>NZ_CP034353.1:4800000-8082236 GCF_003950055.1 Streptomyces sp. KPB2
CCGCGCGCGACGGAGAAGTCCACGCCGAACAGGGCCTGGTGCCCGTCGGGGTAGGCGAAGGCGAGGCCGGAGACGTCGAGGGAGGCGGGCGCGCCGGTCACGGGGTCTGTCACTGGGTCGGTCACAGGGTCCATCCCAGCAGACACACGACGAGCGCCGCACACGGGAGGGCCAGCGCGTACGACCACTGCGCCCGGTCCGCGGTCACCTCGTCGATGACCGGCATCGAACCGGCGTACCCGCGGCTGACCATGGCCAGGTGGACGCGTTCGCCGCGCTCGTAGGAGCGGATGAACAGCGCCCCCGCGGACTTGGCGAGCACGCCCCAGTGCCGTACGCCCTTGGCCTCGAAGCCCCGGGACTCCCGGGCGATCCGCATCCGCCGCATCTCGTCCGTGATCACGTCGCCGTACCGGATCATGAACGACGCGATCTGCACCAGCAGCGGGGGCAGCTTCAGCCGCTGCAGCCCGAGGAGGAGTTCCCGCAGCTCGGTCGTGGCGGCGAGGATCACCGAGGCGGCGACACCGAGGGTGCCCTTGGCCAGGACGTTCCAGGCGCCCCACAGGCCGTTGACGCTCAGGGACAGGCCGAGCACGTCGACCCGCTCGCCCTCCGCCACGAACGGCATGAGCACCGCGAACGCCACGAACGGCACCTCGATCAGCAGCCGTTTGAGCAGGAAGCCGGAGGGCACGCGCGCCGCGTACGCCACCGCGGCGAGCAGCAGCGCGTAGACGCCGAAGGCCCACATCGCCTCGCGCGGCGTCGACACCACGACGACCACGAAGGCGAAGGCGGCGGCGAGCTTGGTGTGCGGCGGCAGACCGTGCACGGGGGAGTGGCCGTGCCGGTACAGCCGGTGCGCGTGTCCCACCCCCACGTCAGACGTTCGTTTCCGTACTGGCCGGGGAGGCGTCGTCGCTGCGGCGCCTGCGCACCGACCAGAAGACGGCGCTGCCCGCGACGACGGTGACGCCGACGCCGATCACGCCCGCGAGGCCGCCGGAGATCCGGGCGTCGGAGATGTCCTTGACGCCGTAGTCGGCGAGCGGCGAGTCGGCGCTGGCGTGCTCCTTCGCCTTCTCGTCGATGCCCTTGTCGGCGGCGACCTTCTCCAGGCCGTCCGGGTTGGCGGAGGCGTAGAAGCTGACGAAGCCGGCGAGGACCAGGGAGGCGACGAGGCCGGTGATCCACACCTTGCGGTGCGAGCGGGCGGCGACGGGCACGGGCGCGGGTTCCGGGCCCGAGGCGCCGGGGGCGTCGACCAGCTCGCCGTTCACCCGCAGCTTCAGCCGCTGCTGGAGCCCGCGCGCTCCGTACACCAGGTCCGGGCGTACGGCGATGACGGCGCCGACGGTCAGCGCGGTGATCACGGCCTCGCCGATGCCGATCAGCACGTGGACGCCGATCATCGCGGTGGCGACCTTGCCGATGGCGACGTCCGTGGTGCCGCCGATCCAGTACAGGACCGTGAAGGCGAGGGCGGCGGCCGGGACGGAGACGAGCGCGGCGACGAAGGAGGCGACGGTGACCGAGCGCCGGGTGCGCGGCAGGACCTTCACCAGGCCCCGGAAGAGGGCGTAGGCGACGACCGTGGTGACGATCGCCATGTCGGTGATGTTGACGCCGAGCGCGGTCAGGCCGCCGTCGGCGAAGAGGATGCCCTGCATGAGCAGGACGACGGAGACGCACAACACGCCCGTGAAGGGCCCGACCAGGATGGCCGCGAGCGCGCCGCCGAGCAGATGTCCGCTGGTCCCGGCGGCGACCGGGAAGTTCAGCATCTGCACCGCGAAGATGAACGCCGCGACCAGCCCCGCCAGGGGCGCCGTCCGCTCGTCCAGCTCGCGGCGCGCGCCGCGCAGGCTGACCGCGATGGCGCCGGCGGCGACGACCCCGGTCACGGCGGAGGTCGGGGCGTTGATGAATCCGTCAGGTACATGCACGGTTCGATGATAGAGACCAGTTGCAACTCGTTCGCAAGAGCGAGGTAAAGGCTGACCTCACATGTGATATTCGGCTCATCGGGGCGTGAGCCGGGAAATATGGGACATTGGAGTGGGGGTGGAACCACAGCTTCATCACAGGTGGCAGAGCGTAAGGGGCGACCCCATGTCCGTAGTCGAACAGTACGCACGAGCCCACATCCTGACGGACGCGGACCGCCCCGACCAGGACGACGGCGGAGCGATACCCGTCGTGCTGCGCTACGACCCCGAGCTCGACCCCTCGCTGGTGTGCGTCGCCCTGCCCGGGAGGGACGGCCGGGCGTCCCGCTCCCGCGAGTGGACCTTTCCCCGCGCGCTGCTGGAGCAGGGCCTGCGCGCGCCCGCCGGGAGTGGCGAGGTGCGGGTGTGGCCGTGCGGACGGGTGCAGGCCGTGGTCGAGTTCCACTCGCCGCAGGGCTGCTCGGTGGTCCAGTTCGAGAACAAGGCGCTCATCCGCTTCCTGCGCCGCACCCACCAGGCGGCCCCCGCCGCCCAGCCGGTGGCCCACTGAACTCCGGGCGCGTCAGCCGCCCGCCTTCAGAAGCGCCGCGACGATGGGTCCGGCCGTGTCGCCGCCGTGCCCGCCCTGCTGGACCACGCCCGCCGCGGCGAGGTCGCCCCGGTACGCCGTGAACCACCCGTTGGGCTTCTCCTGCCCGTCGACCTCCGCCGACCCGGTCTTGGCGCCGACGTCCCCGCTCACCCCGGCCATCGCCTCCGCCGCGGTGCCGTACGCCGCCGTGTAGGACATCAGCTCACGCAGGGCGGCGAGGGTGCTGCCCGACATCGTGCGCGAGGCGGTGGCGAGCTTGCGCCCGTCGACCGACGGGGCGACCAGGTACGGCTGGTGGAAGCTGCCCGACTTCACGGTCGCCGACACCGACGCCATGTTCAGGGGGTTCATCCGCACGCCGCCCTGACCGATGAGGGAGGCCGCCATCTGGGCCTTGCTCTGCACCGGCACCCGGCCGTCGAAGGTGGACACGCCGACCGACCAGTTGTTCATGGACAGGCCGAAGACCTCCTTGGCCTGCCGGGTCAGGTCGTCGTCCTTCAACTCGGGGGCCTGGCTGATGAAGGCGGTGTTGCAGGAACGGGCGAAGCTCGCCTTGAAGGTGCCGTCCTTGATCTCGAACTTGTCGTCGTTCTGGAACTTCCAGCCGCCGTAGGTGAAGTACTTGGGGCACGGGTGCTTCTCGTTCACCGACGCCAGGTCCTTCTCGAGCAGCATCGAGGCGGTGACGACCTTCATGGTGGAGCCGGGGGCGAGCGAGCCCAGGAAGGCGGTGTTGAAGCCGTGCCCGCCGTTGGCGACCGCGAGGATCTCGCCGGTGGAGGCGCGCATCAGCACGACCGACGCCCCCTTCTTGCCGTCCACCTGCTGCTCGGCGGCGGCCTGGAGAGCGGGATCGAGCGTCGTCCTCAGCGTGCCGGGCGTGCCCTTGCTCAGCTCCAGCAGCGTCTTGTCGGCGACCTCGCCGGCCCCGGACCCCTTCGCGCCCTTCCCGTCACCGGCCTTCTCGCCGCGCACCACGCGCAGTTCGATGCCCGGGGTGCCGCCGGCCTTCTTGCCGTACTTGTCGCGCAGGCCGTCCAGGACGGTGCCGAGGGACGGGTACTCGGCGGCGGTGATCTCCCCGCCGTCCCGGTCCAGCGCCTTCACCGGCGGATCACCGGCCTTGCCGGTGACCAGCCTGTCGCCGTCCCGCAGCTCCGGGTGGACGACGGAGGCGTGCCAGTCGACGCGGGGTTCGCCGTCGCCGGCCCGGCGTACGACGGTCAGCGCGCTGTCGTACGCCAGCGGTTCGGACGTCTTCTCGTAGGCGACGGTGGCCTTCACGGAGAACGGGACCTTCGCCCCGGCCGGGGTGCCCGCGGTGAACGTGGCGTCCTTGACGTGGGCGTCCTTGGCATACCCGGTGAGCAGGGCCTTCGCGGCCCCGGCGTCGTCGGTCGCGGCGGCCGCCCCGGCCACGTCGCCCTTCTGCCAGGCGGTCAGGAACCGCTGGGCGGTCGAGGTGACCTCGGCCGCCGTCAGCGGACCCGACTTCACCTTCTCGGCGGCCGCCGCCGACTTCGTCCGTGCGGTGTCCTCGCCGCCCGCGTCGCCGCCGTACACCGCGTAGGCACCGAAGCCGGCACCGGCCACGACCACCGCGGCCACGCTGCCGATCACGGCGGGTTTCGTCCTGCGCCGCTCGGCGGCGGCCCTTCTGCTGCCCACGGTGTCCCGTTCCTCGGTGCCTCGACGACTACGGTGTCTTCAGTGACGTGCGTGCCTGGGGTGCCGGTTCCGGCAACGGCGACCACAGTAGGGCCACCCGTGGCCACGGGTCCGCGTCAGCCGCCCACTCGGAGCACGTCTGCGACGATCGGCCCCGCCGCGTCGCCGCCGTGGCCGCCCCCCTGGACCATGGCCGCCGCCGCGACGTCGTCGCGGAAGGCGGTGAACCAGGAGTCCGAGACCTCGTGCCCGTCGACCTCGGCCGACCCGGTCTTGGCGCCGATGTCGCCGCGGAGCCCGGACATGGCGTTCACGGCGGTGCCTTGGGTGGCGGTGAGCCGCATCATCTGCTTGAGCTGGGACGCGGTGCTCTTCGGCAGCCCCTTGGCGGTGGCCGGCTTCCGGCCGTCCAGGTCGAACGGCACCAGGTAGGGCTGGTGGAACTCGCCGGTGATGGCGGTCGCGGTGACCGAGGCCATGTTCAGCGGGTTCATCTGGACCTTGCCCTGCCCGATCGCGTTGGCCGCGCGGTCCGGCCCCGGGGAGGCGGGGACGCTGCCGTCGAACGAGGCGATGCCCGTCTGCCAGTTGTCCTGACCGAGCCCGAAGCGCTCCTGGGCCTCCTCGGTGAGCGAGGAGTCGGTGACCTCGTCGATGAGCTTGATGAAGCCGGTGTTGCAGGAGCGCATGAAGGTGTTGGCGAGGGTGGCGCTCTCGTTGGGCTTCATGTTGGTGAGGTTGTGGAAGGTCTGGCTCTTCCAGACCGCCGTCTGCGGGCAGGGCGCCGGGCCGTTCATGTCGGTCACGCCGTTGTCGATGAGCATGGCGGCGGTGATGATCTTCATGGTGGAGCCGGGTGCGACGGTGCCCTGGAAGGCCGCGTTGAACCCGTCCGCGCGGTTGTTCGCCACGGCCAGCACTTCTCCGGTGCTCGGCTTCACGGCGACCACGGAGGACTTGTCGTACCGCTTCACCGCCTTCTCGGCCGCCGCCTGCACGCTCGCGCTGAGCGTTGTCCTGAGCTTGCCGGGCTTGCCCTCGGTCAGCGTCAGCAGCGGGGTGTCCGGCGCCTGCGTGGCCGTGTGCCGGACCGCCAGCTCGACGCCGGGGGTGCCGCCGGCCTTGTCGCCGTACTTCTCCCGGAGTTTGGCGAGGACCGGCCCGAGCGAGGGGTACTTCTCCTTGCTCAGCACGGTGCCGTTCCGTCCGACGGCCTGGATCTGCGGGGTCGCCGACTCCGCGGTGACCAGGGTGTCCCCGTCCTTCAGGTCCGGGTGGACCACGGACGGCTTCCAGTCCACCAGCGCCCGCCCGGTGGTCTCCCCGCGCACCACGGTCAGCGTGCTCCTGTAGCCGATCGGCTTGGTCGTCCCCTCGTAGGACACCTTCGCCTTCACGGTGAACGGCACGGAGGTGCCGGCCGCCGTGCCCGGCGTGATCTCGACGCCGGTGATGTGCGCGTCCTCGCCGTAGGCGGTCAGCAGGGTCCCGGCGACGGAGGCGTTGTTCGTGTACGACGCGGCGGTCGTCGCGTCGCCCTTCTCCCAGGCCGTGAAGAACTTCTCGCTGGTCTCCGCGACCTCGTCCTTGCCCGGCGGCCCGCTCTTGGTCTCCGACCCGGACGATCCCCCGTCCCCGTTCAGCGCCGACACCACGTTGTAGGCGCCGTACCCGGCACCCCCCACCATCACGGCGAACACCCCGCCTATGACGGCGACCTTGACCCCCCTGCCCATCGGCAGTCCCCTCCCCGTCGGACCTTCCGCCCGCCTTCTTGAACGCGTTCAGAAGTACTTGTAGGGGCACTCTATGCGCAGGGGGTGACAGGCGGTACGGCTGTTTCCGATTGGTGGCCTAAAGGAGACCGGGTGTCCTTTTGGTGGGGGCCTCCTCACCCGCACGGCGGAGACGGTCCGCCGCAGCGGACGAAGCGCGGGTGCCGGGTCCGGAACCAGCATGGACGCCATGACGACAGCGACCACCCCTCTCTCCGCCCCCGCGCTCGCCCCCGCGCCCGTCTGGGCTCGTCGCGCCGCACACGCCATCGCCCTGTGCGCCGTCCCGTCCGGTCTGTGGCGCGTCGCCATGGCGGCCGGCGTCTACGTGGGCTACAGCGACCAGGTGCTGCGCGACGTCTACGGCATCCCGGGATGGGGCATCGCCTACGTCGTCGGCCTCTCCGTCCTCACCGAGCTGGCCGCGCTGCTCCCGCTGCTGCTCGTCGGCGACCGGTGGCGTCCGCTGCGCCCCGGGACGCTGACCCGGCTGGCCTGGACCGCCTCCGCGGTGCTGGTCCTGGTGGCACTGTGGCAGCTCGTGGTCGTCTTCACCGCCGAGAGTCAGACGTACCTCGCGGGCGGTACGGCACGGATCGTCTGGGGACTCGCCTACGCCCCGCTGTTCGCCGTCCCCGCGCTGATGACCGCGGTGACCTGGTCCTACGCGAAGCGGCAGCGGGCAGTCGGCCGGTGGACCCCGCCGGCCGCCTGACCGAGCCGGCCCGGGCGGCCCCGCCCGGCTAGACCCACGTGTCCAGCCACATCCGCGCTCTCCACTCCTCCATCGGGATCGCCGTGCCCGTGTACAGGGGCCAGAAGTAGATGAAGTTCCACGCGATGAGCAGCACCAGGACGCCCGCTCCGGTCGCGCCCGCCACCCGGCGGGTGTCCGTGCAGCCCGGGCGGCCGATGATCGCCCCCAGGAGCATCGCCACCGCCAGACACAGGAACGGGACGAAGACGACGGCGTAGAAGATGAAGATCGTGCGCTCCTGGTACAGGAACCAGGGGAGGTAGCCGGCCGCGACGCCGCAGGCGATCGCGCCCGCGCGCCAGTCCCGGCGGAAGAACCAGCGCCACAGGACGTACAGCAGGGCGAAGCAGCCCACCCACCACAGGAGCGGCGTGCCCAGGGCCAGGACCTCGCGGGCGCACTTCTCGCCCGCGTCGACCGGGCAGCCGTCCGAGCCCGCCGAGGGTGACTCGTAGAAGTAGGAGACCGGACGGCCCAGGACGATCCAGCTCCACGGGTTCGACTGGTACGTGTGCGGCGAGGTCAGGTGGGTGTGGAATTCGAGGACCTGCGTCTCGTAGTGCCACAGGCTGCGCCACCAGTCGGGGAAGAGCCACGACCAGGAGCTGTTCGCGCCGTCCTTCGCGGCCCAGTCGCGGTAGTAGCCGCCGGTGCCGTCGGAGGGGGAGAGGATCCAGCCGAGCCAGGAGAGCAGGTACGTCGCCAGGGCCACCGGGACGGTGGAGAGGAAGGCCCAGCCCAGGTCGTGGCGCAGTACTGCGCGGTAGGGGTGGTGGGCGCCCGCTACGCGGCGGGAGCCCACGTCCCACAGGACGGCCATCACGCAGAAGGCCGCCATGATGTACAGGCCGTTCCACTTGGTGGCCGCCGCCAGGCCCAGCATCAGGCCCGCCGCCAGACGCCAGGGGCGCCACCCGAGGCGGAGGGTCTCCGCGACGTGGGCGTCCGGGCGGACGCGGCCGTCCTCGTCCACCGGGAGCGCGGCGGCGAGTCGGGCGCGGGCTCTGTCGCGGTCGACGACCAGGCAGCCGAAGGCGGCCAGCACGAAGAACATCAGCACGCTGTCCAGCAGCGCGGTGCGGCTCATCACGAAGTGCAGGCCGTCCAGCGCCATCAGGGCGCCCGCCAGGCAGCCGAGGAACGTCGAGCGGAACAGCCGCCGCCCGATCCGGCACAGCAGCAGCACCGACAGGGTGCCGAGCAGCGCCGTCATGAAGCGCCAGCCGAACGGGTCGAAGCCGAACAGCAGCTCGCCGAGGCCGATGACGTACTTGCCGACCGGCGGGTGCACGACGTAGGCCGCGTCGGTCGGGATCAGGACGTCGCCGCCCGAGTTCAGGATCAGGTCGTTGGCGTTCTTGTCCCAGTTGACCTCGAAACCGCGGTGGATGAGCGCCCACGCGTCCTTGGCGTAGTACGTCTCGTCGAATATCACCGCCTTCGGGCTGCCCAGGTTCCAGAACCGCAGCACCCCCGCGAGCAGCGCCACCAGCAGCGGGCCGCCCCACGCCGACCAGCGGACGATCCGCTCGGCGAGCGGCTTCGACAGGCCCAGGAACGCCCACAGGCGCGGACTCGGGCTCGTGTACGGCGGCACCAGCCGGTCGCGGACGTCGTCGGCCGCGGCCCCCGCCGGGTAGCCGAAGCGGCGCAGCCGCTGCTGCCAGGTGGGCCGCTCGTCGTGCGGGGCCTGGCCCTGCCGGGTGTCCGTGGAGGACGCGGTACTGGTCACCGCGCCATCGTAGGGAACCGTGCTGTGCGCGTCCCGCGCATGGGCCTCCCGGGCGCGGATACGTTCCCCTTCCGGGAGGAGCGGCCGGGGGAACTGGGAGGATGGGGAGGTGACTGGAACCCTTGTACTCGCGGGCACTCCCATCGGCGACGTCCAGGACGCCCCGCCCCGGCTCGCCGCCGAACTGGCCGGTGCGGACGTCGTCGCCGCCGAGGACACCCGGCGGCTGCGCCGGCTCACCCAGGCGCTCGGCGTCGCCCCCGCGGGGCGTGTCGTGTCGTACTTCGAGGGCAACGAGTCCGCCCGTACGCCCGAGCTGGTGGAGGAGCTGGCCGGCGGGGCGCGGGTGCTGCTGGTCACCGACGCCGGGATGCCGTCCGTGTCCGACCCCGGGTACCGGCTGGTCGCCGCCGCCGTCGAGCGCGGGGTGCGCGTCACCGCCGTCCCCGGCCCGTCCGCCGTACTGACCGCGCTCGCCCTGTCGGGGCTGCCGGTCGACCGGTTCTGCTTCGAGGGCTTCCTGCCCCGCAAGGCCGGCGAGCGGCTGACCCGGCTGCGCGAGGTCGCCGAGGAGCGCCGGACGCTCGTCTACTTCGAGGCCCCGCACCGCCTCGACGACACCCTCGCCGCCATGGCCGAGGTCTTCGGCGCCGACCGGCGGGCCGCCGTCTGCCGGGAGCTGACCAAGACGTACGAGGAGGTCAGGCGCGGCGGGCTGGGCGAGCTGGCCGAGTGGGCCGGCGAAGGGGTGCGGGGCGAGATCACCGTCGTCGTCGAGGGCGCGCCGGACAAGGGGGCCGAGGAGGTCGACGCCGGGGAACTGGTGCGCCGGGTGCGGGTGCGCGAGGAGGCGGGGGAGCGGCGCAAGGAGGCCATCGCGGCGGTGGCCGCCCAGGCGGGCGTGCCCAAGCGGGAGGTGTTCGACGCGGTCGTGGCGGCCAAGAACGCGGAGAGGGACGCGGAGAAGAACGCGTAGGAAGAAGCGGAGAAGGACGCGGGGATTCGAAGGGCTTCGCTTGACCCTGGGTGCCGTGCTCTTGACCCACCGCTGACCTTGCGGGGACTCCCGCCAAGGGCGGCCCAAATCGGCCCAAATACTCGGCAGTACCTGGTGCTTTCCAGCCGGTGGAGGAGTCCACTGGAGGAAGGAACGGAACGAACCGAAGGAGCCGGGATGAGCATGAGTGAGAGCACCGTGCGGACCGGAGTGCGTGCCGGTGCCACCGCCGTCGTCCACGAGTCGTACTCCTTCGCCTGCATGCGCTGCGGGCACGGCTGGGAGCAGTCGTTCGAGATCGAGCACCACACGGACGCCGACGGCCGCGAGTTCGTGCTCTACGTCGTGGACGGCCGCGTCGTGCCCTCCCCGCTGACCCGGCCGACCTGCGCCACCTGCGGCAACCACGTCGTACGGATCATGCGCCCGGGGCGGGTCGCCTCGGTGCGCGGCACCGCGTACCGGACCCGCCGGGTGCCGCCGGCCGGCCCGCTGGAGGTGCCCGTCGTGCCGCGGTCGCCGGAGGTGCCCGAGCAGCCCGGGCCGGGGGCGCCGGGGCTCGGCGCCGGGCACCGGCAGTGGCACCTGACCGACCTCCTGCAAGCCCTCCGCCCCCGCCGCAGGGCGAGCTAGCCGGCCTTCCGGGGACGCGCGGGAGCTTTCGTAGGATCGAGGCATGCCTTCGAACGCCTCGGGCCGGTCCGACAAGGACGCCGCGCCCCCGCTCCCCGAGCCCCTCCGGGTGCCGGTCGCCGACTCGCACACCCACCTCGACATGCAGTCCGGCACGGTGGACGAGGCGCTCGCCAAGGCCGCGTCCGTCGGCGTCACGACCGTCGTCCAGGTCGGCTGCGACCTCGCCGGATCCCGCTGGGCCGCCGAGACCGCGGCGGCGCACGACGCCGTCCACGCCACCGTCGCCCTGCACCCGAACGAGGCGCCGCGCATCGTGCACGGCGACCCCGACGGATGGTCCCGGCAAGGGGCGCGGCGGCCCGGCGGGGACGCGGCGCTCGACGAGGCGCTGGCCGAGATCGACCGGCTCGCGGCACTCCCGCAGGTCAAGGGCGTCGGAGAGACGGGCCTCGACTACTTCCGCACCGGCCCCGAGGGCAAGGCGGCCCAGGAGCGCTCCTTCCGCGCCCACATCGAGATCGCCAAGCGGCACGGCAAGACCCTCGTCATCCACGACCGCGACGCCCACGCCGACGTCCTGCGCGTCCTCAAGGAGGAGGGCGCCCCCGAGCGCACCGTCTTCCACTGCTACTCCGGTGACGCCGAGATGGCCGAGGTCTGCGCCCGCGCCGGGTACTACATGTCCTTCGCCGGCAACGTCACCTTCAAGAACGCCCAGAACCTGCGCGACGCCCTCGCCGTGGCCCCCGCGGAGCTGGTCCTGGTGGAGACCGACGCGCCGTTCCTGACGCCGGTGCCCTACCGGGGGCGGCCGAACGCGCCCTACCTGGTGCCGGTCACGGTGCGTGCCATGGCGGACGTACGGGGCGTCGGCGAGGACGTCCTGGCGACCGCCCTCGCCGCCAACACGGCCCGCGCCTTCGGCTACTGACACGCTGGGTAGTCGCGCCGCTTGGGAGAGTGACCGGCACTCCGCTAGGTTCTGGGGGCCCGATCGGGACCCTGGAGCGTGTGGGCGTGAGCAGAACGCAGTTCGAGCCGGCAGAGGCGTACGGCGCGTACGAGGGCTACGAGGCCCACGAGTACCCCGCACCGTACGACGTGCACAGCGCGCCGACCCTGCCGTACGGGTACGGCGACCCGTACCCGCCCGCGCCCGCGGTGCCCCGGCAGGGCACCGCACCGCAGGGCCGGCCGGTGAGCGCGCCGGGCGACGGGCGCGCCGAGCGCCGGCGGCGGGCCCGGTGCACGGGACGCGCGGACACCTCCCTGCGCAGGCTGCTGCCGCGGGCGCTGGTCGTGGCCTTCCTCGCGGGCGGCACCACCGCCTTCGTCGCCAAGGACAAGGCCGTCGAGCTGACCGTCGACGGCACCCCGCGCACCCTGCACACCTTCGCCGACGACGTGACCGAACTGCTCGCCGAGGAAGGCGTCCGGGTGGGCGCCCACGACGTCATCGCCCCCGCCCGCGGTACCCCGCTGACCAGCGGTGAGGACATCACCGTCCGCTACGGGCGTCCCCTGCTGCTCACCCTCGACGGCCACCGGCGCCAGGTGTGGACGACCGCGGAGACGGTGGAGGGGGCGCTGCGGGAGCTCGGCGTACGGACCCAGGGCGCGTACCTGTCCACCGAGGGCTCCCGGCGCATCGGCCGCGAGGGTCTCGCCCTGGTGGTGCGCACCGAGCGGGTGGTGACCGTCATGGCGGACGGCCGGACCCGCACCGTCCGCACCAACGCCGCGACCGTCCGCGAGGTCGTCGAGGAGGCGGGCGTCACCCTGCGCGGCGAGGACACCACCTCCGTCCCGGGGACCGCCTTCCCGCGCGACGGGCAGACCGTCACGGTGCTGCGCATCACCGGGTCCCGGGAGGTCCGCGAGGACCCCATCCCCTTCGACGAGCGACGGGACGAGGACGCCACCCTCTACCGGGGCACCGAGGTCGTCCAGCAGGCGGGCCGGCCCGGACTGCGCCGCACCACCTACGCCCTGCGCACCGTCAACGGCGTCCGCCAGAAGCCGCGCCGGCTGCGCACCGAGGTGGTGCGCGAGCCCACCCCGCGGATCGTGCGGGTCGGCACCCGGCCCCGGCCGCACTCCGTGCACGGCGCCGACAGCCTGAACTGGCAGGCCCTGGCCGCCTGCGAGTCCGGCGGCCGCCCGGACGCCGTCGACCCGTCGGGGACGTACGGCGGGCTCTACCAGTTCGACACCGGCACCTGGCACGACCTCGGCGGCGAGGGCCGCCCCCAGGACGCGTCGGCCGCGGAGCAGACGTACCGGGCGCAGAAGCTGTACGTACGCAGCGGCACCGCCGCCTGGCCGCACTGCGGCGCCCGGCTGCGGGGGTGAGGCCACTCGCGGGGCGCGGCTGCGTGGGTGCGGGGGCTCGCCCGGGGTGCGGGGCCGGGGCCGTCCGTGGCGCCCGGCTGTGGGCTGGGGCCGTCCGCGGGGCGCGGTTGCGTGGGCGAGGCCGCCCGCGAGCCCGGCAGGGGGCCGAGGCTTTCCGTGGTTTCCGCCCGCGCGGGTGCAGGCTTCTCGTCCCGGCTGCGGGCGCGGGGCCGTCCGCGGTGCCCGGCTGCGGGCAGGAGGCCCACGCGCCCCCGGCTACCCTTGCGGGGTGAGCAGCCCCACCCCCGACGCCCTCCTGGGCCCCGCCGACGTCCGTGAACTCGCGGCCGCCCTCGGTGTACGCCCCACCAAGCAGCGCGGCCAGAACTTCGTCATCGACGCGAACACGGTCCGCCGTATCGTCCGCACCGCCGAGGTACGCCCCGACGACGTGGTGGTCGAGGTGGGACCGGGCCTCGGCTCGCTCACCCTGGCCCTCCTGGAGGCCGCCGACCGGGTCACCGCCGTCGAGATCGACGACGTACTCGCCGGCGCCCTGCCCGCCACGGTCGCCGCCCGCATGCCGGAGCGCGCCGACCGGTTCGCGCTCGTGCACTCCGACGCGATGCACGTGACCGGGCTGCCGGGCCCCGCCCCGACCGCGCTGGTCGCGAACCTCCCCTACAACGTCGCCGTGCCCGTCCTCCTCCACATGCTCGACACCTTCCCGAGCATCGAGCGGACCCTCGTCATGGTGCAGGCCGAGGTCGCCGACCGGCTCGCCGCCGGCCCCGGGTCGAAGGTGTACGGCGTCCCGTCGGTGAAGGCCAACTGGTACGCGGAGGTGAAGCGGGCCGGGTCCATCGGCCGCAACGTCTTCTGGCCCGCGCCCAACGTCGACAGCGGCCTCGTGTCACTCGTCCGGCGGACCGAGCCGCTGAAGACCAGCGCGTCCAAGGCCGAGGTCTTCGCCGTCGTCGACGCCGCGTTCGCCCAGCGCCGCAAGACCCTGCGGGCCGCGCTGGCCGGCTGGGCGGGGTCGGCCGCCGCCGCCGAGGCCGCCCTCGTCGGCGCGGGCGTGTCGCCGCAGGCGCGCGGAGAGGCGCTGACCGTGGAAGAGTTCGCGCGTATCGCCGAGCACAAGCAGTAGGAAGTCAGGGAGTGACGAGCAAGTGAGCGTGACGGTCCGCGTCCCCGCCAAGGTCAACGTCCAGCTCGCGGTCGGCGCCGCCCGCCCCGACGGCTTCCACGACCTCGCCAACGTCTTCCTCGCCGTCTCCCTGTACGACGAGATCACCGCGACCCCGGCCGCCGACGGGCTCCGCGTCACCTGCGAGGGGCCGGACGCGGACCAGGTCCCGCTGGACCGCACCAACCTCGCCGCCCGCGCGGCCCTCGCCCTCGCGGAACGGTACGGCCGCGCCCCCGACGTCCACCTCCACATCGCCAAGGACATCCCCGTCGCCGGGGGCATGGCGGGCGGCAGCGCCGACGGCGCGGGTGCGCTGCTGGCCTGCGACGCGCTGTGGGGCACCGGCGCCTCCCGCGAGGAGCTGCTGGACATCTGCGCCGAGCTGGGCAGCGACGTGCCGTTCAGCCTGGTCGGCGGGGCCGCGCTGGGCACGGGCCGGGGGGAACGGCTGACGGAGCTGGAGGTGGGGGCCGACTTCCACTGGGTGTTCGCGCTGGCCGTCCGGGGGCTGTCCACGCCGGCCGTCTTCCGCGAGTTCGACCGGCTGGGGGAGGGCCTGGACATTCCGGAGCCGGTCGCCGACCAGGCGGTGCTCGACGCCCTCGCCAAGGGCGACCCGGCCGCGCTCGCCGTCGCCGTCTCCAACGACCTCCAGCCGGCCGCGCTCTCCCTCTTCCCCGAGCTGTCCGACACCCTCGCGGCGGGCCGGGCGGCGGGTGCGCTGGCGGCCGTCGTCTCGGGTTCGGGGCCGACCACGGCCTTCCTCGCGACCGACGCCAAGTCCGCCTCCGACATCGCGGGCGTGCTGCGGGCGTCGGGGACGTGCCGGGACGTGCGTACGGCGTCCGGGGCGGCGCCGGGGGCGACCGTCCTGGACTGAGGCCCGCGGCGGCCGGACTACCCTGGAGGGTCGAGCGATCCCCCAGGCAGGAGAGAAATGGCCGTCAATCTGGTCAATGTCGAGAACGTCAGCAAGGTGTACGGCACCCGTGCCCTCCTCGACGGCGTGTCCCTCGGCGTCTCCGAGGGGGACCGCATCGGCGTCGTCGGACGCAACGGCGACGGCAAGACGACCATGATCCGGATGCTGGCCAGGCTGGAGGAGCCCGACACCGGGCGGGTCACCCACTCCGGCGGACTGCGGCTCGGCGTGCTCACCCAGCACGACTCCCTCGACCCCGCCGCCACCGTCCGGCACGAGGTCATCGGCGACATGGCCGACCACGAGTGGGCGGGCAACGCCAAGGTCCGGGACGTGCTGACCGGGCTGTTCGGCGGGCTCGACATGCCGGGGTTCCCGCAGGGGCTGGACACCGTCATCGGGCCGCTCTCCGGCGGTGAGCGGCGCCGGATCGCGCTGGCCAAGCTGCTCATCGAGGAACAGGACCTGATCGTCCTCGACGAGCCCACCAACCACCTCGACGTCGAGGGCATCGCCTGGCTCGCCCGGCATCTGCGCGAGCGGCGCTCCGCGCTCGTCTGCGTCACCCACGACCGGTGGTTCCTCGACCAGGTCTGCACCCGCATGTGGGACGTGCAGCGCGGCGACGTCTACGAGTACGAGGGCGGCTACTCCGACTACGTCTTCGCCCGCGCCGAGCGCGAGCGCATCGCCGCCACCGAGGAGACCAAGCGGCAGAACCTGGTCCGCAAGGAGCTGGCCTGGCTGCGGCGCGGCGCGCCCGCGCGCACCTCCAAGCCCCGCTTCCGCGTCGAGGCCGCCAACGAGCTGATCGCCGACGTGCCGCCGCCCCGGGACAGCAGCGAGCTGATGAAGTTCGCCTCCTCCCGGCTCGGCAAGACCGTGTTCGACCTGGAGGACGTCACCGTCCAGGCCGGTCCCAAGGTGCTGCTCAAGCACGTCACCTGGCAGCTCGGCCCCGGCGACCGCATCGGCCTGGTCGGTGTCAACGGCGCCGGCAAGACCTCCCTGCTGCGCGCCATGGCCGAGGCCGCCCGCAGCGAGGGCGAGCGGCAGCCGGCGGGCGGGCAGGTGAAGGTCGGCAAGACCGTCAAGCTGGCCTACCTGTCGCAGGAGGTCGCCGAGCTCGACCCGAACTGGCGGGTGCTGGAGGCCGTGCAGCGCGTCCGCGAGCGCGTCGACCTGGGCAAGGGCCGGGAGATGACCGCCGGGCAGCTGTGCGAGACCTTCGGGTTCGGCAAGGAGAAGCAGTGGACGCCGGTCGGGGACCTGTCCGGCGGTGAGCGGCGGCGGCTGCAGCTGCTGCGGCTGCTGATGGACGAGCCCAACGTCCTCTTCCTCGACGAGCCCACCAACGACCTCGACATCGAGACCCTGACCCAGCTGGAGGACGTCCTCGACGGCTGGCCCGGCTCGATGATCGTCATCTCCCACGACCGGTTCTTCGTCGAGCGCACCACCGACCGCGTCTTCGCCCTCCTCGGTGACGGCGCGCTGCGCATGCTGCCGCGCGGCATCGACGAGTACCTGGAGCGGCGCCGGCGCATGGAGGAGGCCGCCGCCTCCAGCGCCCCGGCCGTGGCGGCCAAGCCCGCCGCCGCCGTGCCCGAGAAGAGCGCCGCCGACGTGCGTGCCGCCAAGAAGGAACTCCAGAAGATCGAGCGGCAGCTGGACAAGGTCTCCGAGAAGGAGACCAAGCTGCATGCCCAAATCGCCGAGAACGCCACGGACTTCGCGAAGGTGGCCGAGCTGGACGCCGAGCTGCGCGAACTGGCGGGGCAGCGCGACGAGCTGGAGATGCGCTGGCTGGAACTGGCCGAGGACGCCTGAGCCGGCTGCGTGCGGGGCGCGCGGGTGGTGTAAAGGCGGCGTGAAGGCGCGTAACGGAGGCATCACGGGCCGGTCCGGCCTTGGGAACAGGGGCGGACGCGGCCCGGTGGGGGGTTGGTCGCGGGTGATAGAAAGGCCGTCCGAGGACTGTCCCAGTACGGTCCGAGGCAGTGAGAACGATCGCCTTTGACGACTCCGGGGCCAGCGCGTGACCCGGGGCGTGGCTAAAAATCAGTGAGTGAGCAATAAGGGGGAACGCGCTGATGAGCCAGCCGCCGAATCAGCCGCCGCAGCCGGGTGGCTTCGGAGCACCGCAGGACCCGCCTCCGGGAGGCTTCGGGGCACCGACCCCGCCGCCCCCGCAGGGACCGCCGCCCGGCCCGCCGCCGCAGCAGCCGGGCTACGGCTATCCGCAGCAGCCGGGCCAGCCCGCCCAGCCGGGGCCGTACGGCCAGCAGCCCGGACCGTACAACTCCGGCCCGTACGCCCAGCCGCAGCAGCCGGGGGCGTACGGCCAGCAGCCCGGCTACGGCTATCCGCAGCAGCAGTACCCCGGCATGCCCGGCACCCCGCCGCCCGGCGGCTCCGGGTCCCGCAACCCGTTCAAGGGCAAGCCCGCCCTCGTCGTCGGCGCCGCGGTCGCGGCCCTGCTCGTCATCGGCGGCAGCGTGTGGGCCGTCACCGCGAGCGGCGGCGACGACGACAAGGACAAGAAGCCCGTCGCCGGCAAGAGCGACGACCCCAAGCCCTCCGGATCCAAGGGCGGCGCCCCGGTCAACCCCGGTGACGGCAGCGGCGACGGCGGCGAGGACCCCGAGAACCTCAACGAGGGCCGCCAGGCCGGCGAGTCCAAGGTGCTCTGGTACAAGGAGGCGCCCGACGCCCCCGGTTCCGGCGCCGACGCCGACGGCATGTGGATCACCGACAAGGCCGCGGTGAAGGCCGCGTACAAGCAGGTCTTCGCCTACAACGTCGGCGACGGCAAGCCCACCTGGGACCCGGTCGCCTTCCCGGAGAAGATCTGCGCGGTCACCCCGGAGAAGACGGCCGACGACAAGATCGTCGTCGCCTACATGAGCGGCTCCAGCGACCGCGCCAAGTGCAACAAGCTCCAGGAGATCGACCTCGCCACCGGCGAGAAGGGCTGGTCGGAGGAGGTCGCCGAGGGCGACCTGTTCGACTCCACGCTCTCCCTGGAACTCACGCTCAGCGGCGACGTCATGATGGTCGGCCGCTCCCAGTCCGGCACCGCCTACGACGTCCGCAGCGGCAAGAAGCTGTACGACAAGAAGAAGTACGGCGACGCCTGCTTCCCCGCCGGGTTCGCGGGCAGCGCGAAGAAGCTCGTCCAGGTCGCCTCCTGCGGCGCCGGCGGCAACAACGCGCACGACGAGCTCCAGGGCCTCGACCCCAAGACCGGCAAGGCCCTGTGGACCTACAAGTACGAGAAGGGCTGGCGGATCGCCCGCGCGTACTCCGTCGACCCGCTCGTCATCTACGCCACCAACGAGGACAAGAAGGTCTGGAACATCTCCTCCTTCACCTCGGCGGGCAAGGTCCGCGAACAGGTCGGCGTCGACGAGGACTTCGCCCCCGAGTGCGGCTGGGCCATCATGGAGCGCGACCTCCAGGGCTGCTCGGGCGTGACCGTCGCCGGGGACACCCTCTACCTGCCGACCGAGGCGACCAGCGGTGCCAACGAGATCGTCGCGATCAACCTCGCCACCGGCAAGGAGAAGTGGCGCACCAAGTCCCCCGCGGACGAGTCGATGACGCCGATGAAGGTCGAGGGCGACCAGCTCGTCGCGTACGTCCAGCCGTCCTATGACGCGGGCGGCCAGATCGTGTCCATCCCGACCGGCGGCAGCAGCCACAAGCCGGCCAAGCTGCTGCAGAACCCGCAGGGTGTCGCGGACATCGAGAACGGCTTCTACTCCAAGGACATCGACTGGGTCGACGGGCGGTTCTTCATCTCCACCACCCGCCTGAACGGAAACGACGAGTCGAAGGAGAAGTTGATGCTCGCCTACGGCAAGTGACCTCTTCTCCCGCCGTTTCGCCGGCCGCGCCCGCGCGGCCCGTTCCGTCCCCGTCGTCTCCGCTCTCCGAGGTGCTCACGTCATGACCCAGCCGCCGCCCCCGCCGCCCAACCAGCCCCCACAGGGCGGCGGCTTCGGCCCGCCGCAGAACCAGCCGCCGCAGCAGCCGCCCACGCCGCCCTCCGGACCCGACCTGGGCAAGGCGCCCGAGCCAGGCTACGGCTACCCGCAGACGCCCGGGGCCGCTCCGCAGACCCCGCCGCAGGCCCCCGCCGCCCCGCCGACCCCGCCCGCGGGGCCGCCCCAGCAGCAGCCGGGCTACGGCTACCCGCAGACGCCGCCGCAGCCCCAGCCGGGGTACGGCTACCCCGGTCAGCAGCCGGGTCAGCCGGGTCAGCCCGGACCGTACGGGCAGCCGACGCCGGCCTACGGTCAGCCGGGGCAGCCCGCCCAGCCGGGGCAGCCCGCCCAGCCGGGGCAGCCCGGTTACGGCTACCAGCCCGGCTACCAGCCTCCGACCATGCCCATGCAGCCCCAGTCCGGGGGCGGGCCGGGCGGCGGCGGCCGGAAGATCAACGCGCAGGTCGCGATCATCGTCGCGGCCGTCGTCGCGATCGCGCTGATCATCGGCGGCGGAGTCTGGTACGCCGGTTCCTCCGACGACGGGGGCAAGGACGACACCGCGAGCTCCGGCGGCAAGGACGGTGGCGGCGACGGCGGTACGGACCAGAAGGGCGGCGACGGCGGCAAGGCCTCCGGTGCCAAGGAGAAGGCGCCCGCCGACCCCGCCGCGAAGGTGCTCTTCCAGGTCCCCATGCCCGCGGTGAGCAAGGACGACGGCACCGCCGACGTCTCCGGCTCCTGGCTCACCGACACGGTGTACGCCAAGAGCGGGGTCGCCGAGGTCGTCGGCTACGACCCCGACAAGGGCAGCAAGAAGTGGACGATCAAGCTCGAAGGCCCCGTCTGCGCCGTCACCCCGCACGTCACCGACGACAACAAGACGGTGATCGTCTACGAGCCCGAGATGCCGACCAAGGCGGAGCCCACCCACGGCTGCACCCAGGTCGCCGTCCTGGACCTGGACGCCGGGAAGAAGGTGTGGACGAAGACCGCCGGCGAAGGGCCGATCTCCTTCGACAACGTCACCATCAGCGGTGACACCGTCGCCGCGGGCAGCACGGACGGCGGTGTCGCCTTCGACATCGCCAAGGGCGACATCCTCTGGTCCCCGAAGACGACCGACACCTGCTACGACGCCGGTTACGGCGGCGGCGAGAAGCTGGTCGCGGTGCGCAAGTGCGGCTCGTACGACGCGCGGCAGCTGAACATCCAGACCATCGACCCCAAGAGCGGGAAGGTGCTCTCCGAGTACAAGATGGCCAAGGGCATCGAGTACGCAGGCGTCGTGTCGACGAACCCGCTGGTCGTGGCCGCCGACGTCGGCGACTCCGCCGGTGACGGCAGCGGCATCTCGGACTTCTTCTCCATCGACAACAAGACCGGCAAGCTGCTCAACCGCATCTCGGCGCCCGGCGACCAGTACGCGGCCCGCTGCGACAGCATCACCAAGCCCGAGAGCTGCAAGGGGCTCGCGGTCGGCAACGGCAAGCTCTACATCGCCACCGAGGAGCACGAGGGCAGCGGCGAGTCGTACAGCCAGGCCAACGAGGTCGTCGCCTTCGACCTGACCACCGGCAAGCAGACCGGCCAGCGCGCGGACTCCGGCGACGACTACACGATCACCCCGCTGCGCATGGACGGCGGCAACGTGATCGCCTACAAGCGCCCGCCGTACGACAAGGGCGGCCAGATCGTCAGCATCGACGGCTCCTCGTTCAAGCAGACGACGCTGCTGGAGAACCCGGCGACGGAGGCGGTGCGGGATGTGGAGTCCAGCATGTCGCCGGACTACTCCGAGCTGATTTACGCCAACGGGCACTTCTACATGTCCGAGGTGTACGCCAGCGAGCGGGACAGCACGGACGACAAGGCGTACCTGGCGATCGGGTTCGGCACCAGCGGCTGACGCCCGTCGTCGTCACGTGGGTGACCTTTTCGGCCCCGTCCCTGTTCCAGGGGCGGGGCCGGTCGCGTCGCCGGGCCGGGGATTCCGGCGCTCCGGGGCGGTTCTCGCCGGTAGGGGCAGCGCGCGGGCGGGCTAGCGTGTAGCTTCCGGGGACATGCCGGGGGCATGCCGGGGTGGGACAGGGTGACTGGGGGGTTGCTCCATGGGAGTACGGCTCATGGTGGTCGACGAGCACCGATTGCTCGCCGAGGCGCTGGCCTCGGCGCTGAAGCTGCGGGGGCACCGGGTGCTGGCCGCGGCGGCACCGGCCGCGGGGGCGGCGGAGCTGGTGATCAGCCGGGCGCCGGAGGTGTGCCTGCTGGGGACCGCGGCACCGGCCGAGCCGGGGGTCTTCGACCCGGTGGTGCGGATCAAGCGGGAGCGTCCGCAGGTGGCGGTGCTGGTGCTGGGGCCGGTGCCGAGCCCGCGCGGGATCGCGGCGGCGTTCGCGGCGGGGGCGTCGGGGTACGTACGGCACGACGAGCGCATAGAGGGCGTCGAGCGGGCGATCATGAAGGCGCGGGCCGGGGAGGCGGCGGTGGCGCCGGCGTTGCTGCAGGGGGCCTTCGGCGAGCTGCTGAACCCGGCGGCCCAGCCCGACGACGAGGGGCAGCGGCTGTTGCAGATGCTGACACCGCGGGAGGTGGAGGTACTGGTGCGGGTCGCCGACGGCGAGGACACGCGCGTGATCGCGGCCGGCATGGGCATCGCCCCGTCCACGGCCCGCACGCACGTCCAGCGCGTCCTGATGAAACTGGGCGTGGGCTCCCGCCTGGAGGCAGCGGCCCTGGCAGCCCGAACGGGGTTGCTGGACCGGGCGGGTGCCTCCGGCGGTTGAGCGGTGCGGGTGCCTGCGGCGCCTGTGCGGGTTCGGTGGGGGTGCGCGTAGCGCCTTGGGGTGCGTGGTGGGTCGGGGGCGTGCCGGGGGGTGTCCGTCCTCGGAACGGCGCGGAATCGGTCGGCCACAGAAGTGAACTCTGTTGACGCGCCAACCGCTGCGGGCGGACACCCCCCGACCCGCCCCCTCCTCGCCGTACGCGGCTCCCAGTCCTAGCTGCGGGCAGTCGTGCCGCTGGGGCGGCACGGGTGGGCGCAGCGGCACCCCGCAACGCCGGGCCGCGTGACCCACCCGCCCCCACACCCACGCCGGGCGACCGGACAACCCCGGGCCGGTGGGCCGCCCGCACCCCCGCCGGGTGACCCGGCAACCCCGGGCCGGTGGGCCCACCCCGCCCGCACCCACGCCGGGCACCGGCGCCCGCACCGACGCCGGACCACCCGCCCGGCGTCACAGGCGCACCGTCACTTCTCCCCGTCGGCCTCCTCCAGCGGCGGCGTCGGCGGCGCCGTCGGCCGCAGTTTCAGCCAGGCCAGGAAGAAGAGACCGAGGACCAGCATCCCCACCCCGGTCCACAGGTTGATGTTCACCCCCTGCGCCTTGTCGATCTCGTCGTCGGACGCCACGAAACCCGCGATCGTCACGATGACGCCGTAGATCACGAACAGCCCGCCGATGATCCGCCGGATGTCGAACAGCCGCGCGGCGGTGACGGACTTGGTCTCCAGCTCGGAGACCTCGTCCTGCAGGTTCTTGTCGGAGTAGGAATCAGACATGCTCTCTCAATCCTCCCGCGATCAGAACGAGAACGGGATGTAGCAGGCGGCGGCCAGGACGACCGCCCCCCAGCCCAGCAGCGCCGGCTTCCGGTACCACGCGTCGTCGCCCTTGGCCGGCGGCTCCGCCATGCCGGGGGACGTGGTGCCGTACACCAGACCCTGGAGATCGGCGGTGGGCTTCGGCGCGGTGAACAGGGACACCGCGACCATGACCACCGCACCGGCGACGAAGCCCGCGATCGCGGAGACGAAGTTGGCGCCCTGGTCGGAGGGGATGTCGATGATGCCCTGCTTGTAGATGACGAAGTAGTTGACCATCGCCGCCGTGGTGCCCGCGATCAGGCCCCAGAAGCCGGACTTCATGGACGCCCGCTTCCAGAACATGCCGATGATGAAGACCACGAACATCGGCACGTTGAAGAAGGAGAAGAGCGTCTGGAGGTAGCTCATGATGTTCGAGAAGGAGGAGGCCAGGAAGGCCGTGCCGATCGAGGCCAGGACGCCGATGACCGTGATCAGGCGGCCGAAGCGCACGTAGTAGCCGTCCTCGCGGTCCTTCACCACGTACTTCGCCCAGATGTCGGTGGTGAAGACGGTGTTGAAGGAGGAGATGTTGGCCGCCATGCCGGCCATGAAGGCCGCCAGCAGGCCCGTCACCGCGATGCCGAGGACGCCGTTGGGCAGCAGTTGCTGCATCAGGTACGGGATCGCGTCGTTGTACTGGAGGTCCGAGCCGGGCGTGCCGATCTTCGGGACGAGGACCGCGGCGACCAGGCCCGGGATCATGACGACGAAGACGATGAAGATCTTGGGGAACGCGGCGATCAGCGGCGTGCGCTGGGCCGCGGAGAGGTTCTTCGCCGACAGGGCGCGCTGGACCTCGGCGAAGTTCGTCGTCCAGTAGCCGAAGGAGAGGACGAAGCCGAGGCCCAGGACGATGGTCAGCCAGTTGGCGCCCAGTGGGTTCTCGCTGCCGATGCCCGTGCCGCCCCACGCCGTCATGAAGTCGGAGCCGTGGGACTTGGAGAGGGAGTCGGACAGGCCGTCCCAGCCGCCGACCTTCTTCAGGCCCAGGATGGTGATCGGGATGAGGCCGGCCAGGATCACGAAGAACTGGAGGACCTCGTTGTAGATCGCCGAGGACAGGCCGCCCAGGGTGATGTACGCCAGGACGAAGAAGCCGGCCACCACGATGGCCACCCACTCCGGCCAGCCGAGGAGGGCCTCGACGACGATCGCGAGGGCGTAGAGGTTCACGCCGGCGATCAGGATGGCGGCGATGGCGAACAGGGCCGAACTGAGGAGGTGGGAGGCCCTGTCGAAGCGCAGGAGCAGGAACTCCGGGACCGAGCGGACCTTCGAGCCGTAGTAGAACGGCATCATCACCAGGCCGAGGAAGACCATCGCCGGGATGGCGCCGATCCAGTACCAGTGGGTCGTGTAGACGCCGTACTGCGCACTGTTGGCGGCCATGCCGAGGATCTCGGTGGCGCCCAGGTTGGCGGCGACGAAGGCGAGGCCGGTGACCCAGGCGGGCAGCGAACGGCCGGACAGGAAGAAGTCCAGGCTGGTCTTGACCGACCGCCGGGCGGCGAAGCCGATGCCCAGGACGACCACGAAGTAGATCCCGAGGATCGTGTAGTCGAGCCAGTTGGTGGGGAGTCGAAGCTCTGCGGCTAGGTATGTGGGGCTTGTGGGGGTTTGCATGTAGCACTCGCTTCGTTCGCGAACTGATCCGCAGCGGAACCTACGCCTCCGCGTTCAGGAATTGAACACTTTTGGTGATGAACTTTGTTTGATTGTGATGAACGGGGGCTGCGGCGGCCGGGGTGGTGGGTTGTGACGTGTTATGTTTGATTGTGTTCGGTGATGGACGGTGTCCTGGCGACCGTCATGGGTGGGTGCAGAGGAGTGCGGCAGTGAAGAAGACCTCGACCCGGCTGGCCGACGGCCGCGAGCTGGTCTACTACGACCTGCGGGACGACACCGTGCGGGACGCCGTGGACCGCCGCCCGCTGGAGCGGACCGTCACCACCTCCGAGGTCCGGCGTGATCCGCTGCTCGGCGACTCGGTCGCCGTCGCCTCGCACCGGCAGGGCCGCACCTACCATCCGCCGGCCGACCAGTGCCCGCTGTGCCCGTCGGACGGGGAGCGGCTGAGCGAGATTCCGGACTCGTCGTACGACGTGGTGGTCTTCGAGAACCGGTTCCCCTCGCTGGCCGGCGACTCCGGGCGCTGCGAGGTCGTCTGCTTCACCTCCGACCACGACGCCTCCTTCGCCGACCTCGGCGAGGACCAGGCCCGGCTCGTGCTCGACGCCTGGACCGACCGCACCTCGGAGCTGTCGCATCTGGCCTCCGTGGAGCAGGTGTTCTGTTTCGAGAACCGCGGTGCCGAGATCGGAGTGACGCTGGGTCACCCGCACGGGCAGATCTACGCCTACCCGTTCACCACTCCCCGCACCGCCCTGATGCTCCGTTCACTCGCCGCCCACAAGGACGCGACCGGCGGGGAGAACCTGTTCGACGCCGTGCTGGAGGAGGAACTGGCCGGTGAGCGGGTCGTCCTGGAGGGCGAGCACTGGGCCGCCTTCGTGCCGTACTCCGCGCACTGGCCGTACGAGGTGCACCTCTACCCGAAGCGGCGGGTTCCCGACCTGCTCGGCCTCGACGAGGCGGCGCGCACAGAATTCCCCAAGGTCTATCTGGAACTCTTGAGGCGCTTCGACCGGATCTTCGGCGAGGGAGAGCCGCCCACGCCGTACATCGCGGCCTGGCACCAGGCGCCGTTCGGGCAGATGGAGGAGTTCGACGGCGTGACGCGGGACGACTTCGCGCTGCACCTGGAGCTTTTCACCATTCGCCGTACGTCGGGCAAGCTGAAGTTCCTCGCGGGCTCCGAGTCCGGCATGGGCGTGTTCATCAACGACGTGCCCCCGGAGCGCGCGGCCGAGCGACTGCGAGAGGTAGCGAGTTCATGAGCGGGAAGTACCTGGTGACGGGCGGGGCCGGTTATGTCGGCAGCGTCGTCGCCCAGCATCTGGTGGAGGCCGGGCACGAGGTCGTCGTGCTCGACAATCTGTCGACCGGCTTCCGCGAGGGCGTGCCGGCCGGTGCCTCGTTCGTCGAGGGCGACATCCGCGACGCCGCCAAGTGGCTGGACGGCTCGTTCGACGGTGTGCTGCACTTCGCCGCCTTCTCGCAGGTCGGCGAGTCCGTCGTGAAGCCCGAGAAGTACTGGGACAACAACGTCGGCGGCACCATGGCCCTGCTGGAGGCCATGCGGGGCGCGGGCGTGCGGCGGCTCGTCTTCTCCTCCACCGCCGCCACCTACGGCGAGCCGGAGCAGGTCCCGATCGTCGAGACCGCGCCGACCAGGCCCACCAACCCCTACGGCGCCTCGAAGCTCGCCGTCGACCACATGATCACCGGCGAGGCGGCGGCCCACGGGCTGGGCGCGGTCTCGCTGCGCTACTTCAACGTCGCGGGCGCGTACGGCGAGTACGGCGAGCGCCACGACCCCGAGTCGCACCTGATCCCGCTGGTGCTGCAGGTGGCGCAGGGCCGGCGTGAGGCGATCTCCGTCTTCGGCGACGACTATCCGACGCCGGACGGCACCTGCGTACGCGACTACATCCACGTCGCCGACCTGGCCGAGGCCCACCTGCTGGCCGTGGCGGCCGCCACCCCGGGCGAGCACCTCATCTGCAACCTCGGCAACGGCAACGGCTTCTCCGTCCGCGAGGTCGTCGAGACGGTGCGCCGGGTCACGGGCCACCCCATCCCCGAGGTCGTGGCCCCGCGCCGGGGCGGCGACCCGGCGGTCCTGGTGGCGTCGGCGGACACCGCCCGGGAGAAACTGGGCTGGAACCCGTCCCGCGCGGACCTCGCGGGCATCGTGTCGGACGCGTGGGAGTTCGCGCAGCGGCACGCGGGCTAGGACGCACGGTATTCACGGACTTACCGGAAGAACGAGGGGTCAGGGCATGGGCGAGGCTGTCGCGGAAACCGTCGGCGAGCGGTTCCGGGAGCTGTACGGGGCACAACCGGAGGGCGTGTGGGCGGCGCCGGGCCGGGTGAACCTCATCGGCGAACACACCGACTACAACGACGGCTTCGTCATGCCCTTCGCCCTCCCGCACACCGCCGTCGCGGCCGTCTCCCGGCGCGACGACGGTGTCCTGCGCCTGCACTCGGCCGACATCACGGCCGATCCGGTCGAACTGCGCGTCGCCGACCTGACCCCCGGCTCGGACAAGGCCTGGACCGCGTACCCCTCGGGCGTCGTCTGGGCGCTGCGCGAGGCCGGCCACGACGTGACCGGCGCCGACGTCCACCTGACCTCCACGGTCCCCTCGGGCGCGGGACTCTCGTCCTCCGCGGCCCTGGAGGTCGTGGTGGCCCTGGCGTTGAACGACCTGTACTCCCTCGGCCTGCGCGGCTGGCAGCTGGCCCGTCTGTGCCAGCGCGCGGAGAACGTCTACGTCGGTGCCCCGGTCGGCATCATGGACCAGACGGCCTCCGCCTGCTGCCAGGCGGGTCACGCCCTGTTCCTGGACACCCGGGACCTGTCCCAGCGGCAGATCCCCTTCGACCTCGCCGCCGAGGGCATGCGCCTGCTGGTCGTCGACACCCGCGTCAAGCACTCCCACAGCGAGGGCGAGTACGGCAAGCGCCGCGCCGGCTGCGAGAAGGGCGCCGCGCTGCTGGGCGTCGACGCGCTGCGCGACGTGCCCTACGCCGAGCTGGACGCCGCCCTGGAACGCCTGGGCGACGAGGAGGAGGTGCGCCGCCTGGTCCGGCACGTGGTGACCGAGGACGAGCGCGTCGAGCGGGTGGTCTCCCTCCTGGAGTCCGGCGACACCCGGGCCATCGGCCCCGTCCTGGTGGAGGGTCACGCCTCGCTGCGCGACGACTTCCGCATCTCCTGCCGCGAGCTGGACCTGGTCGTCGACACGGCCGTCGCCGCCGGTGCCCTCGGCGCCCGCATGACCGGCGGCGGCTTCGGCGGCTCGGCGATCGTCCTGGTGGAGGCCGCGGACGTGGACACCGTCACCAAGGCGGTCGAGGACGCCTTCGCGGCGGCGGACCTGAAGACGCCGCGGGTGTTCGAGGCGGTGCCCTCGGCGGGGGCCCGGCGGGTGGGCTGAGTCCTCGCGGGCCTGTCCCCCGGAGGAGCTACGGGCAGGTGTCCACCGCGGGGTGACGATCGGGGGCCGTCGGGTTCCTAGAGTCTTCCTCAGTCGCCGGGAACGACAACCGGCAGGCCGAGAAGGCTTCTTGAGCACTCGACTCCCACCCACCCCGCCGCTGGAGGCTCCCATGTTCCGCACCCTCGCCAAGGCGACCGCCGCGATCGCCGTCGTCTGCACCGCGGCCGGTGCGGGACTGGTCCTCAACGAGGAGTACGCCAACGCCGGCACCGAGGACCGCTCCTCCGCGGCATCGGCCGGGGCCTCCTTCACCGGCGAGAAGAAGATCCGTGTCGACGGCCGCACGGTCAACGTCTCCTGCTCCGGCCGCGCCGCACACCGCCACGACCCGCTGGTGCTGCTGATGGCGGGCGGCGGCGAGGGCCTGGACAACATGGCGCCGCTCCAGAAGTCCCTGAGCAGGACCAACCGCGTCTGCTCCTACGACCGCCTCGGCGAGGGCAGGAGCGACAAGCCCGCCCCGGGCACCCTGCAGACCATGGACGACACCGGCGCCCTGCTCACGAAGGTCCTCGACCGCCTCGCCGGCGACCGCCCCGTCGTCCTGGCCGGCCACTCCCTGGGCGGCTACATCGCGGCCCGCTACGCCCCCGACCACACCGACCGCGTCAAGGGACTCGTCCTCCTCGACGCCACCGTCCCCCACCTCACCCGCGACATGAACCGCACCGTCCCCGCCGACGCCACCGGCACGGCCGCACAGCTCCGCGCCGGCGCCCTCGCCGTCAACGAGGGCCAGAACCCGGAGCAGTTCGTCATCGCCGACGGCCCGGTCCGCTCCGCCGGACGGATCCCCGTCGAGATCCTCAAGCACGAGTCCCAGTACGCCGAGGTCCCCCAGTACGGCCCCGCCCTCGAGCGCATGTGGGCCAAGGGCCAGCACGAGTGGCGCGAGATCTCCCGCAACAGCCGCCTCACCACCGCCAAGGGCAGCGGCCACTACATCCACACCGACCGCCCCGACCTCGCCATCAAGGCCATCCACAAGGTCACCCACCACGCCGCCCACGCCCACTGACCGCCCGGCCCCCATAGACCGGCCCCGGGCCGCGGCTTCCCCCGCCACGGCCCGGGGCCTTCCCGGCTCACCTCAGCTCCACCGCTTGACCAGCGTGTACTCCGTGACCCCCGGCGGGTAGTCGGGGATCACGCACACGACGTCGTAGTCGCGCTTCGTGTAGAAGCCCGGGGCCTGGAAGTCCCAGGTCTCCACGCGGGCGGCGGTGCAGCCGCGTTCGGTGCGGGCGGTGCGTTCCGCCTCGTCCAGGAGGGCGGAGCCCAGGCCCGAGCCGCGGTGCCGGCCGTCCACCCACAGGTAGGTCACGTGGAGCCAGGTCGCCCAGGTGTGGCCGACCAGGCCGCCCGCCAGGGCGCCGGTCTCGTCCAGCACCCACACGTGCAGCGGGAATTCGCGTTCGTGAGGGGTTCCGCGCAGGGAACGCAGGACGGAGGAGGCCGCTGTGTTCGTCTCCCGCAGGCGGGTGCGCAGCAGATCGCGCCGTTCCCTGTCGACTTCTGTCACAAGACGAAACATGCGGCACACCATAAACGCGTGGGGGAGTCAGTTCTGCAAATAGCCTTCCGCTGTCGGCGCCCGCCCGTACTCTGATGAGCAGCACCGGTGGGGGCCGGTGCCGTTCAGGGGGCGAGACAGCCGGGTACGACGCCCGGGCGGGGGCAGTGGTTACCGCACGGCACAGCTGAATACGGGGTCTGGATACGGGGCCTCGGGCGTCGTACCCGTGCCGGTGCCGTCATCCGAGGACGGACAGACGATGGGTATCCCCTGCTCCGCGCGGAGCTCGGGGGAGGGGGTTACGTGGTTCGTATCCGAGTCCTGGTCGTCGACGACCATCGCATCTTCGCCGAGTCGCTCGCGGCGGCCCTGGCCGCCGAGCCCGACGTCGAGGTCTCCGCGGCCGGCAGCGGTCCGGCCGCCCTGCGCTGCCTGGAACGCGCCGCGTCCGAGGGGCGCCGGTTCGACGTGCTGCTCGTCGACGCCGACCTGGGCGGCCACGTGCCCGGCACCCGGCCCGCCGTGCCCGTGCGCGACGGCAACGAGGACGGGCTGGTCGACGGGATCTCGCTGGTCACCGGCGTGCGGTCGGGGCACCCGGGCGTACGGATCGTCGTCCTCGCCGAGAAGGACGACCCCCGGCGGGCCGCCCTCGCGCTCGGGGCCGGAGCCTCGGGGTGGGTGGCGAAGGACTGCTCGCTGTCCCGGCTGCTCAGCGTCATCCGGGGCGTCCTGCGCGACGAGACGCACCTGCCGCCCGCCCTGCTCACCGGCGTCCTGCGCGAGCTGACCGCCGCCCGCAAGCACCGCACCGAGAGCGAGCTGCTGGTCGAGTCGCTGACCCCGCGCGAGCGCGAGGTACTGCGCTGCATGGTCGCCGGCCTCGGCCGCAAAGCGGTCGCCGAGCGGCTGTACCTGTCCCCGCACACGGTACGCACCCACATGCAGAACGTCCTGGGCAAGCTGGGCGTCCACTCCACCCTGGCCGCCGTCGCGCTGGCCCGCCGGGCCGGGGTGGGACCGGCCGACCTGGACGGACCCTCAACCGGGGATGTTGTCGAACGGGGCGGTCAGCTGGCGTAGCAGGGCCGCCAGCTCGCTGCGCTGGGCACGCGAGAGCTCG
The DNA here is from genome assembly GCF_003950055.1 of Streptomyces sp. KPB2. Lineage (NCBI taxonomy): Bacteria > Bacillati > Actinomycetota > Actinomycetes > Kitasatosporales > Streptomycetaceae > Streptomyces > Streptomyces sp. KPB2. Next base: position 4,829,964 of record NZ_CP034353.1, read on the forward strand.
CCCAGGATCGCGCGCTCCTGCGCCAGCAGACCCGCCAGCGACTGGTCGGCGCGGTCCCGGCCCTCGTCGGTGAGCCGGACCAGGACACCGCGCCGGTCACTGGGGTCGGGCAGGCGCTCCACCAGGCCCTTCTTCGCCAGGCGGTCGATCCGGTTGGTCATCGTGCCCGACGTGACCAGGGTCTGGGTGAGGAGCTGCCCCGGGGAGAGCTGGTAGGGAGTGCCCGCGCGGCGCAGTGCCGTCAGTACGTCGAACTCCCACGGCTCGAGATTGTGTTCGGAGAAGGCCAGCCGCCGTGCGCGGTCCAGGTGCCGGGCCAGCCTGCTGACGCGGCTCAGCACCTCGAGCGGTTCCACGTCGAGGTCCGGGCGCTCCCGGCGCCACGCTGCGACCAGCCGATCGACCTCGTCCTCCATGACGATCAGTGTAGTGGTTGTGTCGACGTGAAGTCTCTTGATGTCGATCCTCTCGGCAACAACTATCTTGACATCGAGATAATTCGGGAGTCACGCTGGGTACCCGTCCCGCACGGACACCCTCTGGAGGCTCCATGCCCGCCACCGCCCCCACCTGGGACCCCGCCCAGTACCTGCGCCACGCCGGCCACCGCGCCCGCCCCTTCACCGACCTCCTCGCGCGGATCCCCGACCTCCCCGCCGACCCGCCCCGCATCGCCGACCTCGGCTGCGGCCCCGGCAACGCCACCGCCCTCCTCGCCGACCGCTGGCCCACCGCCCGCATCACCGGCTACGACAACTCGCCGCAGATGCTGGAGCGGGCCAGGCAGTACGCCGGCCCCACCCCCGGCGGCGGCCACCTCGACTTCGCCCCCGCCGACGCCCGCACCTGGACCCCCGACGAGCCCTGCGACCTCCTCGTCAGCAACGCCACCCTCCAGTGGGTCCCCGGCCACGCCGACCGTTTCCCCGACTGGATCGACCGCCTCGCCCCCGGCGGCACCCTCGCCCTCCAGGTGCCCGGCAACTTCCACGCCCCCAGCCACCGCCTGATGCGCGAACTCGCCGACTCCCGGCGCTGGCGGGACCGCCTCACCGGCGTCCTGCGCCACGACGACGCCGTCCTCACCCCCGAGGCCTACCTCGCCCGTCTCACCGCCGCCGGCTGCACCGCCGACGTGTGGGAGACCACGTACATCCACCTGCTGCCCGGCGACGACGCCGTCCTCGACTGGGTGAAGGGCACGGGACTGCGGCCCGTCCTGGACGCCCTCGCCGACGACCCGGACGCCCGCGACGCGTTCCTCGACGAGTACCGGGCCGTCCTGCGCGCCGCCTACCCCGCCCAGGCGCACGGCACCCCCTTCCCCTTCCGCCGCGTCTTCGCCGTCGCACGGAAGGAACCCGGGGGAGGCAGCCGTTGATCACCGGCCTCGACCACGTGCAGCTCGCCGTGCCGCCCGGCTCCGAGGACGCCCTGCGCGCCTTCTACCTCGGCGTCCTCGGCATGACCGAGGTCCCCAAACCGCCCGCGCTCGCCGCACACGGCGGCTGCTGGTTCCGGGCCGGCACCGTCCACCTCCACCTGGGCGTCGAGACGACCGGCTTCCGCCCCGCCCGCAAGGCCCACCCCGGGCTGCGGGTCACCGGGATCGACACGCTCGCCGCCCGCCTCACGGCCCACGGCACGCCCGTCACCTGGGACCACGACCTGCCCGGCCACCGGCGCTTCTACTGCGCCGACCCGGTCGGCAACCGCCTGGAGTTCCTGGAACCGGACGGACCCGCCCGGCCCTGACCCCCGGCCCGGCTCACACCACGCCGTCCGCGACGAGCGCGTCGATCTCCTCCTGCGACAGGCCGAGGCCGCCGAGGACCGCACGGGTGTGCTCGCCCAGCGCCGGGACCGCCTCCATCCGGGGCGCCCCACCGGTCGGGCCGGGCGGCGCCAGCGCCGGAACGGGACCGGCCGGCGTGGGCACCTCGTGCAGGCGTCCGCGCGCGGCCAGCTGAGGGTGCTCCCACACCTCGGCCAGCGTGTTGACCCGCGCATTGGCGACCGGCACCGCGTCGAGCAGCTCGATCGCCTCGGCCGCGGTCAGCTCCGCGAACCGGGCCGCGATCAGCGCGCCCAGCTCCTCCCGGTGCGCGTTGCGGTCCGCGTTGGTCGCGTAGTGCGGATGCCCGGCCAGCTCCGGGCGGCCCAGGAAACCCGCGCAGAAGCCGCGCCACTCGCGCTCGTTCTGCACCGCCGTCATCACGACCTTCCCGTCGCCCGCCGTGAACGGTCCGTACGGGTAGATCGTCGCGTGCGCCGCGCCCGCCCGCGGTGGCGGCTCGCCTCCGTCGAAGGAGTAGTACAGCGGGAAGCCCAGCCACTCCACCGTGGCCTCCAGCATCGACACGTCCAGGTGCGTGCCCCGGCCCGTCCGCCCCCGCTCCAGCAGCGCGCCCAGGATCGAGCTGTACGCGTACATCCCGGCGGCGATGTCCGACACCGGGATGCCCACCTTCGCCGTCTCCTCCGGCGTGCCCGTGACCGACAGCAGCCCCGCCTCGGACTGCACCAGCAGGTCGTACGCCTTGCGGTCCGCGTAGGGGCCCGGCGTGCCGTAGCCGGAGATGTCGCACACGATCAGCCCCGGATGCGCCGCCCGCAGCTCCGCGGCGCCCAGACCCGCCCGGGCCGCCGCGCCCGGTGCCAGGTTCTGCAGGAAGACGTCGGCGTCCCCGATCAGCCGGCGCAGCAGCGCGAGGCCCCGCGGATCCTTGAAGTCCAGGGTGAGGGACTCCTTGTTGCGGTTGACCCACACGAAGTGCGAACTCAGACCCCGCACCCGGGTGTCGTACGCCCGCGCGAAGTCCCCCGTCCCCGGGCGCTCCACCTTGATCACCCGCGCGCCGAGATCCGCGAGCTGACGGCTGGCGTAGGGAGCGGCGATCGCCTGCTCCAGCGAGACGACCGTGACGCCGCGCAGTGGCTGCATGTGTTCCGCCCCTCGCGGCCGCTAGCTCTTGCGGTGCCCGATCAGCCGCGGCTTCGGTTCCAGGCCGTCCAAGCCGTGCCACGCCAGGTTCACCAGGTGCGCCGCCACCTCCGCCTTCTTCGGGCGCCGCACGTCCAGCCACCACTGACCGGTCAGCGCCACCATGCCCACCAGCGCCTGCGCGTACAGCGGGGCCAGCTTCGCGTCGAAGCCGCGGTTCTTGAACTCGCGGCCCAGGATGTCCTCCACCTGGGTGGCGATGTCCGAGATGAGCGAGGCGAAGGAACCCGTCGACTGCGGGATGGGGGAGTCACGGACCAGGATGCGGAAACCGTCCGTGTACTCCTCGATGTAGTCCAGGAGCGCGAAGGCCGCCTGCTCGCACAGCTCCCGCGGATGCCCCGCCGTCAGCGAGCCGGTCACCATGTCCAGCAGCCGCCGCATCTCACGGTCCACGACCACCGCGTACAGCCCCTCCTTGCCGCCGAAGTGCTCGTACACCACCGGCTTGGACACCCCGGCCTTCGCCGCGATCTCCTCCACCGACGTGCCCTCGAAACCCTTCGCCGCGAAGAGGGTGCGGCCGATCTCCAGCAGCTGCTGGCGGCGCTCGGCACCGGTCATCCGGGTGCGACGCGCTCGCCGCGGCTTCTCGTTGCTTGGGGTGCTGCTGGAGTCGGTCGCCACGGCGTCAATCATGCCGCCTTCGCCGTCTCCTTCCGGCGGCGGGCGCCGTCTTGATCCGTGTTGCGGCGCGAATCGATACGCGAGCGTGACGGCCAGCGCACGTCGTACGCCCACCCCAGCCGCTCGAACCAGCGGATCAGCCGGGCGGAGGAGTCCAGCTGCCCGCGCATCACACCGTGCCGCGCCGACGTCGGGTCCGCGTGGTGCAGGTTGTGCCAGGACTCACCGCAGGAGAGCACCGCCAGCCACCACACGTTGCCCGAACGGTCCCGGGACTTGAACGGGCGCTTGCCCACCGCGTGGCAGATCGAGTTGATCGACCACGTCACGTGGTGCAGCAACGCCACCCGCACGAGTGAACCCCAGAAGAACCCGGTGAACGCCCCCCACCAGGACATCGTGACCAGCCCGCCGATCAGCGCCGGCAGCGCCAGGGACACCACCGTCCACAGGATGAACTGGCGGGAGATCGCCCGCAGCGCCGGGTCCTTGATCAGATCCGGGGCGTACTTGTCCTGCGGCGTCTGCTCCTCGTCGAACATCCACGCGATGTGCGCCCACCACAGGCCCTTGATCAGGGCCGGTACCGTCTCGCCGTACCGCCACGGCGAATGCGGGTCGCCCTCGTCGTCGGAGAACTTGTGGTGCTTGCGGTGGTCGGCCACCCAGCGCACCAGCGGCCCCTCGACCGCCATCGACCCCGCGATCGCCAACGCGATCTTCAACGGCCGCTTCGCCTTGAAGGAACCATGGGTGAAGTGACGGTGGAAGCCGATGGTGATGCCGTGGCAGCCCAGGAAGTAGAAGAAGACCAGCAGCCCCAGGTCCAGCCAGCTCACGCCCCACCCCCACGCCAGCGGCACCGCCGCCACCAGCGCGAGGAACGGAACGGTGATGAACAGCAGCAGCGTGATCTGCTCGATCGACCGCTTCTGCTCACCACCCAGCGTGGCGGAGGACGCCGCGGCGGCATCGGCCGGCTGCGGAGCGTCTGGGATCACATCGGAACTCGTGGTCATGCGCGTCCCCTGTGGGGTCGAGGGTGGGTCCGGTGCCGGGCTCCGGAAACCTGCACGGTTTTCCTACGGTTCCGTAACCTACGGCGACGTAAGTATGGCAGTGCGTGGCCGCGCGGCAAGAGCCCCAGAGCCTGCGCGTCCCGACCGACACCTATCCTGGAAGCCGGTCGGACAGCGCGGTCCGCTCTGATTACTTCCCGGACGTCCGGCCCGGTAAGCGGCGCCCGCCGCGCGAGACGGCCGTCCGGGTTCCCTCCCAGACGAGCTTCAACACTGCAAGGAGCCGCACCTGTGAGCAGTGCCGACGACCAGACCACCACGACGACCAGCAGCGAGCTGCGCGCCGACATCCGCCGACTGGGTGATCTCCTCGGCGAGACCCTCGTCCGGCAGGAGGGCCCCGAGCTGCTGGAACTCGTCGAGAAGGTACGCCGACTCACCCGCGAGGACGGCGAGGCCGCCGCCGAACTGCTGCGCGGTACCGAACTGGAGACCGCCGCCAAGCTCGTCCGCGCCTTCTCCACCTACTTCCACCTCGCCAACGTCACCGAGCAGGTCCACCGCGGCCGCGAACTCGGCGCCAAGCGCGCCGCCGAGGGCGGACTGCTCGCCCGCACCGCCGACCGGCTCAAGGACGCCGACCCCGAGCACCTGCGCGAAACGGTCCGCCACCTCAACGTGCGCCCCGTCTTCACCGCGCACCCCACCGAGGCCGCCCGCCGCTCCGTCCTCAACAAGCTGCGCCGCATCGCCGCCCTCCTGGACACCCCGGTCAACGAGTCCGACCGGCGCCGCCTCGACACCCGCCTCGCCGAGAACATCGACCTCGTCTGGCAGACCGACGAACTGCGCGTCGTCCGCCCCGAGCCCGCCGACGAGGCCCGCAACGCCATCTACTACCTCGACGAGCTGCACGCGGGCGCCGTCGGCGACGTCCTGGAGGACCTGACCGCCGAGCTGGAGCGCGCCGGAGTCAAGCTCCCGGACGACACCCGCCCCCTCACCTTCGGCACCTGGATCGGCGGCGACCGCGACGGCAACCCCAACGTCACCCCCCAGGTGACCTGGGACGTCCTCATCCTCCAGCACGAACACGGCATCAACGACGCCCTGGAGATGATCGACGAACTGCGCGGCTTCCTCTCCAACTCCATCCGCTACGCGGGCGCGACCGAGGAACTGCTGACCTCCCTCCGGGCCGACATCGAGCGGCTCCCCGAGATCAGCCCCCGCTACAAGCGCCTCAACGCCGAGGAGCCCTACCGGCTCAAGGCCACCTGCATCCGGCAGAAGCTGGAGAACACCAAGCAGCGCCTCGCCAAGGGCACCCCCCACGAAGAGGGCCGCGACTACCTCGGCACCGCCCAGCTCATCGACGACCTGCGCATCGTCCAGACCTCGCTGCGCGAGCACCGCGGCGGCCTCTTCGCCGACGGCCGCCTCGCCCGCACCATCCGCACCCTGGCCGCCTTCGGCCTCCAGCTCGCCACCATGGACGTCCGCGAACACGCCGACGCCCACCACCACGCCCTCGGCCAGCTCTTCGACCGGCTCGGCGAGGAATCCTGGCGCTACGCCGACATGCCCCGCGAGTACCGCACCAAGCTCCTCGCCAAGGAACTGCGCTCCCGCAGGCCGCTCGCCCCCACCCCGGCCCCCGTCGACGCGCCCGGCGAGAAGACCCTCGGCGTCTTCCAGACCGTCCGCCGCGCCCTGGAGGTCTTCGGCCCCGAGGTCATCGAGTCCTACATCATCTCCATGTGCCAGGGCGCCGACGACGTCTTCGCCGCGACCGTGCTGGCCCGCGAGGCCGGGCTGATCGACCTGCACGCCGGCTGGGCCAAGATCGGCATCGTGCCGCTCCTGGAGACCACCGAGGAGCTCAAGGCCGCCGACACCATCCTCGAAGACCTCCTCGCCGACCCCTCCTACCGGCGCCTGGTCGCCCTGCGCGGCGACGTCCAGGAGGTCATGCTCGGCTACTCCGACTCCTCCAAGTTCGGCGGCATCACCACCAGCCAGTGGGAGATCCACCGCGCCCAGCGCCGCCTGCGCGACGTCGCCCACCGCTACGGCGTACGGCTGCGCCTCTTCCACGGCCGCGGCGGCACCGTCGGCCGCGGCGGCGGCCCCACCCACGACGCCATCCTCGCCCAGCCCTGGGGCACCCTGGAGGGCGAGATCAAGGTCACCGAGCAGGGCGAGGTCATCTCCGACAAGTACCTCATCCCGGCCCTCGCCCGGGAGAACCTGGAGCTGACCGTCGCGGCCACCCTCCAGGCCTCCGCCCTGCACACCGCGCCCCGCCAGTCCGACGAGGCGCTGGCCCGCTGGGACGCCGCCATGGACGTCGTCTCCGACGCCGCCCACACCGCCTACCGGGGGCTCGTCGAGGACCCCGACCTGCCGGCCTACTTCCTGGCCTCCACGCCGGTCGACCAGCTCGCCGACCTGCACCTGGGCTCCCGGCCCTCCCGCCGTCCCGGCTCCGGCGTCTCGCTCGACGGACTGCGCGCCATCCCGTGGGTGTTCGGCTGGACCCAGTCCCGCCAGATCGTCCCCGGCTGGTACGGCGTCGGCTCCGGCCTCAAGGCCCTGCGCGAGGCCGGCCTGGACACCGTCCTGGACGAGATGCACCAGCAGTGGCACTTCTTCCGCAACTTCATCTCCAACGTCGAGATGACCCTCGCCAAGACCGACCTGCGCATCGCCCAGCACTACGTCGACACCCTCGTCCCCGACGAGCTCAAGCACGTCTTCGACGCCATCAAGGCCGAGCACGAGCTCACCGTCGCCGAGGTCCTGCGCGTCACCGGCGAGAGTGAACTGCTGGACGCCGACCCGGTCCTCAAGCAGACCTTCACCATCCGCGACGCCTACCTCGACCCCATCTCCTACCTCCAGGTCGCCCTCCTGGGCCGCCAGCGAGAGGCAGCCGCCGCGAACACCGACCCGGACCCCCTCCTCGCCCGAGCCCTCCTCCTCACGGTCAACGGCGTGGCAGCGGGCCTCCGCAACACGGGCTGACGCCCCCGCAGCCTGCGGGCAGACGTGAAAACACCGGTGCCCCGAGCTCGTACAGAGCCCGGGGCACCCTCACGTCGTACGGAAACAACTCACACCGCGAAGAACGCCGCAGTCAGCAGCGCAACCCCCACCCCCGCCATCCCCCAAGCCACCCGAGTCCGCCGCAGCCCGCCCGCGACCACCACCGACGCCAGCAGCAACGCCCCACCCAAGGGCACCCACGCGTACAGAATCCCCGCCGGCCCCGACCGCACCGCGTCCCCGCTTCCGGGCTTCAGGACCACGCTGTACGTCCGCCCCTTCGCCACCGCGACCGAGTCCTCGATCACGACCCGCTCCCGCGCCTGCGACCCCGCCGACACCGGCGAGTACGGCCCACTGCACACCCCGCCCCCGCACCGCGTCACCCGGACCGTGCCCTGTTCCCGCCCCTTGGTCAGCAGCACGTGCTGCGCCGTACCCCACGACGCCCACACCCCCGCGATCAGAATCAGCGCCGTGACCGTCCCCATCGCCGCGACCCGGCCGAAGGTCAACAGAGCGGAGGACGCGGACGACGCCTGACGGGCACGAGCGGCGGCGGCAGAGGCAGGCATGGCCGGGATCATTGGCCATGCCTGCACGCCCGGTCAACTCACCCGCGCACCATCGACGGACAAGTCAGGAGTTGTACGCGCTCTGCGCCCGCTCCAGACCCTCGATCACCAGAGCCTCCACCGCGTCGGCCGCGCGGTCGACGAAGTAGTCCAGCTCCTTGCGCTCCGCCGACGAGAAGTCCCGCAGCACGAAGTCCGCCACCGGCATCCGCCCCGGCGGCCGGCCGATCCCGAACCGCACCCGGTGATAGTCCGCACCCAGCGACTTCGTGATCGACTTCAGCCCGTTGTGCCCGTTGTCCCCGCCGCCCAGCTTCAGCCGCAGCACGCCGTAGTCGATGTCCAGCTCGTCGTGCACCGCCACGACATTGCCGACCGGCACCTTGTAGAAGTCCCGCAGCGCCGTCACCGGGCCGCCGGACACGTTCATGTACGACATCGGCTTGGCCAGGATCACCCGCCGGTTGGCGGGCCCCGGCGGACCGATCCGCCCCTCCACCACCTGCGCCTGCGCCTTGCCGTGCCGCTTGAACCGCGCCCCCATCCGCTCCGCCAGCAGATCCGCCACCATGAAACCGACGTTGTGCCGGTTCGCGGCGTACTCGGGGCCCGGATTGCCCAGGCCGGCCACCAGCCAGGGGGCCCCCGCGTCCGTCGTCACGTCCATGTCTCCTTCGTGTCCCCAGAACCCGTCCGTACCCGTCCGCACCGTCCACACATACGCGTCGGCCGCTGCCCCGGACGGGAACAGCGGCCGACCACACGATGACCGTGGCGGAGAGGATCAGGCCTCGGCGGCCTCTTCGCCCTCGCCCTCGCCCTCGGCCGGGGCCTCCTCGGCCTGCGCGGCCAGGACCTGCAGCACGACGGTGTCGCCGTCCACGTCCAGCTTCACGCCGGACGGCAGCGCGATGTCCTTGGCGTGGATCGAGGCACCGGCCTCCAGACCCGCCACCGACACGGTGACCTGCTCCGGGATGTGCGTGGCCTCGGCCTCGACCGGCAGCGCGTCCAGGACGTACTCCAGCAGGTAGCCGCCGGGGGCCAGCTCACCCTCGGCCTGCACCGGGATCTCGACCGACACGGTCTCGCCGCGCTTCACCAGCTGCAGGTCGACGTGCTCCAGGAAACCCTTGATCGGGTCACGCTGCACGGACTTCGGGATCGCCAGCTCGTTGGTCTTGCCGTCGATGTCCAGCGCGATCAGCACGTTCGACGTACGCAGCGCCAGCAGCAGCTCGTGACCCGGCAGGGTCAGGTGCAGCGGGTCGGAACCGTGACCGTACAGAACACCGGGAACCTTGTTGTCACGGCGGATACGACGCGCGGCACCCTTGCCGAACTCGGTGCGCGTCTCGGCGGCGAGCTTCACCTCGGACATGATCACTCCTCGTGGAAATCAGGAACGGACGTGGTCACCCGGCCACGAACGGCCTGCTACGAAGAGCGCGTCGATAACGGAGCGCCACACCCGCGAACACGGGTACGGCCTCCCTCGCCGAGCAACTTCAGCAGTCTACTCGGAGAGGAAGGCCGTACCCAAAACGATCAACAGGCGGTACCGAAGCCTGCAGAACGGTTACTGCAGAACACTCACTGCTCGTCGAACAGGCTCGTCACCGAACCGTCCTCGAACACCTCACGCACCGCACGCGCGATCGTCGGAGCGATCGACAGCACCGTGATCTTGTCCAGCTCCAGCTCGTTCGGCGTCGGCAGCGTGTTCGTGAACACGAACTCGCTCACCTTCGAGTTCTTCAGCCGGTCCGCCGCCGGACCCGACAGCACACCGTGCGTCGCCGTCACGATGACGTCCTCCGCACCGTGCGCGAACAGCGCGTCCGCCGCCGCACAGATCGTGCCACCCGTGTCGATCATGTCGTCGACCAGGACGCAGATGCGCCCCTTCACATCACCCACGACCTCGTGCACCGTGACCTGATTCGCCACGTCCTTGTCACGCCGCTTGTGCACGATCGCCAGCGGAGCACCCAGACGGTCGCACCAACGGTCCGCCACCCGCACCCGGCCCGCGTCCGGCGACACCACCGTCAGCTTCGAACGGTCCACCTTCGCACCCACGTAGTCCGCCAGCAGCGGCAGCGCGAACAGGTGGTCCACCGGGCCGTCGAAGAAACCCTGGATCTGGTCCGTGTGCAGATCCACGGCCAGAATCCGGTCCGCACCCGCGGTCTTCATCAGGTCCGCGATCAGACGCGCCGAGATCGGTTCACGTCCACGGTGCTTCTTGTCCTGCCGCGCGTAACCGTAGAACGGCACGATGACGGTGATCGAGCGGGCCGACGCACGCTTCAACGCGTCGATCATGATCAACTGCTCCATGACCCACTTGTTGATCGGAGCCGTGTGGCTCTGGATCAGGAAGCAGTCCGCACCACGCGCCGACTCCTGATACCGCACATAGATCTCACCGTTCGCGAAGTCGAAGGCCTTCGTCGGGACGACCCCGACACCCAGCTGCTGGGCGACCTCCTCGGCAAGCTCGGGGTGTGCGCGGCCGGAGAAGAACATCATCTTCTTCTCGCCGGTCGTCTTGATCCCGGTCACAGCACTTTCTCCTCAGAGGTTCGCAGCTGAGCGACATGGGCGCTCTCCCGCTGGCCGCGGGGGCGTCTCAGCTGGTGGGGTGCGGATGTGCACTTATCACGGTACGCCGTGTTCGACGCACCGGTTTCCGGTCAGTCCTCGCCGTCCGCCTCACGGGACACCGCCTCGGCCGCCTTCGCCGCCGCGCTCCCCGGACGCTTCCGGGCCACCCAACCCTCGATATTCCGCTGCTGGCCACGGGCCACGGCCAGCGAACCGGGCGGCACGTCCTTCGTGATCACCGAGCCGGCGGCGGTGTAGGCACCGTCCCCAACCGTGACAGGAGCCACAAACATGTTGTCCGAACCCGTACGGCAGTGCGAGCCGATCGTCGTGTGGTGCTTGTCCTGCCCGTCGTAGTTCACGAACACGCTCGCGGCACCGATGTTCGTGAAGTCACCGATCGTCGCGTCACCCATGTAGGAGAGGTGCGGAACCTTCGTCCCCTCACCGATCGACGCGTTCTTCGCCTCCACGAACGTACCGATCTTCGACTTCGGGCCCAGCCGCGTGCCCGGCCGCAGATACGCGTACGGCCCGACGGAGGCCTGCGGTCCGACGTGAGCGCTGTAGGCGACGGTGTTGTCCACCCGTGCGCCGGCGTCCACCCGCGTGTCCGTGAGCCGGGTGTTCGGCCCGACCTCGCAGCCCTCGGCGAGATGCGTGGCGCCGTGCAGCTGCGTACCCGGGTGAACGACCACGTCCTGCTCGAACGTCACCGTCACGTCCACCCACGTCGTCGCCGGGTCCACCACGGTCACGCCGGCCAGCATGGCCCCGGTCAGCAGCCGGTCGTTGAGAATGCGGCGGGCCTCGGCCAGTTGCACACGGTTGTTGATCCCCGCGATCTCCCGGTGGTCCCCGGCCACGGACGCGCCGACCCGGTGCCCCGCCTCGCGCAGGATCCCCAGCACGTCCGTGAGGTACTCCTCGCCCTGGCTGTTGTCCGTCCGCACCTTGCCCAGGGCGTCCGCGAGCAGCTGCCCGTCGAAGGCGAACACACCCGAGTTGATCTCCCGGATCGCCCGCTGCGACTCCGAGGCGTCCTTGTGCTCCACGATCGCCGTCACGGCACCCGAGGCCCCGTCCCGCACGATCCGCCCGTACCCCGTCGCGTCCGGCACCTCGGCCGTCAGCACCGTCACGGCGTTCCCGTCGGCGGTGTGGGTGGCGGCGAGGGCCTTGAGCGTCTCGCCGGTCAGCAGCGGAGTGTCGCCGCAGACCACGACCACGGTCCCGTCCACGGCGCCGCCCAGCGCCTCCAGACCCATCCGCACGGCGTGCCCGGTGCCGTTCTGCTGCTCCTGGACGGCGGTGCGTACGTCGGGGGCGACCTCGGCGAGATGCGCGGTGACCTTCTCGCGGGCGTGCCCGACGACGGCGACCAGGTTCTCGGGGTCCAGCTCTCCGGCGGCGGCGAGCACGTGCCCGACGAGGGACCGGCCGCACAGCTCGTGCAGGACCTTGGGTGTGGCCGACTTCATACGGGTGCCCTCACCCGCTGCGAGAACGACGACGGCTGCCGGGCGAATGGCGCTCACGGGATGCCCTTCGGCTTTGAGGGGGTGGGGGTGGACATCCGCAGGATACCGGGGTGGTTTGTGGGGGACATGAGTGCGGGCCCTGACTGTGGAGTCAGGGCCCGCTTGGGAGCTCCCGGGGCAGGAGTCGAACCTGCGTCTTACCTGGATTCAAAGTCCAGTCGCCCCTACCGACAGAGCAACCCGGGAATGCCGGGAGTCAGCCTACGGCGTCCGCTGTTCGGCTGCCAATACCAGCCCGGACCATGCCCCTTCGATGCGGCGGTACAACTCGGCGCCCTTCAAGACCTTGATCACCAGGCAGCCCCGGTAGGAGTCGCCAACGTTCTTGCGCACCGTCTTGGGGTTGTGCCGCTTGAGTGTCGTCTTGTTGAAGGCGCTCCGATCGACGCTGACGAGCTCGGCCCAGAACTGCTCCGCGCCCGCCACGTCGGCGTTCTCGTGGATCACGACCGTGAACCGGAGGCGCTCACGTTCGATTCCGAGCAGGTTGAGCCAGGCCAGAAAGAGCTTGATCATGCCCGGGTCGCTGTTGACGAAGACGACGTTCTCGCGGCGGTCGTACGGCTTGTCTTTTCCTCCCTCTGCCCAGTACAGGCCTACGCCCACCAGGAAGAGTTCGCGGGCCGACAGGTCGCCGACGGCCAGCTTGGCCTCCTCCTTGGTGCGTTGTCGCTCCTCGTCCTGAGCGCTACGAAGACGCGCGAGCCCGGCCCGCATCAGCGTCTGCTGCTCTTGCGGTGTGTATCGGGGTTCGGGTTTCGGCAGGTCCCGCACCCACAACGACACCGAGCTCCTGGAGCAGCCCAGTTCGGCCTCGATCTGGTCGTACGTCCACCCTCGACGGCGTAGTTCGCGTGCCCGATCTCGCAGGTCGTCCTTCGCGCGCGGCCGCTTGGTCCACTCCGGCGGCGGCTCACCCTTCACCAGTCGGCTGAGGATGTCGTTGTTGAAGACCTTCAGCTCGTCGCGGATCTGTCGAAGGCTGTAGCCGGCCCGCCGCAGCGCCACCGCCCGCTCCCGCAGCTCTTCGAAGTCCGCGTACTTGTTCTGTGAACGTGCCATGGGCATACCGTCCGGCCGGAATCTTCGCCTCCGGAGGGAAACGGTCCAGGGTTCACCAGTTCGAGGGATATCGCGTCGTATCGTTTGTCGAAAGTCACCGGAAAAGGGGCGGTCGGCGCCCGTAGGCTGGAGGCATGACCACGACGGGGGAAGACCACGTACCGGCCCGGGGTGGGCCTTGGTGGTGGGACAGGCGGCGCGGTGCGGTGCTCGATGTGAGCCTCGGTGTCGTGTCCGCGCTGGAGTGTGCGGCGGAGGGGGTTCCGTTCGCGCGGGACGCCGGGATTCCGACCGCGGCGGGGGTGCTGTTCGGGCTGTTGGCCGGTTCGGTGCTGGTGGTGCGGCGGAAGTGGCCGATCGCGGTGGTGCTGGTGGCGCTCGCCATCACGCCGGCCGAGATGGGCTTCCTGATGGGCGTCGTCGGCCTGTACACGCTGGCGGCCTCGGAGCTGCCGCGGCGGATCATCGGGGCGCTGGCCGGGATGACGTTCCTGGGGACCCTGGTCGTGACGTTCGTGCGGCTGGGGCAGGACATGACGCGGGACGGCCTGGAGCTGGGGGACTGGTTCCTTCCGTTCGCGTCGATCGCGACGTCCCTGGGGATGACCGCGCCGCCGTTGCTGCTGGGTCTGTACGTGGGACAGCGGCGTCGGCTGATGGAGAGCCTGCGGGAGCGGGCGGACAGTCTCGAGCGCGAGCTGCAGTTGCTCGCCGAGCGGGCGGAGGAGCGCGCGGAGTGGGCGCGGGGTGAGGAGCGGACCCGGATCGCGCGGGAGATGCACGACGTGGTGGCGCACCGGGTGAGTCTGATGGTGGTGCACGCGGCGGCGTTGCAGGCGGTGGCGCGGAAGGACCCGGAGAAGGCGGTGAAGAACGCGGCCCTGGTGGGGGACATGGGGCGGCAGGCGCTGACGGAGTTGCGGGAGATGCTCGGTGTGCTGCGCAGCGGTGGGGAGGGCGCGCGTGCGGAGCGGGCGTCGGTGCCGTTGGCGGCGGTGGGGGTGGCTGCCGCGGCGGCGGCGTCGCGGGCGGCGGGGGACGGGGAGTCGTCGTCGGACGGGCCGTGTCTGTCGGAGCTGGACGAGTTGATCGGGCAGTCGGAGGCGGCCGGGATGGTCGTGAATCTGTCCGTGGAGGGGGAGCAGCGCGCGTATGCGGCGGAGGTGGAGTCGACGGCGTTCCGGGTGGTGCAGGAGGCGTTGACGAACGTGCACAAGCATGCGGCGGGCGCGAAGACGCATGTGCGGTTGGCGCATCGGGTGTCGGAGATCGCGATGCAGGTGGAGAACGAGCCGCCGCCGGAGTTGTCGGGTGAGGCGTCGGCGCGGTTGCCGTCGGGGGGCAATGGGCTGGTGGGGATGAGGGAGCGGGTGGCCGCTCTGGGGGGTGTGTTCGTGTCGGGGCCGACGGATGCGGGCGGTTTCCGGGTGTCGGCGGTGATTCCGGCCTCGTAGGCGTGGGCCGGCCGTCAGTGCGCGGTGAGGCGGGTGGGCTGGGTGCCGGCGACGAGGGTGGCGAGGGCGGTGTCGATGGTGGGGCCGAGGTACCAGTCGCCGGTGTGGTCGAGGGCGTAGACGCGGCCTTCGGTGTCGATGGCGATGAGGGCCTGGCTGTCGGTTTCGGTGCCGAGGGGGCAGGTGTGGGTGCCGAGGGCGCGGCCGAGGTCGCCGAGGGTGCGGGCCATGTGGAGGCCGTGGAGGGGGTCGAGGTGGAGGGTGGCGGGGGCGATCTGGCGGCCCGGTCCGGTGGGGGTGATGTGGAGTCCGCCGAATTCGGCCCAGGCTTCGACGGCGGCGGGGAAGACGGTGTGGCGGTGTCCTGCGGGTGAGGTGTGTTCGCGCAGGGTGTCGGCCCAGATCTCGGCCTGCTTGATGTCCCAGCGTCCGGGTTGCCAGCCGGCGTCGCGGAGTGCGGCGTCGACGGGGACGGGGAAGCGGGTGGTGGAGGTGCGGTCGGCTTGCATCTGCCCTGGTTCGTTTCGTCGGCTGGTGCGGCGGGGTCGGTCGGTGGTGTGGGTGCCGGTCAGTCGTCTCAGTCGTCGTTCGTCGTGGGGTCGACGACGCGGACGCCGAAGTGGGCGGTGAGGGCGGTGCAGGCGCGGCAGGGTGCGGCGAAGGCGCCGTGGAGGGGGTCGCCGTCCTCGCGGATGCGGCGGGTGGTGAGTTTGGCGTGTTTGAGCGCTTTGCGGGCTTCGCCGTTGGTCATGGGTTTGCGTGCGGCGCGTTTGCTGCGGGCGGCGTCGGCGGTGGCGAGGTGTCGTGAGATGAGGATGGTCTCGGCGCAGCGTCCGGTGTAACGGTCTCGTTGGCCGCTGGTGAGGGTGTCGAGGAAGTCCTGGACGAGGTGGTGCAGGGCGGGTGGCGTGTCGGCGCGGGTGGCGGTGCCGGTGAGGGTGGTGCCGCGTACGGAGAGGGCGGCGGCGACGGTGGGGAGTATGCCGTCGCGGCGGTGCCGGAGGGTGGGGGCCTGGGTGGTGTCGGTGCTGCTCCAGCCGATGCGGGGGTCGCCGCCGCGGCGGTCGTCGGACCGCCCGGTGTCGGGTCCCGTCTGTGTCGCAGTCATGATCGTTTCCCCTCCTGAGCATCCCCCCGGAGGTCACAGGGTGCCAAATCCCGTGGCTGCTGCGGAAGCTGGGGCGTGGCGACACGCCCGGGTATGGGCGGTGTGTCACGGGAGGGTGACGGCTGGTCACGGAGGCGGGGGTGCGGGGGCGGGGTGCGGGGTCCGGTGCCGGTGACCCCTCTGGCGGTACCGCATAGGCTGTCGGCACCGCGATCGGACGCGGGGACAAGACAGTGCAGGCAGATCAGAGGGATCTGGCAGCAGACAGACGCCGCAGGGGGCAACCGCCATGACGACAGGTCGGCTCGGGCAAGCAGCCGCGCCGCCGAACGCGGCCTATGCCGGGCAGGTCGTGCATTTCCCGGATCCGGTGCGTGCGGCCCGTCACCCGAGAGGGGTACGGGTGGACGCGGGTGGTTACCCCGATTTCTCGCCGTACGCGCGTGCGGTCGCGGAGATCGCGGATCCGCCGGAGGGTTTCGGGGTCGACGAGTTGCGGCTGACGGACTACGTGTCGGCGAACGCGGCCCTGTCGGCGTCGGGGCACGAGCTGTGGGACACGGTGCCGGCGGTGGCGACGCCGCACGGCTGGACGTGGCACCACGTGGCGGGTTCGCGGCGGATGGAGCTGGTGCCGGTCGAGGTGAAGGCGCTGCTGCGGCACCACGGCGGGATCGCGACGGCGGCGGTGGACCAGGCCAAGCGGGGCACGCGGCCGTTGCAGGAGACGCGTCCGGCGCACTTCGGGCTGCCGAAGTCGGGGGTGGCCGTCACGGAGCAGCAGGTGCAGGGGGTCGAGGAGGACCTCGGGTACCGGCTGCCGGGTGCGTACCGGTCGTTCCTGAAGGCGGCGGGCGGGTGTGCGCCGGTGGGTACGGCGCTCGACGCGGAGCTGGGGCTGCTGGTGGACCAGCCGTTCTTCACGGTGCGTGAGGAGGCGGCGGTCAACGACCTGGTCTATGTGAACAAGTGTCTGCGGGACCACCTGACGAAGGACTTTCTGGCCGTCGCGTTCGTCCAGGGCGGTCTGCTCGCCGTGAAGGTGAAGGGCGAGCGGATCGGTTCGGTGTGGTTCTGCGCGTACGACGACGTGCGGGACGTGGATCCGTCGTGGCCGCCGGCGGATCGTGTGGAGCGGCTGCTGTTGCCGTGCGGTGAGGATTTCGACGCGTTCCTGTCGCGTCTGGCGGGCTCCCCGCCGGAGTTGGAGACGGTGGCGAACCTGATGGTGGACGGCGGGTTCGCGCGTGCGGTGCCCGCGTCGGCGTCGGTAGGGGAGTGAGCTGACGATGGTGACGTTCGCGCAGGCGCAGGAGCGCGCGGAGGAGTGGGTCAACGGCGAGTTGCCGGCGTACCAGCACCGCGAGGTGCGGGTGCGGGAGTTCGACCTGGGGTTCGTGGTGTGGGCGGAGGACCGTGCGGACGGTCCGCGTTCGGACGGGGGTGCGCAGCGGCTGGTGATCGCCCGGGACAGTGGCGAGGCGACGCTGTGGCCCTCGTTGCCGGTGGGTGAGGTGATTCGCCGGTACGAGGAGGAGTACGGCCGTCCCGACGAGGCGGAGGCGTCGGCTGCGGCGCCCGCGGCGCGGGTCGATCTGAATCAGACGTCGTTCTTGTTGAGTCCGCCGGAGTGGTTGCAGGAGGCGGCGGACCGGATCGGTATTCCGGATCGCCGACGGGGGGATCAGGAGGGGCAGGACGGCGGTGGCACCGGGGGTGCGGGGTCTGCCGCCGGGTCTGGTGCGGGTGCGGGTGCTGGTGTCGGGTCCGGCGCCGGTGGCGGGCTGCCCGAGACGCGGGCCGGGGTGCCGTCGGCTCCGGCGGCGTCGGCGGACGCCTCGTCCGGCAGTGGTGCGGGGTGGCCGGCCGCGGGCTCGGGCGACTCGGGGGCGGGCGCGGGTGCGTCGGGTGCGTCGAGTGGTTCCGGTACGCCGAGTGCGCCGAGTGCCCCGAGCGCGCCAGCCGGGGCGACCCCGTGGGCGGGGACGGACACCAACGCGGATGCCGGTGAGGACCGTTCCGTGCCGCTGCCCCAGACCGTGTTCGCGCCGCCGTTGAGCGGTGTCGACGACGACACGCCGCCGCCCTCGACGACGCCGGACGCCAAGACGGCGCTGATGTCGGGCGGCAGTCAGCTTCCGCCGACGGCGCTCGCGCCGGCGATCGGCGACCCGAACGCGCCGGGTGGGCCGGGTGCTCCGGCCGGCCCGAACTCGCCGGGTGCGTCCGCCGGTGCGGGTACGCCGCCGCCCGCACCCCCCACGCCGCCCGCGGCGCAGCCGTCCGCCGGTCCGGGGGCGCCTGGCCAGGGGGCGCCCGGTCCGGGATCGCCCGCCACGCCGCCCCAGCCGCTCGCGTCGAACGCCGGGGACCTCGCCGACGCCGCGACCAGCAAGGCGACGCCTCCGCCGCGCCGTGGCGGTGGTCCGTCGACGCCGCCTCCGCCGGGCGCTCCGGGTGTGCCGGGCGCGCGTCCGGGGAGTACGCCCGCGCCGTCGGGGACTCCGGCGCCGGGCACGCCGGCGGGTGGGTACGTGCCGACGCAGCTGGTGTCGTCGCTGGGCCCCGAGGGTCCGGGCGGTGGTCCGTCGACGCCGCCTCCGCCGGGCGCTCCGGGTACGCCGCCCCCGCCCGGCGCTCCGCAGCCCCCCGCGGGTCAGGGAGCGCCGGGTACTCCGCCGCCCCCGCCGAGTGCGCCGAACGCGCCGGGTGGGACGCCGCCGGGCGGGATGCATCACGCTGCCACGATGCTGGCCGACCCGGGCCGTACCGGCGGCGGTGCCCCGCAACCTCCCGGACCTCCCGGCCCGCCCGCGGCTCCTGGCGTTCCCCCCGCTCCGGGTGCTCCCGGTGTGCCCGGGGCGCCTTCCGGCCCGGGTACGCCGCCGCCGCCTCCTCCGGCCGCTCCGGGCGCTTCCGGTGCCGTGCCCCCGCCCGGTTCCGCGGGGGGTGCGAGCGGTGCCGTGCACCACGCGCAGACCGTGCTGGCGTCGCCCTCCCTGGGCGGTCCCGGCGGCATCGGCGCGCCGCCGCCCCCGCCCGGCGCCGTACCCGCCCCGCCCGGCGCCGTACCGCCGCCGGGGCAGCCCGGGCCGGGGCAGCCGCCGGCGTACGGGTATCCGCCGCAGCCCACCGGTCAGCCGACCGTCGGTCCCGGCTACCAGGCCGTGCTGCGCTACCGCGCGCAGGACGGTTCCGAGCAGCAGCTGATCCGGCGTTCCGCGCCGGGTACGCCGCACCCGGAGTGGCAGATGTTCCACGAGCTGCGCTCCATGAACGTGCCGCCGGACCAGGTGCTCGAGCTGCACACCGAGCTGGAGTCGTGCGAGCTGCCGGGCGCGTACTGCGCGCGGATGATCCGGGAGCAGTGGCCGCAGGCGCGGATCACCTCGATCGCGCCGTACGGTCTGGACCACGCGAGCCGGCAGCAGGGCATGCAGCAGTTGCTGGCGCACCAGGGCGAGCTGCATCAGGTGGCCGACGGCCCCGCGCGTCCGGCGCCGGTGCGGGCGCCGCTGCCGCAGGTGCAGCCGGCGCCGCCGATCCCGCCGGAGGGCATCGGGCAGGAGCTGGCGGCGGCGTTCGGGCCGGGCGTGTTCCGGTTCGAGCAGGCCGCGGTGTCCCGGCAGGGGGTGCCGCCGGTCGTGGCGCACACGCTGGTGGCCGCGGGGCTGCCGATGGACATGGGCCCGTTCTTCTGGGCGCAGGCCCAGCCGGGGCGCCCGGTGCCGACGCTGGCGGAGCTGGCGGCGGAGCGCGGTGTACAGCCGGCCTCGGACGCGGGGTCGTACCTCGTCGTGGGCAGCGACTTCGGCCGCGCGATCTGTGTGCAGTACGGCACGGCGGCCATCGTGGCGGTGCCGGTGGAGGCGGGTCCGGGCGGTGCGCCCGTGCCGCCGCAGTTCGTGAACTCGGGGCTGCCGGAATTCGCGCGTTCCCTCGCGCTGCTGGGCCGGATGTGGCGGCTCAGGTTCGGTCTGAACCAGGAGCAGGCGGGCCGCTGGACGGTGGACTTCCAGGCGCAGTTGGCCGCGCTGGACCCGGCTGCGCTCGGCTCGCCGGAGAGCTGGTGGTCGGTGCTGCTCGAGCAGATGTGGGACGGGCTGCTGTGAGGCGCTCGCGCCGCTGAGGTGCCCGACGGGCGGGGCCCGGTCGATCTGTGGGTCGGCCGGGCCCCGCCCGTTTGTGTGCGGTGTGTCGGATTATGTGCGCTTGCGCCCGATCCATAGAGTCGGACGGGTCCATGTGATGCGGCAGGTCCACCGCGAGGCGGGCCAAGGGTGATGCAGGGGTGATGGGCATGAGCGGTGCATCGGCGTCCCCCCACGGCTTCGTGACCGTACGCGGGCGCGGGCGCGGTTACCGTCCCGAGCAGGTGGAGGCGTACGTCGCGGCCCTCTCCGAGGAGCGTGACGCGGCCTGGGAGCGGGCCGCCCGACTCACCGTGCTGGCCAGGGAGATGGAGGCGGACCTCGGGGACCTGGAGGAGGTGGTCGAGCAGCTCACCTCGCAGGACTACGAGGTGCTGGGGGAGAGCGCGCGCGAGGTGTTCCGGCTCGTCGAGGCGGAGGGCGAGGCGGTGCGCGAGCGGGCGCGTGTCGCCGCTAAGGAGCTGATGGAGGCCGCGAGGGCGCACGCGGCCGGGGTGCGGGAGGCGGCCCGGGCGCACGCCGACGCCGTACGCGCCGAGGCCGACGAACGGGCCCGGCAGGTGCTGCTCGCGGCGCGTGCGGAGGCCGATGAGGTGCGGATCGAGGCGCGGCGCGAGGTGAAGGCGGGGCGCGCGGAGGCGCTGTCCGCGTTGCGCGAGGCGCGTCGGCGCAGCACCGGAACGGCGGCCGAGCAGAGCGGGGAGCTGGCCGAGCGGTGGGCGGCGGCGGAGCGCGCCGAGGAGGAGCGGGTGCGGGCCCTGGACGCCCACCACGCGGAGCTGGTGGCGCGGGCCGAGCAGGTCGCGCGCGAGGCGGAGCGGGAACTCACCGCCGCCCGGGAGGCGGCCGGGCGGCGGCAGGAGGAGGCCCGGGCCCGCGCGGCCGAGCTGGTCGCCGAGGCCCGGGTGCGTCAGGAGCGCATCGCCCGCGACACGGAGCGGGTGCTGCGCGAGCACGGGGAGCGGTGGGACGAACTGCAGGCCCAGATGGACTCCGTGCGCAGCAGCCTGAGTTCCCTGACGGGCCGCGCGGTGGAGTGACGGCCCGCATCGGCTTGCCCCTGACGCGGCGTCAGGGTGGATGCTCGATGCGTCTCAGGGAGGAGGGCGACCCCGAGACCCGCTCCGCCCGGAGGCGGACTGCCCCTAGGGGTACCTCCGTACTACGGCTCGGGGAGGGTTCGTACCGACGGAGGACGAGACGGGCCCGGGGCCGTCCTTAGTCTGGCTTTACGCCGCTGGGGGGCGGTGAACCGGACCCGCGGGGGTGGGGTTTTCCTCAGTAAAAGACTGCGCTGAACACCAGCGCGGTCGGCCCCCGGTTCCGGCCAGACTCTTCGAGACAGCAGCAAGTGCGGGCGCGGCGGCACGGACGTCGCGCCGGGCACCGGCGGCTCACTCGATGACCGACATAGGAGACTTGACATGACATCGGCCGTAAGTATTCCCGCACACGGGAGCACGGGAGGGCGTACGGCCGTTGCCGCGCGAGCGCGGCAGGTCGTGAAGGCCTACGGTTCGGGCGAGACCAGGGTGGTCGCCCTCGACCACGTCGACGTGGACATAGCCCGCGGTCAGTTCACCGCGATCATGGGCCCCTCGGGTTCCGGCAAGTCCACGCTGATGCACTGCCTGGCCGGCCTGGACACCGTCACGGGCGGCCAGATCTACCTGGACGAGACCGAGATCACCGGCCTGAAGGACAAGCGGCTCACCCAGCTGCGCCGGGACCGGATCGGTTTCATCTTCCAGGCCTTCAACCTGCTCCCGACGCTCAACGCGATCGAGAACATCACGCTGCCCATGGACATCGCCGGCCGCAAGTACGACCGCGCGTGGCTGGACCGCGTCGTGGAGACCGTGGGTCTCGCCGGGCGGCTCAAGCACCGGCCCACCCAGCTCTCCGGCGGCCAGCAGCAGCGCGTCGCCGTGGCGCGGGCCCTGGCCGCCCGGCCCGAGATCATCTTCGGTGACGAGCCGACCGGAAACCTGGACTCGCGCGCCGGCGCCGAGGTGCTCGGCTTCCTGCGCCGCTCGGTCACCGAGCTGGGCCAGACCATCGTGATGGTCACCCACGACCCGGTGGCCGCCAGCTACGCGGACCGGGTGCTGTACCTCGCCGACGGCCGGATCGTGGACGAGATGTACCAGCCCACCGCCGAAGGCGTCCTCGACCGCATGAAGGACTTCGACGCCCGGGGGCGCACGTCATGACCGTCGTGAAGACCTCGATGCGCAACTTCTTCGCGCACAAGGGCCGCATGGCGCTCTCGGCGGTGGCGGTGCTGCTGTCGGTGGCGTTCGTCTGCGGCACGCTGGTGTTCACGGACACGATGAACACCACCTTCGACAAGCTCTTCGCGGTCACCTCCTCCGACGTGACGGTCGCGCCGAAGGACGCCAAGGCCGAGGACACCCCGCAGAACGGCGTGCCGGAGTCGCTGCCGGCGTCCACGCTGGAGAAGATCCGCTCGGTCGACGGCGTGGAGTCCGTCGAGGGCGCGGTCGCCTCGATGAACGTGACCGTCGTCAACTCCGACAACGACAACGTGGGAGCCACCAACGGCGCCCCCACCATCGCGGGGAACTGGACCAAGAACGACCTGCGGTCCATGGAGATCACCTCCGGCCACGCCCCGCGCGGCCCGACCGAGGCGATGGTCGACTCCGACACCGCCGACAAGCACGACCTGAAGATCGGCGACGAGCTGCGCACCATCGCGCAGACCGGCGACTTCAAGGCGAAGATCGTCGGCATCGCCTCCTTCACCGTCACCAACCCCGGTGCCGCGGTCGTCTACTTCGACACCCCCACCGCCCAGCGCGAACTGCTCGGGGGCACGGACCGGTTCAGCCAGTTCAACGTCACCGCGGCGTCCGGTGTGACCGACGCTCAGCTGAAGAAGAACGTCTCCGGAGCCCTCGGAGGCGACACCTTCAAGGTCCAGACCGCCAAGGAGGCGTCCGACGAAGGCCGCGAGGACGTCGGCGAGTTCATGGACGTCATCAAGTACGCCATGCTCGGCTTCGCCGGGATCGCGTTCCTGGTCGGCATCTTCCTGATCATCAACACCTTCTCCATGCTGGTCGCCCAGCGCACCCGTGAGATCGGCCTGATGCGGGCCATCGGCTCCTCGCGCCGGCAGGTCAACCGCTCCGTGCTGGTCGAGGCGCTCCTCCTCGGGGTCGTCGGCTCGGTCCTCGGCGTCGCGGCCGGTGTCGGGATCGCCATCGGCCTGATGAAGCTGATGTCGGCGGCGGGCATGAACCTGTCCACCGACGACCTCACCATCAAGACGGCGACCCCCGTGATCGGCCTGATCCTCGGTGTCGTGGTCACCGTCCTGGCCGCCTATCTGCCCGCCCGCCGGGCCGGGAAGATCTCCCCGATGGCCGCCCTGCGCGACGCCGGTACGCCGGCCGACGGCAAGGCCGGCTGGATACGCGGCCTGATCGGCCTGGTGCTCACCGGCGCCGGCGCCGCCGCCCTGCTCACGGCCGCCTCCGCCGACAAGGCGAGCGAGGGCTCGATGATGCTGGGCGCGGGCATCGTGCTCTCGCTCATCGGGTTCGTCGTCATCGGCCCGCTGCTGGCCGGGTTCGTGGTCCGGGTGATCAGCGCGGTGCTGCTGCGGGCCTTCGGCCCGGTGGGCCGGCTGGCCGAGCGCAACGCCCTGCGCAACCCGCGCCGCACCGGCGCGACCGGCGCCGCCCTGATGATCGGCCTCGCACTGGTGGCCTGTCTCTCCGTCGTCGGTTCCTCCATGGTCGCCTCGGCCACCAGTGAGCTGGACAAGACGGTCGGCGCGGACTTCATCGTCCAGGGCAACCAGCGGATCGTGCCGCAGGCCGAGAAGGCCATGACCGACACCCCCGGCCTGGAGCACGTGACCCGCTACAAGGTGCTCGACGCCACGCTGACCTCGCCCGACGGCAAGACGGACGACGACGGCGTCACGGCCGCCGACCCCACCTACGCCGAGGACGTGCGCCGCGCGACGACGAAGGGCAAGCTCGCCGACGCCTACGGCACCGACGCCATGTCGGTGGGCTCGGACTACGCCGAGAAGCACGGCGTGCACGTCGGCGACACCGTCTCCGTCGCCTTCAAGGGCGGCGAGACCGCGAAGCTCAAGGTCGCCGCGATCACCAGCGACGACGTGGCCATCGACCAGGGCGCCCGGTACATCAGCATCGAGACGATGAAGAAGTACCTGCCGGCCGAGAACGTCCCGCCGAACATGATCATGTTCGCCAAGGCGAAGGACGGCCAGGCCGACCAGGCGTACGCCGCGCTGAAGAAGTCCCTGGACGCCTACCCGCAGTACCAGGTGGCCGACCAGACCGACTACAAGCAGGAGCTGAAGGACCAGGTGGGCCAGCTGCTGAACATGGTCTACGGCCTGCTCGCCCTGGCGATCATCGTCGCGGTCCTCGGTGTGGTGAACACGCTGGCGCTGTCGGTGGTCGAGCGGACCCGGGAGATCGGCCTGATGCGGGCCATCGGCCTCTCCCGCCGCCAGCTGCGCCGCATGATCCGCATGGAGTCCGTGGTCATCGCCCTCTTCGGTGCCCTGCTGGGCCTCGGCCTGGGCATGGGCTGGGGCGCCACGGCCCAGAAGCTGCTCGCCCTGGAGGGGCTGAACGTCCTGGACATCCCCTGGCCGACGATCATCGGGGTCTTCGTCGGATCGGCCTTCGTGGGCCTGTTCGCCGCCCTGGTCCCGGCCTTCCGGGCCGGCCGCATGAACGTCCTGAACGCCATCGCGACGGACTAGCACCCGGCCCACCAGCCACCGCACACGGGGGTTGCGGGGGAAGCCCGGCGCCGGAGGCCCACCGCCTCCGGCGCCGGGCCTTTTCACGCCCGCTCCGGCGGCACACCGCGGCCCCCGCCCCCGGGCCGTTCGCGAAGCCGGGGGCCTGTGCCAGGGGCGCCGCGGCTTTCGGCCCCCGAGTCGTCCGTGGCCCGGGGCCGGTCCCAGGGGGCACCGCGGCCTCCGCCCCCGGGCCGTTCGTCACCCCGGGCGTTCGGTTTTCAGCCCACCGAGTCGGGTGGTGGGTGGCCATAGGCCCGGGGGTTCCAGGGGGCGGAGCCCCCTGGTACGGCCACCGTGGCGCCGGCCACCACGCATCCGGCGTCGTCCACAGCCCCCGACGCAGTCGAGCAGACCGACGTAACCTGGACACCCCCGGCCCTCACCGTGTCGGGTTACTCGTGTTGTCCACCCCAGGACGGAAGCGCCCCTTCAATGAGCCTGCACGGTCTGCTCGACGCCGTCGTCAAGGACACCGCCCTCGCGGAAGCGATCACCGCGGCCGCAGACGGCAACCGCATGCACGTCGACCTCGTCGGCCCACCCGCGGCCCGCCCCTTCGCGATCGCCGCCCTGGCCCGCGACACGGGCCGCCCGGTGCTGGCGGTGACGGCGACGGGCCGCGAGGCCGAGGACCTGGCGGCGGCCCTGCGCTCCCTGCTGCCGCCCGAGGGCGTCGTGGAGTACCCCTCCTGGGAGACCCTTCCGCACGAGCGCCTCAGCCCCCGCAGCGACACCGTCGGCCGCCGCCTCGCCGTCCTGCGCCGCCTGGCCCACCCGCGCCCCGACGACCCGGAGACCGGCCCGGTCTCCGTCGTCGTCGCCCCCGTACGCTCCGTGCTCCAGCCGCAGGTCAAGGGCCTGGGCGACCTGGAGCCCGTGGCCCTGCGCACCGGACAGAGCGCCGACCTGGAAGAGATCGTCGAGGCCCTGGCCGCGGCCGCGTACGCGCGCGTCGAGCTGGTCGAGAAGCGCGGCGAGTTCGCCGTGCGCGGCGGCATCCTGGACGTCTTCCCGCCGACCGAGGAGCACCCGCTCCGGGTCGAGTTCTGGGGCGACGACGTCGAGGAGATCCGTTACTTCAAGGTCGCCGACCAGCGCTCCCTGGAGGTCGCCGAACACGGCCTGTGGGCCCCGCCCTGCCGTGAGCTGCTGCTGACCCAGGACGTGCGCGAGCGCGCCGCCGCCCTCGCCGAGGACCACCCCGAGCTGGGCGAACTGCTCGGCAAGATCGCCGAGGGCATCGCGGTGGAGGGCATGGAGTCCCTGGCCCCCGTCCTCGTCGACGACATGGAGCTGCTGCTCGACGTACTGCCCAAGGGCTCGATGTCCGTGGTCTGCGACCCGGAGCGGGTGCGGACCCGGGCCGCCGACCTGGTCGCGACGTCGCAGGAGTTCCTCCAGGCCTCCTGGGCGGCCACCGCGGGCGGCGGCGAGGCCCCGATCGACGTGAACGCGGCCTCCCTGTGGTCCATCGCCGACGTCCGGGAGCGGGCCCGCGAGCTGGACATGATGTGGTGGTCGGTCTCTCCCTTCGCCGCCGACGAGACGCTGACGTCCGACGCCGGCACGGCGGGCGACTCGGACACCCTCAAGCTCGGCATGCACGCCCCCGAGACCTACCGCGGCGACACCGCCAAGGCGCTGGCCGACACCAAGGGCTGGCTCGCCGACGGCTGGCGCGCGGTCTACCTCACCGAGGGCCACGGCCCCGCCTCCCGCACCGTCGAGGTCCTCGGCGGCGAGGGCATCGCCGCCCGCCTCGACCAGGACCTCGGCACCCTCAGCCCCTCGGTCGTGCACGTCTCCTGCGGCTCGATCGACCACGGCTTCGTCGACCCGGTACTCAAGCTGGCCGTGCTCACCGAGACCGACCTGACCGGTCAGAAGGCCGCGGGACGCGAGGGCGCCCGGATGCCGGCCCGGCGCCGCAAGACCATCGACCCGCTCACCCTGGAGGCCGGCGACTACATCGTCCACGAGCAGCACGGCGTCGGCCGCTACATCGAGATGGTGCAGCGCACCGTCCAGGGCGCCACCCGCGAGTACCTGGTCGTGGAGTACGCGCCCGCCAAGCGCGGCCAGCCCGGCGACCGCCTCTACATCCCCACCGACCAGCTGGAGCAGATCACCAAGTACGTCGGCGGCGAGGCCCCCACCCTGCACCGGCTCGGCGGCGCCGACTGGACCAAGACCAAGGCGCGCGCCAAGAAGGCGGTCAAGGAGATCGCCGCCGACCTGATCAAGCTCTACAGCGCGCGGATGGCGGCGCCGGGCCACGCGTTCGGCGCGGACACCCCCTGGCAGCGCGAGCTGGAGGACGCCTTCCCCTACGCGGAGACGCCGGACCAGCTCACCACCATCGCCGAGGTCAAGGACGACATGGAGAAGACGGTCCCGATGGACCGCCTGATCTGCGGCGACGTCGGCTACGGCAAGACGGAGATCGCGGTCCGCGCCGCCTTCAAGGCCGTCCAGGACGGCAAGCAGGTCGCCGTCCTCGTCCCCACCACGCTGCTGGTGCAGCAGCACTTCGGCACGTTCAGCGAGCGCTACGCGCAGTTCCCGGTGAACGTGAAGGCGCTGTCCCGCTTCCAGACCGACACCGAGTCGAAGGCGACCCTGGAAGGGCTGCGCGAGGGCTCGGTGGACATCGTCATCGGCACCCACCGCCTGTTCTCCTCGGAGACCAAGTTCAAGGACCTGGGCCTGGTCATCGTCGACGAGGAGCAGCGCTTCGGCGTCGAGCACAAGGAGCAGCTCAAGAAGCTGCGCGCCAACGTCGACGTGCTGACCATGTCCGCCACCCCCATCCCGCGCACCCTGGAGATGGCGGTCACCGGCATCCGCGAGATGTCCACGATCACCACCCCGCCGGAGGAGCGCCACCCGGTGCTGACCTTCGTCGGCCCCTACGAGCACAAGCAGATCGGCGCCGCCATCCGCCGCGAGCTGCTGCGCGAGGGCCAGGTCTTCTACATCCACAACCGCGTCGAGTCCATCGACCGCGCGGCGGCCAAGCTGCGCGAGATCGTCCCCGAGGCACGCATCGCCACCGCCCACGGCCAGATGTCGGAGCAGGCCCTGGAGCAGGTCGTCGTCGACTTCTGGGAGAAGAAGTTCGACGTACTGGTCTCCACCACCATCGTCGAGTCCGGCATCGACATCTCCAACGCCAACACCCTCATCGTCGAGCGCGGCGACAACTTCGGCCTCAGCCAGCTCCACCAGTTGCGCGGCCGTGTCGGCCGGGGCCGCGAGCGCGGGTACGCGTACTTCCTCTACCCGCCGGAGAAGCCCCTGACGGAGACCGCTCACGAGCGGCTCGCCACCATCGCCCAGCACACCGAGATGGGCGCGGGCATGTACGTGGCGATGAAGGACCTGGAGATCCGCGGCGCGGGCAATCTGCTGGGCGGCGAGCAGTCCGGACACATCGCCGGGGTCGGCTTCGACCTGTACGTGCGCATGGTCGGCGAGGCCGTCGCCGACTACCGGGCCTCTCTGGAGGGCGGGGTCGAGGAGGAGCCGCCGCTGGAGGTCAAGATCGAGCTGCCCGTCGACGCGCACGTCCCGCACGACTACGCGCCCGGCGAGCGGCTGCGCCTCCAGGCGTACCGGTCCATCGCCTCCGCCAACAGCGAGGAGGACATCAAGGCCGTACGGGAGGAGCTGGTCGACCGCTACGGCAAGCTGCCGGAGCCGGTGGAGAACCTGCTGCTGGTGGCCGGCCTGCGCATGCTCGCGCGGGCGTGCGCCGTCGGAGAGGTCGTGCTCCAGGGCAACAACATCCGCTTCGCGCCGGTGGAGTTGCGCGAGTCCCAGGAGCTGAGGCTCAAGCGGCTCTACCCCGGCAGCGTCATCAAGGCGGGCACCCACCAGGTGCTCGTACCGCGTCCGAAGACGGCGAAGGTGGGCGGCAAGCCGCTGGTCGGGCGGGAACTGCTCGGCTGGGTGGGCGAGTTCCTCACTTCGATCCTGGGTTCGTAGCACCCGGGGCCGGGGCTCGGCCGAGAAGAAGCCGACCGAGAAGAAGCCGACCGAGAAGAAGCCGGCCACGGAGAAGCCGTCCACGGGGACAGTTCCGTGGACGGCTTCGACGTGTCCGGTTGCGGGGAGCGCTTACTGCTGCTCCCGGCCGCCCTGCTCGCGCCCGAAGCCGAGCTTGCCCTCGGCCTGCTGCTGCGCGGCGTCGACCTGCTTCTCGTACTTGCCGCCGGTCCTCTGATTGACCTGGCGTTCGGCGGCGTCGGACATCTTCCTTGACCTGTCCTTGTCCTTGCCGGCCATGCTCTTCATCTTGTCGAGGATGCCCATGCAGAGCTCCTTCCGAGACGTGACTCACTGTCGACCGTACGACAGATATGTCTCGTGTGCCCACTAAAGACCATCTAAGGCACGGTATGGTGCGGCCTTCTCCCTCGCTACGGTGGTTGCCGCGAACGGGCAAGGGGAGGGGCGCGCATGAGGCGGCACAGCAGGATCCGTACCGGGTGGGCCGCGGGCGCGGTCCTCGCCCTGGCCCTGGTGACCGGCTGCGAGGGCCTGGAGGCGGACGGCGACACCCCTGCCTCGGGCGGCGGCGCCGAGGCTCCCGCGGCGGGCCGTGCCGCGAGCCCGCTGGACAACCCGGACGGCACCGGGCCGGGCCTCGCCCCGGTCACGGGCGACGGCCCGCGCACCGAGGCCCGCAAGCTGATCGACGGCCTGACCACCAAGGGGCGCGGCCCGAAGACGGGGTACGACCGCGACGAGTTCGGCTACGCCTGGATGGACACCGCCGACGGCGTCCCACTCGCCCGCAACGGCTGCGACACCCGGAACGACCTGCTGAAACGCGATGGCCAGAAGGTGCGTTTCCGGTCCGGCTCCGACTGTGTGGTCATCGCCATGACGCTGGACGACCCGTACACCGGGACGAGCATCGAGTGGCGCAAGCAGAAGGCGAGCGAGGTCCAGATCGACCACGTCGTGCCGTTGTCGTACAGCTGGCAGATGGGTTCCTCGCGCTGGCCGGAGAGCAAGCGGGAGCAGCTGGCCAACGATCCGCTCAACCTGCTCCCCGTCGAGGGCCGCGCCAACTCCGCCAAGCGGGACTCGGGCCCGGCCTCCTGGCTGCCGCCCAGCAGGACGATCCGCTGCGCGTACGCGGTGCGGTTCGCGCAGGTGGCCGCCAAGTACGAACTGGCGGTGACGAAGGCGGACAAGACGACGATGGCGGAGCAGTGCGGCGGCTGAAGGCCCGGGGGCGGTGAGGCAAACCGCTTTCGAGTCGTCGGCCCTCCCGCCTACCTTGCCCCCATGAAGCCGCAGATATGGAGTCTCGCCGAACGCCCGGAGATGCGGGACCGGATCCGGGACATGGCCGACAGCTGGCCGGCGTTCGCCGTCGAGGACCTCTCGGGCAACGCCCACTTCCCCCGCATCGCCGCGGAACTGCCCGAGTACGTGCAGTTCGCCGAGGACGAGCACGGCGAGGTCGTCGCCCACGGGCACAGCGTGCCGTTCGCCCTGCACACGGAGGAACGCGGGAGGCTGCCCGCACGGGGCTGGAGCGAGGTGCTCGTCTGGGCCTTCGGCGACCTGCGCCGCGGGGTCCGCCCGGACACCGTCAGCGCCATCTCCGTCACCGTCGCCCCGCGCGCCCAGGGGCGCGGCCTGTCCGGCCGGATGCTCGCCGCCATGCGGGACAACGCCCGCGCCCGCGGTTTCCGCGAGGTCGTCGCCCCCGTCCGGCCCAGCGCCAAGCACCTCGAACCGCACGCCCCCATCGAGGAGTACGCCCGGCGCCTGCGCCCCGACGGCCTGCCCCACGACCCCTGGCTGCGCGTCCACGCTCGGGCCGGCGCCACCCTCGACTCCGTGGCCCCGGCCTCCATGACCGTCTCCGGCTCGCTGGAGGAGTGGCGGGGGTGGACGGGACTGCCCTTCGACACCGCCGGGGACGTCGAGGTCCCCGGCGCCCTGGTGCCGGTGCGCTGCGAACCGGAGCGCGGGTACGCGGTGTACGTCGAGCCGAACGTGTGGATGCGGCACGCGCTGTAGCCGCAGCCGGTCAGAACTGGCCGTTGCCGAGGAGCTCGCCCTCGGCGTCGTAGATGGTGACGAGGCCGTTCTCGCTGTCCTTCCAGTCGGCGAACGCCGAGGCGATCAGCTTGGCCGGGCCCGTGCCCTCGCCCATGATGCCGCCGGTGAAGTCGGTGTAGACGTCGGCGGCGTCGAGGATGTCGTTCTGCTCGTCGGCGCCCTGCACCTTGGTGACGTGGGAGACGGCGTCCTTCTCGTTGGGTGAGCCGTTCTTCTGCACGAACGCCTTGAACTGCTCGGCCTGGGACGCCTTCTCGACGGCCTTGTCCTCGGCGGGCTTCGCGTCGGAGGCGCCGTCCGCCTTCCCCCCGTCGGCCTTCGCGCCGTCGCCCGACTTCTCGCCCGCGCTCGCGGAGGTCCGGCCGTCGCTCTTGGCGCCGCCGTCCCCGTCCCCGTCGCCCGAGTTCGCCGACATCGCGCCGATGACGGCGATCCCCACCACGGCCCCCAGCGCGATCTTGGTCTTCATGCCCATGACGTCGGTCCTCTCCCCAGAGACAGATCAGTTGATGACCGCGTCGACCGGAAGCCTGTCGGTCAGGCCCGGTGTGCGGTTCGATGCGTCAATAAGAGCAGAGGCTGTGAACCGAGTCAACACGGTTCACAGCGGCAAGGCGGTGCACACCGTGAATCGGGGTGGTTCGTGTCCATCGGTAGGATCGGCCTCACACGACCAGGACGAGGGGGCCCGAGCGTGCAGGACAAGGCGACAGACAAGGCGACAGACGGAACCGAGGTGACCGCCGCCGGTATCGCGCGGCTCGCCGGCGTCGGCCGCGCCGCCGTCAGCAACTGGCGCCGCCGCCACGCCGACTTCCCCAAACCCGTCGGCGGCACCGAGACCAGCCCGTCCTTCGCCCTCGCCGACGTCGAGACATGGCTGCGCGCCCAGGGCAAACTCGCCGAGGTACCCCCACGCGAACGCGTCTGGCAGCAACTCGCCGGCCACCCCGAGGGACCGGTCACCGCCCTCGTGCACACCGGCTGCGTCCTCCTGCTGATCCACGACCGCCCGACCCTGTGGCTGGACGCGAGCGCCGGCTCCGACGAACGCCTCGCCGCCATGCTCCCCGCCGCCCTCGACCAGGTGCTCGACGCCCGCTTCGGCCCGGCGCCCGAACGCGCCGTCACCACCCCGATCGGCCCCCGCCTGCTCCCCTCCGTCCCCCTCCTGCGCGGCGCCGCCGAACTCGCCGCCGGACCGGGCGCCCGCAAGGCCTACGAGTTCCTGCTCGGCCGGCACCTCGACGCCAACCCGCGGCAGTACACGCTCACCCCGGGTCCCCTCGCCGGGCTGATGGCCGAACTCGCCGGCCCCGCCCGCACGGTCCTCGACCCCGCCTGCGGCACCGGAACCCTGCTCCGCGCCGCCGTCGCCACCACCCCCAGCCCCGGGCAGGAGCTGTACGGCCAGGACGACGACCCCGCACTGACCGCCCTCACCACGCTCCGGCTCGCCCTCAGCACGGACGCCACCGTGCGCATCGCCGCCGGCGACAGCCTGCGCGCCGACGCCCTCCCCGGCCTGCGCGCCGACGCCGCCCTGTGCCATCCGCCGTTCAACGAACGCAACTGGGGCCACGACGAACTCGCCTACGACCCCCGCTGGGAGTACGGCTTCCCGGCCCGCACCGAGTCCGAACTGGCCTGGGTGCAGCACGCCCTGGCCCGCGTCCGGGACGGCGGCACCGTCGTCGTCCTCATGCCGCCCGCCGCCGCCTCCCGCCGCTCCGGCCGCCGGATCCGCGCCGACCTGCTGCGCCGGGGTGCCCTGCGCGCCGTGATCGCCCTGCCGGTCGGCGCGGCACCCCCGTACAACATCCCCCTGCACCTGTGGGTGCTGCGCCGGCCCGAGAAGGCCCCCGCGCAGCCCGAGGTACTGCTCGCCGACGCCGGGCAGTTCGCCGGGGAGGGACGCGGCGGACCGGACTGGCGGTCCGTGCGGGACGCCGTGCTCGACGCCTGGAACGACTTCGACCGCACCGGCCGGCTCGACGACCGGCCGGGCCTGGCCCGCTGCCTGCCCGTCATCGAACTCCTCGACGACGACGTCGACCTGGCCCCCGCCCGCCACCTGCCGCCCCCCACCGCCGCCGGCGACACCGGACGGCTCACGGACGTACGCGAGCACCTGGACGAGACCCTGCGCCTGACCGCGCGGCTCACTCCCGCCGCCCCCGCCACCGGACGCGCCGCTCCCCGTCGGCCCCTCACCACCGTCGGCGAACTCGCCCGCGGCGGCGCCCTGACCCT
The DNA here is from genome assembly GCF_003950055.1 of Streptomyces sp. KPB2. Lineage (NCBI taxonomy): Bacteria > Bacillati > Actinomycetota > Actinomycetes > Kitasatosporales > Streptomycetaceae > Streptomyces > Streptomyces sp. KPB2. The sequence continues at coordinate 4,863,319 of NZ_CP034353.1, forward strand.
GCGCACCGGCACCCACGGCGGCCACGCGCGCGTGCCCGTGCTCACCGACCACGACGTCCTCACCGGCACCGGCCCCACGGGCACCCTCCCGGAGAGCGACGAGGAGCCCGTGCTGACCCGACCCGGCGACGTCGTCGTCCCCGTCCTCGGCGGCGGCACGGTCGCGCGCGTGGTCGACGACACCACCGCCGGCGCCGCCCTGGGACGCAACCTCGTGCTCCTGCGCCCCGACCCCGCCGCCCTCGACCCCTGGTTCCTCGCCGGGTTCCTGCGTGGCACCGCCAACCACCGGCAGGCCAGCAGCTACGCCTCCACCGCCACCCGCCTCGACGTGCGGCGCCTCCAACTGCCCCGCCTCCCGCTCGACGCCCAGCGCGGCTACGGCGACCGCTTCCGCGCCCTCGACGAGTTCGAGCGCGCGCTGCGGCTCGCGGGCCGCCTGGGGGAGCAGCTGGTGCGCGGCATGTACGACGGGCTCACGGACGGCACGGTCGCCCCCGACTGAGCGGTCCGCACGGGCCGGGTGACCAGGACGACAACGGTTCGGTACAACCCGGGGCCGCTTGTCCGTGTCGGCCTATACGCTCGACTCCGCACCGGTCGACGGCCGGTGCGCGTCCGTCTCTTCAGGTCTTCGGGAGAAGTCATGCACGGCCACGGCTATGCGCCGCCACCGCCGCCGCGCCGCCCCGCCACCGCGGTGCTGGTCCTGCTGCGCGTCTTCTTCGTGGCCCTGCCCCTGCTGAGCATCGGGTTCCTCGCCTGGATCTCGACCCTGTACGTGGCCATCGTGACCCGGCGGCCGCGCGACTGGTGGGCCTTCGCGGCGTCGGCCGCCCTCCTGGTGGTCAGCTTCTGCTTCCTGGCCACCGACGACACCGACGACTTCAGCACCCCGGCCGGCACCACCGGCATGATCATCCTGCTGCTCAACGCCTGCGCCTGCGCCGGGTACTTCCTGTACGCGGACATCAGCCACCACCGGCAGCCGCCCCACCCCGCCCACCTGCCCCCGATGCCGCTGCCGCCGACACCCGGCTACGGACATCCGCAGCCTCCGTACCCCTACGCCCCGGCCCCCGCCCCCGTGCAGCCGCCGGTCCCGCCGTACCAGGCCCCGCCGCAGCACCACCCCGCCCCCGCCCGCATCGACCAGGTCCGCGCCGAACTCGACGAACTCAGCGACTACCTGCGCAGCCACGACGGCGGCGGCCACGACGGCCACGACGCCGGCCCCCGGGGCGGACGGTGACCGTGACGGCAGGACGCGTCGTCGCCGGCCGGTACGAGCTGTCCACGCTCATCGGCCAGGGCGGCATGGGACAGGTCTGGACGGCCTACGACCGGCGCCTGGACCGGCGCGTGGCGGTGAAGCTGCTGCGCCCCGACAAGGTGGCCGGGCACGAGGCCGACGAACTGCGCCGCCGCTTCGTGCGCGAGTGCCGCATCACCGCACAGGTCGACCACCCCGGCCTGGTCACGGTGCACGACGCGGGCAGCGAGGGCGAGGAGCTGTTCCTCGTCATGCAGTACGTCGACGGCGCCGACCTCTCCGACCACCTCGCCGAGCACGAGCCCTACCCGTGGCAGTGGGCCGTCGCGGTCGCCGCCCAGCTGTGCGCCGTCCTGAGCGCCGTGCACGCCGTGCCGATCGTCCACCGCGACCTCAAACCGCGCAACGTGATGGTCGGACAGGACGGCGCCGTCACCGTCCTCGACCTCGGCGTCGCCTCCGTCATGGACGCCGACACCACCCGCCTCACCCACACCGGCACCCCCATCGGCTCGCCCGCCTACATGGCGCCCGAGCAGGCCATGGGCGGCGCCGTCGGCCCGTACACCGACCTGTACGCGCTCGGCGTGCTGCTGCACGAACTGCTCAGCGGCGAGGTCCCGTTCGCGGGCTCGACGGCACTCGGCGTGCTGCACCGGCACCTGTACGAGCCGCCGCTGCCCGTGCGCCGCATCCGCCCCGAGGTCCCCGACACACTCGAAACCCTGGTCCTGCGCCTGCTCGCCAAGGACCCGCAGCACCGCCCCGCCTCCGCCCAGGAGGTCTACGAGCACCTGGCGCCGCTGCTGCCCGCACGCGGCGTACCCACCGGCGGCCCCCTGGACCCCACCCGCCCCTTCGTACGCCCGCACGCCCCCTGGCCCGACCGCGCCCGCACCCCCGCGCCGCGACCCGCCCCCGTCACGCCCGCCGCCGACGCCGGGAAGCCGGACGTCGCCCGCGCCGTCGACGACGTCAAGCGCCTCCTCGGCGAGGGCCGCATCACCCAGGCCGTCGACGTCCTCGGCGCCATCCTGCCCGCCGCCGCCGACCAGCACGGCGAACGCTCCCCGGTCGTACGCACCCTGCGCAAGCAGTACGCCGCGACCCTCATGAACGACGGCCAGTACCGGCGCGCCCTGCCCGAACTGCGCCGCCTCGCCGACGAACGCGCCGCCGAGGCCGGCCAGGCCGATCCGCAGTCCCTGCGCCACCGCTACGACGCCGCCCAGTGCCTGGAACAACTCGGTGAACCTGCCGCCGCCCTCGCGGAGTACCGCGCGCTGCTGCCGTACTACGAAAACCAGTACGTCGCCGGCGACCCCGACCTCGCCCACGACGTGCGCCGCCGCATCGGCCACCTCCTGCTCGCCCTCGGCGACCGCGCCGCCGCCCACGACACGCTGGCCCGGCTGCTGCACGACGTGGAGCGCGTCCACGGCCCCGGCCACCCGCTCGCCGCCGACATCCGGCGCACGCTCCAGTGGCTCGGCCGGATGCACGGCTGACGACCCCCGACGGCGGCGGGCGCGAGGCGGTGCCCGAAGTCCCGATGAATCGTTGGTCCAATGGGTTGGCCAGAGCCGGGCCACTGCCTAACATCGATCATCGCAAGACTTTGTGCACCGTCGCACAATCTCCAAACGGGAGGTTCCCTTGCACCGCCGCAGCCGCCGTCGCTCCGCGCTTCTCCTCACCGCCGCGATCGCCGCCGCGGCACCCCTGCTCGCCGCCTGCGGCAACGACGCGCACCCGGGCGCCGCGGCCGTCGTCGGCGACCAGCGGATCACCGTCGCCCAGCTGGAGAACCGCGTCGACGAGGTGCGCGAGGCACAGCGCGCCGCCGTCCCGGACGACACCCAGTACCAGCAGGTCGTCGCCAGGACCGGCACCCTCACCCGCGACACCCTGCACGCCATGGTCCTCGACCGGGTCCTGCACCGCGCCGCCCAGGACGCCGGCGTGACCGTCAGCCGCAAGGAGGTGCAGGGCATGCGCGACGGCCTCGAGGACCAGGCCGGAAGCCCCGAGCAGCTGGAGACGGTCTGGCTCCAGCAGTACAACGTCGCCCCCGAGCGCCTCGACGACAACCTCCGCGTCCAGCTGGAGGCCCAGAAACTCGCCCAGAGCCTCGGCACCGACACCAGCCGGCCCGAGTTCTGGCAGGCCCTGTCCGAGGCTTCCAAGAAGCTCGACATCGACCTCAACCCGCGCTACGGCGCCTGGGACGTCCAGAAGAGCAGCCGCGTCGACACCGGGACGCCGTGGGTGCGGGAGATCGCGGCGGCCGGGGCCCAGCAGCCCGCGTAACCGCCCGAGCCGCACGGATACGGCCCCCTGTGGACAACTCGGGGGGCCGTCGGCGGTGTGCGTTAGGTTCGGAGAGTGAACGCGAAGACCGCCGACCCGACCACCCCCGACCAGGGCCGCATCGTCCTGCTCACCACCAGCCACCGCGTCGCCCCCGGCCTGCTGTCCTGGCCCGCCTGGCAGGCCCTGCGCGCCGCCGACCGCGTCCTGTGCGCCGACGGCACCCACCCGCAGCTGCCCTACCTGCGCGAGGCCGGCATACGGGTCGACGAGGCGGCCCCCACCGCCGAGGAACTGGTGGAGGCCTGCGCCGGCGGCCGCACCGTCGTGGTCGTCGCCACCGGCGAGGGCGACCCCGCGCTCACCGACGGACTCGCCCGCCTCGCCGGCTCCGGCCGCGTCCGGATGCCCGAGCTCGAACTGCTCCCGGCCTCCTACGACCTCCCGGGCGCCCGCCTGCTCGACCTCGTCCAGGTCATGGACCGCATCCGCCTGGAATGCCCCTGGTCCTCGCAGCGCACCCACAAGGGCCTGGCCAAGTACGCCATCGAGGAGGCGTACGAACTCGTCGAGGCCATCGAGGACGGCGACCGCGACGAACTGCGCGAGGAGCTGGGCGACGTGCTCCTCCAGGTCGTCTTCCACGCCCGCATCGCCGAGGAGGACCCGGACGCCCCGTTCTCCGTCGACGACGTGGCCGGGACCATCGTCGACAAACTCGTCCACCGCCACCCGCACGTCTTCGGCGACGAGAGGGCCGACACCCCCGAGGAGGTCCGCGCCCACTGGTTGCGCACCAAGGCCGCCGAGAAGCAGCGCACCTCGGTCACCGAGGGCGTCCCCCTCGGCCAGCCCGGCCTCGCCCTCGCCGCCAAGCTCCACTCCCGCGTCCGCACCGCGCACCTCGACGTCCCCCTGCCCTCCGGCGAGGGCATCGGCTACGAACTCCTCGCCCTCGCCGCCCGCGCCGAGACCGAGGGCACCGACCCGGAGGCGGCCCTGAGAGCGGCGGCCCGCACCTACCGGGACGCCATCAGGGCGGTCGAGGGATGACCGGCAGCTCTTCCGCCCCGGTCCCCGAGCTGTTCACCTGGGAGTTCGCGAGCGACCCCTACCCCGCCTACGCCTGGCTGCGCGAGCACGCCCCCGTGCACCGCACCCGGCTGCCCAGCGGGGTGGAGGCCTGGCTGGTCACCCGGTACGCCGACGCGAAGCAGGCCCTCGCCGACCCCCGGCTGTCCAAGAACCCGGCGCACCACGACGAGCCCGCGCACGCCAAGGGCAAGACCGGCATTCCCGGGGAGCGCAAGGCCGAGCTGATGACCCATCTGCTGAACATCGACCCGCCGGACCACACCCGGCTGCGCCGACTGGTCAGCAAGGCGTTCACACCCCGCCGGGTGGCCGAGTTCGCCCCCCGGGTGCAGGAGCTGGCCGACGGCCTCATCGACCGGTTCGCGCAGACCGGTTCCGCCGACCTGATCCACGAGTTCGCCTTCCCGCTGCCCATCTACGCCATCTGCGACCTCCTGGGCGTCCCCCGCGAGGACCAGGACGACTTCCGGGACTGGGCGGGCATGATGATCCGTCACGGCGGAGGCCCACGGGGCGGCGTCGCGCGGTCGGTGAAGAAGATGCGCGGCTACCTCGCCGACCTCATCCACCGCAAGCGCGCCGCCCTGCCGCCCGAGCCCGCTCCCGGCGAAGACCTCATCTCCGGCCTGATCCGCGCCTCCGACCACGGCGAGCACCTCACCGAGAACGAGGCCGCGGCCATGGCCTTCATCCTGCTCTTCGCAGGGTTCGAGACCACGGTCAACCTCGTCGGCAACGGCACCTACGCCCTGCTCACCCACCCCGAGCAGCGGCAGCGGCTGCAGACGTCCCTCGCCGCCGGGGAGCGCGGCCTGCTGGAGACCGGCGTCGAGGAACTCCTGCGCTACGACGGCCCGGTGGAGCTGGCCACCTGGCGCTTCGCCACCCGGCCGCTCACCATCGGCGGGCAGCAGGTCGCGGCCGGCGACCCCGTCCTCGTCGTCCTCGCCGCCGCCGACCGGGACCCCGAGCGGTTCACCGACCCGGACACCCTGGACCTCGCCCGCCGCGACAGCCAGCACCTCGGGTACGGCCACGGCATCCACTACTGCCTCGGCGCCCCGCTCGCGCGGCTGGAGGGGCAGACGGCGCTGGCCACGCTCCTCACCCGGCTGCCGGACCTCCGCCTCGCCGCGGACCCGGCCGAACTCCGGTGGCGCGGCGGCCTCATCATGCGAGGTCTGCGCACCCTGCCCGTGTCGTTCACGCCGCCCGCGTCATCGACGGACAACGGCGGGTCACCGACGCAAAAGTGACACGCGCTCAACTTTGTGATCTTCACGTGATCTGCGCGGCATGAACTTGTGACTAGCGATGATCTCCCTATACGTTCACGGATCAACGTGGTGTCGAGCGTCATCCGCCGCGTGGTCCCCGTCGTCTCGTGAAAGGTCGTCGCATGCTCTCCGGGAACGGTCGTCACCGTCGCCCCCGCCAGGCTCCCGCTCTGGTCGTCGCCGCCGGAGTGACCGGCTCCGCCATCGCGATCCCGCTGCTCGGCGCCACCGGAGCCCACGCGGCCGACTCGGGGACCTGGGACCAGGTGGCCGAGTGCGAGACCGGCGGCGCCTGGAGCCAGAACAGCGGCAACGGGTACTACGGCGGCCTGCAGCTGTCGCAGGATGCCTGGGAGCGGTACGGCGGCCTCGACTACGCGCCCAGCGCCGACCAGGCCAGCCGCTCCCAGCAGATACGGATCGCCGAGAAGATACACGCGGACCAGGGCATCGCCGCCTGGCCGACCTGCGGCCTCCTGGCCGGCCTCGGCAACGACTCGGGCGCCACGAGCGGCTCGGACGCGTCCGGTGACGGTGCGTCGGAGGGTTCGGACACGTCGGGGAAGACGGACGGTTCCGAATCGTCCGCCTCTCCCACGACCACCGAAGCGCCCGAGTCGTCGCAGTCGCCCGAGTCGTCCGAGTCGTCGGGGTCCTCCCGGTCGTCCGGTGCGACCGACTCGGCCGACGCGGGCGGGGCTTCCGAATCGGCTTCCGGGGCGCCCTCTTCGTCCCCTTCGCCCTCTTCTTCCCCGTCGTCCGGCACCTCCTCCGAGGGCTCGTCGAGTGACGAGGGTTCCTCCACCAAGTCGGACACATCCACCGAATCCGACTCCGGCGCCCGTGCCGAACGACAGGGCACCGAGGGCTCGTCCGGCTCCGGCCGGCACCGTGGCGACAGCGCGGACGAGGGCGCCGCGGACGAGGCCCGCGGGGGCGACGCGGCGGGACGGCACGCCTCGCGCGACGGTGGACCGCGAGAGGTCGAGGACGGCTCGTACACCGTCCGCTCCGGCGACAACCTCTGGGCCATCGCCGACTCCCTTGACCTCGACGGCGGGTGGCGTGCGCTGTACGCCGACAACAAGACCGTCGTCGGCGCCGACCCGGACCACATCCTCCCCGGTCAGACGCTCACGGTCGCGGGCGAATCGGGCGAAAAGTAGGGGGAGTTCGCGTCACGGTTAGAGACTGTATGTCCCTTTTGGATCTCGTGAGAGATAGGTCTCAGAAGCCGTGATCGTCTTTGAAAATCCGCGGAGCGCGTGTCTACGGTCATGACCGCTCGCCACCGCGGGCCCCGACAGCCGCAACGCCGAATCCTGCCAGCGGCCGTACGGGAACAGTCGTCGCGTCAAGCGCCGCAGGCAGGAGCGGGGGACCCAAGGTAAGTGCCGCACCGGGCAGTTGAGCCGGAGCGGCTAGGGGTGAAGCCGAGTTCCGCGAGGAACCCGGCCGGGCAACTCAACCGGCCCGAACCCGACAGCTCACCTCGCAGGCGTCGGTGAGGGGATCAACCATGCTGTTTTCCGGCAAGGGCAAGCACCGTCGTCCGTCCAAGGCCACCCGTGTCATCGCCGTCGCCGGCGTGACCGGTGCCGCCGTCGCCGCCCCGCTGATGGCGGCCGGCAACGCCTCCGCCGCCACCGCGTCCGAGTGGGACGCCGTCGCCCAGTGCGAGTCCGGCGGCAACTGGTCCATCAACACCGGCAACGGTTACTACGGCGGTCTGCAGTTCTCCGCCTCCACCTGGGCCGCCTACGGCGGTACGCAGTACGCCTCCACCGCCGACCAGGCGAGCAAGGCCCAGCAGATCGAGATCGCCGAGAAGGTCCTCGCGGGCCAGGGCAAGGGTGCCTGGCCGGTCTGCGGCACCGGCCTGTCGGGCGCCGCCTACACCGGTGGCGGCTCCGAGGACAGCGGTTCCGGCAGCTCCGAGAGCTCGCAGAGCCAGAGCGGCGGCTCCACCGCCGAGCGCTCCACCGAGCAGAAGGCCTCCCGCTCCTCCGAGCGTCCGGCCGCCGAGCCGAAGGCCGAGAAGCCCGCCAAGAAGACCGTCACCACCCCGACCGGCAAGAAGGTCGAGAAGGGCGACGGCGAGTACAAGGTCGTCAAGGGCGACACCCTCAGCTCGATCGCCGCGGAGCACGACGTCAAGGGCGGCTGGGCGAAGCTGTTCAAGCTGAACGACGACATCGTCGACGACGCCGACCTGATCTACCCGGGCCAGCAGCTGCACCTGAAGTAAGGAGCGGCGGCCCCCGCGACTCCCGCCCCGGTGCGTGTTCCCCCGTACGCACCGGGGCGGGATTTTCACATTCCGCCTTTGTTCCGTTCGGAAACAATTTACTCTCGGTTCTGTCCAGCGGGTGGGCGATCGGCTGGCCGATCGCCCGGAGCCGGTTAGGCTCGGTCCCGCAGAGCCGCCGCGGTCCCGCGGGACCCGCGCGTCACACCGAAGCGTCACATTGAAGAAGGAGATGCTCGTGCCGTCCATCGACGTCGTCGTAGCCCGGGAAATCCTGGACTCCCGAGGCAACCCCACGGTCGAGGTCGAGGTCGGCCTCGACGACGGCAGCACGGGTCGTGCCGCCGTTCCGTCCGGCGCCTCCACGGGTGCCTTCGAGGCCATCGAACTGCGTGACGGCGACCCGGGCCGTTACCTCGGCAAGGGCGTCGAGAAGGCCGTCCTGGCCGTCATCGAGCAGATCGGCCCGGAGCTGGTCGGCTACGACGCCACCGAGCAGCGCCTGATCGACCAGGCCATGTTCGACCTGGACGCCACCGACAACAAGGGCTCGCTCGGCGCCAACGCCATCCTCGGCGTCTCCCTCGCCGTCGCCCACGCCGCCTCCGAGGCCAGCGACCTGCCGCTCTTCCGCTACCTGGGCGGCCCGAACGCGCACCTGCTGCCGGTGCCGATGATGAACATCCTGAACGGCGGCTCGCACGCCGACTCCAACGTGGACATCCAGGAGTTCATGATCGCCCCGATCGGCGCGGAGTCCTTCTCCGAGGCCCTGCGCTGGGGCGCCGAGGTCTACCACACCCTCAAGAAGGTCCTGAAGAACAAGGGCCTGGCCACCGGCCTCGGCGACGAGGGCGGCTTCGCCCCGAACCTCGGCTCCAACCGCGAGGCCCTCGACCTCATCCTCGAGGCGATCAAGGAGGCCGGCTACACCCCGGGCGAGCAGATCGCCCTCGCGCTCGACGTCGCCGCGTCCGAGTTCTACAAGGACGGCTCCTACACCTTCGAGGGCAAGGACCGCACCGCCGCCGAGATGACCGAGTACTACGCCGAGCTGGTCGAGGCGTACCCGCTGGTCTCCATCGAGGACCCGCTGTTCGAGGACGACTGGGACGGCTGGAAGACCATCACCGCCAAGCTCGGCGACAAGGTCCAGCTGGTCGGCGACGACCTGTTCGTCACCAACCCGGAGCGCCTGGCCCGCGGCATCGAGGAGAACTCGGCCAACGCCCTGCTCGTCAAGGTCAACCAGATCGGTTCGCTGACCGAGACCCTGGACGCCGTCGAGCTGGCCCAGCGCAACGGCTTCAAGTGCATGATGTCCCACCGCTCCGGCGAGACCGAGGACGTCACCATCGCCGACCTCGCCGTCGCCACCAACTGCGGCCAGATCAAGACCGGCGCCCCGGCCCGTTCCGAGCGCGTCGCCAAGTACAACCAGCTGCTGCGCATCGAGGAGATCCTCGACGACGCCGCGGTGTACGCCGGCCGCAGCGCGTTCCCGCGGTTTCGCTCTGCGAACCAGTAGGCACAGCAAGGGCTGAGCGCCACCCGGTAAGGCCCCGTAAGAGGCAGCGTCGTACGTACGTCCCCGTATCCGGTCCCGTACCGTGTGCGGGGACGTACGCGCGTGCACGGGAGGCGGAGACCAGATGGCCGTGAAGGACCGGGACCGTTTCTCCACCGCGACCAGGATCCGGATCATCGGGGAGCAGACCGCGGCCCGGGTCTACCGCTCGCAGACCAAGCGTCAGGCCCGGCGCTCCCGGCTGACCGGCCGGGCCGCGCTGCTCGCGATGGTGCTCTGCTCACTCGTCGTGGCCCTGGCCTACCCGATCCGGCAGTACGTCGCCCAGCGCGCCGAGATCGCCGACCTCCAGCAGGAGCAGCGGGAGACCCGGCAGCGGGTCGAGGACCTGCGCGACCTCAAGGCACGCTGGCAGGACGACGCCTACGCCGAGCAGCAGATCCGGCTGCGGCTGCACTACGTGATGCCGGGGGAGACGGGGTTCGTCGTCGTCGACCCGGAGGCGGCCGAGCAGACCCGTGCCGAAGCCGGCGCCGCCGACCGCCCCTGGTACCGCAACGTCTGGGACGGGGTCGACAAGGCCGACGCCGCCGCCCGCCGGCAGTGAACCGACCACGCCGACCACGCCCGCACCGCCGACCACGCAGCCATGCAGACCCCGCAGCCACGCACATCACGCCGGCCGCTCCGGCAGCGACTCAACAGGAAGACCAGCAGAAGACAGTCATGCAGACTCCCCCGCCGACCACCCCGCGCACCGAGCCGACCGACGCGGACGTGGCGGCCTTCAAGCAGCAGCTCGGACGGCCTCCGCGCGGCCTGCGCGCCATCGCGCACCGCTGCCCGTGCGGACAGCCGGACGTCGTGGAGACGGCGCCGCGGCTGCCCGACGGCACGCCCTTCCCCACGCTGTACTACCTGACGTGCCCGAAGGCGGCCTCCGCCATCGGCACGCTGGAGGCGAACGGCGTGATGAAGGAGATGACCGAGCGCCTGGCCACCGACCCGGAGCTGGCGGCCGCCTACCGCGCGGCGCACGAGGACTACATCCGGCGCCGCGACGAGATCGAGGAGCTGACCGGCTTCCCGAGCGCGGGCGGCATGCCGGACCGCGTGAAGTGCCTGCACGTCCTGGTCGCCCACTCGCTGGCGGCCGGTCCCGGCGTCAACCCGCTGGGCGACGAGGCGATCGCGATGCTGCCCGAGTGGTGGCGCAAGGGGCCGTGCGTGACGGTCTCCGCAACTGAAGAAACCGGCACCGAAGGGGAGGACGCCCAGTGACCCGGGTCGCCGCCGTCGACTGCGGTACGAACTCCATCCGCCTGCTCGTCGCCGACGCCGACCCTGCCACGGGCGAGCTGATCGACCTGGACCGCCGCATGACCATCGTGCGGCTCGGGCAGGGCGTCGACCGCACCGGACGGCTGGCGCCCGAGGCGCTGGAGCGGACCTTCGCCGCCTGCCGGGAGTACGCCGAGGTCATCAAGGCGCACGGCGCCGAACGGCTGCGCTTCGTGGCCACCTCCGCCTCCCGCGACGCGGAGAACCGGGACGACTTCGTGCGCGGGGTGCTGGACATCCTGGGCGTGGAGCCGGAGGTCATCTCGGGGGACCAGGAGGCCGAGTTCTCCTTCACCGGCGCGACGAAGGAGCTGACCGGCCGCGCCGGCCTCGACCGGCCCTACCTGGTCGTCGACATCGGCGGCGGCTCCACCGAGTTCGTCGTCGGCGACCACCACGTGCGCGCCGCCCGCTCCGTGGACGTCGGCTGCGTGCGGATGACCGAGCGGCACCTGGTGCGCGACGGCGCGGTGACCGACCCGCCCACCGAGGCGCAGGTCGCCGCGATACGGGCCGACGTGGAGGCCGCCCTGGACCTCGCCGAGCAGGCGGTGCCGTTGCGCGAGGCGCGCACGCTGGTGGGCCTGGCCGGTTCCGTGACGACGGTGTCCGCGATCGCGCAGGAGCTGCCGGAGTACGACTCGGCCGTCATCCACCACTCCCGTGTCTCCCGCGAGCGGGTCCGGGAGATCACCGACTGGCTGCTGCGCTCCACGCACGCCGAGCGCGCGGCGGTCCCCTCCATGCACCCGGGCCGGGTCGACGTGATCGCGGCCGGGGCCCTGGTGCTCCTGGCGATCATGGAGCGGACCGGTGCGGAGGAGGTCGTCGTGAGCGAGCACGACATCCTCGACGGCATCGCGTGGTCGCTCGCGTAGGGGGTTCGCCAGGGGGCTGGCCGCAGGGCCGGGGCGGTCGTGCGGTGGGGTTCTGAGCAGGACCGACGACGATTGAGCGGGTGCCGGGGGGCCTTTCGGGGCCCCTCGGTGACATCCCGTCGGCAAAGTTCGTGAAGTTCTTCACAAGGAATTGGGCCCCGTCGGACGACGAAAGCGCGCTCGTTGACCCTTTTGGGGTTTCAACTGCCCTTTGAACGTGTTCAGGACGGTGTCGCGAGGGGGTCCCGCGGAACCCTCGCGGGAGGGTGGTCCACCGTCCTGTCGGTGCGGAGGTGCAGCTCACGCGGCATTGACAACGGGGTGCCCTACACGCTGGTTCCTTCGCCCGCCATGATCTCCGTCACGTCGGCGGCGGATGGTAGCACAGCCTCCACCGAACCTTGTGAAGGGGCGCACGAACCACCCCCCTCGACCGGGTGGATACTCGATGCCATGAGCACCACGGAGCGTCCCAGGATCCTCGTAGTAGGCGGTGGGTACGTAGGCCTGTACGCAGCTCGACGCATCCAGAAGAAGATGCGTTACGGCGAGGCGACCGTCACCGTCGTCGACCCGCGGTCGTACATGACCTACCAGCCCTTCCTCCCCGAAGCCGCCGCCGGCAGCATCTCCCCGCGGCACGTCGTCGTCCCCCTGCGGCGCGTGCTTCCGAAGGCGGAGGTCCTCACCGGCCGGGTCACCACCATCGACCAGGACCGCAAGGTCGCCACCGTCGCGCCGCTGGTCGGCGAGGCGTACGAGCTGCCCTTCGACTACCTGGTCATCGCGATGGGCGCGGTCTCCCGCACCTTCCCGATCCCCGGCCTCGCCGAGCAGGGCATCGGCATGAAGGGCATCGAGGAGTCCATCGGCCTGCGCAACCACGTCCTGGAGCAGCTCGACAAGGCCGACTCCACCACCGACGAGGAGATCCGCCGCAAGGCGCTCACCTTCGTCTTCGTCGGCGGCGGCTTCGCCGGCGCGGAGACCATCGGTGAGGTCGAGGACATGGCCCGGGACGCGGCCAAGTACTACAACAACGTCTCCCGCGAGGACATGCGCTTCATCCTCGTGGACGCCGCCGACAAGATCCTCCCCGAGGTCGGCCCCAAGCTCGGCCAGTACGGCAAGGAGCACCTCGAGGGCCGCGGCGTCGAGGTCTACCTGTCCACCTCCATGGACTCCTGCGTCGACGGCCACGTGGTGCTGAAGAACGGGCTGGAGGTCGACTCCAACACCATCGTGTGGACGGCCGGCGTCAAGCCCAACCCGGCGCTGGCCCGCTTCGGCCTGCCGCTCGGCCCCCGCGGCCACGTCGACACCCAGGCCACCCTCCAGGTCCAGGGCACCGACTACATCTGGGCCGCGGGCGACAACGCCCAGGTGCCGGACCTCGTCGGCCGCAAGGCGGGCAACGAGAACGCCTGGTGCCCGCCCAACGCCCAGCACGCGCTGCGCCAGGCCAAGGTCCTCGGCGACAACGTGATCTCCGGCATGCGGGGCTTCCCGCAGAAGGAGTACAGCCACGCCAACAAGGGCGCGGTGGCGGGCCTCGGCCTGCACAAGGGCGTCGCGATGATCGTCATGGGCAAGATGAAGATCAAGCTCAAGGGCCGTCTCGCCTGGTACATGCACCGCGGCTACCACGGCATGGCGATGCCGACCTGGAACCGCAAGATCCGCGTCTTCGCGGACTGGACGCTCGGCATGTTCCTCAAGCGCGAGGTCGTCTCCCTCGGCGCGATGGAGACGCCGCGCGAGGAGTTCTACGAGGCCGCCAAGCCGGCCCCGAAGCCCGCCGCGGCGAAGGCTGCCGACGCGAAGCCGGCCGAGAAGACGGCGGAGAAGACCGAGGCCAAGGCCTCCTGACCCTCCGGTCGCTGTCGGCAGTACGCGCAGCAGTAGCAGTACTAGTAGTAGTAGCAGTCAGCAGTAGTCAGTAGCAGTCCCTCGAAGGGGCCGTCCGCCATCCGTGGTGCGGGCGGCCTCTTCGTGTTGCGCCGCGGCCCCCGGGGCGACAAGTCCGTTGGTGTGTACAGCTATTTTGCCGAGTCGTAACGCGCGCCGGGGACTGTACGGAGGGCTCGCAGGTGTTTACGTGGTGTTGGACATTCCGGGATAGCTCGTCTTGGAGGTACGCCATGGCTGACGCCGCGCTGCGGCTGCAGAACCTCTTCGAACAGTTGCTGGGAGCACCACTCCCGGTGCGCCTTCGCGCCTGGGACGGTTCGCACGCGGGTCCGCCGGGCGCACCGACCCTCGTCGTCCGCAACCGCAGGGCACTGCGCCGCCTGCTGTTCAAACCCGGTGAACTGGGCCTGGCCCGCGCCTGGGTGGCCGGCGACCTCGACATCGAGGGCGACCTCTACACCGCCCTCGGGCTGATGGCCGGCCTGATCTGGGAGCGCGGCGAGGACGCCCGCGGCCTGGTCGAGTCGCTGCGCGACCCCGAGGTCCGGGCCGCCGTACGGGGCCTGCTGAAGCTCGCCGGGCCGCCGCTGCCGCCCGCGCCACCGCCGGAGGAGGTCCGCCGGACCCGCGGCCACCTGCACACCAAGCGCACCGACAAGCGGGCCATCAGCCACCACTACGACGTCGGCAACGACTTCTACGAACTCGTCCTCGGCCCCTCCATGGTGTACTCCTGCGCCTACTGGCCCGCTCCGCCGGCCGAGGGCGGCACCCTGGAGGACGCCCAGCGCGACAAGCTCGAACTGGTCAGCCGCAAGCTGGACCTGAAGCCCGGTCAGCGCCTCCTCGACGTCGGCTGCGGCTGGGGCTCGATGGCGATCCACGCGGCCCGCGAGCACGGGGTGAGCGTCGTCGGCGTGACCCTGTCCCAGGAGCAGGCCGCGTACGCCCGCAAGCGCGTCGCCGACGAGGGGCTCACCGACCGGGTGGAGATCCGCGTCCAGGACTACCGGGACGTCGCGGACGGGCCCTACGACGCCATCTCCTCCATCGGCATGGCCGAGCACGTCGGCGCCGAGCGCTACCTGGAGTACGCCACCGACCTGCACAAGCTGCTCAAGCCCGGCGGCCGGCTGCTGAACCACCAGATCGCCCGCCGCCCGCAGCGGGACGAGTCCTCCTACAACGTCGACGAGTTCATCGACGCCTACGTCTTCCCCGACGGTGAACTGGCCCCGATCGGCACCACCGTCACCCAGCTGGAGCGGGCCGGGTTCGAGGTCCGCGACGTGGAGTCGATCCGCGAGCACTACGCGCTCACCCTGCGCCGCTGGGTCGCCAACCTGGAGTCCGACTGGGCGACGGCCACCCGGTTGGTCAGCCCCGGCCGCGCCCGGGTCTGGCAGCTGTACATGGCCGCCTCCGCGCTCGCCTTCGAGCGCAACCGCATCGGCGTCAACCAGGTCCTCGCCGTGAAGACGCCCGACTCGGGCGCCTCCGGGATGCCGTTGCGGGCCCGCGTGTGGGGCGCGCCCGACCGGGCCTGATCCGCGCGCGACACACGACCCCGAAGGGCCGGGCCCCATGCGGTGGCCCGGCCCTTCGGTGTGTCGCCTCGCGGCGAGGTCACTCGGCCTTGATCGCGTTCAGCATGTTCAGCCGGGCGGCGTTGCGGGCCGGCCACATGGCGGCCAGGACGCCCACCAGACCGGCCAGCACGACGAAGATCCCGATCCGGTCCCAGGGCAGGACCAGCGCGTACCCCGGGATCTCCTCGGCGACGGTCTCGCCGATCGCCCAGCCGAGGAAGGTGCCGAGACCGATGCCGACCACCGCGCCGAACACCGAGATGACGACGGCCTCCAGCCGCACCATGCGCTTCACCCGGCGCCGGTCCAGGCCGATCGCGCGCAGCATGCCGATCTCCTGCTGCCGTTCGAAGACGGACATCGCGAGGGTGTTGACGACGCCGAGGACCGCGATGATCAGGGCCATCGCCAGCAGCCCGTACATGACGTTCAGCAGGGTGTTGATGGCGCCGCCGAACTCGTCGCGGATGTCCTGCCGGTCCATCACGGTGATCGCGGGGTTGTCGCCGAGCGCGTCGATGAGGACCTTCTCGTTCGCCGCGGACTGGCCGCCGTCGACCTTGACGAAGATCTGCCGGATGGAAGGCTTCGCCTCGTGGCGGTCCACGACCTCGCGGTCGACGAGGACGGGGGAGAGGAACTCGCTGTCCTTGTAGACGGCGCCGACCGTCAGCGTGGCCTTCCGGTCGTCGTCGAAGGTGACGGGGACGGTGTCGCCGGTCTTCCAGCCCCTGCTCTCGGCCGTCTTCTCGGCGACCGCGATCCGGCCCTGGGCGAGCGAGCCCGCGTCGCCGCTGACGACGTCGACGGTCAGCACCTTCTCGATGTCGCCCGGGGTGACGGCGGAGGCCGACACGTATGCGCCGTCGACCCGGAAGTAGGCGTCCTGCTGGGGTGAGACCGCGGACACGCCGTCGGCCTTCTCCAGCGCCGTCAGCGCGGACCGGTCGAGGTCGCCCCCGTTGGCCATCGAGACCATGTAGTCGGCCTTGATGTTGTCCGTGGTCATCTTGTCGATGGCGGTGCCGACCGTGACGCCGAGCACCGACAGCCCGGTCACCAGCGTCAGTCCGATCGCCAGCGCCGAGGCGGTGGCGCCGGTACGGCGCGGGTTGCGGACCGCGTTCTGCCCGGCCAGCTTGCCCGCCACCCCGAAGGGCCCGACGAGCAGCGGACGCACCAGTGCGATCACGGGCCGGGACAGCAGCGGAATCAGGACGATCACGCCGATCAGCGCGAAGAACGCGCCCGCGCCGATGTACATCCGGCCGTCGTCGCCGCCGGCTGAGGCACCCGCCACGATCCCCACCGCGCCGAGGGCGGTGACGGCCGCTCCGATGGAGTTGCGCACCACCAGCGACTTGGTGGTGGCCACCGCGTGGACGCTGTTCATGGCCGCCACCGGCGGGATCTTCGCGGCCCGGCGGCCGGGCAGCCAGGCGGCGAACACCGTGATCAGCACGCCCACCGCGAACGCCGCGACCACCGGCGTGGCGGACAGGACCAGCGGACCGGCCGGCATCTTCATGTCGAACGCGGACATGCCGGAGCGCAGTCCGACGGCCAGACCGACACCGAGGGCGAAGCCGACGGCCGAGGCCACCAGGCCCACCAGCGCGGCCTCGGCGAGCACCGAGCGGGTGATCTGCCGGCGGGACGCGCCGACGGCGCGCATCAGGGCGATCTCCTTGGTGCGCTGCGCGACCAGCATCGTGAAGGTGTTGGAGATCAGGAAGATCCCGACGAACAGCGCGATGCCGGCGAAGCCGAGCAGGACCTGCTTGAGGTTGCCCATGCCCTGTTCGATCTGGTCGGCCTGCTCGTCCGCGAGCGCCTGGCCGGTCTTGGCCTCGGCGCTCTCCGGCAGCAGCGGCTCGACCGCCTTCAGGATCCGCGCGTCGTCGGCGCCGGGGGCGGCGGCGACGGTGGCGCTCTCGAAGTAGCCGGGCCGGAGGTACTGCTTCTGCGCGACGGCGTTGTCGAAGAGGACGAGGCTGCCGCCCGCGTTGACGGCGCCGTCCTCGGTGGTGAAGACACCGCTGAGGGTGTACTCCTTCACCGGGCCGTTGGTCGCGACGCGCACCCGGTCGCCGACCTCGTACTCGCCCTTGGCGGCGGAGTCCTCGTCCAGGGCGATCTGGTCGTCCCGCACCGGGCCGGAGCCGTCGGTGAACGTGTAGGCGGCGTCCTTGCCGTCCTTGCCGGGGGCGAAGTTGGAGCCCTTGTTGGACCAGCCGACGCCGATCAGCTTCCCGTCGGGGTCGGCGACCCCGGCGAAGCCCTCGACGCGGCCGTACACCCCGGCGACGCCGTCCACGGCGGAGATCCGGTCGAGGACCTCGCCGGAGAGACCGTACTCCTCCTCGGAGTTGTCCGAGTCGGCGTACGAGGTGACGGCGACGGCGACGTCCTGGTAGCTCTTCGCCGACTGGTTGCGGAAGGCGTTGGAGAGGGTGTCGGCGAAGACCAGGGTGCCCGACACGAACGCCACGCCGAGCATCACGGCGAGCACGGTCATCAACAGCCTGGCCTTGTGCGCGAAGACGTTGCGCAAGGCGGTACGGAACATGGGGGTCTTCTCTGTCCAGACGTACGGGGTACGGGGGCGGGGGCGGACGGACGGGTGGCCGGCGGGGCGTGTCAGCTGGTGCGGCCCTTGGCGTCGAACCGCTTCATGCGGTCGAGCACCGAGTCGGCCGTCGGCCCGTACAACTCGTCGACGATGCGTCCGTCGGCGAGGAAGACCACCCGGTCCGCGTAGGCGGCGGCCACCGGGTCGTGGGTCACCATCACCACGGTCTGGCCCAGTTCCCGCACCGAGTTGCGCAGGAAGCCCAGGACCTCGGCGCCGGAACGGGAGTCGAGGTTGCCGGTCGGCTCGTCGCCGAAGATGATCTCCGGCCGGGAGGCCAGCGCCCGCGCCACGGCGACCCGCTGCTGCTGCCCGCCGGACAGCTGGGAGGGCCGGTGTCCCAGGCGCCCGGACAGCCCGACCATCTGGATCACCGAGTCGAGCCACTGCTTGTCGGGCTTGCGGCCCGCGATGTCCATCGGAAGGGTGATGTTCTCCAGCGCGGTCAGCGTCGGCAGCAGGTTGAACGCCTGGAAGATGAAGCCGATCTTGTCCCGGCGCAACTTGGTGAGCTGCTTGTCCTTGAGCGAGCCCAGCTCGGTCTCGCCGATGCGCACCGAGCCGGACGAGAAGGTGTCCAGGCCCGCGACGCAGTGCATCAGCGTGGACTTGCCGGAGCCGGAGGGGCCCATGATCGCGGTGAGCTCGGCCTGCCGGAAGTCGATGGAGACCCGGTCCAGGGCGACCACCTGGGTCTCGCCCTGGCCGTAGATCTTGGAAAGCTCCGTGGCGCGTGCGGCCACGGCGGTGGACCGGTCGGCGATGGGTGCGGTGGTCACGGGAAGGGCGCTCCTGTCGGTACGGCGTGCGGGGCCGGCATGCGCGTGCGGTCCGCACGACGTCTGCGGGCGGCACGGTGTGTGCTCGGGGACGCCATCCATCGTCCTTGCCGTGCGGCGCCGTGGAGTCAGCCGCTGTTCCGGTTTACGGGGGCGACTCCGGTCGGACGGCGCCGGTCCGTGTCATACCTGCGGATGACGGGCGACCCCGACGGCGGGGCGAGCGAGAACGGGGCGGGCGCCCTTGTCGAGACGGTGAAATCCCGTCATTCCGCATACATGGCGGAGCCCGGCACGCAAGGCTGTTGGCATGTGCTGACGGCCTGCCCCGGCATCTGATGCTCCCTCAGGCGCCAATAAAATAAGACAACATCGGTTCGCCCGCCCGAGGCCGGGAGGCGCGTCCCGATAGGCTCAAGGCACGCGACGCGGAGCCCATGGCCTGCCCGGATGGTGGAATGCAGACACGGCGAGCTTAAACCTCGCTGCCCCTTCGAGGGCGTGCCGGTTCAAGTCCGGCTCCGGGCACAACCGCCGTCATGGCGCTGTGTGCAGAGCGTCACCCCCCTTCTCGCACCCCCGGAACCGTTGACAGCGGCATGCGGGCGACCGGAAACTCATTCCCATCTGGTGAAGGAAATTTCACCAGGCGAACAACAGGGAAAAGGCAACGACGCCGATCGAAGGGAACGACCGATGCGCACCACCGTCGGCATCATCGGGGCAGGCCCCGCCGGGCTGCTGCTCGCCCGGCTGCTGCACAACGCCGGGATCGACTCGGTCGTCCTGGAGAGCCGCGACCGCGCCTACGTCGAGCGCAGGCAGCGCGCCGGGATCCTGGAGCAGGGCACGGTGGACGTCCTGCGCGAGGCCGGGGCCGGGGAGCGGATGGACCGCGAGGGGCTGCGCCACGACGGCATCGAGCTGCGGTTCGACCGGCGCCGTCACCGCGTCGACTTCCCCAAGCTCACCGGCGGCAGGTCCGTGATGGTCTACGCCCAGACCGAGGTCTGCAAGGACCTCATCGCCCTCCAGATCGAGGACGGCGGGCCGCTGCTGTTCGAGACCGAGGCGCTGGCCGTGGAGGGCGCCGAGACGGACCGGCCGCGCGTCCGCTTCCGCCACGGCGGCGCGGAGGGCGCCGAGGACGTGCTGGAGTGCGACTACGTCGTCGGCTGCGACGGCTTCTGGGGAGTGGCCCGGGCGGCCGTGCCGGACGGGCGCACCTTCGGGCGGACGTACCCCTTCGGCTGGCTCGGCATCCTCGCCGACGTCGCCCCCTCGCACGACGAGCTGGTCTACGCCCGCCACGACCGGGGCTTCGCCCTGCTGTCCATGCGCTCCCCGTCCGTCTCCCGCCTCTACCTCCAGGTCCCCGCGGACACGGACGCCGACAGCTGGAGCGACGAGCAGATCTGGGACGAGCTGGAGCGCCGCTTCGAGACCGACGACGACTGGACCCTGCGACGCGGCCCCATCACCCAGAAGTCGGTCACCCCGATGCGCTCCTATGTCCACGAGCCCATGCGGCACGGCCGCCTCTTCCTGGCCGGCGACGCCGCGCACATCGTGCCGCCCACCGGCGCCAAGGGCCTCAACCTCGCAGTCGGCGACGTGGTCACCCTCGCGCGGGCGCTGGCCCACCGCGCCGCGACCGGCTCCGACGACCTGCTCGACGCCTACTCCGCGACCTGCCTGCGCCGCGTCTGGCAGGCCGAGCGCTTCTCGTACGACATGACGACCCTGCTGCACACCGCCCCGGACGCCACCCCCTTCGAGGACCGGCTCCAGCTGGCCCGCCTCGACCGGATCACCTCCTCCCGCGCCGCCGAGACCGACCTCGCCGAGGCCTACACCGGCTTCCCGATCGGGTGAGCGCCGCCGGGCGGCCCGCGCGACCCCGGCCGTGAGGGGAATCACTGATCGGCGTAGCGTGTTGAGCCGCAAGGCGAGGGAAAGATCCTCCCCAAGCAGTAGGGTCATTCCTTTGCCGTTCTATTACTCTTGAGCCAAGGCTGCGCCGTGTGGCCATGGAGGAGTGAAATGAGGAGCAGAAACCCGGTCTTCTCGCGACGGGGGTTCAGCCGCGACAACGGCTACGCGGGCTTCAACGCCGCGCCGCAGGCCGGGGGACCCGCCGTCGCCACGCAGGCCAACCCGTACGCGCAGGGCGCCCAGGGCAACCCGTACGCCCAGCCGCCCGCCGGCAACCCGTACGCGCAGAACCCGTACGCCCAGCCTGACCAGCAGTTCGGCGCGGGGCCGCAGGCGCCCGCCACCACCGGCCGGATGACGATGGACGACGTCGTCGTCCGTACGGCGAGCACGCTCGGCGTGCTCGTGGTGACGGCCGCGCTCGCGTGGGCGCTGCTGCCGGTGGACGACGCCAACATCGGCCGCTCGTACGGCATCGGTATCGGTGCCGCCCTGATCGGCATGGTCCTGGCGCTCGTCCAGTCCTTCAAGCGCAAGCCCACGCCGGCGCTGATCCTGTCCTACGCGGCGTTCGAGGGTGTCTTCCTCGGCGTCGTCTCCAGCGTCGTCGACAACCGCATCGCGGACGGCGCGGCCATGCAGGCCGTGATCGGCACGATGGCGGTCTTCGCCGGTGTGCTGGTCGCCTACAAGGCGGGCTGGATCCGCGTCAACCGCCGCTTCTACGGCTTCGTGATGGCGGCCGCGCTCGGCTTCGTCCTCCTGATGATGGTGAACCTGCTGTTCGCCGTCTTCGGCGGCGGTGACGGCCTCGGCTTCCGCAGCGGTGCGCTCGGTGTCGTCTTCGGCGTCATCGGTGTCATCCTCGGCGCCTGCTTCCTCGCCCTCGACTTCAAGCAGGTCGAGGACGGGCTCGCCTACGGCGCCCCGCGCGAGGAGGCCTGGTTCGCCGCCTTCGGCCTCACGCTGACGCTGGTCTGGATCTACCTGGAGTTCCTGCGTCTCATCGCGATCCTGAACAGCAACGACTAGCAGCGCCCCGTAGCACCACGCGGGTGAAGGGCCCCGGGCTTCGTGCCCGGGGCCCTTCGTCGTGGGCTCGGCGCCCGCCCGTTCACAGCAGCTTGCGCGCGGCCCTTCTCAGGTCGTACTCGTGGACGATCGCCTTCGCGTGGCCGTACGCGAGGTTGTGTTCGTGGCGGAGCCAGCTGACCTTCTCCTCGAAGCGGAAGAGGGCGGGGCCGTCCTCGACGGCGCGCAGCCAGTCGGAGATCTCACGGCCGGTGCACTGGGGGATACGGGCGAGCAGATTGCGATGGGTCTCCTCGGAGAAGACTTGGGACATCGGCGCCTCCGGGCGAAAGGGGATGTAAGCCGGTCCTTCAGGTCACCGTGCCCGAGCGTTCGCCCGTTGGCAACAGTCCCGGACGGCCGCGTACGCTCGCGCCGTGGTTGATACGACGCCTTTGACCCGTGCCGTGGACGACTTCGCCGACCGGCTGCGGGCCGCCCCGCAGAGCAGGCTGCAGCGCGGCGCGGCCGCCGAGGCGCTGGAGCTGGCCAGGGAGTTGGCCCGGCGCGCCCAGCTCGCGGAGGAGCCCGGGGCCGAGCCCCGTGAGATGCCGGACGCGGGCATGTTCGCCGCCGCCGACCAGATCGCCGTCGCCGCACACGACTTGGCCCTCGTACTGAACGACGAGGGCCAGGTGGAAGAAGCGGCGGCGCTGGTGGAGGAGGCCCGCAAGCGGGCCGGGGTGTGACGCGGCCGGGATGACCGCGAGGGCGCCTACAGGGACGCGATGACGCGGTCCGCCAGGATGTACACGTTCTCCTCGCCGCAGGCGAAGGTCAGCGTGTAGGCGCCGGAGATCCCGGAGCCGCCCAGGAGGTACGGCGTCTGGCCCGCGCCCAGGGCCGCGGCCAGGCGCTCCGCGGTCTCCCGGTGGCCCGGGGTCATGCACAGGGTGGTGCCGTCGGCGAAGACGTACACGTCGAGGGTGCCCAGCGGGCCCGGGCGGACGTCCGCCAGCGCGACGCTCGACTCGGCCAGCTCCTCCAGGGTCGCCACGGTGCGGTCGTGGTCGTTCACGGCCGGGGACGGGTTCGGCACGAAGTCCGGGTGCGAGGGGTGCCGGCGGCGGGCGGCGGCCAGCTCGGCGGACTCCCTGGGGCCCGTGTGGCCCGTGTCCCGGTCGGCCGGCTCGTCGGTGTCCGCGGCCGGCTCGACCACCGGCTCCAGGCCCACGAGGTCGGCCTGGCGGGGCAGGAACAGCTCACTGTCGGACAGGCCGAGCAGCAGGGGCGCGTCGGAGACGTCCCGGGTCTCCTGGGCGGCCCAGAAGGCCCGCGCCTCGGCGAGCTCGCGCTCACGCTCCTCGGCGAGCGCCTCCGCCACGGCGGCGCGTATCTCCTCGGCGTCGGCGGTGGTGCGGGCGGCGGGCACCCGGGCCCGCGCGGCGGTGGCCCGGCTCTCGGCCAGCTCGGCGCGCAAGGCGGTCACCTGGCGGCGCAGCATCAGGATGCTGCGCAGGACGGCGACGCCCACGGCGCCGGTGGCGGCCGTGGTGAGCAGCAGGGCGATCGGCATGGCGCTCACTGACGTACTCCCGGTTCAAAGTCGACCCCCGACTTCCTACATCAGCTTGAAGGGAGGACTAATCGTCTGTCAGTGCGTAACGTCACGAAACGGACAGGACTTTGGGCCCGGAAGGTGGGGGTGGTGCTGTTCTGACCTGCGTAAATCAAGGGTACGGGAGAGGTAGGTCACATCCTGGGGGAGTTTGGGTCACAAAACGGCCCAGAACCCTGCGGTCGGCAGGGCTCCGGGCCGGTCCGTCACACTGGGTCCACCGGGTGCTACTGACGGTCCATCAGCGGCACTCGGCGGCGGCCCCCGACGGGGGTCAGCTCAGGCGCTCGATGACCATGGCCATGCCCTGGCCGCCGCCGACGCACATGGTCTCCAGGCCGAACTGCTTGTCGTGCGTCTGGAGGGAGTTGATCAGCGTGCCGGTGATACGGGCGCCGGTCATGCCGAAGGGGTGGCCGACGGCGATGGCGCCGCCGTTGACGTTGAGCTTCTCCAGCGGGATGCCGAGGTCACGGTAGGAGGGGATGACCTGCGCGGCGAACGCCTCGTTGATCTCGACCAGGTCGATGTCGCCGATGCCCAGCCCGGCGCGGGACAGCGCCTGCTTGCTCGCCTCGACCGGACCGAGGCCCATGATCTCGGGGGAGAGGCCGGAGACGCCGGTGGAGACGATGCGGGCGAGCGGGGTCAGGCCCAGCTCGCGGGCCTTGGTGTCACTCATGATCACCAGGGCGGCGGCGCCGTCGTTGAGCGGGCAGCAGTTGCCGGCGGTGACCAGGCCGTCGGGGCGGAAGACCGGCTTGAGGCCCGCCACGCCCTCCAGGGTGACGCCGGCGCGCGGGCCGTCGTCCTTGCTGACGACCGTGCCGTCGGGCAGCGTGACCGGGGTGATCTCGCGCTCCCAGAAGCCGTTCTTGATGGCTTCCTCGGCGAGGTTCTGGGACCGGACGCCGAACTCGTCCATCTCCTGCCGGGTGATGCCCTTGGCGCGGGCGAGGTTCTCGGCGGTCTGGCCCATCGCGATGTACGGGTCGGGGACGAGGCCGTCCTCGCGCGGGTCGTGCCAGGTGGTGCCCTCCTGCTGGGCGACCTCGGCGGTACGGGCCTCGGCCTCGGCGAAGAGCGGGTTGTGGGTGTCCGGCAGGCTGTCGGAGTTGCCCTTGGCGAACCGGGAGACCATCTCGACACCGGCCGAGATGAAGACGTCGCCCTCGCCGGCCTTGATGGCGTGCAGGGCCATGCGCGAGGTCTGCAGGGACGAGGAGCAGTACCGGGTGATCGTGCAGCCCGGCAGGTGGTCCATGCCCATCTCGACGGCGACGATCCGGCCGAGGTTGTTGCCCTGCTCGCCGCCGGGCAGACCGCAGCCGAGCATCAGGTCGTCGATGTCCCGCGGGTCCAGCTCGGGGACCTTCGCGAGGGCCGCCTGGATGATCGTGGCGGCCAGGTCGTCGGGGCGCAGATCCTTCAGGGAGCCCTTGAAGGCGCGGCCGATGGGGGAACGGGCGGCAGAGACGATCACGGCTTCGGGCATCACGGCTCCAGTGGCGAGGCGAAGTAATCGGGCGGCTGCTGGGGAAGTTACCCGGCCGTATGGCCCGGGTCACGGCTATGGCCGTGTGACATGGACCGCAAATGTCTAAGCGCTTGCTTGGCGCTCCTCCCAGCTGCGGGCAGTCGTGCCTCCCCCAGTGCCTGAACGGCCTGGGAGGTACCCCCAGGGCGGCACGGGTGGGCGCAGCGGCACCGGTCAGCGCCGTGAGCGCCCCCAGCTACTACCCCGGCTGTCCCGACGGTGCCGGCTCTGCCTCCGAGACCCTCCGCCGCCGTCGGCGCTTGAGCAGCGCCCAAGGCCCCCGAGGCCCCGTGGGCATGGCGGCAGCGACCTCCGTGCCAGCCTCGGACGCCGCCTCCGCCGCCGCCCGGGCCACCGGCAGGAAGCCCTCGCGGCGCAGCGCGTCCGGGTGCTCCTCCTCGGCCGGCCACAGGCCGAGCGCGGCGCACACCGACGGCAGGACCGCCATCGCCGCCGTGGCGTACCCCTCCGCGGAGGGGTGGTAGTAGTCCGGCCCGAACAGCTCCCGGGGATTCTCCGCGAACTCCGGGCCCAGCAGGTCGCCCAGCGACACCGTGCGCCCGCCCTGCTCGACGACGCCGATGGTCTGCGCCGCCGCCAGCTGCCGAGAGGCCCGCCGGGCCAGCCAGCGCAGCGGTTGCCGCACCCGCTCGATCGTGCCCAGGTCCGGACAGGTGCCGACCACCACCTCCGCGCCGGCCGTGCGCAGCCGCCGTACCGCCGCGGACAGGTGCCGTACCGAGCGGGTCGCCGGCATCCGGTGGGTGACGTCGTTGGCGCCGATCATGATCACGCAGATGTCGGGCACCCGGTCCGGATCCGCGAGCGCCAACGTCACCTGCCGGTCGAGGTCGTCGGAACACGCCCCCGGCAGCGCGACCGACCCGAGCCGCACCGGCCGCTCCGCCACCGCCGCGAGCCCCGACGCCAGCAGTGCGCCCGGCGTCTGACCGGCCCGGTGGACGCCCTGCCCGGCGGCCGTGGAGTCGCCCAGCATCAGCAGCCGCAGCGGTGGCTCACCGGCCGTGGGCAGGGTGCCGCCGTACAGTCCCTGCGCGTTCGGCACCCGGGCCGGGGTGCCCACGCCCACCCGGCGTCTGGCGAGCTGCACCTCGGCCACCACCAGGCCGACCGCCGCCGCTCCCGCCAGCCCGATGCCACCGCCGCCGTACGCGGCGCCGGCCGCGATCCGGCGGGCCACCCTCGCCCTCGACATGCTCGTCATACGTAGCCGCCACCTCCCGAAACCCGTACACCCACTCCTTGCCCCGTACGGACGGTCGCCCAATCTCAACGCAGGGTGAACGACCGTGACGGGGCATGCTCGGGTCGGCAGGCCATAGGCTGGCCGGACCGATATCGACCTTTCATTTGCGGCATCCGGAGACCACGGTGCAATTCCACGACTCGATGATCAGCCTCGTCGGCAACACCCCGCTGGTGCGGCTCAACAGCGTGACCAAGGGGATCAGGGCGACCGTCCTGGCCAAGGTGGAGTACTTCAACCCGGGCGGTTCGGTGAAGGACCGCATCGCCCTGCGCATGATCGAGGCCGCGGAGAAGAGCGGAGAGCTGCGGCCGGGCGGCACGATCGTCGAGCCGACCAGCGGCAACACGGGCGTCGGCCTCGCCATCGTGGCCCAGCAGAAGGGCTACAAGTGCATCTTCGTCTGCCCCGACAAGGTGTCCACCGACAAGATCAACGTGCTGCGCGCGTACGGCGCCGAGGTCGTCGTCTGCCCGACCGCGGTCGACCCCGAGCACCCCGACTCGTACTACAACGTCTCCGACCGGCTGGTCCGTGAGACGCCGGGCGCCTGGAAGCCGGACCAGTACTCCAACCCGAACAACCCGCTCTCCCACTACCACTCCACGGGCCCCGAGCTGTGGGAGCAGACCGAGGGGAAGATCACCCACTTCGTGGCCGGCGTCGGCACCGGCGGCACCATCTCCGGCACCGGCCGGTACCTGAAGGACGCCAGCGACGGCGCGGTGAAGGTGATCGGCGCCGACCCCGAGGGCTCCGTGTACTCCGGCGGCTCCGGGCGTCCGTACCTGGTCGAGGGTGTCGGTGAGGACTTCTGGCCGACGGCGTACGACCGCGAGGTCGCGGACGAGATCGTCGCCGTCTCGGACAAGGACTCCTTCCAGATGACCCGCCGCCTCGCCAAGGAGGAGGGCCTGCTGGTGGGCGGCTCCTGCGGCATGGCGGTCGTCGCGGCCCTGGAGGTGGCGGCGCGCCTCGGCGAGGACGACGTGGTGGTCGTCCTGCTGCCGGACAGCGGACGCGGCTACCTCAGCAAGATCTTCAACGACGAGTGGATGGCCGACTACGGCTTCCTGGAGGACGCCGGTCCCAGCGCCCGCGTCGCCGAGGTCCTGAACCACAAGGAGGGCGGTCACATCCCCTCCCTCGTCCACATGCACCCGGACGAGACCGTCGGCGAGGCAATCGAGGTGCTGCGCGAGTACGGCGTCTCGCAGATGCCGATCGTCAAGCCCGGCGCCGGTCACCCGGACGTGATGGCCGCCGAGGTCGTCGGCTCGGTGGTGGAGCGCGAGCTGCTTGACGCGCTGTTCGCCAAGCGCGCCTCGCTGGAGGACCCGCTGGAGAAGCACATGTCCGCCCCGCTGCCCCAGGTCGGCTCGGGCGAGCCGGTGGCGGACCTGATGTCGGTGCTCGGCGGCGCCGACGCGGCCATCGTCCTGGTCGAGGGCAAGCCGACCGGGGTGGTGAGCCGGCAGGACCTGCTGTCCTTCCTCGCCAAGGGCAAGTAGTACCGGTCGCCGGGCCGTTGACCTCCGCGGTCTTCGCGGAAGTGGTACGCGCACGTCACGTGCGCGCAGCAGTCGCTTAACACGGGACCGGCACAGTAGGGGGTGTCGGCAGGGAAGGCGGGGCAGCGCCCAGGCGTTCAGCACTGGGGGAGGCCTCCCGGACCCGCCGATGCCGAACGGCGTCATGGACCTTCCGGAGCGGCTCCCGGACCTCCAAGGACGCCACGGACGCGCCGCCCGGACGTGAGATCCGGCACCGTGCGCGTCCCCCGCGGGGACCGCCGTCGTCCCGCCCCCCAGCGATGGGGGTGCGGCGGTCCCCGCGCAGTCTCTCCTCGGGGCCCGGCCCCAGGGCTCGGCCCAGGCCCCGGTCCGAGGGCTCGGCCCAGGCCGGTCCCGGGACTCAGTCCTCCCAGGCGTCGTCCCGGCCGGTGCGGTGGCGGCGTCCGAACAGGCCCGGGTTGGTGCGGGCGACCTGGACGACGTTGACCCCGACGATGCCCGCCCAGGCGACCAGCATCCCGGGCAGGTGCGCCACACCGCCGCCGATCGCGGACAGCGGGATCGCCAGCACCAGCGAGACGATGCCGAAACCGAAGCGCTCGCCGAAGGTGTCCGTGGGCCTCGGCGACCGGCCGTCCCGGGCCGCCGTCATCTGCTGCTCGGCGAGCTGCCGGCGCACCCGGCGGTCCACGACCGAGTCGATGCGCTGGTCCACCTTCTCCAGGAACGAGTCGACCAGCGCGGACTCGTACTCCTCACCGAGCTCCCTGCGGGTGCGCAGGGTGGCGTCGAGATCCTTCTTGAGGTCGGCGTCGCGTGCGTCCATTCCCGTCATGAAACCGACGGTAGCCAGCCGGGACGGCTTCGGCACTGGGGACAACCCCCGACTTCGGCGGGGGCCGGCCGGTACGGGTCGGCGGTGCCGCGCCACCCCGCTGTATAACGGTATGCAGAAGTCGGGGCGCGTGAATAGGTCGAGGGGGCCACATGACGAACGGGACCGGCGGGACCAGCGGGGCCGACGGGCCGGCCGCGCGGCTGCAGGCGCTGTTCGAGGGGCACCGGCTGACGCCGACCCAGCGGCGCATCGCGCACAGCATGGTGCGCCGGGCATCCGACGTGCCCTTCCTGTCGAGTGTGGAGCTGGCCGAGCTGGCGGGGGTCAGCCAGCCGTCCGTGACCCGTTTCGCCGTCGCCCTCGGCTTCGACGGCTACCCGGCGCTGCGCCGCCATCTGCGCGAGGTCGCCCCCGCGGAACCGGTCACGGACACCGGTGCCGTCAACGAGTACCAGCAGGCCGTGGCGGCCGAGATCGAGAACCTGCGGCACCTCGCGGAGGTGCTGGCCGACCCGGGGCCGGTGCGGGAGGCGGGGCGGCTGCTCGCCGGGAGCAGGCCCCTGCCGGTGCTCGGGCTGCGGGCCGCCGCCGCCCAGGCGCACGGCTTCGCCTACTTCGCCGCCAAGGTCCATCCGGACGTCCGCCTCCTCGGCGAGGGCGGCACGATGCTCCACGACCGCATCGACGCCGCCGTCCGGGCCGGCGCGGGCACCCTGCTCTGCTTCGCCCTGCCCCGGCACCCGCGCGAGGTGGTCGAGGCGCTCGTCCACGCCAAGGAGGCCGGGCTCACGGTGGTGACCGTCGCCGACTCCGCGTTCGCGCCGGTCGCCAAGGTGTCCGACCTGCTGCTCCCCGCCGCCGTCGGCACCGGCCTCGCCTTCGACACCGCCTGCGCGCCGATGCTGCTCGGCCGGGTGCTCCTCGAGGCGATGTGCGACGACCTGCCGGACGCGCAGGCCCGGCTGGAGGAGTTCGACGCCAAGGCCGCCGCGCGGGGGCTGTTCGTGGACTGAGCCCTCGGGCCGGGTGACCCGTACGGCGGACGGGTTCTCAGATTCGTCTCAGCTTGCCCCGTTACAGTGCGGCGCCTGACACACCCTTCAGACGCAACGCACAGGCAGGAACGGGACAGGAGGCAGGACGTGGCGCGCGGAGGACAGGTGGGGCTGGCTCGGGTCGCCGTCGTCGTACGGGCGGGCGCCGCACCACTGTGGTGGCTGGGCGTTTTCGCGGCCGGTATCGGGGTGCTGGTGCCGGGACTCACCGGACGCCGGATCGGGGTGATGGCCGGGGCCGCGCTCTTCATCGTCGCCACGGCCGTCGTGGCGTGGGTCCGCCGACGGCGCTACACCGCCCTGGCCGGTTCGGCCGCCCGCGCGGGCAAGCACGACGTGCTCCAGGACCGCGGGGTCACCGTGCGCAACTGGCGCCGGGGGCACCGCTGGTGGCTGCTCCTCGCCTTCCTCGCCGCGCTGGGCAGCGCCTTCGCCGTCCCCGCCGCGGGCGGGCTGCTGCTGGCCGGCTGCGGGGCAGGGCTGTGGCTCAAGTCCGCCTGGATCGGCCGCCGCGAGCAGTCCCGGGACGCCCTGCTCTGGGTCCGCGTGGACTGGCTCGCCGGCAACGCCGGCCGCCCCGCGGGCAAGGCCGTCAAGGGCTACCGCAGCACGGGCATCGCGGCGGGCGACGCGGCACCGGGCGGCGCGAGGCGGAAGACGGCGGCGATGGTCTGACCGATCAAGGCGGTCGCGGCGGCGGCCGGGGTGTCGACCGCCGCCGTGTCCGCCGGGGCGCGACCCGCCCCGGCCAGGGTGCGGCGCTGCGACGTGGTGCGGCTCCGCCGCGTGGGCGCGACCGGTCACGACGGACCGTGGGGTCTACGAACGGCCGGAACCCCCACGGCGCACGGCGACGGTCAGCGCGTCGGCGTAGGCCCCACCCGCCTCGGCCACGATCTCCTCGACCCGCTGAGCCTCCCGCACGGTGGCGAAGGAGACGCTCCCGCCCTCGTCGGAGACGAACCCGTACACCGCGGGCCGCGCCAGCGAGTTGTACGCGTAGTGGTGCGCGAAGTAGTACGCCCCCGTGTCCAGCGCCGCCGCGTAGTCCCCCTGTTCGAGCAGCGGCATCGCGCGGCCCACGGCCAGCAGGTCGCCCGCGAAGCATGCCGGACCGGCCACGTCCTGCACCACGTCGGGCCCCGTCTTCGGCAGCCCCTTGCCGTCGTACGCGGCGATCCGCAGCGGCCACGACCCCGGCGCGTACACCGTCCGCGTCGCGACCTGCACGCCCGCGTGCGTCACCGCGACCGGCCGCCCACCGGCGCTCTTGGCGTACTCCACCCGCGCCATGACCGTGCCGTGCTTGGCCAGCAGCGACCGCCCGAACTCGGTGACCAGCCCGTACCGCCCGTCGAACAGCCCCGGCACCGTCTCGCTCAGCACGCGCGCGTACTCGGCGTACGTCGGTGTCGTCTCCTCCGAGGCGAAGTTCACCGGGAGACCGCCGCCGATGTCGAGCGTGTCGACCTGGCTGCGGCCCGCCCGCTCGTTGATCTCCTCGGCGAGCGCGTACGTCTGACGCACCCCCTCGGCCATCAGGGCCAGCGGAATGCCCTGGGACCCGGTGTGCGCGTGCAGCCGGGTCAGCCACGGGCGGTCCAGGTACGCCCGCACCACCCACTCGCGCGCCCCCTCGTCACGCAGGGCCACCCCGAACTTCGAGGTCGCCGTCGCCGTCGACAGCGCCTCGATGGAGCCGCCGCCGACCTGCGGATTCACCCGGATGCCGAGCGGGGAGGCGCTGGTCCCCCCGGTCACCAGGGCGTCGAGGCGCTCCAGCTCCTGCGGGTTGTCCGCGTTGACGGCGATGCCCAGCGACAGGGCCTCGCGCAGCTCGTCCGGCGTCTTGGCGGGCGAGTCCAGCACCGTCCGCCCGGCCGGCACCCCGGCCGCCCGGGCCAGGGCCAGCTCGCCCGGGCTCGCGACCTCGGCGCCGATACCCGCCTCGTGCAGCAACCGCAGCACCGGGACCAGCGGGGACGCCTTCACCGCGAAGGCGTGCAGCACGGGCGTCCCCGGTGCCGTCACCGCCTCGAACGCCGACCGCAGGGCCGCGGCCGACTCCCGTATGCCGGTGACGTCCAGCAGACCGACGATCGGTGTACCGGGCCCCAGCAGCCCCTGCTCCACGGCCGCCCGGACCGCCCGGTCCCGCCGCGCCGCCCGCTCCGCGCCGGTGTCGCCGCTCATGCCCGTGCCCTCGCTCACGCCAGCCTCCATACCGTCGCTGCCTGCCATGACACGTCCCTCCCCACCCTCGCACGCGCGCCGCGCGGGGCACGACCCTGTTGACTAGTTCTATTCACGAGGCGAGGATATGAATAGCCGTAGCAACATTCGCCGGGAGCAAGCCACCAGGAGGCAGACCATGTCCGGACCTCGTCCTGTCCGAGCGCCACGCGGTACCGAGCCGAGCGCCTTGGGCTGGCAGCAGGAGGCCGCCCTGCGGATGCTGCAGAACAATCTCGACCCCGAGGTCGCCGAGCACCCCGACAAGCTCGTCGTCTACGGCGGCACCGGGAAGGCGGCCCGTGACTGGCGCTCCTTCGACGCCATGGTCCGCACCCTGAAGACCCTCAAGCAGGACGAGACGATGCTCGTCCAGTCCGGCCGTCCGGTCGGCGTCATGCAGACCCACGAGTGGGCCCCGCGCGTGCTCATCGCCAACTCCAACCTGGTCGGCGACTGGGCCAACTGGGAGGAGTTCCGCCGCCTGGAGGCCCTCGGCCTGACCATGTACGGGCAGATGACGGCCGGCTCCTGGATCTACATCGGCACCCAGGGCATCCTCCAGGGCACCTACGAGACCTTCGCCGCCGTCGCCGCCAAGAAGTTCGGCGGCACGCTGGCGGGGACCATCACCCTCACCGCCGGCCTCGGCGGCATGGGCGGCGCCCAGCCGCTCGCCGTCACGATGAACGACGGCGTCGCCATCTGCATCGACTGCGACCCGCGCGCCATCGACCGCCGCATCGAGCATCGCTACCTCGACGTCAGGGCCGATTCCCTCGACCACGCCCTCCAGCTGGCCACCGAGGCCCGGGACCGGCGCAAGCCGCTGTCCGTCGGTGTCCTCGGCAACGCCGCCGAACTGGTCCCGCAGCTGCTCGCCATGGGCGCCCCGATCGACATCGTCACCGACCAGACCTCGGCCCACGACCCGCTGGCCTACCTGCCCACCGGCATCGCCTTCGAGGACATGGCCGACGCCGCCGCCAAGGACCCGGCGGGCTTCACCACCCGGGCCCGCGAGTCCATGGCCCGGCACGTCGAGGCCATGGTCGGCTTCCAGGACGCGGGCGCCGAGGTCTTCGACTACGGCAACTCCATCCGCGGCGAGGCCCAGCTCGCCGGGTACGACCGGGCGTTCGCCTTCCCCGGCTTCGTACCGGCGTACATCCGCCCGCTGTTCTGCGAGGGCAAGGGCCCCTTCCGCTGGGCCGCCCTGTCCGGCGACCCCGCCGACATCGCCAAGACCGACAAGGCGATCCTCGACCTCTTCCCGGAGAACGAGTCCCTGGCCCGCTGGATCAAGATGGCCGGCGAGCGGGTGCACTTCCAGGGCCTGCCCGCCCGGATCTGCTGGCTCGGCTACGGCGAGCGCGACAGGGCCGGCGAGCGGTTCAACGACATGGTCGCGAGCGGCGAGCTGGCCGCCCCGATCGTCATCGGCCGCGACCACCTCGACTGCGGCTCCGTCGCCTCCCCGTACCGCGAGACCGAGGCCATGCTCGACGGCTCCGACGCCATCGCCGACTGGCCGCTGCTCAACGCCATGGTCAACGTGGCCTCCGGCGCCTCCTGGGTCTCCCTCCACCACGGCGGCGGCGTCGGCATGGGCCGCTCCATCCACGCCGGCCAGGTCACCGTCGCCGACGGCACCCCGCTCGCCGGGGAGAAGATCCGCCGGGTCCTCACCAACGACCCCGGCATGGGCGTCATCCGGCACGTCGACGCCGGGTACGACATCGCCGAGTCCGTCGCCTCGGAGCGGGGCGTGCGGGTGCCGATGCGCGAGGGCGACGAGGCCGCCGCGGACGGCGCGACGCGCGAGGGTGACGGCGCGTGAGCTTCCACAGCATGTGGGCGGAGCTGCTGCCGGTCGGCCGCAGCTCCGCCTCCGGCGGCTACCGCCGCTACGCCTGGACCGGCGCCGACGCCGACTGCCGGGCCTGGTTCCAGGAGCAGGCCGAGGCGCGCGGCCTCGCCTTCGAGACCGACCGCAACGGCAACCAGTGGGCCTGGCTCGGCGACCCGGCCGCCGGGAACGCCGTCGTCACCGGGTCCCACCTGGACTCCGTGCCCGACGGCGGCGCCTTCGACGGCCCCCTCGGCGTGGTCTCCGCCTTCGCCGCCCTGGACGAACTGCGCGAGAAGGGAGCGCGGTTCACCAGGCCGCTCGGCATCGTCAACTTCGGCGACGAGGAGGGCGCCCGCTTCGGCCTCGCCTGCGTCGGCTCCCGCCTCACCGCCGGCGCGCTCACCGTCGAGCAGGCGCACCGCCTCACCGACGGCGACGGCGTCACCCTCCCGCGGGCCATGGAGGCCGCCGGGTACGACCCGGGCACCCTCGGCCCCGACCCCGAACGGCTCGCCCGCATCGGCGCCTTCGTCGAACTCCACGTCGAGCAGGGCCGCGCCCTCGACCTGTCCGGCGACCGCATCGGCATCGCCTCCGCCATCTGGCCGCACGGACGCTGGCGGTTCGACTTCCGCGGCGAGGCCAACCACGCCGGCACCACGCGCCTCGCCGACCGGCACGACCCGATGCTGTCGTATGCCGAGACCGTCCTCGCCGCCCGCCGCGAGGCCGAACTCGCCGGTGCCGTCGCCACCTTCGGCAAGATCGGCGTCGAACCCAACGGCGTCAACGCCATCCCCTCCCTGGTCCGCGGCTGGCTCGACTCCCGCGCCGCCGACCAGACGAGCCTGGACACCGTGGTCACCGGCATCGAGAAGACAGCCCGCGAGTACGCCGCCGCCCACGGCGTGGACCTCGACGTCGTGCGCGAGTCCTTCACGCCCGTCGTCGAGTTCGACCACGCCCTGCGCGACGAACTCGCCCGCATCCTGGGCACCCGTGCGGAACTGAAGGTCCCCGTCCTCGGCACCGGCGCCGGACACGACGCCGGAATCCTCTCCGACCGCATCCCGACCGCCATGCTGTTCGTACGCAACCCCACCGGCGTCTCGCACTCCCCGGCCGAGTACGCCGCCGAGGACGACTGCGTGGCCGGGGTGAGCGCACTCGCCGACGTACTGGAAGGGCTGGCCTGCACGTGACCTCCACCGAGCGCACCCGCACGTACTGGCTGGAGCACGCCTGGCTCGGCACCCACGTCGAGCCGGGCGTCGCCGTGGACGTCCAGGGCGGCCGCATCGCCGCCGTCCACCAGGGCGTCCACACCCCGCTGCCCGGCGCCGAGATCCTGCGCGGACTGACCCTGCCGGGACTGGCCAACGCCCACTCGCACGCCTTCCACCGCGCTCTTCGCGGCACCGTCCAGGTCGGCTCCGGCACCTTCTGGACCTGGCGCGAGGTCATGTACTCGGTGGCCGACCGGCTGACCCCGGACACCTACCACGCCCTCGCCCGCGCCGTGTACGCCGAGATGGCGCTGGCCGGAATCACCACCGTCGGCGAGTTCCACTACGTGCACCACGCGCCCGGGGGCGCCCCCTACGCCGACCCCAACGCGATGGGCGAGGCGCTGATCGAGGCGGCCGCCGAAGCCGGTGTCCGCATCACCCTCCTCGACACCTGCTACCTGTCCTCCGGCTTCGGCGAACCCCCCAACACCCACCAGCAGCGCTTCTCCGACGGCACGGCGGAGTCCTGGGCCGAACGCTGTTCAGTTCTCAAGGAACGGGATCACGCACGGATCGGGGCCGCGATCCACTCCGTACGGGCCGTGCCCGCGGACCAGTTGACGACCGTGGCGCGGTGGGCCGAGGAGCGGCGGGCCCCGCTGCATGTGCACCTGTCCGAGCAGACCGCCGAGAACGACGCCTGCCGGCAGGCCCACGGCTGCACGCCCACCCGGCTCCTCGCCGACCACGGCGTGCTCGGACCCCGCACCACCGGCGTCCACAACACCCACCTCACCGACGAGGACATCGCCCTGCTCGGCGGCAGCCGCACCGGCACCTGCATGTGCCCCACCACGGAACGGGACCTGGCCGACGGCATCGGCCCGGCGGCCGCGCTGCAGCAAGCGGGCTCCCCGCTCTCCCTCGGCTCCGACAGCCACGCCGTCGTCGACCTGCTGGAAGAGGCGCGCGCCATGGAACTGAACGAGCGTCTGCGCACCCGCGCCCGCGGCCACTGGACCGCCGCGGCCCTGCTGCGCGCCGCCACCGCCGACGGCCACGCCGCCCTCGGCTGGGACGACACCGGCCGCATCGAGGCCGGAGCCCGCGCCGACCTCGCGACCATCGCGCTGGACTCGGTCAGGACAGCGGGGCCACTGCCCAGGCTCGGCGCCGAGACAGCCGTATTCGCCGCGACGGCAGCGGACGTGCGGCACACGATCGTGGGCGGGCGGCACGTCGTACGCGACGGGGCGCACGCCCTGCTGCCGGACGTGCCGCAGGCCCTCGCGCGGGCCGTCGAAGCCCTGCACGCCTGACGACGACCAGCCCCCGCCCCCACGAGGACACCAGGGACCCCATGAGCAGCAGCACCGTCATCACCAACATCGCCGCACTCGTCACCAACGACCCCTCCCTCGGCGACCACTCCCCGCTCGGTCTGGTCCGGGACGCGGCCGTCGTCATCGAAGGCGACCGGGTCGCGTGGACCGGTGAATCAAGCAAAGCACCCGCCACTGACAACCGGGTCGACGCCGAGGGCCGGGCGGTCCTCCCCGGCTTCGTGGACTCCCACTCCCACCTCCTCTTCGCGGGCGACCGCACCGAGGAGTTCAACGCCCGCATGTCCGGCCGCCCCTACAGCGCGGGCGGCATCCGCACCACCGTCGCCGCCACCCGCGCCGCGAGCGACGCGGAACTGGAGGCGTCCCTCACCCGTTACCTCGCCGAGGCCCTGCGGCAGGGCACCACGACCTTCGAGACCAAGTCCGGTTACGGCCTGACCACCGCCGACGAGTCCCGCGCCCTGCGCGTCGCCGCCCGCCACACCGACGAGGTCACCTTCCTCGGCGCCCACATCGTCGCCCCCGAACTCGCCGACGACCCCGCCGCCTACGTCGACCTGGTCACCGGCGAGATGCTCGACGCCTGCGCGCCGCACGCCCGCTGGATCGACGTGTTCTGCGAGAAGGGTGCCTTCGACGGCGACCAGGCCCGCGCCGTCCTCACCGCGGGCCGGGCCAAGGGCCTGCACCCCCGCATCCACGCCAACCAGCTCTCCTACGGTCCCGGCGTCCAACTCGCCGTCGAACTCGACGCCGCCAGCGCCGACCACTGCACCCACCTCACCGACGCCGACGTGGACGCCCTCGCGAACAGCCGTACGGTCGCGACCCTGCTGCCCGGCGCCGAGTTCTCCACCCGCGCCCAGTGGCCGGACGCCCGGCGCCTGATCGACGCCGGCGCCACGGTCGCCCTCTCCACCGACTGCAACCCCGGCTCGTCCTTCACGTCCTCCGTGCCCTTCTGCATCGCGCTCGCGGTACGGGACATGGGGATGACGCCGGACGAGGCGGTCTGGTCGGCCACCGCGGGCGGCGCCGCGGCCCTGCGCCGCGAGGACGTCGGCCGCCTCGTCCCGGGGGCGTACGCCGACCTGACGCTGCTGGACGCCCCGAGCCACGTCCACCTGGCCTACCGGCCGGGGGTGCCGCTGGTCGCGGGGGTGTGGCGGCGGGGCGTACGTAAGGTGTGAGCGTACGAGCGTCGGTGGGAGTGGGGGGGGACGGGGCGGATGGCGAGGCACTGGCGGGCCTGGGGAGCGCCGTTCCTGGTGAACCTGCTGCTCGGCGTTCCGGCGGTGGTACCGATCTGGCTCGTCTGGTACCTGCTGGTGAACTGGCCGCTGGCCGAACTCGGTTGGACCATGCGCAACCCGACGGAGAACGACGGGATGGCGCTCTGGCTGGTGATCGTCGTCCCGGTGGTCGCGCTGTTCGGGCTGATCTGGTGGCTGGCCAACGAACCCCTGCGGCGCAGGACCGCCCTCGCCCCGCGCTCGTTCTGGCTGCTGTGCGTCCTGGTGCCGTTCCTGCCGACGGCCGTGCTGGTCGCCAACTCCGTGTGAAGGGCCACGGCAGCCCGAAGGGGAGCGGCCCGATTTCGGACCGCCCCCCTGGAGGGCAAGCGACACCCGGTCAGGGCCTGAGGATCACTCCTCGACCGTGAGCCCCTTGCGCAGCCGTACGAGGGTCCGCGACAGCAGACGTGAGACGTGCATCTGCGAGATGCCCAGTTCCTCGCCGATCTCCGACTGGGTCATGCCCGCGACGAAACGGAGGGAGAGGATCTTCCGGTCCCGCGAGGGCAGCTCGGCGATCAGCGGCTTCAGCGATTCGACGTACTCGATGCCCTCGAGCCCGTGGTCCTCGTAGCCGATGCGGTCGGCGAGCGCGCCCTCCGCGTCGTCCTCCTCCGGCTGGGCGTCCAGCGAGGAGGCGGTGTAGGCGTTGGACGCCGCCATGCCCTCGACGACCTCGTCCTTGGACAGGCCGAGGTGCTCGGCCAGCTCGGTCACCGTGGGGGCGCGGTCGAGGCGCTGGGCCAGCTCGTCGCCGGCCTTCGCCAGGTCGAGCCGCAGCTCCTGGAGGCGGCGCGGGACGCGCACGGACCACGAGGTGTCGCGGAAGAAGCGCTTGATCTCGCCGATGATGGTCGGCATCGCGAACGTGGGGAACTCCACACCGCGCGACAGCTCGAAGCGGTCGATCGCCTTGATCAGGCCGATGGTGCCGACCTGGATGATGTCCTCCATCGGCTCGCTGCGCGAGCGGAAGCGGGAGGCGGCGAACTTGACCAGCGCGAGGTTCAGCTCGACGAGCGTGTTGCGTACGTACGCGTACTCATGGGTGCCTTCCTCCAGCGACTCCAGCCGCTCGAAGAGGGTCTTGGACAGGGCCCTGGCGTCCGCCGGAGCGACCTCGTCGTAGGCGGGGATGTCCGGAAGCCCGGCGAGTGCGTCGTCGGGGTCGACGACGGCGTCGTGGTGCTCGATGGGATCCAGATGTTCCGGAGGGAGTGTCGACGTCGCTTGGTGGGTACGCGATCCGTCGAGCCGGGGTGACATGATGTCCTCCATCGTTCTCGGCATACGGCTGCCGAAGCCAAATACGTGCACTGCGGTGTGCGGCGCCTCCAAAGCCGGCCGTGTCGGTTTACGTGTCTTACTAGCCCTACCGGGTTTACCGAGCTGACCGCAAGTGTGTTCTGTGCGGGTATGTCCGTTTCTGTGCGGTTGTTCGGGTGTCGGAGTGCGGTGGGAGGGCGTAGTGTTCGAGGGCGTCAGCAAGCAGTCACGACCTCGGGAGAGAGAAACGGCATGGACCGCGGGACGGTCGGCCAGGCCCAGTCGGGCCGGCTTCTGGTCGAGGTACGGGAAGAGGGCCCCAGTGCCGTCGTGACCCCGGCGGGTGAGCTGGATCACCACACCGCCGATCTGTTGCGCGAGCCGCTGGAGGACTGTCTCGCCAAGGGATTCAACCGGCTCGTCGTGGACTGTTCACGGCTCGAGTTCTGCGACTCCACGGGGCTCAACGTCCTGCTGGGCGCGCGGCTGAAGGCCGAGGCGGCGGGGGGCGGAGTACACCTGGTGGCCATGCAGCCGGTGGTGGCCCGCGTGTTCGAGATCACGGGGGCCGAAGCGGTCTTCACCCTGCATGACACGCTTGCGGCCGCCCTGGCCGACGAGTCCGGCTGAGCCGGTCCTTGTCCGGCCGACGGAGGGGTGCGTGTGCTTCCCGGGGCGGGCGTTTCCGCCCCGCGCCGGGTTTCGTGGCGAATACAGGGGTGTTCGCACCGTCCGCTCGGGCAGGAGAGACCCTGAACCGGCTGTGTACGGCATTGCTGACGACGACGACTTTGAAACGTGAACTGGTGAATCGGTGAGGTGAAGCGCTGATGAGCACCACCCGGCCCTACTCGCCGGGCGACCGCGGTCCGGAGCCCAGCGGCGCTTCCGGGGCGTCCGCGCCCGCGCAGGTGCCTTCTTCGGGGACTCCCGGGGCGGCGTCCGTGCCCACGGCTGCCTCCGCTTCCGGGGGCGGCGGGCGGCAGGCCCGCAGGCTGAGCTTCGAGGACGCGAGCGGGGTCGTCCCGCTGGCCCGTGACTTCACCCGCGAGGCGCTGTACGCCTGGGGCTGGCTGCCCTCCGCCACCGCGGACCAGCGTGCCGCCGCGGAGGACGTCCTGCTCGTGGTCTCCGAGCTGGTCACCAACGCGTGTCTCCACGCGGAGGGCCCGGACGAGCTGTCGATCACCTGCGAGAAGAAGGTGATCCGGCTGGAGGTCTCCGACCGCGGTACGGGCCAGCCGGCGCCGCGGACCCCGCACCGCGCGGGGCGCCCCGGCGGACACGGCATGTTCATCGTGCAGCGCCTGTGCCTGGACTGGGGCGTCGTACGCACGCCGGGAGTCGCCGGCAAGCGGGTGTGGGCGGAGCTGGGCGCTCCGGCGTAAGGGGCTGCCGTCCCCGGGCCCCCGCCCCTCGACGTGCCCCGCCCCTCGACGCCCGAGGCTCGGTTGGCCAAGTACCGTGCCGTGCCGGAGCACATGGAGTCCCGCGCGCTCGACACCACCGCAGCGCGCGACTTCGTTCAGAACCTCCGGCGGGACATGTGAGAGAGGCCGGCATGAGCATCCACCAGTGGCGGAAATCCCCGTACGGCGGCGACGGTTCGAACCGCCTCGGGACAGCCACCACCCCGGCGAGGGTCCTCGTCCGGGATTCCAAGGACTCGAACGGGCCCCGCCTCGCCCCGCGTCCCGCCACGTGGACGCGCTCGGCCGCATGCACCGCCGCGGATGCCCACGGACGGAGCCGGGGTGCGCGACCGTGACGACCACCCTGATGACGTATGCCGGCCCGGTCGACGACCTGGCGCCGGTGACACGCACCGGCGGTGTGCCGCTGGTGCCGGCCGGGTTCACCTGGCCGCGGTGCGCGGAGTGCTCGGGACCGATGCAGTTCCTCGCGCAGCTGCTGGTGAACGTGCCCGGCGCCCAGGGGGCGGGGGCGGCTGCGGATGCCGAGCGCGTCCTGTCGGTCTTCATGTGCCAGAACGACCCCGGGCTGTGCGACGAGTGGGACCCGGTCGCGGGTGGCAACCGGGCGCTGTTGTTCCCGCGCGCCGGACTCACGCCCGCCCCGGTGCCGGCGGGAGACGAGACCCTGCTGGCAGAGACCTGCGGCATCGACTGCACGGCGCGGGACGCGGCTCCGTACGACGAGGCGCGCGGCAAGTGGTCGCAGGCGCACGGCCGCCCCTTGCGGGACGTCCTCGGCCAGCTGGGCGGTACTCCGTCGTGGGTGCAGCACGACGAGACGCCGGCCTGTCCGTCGTGCGCGCGGCCGATGAGCTTCGTGGCCCAGCTCGAGGAGGGACGCGACGACCGGACGGCGATGAACTTCGGCGGAGGCGGCTGCGGATACGCCTTCGCCTGCGCGCCGTGCGAGGAGGGCTCGTTCCTGTGGCAGTGCTGACCGGCCGCCGCTGATGGCAGTGCTGACCGGCCGCCGCTGAGAAGACGTCACTGCCCCGCCCCAACGCCCGGAGGGTCACCCCATCCGCAGGACGAGGTGACCCTCCGAGAAGGCGCGGGCGTGCCCGCAGGGCTCAGCGGACGTCGCCCATGAGCTCCTTGACGCGCTTGCGGTACATCCAGATCGCGACGCCCGCGACCACCGCGAGGGTGGCCTCCGCGGCGACGATGCCCGTCTTGTTGAGGTCGACGCCGGCGATGGAGAGCAGGCCGGTCGTGGCGTCACCGGCGGTGACGGCCAGGAACCAGACGCCCATCATCTGGGAGGCGTACTTCACCGGAGCCATCTTCGTCGTCACCGACAGGCCGACCGGGGAGAGCATCAGCTCACCGCAGGTCTGGACGAAGTAGATCGCCACCAGCCACAGCGCCGCCGCCTTGTGGCCGCCCTCCGCGATGCCCAGCGGGGCCAGGAAGAGGAAGAAGGACGCGCCGACCAGGACCAGGCCGAAGGAGAACTTGACGACCGTGCTCGGCTCCTTGCCGCGGCGGTTGAGCGCCAGCCACACCGTGGCGAAGACCGGGGCCAGGGCCATGATGATGACCGGGTTGACCGACTGGAACCAGGAGACCGGGAAGTCCC
The DNA here is from genome assembly GCF_003950055.1 of Streptomyces sp. KPB2. Lineage (NCBI taxonomy): Bacteria > Bacillati > Actinomycetota > Actinomycetes > Kitasatosporales > Streptomycetaceae > Streptomyces > Streptomyces sp. KPB2. The sequence goes on from NZ_CP034353.1 coordinate 4,905,229, forward strand.
AGCCGAGGACGCTGGTGTTCGTCGAGGAGTCGGCGAACAGCGACAGGGTCGAGCCGCCCTGGTCGTAGATCATCCAGAACACGGCCGCGGCGACGAAGAACCAGATGTACGCCGACATCTTGGACTGCTCCTCGCGGTCCAGGGACTTGTCGCGCTTGATGTTGGTCAGCACCAGCACCGGGACGATCACGCCGAGCAGGGTCAGCGGGACCAGGACCCAGTTCAGGGTGTAGGTACCGGAGAAGCCGACGATCGCGTAGAAGACGACGGCCAGCGCGGCCCAGAACGCGGCCTTGCGCAGCGTCGAGGTCTTCTCCTGGGCGGACAGCGGCTTGGGGACCACGCTGGAGTGCGGGTCCAGGTGGCGGCTGCCGATCAGGAACTGGAGCACGCCCAGACCCATGCCGACCGCGGCGAGGGCGAAGCCCAGGTGCCAGTTGACGTTCTCGCCGATGGTGCCGATGGTCAGCGGCGCCGCGAAGGCACCGAGGTTGATGCCCATGTAGAAGACGGTGAAGCCACCGTCGCGGCGCGGGTCGTCGGGGCCGCTGTAGAGCTGGCCGACCATCGTCGAGATGTTGGCCTTCAGCAGACCCGAGCCGATGGCGACCAGACCGAGGCCCGCGTAGAACGTGCCCGCGGAGGGCAGCGCCAGCGTGAGGTGGCCGAGCATGATCACGCCACCGGCGATGGCGACGGTCTTGCGGGGGCCCCACACGCGGTCGCCGAACCAGCCGCCCGGCATCGTGAGCAGGTACACCAGCGAGAGGTACACCGAGTAGATCGCGGTCGCGGTGCCGGCGTTGAGGCCGAGGCCACCCGGGGCGACGAGGTACAGCGGGAGCAGAGCCCTCATGCCGTAGTAGGAGAACCTCTCCCACATCTCGGTCATGAAGAGTGTGGCCAGTCCGCGGGGGTGGCCGAAGAAGGTCTTCTCGGTTCCGGGGGTGCCCGGGGTGACCGAGTCCTTCGTCAGGCTGGACGCCATGGTCGATCCTTGCTGGTCGGGACGCGCTCACGAGGCGATGCGCGCCCGGTGGGGGGCGGCCGGCACCGGCGGCCTTTCCCGCCCGTCCCACGCCTGAGGGATTCCGCTCCGGGTTGCGAAGCGGTGGGCGGCGGCCACCGGGATCCACGCCTCCGTGCGCGTCACTGCACGCGGTGAGGCCCGGCCACAGGTCATTCCTTTCAAGGCCGGCCGTGGGGGCCGGCCCGCACACAAAAGAGACCTTCAGCGTCGAAACTGTCGCCAAAGGTCCTCTGGGTGCTACAGGCGCTGATTCACCATACGGCAGTACACCGCCCGGTATGGAAGGACTTGAGACGTGAATCACAGGTAACTGTGGAACCGCGAACGATCTTTCGAAGGTTTATTCCAGGATGGCACCCCACAGGCGCAGGTGCGGACGCGGGGTGGCCGAGGGCGGGTCGCGCGGCGCATGTCCGGCGCGTGCCCGGCTTGTCCCCGAGTGCTCCACAGGTGACGCACAGGTGCTCCGCGGGCGGGAGTGCCCTGGGTCGATCTTGCCCCGGGCGTTGCTCCGAGCGGTCTACCATCAGCTCATGACCCGTGTACTGCTCGCCGAGGACGACGCGTCCATCTCGGAGCCGCTGGCCCGCGCACTGCGCAGGGAAGGGTACGAGGTCGAGGTGCGTGAGGACGGACCCACCGCACTCGACGCGGGGCTGCAGGGCGGCATCGACCTGGTCGTGCTGGACCTCGGCCTGCCGGACATGGACGGTCTCGAGGTCGCCCGCCGGCTGCGGTCCGAGGGCCACGCCGTGCCGATCCTGATCCTGACCGCGCGCGCCGACGAGGTGGACACCGTCGTCGGCCTGGACGCGGGCGCCGACGACTACGTCACCAAGCCCTTCCGCCTCGCCGAGCTGCTCGCCCGGGTCCGGGCCCTGCTGCGGCGCGGCGCCGTCGAGCCCCCGCAGCCGCCCGCCACCCACGGTGTGCGCATCGACGTCGAGTCGCACCGGGCCTGGATGGGCGAGGAGGAGCTCCAGCTCACCGCGAAGGAGTTCGACCTGCTGCGGGTCCTGGTGCGCGACGCCGGCCGGGTCGTCACCCGCGACCAGCTGATGCGCGAGGTCTGGGACACCACCTGGTGGTCGTCGACCAAGACCCTCGACATGCACATCTCCTGGCTGCGCAAGAAGCTCGGCGACGACGCGGCCAACCCCCGCTACATCGCCACCGTGCGCGGCGTGGGCTTCCGTTTCGAGAAGAACTGAGCGGGCCCCGAGCGGGCCTTGCGGGTAAGAGGACATGCGCCGTCGACTGATCCAGTCCACGCTCGCCGTGGTGCTCGTCGTGATCGCCGTCTTCGGCGTCTCCCTCGTCATCGTCGAGACCCGCACGATCAGCAGCACCGCACAGGAGAGGGTCGACCTGGAGGCGGTCCGGCTGGCCAGCATCGTGGACAGCCGGCTCATCGGCACCGGCTCCGTCGACGAGCAGTTCCTGCGGGAGCAGATCCGCGACGCCCGGTACGCCCTGATCCGCATCCCCGGCGAGCCGGTCGTCGAGGTCGGCGACAAGCCGTCCGGCGACGTCCTCCAGGGCAGGGCCACCGGCGAGGAGGGCGAGACCGTCCTCGTCGAGGAGCCCAGGTCCTCGGTGACCCGCGAGGTCGGCCGGACCCTGCTGATCATCGGCCTGGTGGCGCTGCTCGCGGTGGTCGCCGCCGTACTGCTGGCGATCCGGCAGGCCAACCGCCTCGCCTCCCCGCTCACCGACCTCGCCGAGACCGCCGAACGCCTCGGTTCCGGCGACCCGCGCCCCCGGCACAAGCGGTACGGCGTCCCCGAGCTGGACCGTGTCGCCGACGTCCTGGACTCCTCCGCCGAGCGCATCGCCCGGATGCTCACCGCCGAGCGCCGGCTGGCCGCCGACGCCTCCCACCAGCTCCGTACGCCGCTGACCGCGCTGTCGATGCGGCTGGAGGAGATCACCCTCACCGACGAGCCGGAGACGGTGAAGGAGGAGGCGACGATCGCGCTGTCGCAGGTGGAGCGGCTGACGGACGTCGTCGACCGGCTGCTGACCAACTCCCGCGACCCGCGCAGCGGCTCCGCCGTCACCTTCGAGCTGGACGACGTCATCCAGCAGCAGATCGCCGAGTGGCGCCCCGCCTACCGCAGCGAGGGCCGGGCCATCGTCAGCTCCGGCAAGCGTCATCTGACGGCCGTGGGCACCCCGGGCGCCGTGGCGCAGGTGCTGGCCGCGCTGATCGAGAACTCCCTGATGCACGGCGGCGGCACCGTCGCCCTGCGGACCCGGGTGACCGGCAACCAGGCCGTCGTCGAGGTCACCGACGAGGGGCCCGGCGTCCCGGCCGACCTGGGGGCGCGGATCTTCGAGCGGGCGATCAGCGGACGCAACTCCACGGGCATCGGCCTCGCCGTCGCCCGCGACCTGGCCGAGGCGGACGGCGGACGCCTGGAGCTGCTCCAGGGGCGCCCGCCGGTCTTCGGGCTGTTCCTGTCCCGTACCCCGCCCCCGAAGAAGTCCTCGGGGGACGGCGGCCAGACGGTGCGCTGAGCGCGCCGGAGGGCGGCGAGCCGGTCAGCGGTGACCGGCGGGGGCGCCGTCGGCCCGGGGGAGCGCGGTCGGGTGTTCGTGCTCCAGGAAGGTCTCGGCCCGCGTCACCGGCTCACGGGCGGGCAGCGCCCGGAAGACCCAGCTGCGGTACGACCAGAAGCGGAACAGCGTGCCGATCCCGATGCCGAGGAACTTGAAGATGTTGCTCTGCAGCGGGCTGTCCCAGCCGAACCCGTACGTCGCCGTGTAGAGCACGCCGTTCTCGATCACCAGCCCGATCGCGCTGAACACCAGGAACAGCGACATCTCGCGGGTCCGGCCGCTCTTGTCGCGGTCGCGGTAGGTGAAATAGCGGAAGCCCACGTAGTTGAAGGCGATCGCGACGACCGTGGCGATGATGCTGGCCCGCACGACCTGGAGGTCGGTCGTGTGCCGCACGAAGTTGAAGACGAGGAGGTTGACCAGCACCCCCGCGCCGCCCACGGCGCCGAACTTCACGACCTCGCGCACGAGCCGGTCGATCCGGCCCCGCACTCCCTCACGGGGTGCCCGGGGCGTGGCGGGAGCCGTCTGAGCACCCGAGGAACCATGTCCCATGGTCGTGCAGGCCCCCGTCCATCGGTTGGCGTCAATCCGCTCATGCTAACCACCCGGACGCGCGATCTTCCTGCGGACGGACCCACGAGGGTCGGAACGGGCGCGGAGAGCGGCGGGAAACGGCCGGTAAACAGGTGGGCTCCGCGCGGCCGATACGCTAGGGGTGTGACGTTCCCCGTAGTCGGCATGGTCGGCGGTGGCCAGCTCGCTCGTATGACACACGAGGCGGGCATCCCGTTGGGCATCAGGTTCAAGCTTCTCAGTGACACTCCTCAGGACTCCGCGGCGCAGGTCGTGAACGAAGTCGTCGTCGGCGACTATCGCGATCTGGACACGTTGCGCGAGTTCGCGCGCGGCTGTGACGTGATCACCTTCGATCACGAGCACGTGCCGACCGAGCACCTCAAGGCCCTGGAGGCGGACGGCATCCCCGTGCGCCCCGGCCCCGAGGCGCTCGTGCACGCCCAGGACAAGGGCGTGATGCGCGCGAAGCTCGACGCGATCGGCGTGCCCTGCCCGCGGCACCGCATCGTGAGCGATCCGGCCGACGTGGCCGCCTTCGCGGACGAGGGCGAGGGTTTCCCCGTCGTCCTCAAGACGGTCCGCGGCGGGTACGACGGCAAGGGCGTGTGGGTCGTGGACTCCGTGGCGGAGGCCGCCGAGCCCTTCCGCGCGGGCGTGCCCGTGCTGGCGGAGGAGAAGGTCGACTTCGTCCGCGAGCTGGCCGCCAACGTGGTCCGCTCCCCGCACGGCCAGGCGGTGGCCTACCCCGTCGTCGAGTCCCAGCAGGTCAACGGCGTCTGCGACACGGTGATCGCCCCGGCGCCCGGCCTCGACGAGGAGCTGGCCCTGCGCGCCGAGGAGATGGCGCTCGGCATCGCCAAGGAACTGGACGTCGTCGGCCACCTGGCCGTCGAGCTGTTCCAGACCCGCGACGGCCGCATCCTCGTCAACGAGCTGGCGATGCGCCCGCACAACTCCGGCCACTGGACGATGGACGGCGCGATCACCTCGCAGTTCGCCAACCACGTCCGCGCCGTCCTCGACCTCCCGCTCGGCGACCCGCGCCCGCGCGCCAAGTGGACGGTCATGGTCAACGTCCTGGGCGGCGACTACCCGGACATGTACTCCGCGTACCTGCACTGCATGGCCCGCGACCCCCAGCTCAAGATCCACATGTACGGCAAGGACGTGAAGCCCGGCCGCAAGGTGGGCCACGTCAACACCTACGGCGACGACCTGGACGACGTGCTGGAGCGCGCCCGTCACGCTGCCGGCTACCTGAGAGGGACGATCACCGAATGAGCCAGGCCAGCCCGGCGAGCCCGGTCGTAGGCATCGTCATGGGGTCGGACTCCGACTGGCCCGTCATGGAGGCCGCCGCCAAGGCACTCGACGAGTTCGAGATCCCCTACGAGGTGGACGTCGTCTCCGCGCACCGCATGCCGCACGAGATGATCGCGTACGGCGAGCAGGCCGCGGGGCGGGGACTGAAGGCGATCGTCGCCGGGGCCGGGGGCGCCGCCCACCTGCCCGGCATGCTCGCCTCCGTCACCCCGCTGCCGGTCATCGGCGTCCCGGTGCCGCTGAAGTACCTGGACGGCATGGACAGCCTCCTGTCCATCGTGCAGATGCCGGCCGGCGTCCCCGTCGCCACGGTCTCCGTCGGCGGCGCCCGCAACGCCGGGCTGCTGGCCGCCCGCATCCTCGCCGCCCACGACGAGGAGCTGCTCGGCCGGATGCGCGAGTTCCAGCAGGACCTCAACGACCAGGCCACCGAGAAGGGCAAGCGACTGCGCAACAAGGTCGCGGGCTCGACGGCCGGCTTCGGCTTCGGAAAGTGACCGACACACAGTGACGGAAGGTACGCGGATGACCTCGCTGGACCGGGCCCGGGAGCTGCTGCGCGAGTTCCCCGTCGTCGACGGGCACAACGACCTGCCCTGGGCGCTGCGCGAACAGGTCCGCTACGACCTCGACGCCCGGGACATCGCCGCCGACCAGTCCGCGTACCTCCACACCGACCTGGCCCGGCTGCGGACCGGCGGCGTCGGCGCGCAGTACTGGTCGGTGTACGTCCGCTCCGACCTGCCCGGCGCGGTGACGGCGACGCTGGAGCAGATCGACTGCGTACGGCAGCTCATCGCCCGCCACCCCGGCGAGCTGCGCGCCGCGCTGACCGCCGCCGACATGGAGGCGGCCCGCGCCGAGGGCCGGATCGCCTCCCTGATGGGCGCCGAGGGCGGCCACTCCATCGACAACTCGCTGGCCACGCTGCGCGCCCTGTACGCGCTCGGCGTGCGCTACATGACGCTCACCCACAACGACAACGTCGCCTGGGCGGACTCGGCGACCGACGAGCCCGGCGTCGGCGGTCTGTCGGCCTTCGGCCGCGAGGTCGTGCGGGAGATGAACCGCGAGGGCATGCTGGTCGACCTCTCGCACGTCGCGGCGACGACGATGCGCGACGCGCTGGACACCTCCACCGCGCCGGTGATCTTCTCCCACTCGTCCTCCCGCGCGGTGTGCGACCACCCGCGCAACATCCCGGACGACGTGCTGGAGCGACTGCCCGCCAACGGCGGCATGGCGATGGTGACGTTCGTGCCGAAGTTCGTGCTCCAGGCCGCCGTGGACTGGACGGCGGAGGCCGACGAGAACATGCGCGCGCACGGCTTCCACCACCTGGACTCCAGCCCCGAGGCGATGAAGGTGCACGCCGCCTTCGAGGAGCGCGTCCCGCGCCCCGTGGCCACCGTCTCCACGGTCGCCGACCACCTCGACCACATGCGCGAGGTCGCCGGCGTCGACCACCTGGGCATCGGCGGCGACTACGACGGCACGCCCTTCACCCCGGACGGCCTCGACGACGTCGCCGGCTACCCGAACCTGATCGCCGAACTCCTCGACCGCGGCTGGTCCCAGGCCGACCTGGCCAAGCTCACCTGGAAGAACGCGGTCCGCGTCCTGGACGCCGCGGAGGACGTGGCCCGGGGGCTCCGGGCGACGCGGGGACCGTCCAACGCCACCATCGAGCAGCTGGACGGCTGAACCGCCCGCTTCCGGCCGACGGGTGGGGCGCGCGTGGGGCGCTCGTACCCCCGAACGCCCCACCCACCAGGAAGCCCTTACCGCTCCGTGCGACGGTGGCCGTATCTCACGACGACCGTACGGAGCACCGCCATGGCAGATCTCCAGGACGACCTGCACACCGGTAGCGAGGCCGGTGGGCTCGACGACCTGCCCGTGCCGCTCGCCGCGGAGGCCTTTCCGCCGGAGCCCTACGCGCCCGTGTCCGACCCCGACGACGAGCCGTCGGCCCGGGCGCTCGCCGTGCTGGCCGCCCATCCCGTCGCCGACGGCTGCAGCGGGCTGCCCTGGGCGCTCAGGCATCTGCCCTGGTACGACCTGGAGCTGGGCGAGAGCGCCGTCGACACCGACGTGCCGCGGCTGCGCGAGGGACACGTGGGCGCGCTGCTGTGGTCGCTGCACCTGCCCGAGTCCGTCGACGGCGACCGTGCGGTCGGCGCCACGCTGGAACAGCTCGACCTGGTCAAGACGGTCGTGCGGGCCCACCCGGAGGGGCTGCGCCTGGCGTACGACGCCGGGCAGGCCATCGACGCCCGCAACTGCGGCCGGGTCGCCGTGATCCCCGGTCCCGCGGGCGCCGCCGCGATCGGCGACCGCCTCGGCATCCTGCGCTCCCTGCACGCCCTCGGCCTGCGCGCGCTGACGCTGTCCGGGGTGAGCTGGGCGGGCGAGGGGGGACTGACCCGGTTCGGCGAGGAGGTCGTCCGCGAGATGAACCGCCTCGGTGTCGTCGCCGACCTCTCCGGCGCCGGTGCCGAGACCATGCGCCGCACCTTCGCGGTGTCCAAGGCGCCGGCGCTGTGCACCCGCTCCGCCGCCCGCGCCCTGCGCCCGCACCCCGCCAACCTCCCCGACGACCTGCTGGTGGAGCTGGGCGCGGCCGGCGGCCTGTGCATGGTGCCGCTGACCGCCGAGCAGACCGGCCCGACCGTCCGGGACGTCGCCGACCACCTCGACCACGTGCGCACGGTGGCCGGCCCGCAGAGCGTCGGCCTGTCCGGCACCTACGACACCGGCACCGCCCACCCGCTGGAGCTGGGTGACCCCTCCTGCTACCCCCGGCTCATCGCCGAACTGCTCCGCCGCGGCTGGGACGAGGCGGACGTGGCCCTGCTGACCTGGGGCAACGTCCAGCGCGTCCTGCGTGCCGCGGCCTTCACCGCGAAGGCCGCCCAGCTGCGCCGCGAGCCGTCCACGGCGGCCATCGCCGACCTGGACGGCTGAGCGGGCGGCGCTCACCGGGCGCGGCGGCTCAGCAGGCGCAGAGGCAGAACGGGTGTCCGGCCGGGTCGGCGTAGACCCGGAAGGTGCGGGTGCGGTCCTCGGCGTCCAGCGGACGTGCGCCCAGCTCCAGGACCGCCTTCTCGGCCGCGTCCAGGTCCGTGACGGTGAGGTCGAGGTGGAACTGCTGCGAGTCGTCGGGCGCGGGCCACTTCGGCGGCACGAAGCCGGGGGCGGCCTGGAACGCCAGCGCCCGTCCGCCCGGCAGCTTCAGGTCGACCCAGTCGTCGTCGCCCTCGACGGTGCCGCCGAGCACGTCGGCGTAGAAGCGGGCCAGTGCGCGGGGCTCGGGACAGTCCAGGACCACGGGGCCCAGTTCGGCGACAGCCATGACTTCCTCCTTGAAGCGTCCGGTCGGGATCACCGTTGCCGGTTACCTGTAAGGACGGGTAACCGGTAACGGTTACTGTATGCTGCCCTATTGGGGGTAACGTCGCAAGCATGAGTGAGCGATCGCCCGCGCCGGGCGGCCTGGAACTGGTCGAGGCCCTGGTGAACACGCTGCTGAACGTCGAGACGGGCGCCGACTCGCTGGACACGCCGGAGGTCCGGGAGCGGTTCGGCCTGACGGAGGACGACCTGCCCGCCGCCCGTGAGCTGCGCGAGTCCCTGCGCGCCACCCTGCTCGCCCACGCCGGCCATCCGCCGCACCGCACGGTGACCCCGCTGGGCGAGCTGCTGGCCGCCGCCCCGCTGGTCGTCACCGTCGAGACGGCCGACGGCTCCGCCGCCCTCGCCCCGGTCCGGGAGGGCTCGCTGACCGCACGCGTCGCCGCCGCCGTCGCCGAGGCGCTGGTGGCCGGCACCTGGAGCCGGTTCAAGGCGTGCGAGGCGCCCGACTGCCACTGGGCGTACTACGACCGCAGCCCGGCCGGACGCGGCCGCTGGTGCTCCATGCAGGTGTGCGGGGCCCGCGCCAAGATGCGCCGCTACCGGGCCAAGGAGTCGTAAACACCGCCCGCTTCACCGGCCGCCCGGCCGCGCCCTGCGGCACAATACGGACGGACGCCGGTTCGGCCGACTGAGCCTCGGCCGAACCGGCGTCGCCCTCGGGGACCCCGGCAGCCGTCAGGCGGTGGGGCGGCCCATCGCCCGGTACGTCCAGCCGGCCTTGCGCCACAATGTCGGGTCCAGCGCGTTGCGCCCGTCCAGGATCACCCGGGCCGCCGCCGCCTCGCCCAGCACCTGCGGGTCCAGCTCGCGGAACTCCCGCCACTCGGTGAGGTGCAGCACGACGTCCGCGCCCCGCACCGCCTCCAGCGCCGAGTCGGCGTAGCCGAGGGTCGGGAAGAGCCGCCGGGCGTTGTCCATGCCCTTGGGGTCGTACACGGTCACCTGGGCGCCCTGGAGGTGGACCTGCCCGGCGACGTTCAGCGCGGGGGAGTCGCGCACGTCGTCCGAGTCGGGCTTGAAGGTGGCGCCGAGCACCGCGATCCGCTTGCCCAGGAACGGGCCGCCGCCCAGCGCCTGCCGGGTCAGCTCCACCATCTGGCCGCGCTGGCGCATGTTGATCGAGTCGATCTCGCGCAGGAAGGTCAGCGCCTGGTCGGCGCCCAGCTCACCGGCGCGGGCCATGAAGGCGCGGATGTCCTTGGGCAGACAGCCGCCGCCGAAGCCGATCCCGGCCCGCAGGAACTTCCGGCCGATCCGGTCGTCGTACCCGATGGCCTCCGCCAGCTTGGCCACGTCGCCGTCGGCGGCCTCGCACACCTCCGCCATCGCGTTGATGAACGAGATCTTGGTGGCGAGGAAGGAGTTCGCCGAGGTCTTCACCAGCTCGGCGGTCGGGAAGTCGGTGACGACGAAGGGCGAACCCTCCGCGACCGGCGTCGCGTAGACCTCGCGCAGCAGCTTCTCCGCCCGCTCGCTGCGCACGCCGACCACGATCCGGTCCGGGTGCAGCGTGTCCTCGACGGCGAAGCCCTCGCGCAGGAACTCCGGGTTCCAGGCCAGCTCGGCCTCGTGGCCGGCCGGCGCGTGCTCGGTCAGGTAGGCGGCCAGCCGGTCGGCGGAGCCCACCGGCACCGTCGACTTGCCGACGACCAGCGCGGGGCCGGTCAGATGCGGTGCCAGCGAGGCCAGCGCGGAGTCGACGTACGACATGTCGCAGGCGTACTCGCCGTGCTTCTGCGGGGTGTTCACGCACAGGAAGTGCACGTCGCCGAAGGCCGCGACCTCGGCGAAGTCGGTGGTGAAGCGCAGCCGCCCGCTGGACCCCTCGATCCCGGCGACGTGCTTGCCGAGCAGCTCCTGAAGGCCCGGCTCGTACATCGGGACCTCGCCCCGCTGGAGCATCTCGATCTTCTCGGGCACCACGTCCAGACCCAGCACCTCGAAACCGAGTTCGGCCATGGCCGCCGCGTGCGTCGCGCCGAGATAACCGGTACCGATCACGGTGATCTTCAGGGCCATGGGTGCTCCAGAGGTGTACGGCATGGGTGCGCGCCCGAGCATATCGGGGGACGCGGGGAAAGCCTTTCGAGACCTTTGGTCCGGCTGTCGTCAAGCTCACCTATCCACGAACGCGGGCGGGCCCTAAAATTTGGGTTACTTAACGGTAGTTAGCGTGCCCAGCATCACAGCGTTTTGGAGCGTGAGACACCTTGGCCGGATCGGCTGACTTCGACCTGTACCGCCCGTCGGAGGAGCACGACATGCTCCGCGACGCCGTCCGCTCGCTGGCCGAGGCGAAGATCGCGCCGCACGCCGCCGCGGTCGACGAGGAGGCCCGCTTCCCGCGGGAGGCGCTGGAGGCGCTCGTCGCCAACGACCTGCACGCCGTGCACGTGCCCGAGGAGTACGGTGGCGCCGGCGCCGACGCGCTCGCCACCGTCATCGTCATCGAGGAGGTCGCCCGTGTCTGCGCCTCCTCCTCCCTGATCCCCGCGGTGAACAAGCTGGGCTCGCTCCCCGTCATCCTCTCCGGCTCCGAGGAGCTGAAGAAGAAGTACATGGGCCCGCTCGCCAAGGGCGAGGGCATGTTCTCGTACTGCCTCTCCGAGCCGGACGCGGGCTCGGACGCGGCCGGCATGAAGACCAAGGCCGTCCGCGACGGCGACTTCTGGGTCCTCAACGGCGTCAAGCGCTGGATCACCAACGCGGGTGAGTCCGAGTTCTACACGGTCATGGCCGTGACGGACCCGACCAAGCGCTCCAAGGGCATCTCCGCCTTCGTCGTCGAGAAGTCCGACGAGGGCGTCTCCTTCGGTGCCCCGGAGAAGAAGCTCGGCATCAAGGGCTCCCCGACCCGGGAGGTCTACCTCGACAACGTCCGCATCCCCGCCGACCGCATGATCGGCGCGGAGGGCACCGGCTTCGCCACCGCGATGAAGACGCTGGACCACACCCGCATCACCATCGCCGCCCAGGCCCTCGGCATCGCCCAGGGCGCCCTCGACTACGCCAAGGGCTACGTCAAGGAGCGCAAGCAGTTCGGCAAGCCGATCGCCGACTTCCAGGGCATCCAGTTCATGCTCGCCGACATGGCCATGAAGATCGAGGCCGCCCGCCAGCTCACCTACGCGGCCGCCGCCAAGTCCGAGCGCGGTGACGGCGACCTGACCTTCCAGGGCGCCGCCGCCAAGTGCTTCGCCTCCGACGTGGCCATGGAGGTCACCACGGACGCCGTCCAGCTGCTCGGCGGCTACGGCTACACCCGCGACTACCCGGTGGAGCGCATGATGCGCGACGCCAAGATCACGCAGATCTACGAGGGCACCAACCAGGTCCAGCGCATCGTCATGGCGCGCAACCTGCCGTAACGGCGGTTTCCGTACAGCGAGGGGCGTCCGCCGGCCGGGCGCCCCTCGCTCGTCGTGACGGATTGTCAGTGGCGGGTGAGACGGTGGATCCATCGAGTCGGGAAGCCGCCGAGCGGCAGTCGGTAAGAGGGGGATCCGCCATGTCCGGAAGCCAGAACTACATCAACCACGTCGCTCTCGTGCTGGACGCCAGCTCGTCCATGTCCCGCCTGAGCCAGAAGGTGGTCGAGGTCGCCGACCAGCAGATCGCCTACCTGGCCCGCCGCTCCCAGGAACTGGACCAGGAGACCCGCGTCACGGTGTACGTCTTCGCCGACCGGGTGCAGTGCGTCATCTACGACAAGGACGTGCTGCGGATGCCGTCCCTGAAGCAGATGTACCGGGTCGGCGGCATGACGGCGCTGCTGGCCGCCACGCTCAAGTCGCAGCACGAGCTGGCGCAGACCGCCCAGCTCTACGGGGACCACAGCTTCCTGACCTTCGTCCTCACCGACGGCCAGGAGAACGTGAGCCACCGCTGCCCCGACGCCCCCACCAAGGACCCGCGTGCCCTGGTCCAGGCCGTGTCCTCGATGATCGAGACGCAGGAGGACAACTGGACGCTGGCCGTCCTCGTGCCCGACCAGATGGGCAAGCGCGAGGCCATGCAGTACGGCTTCCCGAAGGACAACATCGCCATCTGGGACGCCACCAGCACCCAGGGCCTGGAGGAGGCCGGACAGGTCATCCAGGAGGCCACCGAGAAGTTCATGGTGGGCCGCACCAAGGGCATCCGGGGTTCGCGGGCCGTCTTCTCCACTGGCGCGGACACGGTCAACAAGGACACCATCAAGGCGGCCGGTCTCACCCCGGTGGAGTCGTCGAAGTACCGGCTCATCGACGTCACCCGGGACGTCGCGATCCGGGAGTGGGTCGTCGAGAGCGGGCACACCTACCGCACCGGCGGCGCGTTCTACCAGCTCAGCAAGTCGGAGAAGGTCCAGCCGAAGAAGCAGATATCGGTGCTGGAGAAGAAGACGGACAAGATCTACACGGGACCCGAGGCCCGGGCCCTGCTCGGCCTGCCGGATGTCGAGGTCCGCGTCAAGCCGGACCACAACGACGACTTCACGATCTTCGTGCAGAGCACGAGCGTGAACCGGAAGCTGGTCGCGAACACGCGGCTCCTGCTCATGCTCTGACGCCCGTGCCGTCCGCGAGGGCCGCGACGTCCCGGGCGGGGGTCAGTCCTCGTACCCCTCGGCCGCCCGCCGCTCCCGCAGCTCCATGATCGCGCGGCGCCGGGCCAGGCGGTGGGTGCGGCGGATCTGCGCCTCCTGGTAGCGGCGCTTGTCCTTCTCGGTCTCGGGCAGGACCGGCGGGACCGTGCGGGGCCTGCCGTCGGCGTCCACGGCGGCGAAGACCAGATAGGCCGAGCCGACCTGGGTGGCCGGGGTGGACTCGTTCCAGCGCTCGGCCATGACCCGGACGCCCACCTCCATGGAGCTGCGGCCGGTCCAGTTGACCTGCGCCTTCACATGGACGAGGTCGCCGACGCGGACCGGTTCGAGGAACGCCATCTCGTCCATGGACGCGGTGACGGCGGGACCGCCGGAGTGCCGTCCGGCCACGGCCCCCGCCGCGTCGTCGACGAGCTTCATGATCACACCGCCGTGCACCGTCCCCAGAAGGTTGGTGTCGCTGTGCGTCATGATGTGGCTGAGGGTGGTGCGGGAGGCCGAGGTCGGCTTGCCCGGGATCTCCGGGGGCGCCGGCTGCGCGGCCGAGGCCTGTTCTGCCTGGTCTGTCATGGCCTCCACCTTATGCCGGAGCTACACCGGCGTGATTTTGTGTCGGGTTCGCAACAGCGCTGCCCTGATTTTCCGACGAACCTTGTAACGCCCACAGGGCAGCCCTGCACACTGGGCGCATGAATGATTGGCCCGAGGGATGGTCCGGTGACAACCGCGGCAGCGGATACGGGCGCGGCAGCGCGAGCGCACGGCCCGAGAGCGCGCGCGTGATGCGTCAGGTCCGCCGCGGTGCGACGCCGCCCGGCCCGGGCCCGTCGGCCCCGCCGTACGGCGCCGGGGTGCCCCAGCAGCCGTCGTACACCGACGGCCAGGGGTACGGCGGCGACGGCTACGACAGCGGCTACAACACCGGCCAGGTCTACGGCGGCGGTGGCGGCGGCCAGGGCCCCGGCCGTCAGCTCCGGGACCGGCCCGCGCCGAACTGGCGCCGCCGGATCAAGTGGACCGCGATCACGGTGGTGACCGTGCTCGTCGTCACCACCGTGGGCACCTACTTCTGGGCCGACTCCAAGCTCAACCGCGACGTCGACCTGTCCAAGGTCATCGACCGGCCCGAGGCCGGCGAGGGCACCAACTACCTGATCGTCGGGTCCGACAGCCGCGAGGGCATGTCCAAGGACCAGATGAAGGACCTGCACACCGGCTACGCCGAGGGCAAGCGCACCGACTCGATGATGATCCTGCACACCGGGGACAACGGGTCGACGCTGATCTCCCTGCCCCGCGACTCGGACGTGGAGATCCCGAGCTTCGTCGGCTCCGAGTCCGGCAAGACGTACAAGGGCACCGGTCGGCACACCAAGCTGAACGCCGCCTACGCCGAGGACGGCCCCGAGCTGCTGGTGCGCACCATCGAGTACAACACCGGGCTGCGCCTGGACCACTACGTGGAGATCGGCTTCGGCGGCTTCGCGAACATCGTGGACGCGGTCGGCGGCGTCGAGATCGACATCCCGCAGGACATCAAGGACAAGAAGTCCGGCGCCGACTTCAAGAAGGGCAAGCAGACCCTGGACGGCCAGGAGGCCCTCGCCTTCGTCCGCACCCGGTACGCCCTGCCCGGCTCCGACCTGGACCGCACCAAGAACCAGCAGAAGTTCCTGTCGGCGCTGGCGAGCCAGGTGGCCACCCCGTCGACCGTCCTCAACCCGTTCAAGCTGTACCCGACCATGGGCGCCGGCCTGGACTCACTCATCGTCGACAAGGACATGGGCCTGTTCGACCTGGCGAGCATGTTCTGGGCGATGAAGAGCGTCAGCGGCGGCGAGGGCACCTCGATGAACATGCCGATCTCGGGCAGTGTCGGCGGCAACCTCAAGTGGGACGACGCCAAGGTGAAGAAGCTCGTCCAGGAGCTGAAGAACGACGAGAAGGTCACCGTCTCCGGCAACTGAGCCCGGGCGCGCTGGTGAGCACCGGCGCGCCTCACTCCTTGCCGCAGACCACCTCGTCGCCCCGCACCACCGTGCCCGACTCCTGCGGCGGGTCGGCCGGCCGCACCTTCACCACCTTCTCGAAGTCGGCGCCCGCGATCACCTTGAGCGTCGCGCCCTGTCCCTTCACGGGCTTCAGCTCACTGCCGGGCAGGGCGGCGGCCAGCGACTTCGCCGACTGGTCCCAACGGGGGTCGTAGGCGACGACGGTCCGCTCGACCGCCCGGTCCCCGGCGTTGCGCGGCGCCTTGGTGGTGCGGAACCCGGTCGCGGCGAGCGCGTCGTCCACCCGCTTGCCGAGCCCCGAGGTGTGCGTGCCGTTCTCCACCTGGACGCGGATCTGCTTCGGGTCCACCGGGACCCGCACCGGAGCCGGCCCCTTCGGCCTCGGTTTCGGCGCGGCCAGCGGCTTGTCCTCGCGCAGGGCGTCGAAGAGCCGCTTCGACTTCACCGGGTCCCACTTCAGGGTCGAACCGACGCCCTCGACCTTGTATCCCATCTGCCCGATCGGCACGGTGGTGAACTCGGACGACGACGGCGAGAAGTCCCGCATCGCCCGCCCCAGCGTCAGCAGCTCGTCGGTGCCGAAGCCCTCGTCGGCGCGGACCGAGCCCAGCACGGCCCGGGTGACGTCACGGAACTTCAGCGGGTTCAGCAGGATCCCCGAGGAGGTCGCCCGGTCGATCAGGGCGGCCAGGAAGCGCTGCTGGCGCTTCATCCGGCTGAGGTCGGAGGCGCCGTCGAGGTGGCGGGAGCGCACGTACTGCAGCGCCTGCCCGCCCATCAGCGTGTGGGTGCCCGGGGCGAGGTCGAGCCCCGTGTAGCTGTCCTTGAGCGGCTGGACGGTGCAGATCTTCACCCCGCCGAGCACGTCCACGGTCTTCATGAAGCTGGTGAAGTCGACCTCCAGGTAGTGGTCGATCTTCACGCGGGTCATGTTCTCGACCGTGCGGATGGTCAGCTGCGGGCCGCCCTCGGCGTAGGCGGCGTTCAGCTTGAGCGGGTGCCCCTTGTGGTGCTCGCCCGTGGTGCGGTCGGTGTGGCCGGGCGTCTCGGCGTACGAGTCGCGCGGCAGGCTGACCACGCTCGCGCGCTCCCGGTCCTCCGAGATGTGCACGATCATGATGGTGTCGGTGCAGTGGCAGGGGGCGCCGCCCAGCCTGTACTTGCGCCGCTCCTCCTTGGTGATCTCGTCCCGGCCGTCCGTCCCGACCATCAGGACGTTCATGCCGTCGCCCGCCCTGGGCCGGTTCTTCATGTCCTTGAACGCGTCGACCCGCGAGATGTCCGAGTCCAGGTTGGAGAGCACCGCGTGCCCGATCCCGGCGGAGCCGAGCACCACCACCGACAGCGCGGTCACCGCCCGCATGGCCCAGCGCGGCCTCTTCCGCCGTACGGGGGGCCGCGGCGGACGCCGGGACGGCCGGGGGCCGCCGCGCTGCGACGGAGGCCCGCCCCGGTCGGTCGAGGCCGGGACCCGGGACGAGCGGGGCGGCGTGGGCAAGGGGACACCTCCGCGGGGACGGGCACCTGGGCGTGGAGCGTGCGGCCGGACGTGGGATTCGTGAGCACCGTAGGCCCATACGATCTGCTGCCCGGGGCTGTGACCCCCGCGGCGCGCACCCGTGTCCCCCGTTCGCGGTAACGTGAGCACCGATGAACGCCAAGTCCGACGTGCGGCTGCCCGCCGTTTCCGTGATCATGCCCGTCCTCAACGAGGAGCGGCACCTGCGCGGCGCCGTCCGCGCCATCCTCGCCCAGGAGTACGCCGGCGAGATGGAGGTCGTCATCGCCGTCGGTCCGTCCTCGGACCGCACGGAGGAGATCGCCGCCGAGCTCGTCGCCGAGGATCCGCGCGTGCACACCGTGCCGAACCCCACCGGCCGCACCCCCGCCGCGCTGAACGCCGCGATCAAGGCCTCCCGCCATCCAGTCGTCGTCCGCGTGGACGGCCACGGCATGCTGTCGCCGAACTACATCTCCACGGCCGTACGGCTGCTGGAGGAGACCGGCGCGCAGAACGTGGGCGGCATCATGCACGCCGAGGGCGAGAACGCCTGGGAGGACGCCGTCGCCGCCGCGATGACGTCGAAGATCGGTGTGGGCAACGCGGCCTTCCACACGGGCGGACAGGCGGCGCCCGCCGAGACCGTCTACCTCGGCGTGTTCCGCCGCGAGGCGCTGGAGCGGCAGGGCGGGTACAACGAGGAATTCATCCGCGCCCAGGACTGGGAGCTGAACTTCCGCATCCGCGAGGCCGGCGGCCTGATCTGGTTCTCGCCCGAGCTGAAGGTGTCCTACCGCCCCCGGCCGTCCGTGCGGGCGCTGGCCAAGCAGTACAAGGACTACGGCCGTTGGCGGCACGTCGTCGCCCGCTACCACTCCGGCTCCATCAACCTGCGCTACCTCGCGCCGCCGACCGCCGTGTGCGCCATCGCGGCCGGTGTCGTGGTGGGCGCGGCGCTGACCCCGTGGGGCTTCGTGGTGCCCGGCGGCTACCTCGCGGCGATCGTCGCGGGTTCGCTGCCCGCCGGCAAGGGGCTCGGGCTGAAGGCTCGGGCGCAGATCCCGGTGGCGCTGGCGACCATGCACATGTCGTGGGGCTGGGGCTTCCTGACCAGCCCGAAGTCGCTGGCCCGCAAGGTCATCGCCTCGCGGCGCCCGGCGGTGCGGCCGGAGACCGGGGCCGCGGACGCCGCCGGGGCCCGCTGACCCGGCCCCGACCGCCTCAGGACCAGGTGAACGCCGGGTTCACGTGCATGCAGGCGCTGTCGTCCGCGCCGTTGAGGGCCTGGGCGGACTCGGGAGTGCTGTTGTCGCTCCCGGGCGCCTTGTACGCCGTGCCCTCGCGCCAGTCGGCGCCCACGACCAGGGTGACGCCGGAGACGTCCGTGGAGCGCTTCACCGAACTCGCCGGGACGCCCAGGGACTTCGCCACGCGCCGTGCGTCGCCCTCCAGGTCGGCGCTCGGGTAGCGGATCACCGTACGGTCCTCGCTCGGCAGCACCGAGGGGTCCGCGACCGCCTTGGTGAAGCCCCGCTCGACCAGGAGCCCGGCGATCGCGTTCGCACGTCCGGGGGCGGTGCCCAGCTCGTCGGTGCGGGTGCCGTTGCGTACCTGGACCGCCAACTCGTCGTCGGGGGCGGCCGGGTCGGCCGGGGGCTCCGGCTCCGCGTCGGGCTTCTTCTTCGCGTCCTTGCCGTCCAGGGCGATGTCCTCGCGCACCAGCCGGAACAACTGCTCCGCGTCCTCGGTCGGTTCGACGCGGGCGCCCACGTACCGGTTGGGCATCGTGGTCATGGTGATGCGCTCGGGCTTCACCTTGCGCAGCTCGTCGCTGAGGTCGTACAGCTTCTTGACGGAGTCCAGGCCCGGGTCGACGGTGAGCGCCTCGGTGGCCTCCTCGGCGAGCCTGCGCAGCCGGTTCGGGCTGCTGAGGGTCGCGTTCTCGCGCAGCACCCGGACCATCGAGTTGAGGTACATGTGCTGGGCCTTGGCCCGCGCGAGGTCGCTGCCGTCCTCGAAGCCGTACCGGGTGCGCAGCCACTGCAGGGCCTGCTCGCCCTTGACCGGGTGGGTGCCCTTCTCGAGTTTCAGACCGGAGCCGTGGCCCTCGTTGTCGCGCGAGTGGATGTTGGCGTCCACGCAGACCGGGACGCCGCCGACGGCGTCCGCCATCGAGACCACGCCCGCGAAGTCGACCATCACGAAGTGGTCGATGTGGATGCCGGTCAGCTCCTGCCAGGTGGCCACCGCGCAGCCCGGACCGCCGTGACCGAGGCTCTGGTTGGTCATCACCCGGCCCTCGCTCGCCGGGTACACCGTGCCGTCGTCCGGGTCGGTGCACTTGGGTATCTCCAGCAGCGTGTCGCGCGGCATGCTGACCACCGACATGTTGCTGCGGTCGGCCGACAGGTGCACCAGCATCTGCACGTCCGCGAGTGGAGTGGAGCCGAACGTCTCGCGGGCGCCGCCCAGTTGCTGGTTCTCCTCGCTGTCCCGGGCGTCCGAGCCGATGACGAGGATGTTCAGCGGGGTCTGCCCGGCCGCGTTGGGCGTCGGCGCGGCGACCTTGTTGTCGCCCAGGTTCAGGGCGTCCTGCTTGATGTTGGCGTTGAGGTGCTCGTAGTAGAGGTAACCGGCCCCGGCGGTGCCTGCCAGGACCGCGGCGAGCAGCACCGCGGTCCAGCGCAGGGCCCGGCGGCGCCGACGCGGACGGGCGGCCACCACCTCGGGCTTCCCGCCGTCGCTCCCCGTGCCGCCCCCGGCGGCGTCCGCCGTGTCGTCGGCTATGCCGCCCCCACCCTCGTCCGCCGTGTCGTCGACACCGTTGTCGCCGTCCTCCCGGACGACCCCCGCACGCTCGGAGGCGTCTGCCGCGTCCTCCTGCGTGTCGTCCCCCTGCACACTGCTTCGCGTCATCTCCGCGTCCCTCCCCACCCCGCGCCGCCGCGCGGGCCCGTCGCCGTCCTGTGAGACGTACGACAGGCCCCTCAGGTCAACTGGCGCACAGCTTCTGGTCGGCCGTGGACGCGTTGTCCAGGTCCGGCTTCTTGACCGAGGTGGCGTCGAGCTTGACTCCGGCGCCCTTGAAGTCCTTGCCGAGGGTCAGGGTCATGGTGGGCAGGCCCTGGGAGTTGGTGACGCTCTCGCCGGGCTTCATGGCGGCGCCCGTCAGGCCGAGGATCTCGGCGAGGGCGCGGGCCTGGTCGGCCTGGTCGGGGGCGTACTCCAGGGTGGTCCTGGCGATGTCGGCGGGGGCGTTGCCCGCGTTCTCCGACTTCGCGACGCCGGCCTGGGTCTGGAGGTAGTTCAGCTCCTGCTGGGCACTGCCGGTGGGAGCACCGCCGTTCATGACGCGGACCCTGATCTCCGAGGGGTCGGACTTCGCGCCCTCGAGGCGGGCGGCGACGGCGGCGTCCTCCTTTTTCTTCTTCGCCTTCTTCTCCTGCTCGACCTCGGTGAAGGAGATGTCGTTCTTGATCATGTCGAAGATCGGGGGAGCCTTCGTCTCGTTCACGACCACCGTCGCCTTGACCTTCTCGGCCGGGTTGTCGAGCACCGGCACCGTGGTGAACGTGATGTTCTTCGGCGGCACCTTCTTCAGCTCCAGTGCGACGTCCTTGAGCGTGCCCACGTTGCCGATGGCGCTGTCCACGGTGAGGGCCTTGGTCGCGGCCTCGGCGAGCTTCACCAGCTTGGTGGGGCTGGTGAGGGTGTCGCTGGAGGACATCTTCCGCATGAGCGAGCCCAGGAACTGCTGCTGCACCTTGATGCGGTCCAGGTCGCCCTCGTTGCCGAAGGCGTGCCGGGTGCGGACGAAGGCCAGGGCCTGCTCGCCCTCGACCTTGGACTCGCCCGCGTCCAGGACGAGCCCGGACTTCTTGTCGTTGACGGCGTGCTCCACGCAGACCTCCACACCGTCGACCGCGGTGGTCAGCGTCTTGACCGCGTTGAAGTCGGCCATCATGAAGTGGTCGGGCTTGATGCCGGTCGTCTCCGTCACCGTCCGCATCGTGCAGCCCGCGTCCCGGCCGAGGTCGCCGAGGCTCTGGTTGAACCGGACGCCCTCGGAGCCGGGGATGACCTTCTTCGTCCCGTCCTCCTGCACGGTCTCGCAGTCGGGGATGTCGACGATCAGGTCGCGGGGGATGCTGAGCGCGGTCGCGTTGGAGCGGTCCTTGGCGACGTGCAGCAGGATGTTCGTGTCCGCGTGCCCGGCGCTGCCCTTGTCGCCGTAGCCCTCGTTGCCCGCACCGGTGCGCTTGTCGGTGCCGATGATGAGGATGTTGAAGGCCTCGTCCTTGCTGAAGCTGCTGCTTCCGGCGTTGCCGACGTCCGTCGTCGAGACGTTGCCCTCGAGGTGCTTGAGGTAGACGTAGCCGCCCACGCCGGCCACCAGGACGACGAAGGCCATGGTGCCGCCGGTCCACAGCAGGACCTTCTTGCCCTTGGACTTCTTCTTCTCCGGCCGGCGTCCGCGCCGGCCCGGCACCGGCTCCTCGGGCTCCGGGCGGCGCCGCCGCTGGGGCGGCACCTCGCGGCCCGGAGCGGACGTGCGGCGGCCCGCCGTGCGCGGTCCGGGGACGGACGACTCCGGTGCGGAGGGGGCGGAGGGCCCGGAAGGGGGCATCCGCAGTTCGTATTCACCGGTACGCGGATTCAGCACCCACTGGTCTGCGGGATCCACGTCGTCTGCCCGCCCACGTCCTTGCGCGTCCACGCTCTCCCAATCCTCCGTCGGGGCCACGCGGCACCTTCTCCTGAAGGCGCACGGTAGAAAAGGTCAACAAGTGCACGACGCCAGGGCGGACCTCGCGGCAGGGGGCACCGGAGCGCTCACACTATCCGCCCGGTTCGGCGTCGAACGACTCTGGTGTCACGATCGTCACCCCTACAACAGGGCATTCCCTCCTATTTTCGTGAACTCCTACCATCGGTAGGGCTTGTAGACGTCCATGCACTTGCTGGTGTCCGAGCCGTTGATGGCGTCGCTGCTCTCCGGCAGGTCTCCGGCCTCGGGCGTCTTCTGCTTCGGATAGGACGCGCCCTCGCGCCAGTCAGCTCCCACGACGAGAGTGACCCCGGACACGTCCGTGGACTTGCGCACCGCGTTCGCGGGGATCCCCAGCGCCTCGGCGACGCGCCGCGCGTCGCCCGCCAGCTCGTCGCTCGGGTAACGGACGACGGTCCGCTCCTCGGAGAGCGCCGCCGAGGTGTCCTTCGTCGCCTTCACGAAGCCCTTGTCCACCAGCGTCCCGGCGACCGCGCCGGCCCGGCCGGTGACCGGCCCCAGGGTGGCCGAGCGGGTGGCGTTCCGGACGAGGACGCCGATCTCGGAGTCTGCGGCGGGCTCGTCGGAGGGCTTCGCGGCATCGCCGTCCGCCGCGGCACCGTCTCCGGTGGCGTCCTCGCCGCCGTCCTTCTTCCCCTTCGTCCCCTTGTCGTCGAAGGACACGTCGTCGCGGAGCATCGCCCACATCTTGTCGGCGTCGGTGGCGGGCAGCAGGTGGTTCTTGTCCTCGGGGTCCTCGACGGTGGGAATCGTCGTCATGGTGATGCGGTCCGTGGGCACCGTCTTGAGCTGCATGCCGAGGTCGTACAGCTTCTTGACGGTGCCGATCTCCTCGGAGACCGTCAGCGACTTCGTGGCGGCCTCCGCCAGGTCCATCAGCCGGCCGGCGTCGGTGAAGACGTTCTGGCTCTTCAGCGTGCGGATCATCGAGTTCATGTACATGTGCTGGGCCCGGGCCCGCAGCGGGTCACTGCCCCAGGCGTGCCGGGTGCGCAGCCACTGCAGTGCCTCCTCGCCCTTGACCTTGTGCGAGCCCTTCGTCATCTTCAGACCCGAGCCGCCGGGCACGCCGGGCAGCGGGCGGTCCCACACATTCTGGTTCACGCAGACCTCGACGCCGCCGACCGCGTCCGCCATCGAGACGACGCCCGCGAAGTCGATCGTCATCCAGTGGTCGATGTAGACCCCGGTGAGGTTCTCCCAGGTGGCCAGGGTGCAGCCGGCGCCGCCGCGGGCCAGCGACGTGTTGATGATGGCGTTGGTCGCCGGGAACTTCTCCCCGGTGTCGGGGTCCTTGCACGCGGGGATGTCGACCCGGGTGTCCCGGGGGATGCTCACCACCGAGGCGCTCTTGCGGTCGGCGGCCAGGTGGATCAGCATCTGAACGTCGGCGAGCGGCGGGTTGTCGCGGTGGTTCTTGCCGCCGCCCAGCGCGACGTTGGCGTCGGAGGCCCGGCTGTCGGAACCGAGCAGCAGGATGTTCAGGGGCGTCTGGCCGGCCGCGTTCGGCTCGGTCTTGTGCGCCTTGGAATCGCCGCTGCTGCGCTCGCCCTTGTCGATGTTGCCGTTCAGATGCTGGTAGTAGAGGTATCCGGCGCCGGCCGTGCCGAGTATCAGCACCGCGAGAGTGGTCGCGGACCACCTCAGCGCCCGGTGCCGGCGTCCGGCGCGCCGCCGCCCGGAGCGCCTGCCGTTTCTGCCGCCGTGGCCCTGCGACCCTCCCCGGTCTTCCTGCCCGGCCGTGTCCCCGGCGCTCTCGTCCCGGCCGTCGCGTCCGGCCCGCCGGCCGCGGGCGTGCCGGACCGTGTCCGGTCGCGTTCCCTCCCCGCGCACACTGCTCTGCGTCATGTCCCTCTCCCACCCTCGGGCCCGCGAACGCACACCCGCACGCGACCTGCTCGCACAGTTGGACGTACGAAGCCCCTCGTTGGCTGTACGGCGACCGGTGGATTGTTCACCGGGGGCCGCTCGGCCGGTCGATCCACGGACCGGCCTACCGACGGACGGCTGATGGGCGACCGGCCGACCGATGGACTGTCGTACTGTCAGACGTGCGTGGGGCCCCTCAGGTCACTTCGCGCACTCGACCTTGTCCGCCGTGGACTTCTGGAGGTCCTTCGGCGCCTCGGCGGAGGTGGCGTCGAGCTTGACTCCGGCGCCCTTGAAGTCCTTGCCGAGGGTGAGGGTCATGGTGGGCAGGCCCTGGGAGTTGGTGACGCTCTCGCCGGGCTTCATGGCGGCGCCGGACAGGCCGAGGATCTCGGCGAGGGCGCGGGCCTGGTCGGCCTGGTCGGGGGCGTACTCCAGGGTGGTCTTGGCGATGTCGGCGGGGGCGTTGCCCGCGTTCTCCGACTTCGTGACGCCGGCTTCGTTCTGGAGGTAGGTCAGCTCCCGCCCCGCGCTGCCGGACGAGGCGCCGCCGTTGAGGATGCGGACGCGGACCTCGGAGGGCTCGGACTTCGCGCCCTCGAGGCGGGCGGCGACGGCGGCGTCCTCCTTTTTCTTCTTCTCCTTCTCCTTCTTCTTGACCTCGGTGAAGGAGACGTCGTTCTTGATCATGTCGAAGACCTGCTGGGCGGGCTCTTCCTTGAGGACGACCGTCACCGGTGTCTTCTCGGCCGGGTTGTCCTTGACCGGCACGGTGGCGAAGGTCAGGTTCTTGGTGTCGAGCTTGCCCAGCTCCAGACCGAGGTCCTTCAGCTTGCCGATGTCGTCCAGCTTCGCGTCGACGGTCAGCGCCTTGGTGCCGGCTTCGGCCAGCTTCACCATCTTGGTCGGGCTGGTGAGGGTGTCGTTGGACTTCAGTTTGCGCATCAGCGAGCTGAGGAACTGCTGCTGGAGCTCGATACGGCTCAGGTCGCCGCCGAAGCCGACCGAGTGACGGGTGCGGACGAAGGCGAGCGCGTCCTCGCCCTCGATCGTGTGCTTGCCCGCCGGCAGGTTCAGGTGTGAGTCGGGGTCGTTGATGTCCTTCGCCAGACAGACCTCGACGCCGCCGACCGCGGAGGACAGGGTCTTGACCGCGTTGAAGTCGGCCACCATGAAGTTGTCGGGCTTCACCCCGGTCAGCTCGGTGACGGTCCGCATGGTGCAGCTGGGCGTACGGCCGCTCTGGCCGAGACTCTGATTGAAGCGGACGCCGGAGGACCCGGGGATGACCTTGGTGCTCCCGTCCTCCTGCGTGGTCGGGCAGTCGGGGATGTCGACGATCAGGTCGCGGGGGATGCTGAGCGCGGTCGCGTTGGAGCGGTCCTTGGAGACGTGCAGCAGGAGCGTGGTGTCGGCGTGGCCCGCGCTGCCCTTGTCCCCGTAACCGTCGTTGCCGGAGCCGGTGCGCTTGTCGGTGCCGATCAGCAGGATGTTGATCGCCTCGTCCTTGCGGAAACCGCCGGTGCTCGCGCCGTCGTCCGGGAGGGACTCGATGTTGTCGTTGAGGTGCTGGAGATACAGATAACCGGCCGTGGCGGCGGCGAGGACGACGAACGCCATCGTGCCGCCGGTCCACAGAAGTATCTTCTTGCCCCTCGACTTCTTCTTGGCCTTCTTCGCCGGCCTCCGGCGGTCGCGCCGTCCCGGCGGCGGTTCCTCCGGCGTCGCACGCCGCCTGCGCGGCGCGGGAACCTCGGGACTCGGTGCCGGCGAGGCCCGGCGGGGCCCGGGGACCGGTGACTGCGGAGTGGAAGAAGGCAGTCGCAATTCGTAATCGCCGGTGTCCGGATTGAGCACCCACTGGTCTGCGGGGTCGATGTCCTCCGCCTGCCCACGGCCTTGCGCGTCCACGGTTTTCCGAATCCTCCGTCGGGGCCACGCGGCGCCCTCCCCTCCGGGCGCCCGGTCTCGCTCACGTCAGTTCAGTGCGTGGCCAGGGCAGAACTCCGCGGCCGGGCACACCGGATCGCTCACACTAACCGTCCCGCCCGGCACGGGGCGACGGCAGTGACGCATTCCACGAACCTTACAACTGGGCAATCCGGCGCATTTCTCGGACAATTGTCCGCGCGCGCATGCCACCTTGCACTCGCGGTTGCCCCTTCTTGGAATGCGCTTTACTCGCAGATGTCCTCGTCGGCGGTGTTCCCGCTGAACGTCGGCGCCGGGGATTCGGGGGCGCCGGTTTCGCCGGAATTCCCGGTACCGCCGCTCGGGTCCGACCGCTCGGCCGTGATCGTCACGGGCTCGTCCGTCCGCAGGCGGGTGAACAGCTTCTCGGCGCCGGGCTGCACGAGTTGGTCGCGATTGGCGTCGCCCGCGTACGACTCCCGGGGGACGGTCAGGAACTGCACGCGCTCGGTGGGAATTCCGCGCAGCCCGCGCACGAGGTCGTACAGCCCGCGCAGACTCGCCAGCTCGGGATCCGTCGTGAGCGAGGACGTGGCCGCGTCCAGTACGGGGTACAGCTTCACCGGATTCAGCAGTACGCCATTGCTCTGCACCTTGTTCACGAGCGCCCCCAGGAAACGCTGCTGCCGGTCCATCCGGTCGGTGTCGCTGCCGTCCCCGAGCGACTTCCGGGCGCGGACGTATCCGAGCGCCTGCTCCCCGTCGAGCGTCACCCTGCCCGCGGGCAGTTTCAGCTTGGCGTCCTTGTCGTCGACCGGCTTGCGCAGGCACACCTCGACGCCGTCGAGCGCGTCGACCATCTCCTTGAAGCCCTCGAAGTCGACGACCACGTGGTGGTCGATCCGGATGCGGGTCAGCTTCTCCACCGTGCGGATCGAGCACGCCGAACCGCCCGCCGCGAAGGCGTAGTTGAACTGCGTGAACGCCGGTTCGGTGAGTGACCCGTCGGGGCGGTGGCAGCCGGGGACGTTCACCATGAGGTCGCGGGGGAGCGAGACGGCGGTGACGCTGTCCCGGTCCGCGGCCAGGTGCAGCAGGATCGTGGTGTCCGACCGCTCGGTCCCGGAGTCGTGGCCGTAGCGGGAGTTGCCGGCCCCCGACCGCGAGTCCGACCCGATCAGGAGGATGTTCTGCGCGCCGTCCACCAGTGCCGTGGGCCGCTCCTTCTCGTACCGGGCGAGTTCGGCGGCGGCCGCCTCGTCCGCCGTGATGTTGCCGCTCAGCTTGGCGTACACCGCCCACCCGGCGCCCGCGGCACCCCCGGCCAGCACCACGACCGCGATCCCGGCGATCCACAGCCGCCGCTTGCGCCGCCGCTTCAACCCACGGCCGCTCGCGGACGCCCCGCGCCCCGGCTCCCCACCGGAGGCCGCCGTACCCGCGTCCTCGCCCACGCCTGCCTCCGTCCACACCCGCGCGCTGCTACGACCATGCCCCGGGGCACGACGAAGGACAGCACGGACCTAGCCCAAACGGGGCACACCGCCCGAGACGGTCCCGCGGGCAGCCACCCGCCCACCAGCTGCGGGCAGTCCCCGCCCTCCCAAGCTGCGGGCAGTCGCCCCCCAAGCTGCGGGCATTCGTGCCGCCTAGGGCGGCACGGGTGGGCGCAGGCGGCACCCCGGCAGCGCCGGGCCACGCGCCCCACCCCGCGCCGGCACGCACGCCGGGCCCTGGCCGGCACCGGTCGCCGCCCTACCCGGCGTCACCTCAACGCCGGTTCACCAACCACCACGCGGAAACCTCACCGCGGCAACCTCACCGCGCCGTCACCGACACCCGCTCCGCCTCGATCCGCTGATCCACCACACCCGCCCCCGCCAGCTCCAGATGCCGGCACAGCACCACCGACCCCCCCGAAGCCAACGGCCCGTACAACCCCGCGCTCAACCCCTCCCACGTGTCGTACGGCAACCCCGACAGAATCCGCGCCCCCGGCCCCGTGAGCCCCAGCCCCGACGCCTCCGCCCGAGCCCGCTCCACGACCTCCGCCCCGCTGAACTCCCGCCCGGCCACGATCAGCGCCGGCGCCTCCGGGTCCACCGGCGCGTACGGCACGAACCGGTCCCCCTGCCCCGGCACCTCCACCGCGTAATCGGCGAAGCCCTCCGGCGCCGCCGGCGCGAACCGCCCCCCGAGCGGCCGCAGCGCCAGCGCGATCCGCGGACCTGAGCACGCCCGCGCCGCCTCCAGCGACTCCGGTTCCGGCCCGCTCACGACCACGTCCGCCGCCTTCGGGTCGCCCGCCACGTCGGCGACGACGCCCACCGACGCGCACGCCAGCAGCCACACCGCCGTCTGCCAGTGCGCGGGCAGCAGCAGCGCGACCCGGTCGCCGGGTTCGACGGACAGTTCGTCCTGGAGGAGATTGGCGGTCTTGGCCACCCAATTGGCGAAGGTGGCCACGGACAGTTCGACGCGTTCGCCCGTGGCGTCGTCGTAGAAGGTCACCAGGGGGCGTCCCGGGTCCGCGGCGAGCGCGGAACTCAGCAGGTCGGCAGGGGTGCGGTCGGTCGCGTTCACCCGGGCAAGCGTACGCGGGCCGCGCGACGCCCACCGGGCGGACGGCGCACCGCGCCACCACCGGATCGCACGAGAGAACCCTACGGCCCGTCAGATCCCAAATAGACATGTTTGTCCAATGATGTACAGAATCAGGGGCATGCGTGGATTCCTAGCTTCCTCGACCGGTGTCACATGCGCGGCGGCCCTGGCCCTCCCGCTCGCCCCGCCCGCGGCAGCGAACACCACCACCACCTCGGCACCACCCGTGACGAGTCCGACGGCACGGCCCGAGACCTACGCCCCGGGCGGCACCCAGTCGCTGCCCCTCGCCCCCCTCGCCCGCGACCGGGCACCCGGCGCCGCCGAACAGGGCCTGCCCCGCCGGGACGTACGGCACTTCTCGCTCGTCGGCGTCGTCTGGGACAACCCCGCCACCGAACTCCACGGCCGCGTCGAGGTCCGTACCCGGGCCACCGCGACCGGCGCCTGGTCCGGCTGGCGGGAGCTGGAGACCCACAACGCCGACCACGCCGCCGACCCCGGCACCCCCGAGAGCACCTCGGGCCGCGTCCGAGGCGCCACCGCACCGCTGTGGGTGGGCGAGTCCGACGGCGTGGAGGTGCGGGTCCGGGCGGCGGACGCTCCCGCGGCCGCCCGTACCGCCCCGGCCGCCCCGCGGCTCCCCACCGGCCTGCGCCTCGAACTCGTCGACCCCGGCGAGGACACCCCGCCGCCGGCGAACCGCGCGCGGACCCGGGCCGCCCAACCCGCCGTACTTCCCGCGCTGCCCGCCCGGCAGAAGACCAAGCCGCACGCCGGCCCCCGCCCGCGCATCACCACCCGCCGCGGCTGGGGCGCCGACGAGAAGCTGCGCCAGAAGGGGTTCGTGTACACGAAGAAGATCAAGGCGGCCTTCGTGCACCACTCGGACACCGGCAACAACTACCGCTGCTCACAGGCGCCGTCGGTCATCCGCGGCATCTACCGCTACCACGTCAGGAGCATGGGCTGGCGCGACCTCGGCTACAACTTCCTCGTCGACAAGTGCGGAAACATCTACGAGGGCCGGGCGGGCGGCGTGTCCAAGCCCGTACTGGGCGCCCACACCCTGGGGTTCAACTCCAACAGCATGGGCATCGCCGTACTCGGCACCTACAGCTCCAAGAAGCCGTCGTCGGCCGCCCTGAAGGCGATCGCCCGGCTCACCGCGTGGAAGGTCGGGCTCTACGGCATGAATCCGCGCGGGAAGACATACCTCAAGTCCGGGGGTGGCAACCTCTACCCAAAGGGCAGGAAGGTACGACTGAACGTCATCTCCGGTCACCGCGACGGCTTCGCCACGAACTGCCCCGGAAAGAAGCTCTACGCCAAGCTCGGCACGGCCCGTGCGAAGGCGGCGGCGTACCAGCGACGCTGAGGCCGGCCGAGGACCGACGGGACCGACGAGGACTGGCGGAGGAACCGATGGGGCACGCCGCCGCACGGTCCTCGAAGGCACCACGGAACGGTCTGCATACACTGGCCCGCCGAAAGACAGTTCGGCCGGTCCCGGCAGGAAGCAGAGACGACAGGTGACAGAAGCGATCCTCCTGGTCGGCGGCAAGGGCACGCGGCTTCGCCCGCTCACGGTGAACACGCCCAAGCCCATGGTCCGGGCTGCCGGAGTGCCGTTCCTCACGCATCAGATGGCGCGGGCCAAGGCGGCCGGCGTCGAGCACATCGTGCTCGCGACCAGCTACCTGGCCGAGGTCTTCGAGCCGTACTTCGGCGACGGCTCGGCGCTGGGCCTGCACCTCGAGTACGTCACGGAGGAGGAGCCGCTCGGCACGGGCGGCGCGATCCGCAACGTGGCGTCCCGGCTGCACTCCGGCCCCGACGAGCCGGTGCTGATCTTCAACGGCGACATCCTGACGGGCCTGGACATCGGCGCGCTGGTCCGCACCCACGAGACGACGGGCGCGGACGTCTCCCTGCACCTGACCACGGTCACGGACCCGAGGGCCTACGGCCTGGTCCCCACCGACGACGCGGGCCGGGTGCTCGCCTTCCTGGAGAAGCCGCAGACCCCCGAGGAGATCGTCACCGACCAGATCAACGCGGGCGCGTACGTCTTCCGCCGCTCGGTCATCGACACGATCCCGGCGGGGCGCCCCGTCTCGGTCGAACGCGAGACCTTCCCCGAGCTCCTCGCCACCGGCGCCCACCTCCAGGGCATGGTCGACTCCACCTACTGGCTGGACCTGGGCACCCCGGCGGCCTTCGTACGCGGCTCGGCCGACCTGGTCCTGGGCCGCGCCCCGTCCCCGGCGATACCGGGCCGCTGCGGCGACCGCCTCGTCCTGCCCACGGCACAGGTCGCGCCCGACGCCAAGCTGGCCGGCGGCACGGTGGTCGGCGAGGGCGCCTTCGTGGCGGAGGGGGCGCGCGTCTTCGGGAGCACGATCCTGCCGGGCGCCGTCATCGAGCCGGGCGTCCTCATCACCGACTCCCTCATCGGCACGGGTGCGCGTGTCGGCACCCGCTCGGTCCTCGCCGACACGGTCATCGGCGACGGCGCGGTCATCGGCGCCGACAACGAACTCCGCTCCGGCGCCCGCATCTGGTGCGATGCCCAGATCCCCCCGGCAGCCCTCCGCTTCTCCTCGGACACCTAGCCGCCCCGACCACGAGCAGTCGCCATACCGCCGTAGCCGACGGCAGTCGCTGTGCCGCCGCCGTACCTGCTGGCAGCCGCCACGCCGCCGTTCCTGCGGGCAGTCGTGCCTCCCCCAGCGCCTGATCGGCCTGGGAGGTACCCCCAGGGCGGCACGGGTGGGCGCAGGCGGCACCCCGCCAGCGCCGGGCCGCGCACCCCACCGCCCGCACCCCAGCACGCCAGCACCCCGGCACACCCGCACCCCGGCACACCCGCACCCCGGCACACCCGCACCCCGGCCGACCAGCGAACCCCGGACCCCCTACAACCGCTCGATCCCCCGCGGAGCCATCCGCGGCGCCCGCCTCCCCGGCACCCGCCCACTCAACAACACCAACCGAGCCGCCCGATGCCGCTGCCCCGCATACGGCTCCAGCAACCGCAGCATCTCCGCGTCATCCGCATACCGGTCCCCGCCCAGCGCGAACCCCACGATCCCCGGCAGATGCAGATCCCCGACCGTCACCGCGTCCGGCGCCCCGTGACTGCGCTGCACGGTCTCCGCCGACGTCCACGGCCCCACCCCCGGCAGAACCTCCAGCCGCTCCCGCGCGGCCGCCGGCTCCATCCCCGACGCCTCCTCCAGCCGCGCGGCGACCCGCACGGCCCGCAGGATCGTCGACGCCCGTTTGTCGTCCACCCCGGCCAGATGCCACTCCCAGGACGGGATCATCGCCCACGTCCGCGCCGCCGGCATCACGCACATCCGCCCGGGCGCGGGCCCCGGCGCCGGCTCGCCGAACTTCCGCACGAGCAGCCGCCACGCCTGGTACGCCTCCAGCGTCGTGACCTTCTGCTCCAGGACCGAGGGGATCAACGACTCCAGCACCAGCCCGGTCCGTCCCAGCCGCAGCCCCGGACGCCGATGCGCCGTGACCGCCAGCAGCCGGTGCCGCGGCACGAACGCGGACGGGTCGTCCTCGGCGCCCAGCAGCCGCGGCAACTCCTCCAGCAGCCACTCGGCCCCCGGCCCCCAGGCCTCGCCCCGCACCTCGGCGCCGCGCGCGGTGACCCGCAGGGTGCCCGGCCCGGCGGGCGTCCGGCTGGCCCGCCACACCGACCCGTCCGGCATCGTCCGGAACGTCGGATCGCCCGGCCCGCGCCGCAGCGGCCCGAGCACCAGCCCCAGCTCCAGCGGCCCGTCCGGCACCCACACCCGGACCCGGCCCGGCGCGGGCGCCTGCCGGGGTATCCCACCGCGCACGGTGGCGCGAGGGGGCCGGGGAGCGAAACGTCCTGCCACGAGCGTGATCCTTGGGAGAGCCGTACGAGAGCCGAGGGAGAGCCCCTACGAGGGTAGAGGGCTACCGCACCTCGATGAACGCCCCCGCGTCCCGCTCCGGCCGCGCCTTCGGCTCCTCGGCCGGATGCCCGACCGCCACCGCGCCCATCGGGTCCCAGTCGCCCGGCAGCCCCAGCACCTCCCGTACGACGTCCCGGCAGAACATCGTCGAGGACACCCACGCGGAACCCAGCCGCTCCCCGGCCAGCGCGACGAGCAGGTTCTGCACGCCCGCGCCGGTGGCGACCACGAACATCTCCCGCTCGGCCCCGTCGCGCCGCGCGTCCCCGTAGGTGTGCGAGCCGTCCATGACCAGGCAGGGGACGACGAGGTAGGGCGCGTTGCGCAGGACGTCGCCGCGGCGGACGCGCTTGGCGATGGACCCCTCGCTCTTGCCGTCGCGCCGCAGGTCAGCGATCCAGGCGTCCCGCATCGCGTCGAGCAGCCGGGTGCGGGAGTCCGCCGACTCCAGGAGCACGAACCGCCACGGTGTCGTGTGGTGCGGCGCCGGCGCGGTCACGGCGGCGGCCACCGCCCGGCGCACGGCGCCGGGGTCGACGGGCTCGTCCGTGAAGGCCCGTACCGTACGCCGCTGCGTGACCGCCTGCCGTACCGCCTCCGAGGTGCCGAGGCGGAACATGTCGCCGCGCGCGCCGCGCACCATCGCCCGCGCGCCCTCGCCGTCGTCCTCGGCGACCACCTGCGGCAGTCCGCGTACGACGGCGACGGGCAGGCCGGCGGCCTTGCCCTTGACCAGGTCGCCCGCGGCGGCCAGCTCGTCGGCGGTGGCGACGACGGTGGCGCTGAGCGGATTGCCGTACGCGTCCGTGCCGCCGCGCAGGTCGTCGAGGACGCGGACGCCCGCGGCGCCGATCGCCATGTCGGTGAGCCCGGACCGCCAGGGCCGCCCGGCGGTGTCGGTGACGATCACGCCGACGTCCACGCCGAGCGTGTCGCGGAGCCCCTCGCGGATGCCGCGCGCGGAGGCGTCGGGGTCCTCGGGGAGCAGCAGTACGGTCCCTTGCGGAGTGTTGGAGGCGTCGACGCCGGCCGCCGCCATGACCAGACCCAGATGATTCTCGACGATGCGCAGCGTGCCCCGCCGGGCCACCACCCGCACCGTCTCGGCGTCGATCGCGGCCTCCCGGTCGGCGGCCTCGACGATCCGGCCCTCGGCCTTGGACACGATCTTGGACGTGACGAGCAGCACGTCCCCGTCGGCCAGCCCGGGCTCGGCGGCCGCGATGAGCTTGGCCAGGTCGTCGCCGGGCCGCACCTCGGGCAGCCCCGGCAGGGCCCACACCCGGTAGCCGTCCCGGTGGCCGGAAGCGCCGTCGCGCGTCTCGTCGCTCACGCCTCCCGCACCTCCTCCGCCAGCGTCAGCGCCTCCCGGGCCATCTGCGCCGTGGCGTCGAGGTCGGTCATCATCAGCGGTACGGCGCGGCAGAGGATCCCGGCGGCCTTCACGCGCGTGACGGAGTCGGCGTCGACCGTGTCGACCAGCCAGCCGTCGAGCAGCCCCGAGCCGTAGTGCTCGGCGACCGCGGCGGCCGTGGACTCCACGCCGACCGCGGCGAGCACCTTGTCGGCCATGCCGCGCACGGGCGCGTCGCCGACGATGGGGGACAGGCCCACCACCGGCACCCCGGCCTCGGCGATCGCCTCCCGGATGCCGGGCACGGCGAGGATCGTGCCGACCGAGACGACCGGGTTGGAGGGCGGGAAGAGGATGACGTCCGCCTCCGCGATGGCCTCCAGGACGCCCGGCGCGGGCTTGGCCTGCTCGGCGCCGACCGGCACGACCGCCTCGGCGGGTACGGAGGCGCGCAGCCGCACCCAGTACTCCTGGAAGTGGACCGCCTTGCGCTCCCCGGACCCCGCGGCGGAGCCGCTGTCGGGCAAGGTCACCGCCACGTGCGTCTCGACGCGGTCGTCGGTCATCGGGATGAGGCGCACCCCGGGCTTCCAGCGGTCGCACAGCGCCTCGGTCACCGCGCTCAGCGGGAACCCCGCAGTGATCATCTGGGTCCGCACGATGTGCGTGGCGAAGTCACGGTCGCCCAGCCCGAACCACTCGGGCCCGACGCCGTACGCCGCCAGCTCCTCCTTGAGGTGGAAGGTCTCGTCGGCCCGCCCCCAGCCCTGCTCCTCGTTGATGCCGCCGCCGAGCGTGTACATCACCGTGTCGAGGTCCGGGCAGACCTTCAGCCCGAAGAGGTGGATGTCGTCCCCGGTGTTGCCGATGACCGTGATGTCCGCGTCCGGCGCGGCCTGCTTCAGACCACGCAGGAACCGGGCACCGCCGATGCCGCCTGCCAGAACCACAATGCGCATGGGCCCAGTCTTGCAGGCGGGTACGACACTGCGTCGACCAGTCGTCACCGTGCCGGTGCGGCGGCGGTGCCGGCGCCGGTGTCCTGCCCGGCCGCGGCCGAGCACTGCGGGGAGTGCATCGGCATCTCGGTCAGGCCCGGGTGGTAGACGTGCAGGCTGACCGCCGGCTCCAGCGCGTCGTTGACGACCTCGTGCACGTGGCCCGGCGCGAACACGCGCTGCGTACCGGCCCGCAACGCGCGCGTGCCGCGCTCCGTGTGCTCGGTGAGCGTGCCCTCCAGGACCGTCCACACGCCGGAGGAGGGGCCGTGGTCGTGGCGTCCGCTGCCCTGTCCCGGCACCCAGGACAGCAGCCAGACCTCGTACCCGGGGCCGGTGCGCAGCCGGTGGTACCAGCGGGTCGTCGCGTCGTACCGGACGAGGTGCTCCCACGCCGTGCGGTCGGCGGCGAGGGAACGGAGGAGACCGGCGAACTCGGCGACGGTGGCCGGGTGCTCGCGCGGAGGCTGCAGGAGGTGGGGGACTTCGAGGATGTCGCCGGCGATCTGGAGATCGCTGTCGCTGTTCATGGGTGCGTGGTTCCTCGGCGGGAAGAGAGCGGCGGAGCGGAGCGAATGACGAAGAACGCCCTGGTGGGGCGGGAACGGAGCAGTCGAGTCGCGTGGACTCGGGGACAGCCGGAGCGCGGTCGGCTCAACAGCTGGAACAGCGGCAACAGCTACAGCGAGCGCGGGCAGCACCGTGGGACCCGGCGGTGCGGGTCGAGGCGAGCGCCAAGTTCGCGAGCATGCCCACAAGGACAGCGGTTCACACCAGCACTGTCAACTCGATGCCCGTTATGTGGGACATGTTTCACCTCATCCGGTTGATCGCGCTGCCGAAAGGTTTGCTCATACGGCTTCCGGGACACATGGCGCACAAGCCGGGCGCACAACCCCCGTTGCGATCCCGTGATCCGAATGTGATCAGGTTCGCTTCGGCGCGTGTATCGGAACGGGATCGATCGCCGGGGCGTCCTTCCTGGTGCAGATGTTGAACGGGACGGGCTCCCCGGCGGGCTGATTGGTATGTCAAGGTTTATGGCGATTTGAACACTTACTGCATGGCCTTGGTTCCGCAGAGTGAATAAGGGGCCCAATAGCAGATCTCGGCTTGACTCGCCCGGAGCAGCACACTTGTAATTTCACTCGTGTCGTTCAGCCGGAATCGGTAACGGCTGGATCACGGGGACGCGAAAGACAGACGAGGGGCGCACATGACCGAGCTGGTGCAGCAACTGCTGGTCGACGACGCGGACGAGGAGCTCGGCTGGCAGGAGCGCGCACTGTGCGCCCAGACCGACCCCGAGTCCTTCTTCCCCGAGAAGGGCGGCTCGACCCGCGAGGCCAAGAAGGTCTGCCTCGCCTGCGAGGTCCGCTCCGAATGCCTCGAGTACGCCCTTGCCAACGACGAGCGTTTCGGCATCTGGGGCGGCTTGTCCGAGAGAGAACGCCGCCGCCTGAAGAAGGCCGCGGTCTGAGCACGAACGTCCGACGCGGCGGCGGAAGGGCCCGCGCGGACGGTCCGCGCAGACGGCCCGAGCAGCGGTAACGGCCCGTCGCCGGTGGGTTGTCCACAGGCGGCGGGCCGCCCCTGTGTCCAGCCG
Organism: Streptomyces sp. KPB2; assembly: GCF_003950055.1. Classification (NCBI taxonomy): domain Bacteria; kingdom Bacillati; phylum Actinomycetota; class Actinomycetes; order Kitasatosporales; family Streptomycetaceae; genus Streptomyces; species Streptomyces sp. KPB2. The sequence goes on from NZ_CP034353.1 coordinate 4,941,331, forward strand.
ATAGTGTGGGCGCTCGTCCGAGACGCCCCGCCGTTCCCAACAGGCACGGGCGTCCACCGCAGTCCACCGAACCGGGGCCCGTACCTCGATGTCCGTGCAGAGTCACACGGCAGCCCAGCAAGACCTCGCTGCCACACCTGAGTTCCCGCGTCACGTGGTGACCGCGGTCCTCGTCGCCCACGACGGAGGCCGCTGGCTGCCCGACGCGCTCGCCGGGCTGCTCGGCCAGGAGCGCCCCGTCCAGTACGCCGTGGCCGCCGACACCGGCAGCGCCGACGACTCCTCCCGGCTGGTCGCCGACGCCCTCGGCGACGACCGCGTGCTCCACCTCGCCCGGCGCACCGGCTTCGGCCAGGCCGTCGAGGAGGCCGCCCGCACCGCCCCCGTCCTCACCCCCGAGGACCTGCCGTACCTGAAGCGGCCCAGCGGCTGGGACCCCGTCACGCGCAGCTGGCGCGACGACGCCTACGACCTGCCGGAGCTGCCCCACGGAGAGCCGGTCCAGTGGCTGTGGCTGCTGCACGACGACTGCGCCCCCGAACCCGACGCCCTCGCCCAGCTGCTGCGCGTCGTGGACACCGAGTACGAACTCGGCCGCGACGACGTCGCCGTCGTCGGACCCAAGCTCCGCGGCTGGTACGACCGCAGGCAGTTGCTGGAGGTCGGCGTCTCCATCGCCAACTCCGGCCGCCGCTGGACCGGCCTGGACCGCCGCGAGCAGGACCAGGGCCAGCACGACCACGTCCGCACCGTGCTGTCGGTGTCCACCGCCGGCATGCTGATCCGGCGCGACGTCTTCGAGCGGCTCGGCGGATTCGACCGCCGGCTGCCCCTGATGCGCGACGACGTCGACCTGTGCTGGCGCGCGCACGCGGCCGGAATGCGCGTCCTCGTCGCCCCCGAGGCGGTCGTCCGGCACGCCGAGGCGGCCTCGCGCGAGCGCCGCGCCGTCGACTGCGCGGGCCGCACCACCGCCTCGCCGCACAAGGTGGACAAGGCCGGCGCCGTCCACACCCTCCTGGTCAACGTCCGCACCGCCGCGCTGCCCTGGGTGCTGCTGCGCATCGTCCTCGGCACCCTGCTGCGGACCCTCGCCTACCTCGTCGGCAAGGTGCCCGGCCAGGCCCTGGACGAGATCCGGGGCCTGCTGGGCGTCCTGCTGCGACCGGAGCGGATCCTCGCCGGCCGGCGCGAACGCGGGCGCCCGCAGGTCGAGAAGGACGAACTGCGGCCCCTGTTCCCGCCGCCCGGCGCGACCGTCCGCGCCACCGTCGAGCAGGTCGCGGGCGACCTCTTCGGCGGTTCCGACGCCGACGCCGCCACGGGCGCCGGACGGCACGGCGGCGGCATCGAGTCCGGACCCGGCGGCGACGACGCCGACTTCCTGGAGATCGAGCAGTTCGCCCGCCTCAAGCGCATCGCCCGCAAACCCGGCCCGGTGCTCTTCCTGGTGCTGCTGCTGGTCTCCCTGGTCGCCTGCCGCGCGCTCCTCGGCGGCGGCGCCCTGGCGGGCGGCGCGCTGCTGCCCGCCCCGGCCGGCGCCGGCGAGTTGTGGTCGCGGTACCTGGACGCCTGGCACACGGTCGGCACCGGCGGCACCGCCTCCGCGCCGCCCTACCTCGCCATCCTGGCCACGCTCGCCTCCGTCCTGCTCGGCTCCACCGGACTCGCCGTCACCCTGCTGCTGGTCTGCTCGGTGCCCCTGGCGGGCGCCACGGCGTACTTCGCCTCCCGCCCGCTGGTCCCGTCCCGGCTGCTGCGCGCCTGGGCCGCCGTCGCCTACGCCTTCCTGCCCGCCGCGACCGGCGCCCTCGCCGGCGGCCGCATCGGCACCGCCGTCCTCGCCGTCCTGCTGCCGCTGATCGCGCGCGCGGGCGTCGCGGCGGCCGGTCTGACGGGCTCCTCCGGCGCCCGCGGCAGCTGGCGCGCCACCTGGGCGTACGCCCTGCTGCTGACCGTCACGACCGCCTTCACGCCCGTGGTGTGGCCGGTCGCGCTGGTCCTGGGCCTCGGAGTGCTCGCCCTGCGCCGCGGCGAGATCACGGCGTACGGACCGCGCTTCCTCGCCCAGCTCGGCACCCCGCTGCTGCTGCTCGCCCCCTGGTCGCTGTCGCTGCTGCCGTTCGGCTTCTTCGACGAGGCCGGGCTCGCGTACGGCTCCTCGGCCGCCTCCGCGCTCGACCTGCTCGGCGCCAGCCCCGGCGGTCCGGGCACGGTGGGCGGGCTGTTCCTCATCGGCGTCGTGCTGGCCGCGCTGGCGGCACTGCTGCGCTCCGAGCGGCAGTTGGCCGTCCGGACGGCCTGGGCCGTCGCCCTGGTCGCCCTCGTCTTCTCGGTCCTGTCCAACCGCTCCGCCTGGGCCGGCCCCGCCACCCTCGTCTACGGCATCGCCCTGCTGTCCGCCGCGGCCCTCGGCGCCGACGGCGCGCGCTTCCGCGTGGCCGAGCAGAGCTTCGGCTGGCGCCAGCCCGTCGCCGCCCTGATCGCCCTCGCCTCGGCCCTCGGCCCGCTGATCGCCGCCGCCGGCTGGATGATCGGCGGCGCCGACGGGCCCGTGGAGCGACGCGACCCCGTGCAGGTGCCCGCGTTCGTCGCCGAGGAGAGCCACACCCGCGACCAGGCCCGCACCCTCGTCCTCGACAGCGACTCGTCCGCCCACGTGAGCTACATGCTGGTCCGCGGCTCCGGCGCCCGTCTCGGCGACGGCGAACTGGCCTCCGGCGACGGCGGGAACACCACCCTCGACAAGGTCGTCGCCAACCTCGTGGCCGGCTCCGGCGCCGACCAGGCCGACCAGCTCGGCGGATTCGCCGTGCGCTACGTGCTCGTGCACAAGGGAGCGCCGCGCGAGGTCACCCGCGTCCTGGACGCCACGCCCGGACTGAGCAGGCTCAGCCAGCAGGACGGCAGCGGACTGTGGCGGGTGAACCAGGAGGTCGCGCGCGCGACCATCGTGCCCGGCGAGAAGTCGGGTGCCGGGAAGTCCGGTGCCGGCGAGCCCGAGCCCGTGGCGGCCGGGCCCGTCGAGATCCACACCGACGTCAAGGCCGGCCCCGACGGCCGGGTGCTGCGCCTCGCCGACACCGCGGCCGAGGGCTGGACGGCGACCCTGGACGGAAAGGCCCTCACTCGCACCACGGTCGACGGCTGGGCCCAGGGCTTCGAACTCCCCGCCTCCGGCGGCCGGCTGGACGTCACCTACGACGCCCCGTTCACGCACACGGCCTGGATGTGGGCCCAGGGACTCCTCGGCGTCGTCCTCGTCGTGCTCGCCCTGCCCGGCAGGCGCCGCGACGTCGACGACGACCTGCCCGACGAGCAGCTCGTCCCCGCCCAGGCGGCCGAGGGCGAGGGACGCCGGGCACGGCGCCTGCGCGCCCAGGCCGAGGCGGAGGCGGCGGAAGCCGAGGCCGGAGCCGGAGCAGGCCCGGAGCCGGGCCCCGGGACAGCGGACGACGCGCCCGAGGCGCCCGAGGCACCCGAGGTCCCCGAGCCGCCCGCGGCGGCCCCCGCACCGGTCCCGCAGCAGCAGGCGTACGGCGCGTGGGACACGACGGGATACACCGGCACCGACTACGGCTCCTACGACGGCGGCTACGGCGGCGAGCAGTACCAGGGCGCCCAGCAGTACGACCCCGCCGCCTACGGGCAGCAGCCCTACCAGGGGGACCCGTACCAGCAGGACGCCTACCAGGGCGGCCCCGCCGGCCAGGGCGCGCAGTACGGGAGCGGCGGCCAGTACGACCCGTACGCGTACGGCGACCCGACGCAGGGTCAGGAGACCGGGTACGACCCCGCGTTCGACCAGGGGTACGGCCAGGGCGGCTACGACACGCCGTACGACCCTTCCCAGCCCCAGCAGCCGCACGGCACGGGCAGTGAGCGCCCCGACGGGAGCCAGCAGTGAAGCGCACGACCCTGTCCCTGATCGCCTGCGCGACCGCGCTCGCCGCCGTCACCGGGTTCGCCGCGGTGTCCGCCCCGGACGACTCCGGCCCGGACACCGGGGCGCCGGCCGCCCGGCTGCCCGTGGAGCGCACCAGCCTGCTGTGCCCGGCGCCCAGCACCTCCGACCTCGCCGAGACGTCGTACACGTCCTTCACGCCCGTCACGAAGGGCGCCGACGAGAAGGGCAGCGCCGCGCTCGTGGCGGCGGAGTCGGACGACGCCACCGGGGCCGGCGGCCAGGGCGACGACAAGGACGAGAAGGGCGACAAGGACGAGAAGGCGGAGAAGCCGGTCGTCCAGCCCAAGGCGCCCGGCACGCCCGTCGCCGGGAAGACCACCGGCGCCGACACCCCCGCCCTGATCGGCACCGCGGAGGGCGGCAGCGCGCCGGGCTGGACGGTCCAGCAGACCACGGAGGTCGCCGCCGGGACGGGCCGGGGACTCCAGGGCGTCAACTGCACCGCTCCGGACACGGAGTTCTGGTTCCCGGGCGCCAGCACCGCGACCGGCCGCACCGACTACGTGCACCTGACCAACCCCGACGACTCGGCGGCCGTCGTCGACATCGAGCTGTACGGCAAGGACGGCGCCCTGAAGTCCACGGTGGGCGAGGGCGTCACGGTGCCGCCGCACGCCACGGAGTCCCTGCTGCTGTCGACCCTCAGCGACGTGCGGCAGACCGACCTGACCGTGCACGTCGGCGTGCGCAGCGGCCGGCTCGGCGCCGCGGTGCAGGCCCTGGACGACAAGACCGGCGGCGACTGGCTGACCGCGGCCGCGGACCCGGCGAGCGACCTGGTCGTGCCGGGCATCCCGAAGGACGCCACCGCCGTACGCCTGGTGCTGTTCACGCCCGGCGGCACCGACGCCGACCTGAAGGTGCGACTCGCCTCGCCGACCGGGCTGATCACGCCCGCCGGCCACGAGACCGTGCACGTCAAGGCCGGTATGACGACCGGCGTCGACCTCGGCGAGGTCACGCGCGGCGAGGCGGGCTCGCTGGTGCTCACGCCCACGGACCGGTCCGTTCCGGTCGTGGCCGCGGTCCGGGTCGTGCGGGGCAAGGGCGACGAGCAGGAGTCCGCGTTCATCCCGGCCTCCGACCCGGTCGGTGCGCGCGCGACGGCCGCGGACAACCGCGCCAAGAGCACCACCCTGGCCCTGTCCGCGCCCGGCGCGGCGGCGAAGGTCAGGGTCACGGCCTCGGCGGGCACCGAGGGCGGCACGACGGCGACCAAGACGTACACGCTGAAGGCCGGCACGACCCAGAACGTCGACGCACCGGTGCCCGCGGGACTCAAGGGTTCCTATGCGCTGACCGTCGAGACCGTCTCGGGCGGCCCGGTCCACGCCTCGCGCACTCTGACGGGGTCCGACGACGACGTCGCGTCCTTCACCGTCCAGACCCTCCCCGACGACCGGGGCATGGTCTCGGTGCCCAACGCGGACGAGGACCTGTCGGTCCTGCAGAAGTAGTGGCCGGGGGCGACCGGGCCCCCGCCGCTCAGTCCTCCCCGTACCGGGGATCCACCGTCTCCGGGGTGAGCCCCAGCAGCTCCGCGACCTGCTCGACGACGACCTCGTGCACCAGCAGCGCCCGCTCGTCGCGCCCCTTGGTCCGGATCTCCACCGGCCGCCGGTAGACGACCACCCGCCCCCGCCGCCCGTCCCGGGAGGGCACCGTGCCCCCGAGCGGAACCGCCTCGTCGTTCCACGCGTCCCCGGCCGCGGCCGGCCGCGGCACGTCGAGGACGAGGAAGTCGATGTCGGCGAGCTGCGGCCACCGCCGCTCCAGCCGCTCCACGGAGTCCTGCACCAGGTCGGCGAAGACCTCGCCACGGCTCGCGGCGAGCGGCACCTGCGGGGGAGCGACCGGGCCGCGCATGCCCCGACCGTGGCGATCACGACGGCGGGGGCCCGGGCGGCCGGCATCACGGGGCGTCACGGGGTTGTCCATCACTGGTGAAGGGTAGTCCCCGCCGAGGCGACGCGCCCGGCCCGCACGCGCTCGGCGGGCCACGTGACGGCGGTCCACTCGGCCTGTCGCCGGATGACCATTCCAGCCAAGGTTGGGCTCAATTCGGTATCTCTCCGTGACCGCGGAACTCAAGGCAAATGTCGTTGTTTGTATCGGGTCGTGACCGCTTTCCGGTCCGCGCGAGCTCCTCGGGAGCGGCGTCCACGCAGGTCGAACGGGGGTGAGCGGGACGGCCGTAGGACGTTTCACGCCACGACACGGGGGTGTGACCTGGTGGAGAGTCGTCGCGGCCCGCTCAAGAGTGCGGTACCGTCCAACATCGTGAGCCCTGTACGTCGCTGTTCGCGCACCGCCTGCGGCCGTCCCGCCGTCGCGACGCTGACGTACGTCTACGCCGACTCGACCGCGGTCCTCGGCCCGCTCGCCACCTACGCCGAACCCCACTGCTACGACCTGTGCGCCGAGCACTCCGAGCGCCTCACCGCCCCGCGCGGCTGGGAGGTCGTCCGCCTGCTCGACGGATCGGCCCCGGCCCGCCCCAGCGGCGACGACCTGGAAGCGCTCGCCAACGCGGTGCGCGAGGCGGCCCGGCCCCAGGAGCGGGCGGCCGAGGCGGGTGGCGGCGCACGCACGGCCGACCCGATGGAGGTCGCGCGCCGCGGTCACCTGCGCGTGCTGCGCTCGCCGGACAACTGAGTCCCGCTCGCCCCCTGCTTCCCCCGTCCCACTTCCCGTGGCGTCGATCACATCCGTTGCTGCACACCCATTGACGCGCTGTTGTCGCGGACACGACCATTCCGGAAGTCACGAGAAATCGCTTTCGCATGGCGGAATCCGGGGAGGCGTCCGTGTACGTGCAGGAACTGGAACCCGTCGCCGGTTCGCTCGGCCTGTCCGCCCTGGTGGCGGCCCTGCCACTGGTGATCGTCCTCGTCCTGCTGGGCGGCGTCCGCATGAAGGCGCACCTGGCGGGCCTCATCGGCCTGCTGGCCGCCGTGCTGGTGGCCTGGCTCGCCTACGGCATGCCGCTGGACCAGACGGCCTCCAGCGCCGTCCAGGGGGCGGTTTTCGGCCTCTTCCCCATCCTGTGGATCGTCGTGAACGCCCTGTGGGTCTACCGGATGACCGTCCGCACCCGGCACTTCGACATCCTGCGCCGCTCCTTCGGCCGCCTGTCCGACGACCCCCGCATCCAGGCCCTCGTCGTCGCCTTCTGCTTCGGCGCCCTCCTGGAGGCCCTCGCCGGGTTCGGGGCACCCGTCGCGATCTGCTCCGTCATGCTCGTCGCCCTGGGCTTCGACCCCGTGCGCGCCGCCGTCGTCTCCCTGGTCGCCAACACCGCGCCGGTCGCCTTCGGCGCGATGGGCACCCCCGTGGTCACGCTGGCCCAGGTCACCGGGCTGCCGCTGGACGACGTCGCCTCCGTGGTCGGCCGCCAGACGCCCCTGCTCGCCCTCGTCGTACCGCTGCTCCTCGTCGCCCTGGTCGACGGGCGGCGCGGCCTGCGCGAGACCTGGGTGCCCGCCCTGGCCTGCGGAGTCGCCTTCGCCGTCGCCCAGTTCGTCGCCTCCAACTACGTCTCCGCCCAGCTCGCCGACATCGCCGCCGCGCTCATCGGCGCCGGCGCCCTGGTCGCCGTACCGCACTCCCGCCGGCCCGCCGCCGAGCCCGTACGGGCCTCCGTCCTGACCGGCGTACGCAGCGAGGAACTGGACGAGGAGGACACGCCGCGGGAGGTGGTGCGGGCCTACGCGCCGTACGCGCTGATCGTCGCCGTCTTCTCCGTGGCGCAGATCCCGGCGGTCAAGGACTGGCTGGCCAAGGCCACGCAGTCCTACGACTGGCCGTTCCTGGACGTGCTCGACCCCGAGGGCAAGCCGGTCGGCGGGAACGTCTTCTCCTGGCCGATCGTCTCCACCGGCGGCACGCTCGTGCTGTTCGCAGGGGTGGCCACCGCCGTCGTCCTCGGCGTGCACGCGCGCGTGGCGGTCAAGGAGTGGCTCGCGACCGTGCACGAACTGCGCTTCGCGATCCTCACCGTCACCTCGGTCCTCGCCCTCGCCTACGTCATGAACCTGTCCGGGCAGGCCGCCACCATCGGCCACTTCGTCGCCGCGGCCGGGGCCGGACTCGCCTTCCTCTCCCCGGTGCTCGGCTGGTTCGGCGTCGCCGTCTCCGGCTCCGACACCTCGGCCAACGCGCTCTTCGGCGCCCTCCAGGTGACCGCCGCGCGGGAGTCCGGACTCTCGCCCGAACTGCTCGCCGCCGCCAACAGCTCCGGCGGCGTCCTCGGCAAGATGATCTCCCCGCAGAACCTCACCATCGCCTGCGCCGCCGTGGGACTCGCGGGCCGCGAGGGCGACCTCCTGCGCAAGGTGCTGCCGTGGAGCCTCGGCCTGCTGCTGGTGATGTGCCTGATCGTGGTCGGGCAGTCCACCGCCGTCCTGGGCTGGATGCTGCCCTGACCTGAGGGAACCTTCCGGGCGGTGCGCCGGTCCCTACGGGTAGTTTGTGGGCTCCGACAGGACTTTCAGGAAGGTTGGCCGTGGTTGCTGATCTGTCGCAGATCGTGAAGGCGTACGACGTGCGCGGTGTCGTCCCGGACCAGTGGGACGAGCCGCTGGCCGAGCTGTTCGGCGCGGCCTTCGCCGAGCTGACCGGCGCGGGCGCCCTCGTGGTCGGCCACGACATGCGGCCCTCGTCCCCCGGCCTGTCCGGCGCCTTCGCACGCGGGGCGGCGGCCCGCGGCGCCGACGTGACCGAGATCGGCCTGTGCTCCACCGACCAGCTGTACTACGCCTCCGGCGCACTCGACCTGCCGGGCGCCATGTTCACGGCCTCGCACAACCCCGCCCGGTACAACGGCATCAAGCTGTGCCGCGCGGGCGCCGCCCCGGTCGGCCAGGACACCGGCCTCGCCGACATCCGCGCCCTGGTGGAGCGCTGGAGCGAGGTGGGCGCCCCGGAACCGTCCGCCCGCCCCGGCACCGTCACCCGGCGCGACGTCCTCGCCGACTACGCGGCCCACCTGCGCTCCCTGGTCGACCTCACCGCCATCCGCCCCCTCAAGGTCGTCGTCGACGCGGGCAACGGCATGGGCGGCCACACGGTCCCGTCGGTCTTCGCCGGCCTGCCCCTCGACCTGGTGCCGATGTACTTCGAACTGGACGGCACCTTCCCCAACCACGAGGCCAACCCCCTCGACCCGGCCAACCTCGTCGACCTCCAGCAGCGCGTCCGCGAGGAGGGCGCCGACCTCGGCCTCGCCTTCGACGGCGACGCCGACCGCTGCTTCGTCGTCGACCAGAACGGCGACCCGGTCTCCCCGTCCGCCGTCACCGCCCTCGTGGCCGCCCGCGAACTGGCCCGCAACGGCGGCAGGGGCACCGTCATCCACAACCTGATCACGTCCTGGTCCGTCCCGGAGGTCGTGCGCGAGAACGGCGGCACACCGGCACGCACGCGCGTGGGCCACTCCTTCATCAAGGCAGAGATGGCCAGGACCGGCGCCATCTTCGGCGGCGAGCACTCCGCCCACTACTACTTCCGCGACTTCTGGAACGCCGACACCGGCATGCTGGCCGCCCTCCACGTCCTCGCCGCCCTCGGTGAGCAGGACGGCCCGCTGTCCGCCCTCGTCGCCGCGTACGACCGCTACGCCGGCTCCGGCGAGATCAACTCCACCGTCGCCGACCAGCAGGCCCGCCTCGCCGCGATCCGGGCCGCGTACGAGGAGCGCGACGACGTCACCGTGGACGACCTGGACGGCCTCACGGTCACGACGGCCGACTGGTGGTTCAACGTCCGCCCCTCCAACACCGAGCCCCTGCTCCGCCTCAACGCGGAGGCCCGCGACGAGGCGACGATGGCAAAGGTCCGCGACGAGGCCCTGGCGATCATCCGGGCTTAGCCGCCGACGTTGGGCAGCCGCGCCGCCCCCTCCCGCCCCCCGCCGCCGCTGCGGGCAGTCGTGCCGCTGGGGCGACGGGGGTCCCCCCGCTCGAGCGAAGCCGAGAGTGGGGGAGGGTGGGCGCAGCGGCACCCGGCAAGCGCCCGGCGCGCGACCGCCCCCAGCCCCACCGCCGGGTTCAAGGTGGGCCACCCGCACGGGCCCCGCCCCGGCGGTACCCTGACCAGCACATCCACACAAGCCCCACCACCCCCGGAGGGAACCCCCATGCCGCTCGAAGCCGGCCTCCTGGAGATCCTCGCCTGCCCCGCCTGCCACGCCCCCCTCAAGGAGGAGGAAGCGGAGCTGATCTGCACCGGCCAGGACTGCGGCCTGGCGTACCCGGTGCGCGACGGCATCCCCGTCCTCCTCGTCGACGAGGCCCGCCGCCCCGAGTAACCGCCGCCCCGGCGACCGGCAACCCGGCGACGACCCCGCGCAACCGAACGAACGCCCCGGCGATCGGAGACCTGCCGCCATGCTCGACGAATCGCTCCTCGACGCCCCGGAGCGCCTCACCGAGGCCGACCGCCGCGGCCTGCTCCGCGGCGCCGCCGAGGCCGGTGCCCGCGTCCGCACCGCCGCCCGGCACGCCGCCGAGGCCGGCGTCGGCAACCTCAAGCCGGACGGCCGCCCCCGCGCCGTACTGATCGCAGGACCCGGCGCCGCCGCCACCCACGCCGCCGACCTCCTCGGCACCCTCGCCGGTGCCGGCAGCCCCGTCACCCGCCTCGCCCCCACCGGCGTCGCCCCCGCCGCGGGCGCCCTGCGCTGGGAACTGCCCGGCTGGGCCGGCTCCGTGGACCTCCTGCTGATCGCCACCCCCGACGGCACCGAGCCCGGCCTGTCCCTGCTCGCCGAACAGGCCTACCGACGCGGCTGCACGGTCGTCGCCGTCGCCCCCGCCCGCTCCCCGCTCAGCGAGGCGGTGAGCGCCTCCCGCGGCCTGTTCATCCCGATGGCGACCGCTCCCTACGACCACGACGAGCCCCTCGCCGGTGCCGCCCCCGGTGTCCTGTGGGCGCTGCTCACCCCGCTCCTCGCGCTGCTGGACCGCACCGGGCTGCTCGAGGCGCCCCCCGAGGCCATCGACAAGGTCGCCGACCGCCTCGACCGCGTCGCCGAACGCTGCGGACCCGCGATCGTCACCTACAGCAATCCCGCCAAGACCCTCGCGGCCGAACTGGCCGAATCCCTCCCCGTCATCTGGACCGAGGGCACCTCCGCCGGGCCCGCGGGCCGCCGGTTCGCCGCCGCGCTCGCCGAACTGTCCGGCACCCCCGCCGTCGTCGCCGACCTGCCCGAGGCGCTCGCCGCGCACAGCGCCCTGCTCGCCGGCCGGCTCGCCGCCGGCGCCGACCCCGACGACTTCTTCCGCGACCGCGTCGAGGAACCGGCCGCCCTCCACGCACGCGTGGTGCTCCTGCGGGACCGGCCCACGGGCGGCCTCACCGCCGCACCCAACGCCCGTGACCTCGCCCTCGGCCACGACACGCCGATCAGCGAACTGGAACCGGAAGAGGGCGGCGAACTCGACACCCTCGCCGAACTGATCGCCATCACGGATTTCGCCGCCGTTTACCTGGCACTCGCCTCGGGCGCCTGATCCGTACGCACCATCACCCCCGTACGACCTCCCCGTACGACGTCCTGGTACGACTCCCACGTACCACCGCGCACGCACCGGCAGAGAGAGCCCATGGACCGCCTCGACAACACCGTCCGCCCCTACGCCTGGGGTTCCACCACCGCGATCCCGACCCTGCTCGGGACCGAGCCGACCGGCGAACCGCAGGCGGAGATGTGGATGGGTGCCCACCCGGGCGCCCCCTCCCGAACGGGCCGGGGCACCCTCGCCGAGGTCGTCGACGCCGACCCCGAGAAGGAACTGGGCGCCGCGTCCGTCGCCAAGTTCGGTCCCCGGCTGCCCTTCCTCCTCAAGCTCCTCGCCGCAGGTGCCCCGCTCTCCCTCCAGGTCCACCCCGACCTCGCCCAGGCCAGGGCCGGCTACGAGGACGAAGAGCGCCGCGGTGTCCCCCTGGACGCCCCGCACCGCAATTACAAGGACGCCAACCACAAGCCCGAACTGGTCTGCGCCCTCACCGACTTCGACGGCCTGTGCGGCTTCCGCGCCCCGGCCGAGACCGCCGACCTGCTCGACGGCCTCGGAGTCGCCTCCCTCAAGCCGTACGTCGACCTGCTGCGCGCCCACCCCGAGGACGCCGCCCTGCGCGAGGTCCTCACCGCCATCCTCACCGCCGACCCCGAGGAGATGTCCCGCACGGTCACCGAGACCGCGGCCGCCTGCGACCGCCTCGGCGGCCCCTACCGGCCCTACGCCGACGTCGCCCACCACTACCCGGGCGACCCCGGCGTCCTCGCCGCCCTGCTCCTCAACCACGTCCGGCTCCAGCCCGGCGAGGCCCTGTACCTGGGCGCCGGCATCCCGCACGCCTACCTCAACGGCCTCGGCGTCGAGATCATGGCCAACTCCGACAACGTCCTGCGCTGCGGCCTCACCCCCAAGCACGTCGACGTCCCCGAACTTCTGCGCATCGTCCGCTTCGACGCGGGCGACCCCGGCGTGCTGCGCCCGGAGGCGTCCCCCGACGGCGAAGAGGTCTACGACACCCCGACCGACGAGTTCCGCCTGTCCCGCTACGTCCTGCCCGAGGGGTCCGCCACCCACGACCTCACCCTGCCCACCCCGCAGATCCTGCTCTGCACGGCGGGCACCGTACGGGCGGGCGAACACGAACTGGCCCCCGGCCGCTCCGTCTTCGTCCCCGCGCACGAAAAGGCCGAAGTGTCCGGAACCGGCACGCTCTTCCGGGCCACCGTGCGCGTCTGACCCGGGTCTGAGAGGCGTACGACGGGGCATCCGGCACGTCGGGGTTCGCGCGGGCTGCAAGAATGGCGCACCGCAAAGGCGGGGCAAAGCCGGCCACGGACGTAGGCGAAGGGACAACGCGACACATGAGCGCGTCAGGCGGTACCAGGGCGATCGTGGCGGCACTGCTCGCCAACCTCTCGATCGCGGTGGCGAAATTCGTGGCGTTCCTCTTCAGCGGATCGTCGTCGATGCTCGCCGAGTCCGTGCACTCCGTCGCCGACTCGGGCAACCAGGGCCTGCTGCTGCTGGGCGGCAAGCGGGCCCAGCGCGAGGCCACCCCGCAACACCCCTTCGGCTTCGGCCGCGAGCGCTACATCTACGCCTTCCTCGTCTCCATCGTGCTCTTCTCCGTCGGCGGCATGTTCGCCCTCTATGAGGGCTACGAGAAGATCAAGCACCCGCACGAACTGGAGCACTGGTACTGGCCGGTGGGCGTCCTGGTCTTCGCGATCATCGCCGAGGGCTTCTCCTTCCGGACCGCCATCAAGGAGTCCAACCCGCTGCGCGGCAAGAAGTCCTGGAAGGAGTTCATCCGCCACGCCAAGGCCCCGGAGCTGCCGGTCGTCCTCCTGGAGGACCTCGGCGCCCTGGTCGGCCTGATCCTCGCCCTCGGCGGCGTCGGCCTCGCCCTGCTCACCGGCAACGGCGTCTGGGACGGCATCGGCACCCTGTGCATCGGCATCCTGCTCATCCTGATCGCGCTGGTCCTCGCCGCCGAGACCAAGTCCCTGCTGCTCGGCGAGGCCGCCGGCACCGAGGTGGTCCAGCAGATCGAGGCCGCGGTCGTCTCCGGCGACACCGTCACCGGCATCATCCACATGCGCACCCTCCACCTCGGCCCCGAGGAACTGCTCGTCGCCGCCAAGATCGCCGTCCGCCACGACGGCACGGCCACGGAGATCGCCTCCGCCATCGACGCCGCCGAATCGCGGATCCGCGAGGCGGTCCCGATCGCCCGCGTCATCTACCTGGAACCGGACATCTACAGCGAGTCCGAGGCCGCCAAGGGCCCCGATCCCGAGGCGACCCCCGGCGGCCCGACCGCCCCGCCCGCAGCCCACTGACCACGCCCGGCGCCCGTCATCACCCTGCGTGAACGTCCGGAAGTGTTCGGAGGCGGACTGGGGACGGCGGGCGCCCGCGGTGTAGCTTGGGACGGAGCCAGACGTCGCTGCTGATGGCGGTCGGGCGGTCCACGACGGACCGGCCGAGGGAGAGAGGGCCTCCGACGGACTGCGCTGCGCGCACGCGGGCATGCCTGTGTCCTCTTCGGGGCACCCCTGTGTCCGCCGCCGCGCAGGTCAGCCGTACCCACCTCGACCCAACCCGAGGAGCAGCCCGTAATGACGACTGTCGACAACCGACAGGACTTCAAGGTCGCCGACCTCTCCCTGGCCGCGTTCGGCCGCAAGGAGATCACCCTCGCCGAGCACGAGATGCCGGGCCTGATGGCGATCCGCAAGGAGTACGCCGAGGCCCAGCCGCTCGCCGGCGCCCGCGTCACCGGCTCCCTGCACATGACCGTGCAGACCGCGGTGCTCATCGAGACCCTGGTCGCCCTGGGCGCCGAGGTCCGCTGGGCCTCCTGCAACATCTTCTCCACCCAGGACCACGCGGCCGCCGCCATCGCCGTCGGCCCGAACGGCACGCCCGACAACCCGCAGGGCGTCCCGGTCTTCGCCTGGAAGGGCGAGACCCTGGAGGAGTACTGGTGGTGCACGGAGCAGGCGCTGACCTGGCCGAACACCCCCACCGGCGGCCCGAACATGATCCTGGACGACGGCGGTGACGCCACCCTCCTCGTCCACAAGGGCGTCGAGTACGAGAAGGACGGCAAGGTCCCCTCGGTCGACACCGCCGAGTCCGACGAGCACCGCGTCATCCTCGAACTCCTCACCCGCACGGTCAGCGAGAGCCCGCAGAAGTGGACCCAGCTGGCGTCCGAGATCCGCGGCGTGACCGAGGAGACCACGACCGGAGTCCACCGCCTGTACGAGATGCACCGCGACGGCACCCTGCTGTTCCCGGCGATCAACGTCAACGACGCGGTCACCAAGTCGAAGTTCGACAACAAGTACGGCTGCCGCCACTCCCTGATCGACGGCATCAACCGCGCCACCGACGTCCTCATCGGCGGCAAGACCGCCGTCGTCTGCGGCTACGGCGACGTGGGCAAGGGCTGCGCGGAGTCCCTGCGTGGCCAGGGCGCCCGGGTGATCATCACCGAGATCGACCCGATCTGCGCCCTGCAGGCGGCGATGGACGGCTACCAGGTCACCACGCTGGACGAGGTCGTCGACAAGGCCGACATCTTCGTCACCACGACCGGCAACAAGGACATCATCATGGCCTCGGACATGGCCAAGATGAAGCACCAGGCCATCGTCGGCAACATCGGCCACTTCGACAACGAGATCGACATGGCCGGCCTCGCCAAGACCCCGGGCATCGTCAAGGACGAGGTCAAGCCGCAGGTCCACACCTGGACCTACCCCGACGGCAAGGTCCTCATCGTCCTCTCCGAGGGCCGCCTGCTGAACCTGGGCAACGCCACCGGTCACCCGTCGTTCGTGATGTCCAACTCGTTCGCGGACCAGACCCTGGCCCAGATCGAGCTGTTCACCAAGCCCGACGCGTACCCGACCGACGTCTACGTGCTTCCCAAGCACCTCGACGAGAAGGTCGCCCGGCTCCACCTCGACTCCCTCGGCGTCAAGCTGACCACGCTCCGCCCGGAGCAGGCCGAGTACATCGGCGTCAAGGTCGAGGGCCCGTACAAGGCGGACCACTACCGCTACTGAGCCAGCCGGTTCCCACGGCTCCTCGCCCACGAGACAGGCCCCCGCACCCCCGTGCCGGGGGCCTGTCCCGTTGCCGCCTCAGCGGTCGGACCAGCAGCCCGTCACCACCCAGGACACCCATGCCCCGCGGCCGTTATTCGCTCCACGATCCGCACGACCACACCCCCCTCGCAGAAGAACACTTCCAATGCGCCCCCGGCCCCTCCGGCTGGCGCTACGTCTCACAGCTGACCACCCCCACCGGGGACCACCACGGCTCCGTCGACCTCACCCTCGACGAACTCGGCCGCCCCCTCCGCCTCGAACTCCACGCCGCCGACTGGCAGGTGCGCGGCGCCGCCCTCGACGGCGTCACCTGGGTCCGCACCGACCCCACCGGAGTCCACGCCACCGAAGGCAATGCGCGCGCCCACGCCTTCACCGGCACCTCCCCGGCCTTCCTCGTCGCCGTCACCCGTCTCCTGCGCCTCACCCCCTCCGCATCAGCCACCCGCGTACGCCTCGTCGCCCTCACCGATCCGGTCCTCGCCCCCCGCACCGTGGACCAGTCCTGGGCCTTGCTGAACAGAGAAGCACACGCCACTGACAACGGCCCGCTCGTCGTCGACGAATACCAGGTCACAGCCCTGGACACGGGCGAGCAGCACTCCGTGCACATCGCCGGCGACGTCGTACTCGCGGCCCCCGGTGTCGAGCTGGAGGACCTGGAGACACCACCGTCCGTGTTCCCGTGAGGGGCGCCGGACGATTGACGGTGCCTACGCGGGCGGCACGAACCCGGTCCCGCGGCGGCCGTCCGACGGCACGTCCCGCGACACCTCGGGCAGGTCGCCGGACGGCGGTACAGACGGCGGGGTGATCGGCGCGGGCGCCGACGGGGGAGTCGGCGCAGGAGACACCGGCACCCTCGGTGCCGCCGGGGCGGCAGGCCCGCCCGCCGAGGCCTCGCCGAACGCCCGCCGGGCCTCCCGTGCCTGCCGTTCCTGCAGCACCGCCGCCAGATACGCGGGCGGCGGCACCTCCCGCGGCACCGGAGCACCCGTATGGGCCGCCACATCGGCGGCGAGCCGCTCGGCCATGGCCCAGCCGACGCGTGGATCCAGCTGACCCGCCCGCGTCAGGTACTGACGGACGGCGAGCCACAGATCGTCGGGCACCGCGGAAAGGTCGAGCCCCGAGAACCGCCCCGCCAGCCACGGCGGAGGCGGCGGCATGAAGCCCGGCGACGAGAACGGCACCCTCTCCCGCACGACCAGCGTGCCCGCGAACACGTCACCGAGCCGCCGCCCCCGCGCCGACACCAGCGAGGCGATACAGGCGATCACCCCGAACGTCATGAGGATCTCGATCACCCCGATCAAGCCCCGCACCAGCGCATGACGGAAACGGATGGGTCCGCCGTCGTCCCGCACCACCCGCAGCCCGCACGCCATCTTCCCGAGCGACCGCCCATGACTGAGCGTCTCCACGGCGATCGGCCCGCCCACCAGGACGAGGACGAAGGTCGCGATCGTCAGGGCGGTCTGCGCCGCCCCGTCCAGGGACGAGGTGGAGGCCACCAGCGCGATGGTCACCGCGACGTAGACGGCCACCGTCACCACCAGGTCGAGCAGAACGGCCAGCGCCCTGCTGGGCAGCCGCGCGGGACGCAGCTCCAGCGCCACCGCCTCGCCCGTCACCAGCTCACTCACGCCCGCCGCCCTTCCCCTGAATGCCCCCGTCCCCGCCAGTCTGCCAAGCTGAGGACGCACCGCGCCGCAGTACGACAAGCTGATCCACGACGAGCCGCCGACGATAGCCGAGGAGCAGGCACACCGATGGACCTCGACGTCTTCGTCTCCGCCCACCGCGCGGAGTGGGACCGCCTCGACGCCCTCCTCCGGCGCCGGCGCCGACTGACCGGCGCCGAGACCGACGAACTCGTCGCCCTCTACCAGCGCACGGCGACCCACCTCTCCCTGATCCAGTCCAGCGCACCCGACCCCCAGCTGACCGGACGGCTCAGTCAACTGGTGGCACGCGCGCGCAGTGTCGTGACAGGCACCCGACGCGCCTCCTGGCGCGACGTCACGCGATTCCTGACCCGGCAGTTCCCGGCGGCCGTCTACCGGGCCCGCCACTGGTGGGTCCCCACGGCACTCCTGTCGACCGCGGTCGCCGCGCTCCTGGGCTGGTGGATCGGCACCCACCCGGAGGTGCAGTCCACCATCGCGGCACCGAGTGAACTGCGCGAGCTCACCCGTCCGGGCGGCCAGTACGAGACGTACTACTCGAGCAACCCGGCGGCCTCGTTCGCGGCCCAGGTGTGGACGAACAACGCCTGGGCCGCCGCGCTCTGTCTCATCCTGGGTGTCTTCCTGGGGCTACCGGTCATCTGGATCCTCTTCCAGAACATGCTCAACCTCGGCGTCGGCTTCGGCCTGATGTCGTCGGCCGGCCGCCTCGACACCTTCCTCGGCCTGGTCCTGCCCCACGGCCTACTCGAACTGACAGCGGTGTTCGTCGCCGCGGGCACCGGCCTGCGGCTGGGCTGGACCCTCATCGACCCGGGCCCCCGTACCCGACGCGTCGCCCTCGCCGAAGAGGGCCGGGCGGCCATCGGCATGGCGGTCGGGCTGGCCCTCGTCCTCTTCGTCTCCGGCGCCATCGAAGGCTTCGTCACCCCGTCAGGCCTGCCCACCTGGGCCCGCATCACCATCGGAGTCGCGGCCGAGCTGGCCTTCCTCGTCTACGTCTACGTCCTCGGCGGCCGCGCCGTGCGCGCCGGCGACACGGGCGATGTCGAGGCGGCCGAACGCAGCGCCACCGTGCCGACGGCCGCCTGATGTGCATCCCACCCCGGCGAGCTGCTACTGTCCTCTTCGTTCCCGCAAGAGCCGTTGACACGGAGCGAGCGGGGAGGTAGATTAGAACAGTTGCCTGGAGACGGGTTCACCCCAGAGGGCAACAGTGAACATCTACCAGCTTCTCCGAATCGAAGAATTCGACGAAGCAACCTCCCGATGAATCGGAAACGAACGGCCGGTCAGACCGCCCCGAAACTTCTGATAAAGTCGGAACCGCCGGAAAGGGAAACGCGAAAGCGGGAACCTGGAAAGCACCGAGGAAATCGGATCGGAAAGATCTGATAGAGTCGGAAACGCAAGACCGAAGGGAAGCGCCCGGAGGAAAGCCCGAGAGGGTGAGTACAAAGGAAGCGTCCGTTCCTTGAGAACTCAACAGCGTGCCAAAAGTCAACGCCAGATATGTTGATACCCCGTCTCCAGTCATTCGGCTGGGACGAGGTTCCTTTGAAACACACAGCGAGGACGCTGTGAACGTCGGGACTATTCCTCCCGATGTTCCGCTCTCGTGGTGTACGCCGGATAACCGGCAAACATTCACGGAGAGTTTGATCCTGGCTCAGGACGAACGCTGGCGGCGTGCTTAACACATGCAAGTCGAACGATGAACCACCTTCGGGTGGGGATTAGTGGCGAACGGGTGAGTAACACGTGGGCAATCTGCCCTGCACTCTGGGACAAGCCCTGGAAACGGGGTCTAATACCGGATACTGACCTGCCAAGGCATCTTGGCGGGTCGAAAGCTCCGGCGGTGCAGGATGAGCCCGCGGCCTATCAGCTTGTTGGTGAGGTAATGGCTCACCAAGGCGACGACGGGTAGCCGGCCTGAGAGGGCGACCGGCCACACTGGGACTGAGACACGGCCCAGACTCCTACGGGAGGCAGCAGTGGGGAATATTGCACAATGGGCGAAAGCCTGATGCAGCGACGCCGCGTGAGGGATGACGGCCTTCGGGTTGTAAACCTCTTTCAGCAGGGAAGAAGCGAAAGTGACGGTACCTGCAGAAGAAGCGCCGGCTAACTACGTGCCAGCAGCCGCGGTAATACGTAGGGCGCAAGCGTTGTCCGGAATTATTGGGCGTAAAGAGCTCGTAGGCGGCTTGTCGCGTCGGTTGTGAAAGCCCGGGGCTTAACCCCGGGTCTGCAGTCGATACGGGCAGGCTAGAGTTCGGTAGGGGAGATCGGAATTCCTGGTGTAGCGGTGAAATGCGCAGATATCAGGAGGAACACCGGTGGCGAAGGCGGATCTCTGGGCCGATACTGACGCTGAGGAGCGAAAGCGTGGGGAGCGAACAGGATTAGATACCCTGGTAGTCCACGCCGTAAACGGTGGGCACTAGGTGTGGGCAACATTCCACGTTGTCCGTGCCGCAGCTAACGCATTAAGTGCCCCGCCTGGGGAGTACGGCCGCAAGGCTAAAACTCAAAGGAATTGACGGGGGCCCGCACAAGCGGCGGAGCATGTGGCTTAATTCGACGCAACGCGAAGAACCTTACCAAGGCTTGACATACACCGGAAAGCATCAGAGATGGTGCCCCCCTTGTGGTCGGTGTACAGGTGGTGCATGGCTGTCGTCAGCTCGTGTCGTGAGATGTTGGGTTAAGTCCCGCAACGAGCGCAACCCTTGTCCCGTGTTGCCAGCAACTCTTCGGAGGTTGGGGACTCACGGGAGACCGCCGGGGTCAACTCGGAGGAAGGTGGGGACGACGTCAAGTCATCATGCCCCTTATGTCTTGGGCTGCACACGTGCTACAATGGCCGGTACAATGAGCTGCGATACCGCAAGGTGGAGCGAATCTCAAAAAGCCGGTCTCAGTTCGGATTGGGGTCTGCAACTCGACCCCATGAAGTCGGAGTCGCTAGTAATCGCAGATCAGCATTGCTGCGGTGAATACGTTCCCGGGCCTTGTACACACCGCCCGTCACGTCACGAAAGTCGGTAACACCCGAAGCCGGTGGCCCAACCCCTTGTGGGAGGGAGCTGTCGAAGGTGGGACTGGCGATTGGGACGAAGTCGTAACAAGGTAGCCGTACCGGAAGGTGCGGCTGGATCACCTCCTTTCTAAGGAGCACATGGCCGACTGCAAGCAAATGTCTTGCACGGTTGCTCATGGGTGGAACGTTGACTACTCGGCACACTCGATCCTGATCTTCTCGTTAGTACTGCTTCGGCGTGGAACACGAGTGAGGGAAGGCGAGGGTGTCGGGCACGCTGTTGGGTGTCTGAGGGCACGGCCGTGAGGCTGGGTCTTCGGTTGCCGGCCCCAGTGCACTCGGGATTGTAAGTCTCGGGGTGATGGGTGGTTGGTCGTTGTTTGAGAACTGCACAGTGGACGCGAGCATCTGTGGCCAAGTTTTTAAGGGCGCACGGTGGATGCCTTGGCACCAGGAACCGATGAAGGACGTGGGAGGCCACGATAGGCCCCGGGGAGTCGTCAACCAGGCTTTGATCCGGGGGTGTCCGAATGGGGAAACCCGGCAGTCGTCATGGGCTGTCACCCGCTGCTGAACACATAGGCAGTGTGGAGGGAACGCGGGGAAGTGAAACATCTCAGTACCCGCAGGAAGAGAAAACAACCGTGATTCCGGGAGTAGTGGCGAGCGAAACCGGATGAGGCTAAACCGTTCACGTGTGAGACCCGGCAGGGGTTGCGTGTGCGGGGTTGTGGGATCTCACTTCTGTTGTCTGCCGGCAACAGGGCGAGTCAGAAACCGTTGATGTAGGCGAAGGACATGCGAAAGGTCCGGCGTAGAGGGTAAGACCCCCGTAGTCGAAATGTCAGCGGCTTGCTTGTGAGACACCCAAGTAGCACGGGGCCCGAGAAATCCCGTGTGAATCTGGCGGGACCACCCGCTAAGCCTAAATATTCCCTGGTGACCGATAGCGGATAGTACCGTGAGGGAATGGTGAAAAGTACCGCGGGAGCGGAGTGAAATAGTACCTGAAACCGTGTGCCTACAAGCCGTGGGAGCGTCGGAACAAGGCTTGCCTTGTTCTCGTGACTGCGTGCCTTTTGAAGAATGAGCCTGCGAGTTTGCGGTGTGTTGCGAGGTTAACCCGGGTGGGGAAGCCGTAGCGAAAGCGAGTCCGAACAGGGCGATTCAGTAGCACGCTCAAGACCCGAAGCGGAGTGATCTAGCCATGGGCAGGTTGAAGCGGCTGTAAGAGGTCGTGGAGGACCGAACCCACCAGGGTTGAAAACCTGGGGGATGACCTGTGGTTAGGGGTGAAAGGCCAATCAAACTCCGTGATAGCTGGTTCTCCCCGAAATGCATTTAGGTGCAGCGTCGTGTGTTTCTTGCCGGAGGTAGAGCACTGGATAGGCGATGGGCCCTACCGGGTTACTGACCTTAGCCAAACTCCGAATGCCGGTAAGTGAGAGCGCGGCAGTGAGACTGTGGGGGATAAGCTCCATGGTCGAGAGGGAAACAGCCCAGAGCATCGACTAAGGCCCCTAAGCGTACGCTAAGTGGGAAAGGATGTGGAGTCGCACAGACAACCAGGAGGTTGGCTTAGAAGCAGCCACCCTTGAAAGAGTGCGTAATAGCTCACTGGTCTAGTGATTCCGCGCCGACAATGTAGCGGGGCTCAAGCGTACCGCCGAAGTCGTGTCATTCATACAATAGGGCCAACGCCTGTATGGATGGGTAGGGGAGCGTCGTCTGCCGGGTGAAGCAGCACCGGAAGGTAGTTGTGGACGGTTGACGAGTGAGAATGCAGGCATGAGTAGCGATACAAACGTGAGAAACGTTTGCGCCGATTGACTAAGGGTTCCTGGGTCAAGCTGATCTGCCCAGGGTAAGTCGGGACCTAAGGCGAGGCCGACAGGCGTAGTCGATGGATAACCGGTTGATATTCCGGTACCCGCTGTGAAGCGTCAAACATCGAACCAGGCGATGCTAAGTCCGTGAGACCGCCTGCTGCCGGCTTTGCCGTCAGTGGGAGTGGTGGAGCCGACGAACCAGACCTGTAGTAGGTGAGTGATGGGGTGACGCAGGAAGGTAGTCCATCCCGGGCGGTGGTTGTCCCGGGGTAAGGGTGTAGGCCGCAAGGTAGGTAAATCCGCCTTGCATACGGCTGAGACCTGATGCCGAGCCGATTGTGGTGAAGTGGATGATCCTATGCTGTCGAGAAAAGCCTCTAGCGAGTTTCATGGCGGCCCGTACCCTAAACCGACTCAGGTGGTCAGGTAGAGAATACCGAGGCGTTCGGGTGAACTATGGTTAAGGAACTCGGCAAAATGCCCCCGTAACTTCGGGAGAAGGGGGGCCACACCTGGTGACCGGATTTACTCCGTGAGCTGGGGGTGGCCGCAGAGACCAGCGAGAAGCGACTGTTTACTAAAAACACAGGTCCGTGCGAAGCCGTAAGGCGATGTATACGGACTGACGCCTGCCCGGTGCTGGAACGTTAAGGGGACCGGTTAGCTCCATTTCGGTGGGGCGAAGCTGAGAACTTAAGCGCCAGTAAACGGCGGTGGTAACTATAACCATCCTAAGGTAGCGAAATTCCTTGTCGGGTAAGTTCCGACCTGCACGAATGGCGTAACGACTTCTCGACTGTCTCAACCATAGGCCCGGTGAAATTGCACTACGAGTAAAGATGCTCGTTTCGCGCAGCAGGACGGAAAGACCCCGGGACCTTTACTACAGTTTGATATTGGTGTTCGGTTCGGCTTGTGTAGGATAGCTGGGAGACTGTGAAGCTCGCACGCCAGTGTGGGTGGAGTCGTCGTTGAAATACCAGTCTGGTCGTGCTGGATGTCTAACCTGGGTCCGTGATCCGGATCAGGGACAGTGTCTGATGGGTAGTTTAACTGGGGCGGTTGCCTCCTAAAGAGTAACGGAGGCGCCCAAAGGTTCCCTCAGCCTGGTTGGCAATCAGGTGTTGAGTGTAAGTGCACAAGGGAGCTTGACTGTGAGACCGACGGGTCGAGCAGGGACGAAAGTCGGGACTAGTGATCCGGCGGTGGCTTGTGGAAGCGCCGTCGCTCAACGGATAAAAGGTACCCCGGGGATAACAGGCTGATCTTCCCCAAGAGTCCATATCGACGGGATGGTTTGGCACCTCGATGTCGGCTCGTCGCATCCTGGGGCTGGAGTCGGTCCCAAGGGTTGGGCTGTTCGCCCATTAAAGCGGTACGCGAGCTGGGTTTAGAACGTCGTGAGACAGTTCGGTCCCTATCCGCTGTGCGCGTAGGAGTCTTGAGAAGGGCTGTCCCTAGTACGAGAGGACCGGGACGGACGAACCTCTGGTGTGCCAGTTGTTCTGCCAAGGGCATGGCTGGTTGGCTACGTTCGGGAGGGATAACCGCTGAAAGCATCTAAGCGGGAAGCCTGCTTCGAGATGAGGACTCCCACCCCCTTGAGGGGTTAAGGCTCCCAGTAGACGACTGGGTTGATAGGCCGGATCTGGAAGCACCGTGAGGTGTGGAGGTGACCGGTACTAATAGGCCGAGGGCTTGTCCTCAGTTGCTCGCGTCCACTGTGTTGGTTCTGAAACCACGAACAACCCCACGTCCACAGCGTGGTGCGGTTGAGAGTTTCATAGTGTTTCGGTGGTCATAGCGTAGGGGAAACGCCCGGTTACATTTCGAACCCGGAAGCTAAGCCTTACAGCGCCGATGGTACTGCAGGGGGGACCCTGTGGGAGAGTAGGACGCCGCCGAACAATTATTGCGAGGAAGCCCCGCACCGGGAACGGTGCGGGGCTTTCTGCGTTTTGGGGGGGCTTTGAAGTGAGGAAAGGGCAGGGCCCTTCGGCCCTGCCCCGCCCCGCCGTTTACAGCCGGCCGGCCGCCTTGAGCTCCAGATAGGCGTCCGCGAGGGACGGCGGCAACTCGTCCGGGGTCGCGTCGACGACGGTGACACCGTGCCGACGGAGTTGGTCGGCGGTGCGACGGCGTTCCGACTGGGCCTGTGCGGCCGCTGCTGCTTCGTAGACGGCGTCCGTGTGGCCGCGGGCCTGGGCCATTCTTGCCACGTGCGGGTCGGCCACCGAGGCCACGAGGACCGTGTGGCGCTGGGTCAGTTGCGGCAGGACGGGGAGCAGGCCTTCCTCGATCGGGGCCGCGTCGAGAGTCGTGAAGAGAACGATCAGGGAGCGGCGAGGGGCCGCCCGCAGGGCCGTGGCGGTGAGGCCGCGCGCGTCGGTCTCCACGAGCTCCGGCTCCAGGGTCGCCATGGCGTTGACCAGGCTGGGAAGGACGTCGCCCGCCGTGCGCCCCTGGAGCAGGGCACGTACTCGCCGGTCGTAGGCGAGGAGGTCGACGCGGTCGCCGGCGCGGGAGGCCAGGGCGGCCAGGAGCAGAGCGGCGTCCATGGAGGCGTCGAGGCGCGGGGCGTCGCCGACGCGGCCCGCCGAGGTGCGGCCGGTGTCGAGGACGAGCAGGATGTGCCGGTCGCGTTCGGGGCGCCAGGTGCGTACGGCGACGGTGGACTGGCGGGCTGTCGCGCGCCAGTCGATGGAACGGGTGTCGTCGCCGGGGACGTACTCGCGCAGGCTGTCGAACTCCGTGCCCTCGCCGCGGGTGAGGACGCTGGTGCGACCGTCGAGTTCGCGCAGGCGGGACAGTTTGGAGGGGAGGTGCTTGCGGCTGGTGAACGGGGGGAGGGCGCGTACCGTCCAGGGAACTCGATGGGTGCCCTGGCGGGTGAAGAGGCCCAGGGGTCCGTACGAGCGGATCGTGACGCGGTCGGCGTGGCGGTCGCCGCGGCGGGTAGGGCGCAGGCGGGTGGTCACGCGGCGGCGTTCGCCGGCGGGCACCGACAGGGTGTGACGGGAGGCCGCCGTTTCCGTGCCGGCCTGCCAGCTGCTGGGCGGCCAGGCGTCGCGCAGACGGGCCCGGAGTGGGCGGCCCGACGGGTTGGTCACCGTCAGGGTGACGTCGGCGGTGTCGCCGAGACGTGCGGACGTGTCGCCGGAGCGGGTCAGACCGAGGCGGCGTACGGGGGCGGCCAGGGCGAAGTCGCAGGCGCAGGCGGCGGCCAGCGGGGCGTTGACCGTGAGGATGCCCGTCCAGCCGGGGTCCCAGATGCCGATGGGAACGGAGCCCAGGGCCGCGATGAGCGCGGCTCGTCCGGTGAGTGCCATCAGCGGGGGACGGGGACGTGGGCGAGGATCGCGTTGATGACCGAGTCCGCGGTCACGCCCTCCATTTCGGCCTCCGGACGGAGCTGGACGCGGTGCCGGAGGGTGGGGAGGGCCAGGGCCTTCACGTCGTCCGGCGTGACGTAGTCGCGGCCCGTGAGCCAGGCCCACGCGCGGGCGGTCGACAGCAGTGCGGTGGCTCCGCGCGGGGAGACGCCGAGGGTGAGGGACGGCGACTCGCGGGTGGCGCGGCAGATGTCGACGACGTAGGCGGTGATCTCCGGGGAGACGGTCGTCTTGGCGGCCTCCGCGCGGGCGGCCTCCAGGTCGGCGGCGCTCGCGACGGGGCGTACGCCGGCGGCGTGCAGGTCGCGCGGGTTGAAGCCGGCCGCGTGGCGGGTGAGGACGTCGATCTCGTCCTGGCGGGTGGGGAGCGGGACGGTGAGCTTGAGGAGGAAGCGGTCCAGCTGGGCTTCCGGGAGGGGGTAGGTGCCCTCGTACTCGACCGGGTTCTGGGTGGCCGCGACGAGGAAGGGCTCGGGGAGAGGGCGCGGCGTGCCGTCCACCGTGACCTGGCGTTCCTCCATGGCTTCCAGGAGGGACGACTGCGTCTTCGGGGGCGTGCGGTTGATCTCGTCGGCGAGGAGGAGGTTGGTGAAGACCGGGCCGGGCTGGAAGGAGAACTCGGCGGTGCGGGCGTCGTAGACCAGGGAGCCGGTGACGTCGCTCGGCATCAGGTCGGGGGTGAACTGGACGCGTTTGGTGTCGAGTTCGGTGGCCTCGGCGAGGGTGCGGACGAGGAGCGTCTTGGCGACTCCGGGGACGCCTTCGAGCAGGACGTGGCCCCGGCAGAGCAGGGCTACGACGAGACCGGTCACGGCGGCGTCCTGGCCGACCACGGCCTTGGCGATCTCGGCGCGCAGGGCTTCGAGAGCGGCGCGGGCGTTGCCCGGGGCCGCAGTCTGCCCGGCGTTGTCAGTGGTCGGGTCCATCATGGACGGCGTACCTCTCTTTCGAGGGCGTCGAGTTGGTCGGCGAGGGCGATCAGGGCCGCGTCGTCGCCGGGCGGCGGGCCGAAGAGGAGAGCGTGCAGGGACTGTCCGTCGCCGTGGGTGCCGTGGAGGTGGGCGGACAGGGCGGGGAGCAGGGACTCGGGTGTGTGCGCCTGGGAGACGGGGACGCCGGTGAGAGGGGCGAGGCGGGTGCGGGTGGCGGAGCGAAGAGCGGTGGCGGCGCGGTCGCGGGCGTTCGCCTTGCGGTAGAGGCGGGCGCGGCCTTCGACGGTTTCGGAGGCGCGGATCGCGACGGGGAGTTTTTCGGGCACCAGGGGGCCGAGTCGGCGTGCCCGCCACAGGGCGGCGAGGGCGGCGGCGATGAAGAGCTGCAGGGTGCCCCAGAGCCAGCCGGACGGGATCAGGTCGAAGAAGCCGCGCTCGTCGTCGGGGTCCGGGACGTCGGAGAGGGAGGGGAGGTACCAGACCAGATGGTCGCGGGAGCCGAGGAGTTGGAGGGCGAGCGAGGCGTTGCCGTGTTCGTCGAGGTGGTTGTTGAAGAGGATGTCGCGGGCGCCGAGGACGACGGTGTCGCCCGGGAGGCCTTCCGGAGAGGCCTCCGTCGTCGGGTCGGGGATGCGGAGCAGGGTGGCCAGGCGCCGGCTGGGGTAGCAGGCGTCGGCTTCCAGGTGGGTGCTGTAGCGGATGCCGCCCGTGTCGGCGTTGCCGGCGCGTCGGGCGGCGGGCAGGTCGCAGGCGGGGGCCAGGGTCGAGTCGAGGCTGAGCGCGGGGTCGGCCGTGACGCCGGGGGCGAGGCGCTCGACGGCGCCGCCGCCGGGGGCGACCAGGACGGTGCGTCCGCCGGAGCCGGTCGTCGCGGAGTGGAGTCCCGTCTGCTGGCGTTCCGTCAGGAGGTCGGGCACGGCGACCAGCAGGGTGGTGTCCGGGCCTGTCGCGGCCCGTGCTTCGTCCAGGGTGGTGACCACGCGCGTGGAGACCCCCCGGTAGGTGAGGAGTTCGGCGACGGCGCGGCTGCCGTAGGGGTCGGCGGAGCGCGGGTCGAGTTCGCTGTGCCGGGCGTCGGAGCGGACCGCCGCGATCGCGACGGCTCCGACGAGCAGCAGGACGAGCGCGAGGGCGATGCCGCGCGTGCGGGTCCACACCTGGCGGGCGGTGGGCGAGGCCGCGGTGGTGGGGAGCGTGGCCTCGGTGGTCATTCGGCGGCTCCCCGGGCGGTGTCCCGGTCCGCGTCGCCCGTGGCTCCGGCCGTGCTGCTCGCCAGGTGCGGCTTGCTGCGTTCCAGGTCGTGGTCGAGTTCGGTGAGGCGCCGGTACGACTGTTCGCTGCCGGGCCGGCCGCCGTACGCGACGTCGTCGAAGTCCCGGGCGGCGGTGCGCAGGCGGTCCCTGTGGTCGGGCAGGGCGCGGCCCGCCTCGGTGGCCGCCTCGTCGGCGGTGCGGCCGGGGCGGGTGTCGAGCAGGGCGCGTTCCTCGAGGGCGCGGACGACGGCCCGCATGCGTTCCTGGACGGCCTGGCTCCAGTGTCCTTGGGCGGCGTGTGCCTCGGCGGCGGCGCGGTGGTCGGCGGCGCCGCGGGGGCGGTCGTCGAAGAGGGCGGGGGCGGAGACGGGACTGCGGCGGGGGGTGCCCAGGCGCCACCAGAGGGCGCCGAGCAGCGCCACCACGGCCAGGATGACGACGACCAGGCCGAGCGTCCCGCCCGGTGTCGCGGTGGAAGCCCTGCTGAACAGCTCTCCGATCCAGTCCCAGAAGGCGTTCAGGGCCCGCTGGAACCAGCTGGGGTCGTTCTCGTGGTACATGCGCTTGGACAGCTCGCGCCGTGCCGCCTCCCGCGCGGGGTCGCGCGGGATCGTCACCGGCGGCTCGTCGCCGGAGCGCGTCAGCGACAGTGCCGACAGCACGGAGGTGTCGCTGGCGTGCGACACCGTTCGTGCGGCGGCGCGCGACAGCACCTCCGTGAGAACTCCCCCCGACGTGCTCACCGCATCAGCTCCCCGGGACGGCGCCGGAGGCGCCGGGGCCGGGGGCGCCGGCGGCGCGGGACAGTTCGAGGTCGAGAGCCTCGCGGCGGATGCGCTGGTCGATGTACAGCAGGACGGTCACGCCCGCCGTGATCGGGAAAGTGATCATGGAGCCGATCACCGAGCCGATGCCGCTGACGACGAGGAACGTCCAGCCGAGGTCTCCGGTGCCTTCCAGGAAGCCGCCGATCCCGTCGCCGCCGAGGGCCGCGG
The DNA here is from genome assembly GCF_003950055.1 of Streptomyces sp. KPB2. Lineage (NCBI taxonomy): Bacteria > Bacillati > Actinomycetota > Actinomycetes > Kitasatosporales > Streptomycetaceae > Streptomyces > Streptomyces sp. KPB2. The sequence goes on from NZ_CP034353.1 coordinate 4,970,080, forward strand.
CGAGGAAGGTGAACGGGATGACGATGATCGACGCGACGACGTTGGCGATGACCGTGGCGAGCAGTTGGATGCCGAAGACCCGCCACCAGGAGCCGCGCACCAGCTTCACCGAGCGGGCCATCGCCTTCTTGATGCCCTGCTTCTCCAGCATCAGCGCGGGGGACGCGAGCGAGAAGCGGACCCAGAGCCAGATCGCGACGACGCCGCCCGCCATGAAGCCCAGGGCGGACAGGGCCACCCCGGCCTCGCCGCCCGCGGTGGCCGAGATGATCAGACCGGGCGTCATGCCGGCGGTGAGGAGACTGGCGGCGATGAGGATCAGCAGGAGGATCAGGCCGAACAGCTTCAGCACCTGGGGGCGGGCGTCCTGCCAGGCCTCGCCGGTGGTCACGCGTCGGCCGAGGACGGCGCGGCTGGTGACGGTGGTGAGCAGAGCGGTGGCCAGGACGGTGCCGATCAGCGAGAACAGGAAGATGACACCCGAGTTGATCGTGGTGTCGGCCAGCGCGTCGCCGAGTTCGCTCAGGGTGGCGTCGGGGTCGTTGAGGGCCTCGGTGCCGGTGTTGTCCAGGACGAGGCCCTGGAGCAGTACGACGATGACCTCGGTGAAGATGGCGACGGTCAGCGAGATGCCGAGGACGGTGCGCCAGTGGGTGCGCATGGTCGAGACGGCACCGTCGAGGATCTCGCCGACGCCGAGCGGCCGGAGCGGGATCACGCCGGGCTTGGCCGCGGGCGGGGGCCCGCCCCAGCCGCCTCCCCAGCCGCCGTGTCCACCGGGGGCGCCGTAGCCGCCGTAGCCTCCGCCCGGGCCGCCGGGGCCTCGGTAGCCGCCGTAGCCGCCTCCCGGAGGTCCGGGAGGCGGGGCGCCCCAGCCCGGGCCGGGCGGCGGAGGAGGCGGCGCCTGGCCCGGTGCGGCGGGTCCGGTGGGTGCGGACCACTGGCCGGGGGGCGGCTGCTCCTTGGACCACTTCGTGCCGGGGCTCGTCGGTTCCGCACCCGGCCGGTCCGCGGGCGGCGCGGGCTGATCGGGGCCGGCGGGGCGGTCGGCGGGGCCGGACGCGCCGGGGCCTGGGCCGTCGGACGGGGCGGATCCGGGCGATGCCCAGCCCGGAGTGTCGTTCATCGTCGCTCCTTCACGGTGCCCTTCCGCGGTCGCGGCGGCAGGTTGGCAGCCATCGTGCCATGGGGGCGTCGGGTGCGGACCGGGCGCGGTAGGGGCTGCGCACCTTCAATTGTCCGTCGTACAGGGGGCACACTGACCGCATGGCTGATCAGGACGCGCGAAGCGGCGAGGACAAGAGGCCGACCGGGATACCGGTCCTTCGGTGGGAGGAACCCCCCGAGGGCCCGGTGCTGGTGCTGCTGGACCAGACCAGGTTGCCGGCCGAAGAGGTCGAGCTGGTCTGCACGGACCCGGCCGCCCTGGTCGAGGCGATCCGCTCGCTCGCCGTCCGCGGTGCACCGCTGCTGGGCATCGCCGGCGCCTACGGGGTCGCGCTCGCCGCCGTGCGGGGCTTCGAGGTGACCGAGGCCGCGGTCGCGCTGGAGGGCGCCCGCCCCACCGCGGTGAACCTCGCCGTGGGCGTACGCCGGGCGCGGGCCGCCCATCAGGAGGCGCTCGCCAGGACCGGTGACCCCCGGCAGGCCGCCGCCGCGGCGCTGACCGCGGCACGGGCGCTGCACCGGGAGGACGCCGAGGCCAGCGCCCGGATGGCCGCGCACGGACTGGCGCTGCTCGACGAGCTGCTGCCCGCCGGAGGGCACCGCGTCCTCACGCACTGCAACACGGGTTCGCTGGTGTCGGGCGGTGAAGGGACCGCGTTCGCGGTCGCGCTCGCGGCGCACCGGGAGGGGCGGCTGCGCCGCCTGTGGGTGGACGAAACGCGTCCCTTGCTGCAAGGTGCTCGCCTGACGGCATACGAGGCGGCCCGCAACGACATGGCGTACACCTTGCTCACCGACAACGCGGCGGGTTCGCTGTTCGCGGCGGGTGAGGTCGACGCGGTGCTGATCGGCGCGGACCGCATCGCGGCCGACGGTTCGGTGGCGAACAAGGTGGGGAGCTATCCGCTCGCGGTGCTCGCGCGGTACCACCATGTGCCGTTCATCGTGGTGGCTCCGGTCACGACGGTGGATCCGGGCACACCGGACGGGGCGTCCATCGAGGTGGAGCAGCGCCCCGGACATGAAGTGACCGAGGTCACAGCACCCCAGGTGCCGGTGGCGGGAGCGGGAGGCGGGATTCCGGTGGCACCCCTGGGGAGCCAGGCGTACAACCCGGCATTCGACGTGACCCCGCCCGAACTGGTGACGGCGATCGTCACCGAGGAGGGCGTGGTTTCGCCCGTGACGGCCGAGGCCCTGGCCGCGCTGTGTGCCAGGTCACCCCAGGTAACGATTAGCTAATGGGATGATGTCGTTTATGAAGGGACGAGTCCTTGTCGTCGACGACGACACCGCACTGGCCGAGATGCTCGGCATTGTGCTGCGTGGTGAGGGTTTTGAGCCATCTTTCGTAGCCGACGGCGACAAGGCGCTGGCCGCCTTCCGGGAGACCAAGCCCGATCTGGTGCTGCTCGACCTGATGCTGCCCGGCCGGGACGGCATCGAGGTGTGCCGCCTGATCAGGGCGGAGTCGGGTGTGCCGATCGTGATGCTGACGGCGAAGAGTGACACCGTCGACGTCGTGGTCGGTCTCGAGTCCGGTGCCGACGACTACATCGTGAAGCCGTTCAAGCCGAAGGAGCTGGTGGCCCGTATCCGGGCGCGCCTGCGGAGGTCGGAGGAGCCGGCGCCGGAACAGCTCGCCATAGGCGACCTGGTCATCGACGTGGCCGGTCACTCCGTGAAGCGGGACGGGCAGTCGATCGCGCTGACGCCGCTGGAGTTCGACCTGCTGGTGGCGTTGGCCCGCAAGCCGTGGCAGGTGTTCACGCGCGAGGTGCTCCTGGAGCAGGTCTGGGGCTACCGGCACGCCGCCGACACCCGCCTGGTCAACGTGCACGTCCAGCGGCTGCGCTCCAAGGTCGAGAAGGACCCGGAGAAGCCGGAGATCGTGGTGACCGTCCGCGGCGTCGGTTACAAGGCCGGACCGAGCTGACATGACCAGGGACAGTGCCGCTTCGGCGCCCGGGTCCGGGGCCCGCGCCGGGCGGCCTGTCGGCCCCGAGTCCGCCGGCCGCAAGCCCTCCGGTTCGCGCTTCGGCCGCGTGCTGGAGGGCGGGCTGCTGCACGGCGGGGTGCAGGGCAGCCCGGTGCTCCGGCTGTTCATGCGCTGGGTGCGCCGCCCCCTGCTGCCGGTCATGCGGCTGTGGCGACGCAACATCCAGCTAAGGATCGTCGCCACCACGCTGCTGATGTCGCTGGGTGTGGTGCTCCTCCTCGGCTTCGTGGTGATCGGGCAGGTCCGCAACGGACTGCTCGACGCCAAGGTGAAGGCCTCCCAGAGCCAGGCCACCGGTGGTTTCACGGCGGCCAAGCAGAAGGCCGAGGAGGCGGCGAGCACCAACGGCGACGACACCACCCCCGCGGACGGCCGCCCCTCGCAGAACGTCATCCAGTGGATGAGCGAGCTGGTGAAATCGCTCTCCAGCGGCGGTCAGAGCGCGTTCGACGTGGTCACCCTCCCCATGGGCGGGGAGAGCGGCAGCGGACGCGGTCCACGCGCCTCCGGGACGGTCAACTGGGCGGCCAGCGTCCCCGAGTCCCTGCGGGAGCGCATCGACGGCGACACCGCGGCCGCCCAGAGCTACACCCGGATCGTCTACAACTCCGACCAGGCGTCCCAGCCCGGACTGGTCATCGGCAAGCAGGTCAACGACCCGAACGGCGAGCCCTACCAGCTGTACTACCTCTTCCCGTTCACCCAGGAGGAGAAGTCGCTCAGCCTGGTCAGGGGCACCCTGGCGACGGCCGGGCTCTTCGTCGTCGTGCTGCTCGGCGCCATCGCCTGGCTCGTGGTGCGCCAGGTCGTCACGCCCGTACGGATGGCGGCGAGCATCGTCGAGCGGCTGTCGGCGGGGCGGCTGCAGGAACGGATGAAGGTCACCGGCGAGGACGACATCGCCCGGCTCGGTGAGGCCTTCAACAAGATGGCGCAGAACCTCCAGCTCAAGATCAGCCAGCTGGAGGACCTGTCGCGGATGCAGCGGCGGTTCGTCTCCGACGTGTCGCACGAGCTGCGGACGCCGCTGACCACGGTGCGGATGGCCGCCGACGTCATCCACGACGCGCGCGTGGACTTCGATCCGGTGACCGCGCGGTCGGCCGAGCTGCTCGCCGATCAGCTGGACCGGTTCGAGACGCTGCTCGCGGATCTGCTGGAGATCAGCCGCTTCGACGCGGGCGCCGCCGCCCTCGAGGCCGAGCCGATAGACCTCAGGGAGGTCGTACGGCGGGTCGTCAGCGGTGCGGAGCCGCTCGCCGAGCGCAAGGGCACGCGGATACGGCTCTCCGGCGACCAGCAGCCCGTCGTCGCCGAGGCGGACGCCCGGCGGGTGGAACGCGTACTGCGCAACCTCGTCGTCAACGCCGTCGAGCACGGCGAGGGCCGGGACGTCGTCGTCAAGCTCGCCGCCGCCGGCGGCGCGGTCGCCGTCGCGGTGCGCGACTACGGCGTCGGACTCAAGCCGGGCGAGGCCACCCGGGTGTTCAGCCGCTTCTGGCGGGCCGACCCGGCACGCGCGCGTACCACCGGCGGTACGGGGCTGGGCCTGTCGATCGCCCTGGAGGACGCGCGTCTGCACGGCGGCTGGCTGCAGGCCTGGGGCGAGCCAGGTGGCGGCTCGCAGTTCCGGCTGACGCTGCCCAGGACGGCGGACGAGCCGCTGCGGGGCTCGCCGATACCGCTGGAGCCGGCCGACTCGCGCCGCAACCACGGGCTCCAGGACGCGGGCCCGGGCGACACCGCACGGCCGCACGGCCACGGCATGGACAAGGCGGTCGGCGTCCCGGCGCAGGCGCCCGCCGGTCAGGCGTCCACGGTCTCCGCGCGGGGGCCGATAACGCCGCGGCAGGCCACGGTCGCCCCCACCGCAGACCCGACGGCGCTGCCCGGCAACGGGGCGCGCGTGGTGCCGAGGCCGGTTTCGGGGGCCGCGCGGAGACAGGACGACGGGTCGGCACCGGGGGCGGCGGCGAGCCGTGCGGACGCCGGTTCCGAGGAGTCGAGCAGGCAAGGGGAGGCATCTCGTGGGCGCTGACCGCGAGGGGAGCGGTCGGCGGGGGCCGGCACGCGTGATGGCGTACACCGCCTGCGGTTTCGTGCTGCTGGCGGGATGTGCGTCCATGCCCGACAGCGGGGACCTGCGCGGGGTGGAGTCCACGCCCCGCCAGGACCCTCAGGTGCGGGTGTTCGCGATGCCGCCGCAGGAGGACGACCCGCCCGCCGACATCGTGCAGGGCTTCCTGGAGGCGCTGACCAGCGACGATCCGCACTACGAGACGGCGCGGAAGTACCTGACCGGCGACGCCGCGAAGAACTGGCGGCCGGACCGGTCGACGACGGTGCTCGCGGACGGCCCGGGGACGGTGTCGGACCACTCGGGCAACCGCGAGGAGGCCAACGACTACTCGGTCAACCTGACCGGCACCAAGGTCGCCACGGTGGACGGGCAGCAGTCGTACGCGCCGGCCGAGGGGCGGTACCGCGAGTCGGTGCACCTCACCCGCAACCCAAAGACCAAGCAGTGGCGCATCGACGTGCTGCCGCAGGGCGTCGTCATGGGCAAGTCGGACTTCCAGCGCAATTACATGTCGGTCAACCGGTACTACTTCGCGTCGAACGCCGTGACGCGGGCGGACGCCGACACCGGCACGGTCCGGGAACCGGCGGCCGTCGCCGACCCCGTCTACGTGCGCCGGCGCGTGGATCCGCTGACCCAGGTGGTGCGCTCCCTGCTCAGCGGTCCGACGAGCCTGTTGGACCCCGTGGTCAGGTCCAGCTTCCCGACCGGGACGGCGCTGGCGGACGACGTGGTCTCGCTGACGCCCGACGACCGCAACAAGCTGACCGTGCCGCTCAACGACAAGGCGGCCGCGGCGGGCGACGACGAGTGCGACGAGATGGCCGCGCAGCTCCTGTTCACGCTGCAGAACCTCACTCCGGCGGTGGAGGAGGTCGAGCTGCGCTCGGGCGGGGAGCAGATGTGTTCGCTCTCCGAGGACAGGGCCGAGACGGTCGCGACGCGCGGCTCGGCGCAACGGCCCGACTACCTGTACTTCCTCGACGACGAGGACCGCCTGGTGCGGATCGCCGCCGGCAGCAACGGGACCCGGGCCGAACCGGTGCCCGGCCCCCTGGGCGAGGGGCACCGGGCCATGCGGTCGGTGGCCGTGTCGCGCGACGAGCACAGCGCGGCCGGGATCGGTCTCGACAGCAAGTCGCTCTACGTCGGCTCCCTGGTGTCGGGCGGTTCGCTGGGCGACCCCGTGCTGACCAGCGGGGGCAAGGCGGAGAAGGACCGGCTGACCGCACCCAGCTGGGACACGCGGGGCGATCTGTGGATCGCCGACCGTGACCCGGCCGACCCGAGGTTGCTGCTGCTGGAGAAGGGCGCGGGCGATCCGGTGGAGGTCCGGACGCCGGGCCTCGACGGACGCGTTCAGGCCGTAAGGGTCGCCGCCGACGGGGTGCGGATCGCGCTCGTCGTGGAGAAGGACGGCAAGCGGTCGTTGCTCATCGGACGGATCGAGCGTGAGGAGAAGGCCGGCGAGCCACCCGTGGTCACCGTGCTCGAACTGCGCTCCGCGACCCCGGAACTGGAGGAGGTCACGGCCATGTCGTGGGCCGGTGACGCCCGGCTCGTGGTGGTCGGACGGGAGAGCGGCGGCGTCCAGCAGATCGGTTACGTCCAGGTCGACGGTTCGACGCCGGAGGTCACGGTGCCCGCCGCGCTGACCGGCGTCAAGGAGATCGCCGCCACCGAGGACGAGCGGCTGCCGCTGGTGGCGTACTCGGAGGACCTGATCGTGCGGCTGCCGTCCGGGCTCCAGTGGCAGAAGGTGACGGAGGGGACCGCGCCGGTCTATCCGGGGTGAGGCCCGAGGCGGGGCGCGGCGTCCGGCCCGTCGAAGGCGGGGCGGAACGGCCGTCGCGTGCCGCGACGGAGTTTTCCACAGGGCGCGGGCGGCGTTTTCCACAGGCCTGGCAGGGTTCCGCGGGCGTTGGCACAGTGGTGGCCATCGGGGATCGCGGACGTTGCGGAGATGGTGGCCATGCGGGGAACGCCGACAGTGCGGAGGTGGTGGACCGACCTCACGGACCTGGTGCTGCCGGCCGAGTGCGGAGGCTGTGGCAAGGCTCGAGCGGTGCTGTGTACCCGGTGCCGTACGGCGCTGAGCGGGAGCCCGCCGTGTCGGGTGCGTCCGGACCCGGAGCCGCCCGGCCTGCCCCCGGTGCACGCGGCGGCGCCGTACGCGGACGAGGTCCGGGCGACGCTGCTGGCACACAAGGAGCGGGGGGTGCTGGCCCTCACGGGACCGCTCGGCGTGGCACTGGCGGGGGCGGTGCGGACGGGACTCCGGGAGGCGCGGAGGGGAGCAGACGGTGCGGGAGCCGGTGGTGGGGGTCCTGGTGACGCCGGCGCCGGTGACACGGGTTCCGGTGGGGCGGGGGCCGTACGGAGGCGGGGACCGGTGCTGCTGGTGCCCGTGCCGTCGGCGCGCAGATCCGTGCGGATCCGCGGACACGACCCGGCGCGGCGGATCGCCCTCGCGGCCGCGGGGGAGCTGCGGCGCACCGGGACGTCCGCCCGGGTGCTGGCCGTGCTGCGGCAACGGTACGCCGTGGCCGACCAGTCGGGGCTCGACGCCCGGCAGCGGCTGGACAACCTCACCGGCGCCCTGACGGTGACGCCCGGCGCCGGCGGGTTGCTGCGCGGCGGAGGGGTGCTCGTCCTCGTCGACGACCTGATGACGACGGGGGCGTCGCTGGCCGAGGCGGCACGTGCGGTGCGCGCGGCGACGGCCGCCGCCGTTGAGTCGCGGGCGGGGCCGGACACGTACGGGAGGACGAGATCGGCTGTGTATCCGGCGGAGGCAGGGGAAGGCAGAGAGGAACGGAAGACCGTGCCCCGAATGGCGGGCCGGTACGGAGGCGGTGGCGTGATCCGTGAGGCGATCTGCGCGGCAGTGGTCGCGGCTTCACCAGATTCCTTCGAAATAAACCGGAACTGACTGAGAACTTTCGTCGTTGCAGGTAATGAGAGGTTCAATTCACCGGAACGGAGGTACGCCGCGGTAGAGGGTGACGACATCCGTCCGGGCGAGATATGTTCGGTTGTGAGGCAAAGCCGCAGGCCACACCTCTCAAATCCGAATGCCGTGCTGCGGGTTTCACCGTCATCACCCGCACCGGTGGAGTGGAGATCCCGCCCACGGGGGAGGAGGTGGACGTCACCGAGTCCGAGGTTTCGGGAGAGACCGGAACCTGGTGCAAAAGGGAGATGCTCCGCCGTCGAAGTGGAGCGATCCGGGAACGGAGTTCTGCGTGGACATCGTCGTCAAGGGCCGCAAGACCGAGGTGCCCGAGCGGTTCCGGAAGCACGTGGCCGAGAAGCTGAAGCTGGAGAAGATCCAGAAGCTCGATGGCAAGGTGATCAGCCTCGACGTCGAGGTGTCCAAGGAGCCGAACCCCCGGCAGGCCGACCGCTGTGACCGAGTGGAGATCACGCTCCGCTCCCGCGGTCCGGTGATCCGGGCGGAGGCAGCGGCGAGCGACCCCTACGCGGCGCTCGACCTGGCGGCGGAGAAGCTCGGCGCACGGCTGCGCAAGCAGCACGACAAGCGCTTCTCGCGCCGCGGAGCGCGCCGGATCTCGGCGGCCGAGGTCGCCGACCACGTACCCGGCGCGGCGACGCTCAACGGGAACGGCGCCGTCGTCCCGACCGAGGAGCAGGACGGCGTTCCCACCAAGAAGATCGGCTCGCTGGAGGTTCAGGGCGACGGGCCGCTCGTCGTCCGGGAGAAGACCCACGTGGCCGCCCCGATGTCCCTCGACCAGGCGCTCTACGAGATGGAACTGGTCGGGCACGACTTCTACCTGTTCGTCGACTCCGAGACGAAGGAGCCCAGCGTCGTCTACCGGCGGCACGCCTACGACTACGGCGTCATCCACCTCACCACGGACACGATGGTCACCCAGGCGCACGCTCCCGACGCGGGCGACGCGCTCGGCGGCTGACACGCACCGCCGGTGACAGCGGTCCGGTGCCCCTGGAGCGCGTGTGCGCCCCCAGGGGCACCGGTGTGCGACGGTGCGCGTGGGTGTGCGACCCCATCGCTGCCCGTTCGGTCACTCTGCTGCGGGCGGGGCATGGAATCATGGCGGCAACGGCCCAACAGGTGGGTCGTTGCTCTGGGTTGGCGATGGCTCAGGACCACGTGCCACAGCCTTCAGGGGGAGGAACGATGGCGGACAGTTTCGGACCGATGCGGGGCGCGGGCGTCGACCACGGGATCGACGACGCGGCGGTCGGCATGGGCCCGGACGCGGACGCGGGCCCCACACGCGAGGAGCCGATCAGGGTGCTGGTCGTGGACGACCACGCCCTTTTCCGCCGCGGCCTGGAAATCGTGCTCGCGGCCGAGGAGGACATCCAGGTCGTCGGAGAGGCCGGGGACGGCGCCGAAGCCGTGGAGAAGGCCGCCGACCTGCTGCCGGACATCGTCCTGATGGACGTGCGGATGCCCAAGCGGGGCGGTATCGAGGCCTGCACCTCCATCAAGGAGGTGGCCCCCAGTGCCAAGATCATCATGCTGACGATCAGCGACGAAGAGGCCGATCTCTACGACGCGATCAAGGCGGGCGCGACCGGATATCTGCTCAAGGAGATCTCCACGGACGAGGTCGCCACCGCCATTCGCGCGGTGGCCGACGGGCAGTCCCAGATCAGTCCGTCCATGGCGTCGAAACTGCTCACCGAGTTCAAGTCGATGATCCAGCGGACCGACGAACGCCGACTGGTGCCCGCACCCCGGCTCACGGATCGCGAGCTGGAGGTCCTCAAGCTCGTCGCCACGGGAATGAACAACCGGGACATCGCCAAGGAACTGTTCATTTCCGAGAACACCGTGAAGAACCACGTCCGCAACATCCTGGAGAAACTCCAGCTGCACTCCAGGATGGAGGCCGTGGTGTACGCGATGCGGGAGAAGATTCTCGAGATCCGCTGAGCCGGCCGGTGAGCCGGGCCCCGGTCAGTGGAGCAGGAGGGCCAGCTCCCGGGTGAGGGGCTCGCGCAGGTCGGGTGCCTCCACCCGCTCCACGCGTACGTCCGTGCAGTCCACCCAGCTCGCCGCCTCGACCAGGGCCTGGGCCACCGCCGGGGCCGCCTTCCGGCTCTCGAGCGTGACCTGCTTGGCGACCAGGGTGCGCCCCTCGCGCGCCGGGTCCACCCGGCCGACGAGCCGCCCTCCGGCCAGGACCGGCATCGCGAAGTAGCCGTGCACCCGCTTCCGCTTGGGCACGTAGGCCTCCAGGCGATGGGTGAAGCCGAAGATCCGCTCCGTGCGCGCCCGCTCCCAGATGAGGGAGTCGAAGGGCGAGAGCAGCGTCGTGCGGTGACGGCCGCGCGGGGGAGTCTCCAGGGCCGCCGGGTCCGCCCAGGCCGGCCGCCCCCAGCCCTGCACCGTGACCGGCACCAGGCCCGAGTCGGCGATCACCGCGTCGACCTGCTCGGCCTTGAGGCGGTGGTAGTCCGCGATGTCCGCGCGCGTGCCGACGCCCAGGGACTGACCGGCCAGGCGGACCAGGCGGCGCAGGCACTCCGTGTCGTCCAGGTCGTCGTGGAGCAGCGCGGCCGGGATCGCGCGCTCCGCCAGGTCGTACACCCGCTTCCAGCCGCGGCGCTCCACGCACACCACCTCGCCGTACATCAGCGCGCGCTCGACGGCGACCTTCGTGCCCGACCAGTCCCACCACTCGCTGGTCTTCTTCGCGCCGCCCAGGTCGGTCGCGGTGAGGGGGCCTTCGGCGCGGAGCTGTTTGATGACGCGGTCGTAGTCGCCCTCGGGGAGGTGGTGGTTCCAGTGCGGGCGGTTGCGCAGCGCGCGGCGGCGGAAGGCGAAGTGGGGCCACTCCTCGATGGGGAGGATGCAGGCGGCGTGCGACCAGTACTCGAAGGCGTGGGTGTCCTTCCAGTAGGCGTCGTCGACGGTCCTGCGGCCGACGGCGCCCAGGCGGGCGTACGGGATGAGCTCGTGGGAGCGGGCCAGGACCGAGATGGTGTCGAGTTGCACCGCGCCCAGGTGACGGAGGACGCCGCGGACGCCGGCGCGGCGGTCGGGGGCGCCGAGGAAGCCCTGTGCGCGGAGGGCGAGGCGGCGGGCCTCGGCTGCGGACAGTTCCGTGGCGGGGGGCGGGAGGGTCGTCATGCGTCCGCACGATAGGGGGTGGGTCTGACAGTGGGTGGGGTGCGGGGGTGCGGGGAGGTGGGTGCGGTGGGCCGGGGTCCGGGTGGCACCCGGTGCGTGTGCGGGCGCGGGGTGCTGCGCGGCCCGGCGTAGCGGGGTGCCGCTGCGCCCACCCGTGCCGCTTGGGGGTACCTCCCAGGCCGTTCAGGCACTGGGGGAGGCACGACTGCCCGCAGCTACGGCGGCATGGGGCTGCCCGTGGTTATGTCTGTGCGGGCAAGTACGGGGACGTCGAGGGGAGGGAGAGGTCTGAGGGGAGGAGGGAGCCGATCCAGCAGTCGCGGCGTGTGCCCTGGTTGTTGATCCCGGAGCGCAGCGTGCCCTCCATGGTGAATCCCGCGCGCTGGGCCACCGCGCGGGAGGCAGTGTTGCCGACCTCGGCACGCCACTCCAGGCGGTCGACGGCCCGGTCGGTGAAGGCCCAGCGAGCGACGGCGACGGCGGCCTCGGTGACGTGGCCCCGGCCGCGGTGCTCCTTGGCGCCCCAGAACCCGATCTCGCCGACGCCCAGGGAGATCATCGTGACGCCGAGCATGCCCACCAGATCCCCGGCGGGGAGGAAGAGGCCGAAGGTGAACATCGAGTCGTTCGCCCAGCCGTCGGGGACCATCTGCTCCGTGAAGCCCCGCGCGTGCTCCGGGAGGTAGGGCGAGGGGATCGTCGTCCAGCGCTGGATGTCGGCGTCCTGGCAGGCGGCGTACACGGCCTCGGTGTCCTGCGGGCCGACCGCGCGCAGGACCAGGCGGTCGGTGGTGAGCGTGACGGGTTCCATCGGCCGATTCTGCTCGGCGTCCCGTGGCGGCGCCAATGTTTTGCCCTCCGTGAACATCCGGTCACCTCACGTGCGATTCGTCGCCGGGGTGCGGCACCATCCGCGGGGCCCGGACGTTGAAAGGGGTGACAGCAGACAGGGATGCTGGATGCAAAGGAGTGGACGGTCCCCGTTACGGCAGGCCTCCCGGTGCGGCGGGGTCCTCGCATACGATGGCCGTTGCCCAATCCGTCACAGGAAACCGACCGTCCCAGGCCCGACCGGCAAGGAGACCAACCCCCGTGTCCGTCCTCTCGAAGATCATGCGTGCAGGCGAAGGCAAGATCCTGCGCAAGCTGCACCGCATCGCGGACCAGGTCAACTCCATCGAAGAGGACTTCGCTGACCTCTCCGACGCCGAGCTGCGGGCCCTCACCGACGAGTACAAGCAGCGCTACGCCGACGGTGAGAGCCTGGACGACCTGCTGCCCGAAGCCTTCGCCACCGTCCGCGAGGCCGCCAAGCGCGTCCTGGGCCAGCGCCACTACGACGTGCAGATCATGGGCGGCGCCGCCCTCCACATGGGGTACGTGGCCGAGATGAAGACCGGTGAGGGCAAGACCCTCGTCGGCACACTGCCCGCCTATCTCAACGCCCTGTCCGGCGAAGGCGTGCACATCGTCACGGTCAACGACTACCTGGCCGAGCGCGACTCGGAGCTGATGGGCCGCGTCCACAAGTTCCTGGGCCTGACCGTCGGCTGCATCCTGGCCAACCAGACGCCGGCCCAGCGCCGCGAGATGTACGGCTGCGACATCACCTACGGCACGAACAACGAGTTCGGCTTCGACTACCTGCGCGACAACATGGCGTGGTCCAAGGACGAACTGGTCCAGCGCGGTCACAACTTCGCCATCGTCGACGAGGTCGACTCCATCCTCGTCGACGAGGCCCGTACGCCGCTGATCATCTCCGGTCCGGCCGACCAGGCCACCAAGTGGTACGGCGACTTCGCCAAGCTGGTCACGCGCCTGAAGAAGGGCGAGGCCGGCAACACCCTCAAGGGCATCGAGGAGACCGGCGACTACGAGGTCGACGAGAAGAAGCGCACCGTCGCCATCCACGAGTCGGGCGTGTCCAAGGTCGAGGACTGGCTGGGCATCGACAACCTCTACGAGTCGGTGAACACCCCGCTGGTCGGCTACCTCAACAACGCGATCAAGGCCAAGGAACTCTTCAAGAAGGACAAGGACTACGTCGTCCTCGACGGCGAAGTCATGATCGTCGACGAGCACACCGGCCGTATCCTCGCCGGCCGCCGTTACAACGAGGGCATGCACCAGGCGATCGAGGCGAAGGAAGGGGTGGACATCAAGGACGAGAACCAGACGCTCGCCACGATCACCCTCCAGAACTTCTTCCGCCTCTACAAGCGCCACGACCACAAGGGCAAGGAAGAGCCCGGCCTGTCCGGCATGACCGGTACGGCGATGACCGAGGCCGCCGAGTTCCACCAGATCTACAAGCTCGGCGTGGTGCCCATCCCGACCAACCGGCCGATGGTCCGCAAGGACCAGTCGGACCTGATCTACCGCACCGAGGTCGCCAAGTTCGAGGCGGTCGTCGACGACATCGAGGAGAAGCACCGCAAGGGGCAGCCGATCCTCGTCGGCACCACCTCGGTCGAGAAGTCCGAGTACCTCTCGCAGCAGCTCAGCAAGCGCGGCGTCCAGCACGAGGTGCTCAACGCCAAGCAGCACGACCGGGAGGCGACGATCGTCGCCCAGGCCGGCCGCAAGGGCGCGGTGACGGTGGCCACCAACATGGCCGGCCGCGGTACGGACATCAAGCTCGGCGGCAACCCCGAGGACCTCGCCGAGGCGGAGCTGCGCCAGCGCGGCCTCGACCCCGAGGAGCACATCGAGGAGTGGGCCGCGGCCCTGCCCGCCGCCCTGGAGCGGGCCGAGCAGGCGGTCAAGGCCGAGTTCGAAGAGGTCAAGGAGCTGGGCGGCCTCTACGTCCTGGGCACCGAGCGCCACGAGTCGCGCCGCATCGACAACCAGCTGCGCGGTCGTTCCGGCCGTCAGGGCGACCCCGGCGAGTCCCGCTTCTACCTCTCCCTGGGCGACGACCTGATGCGGCTGTTCAAGGCCCAGATGGTCGAGCGCGTGATGTCCATGGCCAACGTGCCGGACGACGTGCCGATCGAGAACAAGATGGTCACGCGCGCGATCGCGTCCGCCCAGTCGCAGGTCGAGACGCAGAACTTCGAGACCCGTAAGAACGTCCTGAAGTACGACGAGGTCCTCAACCGCCAGCGTGAGGTCATCTACGGCGAGCGGCGCCGCGTCCTGGAGGGCGAGGACCTGCAGGAGCAGATCCAGCACTTCATGAACGACACGATCGACGCCTACGTGCAGGCCGAGACCGCCGAGGGCTTCCCGGAGGACTGGGACCTCGACCGCCTGTGGGGCGCGTTCAAGCAGCTCTACCCCGTGAAGGTCACCGTCGAGGAGCTGGAGGAGGCGGCCGGCGACCGGGCCGGCCTGACCGCCGACTACATCGCGGAGTCCATCAAGGACGACATCATGGAGCAGTACGAGGCGCGCGAGAAGCAGCTCGGCTCCGAGATCATGCGCGAGCTGGAGCGCCGGGTCGTCCTGTCGGTCCTGGACCGCAAGTGGCGCGAGCACCTCTACGAGATGGACTACCTCCAGGAGGGCATCGGCCTGCGCGCGATGGCGCAGAAGGACCCCCTGGTCGAGTACCAGCGCGAGGGCTTCGACATGTTCCAGGCCATGATGGAGGGCATCAAGGAGGAGTCCGTCGGCTACCTGTTCAACCTTGAGGTCCAGGTCGAGCAGCAGGTCGAGGAGGTCCCGGTCGAGGACAAGGCGCCGTCGCTGGACAAGGGCGCGCAGGACGCGGTCCCGGCCCAGGCGGGCGCCCGTCCGGAGATCCGGGCCAAGGGCCTCGACGCGCCGCAGCGTCGGGACCTGCACTTCTCCGCGCCGACCGTGGACGGTGAGGGCGGTGTCGTCGAGGGTGAGTTCACCGACGGCGAGGCCGCCCAGGCCCAGTCCGACGGGCTCACGCGTGCGGAGCGCCGCAAGCAGGCCAAGGGCGGACGCCGCCGCAAGAAGTGACGACGCGGTGCCCTGCGGGCGCCGTGGCGGTGGAAGGGCCGGTCACCCGGGGTGACCGGCCCTTCGGCCTGTTCCGGGGGCCGGGGGCCGGGTGCGGGCGGCGCCTCAGTCGTCGTCCGCGCGGTGCCTGCGGGGGCCGCCCACTTCCACTGCCGTACAGCGCCAGCGCAGGTCACGGCCCTGCTCCAGCCGGAAGGCCAGGGCACGCAGCCGGTCGCCCGCGCCGATGCGGGCGAAGACCTCCAGGGCGCCGGGCCGGGGCTCGAAGTACCCGATGTCGCGGACGACGGGGGACGCGCCGCGGGTGCGCAGCGGTCCGCGTTCGGCGAGGTGGGCCAGGTCGTCGTAGGCACGGCCGATGGTGTGCCGGAGCATCGAGTGGACGGGGCGCCGCCCGCTGAGCACGCCGAGCAGGAGCTCGGCGAAGTGGTCGGTGGGGCGCAGCTGCGGAACGGGGCGGCGCGGGGTCTGCGCGGGGACGAGAGGCGCTGCGGCGGGCCGCGCGGCCCGGTGGACCACCGGTGCGGGCACCCCGGCCGTGCGGGCCGTGGCGGGGTTCGCGACGCGCGCCGGAGTGAGCGCCGTGCCGGGGCCGGGACTGATACCGGTGGCCGGGTCAGAAGCCGGACCCGTGGCGGGTCCCGGCTTGGTGCCCGGCCCGGCGCCGGCCGTGGGCGGACGGGTGTCCGCCGGCCGCGTACGGGACCGCCGGGACCGGCCGGGCGAGCCCGGCGGCCGCCCACCGGGTGCGGCGGCACGGGCCCCGCGCGCTCCCGGCCTGCGGGGCGGCACACCGCCGGGAGCACGGGGCGGCACACCGCCGGGTGCGCCGGACGGGAGACAGACGTACCCGTCGGACGGGACACGGGCGGAGCCGGCGCTCAGGGGCGTGCGGCTTGGCGGCGCGGCGGGGGTGCCGCCGTTGGTGCCGCGGGGCCCGCCGGACAGGTGGGAGGAGGCGCCGCCGGGGGTGTGGGGCAGGGGACCGCCGGTTGCGTCGGAGGCGGTGTGGGCGGAGACGGCGCTCAGGGGCGTCTGGCCGGGCGGGGCGGTCTCGCCGTCGGTGCTTCGGGGCCCGCCGGATTTGCCGTGTCGGGCTTCCCCCGGGCTGGTGGGGTTGCCGGCGTCCGTGGGGCGGGGCCCGCCGGGGTTGCCGGGCGGGGCTTCGGCAGGGGTGGCGTGGGCGGGTACGCGGGGCGGTGTGCCGAAGCGGCCGGGCGGGGTGGTGCCGCCCGGGCCCCGGGACGGGGCGTTGCCGGGCTCGCCGGGCGGGGCGGGCCGTGCGGATCGGGCGAGTGGGCCCGTTGGGTTGGGGCTGAGTGGGGTGGTGGGGCGGAGCCGGTTCCTGGTCATGACCTTGCGCATGGGGGTCCCCGTTCGGCGGGCCCGGAGATACCGGGCAGTAACTTCGCGGTCGGGGATCTTGTACGGGCTGGAGGGGTGGCGCGGCAAGGAGGCGGGCGACCGCGTCGCGAGGGCGGGAAAGTTCACCTATCCGAGTGGTTGAAGGGGTTCAAGAGCCGGGACGGCAAGGGGGACCAGGGTGAATTCCGGGACCGGGGTGGACGTGTCCGACGCCCCGGGTGGGGACCCGAAAGGGGACACGCGCACGTATCCTGAAGGCTCTCCCACCGGGTCCACCGAGCGCCCCGGCGGCGTCCCCGACCACGAAAGCGGCAGACTCATGCGCGTCTACGTCCCCCTGACCCTGTCCGGCCTCGCCGAGGCGCACCGGGCGGGGGAGCTGGGGGCCGGGCCGTTCGTCGCCTACGCCGTCACGCCGGCGCTGCGCGAGTGGTACCTGTCGGACGACATCGAGGAGCTGGAGTACGCCGCCCTGAACCGCGCCGCGCTGGCCTCCCTGCGCCTGCTGGCGGCCGACCCCGCCGCGGCGCGGCGCCGGGTCGTGGTCGCGGCCGACGTGCCCGACGGCGCCGCCGCGGCCGACCCGGACCGGGGCCTCGACCCGGCGGCACTGGGCGAGGTCCGGGTCGCCGGGCCGCTGCCGCTGGTCAAGGCGGCCGCGGTGCACGTCGACTCCGCCGACGCGGAGGCGGACGTGCGCGCCGCGGCCGAGTCGCTCGCGGCGGCGGACGGCGGGGACGACGACGCCCAGTTCGTCGTGGACGGCGCGGAGGACCACGAGCTGCTCTGGTACGCGACGCAGGAGCTCCCGAACCTGGTCTGACCAGGCAGTTCGCTCCGCGACGTCCCGATTGTCAGTGGCGGCGGGTACGTTTTCGGGCATGGGGACGCAGACGGGCGCACACATCGTGTGGGACTGGAACGGCACGCTGTTCCACGACAACGACGCCATCATCGGGGCGACGAACGCGGCGTCCGCCGAGCTGGGGCTGGCGCCGATCACACTGGAGCAGTACCGGGCGCTGTACTGCGTGCCGGTGCCGAAGTTCTACGAGCGGCTGATGGGAAGGCTGCCCACCGACGCCGAGTGGCAGCTCATGGACGCGGCCTTCCAGCGGCACTACAGCGCGCACCGGGCCCGTTGCCGGCTCGCCGACGGTGCCGCCGAGCTGCTCGCGGGGTGGCGGTCCGCGGGGCGCAGCCAGTCGATCCTCAGCATGTACGGCCACGACGAGCTGGTGCCCCTGGTCCAGGGACTCGGGATCGAGGCGCACTTCATACGCGTCGACGGGCGCACCGGGCCGTCCGGGGGCAGCAAGGCCGAGCACATGGTGCGGCATCTCGCGCAGCTGGCGCTGTCCGGGGTGGAGCCCGCCCGCACCGTGGTGATCGGGGACGCCGCGGACGACGCGCTGGCCGCGCACCACGTGGGGGCGGGGGCGGTGCTGTACACCGGCGGATCCCACAGCCGGGCCAGCCTCGAGGGGGTCGGGGTGCCGGTGGTGGACACGCTGGGGGAGGCCGTCGTGGTGGCGGAGCGGCTGGCGGGATGACGCCGGCGGCGTCCGATGGCGCGAGCCGCGCCGTTACCGGTAGGTAGCTGTGCGGAACGTCCAAGTTGTGGGTCCGGTTTTGTACACATGCGGCTCATGACGGGGAGCCCACGGGGAGCGATAGCCTTGTGGCGTGATCAGCGCGATAGCTCGCGGGGGCACTGGTGCCCCTGCCCTGCGCCCGGCACGCACGGACGACATCCGTGTCCGGGCGGCGGTCGCTGATCCTCGCGGGCGGGACGGGGCGGCACAGACCCCCGGCAGGCCGCCGCACACTCCCCGGACGGTGACGGCGAGAGCGAAGTCACACCCGGTGGGAGCGGCGACATTGGCTGATATGCCCCCGCTCCTCTCGTCTTGCGGCATAGCGTCGAAGCGGACCGGACACCCCGTGTCCCGACGTCATGCCGGAAGGCAGGAGACCGTACTTCCTTCTACGTCACGCAACGGCG
Organism: Streptomyces sp. KPB2; assembly: GCF_003950055.1. Taxonomy (NCBI): domain Bacteria; kingdom Bacillati; phylum Actinomycetota; class Actinomycetes; order Kitasatosporales; family Streptomycetaceae; genus Streptomyces; species Streptomyces sp. KPB2. Next base: position 4,988,762 of record NZ_CP034353.1, read on the forward strand.
CGCGACAGGAGTCAGAGGACAATGCAGACCAAGCTGGACGAAGCCAAGGCCGAGCTGCTCGAAAGGGCTGCGCGGGTAGCTGAGAACAGCCCGGTCGGGGGCCACCTACCGACTGGGACGACGGGCGAGGGCACTCCGGGTACCCCGGGCACGCCGGACGGCCCGGACGGCGCCCCGGACTACGCATCCGTGTTCGCGTTCCTCCAGCGCTACTACCGGCACACCGCCCCGGAGGACCTGGCCGACCGCGACCCGGTCGACGTCTTCGGAGCCGCCGTCTCGCACTACCGGCTGGCGGAAAACCGCCCGCAGGGCACGGCGAACGTCCGGGTGCACACCCCGACGGTCGAGGAGAACGGCTGGACGTGCAGCCACTCCGTCGTCGAGGTGGTCACCGACGACATGCCCTTCCTCGTCGACTCCGTGACCAACGAGCTGACCCGCCAGGGCCGCGGCATCCACGTCGTCGTCCACCCGCAGATCGTGGTGCGGCGCGACATCGCCGGCAAGCTCGTCGAGGTGCTCGCCGGTCCGCCCACCGCCGACCTGCCGCACGACGCGCACACCGAGTCCTGGATCCACGTCGAGATCGACCGCGAGACCGACCGCGGCGACCTCAAGCAGATCACCGCCGACCTGCTCCGCGTCCTCAACGACGTCCGCGAGACCGTCGAGGACTGGGGCAAGATGCGGGACGCGGCCGTCCGCATCGCCGACCAGCTGTCGACCGAGACCACGCCCGAGGACCTCCCCGCGCGGGAGCTGGAGGAGGCCCGCGAGCTGCTGCGCTGGCTGGCCGACGACCACTTCACCTTCCTCGGCTACCGCGAGTACCAGCTGCGCGAGGACGACTCCCTCGCCGCCGTCGCCGGCACCGGCCTCGGCATCCTGCGCTCCGACCCGCACCACGCGACCGACGAGAGCCACCCGGTCAGCCCCTCCTTCGAGCGGCTGCCCGCCGACGCCCGGGCCAAGGCCCGCGAGCACCGGCTGCTGGTGCTGACCAAGGCGAACAGCCGGGCCACCGTGCACCGGCCGTCGTACCTCGACTACGTCGGCGTCAAGAAGTTCGACGAGAACGGCAACGTGGTCGGCGAGCGGCGTTTCCTCGGCCTGTTCTCCTCCGCGGCCTACACCGAGTCCGTCCGCCGGGTGCCGGTCGTGCGGCGCAAGGTGGAGGAGGTGCTGGAGCGCGCCGGGTTCTCGCCCAACAGCCACGACGGCCGGGACCTGCTCCAGATCCTGGAGACGTACCCGCGCGACGAGATGTTCCAGACCTCCGTCGAGGAGCTGGAGCCGATCGTCACCTCCGTGCTCTACCTCCAGGAGCGCCGCCGACTGCGCCTCTACCTGCGCCAGGACGAGTACGGCCGCTACTACTCGGCGCTCGTCTACCTCCCCCGCGACCGCTACACCACCGGTGTCCGGCTGCGGATCATCGACATCCTCAAGGAGGAGCTCGGCGGCACCAGCGTCGACTTCACGGCCTGGAACACCGAGTCGATCCTGTCCCGGCTGCACTTCGTGGTCCGGGTCCCGCAGGGCACCGAGCTGCCGCACCTGTCCGACTCCGACAAGGAGCGCGTCGAGGCCCGTCTGGTCGAGGCCGCCCGCTCCTGGGCCGACGGGTTCGGCGAGGCGCTGACCGCCGAGTTCGGCGAGGAGCGCGCCGCCGAGCTGCTGCGCCACTACGGCTCGGCCTTCCCCGAGGGCTACAAGGCCGACCACGGCCCGCGCTCCGCCGTCGCCGACCTCGGCCACCTGGAGCAGCTCGACGAGGAGAAGACCTTCGCGCTGAGCCTGTACGAGCCGGTCGGCGCCGCACCCGAGGAGCGGCGCTTCAAGATCTACCAGAAGGGCGGCTCGGTCTCCCTGTCCGCCGTCCTGCCGGTGCTCAGCCGGCTCGGCGTCGAGGTCACCGACGAGCGGCCCTACGAGCTGCGCTGCGCGGACCGCACCACGGCCTGGATCTACGACTTCGGCCTGCGGATGCCCAAGGCCCCGTCCGGCGGCGCCGACTACCTCGGCGACGACGCCCGCGAGCGCGTCCAGGACGCCTTCGCCGCCACCTGGACCGGCAAGGCGGAGAACGACGGCTTCAACGCCCTCGTCCTCAGCGCCGGCCTGACCTGGCGCGAGGCGATGGTGCTGCGCGCCTACGCCAAGTACCTGCGCCAGGCCGGTTCGACCTTCAGCCAGGACTACATGGAGGACACCCTCCGCAACAACGTCCACACCACGCGCCTGCTGATCAACCTGTTCGAGGCGCGGATGGCGCCGGAGCGGCAGCGGGCCGGGCGGGAGATCGTCGACGCCCTGCTCGAAGAGGTCGACGCGGCCCTCGACCAGGTCGCCAGCCTCGACGAGGACCGGATCCTGCGGTCCTTCCTCACCGTCATCAAGGCGACGCTGCGCACGAACTTCTTCCAGGAGGCGGCGGGCGGCAAGCCGCACGACTACGTCTCCATGAAGTTCGACCCGCAGGCCATCCCCGACCTCCCGGCGCCGCGCCCGGCGTTCGAGATCTGGGTGTACTCGCCGCGCGTCGAGGGCGTGCACCTGCGCTTCGGCAAGGTCGCCCGCGGTGGTCTGCGCTGGTCGGACCGGCGCGAGGACTTCCGCACCGAGATCCTCGGCCTGGTCAAGGCGCAGATGGTGAAGAACACCGTCATCGTGCCGGTCGGCGCCAAGGGCGGCTTCGTCGCCAAGCAGCTGCCCGACCCGAGCGTGGACCGCGACGCCTGGATGGCGGAGGGCATCGCCAGCTACAAGACGTTCATCTCGGCGCTGCTCGACATCACCGACAACATGGTGGCCGGCGAGGTCGTGCACCCCGCGGACGTCGTCCGGCACGACGAGGACGACACCTACCTCGTCGTCGCCGCCGACAAGGGCACCGCGAAGTTCTCCGACATCGCCAACGAGGTCGCCGAGTCCTACAACTTCTGGCTCGGCGACGCCTTCGCCTCCGGCGGCAGCGCGGGCTACGACCACAAGGGCATGGGCATCACCGCCCGCGGCGCCTGGGAGTCCGTCAAGCGGCACTTCCGGGAGCTGGGCGTGGACACCCAGACCCAGGACTTCACGGTCGTCGGCATCGGCGACATGTCCGGCGACGTGTTCGGCAACGGCATGCTGCTCAGCGAGCACATCCGCCTGGTCGCCGCCTTCGACCACCGGCACATCTTCATCGACCCGACGCCGGACGCGGCCACCTCGTACGCCGAGCGCCGCCGGCTGTTCGAGCTGCCGCGCTCGTCCTGGGAGGACTACAACACCGAGCTGCTCTCGGCGGGCGGCGGGATCTTCCCGCGCACGGCCAAGTCCATCCCGGTCAACGCGCACGTCCGCGAGGCCCTCGGCATCGAGGCGGGCATCACCAAGATGACCCCGGCCGAGCTGATGAAGGCGATCCTCAGCTCCCCGGTCGACCTGCTGTGGAACGGCGGCATCGGCACGTACGTCAAGGCGTCCACCGAGTCCAACGCCGACGTCGGCGACAAGGGCAACGACGCCATCCGCGTCGACGGCAAGGACCTGCGGGTCCAGGTCGTCGGCGAGGGCGGCAACCTGGGCCTGACCCAGCTGGGCCGGATCGAGTTCGCGCTGCAGGGCGGCCGGATCAACACCGACGCCATCGACAACAGCGCGGGCGTGGACACCTCCGACCACGAGGTGAACATCAAGATCCTGCTCAACGGTCTGGTCAAGGACGGCGACATGACCGTCAAGCAGCGCAACAAGCTGCTCGCCCAGATGACCGACGAGGTCGGCGCGCTGGTCCTGCGCAACAACTACGCGCAGAACACCGCGATCGCCAACGCGCTCGCGCAGTCCAAGGACATGCTCCACGCCCAGCAGCGCTTCATGCGCCACCTGGTCAGGGAGGGCCATCTCGACCGCGCCCTGGAGTTCCTGCCCACGGACCGTCAGATCCGCGAGCGGCTGAGCGGCGGACACGGTCTGACCGGCCCGGAGACGGCCGTGCTGCTGGCGTACACGAAGATCACGGTCGCCGAGGAGCTGCTGCACACCTCGCTGCCGGACGACCCGTACCTCAAGGGTCTGCTGCACGCCTACTTCCCGACGGCGCTGCGCGAGCAGTTCGCCGAGCAGGTCGACGGCCACCCGCTGCGCCGCGAGATCACGACGACCGTCCTGGTCAACGACACGGTCAACACGGGCGGTACGACGTATCTGCACCGGATGCGCGAGGAGACCGGCGCGTCGCTCGAGGAGATCGTGCGGGCGCAGACCGTGGCCCGGGCGATCTTCCGCTCCTCCCCGGTGTGGGACGCGGTGGAGGAGCTGGACACCAAGGTCGACGCCGCCGTCCAGACCCGGATCCGGCTGCACTCGCGCCGCCTGGTCGAGCGCGGCACGCGCTGGCTGCTCAACAACCGGCCGCAGCCGCTGGAGCTGGCCGAGACGGTGGACTTCTTCGCCGAGCGGGTCGAGCAGGTGTGGTCGCAGCTGCCGAAGCTGCTGCGCGGTGCGGACGCGGAGTGGTACCAGCACATCTACGACGAGCTGACCGCCGCCGGCGTCCCGGACGAGCCGGCCACGCGGGTGGCGGGGTTCTCCTCGGCCTTCGCGACGCTGGACATCGTGTCGGTGGCCGACCGCATGGGCAAGGAGCCGCTGGACGTCGCCGAGGTGTACTACGACCTCGCCGACCGGCTCGGCGTCACCCAGCTGATGGACCGCATCAGTGATCTGCCGCGGAACGACCGGTGGCAGTCCATGGCCCGCGCGGCGATCCGTGAGGACCTTTACTCGGCGCACGCGTCGCTGACCGCGGATGTCCTGGCGGTGGGGAACGGTACGTCGACGCCGGAGCAGCGGTTCAAGGCGTGGGAGGAGAAGAACGCGGCGATTCTCGGGCGGGCGCGGACGACGCTGGAGGAGATCCGGTCGTCGGACGAGTTCGATCTGTCGAATCTGTCGGTGGCCATGCGGACGATGCGGACGTTGCTGCGTACGCATTCGTAGGTGGCGGTGCGGTGTCGCGCCGCTCGCTGTGTGAGGCGCCCCGGGCCGGGTTCGGTCCGGGGCGCCTTGGCGTGTGCCGGGGGAGCTGTGCGGGGGAGCGTTCGCGGCCCGGCGTTGCGGGGTGCCGCTGCGCCCACCCGTGCCGCCCCAGCGGCACGACTGCCCGCAGCTGGGGCGGCAGGCTTGGCGGCTGGCCGCGGCTGCGTGCGTCCGCGACTCGCCGCGGCTCCATCAGTCAGTGGAGGATGTTGGCGGCCAGGCGGGCTGCTCTTCGGGTTCGGGGGGTGGACAGGCGGCGGGCTGCTGGGCGGAGGACCGTGGCGGTCGGGCCCGTCGGCTGCCAGGTGATCTGGAGGCGGCCCGGGTTGTGGCCCTCCGGGCGGAGGGTGACGCGGTGCGGGGTGAGGCCGGCGCGGTGGGGGACGCGGGCCGTGAGGGGCGGGAAGGTCAGCGGCGCCAGCAGGATGCCCGTGTGGGCGCGGCCGCGGTGCCAGAGGCGGAGGACTGGATGACGGGTGCCCTCGAAGCCGTGGAGCGGGAGACGGGCCGCCGCCAGGTCCAGGCGGACGCGGCCCTCGAACACCCCGGGGCGGACGGGCGAGAGGCGGAAGGGCACCGTGAGGCGCCGGCGGCCGGGGGAGAGGTGGAGCACGGCGCGCTGGGGGCCGACGGGGAGGCGCAGGGCGGGGTCGTAGGTGCGGACGGTGAGGTCGACGGACGCACCCGGGCCGCGCGTGATCCGCGTGATCTCGTGCCGGAGGAGGGCGGTGAAGAACGGCCGGGTGTCCAGCTCCAGGTCCGTCAGGTCCAGCTCGCGGCGGGCCTGAGGGGACTCCGGAACCACCTCGCCCCAGTACACGCGGCCGCTCTCCTCGTCCGGTGTCACGCAGCGCGGTGCCACGTCGTGGCCGAGGCCCCGGGCCGCCGTGCGGACGTCGGACAGGCGCCGGTCGCGCAGCAGCCGCAGGACGACCCGTTCGGAACGGGGCAGCCGGGCACAGGCGCCCTCGGCGAGCGTGTCCAGGTAGGGGTTCATCAGGTCCGCGAAGGAGGCCAGCCAGGTGTCGTCCCGGTAGGGGAGGTCACCGGCGTACATCCGGAAGTCGTGCTTGAGGAACTTGAAGTCCTTGTCCTCGCGCAGCCCCTCGTGCCCGCTCTCGGCCAGGAACGCGTCGATGAGGCGCTGCACGTGGACGCGGTCGCGGACGTTGGTGAGCTTGTGCCGCTGGTTGGAGATGGAGGCGGCCTCGGAGGCGGCGTAGGGGGCGATGTACCAGCGGTAGACCGGGTCGGGGACGACGGTGAACGTCTTGGCCAGGCAGTACGCCTGCGCCGAGAAGAGTTGGTCCTCGTAGTGGATGCCCTCGGGGAAGCGCAGGCCGTGCCGGTCGAGGAAGGCGCGGGCGTACATCTTGCTGGTGGAGAGGTGCTCGAAGAACAGCCGCGGGTCGGCCTCGATGCCGTCCAGGGTGCGGCGCTCGGCGACCAGGTGCGGCATCCAGGTCGTGCGGCGTCCGCCGTCCACGCGGATGCGGTGCACGGCGCCCATGGCGAAGTCGAGGTCGCGTTCGCGGTGGGCGGCGAGCAGGACCTCGACGGCGCGTTCGGGGAGTTCGTCGTCGCTGTCCAGGAACATCAGGTACGGCGCCCGGGCGATCTCAAGGGCGCGGTTGCGCGGTGCGCTGCACCCGCCGCTGTTCTCCGGCAGCCGGAGGTACACGATCCGCGGGTCGTGGGCGGCGAGTTCGCGGGCCACCTCCTCGGTGGCGTCGGTCGAGTGGTCGTCGCTGATCACGACCTCGATGTTGGCGTGGGTCTGGCGCAGCACGGACGCGACGGCGCGGGGGAGGCGTTCGGCGTCGTTGTAGACGATGACCGTGACGGTGACGTCCGGGATGCTCATGGGCGGCAGGAGCGTGCCCGTGGCGGGGCTCGTGGTGGCTGTCCTCATGACGCGGTGGCCTCCTCGGGGGTCGGGGCCGGGATGCGGTCGTCGACCGGCAGGACCGGGGGGAGCGTCCGCTCGTCCTCGCCGAGGAAGACCCGGCGCACGACGCGTTCGGCGGCGTGGCCGTCGTCGTACTCGCAGAAGCGGCGCCGGAAGGCGGCCCGTGCCTTGGTCGCGCGTTCGTCGTGCCAGGCGTCGGTGGTGAGGATCTCCGTCAGCTCCGCCTGGGTGCGGGCGACCGGTCCCGGGGCCTCGGCCATCAGGTTGAAGTAGACGCCGCGCGTGGTGCGGTACGTCTCCCAGTCGTCGGCGTGGACGACGATCGGGCGGTCGAGGTTGGCGTAGTCGAACATGATCGACGAGTAGTCGGTGACCAGTGCGTCGGCGGCCAGGCACAGTTCCTCGACGGGTTCGTAGGAGGAGACGTCGACGAGGCGGCCGGTGCGGCGCAGGCTCCCCAGCAGGCCCCCCAGGGGGGAGGCGGTGCCGTCGTAGAAGTAGTGCGCGCGCACCAGCAGGACCGTTTCCTCGCCGAGCCGGTCGGCGAGGGCGGCGAGGTCGAGGCGCGGGGTCCAGCCGGCCTCGTAGTCGCGGTGGGTGGGCGCGTAGAGGATCGCGCGGCGGCCGGGCGCGATGCCGAGGCGCGCCCGGGCCGCTCGGACCTCGGCGGCGCCGGCGGTGTAGTAGACGTCGTTGCGCGGATAGCCGTGGTCCAGGGAGATGTGGTGGGAGGGGTAGGCCCGCTGCCACATGCGGGTGGAGTGGCTGTTGGCGGAGACGCTGTAGTCCCACTTGTCGACGCGTTCGAGCAGGGCCTGGAAGTCCAGGCCGTGGGCGGCGGCGGGGTAGGGCAGCTGGTCCACGCCCATGCGTTTGAGCGGGGTGCCGTGGTGGGTCTGGAGGTGGACGGTGCCGGGGCGCTTGACCACCGCGTCCGGGAAGTTGACGTTGTTGACCAGGTACTTGGCGCGGGCCAGCACCTCCCAGTAGCGGCGGGTGCAGGGCACGACGTGGTCGGTGCCGGGCGGCAGCAGGGCCGCGCCCTGCGCCGTGACCACCCACACGGGGTGGATGCTCGGGGCGAGTTCCGCGAGCTTGGCGGCGACGGCGGCCGGGTTGCAGGCCATCCCGCGGTTCCAGTACGCCGAGAAGACCGCGAGGTGCGGATCGACCGGGCGGGCCAGGGCGCCGCGGTACTGGAGAGAGCGCAGCCGCGTGCCGGCCCGTCGCCTGCCGGTGCGCACGGCGGAGCGCAGGCCGCGGCGGGCGTGGTTGGCGCTCTGGAGGGCGCGGTACTTGCCGTAGGCGCCCTCCTCGAGGAGCGACCGGCGCATCCCTTCCAGGCCCGCGGGCTGCCGGTGGCCGTCGGGACGGTGGCGCCGGGCGGTCACGGACGCCCGGTGGAAGAACTCCCGGGCCACGTCGTCGGGCATCCCGGCGCGGGCGAAGGTGCGCAGGCAGTCGCGGACCATCAGGTCGTACAGGGCGCGGTGGACGGCGGGCCGGCCGGCGGTGAGGCCGAGCAGCGCCTCGTAGCGGTCGACCAGGGCGTACCGCTGCGCCGGCGTGGGCGGCGGGAGGCTCTCCGGGCGCAGCCCGCGGTCCTCGTACGCCGGGTGCGGCAGGCAGGCGACGCGGTCGGCGAGCAGCAGGGCGGCGTAGGCGGCGAACGGCTCGTCCTCGGTGGTCAGCAGCCGTTCGTGGGCCCGCCAGAACCCGGCGCGCACGGCACGGTTGCCGAGCAGCGGGGCGAGCCGGAGCAGCCCCGCGCGGTCGTCGAGGGCGAGGCCCTCCTCGGCGCGGCCCGCGCGGGCGAGGCGGGGCCCGTCGGGCGAGGGCAGGCCGGAGGCACGCCAGGAGCTGCGGACGTGGTCGAACAGCAGGACGTCCACCGGGCCGGGCAGGCCCGCGGTGTGCCGGGCGAGGGCGGACGGGGCGCCGGCCGGCAGCCCGTCCTTGGCGTGCACGAAGTGCAGCCACCGGCCCCGCGCCCGAGCGGCCCCGGCGGAGCGGGCCGCCGCGTCCCCCGCCCCCTCCGGGAGCGGCAGCACGGTGAAGGCGGGGGCGTGCCGCTCGGCCGTCTCCCGCGCCCAGTCCCCGACGGCGGCGACGATCACCTCGACACCGGTGAGGGGGTGGGCGTCCAGGGAGTCGAGGAGGGCGGGCAGGTGGTCCTGGACGTTGCGGCCGTGGACGACGACGCTGAGGTCGGGGGCCGTTTCGGGGAACGGATCGTGGACCGTCTCGGGCATCGCGGGACTCCTTCGCCTCGGCCTTCGCTGCGTCGCTCCCGGAGCACTCCTGTGGGTCGGTTTCTATTCGGTCATAGTGACATCAATCGGGCAAAAGGATTAATCGGGAGGGCGGTGAGTACGCCTTCCGAGGGAGCCGCCCCCGTGCGGGGGCGGGGGCTCACACGGCCGCCGGTGCCTTCGGCGCGGGCGTGGCGGGCTTGGCCTGCGGTTTGGGTGCCGCCTTGGGAGCCGCCTTGGCCGGGCCGCCGGTGAACTTCTCGTACTCCTTCAGGACCTCGTCCGTCGGCCCGTCCATCCGCAGCTCGCCGCGCTCCAGCCACAGCACCCGGTCGCAGGTGTCGCGGATGGACTTGTTGCTGTGGCTCACCAGGAAGACCGTGCCGGCGTGCTTGCGCAGCTCCCTGATGCGTTCCTCCGAGCGCTTCTGGAAGGAGCGGTCGCCGGTGGCCAGGGCCTCGTCGACGAGGAGCACGTCGTGGTCCTTGGCGGCGGCGATGGAGAACCGCAGCCGGGCCGCCATGCCGGAGGAGTACGTGCGCATCGGCAGGGTGATGAAGTCGCCCTTGTCGTTGATCCCGGAGAAGTCGACGATCTCCTGGTACCGCTCCTTGACCTGCGCCCGGGACATGCCCATCGCCAGACCGCCGAGGTACACGTTGCGCTCGCCGGTGAGGTCGTTCATCAGGGCGGCGTTGACGCCGAGCAGGGAGGGCTGCCCGTCGGTGTAGATCCGGCCGTTCTCGACCGGGAGCAGGCCGGCGACCGCCTTGAGCAGCGTCGACTTGCCCGAACCGTTGGTGCCTATCAGGCCGATGGCCTCGCCGCGGTACGCCACGAAGGACACGTTCTTCACGGCGTGCACCCGGCGTACACCGGCCGCCTTCTCGGCCTTCCCGCGGCGCAGGATGCGGTTGAGGGCGGCGGTCGCGGAGCCGCGGCCGGCGCCGGTGCCGTTGACCCGGTAGACGATGTCGACGCCGTCGGCGACGACGGTGGGCACGCGCTCGGCGGGGGTGTTCTCAGCGGGGGTGTTCTCAGCGGGGGTCTCAGCCACGACCGTACGTCTCCTCGGCCTTCCAGAAGTAGATGAAGCCGCCGATCCCGGCGACCAGCGCCCAGCCCAGGGCCAGCGCCCAGACGTGGTCGGGCAGCATGCCGCCGCCGAAGCTGTCGATCAGCGCGAACCGCATCAGGTCGATGTAGACGACGGCGGGGTTGACCTGGAGCAGCGGGCCGACCCAGGACGGCAGGCCGCTGTCCGGGCCGGTCATGTGGTGGATGCTGAACATGACGCCCGAGGCGTACATCCAGGTGCGCAGCAGGAACGGCATCAGCTGGGCCATGTCGGGGATCTTCGAGCCCACCCGGGCCATGACCATCGCCAGGCCCGTGTTGAACACGAACTGCAGCGCCAGCGCCGGGACCGCGAGCAGCCAGGAGGGGCCGGGCGGCACGCCGAACGCCAGCAGGATCACGACGAGGGCGCCCATCGAGAACAGCAGCTGCTGGAGCTGCTGGAGGCAGAAGGACACCGGCAGGGCCGCCCGCGGGAAGTGCAGGGCGCGGACCAGGCCGAGGTTGCCGGAGATGGCCCGGGTGCCCGCCATGATCGAGCTCTGCGTGAACGTCCACACGAACACGCCGGTCACCAGGAACGGGACGAAGTCCTCCACGCCGCGGCTGGTGTTCATCAGCATGCCGAAGATGAAGTAGTACACCGCCGCGTTGAGCAGGGGCGTCATCACCTGCCAGACCTGGCCCAGCTTGGCCTGGCTGTACTGGGCGGTGAGCTTGGCGGTGGAGAAGGCGCCGATGAAGTGCCGGCGCGCCCACAGCTGGCGGACGTACTCGGGCAGGGAGGGGCGGGCGCCGCTGACCGACAGCCCGTGCCGGGCGGCGAGTGCCGCGAGGTCGTCCGGGTCGGGAGTGGAGGCCGCCTGGGTGGTCGCGGGTGGGGGGTCGAGGACCTGGCTCACATCCGGTGCTTTCGCTCGGGGGAGGGGGCGAGAGGGCGCCGCCCGTCGTTCACCCGGGTGACCGTGTGTGTTCACTTACGTCGGGACGGCACCGTATCGTCGTAACGGGAGCGTAGGGCGTCGCGACGCCGGAACGCAACCGTTTCGTCGTGACGCCCTATGCTTGACGCGCATGACGACCAACGCCGCCGCCGACGAGCCGACGCCGCGCCCGCGCCGCCGGGCCCCCGCCGGGGCGGCGGTGCTGCGCGAGGACGTGACGGAGGCCATCCGGGCGGCGGTCTTCGAGGAACTGGCGGCGGTCGGCTACGCCCGGATGTCCATCGAGGGCATCGCGCGCCGCGCGGGCGTCGGCAAGACGGCCGTCTACCGGCGCTGGCGCTCCAAGCTGCACCTGGTGCTCGACATCGTCTCCGCCCTCGCCGTCCAGGGCCTGCCCGCGCCGGACACCGGCTCCCTGGAGGGCGACCTGCGGCTGCTGTACGAGGTGACCTCCCGTGCCCTGCGCCACCCGGTGGCCTCGCAGATCATCCCCGACCTCCAGGCGGAGGCGGCCCGCAATCCCGAGATCGCCGAGGCGCTGCAGAAGACCCTGCGCGAGGGCCAGGACGGCGTCGCCAGCCGGATCCTCGCGGCGGCGACCGAACGCGGCGAGCTGAGTCCCGCCCTCGACACCGACCTGGCCCTCGACCTGATCTCGGGCCCGCTGTACTGGCGCGCGGTGGTCGTCCGCAGCCCGAAGCTGCCGAAGGGCTACCTGGGCTCGCTGGCCCGGGCGACGGCTCAGGGCCTGAAGGCGATCTGATCCCCGGGCCCACTGTCAGTGGTGCCTGTCACGATGCCCTCATGAAGCCGATGGAACCGATGGACCCGACGGCCCCGGGGGACGTGCCGGACCCCGCGGCGACCGTGCGGGAGTTCTGGACCCGCATGCAGGCCCGCGACTGGGCGGGCCTCGGCGCGCTGCTCGCCGACGACCTGGTGGTGGAGTGGCCGGTCAGCGCCGAGCGGATCGAGGGCCGCGCCGACTTCGTGAGCGTCAACGCGGAGTACCCGGAGGGCTGGTCGATCGAGGTGCTGCGCGTCGTGGCCGACGGCGAGACCGTGGTCTCCGAGGTGCAGGTCCCGCACGAGACGATGGGCGTCCACCGGGCCGTTTCCCTGTGGACGGTCCGCGACGGGCGGATAACCTGCGGCCGCGAGTACTGGACGGCCCTGGGCTCGGACCCGTCGCCCGAGTGGCGGGCGGAGTTCGTACGACCGCTGTAGGCGCGACCCAAGGGGGTACGACGAGAGGGTGGACATGAGACGGGCGTGGACGGCCCCGGTGCTGTTGCTGATCGTCGGGGCGGGGGTCGCGGCCGGGTCGTTCGTGCGGGGGCGCGGCGGGACGGGTGTCGCGCTGCTGGTGGTGTTCGTGCTGTTGGCGGGGGCGACCTCGCCGCTGGTGTTCCCCCGGTCGGTCGGTGCGGTGGAGGCGCGGCGGCGCAGTGCCGTGGACGGGCGGCCGGTCGTGTTCTGGCGGCCCGGGTGTGCCTACTGCATGCGGCTGCGCGTCCGGCTGGGCCGGAGGGCGCGGCGGTTGCACTGGGTCGACATCTGGCGGGACGAGGCCGGGGCGGAGCTGGTGCGGGAGGCCAACGACGGCAACGAGACCGTGCCCACGGTCCTCGTGGCGGGCCGGGCGTACACCAATCCCGACCCCGCGTGGGTGCGTGAGCAGGTCTCCTCGGCACGGTGACCCGGCGGTCCGGCGGCACGGTGACCGGGCGGTCCGGTGACCCGGCGGCACGGTGACCCGGCGGCACGGTGACCGGGCGGTCCGGTGGCCCGGCGCGCCGGTGCTCCGTGCCCCCGCGGCCCGGTGTCAGTCCCGGGCCGCCTCCGGGTGGAGGCGTACCCAGCCCGCCCAGGCCGACGTGATCATGTCCTCGACGTCGTACTTGGCCTTCCAGCCCAGTTCGACGGCGGCGCGGTCGGCCGAGGCGACGACGCGGGCCGGGTCGCCGGGGCGGCGCGGGGTGACCGTCGGGGGCTGGTCGTAGCCGGTGAGGGCGTTGATGCGGTCGATCATCTCGCGGACGGAGACGCCCTCGCCCCTGCCGATGTTGAGGGTGAGGGTGCGACCGGGGGAGGACTGCAGGGCGCGGGCCGCCGCCACGTGGGCCTCGGCCAGGTCGACGACGTGGATGTAGTCGCGCACGCAGGTGCCGTCCGGGGTCGCGTAGTCGTCGCCGAAGATGCGCGGGGCCGCCGACTCCGTCAGCTTCTCGAAGACCATCGGGACGAGGTTGTAGACGCCGGTGTCGGCCAGCTCCGGGCTCGCCGCGCCCGCGACGTTGAAGTAGCGCAGGGACGCCGTGGCCAGACCCGAGGCCTTGCCGGTGGCCCGGACCAGCCACTCGCCGGCCAGCTTGGTCTCGCCGTACGGCGACATGGGCACGCACGGCGTCTCCTCGGTCACGAGGTCGACGTCGGGCATGCCGTACACGGCGGCCGAGGAGGAGAAGACGAAGGACGGGACCTCCGCCTTCGTGACCGCGTCCAGCAGGACGCGCAGGCCCTCGACGTTCTCCCGGTAGTAGTGCAGCGGCAGGTCCACCGACTCGCCGACCTGCTTCTTGGCGGCCAGGTGCACGACGCCGGTGACCGAGTGGTCGGCCAGGGCGCGCGCGACCCGCTCGCCGTCGAGGACCGAGCCCACCACCAGGGGGACACCGTCGGGCACGCGCTCGGCGATGCCGGTGGACAGGTCGTCGTAGACGACGGCCTTCTCGCCCGCCTCGGTCATCGCCCTTACGACGTGCGCCCCGATGTATCCGGCGCCGCCGGTGATCAGCCAGGTCATTGCGGCCGTCCCCTTACGTTCGGTGGTTCTTGGTCCCATGATCCGTCATCCCGGCAGCCGCCGGGCGCCCGCACCCGTCAGGACGGCACGGACCGTGCGGGTGCCGGATCGGTACCGTACGCGTCCAGGGCCGCCGTGAGCCGGTCGAGGCGGGCGCGCAGGTCGCGGACCTCGGTGAGGTCCAGGCCGGTCGCCGCGGCGATCCGGCGGGGCACCTCGACGGCCCGCTCGCGCAGCGCGGCGCCCTCCCCGGTCAGCCGCACCTCCACCGAGCGCTCGTCGCGCGCGCTGCGCTCGCGCCGGACCAGACCGGCCGCCTCCAGCCGCTTGAGCAGGGGCGACAGGGTGCCGGAGTCCAGGCGGAGGTGCTCGCCGAGCTTCTTCACGGGCAGCTCGCCGTGCTCCCACAGCACCAGCATCACCAGGTACTGCGGGTACGTGAGCCCCAGCTCCTTGAGGACCACGCGGTAGACGCCGCCGAAGGCGCGCGACGCGGCGTTCAGGGAGAAGCAGATCTGCTGGTCCAGGCGGAGCCAGTCGGTTGCGGGCGGCGTGGTCATGCCTCCCAGGGTAGCGGACGGGATTTGTGCGCCATTTAGTTGTGCGCAATTGAATTGCGTGCTCTACTTGTGGACGTCAAGCCACGCAGTCTCCTTCCGAAAGGGACGGTCTCCCATGGACGCGATCTACACCGCCGCCGCCACCGCCACCCACGGCCGTGACGGCCGCGCCGTCAGCTCCGACGGCACGCTCGACCTCGCGCTCGGCATCCCCGTCGAGATGGGCGGCAACGGGCAGGGCACCAACCCCGAGCAGCTGTTCGCCGCCGGTTACGCCGCCTGTTTCGGCAGTGCCCTCGGTGTGGTCGGCCGCGCGGCGAAGGTCGACGTCAGCGACGCCGCGGTGACCGCCGAGGTCGGCATCGGCAAGCAGGGCGAGGGCTTCGCGCTCGCCGTCACCCTCCGGGTCGAGCTGCCCGACGGCCTCGACGAGGAGACCGGCCGCAAGCTGGTCGAGCAGGCCCACCAGGTCTGCCCCTACTCCAACGCGACCCGCGGCAACATCCCGGTCGACCTCGTCATCGAGTAGTCCTCGGCCGGGGAGCGGCGCTCAGCCGACCCGGGCCAGCACCTCCCCCGTCCGTTCGCTCCACGCCACCACCACCGCCTCCTCGGGCACCGGGTGCCAGCGGGTCAGCAGCAGCCAGCGGACGTGGTAGCGGCGGACGACGGCGGCGCGCTCGGCGCGGGTCGAGTCCGGCGCGAGGTACGCCTCGACGTCGGCCACCCGCCGCCCGCGCTCCCGCTCGTCCAGCGCCGGGTCCGGCCAGGCGGGCGCCGCGAGGTTCGGGCCGTACCCGGCGATGGCGTGCCCGGCGTAGTAGCCGTCGGTGATCACGACCTCGCCGGGGCCGATGTGCCGGGCCGCCCACGCGTACGTCGGCCACTGCGGCGGCTGCTCGAAGCCCACAGGGTCCAGGGCGCGCGGCACCACCGCCCCCGCGTGGACCGTGAGGAACCCGAGCAGCGCGCCGGCCGTCGCCGTCCGGCCCAGCACCGCCCGCCACCGCCCCCACGGCCGGGGCGCCGCCAGCTCCACCGCCAGCGCGAACTGCAACGGCACCAGCGTGAGCCCGAGGATGCGGCCGTAGGTGTAGTGGCCGCTGAACCAGCCGTACGCCACCACCGCGCAGTCCAGCGCGAACATCAGCACCAGCGGGTCCCGGCGCGAGCGGCGCCCGCGCGCCCACAGGGCCGGCAGTCCGAGCAGCGCCAGCCAGAACTCCCCGGGCAGGTCGAGGTAGAGGACCCGGTGCATGGCGTCCACGCTGCCGTCGCCGGCCAGCGCGAACACGTCGAAGTACGGCCAGGCCGCCGCCGCGCCCACCGCCACGGCGCCCGTCAGTGCCCACCGCCCCGCGACCGGCCCGCGCCACCCGCGCTGCCATCCGGCCACCAGCGCCACCGCGCCGAGCACCGCCGCCACCGAGGTGATCGGGTGGACGAGGAGGATCAGCGCGTAGAGGCCGCCCAGCGCCGCGTATCCGGGCAGGCCGCGCAGCCCGCTCGGGCCCACGTAGCGCACCGGGCGCGCGTCCCTCGCCCGCGCGCCCGTCAGCGCCCAGGCCCAGAAGGTGAGCCCGATGGCGAACGTCGACGGATAGCCGAGGTTGCCCGTCATCGACATCAGCCCGAGGTACCCGCTCCACCAGGCCCGCTCCGTGCCCCACAGCAGCGTCATCGCGCCCAGTGCGAGGACCGGCGCCCACGGTCGCGGGGTCAGCACCCGCACGAAGCGGTTCAGGCCGGTCAGCAGCACCAGCAGGTTCAGCGGCCCGGCGAGCCGCACCACCTCCCAGCCGCCCAGTCCCGTCAGCCGGGCGAACACGCCCTCGGCCACCGCGTACGGCGAGTAGTACGCGCTGCCCTCGCCGGGCAGGTCGGCCATCGGGTGGCGGGGGTGGAGGAGGTCGGCCTTCAGGCGCTCGACGACGGCCGCGTGCTGGCCGGCGTCGCAGCACAGCGGCACCGCCCAGTACGCCAGCGTCATCACGAGGAAGAAGCAGAAACCGGCGACCTGGTACGGGGTGGGGCGCCAGATGCGGCCGCCGCGCAGCGCCGTCGCGCCGCGCACCGGCCGCCGGACGAGGACGCCGGCGCTCACAGGACGGTCAGAAAAAAGGGCATTCGGGACATTTGCGGTATGTTCCCGATGGGGTCCCGCCCATGACCTCAAGTCACCTCAACGGGTGACGCTCAGCCGACCGCCTCCGCCCGGTCCCGCTCCCCCCGGTCCCGCTCACTCCGCGCCGGCAGCGGCACCCGGCCGCCGCCCCGCGCCACCGGCTCCAGCAGCAGCGGAACCCCCACCACCGGCAGCAGCCACGCCAGCACGATCAGCCGCTCGCCCCAGATGTTGATGTCCGGATGCCCGGCCTGCGTGAGGATCCCGGTGCACGCCGCCGCGACCAGGAAGCCGCCGACCGCGCCCCCGCGCCGCAGCGCGCCCCACAACCCGGCGCCCAGCGCCGCCACGAACAGCGGCTGCCAGGCCTGCCGGCGGAGCCACTCCACCCAGAAGTTGCCCTGCAACTGCCAGAACTCCGGCCACGGGTGCTTCCGGTCGGGGCGGGCGAAGTGGTCGGTGAGCAGGTCCTGGAGGCTGTCCGACTCGGACGGGTAGTGCAGCAGCCGCGCCAGCAGCAGGGTGACGGCCACGCCCGCCAGGCCCACGGCCGCGAGCGCCAGTACCTCCCGGGGTGCCGGGCCGCCCCGCCCCCGTGCCCGTCGCCGGTACCGCCGCAGGGCGATCGCCGCGCCCGCCGCCGCGAAGCACACGCCCAGGAACAGCGCCTGGGAGTGCTTCACCGTGAACAGGGCGAGCAGCGAACCGGCGACCAGCGCCAGCCCCGCCCTCGGCCGCCCGGCCCGCAGCACCAGCGCGCAGCCCCACACCGCCGCCAGGGTCAGCGCCATCAGCAGGCCCTCGGTCATCGGGCGCATCGCGGTCGTCCCGCACGGCAGCACGTAGTACAGCGCCTGCCCCGTCAGGGCGAGCGGCACCGGCACCGCCAGGGTGCGCAGGACCAGGAAGACCAGGACCCCGCCCGCGCACGCGATCACGACCCCCGCCGCCCACAGGCCCCACGTCACCCCGAAGGCCAGGACGAACGGCACCAGGAACGCCGGGTAGCCGGGCCGCGCCTCGAAGATCGCCGTGAAGCGCTCCGGCATGTACGGCACGGTGTGCCCGCCGGTCTGCCCGGCCGCCAGTCGTGGCCGGACCACCGCCCACTCCTGCTCGCGGCACTCGGCCAGCACCTCGTCGGTGGGGTCGGCGCGGTGGAAGCGGACCACGTGCACGCTCTGGTCCCGGCGGGCCCGCTCCGCCCGGCTCGCGCACACGTAGTCGATGGTGGCCGTCGCCGCCGCGCGCTTGTCCTGGCCGGTCAGGCTCAGCGCGTACGACAGGTAGTTCTTGGTGTCGGGGGTGTCCCGGCCGGTGACGTTCGCGAGCTGGAGCGCGGCGAACACGGCGGCCAGGACCAGCACCCCCAGGAACCGGCCGCCCAGCCGGCTGCCGGGTCTCATGTGGAGGGCAGCAGGTCGCGTCCGGACGGGACGCCCCGGGCGCCGGGGACACCCGAGGGCTCGGGACCGGGCATCGGCTCGCCCAGGAGCAGCGTCCGCACCACCCGCTCGGCGGCCCGGCCGTCCTCGTACTCGCAGTACCGCGCCCGGAAGGCCGCCCGCAGCCGCGCCGCCTCCTCGTCCCGCCACGCCCCGGACGCCAGCAGCCACGCCAGCTCGCGGTAGGAGCGCGAGACGTGCCCGGGCGCCTCCTCGGTGATGTCGAAGTACGCGCCGCGCGTCGCCGCGTACGGCCCCCAGTCGTCGGCGTGGATCAGGATCGGCCGGTCGAGGAGGACGTAGTCGAACATCAGGGCGGAGTAGTCGGTGATCAGCACGTCGGAGGCGAGCATCAGGTCCTCGACGTGCGGTTCGTCCGTCACGTCGACCACCACGCCCCGCCGGTGCAGCTCCGACAGGCCGAGGCCCCGCGCCGGGCCGGTGGCGAGCGAGGGGTGCAGCCGGACCAGCAGCGTGTGCTGCTCGCCGAGGTCGGCGGCGAGCCGGGCCACGTCCAGGCGTTCGACGAGCCCCCCGCGCCGGTACTCGCGGCGGGTCGGCGCGTACAGCACGACGGTGTGGCCGTCGGGGACGCCGAGCCGCTCGCGGACCCGGCGGCCGTCCTCCGGACCGGCGTTGACCAGGACGTCGTTGCGCGGGCTGCCGGTGCGCGCGGACGTGAAGTGGCAGGGGTAGGCCCGCTCCCAGATCCGTTCCGCATACCGGCCCGCGACCAGGCTGTGGTCCCAGCGGTCGGCCCGGCGCAGCATCTGAGGCACGTCCAGGCCGAGCCGGGCGCCGGGCCTGCCCAGCAGGTCGACGCCCATGTACTTGAGCGGGGTGCCCTGGTGGGTGTGGAGGTGGACGCTGCCCTCCCGCTTGGCCACCGTGCCGGGCCAGTTGACGTTGTTGACGAGAAACGCCGCCCGCTCGGTCACCCGCCGGTAGGCGGCGCTGCCCAGAATCACGTGCTCGGTGCCCGGCGGCACGAGGGCGGGGTCCGCCGCGCACTCCTCGTCGCGCACCACCCACACCCCGCGCAGGTGCGGGGCGTGCTCCCGGGCCGCGCGGTAGATCGCCGCCGGGTCGCCGAGCACGCCCCGGTGGGAGAAGGCCGAGTACACGACGAGGTCCGGGTCCAGCGCCCGGCGGGGGAGCACGGCGGCCGCGGCCCGGCGGGCCCGACCGGCGGCCGTGCCGCGTGCCTGCCGCGTCCGGCGCTCCAGCTCCCGGACCGCCCGCCCGGACTGCCGACGCAGCCGGTAGGCGGCGTACGACCCCTCCAGCACCCGGAGTTCGGCCGGGACCGCGGCGTCCTTCGGCCGGTACGCGCGGAACATCTGCGCCGTGCGGTGGAAGAACTCGGCCCGGTCGGACGGCGGCAGGCGGTCCGGCTTGGACAGAATGTCCAGGCAGTGCTCGCCCATCTTGGCGTGCAGGAACGCCCGCCACCGGTCCGCCAGTGCCGGGCGGGCGTCGAGGAAGGCGAAGACCCGCTCGTACTGCGCGTGGACGTCGAAGTGCTTGCGGCTGGTGGTGGACAGGATGTTGCCCTGGCGGCGTTGGCGGTAGTTCAGGCAGATCCGGTCCAGCGCGGCGATCCGCTCCGCGCTGAACATGACCGGGAAGGTCCAGGGCGTGTCCTCGTAGTAGCCCGGCGGGAAGGTGAAGCCCTCGCGGTCGACGAAGTCGCGGCGGTAGAGCTTGTTCCACACCACCATCAGCAGGTCGAGGATTTCCGGGTGCCCGGCCGCCGTGAACGTGCCGCCGCCGGCCTCCGCGAGCACCCGGGCCAGGACGTTGCGCCGGGTGCCGCCCCACCAGTAGGTGCGCGCGTAGTCGAAGACCAGCACGTCCGGGTCGTCCGTCTCCGCGAGCCGGTCGGCCATCGCGCGCAGGGCGCCCGGGGTGAGGGAGTCGTCGCTGTCGAGGAAGAAGAGGTAGTCGCCGGTGGCGTGCGGCATCCCGGCGTTGCGGGCCCGGCCGAGGCCGACGTTCTCCTCCAGGTGCAGCACGCGCACCCGGTCGTCGCGGGCCGCGTACTCGTCCAGGATCGCTCCCGAACCGTCCGGGGAGCAGTCGTCGACGGCGATCACCTCGATGTCCCGGAAGGACTGGTCCAGGACCGAGTCGAGGCACTCGCGCAGGAAGCCCTGCACCTTGAAGCAGGGGACGATGACGCTGAAGCGGGGCACGGCTGGGTCAGCTCCTTGCGAGGCTCTCGTGGGTGGCGGCGGCGGGCGCCGGGACGCGCCGGTCGAGCGGGACCACGGGCGGCAGCGTCTCGGGCGGCTCGCCGAGCAGCACCCGGCGCACGACGCGCTCGGCGGCCCGGCCGTCGTCGAACTCGCAGAACCGCTCCCGGAACGCCGCCCGCAGCGCCGTCGACTCCGGGCCCGCGTAGGTGCCGTCGGCGAACACGCGGGCCAGCTCCTCCGGGGTGCGCGCCACCGGTCCGGGCGGGGCCGCCATGAGGTCGAAGTAGACGCCGCGGGTCTCCCGGTAGACGTCCCAGTCGTCGGCGTACACGACGATCGGGCGGTCCAGGTTGGCGTAGTCGAACATGATGGACGAGTAGTCGGTGACCAGCGCGTCCGCGGCCAGGCACACGTCCTCCGAGGAGCGGTGCGCGGTCACGTCGAGGATCCGGCCGGTGCGCTCCGGCTTCCCGCCCCGGTCGTAGAAGTAGTGGGCGCGCAGCAGCACGACCACGTCCTCGCCGGCCGCCTCGCAGAACGCCTCCAGGTCCAGGCCGCCCGCCCCGAACCCGGTCTCGTAGTCCCGGTGCGTCGGCGCGTACAGGACCGCCGTCTTCCCCTCCGGGACGCCCAGTTCGCGCCGGACGCGGGCGACGTCCTCCGCGGTGGCCGTGCAGTAGACGTCGTTGCGCGGGTAGCCGTACTCCAGGTGCTCGTAGGAGCCGGGGAAGGCCCGCTCCCACATCCGGGTGGAGTGCCGGTTGGCGGACAGGTTGTAGTCCCAGCGGTCCACGCGGCCCAGCAGCTTGGTGAAGCTGCCGGTGGCCGCCGCCACCACCGGGTACGGCGACTGGTCCACGCCCATCGTCTTCAGCGGCGTGCCGTGCTGCGTCTGCACGTGCACGCTGCCGGGGCGCTTGACGACGCCCTCGGCGAAGTTGGCGTTGTTCACCAGGTACTTGGCGCGGGCCAGCACCTCCCAGTACCGGTGGCTGCCGATGACGGCGTGGTCGATGCCCGCCGGGAGCGTGTGCGCCTGGTCCGGCTCGACCAGGAACACCGACTTCAGGTGCGGGGCGAGTTCGCGGGCCCTGGCGTGGATCGCGGCCGGGTTGCAGGCGTAACCGCGGCCCCAGTAGGCGCAGTACACGACGAGGTTCGGATCCAGCGGGCGGCGCAGGTGGCGGCGGTAGCGCAGCCGGGTGCGCAGTCCCCGCGGCCACGGCAGGCGGCCGAGGACGCCGGTCGCGGCCCGGTTGGCGGCGCGCAGGGCGCGGAAGCCGGCGTACGAGCCCGCCGCCAGCAGCCGGTGCTGCACGCCGAGCCGCCCTCCCGGCGGCCGGAAGCCCGCGGGTCGATGGCGCCGGTACAGACGGCTCGCCCGGCGGTAGAAGGCGCGGCGCCCCCGCCGGGTCAGGCGCCGGGGGTGGGTGGCCGTCTTCAGGACCTGGGCGAAGAGCTGCTCGAACAGCGGGCCGAGCCGCTCGGGCGGCAGGCCCCGCTCGGCGGCGTAGGTGAGCGCCAGTTCGGCCTGGTCGAGCAGGTCCGCGTGGTGCTCGCCGGGCAGGTTCAGCCGGTTGCCCTGGCGCCGCACCCGGTGCCGTACGACCACGGAGCGCAGCACCGCCACGCGCTCGGCGCGCACCGCGGCGCGGGCACCGAAGCCGACGTCCGTGAAGTGCCCGTCGGTGAAGTCCAGTCCGCGCTCGGCGAGGAAGGTGCGCCGGTGCACCGCGCTCCACGCGGGCAGGTGCACGCCGGTCAGGTGCGGGGCGCGGTCGGGGGCGAAGGCGCCGTCCGGGGCCTTCGCCAGCAGCGGGGCGGCCGGGTTGGTGGTCTCGCCCTCCCACCAGGGCACCCGCTCGTACTCGCAGTACAGGACGTCGACGCCGCCGGTGTCCGCGAGGCGCGCGTCCAGCGCCGCCAGCGCGCCCGGCACGAGGACGTCGTCGCCGTCGAGGAACAGCAGGTACGCGCCGGTCGCCGCCCGCATCCCGGCGTTGCGCGCGCCGGCCAGACCGGCCGACGGCGGCGAGTGCACCGGCGTCACCCGGGAGTCCCGCTCGGCGTGCTCCCCGGCGACGTCCGCCGCGGCGCACTCCGGGCCGTCGCAGACCGGGATCAGCTCGAAGTCGCCGAAGGACTGGCCGAGGACCGAGTCCAGGGCCTGGGAGAGCCGCCCCGCGACCCCATGGGACGGGACGATGATGCTGAAGCGGGGCATACTGCTCTTTCTCTTCTTTCGTTCGTGGTCCCGGCAGGCCGCGACGGCGGCCCCGGCCGCCCCGCCGGCCGCCACGTGGGCGGCCGGGACGGAGTGGGCCGCGACGAACCGCGGGGCATGGGAACTCCCGGTGGACAAATGGCGGTCAGAGGCTGTCGGTGACGGTCCGGGGCCCCGCAGGTTGCGGCACCGTCGCCAGCGGGGTGCGGGCGAGGGCGGATGCGGCCGAGGGAGCCGGGCGGCGCTCGGCGAGCGGCACGACCGGCGGCAGGTCGCTCTCGCCCAGGACGACCCGGCGTACCACGCGGTCGGCGGCGCGGCCGTCGTCGTACGGGCAGAACCGCTCGCGGAAGGCGGCCCGCAGCCGCGCCGTCCGGGCGCCGTGCCACTCGCCGCTCGCGAAGACGCCGATCAGCTCGTCCTCGTCCCGGGCGATCGCGCCCGGCGGGAAGGACCGCAGATCGACGTAGGTGCCGCGGACCGCCTCGTACGCCTGGGGCTCGTCGGCGTGGAGCACGATCGGGCGGTCCAGGCCCGCACAGTCGAACATCAGGGACGAGTAGTCGGTGACCAGGGCGTCCGAGGCCAGGCAGAGCGACTCCACGTGCGGATGGTCGCTGACGTCCAGCACCCGGCCGGCGGAGGCGGCGAGCGGGCCGCCGTGGGCGGGGTGGGCGCGGGCCAGCACCATGAAGCGCGGGCCGAGCCGGCGCACGACGCGCTCCAGGTCCAGGGCGGAGCGCTGGGTGCGCCGGTAGTCGCGGTGGGTGGGCGCGTACAGGATCGCGACCGTGCCCTCGGGGATGCCGAGGGTCTCGCGCAGCCGGGCCACGTCCGCCGCCGTCGCCCGCTGGAGGACGTCGGTGCGCGGCTGCCCGTGCTCCAGGGCGGTCCAGCCGCCGGGGTGGACGCGTTCCCAGGTCAGGGTCGAGTGGCGGTTGGCGGAGACCACGTAGTCCCACGTGTCGACCTCGCGCAGCAGCCGGGCGAAGTCGGTGCCGCGCGCGGCGCCCGGGCGCTCCTGGAGGTCCAGGCCCATGTGCTTGAGCGGCGTCCCGGCCTGCGTCTGCACCAGGACCTGGCCCCGGCGCCGGACCAGGCCCGGGTCGAAGGCTGCGTCTGACACCAGGTAGCGGGAGCGGGCCAGGGCGGTCCAGTGGGCGGCCGTGCCCGGCGTCAGGCGGCGGGTGCCGGGCGGCACGGTGTGGTGGTGCACGGGGGCGGCGGCCCACGCCGTGCGCACGTGCGGGGCGAGCCGGCGGAACGCCTCCTCCAGCGCCCCCGGGTCGCGGCCGTACCCCCGGTGGCCCTCGACGGCGAAGACGGCGCGGTCGGCACGGAGCGGGAGGCAGCGCTGGACGCGGTAGTGCAGGCGCAGGGCGCCGGTCCGGGCGGCGCGCAGCAGCCCCGCGGTGATCCTCGCCGTACGGCGGCGCAGGGCCGACGCCAGGCGCAGGGCGGCGTAGGTGCGGCGCAGGCCCAGGCGGAGCAGGGCGTGGCGGAGGCGGACGGGCAGCGGGGCGGGGGCGCCCGGGACCCGGTAGCGGCGGCAGTGGACGCGGGCCCGGCGCAGGAACTCGGCGCGCAGGGAGCGCGGGAGGCGGTCGGGGCGGGTGTACACCGTCGTCAGGTGGTCGGCCATCCGGCGGTACAGGAGGGGCCGCCAGCGGTCCAGCTCCCGGCGCGAGGCCGGGTGGGTCTCCGCGCGCGCGTCCAGGAACGCGAAGACGCGGTCGTACTGCGCGAAGACGTCCAGGTGCCGCTCGCCCGGCGTGCCGAGGATGCTGCCCCGGAGGCGCTGCCGGTAGTGCACGCAGACCCGGTCCAGGGTGGCGACGGACCCCGCCGTCAGCAGGACCGGGTAGGTCCACGGGGTGTCCTCGTAGTAGCCCGGCGGGAAGGCGAGGCCCTCGCGCTCGACGAACTCCCGCCGCACCGCCTTGTTCCAGGCCACCATCAGCAGCTTCAGCAGCCCTGGCCGGTCGGCGAGCCGGAACGGCGCCGGACCCTGCTCGGTGAGGTGCGCGGCGGCCTGGTTGCGGACCGTCTCGCCGGTCCAGTACGTGCGCGCGTAGTCGTAGACCAGGACGTCCGGCTCGCCGGTCTCCTTGATCCGGTCGGCGATGCCGCGCAGCGCGTGCGGGGTGAGGGTGTCGTCGCCGTCGAGGAAGACCAGGTAGTCGCCGCCCGCCCGCTCCATCCCGGCGTTGCGCGCGGGGCCCAGGCCCTCGTTGCGCGCCAGGCGTACGACGCGGACGCGCGGGTCGAGGGCCGCGAACTCGTCGGCGATCGCGCCGCAGGCGTCCGGCGAGCAGTCGTCGACCACGATCACCTCGAAGTCCGGGTACGACTGGGCCAGCACCGACTCCAGGCACGCGTGCAGATACGCCTGCACCTGGTACGCGGGAACGATGACACTGAACCGGGGCACGGGGACATCCATGGGTCGGCGGGATCGGCGCGGGCGTTCTGCCCGGCAACGGCCGCCGACGCGAGTTGGTTACGGTCCCCGGGGCATTCGGGGGACGTTGTGCCCGTACGGATGAGGGGGCGGACCGGACACCGGCCGGCCCCCTCAAGGGTGGCGTCGCGGCGGCTACTTGACGGCGCCCGCCATGACGCCGGAGACGAACTGCCGCTGGAACGCGAAGAACACGGCCAGCGGGACCACCATGGAGATGAACGCTCCCGGTGCCAGCACGTCGATGTTGTTGCCGAACTGCCGCACCTGGGTCTGCAGGGCGACCGTGATCGGCTGGCTCCCGGAGTCCGAGAAGATCAGCGCGACCAGCATGTCGTTCCACACCCACAGGAACTGGAAGATGCCCAGGCTCGCGATCGCGGGCCCGCCGAGCGGCATCACCACCCGCACGAACAGCCGCAGTTCGCCCGCGCCGTCCAGCCGGGCAGCCTCCAGCAGCTCCCTCGGGATCTCCGCGAAGAAGTTCCGCAGCAGGAACACCGCGAAGGGCAGGCCGAAGCCGACGTGGAAGAGGATCACGCCGAGCATCGAGCCGAACAGGCCGATCTTGCCGAAGAGTTCGGCGATCGGGATCAGGGCCACCTGCACCGGTACGACGAGCAGCCCGACCACGGCCAGGAACCACCAGTCGCGGCCCGGGAAGTCCATCCACGCGAACGCGTACCCGGCCAGCGCCCCGATGACCACGACCAGGACGGTCGCCGGGACGGTGATCAGCGCGGTGTTGAGGAGGGACGAGGTGATGTCGCCGTTCTTCAGCAGCTCCTCGTAGCTCTGGAAGGTGAGCTGCGACGGCTCGGTGAAGACCTTCCACCAGCCGCTCGCCGCCATGTCCTCGGGCGTGCGCAGCGAGGACAGCAGCAGCCCGATCGTCGGGACCAGCCAGAACAGGCCCACCACGATCAGGAACACCCGGACGAGCCCGCCGCCGGCGGCCTCGGCGAGCCGGGACCCGAGCGGCTGCCGCGCCTTGACGACCGTCCCGGGCGGCTGGGCGGCCGCCGTGGTGAGGGAACCCGCGTCCGCGGTCATCGCCGCACCTCCCGCCGCAGCCGCCGTACGTTGAACCACATCACCGGGATGACCAGGAGGAGCAGGAACACCGCGATGGCGCTGGCGACGCCCGGCTGGTCGGAGGCGAAGCCCTTGCGGTACAGCTCCAGGGCGAGCACGTTGGCGTCGTCCTGGGAGGAGCCCGGGGCGATGATGAAGACCAGGTCGAAGACCTTCAGCACGTTGATCATCAGGGTGACGACGACGACCGCGAGAACCGGCGCGAGCAGCGGCACCGTGACCCGTCGGAAGACCTGCCACTCGTTGGCGCCGTCGACCCGGGCGGCCTCCAGCAGCTCCCTGGGGACCCCGGCCAGCCCCGCCGCGATCAGCACCATCGCGAAGCCCGCCCACATCCATACATACGATCCGATGATCGCCGGGGTGACGAGGGAGGGGCCGAGCCAGTTCAGGCCGTTGTACGGCTCCTTGAAGTTGTCGGCGGGCAGTCTCAGCAGCGCCCCGTCGGCCGCGGCGGGCAGCGTGAAGGTGCCGTCCCCGGCCGCCGTGGCCGTCGCGACGACCTCGCCGTCCTTGACCGCCTCGATCTTCATCCCGGCGTAGCCCAGCTCGGCCGCGTCGACGCCGCCCGGCTTGCCGACGCCCTTGCCGCGGGTGAAGTCCTGCCAGGTGGTGCCGGTGACCCTGCCGTCCTCGGGCTCGGCGACCGCGGCGGTCTTCGCGTCGTCGGGCATCAGATCGGGGGCGACGCCCACGAGGGGCAGGGCGACCGGGGTGCCCGCGCCGACCGGCTGCTTCGTGATGAACGCACCGCCGCCGGCTGGTTTCAGCGGCGAGTCGCGGCCCGGGTGCGCCTTCGGGAACGCGGACGACTCGGCGAAGGTGTCGTGCACCCCGACCCACACCGCGTTGGCGACGCCCTTGTCCGGGTCCTGGTCGTACACCAGGCGGAAGATGATGCCGGCCGCGAGCATCGAGATCGCCATCGGCATGAAGACGACCAGCTTGAACGCCGTGCCCCAGCGGATGCGTTCGGTCAGCACCGCGAAGATCAGGCCGAGCGCGGTGGCGACCGTCGGCGCGAACACCACCCAGATGACGTTGTTCTTCAGGGCGGTGCGGATGCCGTCGTCGGTGAACAGGGTCTCGTAGTTGTCGAATCCGGCGAAGGAGTCGCCGGACTGGTCGTAGAAGCTGCGGATCAGCGAGTACCCGATCGGGTAGACCACGAGCGCGCCGAGCAGCACCAGGGCGGGCAGCAGGAACAGCGCCGCCACGGACCTGCGGGTGCCGGTCACGCTCCCGCGCGACTTGGGTGACTTGGGGGCGGCGGGGCCCCGTGAGGCTCCCGCCGCCGTCGCCGACGTCATCGCGTCAGCCTCCGTAGGCGGCGGCCGCGTCCGCCTCCAGCTTCGCCTGGGCGCCCGCGACGTCCTTCGGGTTCTTCAGGAAGTCCTGCAGCGTCTTCCACTCGCCCTTGCCGGGGGTGCCGCCGAAGGCCTGCGGGGCCTGGTCCGACATGTCGAAGCGGAAGTCGTCACCGGCCGCGACCAGGGCCTCGGCGATCTTCTTCTGCACCTCGTTCGGGTACACGGACGCGTCCACGCTCTTGTTGGGCGAGAGGAACCCGCCGAGCTTCGCCTGGATCGCCGCCGCGTCCGGCGAGGCCAGCCAGGTGGCCAGCGCCTGCGCCGCCTTGGAGTCCTTGAAGACCACGGCCGCGTCGCCGCCGGACACCACCGGCGCGGTGTCGCCCACGGCCGGGAACGGGAACACCTTCGCGTCCGTGCCGACCTTCGCCTTCGTCTCACCGATGTTGACCTGCACGAAGTCGCCCTCGTAGACCATGCCCGCCTTGGGCTGGGCGCCGCCGGTGAAGGTCTGCGTCACCGAGGCCGGGAACTCCGTCTGCAGCGCCCCGGATGCGCCGCCCGCGACGAAGTCCTTCTTGCCCCAGATCTCCGCGAGAGTGGTCAGCGCCTGCTTCACGGACGGGTCCGTCCACTTGATCTCGTGCTTGGCCAGCTGGTCGTACTTCTCCGGGCCCGCCTGCGAGAGGTAGACGTTCTCGAACCAGTCCGTGAGCGTCCAGCCGTCCGCGCCGCCCACGGAGAACGGGGTGACGCCCGAGTCGTAGACCATCTGGACCGTGTTGAGCAGCTCGTCCCAGGTCTTGGGCTCGGACGCCCCCGCGTTCTCGAAGACCTGCGCGTTGTACCAGATCAGCGACTTGTTGGCGGCCTTGTAGTACACGCCGTACTGCTTGCCGTCGACCTTGCCGATGTCCTGCCAGCCCTGCGAGTAGTTCTCGCCCAGCTCCTTGGTCGCCTCGGCGCCCAGCGGCTTGGCCCAGCCCTTGTCCACCGCCTGCTTGATGGCGCCGGGCTGCGGGAGCATCGCCACGTCCGGCGGGGCGCCGCCCGCGATCTTCGAGCCGAGGAAGTTGATGATCGGGTCCTGGGCCGGCACGAAGGTCACCTTGGCGCCTGTGCGCTTCTCGAACTCGGCGAGGACCTTCTTGAAGTTCTCCTGCTCGGTGCCGGTCCAGACGGCGGCGACCTCCAGGCTCTCGCCGTCCAGCTTCGGGAGGGTGACGGAGGAGGCCGGTGTCTTGGTGCCGCCGCCCTTGTCGGCGTTGTCACCCCCGCCGTTGTCGTCGTCGCCCCCGCACGCGGTGAGCGAGAGGGCGAGTGCCGCCACGGCGAGGGTGGCGGCGGCGCGGGTGGTCCTCTTGACGGTTCTGCCTGTCCGGATGGTGCTGCTCATGCGCATCACTGCCCCGTTCTTCGTTCATCGTCGAACGCTCGGCGCTGTCCCGTGCGCTCTGGTGTACGCCAGGGGGGTGAGGGCGGCAAGGGCGCGTCGGCCGCCGAACGGGGTTTCGTGACCGCGTCGTGACTCCCACGCGCGCCGCCTGCGGGCAGTCGTGCCGCTGGGGCGGCACGGGTGCGGGCGTCGTGGGCTGCTCCGGCACTACAGGAGCGAGGGGACCTCCGCCGCCGAGACCTCGCGGGCCGCGCGCTCCAGGGCGCTGGCCAGGAGGGCCAAGTCGGTGGGGCCGTTGCCCAGTTCGCGCACCGGACGGCGGGTGGGCGGGTCGCCCATGCGGTGCCACTCCAGGGGGACCACCGTGGGGCGCAGTGTCGCCGTGCGCGGGATGCGGCCCGTGACCCGGCCGCCCTGGAAGGCGGTGGTGCGTCCGTCGGGGTGGGCCAACCGGCCGCGTCCGGGCGCCGGTTCGTCCGGGCCCGGCACCGGCGCGTCCAGGGTGACGCGCAGGGTCGCGCGCAGGGCGGGCTCCGTGTTCTCCGTACGGCCGCCGGGGGCGGTCGCCGCCACCAGGTGGACCCCGAGCCGCTCGCCCTCCCGCGCGACGGCCTCCAGGGCCCGCATCACCGACCCCGCGGCGGGGCGCCCCGGGGAACCGAGCGGGGGAGTGACGAGGGCGTCGAGGTCGTCGACGACCACGACCAGGCGGGGCAGGGGCGGGACGGGCCCCGTGCGGCGCTTGGCGGCGGGGCGCAGGCGCAGGGTGGAGCTGGGCGGGGACTCGATGTCCCCGGCGTCGGAGGCCGGCGCGGTCCCCGCCGTGGCAGCCGTGCGCTGGGCCACCAGCCGGCCCGACACCTCGCGTCCCGTGTGCCACTCGGTGAAGTGCGACCGTCCGAGCAGCTCGGCGCGCCGCTTCAGCTCGGCGCTCAGGGACTGGGCGAACTCCCGCATCCGCACGGGGTCGTTGGCGGTGAGATGGGTGGTGACGTGCGGTACGTCCGTGCACACACGCAGGCCCTCGCCGTGGGCGCCGCCCGAACTCACGCTGTCGCGGCCGTCCACGAGGACGACGCCGAGCCGGTCGGGCCGTTCGGCCGAGGCGAGCGAGGCGACCAGCGCCCGCAGCAGCTCGGTGCGACCGCTGCCGGGCGGGCCCTCGATCAGCAGGTGCGGTCCCTCGGCGGCCAGGTCGACCGGGACGGGGCCGCGCGGACCGGCGCCCAGCACCGCCTGGGCGCGTCCCCCGAGGGACTCGGTGTCGTCGGCGGCGGCGGCCCAGCGGGCCATCAGGGAGGCGGGGGTGGCGCGGGCCAGGCCCAGCTCGTCGAGGAGCCGGGCCGTCCGGGGGAGCGGTGCGGACACGCGCGCGTGGTGCTCGCCGCCGGTGGCGGCGTCCGTGCGCAGCGGGGCCAGGGCGCGCGCGAAGCGCTCGGCCCACGGCAGGGAGACGGCGTCCAGCGTGCCGAGGGTGCCGTGCCCGACCGGGCCGGCGGGGGCGACGGGTGCAGCCGGGGCGCCCGGGTCCGCGCCCGGTCCGGCGCTCGTGCCGGTGCTGGTCCCCGCGCGGGCGACGCGCAGCAGGCGCAGGGTCGTCGCCACGTCGCCGCTGAGCAGCGCGACGGCACCGCACTCCCGGAACACCGGCGACACCGCGCAGGCCGCCTCGTACGTCCGCGTCACCGGGGACGTGGGGGAGGCGGCGGCCGTCTCGGCGAGGCACACGACGTGGATGCCGGCCCGCGGTCCCTCCAGGGCCAGCCGCGCCACCGCCTCGCGCACGTCGGCACCGCCGGGGTCCCCGTCCACGACGACCACGGTGTACGGGCCGGTGAAGCCGCCGGCCGGGTCGGTCCCGTCGCTGCTTCCGTCGGCGGGGCGGGCCCAGGAGGGCTGGTGGCGGGCGGTTCCGCCGGTCGCGTCCGGAGCCGCGTCCTGGGCGCGTGCTCCGGACCGGGCCCGGTCCGCGTGGTGGTCGTCGAGGCGGCGGAGGAGCTCCTGCGCACGGGCCGTGGCCTGTTCGCGGTCGTGGGCGAGCAGCAGGCGGCAGTCCTGGCCGTGTCCCGGGCGCACCTGCGGCAGCCAGCCGAGCCAGGACCACTCGGCGTCCCGCTCGGCGAGCGGACGGGAGCGGTCCGCGCTGATCAGGACGATCTCCAGGGTGTCGGCGGAGTGCAGCGCGGCGAGCTGGGCCAGCACCGAACGGGCCAGCCCGCTGAGCCGCTCGCGCGGGCCCGCGAGGCCGAGCGCGCCGACCTCGCGCAGATCGGCGGTGACCGGGACCGCGGGCAGCGGGGCGGCACCGCCCGGCGCCATCCGGTCGGCCGTGCCGAGCCGCACGGTGAGCGCCTCCGGGTGATCCGGGCCGCGCTCCCACAGCCGCGGCCCCGGGCCCAGCGCCGTCAGCAGCAGCGAGGCGGGGTCCGGCCAGGTCTCCGGGGCGCGCTGGGTGCCGGGCGGGGCCTCCGGCGCCGCTCCGGCGGCCGTCGTCTCGTCGTACGCCCGCGCGCCGGACACGCCGGTCTCCGGAGCGCCTGCGCGGCCGCCGGTCAGCCGCCGGGCCCACGCCCCTATCCCTCCGCGCCTGCGCACCTCCTGCGGCACGTCGGTGCCGCGCAGGGGGGTGCCCTTGCGGCCGGGGCGGGGCTCGCGGCCGGGGCGGTCGTCGGCGCGCTGTCCGGTGCCGGGCTCCCGGCCGGTGCGGTCGTTCGGGCCCGCGCCGGCCGTCCACCCGCGTGCGTCGGAGGGACGGCGGGGGGCCTCACCGGCGGCACCCGTGCGGGAAGCACGCGCACCGGCGGAGCCGCCGCCGGGCCCGCCCGCGCCGACGTCGCCGTACGCGCTCGTGCCGGGACTGTCCGGTCGGTACGGGGTCGGTCCGGAGGCGCCGGTGCGGTACGCGTCCTCGCCGGTTGTGCCGGTGCGGGCCGCGCTTCCGCCGGACCTACCCGGCCCGTACGTGTGCTGCTGTGCGGAGGGACCGGTACGGTACGCGTCCCCGTCGGGCATGCCGGTGCCGTGCGCGCCCCCGCCGCGTGTGCCGGTGCGGGGCGCGGCACCGCCGGGCGCGTCGGCCCCGTACCCGCCGCCGGTTGCGTCGGCCCCGTAACCGCCCGGCGTGGAGGAACCCCGGCCGCTCCCGTGCTCGCCGGGTGCGCGCGGTGCGGGAGGGCGGTGCCCGGGCGCGCGGTGGCCGTCGGTCGCGTACGACCCCGCGCCCCGCGCGCCGCCGTGTGTCTCGCCCGCGGCGGGGGACTGCCGGGGCAGGCCCGCGGTGGGACCGGTGCCGTGGCTCTCGATGCGGGGTGCGCCGCCCTGCCCGGGGACCTGCGGCGGCTCGGGGGGTGTCCCGTCCGTGCCGTACGCCGAGGTGCCGTACGCGTGGTGGGTCCGCCCCCCGGCCGCGGGGGTGCCGTCGGCCTCCGTGCCCCGGGTGCCGTGGGCGCCGGAGTCCGGCGCGGTGCCCGACCCTTCCGACGCCCCGCGGGTGGCGGGAGCGGCGCCGCCGGCCGCCCGCGCGGCTCCGGACGGACCCGCCGCGCGGGAGCGGTCGCCCGCGGCGCCGGGTCCCTCCGCCCCGTCGGCCACGCGCGCGTGGGACACCGCGTCGCCGACCCCGTCGCCCGGTGCGGGCGCCCGGTACCCGGACAGCCGTACGTGTCCCTCCCCGTCCGGCGTCGTCGCCACCCGCACCTCCGCCGCCGGCGGCACCGGCACCAGCCGCAGGGCCGACTCGCCGATCCGCAGCAGCGCACCCGGGGCGAAGCGGACCGGGCGGTCGCCCACGCGGGTGCCGTCCAGAGTGGTGCCGTTGGTGGAGCCGAGGTCGGCGACCGAGACGCGGCCGTCGGGACCGACGGTGACCGCGCAGTGCATGCGGGAGACGTCCGGGTCGTCGAGCGCGACGTCGGCGTCGGCGGAGCGGCCGAGCCGGATCTGGCCGCCGTGCAGGAGGTGGACGCCGCCCGCGTCGGGCCCCGCGACCACGTGGAGCTGGACGGGGACGTCCGCCGGCTCGGTGTGCGGGTCGGGCTCGCCCGGCGCGCCGAGACAGAGGACGGCGCCGTCGACCAGCGGGGGCTCGCCCAGGGTGCTGCGCTGGGCGTCGAGGCGCTGTGCGCCGGAGTACAGCACCACCTGGCCGGAGCCGGCGCCCTCGCCGGGGAGCGTGGCGGCCAGCGCGGAGGCGACCGCGGCCAGCGCCGTGCCGGCGGGCGCGGTGACGAGTACGTCGCAACGCGCGGCGCGGCCCCCCGCCGAGGAGGCCGGGACGGCCGGTGCATGCGGGCCCAGCGGGTCCACGACGGTCAGCCGGATCTGCATCGCCGTAAGCGGTCCCTTCGCGCGGGCGCCCGCACGCCGGGACGGAAGCCGCCACCACGGTCCCCCACCGCGGACTTCCCCCACCGTCACACGAGCACGTCGGCCAGTACTGCACGCATCCTCGCACCTGCCACCGACAACGCGCCCGCCGCCCGCCGTCAAATGATCTTGATTGGTCGGCTGTGCCCCCAAAAATGCCTGACAGCTGCTCCGTGGATGATCGAAAGCCGTCCGCTTGAGATCGGTCACGTCCGGGCAGCGGCAACCAAGGGACCGGGTCGAGCGTCTTTCCTTCGAACGTGGCCCGGAGGCGGCACTACAGTTGGGTCCGACTGGGACCCACCGTCGACCGACCGCTTCTGCGACAGTGGGTCCGAACAGCCAGCAAGCAACTAGGAGCGCATGACGTGCGGCCCGTCGGCAGCAAGTACCTCCTCGAGGAGCCCCTCGGCCGCGGCGCCACGGGCACCGTCTGGCGTGCCCGCCAGCGCGAGACCGCGGGCGCCGAGGCGGCCGTGGCCGGACAGCCCGGCGAGACCGTCGCGATCAAGGTGCTCAAGGAAGAGCTCGCGAGCGACGCCGACATCGTGATGCGCTTTCTGCGCGAACGTTCCGTCCTGCTCCGGCTCACCCACCCCAATATCGTCCGGGTCCGCGACCTGGTCGTCGAGGGCGAGCTGCTGGCCCTCGTCATGGACCTCGTCGACGGCCCCGACCTCCACCGCTATCTGCGCGAAAACGGGCCGCTCACCCCGGTTGCGGCGGCCCTGCTCACCGCGCAGATCGCCGACGCGCTCGCCGCGAGCCACGCCGACGGCGTCGTCCACCGCGACCTGAAGCCGGCCAACGTCCTGCTGAAGCAGACCGGCGGCGAGATGCACCCGATGCTCACCG
The DNA here is from genome assembly GCF_003950055.1 of Streptomyces sp. KPB2. Taxonomy (NCBI): domain Bacteria; kingdom Bacillati; phylum Actinomycetota; class Actinomycetes; order Kitasatosporales; family Streptomycetaceae; genus Streptomyces; species Streptomyces sp. KPB2. The sequence continues at coordinate 5,022,815 of NZ_CP034353.1, forward strand.
ACTTCGGCATCGCCCGCCTCGCCGACTCGCCCGGCCTCACCCGTACCCACGAGTTCGTCGGCACGCCCGCGTACGTCGCGCCGGAGTCCGCCGAGGGCCGCCCGCAGACCTCCGCCGTCGACGTCTACGGCGCCGGCATCCTGCTGTACGAGCTGGTCACCGGCCGTCCCCCGTTCGGCGGCGGCTCCGCCCTCGAAGTGCTGCACCAGCACCTGAGCGCCGAACCGCGCCGCCCCTCCACCGTCCCCGACCCGCTGTGGACGGTCATCGAGCGCTGCCTGCGCAAGAACCCGGACGAACGCCCCAGCGCCGAGAACCTCGCCCGCGGCCTGCGCGTCGTCGCCGAGGGCATCGGCGTGCACGCGAGCAGCGCGCAGATCGGCGCCGCCGAGGGCGTGGGCGCGCTCCTCGCCCCCGACCCGGCACCCGCGCAGGTTCCCGGAACTCCCGGCACCCCCGACGCCGCCTACGACCCGAACGGCGCGACCAGCGTCCTGCCGCACACCGGGGGCCCGGCGGGCGCCGCCGACCCCACCGCCGTGCTCCCGAACACCGGGGCCGCCGACCCGACCGCCGTCATGCCGCCGGTGGGCCCGGGGCAGGCGGGACAGCCGGGCGCGCCCGGTCAGGGCGGGCCCGAGGACCCGCACCCCTGGCAGAACCAGCTGCGCGCCGCCCGCGACCGCAACGAGCAGACGCAGGTCCAGTACCTCGACCCCAACCAGGACCCGCTGCGCCGCCGCCCCCAGCGGCAGGTCTCCCGCGCGCCCCAGCAGCCGCGCCAGGCCCCCCAGGGACCGCCGCCCCAGCAGCCCGGCTACGGCTACCCGCAGCAGCAACCGCCGCAGCGCTACGCCACCCCGCAGCCCCAGCCGCCGCAGCGCTACGCCCCGCCGCCCGCCCCCGAGCCGCAGCCGCCCCGGCGTGAGCCCAGGCCGCCGCGGCAGCGCAGCGCCAACCCCATGCGCATCCCGGGGCTGGGCTGCCTCAAGGGGTGCCTGGTCACCCTCGTCGTCCTGTTCGTGGCCGGCTGGCTCGTGTGGGAGCTGAGCCCGCTCCAGGACTGGATCGGCACCGGCAAGGGCTACTGGGACCAGCTCACCGACTGGTTCACCACCGTGACCGACTGGATGGGGGACCTGGGCGGCTCCGGCGGAGGCTGAGTCTGGAGACTTGTCGACATCCGGAGGGTGATTTCCGCCTCCGCGGTGAAGGCCGGCTCCCGGGACGCGTACTTTTAGGCGCAACACGCGTCGGTAGGAGCAGTCTTGGCACGGAAGATCGGCAGCCGGTACACCGCCCATCAGATCCTCGGGCGGGGCAGCGCCGGCACGGTGTGGCTGGGCGAGGGTCCCGACGGACCCGTCGCGATCAAGCTGCTGCGCGAGGACCTGGCGTCCGACCAGGAACTCGTCTCCCGCTTCGTGCAGGAGCGCACCGCCCTGCTCGGCCTGGAGCACCCGCACGTCGTCTCCGTGCGCGACCTGGTGGTCGACGGCAACGACCTCGCGCTCGTCATGGACCTGGTCCGCGGCACCGACCTGCGCACCCGCCTCGACCGGGAGCGGCGCCTGGCGCCCGAGGCCGCGGTGGCCGTCGTCGCCGACGTCGCCGACGGACTGGCCGCGGCCCACGCCGCCGGGGTCGTGCACCGCGACGTCAAGCCCGAGAACGTGCTGCTCGACATGCAGGGCCCGCTCGGCCCCGGCGGCTCGCACCCGGCGCTGCTGACGGACTTCGGGGTGGCCAAGCTCATCGACACCCCGCGCCGCACCCGCGCCACGAAGATCATCGGCACGCCCGACTACCTCGCCCCGGAGATCGTCGAGGGCCTGCCCCCGCGCGCCGCGGTCGACATCTACGCGCTGGCCACGGTGCTCTACGAGCTGCTCGCCGGCTTCACGCCGTTCGGCGGCGGCCACCCCGGCGCCGTGCTGCGCCGCCACGTGACCGAGACCGTCGTCCCGCTCCCCGGCATCCCCGACGAGCTGTGGCAGCTCCTGGTCCAGTGCCTCGCCAAGGCCCCCGCCTCCCGGCTGCGCGCCTCCGAGCTGAGCGCCCGGCTGCGCGAGCTGCTGCCGATGCTCGCCGGCATGGCCCCGCTGGACGTGGACGAGCCCGACGCCGAGCAGCAGGAGGACGCCCCCGAGGAGTCCGCGGTGTCCGCCGCGTCCCCGGCCGCCCCCGAGCCCGTACGGCGCCGGGGAGCGGTGCCGCTGGTGCCGGGGGCCAAGCCCGCCGACTCCAACCGCGACACCCACACGTCGATGCGCGTCCCCGCCCCGGACGAGCTGGCCGGCGGCGCCCGCGGCACCGCCCGCGCCCCGCGCGCGGCGGGCTCCCCGCGCCCCGGCTCGGCCCGCAACCGCGCCACCGCGCGGCGGCGCCGGCTCGCGGTGGGTGCGGGCGCCGTGGCCCTGGTGGCGGCGATCGGCGTCGGCACCTGGCTGGCCACGGGCGGTGACGAGGACGGCACCGGTCCCCAGGACACGCGGAACTCGGCGCCGGCCGCTCCCTGAGCCCCGCACCGCCGCCGCGGTCCACACCCCGCACCCCCGCCGGGCGTGGACCGCGGGCCGGAGCCGTTACGCTGGATGCGTGGCAGTCGTCGATGTATCCGAAGAGCTGAAGTCCCTCTCCTCGACCATGGAGTCGATCGAGGCCGTCCTGGACCTCGACAGGCTGAGGGCAGACATCGCCGTGCTCGAGGAGCAGGCGGCCGCGCCCTCCCTGTGGGACGACCCGGAGGCGGCGCAGAAGATCACCAGCAAGCTCTCGCACCTCCAGGCCGAGGTGCGGAAGGCCGAGGCCCTGCGCGGCCGGATCGACGATCTCGGGGTGCTCTTCGAGATGGCCGAGGAGGAGGACGACCCGGACACCCGTGCCGAGGCCGAGTCCGAGCTCGCGGCCGTCCGCAAGGCGCTGGACGAGATGGAGGTCCGCACCCTGCTCTCCGGCGAGTACGACGCGCGCGAGGCGCTCGTCAACATCCGCGCCGAGGCGGGTGGCGTGGACGCCGCCGACTTCGCCGAGAAGCTCCAGCGCATGTACCTGCGCTGGGCCGAGCAGCACGGCTACAAGACCGAGGTCTACGAGACGTCGTACGCGGAGGAGGCCGGCATCAAGTCGACCACCTTCGCCGTGCAGTCGCCGTACGCCTACGGCACCCTCTCCGTCGAGCAGGGCACCCACCGCCTGGTGCGCATCTCGCCCTTCGACAACCAGGGGCGCCGCCAGACCTCCTTCGCGGGCGTCGAGATCCTCCCCGTGGTCGAGCAGACCGACCACATCGAGATCGACGAGTCCGAGCTGCGGGTGGACGTGTACCGCTCCTCCGGCCCCGGTGGCCAGGGCGTGAACACCACCGACTCGGCGGTACGCCTGACCCACATCCCCACCGGCATCGTCGTCTCCTGCCAGAACGAGCGCTCGCAGATCCAGAACAAGGCCACCGCCATGAACGTCCTCCAGGCCAAGCTCCTGGAACGGCGCCGCCAGGAGGAGCAGGCCAAGATGGACGCCCTCAAGGGCGACGGGGGCAACTCCTGGGGCAACCAGATGCGTTCGTACGTGCTGCACCCGTACCAGATGGTCAAGGACCTGCGCACGGAGCACGAAGTGGGCAACCCCGAGGCCGTGTTCAACGGCGAGATCGACGGCTTCCTCGAGGCCGGCATTCGCTGGCGCAAGCAGCAGGAGAGGTAAAGCGAAGCGGAATCGCCGCTTTGTCGACAAGGCAACTGCCGCTCTTCGGGCGGCAGTTGCCTTTTGTCTGCCCGCCGTTCGCCGGTGATGTCTGGGTTTTGCATCACACTCACACCCTTTGTGTCCGGCATACGTCCCTTACCTGGACATCGCGTACGCAATGGCCTTGACGTTGCTTTGAACATTCGGAATGGTGAGGCGCGGCATGCGTATTTCTGGGGCGCATGTGAACCGGGGGGCTTGAGCACACATGCAGCCGCCCCCCGTCGATCACAGCCCCGAGTGCGGCCTCACCGACTAATCGGCTACTGGGGGTAGCAACTACATGACGAAGAAGACGCGCATCCGTGTCGCGCGCATCGCGGCCGGCGCCGTGATCGCGGCCGGCGCCTCGCTGACCGCCGCGGGCGCCGCCTCGGCGCTGGAGATCGGCGTCAGCGCGGACTCCAGCGACAGCGGTATCGGCCTCGGTCTGAGCGTCCAGGGCGGCGAGGACGACCCCGACCCGTGCGACATCGGCACCGGTCCGGACTGTGACCCGACGGATCCCACGGACCCGACGGACCCGACCGACCCCACGGACCCGACCGACCCCACGGACCCCACGGACCCCACGGACCCGACCGACCCCACGGACCCGACGGACCCGACGGACCCGACCGATCCGACGGACCCCGGTACGACCGACCCGACCGACCCCGGCACCACGGACCCGACCGACCCGGGCACGACCGACCCCACCAATCCGACCGACCCGGGTGACGGTGGCGACAACGGCAACGGCAACGGCGGCAACGGCAACGGCGGCTCGGGCAACGGCAACGGCAACGGCAACGGCAACGGCAACGGAGGCGGCGGCGACAACACCTCCCCCGACGGCGGCGGCAACGACAACGTCACCCAGGACCAGGGCTCCTCGGCCCTGACCGACACCGGCGAGCAGGCCCCGGCCTCCTCCAACAACGCCGCCCAGGGTGACGGCAAGGAGCTCGCCGAGACCGGTGCCGCCGAGACCACGTTCCTGCTGGTCGGCGCCGCGACGATGATCGCGGGCGGCATCGGCTTCCGCTTCCTGCCGCGCCTGATGAACGGCCGCGGCGGCGCTGCTGCCTGACGGTAGCCGTCCGCGTACGCACCGCGCACGCACGTGAAGGGGCCCGGAGCATCACCGCTCCGGGCCCCTTTTGCGCTCTACGTGTCCGTGTCGTGCCCGTGTGTCCGCGTCCTGGCGGCCCTGAAGGCCGCTCCAGGGCCGTCAGACGGTCTGCTGGGCCAGCAGGGCCACCGCGGCGACCAGCACCGCCAGCAGCGCGATCAGCGCCATCGGGTTCAGCCCCGAGAAGGGGTTGCTCTCCTGCTGCAGCCGCTCGCGGTTGGCCCGGCACACCGGGCACCTGCCCTCACTCACGGGCGCCGCGCAGTTCGCGCACACCAACCGGTCGTACGTCATGCGCTCGCCCTCCTTGCCACCGGCTCTGTCTGAAACAACGCCCGCGACGGTACGAACGTTCCCCTTCCACTGTGCCAGGTTCCGTGGGCCCCCGCGCGCCCTCCCGTGGGGACAAAACGCGCAACTGATACGCAACCCCGACCGGTGACTGCGGTCGGCTCCCCGGTTCGCGTATGGTCACGCACATCTACCCCCGGCGACCCGTGGTGCATCCGTGATCCGATTCGACAACGTCTCCAAGGTCTACCCCAAACAGAGCCACCCAGCCCTCAGGGATGTCTCCCTGGAGGTCGAGAAGGGCGAGTTCGTCTTCCTCGTGGGATCCTCCGGCTCGGGAAAGTCCACCTTCCTGCGGCTCATCCTCCGCGAGGAGCGGTGCAGTCACGGACAGGTGCACGTGCTGGGCAAGGACCTCGCCCGCCTGTCCAACTGGAAGGTGCCGCAGATGCGGCGCCAGCTGGGGACGGTCTTCCAGGACTTCCGCCTGCTGCCGAACAAGACGGTCGGCGAGAACGTCGCCTTCGCCCAGGAGGTCATCGGCAAGTCCCGCGGCGAGATCCGCAAGTCGGTGCCCCAGGTGCTCGACCTGGTCGGACTCGGCGGCAAGGAGGACCGCAGGCCCGGCGAGCTGTCCGGTGGTGAGCAGCAGCGCGTCGCCATCGCCCGCGCCTTCGTCAACCGGCCCAAGCTGCTGATCGCCGACGAGCCCACGGGCAACCTCGACCCGCAGACCTCCGTCGGCATCATGAAGCTGCTCGACCGCATCAACCGGACGGGCACCACCGTGGTGATGGCCACGCACGACCAGAACATCGTGGACCAGATGCGCAAGCGCGTCATCGAGCTGGAGAAGGGCCGCCTCGTCCGGGACCAGGCACGCGGTGTCTACGGCTACCAGCACTGACGAGCCGCTGACGACGAGGAACGAAAGGCTTAACGAGACGCCATGCGCGCCCAGTTCGTAGTCTCGGAGATCGGTGTCGGTCTTCGCCGCAATCTGACGATGACCTTCGCGGTCATCGTCTCGGTCGCCCTGTCCCTGGCCCTGTTCGGCGGGTCACTGCTGATGAGCGACCAGGTCAGCACCATGAAGGGCTACTGGTACGACAAGGTCAACGTCTCGGTCTTCCTCTGCAACAAGAGCGACGCCGAGTCCGACCCCAACTGCGCCAAGGGCGCGGTGACCGAGGACCAGAAGAAGCAGATCATGGCCGACCTCGACGAGATGGCCGTCGTCGAGAAGGTGACGTACGAGTCGCAGGACGAGGCGTACAAGCACTACAAGGAGCAGTTCGGCGACTCGCCGCTGGCCAGCTCCCTCACGCCGGACCAGATGCAGGAGTCGTACCGGATCAAGCTGAAGGACCCGGAGAAGTACCAGGTCATCGCGACCGCCTTCGACGGCCGTGAGGGCGTGCAGTCCGTGCAGGACCAGAAGGGCATCCTGGACAACCTCTTCGGTCTCCTCAACGGCATGAACTGGGCCGCCCGCGCGGTGATGGCCCTCATGCTCGTCGTCGCGCTGATGCTGATCGTCAACACCGTGCGCGTCTCGGCGTTCAGCCGGCGCCGCGAGACCGGCATCATGCGCCTCGTGGGTGCGTCGGGCTTCTACATCCAGGCGCCGTTCATCATGGAGGCCGCGGTCGCCGGACTCATCGGCGGTGGTGTCGCCTGCGGATTCCTGGTGATCGCCCGGTACTTCATCATCGACCACGGACTCGCCCTGTCCGAGAAGCTGAACCTGATCAACTTCATCGGCTGGGACGCCGTCCTGACCAAGCTCCCGCTCATCCTGGCCGTGAGTCTGCTGATGCCCGCGTTGGCCGCGTTCTTCGCGCTGCGCAAGTACCTGAAGGTGTGACACATACCAAGGGGGTCGTACGGTCGAGCGACCGTACGACCCCCTCGCGTTGTCCTAGACTCACCGGCATGTCAGGTCGTGCCCTGTTCTGTCAGCCCCGTCGCGCACGCCACGGGGCCGCCCTGACCTTGGTGTTCGCGAGCGTGCTCGTCGCGGGCGCGGCCACCGGCTCGCTCCCCGGGACGGACCGGAAGTCCGAGCCCACCGCGGCCGGTTCGGCCGCCCCCGCCGGTCAGCGGGCCCGGCCCGACGACGTCGCCCGCGCGGCGGCCGAGGCGATGGCCCACGGCAAGTCCCCCGTGGAGGCCGCCGAACGCGCGGTCAGCCGCAGCGGGGACCGCTGGGGAGCCATCTACTCCCAGGGCGAGTACGAGGAGTTGGAGGACGCCCTCGACGGCCGGTACACCGGCGTCGGGCTCTCCGCGCGCCGCGAACGGGACGGCCGTATCCAGGTGACCGGGGTGCGCTCCGGCTCGCCCGCCGCGGGCGCCGGGATCCGCGAGGGCGACCGCCTGCGCAGCGTCGACGGCGAGCCGGTCGACGGGCGGCCCGTCACCGAGGTCGTCTCCATACTCCGCGGCGACGCCGAGGCCGAGCCCGCCGGCACCGCCGTACGCCTCGGCCTGGAGCGCGGCACGCGCGCGTGGACCGAGACCGTACGACGCGCCCGGCTGTCCACGGACCCCGTGACCGTCCGCACGCTCGCCGACGGCCTCACCGTCGTCAAGGTCACCTCGTTCACCAAGGGCGTCGGCGAGCAGGTGCGCGAGGCCGCGGCACGGTTGCCGTCCGGCGCCGGTGTCGTCCTCGACCTGCGCGGCAACTCCGGCGGTCTGGTCGCCGAGGCCGTCACCGCCGCCTCCGCCTTCCTCGACGGCGGCCTGGTCGCCACGTACGACGTGGACGGCGAGCAGCGCGCCCTGCACGCCGAACCCGGCGGCGACACCACCAGACCCCTGGTCGCGCTCGTCGACGGCGGCACGATGAGCGCGGCCGAGCTGCTCACCGGGGCCCTCCAGGACCGCGGCCGGGCGGTCGTCCTGGGCTCCCGCACCTTCGGCAAGGGCTCGGTGCAGATGCCGAGCCGGCTGCCCGGCGGCTCGGTGGCCGAGCTGACCGTCGGCCACTACCGCACCCCCTCCGGCCGCGGCGTCGACGGCTCGGGCATCACGCCCGACCTGGAGGTCGACCCGGCGGACCCGGCCGCCCTGGGACGGGCCCGGACCGTGCTGAGCGGACTGGGGCGCGAGGCGAACGACCCCGCGTAATCGGCTTTCCGCGAGACCCCTCCGTAGTGCCAAAATGGACCGCACTATGGCTAAGGAAAAAGGGCGCAAGCTGATCGCGCAGAACAAGAAGGCGCGGCACGACTACCAGATCCTCGACACCTACGAGGCCGGCCTCGTGCTGTCGGGCACCGAGGTGAAGTCGCTGCGCCAGGGGCGGGCCTCGCTGGTCGACGGCTTCGTGCAGCTGGACGGACACGAAGCGTGGCTGCACAATGTGCACGTGCCGGAGTACAGCCAGGGCACCTGGACCAACCACAGCGCGCGCCGCAAGCGGAAGCTGCTGCTGCACCGCGTGGAGATCGACAAGCTGGAGTCGAAGTCCCAGGAGACCGGTCACACGATCGTGCCGCTGGCGCTCTACTTCAAGGACGGCCGGGCCAAGGTCGAGATCGCGCTGGCACGGGGCAAGAAGGAGTACGACAAGCGGCAGACCCTCCGGGAGAAGCAGGACCGGCGCGAGGCGGAGCGGACGATCTCGGCGATCCGGCGCAAGCAGCGGGCCTGAGCGCCGGGAATAGGCTGGCACCGTCCTGCGTTGGTCACGTACGATGGCGCAAGCACTCCATAGCGAGCGCGTACCTCCTCGGAGGGTTTGAAAAATCAACATGGGGATGATCGGTTTCGACAGCGGCTGTCGAAGCAGGGGAAGCGTGTCGAGGAAGCGGCCATGATCTCGTAAACCACAGGCCGAAAAAAATAATCGCCAACACCAAGCGCGATTCCTCCCAGCAGGCCTTCGCCCTCGCTGCCTGATCTCAGGTAGCAGAGCGAGCCTCCTACTAAGGGAGTGTCAGCCCGGGGCTGTTCCCGACCCGGATCCTGGCATCAGCTAGGGGACTAAACCTTGATCCCGGTCACGGGGTGAAGAGGGAAACCAAACAGTGACTGGGCCCGTCGGAGACTTGTTCGCGTGATCTCCGGGGCCGAGAAAATCGAAGCGGACTGCACACGGAGAAGCCCTGGTTCCGCACCGTTGGACGCGGGTTCGATTCCCGCCATCTCCACATCTCCAGGACCCCCTGGTCGTCGGCCTTCCGCCGATGACCAGGGGGTTTTCGTGTTCACGGCGTCCGTCGGGCCGGCCGCAGGGTCAGCAGCAGGGCGATGGCCGCCGCCGTGACCGGGACGGTGTAGGCGGCGGTGGGGGAGACGTGCTCCACCGTCCAGCCGCCCGCCGCGCTGCCGCAGGCGATACCGCCGAGGAGGCCGGTCACCGCGAGGGTCATGCCCTCGTTCAGGCGGCCCTCCGGCGTGCGGTGCTGGACCAGGGTCATCGTGGTGACCATCGTCGGGGCCGTCGCCATCCCGCCGACCAGCAGCGTGAGCGCCAGCAGGGGCAGGGAGCCGCTGAGGGAGGCCGCGAGCAGGGGCAGGACCAGCAGGGCCGTCATCGCGGCCACGCACCACGGCAGGCGGTGCTCGGCCGGTCCGGCCGGCTTGAGCGCGCCGTAGAGCAGACCCGCGGCGCAGGAACCGGCCGCCTGCAGGGCGAGGACCGCACCGGCCGCCGCGCGGTGACCCTGTGCGTCCGCGAACGCGATCGTGACGACCTCCATCGCGCCGAAGATCCCGCCCATCGCCAGGCACACCACCAGCAGCGGCGGGATGCCCGGCGCCCGGAAGGGTGCCTTCGCCGTCGGGCGCGGGCGGGCCGGCGGCTCGGTCGAACGCTGGGCGGCGAACAGCAGCATGCCGGTCACCAGCAGCACCACGCCCACGAGCGTGCCCGCCTCGGGAAACAGCGCCGTGCACAGGAACGCCGCGAGGACCGGGCCCAGCATGTAGCACAACTCGTCCGTGGCCTGCTCGAAGGAGTTCGCGGTGTGCAGCGCGTCCGCGTCGCCCCTGAGCAGGTGGGACCAGCGGGCGCGGGCCATGCCGCCGGTGTTGGGGGTCGTCGCCGTGGCGGCGTACGCGGCGAACAGGGTCCAGGCCGGCGCCCCGTACCGCACGCACAGCAGCAGGGCGACGGAGCCCAGCGCGGCGAACAGGGTGGCGGGTACGGCCACCCGCGCCTGGCCGTACCGGTCCACGAGCCGTGCGGTCCACGGGGCGACGAGCGCCGTGGCCGCCAGTCCCGTCGCGGTGACGGCGCCGGCGAGGACGTACGACCCACGGGTGCCGGCGATCATCACGACCGCGCTCACGCTGAACATGCCCATGGGCAGCCGGGCGATGAGGTTCCCGGTCGTGAAGGCGCGTGCACCGGGTGTGGACAGGAGGCGGCGGTACGGGCCCGGCGGACGGCTCCGGGTGCGGGGGCGGAAGTCGGCCGCGACCACGGTGTCCGCGGTGACGGCCAGGAAGGGGGCGGGGGAGGCGGGGCGGGAGGGGTGCGCGGAGGTCGGTTGCGGCATGGGACCACCGTCGCCCGGGGGCGATCGGGCGGTCCAACACCTTCTCCGTGGCCATTGACGCAACCCCGTTGTAAATTCACCGGATGCCCGCACCCGCCCACCTCGACCCCCGCCTCCTGCGCGCCTTCGTCGCCGTGGCCGAGGAGCTGCACTTCACCCGCGCCGCCGCCCGGCTCTACGTCGCCCAGCAGGCGCTGAGCAGGGACGTGCGGCGTCTGGAGCGGGAGTTGGGGGCCGAGCTGTTCGTCCGCACCACCCGGCAGGTGACGCCGACGGCCGACGGCGAGCGGCTGCTGCCGTACGCCCGCCGGGTCCTCCAGGCGCAGGACGACCTGCTCGCCGCCTTCGGGCAGGCCCGCCCGCTGCTGGTCGACCTCAACTCCCCGGGGCTGGCCACCGGCCGCCTCGTCCTGGAGCGGGCCCGTTCGCTCGCGCCCGAGCAGGAGCTGATGGCGCGTTACGAGAGTGGGCTGACCCACGCCGCCGGCGAACTGGTCGCGGGCCGCCTCGACGCCTCCTTCGGCCGGTTCGCGGGGCTGCCCGCGGCGTTGCGGGCGGGGCTCGCCCATCAGCCGGTGCGCTACGAGCCCATGGCGGTCGTACTGCCCGAGGACCATCCGCTGGCCCGGCTGACGGAGGTGCCGCTGACCGCGCTCGCCGGGGAGAGCGTGTACGCCGGGGCCGGTAACCCGCGGACACCGGAGTGGACCGACCTCGCCCACCTCCTCTTCGAGGGGCGCGGCATCCAGGTGGCGTCCCCCGCGCCGCTGGCGATCGGCGAGGAGGAGTTCCAGCGCATCATGGACAAGACGCGCAATCCGATCCTCGCCGTGCGGAGCTTTCCGGCCATGCCTTCGACGGTGGTACGCCCGCTCGTCGACCCCGTGCCGCTCTCGCCGGTGTCGCTCGTCTGGCGAAAGGGACTGGTGCATCCCGCGCTCGACGCGCTGCGCCGGGCAGCGTCCCAGGTCGCGACCGAAAAGGGTTGGTTGGAGGTTCCCGACGGGGGATGGATTCCGGCCGCCGACGCTGCTGTGATGTCCGTCCACAAGTGACACGCGGCCACCACACATCCTCCGCGTGCGCTACATTCTTTGCCTGAGCACGGTGTGGTACAGGGGGCGCTCGAACCTGGTGGGGGCCGGTTCGGCCGACGAGTGCTCGGAGTCGTGTGCGCACCCGGAAGTGTTCCGTGGGGGGAAGTGCGCGCGCGTGAAGAATTGGCAAAAAGACGCCCAACCGGAGCGGCCCGATGTCGAGTCCGGGGCTCGTGATCTCTCGGAGGCAGGACGACATGCTGACGCCACCGAGGTGTTGCCCCCGGCCCGGGTCTTCCCTCCGGCGGGGAGGTCCCCGATGAGCACGAGGGGGCCCGGCGAGGCCGATTCCAGCGGTTCCTCCGGTTCCTCCGGCTCGGCCGGCGCTTCGGGTTCTGCCGGTTCCTCCGTTTCTGCCGGGTTCACCGGGGCCGCGTCGGGTCCGGGCTGGTTCGGGGAGTCCCGTGAGGGCCCGCGCGGCCACGGGAGTTCCGCCGCGGACCGGACGGAGATCCTCGGTGCCCGAATAGGCGGCCACGCTCGTCGCCTCCCGGGCCCGGACCAGTCCGCCCAGGGCCGGATAACCTGGGGCAGAACCGACCCCGCCGGGACGAATCCCGGCAACTCCGCCCCCACCCACGGCCCGAACGGCGCCGCTCCCGGCAACGCGGCCCCGGCGCCCGACCTGTTCGGCAGGGCCCCGCACGCGGCCCCCGCGCCCGGTGCCGCCCACCACGCCCACGGCGTCGGCCACGGCACCGGCGCCGCCCAGGACCCCGACCGGACGGACATCCTCCCGCCGGCCGGTCCCACCCGCGCCTTCCCCGCACCGGCACCCGCACCCGCGGTCGCACCCCCGCCCGGCCCCGCCACCGCCGCACTCCGCGACCCCTGGCAGGAGCTGCCGGACACGGACGGCGACGCGGGTCCCGGCACCGGCACCGACGCCGCCGGTCACACCCACGACCCGCACGAGGTCACGGTCCAGCTCGACGCCGTCCACCTCGGCGACGGCCAACTCCTGCGCGCCGACGGCGGACACCGCAAGAGCGGCCCCGAGCCCTCCGAAGGCCCCGTCTTCGTCGACGCGTCGGGCCGCCGCAGCCGCCTGTACCGCCGCCTCGGCATCCTCGTCGCCGTCGCCTGCGCGGTCTACGCCGTCGTCATCGTCTCCACGCTGCTCTCCGGCAACTCCGACGCGCCCTGGATGCCCGTACCGGGCCAGGAGGAGGGCGCCCCGGCCGGCCAGGTCGACACCACGCCGCTTCCCTCGGAGTCGGCGCAGCCCTCCGGCACCGGCGCCGCCTTCCCGCAGACCAGCCCCTCGGCCGACGCCGGCACGGCGACCGCACCGGGCGCCGGGGCACCCGCGTCCGGTACGTCCGGCGTCGCGGGCGGCACCGCGGAGCAGCCCGGTACGAGCACCGGCCCGCAGTCCTCGGCGCCCGGCACGGGCGGGAACGCGGGCGGTTCCGGCGCGACCGGCCCCGACCCGGCGCAGTCGACGCAGGCGTCGACCCCCGCCACCACGGACGCGTCCACCCCGGCGGGCGACGGCGACACCCCCGCCGGTCCGACCGAGCCCACCGGCGGCACCACCACGGACGCCGGTCCGGGCGAGGGCGGCGCCAACCCCAACGGCGCGGGCGGCGCGGACCCCGTCGCGGGCCCGGCCGGCGAGCCCGTCGTGGCCGCCGGTCCGGCCGGCACCGCCACGTCGTCCTCTTCCGACTCGTCCGACTCCGCCGCTTCTTCCGATTCCCTTTCCCTGTCCCCGGAGAACACCCTCTGATGGCATCCCGCACCCGCCGTCACGGGGCCGCGCGCAGCGCCCGTGAGGGCTCCCGCCGTCGCCTGCCGTTGCGCCTGCTGCTTCCGCTGTTCGTCCTGGTCGCCCTGGTGGCGATGCTCATGCTGCGCGGATACGTGCACAGCGAGATCCTCGCCGACCACCGCGTCCAGCCGCCCGCCGCCACCACCGACGTGCCCGAGAAGATCCTCGAGGGCGGTCCGGTCATCGACACGCGCGGCGGGCGCACCGAGAGCCTCAGCGTGCCCGACCACCGGCTCGTCCTCACCTTCGACGACGGCCCGGACCCGACCTGGACGCCACGCGTCCTCGACGTGCTGAAGAAGCACGACGCGCACGCGGTCTTCTTCGTCACCGGCACCATGGCCTCCCGCTACCCCGACCTGGTCCAGCGCATGGTCGACGAGGGTCACGAGGTGGGCCTGCACACCTTCAACCACCCCGACCTCTCCTTCCAGTCCGAGAAGCGCATCGACTGGGAGCTGTCGCAGAACCAGCTGGCACTCACCGGCGCGGCCGGCGTGCGCACCTCGCTGTTCCGTCCGCCGTACTCCTCCTTCGCCGACGCCATGGACAACAAGTCCTGGCCGGTCACCGAGTACATCGGCGGACGCGGCTACCTCACCGTCGTCAACAACACCGACAGCGAGGACTGGAAGAAGCCCGGCGTCGACGAGATCATCCGCCGGGCCACCCCGAAGGGCGGCAAGGGCGCCATCGTCCTGATGCACGACTCCGGCGGCGACCGCCACCAGACCGTGCAGGCCCTGGACCGGTTCCTGCCCGACCTCAAGGAGAAGGGCTACGAGTTCGACAACCTCACCGAGGCCCTGGACGCGCCCAGCGCCATGACCCCGGTGACCGGCGCCGAACTGTGGAAGGGCAAGGCGTGGGTCTTCCTGGTCCAGGCCTCGGAGAAGGTCACCGACGGCCTGGTGGTGGGCCTGGCGGTCATCGGCACGCTGGTCATCGGACGCTTCGGCCTGATGCTGCTGCTGTCCGGTGCCCACGCCCGCCGGGTGCGCCGCAGACGCTTCCGCTGGGGCCCGGCGGTCACCGAACCGGTGACGGTGCTGGTCCCGGCGTACAACGAGGCCAAGTGCATCGAGAACACGGTGCGTTCCCTGGTGGCCAGCGACCACCCGGTCGAGGTCATCGTCATCGACGACGGCTCCAGCGACGGCACCGCACGCATCGTGGAGGGGCTCGGCCTGCCGGGCGTCCGGGTGATCCGGCAGCTCAACGCGGGCAAGCCGGCCGCGCTCAACCGGGGCCTGGCCAACGCCCGTCACGACATCGTCGTGATGATGGACGGCGACACCGTCTTCGAGCCCTCCACCGTCCGCGAACTCGTCCAGCCCTTCGGCGACCCGAAGGTGGGCGCCGTGGCCGGCAACGCGAAGGTCGGCAACAAGGACAGCCTCATCGGCGCCTGGCAGCACATCGAGTACGTGATGGGCTTCAACCTGGACCGCCGGATGTACGACGTCCTGGGCTGCATGCCGACCATCCCCGGCGCGGTCGGCGCCTTCCGCCGCTCCGCCCTGGAACCCATCGGCGGCATGAGCGACGACACCCTCGCCGAGGACACCGACGTCACCATGGCGCTGCACCGGGCCGGCTGGCGGGTCGTCTACGCCGAGAACGCCCGCGCCTGGACCGAGGCCCCGGAGTCCGTCAGCCAGCTGTGGTCCCAGCGCTACCGCTGGTCGTACGGCACGATGCAGGCCATCTGGAAGCACCGCCGCGCGGTGATCGAGAAGGGTCCCTCGGGCCGTTTCGGGCGGGTGGGCCTGCCCTTCGTCTCGCTGTTCATGGTCGTGGCCCCGCTGCTGGCCCCGCTGATCGACGTCTTCCTGCTCTACGGCCTCGTCTTCGGCCCGACCGACAAGACGATCGTGGCGTGGCTGGGCGTCCTCGCCATCCAGGCGGTGTGCGCGGCGTACGCCTTCCGGCTCGACCGGGAGAAGCTGACCCCGCTCATCTCGCTGCCGCTCCAGCAGATCCTGTACCGGCAGATCATGTACGTGGTGCTGCTCCAGTCCTGGATCACGGCGCTCACCGGCGGCCGGCTGCGCTGGCAGAAGCTGCGGCGCAGCGGCGGTGTGTCCGCGCCGCCGCCCGGTGCCGACGGCGTACCGCCCCAGCGGCGCTCCGGCGCCATGGACGGGAGGCGGCCGGTCGGATGACCACCCCGCCGTTCGACCCGACGCGGCCGTACCCCGCCGCGCCCGTCCCGCCCCCAGCGCCCGTCCCGGCCGCCTCCGCGCCGGCCGCCACCCGGAGAGCCCCGCACGTGACCGCACCACCGTCCCCGTACCCGCCCGCCGGCGCGGACCCGGCCGCCCTGTCCGCCCAGTCCGCCTCGCCCGCCTCGGTGGACCCGGCCGCGCCCCGGCAGGAGCGGGCCCGGCGCGGTCCCGTCCGGGACCGGTACTTCGACCTGCTGCGGGCGGTTGCCCTCTTCCGCGTGGTCCTCTACCACCTCATGGGCTGGGCCTGGCTGCCGGTGGTGTTCCCGTCCATGGGCGTCATGTTCGCCCTCGCGGGCAACCTGATGGCCCGCAGCCTCAAGCGCCCGGCCGTCCAGGTCGTCCGCAGCCGCATGCGCCGCCTGCTGCCGCCGCTGTGGCTGCTGGGCGCCGTGGGCGTGACCGGCATGGTGCTGCAGGGCTGGGGACCGAACGAGGACGGGCACCCGGGCTGGTGGTGGTTCCACCTCCTCTACTGGATCCTGCCGCTGAGCGACCCGCCCTTCGCCGAGAGCGTGCCGGGCATCCACGGCATCCTGGGCGAGGACTGGGCCGGGGAACTCGCCGGGCCGCTCTGGTACATCCGCGCCTACCTCTGGTACGTCCTGCTCTCCCCGGTCCTGCTGCGCGCGCTGCGCGCCCTGCCCTGGCTGACGATCCTGGCGCCCCTGGTGCTGTCGGCCGCCTTCCAGTTCGGCTACCTCAACCTGCCGGGCGAGCGCTTCCCGTCCGCGCTCACCGACTTCAGCACCTTCGGCGCCTGCTGGATCCTCGGCATGGCCCACCAGGAAGGCGTCCTGAAACGGCTGCCGCGCTACGTGGTCCCCTCGGTGGCGCCGGTGATCGCCGCGCTGGGCCTCTGGTACGCCTTCCGGGAGGGCTTCAAGACCGGGTACGACCTGGACTCCATCCCCTTCGCCCAGGCCGTCTGGTCCTTCGCGACGGTGCTGCTGCTCCTGCACGTCAGCCCCTCGTGGACCGAGTGGCCGCGCCGGCTGCGCCGCTGGGACCGGCTGATCACCCTGCTCAACTCCCGCGCGGTGACGATCTACCTGTGGCACAACGTCTGCATCCTCGTCGCGGCCACGCTCTGGGACCAGCTGTGGGGCTTCGACGTCATCTACGAGAACGTCCCCTGGCTGCTGGAGAGCCCCTGGCCGGTCCTGGCCATCGCCTGGCTGCTCATCGGGAGCTGCATCGTCTGGTTCGGCTGGATGGAGGACGTGGCCGCCAAGCGCAAGCCCCAGCTGTGGCCGGACGGCGGCAAGCGCCCGGCACCGAAGCAGCCGAGGGCCCGCGCCACGCACCGGAGTTGACCCTTTCGACCGGGGCGGCTCCCGCACCGGGGCTGACGGCTGTCGGCCCTCCGTGCGAGACTGCCCCGGTTGCGGAAGTGAACAGGGTGGCGTGAGCCGGTCAGGGGGAGCAGCGGGATGAGCAAGCGGCAGACGCAGCAGATGCTGCAGTTGATGGCGAGCGGGGAGCCGGTCCAGCTCACCAGCCGGATGTCGTCCGTGAAGAAGCTCGCCAAGCTGGCCTTCGTCGCCCAGCAGTTCGGGTACGAGTACGCCGACGTCCGTCAGAGCGGCGGGAACAACACCGCGCTCACCATGCTGCTCGTCCCCGACCCGAGCCCGCAGGCCCGCACCCGGGCCGCGCAGAACTGGGCGCAGTACCCGAACGCCGGCGACGGCGTGTCGCTGCCGCCGCTCGTGCCGGACGCCTTCGAACTCCTCAAGGCGCGGATCAAGTTCGACCTCACCGGAAAGAACGCCCAGAAGAACATGGGCTACGGCGCGCTCGGCGGCACCGTCGCCTGTGTGGTCATCGCCTTCCGCGAGGGCGGCTCGTCCGACGACTTCGTCATCTCCGGGATCATCTGGCTGGTCCTCATGGCGGCCCTGGGCATCGGCTTCCTCGCCACCCGCAAGCGCAACGCCAAGTTCGCGGCCCGGCTGCAGGCGGCCGGGTTCATGCCGATGACCGACGAGACGGGCCGGGTGCGCTACCTGCCGCCCGGCGGGCAGCTGCCGGGCCACGGAAACCCGTTCGGCACCGCGCCCGGCGGCTACGGCCAGCCGGCCCCCGGCCCGTACGGCGCCCAGCCGCAGCAGCAGCCGTACCCGCCGCAGCCGTACGCCCAGCCGCAGCAGGCGCCACAGGCCCAGCAGCCCTACGCGCCCCCGCAGGGACAGCAGCCGTACCCGCCGCAGGGCTACCCGCAGCAGAACCCGCACTGGCAGCCCCAGCCCCCGCAGGGCTGACCGCGATCTCTCACCGGCCACCGGCGCCGGGTGAGAGCGACGTTCCCTCCCGGTCATCCACAGCCCCACCGGCCCGAAACGCGTCCCGCCTAGCGTCGGCGCAACCGAGCTGTGGAGCACCGTGGAGGCGTCATGACAGTCCCTGGCGGCCGTTGGATCACGTACTGGGATCCCGAGGACGAGTCCTTCTGGCGGGAGACGGGGGAGCGGACCGCCCGGCGGAACCTGTTCTTCTCCGTCCTGTCCGAGCACATCGGCTTCTCCGTCTGGACGATGTGGTCCGTGCTGGTGCTCTTCATGGGCCCGGAGTACGGGCTGACACCGGCCGACAAGTTCCTGCTGACGTCCGTCGTGACGCTCGTCGGCGCGGTGGTGCGGGTGCCGTACACCTTCGCCGTCGCCGTCTTCGGCGGGCGGAACTGGACGGTCGTCTCCGCCGGGCTGCTGCTCGTGCCGACCGTCGCGGCCTTCGCCGTCATGGAACCGGGGACGTCCTTCTCGACCTTCCTCCTGGTCGGACTGCTGGCCGGCATCGGCGGCGGCAACTTCGCCTCCTCCATGACCAACATCAACGCCTTCTTCCCGCTCAGGAAGAAGGGCTGGGCACTCGGCCTCAACGCCGGGGGCGGCAACATCGGCGTGCCCGTCATCCAACTGGCCGCGCTCGCGATCATCGGCGCGGGCGGCGGGCCGCGGGTGCTGCTCGGCGTCTACATCCCGCTGATCCTGCTGGCCGCGGTGCTCGCCGCACGCCACATGGACAACCTCGCCTCGGTGAAGAACGACACCGGGGCCGCCAGGGACGCCGCGCGGGACGTCCACACCTGGATCATGTCCGTGCTGTACATCGGCACGTTCGGCTCGTTCATCGGCTACAGCTTCGCCTTCGGGCAGGTGCTCCAGAGCCAGTTCGGACGCAGCCCGCTCCAGGCGGCGTACCTGACCTTCATCGGTCCGCTGCTCGGCTCGCTGATCCGCCCGGTGGGCGGCAGGCTCGCCGACCGGTACGGCGGCGCGCGCATCACCCTGGGGAACTTCGTGGCCATGGCCGCCGCCACCGCCGTACTGGTCGCGGCCAGCGCGGCGGATTCGCTCGCGCTGTTCGTGGCCGTGTTCGTGGTGCTGTTCGTGCTCAGCGGGCTGGGCAACGGGTCGACGTTCAAGATGATCCCCGGGATCTTCCAGAACAAGGCGCTGGCCAAGGGGCTGGAGGGGGAGGCGGCGGTGGCGTACGGGCGGCGGCTCTCCGGGGCCTCCATGGGGCTGATCGGCGCGGTGGGCGCGCTCGGCGGCGTCGCGATCAACCTCGCCTTCCGGCAGTCCTTCCTCTCCTCCGGGTCGGGCACCGGCGCCTTCGTGGCCTTCCTCGCCTTCTACGCCGTGTGTCTCGCCGTCACGTGGGCGGTATACCTTCGCCGGCCAGCCGTACGGACGCCGGAGGGCACCGCGGGCCCGGACCGGGCGAGGGCCGGGCTCAGCCGTGCCGAGGTGTGACGTAACACTGGTGACATGAAGCGGAACCGAGCCCGTCACGCGGTGTTGGCAGGCTCGGTCGCCACGTGATGGTGCACGTGGGTGTGAACGGAACGGAGCGCGGCGAGCGATGGACGACGTGAGCGACGTGGGGGAGCCGGACGGTGGGGGCGACGGGGCGCGGGGGCCCGAGCACGGCCCGCTCGCCGGGTTCACCGTGGGCGTGACCGCCGCCCGCCGGGCCGACGAACTGGGCGCGCTGCTCCAGCGCCGCGGAGCCGCCGTCCTGCACGCGCCGGCGCTGCGGATCGTGCCGCTCGCCGACGACGGCGAGCTGATGGCCGCGACCAAGCGGATCGTCGACCGGGCACCGGATGTCGTCGTCGCCACCACCGCCATCGGGTTCCGGGGCTGGGTCGAGGCCGCCGACGGCTGGGGCCTCGGGGACGCCCTGCTGGAGCGGCTGCGCACGGTGGAGCTGCTGGCCCGCGGGCCCAAGGTCAAGGGCGCGGTCCGGGCCGCGGGACTGACGGAGCGGTGGTCGCCCGCCTCGGAGTCCATGGCCGAGGTCCTGGACCGGCTCCTGGAGCAGGGTGTCGAGGGCCGCCGGATCGCCGTACAGCTGCACGGGGAGCCGCTGCCGGGATTCGTGGAGGCGCTGCGGGAGGGCGGCGCCGAGGTGCTGGGCGTGCCCGTGTACCGGTGGCTGCCGCCGGAGGACCTCGGGCCCGTGGACCGGCTGCTGGACGCCGCCGTGTCGCGGGGCGTGGACGCCGTGACGTTCACCAGCGCGCCGGCCGCGGTGTCCCTGCTGGGGCGGGCCGAGGAGCGGGGCATGCTGCCGGAGCTGCTCGCCGCGTTCGGCCACGACGTGCTGCCCGCCTGCGTCGGACCGGTCACCGCGGTGCCGCTCCAGGCGCACGGCGTCGCCACGGTCCAGCCCGAACGCTTCCGGCTCGGGCCCCTCGTCCAGCTGCTCTGCCAGGAGCTGCCGACCCGCGCCGGCGCCCTGCCGGTCGCCGGGCACCGCCTGGAGATCCGCGGACACGCGGTACTCGTCGACGGGGAGCTGCGGACCGTGCCGCCCGCCGGCATGTCCCTGCTGCGCGCCCTCGCCCGGCGGCCCGGCTGGGTCGTGCCCCGCGCGGAGCTGCTGCGCGCCCTGCCGGGCACCGGCCGCGACGAGCACGCCGTCGAGACGGCCATGGCCCGCCTGCGCACCTCCCTCGGTACCCCGAAGCTGATCCAGACGGTGGTGAAACGCGGCTACCGCCTCGCCCTGGACCCGGCGACGACCAGCAAGTACACGACGGACTGACCCGTCGCCCGCGTACGGCGGGAAGGGGACGTGTCGGGGGGTGTCCGCCCGCAGCGGTTGGCGCGTCAACGCGGTTCACTTCTGTGGCCGACCGATTCCGCGCCGTTCCGAGGACGGACACCCCCCGGCGCGGCCCCGACCCACCACGCACCCCAAGGCGCTACGCGCACCCCCACCGCCGAAGGCACCCGCACAGGCGCCGCAGGCACCCCGCACCACCACCGAAGGCACCCGCACCACCACCGAAGGCACCCGCACAGGCGCCGCAGGCACCCGCACAGGCGCCGCAGGCACCCGCCACCACCGCCGAAGGCACCCGCACAGGCGCCGCAGGCACCCGCCACCGACACTCACCGCACCCGCGACGGGGACGCCGTCCGCGGCGCTCACCGGGGTGACCCGTGCACGGCCTCCCGCCGTACCGCCCCCGAAGCGGCCCATGACGTCGTCCGTACCCGCGCCGCCGCCCCCGCCGCCAGGCAGCCCGTCGCCACCGTCGACAGCGCGGCGCGTACGGCGTTCCAGGCCAGCCACGGGTCCTCGAACCGCTCCCGCAGCGCCGCCGGATCGCCGGGCCGGGCCAGGGCGTCGTTCAGGGGGACGTTGCCTGCCACGGTGACCAGGAAGGCGAGCGCGTACGCCGTCGCGCCCGCCCAGACCCACCAGCGGCCCGGCGCCCGGCGCGACTGCCACCCCGCCAGGCCCGCGAGCACCAACGCGCCCAGGAAGACCGGCAGGAACACCGCGTTCTCGATCACCTCGTTGATGTCGCGCATCACGTCGACGTACACCCGGTCGTCGCTGCGCGCCAGCGCCGGCATCACGGCACAGGCGAAGACGTAGAAGGTCCCGGCCATCAGGCCCGTGGCGACCGTGGCCGCGACCAGTACTCCACCGGCGGTGCGGGACCGCCGTACCCCGTTGATTTCTGCCATGCGTCCAGTCAACGGGCGCCGCGGCGCGCCGGACATGGCCCGGACGCGCGGGCGCATGCGCGAGCGTCCACACGGGGGCGGTACGAGGGGTTCCGGGCGCGCGGGCGGGCAGGCACTGTAGAAGGAGCGGTTCCCCTGCTCCCCTCTCCGGCCCGCCCACCCTCCACCGGGCCACCCAAGGCGGTGACAGGAACATGGCACTGGGTACGGCCACCGACCCGTACGAGCTGCGGTTCGACACCGGGCGGTCCTGTCTGGACCTCATCGCCACCACCCACCCCGTGGAACGCCTCGGCTCCCTGGACGCGCTGCGCGCCTGGATCACCGGCTCCGGACTCGTCCCGCCCGGCACCCCGCTGACCCACGCCGACCCCACCTGGCTGACCGGCTTCCGCGAACTGCGCGCCGAGACCGCGAGGTTGGTGCGCACCCGGCCGGTACCCCCGACCCCCGCGTACGACCTCGCACTCGCCCGCGTCAACGAATTCGCCCTCGCCGCACCCCCCGCGCCCCGCGCCGTCCTCGGAGCGGACGGCGCGCTGGTGCGGGAGCTGACCGGGCCGCCGCCGTGTGCCGCGCTGCTCGGCGCCCTCGCCCGGGACGCCGTGGAACTCCTCACCGACCCCGTCGCGCGGGCGAGCCTCAGGCAGTGCGCGGGCGACAACTGCCCCATCGTGTACGTGGACACCTCCCGCGGCCGCCGCCGGCGCTGGTGCTCCAGCGAGATCTGCGGCAACCGCGAACGCGTCGCCCGGCACCGCCGCCGCGCCGCCCTCGCCCGGTAAGTCCCCGTAGCGCCCCGCGCGCCCCGTTCGTCACACCGCCCCCGGGAAATCTTTCATCTCGGTTTGAACACGCCGCACTTCGCGTCCGTACCGAATGGGCGAGCGACCGACTGGGGGAACCCCCGGACATCGGAGGTGGGCGTGCGCAAGGATTCCGTCGTGGCCAATGAACGTGGTGCGAGGGCCCGACATCGCATGTCGCAGTCGTCCTCGGAACCCGACGAGGAGCTGATGCGCGCGCTGTACCGCGAGCACGCCGGCCCCTTGCTCGCCTACGTGCTGCGGCTGGTCGCGGGGGACCGCCAGCGCGCCGAGGACGTCGTCCAGGAGACGCTCATCCGTGCCTGGAAGAACGCCGGTCAGCTCAACCGTGCGACCGGATCGGTACGCCCCTGGCTGGTGACGGTCGCCCGGCGCATCGTCATCGACGGCCACCGCAGCCGGCAGGCCCGGCCGCAGGAGGTCGATCCGTCGCCGCTGGAGGTCATCCCCGCGGAGGACGAGATCGACAAGGCGCTGTGGCTGATGACGCTGTCGGACGCGCTCGACGACCTGACCCCGGCCCACCGGGAGGTCCTCGTCGAGACGTACTTCAAAGGGCGTACCGTCAATGAGGCGGCGCAGACACTGGGCATACCCAGCGGCACCGTTCGCTCCCGGGTGTTCTACGCCCTGCGTTCGATGAAGCTGGCTCTGGAGGAGCGGGGGGTGACGGCGTGATGAGCGGGTACGGGGGAGCTCAGGGATTCGGCGGGGGATTCGGCCCGGGGGATACGGGTAATTCTGTCCCCATGCAGGGATCACCGGCGCCGAACGAGCACGAGACCGTCGGCGCCTACGCCCTCGGGATCCTCGACGACGCCGAGGCGACCGCCTTCGAGGCGCACCTCGCCACCTGCGAGTGGTGCGCGCAGCAGCTCGACGAGCTGGCCGGCCTGGAGCCGATGATGGCGGCGCTGGCCGACCTGCCCGGCACCGGCACGCCCGCGATCGCCGAGTCGCTCACCGTGAAGCCCAGCCCGCGGCTCTCGGAGAAGCTCGTCGACGAGGTCGCCGAACGCCGGGCGAGCAAGCGCCGCCGCAACTTCTACCTGGTGGGCACCGCCGCCGCGCTGATCATCGGCGGCCCGTTCGCCGCCGTGGCGACCACGGGCGGCGGCGGTGGCGACGACGGAGGCGGTCGCAAGACCGAGGCGACGCAGCAGGCCGCGAGCGCCGCCGAGTCCGCCTTCGCCGCCATGCCGGACCGGGTCACCGCCACCGACCCGGCCACGCAGGTCAGCGCCACCGTGGCGCTGGAGAAGAAGGCCTGGGGCACCGAGACGGTCCTGGAGCTGAAGAACCTCAAGGGCCCCCAGAAGTGCTCCCTGATCGCCGTCGGCAAGAACGGCGAGCGGGAGACGCTCAGCTCCTGGACGGTCCCCGACTGGGGCTACGGCATCCCGGACGCCACCACCGAAAAGGCCAAGAAGCCGCTCTACGTGCACGGCGGCGCCGCCTTCGAACCCAACCAGATCTCCCACTTCGAGGTCATGACCTTCGACGGGAAGCGACTGGTGGAGGTCGACGCGTAGCGCGGTCCACAGGCGCGCCGTAGCTTCCCGGGCCCCCTTCGCGTATTTTTGACGGCTGCCCAGCACGTCAGAAGGGGGCCCGGTGGCCGCACAGGCTCAACAGGATTCAGCGGTCGACTCGGAGCACGACCCCGTACGCCTCGTACGAGGGGACTCCGCGCGGGAGGACTCCACACGCGAGGACTCCGTACGGGACCGAGAGATCGGCGTGGAACAGGCACACCTGGACCGGGTGTACCGACGCCTCGAGGAGAAGATCCACGAGGCGGAGTTCCTCATGCACGACGCCGCCCAGCGCGGCCACGTCGGCACGCCCGGCGCCCTCGCCGAGCGCGACGCCCAGGTCTTCCGGGCCGGCATCCACCTCAACCGCCTGAACAACGAGTTCGAGGACTTCCTCTTCGGCCGCATCGACCTGCTCCTCGGCAAGGACGGCAAGAAGGGCCCGGACGGCGCGTACACGGCGGTCGAACCCGCCGAGGGCGCCCTCGAGCCCGACGGCACCGCGGACATCGCCGAGACCCTGCACATCGGCCGCATCGGCGTCCTCGACGAGGACTACGCGCCGCTGGTCATCGACTGGCGGGCGCCCGCCGCCGCCCCCTTCTACCGGTCCACGCCGGTCGACCCGGGCCGGGTCGTGCGCCGCCGGGTGATCCGCTCCAAGGGGCGGCGCGTCCTCGGCGTCGAGGACGACCTGATGCGGCCCGAGGTCACCGCCCGTCTGGACGGCGAGGAGCTGGCGGTCGTCGGCGACGGCGCCCTGATGGCCGCCCTCGGACAGGCCCGCACCCACTCCATGCGGGACATCGTGGCCTCCATCCAGGCCGAGCAGGACCAGGTGATCCGCGCCCCCGCCGCCTCCGTGACCTACGTCGAGGGCGGCCCCGGCACCGGCAAGACCGCCGTCGCCCTGCACCGGGCCGCCTACCTGCTCTACCAGGACCGGCGCCGGTACGCGGGCGGCATCCTCATCGTCTCGCCGACACCGCTGCTCGTGGCGTACACCGAGGGCGTACTGCCCTCCCTCGGCGAGGAGGGCCAGGTCGCCATCCGCGCGATCGGCTCCCTGGTCGACGGCGCGGAGGCCACGCTGTACGACTCCCCGGCCACCGCACGCGCCAAGGGCTCCTCGCGCATGCTGAGGGTGCTGCGCAAGGCCGCGCGCGGGGCGCTGGAGCCGGCCGACTCGCCGACCCTGCTCAGGGTCGTCGCCTTCGGCCGCCGCCTCGAACTGGAGGCCGGGGAGCTGGCCGGCATCCGCCGCACCGTCCTCGGCGGCACCGCACCCGTCAACCTGCTGCGCCCCCGCGCCCGCCGGCTGCTCCTGGACGCCCTGTGGCAGAAGTCGGGCGCCGGGGCCCGGCACACCGACCCCGAGCTCGCCGCCGAGCTGCGCTCCTCCTTCGACGAGGACGTCAGCTCCGAGGACTCCTTCATCGCCTTCCTCGACGCCTGGTGGCCCGAGCTGACCCCGGGCGCGGTGCTGGCCGCCATGGCGGACGAGCGGCGCCTGGGCCGCTGGGCCCGGCGCGTGCTGAATGCGGGGGAGGTCCGCAAGGTGGCCCGTTCGCTGCGGCGCGAGGGCCACTCCGTGCACGACATCGCCCTGCTCGACGAGCTCCAGGCGATCGTCGGCACCCCGGCCCGCCCCCGCAAGCGGCGCGAGCAGGACCCGCTGGACCAGCTCACCGGGCTGGAGGAGCTGATGCCGCAGCGCGAGGAGACCCAGTGGGAGCGCGCCGAGCGCCTCGCCCAGGAACGCACCGAGTACGCGCACGTCATCGTCGACGAGGCGCAGGACCTCACGCCCATGCAGTGGCGGATGGTCGGCCGCCGCGGCCGGCACGCCACCTGGACCGTCGTCGGCGACCCGGCCCAGTCCTCCTGGTCCGACCCCGACGAGGCCGCCGCCGCCCGTGACGAGGCCCTCGGCACCCGCCCGCGCCGCCGCTTCGAGCTGACCGTGAACTACCGCAACCCGGCGGAGATCGCCGAGCTGGCGGCCAAGGTCCTCGCCCTCGCCATGCCCGGCTCGCAGTCCCCGTCGGCCGTGCGCTCGACCGGCGTGGAACCGCGCTTCGCGGTGGTGGAGGACTCCCTCGCCGAGACGGTCCGCGCCGAGGCGGCCCGGCTGCTCGGCCTCGTCGACGGCACCGTCGGCGTCGTCGTCGCCATGAACCGGCGCGAGGAGGCCCGGCGCTGGCTGGAGGGGCTCGGCGACCGCGTGGTGGCGCTGGGCAGCCTGGAGGCCAAGGGCCTGGAGTACGACGCCACGGTCGTCGTCTCCCCGGCCGAGATCGCCGACGAGTCGCCCGCCGGGCTGCGCGTGCTGTACGTCGCCCTGACCCGGGCCACGCAGCAGCTGACGGTCGTCTCCTGCGAGCGGGACGAGCCGGACGCCTCGGGGGTGCCGGACCTGCTGCGCGACTGAGCGCACGGGACGTGAACGTGCGAGAGGCCCGCGCCGTCGGACGGCGCGGGCCTCTCGCTCTTCGTCTAGGTGGCACCGACCCGCCATGCTCGCCTCGCGGCAAGTGGTCGCTCGTAGCGACGAAGGTTGGGCCCGGGGGCTTGGATCGAGCCGGTGCCACGTCCAAGGTAACAAACGATCCCCGCAAGACAATTCCCGTCCCGCGGGTTCCTTTCGCCGTCCGGGCACGTCCCGCCCGCCACTTCCGCCGACCCCTTCCCCTGACGGGCTACTTCTCGTATGGTGGAAGTCGTTTTCCGAAATCGGTGCGAACAAAAAGTTCGCAATCCGGGGCGGCTACCGCGTACTCGGTGGTAGGTGCGACGATCGGACGGCACAACCCAGTTACACGGTGAAAGCAGAGGAAGTCGGCCATGGCAACGGCGCCCAGCGTCTCCTACTCGATGACGGTCCGACTGGAGGTGCCCGCGGGCGGAACCGCCGTCTCGCAGCTCACCACCGCGGTGGAGTCCGCCGGCGGCTCGGTCACCGGCCTCGACGTCACGGCCTCGGGCCACGACAAGCTCCGGATCGACGTCACCATCGCGGCCGGCTCGACCTCCCACGCCGACGAGATCGTGGAGAAGCTGCGCGGCATCGAGGGCGTCAGCCTGGGCAAGGTCTCCGACCGCACCTTCCTCATGCACCTCGGCGGCAAGATCGAGATGGCGTCCAAGCACCCCATCCGCAACCGCGACGACCTGTCCATGGTCTACACGCCCGGCGTGGCGCGCGTCTGCATGGCCATCGCCGAGAACCCCGAGGACGCCCGCCGCCTCACCATCAAGCGCAACTCCGTTGCGGTCGTGACGGACGGCTCCGCCGTCCTCGGCCTCGGCAACATCGGCCCGAAGGCCGCGCTGCCGGTGATGGAGGGCAAGGCTGCCCTGTTCAAGCGGTTCGCCGGCATCGACGCCTGGCCGCTCTGCCTGGACACCCAGGACACCGACGCGATCGTCGAGATCGTCAAGGCCATCGCCCCCGGGTTCGCCGGCATCAACCTCGAGGACATCTCCGCCCCCCGCTGCTTCGAGATCGAGGCCCGGCTGCGCGAGGCCCTCGACATCCCCGTCTTCCACGACGACCAGCACGGCACCGCCATCGTCGTCCTCGCCGCGCTGACCAACGCTCTGCGCGTGGTGGACAAGCCGATCGAGAACGTACGGGTCGTCATGTCCGGCGCCGGCGCCGCCGGTACGGCCATCCTGAAGCTGCTGCTGGCCGCGGGCGTCAAGAACGCCGTCGTCGCCGACATCCACGGCGTGGTGCACGCCGGCCGCGCCGACCTGGTCGACGCCGCCCCGGAGTCCGCGCTGCGCTGGATCGCCGACAACACCAACCCCGAGGGCCTCACCGGCACCCTCAAGGAGGCCGTGCACGGCGCCGACGTCTTCATCGGCGTCTCCGCCCCCAACGTCCTCGACGGCGACGACGTGGCCGCCATGGCCGACGGCGCGATCGTGTTCGCGCTCGCGAACCCGGACCCGGAGGTGGACCCGGCGATCGC
This sequence comes from Streptomyces sp. KPB2, assembly GCF_003950055.1. Lineage (NCBI taxonomy): Bacteria > Bacillati > Actinomycetota > Actinomycetes > Kitasatosporales > Streptomycetaceae > Streptomyces > Streptomyces sp. KPB2. The sequence continues at coordinate 5,050,908 of NZ_CP034353.1, forward strand.
CCGCGAGACGGCCGCGGTCGTCGCCACCGGCCGCTCCGACTTCCCGAACCAGATCAACAACGTGCTGGTCTTCCCCGGTGTGTTCCGCGGCCTGCTGGACGCCCAGTCCCGCACCGTCAACACCGAGATGATGCTGGCCGCCGCGCACGCCCTCGCGGACGTGGTGACCGAGGACGAGCTCAACCCGAACTACGTCATCCCCAGCGTCTTCAACGACAAGGTCGCCGGTGCCGTCGCGGGCGCCGTGCGGGATGCGGCGAAGGCCGCCGGAGTGGTCGCCTAGACCCCCTGGGCCCGGGCAGGCGGCCCGCGCGTGGTGGCGAGGATCACCACGGCGGGCCGCCGCTCCGGCGCGTCGCGGGATGTCGGGCCTCGGATCGCCCTCTAGGGTTGCGCAAGGCTCAGGCCCTCTCGGCGTGTGACTCCCAAGGGTGCTCTCACGACCTCCTGGGGGTGCCGGATTGGCTTTACCGCCGCAGGTGGAGGCAGGATGCCTCCCTGGGCGCGAGGGTCTGACGACCGACCCGGGTCCGGGGAATGTCAGAGGGCCCTGGCAGCATCGGCATCGCTGTGCCCAACATGCGGCTCCGCCGCGTGGCACGCCTCAACGGCAAGAAGAACACGGGAGTAACAACATGAACCGCAGTGAGCTGGTGGCCGCGCTGGCCGACCGCGCCGAGGTGACCCGCAAGGACGCCGACGCCGTGCTGGCCGCGTTCGCCGAGGTTGTCGGCGACATCGTCTCCAAGGGCGACGAGAAGGTCACCATCCCCGGCTTCCTGACCTTCGAGCGCACCCACCGTGCCGCTCGCACCGCCCGCAACCCGCAGACCGGCGACCCGATCCAGATCCCCGCCGGCTACAGCGTCAAGGTGTCCGCGGGTTCCAAGCTCAAGGAAGCCGCCAAGGGTAAGTAAGCGCTCCGCTTGGAGTGCCGGGTAACTGCGCGGGCCGTTCGCACGGTGTGCGGGCCGTCCTCCGGCCGCGGGCCGGATGTGGCTGGTCGCGCAGTTCCCCGCGCCCCTTTCGGGGGCGCTCGTCTCAACGCCGGTGGGGCGGTCACCCGGGATCGGGTGACCGCCCCACCGGCGTTGGCGGGCCGGTCTAGCCGAGCGCCTTGCCCGGGAGTTCCACCTTCGCGCCCAGCTCGACGAGCTTGTCCATGAAGTTCTCGTAGCCGCGGTTGATCAGGTCGATGCCGTGGACGCGGGACGTGCCCTGGGCCGCGAGGGCGGCGATCAGGTACGAGAAGCCGCCGCGCAGGTCGGGGATGACCAGGTCGGCGCCCTCCAGCTTGGTCGGCCCGGAGACCACGGCCGAGTGCAGGAAGTTGCGCTGGCCGAAGCGGCAGTCCGAGCCGCCGAGGCACTCGCGGTAGAGCTGGATGTGGGCGCCCATCTGGTTGAGCGCCGAGGTGAAGCCCAGCCGGGACTCGTACACCGTCTCGTGGACGATGGACAGGCCGGTGGCCTGCGTCAGGGCGACCACCAGGGGCTGCTGCCAGTCCGTCTGGAAGCCGGGGTGCACGTCCGTCTCCAGGGCGATGGACTTCAGCCGGCCGCCCGGGTGCCAGAAGCGGATGCCCTCGTCGTCGATCTCGAACGCGCCGCCCACCTTCCGGAAGGTGTTCAGGAACGTCATCATCGAGCGCTGCTGGGCCCCGCGGACATAGACGTTGCCCTCGGTGGCCAGCGCCGCGGAGGCCCAGGAGGCGGCCTCCAGGCGGTCCGAGAGGGCACGGTGGGTGTAGCCGCCCAGCTCGTCCACGCCGGTGACGCGGATCGTGCGGTCGGTGTCCATGGCGATGATCGCGCCCATTTTCTGCAGGACGCAGATCAGGTCCTCGATCTCGGGCTCCACGGCCGCGTTGGACAGCTCCGTGACGCCCTCGGCGAGCACGGCGGTCAGCAGCACCTGCTCGGTGGCGCCGACGGACGGGTACGGCAGCCGGATCTTCGTGCCGCGCAGCCGCTGCGGGGCCTCCAGGTACTGGCCGTCCGCCCGCTTCTCGATCTTTGCGCCGAACTGCCGCAGCACGTCGAAGTGGAAGTCGATGGGCCGGCCGCCGATGTCGCAGCCGCCCAGGCCCGGGATGAAGGCGTGCCCGAGACGGTGCAGCAGGGGGCCGCAGAACAGGATCGGGATGCGCGACGAGCCCGCGTGGGCATCGATGTCGGCGACGTTCGCGCTCTCCACATGGGTGGGGTCCATGACCAGCTCGCCGGGCTCCTCGCCCGGACGGACGGTCACCCCGTGCAGCTGAAGCAGTCCGCGTACGACCCGCACGTCGCGGATGTCCGGCACGTTGCGCAGCCGGCTCGGCGCACTGCCCAGCAGGGCGGCCACCATGGCCTTCGGCACGAGGTTCTTCGCACCGCGGACCCGGATCTCGCCCTCCAGCGGGGTTCCGCCGTGGACAAGCAGTACGTCATCAGCGCCGTTGACGGTCATGAATCTCGCGTTCCGTGGGGTTGGGCAGGGGCCAGAAGGGAAAGGGTAATCGTCTTGTACCCCCCTTCAGGGCGCCTCCGCACGGTCCGGCAACGTCATGGATTTGTCACAACACGTGGCGTTCACGGGCGCGTACGCGCGGTCACGGCCGAGGGGCGTGCGCGGGTGCGTGTTCACCCCAGTGCCTCCGATTGCCTCCCCACGGGAGGGGAACATGCGGGATCATGTCTGGCATGACCGAGGTGTCCTCGCTCACGGGGCGGCTGCTCGTGGCAACGCCCGCCCTGGCGGACCCGAACTTCGAGCGTGCGGTGGTGCTCCTCCTCGACCACGACGAGGAGGGCTCCCTCGGTGTCGTCCTCAACCGTCCCACACCGGTCGACGTGGGCGACATCCTGGAGGACTGGGCGGACCTGGCCGGCGAGCCGGGCGTCGTCTTCCAGGGCGGCCCGGTCTCGCTGGACTCGGCCCTCGGCGTCGCCGTCGTCCCCGGCGGGGCGACGGGCGAGCAGGCACCGCTGGGCTGGCGCCGGGTGCACGGCGCGATCGGCCTGGTCGACCTGGAGGCACCGCCGGAGCTGCTGGCGCCGGCCGTGGGCGCCCTGCGGATCTTCGCCGGGTACGCGGGGTGGGGACCCGGCCAGCTGGAGGACGAGCTGACCGAGGGCGCCTGGTACGTGGTCGAGTCCGAGCCCGGCGACGTCTCCTCGCCGTTCCCCGAGAGACTCTGGCGCGAGGTGCTGCGCCGCCAGCGGGGCGACCTGGCGATGGTGGCGACGTACCCGGACGACCCGTCGCTCAACTGAAGCGTGTGAGCTTCAGTACCCTTGGCGGTTATGAGCACTCTCGAGCCCGAGCGCGGGACAGGTACGGGAACCCTCGTCGAGCCGACGCCGCAGACGTCCCACGGCGACGGCGACCACGAGCGCTTCGCGCATTACGTCCAGAAGGACAAGATCATGGCGAGTGCCCTCGACGGCACCCCCGTCGTGGCGCTGTGCGGCAAGGTCTGGGTACCGGGCCGCGACCCGAAGAAGTATCCCGTCTGCCCCATGTGCAAGGAGATCTACGAGTCCATGAGCGGCGGCGGGGACGAGGGCAAGGGCGGCGACAAGAAGTAGCGCCCCTGCCCGTACGGACCTCTTGAGATTTCCCGAAGGCCCCCGGAGTGTGCCCGCGCGCACTCCGGGGGCCTTCGTGCGCCGTGGCCGGGGCGGGGCTCCGACGGTGCCGATCCACAAAGAGGTTTACGAACTGGTTCAGACCTCTTGTGGACAGGTTCATGTCTCCCTACGCTCCTGGGTGTTGTGCAGAGCGAAACCGTCATTGCATATGTTGCAACGCACGCCCGGAGGAAGACTCCATGAAGCTCGCCCCCCGCCTGGCCGTACTGCTGGCCGCGGCCGTCGTCGCCGCGACCGCCTGCGCCCCCCAGACGTCCGACAACTCCTCCTCCGGCAAGGACGAGAAGAGCGGCACGCTGCGCGTCTGGCTGTTCCAGGAGGTCAACAACAAGCCCAAGGAGAAGGTCGTCGACGCGGTCCTCGCCGACTTCGAGAAGGCGCACGAGGACACGAAGGTCACCGTCGAGTACATCCCGGTCGAGACCCGCGCCCAGCGCATCAAGGCCGCCTTCAACGACCCGAAGAGCGCCCCCGACGTCATCGAGTACGGCAACACCGACACCGCCGGATACGTCAAGGACGGCGGACTCGCCGACATATCGAAGGAGTTCGCGGCCTGGGACGAGGCCAAGGACACCGACCCCACCGCCCGCCAGTCGGTCACCGTGGACGGAAAGGTCTACGGCGCCCCCTACTTCGTCGGCGTCCGCGCCCTCTACTACCGCACCGACGTCTTCGACGAACTCGGCCTCGAACCCCCCGAGTCGCTGTCCGAGCTGGCGTCCACCGCCAAGAAGGTGCACGCCGCCAAGCCCGGCCTCTACGGCATCGCCGTCGGCGGCGCCTACACCTACGGCGCGATGCCGTTCATCTGGGCCAACGGCGGCGAACTCGCCACCGGCAAGGGCGGCTCGTACGCCGCCGCCATCGACAGCGCCGCCGCCCGGAAGGGCATCGAGGCGTACACCTCCCTGTTCGGGGACGACAACTGCCCCGCCGCCAAATGCGCCGGCATGGGCGGCAACGACACCGTCACCGCCTTCGCCTCCGGCAAGGCGGCCATGGCCATCGGCGGCGACTTCAGCCACCAGGCCGTGGAGGCCGGCCAGGTCAAGGGCAAGTACGCGGTCGTGCCGCTGCCCGGGGTCGAGCCCGGCTCCATCGCCCCCGCCTTCGCGGGCGGCAACAACATCGGCGTCCTGAAGAGCACCTCGCACCGCACCCTCGCCGTCGACCTGACGAAGCGGCTCGCGTCGAAGAAGGCGCAGGGCGAACTCTTCGACGCGATGGGCTTCCTGCCGACCTTCGCGGACGTACGGCAGCAGGTCGCGGCGAAGGAGCCGTTCGTGAAGCCGTTCGTCGACACGCTCGGCGCGGGCACGAAGTTCGTGCCGGCCTCTCCCGCGTGGGCGACGATCGACTCCTCGCAGGTGCTGCCGACCATGTTCCAGGAAGTGGTGAGCGGCAAGAAGGACGTGGGCGCTGCCGCTGGGGATGCCGCGAAGAAGATGGACGACGCGTTTGGCTCCGCCGGATGACGGGTGCGCCTGTGAGCTCGGGGGGTGCGGTTCGGTGGCGGGCGCGGCGCCGTCGTGGCTTGTCGCGCCCGCGCGGCGGTAGCCGCAAAGGCAACACAGCCCCGCGCCCCTTTGGGGGCTCCTCCGCTACCCCCTGGATCTATCTCGCCCCCGCTCTTGTCGTCCTTGGTGGGCTGCTCGTCTACCCCGTCTACCAGCTCGGGCTGATCTCGTTTCTGGAGTACACGCAGGCTCAGGTCAGTGGTGGGGAGCCGACGACCTTCCAGGGGTTCGGGAACTATGCCGAGCTGTTCGGGGACGGGGAGTTCTGGCGGGTGCTGCTCGCCACCGTCGTCTTCGCCGCCGCGTGTGTCGTGTCGACGCTGGCGGTCGGGTGCGCGCTCGCCGTGCTGCTCACCCGGGTGCGGGCCGTGCCGCGGCTGGCGTTGATGCTGGCGGGGCTGGGGGCGTGGGCGACGCCGGCGGTCACCGGGTCGACGGTGTGGCTGCTGCTGTTCGACCCGGACTTCGGGCCCGTCAACCGGATGCTGGGCCTCGGCGACCACTCCTGGACGTACGGGCGCTACAGCGCCTTCCTGCTCGTGCTGCTCGAAGTGGTCTGGTGCTCGTTCCCGTTCGTCATGGTGACCGTCTACGCCGGGATACGGGCCGTGCCGGCCGAGGTCCTGGAGGCGGCCGCGCTCGACGGGGCCTCGCAGTGGCGGATCTGGCGCTCAGTGCTCGCGCCGATGCTCCGGCCGATCCTGGTGGTCGTGACCATCCAGTCGGTCATCTGGGACTTCAAGGTCTTCACCCAGATCTACGTCATGACGAACGGCGGCGGCATCGCCGGCCAGAACCTCGTCCTCAACGTCTACGCCTACCAGAAGGCCTTCGCGTCCTCGCAGTACAGCCTCGGCTCCGCGATCGGGGTCGTCATGCTGCTGATCCTGCTGGCCGTGACGCTGGTCTACCTGCGCTTGCTGCGCCGTCAGGGGGAGGAGCTGTGAATCTTTCGCGCGCGCGTGTGCGCCGTCCGTGGCGGCTCGCGGCCGAGGCGTCCGCGCTGCTGATCGCCGTGGTGGTCGCCTTCCCGCTCTACTGGATGGTGCTGAGCGCCTTCAAACCGGCCGGGGAGATCGAGTCGAGCGAGCCCCGGCCCTGGACGCTGACCCCCTCGCTGGATTCCTTCCGGCGCGTCTTCGAACAGCAGGAATTCGGCCGCTACTTTCTCAACAGCCTGATCGTGGCGGGTTCCGTCGTGATCGCCTCGGCGCTGATCGCGTTCCTCGCGGCGACCGCCGTGACGCGTTTCCGGTTCCGTTTCCGGACCACCCTGCTGATCATGTTCCTGGTGGCCCAGATGGTGCCCGTGGAGGCGCTCACGATCCCGCTGTTCTTCCTCATGCGGGACTTCGGTCAGCTCAACACCCTGGGTTCGCTGATCCTGCCCCACATCGCCTTCTCGCTGCCCTTCGCGATCTGGATGCTGCGGGGCTTCGTGAAAGCCGTGCCGGAGGCCCTGGAGGAGGCCGCCCACATCGACGGGGCGAGCCGGAGCCGCTTTCTCTGGCAGATCCTTTTCCCGCTGGTCTTCCCGGGGCTGGTGGCCACCAGCGTCTTCTCCTTCATCTCCACCTGGAACGACTTCCTGTTCGCCAAGTCGTTCATCATCAGCGACACCTCCCAGTCGACGCTGCCGATGGCGCTGCTGGTCTTCTACAAGCCGGACGATCCCGACTGGGGCGGCGTCATGGCCGCGTCCACGGTGATGACGATTCCGGTGCTGGTCTTCTTCGTACTCGTACAACGACGACTCGTCTCCGGCCTCGGCGGAGCGGTAAAGGACTGACGTGAGCGACGTTCTTCCCCAGCCACAGCAGGTCTCCTCCCAGGAGGACGCCTTCTTCGACCTCGGCCCGGACACCGCTCTGGTGGCCGGCGAAGGCACCGGGCGCACCGAGCGCTGGCTGCGCGCCACGCTGGGCGCCGCCACCGGTCTGCCGCTGGCCCCCTCGGCGGGCGGCGGCGGTGCCATCCGCCTCGCCCTCGACGCCGGCCTGCCCGACGAGGGCTACCGCCTGGTCGTCGCCCCGGAGGGCGTGCACCTCACCGGCGGCGACGCGGCCGGCCTCTTCTGGGGCGCCCAGACCCTGCGCCAGCTGCTCGGCCCGGACGCCTTCCGGCGCGCCCCGCTGCCCGACCGCCGCTGGCGGCTGCCGCTGGCCCGCATCGAGGACGCGCCCCGATTCCGCTGGCGCGGCCTGATGCTGGACGTCGCCCGGCACTTCATGCCCAAGGACGGCGTCCTGCGCTACCTGGACCTGATGGCCGCGCACAAACTCAACGTCCTGCACTTCCACCTGACGGACGACCAGGGCTGGCGCGTCGAGATCAAACGCCACCCGAAGCTCACCGAGACCGGCTCCTGGCGCGCACGCACGAAATACGGCCACCGCGCCTCGCCGCTGTGGGAGGACAAACCCCACGGCGGTTACTACACCCAGGACGACATCCGGGAGATCGTCGCCTACGCCGCCGAACGGCACATCACCGTCGTCCCCGAAATCGACGTACCCGGACACTCGCAGGCCGCCATCGCCGCGTATCCCGAACTCGGCAACACGGACGTGATCGACACCACCGCGCTCTCCGTGTGGGACACCTGGGGCGTCTCCCCGAACGTACTCGCGCCCACGGACGCCGTGCTGCGCTTCTACGAGGGCGTGTTCGAGGAACTGCTGGAGCTTTTCCCCTCGGAGTTCGTCCACATCGGCGGCGACGAATGCCCGAAGGAGCAGTGGCGGAGTTCGGCCACCGCGCAGGCGCGCATCGAGGAACTCGCCCTCGCGAACGAGGACGAACTCCAGGCCTGGATCATCCAGCACTTCGACACCTGGCTCACCGAACGCGGGCGCCGGCTCATCGGCTGGGACGAAATCCTGGAGGGCGGCCTGGCCAAGGGCGCGGCCGTGGCGTCCTGGCGCGGTTACGCGGGCGGGGTCGCCGCCGCGCGCGCGGGACACGACGTCGTGATGTGCCCCGAGCAGCAGGTGTACCTGGACCACCGGCAGGCCCCGGGCGAGGACGAACCGGTGCCGATCGGTTTCGTGCGCACCCTGGAGGACGTCTACCGGTTCGAACCGGTTCCCGCCGAACTGACGCCGGACGAGTCCGGACATGTGATCGGCACCCAGGCCAACGTGTGGACCGAGGTGATGGAGAACCAGGGGCGCGTGGACTACCAGGTGTTCCCGAGGCTCGCCGCCTTCGCCGAGGTGGCGTGGAGCGCGCTGCCCGCCCCCGCCGAGCGGGACTACGCTGCCTTCGAGCGGCGGATGGCCGCCCACTACCGGCGCCTGGACGCCCTGGGTGTCGACTACCGGCCGCCCGCCGGCCCGCTGCCCTGGCAGCGGCGGCCCGGTGTGCTCGGCCGGCCGATCGACGGGCCGCCGCCGAACAAGTAGGAAAACTCCGCCACACAGCGACACCCAGACCGCGAAACGCTCCCAAACGTCACCGAAGGGTGGCAACTCGCGCGCATGGCGCCGAGCTCCGATCGTCGGAGATCCCGTACGAAAACGTCCCATCTCGCCGACGAGGCGGGCGAATGCCTCCTATGGGACCCCTGCGTTCGGGCCCTGCGAAGATGTGCCAGAGTTGCCACGTCCGCCCTGTGAGGTCGTACGGTACGGCCACATGGGCGGGACCAGGTGGGACAGCGGGAAGGGGCAGTCGGTTTGACCACGCACGCACCGCAGGCGGCGCAGGCCGTCACGCTGCCCACGACATTGGACGAGGCCGTGGCGGCGCTCGCCGCGATGCCCGCGGCCGTTCCGGTCGCGGGCGGCACCGACCTGATGGCGGCCGTCAACTCCGGCCAGCTCAGGCCCGCCGCGCTGGTGGGTCTCGGCCGGATCAGCGAGATCCGCGGCTGGCAGTACCAGGACGGGCACGCGCTGCTCGGCGCGGGCCTCACCCACGCCCGCATGGGCCGCCCCGACTTCGCGGCGCTCATCCCGGCGCTCGCCGCCGCCGCGCGCGCCGCCGGACCGCCGCAGATCCGCAACGCGGGCACCCTGGGCGGCAACATCGCCTCGGCCGCCCCCACCGGGGACGCGCTGCCGGTGCTGGCCGCCCTGGAGGCGACGCTGATCATCGCGGGCCAGGGCGGCGCCCGGCGCGAGGTGCCGGTCTCGCACCTGCTGGCGGGCATGGAGATGCTCCGCGCGGGCGAGGTGATCGGCTACGTGCGCGTGCCGCTGCTGCACGCGCCGCAGGTCTTCCTGAAGGCGACCGGCCGCACCGGTCCCGGCCGTGCGACGGCCTCCGTGGCACTGGTCCTCGACCCGGCGCGGCGCGGCGTACGGTGCGCCGTGGGCGCCATCGCGCCGATGCCGCTGCGGCCCCTGGAGGCCGAGCAGTGGGTGGCCTCGCTCATCGACTGGGACAACGGCCGCGCCATCGTCCCCGAGGCACTGCACGGCTTCGGCGAGTACGTCGCCGCGGCCTGCATCCCCGACGAGGCCCCGGCCGAGGACGGCACCGTGCCTCCGCTGCCGCCCGCCGTACTGCACCTGCGGCGCACCGTCGCCGCGCTGGCCCGACGAGCACTGGGGAGGGCACTGTCGTGACCGACGACCGGCATGGCGACGAGTACCGGGACGAGTACGGGGACGAGTACGGCGATCAGCACGCCGGGGGGACGCCGCCGAGCGGCGGCCGCTGGGACCCGCTGCCCCAGGGCGACTACGACGACGGCGCCACCGCCTTCGTGAAACTCCCCGAGGGCGGCGTGGACGCGCTCCTCGCCTCCTCCGACAGTCCGCTCGCCGCGCCCGGCCACGGCTACGTGCCGCCCCAGATCACGGTCGCGCCCGCCACCACCGCGGGCACCGACCCGGCCGCCACGGGCTCCTGGGCGATGCCGTCGACGCCGTCCGCACCCGTGGACGGCACCCAGTGGCAGGCGCCGGACGCCGGGCAGGGGTACGGCGACTACGCCGCCCACCACGACCCGTACGGCGGGGCGGCGCCCTACGGCACGCACACCGGGCAGGGCAGCGCCCCCGGGCAGGACGACCGGTTCGCCTACCAGCCCGGGCCCACCGGACAGTGGGACTTCTCGCAGGCCGCACAGGCCGCCGAGACCGACCCGGAGGCCGCGGCGACCGCGCCCGCGCCGGGCCAGGACGTGACCGGGCAGTGGTCCATCCCCGTCGCCGGCGGTGACCTGCCGGACGAGTCGGGCGAGTTCACCACGTCGTCCCTGGCCGAGCAGTGGGGCACCGGTGCGCCCGCCACCCTCCCCGGCGGCGCTCCCGCGCCCTGGGCGACGCAGGCCGCCGGGCAGCCGTGGGGCGAACGCCGGGAGGAACACGGCCCGGACACCGACGAACGGTCCGCCGAGGACCGACGCCCACCGTCGGCCCAGCCCGCCGGTCATGCCTGGGGCGACGGCGCGGGCCAGTCCGCCCCGACCGGCGAGGAGCACCCCTCCGGACCCCCGCACGCCCCCGCCCCCGACGGCGGCGCGAACGGGCCCGGCCCGGACGGGGGCCGGTACGCGTCCGGTTCCGCCGACGCCCCGCACGTCTCCGCTCCCGCCGGGGATCTGCGTGGGTCCGCTCCCGAGGAGGGGGTGCGGGCCTCCGGTTCCGCCGCAGGTATGCACGGGTCCGGTTCCGATGGGGGCCGGTACGCGTCCGGTTCCGCCCAGGGCTTGCACGGTTCGGCTCCGGACGAGGGTGTGCGGGTTTCCGGTTCCGCCGGTGGTGTGCACGGGTCCGGTTCCGACGGGGGGCCGTATGCGCCCGGTCCCGTCGAGGGTCCGCAGGGGTCCGCCTCCGACGACGGCGTGCCCCGGTCCGGCCACGACGGGGGCCGGTACGCCGCCGAATCCGCCGACGACCCGCACGCCCCCGGCCACGCCGACGGACTGCGCGGGGCCGGCGCCGCCGACGGCGTGCAGACCTCCGGCCCTGCGAACGCCATGCACGCGCCGGGTCACGACGACGGCGTGGGACGGTCCGATTCCGGCGCCGTCCCGTACCCGACCGACCCCGCCGACGGGACGGCCGGGACGGCCGAGACGGCCACCGGGCCGGTCGGCGGGACCGAGACGGTGACTGGCGAGCCCGGTGGGGCCGAGGAGGCTCCTGAAGGCCGGGCAGAAGGCCCGGCGCATCCCGGCGAGGAGACGAGGGGTGAACTCCGCCCGGAGGCCCCCGACGGCCCCCTGCCGGGCCCGGCATCGACCGCTCCGGACGGGTCGACGTCCGAGGGCGCGCGCGAGCACGGGCAGGAGCCCGGAGGAGCGCCGCATCCGGAGCCCACGACCGGTCGCCCGACCGGCACGACGGACCCCCAGAGTGTCGCCGCCGACGTGTCCGGCCCCGCGGACGCCGAGGCGGACGCGGCCGACGGCCGCACCGGCCCGGACGGGACCCGGTCCGACGCCACCGACCCCGACCCCGACCCCGACCCCGAAGCCGCCCCCGCCCTCACGGCCGCCGAGGAGCCCCCGGCCCCCGTCGGCCCGCAGGACGAACACCCCCTCGCCTCCTACGTGCTGCGCGTCAACGGCGCGGACCGGCCCGTCACCGACGCCTGGATCGGCGAGTCGCTGCTCTACGTCCTGCGCGAGCGGCTCGGCCTCGCGGGCGCCAAGGACGGCTGCTCGCAGGGCGAGTGCGGCGCCTGCAACGTGCAGGTCGACGGACGGCTCGTCGCCTCCTGCCTGGTCCCGGCCGTGACCTCGGCCGGCAGCGAGGTGCGCACCGTCGAGGGTCTGGCCACCGACGGACGGCCCTCGGACGTACAGCGGGCGCTCGCCCGGCGGGGCGCGGTGCAGTGCGGCTTCTGCGTGCCCGGCATGGCGATGACCGTGCACAACCTCCTTGAGGGCAACCCGGCGCCGACCGAGCTGGAGGCCCGCCAGGCCCTGTGCGGCAACCTGTGCCGCTGCTCCGGCTACCGGGGCGTCCTGGAGGCCGTCCAGGAGGTCGTCGCCGAACGCGAGGCGCACGCCGACGCCGAGGCACACGCGGGCGCGGACCCCGACGAGCCCCGCATCCCGCACCAGGCCGGTCCCGGCGCGGGCGGCGTCAACCCGTCGGCGTTCGAGTCCCAGCCGCCACCGGACGCGCAGGACGCGACAGGACCGCACGACAGCCACCCGCTCTACGGTGAGCACGGCAACCACGGCCAGGACGGAGGCCACGCGTGAGCAACGACGCCGCGACTGCGGAGGCCGAGGGGACCGCCGAGACGGTCACCCCCGTCCCCGAGCCGATCCCGCACGGCCTCGGCGCGTCCCTGCCGCCCGCCGACGCCCGCGCCAAGACCGAGGGCACCTTCCCGTACGCCGCCGACCTGTGGGCCGAGGGCCTGCTGTGGGCGGCCGTACTGCGCTCACCGCACCCGCACGCGCGCATCGTGTCCATCGACACCACCCACGCGCGCGAGATGCCCGGCGTACGGGCCGTCGTCACCCACGAGGACGTGCCCGGCACCCCGCTGCACGGCCGCGGGGGCCACGCCGACCGCCCGGTCTTCGCCGCCGACGTCGTACGCCACCACGGCGAGCCCCTCGCCGCCGTCGCCGCCGACCACCCGGACACCGCGCGGATGGCCGCCGCCGCCGTCATCGTCGAGTACGAGGTGCTCGACCCGGTCACCGACCCGGAGCAGGCCTTCGAGGCCGAGCCGCTGCACCCCGACGGCAACCTGATCCGGCACATCCCGCTGCGCCACGGCGACCCGGAGGCGGCCGGCGAGGTCGTCGTCGAGGGCCTGTACCGCATCGGCCGCCAGGACCCGGCCCCCATAGGAGCCGAGGCCGGTCTGGCCGTGCCGCGCCCCGACGGCGGCGTGGAGCTGTACCTGGCCTCCACCGACCCGCACGGCGACCGCGACATCGCCGCCGCCTGCTACGGCCTGTCGCCCGAACAGGTGAAGATCGTCGTCACCGGGGTGCCGGGCGCCACCGCGGACCGCGAGGACCAGGGCTTCCAGCTGCCGCTCGGCCTGCTGGCGCTGAAGACCGGCTGCCCGGTGAAACTGACCGCCACGCGCGAGGAGTCGTTCCTCGGGCACACCCACCGCCACCCCACCCTCCTGCGCTACCGCCACCACGCGGACGCCGAGGGCCGGGTCGTGAAGGTCGAGGCGCAGATCCTGCTGGACGCGGGCGCCTACGCCGACACCTCCTCCGACGCGCTGGCCGCCGCGGTGGCCTTCGCCTGTGGCCCGTACGTCGTGCCCAACGCCTTCATCGAGGGCTGGGCGGTACGCACCAACAACCCGCCCTCCGGCCACGTGCGCGGGGAGGGCGCCATGCAGGTGTGCGCCGCGTACGAGGCGCAGATGGACAAGATCGCCAAGAAGCTCGGTCTGGACCCGGCCGAGGTGCGGCTGCGCAACGTCCTGGCCACCGGCGACGTCCTCCCCACCGGCCAGACCGTCACCTGCCCGGCCCCCGTGGCCGAACTCCTCCAGGCGGTCCGCGACTTCCCCCTCCCCGCCCTGCCCAAGGACACGCCCGAGGACGAGTGGCTGCTGCCCGGCGGCCCCGAGGGCGCGGGCGAACCGGGCGCGGTGCGCCGGGGCGTCGGCTACGGCATCGGCATGGTGCACATGCTCGGCGCCGAGGGCGCGGACGAGGTCTCCACGGCCACCGTGAAGGTCCAGAACGGCGTGGCGACGGTGCTGTGCGCGGCCGTGGAGACCGGCCAGGGCTTCACGACCCTGGCCCGGCAGATCGTCCAGGAGACCCTGGGCGTGGACGAGGTCCACGTCGCGCCCGTGGACACCGACCAGCCCCCGGCCGGCGCCGGCTGCCGCGGCCGCCACACCTGGGTGTCGGGCGGCGCGGTGGAACGCGCGGCCAAGATGGTCCGCACCCAGCTCCTGCAGCCGCTGGCCCACCAGTTCGGCATGTCCACGGAGCTGCTCCAGATCGCCGACGGCAAGATCACCTCGTACGACGGCGTGCTGTCGACGACGGTCGCCGAGGCGCTGGACGGCAAGGAGCTGTGGGCCACCGCCCAGTGCCGCCCGCACCCGACCGAGCCGCTGGACGAGGCCGGGCAGGGCGACGCGTTCGTCGGCATGGCCTTCTGCGCGATCCGCGCGGTGGTGGACGTGGACATCGAGATCGGCTCGGTCCGGGTCGTGGAACTGGCCGTCGCCCAGGACGTGGGCCGCGTCCTGAACCCGGCCCAGCTGACCGCCCGGATCGAGGCGGGCGTCACCCAGGGCGTCGGCATCGCGCTCACGGAGAACCTCCGCACCCCGCGCGGCCTGATCCGCCACCCCGACCTCACCGGCTACGCCCTCCCGACGGCACTCGACACCCCCGACATCCGCATCGTGAAGCTCGTCGAGGAACGCGACGTGGTCGCCCCCTTCGGCGCCAAGGCCGTCAGCGCGGTCCCGGTGGTCGCCTCCCCGGCAGCCGTCGCCTCGGCCGTACGCGCGGCCACCGGGCGTCCGGTCAACCGCCTTCCGATCCGCCCCCAGGCAGCGGTGGCCACGGGCACCTGAGCCGCTGGTCGCGCGCGTGAGGCAACGCGGGACGGGCCGGGCGCGTCCTACAGGGCGAACGGGTCCGTGCGCGGGGTGCGTTGTCAGTGGTGGCACGTAGTCTCCGAAGGAGCGCGAACGGCAGCCGCCGGCCCGCGCACGGCCACACATTCCCGGGGGAGACGATGCACGCGGTCACCGGCGGTACGACGACGATGCGCGACGCGGCGGCGGACGTCCGGCCGCCGCTCCCCTCGCTGCTGACCCGGGTCCGCCTCGCGACGTCCGTGGAGGACGGCGCCGCCCGCCGTTCCCCGGGCGGCTGCGAGCGGCCGTCCCTGTGGAACACGTCGGCGCTGATGAGCTGCCTGCTCCTGACGGTGGGCCACAGCATGACGCCGGGGGCCGCCCCAGACCTGCCGACCCGCTTCCTGGACCGCGAGTTCGGCCGCCGCGGGGTGACGCGCTTCGAGGACATCGACTTCCCGGCCGCCCTCACCCACGACCCCACCCGCCGCTTCCTGCGCGAGACGGGCCTGCCGGAGCACGCCCACCCCTTCCACCTCGACGCGGACGACCTGCCGCTCCCGACGCTGGCGGAGTACGGCGAGGACCACCCCGAGCACCCGCTCCCGCCCGACGCGGACCGTTTCGTACGCCTGGGCCGTCTGACGGACGGCGCCCACGTGGTCGTCCACGGCACGACGGGCGCCGTCCTCACCTGGAGAACTGCCGACGGCACCCTCCACCCCCTGGTGGCGGACATCTCCGCCCTCGCCCTCACCCTGTGGGCACTGCGCCGGGCGGCTTCTCTTCCTGGCGGCTGAGGGTCTGGAAGTTCCCGTCATCGGGATCGCCCACGCCGCGCCGCATCTTCGGATGCTCCTTCGAGCCGCCGAATTCCCACGGGTTGCCGTCGCAGACGGTGATCGACAGCTGCTTCGCCGCCCTGTCGTCGGGATACATGCCCCACTCGCCGGTGCCGCTGCACTCCGAGACCTTGTCGCCGTCCTGGTCGTACACGGCGAGGCCGGTCGCGACAACGGTGCCATCGGCATTGACGCGAAGGGTCCCGACACCGTCCCCGGACCAGGTGCCTGTGACGTCGGCCCGAGCCAGTGTCTGCTGCTGCCACATGCACCCCGTGGCCAGCATCATCACCGCGACCGCGCCTGCCGGGACCACCCCACGCAACCTCGCCGCGGCGACCCGCCCTCGTTCCTCACGCATGACTCCCCCTGCGTACGTCGCACGCCCGGCCGACTCGTGCCGGATCGGCAAGCACACACGATGGCATGGAATTTGAACACGTTCAACTCTATCGGGCCGGACCGGGCCGGTCGTACGACCAAGGTCCCGGTCCCGTACCGTCTCCCGACAGGGGTCAAAGCAGGTCGTGGCCCTTACTCTGGCGACCATGACCGTCCCTGAGCCCCGTGACACCGATGTCGCGGTCCCCGCCGAGTCCTCCGCCGGTACCGGCGGGACCGTCGCTGCCACCGCTGCCGCCGTCCCCGGCGAGACCGTGCTGAGCCGTGCCTACCGGGCGCTGAGCATCGGCATCGTCTCCGTCATCGTGCTGATCGCCTTCGAGGCGACGGCGGTCGGTACCGCGATGCCGGTGGCGGCGCGGGAGCTGGACGGGGTGTCGCTGTACGCGTTCGCGTTCTCGGGGTACTTCACGACCAGCCTGTTCGGGATGGTGCTGTCCGGTCAGTGGTCCGACCGGCGCGGGCCGCTGGCACCGCTGACGACCGGCATCGCCGCCTTCGCGGCCGGGCTGGTGCTGTCCGGGACGGCCGGGGCGATGTGGCTGTTCATCCTCGGGCGGGCCGTGCAGGGGCTCGGCGGCGGGCTCGTGATCGTCGCGCTCTACGTCGTCGTGGGGCGGGCCTACCCGGAGCGGCTGCGGCCGGCGATCATGGCGGCGTTCGCGGCGGGCTGGGTCGTGCCGTCCGTCGTCGGGCCGCTGGCCTCCGGCGCGGTGACCGAACACCTCGGCTGGCGCTGGGTGTTCGTCGGCATCCCCGTACTGGTGGTCGTCCCGCTGGCCCTCGCGCTGCCGCAGATACGCAGCCGCGCGGCGGGTCCCGTCGGGGGAGGGGGAGGGGACGCGCCGGCCTCCTTCGACCGCCGCCGCATCCGTCTCGCCCTCGCCATCTCGCTGGGCGCGGGCCTGCTCCAGTACGCCGCACAGGATCTGCGCCCGGTCGCCCTGCTGCCCGCGGCCGCGGGCGTGGCGCTGCTCGTGCCCGCCGTGCTCGGGCTGCTGCCGCGCGGCACCTACCGGGCGGCGCGCGGGCTGCCCTCCGTGGTGCTGCTGCGCGGGGTGGCCGCGGGATCGTTCATCGCCGCCGAGTCCTTCGTCCCGCTGATGCTGGTCACCCAGCGGGGGCTCAGCCCGACCCTCGCCGGGCTCTCCCTGGCGGCGGGCGGCGCGACCTGGGCCGGGGGCTCGTGGTTGCAGTCCCGGCCGCGCCTGGAGCCGTACCGGGAGCGCCTGATGAGCCTCGGCATGGTGCTGGTCGCGGCGGCCGTCGCCACGGCGCCCAGCGTGCTGATCGACGCCGTGCCGGCCTGGACGGTGGCCGTCGCCTGGGGCTTCGGCTGCTTCGGCATGGGGCTGGTGATCTCCTCCACCAGCGTGCTGCTGCTCAAGCTCTCCGCCCCCGAGGAGGCCGGTGCCAACTCCGCCGCGCTCCAGATCTCCGACGGGCTCTCCAACGTCGTCCTCCTGTCCGTCGGCGGCGCGGCCTTCGCGGCCCTCGGCGGCGGCACCGTCAGCCACGCGGCCGCCGGGGCCGGTGAGGCCACCGGTTCCCACCCGGCGGCGTTCGCGGCGGTGTTCCTGCCGATGGCGGCGGTGGCGCTGGCGGGGGCGTGGGTGGCGACGCGGCTGCGGGAGAAGTGAGACGCGGGTGGCGGCGCGACTGCGAGAGAGATGAGGCGGGGTCGGCGACGCCGCTGCGGCGGGGGTGAGCCGCAGTGCACGCACGGGGCGGTTGTGACGTCCGTCCCACCCGGGGGTGACCCGACCCCGTGCGCGCGTTGATCGCGTCGGCCCGCCGGTAGGGTGGCCCGGTTGTCATACGTGGCCGAGCCGTTCTACCCCCTTCGGAGACCGTGACTACCACCGCCAGCTCCAGCACCTCGCACCACCTGTCCCCGGCCTTCCCCGGCCGTGCCCCCTGGGGCACCGCCGGCAAGCTGCGGGCCTGGCAGCAGGGGGCGATGGAGAAGTACCTCCAGGACCAGCCCCGGGACTTCCTGGCCGTCGCCACCCCCGGCGCCGGAAAGACGACCTTCGCGCTGACGCTGGCGTCCTGGCTGCTGCACCACCACGTCGTGCAGCAGGTGACCGTCGTCGCGCCGACCGAGCACCTGAAGAAGCAGTGGGCCGAGGCCGCCGCGCGGATAGGGATCAAGCTCGACCCCGAGTACAGCGCGGGCCCGCTCAGCCGCGAGTACCAGGGCATCGCCATCACCTACGCGGGCGTCGGCGTCCGCCCCATGCTGCACCGCAACCGCGTCGAGCAGCGCAAGACCCTGGTCATCCTCGACGAGATCCACCACGCCGGTGACTCCAAGTCCTGGGGCGAGGCCTGCCTGGAGGCGTTCGAGCCCGCCACCCGCCGCCTCGCGCTGACCGGCACGCCCTTCCGCTCGGACACCAACCCGATCCCCTTCGTGGCGTACGAGGAGGGCAACGACGGCATCCGCCGCTCCGCCGCCGACTACACCTACGGCTACGGCTCGGCGCTCGCCGACGGAGTGGTCCGGCCGGTCATCTTCATGAGCTACAGCGGCAACATGCGCTGGCGCACGAAGGCAGGCGACGAGATCGCGGCGCGGCTCGGCGAGCCGATGACCAAGGACGCCGTCAGCCAGGCCTGGCGTACCGCCCTCGATCCGCGCGGCGAGTGGATGCCGGCCGTGCTGCGCGCCGCCGACCAGCGGCTGACCGAGGTCAGGAAGGCCATCCCGGACGCCGGGGCGCTCGTCATCGCGGCCGACCAGGACTCGGCCCGCGCCTACGCCAAGCTGATCCGCGAGATCACCGGCGACAAGGCCACGGTCGTGCTGTCCGACGACGCGGGCGCCTCGAAGAACATCGACACGTTCAGCCAGGGCACCGACCGGTGGATGGTCGCCGTCCGCATGGTGTCCGAGGGCGTCGACGTCCCCCGCCTCGCGGTCGGCGTCTACGCGACCACCATCTCCACCCCGCTCTTCTTCGCCCAGGCGGTGGGCCGCTTCGTCCGTTCCCGCCGCCGGGGCGAGACCGCCTCCGTCTTCCTCCCGACCGTGCCCGACCTGCTCACCTTCGCCAACGAGATGGAGCGCGAGCGCGACCACGTCCTCGACAAGCCCAAGAAGGAGGGCGAGGAGGACCCCTACGCCGAGTCCGAGAAGGAGATGGAGGAGGCGAACCGGGAGCAGGACGAGGACACCGGCGAGCAGGAGCAGTTCGCCTTCGAGGCGCTGGAGTCCGAGGCCACCTTCGACCGGGTCATGTACAACGGCGCCGAGTTCGGCATGCAGGCCCACCCGGGGAGTGAGGAGGAGCAGGACTACCTCGGCATCCCGGGGTTGCTGGAGCCCGACCAGGTGCAGTTGCTGCTCCAGAAGCGGCAGGCCCGGCAGATCGCGCACAGCCGGAAGAAGCCCGACGAAGAGGCCGACCTGCTCGAACTGCCCGCCGACCGCCGCCCCGTCGTTTCCCACAAGGAGCTGATGGAGCTGCGCAAGCAGCTCAACACCATGGTCGGCGCCTACGTCCACCAGAGCGGCAAGCCGCACGGTGTCATCCACACCGAGCTGCGCCGCGTGTGCGGCGGCCCGCCCAGCGCCGAGGCGACCGGCGGCCAGCTGCGCCAGCGCATCGCCAAGGTCCAGGAGTGGGCCACGCGCATGAAGTGACGCGGTGCGGCGCCGGAGGCGTGCGCGGTACGTACCGGGACAAACACCGGCAGTCGATAACGGTTGGTGCCCGGATTCTGGACGGAGCCTTCCGCTGAGCGGACCTGGTCGTTACTGTCCCGCTACGCACACGCCCCGTGGCAGCGCCGCCGCGGAGCGCAGCCGTGAAAGCGACTGGGCCCGCGACAAAGCAGGGCCGTCAGCCGATCGGCGGCCTCTCCAGCGCGTCACTGACGGGACTCGGTGACGCATCCCCGCGAAGAGGGTCGCCGACCTCACCACTAAGGAGTGGGCGTCGTGACCGCGGAGACCTCTCAGACGCTCGACAGGGGACTGCGGGTCCTCAAACTGCTGGCCGATACGGACCACGGGCTGACCGTCACCGAGCTGTCCCACAAGCTGGGCGTGAACCGGACCGTCGTGTACCGGTTGCTCGCCACGCTGGAGCAGCACGCACTCGTACGCCGCGACCTGGGCGGACGGGCCCGCGTCGGGCTCGGCGTACTGGGCCTGGGCCGCCAGGTCCATCCCCTCGTCCGCGAGGCGGCGATGCCGGCCCTGCGGGCCCTGGCGGAGGACATAGGGGCGACGGCCCACCTGACCCTGGTGGACGGCGCCGAGGCGCTGGCCGTCGCGGTCGTGGAGCCGACCTGGACCGACTACCACGTCGCCTACCGGGCGGGCTTCCGCCACCCCCTGGAACGGGGCGCCGCGGGCAAGGCCATCCTGTCCGCCCGCCGTCCGCCCCAGCCCTCCGAGGACGACGAGGACACCCCCGGCTACACCCTCACCCACGGCGAACTGGAGGCCGGCGCCTGCGGCGCGGCGGCCCCCCTGCTCGGCGTCACGGGCGTGGAGGGCAGCGTCGGCGTGGTCATGCTGGCCGACGTCGTCCCCGAACGCGTCGGCGAACGCGTAATGCACGCGGCCCGGGAGGTCGCGGAGGCACTGCGGTGAGACGTCGGTCGGGACCGGGCGTCGGAGCCCCGGGAATCGCGCCGCGTTAGATTGACTCCGTGCTCTCTCGTCTCACGCGTTCCCAGTTTCTCGCCGTCTGCGGTGTGCCCGTGGTGGCGCTGCTCGCGACCGCCGTGTTCGCGCCGTTGCCGTTCTCCGTGGCGCAGCCGGGGCTGACGGCCGACGTGCTGGGCAAGAACCGGGGGGACGAGGTGATCACGATCAGTGGCGCGCCGACGCACGACACCAGCGGGCAGTTGCGCATGACGACGATCGAGGCGACCGGGCCGGACGCCAGTATCCGTCTCGGGGACGTGCTCAGCAGCTGGTTCGACACCGACCGGGCCGTGATGCCGCGCGACGCCGTCTACCCGAGCGGCGACGACGTGAGCGAGATCGAGGAGTACAACCAGGAGCAGATGAAGGAGTCCCAGGACTCGGCGACCGCGGCCGCGCTCGGGTATCTCCGGATGGACCGGGACGACGTCGACGTGCGGTTGCGGCTGGAGGACGTCGGTGGGCCCAGCGCCGGGCTGCTGTTCTCGCTCGGCATCGTGGACAAGCTCGGCGCCGGGGATCTGACCGGGGGCAGGGTCATCGCCGGGACCGGGACCATCACCGACGACGGCAAGGTCGGTGCCGTCGGCGGGGTGCCGCTCAAGACGCAGGCCGCCCGGCGGGACGGGGCCACCGTCTTCCTGGTGCCCAAGGCGGAGTGCTCCGACGCGCAGGCCGAGCTGCCGAAGGGGCTGCGGCTGATCCCGGTCACCACCCTCAAGGGCGCCGTCGACTCGCTGAAGGCGCTGGAGAGCGGGAAGGGCGGCGTTCCCGCCTGCTGACGGCCGGGAACAGCCCCGTCACCCCTCCTTCACGAAGCCCTTCTCCTTCATCCAGTCCAGCGCCACCTGGTGCGGGTCCTCGCCGTCTACGTCGACCTTGGCGTTCAGGGTCTGCGCCACGTCGTTGGTCAGCGCCCTGGTGACCGGGTCGAGGACGGACGCGATCGCCGGCCACTTCTTCAGGGTGGCGGTGCGGACCATGGGCGCCGCGTTGTAGTTCGGGAAGAACTTCTTGTCGTCCTCCATCACCACCAGGTTCATGGACTTGATCCGCCCGTCGGTGGTGTACACCTCGCCGTACGTACAGGCGCCCTTCGCGGTCTGGGTGTAGATGATCCCGGTGTCCATCTGGGTGATGTTCCCGGCGGGCAGCGACATGCCGTACGCCTTCTCCAGGCCCGGCAGGCCGTCCGCGCGGTTGGCGAACTCGCCCTCCACGCACAGCGTCACCGCGCCGGGGTCGGACTTCGCCAGCTCCGCCACCTGCGACAGGGTCTTCGTGCCGTACCTCTTGTAGTTGGCCTGGTTCATCGCCAGCGCGTACGTGTTGTTCAGGCGGGCCGGCGGCAGCCACGTCAGCCCCTTCTTCGCGTCGGCCTCCTTCACCGCCTTCCACTGCTGCTCCGGGTCCGGGATCGGCTTGCTGTTGCCCAGGTACGTGATCCACGCGGTGCCGGTGTACTCGTAGGTGGCGTCGGCGTCGCCGTTCTCCACGGCCGCGCGGGTGCCGACCGAGCCCTGGATGCCGGTGCGGTCGAGCACCTCCGCGCCGGCCGCCTCGAAGGCGATGCCCATGATCGCGCCCAGGATCAGCTGCTCGGTGAACTCCTTCGAGGTGACCGTGAGATCGGCCCCCTCCAGCGGCTTCCCCCTGCCGATGGTGCCCGGTTCCACGTCGTCGACCATCGGGGAGCCGCTGGTCAGCCCGCAGCCGGCGGGAGCCGCAAGGAGTACCGCGGCCAGGGTCCAGCAGACGCGTCGCCTCATGTGCCCACCTCCAGCCCCCGCGGCCGCAGCAGCAGTTCCGCCAGCGAGGCCAGCCAGTCCACCAGCAGCGCCAGGGCCACGGTGAGGACCGAGCCCAGCACCAGCACCGGCATCCGCTGGCTGGTGATGCCGGTGGTGATCAGCACGCCCAGACCACCGCCGCCGCCGAAGGTCGCGAGCGTCGCCGTACCGACGTTCAGGACGAGCGCCGTGCGCACCCCGGCCAGGATGAGCGGGACGGCCAGGGGGAGTTCCACCCGGACCAGGACGCCCAGCGGGGACATGCCGATGCCGCGGGCCGCCTCCAGGAGCGTCGGGTCGTTCGCCCTCAGGCCGGCGATGGTGTTGGAGAGCACGGGCAGGACGGCGTAGACGATGATGCCGATCAGGGCGGCCCGGCGGCCGATGCCCAGCCAGATCACCAGCAGCGCCAGCAGACCGATCGCCGGCGTCGCCTGGCCCATGTTGGCGAACGCCATCGCGAACGGGGTGGCCTTCCGGAACATCCGCCGGGTGAGGAGGATGCCCAGCGGGATCGCGATGATCAGCACGAAGAAGGTGGAGATCACCGTGAGCTGGACGTGCTGCCACAGCGCCTTGGTGACCTGGCCGTTGCCGAGGGCGTTGCGGGTGAGCGCGTCCAGGTCGGCCTGCCGGAACCACAGCCAGGTCGCCAGCAGTACGGCGATCAGGACGACGGGCAGGAAGGTCAGCTTGCGCCAGCCGACCCGGCCCGCCGGCGCCGGGGGCGGCGGGGGAGTCCCGGCCTCCTCCTCGTCCTCGCCCGCACCGGCGCCCTCGTCCCGGAACGCGAGCCCCTTGACCTCGTGCTCGCCGTCGGGACGCCGTCCGGGCACGGGCCGGGAGGAGCCGCTCACGCGCGGCCTCCGACCCCGCCGAAGCCCTCCTGCTCGGTGTGCGTCTGGGCGGACCGGGTCTCCTCCAGGTCGTGCTGGTGCTCCAGCGCGTCGAGCCGGTCGGCCTCCAGCAACTCGTGCACGGAGTTCATCAGCGTCTCCATGTCCACGACGCCCTCGTACGCGCCGCGCCGCCCGGTGACCGCGACCCGCCCCGCGTTGTCGGTGAGCACCGCCTCCAGCGCGTCCCGCAGCGTGGCGTCCCGGGTCACCGTGTCGTGGACCAGCGTCCCGGCCCGCGCCAGCGAGCCCTTGGCCCGCATCAGGTCGCCGCGCCGCAGCCACTTGTAGGGGCGCCCGCGCCGGTCCAGGAGCAGGATCTCGTTGCTGCCCGACTCCCGCAGCCGGTCGAAGATGTGCTGGAGCGGGTCCTCCACCGTCACCGTCGGGTAGTCGGTGATGCCGACGTCCCGCACCCGGGTCAGGTTCAGCCGCTTGAGGGCGGCGCCCGCGCCCACGAAGCCGGAGACGAAGTCGTCCGCCGGGTTGGTGAGGATCGCCTCCGGGGTGTCGAACTGCGCGATGTGCGAGCGCTCGCGCAGCACCGCGATCCGGTCGCCGATCTTGATCGCCTCGTCGAAGTCGTGGGTGACGAAGACGATCGTCTTGTGCAGCTCCCGCTGGAGGCGGATCAGCTCGTCCTGGAGGTGGTCCCGGGTGATCGGGTCGACCGCGCCGAACGGCTCGTCCATCAGCAGCACCGGCGGATCGGCCGCCAGGGCCCGCGCCACGCCCACCCGCTGCTGCTGGCCGCCGGAGAGCTGGCGCGGATAGCGGCCGTGGAACTCCCCGGCGTCCAGGCCGACCAGGTCCAGCATCTCCTCCACCCGCGACCTGATCCGCGCCTTGGACCAGCCGATCATCCTCGGCACCAGCGCGATGTTCTGGGCGACGGTCATGTGCGGGAAGAGACCGGAGGACTGGATCGCGTAGCCGACCTTGCGGCGCAGCTTCACCGGGTCGATGTCGGTGACGTCCTCGCCGTTGATGCGGATGCGCCCGCCGCTGGGCTCGATCAGCCGGTTGATCATCTTCAGGGTGGTGGACTTCCCGCAGCCCGAGGGACCGACGAAGATGACCGTCTCCCCGGCCTTGATCTCCATCGACACGTTCTCGACGGCGGGCTGCGGACTGCCCGGGTAGCGCTTGGTGAGGGCCTCCAGCTCGATGGTCGCGCCGGTGGTGCCGGCCGGCGCCGCACCGCGGCCGTCGTCGGAAACGGAGCCGGACACGGATGTCTCAGACACGGATCCCCCTCGGAATGGTCAGCCGTCCCAGCAGCACGTACGCCGCGTCGAACAGC
Source organism: Streptomyces sp. KPB2 (assembly GCF_003950055.1). Taxonomy (NCBI): domain Bacteria; kingdom Bacillati; phylum Actinomycetota; class Actinomycetes; order Kitasatosporales; family Streptomycetaceae; genus Streptomyces; species Streptomyces sp. KPB2. The sequence continues at coordinate 5,075,448 of NZ_CP034353.1, forward strand.
AGGGCCAGGACGATGATGCCGAGCGTGCCCGCGAGCACCTGGTTGAGCGCGTTCTTGCTGCCCAGCGAGGCGATCCCGCGGAAGATCTCGTTGCCGAGGCCCGGCCCGGAGGCGTAGGCGGCGATCGCCGCGATGCCCATCAGCATCTGCGTGGAGACCCGGATGCCGGTCAGGATCGGCGGCCAGGCCAGCGGCAGCTCCACCCGCAGCAGCCGCGCCGGACGCGACATCCCGATGCCCTTGGCAGCGTCCACCAGCGCCGGGTCGACCCCGCGCAGGCCCACGATCGAGTTCCGCACGATCGGCAGCAGCCCGTACAGGGTCAGCGCCGTCACCGTCGGCGGCACACCGAGGCCCACGATCGGGATGAGCAGACCGATCATGGCCAGCGACGGAATGGTGAGGATCGTCGACGTGGACAGGGTCGCCAGGTTCCCCGCCCACTCGCTGCGGTAGGTGACCACGCCGATCAGCACCCCGAGCAGGGTCGCCACCACCATGCACTGGAAGACGGCGCTGGCGTGCTGGGAGGCGTCGGCGAGCAGCTGCTGGTGGCGATCGCTCAGGTAGTCCCAGAAGTTCACGTTCGCTCACCTCCGGGTTCGGGCCGGCCCGGCCTCAGTCGTGTCCGCCGCTGTCCGCGGCCGCCTGCTCCACCAGCGGGATGATCCGCAGCGGAACGGGGTTCTCCATGACGATCGCCGTGGCGGCCCGGACGATGCCATCAAAACCGACAACCCGGTCGATCACCCGCTGGAGATCGGCGTTCGAGCGGGCCACCAACCGGCACAGCATGTCCCCGGTGCCGGTCGTGGTGTGCAGCTCCAGGACCTCCGGCACCGTCGCCAAGTGCGCCCGCACGTCGGCCCCTTGACCCTGCCGGATCTCCAGCGTGGCGAACGCGGTCACCGGGTAGCCGAGGGCCGCCGGGTCCACTTCAGGACCGAAGCCGCGTATGACTCCGTTCGACTGAAGCCGGTCGAGCCGCGCCTGCGCGGTGCCGCGCGCCACCCCCAGCCGCCGGGACATCTCCAGCACCCCGATCCGCGGCTCCCGCGCCAGCAGACCGATGATCCGCCCGTCCAGCCGGTCGATCCCCGTACCCGCCATGCCCACACCCTCCCTGCTGGTCATCCTGTACAGATCGCCCGCCCGCACCCGCACATCACTGGTCATGTTGCCCACTGAAAACGCAAACTATTGCGCACCTTGCGAACAGGGGAGAACCTGCGGCTATGACGCAGACCACACACCACACTCCCGACACCGCCCGGCAGGCCGATCCCTTCCCGGTCAAGGGAATGGACGCGGTCGTCTTCGCCGTGGGCAACGCCAAGCAGGCCGCGCACTACTACTCCACCGCCTTCGGCATGAAGCTGGTCGCCTACTCCGGACCGGAGAACGGCAGCCGCGAGACCGCGAGCTACGTCCTGGAGAGCGGCTCCGCCCGCTTCGTGTTCACCTCGGTGATCAAGCCCTCGACCGACTGGGGCACCTTCCTCGCCCAGCACGTGGCCGAGCACGGCGACGGCGTCGTCGACCTCGCCATCGAGGTCCCGGACGCGCGCGCCGCCCACGCCTACGCCGTCGAGCACGGCGCCCGCTCGCTCGCCGAGCCGCACGAGGTCAAGGACGAGCACGGCACCGTCGTCCTCGCCGCCATCGCCACCTACGGCGAGACCCGGCACACCCTCGTCGAGCGCACCGGCTACGACGGCCCGTACCTGCCCGGGTACGTCGCCGCCAAGCCGATGGTCGCCCCGCCCGAGCAGCGCGTCTTCCAGGCCGTGGACCACTGCGTCGGTAACGTCGAACTCGGCCGCATGAACGAGTGGGTCGGCTTCTACAACAAGGTCATGGGCTTCACGAACATGAAGGAGTTCGTGGGCGACGACATCGCCACCGAGTACAGCGCGCTGATGTCCAAGGTGGTCGCGGACGGCACCCTCAAGGTCAAGTTCCCGATCAACGAGCCCGCCATCGCCAAGAAGAAGTCCCAGATCGACGAGTACCTGGAGTTCTACGGCGGCGCCGGCGTCCAGCACATCGCGCTGAACACCAACGACATCGTGGCCACCGTCCGCGCGATGAGGGCGGCGGGCGTCGAGTTCCTGGACACCCCCGACTCGTACTACGACACGCTCGGCGAGTGGGCCGGCGAGACCCGGGTCCCGGTCGACGTCCTGCGCGAGCTGAAGATCCTCGTCGACCGCGACGAGGACGGCTACCTGCTGCAGATCTTCACCAAGCCGGTCCAGGACCGGCCGACCGTCTTCTTCGAGATGATCGAGCGCCACGGCTCCATGGGCTTCGGCAAGGGCAACTTCAAGGCCCTGTTCGAGGCGATCGAGCGCGAGCAGGAGAAGCGCGGCAACCTCTGACACCAGCTCCGCAAAGGCAGATGTCAGTCGGGCGGGCCCTCCAGCGGGGGCTCGCCCAGCTCCGTCAGGGCCCGCTTCGCCTCCGGGGCCCGCAGCGGCGAGAAGTACGGGTTGATCGTCAGCGCCTCCCGCAGATGCCGCCGCGCGGGTCCCGACTGCCCCAGCTCCTGCTCGATCGCGCCCCGGTGGAACACGTACAGCGCGCTGCGCACCCCGCCGCCCTTGTCGCCGTCGGTCGCGATCGTCGCGAACTCCAGCGCCTCCTCGTCCGCACCGGTGCGGTGCAGCGCCCAGCCCAGCGCGTCGGCGACCGCGATCCCCGGCTGCCGCCCCCACTCCGCCCGCAGCAGGCGCACCGCCTCGGCCGGATCGCCGTGGTCCGCCTCCAGCCGCCCCAGCATCAGCGCCTCGTCCGCCCCGGCCTCCTCGGCGCCCCGCGCCCGCTCCCGCAGCAGGTCGTACTCCACCCGCGCCGCCTGCCCGAGGCCCAGCGACTCGTACAGCTCGCCCAGCTCCAGCGCGTACTCGGGACCGGGCCGCTTGGCCAGCGCCGCCTGGTACGCCGACAGCGCCTCCGTCGTCCGGCCCAGCGCCGCCAGCGCCCGGCCCTGGCCGGCCTGCGCGGCCCGCTGGTCGGGGTCGGTGCGCAGCGCCTCCTGAAAGAACCGCAGCGCCTCCTCCCGGCCCCCGCGCTCGAACGCCAGCCGCCCGGCCTGCTCCAGGTACGCCGCCCGCTCGGCCGGTGCCTCCGCCTTCGCCGCCGCGTCCGAGATCCGCGCCGCCGCGTCCTCCCGCCAGCCCCGGTTCCGGTAGACGGCGGCGGCCAGCGCGCCCACGGCGGGAGTCCTCGGCCGCAGCTCCATCACCTTGTCCAGGGCCCGGCCCACGCCCTTGTCGTCGCCGAGCCCGGTGTACGCGTCGATCAGCACGGCATGCGCCGTCCACCGCTTGGGCGCCGCCTTCACCGCGCTCTCGCCCCACTTCTTCGCCGCCGGGAAGTCCCGGCGCGCCACCGCCAGCGCCGCCAGCCCCTCCAGGGCCTGCGGGTTGCGCTTCGGCCCCGTCTTCAGCGAGGTGCGCAGCGCCTTCTCGGCCTTCGGCCAGTTCGCGCCGTCCGCCGTCCGGCGGCCCTGCTCGACGTAGGCCGCCCCGAGCACCGCCCACGACGCCCCGTCCAGCGGATGCGCCCGCAGATGGGTCTCCCGGTCGCCGATCAGCGCCGCCAGGTCCGGCAGCGCGGCGGGCACCCCCGTGGTCACCGCGCCCCGCGCGAGCGCCGCGGGCCCGGGTGCGGGCGGGGGAGCGTCACGCCCGTCCCAGGGCGCCGACAGCACCAGGACCCCGCCGAGTACGGCGGCCCCGGCGCCGCAGGCGATCAGCGCGCGGCGCCCGCGGCGCGGCGGCCGGCGGCCTCCGCTCCGTCCCCGCGTGGCGTCCCTGACGTCCATGGCGTTCGTGCCGTTCATGGCGCTCACTGTGCGCCAATACGACGATCACACCGGGCAGGCTACGGGTGCCGCCCATGGGGTTCACACCGATGGCCCCGGGTGCGACGCTGTGATCATGAGCCGTATCGAAGCGCCTCGCGACGAAGACGACGCGGCCGCGACGGTCGCCAGCACGCCCGGCAGCCCCCTCGCCGACGGGAACACCCTCGTCGACCGGCTGCTGGCCGGGCTGCCCGCCGGGTCCGTCCTCACCGACCCCGACATCACCGCCTCCTACGCCCACGACATGGCGAGCTTCTGCCCCGCCGGCGCCCCCGCCGTGGTCGTCCTGCCGCGCACCGTGGAGGACGTCCAGCACGTCATGCGCACCGCCACCGAGCTGCGCGTCCCGGTGGTGCCGCAGGGCGCCCGCACCGGCCTGTCCGGCGCGGCCAACGCCACCGACGGCTGCGTGGTCCTCTCCCTGACGAAGATGAACCGCATCCTGGAGATCAACCCGGTCGACCGCGTCGCCGTCGTCGAACCCGGCGTCGTCAACGCCACGCTCTCCCGCGCGGTGAACGAGCACGGGCTCTACTACCCGCCGGACCCCTCCAGCTGGGAGATGTGCACCATCGGCGGCAACATCGGCACCGCCTCCGGCGGCCTGTGCTGCGTCAAGTACGGGGTGACCGCCGAGTACGTCCTCGGCCTCGATGTCGTCCTCGCCGACGGCCGCCTCATGTCCACCGGCCGCCGCACCGCCAAGGGCGTCGCCGGGTACGACCTCACCCGGCTCTTCGTCGGCTCCGAGGGCTCCCTCGGCATCGTCGTACGGGCGGTCCTGGCGCTGCGTCCCAAGCCGCCCGAGCAGCTGGTGCTGGCCGCCGAGTTCGCCTCCGCGTCGGCCGCCTGCGACGCGATCTGCCGGATCATGGAAGGGGGACACGTCCCCTCCCTCCTCGAACTGATGGACCGTACGACCGTCAAGGCGGTCAACGACCTCGCCCACATGGGCCTGCCGGAGACCACCGAGGCGCTCCTGCTGGCCGCCTTCGACACCGCCGACCCGGCCGCCGATCTCGCCGCCGTCGGTGCGCTGTGCGAGGCCGCGGGCGCCACCCAGGTGGTCCCGGCCGAGGACGCCGCCGAGTCCGAACTCCTCCTCCAGGCCCGGCGGCTGGCCCTCACCGCCCTCGAAGCCGTCAAGGGCACCACGATGATCGACGACGTGTGCGTGCCGCGCTCCCGGCTCGGCGACATGCTGGAGGGCGTCGACCGGATCGCCGCGAAGTACGGCCTCACCATCGGCGTCTGCGCCCACGCGGGCGACGGCAACACCCACCCCACCGTCTGCTTCGACGCCTCCGACCCCGACGAGTCCCGGCGGGCCCGGGAGTCCTTCGACGAGATCATGGCCCTCGGTCTGGAACTCGACGGCACCATCACGGGCGAGCACGGCGTGGGCGTCCTGAAGAAGGAGTGGCTGGCGCGGGAGATCGGCCCGGTGGGCCTGGAGATGCAGCGGGCCGTCAAACAGGTCTTCGACCCGCTGGGCATCCTCAACCCGGGCAAGCTCTTCTGAGCCGTGCCGCTCCTCACCGGGCGAGCAGCTCGGCCAGCCCGTCGTCGATCCCGAGCTGCCGGCCCTCGGTCCCCGGCGGCACCGCCCGCAGGGTCCGCTCCAGCCAGGCCGACACCTGGGGCGTGGGCGCCTCCAGGAGGGCGTCGCCGTCCGGGCTGCTCAGCGCCATCAGCACGACGCTGCGGCCCTCCGCCTTCGACGGCCACACCCGCACGTCCCCGTGCCCGGACGGCCGGAAGACGCCCTCCACCAGCAGGTCGCGGGCGAAGGTCCAGTGCACCGGGTGGCCGGAGTCGATGTGGAAGGTGACGTGGACGGCGTAGGGGTCGTCGGTGTGGTAGGCGAGCCTGGCCGGCACCGGGACGCCGTGCTCGGGCGACAGGATGAGCCGCAGCTCCAGCTCGCGCTCCACGACGGAGGGGCGGGTGGGGCCGGTGGGGTCGGTGTGCATGGCGGGTTCCTCTCCCGTGTCTCGTACGGTCCTTGCCCAGGAAGAGCGGCCGGCGGCCGGAGCATTACGCGGGTTCGCGGAACTTTTTTCCGAACCCCGGTTTGGTGGGAGTCCCGGTGAACGGATGCCCGGGCGTCCGGGTGTGAAGGTCCCGGCACGAGGTTGCCCGGAAAGGGGCGGGTACGGCGGGACCGGCGGTGCGCGTTGCGCCCGTCTGATAGATGTTGGAGCCCCTCTATCAACCCCCGAGCAGATACGGGACGACGGACATGAGCGCCCCAACCCCGGCCCCCGGCGACGACAGGCCACGCGAAGGGTATTACCCGGACCCGTCCATTCCCGGATACGTCCGGTACTGGAACGGCGCCTCCTGGGTGGCGGGCACGAGCCGGCCCGCCCCCAAGGACGGCGAGCCGCTCGCGCCTCCGCCCGGCGCGCGGCCCTCCGTCGAGGAGACAGGACCGCACTTCTTCGACGAGGACCCGGTCGAGGACCCGCCGCCGGCCGCGTCCCAGCACGGCAGCCGTCCGGAGTCCGCCACGGCCTGGGGCGCCGACCGCTCCGGTCCGGCCGGTTCCGCCGACGCCCAGGACCAGCGCGTGGCCTGGCCGGGCCCGGCGCGGGGCGCGGACCCGAGGGTCCCGCACACCCGGCAGCCGGCACCGTCCGCGGAGGGTGCCGCGGAGGCGGGCGGGCAGGCTGACGCCGCCGCCGCGTCTGCCCCTGCGTCGGCTGCGGCTTCTCCGGCTGCCCCCGCGGCTGCGCCGGGTGCTGCCCCCGCGCCTTCCGCTGCGCCCGGCCCCGCCTCGGCTTCGGCTTCCGCTTCCGGCGAGGCGGAGGGGGAGTCCCAGGCCGGCAACACGTTCGTCTTCCGCCGTCCCGCGGTGGGCCCGCAGGGCTCACCGGCGCCGGGCGGCTCTCCCGCCCCCGCGGAGGACGAGGGCACCATGACCTTCCGCGCGGTCACCCCGCGTTCGGGCCCGCAGTCCGGCGGACCCGGGGCCGCTTCCGGACCTGGGTCCGGCTCCGGTTCCGGTCCCGGCTTCGGGGCCGGCAAGGCGGCCGCCGCCCGGGCCGCCGCGGCGCAGGCTCCCGCGCCGCAGGCACCCGCGGCCCCTGCCGCCCCTTCGGTTCCGCACCAGGCGTCCCCGCCGCAGCCCGCCCCCGCCGCGCCGGTCGCGGCCGGCGGCCCCGGTGGGGGCCAGGCCTCCTGGGCCCAGCAGGTGCACCGGCTGGCCGGGGCGGGCGGGGACGAGCAGCCCGTCGCTCCGTGGAAGCCGCCGGTCGAGGACGTGTTCCAGGCCGCCGCCCGGCGTCAGGCGGCCGCCCGGCCCGCCGGGCTGGGCAAGCGGCTGGCCGCCCGGCTGATCGACACGGTCGTCCTCGCGGGCGTCACCGCCGTGGCCGCCGTACCGCTCGGCATGAAGGCCGCGGACCACGTCAACGACAAGATCGACCAGGCGAAGCTCTCCGGCGAGACCGTCACGGTCTGGCTGCTGGACGGCACGACGTCCACCTACCTGGGCATCGTGCTCGCCGTCCTGCTGCTCTTCGGCGTCGTCTACGAGGCGCTGCCCACCGCCAAGTGGGGCCGGACCCTGGGCAAGAAGCTGCTCGGCCTGGAGGTGCGGGACATCGAGGCCCACGAGCCGCCGTCCTTCGGCGCGGCCCTGCGCCGCTGGCTGGTCTACAGCGTTCCGGGCCTCCTGGCCGTCGGCGTGGTCGGCATCGTGTGGTGCCTGTTCGACCGCCCGTGGCACCAGTGCTGGCACGACAAGGCCGCCGGCACGTTTGTCGCGGGCTAGCTCGGCCGTGGGGTGAGGGGAGCGCCGGTCTCGTCTTCGGGTGCGGGTGCGTCGTGGTTGCTCGCGCAGTTCCCCGCGCCCCTTTCCGGGGCGTCCAGTGCACGCCCTTCTTTTTGGGGGCGCGGGGCTGTATCGGATATGCGGCTCCGCCGCGTGGGCGCGACCAGCCCCCACGCACCCGCACCCGCCGACGAAACCCGCACCCCACCCCCGAACGGCGCACCCCGGTCCACCGGACGGCCCTCGGCGGATGCGCCGTAAGAGACTCCGGGTTCGACTCGGGACATGAGCAGCGAACCGCCCCCCGGCGCCGGCGGGCAGCAGCCGCCGGACGACGACCCGCTGAGGAAGAACCCCTACGACAACCCGCCCCCGCCTCCCGGCGGAGGGGATCCTTACGGCGGCGCCCAGCCTCCCGGCGGCGGAGGTCCCTACGGCGCTCCTCCCCCCGGCGGTGGCGGCCCCTACGGTGCCCCGCCCCCCGGCGGTGGCGGCCCGTACGGTGGTGGCCCCTACGGCGGGGATCCGTACGGCGGTGGCGGTTACCCCGCCGATCCGCTGGCCGGGATGCCCCCGCTCGCCGACAGCGGGCGGCGCACGCTCGCGCGGATCGTCGACATGATCCTCGTGGGCATCGTGGTGTGGCTGCTCAGCTGGGCGTTCAACGTCCAGGAGTACACGGTGGACGGCGACGACGTCTCCGTCGGCAAGTCCTTCGGGCAGTCCGTGATCGCCGCCGTGCTCTACATCGCGTACGACACCTACCTGACCACGAAGACGGGCCAGACCCTCGGCAAGAAGTGGCTCGGGATGCGGGTGGCCAACCTGGCCGACGGGGCGACGCCCTCGGTGCAGACGTCGCTGATCCGGGCCCTGGTGCTGTGGATCCCGTTCGCCTTCTGCTGCGCCTGCGTGTGGACGATCATCGCGGGCGGCTGGAGCTTCTTCGACAAGCCCTACAAGCAGGGCCTGCACGACAAGGCGGCCAAGACGGTCGTGGTCAGCACCCGTTGACGGTCAGGCGGCCCGTCCGCGCGTCGACTCGCCCGCGCCCGCGGAGACACGGGCCGGCGCGGGCACCGGTACCGGCTCCCGGTCGTCGGCGGGCCGTCGGGCCGGCGTGGCGGTCGCCGTGCGGGGCCCGGGCAGCGGGACCGTCATGGCGACCAGCAGACCGAGGGCGAGGGCCGCGACGGCGATGAGAGCGACTCCGGGACCCGAACTCGTCCGCGACAGCAGCAGCATGGCGAGCGTCGAGAAGATCACGGTGCACGAACCGTAGGCGAACTGTGCGGCAGTCGGACGGGGCATGGCCATCGTGTCCTCGGAAGGCAATCAGGGGCTGAAGATGCTGTCGGCCTGGCTTTCCGCCGGTCTCCGGGCGTTCCGCCAAGCGACTCTAACCCGCTGTGTGCCCGAGGGGGAACGGTAGTAAGCACGACCTAACCGGCACGGCCGATGCACGGGGGGCGCACGGATTCATGACGTACCGGAAGTGGGCGGTCACGCGCGCCCGCCGGGTCCGGCCGGGGGCCGCCGGATCCCGCGAAGGTCACGATCCGGTGTCCGCAAAGCGAACGGCGGCTCCGCATAGTGCACTTGTTCTGCTCAAGTCAAGGTCTGTCTTTTCTGCCGAACCTCTAGTCAAATGTCGTCACTTGACAACACGCGTTGATCACGTGTGCGCGGACTTGCTCTGTCTTTGTCCCCCCTTCCGCGCGCGTGGACGCGGGGGAGGAAATCAAGTGACCAGAAGACCCTGGACGTTCAGAACGGCGGCGACCACCATCGCGCTCGCCACCGCGACCGCCACGCTCTCCGCGGCCGGCGTGGCGCAGGCGGACTCGCCGTCCCGGCCGGAGTCCGTGAACCGCCACGACCCCAGCCCGGACAAGACCGCGCGCTCCCACGACCTCAAGGGCCCCCTGAGCGACACTCAGGCCGCCCAGCGCGAGGAGGCCCTCAAGCAGGTCCTCTCCGGCAACGCGTCGGTGAAGAAGAAGGACGGCTCGAAGGTCGTCCAGCTGAAGAGCAAGAAGGGCGACGCCAAGTACGTCGAGCTGGGCCGGGAGAAGACCGACAAGATCTTCACCATCCTGGTCGAGTTCGGCAACAAGGTCGACAGCCGCTACGGCGGCACCCCCGGCCCGCTGCACAACGAGATAGCCAAGCCGAAGCGCAAGGAGGACAACTCCACGGCCTGGCAGGAGGACTACGACCGGGACCACTACCAGGACCTGTACTTCGGTTCCGGCAAGGGCGTCCACTCGGTCAAGACGTACTACGAGACGCAGTCCTCCGGCCGTTACTCGGTCGACGGCGAGGTCGCCGACTGGGTCAAGGTCCCGTACAACGAGGCCCGCTACGGCTCCAACAAGTGCGACCCGGACAACTGCGCCTGGTACGCGGTGCAGGACGGCGTCACCGCCTGGGTCGCCGACCAGAAGGCGGCCGGCCGCACCGACGCCCAGATCAAGTCCCAGCTGACCCAGTACGACCAGTGGGACCGCTACGACTTCGACGGCGACGGCGACTTCAACGAGCCCGACGGCTACATCGACCACTTCCAGATCGTGCACGCCGGCGAGGACGAGTCCGCCGGCGGCGGCGCGCAGGGCGAGGACGCCATCTGGGCCCACCGCTGGTACGCCTTCGGCACCGACGCCGGCGCCACCGGCCCGGCCGACAACAAGCTCGGCGGCACCCAGATCGGCGACACCGGTATCTGGGTCGGCGACTACACCATCCAGCCGGAGAACGGCGGACTCGGCGTCTTCGCCCACGAGTACGGCCACGACCTCGGTCTGCCGGACCTCTACGACACCAACGGCGGCGACAACTCCACCGGCTTCTGGACGCTGATGTCGTCCGGCTCGTGGCTGGGCACCGGCCGCAACGAGATCGGCGACCTGCCCGGCGACATGACCGCCTGGGACAAGCTCCAGCTGGGCTGGCTGAACTACGACACCGCCAAGGCGGGCGTCAACTCCTGGCACAAGCTGGGCCTGGCCGAGTACAACACCAAGCACAAGCAGGGCCTGGTCGTCGAACTGCCGAAGAAGGCGGTCACCACCGAGATCGTTCCCCCCGCCCAGGGCGAGACCCAGTGGTGGAGCGGCAGCGGCAACGACCTCAGCAACACGCTGACCCGCAGCGTCGACCTCACCGGCAAGTCGTCCGCCTCCCTCACCCTGGACGGCTGGTACGACATCGAGGCCGACTACGACTACCTCTACACCGAGGTGTCCACCGACGGCGGCGCCAACTGGACCGCGGTCGACGGCACGTTCGACGGCAAGCCGATCCAGCGCGACGGCAGTGACAAGCCCGCCCTGAGCGCCACCGTGGACGCCTACGGCAAGCTCGTCTATCCGCTGGACGCCTACGCCGGCAAGAAGATCGACCTGCGCTTCCGCTACCAGACCGACGGCGGACTGGCCATGAAGGGCTTCGCCGCCGACGAGATCACGGTGACGGCCGACGGCCAGACCCTCTTCTCCGACGACGCGGAGACCGAGGACGCCGCCTGGACGGCGGACGGCTTCACCCGCAAGGGCGCGTCCTTCACCAAGGACTACGCGCAGTACTACATCGCCGAGAACCGCCAGTACGTGTCGTACGACAAGACCCTCGAGGTCGGCCCGTACAACTTCGGCTTCTCGGAGCGCCCGAACTGGGTCGAGCACTACGCGTACCAGAACGGCCTGCTGATCTGGAAGTGGGACACCTCCCAGGCGGACAACAACACCAGCCAGCACCCCGGTACCGGTCTGATCCTGCCGATCGACTCGCACCCGACCGCGCTGAAGTGGAAGGACGGCACGGTCATGCGCAACCGCTTCCAGACCTACGACGCGCCGTTCAGCCGCTTCCGTACGGACGGCATGACGCTGCACAAGGCGGACGTCGCGAAGTACGTCCCGGGCTCGAAGGGCGTCTCGGTCTTCAACGACCGCAAGAACGACTACTACGACCCGGCGAACCCGACCGGCGGTGTCAAGATCACTGACACCAACACGAAGATCAAGATCCTCAAGGAGGCCAAGAACGGCTCGACGATCGAGCTCGAGGTTGGCCCCGCGGGCAGGTAAATAGCATCTGCCCAGGTCAGAGCATGATCGGCGGCGACCCCCTGGCGGGTCGCCGCCGATCCGTGTTTAGGTGCGTCCTGTGGTTCTCTTATTGACACCGGGCCCGGTGCCCGGACCGACCCAGGCTGACTCGGGGGTATGACCGCATGGCCGCAGGAGGCTTCTGCAAGCTGCCGAACGGCACGGTGGTGGTGGCACTGAACCTGCCCAGCCCCGCCCCGTCGAGCGCCGGCAGCGTGCGTTTTCTCGTCCACGCCCAGAACCGGGCGCGCGCCCTGACCAGGCTGCGCAACCTGGGGCTGCGCAGCGTCTACCTGCGGGGCAACGCGGCCCCGCCCACCCCGGACGAGGTCACCGCGGTCCTGCACCATCCGGACGGCCTGATATGGCGCACGGCGCCGGTGGCGGGCGCCGTGGGCGGCCCGGACCCGGTCCAGGAGCTGTGGCACCCGATCAGGGCCCTGCTCAGACGCCCGACCGCCCGGACATAGGGGCCCGGCCCTACTGCACGACCGGCTTCCCGGACAGCTCCACGCCGGCCTCCCGCAGCTCCTCCAGCGCCCGCTCCGTGGTCTCCACTGCCACCCCGGCGGTCAGGTCGAGCAGCACCTGCGTACGGAAGCCCTCGCGGGCGGCGTCCAGGGCGGTGGCCCGGACGCAGTGGTCGGTGGCGATGCCCACGACGTCGACCTCGTCGATCTCCCGGGCCCGCAGCCACTCGGCGAGCGCCGTGCCGTTCTCGTCGGCGCCCTCGAAGCCGCTGTAGGCGGCCGCGTACGCGCCCTTGTCGAAGACGGCGTCTATCGCGCCGGAGGCGACGGCCGGGGCGAAGTTCGGGTGGAAGCCGACCCCCTCGGTGCCGGCGACGCAGTGCGCCGGCCAGGAGTGGACGTAGTCCGGGTTGTCGGCGAAGTGGCCGCCCGGCGCGACGTGGTGGTCGCGGGTGGCCACCACGTGGCGGTAGCCGGCGGGCGCCTGCCCGATCAGCTCGGTGATGGCGGCGGCCACGTCGGCACCGCCGGACACCGCGAGGCTGCCTCCCTCGCAGAAGTCGTTCTGCACGTCTACGACGATCAAGGCGCGGCGCATGGTCGGTGTCCTTCGACTGGGTCGGCTGTGGGGCGGGAGCGGGGAGTGGCTGGACGGACGGGGCTGATTCGGGCCTTGCGGGGCCGCACCAGCTTTAGCTACCCGAGCCCCCGTGCGCGTACTCCGTCGGAATGACGGGTTCCCCTCGGGAGAGCTGGGTGGCGGACAGCGGCAGGTTGGCGCGGGCCGCCGCGTGCCGGTCCCGGGCGGCGTCCAGCGGCTCGCGGGCGACGACCTCGCCGCCCTTGACCAGCTCGACCAGGAGCTGCCGGTCGGCGAGGGCGTCGGGCACCGGACCGGTGCCGACCACCTCCGCCTCGGCGTACCCGTCCGCGTCCAGGCGCCGGGCGGCCCACTTGCGGCCGCCGACCGACGTCTTGCCACCGCTGGACTTCTTCGCCACCGGCACCAGCGGTGCCCCCTCCTCGCCGGACTCGGCGCGGGCCACCAGCTTGTAGACCATCGAGGCCGTCGGGTGGCCGGAGCCGGTCACCAGCTGGGTGCCGACGCCGTACGCGTCCACGGGCGCCGCCGCCAGCGAGGCGATGGCGTACTCGTCCAGGTCCGAGGTCACGACGATCTTCGTCTCGGTCGCGCCCAGCTCGTCCAGCTGCTGGCGCACCCGGTGGGCGACGAGCAGCAGGTCGCCGGAGTCGATGCGCACGGCGCCCAGCTCGGGCCCGGCGATCTCCACGGCCGTACGGACGGCCTCGGCGACGTCGTAGGTGTCCACCAGGAGGGTGGTGTCCCGGCCCAGCGACTCCACCTGGGCGCGGAAGGCGTCGCGCTCGTTGTCGTGCAGCAGGGTGAAGGCGTGGGCGGAGGTGCCGACGGTGGGGATGTTGTAGCGGAAGCCGGCGGCCAGGTCGGAGGTGGTCGCGAAGCCGCCGACGTAGGCGGAGCGGGCGGCGGCGACGGCGGCCAGCTCGTGGGTGCGGCGGGCGCCCATCTCGATCAGCGGGCGGTCCCCGGCGGCGGACGACATCCGGGAGGCGGCGGCCGCGATCGCCGAGTCGTGATTGAGGATGGACAGGATCACCGTCTCCAGCAGCACGCACTCGCCGAAGGTGCCCTCCACCCGCATGATCGGCGACCCCGGGAAGTACACCTCGCCCTCGGGGTAGCCCCAGATGTCCCCGGCGAAGCGGTACTCCGCGAGCCAGTCCAGGGTCTCCTCGTCGACGATGTCCTTCTCGCGCAGGAAGCGCAGCACGCCCGCGTCGAAGCGGAAGTTCTCCACCGCGTCCAGCACCCGGCCGGTGCCCGCCACGACGCCGTAGCGGCGGCCGTCCGGCAGCCGCCGGGTGAAGACCTCGAACACGCTGCGCCGCCCGGCCGTACCGGCCTTCAGGGCTGCCCGCAGCATGGTCAGCTCGTACTGGTCCGTGAAGAGCGCCGTCGAGGGGACGTCCACCGGCAGCCCAAGGTCCGCTGTGTTCATAGGACGGATCGTACCCCCATTTCGTCACTCTGACGATTTCCGGGCCCGAGCGGTTCGCGTGGCGCCCGCCACAGGCCCGTTTGTGCGGGTGCCCCCCTGTGGTGGCAGCATGGGCTGTGTGACGGCAGCCGCACCCATGGAGATCGAGAAGACCGAGTCGGCGGAGGAGGTCTTCGCCGTACCCGAGCCCGACGTGCCCTGGGTGACGATCGTGCACAACGACCCCGTCAACCTCATGAGCTACGTGACGTATGTCTTCCAGACGTACTTCGGCTACTCCAAGGACAAGGCCACCAAGCTCATGATGGACGTCCACCACAAGGGCCGGGCGGTCGTCTCCAGCGGCAGCCGGGAGGAGATGGAGCGGGACGTACAGGCCATGCACGGCTACGGTCTGTGGGCCACCCTCCAGCAGGACCGGAAATGAGCCCGGAAACGACCCACGCCCGCCCGCAGGACGGAAGCAGCTGAATCGCCTTCATGCCCGGACAATTCGAACCGCTCCCCGGCGGCGGCGCGGCCGTCGCGCTCGACGACGTCGAGATCTCCATCATCCGCTCGCTGGCTGTGCAGCTCCTGGAGCTGATCGGCCCCGGACCCGCCGAGGACGCCTCCGACGACCCGCTCGCCGAGCTGTTCGCCGAGGGCCCGAGCGAACCGCCCTCCGACCCGGTGCTGCGCCGCCTGTTCCCGGACGCCTACGGTGACCCCGAGGGCGCCCCGCAGGCCCAGGAGGCCGAGGAGCAGCGGGCGCACTCCGCGGAGTTCCGCCGCTACACCGAGAACGACCTGCGGGCCGGCAAGCGGGAGAACGCGCTGGCGGTGGTCCGCACCCTGGATGCCCTCTCCTCGGCGTCGGCGGGCGAGGAGGGCGCGGTGCTGAAACTGTCGCCCCAGGAGTCCCAGCAGTGGCTGCGTGCCCTGAACGACCTGCGCCTGGCGATCGGCTCCCGCCTGGAGATCGCCGACGAGGACGACACCGACCTGCTCTACCGGCTCCCCGACGAGGATCCGCGCAAGCCGATGGTGATGGCCTACCTGTGGCTCGGCGGGCTCCAGGAGTCGCTGGTCGCCACCCTTATGCCCTGAACCGGACCGTTTCCTCACTCTCCGTGTCCGCTCAGCGGAGCCTCAAATCCGGATAACGATCCCGTCAAAGCTGCGCCCCTTTTGACGAAAAGGGGCGCGTTTTGTCCGCTTCTCCCTGTGTGACACGTCACAATCCACCCCTGTGATCAGCCTCGCGGTCGTGGTAAATCTTCACGACCGCCCGGCGAACACCACCCGAATGTTCGGCCGGGTGCGCCACCGAGCCGGCAGACCGCCGGCCAGGCACCGAGCGGGATGTGAGGCCCGCTCAGCTCCATCATCCGGGGGGATCGAGACCCGATCCGCG
This sequence comes from Streptomyces sp. KPB2, assembly GCF_003950055.1. Classification (NCBI taxonomy): domain Bacteria; kingdom Bacillati; phylum Actinomycetota; class Actinomycetes; order Kitasatosporales; family Streptomycetaceae; genus Streptomyces; species Streptomyces sp. KPB2. The sequence continues at coordinate 5,091,114 of NZ_CP034353.1, forward strand.
GCCGAGTCGAGGCCCGGGTCGGCATGGAGAAAGGCGCACCACACATGACCTCTGCGCAGGTCGACACGGACAAGGCCCCCGAAGAGGGCTACGAGCGCGGTCTCAACAGCCGCCAGGTCCAGATGATCGCGATCGGCGGCGCCATCGGCGTCGGCCTCTTCCTGGGCGCCGGGGCCAACATCGCCAAGGCCGGCCCCAGCATCATCCTCATGTACGCCCTCGCGGGCGTGATCATCTTCTTCATCATGCGGGCGCTCGGCGAGCTGCTCCTCTACCGTCCCGTCTCCGGCTCCTTCGCCGAGTACTCGCGCGAGTTCCTCGGCCCCTTCTTCGGTTACTTCACCGGCTGGACGTACTGGCTGATGTGGGTGGTCACGGGCATGGCGGAACTCACCGCCGCCGCCATCTACATCCACTACTGGTTCCCGGACATCCCGCAATGGGTCTCGGCCCTGGTCTTCCTGGTCCTGCTGTTCGTGGCCAACCTGATCTCGGTGAAGCTGTTCGGCGAGATCGAGTTCTGGTTCTCGATGGTCAAGGTCACCGCCATCATCGGCATGATCGTGATCGGCATCGGCGTCATCACCTTCGGCTTCAGCCAGGCCGGCGACACGGCCGCCGTCTCCAACCTGTGGGAGTTCGACGGCTTCTTCCCCAAGGGCATCGGCTCGTCCCTGATGACCCTCCAGGGCGTCATGTTCGCCTACCTCGCCGTCGAGCTGGTCGGCGTCACCGCGGGCGAGTCGGAGAACCCGGAGAAGACCCTGCCCAAGGCGATCAACACCCTGCCCTGGCGCATCGCCCTCTTCTACGTCGGCGCCCTCACCGTCATCCTGGCCGTGGTCAAGTGGACCGAGTTCGCCGAGGGCGTCAGCCCCTTCGTGGAGGCCTTCGCGGTCATCGGCATCCCGGCCGGCGCCGGCATCGTCAACTTCGTCGTGCTCACCGCCGCCCTGTCCTCCTGCAACTCCGGGATGTACTCCACGGGCCGCATGCTGCGCACCCTCGCGGACAACGGCGAGGCCCCCAGGGTCTTCAACAAGCTGTCCTCGACGAAGACCCCGGCCATCGGCATCTCCGTCTCGGTCGTTTTCATGGCCATCGGCGTGGTGCTGAACTACCTCGTCCCGGAGAAGGCCTTCGGCTACGTCACCTCCGTCGCCACCGCCGCCGGCATCTGGACCTGGCTGATGATCCTGATCAGCCACGTGCTGTACCGCCGCAAGGTCGTCGCGGGCCGCCTGCCCGCCTCCTCCTTCCCGGCGCCCGGCGGCTCGGTCTGCTCCTACATCGCCATCGCCTTCCTCCTCTTCGTCACCTGCCTGATCGCCTACGACGCCGACTCCCGCATCTGCCTGTACGTGATGGCCGGCTGGGCCGTCGCCCTCGGCATCGGCTGGGCGGTGCTCAAGAGCCGCAACCCGAAGATCACCGAGCGGCCCGGCGAGCCGGAGTTCGAGAAGATCGGCTGATCCGAGCAGCCGGCCCCGACCAGCGCGTTCGCGCGCACTCCAGGACGTCCGGCCACCGGGGACGCTCGTGGCATCCCCACGGCCACCGCTCAGGATGTCCGGCATACGGGCTCCTCCGTACCACCCACCGGTACGGAGGAGCCCGTCTGCTTATCCTGGCCGCATGCTGACCATCACACAGGCCCTGTACGACCAGATCGTCGCCCACGCGCGCGCCGACCACCCCGACGAGGCGTGCGGCGTGGTGGCCGGTCCCGTCGGCGAGGGCCGTCCCGAGCGGTTCATCCCCATGCTCAACGCCGCCCGCTCGCCCACCTTCTACGAGTTCGACTCGCAGGACCTCCTCAAGCTCTACCGGGAGATGGACGACCGCGACGAGGAGCCGGTGGTCATCTACCACTCCCACACCGCCACCGAGGCCCACCCCTCCCGCACCGACATCACCTACGCCAACGAACCCGGGGCCCACTACGTCCTCGTCTCCACCGCGGACACCGACGGCGCCGGCGAGTTCCAGTTCCGGTCGTTCCGCATCCTGGAGGGCGAGGTCACGGAGGAGGAGGTCAAGGTCGTCGAGGCGTACTGATCCCGACCTGCGGACGGAAAGAGTCCATCAGGTGAGATCACACTCCGGATGCCGGACCGGGAATCGATACGATGAGCCCATGGTTCTTCTCGACGTGAGCGAAAAGGCGCCGGGCACCCTGCTCGTGGCGCGGCTGCACGTCGACCTGTGCAGGCTGAAAAGCGCCATCTGTTGATCTTCGCCGCCGCCGTACGGCCGTGAGCCGCGGCGTGCTGACGTGTGCGCCGCGCGCCCTACGAACCCACGACAAACTTCCGACAGGAGCACTCAGCCATGGCCATCGAGGTCCGCATCCCGACCATCCTCCGCCAGTACACCGACGGCCAGAAGGCGGTGGAGGGCAACGGGGACACCCTCGCCCAGCTCTTCGCCGACCTCGAGACCCGGCACGCGGGCATCCAGGCCCGCATCGTCGACGGCGAGCAGCTCCGCCGCTTCGTCAACGTCTACCTGAACGACGAGGACGTCCGCTTCCTCGACGGCATCGACACCAAGCTGTCCGACGGCGACAGCATCACGATCCTGCCGGCCGTCGCCGGCGGCATGGCCTGATCGCCGATGCGTTACGACTCCCCCCTGGCCGCGGTGGGCAACACCCCCCTGGTGCGCCTGCCGCGGCTGTCGCCGTCCGACGACGTCCGCATCTGGGCCAAGCTGGAGGACCGCAACCCGACCGGCTCGATCAAGGACCGCCCCGCGCTCCACATGATCGAGCAGGCGGAGAAGGACGGCCGGCTCACCAAGGGCTGCACGATCCTGGAGCCCACCAGCGGCAACACCGGCATCTCACTGGCCATGGCCGCCAGGCTCAAGGGCTACCGCATCGTCTGCGTGATGCCCGAGAACACCTCCCAGGAACGCCGGGACCTGCTCACCATGTGGGGCGCGGAGATCATCTCCTCCCCGGCCGCGGGCGGCTCCAACACCGCCGTACGGGTCGCCAAGGAACTCTCCGCCGAGCACCCGGACTGGGTCATGCTCTACCAGTACGGCAATCCGGACAACGCGGGCGCCCACTACGCCGGCACCGGCCCGGAGATCCTCGCCGACCTGCCCTCCGTGACCCACTTCGTGGCCGGCCTCGGCACCACCGGCACCCTCATGGGCGTCGGGCGCTACCTGCGCGAGCACAAGCCGGACGTGAGGATCGTCGCCGCCGAACCGCGCTACGACGACCTCGTGTACGGCCTGCGCAACCTCGACGAGGGCTTCGTACCCGAGCTGTACGACGCCTCCGTCCTCACCACCCGCTTCTCGGTGGGCTCCGCCGACGCGGTCACCCGCACCCGCGAGCTGCTCCAGCAGGAGGGCATCTTCGCCGGCGTCTCCACCGGTGCCGCCCTGCACGCCGCGATCGGCGTCGGCAAGAAGGCCGTCAAGGCCGGCGAGAGCGCGGACATCGTGTTCGTCGTGGCCGACGGCGGATGGAAGTACCTGTCGACCGGCGTCTACACCGCCGAGACGACCGAGGCCGCCATCGAAACCCTCCACGGCCAGCTCTGGGCCTGAGGGTTCCGCCCGCACAGCCGCCCGCACCACCGCCCCGTGACGTACGCGTCGCGGGGCGCGTCAGTTTTCGGGCCCCGGCCCGCCGGACCCGTCCCGCCCGTCCGGAGGCCGTCGTCCCCGGCCGCGAGGCCGCCGCCCCCGGCCCCAGCCGTCGACGACCGTGGCGACGAGCGCGAGCAGGACCACCGCCGCGAAGACGAGCCACCAGGACGTGTTCATACCGAGGACCGTACCGGCGCACACCGCTCCCGCGCGCCCCCTCAGTGGCCCCGCGCTCCCCACTTCCAGCCGAACCGGTGATCCCACAGGTGAGTTCGCCCACAACGGCCCCTGGCGGAGGAGCGACCACAGGTTTTGCGCCTTACGCTCGACAAACCGCACGACCCCCGTCTCTCCATACGCGCCAGCGGAGGTTTCTGCTTCATGAAGCTCACCGTCGTCGGCTGCTCGGGGTCGTTCCCGTCCGCGGAATCGGCCTGCTCGAGCTACCTCGTCGAGGCCGACGGCTTCCGGCTGCTCCTCGACATGGGCAACGGCGCCCTCGGCGAGCTGCAGCGCCACTGCGGTCTCTACGACCTCGACGCGATCTTCCTCAGCCACCTGCACGCCGACCACTGCATCGACATGTGCGCCTACTTCGTGGCGCGCTACTACCGGCACGACGGCGGCCGCTGCGCGCCCCTCCCGGTCTACGGACCCGAGGGCACCGAGCACCGGCTGACCACGGCCTACGCCGACACCCCCTCGGCCTCCTCCATGAGCGAGGTGTTCGACTTCCACACGGTCAAGCCGTCCACCTTCGAGGTCGGCCCGTTCACCGTGCACACCGAGCGCGTCGCCCACCCCGTGGAGGCCTACGCCATCCGCGTCGAGCACGGCGGCCGCTCACTGACGTACTCCGGCGACACGGGAGCCACCCCCGTGCTGGACGAACTCGCCCGCGACACCGACCTGTTCCTGTGCGAGGCCGCCTTCACGCACGGCAAGGAGAACATCCCCGACCTGCACCTCAACGGACGCGAGGCGGGCGAGAGCGCCGCCCGGGCCGGCGCCCGGCGCCTGGTGCTCACCCACATCCCCCCGTGGACCGACCCCGAGGTCAACCGCGCCGACGCGCGCGAGGTCTACGACGGGCCCGTGCACGTCGCCGTGACGGGCGCGGTGTACGAGATCTGATCCCCGGACACGGGGGAAGGCCCCGGAACCTCGCGGTTCCGGGGCCTTCCGTGCGCCGTGGGGCCGGGGCTCACGCCTTGGTGAGGTCCTCGACCTCCTCCTCGGGCTCGCGGCCCGGGGTCTTCAGGTCGAACTTGACGATCGCGAAGCGGAACGTCACGTAGTAGATCGCCGCGAACACCAGACCGATCGGGATGATCAGCCAGGGCTTGGTGGCGAGGTGCCAGTTCAGGGCGTAGTCGATGAAACCGGCCGAGAAGTTGAAGCCGGCGTGCACACCCAGGCCCCACGTGACCGCCATCGAGATCGCGGTCAGCACCGCGTGCAGCACGTACAGGACCGGCGCGATGAACATGAACGAGAACTCGATCGGCTCGGTCACACCGGTGACGAACGAGGTCGCGGCCAGCGAGAGCATCATGCCGAGGACGGCCTTGCGGCGCTCCGGGCGGGCGGTGTGCGCCATGGCCAGGGCGGCGGCCGGCAGGCCGAACATCATGATCGGGAAGAAGCCCGACTGGAAGATGCCGGCGGAGGGGTCACCGGCCAGGAAGCGGGTGATGTCGCCGTGCACCACGTCACCGGCGGAGTTGGTGAAGTCACCGAGCTGGAACCAGGCCACCGTGTTCACGAACTGGTGCATGCCGACCGGGATCAGCGCGCGGTTCACGCCACCGAACAGGGCCGCGCCGCCGGAGCCGAGGCCGGTCATCCACTCGCCGAAGTTCGAGATGCCGTCGCCGATGGGCTCCCAGACCAGACCGAAGAAGACACCCACGACGATGCCGACGAACGCCATGATGATCGGCACCAGGCGGCGGCCGTTGAAGAAGCCGAGCCAGTCCACCAGCTTCTTGCGGTGGTACCGCTGCCACAGCACGGCGGCCAGCAGACCCATGATGATGCCGCCGAGCACACCCGGGTCGTTGTACGTCGCGGCGACGTCCTCGCCCTTCTGGACCACCGCCTCGGTGACCGGGAAGGCCTCGAGGACCTTGCTGTAGACGAGGAAGCCGACCACCGCGGCCAGCGCGGTCGAACCGTCCGCCTTCTTGGCGAAGCCGATGGCCACGCCTATGCAGAACAGGATCGGCAGCGAGCCGGTGAGCGCACCGCCCGCGTTGTTGAAGACGGCGGCGACCTTGTCCCAGCCGAGGCCGTCCTTGCCGAAGATGTCGTCCTGGCCGAGCCGGACCATGATGCCCGCCGCCGGCAGCACGGCGATCGGGAGCTGGAGGCTGCGTCCTACCTTCTGCAGCCCCTGGAAAAGACCTGATCCCCGCTTCTTTGCGGGGGCCGCCTTGTCGGTGGCGGTGCTCATGCTTCCTCCATCGGGTGGTGGTCTACACCACTCAGTGGTGTAGACCTGTTGTAGCACGATGAAGGCCGCGTAAGGAACCCGTGATTCCGCGACCGGAGCGCTACGCGCAGTACCCGGCCAAGTCCCCTGATCACAGGCGCGCGAGGGCGCGGAGAAGGCCCCCGGACCAATGGTCCGGGGGCCTTCGCGAGACCACCCTCAAAGGGTACGTGAGGAACGGAAGAGGTCTACACCTTGGTGACGTCCTCCACCTCGTCCTCGGGCTCCCGCCCCGGAGTCTTCAGATCGAACTTCGTGATCGCGAACCGGAAGACCACGTAGTACACGACCGCGAAACACAGCCCGATCGGAATGATCAGCCACGGCTTCGTCGCCAGGTTCCAGTTGATGACGTAGTCGATCAGCCCCGCCGAGAAGCTGAACCCGTCCTTCACCCCCAGCGCCCACGACACCGCCATCGACACCCCCGTCAGCACCGCGTGCACCGCGTACAGAAGGGGAGCGATGAACATGAACGAGTACTCCAGCGGCTCCGTGATCCCCGTCACGAACGAGGTCAGGCCCACCGACAGCATCAGACCGCCGACCTCCTTGCGCCGGCCCGGCCGCGCGCAGTGCGTGATCGCCAGCGCCGCCGCGGGCAGCGCGAACATCATGATCGGGAAGAAGCCCGTCGTGAACTGACCCGCGGTCGGATCCCCCGCCAGGAACATGTTGATGTCACCGTGCACCACCGTCCCGTCCGGCTTGGTGTACGAGCCGAACTGGAACCACATCGGCACGTTCAGGAACTGATGCAGACCGATCACCAGCAGCGCCCGGTTCGCCACCCCGAAGACACCCGCGCCCCACGCGCCGATCCCGGTCATCCAGTCGCTGAAGCTCTCCAGCGCGTCACCGATCGGCGGCCACACCCACAGACACAGCGCCGCGAACACGATCGCCACGAACGCCATGATGATCGGCACCAGCCGGCGGCCGTTGAAGAAGCCCAGCCAGTCCACCAGCTTCGTCCGGTGGAACCGCTGCCAGAAGTACGCCGTCAGCAGCCCCATCACGATGCCGCCGAAGACCCCCGGGTTCTGGAAGACGAACGCCGTCACCTCGCCCGACCCGTCGGTCACCTGGCAACCGATCTGGGGGACGGCCTTCGACCCCTCCGGACAGTCCTCCGGGAACTGCCGCAGCACGTTGTAGTAGACGAGGAACCCCGCCACCGCCGCCAACGCCGTCGAACCGTCGGCCTTCTTGGCCATCCCGATGGCCACACCCACGCAGAACAGCAGCGGCAGCCCCAGCGACCCGTCGAGCAGCGCGCCGCCCGCGCCCGTCATCACCTTCGAGACGTTCGTCCAGCCCAGGCCGTCGTCCCCGAACACGTCCGGCTGCCCCAGCCGGTTGAGAATGCCCGCGGCGGGCAGGACCGCGATGGGCAGCTGAAGACTGCGGCCCATCTTCTGCAGCCCCTGGAACGCCTTGTTCCAGCGGACCCGAGCGGGACTGACCGTGCTGTCGGCACTCATCCGGTCTCCATTCGGTCGCCGGTACACTGGTGTAGACCAGTAGACGGACGGCTCCGCCGTCGTGAGGCCCATCATTCGCGACGGAACCGCATGATGGCTCGCGAAGATGGGCCAACTGTGGGTTACTGCGACAAAGCGGCTCGGATCAGGGAGAACCAACATGGCCAGCAAGGCTGAGAAGATCGTCGCCGGCCTCGGCGGCATCGACAACATCGACGAGATCGAAGGCTGCATCACCCGACTCCGCACCGAGGTCAACGACCCGGACCTGGTCAACGAAGCCGCCCTCAAGGCCGCCGGCGCCCACGGCGTCGTCAAGATGGGCACCGCCATCCAGGTCGTCATCGGCACCGACGCCGACCCGATCGCGGCGGAGATCGAAGACATGATGTGAACCACCGGTTCACCGGCAAGGGGCCTGTCCCGCCCGTTCCACGGCGGGGCAGGCCCCTTCCCCATGGGCCGCTAGGCTCACCCGCATGTCACGAATCGACGGCCGCACCCCCCAACAGCTCCGCCCCGTCACCATCGAACGCGGCTGGAGCAAGCACGCCGAAGGCTCCGTCCTCGTCTCCTTCGGCGACACCAAGGTCCTCTGCAACGCCTCCGTCACCGAAGGCGTCCCCCGCTGGCGCAAGGGCAGCGGCGAAGGCTGGGTCACCGCCGAATACGCCATGCTTCCCCGCGCCACCAACACCCGCGGCGACCGCGAGTCCGTCAAGGGCCGCATCGGCGGCCGCACCCACGAGATCAGCCGCCTCATCGGCCGCTCCCTGCGCGCCGTCATCGACTACAAGGCGCTCGGCGAGAACACCATCGTCCTCGACTGCGACGTCCTCCAGGCCGACGGCGGCACCCGCACCGCCGCCATCACCGGCGCCTACGTCGCCCTCGCCGACGCCGTCCACTGGGCCCAGCACACCAAGAAGCTGATCAAGCCCAGCCGCAAGCCCCTCACCGGCACGGTCTCCGCCGTCTCCGTCGGCATCGTCGGCGGCACCCCGCTCCTCGACCTGCGCTACGAGGAAGACGTCCGCGCCGACACCGACATGAACGTCGTCTGCACCGGCGACGGCCGCTTCGTCGAGGTCCAGGGCACCGCCGAGGCCGAGCCCTTCGCCCGCGACGAACTCAACACCCTGCTCGACCTCGCCGCCGCGGGCTGCACGGAACTGGCCGAGCTCCAGCGCAAGGCACTCGACGCGACCCTCGACAGGTGACGCGGCACCGCGAGCAAAGCGAGTAAAGGGAAAGCCAAGGGCACGCAACTCGGCCGCACGCAGGCGCGTCCCTAGCAGTACAGCACCACGGGCGTACGGCGGCAGACCTCGCCGTACGCCCGCCGTCGCACCGCACACGGGCCGCCCGGCCCTGTCCCAAGGGGAGGACCGAGACCCATGGCCGCGAGCCGCCACCGCCGCCTTCGCCGCACCGCTGTCACCGCCGCCACCGTGGCGACCATCGCCCTGACGGCCGGACTCACCACCGGCTGCGACGCCGTCGACAAGGCGCTCGACTGCGTACGCACGGCCGACGCGATAGCCGACAGCGTCACCGAACTCCAGCAGGCGGTGGAGAACACGGACGACCCCACGCAGTGGGAGGAGTCCCTCGACTCCATCGACAAGAACCTCGGCAAGATCGGCGACCAGACCGACAACGCCGACGTCAACAAGGCCGTCGACGACCTCGGCAAGGCCGTCGACAACGTCCGCACCTCGGTGGAGAACGGCGACGAGACCCCCGATCTCAGCCCCGTCACCGACGCGGCGGGCGAACTGACGAAGGTCTGCACGCCGTAGCGGAGGGCACGGTGGGGCGGGACAGCGGCTCCGGAATACTGGACGCCATGACCCGCCTCATCCTCGCCACCCGCAACGCCGGCAAGATCACCGAACTGAGGGCCATCCTCGCCGACGCGGGCCTGCCCCACGACCTCGTCGGCGCGGACGCCTACCCGCACATCCCCGACGTCAAGGAAACCGGCGTCACCTTCGCCGAGAACGCCCTGCTCAAGGCCCACGCCCTCGCCCGGGCCACCGGCCTGCCCGCCGTCGCCGACGACTCCGGCCTCTGCGTCGACGTCCTGAACGGCGCCCCCGGCATCTTCTCCGCCCGCTGGGCCGGCCGCCACGGCGACGACAAGGCCAACCTCGACCTCCTCCTCGCCCAGATCGCCGACATCGCCGACGAACACCGGGGCGCCCACTTCGCCTGCGCGGCGGCCCTGGCCCTGCCCGACGGCACGGAGCGGGTGGTCGAGGGCCAGTTGCGCGGCACCCTCCGCCACGCCCCCGCCGGCACGGGCGGCTTCGGCTACGACCCCATCCTCCAGCCGGAGGGCGAGACGCGAACGTGCGCGGAGCTGACGGCGGCGGAGAAGAACGCGATCAGCCACCGCGGGAAGGCGTTCCGGGCGCTGGTGCCCGTCGTGCGCGAGCTGCTCGGCTGAGCAGCGGAAAACGTACTGGTGCGGCCGGAGGGACTCGAACCCTCACGGGAGTTACCCCACTGGGACCTAAACCCAGCGTGACTGCCAATTCCACCACGGCCGCCCGGCGCTGCTGCCCGGCCATGCTACTGGTCGGGCAGCGCCGTCAGATCCCCAAGTCCTTGATGATCTTGGCCACGTGGCCCGTCGCGCGGACGTTGTACAGGGCGCGTTCGACCTTGCCCTCCTCGTCCACGACGATCGTGGAGCGGATGACGCCCATGTAGGTCCTGCCGTAGTTCTTCTTCTCGCCGAAGGCGCCGTACGCGTCGAGGACCTTCTTGTCCGGGTCGGCGAGGAGGGTGACCTTCAGGGACTCGGTGTCACGGAACTTGGCCAGCTTCTCGGGCTTGTCGGGGGAGATGCCGATCACGTCGTACCCGGCGCCGGCCAGCAGCTCCAGGTTGTCCGTGAAGTCGCACGCCTGCTTCGTGCAGCCGGGGGTAAGCGCCGCAGGGTAGAAGTAGACGATGACCTTGCGGCCCTGGTGGTCGGACAGGGACACCTCGTTGCCGTCGGCGTCCGGGAGGGTGAAGGCCGGGGCCCGGTCCCCGGGCTGGAGTCGCTCGCTCATCCGGTCAGGGTAACGGGGGGTCCTGACAGTGCGAGCGGGCGTGGAGCTGACAGACTGTCCGGGACAGTGTCAGAGGACTTCGGAGGCGTACGGTGGCGGACACGTCGGACATCAGAACCCCGGCGCAGATCGAGGCGGACATCAAGCGCCGCCGCGAGGTGCTGGCCGAGACGCTCGACGAGCTCGGGATGCGGGTGCACCCGAAGACGATCGTCGACGATGCGAAGGCCAAGGTCGCCGCCAGCGTCGATCACACCCTCGGCCGGGCGTACGTCCAGGTCAACCGGGTGGTCAGCGATGTGAGGGCGCAGTTCGTGGACGAGGAGGGCGCCCCGCGCATGGAGCGGGTCGTGCCGGCCGCGCTGGTCGTGGTCGGGGTCGTCGGGCTGCTCGCCCTGAGCGGCACCCGGCGGCGGAAGCGCTGAGCGGGGGCAGGTAGGTTCAGGGCGTGAGCGCCAAGAGAAACGAGCACGGTCCCCAGGACGACAAGCTGCCCATCCGGATGCTGCACGACCGCGTGCTCGTGCGGCAGGACACCGGCGAGGGCGAGCGGCGTTCCGGGGGCGGCATCCTGATCCCCGCGACGGCGGCCGTCGGCAAGCGGCTGGCCTGGGCCGAGGTCGTCGCGGTCGGGCAGAACGTACGGACCGTGGAGCCGGGCGACCGGGTGCTGTACGACCCGGAGGACCGTGCCGAGGTCGAGGTGCGGGGCGTGGGCTACGTGCTGATGCGCGAGCGGGATCTGCACGCCGTGGCCGCGGACCGGTTCGAGGGGTCGGAGGATTCCACCGGGCTGTACCTCTGAACCTCTGATTCACGGGTGCGCAGTACGACTCGGGGGCTGGTGATCAAGGTCACCGGCCCCTTTCCCCTGTCTTTGCTACCTTGGGAAGCACCCCGACGAGACGCGCCGTACCGGGCTGAAGGAAAAGACGACGCACCCCGTTCAGTTCGTTCACGGAGGTGCCTGTCATGGCGTGGGTTCTGCTCGTCGTCGCCGGTCTGCTCGAGGTCGGCTGGTCGATCGGGATGAAGTACACCGACGGTTTCACGCGGCTGTGGCCGAGTGTGTTCACCGGTGCCGGGATCGTCGCGAGCATGATGCTGCTGTCGTACGCCGCCCGGACGCTGCCCATCGGTACCGCCTACGGCGTGTGGGTGGGCATCGGTGCGGCCGGCGCGGCGGTGCTCGGCATGGTGGTGCTGGGGGAGCCGGCGACCGCCGCCCGGATCTTCTTCATCTGTCTGCTGCTGGTCGCCGTCGTGGGGCTGAAGGCGACCTCCGGTCACTGACGCCGGGGTGTGACGGGGATGCCGGGGAAGCCGGTGTCGGTGTCGCCGCCGCCCGCGCCGTCGGTGTCCCCGCCGCCCGGGTCGGTGCCGCCGCTCGAGGAGTCGTCGCCGCCCGAGTCGCCGCCGCCCGTGGGGCCCGGCTCGGTGCTGGGGCCGCCCGAGCCGGGGGTGCCGCCGCCGGTCGACGGGGGGTCGGACTCGGTGCCGCCGGAGTCGCCGGGCGGGGTGCTGCTGCCCGAGTCGCCCGGGGTGTCGCTGCCGGAGCCGTCCTCGTCGCCGGTGGACGGGGCGTCCGGGTCGCTGCTGCCGCTCTCGTCGCCGTCGCCGGGTTCGTCCGAGGCGTCGCTGCTGGGGGGCGCGGTGACGTCGGCGCCGGCCTGGAGCTGGAGGTCGAAGTCGGCGACGGGCTCGCCCTTGAGCGCGTTGCGGGTGTACTGGCTCCAGATCTCGGCGGGGGCGCCGCCGCCGTTGATGCGGGCGAGGCCCATCGCGCCGTAGAGGGACTTGTGGGCGGCGGTCTTGGGGTCCTGGCCCATGACGGCGACGACGGTGGCGAGGTCGGGGGTGTAGCCGGCGAACCAGGCGGCCGTGTCCTCCTCGGCGGTGCCGGTCTTGGCGGCGGCGGGGCGGCCGACGGCCTGGGCGGCGCTCGCGGTGCCGTTCTGGACGACGCTGCGCAGGACGGACGTGGTGGTGTCGGCGGCCTCGCGGCTGACGGCCTGGTGCTCGCGCCGCTCGGGCAGCTCGACCTCCTGCTTGCCGTCCTTCATGACCTTCTCGACCAGCGTGTAGGTGCTGTGCCTGCCGTGGTTGGCGAGGGTGGCGTAGGCCTCGGCCATGTCGAGGGGGCTGGCGGTGGCGACGCCGAGGGCGATGGAGGGGGAGGGGGTCAGTTCGGGCGTGTTCTTGGAGAGGCCCAGGTCGATCGCCGTCTGCATGACCTTGTCGGAGCCGACGTCGACGGCCATCTGGGCGTACACGGCGTTGATGGACTTGTCGGTGGCCTCGCGGACGGTGACGTGGCCGTAGTCGCGCTGGTCCTCGTTCTCGGGGGCGTAGCGGCCGCCGGCCCAGCCCTGGACGGGGCGTTCGCTGGTGCCGTCGTAGCGGGTGTTCGGGTTGATCGTCCGGCCGCTCTGTGTCTCGGAGTGGTTCTCGACGGCGGACGTGAACACGAAGGGCTTGAAGGTGGAGCCGACCTGGAAGTCGCGGCGGGTGGCGTTGGGTGTGTACTGCTTGACGTAGTCGATGCCGTTGTACATCGCGACGACCTTGCCGGTCTTCGGGTCGACGGAGGCGCCGCCGGCGCGGACGTAGGTGTCGACCTTGCGTTCCTTCTTGTCCAGCTGGGACATGAGCTTGTCGTCGACGGCCTTGACGAAGGCGTCCTGCTTGTCCTTCTGGAGGGTGGTGGTGATGCGGTAGCCGCCGCGGCCCAGTTCCTCCTCGTCGACGATGCCGTTCTCGATCAGGTACTTCCTGACGATGTTGACGACGTAGCCGCGCTGTCCGGACATGTTGGTGGAGATGGTGGACTGCTTGGGCTTGGGGAACTTCGCGGCGGCGCGGTCGGAGGCGCTGAGCCAGCCCTTGTCGACCATGCCGTTCATGACGTAGTTCCAGCGGGCCTCGGCGGCGGGCCGGTTCTCGGGGTGCGCGACGACGTCGTACTGGCTGGGGGCGTTGAGCAGGGAGGCCAGGTAGGCGCCCTGCGCGGCGGTGAGGTCCTTGGCGTCGACGCCGAAGTAGGCCTGGGCGGCGGACTGGATGCCGTAGGCGCCGCGGCCGAAGAAGCTGGTGTTGAGGTAGCCCTCGAGGATCTCGTCCTTGCTCTTCTCCCGGTCGAGCTTGATCGAGATGAAGAACTCCTTCACCTTGCGGGTGACGGTCTGCTCCTGGGCCAGGTAGTAGTTCTTGACGTACTGCTGGGTGATGGTGGAGCCGGACTGCTTGCCCTTGCCGGTGGCGGTGTTCCAGCCGGCGCGGACCATCGCCATGGGGTCGATGGCGGACTCGGTGTAGAAGTCGCGGTCCTCGGCGGCGAGGACCGCGTGCTGGGCGTCCTTGGAGATGCGGGCGAGCCCGACGCTCTCGCGGTTGACCTCGCCGTCGCGGGCGAGGACGGTGCCGTCGGCGTACAGGTAGACGTTGGACTGCTTGGTGGCGAGGGCGTTGGCCGCGGGGATCTGGACGAGGTGGTAGCCGAGGAAGAAGCCGCCGACGACGAGCAGCAGGCCGATGACGACGGTGCTGAGCACGATGCGCCAGGTGGGGATCAGCCGGCGCCAGCCGGTGCGCTTGGGCCGCTTGGCCTTCTTCGCCTTCCCGGCGGCGTCCGGTGTTCCCGACGCCCAGCCCCGGTTCGGCTGCTGTGGCTGCGGCTGCGGCTCGTCGCTCATCTCGTGCACGGACTCCTGTTTCATTTCGTACGGTTTTCGTACGTCTGAGTTCTTCTGAAGAAGACTCTCGCACCGTGAGTTCCGTTCCCACTCGACGGCACACCCGTGAAATTCCGTGGCGGGGGCCTTCGCGGTCGCACTAGGCTCCTGCGCTTCGGTGCCGGTCGGAGGGGGAGGGCTGTGGGTGCGGGCTCGGGGCGGTTGTACGTGGCCGTCGCGGCGGGTGGATTCCGACGGTACGCGACGTATCGGGCGGCCACTGCGGCCGGGGTGTTCACGAACACCGTTTTCGGACTGATCCTCGTATACACCTATCTGGCCCTGTGGGACGAGAAACCGCAGCTCGGCGGGTACGACCAGGCGCAGGCCGTGACCTTCGTGTGGCTGGGGCAGGCGCTGCTGGCGGCGCTGGCGATCGGCGGCGGGGGCTTCGAGGACGAGCTGATGGAGCGCATCCGTACGGGTGATGTCGCCGTCGATCTGTACCGTCCGGTCGATCTTCAGCTGTGGTGGCTGGCGGCGGACGTGGGCCGGGCGCTGTTCCAGCTGCTGGGCCGCGGAGTGGTGCCGTTCGTGTTCGGATCGTTGTTCTTCCCGGTGGCGCTGCCGCGCGAGGTGGGTGTGTGGGCGGCGTTCCTGGTGACGCTGGTGCTGGCGATGCTGGTGGGATTTGCGCTGCGCTATCTGGTGGCGCTCTCGGCGTTCTGGCTGCTGGACGGGTCCGGGGTGACGCAGATGGCGTGGCTGGCGGGGCTGTTCTGCTCGGGGATGCTGCTGCCGCTGAACGTGTTCCCCGGGGCGCTCGGCGAGGTGGTGCGGGCGCTGCCGTGGTCGTCGCTGCTCCAGGCGCCGGCGGACGTGCTGCTGGGGGAGGCGGACCCGCTGCCCACGTATCTGTTCCAGGCGTCCTGGGCGGTGGCGCTGCTGGCGCTGGGCCGTCTGGTGCAGTCGGCGGCGACGCGACGGGTGGTGGTCCAGGGTGGCTGAGGCGGCGGGTACGGAGGTGCGGCGGGGACGGGTCGTCGAGGGGGTGCGCGCGTACGGGCTGATCGCCGGGATGTGGATCAGGTCGACGATGGCTTACCGGACGTCGTTCGCGCTGACGACGTTCGGGAACTTCGCGATGACCGCGCTGGACTTCGTGGCGATCCTGCTGATGTTCTCCCGCGTCGACGCGCTGGGCGGCTGGTCGCTGCCCGAGGTGGCGTTCCTGTACGGGCTGTCCGGGGTCTCCTTCGGTCTGGCCGACCTGGCGATCGGCTCGATGGACCGGCTGGGGCGCCGGGTGCGCGACGGCACGCTGGACACGCTGCTGGTGCGGCCCGTGCCGGTGCTCGCGCAGGTGGCGGCGGACCGGTTCGCGCTGCGCCGGCTGGGCCGGGTGACGCAGGGGGCGCTGGTGCTCGGGTACGCGCTGGTGGTCGTGGACGTGGACTGGACGGCGGCGAAGCTGCTGCTGATGCCGTTGATGCTGCTCGGCGGTGCGGGGATCTTCTGCGCGGTGTTCCTGGCGGCGGGGGCGTTCCAGTTCGCGGCGCAGGACGCCTCGGAGGTGGCCAACGCCTTCACCTACGGCGGTACGACGCTGTTGCAGTACCCGCCGACGGTGTTCGCGCTGGACCTGGTGCGCGGGGCGACGTTCGTGGTGCCGCTGGCGTTCGTGAACTGGCTGCCGGCGAGCCATGTGCTGGGGCGGCCGTATCCGCTGGGCCTGCCGGGGTGGGTGGCGTTCACGACGCCGCTCGTGGCCGCGGCCTGCTGTGCGCTCGCCGGGCTGGCCTGGCGGGCGGGCCTGCGTTCGTACCGGAGTACGGGGAGCTGAGGGAGATGACCGAGACGGCTGGGACTGCTGGGACGGCCGGGACCACGGCGGGGACGGCGACCGGGACGAGCGGGGAGGCGGACGGCGGGGCCTTCATCGAGCTGGACGGCGTGGAGAAGGTCTTCGACGTGCGCAAGAAGACGGGCTTCCTGAAGCGGGAGCGGCGGCAGGTGCGGGCCGTGGACGGCCTGTCGTTCACCGTGTCGCGCGGCGAGGTGGTCGGCTACATCGGCCCGAACGGCGCCGGGAAGTCGACGACGATCAAGATGCTGACCGGCATCCTGACGCCGAGCGGGGGCCGGCTGCGGGTGGCCGGCATCGACCCGTCCCGGGAGCGGACCCGGCTGGCGCACCGCATCGGCGTGGTCTTCGGGCAGCGCACGACGCTGTGGTGGGACCTGCCGCTGATCGACTCCTACCGGCTGATGCACCGCATGTACCGCATCCCCGACGCCCGTTACCGCGAGGACCTGGACCGCTGCGTCGAACTCCTCCAGCTCCAGGACCTGTTGGACGTGCCGGTACGGCAACTGTCGCTCGGCCAGCGGATGCGCGGCGACATCGCCGCGGCGCTGCTGCACGATCCGGAGGTGCTGTACCTGGACGAGCCGACCATCGGACTCGACGTCGTCTCCAAGACCAAGGTGCGGGGCTTCCTGCGGGACTTGAACGCGGAGCGCGGCACGACGGTGCTGCTGACCACGCACGACCTCCAGGACATCGAGCAGCTGTGCTCGCGCGTGATGGTCATCGACCACGGCCGGCTGATGTACGACGGCCCGCTGGAGGGCCTGCACGAGGCCGGGGAGAGCGAACGCACCCTGGTGGTGGACCTGGCACGGGAGTTGCCGCCGATCGAGGCGCCGGAGCCGGCGCGGGTGGTGCGGGTGGAGGGGCCGCGGCAGTGGCTGGCGTTCCCGGCGTCGGCGTCGGCGGCCGGGCTGGTTGCGGCGGTCGCGGCCCGGTATCCACTGGTGGATCTGTCGGTGCGGGAGCCGGACATCGAGTCGGTGATCGCGAAGATGTACGCGGAACGCGCGGGCGCGTAGTGTCCGGCGCGGTCACCTCGTAGGCTGCTGTACATGACCGACGAGGCCCCGGAACTCCGCGCATCCGACGCCGACCGTGAACGAGTCGCCGAGGTCCTGCGTGACGCCCTCGCCGAGGGACGCCTGGACATGACCGAGTTCGAGGAGCGGCTGGACGCCACCTACAAGGCGCGGACCTACGGGGAGCTGGCGCCGATCACCCGGGACCTGCCGGTCGGCGCGGCACCGGCGGCACCCGCGGCGCCCAGGGTGTCGATGACCAAGGAGCCCGAGCGGGCCGGGGGCTGGGCGGGGCGGATCACCGGCGCGGAGCCCTCGTCGACCTGGGCGGTCGCCGTGATGTCCGGCTTCCAGCGCAAGGGGCGCTGGACGGTGCCGGGGCGGTTCAACTCCTTCGCGTTCTGGGGCGGCGGTGAGATCGACCTGCGCGAGGCGGACTTCTCGGCCGGCGAGGTCGTGCTCAACTGCGTCGCGATCATGGGCGGGATGCAGGTGATCGTGCCGCCCGGCGTCGAGGTGATCGTGCGCGGCATCGGCATCATGGGCGGTTTCGACCACCGCGAGGAGGGCGTCCCCGGCGACCCGGGCGCCCCGCGCGTCGTCGTGACGGGCTTCGCCTTCTGGGGCGGGGTCGGCGTCGAGCGCAAGGTGACGCGGGCGGAGCGGCAGCGCCTGAAGGAGGAGCGCCGGCAGGAGAAGCTGGAGCGCAGGGCCGCGCGCAGAGAGCTGCACTCCGCCGTCCGCGATGACGCGATGGACGCCCACCGCAGGATGCTGGACGACCACCGCGACATGCTGCGCGAGCACCGCGAGGACCGCCGCGAGCGGCGCGACCTGCGCCGCGAGGACCGCGACCGCCGCAGGCGCGGCGAGGACTGACGGCGACGCGGGCCGGGCGGCCCTACGCCGCGACCGGTGCCGCGCCCTTCAGGGTGTCGAGGTCGAGGACCTGGCCCATGCGCGCGTACCCCTTGTCGCCGGGGTGCAGGTGGTCGCCGCTGTCGTAGTCGGAGCGCATCCGGCGCGGGTCGTAGGGGTCGCGCAGGGCCTTGTCGAAGTCGACGACCGCGTCGAAGACCCGGCCGGAGCGGATCTCCTCGTTGATCTGCTGCCGCATCGTCTCGCGGGCCTCGGTGTGGCCGCCGTAGCCGCCGAACGGCAGGATCGTGCCGCCGACGACCCGCAGGCCCCGGTCGTGCGCCCGGTCGACGAGGGTGCGCAGGCCGGTGAGGATGCCGTCGCGGTCGGCGAGTTCGGGGCTGTGCAGGATGTCGTTGACGCCGAGGAGGACGACGACGACCTTGACGCCCGTGCGGTCCAGCACGTCCCGTTCGAAGCGGCTCAGGCCGCTGGGGTTGTCGGCGGGCCGTCCCGTCCTGCCGGTCAGGAGGCGATTGCCGCTGATGCCCTCGTTCACGACGCTGTAGCGGGGCGTGTCCCGGCCGTCGCCGGCCGCGTCGTGCAGCCGCTCGGCGAGGACGTCGGTCCAGCGGTGGTTGGCGTCGACGTCGGCGCCGAGACCGTCGGTGATCGAGTCGCCGAACGCCACCACCGTGCCGTCGGCCTCGTGGCTGAGCACGTCCAGCGCGGTCAGGTAGCGCCAGTACGGCGTGGGCGTGGTGTACGCGACGCCGGTGACGTCGGCCGTGCGGTCGCCGTCGGCGAGGTAGCTGGTCTGCCGGGCCATCGGATGGTAGGTCACCGGCCCGGACGGGATCGGGGAGTACGTGGTGACCAGGACGTTCGCCCCGTAGGGGATGGCGATGCGGGCGACGTCGCTCATCACCCGGCCGCCCGCCGGGATGATCACCCGGGCGCTGCCGCCGAAGGTCAGCCGGCGCATGGTGTCGCCGACGGCGGCGGCCGTGTCGGGCCCCGCGGCCAGGGCTATCGAGGCGTGCGTGACGGTCAGCGGCGACTGGCCGTACAGGTTGGACAGGGTGATGCGCGCGCTGGTGCCGCCGACCGAGGTGTGCACGACGTTGCGCACGGAGCGGCCCGCCATGCCGGTCGTCTCGGTGCCGGGTTCGGCCGCGGCCGGCGCGGTGGCCCAGGCGCCCACCCAGACGCCCGTGGAGGCGGGGGCGGCCTGTCCCCGGGGGAGGCGGCCTCCGGCCCGCAGTGCGTGGTCCCCGGTGCCGACGTCCGCGGACGCTCCGGCGTATATGGCCGCGGAGATCGCCACTATCAGGGTGACGATCGCCGCCAGCAGGGCACGGTGCTTGGTGGGAGGCGCCCCCGCACCCCCGTCACGACCAGGGGTCATGCTGTGTTGTTCTCCTCGGGCGAGGGGAGCCCCGAGGCTCCGGTCCGATGAACCCATGATGCGTCATGGGTGGAGGAAAGGCCGCGGGAGCCCCGGGCGTTCCCCCTCCCGGGACAGACGCCGGGAACTTGTGTTCCGTTCCGGGAGTCGGTCAGGAAGGGACAATGTGTGAGGGACGTATCAGCGAACGGTGGAGCGGATGGAACGCACGAAGGCGGAACTTCCTGCGGGTGCGGGGGACAGGGGTGGTTCCGGGGGCGCCGGGGCGGGCGCGGGGGAGGGCACCGGCGGCGCGGGTGCGGTCCGTGACCGGGCGATGACGTCCTTCAGCCCGGCCGACGAGATCAAGCGCCGCGGCGTGCGCCGGATGAAGCTCACCGCCACCGGCCTGCTGCTCTTCGTCGCCGTGGTCTACGTCCTGTCCGAGTGGGCCGCCCACCGGGGCGCGGGCGCCTGGGCGGGCTATGTGTCGGCCGCCGCCGAGGCCGGCATGGTCGGCGCGCTCGCCGACTGGTTCGCGGTCACCGCCCTCTTCCGCCACCCGCTCGGCATCCCCATCCCGCACACCGCGATCATCCCGAAGAAGAAGGACCAGCTGGGCGTCTCGCTCGGCGAGTTCGTCGGGGAGAACTTCCTCTCCGAGGACGTCGTGCGCCACCGGCTGCGCGCCGTCGGCATCGGCAGCCGTCTCGGCGCCTGGCTGGCCGTGCCCGAGCACGCCGACCGGGTGACGGCCGAGCTGTCCGCCGCCCTGCGCGGCGCCCTCACCGTGCTGCGCGACTCCGACGTCCAGGCGGTGGTCGGCGAGGCGATCACACGCCGTGCCGACGCCCAGGAGATCGCACCCGGCATCGGCAAGATGCTGGACCGCGTCGTCTCCGACGGCGGTCACCGGCGCGCCGTCGACCTGATCGTCTCCCGCGCCCACGACTGGCTGATCCTGCACGGCGACTCCGTGATGGACGCCGTCCAGGGCGGGGCGCCCGGCTGGACGCCCCGGTTCGTCGACCGGAAGATCGGCGACCGGGTCTACAAGGAGCTGCTGCGCTTCGTCACCGAGATGCGCGACATGCCCGCCCACCCGGCGCGCGGCGCCCTCGACCGCTTCCTCACCGATTTCGCCGCCGACCTCCAGTCCGACACGGAGACCCGCGCGCGCGTGGAGCGGCTGAAGACCGAGGTGCTGGGCCGCGGCGAGGTCCAGGACCTGATCGCGTCCGCCTGGACGGCCGTACGGTCGATGATCGTCTCGGCGGCGGAGGACGAGCGCAGCGAACTGCGGCTCAGGGTGCGCGCCTCACTGCTGTCGCTGGGCGCCCGGATGGCCTCCGACCCCAAGGTGCAGGGCAAGGTCGACGGCTGGGTGGAGAGCGCCGCGGTGTACGTCGTCACCACCTACCGCAAGGAGATCACCTCGCTGATCACCGACACGGTGGCGAGCTGGGACGCCGAGCACACCACGAAGAAGATCGAGGCGAACATCGGCCGCGACCTCCAGTTCATCCGCATCAACGGCACCGTCGTCGGCTCCCTGGCCGGGCTGCTGATCTACACCGTCTCCCGCATCCTGGGGGCGTAATCCCGCCCGCCGCGGGCACTCCCTCGCCATGACAGGAGACTCGCCGGCGCCGGTGCCCGCCTCCACCGGGACGGTCACCACGGCCGTCCCCGCCCGGCTGGACCGGCTGCCCTGGTCGCGCTGGCACTGGATGATCGTGATCGGCCTGGGCACCGTCTGGATCCTGGACGGGCTTGAAGTCACGATCGTCGGCAACGTCGCCGGACGGATCGCCGAGGACGGCAGCGGCCTCGACATCAGCTCCGCCCAGATCACCGGCCTGGCCGCCGCCCTGTACGTGGCGGGCGCCTGCTCCGGGGCCCTGTTCTTCGGCTGGCTGACCGACCGGCACGGACGCAAGAAGCTGTTCATGATCACGCTGGTGGTCTATCTGGCGGCCACCGCGCTGACCGCGGTCTCCTTCGAGTCCTGGTGGTTCTTCCTCTTCCGCTTCCTCACCGGCTTCGGCATCGGCG
This sequence comes from Streptomyces sp. KPB2, assembly GCF_003950055.1. Taxonomy (NCBI): domain Bacteria; kingdom Bacillati; phylum Actinomycetota; class Actinomycetes; order Kitasatosporales; family Streptomycetaceae; genus Streptomyces; species Streptomyces sp. KPB2. Next base: position 5,112,629 of record NZ_CP034353.1, read on the forward strand.
GCGAGTACGCGGCGATCAACTCCGCGATCGACGAGCTGATCCCGTCCCACTACCGGGGCCGGGTCGACCTCATCATCAACGGCAGCTACTGGCTCGGCGCGATCGGCGGCGCCCTGCTGTCCATCGTGATGCTGGACACCGACATCTTCGCCAAGGACGTCGGCTGGCGGCTCAGCTTCGCCCTCGGCGTGCTCCTGGGCCTGGTGGTGCTGCTGGTGCGGCGGCATGTGCCGGAGAGTCCACGCTGGCAGTTCATCCACGGCCAGGGCGAGAAGGCGGACACCCTCGTCTCCTCCGTCGAACGGGAGATCGAGCGGGAGAAGGGCGAGAAGCTGCCGCCGCCGGCCGGTGAGATCACCATCCACCAGCGCAGGTCCATCGGCTTCGGCCTGATCGCCAGGACCGTCTTCGGCCGCTACCCGCGCCGCGCGATCCTCGGCCTGTCCCTCTTCATCGGCCAGGCCTTCCTCTACAACGCCATCACCTTCGGCTTCGGCACCATCCTCATCACGTTCTTCGACGTGCCGACCGGCAGCACGGGCTACTACTTCGCCGTCATCGCCGCGGGCAACTTCTGCGGCCCGCTGCTCCTCGGCCCCCTCTTCGACACGGTCGGCCGCCGCATCATGATCTCCGGCACCTATCTGCTCTCCGGCCTGCTGCTCTTCGGCACGGCCTGGCTCTTCGACCGCGGCTCGCTCACGGCGACGACCATGACGGCCTGCTGGTGCGTGGTGCTGTTCTTCGCCTCGGCGGGCGCGTCCAGCGCGTACCTGACCGTCTCCGAGATCTTCCCGATGGAGACCCGCGCCATGGCCATCGCCTTCTTCTATGCCCTCGGCACCGCCGCCGGCGGCATCAGCGGCCCGCTGCTCTTCGCCGACCTGACCGAGTCGGGCGTGGTCGGCGACACGGTCCTGGCCTTCCAGATCGGCGCCGGCCTGATGTGCGCGGCCGGCCTGGTGGCGGCGTTCCTCGCGGTGAAGGCGGAACGCCGCTCGCTGGAGGACATCGCGGAGCCGCTGTCGGCGGCGGCGCCGGATACGCCCGGAACCGCGGGCTCCGGCGCGAAGACCGCGTAGCGTCACACACGCCGATCCGGTCCGACCCGGCACAGACGTCGAGGAGTCCCCGATGAGCATCCGCAGGATCGTCCCGAACATCCACGTCGAGGCCGAGGAGCAGTGGAACACGAGCCGCGACTTCTACGGCCTGCTCGGCTTCGAGGAGGTCATGGACATGGGCTGGGTCACCACCCTGGCCTCCCCGTCCAACCCCACCGCCCAGATCAGCCTCTTCACCGAGGAACGCACGGCGCCCGTCGTCCCCGACCTGAGCGTGGAGGTCGAGGACGTCGACGCGGTCTACGACCAGGTCGCCGCGTCGGGCGCCGAGATCGTGCGCGAGCCGCGGAACGAGGAGTGGGGCGTACGGCGCTTCTTCGTCCGGGCCCCGGACGGCCGGGTGATCAACGTGCTGACCCACCTGACCTGAGCCCTTCCCCGGGCCGGCGGTCCCGGCCGGGCCGGTGCCGTGCCGCTCAGGCGCGCCGGTCGGCGACCGCCCAGGACGCCAGCGCCACGGCACCGGCCACGCCGAACACGGCGGGCCAGGCGCCCACCTTCTTGGCCAGCGGGTGCGACCCCGCGAACCCGGCGACGTAGGCCGCCGTCAGCGCGCCCGCGGCCTTCCCGCCGGCCCGCGCCCGCCACTGCTGCGCGGCGGCGGCCCCGGCGACGGCGAGCACGGCCCCGCCGAGCTGCCGCTTCTTCGTCCAGCGGGCCACGCCGTACCCGCCGACGAGACCGCCCGCGGCGACCACCGCGCTGGGAACCTTCGCCATCTCTGCCTCCTGCACTGCCCCACCGGTCCCGGTCGAACCGATGTCCGGTGAACCGACTTGTCGGGTTCGAGGCTAATCCCCGCCCCTTTCGGCCGAGCACCGAGCCCTGATCGCGACACTCGCGGGTATGCGTCGCGTTGGGGAGGGGGACGACGAGCACCGGAGGAGACGATGACCACGCAGCGCCCCCGCGCCTACGACCCGCCCCGCCCCCGGACGGTCACCGTGGACGGCGCCCGCGTCGCCTGCTGGGAGTCGGGACCGGGGGACGCCGAGCCCGTACTGCTCCTGCACGGCTACCCGGCCGACCACCACTGCTGGCGCCATCAGGTCCCGCCCCTGTCGGACCGGTACCGGGTCATCACCCCGGACCTCCTCGGCTGGGGCGCGTCCGAGCGGCCGCTGCACCTGTCCTTCGACTACGACACGGAGGTCGCCCGGCTCGGCCGGCTCCTGGACGCGCTGGAACTGGACGCGGTGAACCTGGCCGGCCACGACTACGGCGGCTTCCTCTCCCTCGGCCTCGCCCAGGCCCACCCCGGACGGGTACGCAGGCTGGCGATCCTCAACAGCCGGGCGCAGGGCACCTTCACCCGCCGCTGGTACGCCGTGTTCAGCCTGGTCAGTCTCGCCGGACGCACCCCCGCCCTGCGCCGCCCGGCGACACGCCTGCCCTACGCCGCCCTGCACCGCCGGGCCCTCGCCCCGCTCGTACGCGCCGGACACCTGGAGCCCGGCGTCCTGGACGGCTACGTCGACTGGATGGCCACCCCCGAGGGCCGCCGCTGGCTGCTGCACTACTTCGGCGACTACCGCACCCCGCCCCGCCCCGAACTGCGCCGGCACCTGCGTGACCTCACCTGCCCGACGGCGGTCGTCTGGGGCCGTGCCGACCCGTATCTGAGCCCGGCGATCGCGACCGAGCTGGCCGGGTCCGTGCCCGGCGCCGAACTGACGCTGCTGGACGACGCGGGCCACTGGGTGATGGACGAACGCCCGGACGCCGTGACGGCGGCACTGGGCCGACTGCTGGAACGACCGACTTCGAACAGGTGAGACGCAGGTCACATGCGGGGCGTGCTCCGGCCTGTCACATCGCTCCGGCGGCATCCGTCGTAGCTGTGTAGGACCAAGAAGCCCATCAGCAAGGACGAAGAGGAACCCGTCATGGAAGCGCGTCTCAACATGTTCACCAACCCGCTCGCGGGCAAGATCCTGCGTCACATCAACTCCGCGGGCAAGGCCGTGAGCGACTCGACGCTGCCGGACGCCACCCAGGAGCTGGTCAAGATCCGCGCCAGCCAGATCAACGGCTGCGGTTTCTGCCTCGACATGCACACCAAGGACGCCGCGAAGGCGGGGGAGACCTCGCTGCGCCTCAACCTGATCGCCGCCTGGCGGGAGGCCAAGGTGTTCACCGAGGCGGAGCGCGCCGCCCTGGAGCTGACCGAGCAGGGCACCCGCCTCGCCGACGCCTCCGGCGGCGTCACCGACGAGGCGTGGGCGAACGCGGCGAAGCACTACGACGAGGAGCAGCTCACCGCCCTCGTCGGGCTGATCGCCGTCATCAACACCTACAACCGCCTGAACGTGATCACCCAGCAGCCGGCCGGCGACTACGAGCCGGGGATGTTCGGCTGAGGCCGGCACCGCCCCAGCCGTAGTCCCCGGCCGCCCGGTCCCGTCGTCCGCCGCTCAGCCGGCGTGCAGCAGGACCGGGAGCCGCTGGTGGCCGTTGCTGATCAGCGAGGGCACGGGCGGCAGCTCCTCGGCCGGGTCGGCGAGCCGCAGGTCCGGGAAGCGGCCGAAGAGGCTCTCCAGCGCGAGGGTCACCTCCATGCGGGCCAGCGGCGCGCCCAGGCAGAAGTGGACGCCGTGGCCGAAGGCCAGGTGCTCCTTGACGGTGCGGGTCGCGTCGAAGGTGTCGGCGTCCTCGTGCCAGTCCGGGTGCCGGTTGGCGGCGGCGTACGAGGCGAGGATGGCCTCCCCGCGGGCGATGGTCCGCCCGTCCGGCAGCGGGATGTCGTTGACCGCGTACCGCAGCGGCAGATGCTTGACCGCCGGTTCGTGTCGCAGCGTCTCCTCCACCACGTCCCCCCAGGTGACCTCGCCCTTGCGGACCAGGGCGAGCTGGTCGGGGCGGGTCAGCAGGGTGTGCACGGCCTGGTCGATGACGTTGACGGTGGTCTCGTAACCGGCGCTGATCACCAGCAGCAGGGTGTCGCGCAGCTCGTCGTGGGACAGGCGGTCGCCGTCCCCCTCGTCGTCCCGCGCGGCGATGAGCAGCGACGTCATGTCGTCGCCCGGCGTCGCGCGCTTGGTCGCTATGAGCCGGTCCAGGACCGCGTACAGGCCCGCGGCGTTGGCCTGCGCCTCGGCCTGGTCCAGCGTGGTGTCGAAGACGCCGTCCACGACGGTGCGGAAGCCCCCGCGCTGGTCCTCGGGCACGCCCATGAGGTGACCGATCACCGCGATGGGCAGCGGGTAGGCCAACTCCTGCCGCAGATCGACCGGTTCACCGGCGGGAAGCTCCGCGAGCCGGTCGACGATCGCGGTCACCGTCTTCTCCACGGCCGGCCGCATCGCCTCGATCCGGCGGGCGCTGAAGGCGGGCGCCACCAGCCGGCGCAGCTTGCGGTGGTTCGGCCCGTACGCGGTGAACATGTTCTCCACCGCCACCCACAGCGCCAGTGGCCAGGTGGTGACGACCTCGGCGAAGGCGGGCCAGTGCGCCCGGGAGTCCTTGGACACGTCGGGGCTGGTGAGCAGCTGTTTGAGGAGGACGGGGTCGCTTACCGACCAGGCCTCGACGCCGAGGACGTCCACCCGGGTGGCCGGGCCGCGCTCCCGCAGGGTGCGGTGCTCGGCGTGGTGATCGGCGCCGTAGGGGTCGAGGACGAGGGCGGGCTGCTGGGTCGCCATGGCCTGGCTCCTTAGTGTGCGGCGGGTTGCGCGGCGGGGAAGGTGACGGGCAGGGATTCGAGGGCGCGGTGGAACGGGCCGGGGCGCCAGGTCAGTTCGGCCGCCGGCCGGGCCAGGTCGGTCTCCGGCAGCGCGTCCAGGAGGTGGGTGACCGCGGTCTCGGCGATCAGGTAGGCGTGCGAGCGGGCGGGGCAGGTGTGCGGGCCGGCGCTCCACGCCAGGTGGGCGCGGTTGCCGCCGAGCCGCCCCGCGGGCACGCCCTCGGTGAGGGCCGGGTCGTTGTTCGCGGCGGCCATCGAGATCACCACCGGCTGGTCGGCCGGCAGCAGCACGCCCTCCACGTCGATCGGGTACGGCGGGTAGGAGATGCAGTAGTTGGCCATCGGCGGGTCGGTGTAGAGGACGGCGTCGAGCGCGTCGCGCACCGTGGACAGCCCGGCGTGCAGGTCGGCGGAGAACTCGTCGTCGGTGAGGATCTTCAGGATCGTGTTGCTGATCAGGTTGGTCATGGGTTCGATCCCGGCGCCGTAGAGCGTGACGAGCTGGTGGCTCATCTCCTCGTCGCTCAGCTCGACGGGGTGCAGGGCCAGCCGGGACGTGATGTCGTCGCCGGGGTGGGCCCGGCGCAGCGCCACCAGGTCGGACACGGCCCGGGCGAGGATGACGTTGCCCTGCTCGGCGTTGGTGGTGTCGAAGATCTTCGCCATGCCGTCGGCGATGCGCTGCCCGATCTCGTCCGGGCAGCCGAGCAGCGCGCTGAGCACGCTGAAGGCGATGGGGAAGGAGTACTGGGTCAGCAGGTCCGCCGAGCCGGCCGCGCGGAAGCCGTCGATGGCGCCGTCGGCGACCTTCTCGACCAGGGCCCGCAGCCCGTGCTGGTCGACCTGGTCGATGGCGTGGGTGTTGGCCGACCGGTAGCGGGCGTGCTCGGCGCCGCCCGAGCGCAGCGCGTTGGGCCGCCACTCCATCATCGGCCGCACCGGGCAGGTCGCCGGGATCAGCTTCTCCCAGGCCCGCGGGTCGGCCGGGAAGTGCAGCGGGTCGTTGAGGATGCGGCGGGCCTGGTAGTAGCCGATCACCAGGGTCGCGGGCACACCGGGCGCCAGGTCGACCGGGACGAGCGGGCCGTGGGTGCGGCGCATGCTCCGGTAGGCGGCGTGCGGGTCGGCGGCGAACTCCGGTGCGTACAGGGCGATACGGCCCGGGGGACCGGCGGGCGCGGACTCGGCGGAGGGCTGCGTCATCGGCGGGACTCCAGGAGGGCGGCTGAACGGTGCTCGGAGAGGTACTCGGTGAGCGTGATCAGGGCGTGCAGGGAGGACGTGCGGTCGCGGGCGTCGCAGTACGTCAGGGGCGTGGCCGGCTCCAGGGCGAGGGCCTCGCGCAGTTCGGCCTCGGGGTAACCCGGGGCGCCGGGGAAGGTGTTGATCGCGACGGCGTACGGAATGCCCGCGCCGTCGAGCAGCCCGAGGGCGTCGTGGGAGGCGTCGAGGTCGCGGGTGTCGGCCAGGACGAGACAGCCGAGGGCGCCCTCGGCCAGGTCCTCCCACAGCGGCTGGAAACGGGACTGCCCCGGCAGCCCGAACAGGTACAGGGCGAGCCGGCCGCCGGCCATGTGGATGCGGCCGAAGTCCATCGCCACGGTGGTCGTCGTCTTGTGCGGGGTGCCGCGCAGGTCGTCCACACCGGCGCTGGCCTGCGTGATCGGCTCCTCCATCCGCAGCGGCCGCACCTCCGAGACGCTGCCGATCAGCGTCGTCTTGCCGACGCCGAAACCGCCCGCGACCACGATCTTGGCCGACCGGGTCACCGTGGCGGGGACGTAGGTGACGGCCCCGTCGGCCCGGCCGGTGCCGTGGGCCCGGCCGGCGCCTTCGGCCGGGGTGGACTCGTCGGCCGGGGTGGACTCGTCGGTCCGGGTGGACGCGTCGGTCCGGTCAGACCATGGAGCGAAGTCCACGGAGTACCTCCTGCAGCAGGTCGAAGTCGGGCTGGTCGTCGGTCGCGTCGACCGGGCTGGCGAGGTGGCCGGAGTCCATCAGCGAGGAGACGAGGATGCGCACCGTCGAGGGCGGCAGCTCCAGCGCTGCGGCGATGTCGGCGACGGCCAGGCCGCCTTCCGCGCCCGCGAACAGCCGCATCACCCGGCGGGCGTCCGGCCCGAGCGTGTCCGTGGGGCCGGTCGCGGCGATGACCACGCTCTCCAGGCGCACGTCGTCGCGCGCACGGACCCGGCCCTGGGTGCGGACGTAGGGCCGGACCATGTCGGGGTCACGCCGCGGCCCGCTCATACCGGTGAGCCGCCGTCCGCGGCCGGCACCCGCGCCTGGACCGGCACCCGCTCCTCGGTGGCCAGCTCGTGCCCCACCCGGGTGGCGAGCCGCACCATGTGGTGCGAGATCAGACCGACGTCGGCGTCGGGGCCGGTCGTGCACACCGACAGCATGGTGTTCTTCGCGGCCGTGGTCGTCAGCCCGATGCAGCCGACCGACTCGATCAGCAGCTGCCGCATCCCCGAGCCGCCGGTGAACTCGTCCCAGGCCTTGCCCGCCGCGCGCAGCGCCGCCGTCAGCGCGGCGAACTTCTCCCCGTCGTCCTGGCCGATCGTCTCGGTGCGGGCCTTCAGCAGCCCGTCGCTGCTCATCAGCACGGCGTACCGGACGCCCTCGACGCTGCCGAGTTCCTGGTCCAGCAGCCAGCCCAGGCCGTTGGTGTGTGTGTCTTGCACGATCAGTTTCCTTCGTCGTCAGCGCCGTCGTGAGGGGTGGGGTGGGCGGCGGAGGTGCGGATGGCGTCGGCGGAGGTCGGCGAGGGCCGCTCGCCCTCCCGGCCGCTGCGGGTGCCGGCCGCCCAGGCGGCGGCAACGGCGGGACGGCCGGGCTCGGTGTCGTCGGGAGCGGCGGGGCGGGGTGCGCGGGCGGGCGCGGGGGAGCGCCGGCGGACGGTCAGGCCGCTGGCGGTGGTGGTGGCGGGTGCGGTCTCGGGGGCGGCCGAAGGGGCGGCCTCGGCGAAGGGGGACGATGCGGCCGGAGCGGGTGCGGGGGCCGGCTCGGGCGCCGGGTCCGGTGCAGGGGCGGGGGCCGGAGCCGGGCCCGGTTCGGGGGCGGGTGCGGCGGGAGCCGTGGGCACCGTCCGGCCCGGGGTCTCCTCCGCCTCCGCCGCATGCGCCACCGCCTTCGGCGGCAGTGCCCGGGACACGGCCTGCGGCGCCGGCTGGGCCGCCGCCGGGTCGACGATCAGGTTCTTCGGCAGGACGACCATGGCCCGGGTCCCCTGGTAGATGTTGGGCGCGGTCAGCTCCACGCGGAAGCCGTAGTTCTCCGCGAGCAGCGACGCCACGCGCAGCCCGGTCTGGGGGTGGGCGCCCAGGCGCGTGATGTCGTCGCGCTGCTCGCCGGACATCACGTCGCTCGCCCACAGCAGCCGCTCGTCGTCCATGCGCAGCCCGGCGTCGTCCACGATCAGGAAGCAGGCGTGGTGCCCCTGTTCCAGCGAGACGTGGACGCTGGCGGCGGGCGGCGAGTAGCGCAGCGCGTTGTCCAGCAGTACGGCGAGCGCGTGCACGACCGCCTCCACGGCGCGGCCCTCGACCACCACGGACCCCATCTCGGGGTGCTTGATCCGCTCGTACCCCTCGATCCGGCCCATGGCCGCGCGCACGATGTCGGTCAACGTGGTGGCCGGCCAGCGCCGGGACAGCTTGTCCCCGGCGAGCACGGAGTACCCGGACGCGGTGAGCAGCATCTGCTGCGCGAGGTGGTCGATCTCCACGAGCGTCGCGTACGCCTCGTCCGAGATGTGCCGCCGTACGCCGTGGCTGACGGCCCGGCCCAGCTTGGCCGCGCGGGCCACGACGTTGTTGGCGAAGCCGCGCACGGCGGCGCGGGCCACCCCGACGGACTCCTGCCGTACCTGGGCGATCCGCCGCTCGGTGTCCTGCCGTACCTGCTCGGCGGCGTGGGCCGCGGCCTGCTGGGCGGCCGTCCGTTCCTGCGCCCGTACGTCCCCGACCGCCGCCGCCACCGCGCCGGGCACGGCACGCAGCCGCTCGGCGAGCGGCGTACCGTCGAGCTGCGCCGGCACGGGCAGCCCGCCGTCGGGGCCGGTACCGCCGGGCCCGCCCTTCGCGACCGCGGGGATCACGGTGGCGGCCAGGTGCCCCACGCACTGCTCGGCGGCGACGAGTTGCAGGGTGAGCCGGTCGGCGTGCTCGCGCAGTTGCTCGGCCCGGCGCCGGGCCTGCTCGCCCTTGCGCCGGAAGTACCACGCGGCCCCGACTCCGGCCACCGCCAGCACGGCGGTGGCGGTCACTATCAGTTCAGTCATCAGGTCCTCACGGATCGGAAGCCGTCGGTGTGGGCGAGGGTGGCCGAGGCGGGACGGCGCGCAGGGGCGGGGCGCCGACCGGCCCGATGACGACCGGGCTCAACGGGCCGGAGCGGACCGGAGTCTGCGAAGGGCGCCTCGGGCTGCGGAGTCAGCAGCGAGGCGGGCGACGGCGAAGGCGCACGACATGGATCTCCCGGGAACACGCGAGGGCCGGTACGAGCAGGGGGTGCCGACGACGCGGACTCGAAGCGGCACGGGACACGGTCCGACCACCTCGAACTCCCGTATCCGCGAACGGCGTTCGACGTACAGGAGGGGACACTACCGCTTGTGCTCACGGGTCGTGGCAGCCTCGTGACTACGAGCCGGAGCAGCCGGGGGTTTGACGCGAAAAATGCCCGAATGGCGGCCGAACGTCTTTGGCTGGAAAGGGAGTTGGCCCGAAGGGCAGCGTCCTGGTAAAGGCGGTCCGGCGGTGGCTCAGCCGGCGTCGGCGAGGCGCTTCAGCCACTCGTCCAGCAGCAGGCGCTCCGCGTCGCTGAGTACGGTCTGCTCGGGCAGGGCGGCGCGCAGGGCGCGGGCGGCGCCCCGCGGGCCGGCGTCCCGGACGGCCGGCCGTTCGTTGGTGACGGCGGCGACCATGGACTCGCGCAGGGTGGTGAACAGGGCCGGATCGCGCCGGTCCTCGGGCTGGGACAGCCAGGTGAGCACGGCGCCGCGCGCCGTGGCGTGGATGATCTGGGCCCCCAGCTCCTCGTCCACGCGGAGCCATCCGCCGGCGGCCAGCCGCCGCATGCGGCCCATGAGGATCTCCATGCCGGCCTTGAACGCGGCCGAGTCCGTCCGGGCGGGTTCGGTGTACATCAGCGTGAACAGCGCGGGATTGGCCAGGCCGAACTCGACCGCCAGGTCCCAGCCGTCCCGCAGGTCCTGGACGGGGTCCGCCGGGTCGGGGTCCACGTGCTTGGCGGCGAGGAAGCTCGCGAAGCCGTGCTCGGCGACCGCGTCGAGCAGTCCGTCCTTGTCGCCGAACAACCGGTAGATGGCCGGCGCCTGCAGCCCCGCCGCCTCGGCGACCGCACGTGTGGTGACCGCGTCACGGCCGCCGCGCGTCAGCAGGCCGATGGCGGCCTCGATGACCCGCTGCCGGGTCTGGTCGGAACGGGATGGCATGGAATCAACGATAGCGCGTATGTGTTGCCATCGTGATTATCGCTGTTACCGTATAAATGTTTCCATTGGAAACAACGGAACCGTCGCCCTGAACACTCACCGTGGACATTGGAGCGCAGCATGATCATCGTGACCGGAGCCACCGGACAACTGGGACACCGCATCGTCGAGCACCTGCTCACCCGTATGTCGGCGGAGCGGGTCGGCGTCAGCGTCCGCGACCCGGAGGACCCGCGGGCGCGGGCCTTCGCCGACCGGGGCGTCCGCGTACGGCGGGGCGACTTCACGGACACCGAGAGCCTCGCCCACGCCTTCGAGGGCGCCTCGCAGGTCCTCGTCGTCTCCGTGGACAGGATGGGCGAGGAGTGCGTGAAGCAGCACCGGGCCGCGATCGAGGCGGCCGTCACGGCGGGCGCCCGCCGCGTCCTCTACACCAGCCAGATGGGTGCCGGTGCGGCCTCCCACTTCCAGGCCTGCCGCGACCACGCCGCCACCGAGGAGATCCTGCGCGGCTGCGGGATCCCCTTCACCTCACTGCGCAACGGCTTCTACGCCGCCAGCGCGACGCGCTTCCTCGACCACGCCCGGGAGACCGGCGAGATCCTGCTCCCCGGGGACGGCCCGGTCGCCTGGACCACGCACGCCGACCTCGCGGAGGCGACCGCCGCGATACTGGCCGACGAGGGCCGCTTCGAGGGGCCCACCCCGTCCCTCACCGCGTCGCGGGCCCTGTCCTTCGACGACCTCGCGGCCCTCGCCACCGAGGTGACCGGCCGCACGTTCACGAGGAGCACCGCACCCGAGGCCGGCTTCCGGGACCACCTGGTGGCCCAGGGCGTGCCCGCGCACTACGCCGACCAGGTCCTCGGCATCTTCGCCGCCGCCCGTGCGGGGGAGTTCGCCGCCCCGGACCCGACGCTGGGCACGCTGCTGGGCCGGGAGCCGGTCGGGATGCGGGAGGTGCTGGGGGAGGCGCTGGGCCGGCCGGCGGGCGAGCGGCCGGCCGCCGGCTGATCCGGTCGGCGGATTCGGGCGGCTGGAGGGAGCGGGGTCGTCCTCGCGCGGCACCCTGCTCCCGCCTCGCCCTCGCCCTCGCCTTCGCCCCGCTCGTCCCCGCCTCGCCCTTGTCCTCGCCCCTCGTCCCCGCCCCGCTCCCGCCCTCGCCCCCGCTCCGTCACGATCCGGAGCTGAGCTGGTCCGTGATCTCCTTGATCCAGTCGGCCTTGGCGGCCGGGTCCATCAGGCTCTCCTGCCACGTCCTCGGATCCATCCCGTGGTCCGTGGGGCCGGCCTTGAGCACCACCAGCAGATCCAGGGCGGAGCGGCGCAGTTCGGGCTCGGTGTCGGGACGCGAGACCATGTCGTAGAGCTTGTGCGCCGCCAGCTGGCGCTTGTACTTCGACACCTTCTTCCAGACCTTCATGGCGTGCTTCAGCGATTCCCAGGTGGGCTTGGCCTCCGGTACTTCCTCGCCGTGCGGCGTGTAGCGCTCGGGGTGGTGGGCCTCCTGGAAACGGCCGTAGCCCGACCGGACTCCCTTGTAGCCGGCGGTGAGGACGACGAGGCCCGCCCCGGCGGCGGCGACGATCCAACCGGCCGGGTTGGAGGCCAGGGCTCCCGTGGCGACGATGGCCACGGTCGCGATGCCGCCCGCGCCCTTCAGCCCCTCGCCCAGGCCGCCGCCCATCCCTTCCTTGACGGCCTTGGAGACCTGCTTGCGCCGCGCGAACTTCTTGGTCCCGTCCACGGTCCTCGCGTCGTTCAGGGCACGGAGGTAGGTGAGCTTGGCCTGGGCCTCGCGGTGCGCCGCCGCCTCGTAGCTCCGCACGGCGGCGTCGAACGCCGCCTGCCACCCCTCCCGCGGACGCCCTTGTTCGGACTCCCTCTGCAACGCCACGACCTCGTCGTACGCCGCTTTGGCCCGTCGCTCCTCGGCGTCCGCCGGAGCCTTCAGACGGGCCAGCAGTCCGGCGTGGGCGGTTTCGGCGTCCGGGAGCTTGCCCAGGTTCCGGTACTTGCGGATCGCGCCGCCGGTCTTGCCGAGGGCGCGGATGCTCTTCGCCACACCGGCGACGCCGCTGAGCACACCGCTCGCCTCGGCGCTGGCCGCGGTGCTCGCCACGCCCTCGACCTTGATCGCCTCCTTGGCGATGGCACCGGCGTTGGCCCCCGTGCTGGCGACGCTCATACCCGCGTCGCCCGCCTTGACCTTGGCCTTCCTCCGCGCGTTGTGATATCCGGCGCCCGTCTTCTTCTGCAGGGACGTCTTCAGGTTCCTGAAGGCGTCCGCGACGCTGGACCCGAGGGCGAGGAGCTCCGCGCCGGCGCTCAGCGACGCGCCGGCGACTCCCGCGGCGGCGGCGTCGTGCTTCAGGACGGAGGCCGCCGACGCCCCGGAGGCCTCCGCCGGGGTGGCGTCCGGCTTCGCCGCGGCGGCCGCCTCTTCCGTGGCCTGCTGGCCGAGGCCGGCGGCGGTGGGCGCCTGGACCCCCTTGCCCAGGGCGTCCGCGGGATCGAGGATCCGCTTCCCCTGGTCCGCGTTCTCGGCGATCTCCTTCAGACGGTCACTCTTCTTCCCCGAAGGGGCCTCCGTGACGCGCGCCGCGTCTCGGGCGGTGTCCAGCTCCGTCTGGAAAACGGGGTCGATTCCCAGGCCGTGGGTGCCGGATTCCGAGCCGCGTCGGGTGAGGGCGGTGGGGTCGGGGCGGGTGTCGGTGTCCGAGCCGCGCCGGGTACGGCCCGTGGAGGTGAAGCGGGCGGCGAGGGCGGCGCGGCGAGCCGCTTCCTCCGCGGCGGCACGCTCCTGGGCGGCGCGTTCGGCGGCGAGGCGCGCCTCCTCCTGGAGGCGGGGGTCGATTCCCAGGCCGTGGGTGCCGGATTCCGAGCCGCGTCGGGTGAGGGCGGTGGGGTCGGGGCGGGTGTCGGTGTCCGAGCCGCGCCGGGCGCGGCCCGTGGAGGTGAAGCGGGCGGCGAGGGCCGCGCGGCGAGCCGCCTCCTCCTCCGCGGCTGCGGCGCGTTCGGCGGCGAGGCGTGCCTCTTCGGCGGCGCGTTCGGCGGCGAGGCGTTCGGCTTCTTCGGCGGCGGCGCGTTCGGCGGCGGCGGTGCGTGCCTCTTCCCGGGCGGTGTCGACGTGCTCCTCGAAGCCGGGGTCGACTTCCAGGCCGTGGGTGCCGGATTCCGAGCCGCGTCGGGTGAGGGCGGTGGGGCCGGGGCGGGTGTCGGTGTCCGAGCCGCGCCGGGTACGGCCCGAGGGCGTGAAGCGGGCGGCGAGGGCGGCGCGGCGTTCGGCTTCTTCGGCGGCGGCGCGTTCGGCGGCGGCGGTGCGTGCCTCTTCCCGGGCGGTGTCGACGTGCTCCTGGAAGCCGGGGTCGACTTCCAGGCCGTGGGTGCCGGATTCCGAGCCGCGTCGGGTGAGGGCGGTGGGGCCGGGGCGGGTGTCGGTGTCCGAGCCGCGCCGGGTACGGCCCGACGGGGCGAAGCGGGTGGCCGCGGTGGTCCCGGGGGCCGCGACGGGTTCCGGGGCGCTGGTGTCGACCCGGACTTCGGCGACCGACGCGGGTCGGGTGCCGGAACCCGTGCCGAGCGGGGCACGGTCGCCCAGGGCACCGGGTGCCGACCCCCGTCGCGTGAGGCCGGCCGGGGCGTGCCGGGCGCCGGGGGCCGAGCCGGGCCGGGCGGTGTCGGTCCCCGGGGTCCGCTCCAGGGTCCGGCCCCTGGCGCGCTGCACGGTGGCGGTCGCCGCCCGGTTGCCGGCGCTGGACTGGAGCCCGAGGAGGGCCTGCTCCGCCGAGGTCCCGGCCCCGGACGACGTACCGGCCCGTCCCTCCTCGCGACGCTGCCGGGCCGCGGCCAGGGTGGCTGCGGAGGGCCGTTCGGAGGAGCGGTGGACAGGGGCGCTCATGGACATACCTCTCCTGCTGCCGGACCGGGCAGCGCGAAGGTAGCCGGGCACGGCGAACGGCAGAGGTGCGGCGGGGAAACACTTCGGGGACGCGTGCGGAACGCGCCGGCCGGGGACGCGTGCGGAACGCCCCGGCCCTCCCCGCCCGTCGATCGCCGGACGTACGCCGGGAGGCGTCAGCGCGGGTCGGCTTCGGGCCGCCACTCTCGCCTGATCAGCCCGTACACCCACGAGTCGGACACCTCGCCGTTCACGACGCAGTCCTCGCGCAACGTCCCCTCACGCACGAACCCGAGCTTCTCCAGAACGCGGGCGGACGCCGGGTTGCGCGTGTCGGCCTCGGCCTGGACCCGGTTCAGGTCCAGCGTGCCGAAGGCCCACCGCAGCAGGGCGTGCGCCGCCTCCGGTGCGTAACCGTGGCCCCACATCGGCTCGTCGAGGCAGTAACACAACGACGCGCTGCGGTAGACCGGGTTCCATGCGGACAGGCCGCACCAGCCGACGAAGGCCCCGTCGGACACCCGGTCGACGGCAACCCGCGCGCCGGTGCCCTCCTCCTCCATCTTCCGGCAGTTGGAGAGGAAGCGTTCCGCGCGTGCCCGCTCGGTCCACGGCGGGGAGTCCCAGTAGCGCATCACACGGGTGTTGCCGTGCAGCGCGAAGAGGCGGTCCCCGTCGGCATCGGTGAAGGGCCGCAGCCGCAGGCGGGGAGTGTGCAGTACAGGGGTGGCCAGACGCATGCGATCCATCCTGGGCCCTCACGGAGCAGGCGGACACCGAATATCCCACCCCGGTACGGCACGGGGGCCGCCCGCACTACCTCACGGGTAATCGCCGGCCTCCCCGGCCTCGTGCAGTATCCGAAGCACGCAGAGCGCAACGGGAGGGAAGGTCCGATGTACTTCGAGAGCCACGACGGCACCCGCATCGCCTACGAGGACTACGGCCGGGGCACGCCGATCGTCTTCGTCGCCGGCGCGATGCTCCCCGCAGACATGTGGGAGTACCAGATCCCCTACTTCGTCGAGCGCGGCTACCGCTGCGTCGCCGTCGACCGCCGCGGTCACGGACGTTCCGACCGCCCGGCCGACGGCTACGGCATCGACAGCACCGCCGACGACCTGGCGGCGCTCCTCGACCACCTGGACCTGACCGGCGTCACGCTCGTCGGCCACTCGATGGGCGGCGCGGAGATCGCCCGCTGCCTCGCCCGGCACGGCGAGGACCGGGTCGCGCGGGCCGTGTTCCTCTCCGCCACCCTGCCGCTCCTGAAGCAGACCGACGACAACCCGCAGGGCATGCCCCAGGCGGCCTTCGACGGTCTCGTCGCGGCGGTCCGCGCTGACCGGCCGAAGTGGCTGGCCCGCCAGACCCAGCTGTACTTCACCACCCACCTCGGCAGCGACGTCTCACCCGAGCAGATGGACGTCACCTACCGACAGTGCCTGTCGACCGCGCCGTGGGCGATGCTGAAGACGCAGGAGTCCTGCTTCCACGCCGACAACCGCGCGGCACTGCGCGGCATCGGCGTACCGGCACTCGTCGTGCACGGCGACGCGGACTTCTCCGCCCCCGTGGAGCTCACCGGACGGCGCACCGCCGAGCTGCTGCCCGAGTGCACCTACCTCGAGTACCCGGGCCGCCGGACACGGCCTCTACGTCAGTCACGCGGAGCAGTTCAACGCGGACCTGCTGAAGTTCGTGACGGACTGACGGAGGCCGGCCCGCAGCCGAGGCGGGCCCCGCCCGGGGAGAGCGCACCCGACGTGCGGTGACGCCCGCCGCGGGAGTGCGCCCGCACCGGCCGGAATACGCGCTCGCGGTCGCCGGTTGCGGCGGAGCATGCACCGCTCTCCGCAGCCGCCCGGCGGCATACACCCCCTGCTGGCCGGGCGTTTCAGCCCCTACCGCTTCGATCCGACGGCCGTTGTCGACGACCACGCCCTCGGGCTGCTGCTGGAAGCCGCGCGGTGGGCGCCGTCGGCGGGGAACTCCCAGCCGTGGGCCTTCTTCACCGCCAGGCCCGGTGAACCGGAGCACGACCGGCTGCTCCCTCACCTCGCGCCGAGCTCGGCCCGCTGGGCGACGGACGCGAGCCTGCTCGTCGTGACGCTGACGCGCCGGCACGTCGACGGCACGCTGTCCTACTCCGAGTTCGCGGACTACGACCTCGGCCAGGCCGTCGCCCACCTGACCGTTCAGGCGCAGGCCATGGGACTGGCCACGCACCAGTTCCGGGCCTTCGACCTGGAAGCGCTCACCAAGGAGCTGGACCCGAACCCGGACTGGGCGATCGTCTCCATCGTCGCGGTGGGCAAGGCGGCCGGCGGGCCGCCGGAGGGCCGTGACCGGCACAGCGTCGCGCACGTGCGGTCCGCTCCCTGGTCGCCAGGGGCGGAATAGGCCCCTCCGTCACGATCTGTGGCCAGTTCGGCCCTCACACCACCCCACCGTGTGGCCGTTACATTCACCCCCCGACCGGACCCACACGACCAGGGGGGAACAGACAACGATGCGTTCCACAGGACCCGTCCGTCGCATCGGCAGATTACTCATGGCGACGACCGCCACCGCGGCCGCCGGGGCGGTCACCGCCCTGAGCCTCGCCGCCCAGCCGGCCGCCGCGGGACCCACCCGGACCACGGAGGCCCGGCCCGGCGGCGCCTGCACGGCGGCCGACCTCGGCACCCGCCACCCGTACATCAAGACCACCGAAGTGTCCCCGACCATCACCCACTTCAAGGGCTGGTACGTCACCGAGGGCACCACCGGCCAGCAGACCGTCAGCACCGACACCACGACGGTCATCACGGTCTCCGTCGGCCTCGACGACACGATCGAGACCAGTTTCGCGACCGAGGCGCTCAGCAACGTCAAGGCGACCGTCGGCCTGGACGTGAAGCTCGAATACACCTCCACCAGCAAGGAGTCGAACTCGGTCACCTGGAACCTGACCCAGCCGGGCTACTACGGCTTCTACAAGGGCACCAAGAAGGTCACCGGCACGTACGGCAGCCTCAACTGCAACCGCACCCAACAGGACGACGGAAGCTGGGCGCTGGAGTGGACCGAGGGGTCCGGCAGCGGCAGCTTCACCACCTTCACCACCCTTGAGGAAGGCGCGGTGCGCTGCCAGGACAGCGTGCCCGCCGACAGCATCATGGCCCGGGCGCAAGCCCTCCTCGACTGCGGCTCGGCGGCCGCGCGGGCCGACCACCCGGCGGGCGAGGTCGCGCCGACGGCGCGGCAGAAGCAGGAAAGCCCCGCCCCGCGCCCGGCTCCCGCCGACGGCACCTCCACCCAACGGCCCACGGCGAGCGCGAGCACCACGCGGACGGCCCTCGACTGCTCGACCGAGGCCTACAAGATCGCCGTACCCGGCAAGCCCCTGTCCTGGGGCGCACCGCTCCTCGCGGACGACGGCGTCCGGCTGCGGCCCTCGTCGATCTTCAGCGCCCACCTGGACAACTGGCGCCTGTGCGACGTGACGGAGCGGAACGGCGTCATCGAGGCGTCCCTGTGGAACTGGGGCAACGGCGGTTGCGCGACCGTCGCCGAGCAGAACGCGTCCACCGAACGAGCGGTCCTGATGACGGTCCCGTGCGCGGAGGACGACCTCCAGCGGTTCTACATCTACCGCGACGTCCCCGGCAGCTCGAAGATCGGCGTGCAGAACAAGTACACCGGTTCCATGATGGGCTACGACCGGTACGCGGACGGCGAGTTCATACGCCAGTACTCCAGCGGCAGGCAGGACGGCTCCGGAACCTTCGACCTCACCGGGGTCTGACGGCGGCCCCGCCCGGACACCGCACGCGATCAGTGACAGTGACCGGGCTCGGCCGCCGGGCCGGCGCGGGTGCCGGTGTCGGCGCCTGTGCCGGCGCCGGGGGCGCCCAGCTCGTCGGAGCGTCCGGCGTCGAGGCGCGGCCACTGTGCCGTAGGACGTCCGCCCGGCCACTCCCGCAGCGGGGGCCAGTCGGGAGCCCCGCCCAGGGTCCGCGTGGCGTGCCCGAGGCGGGGCCAGTCCGCCGGTGAGTCCTCCCAGTCCTCCTGACGCCCGAACGCCGTGAGATCCATGAGCGCGTAGCTGTAGTCCGCCGCCTCGGCCCCGCGACGCCTGGTCCAGTACGTCTCGAAGACACGGTCGCCGTCGCGCAGGTAGCACACCAGGTGGAACAGACCGGGCTCCCGGCCGGCAAGAAGCGACCCGAGTGAGGGCTGGGCGGAGTACCACGGCATCGTCCAGCCCATGAAGGCGCGGTAGCGCAGGCTCTCCTCGTACGACGTCCGCGCGTCCCCGAAGCCGTAGGCCGTGTTCCGCCCCTGACAGAACACGGCGAACGTGATGTCGCGGGAGTGCAGGTACGCCAGCTCGCCCACGTGACTCATCACCCAGGTACAGCCTTCGCACTGCTCTGCGGCCGACCGTCCGGGCCACCACATGAAGTAGTAGGCGATCATCTGACGCCGTCCTTCGAACGCGTCGAGGAGCGTCAGGGGACCGTCCGGCCCCAGCAGCGGACTGTCCGCGGCCACCTCCACCATCGGAAGCCTGCGGCGCGCCGCGGCGATCGCGTCGCCCTCCCTGGTGTGGGCCTTCTCCCTCACCCGCAGCCCTTCCAGCTGCCGCTCGAACGTCGCGCGGTCGACGACCGGCGGTTGCGCCTCGCTCGGATTCCCGGACATCAGCGGCTCCTGGCATCGCTTCGTCGCGACCACGGCGCACTCCTCAACACCGTAGCCACCGGCCGAGACCGCCGCCCTGCGCGATCCGCCCTACCTCCATGGTCCCCGAACAAGCCGACGCCCGCCGGGTGAGCCGGCGCACCGACCGCGAATCCCCAGTCGAAGGGGCCGACTCGCCGACACCGGTGGCCTAAGGGGTGTCGACGCTTGCGTCCCTGACCGTTGTCAGCGCCTTTCCGACCCGATGGGCCACATCCACCGGTGCTTCATGCTCCCAGAACCGGAGCACCGTCCACCCCTGCTCCTGCAAGTGACCGGTCGTCTCGGCATCGCGGGACATGTTCTTGTCGAGCTTGGTGCGCCACCACTCGGCGTTCGACTTCGGCTGCGTGGCGTGCTGCGGGCAGCCGTGCCAGAAGCAGCCGTCGAGGAAGATGGCGACCTTGGCCCGGGGAAAGGCGATGTCGATCGTGCGGCGGGCCATGCCCGGCACCGGCACGTTCACGCGGTAGCGCATGCCCGACGCGTGGAGCAGTCGTCGCACCGCGATCTCCGGGGCCGTGTCGCGGGAACCCTGGCGGCTCATGCGGGCGGACACGGAGGCGGAGGAGGGGACGGGCTTGGACACGCTGCCATTGTGCCGGAGATCCTGCCATTGGGTGCACGGCGACGACTGGCTTTCCGAGGAGGAGCGCCGTCCGCCGCCTTCGTCCCTGGATGAACAGCGCAGCCGGTGACCGCCGTAGAGGCCCGAAGGGCCTCCGGTAGCGAGCGGCTGACCCGCGAGAGCTGCCGGACGATCGAGAGGGCCCGTCGCCCATTCGGGCAACCGATAACCCCGGGCTTATCCGATCATGCGAAGCCGGTCGTTGTTCGGGTCTTTGGCGCGCGGCAGTCTGTGACCGCCCGGGGCGGGCAGTGTCCCGCATGCGGAATGCGGCCCGGGTGAATTTTGGAGCGCTGCCGGAACCCATGAGGGCAATCAACGTGAGGATCACCGCAATGAAGAAGCGCACCGCGTTCGTCGGCGCCGCCAGTGCGGCCGCTCTGGCCGTACTGCCCCTGGCGGGCACCGCTTCGGCGGTCGAATACACCGTGACCACCGAGTCCGCGCCGCACAAGGGCGACCGGTGCACCTACGCCAACAGCTGTGCCGGCTCGGCATCGTTCGTCCATGACGGCGATCACCTGCTGGTCTGGGACAACGCTGCGGACGGGCATTCGGTGGTGGTGGAGTACGAGCGTTCCGACGAGAACGGCACCGACTACCTGCGCGCCTGGAACTACTACGGCAAGTACCACAGACTCGACGCCAACATGAACATCCCCGAGGACGGATGGATCAGCTACCGCGTCTGTCTGGGCGAGTACGGCAGCCGCAAGGTCCTGAAGGACACCTGCTCCGCCTTCAACTGGGAAGAGGCCGACTGATCGCCCGCACGCCGGAACGGATCGCGGTCGGATTGGTAACCTGCCGCAATGGACGAGGTGTTGGACGAGGGGCCGTTCTTCCACGGTACGAAGGCCGATCTGCGGGTCGGGGAGCACCTCACCGCCGGGTTCCCTTCGAACTACCGGCCCGAGATCCTGATGAACCACATCTATTTCACCGCGTTGCGTGACGGTGCGGGGCTCGCCGCCGAGCTTGCCGCCGGGGACGGGGAACCGCGGGTGTACGCCGTCGAGCCGACCGGGAAGTTCGAGAACGACCCGAACGTGACCGACAAGAAGTTCCCCGGCAATCCCACCCGTTCCTATCGGAGCAAGGAACCGCTCCGGGTCCTCGGTGAGGTCACCGACTGGACGCGGCAGACGCCCGAAGCCCTCCGGATGTGGCGAGAGCGGCTGGACGCGATGCGTCTGGAGGGGCGCGCCGAGATCATCAACTGACGACTCTGGGCCCTGGCCCCGGGCGGGGGGGCTTCGACGGCGCGGGTGCCTCCGTCGACGCCGTGGGAGCCGGTTACGAAGCCGACGGGCCGGCGGTGAAGAACGCCGTCGTCTTCTCCAGGCCCTGCGGGCTGAACATCGTGTCCAGGCTCTGGGCGGAGTCGGCGGCAGAAGCCTCGCTGCGCGGGAAGAGGGCTTCCTCGTAGGCGGTCAGGGCGGCCTCGGTGTCGCCGGGGTGGGCGGCGATGGCCAGAGCGAGTTCGGCGCCGTCGAACATGGCGAGGTTCGCGCCCTCGCCGGCGAAGGGCGACATCAGGTGGGCGGCGTCGCCGAGCAGGGTCACGCCCGGCACGCGGTCCCAGCGGTGGCCCACCGGCAGGGCGTGGATGCGGCGCGGGATCATGGTGTCCGCGTCGGCGATCAGGCCGCGCAGGGCCTCGTCCCAGCCCTCGAAGCGGGCGAGGACGGCCTGCTTGGCCGTCGGCAGGTCGGAGAAGTCGACCGTGTCCAGCCAGCCCTCGTCCGTCCTGAGGGCGGCGTAGACGTGGAGGCTGCCGTCGGTCTCCTGGTGGGCGAGGAGGCCGCGCTCGTCGCCGAGGCAGATGAAGAACCCTCCGCCGACGACGGCCGCGCTGCGCGGATGGCGGCTCTCGGCCTCCAGCAGGTCGGTCTCCACGAAGGAGATCCCGGTGTAGGCGGGCTTGGCGCCGGAGAGCAGGGGACGCACGCGCGACCAGGCACCGTCGGCGCCGATCAGCAGGTCGGTGGTGAGGGCCGAGCCGTCGGCGAAGGTCACCTCGTGGTGTCCGCCGTCCAGGGCGCGAACGCCGGTGACCTTCTTCCCCCAGCGGACCGTGCCGGCGGGGAGCGAGTCGAGGAGCAGGTCGCGCAGGTCGCCGCGGTCGACCTCGGGCCGGCCGCCGGTGCCGTCGTCCTCCTGCGAGACGTGAACGGTGCCGTCGCGCCCGAGCAGGCGCAAGGCCTGGCCGCCCGCGTGGACGATCTCGAGGAAGCCGTCGTGGAGGTCGGCGGCGTGCAGGGCCTTCTGGCCGTTCTCCTCGTGGATGTCGAGCATGCCGCCCTGGGTGCGGGCCTCCCGGGACGGCTCCAGCTCGAAGACGACCGCCTCGATGCCGTGGACGTGGAGGGCACGGGCGGCGGTGAGGCCGCCGAGACCTCCGCCGATGATCGCGATGGGGTGATGCGTGTTCATGGGGGCCTCCTGGGGCTGAGGGGCCGTCTTGAACGGCCTGCTTCTCCAGCGTAACGAACGTGTTCGTGACGAACAAGTTCGTCCATGGGGGCGCAGTGCCCCTTCCGCCCGCCTTCGCGCGGATCAGCCGTCCGGAGTGGTGGTCGGCGAGGATTCAGCCGGTGGTGTCCGGGACGGGGGTGTGGAGGATGCCGTTGATCACGAGGTCGAAGCCCCAGGACAGCCGGGCGTCCTGGGTGCCGGACAGCAGTGCCGGCAGGTGTGCCCTGATCGTCGGGTGCTCGGCCTCGTCCACGCCGTGCGCGGCGCGGGTGAGCGCGTCCCAGTCGTCCTGGCTCGTCGGGTCGCGTTCCTGGGTGCCGTGCTCCGCCGCGGTGGCGGTCGCGTACTGAAGGAGGTTGTCCACGCCCCAGGCGACCTGCTCCCGCGGGGCGCCGCTGCGGGAGAGCAGCAGGAGGAGACGCTCGACCAGGTCGAGGTAGTTCGCGCCGCTGGGGCGTGCGACCAGGGCGGAGCGGGCCAGCTGCGGGTGCTCGAAGAGCAGACGGGTGTAGGAGGTCAGGACCGCGACGAGGTCCTCGCGCCAGCCGGTCCCGGACCCGTCGGCGGGCAGTTCCACCTCGCCGAGGAGCGCGTCCAGGACGGCGGCGTGCAGCTCGGCGGTGTTGGCCACGTAGACGTACAGCGAGGCCGGGCCGGTGTCCAGCTCCTGGGCCAGGCGCCGCATGGTCACCTTCTCCAGCCCCTCGGACCGCATGACCCGCACCGCCGCCTCGACGATCCCCCGCCGGGTCAGGGCCGGCTTGGCGGGTCGTTCGCGTCGGCTGATCGGTACTCGCTTGCCAGTCATACGCCGATCGTAACGAACGCGTTCGTCACCTGGGGGCGCCCACCGTTGGGGCGCGTCCCCCCGTGCGTCCCCGCACCTCCCGATCACCGTGTCGCGCGGGCCCTGCTCGGTCGGCTCGGGTGACGACGCCCCGCCCGCTGTCGGCGAGGCTCTCGCGCCGGTGGACGACCGGAGGCGCCGGAACTCATCGGTCCCCGCGCCGGTTTCCTGCTGTCCGTGACACTCCCCGTACGCCCCGCGCCGGTTTCCTACCGCCCGTGGCACTCCCCGTACGCCCGCCCCGACCCGCACCAGCACGCCGCCCCGCGCTGCGGCGGCCACGCCGTCGCCAGGCCCCGGGCCGCCAGTGTCGTCGCGTACTGGGGGAGCAGCGTCGGGTCGGCCGGGGACATGCCCTCCGACGCCGCGAAGGCCTCGTAGGACGGGACCGTGCCCGGGACCACGCCCAGGTTCGGGGTGCCCGAGGAGGCCAGTTCGCGCAGGGCCGCCTCTATCGACGCCAGGTGGTCCTCGTAGGACGGGTACTCGGCGGCGAGGGGCGGGTACGCCTCGATCAGTTCCGCCAGCTCGCCGGCCGGCCAGTGGAGCATGGCCACCGGGAAGGGGCGGGACAGGGCCTCGCGGTAGGCGCCCAGCTCGGCGCGGAGGCGGGAGATCTCCGCCTCCAGGTCCGCCGGGTTGTCCGAGCCCAGGGACCAGACCCGCTTGGGGTCGTGCAGCTCGTCCAGGGAGATGGGCATCGAGTGCAGGGTGTCGGCCAGGGTGTCCCACTCGTCGTGGGCCAGGCCCAGCATGCGGCGGACGCGGTGGCGGCCGTAGAGGAGGGGGTGCGTGGCGTACGGGGGTTCCGGTACGTCGGTGAGGAGCAGGCGGGCGCCCTCCGTGAACGTCTCGTGCGCCGCCTCCAGCTCGTCGTGGGACTCCAGGGCCTCGGCCACGATCACCCAGGGGGCCGGGTCGCGCGGCGCCGCCGCACGCACGCCGTCGATGATCGCCCTGGCCTCCGCCTCGTGGTCGTACTCCCAGAGGTTCGAGGCCTTCAGGGCGCGGACCAGGGACGGGTTGTCCAGGGGCGCGGGGGCCGTTTCGGAGGGCGACAGCAGGCGGTCGTAGAGCTTGGTCGCGGCCGGGCGGTCGCCGGACAGTTCCAGGTGGGCCGCCGCGCGCAGCAGCAGGGCCTCGGCGTCCTCGGGGTAGAGGCCGGCGGTCCGTTCCAGGCGGGCCGCCTCGGCGGCGTGGTCGACGTTTTCGGCGGGCGTGTCGGGGCGCATGGGGGACACCGTACTGCCGTGAGGTGACAAGGGTCAGCCACCCGGGGGCCGCGGACCGGGCACGGGCGGGCGAGGCGCCGTGCCGCTCAGTGCCGTTCCCGCACCGCCCCCACCAGCACCGCCGCCACCGCGGCCAGCCCCGCCGACACCCACAGCGCCACGTCCGTGCCCGCCCCCGGACTCCCCGCCGACGTCGCGATCGCGATCGTCAGGGCGACCCCGGCGCACGACCCGATGTAGCGGAACGTCTGCTGGGCGCCCGAGCCCATCGCCGCCCGGGCCGCCGGTACCGATTCCACCGCGAGCAGCGGCAGCGCCGCGTTCAGCAGGCCGCTGCCGACGCCCGCCACGACCAGGCCGGGCAGCAGACGTGCCCAGGAGCCCGCGTCGACCGCGCCGAGCATGGTCAGGACGCCGATCCCGTGCAGGGCGAAACCGGCGGCCAACTGGTGGCGAGGGGAGACCCGGGGGGCGAAGCGGCGGGCCTGGAGGGCCACCGCGAAGGCGAGGCCGGCCCAGACCAGGGAGAGCAGGGCCGTGTCCATCGGGGACAGACCGAGCGCCCGCTGAAGCACCGTCGGCAGGAAGCTGAAGAGCCCGATCACCGACAGGCCGGTGAACAGCCCGCCCGCGGAGGAGGCCAGGAAGAGCGGGCGGCGCAGCAGCGACAGGTCGATCATCGGGGTGGCCGCGCGACGCTCCACGACCACGAACAGCCCGGCCAGCAGCACAGCCGCCGCCAGCAGCAGGCCCACCGGCGCCCGCAGCCACCCGTCGCGGCCCAGCGTCAGCGCCGCCACCAGCGCGATCAGCGCCGGTCCGAACGTCAGCGCCCCGGCGAGATCCGGCCGCCCGTTGCGCGGTGAACGCGACTCCGTCAGCGCCCGTGCGCCGAGACCCGCCACCACGAGCGCGGCGGCGCCGAGCACGCCGTAGGCCAGCCGCCAGTTTTGGATCGCCCCGACGAGCACCGGGCCCACCGCTATCCCGCCGCTCACGAAGGCACCCCACACGCCGGTCGCGCGCAGCCGCCCGGCCGGGGTCGGGAAGGCGTGCACGAGCAGGCCGAGACTGCTGGCGAGCAGCGCCGCGCTCGCCGCGCCCTGCGCGATGCGGGCCAGCGTGAACAGCCAGGTCGTGGAGGCCAGCGCGCCCAGGACGGTGGTGACGCCGAGGGCCAGCGTGCCGGAGACGAAGAGCCGGCGGCGCCCGTAGTCGTCGGCCAGGCTGCCGGCCACCAGGAGGAGAGCGGCCAGGCCGAGCGGGGTGCCGTTGATCAGCCAGGCCTGGGCGGACAGCGGGGTGTGCAGGGCGGCGGCCGTGTCGGGGAGCGTGACCAGCGGTGCGGTGTACGTCATCAGCGCGACGGCGGTGGCGGCGCTGGTCAGCGCGAGGGTGCGGCCGGGGTGCGGGGGCGGGGAGGCACGCCCCGCGAGGGGCGCGGGCGTCCCGGTGGCCGCGGTGGTGGGTGCCGGAGGTGTGGTGGGGGAGTCCGTGCCGGTGTCGCTCATGAGTCTGCGGTCCGCTCTCGATGGCTCGACGGAGGAGGAGGGGCTGGGGAGTGCGCCGGAGATGGGGAAGGGGCGAGGAGTATGGGTTCGGTCAATGAACTGACCCGAGGCGGACCAAGCTAACACCATCGGTTCGGTGACTGAACCTATTTGCGGAAAGTGGCTACAGTGGACGGCATGGCACTGGGCAAGGACTACGCGACGCAGGAGTGCTCGATCGCCCGCGCGCTCGAGGTCGTCGGCGAACGCTGGACGCTGCTGGTGATCCGCGACGCCCTCTACGGCGTCCGGCGGTACAACGACTTCCTGGTCCACCTCGGCATCCCGCGCGCCGTCCTGGCCAACCGCCTCCAGGCGCTCACCGCCGAGGGAATCCTGGAGAAGCGCAGGTACCAGGAGTCACCGCCCCGGGACGAGTACGTCGTCACCGAGCGCGGCATCGCCCTCTGGCCGGCCCTGCGGGCGCTCGGCATCTGGGGGCGCGAGCAGCTCGGCGGCGAGCCGATGCGCACCTTCTGGCACGCCGACTGCGGCACCGAACTCAGCCCGTACGGCGCCTGCCCCGCCTGCGGGAAGCTCGTCGCCGTCCGCGACATCGACATGCGGCCGGGGCCAGGGCTCGACCCCGACCCGGCGGACCCGGTCAGCCGGGCACTGCTCGGCACGCGGCGCCTGCTCCAGCCGATCGAGACCGAGCAGGGCCCCGAGCGGCGTCCTGTATAACTGGGGCAAACGCGCGCGCGAGAGGAGGAGCCGCCGATGCCGCCGACGCCAACCGGGAACCACCCGGCCGTCCTGCGTCCTCTGCGCCCCCTTCTCGTCCTGCTGCTGGTCCTCCTGCCCGTCGCGCTCGTCGACGTCGGCGGCCTCTCCGCCACCGTCGCCCTCGCCGCGACCACCGCGGTCGCGTCCGCGCTCGCCGCGTGCGCCGTCGTGGCCGCCCGCTGCGCGCCCGCCGTGCCGCCCACCCGGGTGCGCACCGCCATCAGGGACCGTGACCTGCGTACGGCCTTCCTGCCCCAACGCGATCCCGACGCCCCCGGCCGCCGCCGGCCCCGAGCGCCCGGACACGCCCTCCCGGCGACCACCGCGTAGGGCGAGGCTTCTCCCGTACTCCTGGCCCCGCGCCGGTCGTGTCGTCATGCCGTCCCACTCTCACCGGCACGACGAGACCCCCGGAGGGCTCACCCACCCATGTCCGTTTTCGCCAGCCTGGTCGAGCACCTCGCCGACCTGCTCCAGCCCCTGTTCGGCGCCTCGGCCGCGGCCGCCGCCATCGTCCTGTTCACCGCCCTCGTACGGCTGCTGGTCCACCCGCTCTCCCGGGCCGCCGCGCGCGGGCAGAAGGCGCGCACCGAGCTCCAGCCGCGGATCGCCGAACTGCGCCGCAAGCACGCCAAGAACCCCGAGAAGCTCCAGCGGGCGGTCCTCGAACTGCACGCCGAGGAAAGGGTGTCCCCGTTGTCGGGATGCCTGCCCAGTCTGTTCCAGCTGCCCGCGTTCTTCCTGCTCTACCACGTCTTCTCCAGCTCGGAGATCGGCGGGCGGACCAACGAACTCCTCTCCCACCAGCTCCTGGCGGCCCCGCTCGGCGGACGCTGGGCCGACGCGCTCGGCGACGGCGGGGCGGTCGGGGGCGCGGGGCTCGTGTACGTGGCGCTGTTCGCGGTCGTCGCCGGGGTCGCCACCTTCAGCTACCGGCTCACGAAGCGGACGATGGCCGCGCGTCCGGTGCTGCCCACCGGTGACGGGGAGCCCGTGCCGGGTGTCGGCGCGATCACCAAGGTTATGCCGTTCATGTCCTTCTTCACGCTCGTCACCGTGGCCGTGGTGCCGCTGGCCGCCGCGCTGTACGTCGTCACCAGCACGACGTGGAGCGCCGTCGAACGGGCGGTGCTCTACCGCTGAGCGCCGGCGGCCGGTCGGCGGCCGGTCGGCGCGGCCGGGTTCCAGGGGTTCCAGGGGTTCCAGGGGTGAACGGCCTGGTCAGGCGGAATACCGGAAGCGGGGGCCTTGTTGACCGCCGTTGTCGATCAACAAGGAGGAGACCCCTGTGCCTGCGATCCTTCGGCCCCGGGCGCTGCGTCCCGGCGACCTCGTCGTCGTCACCGCTCCCTCGGGCCAGCTCGCGCCGGGGGAGGAACCCCTGCTCGCCCGCGGTGTGGCGATCCTGGAGCGGATGGGTTTCCGTGTGCGGGTCAGCCCGATGGTCGACCCGGCGCGGAATCGCTGGTGGGCGTCGGGCACTCCCGCTGAGCAGGCCGACGAACTGAACGCTCTGCTGCGGGACCCGGAGGTGCGGGCCGTCGTCGCGCATACCGGGGGACAGACGACGATCGGCTATCTCGACCTGATCGATCTCGACGCGATCCGGGCCGACCCGAAACCGATCATCGGCTACAGCGACATCTCCTTGCTGCACATGGCGTTGCACGCCCGAACCGGCCTCGTCGGTTTCCACGCCGACATCGCCACCCACGGTTTCGGCAGCGACTGGTACACGCTGGGCGACGAGGCCCGTCGCGCCGAGCTCGTCGACCTCTACACCCGGGTGCTCACCAGGGCCGAGGCGCCGGGCGCGCTTCCGGCGCGGGCGGCCTGGGAGACCTGGCGGCCGGGCAGCGCGCAGGGGCCACTGTTCGGCGGCTTGCTCAACCGCCTGGTCCTCCTCCAGGCGACGCCGTTCGCGCCGCCCGCCGAACGGTTCGAGGGCGCCGTTTTGTTCTGGGAGGAGCTGCAGCGGCCGGTCTCGCGGATCTGGAACGACCTGCACGCCTTGCGGCTGTCCGGGGTGCTGGACCGGATCGCCGGCATGGTGGTCGGCATCCCGACCGAGGTCACGCCCCACGAGGACGGCGGGCAACGCGCGGATCTGCGGGACGTGGTACTCGACGTCCTGGGCCGGCGTGACATCCCGGTCCTCGCGCAGGTCGACTTCGGTCACACCTCGCCGAACCTGCCGCTGCCCCTCGGCGTCCGCGCCCACGTGGACGCGGACAACCGGACGCTGTCCCTGCTCGAGCCGGCGGTCGCCGAGGACTGAGTCCTCCGGTGCCGGGGCGACTGCTCATCGGTGATCGGATCCTGCGGAACCGGGCTGTCCACGCGGCGACCGTCCACGCGGCGACCGTCCGTGCGGCGACCGTCCACGCGGCCCGCCGGGGGCGTGGCTACGGTCCAGTACGTGAACGGGGTATTGCGGAGTGCACCCCCGCCTTGGAGGATCGACCAGTCCTCCGATGCTTGTCGCGTCGCTGCCGCACCCAGGTCGCGCATCGTCGGGCGGGCTGCCCGCGATCGAGGAGTTGGGGATCATGAAGCTGTTGCGAGTCGGTACGGCGGGGTCGGAGCGTCCCGCACTGCTCGACGCCGACGGGACCCTGCGAGACCTGTCGGGCGTCGTCACGGACATCGACGGCGAACTGCTCGCCGACGCCAGCGCACTCGGCCGGATCCGGTCCGCCGCCGAGGCCGGTGAGCTGCCCGCCCTGGACGCCACCGGCCTGCGCGTCGGACCGCCGGTGGGACGCATCGGCAAGATCGTGTGCATCGGGCTGAACTACCACGACCACGCCCGCGAGACCGGGGCCGAGCCGCCCGCCGAACCGGTCGTCTTCTTCAAGGCGCCGGACACGGTGGTCGGGCCGCACGACACGGTGCTCGTGCCGCGCGGGTCCACCAGGACCGACTGGGAAGTCGAGCTGGCGGTCGTGATCGGGCGTACGGCCCGCTATCTGGAGTCGGCCGAGGAAGGGCTCGCGTGCGTCGCGGGGTACGCGGTCGCGCACGACGTGTCCGAGCGGGAGTTCCAGATCGAGCGCGGCGGGACCTGGGACAAGGGCAAGAACTGCGAGACGTTCAACCCGCTGGGCCCGTGGCTGGTGACCGCCGACGAGGTGCCCGACCCGCAGCGGCTGTCGCTGCGGCTGTGGGTCAACGGCGAGCTGAAGCAGGACGGGACGACGGCGGAGCAGATCTTCCCCGTGGGGGAGGTCGTGCGGTACGTCAGCCAGTTCATGGTGCTGCGCCCCGGCGACGTCATCAACACCGGGACGCCGGCGGGCGTGGCGATGGGGCAGCCCGAGCCCAAGCCGTACCTGCGGGCGGGGGACGTAGTCGAGCTGGAGGTCGAGGGGCTGGGGCGGCAGCGGCAGGAGCTGAAGGGGGCCTGAGCGCGAGGGCGGCCGGAACCGGGAGCCCTGCCGGGCCGACCGGGCCCCGGTTCCGGTTCCGTCCCTGGCCGGCTCCGGCCGGTCGGGTGTCCGTGCCGGGGCCGTTCGTGTGACCCTCGCCCGGCGGGGGAATGTTCTCCGGCGGGCGCGAGCGGCCGACGTAGAGCCTGTGGGCCATGCACTCCATCAGACAACGCATGGCCGCCCTCCGACCCCGCCTGGGCCGGACCGGGCTGGCCTGCGCCCTCGTGGCGGGCCTCGCGCCCGCCCTGGTCGTCGGGGCCGGAGCCTCGCAGGCGCAGGCCGAACCGTTGCCGGGCGGACTCGGGCCGTGTGCCGGGAGGCAGTGCCCGGACGAGTTCCCCGAGATCAACAACGGCCCGTTCGCGGGGCGCGACAACGCCATCAACGTCTTCGCCGGTGACGACTTCCGCGTCCGGGGACGGGCCGCCGAGGCCGAGGGCCGGGTCGTCGTCCTCGACGACTTCGACATGAACAAGAGCGAGGGCGGCAGCGCGGTCTACGACATCGGCATCGCGGGCGTCGGCTCGCGCGTACCGCCGCCGGACGGGGCCGACTTCCTGACCACCGGCAACGACATCACCGTCGCCCCGGGGCAGCGGCTGCTCGCCGACGGCGGAGTCGTCCGCTACGGCGGCACGGTGACCGGGACCGTGACCGGCGACCTCGAACACGACCCGGACGCCGCCGACCCCTACCTCGGTCTGCGCGACCAGCTCACCGTGGCCAGCCAGTGCTACGCCCGGGTGGACGGCGAGCTCCGCACCGCCACGGGAACGGCCGTCAACCAGGGCTACCAGACCGTGTTCACGGGCGACGGCACGTCGGACATCCAGGTGTTCAACGTGGACTTCGACCTGGCCAGTGCCTCCGGCGGGCAGCAGGGGATCGTCTTCCGGAACATCCCCGACGACGCGACCGTCCTGGTGAACATGCTCGGCTCCGAGCGCACCATCAACACCTACAGCGGCGGTATCGTCGACGCCACCGACCCGCTCAACGCCTACCGCGAGCGTCTGCTGTGGAACTTCCCCGACGCCACCACGGCGAACTTCGTCGGCACGGGCCAGTTCCAGGGCAGCGTGCTGGTCGGGCCGCAGAACTCCATGTCCACGGTGTCGCTGCCCGGCATCAACGGGCGCTTCTTCAGCGCCGGTTCCATCACCCACACCAGCGAGCAGACGGGCGTCGAGTTCCACGCCTACCCGTTCGACGGCGACCTCCCGGACTGCGGTGACACCCCTCCCGGTCCCGGCCCGGGCCCCGTGACGGGTGAGGTGCGGGTCGAGAAGACGGACGCGGAGAGCGGCGAGGCGCTGGCCGGGGCGGAGTTCGAGCTGTGGGAGGAGACCAACGGCGTCGACGGTCTCCAGACGGCTGGGGCCAACCCGGACACGCAGGTGGGCGACGTCTGCACGACGGACACCGACGGCGTGTGCGCGCAGACCGTGCCGACCGGTACGTACTACTGGCGCGAGACGGCCGTGCCCGACGGCTACGAGCTGCCCGACCCGAACGTCTTCGGCCCGCTGGAGCTGACCGAGGACAACGCCGCGGGCGGGGTGCGAATCGAGGCGCAGAACACCCCCGAGGACGAGCCCGGTCCGGTGACGGGGCTGGTCCAGGTCGTCAAGACGGACGCGGAGAGCGGCGAGGCGCTGGCCGGGGCGGAGTTCGAGCTGTGGGAGGAGACCAACGGCGTCGACGGTCTCCAGACCGACGGGGCCGACCCGGACACGCAGGTCGGTGACGTCTGCACGACGGACACCGACGGCGAGTGCACCCGGACGGTGCCGACCGGCACGTACTACTGGCGCGAGACCGCCGCTCCCGACGGCTACGAGCTGCCCGACCCGAACGTCTTCGGCCCGCTGGAGCTGACCGGGGCCAACGCCGGGGACGGCGTCCGGGTCGAGGCGGAGAACACCGCCGGTGGCGACAACGGCCCCGACACGGGACAGGTGCGGATCAGGAAGATCGACGCCGAGTCGGGCGCCGTGCTGCCGGGAGCGGTCTTCGAGCTGTGGGAGGAGACCAACGGCGTCGAAGGCCTCCAGACCGACGGTGCCGACCCCGACACCCGAATCGGCGGCGAGTGCGTGACCGGCGCCCTGGGCCGGTGCGCGCGGACGGTGGAGGCCGGTACGTACTACTGGCGCGAGACCGCCGCTCCCGACGGCTACGAGCTGCCCGACCCCAACGTCTTCGGCCCGCTGGTGCTGACCGAGGGCAACCTCGAGGAGGGCGTGCAGATCGAGGCGGAGAACACCGCCGAGGACGAGCCCGGCCCGCCGGGACCTGACGACGAGGGCTCCATCGAGGTGGAGAAGACCGACGCCGGGAACGGCCGGCCGCTCGCCGGCGCGGAGTTCGAGCTGTGGGCGGAGACCAACGGACTGGCCGGTCTCCAGACCACTGGTGACAACGCCGACACCCTGACCGGGGACTGCACCACCGACGCTTCCGGCGGCTGCGTCTTCGAGGACCTCGACCCCGGGTCGTACTACCTGCGGGAGACCGCCGTGCCCCAGGGGTACGAGCTGCCCGCGGACCCGGTGACCGGCCCGATCAGGGTGACCGAGGCCAACGCCGAGGACGGCGTCACCGTGCGGATCGACAACGAGCGCGAGGGTGACGACGGCGGCGACGACGGCCACGGCGGCTACGGCGACGACGGCGATCACGGGGGTGACGACGGGCACGACGGCGGCTACGGCTCCGGCTCCGGCTCCGAGTACGGAACCAAGTAGCGGCGGCGCGACCCGGACGCACACCACGCCGGCCGCGGGGATCTCACCCCGCGGCCGGCGTTCGCGCGTTCGCCCGCGCCCGCGTCACGCCAGGAGCGCGGCGAGCCGGCGCCAGCCCTCCCGCGGGAGGCGGGCCGTGTCGTCCTCCACCAGCTGGAGGGCCACGTGGTCGGCGCCCGCGGCGTGGAAGGCGTCGATGCGGGCGCGGATCGTGGCCTCGTCGCCCCAGGCGAACACGGCGTCGATGAGGCGGTCACTGCCGCCGCCCGTGACGTCGTCCTCCGTGAAGCCGAGGTTCAGGAAGTTCTTCGTGTAGTTCGGCAGCTTCAGATACATGGCGAGGTAGGCGCGGGCCGTCGCACGGGCGCGGGACGGGTCGGAGTCGAGGACGACCTTGAACTCCGGGGCCAGCAGCGGGCCCTCCCCGAGCCGCTCGCGGGCCTGCGCGGTGTGCTCCGGGGTGACCAGGTACGGGATCGCGCCCGCCGCCCGGTCCCGGGACAGGTCCAGCATCTTCGGGCCGAGCGCCGCCAGCACCCGGTGCCCGGAGCGCATCCCGGCCCGGTCCAGCTCGTCCAGGTAGCCGACCATCGTCGAGTACGGGCGGCGGTACCCCTCCGCGAGCGGGGCGTGGCTCACGCCGAGGCCGAGTACGAAGCGGCCCGGGTGGGACACCTCCAGCTCGGCGAAGCCCGCCGCCGCCTCGGACGCCTTGTGCTCCCAGATGCTCTGGATGCTGGTGCCGACCACGATCCGCTCCGTCGCCCCAATCAGCGGGGCGGCGTTCCGGGCGGAACTGTTGCCGCCGAGCCACAGGGCGCCGTAGCCGAGCCGCTCCAACTCTGCGGCGGCCTCGGCGCGTTCGGCCGCGCCCTGTGGGTCCTCGGCGCGCAGTTGCCCGCTCCAGACGCCGTACCGTCCGACCGATTCCTTCAGGTCCTTGCGGGAAGCCGTCGCCTCGTTCATCGCTTGCGATCCCTCCGGTGGGCACCGTGATCATGCTGCGTGTCTGCCTGCCAACCACGGGTACCCACCGCTGATTCCCGGACCGCGCCCGTCCGGGGCCGGTCGGGCACCCGGACTATTCGCAGTGCACCGGGGTTCAGTCCGGTGGTGAAGCGAATCTGAGTGTTGCTCTGACCTCAGCTGTGTGCATGGATCCGCACTGTTCACCTCGGCCCAGGTCGGAGCGGCCGGTTCTGCTGCTCGATGTACTGCTTCACGATGCTGAGCGGTGCGCCGCCGACGGAGCCGGCGAAGTACGAGCCGGACCAGAGTCGTTGATCCCGCCAGTAGTGGCGGACGAGGTCGGGGAACTCCTGGCGCAGCCGCCGGGAAGTGACGCCCTTGAGGCTGTTGACCAGCTTGGAAACGGCGACCTTCGGTGGGAAGTTCACGAGCAGGTGAACGTGGTTGTTCTCGCCGTTGAACTCGACCAGCTCGGCCTCGAAGTCCTCGCACACGGCCCGCATGATCTCCTCGCACCGCGTCAGGTGCCGGTCGGCGAAGACCTTGTGCCGGTACTTCGTGACGAAAACCAAGTGGACATGCATGCGGAAAACACAGTGACGACCAGTACGAACGTTCTCATCGATACCCATAAGCCAATTGTGTACCGTGGTCCGCGTGCAGCTTCGGTACAGCTTCCGCCTGTACCCGAGCGCCGGTCAGCGCATGGCGTTGGCCAAGGCGTTCGGGTGCGCGCGGGTGGTCTACAACGACGCGCTCCGTGCTCGGGAGACCGCCCGCGGCGAAGGCATGCCGTTCCCGAAGACCGGGAACCTGTCGAAGCAGCTCATCACCGAGGCGAAGAACACCCCGGAACGGGCCTGGCTCGGTGAAGTCTCTGCGGTTGTTCTCCAGCAGTCCCTTCGCGACCTGGACACCGCGTACAAGAACTTCTTCGACGGGCTGAAGGGCAAGCGCCCGCGCATGGGCGCGCCCCGGTACAGGTCGCGGAAGGACACCCGGCAGGCGGTGCGGTTCACGGCGAACGCCCGCTGGTCGATCACGACCGGCGGAAAGCTGCACCTGCCGAAGATCGGCGGCCTGAAGGTGAAGTGGTCCCGAATGCTGCCCTCGACGCCGTCTACGGTGACCGTGGTCAAGGACAGCGCGGGCCGGTACTTCGCGAGCTTCGTCGTCGAGACCGGCCCGGAGGAGATCCTGCCGGAGACCACGCCCGAGCTGGGTATCGACCTCGGCCTCGGGCACTTCGCGGTCCTCTCGGACGGCACGAAGATCGACAGCCCGCGATTCCTGCGCCGGGCCGAGAAGCGTCTGAAGAAGGCGCAGCGCGTCCTCTCGCGCAAGGAGAAGGGCAGCAAGAACAGGGACAAGGCCAGGGTTCGCGTCGCACGCGCACACGCCCGTGTCGCGGACGCGCGCCGGGAGCTCCACCACCAGCTCTCCACACAGCTGATCCGCGAGAACCAAGCGGTCGCCGTGGAAGACCTGGCGGTGAAGGGACTCGCGCGTACGCGCCTGGCCAAGTCCGTCCACGACGCCGGATGGGCGGCGTTCGTGAGCATGCTGGAGTACAAGGCCGCCCGGTACGGGCGCACCCTCATCCGGATCGGCCGCTTCGAGCCCACGTCCCAGGTGTGCTCGCAGTGCGGCGTCAAGGACGGCCCCAAGCCCCTGCACGTCCGTGTGTGGACCTGCGGGGCCTGCGGGGCCGTCCTGGACCGGGACATCAACGCGGCGGTCAACGTCGCCAAGGCGGCCGGACTGGTCGTGTCAGCCTGTGGAGCGCAGGTAAGACGGGCACCCGTGCCCGCACCGCGCAGCGAAGCAGGAACCCACTCGACACCGCAGCCTTCAACGGCGCGGTAGGCGGGAATCGCCGTCCTTCAGGGCGGCGAGGATGTCAATCGCCCAGGAAACGCTCCAGTGCCTCGACCACCAGCCGGTGGTCCTCCACCTGTGGCAGTCCGGAGACCGTCACCGCGCCGACGACACCGACGCCGGCCACCGTGACCGGGAAGGAGCCGCCGTGCGCCGCGTACGTGTCGGGGTCGAGCCGCGAGGACTCCTCGAAGGTCGTGCCCTTGGCCCGGAAGCGGGAGCCGACCAGGTACGAGGCCGCTCCGTACCGCTCCACGACGCGGCGCTTGCGGGCGATCCAGGCGTCGTTGTCCGGGGCGGAGCCCGGCAGAGCGGCGTGGAAGAGCTGCTGTCCGGCACGGTGGATGTCGATGGCGACCGGGGCCTCGCGCTCCCGGGCCAGCTCGACGAGCAGGGAGCCCAGCGCCCACGCGTCGTCGTTCGTGAACCGGCGGAAGACCAGGCGGCGTTCCTGCTCCTCCAGCTCCGCGACGGTGGGGGTCGTCGGTGCGGTGCTCACAGGGCCACCACCACTCCGTCGCGGGCGGACCGGCGGGCCGCCTCCAGTACGTCCAGGGCGGCGGCCGCCTCCCGGGCGTCCACCGGGTTCGGGCCGCCCTCGCGCAGGGCCCGCGCCACCGCCGCGTAGTACGCGGGGTAGTCGCCCGCGACGGTCGCCGTCACCTGTCCACCGCCGGTCAGCGGTGACTCCCCGGCGCCGACGCGGCCCCAGAGCGACTCGGCCTCCTCGCCCCAGCCGGGACCCGGCCGCTTGCCCTCGCGCAGCGCCGCCTCCTGCGGGTCGAGGCCGTGCTTGACGTAGCCCGCCTTCGAGCCGAGCACCCGGAAGCGGGGGCCGAGCTGGGCGGCGGTGGAGGAGACGTAGAGGTGGGAGCGGACGCCGTTCGCGTGGGTGAGCGCGAGGAAGGTGTCGTCGTCCGCCTCCGCGCCCGCCCGCCGGACCACGGACTCGGCGTACACCTGCGTGACCGGGCCGAACAGGACCAGGGCCTGGTCGACGACGTGGCTGCCGAGGTCGTACAGGAGACCGCCGATCTCCGCCGGGTCGCCGGACTCGCGCCAGCCGCCCTTCGGCTTCGGCCGCCAGCGCTCGAAGCGGGACTCGAAGCGCCACACCTCGCCCAGCGCGTCCTCGGCGAGCAGGGCGCGCAGGGTGAGGAAGTCGTTGTCCCAGCGGCGGTTCTGGAAGACGGAGAGGAGCAGACCGCGCTCCTCGGCCAGCGTCGCCAGCGCGCGCGCCTCGGCGGCGGTGCCCGCGACCGGCTTGTCCACCACGACCGGCAGACCGGCCTCCAGGGCCCGGGTCGCGAGCGGTACGTGCGTCTTGTTCGGGGACGCGACGACGACCAGGTCCAGCTCGCCGGCCCGGTCGAACAGCTCGTCGGGCGTGGCGACGGTGCGCACGTCCGGGAACTCGGCGCGGGCCTGCTGCTGCCGCTCCGGGTTCGAGGTGACGACCGTGTCCAGGGCCAGGCCCTCGGTGGCGGCGATCAGCGGGGCGTGGAAGACGGAGCCCGCGAGGCCGTAGCCGACGAGGCCGACGCGCACGGGGGGAGTGCCGGGAGGGGTAGCAGTCATGCGTCCTACTTTCGCAACGGTGTTGCCAAAGTGCAAGCGCCGGGGACAATGGGGGTGTGAACAGGAGTAACGCGAGTGCGGGTGACGGTGCCAACCTGCTCGCCCTGCGCAGCCACAACACCGCCCTGGTGCTCGGCCTGCTGCGCGGCGCCGGTGCCGAGGGGATCAGCCGGCTGGAGCTCGCCGAGCACACCGGGCTCACCCCGCAGGCGGTCAGCAAGATCACCGCGCGGCTCCGGGGCGAGGGCCTGGCCGCCGAGGCCGGACGCCGCGCGTCCACCGGCGGCAAGCCGCGCACGGTACTGCGCCTGGTGCCCGAGGCCGGCCACGCCGTCGGCGTCCACCTGGACCGCGACGAGCTGCGCGCGGTGCTGGTCGACCTCGACGGCACGGTGGTGGGGGAGCGGTGCGCCCCGCTGGACCTGGGTGCGGGGGCCGAGGCCGTGCTTGCGGGGGTGGTGCGCGCGGCGGAGGAACTCGTGGCGGAGGTACTGGGGCCGCCTGCCGCGAGGGGACCCGGCTCGCCCGGCGCGGAGGGCCTGCGGACGCCGGCGACGGAGGCGTCGGAGCGGTCGGGCGCGTCGGCCCGGGGGGAGCGGGCTTTGGGGGGACGGCCCTTGGGGGGACGGGGTCCGGTGAAACAGGGTCCGGGCGAACAGGCCTCGGGGAAGCGGGAGCCGGGGGAGCGGGCCTCGGAGGGGCGGGAGCCGGGGAAGCGGGAGCGGGCCTCGGAGAGGCGGGTGTCTTCCGCCGGGGAGGGCGCACCGCTGGGCGGCGCCGCTCTCGACGCCGCGCCCACCCTCCTCGGTCTCGGCGTCGCGCTTCCCGGGCCGCTCGATCACGTCCGGGGTGTGCTGCACCGGGTCACCGGCTTCCCGGAGTGGGACGGCTACCCGCTGCGGGACGCGCTGGAGCGGCGGCTGGGCGTCCCGGTCGTCGTCGACAAGGACACCAACGCGGCGGCGCTCGGCCTCGCGATCGCGGGCGGGGGAGCCGACGGGGGGTGGGGCGGCGGCTCCTTCGCCTATCTGCACCTCGGTACGGGACTCGGCGCCGGGCTCGTCTTCGGCGGCGGCGTGCACCGGGGTGCCCGGACCGGCGCCGGGGAGTTCGGGCACCAGGTCGTCCAGCTCGACGGGCCGCCCTGCACCTGCGGCGCCCGGGGCTGCATAGAGGCCCTGTGCCTCGCCGCCGTCGCCCGCGGGGACCTCGCGGAGGCGGCGAGGGTGCTCGGCACGGGCGCCGCGAACCTCGCCGGGCTGCTGGACATCGACCAGGTGCTGCTGGGCGGCCGCACCGTCGCCGCCGCGCCCGAGGCCTTCGTCCGGGGCGTCGGCGCGGTCCTCGACGCCCGCGCCCGGCGCGAGGGCGGTCACGACGGCGCCGTACCGGTGCGGCTCGCGTCGGGCGGTCCGCGCGGCGTCGCGGAGGGCGCGGCCCAACTGCTGCTCGCCCCCCTCTTCGGCCACGGCAACGGCGGCTGATCCGAAGGAGGCCGGAATCCGAGAAGGTCCGGACCTGACGAGACCGGGACCTGAGACGGCCGTTCCCACAAGATCCCGCACTGTCTAGGCTGGGGCGCACGCAGGACCGCCCAGGCAGGAGACCGAGCACATGGCAGACCGCAAGCCCATCGAGTCGTGGCTCACCGACATGGACGGGGTCCTCATCCACGAGGGCGTGCCGATCCCCGGCGCCGACGCCTTCATCAAGAGGCTCCGCGAATCCGGCAAGCCCTTCCTGGTCCTGACCAACAACTCGATCTACACCCCGCGCGACCTGCACGCCCGGCTGCGCCGCATGGGGCTGGAAGTGCCGATCGAGTCCATCTGGACCTCGGCGCTGGCCACCGCCCAGTTCCTGGAGGACCAGCGGCCCGGCGGCTCGGCCTACGTCATCGGCGAGGCCGGTCTGACCACGGCTCTGCACGACATCGGCTACATCCTCACCGACCACGACCCCGACTACGTGGTCCTCGGCGAGACCCGCACCTACTCCTTCGAGGCCATGACGAAGGCGGTACGGCTGATCAACGCAGGCGCCCGCTTCATCTGCACCAACCCCGACGAGACCGGCCCCTCCACCGAGGGCCCGCTCCCGGCGACCGGCGCGGTGGCCGCCCTGATCACCAAGGCGACCGGCAAGCAGCCGTACTTCGCCGGCAAGCCGAACCCGCTGATGATGCGCACCGGGCTCAACGCGATCGGCGCCCACTCCGAGACCAGCGCGATGATCGGCGACCGCATGGACACCGACGTGCTGGCGGGCATGGAGGCCGGGATGCAGACCTTCCTGGTCCTCACCGGCCTCACCCGGCCCGAGCAGGTCGAGAACTTCCCGTACCGCCCGTCCCAGGTGGTCGACTCCATCGCGGACCTCGTCGAACGGGTCTGAAACGCGGACTTCCTCCGCATGACCCAATCGGAGTAGCCCCGGCCCCGCGCAGGATGCGGTGACGGGGCACGCGGGGGAGCCTCCAGGTAACTGGAGGTACACGATGGGCTCACTGAAAGTCACCCTCTGTGCGGGTGCCGCGCTGGCCACCGCGTTGTGCGCACCGGCGGCCTACACCTACGCGGCGGACGGCGGCGGCATCTCCGTGTCGCCGTCCTCGCCCGCCCCCGGCACCGACGTCACGCTCCGCGTGCCCGACTGCACCGAGAAGACGGCCGTCGCCGTGTCCGCGGCCTTCGAGTCGGACGTACGGCTCAGCCTGGCCGCGGGGGACGGCGTCCTCGTCGGCTCCAGCCAGGTTCGCACCAGCGTGCGGGCCGGTGCGTACGCCGTGCAGGTCAAGTGCGGCGAGCAGGCACGCAAGGGCACCATCACCGTCCACGACACGCGGCGCCCGACCGCACCCGCCTCGCCCGTCGCCCCCGTCGACGCGGGCGGCGGCGGCACCGCGGAGCTGGCCGCGTCGGGGACCGGGGACGGGGCGCGCGTCGATCCCCCCGGCACGGCGCACACCGTGACCGGCCTGGTGCTCGCGGGCATCGCCGCCGTCGCCGTGGCACTGCGCAGCGTCCGCAGCCGGAGCCGCAGGACGGACTGACCATGTCCGAACGGGACGAACGGGACGAGCGGGATGAACGGGTCGAGCGGAACGGGCGGCGCGAGCAGGACACCGTACGGGTGACCGGGCCGGGGACCGTCTCGGAGACCACGCCGGCGACCGCGGCCCCCGGCGGGCGTCTGGTCACCGGCATCGCCTGGGTGGTGCTGCTCCTCGGGCTGTGGCTGTGGGGCCGCGAGGCCACCGACGTGCGCGAGGGCATATCGCGGCCGGCCACCGGGGACATGGCGGCGGCCGGCCGCCCCCCGGACGTCCCGCTGCCCCCGGCCCACGCGCCCCTCGACGCCGCCCGGCCGCAGCGGCTCGACGTCCCCGGACTCGACATCGACGCCCCCGTCGTGGCCCGCGGCCTCGACGCCAAGGGCGCCATCGAACCACCGCCCTTCGACCAGCCCGGCACCGTCGGCTGGTACGCGGCCGGGGTCGCCCCCGGAGCCGCCGGGACCGCCCTGATGGTCGGCCACGTCGACACAGAGACCCGGCCCGCCGTGTTCTACCGGCTCAGCAGCATCGAACCCGGCCAGACGATCCGGGTGGCCCGCGACGACGCGGAGGTCGCCGAGTTCACCGTCGACGACGTCCAGGTCCTCACCCGCGACGGCTTCGACGCCCAGCAGGCCTACGGACCCCGCGACACGGGCCGCTCCGAACTCCGCCTCATCACCTGCGGCGGCACCTTCGACCAGACCACCGACCGCTACACGGCCAACGTCGTCGTCTCCGCCTACCTGACCGGAACCGGTCCCGCCGGCTCCGTCACCCGGTGAGCGGTCCCGTCTCCCGCGCCGCCCTCGCGAGGGCCCGGACCAGTGCCGTCTCCCCGGCCGTCGGCCAGATCAGGGCCCAGCTCGCCGTCGGAGCGTCGTACGGGCGGAGATAACGCAGGCCGCGCCACTGGTAGTAGCGCGCGGCATCGCCGTGGACGAGGCTGATCGCCCCGCCCGCCACGACCACGGCGGCCAGTTCCTGGAACGAGGAGACCTTCGGGCCGCGCCGGGTGGGCCGGCCGCCGGGGGTGTGGGTGGGGACGAGCGTCTGCTGCCAGTACTCGGGGATGGGGGTGGCGGAGTGCGGCAGGGGCCAGTCGGCCAGGTCCTCCATGCTGACGGCGTCGCGGCGGGTGAGGGGGTGGTCGTCGGCGACCATGAGAAGCAGGGGTTCGGTCACGACGACGGGTCCGACGGTGAGGTCCGGTTCACGGACGGGCAGCCAGGCGGTCGCCACGTCCACCGAACCGTTCTGGAGCGGGCCGAAGGGGTCCGTGAAGATGACCTCCTGAATGCGGAGGGCGACCTCGGGGTGCCGGCTGCGGAACAGGTCGAGCAGATGTATGTGGTCGTGCGCCTGGGAACCGTGCAGCCCGAGAGTCAGCGTGCCCGTCGCGCCCCGGGCGGCGGCGGTGGCCGCGCGGGTGCCGTCGAGTATCCGGTGGTAGCCCGCGCCGAGATCGCGCCGCAGTTGGGCGCCGATGGCGGTCAGTTCGACCTTGCGGCTGTTCCGGGCGAACAGGGGCGCCCCGATCTTGCGCTCCTGCTTGGCGATCGACTGGCTCACCCGCGCCTGCGACACGTGCAGCCGGTCCGCGGTCCGGCCGAAGTGCAGCTCCTCGGCCAGCGTCAAGAAGATCTCGATGTCCCGTAGTTCCACCACTCGCCCCCGGTCCTCCAGCGGTAACTCCTGCGTCATCAGACCACGTGCGGCGGCGAGAGCACTCGGGGCCGACCCCCTTGCGCCCCCTGCCGTCCTTCGAGCGACGACCCCGTGGGCGCACGAGGCGTATGTCAGGATTGAGCCTCGGAACAGTGCACCCAGGGGGGTTGGATGTACGGCAGCAGGCCGGCCGGAAGCATGTCCAGGAGGCGGGCTGCGTCGGCGGCGGTGCTCGGAGCGGCGGCCCTGCTGCTCGCGGGCTGCTCCTCGTCCGGTGACGGGGACGGCGAGGGCAAGGGCGCGGGCGCCGGGATCACGCAACAGCCCAAGGAGGCCGACCCGTTCTGGGTCAACCCCGACGGCACCGCGGCCCGGCAGGTGGCCTCGCTGACCGAGGCGGGCAAGAAGGACCAGGCCGAACAGATCCGCAGGATCGCCCAGCAGCCGACCGGGGAGTGGATCAGCCCGGAGAACCCCGAGGAGCAGGCCCGCGGCTTCACCGAGGCCGCCGACGAGGCCGGCCGCACCGCGCTGCTCGTCCTCTACAACATCCCGCACCGCGACTGCGGCCAGTACTCCGGGGGCGGCGCCGCGGACGGCGACGCCTACCGCTCCTTCGTCGACGGCGTCGCCAAGGGCATCGGCGACCGCG
Organism: Streptomyces sp. KPB2; assembly: GCF_003950055.1. NCBI lineage: Bacteria > Bacillati > Actinomycetota > Actinomycetes > Kitasatosporales > Streptomycetaceae > Streptomyces > Streptomyces sp. KPB2. The sequence goes on from NZ_CP034353.1 coordinate 5,154,964, forward strand.
CCGCGACCGTCGTCCTGGAACCGGACGCCGTGCTCCACCTCGTCGACGGCTGCACCCCGCAGGAGTTCCACGAGGAGCGCTACGACCTCCTCAAGGGCGCGATCGCCAAGCTCGGCGCCCTGAAGAACACCAAGGTGTACCTGGACGCGGGCAACGCCGGCTGGGGCCACCCCGACCAGATCTTCGACCCCCTGAAGCGGGCCGGCATCGACCGGGCCGACGGCTTCGCGGTCAACGTCTCGAACTTCTACACCACCGAGGACTCCATCGCCTACGGCAAGCAGCTCTCCGCCAAGGTGGGCGGCAAGCACTTCGTCGTCGACACCAGCCGCAACGGCAACGGCCCCTACACCGAGGGCGCCCCGGACGAACGCTGGTGCAACCCCCCGGGCCGGGCCCTCGGCGAAACCCCGACGACGAAGACGGCCGACCCCCTGGTGGACGCCTACCTGTGGGTCAAGCGCCCGGGTGAGTCGGACGGCGAATGCAAGGGCGGCCCGAAGGCGGGCGAGTGGTGGCCGGAGTACGCCTTGAAATTGGCGCAGGGATAAACACCCCAGGGGCGCGGGGCTGTGACATGTGCGGCTACCGCCGCGTGTGCGCGACAAGCCACAGCGCTCCCGCACCCTTGGTCGCAACCTGCGGGAGCGCTACGGAACTCGCACCCACTCCGCCTTGCTCGGCGTCCCCTCCCCGTCCGTCGCGAACATCATGTACCAGCCCGACTGCACCAGGTTCTCGTTCGTCGGCACCGTCACCGTCAGCTTGTCCCCCTGCGCCTTGAAGTCCAGCGCGATGGACCGCTGATCCACGTCCGTGACATGCGTGGACGCGCTCGGCCGGATCAGCCGCACCTTCTTGATGGTGGACGCCGTACGCGAGGTGAACGTGCCCGACCCACCGCGCTCGATGGTCTGCGGCCCCCCGGAGAGGTCCGGCCGCGAGTCGCGGTACAGGTACGGCGGCGTGTAGATCTCGATCCGCTGCTCGAACTTGCCCGGCTTGGTGTTCGCCTTGTCGGCGTAGAGCGAGTCCGAGCCGAAGAACATCAGGCGCCCGTCGGGCAGCAGGATCGAACCCGAGTGGTAGTTGCGGCCCACCAGCGGATCGGCGACCCGCTCGAACGAGTTGGTGTCCGGGTGGTAGAGCCGCGCCTGGAGGATGTTGGAGTCGCTGCGGCCCCGGTAGTCCTCCGAGCCGCCGGAGACCAGCACGCTGTCGTCGGGCAGGATCGAGGCCTGCGGATAGCGCGTGCCCTTCTCCAGTGACGGCCCGTCCACGAACTTCGGGTCGTCCGCCTTCAGGTCGACGATCCGGGTCTTCTCGCTGGACAGCTTGGACTCGCCGACCCCGCCGCCGCCGATCACCATGAACTTCTCGTCCTGCGCCGGCGGCAGCAGCACCGTGTTCGCCGTCTCCAGCATGTTCGCGTCGCTCATGCCGGGGACCTCGGTGAACTTGTTGGTCTCCACGTCCCAGATGCCCGGGGTGCGGCCCACGTCGTCGGGGCCGTAGCCGGCGTTCGCGCCCGAGTAGAAGATCTTGCCGTTCTGCATCAGGAACAGCGCCGGGTACGTCGGGAACTGGCGGACCTTGTCGGTGTAGGTCCACTCCTTGGTCTTCGGGTCGTAGATCTCGTTCTTGCCCGGGACCAGCTGGCCGATGTCGTCGAGGCCGGAGACGCTGAGGATCTTGCCGTCGCTCAGGGTGGTGAGCGTCGGGTACCAGCGGGCCTCGTGCATCGGGTCGACCTTGATGTACTTCTCGGCGACCGGGTCGAACTCGAAGGCGTCCCGGATGCCCTGGAAGTCCTTCTTGTCGAGGGCGAGCTTCTGCGCGATGCCGTACGTGTTGCGGGCGTCGGCCCCCGACAGGCCCTGGACGCGGTAGTTGTCCTCGGTGCCCGTCTCGTACTTGCTGCCGCTCTTCTGCGCCTCGACGTAGATCCGGCCGAGGCCCGGGTCGTTGCGCAGGAACTTCCCGGTCTCCTTGTCGAAGACCTTCTCGGCGCGGGGCACCAGGACCGGGTCCTTGGAGACGAAGGTCTTGCCGTTCTCCTTGCCGGTGAACTTGGTGCCCGCCGGCAGGGTGATCGGCTTGTCCGGGTTCTCGTTGTGGACGACCATCAGGCCGCCGGCCTTGGTGACGTCGCCCTTGAGCTTCTCGTACCGCTTGGTGCCGCCCGCGATCAGCAGGTTGCCGTTGGCGAGCTGCGTGTGTCCGGTGCAGAACAGGTCGCTGGGCGTGGGCACCTTCTTGATGGTGCCCTTGACGGGGTCCCAGATCCGGGTGTCGTACTGCTTGTCGTCGGAGTTGTCCTGGTTGTTGCCGGACCCGGCGACCATCAGCACCTTGCCGGTGCGCAGCAGGGCCGCGTGGATGGTGTTCTGCCGGTACTTCTCGGGAAACTCGATGATCTCCCACTTGCCGTTGGCGGCCTTGTACTCCGGCTGGTTGATCTTGTACTGGTGGTATTTCTCGGTGCTGAAGCGGTAGAGCCACGGCCCGTTCATCCCGGCCAGCGCGACTACCACCGCCGTACCTATCGCGAAGCGACGGGCCCGGCGGCGGCCGGCACGGTCTTTCATTCCTTACGTCCCCCAAGTCCACCAAGGGCGATCTGCATGGTCTGGTCGTCGCCCCCGTCGGCGGAGGCGGCCCAGTTGGGCGTCTGCTGCGGCGCGTGCTGTCCGTACGGCTGTCCGTACGGCTGTCCGTAGGGCTGTCCGTAGGGCGCCTGCTGCTGTCCGTACGGCGCGTCGGCCGGTCCGGGCGCGGGCTGCTGCGACGGGACCCGCGGTGCGGGCTCCGCCGCCGCGACCGGCGGTTGCTTCTTCGCCTTCCTCAGCTCGTGGCGCCAGGCGAACATCGGCGACGCGGTGATCAGCAGCGCGAACGTCGCCCAGATGATCATCGCGGGGTGCGAGTGGCCGAGGACGAGGCCGGCGGCGATGGAACCGGCGAAGATCACGATGAAGTACCAGTGGTACCGGAAGGTGCCGAACAGCGTGTCCGGGCTGGCCGAGTCGCCCTTCGGGGTCACCACGAACTTGCTCTTGCGGCGCAGTACGGAGTCGATGAGCGCCTTCGCGTACAGCGGCGCCGACAGCGCGGACATGATCATGCCGGCCACGCCGCCGGAGCCCTCCGGCTCGTGCGGGGAGACGTTGTGGCGGCGGTTCCAGACGTACAGGCCGATCTGGAGCGCGGAGGCGTTGCCGTAGAGCATCAGCCAGACCGCCGGGTCGATGTTGACGCCGGACGCGCCCAGGCCCAGGAACAGGCAGCAGCTCAGCGCCGCCAGGATCCAGTTCAGGGCCGACATCGGATAGAAGATGATCATCATCGTGTAGTTGAAGAGCTTGCTCGGCGGAAGCGAGTACCAGCCCTTCCAGTACTGCTTGAGGATCGTCTCGTACGTCCCTCGCGACCAGCGCATCTGCTGGGTGAAGAAGTCCGTCCAGGCGTTCGGGCCCTCGCCCACCGCGAGCACGTCCGGGGTGTAGACCGAGCGCCACTTGCGGCCCGTGGCCGGGTTCTTGTGGCGGTGCATCTCGAACCCGGTCGCCATGTCCTCGGTGATCGAGTCGTACAGGCCGCCGATCTGCTTGAGCGCCCTGATGCGCACCGCGTTGGAGGTGCCCACGAACATCGGCCCGCCGTAGCGGTTGCCGGCGCGCTGGATCAGCGCGTGGAAGAGGAACTGCTGCGACTCGGCGGCCTTGGTGATCGGGTTGTCGTAGTTGCCGTAGACCTGCGGGCCGATGACGAAGCCGACGTCCGGGTCGCGGAAGAAGCCGAGCATCCGCTCCAGGTAGTTGGGCAGCGGCACGTGGTCGGTGTCGACGGAGGCGAAGAAGTCGTAGTCGTCGCCGTGCGCCTCCAGCCAGGCGTTGTAGTTGCCGTGCTTGGTCTTGGCGCGGTGCGGGCCCTTCTTCCGGTTCCACTTGGCGACGCCCTTGCGGGAGAAGTGGTGCACGCCCAGGCGCGCGCACACCTCCTTCACCTCCGGGTCGTCGCCCTCGTCGAGGAGCCAGACGTGCATCAGACCGCGGTGGCGGATCTTCACGGCCGCCTCCAGGGTCTTCGTCACCATCTCCAGCGGCTCCTTGCCGGGCACGAAGGAGGTGAGGAAGGCGACCCGGGTGCCGGTCTCGGGCACCACCGGCACCGGGTCGCGGGCGACCAGGGTGGCGTGCGCGTTCGACAGCACGTTCAGGCAGCGGAACAGCTCGATCAGGCCGATCGCGACCAGCATCACGATGTCGAGCGCGGGCAGCCAGGAGAAGGCCGGGTAGTCGCGCTCCGTCCAGTGCTCGGGCTGGAGCAGCCACACCAGCAGCACCACCGACAGCAGCGGCGCGGCGGCCAGCATCAGGGCGACCCGGATGCGGTGCGGCTCCTGCGAGATCAGCGAGCGGTACTGCACCCGGTACGGCTTGTTCGGGTCGGGCTGGGTGAGGGGGCCCGCGAGGCGGCTGTAGTGCTCGTAGTCGTACTTCGGCAGCGTCTTCTTTATCCGCCGGAACGAACCGGTGTTCCAGTTCCGGTGCCCGGGCACCCGGAGCTGGGTGGTCTGGGACGGGTCGTCCGGCCCGGCGCCCGTCGGCGTCGACGTCATGTGTCATCCCCCCACACGCGGGTCAGTGCGTGTTTCGTCGCTTCCTTCGCCTGCTCGGGTCCCCCTCGACCGTCACGGACGTGTCAGTGGTGGGTCATGGTCACCACGGCATGCACACCATATAGACATGGAAATGGCGACCCCCGGTTGCATGATGCCCCCCTCGGCATCCCCTCCGCACCCGGCCCCCAACCGGACCAGGGTTCTACGGCGTTCGTCATGATCGCAAGACGTCCCGGAGCCGAATGCACCGAAGGCCCCTCGTGTGATACGAGAGGCCTTCGACCGTCTGTGCGCCGCCAGGGACTCGAACCCCGGACCCGCTGATTAAGAGTCAGCTGCTCTAACCAACTGAGCTAGCGGCGCCTGCTGACCTGCACAACTCTACCCGATGCCGACCGGTGCTCCGGACCACCGCCGGCCGTCCCCGGCGTACGGCGATATCGGCCGGGTACATCATTCGGACCGTCAACATGCGAGTGATGTGGACAGTTGAGAAACTGACCGACATGTACCGAAGTGGGCCGCCGCGGACATATCCACCGGGAGTGTGAGGGGAATCGCATGGAGACTCCCGTATTCGAGGAAATCGATCCCGCGATCGATTGTGAATGCCCCGGCTGCCGTCACTGGCGGCGCGTTCTGCCGCATTCCCCGGCAGGCCGCGCGCTCGCCCACCCGGCGGCCTACCGCACGCTGGTCGTGGCCACCGCCGCCGCTTCCGCCACCGCCGTGTCCGCCCTCGGCGCGGGGCCGGCGGCCGCACTCCCGGCGGCCGCCCACGCACCCCACCGGCCGGGTGTCCCTCCGGATTCCGCTTTTGCGGATGCGGCGGATCCGGCGAGCGACGAGCCCGGCACCCCTCAGGGCCCCAGAGCCCCGCTGTACGGCCCGACCGGCCGGCCCGCCGCGCCCCCGGCCGGCGCGGAGGCGGCCGGCATCACCCGTACGGAGATCATCGACCGGGCCAAGACCTGGGTGGCCGCGAAGGTCCCCTACAGCCTGACCGCGTACTGGTCCGACGGTTACCGGCAGGACTGCTCGGGCTTCGTGTCGATGGCCTGGAAGCTGCCCGCCAACGAGTGGACCGGCAGCCTCGGCACCGTCGCCGACCGCATCACCAAGGAGGAACTGCGGCCCGGCGACATCCTGCTGTTCCACAACGCGTCCGACCCGGAGAAGGGCTCCCACGTGGTGATCTTCGGCGGCTGGACGGACGGGACGCGCACCGCCTACACGGCGTACGAGCAGACCCCGCCGCACACCCGCAGGCTGGACACGCCGTACGCCTACTGGAGCAACTCGGCCAAGTACCTGCCGTACCGCTACAAGGGGGTCACGGAGACCAAGGCGGGCGAGGCGGGCGGCGGGGACGTGCCGCCCGCGGCCGCGGGGCCCGCCTCGCACGGGGTGGCGGGCTACCCCGGGCGGGGCATGTTCCGGCCGGGCGCCGACAACGTGTACGTCACCCGGCTCGGCAGGCAGTTGGTGAAGAAGGGGTTCGGCGCCCACTACACGAGGGGGCCGGGTCCGCGCTGGGGCGAGGCGGACCGGCTGGGCGTCCAGGCCTTCCAACGCGCGCAGGGCTGGCGCGGCGGGGCGGCGGACGGCTTCCCGGGGCCGGAGACCTGGCGGCGGCTCTTCTCGTGACCGTCACCCCGCAGGTGATCACCCGTTCATGACGCGTCTGGCGCGGAGGCTGGAGCACGCATGAGTACGAACACGACATCCTCGACCGACTCCTCGACCCCGTCGACCGGCTCCTCGACCGCCCCGCCGACCGGCTCCTCGGCCGACCCCTCGGCCGGCGCGTCGGCGGAGTCCGGCACGGGGGCGCGGGCCGTGGCGCCCGAGGCCGGGCCCCGGCCCGCCCGGCTCATTCACAACGAGGCCACCACGGAGATCCCCGTCCACCTGCTGTTCCGCGACGACCCCGACCCGGCGCCGGTGCCGCTGCGGCCCGCGGTCGTCGCGCGGCGGCAGGGCCCGGGGGAGCGGCCCGGAGAGCGGCCCGCGACCCGGCGCCCCGTCAACGCCCGCCCCCGCCCGGTGCCGTCGGTCGACCCGGAGCTGAGGGAGCGTCCCGCCCGGGTGCTGCCCGGCGCGGCGGGCGTGGCCGCGGGGCTGTGCGGGGTGGCCGGGTGCGCGGCGACCTCCTGGTGGGCCGGTCTCGTACCGCCGCTCGCGGCGCAGGCGCTGGGGCTGCCGGCGTACGCGGGTGCCGGGCTCGGGCCCGCGCAGTGGGCGGCGTACGCGGCCGCCGGTGTGCTCGGGATGTTCGGATTCGGCGGGCTGGCCCGGGGCCGGACCGGACGGGCCTGGGTGCTCGGGCTGTTCGGCCGCTACCGGGGAACGGTGCGGCGCACCGGCCTGATGTGGGTGAACCCGCTGCTGCTGCGCCACCGGGTGGACGTGCGGCTGCGGCACTGGCGCAGCGAGCCGATGCCCGCGGCCGACGGGAACGGGGTCGCGCTGCGGGCGGTGACGCTGGTGGTGTGGCGGGTGCGGGACACCGTGAAGGCCACGCTGGGCGTCGAGGACCACGAGACGTATCTGCGCGAGTGCGTCGAGGCGGCGCTGGCCCGGGTTCCGGTGGAGCCGCTCGGCACGGTCCGCAGCTCGGCGGACGTGGCCGGGGACACGCTGACCCGGCTGGTGGCGGCGGACGCGGCGCCGGTCGGCCTGGAGGTGTTCTCGGTGCGGCCGGTCCGGGTGGAGTACGCCCCCGAGGTCGCCGCCGCGATGCACCGGCGCCGGATCGCGGCGCTGGACGCGGCTCAGCGGGCGAGCGTGCTGACCTCGGTCGTGGACTCGGTGGAGGACACGGTGACCCGGCTGACCATGCGCGGTCTGGTCGAACTGGACGACTACGAGCGCAAGGTGCTGGTGAAGGACCTGACCGTGGCGTTCTGCGCGGGACGGGGGGACACCGGGGCGTGACCCGTCCGGCTGCCCGGCGTGGGCGGGCAGCGCGTTCCGCCTTTGGTATGGACATGTTCAACTCACGGCAATAATCTGAAACTTGGTCTAGACCTGCACGGCTCACTGAACTTCCCCTGAACTTCCCCACACGTCACAGGGAGCAGCAGTATGCGCACAAGGACCAAGTTGTACGCGGCCGCGCTGGGCATGGCGACCACCGGAGCCCTCGTGCTCTCCTCCGGCGGCGCCAGCGGTCACGGCTACACCGACCTGCCCGTCAGCCGGCAGAAGGTGTGCCAGAACGGCACCGTCAGCGGGTGCGGCGCCATCCAGTGGGAGCCGCAGAGCGTCGAGGGTCCCAAGGGCTTCCCCGCCTCCGGGCCTGCCGACGGAAGGATCTGTTCGGCGGGCCACGGGTCGTTCGCCGCGCTCGACAGCCCCAAGCAGCCGAACGGCCAGGCGTGGCCGACCACCCGGGTGAACGGCGGGCAGAGCTACACCTTCCGCTGGCAGTTCACCGCCCGGCACGCCACGACCGACTTCAAGTACTACGTCACCAAGCCGGGCTGGAACCAGAACCACAACCTCGCCCGGTCCGACCTCAACCTCACGCCGTTCTTCACGGTGCCCTACGGCGGCAAGCAGCCCCCGGCCACGCTCTCCCACACCGGCACCCTGCCGTCCGGGCTGAGCGGGCACCACGTGATCCTCGCGGTGTGGACGGTGGCCGACACGGGCAACGCGTTCTACGCATGCTCGGACGTCACCTTCTGACCGGGGTCCGAACAGGTTCCGAACAGGCGAAGGGCCCCTCGCTCGGCGAGGGGCCCTTCTTTCTGTGCGCCGCCAGGGACTCGAACCCCGGACCCGCTGATTAAGAGTCAGCTGCTCTAACCAACTGAGCTAGCGGCGCATGACTCCCGCCGTCCGCTTTCGCGGCCGGCGACGAAGAAAATACTACCCGGTCCCGGGCAGTGCTCGTGACCAGCCCTAGATCGCCATGGACAGCAGCACCGGCGCCGCGCTCCGGTTCAGCTCGTCCGCGGCCTCGCGCAGCCGGTGCGCGTGCTCGACCGGGAGCGACAGGGCCAGGCAGCCCACGGCGGAACCGGCGGTGATCGGGACGGCCGCGCACACCGTGCCCACCGCGTACTCCTGGAGGTCGAGGACCGGCACGGTGGCGGGCTGGGACTCCAGACGGGACAGCAGCAGCTTGTCGCTGGTGATGGTGCGCGAGGTCAGACGGGCCATCCGGTGCCGGGACAGGTGGTCGCGGCGGCCCGCGTGGTCCAGCTGGGTCAGCAGGGACTTGCCCACCGCGGTCGCGTGCGCCGAGACCCGGAAGTCCACCCACTCGTTGACCTTGGGCGTGGCCGGGCTGTCGGCGTACTGGGTGACGCTGACCTCACCGTCGACGTACCGGCTGATGTAGACGGCGGCGCCCACCGAGTCGCGCAGCCGGTCCAGGGTGCGCTGGAGCTTGTCGCGCAGGGCCTGCTCCCGTCCGTGGGCCGAGCCCAGGCGGGCCAGTGCCTCCCCGGTGACGTACGTGCCGTCGGCGGTCTGCTCGACGTAGCCCTCGCGGCGCAGCATGCGCAGGAGCGGGGTCAGTCGCTCCCGGTCGAGGCCGCTGAGGCGGGCGATCTCGGTGTCGGTGACACCGGAGGTGTGCCGCGTCACCGTCTCCAGGACGCGCAGGGCGTCCTGGGCCGAGTGGTGCGGCGCGGTCGGCTTGCGCTTCGGCTTGTGCTGCAGCGCCACGGTGGTCTCCCCCTGCGCTAGCTCGTTCGGCCCCTGCCCCTGTCCCTGCCTGTGCCCCCGGTGCGGACAGCGGATGGCGTCCACGATAGCCGCCAAGGTGCCCGATGTGAGGGGGTGTTGGCCCAATTTCAGGGCCCCCAACTGCGACACTGGCCCTCTGGCATATGACAGAGGAATGCCCCAACGTCCCGACCTCGGACGTTGGGGCAGTCACGCCGTGTGGTCACAGGACCGCGCTGAGGAACTCCCGCGTACGGTCGTGCTCCGGCTCGCTGAAGATCTTCTCCGGCGCTCCGGCCTCGATGACCCGGCCCGAGTCGAACATCAGGACCTGGTCCGAGATGTCCCGGGCGAAGTTCATCTCGTGGGTCACACAGAGCATCGTGATGTCCGTGGTGCGCGCGATGTCCCGCAGCAGGTCCAGGACGCCCGCGACCAGCTCCGGGTCGAGCGCCGAGGTGACCTCGTCGAGCAGCAGCACCTTCGGCCGCATCGCCAGCGCCCGGGCGATCGCCACCCGCTGCTGCTGGCCGCCGGAGAGCTGGGCCGGCCGGGCGTCGCACTTGTCGGCCAGGCCCACCATGTCGAGCAGGCCCTTGGCCCGCTCCACGGCCTCGTCCTTGGACATCCCGAGCACCGTGACCGGCGCCTCCGTGATGTTGCGCAGGACGCTCATGTTCGGGAACAGGTTGAACTGCTGGAACACCATCCCGATCTGCTTGCGGACCTCGCGCCGCTCCTTCTCCGTCGCCGGGAAGAGCTTCTGCCCGTCCACGGTGATCGTGCCCTCGTCGGGCTTGAGGAGCGTCATCAGCAGCCGCAGGATCGTCGTCTTGCCCGACCCGGACGGGCCGATCAGGGTGACGTGCTTGCCGGCGTCGACGGAGAAGTCCAGGTGGTCGAGGACGGTGTTGTCCCCGAACCGCTTGGTGACCTGCTCCAGGCGTATCAGCTCGCCGGAGCTGCGCTCGGGGCTTTTCTCGGGGTTGGGAAGAGTGTCAGTGGGCAAGGCGTCGCTCCAGGGCTCGCAGGGCAAGGGAGGCCAGGTAGGAGATGACGATGAAGGCCACGCCGATCACCGTCAGGGGCTCGGTGAACTGGAAGTTCTGCTGCGAGAACAGCCGCGCCTCGCCGAGCATCTCCAGCACCGTGATCGCCATCAGCAGCGGCGTGTCCTTCAGCATGGAGATCACGTAGTTGCCGAGGGCGGGAGCGACCCGGCGGATCGCCTGCGGCAGGACGACCGCCGTCCAGGTCCGCCGCATCGACAGGTTCAGCGCCGTCGCGGCCTCCCACTGGCCGACCGGCACCCCCTCGATGCCGGCCCGGTAGACCTGCATCGTGTACGTCGAGTAGTGCAGCCCGATGGCGACCACACCGGTGGTGAGCGCCGAGAAGGTGATGTTCCACTCGGGCAGCACGTAGAAGAGGAAGAACAGCTGCACCAGCAGCGGGGTGTTCCGGACGAACTCGGTGATCACCCCGACCGGCCAGGTCACCCAGCGGCTCGGCACCCGCATCAGCAGCGCCCACACCAGGCCGAGGCCGAAGGAGACCAGCGAGCCGAGCACCAGGATCTGCAGGGTGACCAGCAGGCCGTCCCAGAAGTGCGGCATGAAGTCGGAGACCGCGCTCCAGTCCCATTTCACGACACACCACTTCCCTCAGGCACCCGCACGGCCGCCGTCTTCTTCTGCGGCGCCTTGCCGACGCCCGCCTTCAGCTTCTTCTCCAGGCCGCGCATCACCCGCGTGAGCAGGAACGCGATCACGAAGTAGATCAGCAGGATGTACGTGTAGATCTCCGCGCTCTCCTGCAGCGCCAGACGGACCAGGTTGCCGCTGAAGGCCAGGTCGCCCATGCCCATGATCGACACCAGGGCGGTGCCCTTGAGCAGCTCGATCAGCAGGTTGGAGAAGGGCGGGATCATCTCCGGCACCGCCTGCGGCAGCAGGATCAGCTTCATCCGCTGCCAGGGCGTGAAGCTGAGGGCGATGCCGCCCTCCTTCTGCGCCGGGTCGACCGCGCCGAGCGCGCCGCGCACGATCTCGGAGCCGTAGGCACCGTAGGTCAGGCCGAGCGCCAGCGTGCCCGCCCACATCGGCACCAGCTGCCAGCCGAAGGCCGGGGGCAGCACGAAGAAGACCCAGAAGATCATCACCAGCGCGGAGGTGCCGCGGAACACCTCGGTGTAGAAGCCCGCGAGGAAGCGGACGATCCACAGCCGGTGGGTGCGCGCGATGCCGACCACGAAGGAGACGCCCGCCGCCAGCAGCGAGCTGAAGAAGAGCAGCTGGATGGTGACCCAGACGCCCTGGAGTACGAGTTCCCACAGTCCCGAGGTCATCCGCCGCAGAGCTCCTTCGCGGTCAGATCGGTCATCTCGTTCTGGGTGAAACCGAAGGGCTTGAGGATGCGCAGCAGTTCGCCGCTCTTCTTGAGCTTCTGCAGCTCGACGTTGAAGGCGTCCCGCAGGTTGGTCTCGTCCGGGCGGAAGGCGAAACCGCCGCCGTCGACGTGCGGCTTGCCGTCGACGACCGGCGCGAACGCCTCGGTCGCCTCCGCCTTGCTGGACTTCTTCACCACTTCGCGCACGGTCAGGGCCGTACCGGCGAAGACGTCCACGCGCCCGGACTCGACGGCGTTGAGTCCGGCCACCTGGTCGGGGACGATCAAAATGTCGTCCTCCTTGTACCCGTGCTCCACCGCGTAGGCGATCTCGGCGTAGCCGGTGCCGGTCGCGAACTTGGCCTTCTTCTTGACGACGTCCTCGTAGTTGTGGAGCCCGAGCGGATTGCCCTTGCGCACGATGTACGCGTCGAGCATCTGGTAGTCGGGGTCGGAGAAGATGACCTGCTGGCACCGGTCGGGGTTGATGTACATCCCGGCCGCCACGACGTCGAACTGCTGCGAGGCCAGTCCCGGGATGAGGGAGCCGAACTCCGTCGGCACCGGCTGCACCCGGTCCACTCCGAGCCGCTTGAAGATGACCTTCGCCAGCTCCGGCGCCTCACCGGTCAGCTCGCCGTTCTTGTCGATGTACCCGAAGGGGATCTCGCCCGCGATGCCGAGCCGGGCGACACCCTGGGCCCTGAGCCGACCGAGCAGGTCACCTCCCTTGACGTCGGACGCCGTGGCCACCCGCGAGCAGCCGGCCGCCCCCAGCGCGCCGAGCGCCGCGACCCCCGCGAGCAGCGACCGGCGAGTGGGCCCGGCTGTCCTGGACCTTTGGTCGGATATACCCCATGGAGGGGTTCTGTGTGGTGGAGCCATGGGCGCGCAGCTACCCGAAGGTGGGCAGGTTATGCCGATCTTTTTCAGTCCGATACATCGGCCCGGCGCCCTTGACCGCGGGGCCCCGGGGCACTGCCATGGAGGGCATGGCTGATCGCTACATCGAAGTCTCGCTGGTCAAGCGTGGAATCACCTGCACGGCCCAACTGCTCGACGACCGGGCCCCGATCACCTGCGCGGCCGTCTGGGACGCGCTCCCCCTCGGCGGCGACGTGTATCACGCCAAATACGCCCGCAACGAGATCTACGCCCTCTTCCCGCCCTTCGCGACATCCGAACCACCGCTGGAGAACCCGACGGTAACTCCCATTCCGGGCGACCTGTGCTATTTCGCCTTCGCGGGTGCCGAGTTGGGCACCAAGGCGTACGGCTACGACCGCGAGGTCCGCCCCGGCACCACCCTCGTCGACCTCGCCCTCTTCTACGAGCGCAACAACCTCCTCCTCAACGCCGACGTCGGCTGGGTCCCCGGCACCGTCTGGGGCCGCATCACCGAGGGCCTCGACGCGATGGCGGAGGCCTGCAACGACCTGTGGCGCACGGGAGCAGCGGGCGAGACGCTCAGCTTCCGCCGCCGACCCTAGCTGCGGGCAGTCGCACGACCGCCCCACCCCCGCCCCAGCTGCGGGCAGTCGTGCCGCTGGGGCGGCACGGGTGGGCGCAGCGGCACCCGGCGAACGCAGGCCAGTGTCCACCCTGCGCCCGCGCCCACCCCGGGCACTACTCGGCCGACGTACCCACCACCCCGACCCCGGCCTCGTACAGCGCATGCGCCGCCCGCAACACCACATCGTCCCGATGCCGCGCGGCAACAACCTGCACCCCCACAGGCAGCCCATCCCCGTCAACCCCCGCGGGAACAGTCGCCGCCGGCTGCTGCGTCAGGTTGAACGGATAGGTGAACGGCGTCCACCCCGTCCACCGCCGGTACCCGGCCCCCTTCGGCACCTCCACCCCCGCTTCGAACGCCGTGATCGGCAACGTCGGCGTCACCAGCAGGTCGTACTCCTGATGGAAGACCCCCATCCGCCGCCCCAGCTCCATCCGCACGTCCACCGCCGCCAGATAGTCCAGCGCCGAGTACCGCGCCCCCGCCCCCACGATCTCCCGCAGCCCCGGATCGAGCAGCTCCCGCTGCCCCGCCCGCAGGTGCTGCACCACCCGCGCCGCCCCGCTGAACCACAGGGTGTGGAAGGCGTCCACCGGGTCGGCGAAGTCCGGGTCGGCCTCCGTCACGTACGCGCCCAGCTCCGCCAGCCGCTCCACCGCCCGCCGCACCGCCCCGGCCACCGCGGGACGCACCGCCACCTGCCCGCCCAGCGAGGGCGAGTACGCCACCCGCAGCCCTCGCACCCCGCCCGACAGCGCCTCGGTGTACGAGCCCGGCGCCGGCCCGAGCGCCGACCAGTCCCGGGCGTCCGGGGTGCCGATGACGTCCAGCATCAGCGCCGCGTCCGCCGCGTCCCGGGTCATCGGACCGACGTGCGCGAGGGTGCCGAACGCGCTCGCCGGGTACAGCGGCACCCGCCCGTACGTCGGTTTCAGGCCGAAGATGCCGCAGAAGGAGGCGGGGATGCGCACGCTGCCGCCGCCGTCCGTGCCCAGCGCCAGCGGCCCCGCCCCGAGCGCCACGGCCGCCGCCGCGCCCCCGCTGGAACCGCCCGCCGTACGGGACGGGTCGTGCGGGTTGCGCGTCACGCCGGACAGGGGCGAGTCCGTCACGCCCTTCCAGCCGTACTCCGGCGTCGTGGTCTTGCCGACGAACACCGCGCCGTGCTCGCGCAGCCGGGCCACGGACGGCGCGTCCTCGTCCCAGGGGCCGTCCGGCGCGACGGCCCGCGAGCCGCGCAGCGTCGGCTGACCACGCGTCAGCAGGATGTCCTTCACCGTGACCGGCACCCCGTCGAGCCGCCCGCACGGCTCCCCGCGGCGCCACCGCTCCTCGGCCCGCCGGGCCTGGTCCAGCGCCTCCTCGCCGGTCAGCCGGACGAAGGCGTTCACCTCCGGCTGGATCCGCTCGGCCCGCTCCAGGACCGCCCGGGTCGCCTCCACGGGGCTGAAAGCACCCTTGCCGTAGCCGTCGACGAGCTGTACGGCGGTCAGCTCGGTGAGGTCGGTCATGCAGCACCCTCCCGCAGGTCTTGGGACGTCGATGTCGTCGGCGACGTCAGTGTCCGGGTACGTATCCGCGCTTCTTGTCGACCGCGTTGGCCAGCGGTCCGCCCGCCGCCCAGCTCTCGAACAACTCCACGAACTGGGCGCCCAGTTCGTCCCGCCAGCCGATGGTGTCCCCGCTCATGTGCGGCGAGACGATCAGCTCCGGCACCTTCCACAGCGCGCTGTCCGGCGCGAGCGGCTCGTCGTTCAGCACGTCCAGGGCGGCGCCCGCGATCCGGCGCGCGGTCAGCGCCTCGACCAGGTCCTCCTCGACGACCAACTGGCCCCGCCCCACGTTCACGAACCGGGCGGAGGGCCGCATCAGCCCGAACCGCCGGGCGTCGAACATGCCGCGCGTGACGTCGGTGAGCGGTGCCGCCGCCACCACCCAGTCGGCGCCGGCCAGCAGCCGGTCCAGTTCCTCGGTCCCGTGCACACCGGGGCGCGCGGTGCGGCCGACCAGCGCGGTGGTGACGCCGAGCGCCTCCAGCGTGCTCGCGATCGCCCGCCCGATCGGCCCGGAGCCCACCACGCAGGCGCGGGTCCCGGCCACCCGCATCGACTCGCGGTGCCGCCAGGTCCGCTCGCCCTGCAACCGCAGCGTGGCCGGCAGATCCTTCGCCATCGCCAGGACGAGCGCGGCGACGTACTCGGCGATCGGCCGGTCGAAGACGCCGCGCGCGTTGGTCACCACCGTGTCCGACTCGGCCAGCTCCGGGCACATCAGATGGTCCACTCCGGCGCTCGCCGTGTGCACCCAGCGCGGGCGCGGGCCGCCGCCGGGCCACGCCTCGCGCACCGCGTGCGAGGTGAAGTCCCACACCAGCAGGACGTCGGCGTACGGCAGCCGCTCGGCCAGCGTCGCCGCGTCGGCGTGCTCGATGCGGGCCCGGCCGGTCAGCCGGCCCAGACGGGGGAGCGGCTCGGCGTCCAGGACGAGGAGCGTGGGCACGGGCGGGGACGCGGGCGTGGGCGAGGGCGCGGACGTGGTCATCGGCGGGCCTGTCTCCGGTCGGGGGAAGCGGGGGCGGTTCAGGAGTTGACGGGGGACTCAACCAGCTGTTGACCTGGAGGTGATGCGGGCGGATTGACCACGCTCGCACCGGAACCTACCTTCGTCAACACGGCCGTTCATAACGGTGCGTTGCCCTCTCCTTCCTCAGTGTGAGGCCGGTGCGTGCCATGGACATCTCCTTTCTCGGCGGACCAGCTCCGCAACGCGGGGTCGGCGTGGTCGCCCCGTTCGACTTCGCACTCGACCGCGAGCTGTGGCGATGGGTGCCCGACGACGTGTCACTCCACATGACACGGACACCCTTCGTACCCGTCGAGGTCAGTCTGGACCTCGCCCGGATGGTCAGCGAGCACGAGACCCTGGGCGAGGCGGTCCGCACCCTCAACGCCATCGCACCCCAGGTCGTCGCCTACGCCTGCACCTCGGGCAGCTTCGTCGGCGGCATCGCCGGGGAGCGCGCCATGTGCGAGGCGATGACCTGGGCGGGCGCCGTCCCGTCCGTCACCACCTCCGGCGCACTGCTCGACGCGCTGACCGAGCTGGGCGTACGCCGGGTCGCGCTGGTGACGCCGTACACCGTGTCCGTGACCCGGGCGCTGGAGGCGTACGTGGCCGAGGCCGGCGTCACGATCAGCGGCTGCGCCTTCATGGGGCTGACCCGGCACATCTGGAAGGTCCCGTACCGCGACGTGGCCGACATGGCCCGCCGGGCCGTGCCCACGCCGGGATCGGCGGACGCCCTGTTCATCTCGTGCACCAACCTCCCCACCTACGACGTCATCCCGCAGCTGGAGGCCGAGCTGCGGATCCCGGTGATCTCGGCCAACCAAGTGACGATGTGGGCGGCGCTGCGCCGACTGGGTACCCCTGCGGTGGGGCCGTACCAGGCGCTGACCGATCCGTCGGCCCGGATCGGCCCCGCGGCGACGGGTGCGGCCGGTCCCGCGGTGGTGGGGCCCGCCGGTCCCGTCGACCCCGCGGTGGCGGGCCCGGTCGGACCCGCCGCGGCGGACCTGCCGGGCGTCGGTGACGTACCGGACTCGGAACAGCAGCAGGAAGGGTGGACATGACAGCACTGGGAATCCTGTACCCGGGCCACTCCGGCGAGGACGACTACCCACGCATCGAGCAGCTCCTGAGCGGCGGCATCCGGGTGGACCTGGTGCACACGGACATCGGTGAGGACGCCCACCGGGTGGACGCGCTGCTCGAGATGGGCTCGCCGCAGCGGCTCGAGGCGGGCGTGGCCGAGCTGCGGCTGGCCGGCGCCGACGCGGTGGTGTGGGCCTGCACCAGCGGCAGCTTCGTGCACGGCTGGGACGGCGCCCACGAACAGGTGCGTGCCCTGGCCCGGGTGGCGGGCATGCCGGCCTCGTCCACCTCCTTCGCCTTCGTGCACGCGGCGAAGGAGATCGGCGTGCGGCGGGTCTCGATCGGCGCGACCTATCCGGAGGACGTGGCCCGGATCTTCGCGGACTTCCTCGGCGCCGCCGGCATCGAGGTGGCCGACGTCGTCAGCTCGGGCATCATCACGGCCGCGGAGGTCGGCACCTGGACCGAGAAGGAGGTACTGGCGCTGGCCCGCGCCGCCGACCGCCCGGACGCCGAGGCGGTCCTCCTCCCGGACACGGCCCTGCACACGGCGGCCCACATCCCGGCCCTGGAGAAGGAACTGGGCAAGCCCGTCCTCACCGCCAACCAGGTCACCATCTGGGAGGCCCTGCGCCTGGCCGACCGCCGCGTCAACGCCCCCGAGCTGGGCGCGCTGTTCACCCGGGAGCCGGTGGTGCAGGTCTGAGGAGGGGCGCCGGGGGCGGGGCCGGAGCGGTTCCCGGCCCCGCCCCCGGGGAGGGTGTCGGCGCGGTCAGGGCGTACGCAGGGCCCACCAGGTGTCCAACGAGCGTGCGACAACGAACGTCGTAGGCGGGGTAAACCGGCGCGGTACGCACGCACGCGGGGAGCCGGCCGGAGCTGACACGGAAGAACCCCCGGCCCGCGTGAGCGGGACCGGGGGTTCTCGTCGAGCGCTGGGCAGGCCTTGCACCTGCATTTCCCCACGGGAAGTGGGGCGTCTTTCCTTGGACCACCAACGCACTGCCTGCTGCGGGAGGTTGGCCTCCGTGATCAGGCAGGATGATCGTATCGCAGCTTCGGCCGAGGTGCACATCGAGCCGCGTTCGTTCATGTAGAGGGACGCTGATTGTCACTCTGAACGTTCGAGATCTCGCCTGACCTCTTGTCAGCTCCCGGAGCGGCCCCTATTCTCACGCCGAGAAAGCGCTTTCCGCCATGACACGATTGACATGATCACGTCATGGTTTCCGTTCCGGCATGTGAAGGCGAATGGGGAGACCGAGGATGAGACGACCAGTCGCGCTGCGACTCCAAGCGGCACTGGGCACGCTGGCCCTCGCGGCCGCGGCCGGTGTGGTGCTGACGATGCCCGAGACGGCGTCGGCGGCGGCCGGCGGCGCCACCGGCTACGCGACCCAGAACGGCGGCACCACCGGCGGCGCGGGCGGACAGACCGTCCGCGCCACCACCGGCACGGCGATCCACGAGGCCCTGTGCGGCCGGGCCAGCAGCTCCACCCCGATCGTCATCGAGGTCGAGGGCACCATCAACCACGGCAACACCAGCAAGGTGTCGGGCGACAGCTGCAACACGGCCGCCGACAAGATCGAGCTCAAGCAGGTCAGCAACATCACGATCGTCGGCGTCGGCAGCGGTGCCGTCTTCGACCAACTGGGCATCCACATCCGGGAGTCCAGCAACATCATCATCCAGAACGTGACCGTACGGAACGTCAAGAAGTCCGGCTCGCCCACCTCCAACGGCGGCGACGCCATCGGCATGGAGAGCGACGTCCGCAACGTCTGGGTCGACCACTCCACCCTGGAGGCCTCGGGCGGGGAGTCGGAGGGCTACGACGGCCTCTTCGACATGAAGGACAACACCCAGTACGTCACCCTGTCCTACAGCGTCCTGCGCAACTCCGGCCGCGGCGGACTCATCGGCTCCAGCGAGAGCGACCGCTCCAACGGCTACGTCACCTTCCACCACAACCTCTACGAGAACATCGACTCCCGGGCGCCCCTGCTGCGCGGCGGCACCGCCCACATGTACAACAACCACTACGTGAGCCTGAACAAGTCCGGGATCAACTCCCGGGCGGGCGCCAAGGCCAAGGTCGACAACAACTACTTCGAGGACTCCAAGGACGTCCTCGGCACCTTCTACACCGACGAGGCCGGCACCTGGCAGGTCAGCGGCAACATCTACGACAACGTGACCTGGTCCGAGCGCAGCGGGGACAACAACCCGGCCGGCCCGGACCCGCAGTCCACCACCACGGTGTCCATCCCGTACTCCTACACCCTGGACGACGCCTCCTGCGTGCCGTCCGTGGTGAGCGCCACCGCGGGCGCGAACAAGGGCCTGAAGGTGTCGGACGGCAGCTGCACGCCGCAGAGCCCGGACCCGACCGACCCCACCGACCCGGACCCGACCGACCCGACGGACCCCACGGACCCGACCGACCCGGACCCGACCGATCCGCCGAGCGGGACCAACCTCAGCATCGGGGCCGGCTCCGACGGCTCGTCCAAGGCGAGCGGCACCAGCTACGGCAACGTCCGCGACGGTGACCTCGGCACGTACTGGTCCCCGGCCGGCACGACGGGCTCCGTCTCCGTCAAGTGGTCCTCCGCCCAGACCGTCGGCAAGATCAACATCCGGGAGGCGGCGGGCTCCGAGGGCACGATCGGCTCGTACCGCGTCCTCAACCACGACACCGGCGCCGTCCTGGCCTCCGGCAGCGGAGCGGGCGTGATCGCCTTCTCCCCGGTCTCGCTGGAGAAGATCACCTTCGAGATCACCGGCGCCTCGGGCACCCCGAAGGTCGCCGAGTTCGAGACGTACGGCGGCTGACCCGGCCGAGAGAGGGCGGGGTGTGTCCGGATCGCGGTACCGGACACACCCCGCCCTCTTGCGCGGGCGCGGGACAATGGACGGTGGCCCACTCCACCGGAGTGCCCCCGCGTCCCGGGGAGGGCCGTCGTGACGTACGAGGAGGACCAGACATGGCGGAGCCCACGCCGCGTCGGCACGAACCGCGGCTACGCCCCGCGCCCCTGCTCTTCGAGCCGGCCGAGGCGGCCGCCGACCCCGAGCACTTCTTCGACCTCGAGTCGATCGACGACCCCCGGGCCCTGCTGGAACGGGCCACCGAGCTGACCCACGCGTTCCGCGCCGCGGCGGACCGGGCCATGGAGTTCCAGGCGATCGCGGCGGCACAGCTGGCCGATCCGAGGCGGTTCGACCGGCTGACCACCGCCGACATCGCCGAGCGCGCCGAGTGGACCGAGGACTACGCCAAGAAGATGGTGGAGTTCGGCCGTGACCTGATGCGCGGCGAACCGGCCGAGTAACCGGAGCGCATATGACAGGGGGGTGGGCAAGATACTCCCCTCCCGGTCGTCGTGTCACCGTTTCCCGTAACCCGGCGGAGCGGCTCCCTCACACCGGGTAGATATTTGCGGTATGAGCAGCCCACGCAACGCCACGCCCCACGTCTCGGACGTCACCTCGGACGGCGCCGCCTGGCTGGCGTCGGCGGGCGCGTACCCGCGCCGCACGCTCGCGCTGTGGGAGGAGCGGCCCGGGGCGCCGGTCGTCCTGCCCTGCGGCTCCGCCTTCGACGTGGTGAGCGCACCCGCGATCTTCGGCCGCCGGATGCTCGACCGGATGTGGGAGGACGGCCCGGGTTCGGGCCCGGTGGCGGAGTTCCGCGGCCGGATGCTGCTGTTCGCCGCGCCGGGCACCGCTCAGCGCCTGCCCTCGCTCCTCGACTGGGAGGAGTGGGGCGCCCGCGGCCGGGCGGGCGGCCGTACGGGTGCGGTACCGCCGCTGCTGTGCCACGGCGCCGGGGACACGGTGACCGTCCCGGCCCCCGCCGGCTCCACGGGCGCCGCGGTCACCGCCGGTACGCCGCGTTCCGGGTCCCGCTGGCTGGTGGCCCCGGACACCCGCCGGCCCTGGCTGCCCGGCCCGGAGATCCTGCTCTGGGCGGCCGTGCGGGCGGCCCGCGCGGCGGTGCGGATTTCGATTTTTCCTCCCGCCGACCAGGATGCTAAGGTCTACGACGTCAGCAGGCGCCGCTAGCTCAGTTGGTTAGAGCAGCTGACTCTTAATCAGCGGGTCCGGGGTTCGAGTCCCTGGCGGCGCACGTTGGCGATGGCGAGGCGTGTTCGCGGAAAGCGCGAACCGGCCTCGCCATCGTTGTTTTTGCGCGGCTTTGCCGCGCGTTGTGGGGGCTTCGCCACCCACACCCCCACGCTCGGTGGGCCAGAGGTGCCGGGCTCGCCCGATGCCGGGGTGGGCCGGAGATGGCGGGCTTGCCCGATGCCGGGGTGGGCCAGAGGTGCCGGGCTCGCGCGATGTTGGGGTGGGTCGGGGACGAGTGGGTTGGCCGATGTCTGTGTGGGCCGGGGGGTGTGGGGTCAGCCGGGTGTGATTTCTACGGTCCAGGCGCCCGACTCCGTGCGGGCCTCGACCTCCACCCGCACGTCGTCTCCCGGCACGGTGAAGCTCTCGCCGAGACCCACCGGGGCGTCGGCGAGCGGGGGGTAGACCGAGTCGGCCCAGCAGGCCTCGGTGCCCGGGTGGGCGTCGACCACCTCGATCGGCCCGCCCCCCGACTGCTCCCCACTGCGCACCCGGTACACCAGCACCCCCGCCCGGCACGCGGAGACGTCGTTGCCGACCGGCGTGCGCACCTCGAAGGCGAGGGCGCTGCCCGCCCCCGTGCGCACCACCGCGAGCTTCGTACCCCGCCCGAGACCGAAGGCCGGCGCGCCGGCGGCACCGGTCACCACCACCCCCGGGCCCGCGCCCAGCGGCTCCAGCGTCAGCCGGGTCGGCTCGCTGCCCCGCACGCACGCCACCTGCCGGGGCTGAAGCCAGCCCAGCTTCCACTTGTGCCAGCCGAAGAGGTCCGGGGCGAGTCCGAACTGGCTGCCCATCAGGTCCCAGTCGCCGACGTGCGTGTCCCAGTCGCCCTTGCCGTCGACCGGACGGTGGTACAGGTCGGGCAGGTCGAAGACGTGCCCCGTCTCGTGGGCCAGCACCAGCCGGTCCGGCGGATGGTTCTCGAAGACCGTGACGACCCGCCGGATGTCCGTGCCGTCGGCCCGCATCGGGGTGTCCAGGTTGACGACCTTCGTGGCGTCGGAGTCCACCCCGGGCGCGTCGGGGTCCGCGACGAAGTAGACGACGTCGTACCGGGAGAAGTCGACGTGCGGGTCGGCCGCGGCCAGCGCGTCGCGCAGGTAGGCGGCCCGGTGCCCCGGGCTCCAGTCGCGCCGTATGGCGTACGACGTCGACGGGCTCGGCATCCGGATCCAGTCCCGCAGCGGATGCGAGCGCAGCGTGAAGGCGCCGTAGGAGGCGCGCCGGAAGAAGTCGCCGGTGGCGGGGAAGTGGTCGGCGGCGAGTTCGGCCGGTGCCGTCAGCGGCTGGGAGTCGGGGAAGGACAGGAACACCATCACCGCGTCCAGGGCGCGGGCCGGCCTGGGGTAGGCGGCGTTCCAGGTGTCCAGGCCCTCGGAGTGGTGCACGTCGGTGCGCTGAAGGGCGCAGGGCTCCGGCGAGAAGGGTTCGGCGACCGAGGGCGCGGTGATCAGGGAGGTCGCGGCGAGCGCCGACATCGTGGTGCACACCGCCGCGGTGCTGCGCAGCCTCGTCCGCGCCGCCCGCACCGTGCCCGCCTCCCGGGGAAGTCGCCTCAGGGGAAGCTGGCGCGGCACATGAACCTCCGGACGCGGTCGACGGGACACCGCACCCAGCTTGTGCATGATTGTCGTATTACGACCTGTTCGCCTGCACCGGATGGGTGAGCCGACCGGGATTTCGCCGGAGTTCTCCCGAACGACACCCCGAAGACACTCACGGAACGTCACAACTGGTCGGAGGGGTGACGGACCCGTCCAGGTGTGAGCAGAAACGATCTGCCAGAGGGGCCGCTCGGTCCGCGACGCGGAACGGCGGCTGGAAGGGCCCGGTGTCAGCCTCTATGATCGGCACACTTTCCTGCACGAACAGAGCACGAACAGAGATCGAGGCACTGCGGGAGCGAGCGGTGAACGGAACCTCCGAAGGGCCGGCGCCCGCGGCAGACCTCGGCCCGTCGGCCATCACGGACAGTGACGAAGGTCTGGCTCCTCGTGCCGGACGTACGGAGCCCCCGGCCTACCGGTCGGTGTTCACCACGGCCCCGCTCGCCATGGCCGTCGTCGACGCCGAGGGCCTGGTCGTCAGCGCCAACGACTCCCTGGGCAGCCTGCTCGGCACCGATCCGGAAACGCTGGCCGGGTCCGTCGCGGCCGACCTCGTCGACCTCGCCTCAGACGCCGGCACCTGGCACGCGTACCGCGAGGTGCTGCGCGGGCACCGGTCCCGGCTGCGCTGCACCAGACGGCTCAAGCGGGCCGACGGGCACTCCCTGTGGGCCCAGGTGACGGTCGAACCGCTGGCCGGTTCCGGGGGCGAGGGGCACGGCGACTCCGAGGGGCTGCTGCTCTCCGTCGCCGACGTCAGCGCCCGGCGCGAACTGCAGGCGCGGCTGCGCCACCTCCAGATGCACGACCCGGTGACCCGGCTGCCCAACCGCGCCCTGTTCTTCGAACGCCTGACGGCCGCGCTGGAGGCCGAGTCGTACGAGAACGGCGGCACCGGCCGGATCGGCGTGTGCTACCTCGACCTGGACGGCTTCAAGGCCGTCAACGACACCCACGGCCACCGTGTCGGCGACCGGCTCCTGGCCGCCGTGGCCGAACGGCTGACCAGGTGCGCGGAGGAGGCCGCCCAGGCCCGCTCCGGCCCGCCGCTGGTCGCCCGGCTCGGCGGCGACGAGTTCGCCCTCCTGGTGGAGGACTCCACCGGCACCGACCAGCTCGCCGACCTGGCCGGATCGGTCCTGGCGGCCCTCCAGCCGCCCTTCGAGCTCTGCGACCGGCGTCTGTCGGTCACCGCCTCGGTCGGCGTCGTCGAACGCCACACGGCCGGGACCACCCCCACCGCCCTGATGCAGGCCGCCGACACCACCCTGTACTGGGCGAAGGCGGACGGCCGGGCCCGCTGGACCCTCTTCGACCCCGAGCGCAACGCCAACCGCATGACCCGCCAGGCGCTGGCCGCCACGCTCCGCCCCGCCATCGAACGCGGCGAGTTCGCGCTGGAGTACCAGCCGCTGGTCGGCATGGAGGACGGCCGGGTGCGGGGCGTCGAGGCGCTCATCCGCTGGAATCATCCTCAGTTCGGCGTACTTGCGCCGAATCGGTTCATCGCACTGGCGGAGGAGGATGGTTCGATCGTTCCCCTCGGCCGCTGGATCCTGCGCACCGCCTGTCACCAGGCCCGCCGCTGGCAGCTGGCCCACCCCGACGAGCCGCCGATCTTCGTGAGCGTCAACGTGGCCGTCCGCCAGGTCTGGGACTCCGACCTGGTCGCGGACGTGGCCCACACCCTGGAGGAGACGGGCCTCGCCCCGGAGCTGCTCCAGCTGGAGCTGACGGAGTCGGCGGTGATGGGCTCGGCCGGACGCCCGCTCCAGGTCCTCAAGGCGCTCAGTGACATGGGCGTCCACATCGCCATCGACGACTTCGGCACCGGCTACTCGAACCTGGCCTACCTCAGCCGGCTGCCGGTCTCGGTGCTGAAGCTGGACGGCGCGTTCGTACGGGGCTTCCAGTACGAGGCCGCCGTTTCGGAGGCGGCCGGGGCCGGGACCGGTGCCGGTAGCGGTGAGGGTGCCGGTACGGGGACGGGTACGGGTGCCAGTGCTGGTGAGGGTGCCGGGGTCGCCAATCCGGCCGACGAGGTCATCGTCGAGGCGATGGTCCAGCTCGCCCACCGCCTCGGTCTCACCGTCACCGCCGAGTGCGTGGAGACCTCCGACCAGGCGAGCCGCCTGCGCCGCATCGGCTGCGACACCGGCCAGGGCTGGCTCTACTCCCGGCCGGTGGCACCGGACCGCATCTCCGCACTGCTGGGCTCGGGACCCGCGGGGGTTCAGGCCGGCGTCGGCAACCCGTAGGCGTCGGCGATCAGCTCGTAGGAGCGCAGCCGTACGTCGCCGCCGTGGGCGTTGGCGGTGAGCATCAGCTCGTCGGCGCCGGTGCGCTTCTGCAGGTCGTCGAGGCCGGCCCGGACCTCGTCGGCGGTGCCGTGGACGACGTTGGCGTTCCAGGAGCGCACGAACTCCTCCTCCATCGGGCTGAAGGCGTACGCCTCGGCCTCCTCCGGCGTCGGCACCAGCCCCGGGCGCCCGGTGCGCAGCCGGACCATGTTCAGCGCGGCCGCGAGCACCTGCCTGCGCGCCTCCTTCTCGTCGTCGGTCGCGAGCGCGGAGACGCCGATGAGGGCGTACGGCGCGTCCAGCACGGCGGACGGCCGGAAGGACTCCCGGTACAGGTCGAGCGCGGGGATCGTGTTCTGCGCCGAGAAGTGGTGCGCGAAGGCGAACGGCAGCCCGAGGGTGCCGGCCAGCCGCGCGCTGAACCCGGAGGAGCCGAGCAGCCACACCGGCGGCCGGTGCGCCGACTGCACGCCCCCGGGGGAGGTGGCCTGCACGGGGCCCGGCACGGCGTGGATACGGGCGTAGGGGTGCCCGTCCGGGAAGTCGTCGTCCAGGAACCGGATCAGCTCGGCGAGCTGCTGCGGGAAGTCGTCGGCGCCCTCGTTCAGCCGGTCGGTGCGACGCAGGGCGGCGGCCGTGGCCCCGTCGGTCCCGGGCGCCCGGCCCAGCCCGAGGTCGACCCGCCCGGGTGCCATGGCCTCCAGCGTCCCGAACTGCTCCGCGATGACGAGCGGCGCGTGGTTGGGCAGCATGACGCCGCCGGACCCGAGCCGGATGCGGTCGGTGTGGGCCGCGAGGTGGGCGAGGATCACCGCGGGGGAGGAGGAGGCGACGCCGGGCATGGAGTGGTGCTCGGCGACCCAGTACCGCTGGAAGCCGCGCGCCTCGGCGAGCCGCACGATGTCCACGCTGGTCCGCAGCGCGTCGGTGGCGGTCCGACCAGCCCCGACGGTCACCAGGTCCAGTACGGAGAGGGGGACGGGAGCGGTGCCGTGGGCGGTGCCCCGGATCTCCTCTGCGGCGTCTGCGGCCATGGTGGGGTGCCTCCTGTGATTGACGTACTCGTACGCGGGTCGCTTCGCGACGTAACAGGAGGGGGTCTCCGGTTATTCCCCGCCGGGGACCAGGGTGGCGATCAGGCGTGCGACGAGGGGGCGGGGGTCGGCCGCTCCGGGGTGGCTGGTCATCAGGAGATGGTGGGCCGTGCCGACCAGGGCGAGGGCCACCGAGGGCGGGTCGACGGTCCGTGCCACGCGGCCGAGGGCCCGCTCGGCCTCCAGGTATTCGGCAACGGCGTCCTGGATCTCGGTGAAGCCGGGCGCGCCCCGCTCCAGCGCCTCGCGGATGGCCAGGGTGGCGGCCGGACGGGTCATGGCGAGGCCGGACAGGGCGAGGCCGCCGGAGTCGAACAGTGCGAGAGCGACGGCGTTCAGATTCCGCTCCACCGTGCCCTGACCGGCGGTTTCCGTGAGGACCCGCGCCTTCGCCGCCGTCTTCGCGAACCGGTCGAGGCAGAGCTCGGCCACGAATCCGTCGAACCCGGCGAAGTGCGCGTGCAACAGTCCCTTGGCGCAGTCCGCCTCGGTGGTGACGGCCCGGCTGGTGAGCGCGCCGGGGCCGTCCCGCTCCACGATGCGCTCGGCGGCCGCGAACAGCCGCTCGCGCACGTCCGGTGTCGCCACTCCGCGCGGTGCCATGGGCCTCTCATTCGTTCCGGGGCCTGCGCCCTGGATGGGCTCAACCTCCGTGGATGGTAGCGGGATTGCGAGTACGGGCACATGCCCATACTGTTTGGGCGCACGCCCATTCTTCGTCGCCCGCCCCAGGAGACACCCGTGCCGGACATCGTCAACACCGAGCAGGCCCACGCGTGGAACGGCCCCGAAGGAGCCCACTGGGCGCGCCACCAGGACCGGTGGAACGCCGTGAACGAGGGCTTCAACGAGCCGCTCCTCGACGCCGCCGGCATCACCGGCCGGGATCGGGTCCTCGACCTCGGCTGCGGCTCGGGGCAGACCACGCGCCTCGCCGCGCTGCGGGCGCCGCGAGGGCACGCGCTGGGCCTAGACCTGTCCGGCCCGATGCTGGCCGAGGCCAGGAGCCGCGCCGAGCGCGAAGGCGTCGCCAACGTCTCCTTCGTGCGGGGCGACGCGCAGGTGCACCCCTTCGAGGCGGGCGCGTTCGACGCGGCGGTCAGCCGCTACGGAGTGATGTTCTACGCCGACCCCTTGGCGGCCTTCGGCAACATCGGCCGGGCGCTGCGACCCGGCGGACGCCTGGCGTTCGTCTGCCCCGCCGACGCGGTGCTCAACTGCTGGGTCACGGCGATGGCGTCACTGCGTGACGTCCTGCCGGTCGGCGACTTCGGACGGCCCGGGCTGCCCGGCATGTTCTCCCTCGCCACCCCGGAGCGCATCGGCGACGTCCTCACCGCGGCGGGATTCGCCGACCTCGTCGTCGAGCAGGTCCAGGCCCACGGGACGTGGGGCCGGGACGCCGCGGACGCGGCGGAGTTCCTGCTGGGCACGGGCCCCGGACGCCACCTCCTGGAACAGGCCGACCCGACCGCACGGGCCCGCGCCCGCGGCATCCTGACGGACCATCTGCGCGCGCACGAGACGGCCGACGGTACGGTCCGGCTCCTCAGCACGTCGTGGCTGGTCACGGCGAGCCGCCCGGCTTCCACCGCATGACCGGGTGACCGCGCCGGCGCCTCATTCCTTGCTCGGCGATGTTGTGCGAGCCGCCATGGCCGTAGAGTTCATCGGGATCGACCCCGACACGGACCGGGACCACTGCCCCACGGTGTGGGCCGACGCGGACGCTCAAGAGATCTTGTTGCAGGGTTGGAAGCCGGACACCGAGACTCAGACGGGG
This sequence comes from Streptomyces sp. KPB2, assembly GCF_003950055.1. Lineage (NCBI taxonomy): Bacteria > Bacillati > Actinomycetota > Actinomycetes > Kitasatosporales > Streptomycetaceae > Streptomyces > Streptomyces sp. KPB2. Next base: position 5,182,747 of record NZ_CP034353.1, read on the forward strand.
TGCGAGGCGAGCAGCCCCGCGAACGGCTCAGTGCCCGACAGTGAAGCCATCGTCAGGATGCCTGCCCGGATGATCCCGATGATCAGGGAGGCGTGCGATGCCGTCGAGCGTGCCCGACTTCGCTGAGTCGCTCGGCCGGTGCGAGCGGTCCGCCGTCCACCTGGAAATGCGCGACTCCTACGCCCCGACGGACCGGTTCGAGGCGTGGAAGCGCGGTGAGCGGATCGATTGGGAGGACCGTGCGTCCGAGCCGGTGTCGGACTACATCCGTTGGGAGCACTGCGTGACCCGGGCACGCGGACACCCTGGACGCCGCTGCCACTCTTACGCAGCCCGGCCAGGTCGAGCTGTATGCCCGTGCCTTTGACCGGCTGTCGCAGGAGGCTGTGAGGGGAGCGGCAGCACGTTCGCTCATAACGGATGCGTTGGCATCCCTGGACTGACTACTTCATCGCCCCGGGTGGGTTCCGAAGGGCGGCGAGGAAGGCGGTGAAGGCGGGGGTGGGGAAGGTGAGCACGGCTCGGGCGGGGGCCTTGGAGTCGCGGACGGCTATGTGGGGGTGGTCGAGGGCGACCTCGACGCAGGCGTTGCCTTCGCCGCCGCCGGAGTAGGACGACTTCTTCCATGGGCCGCGCGTCATCGGGTCACAGCTCCTTCATCAGCCGGTGAATGAACTCACGGGAACGTTCGGGCTCGAAGGCTACTTTCTCTACCCTGCGGAACAACGTTCGAAAATGGCTCAACTGAGCTTCGGCATCGACAAAGACGGTGCCGTGCGGTGTGTCGCGGACAACTGTGTCCAACTGCGGTACGGGTCCGCCTGCGTACACCATCGCGCTCCCGGCGCCTGCGAAGCCGGTCACGTCGAACGGAATGACGCGTACGGTCACGTGGTCGGATTCGGAGAGGCGTAGCACGTGGGCGAGCTGAACCTTCATTCCGGCGTCGTCGACCACCTTGATGCGCAAGGCAGCCTCATGGATGACGGCTTCGTAGGGAATCGGCTCGGGGCGCTCGACGATGACTCTGCGTTTCATGCGGTGATCCACCCAACGCTGGATCTCCTCGACCGAGAACTGGGGGTTGACGTAGGTGAAGAGGGCGCGAGCGTAGTCGGCGGTCTGCAAAAGCCCCGGCACGTGCAGGAAATCCACGTCCCACCGAAGAGTGGCGTGATGCTCCAACTCTGAGAGGTCCAGGAAGGGGTGGGGGAGTAGTCCCCGGTACTCCTCCCACCAACCGCGCGTGCGGCCGGTGGCCATCGTTACCAGTGCCGCGATCAGTCCCTCGTCCGCACAGGCGTAATGCGCGGCAAGGAGACGCAAGCGCTCCTCGCTCACGCCCGCGATGCCGGATTCGATCTGACTGATCTGCACGGAGTTCACGCCGAGGAGACTTGCCGCCTCGGTTGCCTTGAGGCCGGCGGCTTCCCTCATCTTTCGCAACTCGACTCCCAGGCGCTCCTGGCGAGCCGTGGGGGTGCGTCTGGGCGGCACGTCTCCTCCTTGTTCAACGGCCGTCCGCGAGCGGCTCGTTCGAGGCAAGGTTACGCGATCCGCTTGCCCAGTAATAAATCTATGCCCTACTGTCCGTGATGTGTGACGCACTAAGTGCGACCATCTGGCGTCGGAAGTGCACCGCTTTGCCCTGCCGTGGCAACGCGGCAGAGACACCGGCGCCGTGACCATCCACCTCATCCCCGAAGGGAACCGTCGTGCCCGAAAACGATCCGTGGGAGTACTCCCTCTACATCCCGAACGACCCCAGAGCCGTGACCGTCTGCCGCCGCACCCTGCGTCTGATCCTGACCATGCACGGGCTGATCGGGATGGTCGACCTGGCCGAACTGCTCGCGACGGAGCTGGTGTCCAACGCCGTGCGGCACACCAAGGGGCCCGCCGCGTTGCGGGTGCGGTGGTCCGGGGGCGGAGTGCTGCGGCTCGGTGCCTGGGACGCGGATCCCTCGCCGCCGGAGCCGCCGCAACCGTTCGACCGGGCCGTGGACCGGGAGGGCGGGCGAGGGCTGGGGTTGGTCCGGGCCTGTGCGGACGTGTGGGGGTGGCAGCCCCTGTCCCGTGAGGGGAACAGGGGCAAGTACGTATGGTGCGAGCTGGGCGCGGGCCCGGCTGCGGTGGGACGGACGGCCTGACGTCGCGGTCAGCGGGTCACGCGGTGGCGGAGGCGGACGACGCCTGACGCGAAGGTGTGGGACTCCACGAGTTCGAGCTTCACCCGGCGCTCGTCCCGGGGGAAGTACGGGGTGCCGCCGCCGACGAGTACCGGGTGGACCACGGTCCGGTACTCGTCGATCAGGCCGGACTCGGCGGCCTCGGCGGCGAGGTTCGCTCCGCCGATCGCGATGTCGCCGTCGCCGGGTTCGGTCCGCAGGTGCTCGATCTCCTCCGCCAGGGTGCCGGAGGCCAGGCGGGTGTTGGTGCCCCGCACCGTCGTCAGCGTCCTGGAGAAGACCACCTTCGGCAGCGCCTTCCAGAGCGCGGCCCACTCCAGTTCCGCCGCGTCGAGCGACTCGTCCTGGTCGGCGGTCTCCCAGTACAGCATCGTCTCGTAAAGGCGCCGGCCCAGCAGGTGGACGCCGGTCTGCCGCAGCTCGTCGGTGAAGTGGCGGAAGACCTCCCCGTCCGGGTCGCTCCAGTCGATGGCGCCGTCCGGATCGGCGACGAAGCCGTCGAGGGACGTGTTCATCGAATAGGTCACCCTGCGCATCGGAAGGCCTCCTCGGGTAGCCGTTCGGGTCCGACGGTACGGCCACCGGCCGGGTGCCGCAGCCGATCCGGGAGGGCGCGGCCGCGCCCTAGTCGACCGGCGCGACCCGGATCAGGTTGCCGTCCGGGTCCGTGATCGCGAAGGTGCGGCCGAAGGGCTCGTCGTGGGGTTCCTCCGCCACGGTGACGCCCTTGGCGGCCCACTCGGCGTGGAGGGCGTCGATGGCCGCCGAGGAGCCGGGGATCATCAGGCCGACCTCCGAGGTGCGCGGGGTCTCGGGCGTGACCTGGTCGGCGCGGCCGCTCCAGAGGGCGAAGAGGACTCCGGGGGCGACCTCGAAGGGGATGTAGCGGGGGGTGGTGATCACCGGCTTGATGTCGAACAGGTCGGAGTAGAAGGCGGTCGCGCGCTCGACGTCGGTGACGTAGACGAGGAAGAGGTTGGGTGCGGACATGGGTGACAGCTCCTTCCGGGCGGGCCGGTCGGTTCCGGCCCTTGGTGCCAGCCTCGCCTGAGAACATGACAGGAGTTGTCCTGTTCGGGTCTTCGGGTGAGGGGGCTGTCGGATGAGTCGGCCGCAGCGGTTGATCGAGCTTCTCGCGGCCCTGCAGGCGCGGCCGCGGACCACCGCCGAGGAGCTGGCCGAGGAGCTGGGGGTGTCGACGCGGACCGTGCTGCGCGATGTGCGGGCGCTCGTCGATGCGGGCATTCCCGTCTTCACCGAGCGGGGGAAGTACGGCGGCATCAGCCTGCTGCCCGGTGACCAGGCCGACCTGTCGAAGCTGACGACCGGCGAGGCGGACCTGCTGCGGGCGGTCGGTCTCGACCTGGAGCGGGCCCGGCAGCTCGGCGGTGAGGCCGCGGCCCGGTCGGCGCTGCGCAAGCTCACCTCGCGCAGGCGACCGCCGCCCGCCCGGGACGAGTTGCCGCTCGCGCTGACGGACGTGATCGCCATCGACAACCGGCCCTGGTTCGGGGAGGCCGCGCCGCTGCCGGATGTCGCGGGGCTGGTGCGGGACGTGCGTACCGGGCGGAGGTTGCGGATCGCCTACCGCAGGAGCGGGGCAGCGTCCGCGCGGGAGTTCGTGGTCGATCCGTACGGGCTCGTGCAGCGGGGCGGGCGGTGGTATCTCGTGGCCGACCGGGACGGCGAGCCACGCCTGTTCGCGCTCACCCGGCTCCAGCGGTGGTCCGCGCTCGACGAGGGGAGCCGGCTGCGGCCGGGTGCCGACCTCGCCGGTACGGCACGGGAGTTGGGCGAGGCGCTGGAGAGCAGGGAGCGCGTAATGGTCACGGCGCGCGTCGACGCCGCCAGCCTCGACATCGCCCGCCGGATCCTGGGCGCCAGGCTCAGGGCGGCGGGCGAGCAGGGGGAGGACGGGCGGGTCGAGATCACCGTGGCGTACGACGGGGTGGACGCCGTGCGGCAGTTGCTCCAGTTCGGGGAGCACATCGAGGTCGTCGCCCCGGAGGCCGCACGGCGGCTTGTCCAGCGGCTCGCGGCCGGGATCGCCCGTACGCACACCGGATAGCACCGGCCCCGGGATCGGAGCCGGTGCCGGCCCGTTACGGCGCCATGTCCTCCAGCGTGCGGCCGCTTGTCTCCTCCGCCCAGGCCGCCGCCGACAGTGAGCCCGCGACGGCGACGACCGCGAGGGTCACGAACACCGTGCCGATCGCGCCCCCGGCGTAGATGGCGCCCACGACGATCGGACCCAGGATGACGCCCAGGCGGTTCATCGCGCCGCCCACGCTGGAGCCCAGGGCCCTGATGCGGGTGGGGAACAGCTCCGGCGTGTACAGGTAGAGGCAGATGTTGGAGCCGAAGAGGAAGACCGCCGCCAGGGACGTCCAGGCCAGGACGCCGCCCGCCGAGTCGCCGGCGGTCAGGCCCAGGACGAGCAGGCACAGTGCGGCCGCCGCCATGCACCAGATCACCGTGTTGCGACGGCCGACCCGGTCGACGGTGAGGGCCACGAGCAGACAGCCGGCCAGGCCCGCGCAGCTCGTCACCGTCGAGTAGAGCAGCGCCGTGGACAGGTCGAGGTCGAAGTGGTCCTTGTAGATGGTCGGCAGCCAGGACGTGATGCCGTAGTTGGCGAAGTAGCCCGTGAACCACAGGGACCCGACGACGAGCGTGCGCCGGCCGTACCTGCCGGTGAGGAGTTCGCGCAGGCCGCCGCTCCCGCTCTTGCCCGAGGGAGTGGGGGCGGGGTGCGCCGGGGCGGGCTCCGGGAGCGGGGCTCCCGTGATCCGCTCCACCTTCCGCTCGATCGACGCCATCGTCGCCACGGCCTCTTCGTGCCTGCCGTGGTCGGCGAGCCACCGCGGCGACTCCGGGACCCAGCGGGCGAGGGCGAGGCACAGCAGGCCGGGGACGGCCGCCAGGCCGAACATCCAGCGCCAGCCGAGCAGCGGCACCAGCCACGCGGCGAGCAGCGCGCCCGCGGTCAGACCGGCCGGGAACACCAGCTCGTACAGGAGGACGAAGCGGCCGCGCCGGTGGGCGCGGGTGATCTCCGCGATGAAGGTGGCCGCGATCGGCACCTCGCCGCCGATGGCCATGCCCTGGACGAAGCGGAGCGCCATGAAGGGCTCGGGGGAGGTGCACAGGGTCAGGGCCAGGTTGCAGACGCCGGACAGGGCGATGCAGCCGGCGATGACCTTCACCCGGCCGATCCGGTCCGCGAGCCGGCCCGAGACCAGGGCGCCGATCAGCATGCCGATCGAGCCGACCGTCATCAGGGCGGTGACCTGTGTCGTGCCGAGGTGCCACTCGGTGCGCAGCTCGGGCAGCGCGTAGGCGATCAGAAGCTGGTCGAACGCCTCGAAGAACGTGACGGCGCCGACGACGAGCCGGACCATCACCTGCCAGCGGCACAGCGGCAGGCGTTCGAAGCGGGCGCCGATGGTGGCCGCGAGCGCCGCCGAGTCGTCGTCGTTCTCGCCGTCGTCCTGTCGGCCCGGGGTGTCACGGGCTGCGTCGATCGTCATGGGTGGGTCTCCGGTGTCCCGTGCGTGGGGGATTCGCGAGCCCGCACGGAAGGGTTCGGGCCGCACGGCACGGCGGAGCGGCCGCGTGCCGGCGGCGATGAGGGTTGGAGAGGTGCGGCGACGCCCCACTTATGTAGGCGCTGAATGTCTCAGTGCTTAAGTTCTACCGGTAGCCCGCCGAGGTTAGGCAAGCCTTACTCTCGACGTCGTCGAAAATTCCCCGACCAGGGCCCTTGCGGGAAAATTATTTAAGCCCTTAGATTTCTAGCGCTTAGACACGCCCCCTTCCGGAGGTCCCCATGCCGCGCATCCCAGCCGACGAGATCCTCATCGCGGGGCAGTGGCGACGTGGCGGCGGCCTGCCGATCCACACCGTCGACCCGGCCGACGGCACCGTCCTCGCCACCGTCCACGCCGCCTCGCCGACGGACGTGGACGAGGCCGCGCACGCCGCCGCCCGGGCCGCCGCCGCCCCCGAGTGGCGCGACCTGCGACCCCACCGCCGGGCCCGCGTCCTGTACCGGATCGGCGACCTGATCGAGGAGCACGCCGACGACCTGGCCGCGCTCCAGACCGCCGACACCGGCAAGACGCTCGCCGAGACCCACGCGCTCGCACTGAGCGCCGCCGGCACCTTCCGCTACACGGCCGCCGCGCTGGAGACCGCCGAGGAGGCGATCACCCCCTCGCGCGGCCCGTACCTGACCATGAGCACCTACGAGGCGATCGGCGTCGTCGGCGCCGTCAACCCGTGGAACTCGCCGATCGCCTCCGACGCGCAGAAGGTCGCCCCGGCACTGGGCGGCGGCAACGCCGTCCTGCTCAAGCCCGCCGAGTGGACCCCGCTGGTCTCCCTCGCGTTCGGGCGCCTGGTCCACCGGGTGCTGGCCGAGGAGGGGCTGCCGACCGCGCTGCTCGCCGTACTGCCGGGCAAGGGCCGCGTCGTCGGCGACGCGATCGTCCGGCACCCACTGGTCGGCCGGATCGGCTTCACCGGCGGCACCACCACCGGGCGTGCCATCGCCCGCGCCGCCGCCGACAAGCTCGTCCCCGCCTCGCTCGAACTGGGCGGCAAGTCGCCGACGATCGTGCGCGAGGACGCCGACGTCGAACAGGCCCTCGCCGGCGTCATGTACGGGATCTTCTCCTCCAGCGGCCAGTCCTGCATCGCGGGGTCGCGGCTGTTCGTCCACCGCTCGCTGTACGACTCCTTCGTCGGCAAACTGGTGGAACGGGTGCGCGAACTGCGGGTCGGACCCGGCACGTCCCCCGACACCCAGGTCGCGCCGCTCGTGCACCACGCGCACCGCGACGCCGTCGCCGCGGCCGTCGACCGCGCCCGCGAGGAGGGCGGCCGGGTGCTGTGCGGCGGCGCCGCCCCCGAGGGCGAGCGGTACGCCAAGGGCGCCTACTACCTGCCGACCGTCATCGACTCCCTGCCGAACTCCGCCCGCGTCTGCCAGGAAGAGATCTTCGGCCCGGTCCTGGTCGCCCTGCCCTACGAGGACGAGGACGAACTGGTCGACCGGGCCAACGACTCCGTGTACGGGCTCGCCTGCGGCATCTGGACCCGCGACGCGCGCGCCGCCTGGCGGCTCGGCCGTCGTATCGAGGCCGGAACCGTCTGGATCAACACCTACAAGCAGTTCTCCATCTCCACCCCCTTCGGCGGGATGAAGGACTCCGGGCTCGGCATCGAGAAGGGCCGCGACCTGATCCGCGCCTACCAGCGGCAGAAGTCCCTGTACTGGGGCACCGACGCCACGCCCCTGCCCTGGGCCAACTGACCCACCCCGAGGGAGACCCCGTCATGAACCAGCCCCCGCTGCCCCCGATCGGCCGCCTGCGCGCCCTGCGCTCGGTCGAGCTGCTCACCCCGGACTTCGCCGACGCCGTCGACTTCTACGAGGAGGTCTGGGGCCTGGAGGTCGTCGAGGCCGAACACAGCGCGAGCTGGCTGCGCGGCACCGGCGAGGAGCACCACGCGCTCAGGCTGACCCGCTCCGACACGATCGGCCTCGGCCGGCTCGTCTTCGCCCTCGGCACCCCGGCGGAGGTGGACCTGGCCGGGCAGCGGCTGCGGGCGCGCGGCATCGCGCTCGTCACCGAACCCGGCCCCCTCGACCAGGTCGGCGGCGGCTACGGGCTGCGCTTCCACGACCTCGACGGACGGCTGATCGAACTCTCCGCCGACACCTGGGCGGTCACCGCACGCGGCCGGGACGCGTCCCTGCCGGTCGGCGTCACCCACGCCGTCCTCAACACCCCCGACATCGACGCCTCCGTCGCCTTCTACCAGGACGTGCTCGGCATGCGCGTCTCGGACTGGTCCGAGCACCAGATGGCGTTCCTGCGCTGCGGCTCCGACCACCACTGCGTCGCCTTCAACCAGGCGCCGTGGGTCTCCCTGAACCACGTCGCGTATGAGATGACGTCGCTGGACCACTTCATGCGCGGCCTCGGCCGGCTCCGCCACCACGGCATCACCCCCGAGTGGGGCCCCGGCCGGCACGGGCCCGGCAACAACACCTTCTCCTACTTCACCGACCCCACCGGCCTGGTGTGCGAGTACACCACCGAGGTCGCCCAGATCGTCGAGGACACCTGGATCTGCAAGGTGTGGCGGCGCACCCCCGAACTGTCCGACCTGTGGGGCACCGCGGGCCCGCCCTCGCCGCGGATCCGCGCCCACATGGCGGGCACCCCCGACGGCAGCCCCGTCGTCCCGCCCGTGGACGCCCCGGTGGACGCCCCCGCCCGCACGAGCACCGGCACCGGCACCGAAGGAGCAGCGGCATGAACGGCGGCACACGCAAGGTCGGCCTCATCGGATGGGGCGCCATCGGCCGCACCGTCGGCGGCGCCCTCGCCGCCGGCGAGGTGCCCGGCGCCGAACTCACCGGCATCGTCGACAACCGCCCCCTCGGCGACGCCGTTCCCGCGCCGCAGCTCACGGTGGAGCAGGCCCTCGCCGCCTGCGACCTCGTCGTCGAGGCCGCGGGACAGGGCGTCGTACGGGAATGGGGAGAGACGATCCTCGCCTCCGGCACCGACCTGCTCGTGGCCTCCACCGGAGCGCTCACCGACGAGGAACTCGCCAAGAAGCTCCTCGCGGCCGGACCCGGCCGGGTCTACTTCACCGGCGGCGCGGTCGGCGGACTCGACCTGCTCCAGGCCGTACGGGCCATGGGACCGCTCGGCGAGGTCACGCTCACCACCACCAAACTGCCGTCCACCCTCGAACAGCCCTGGATGGACGAGGAGACCCTCGCCCGGCTGCGGTCGGCGACCGCACCGGTGGAGGTCATGACCGGCACCGCACGCGACGTACCGGCGAAGTTCCCCAAGTCCACGAACGTCGCCGCCTCCGTCGCCCTCGCGGTCGGGGACCTCGACGCCGTGCGGGTACGGGTGGTGGCCGACCCCACCGCCTCCCACACCTCCCACGTCGTCGAGGCGAGCGGACCGCAGGGCTCCTACCGCTTTGAGGTGCGGCACGTCCCCGACCCGGGCAACCCCGCCACCAGCCAGGTCGTCCCGTACGCCGTCCTGCGCTCGCTCGCCGCCCTCGCCGGACGCCGGGGGCAGATCCTGTGAGCGCCCACGACCTCGCCGGGCTGCACCTGGCGGAGAGCGGCGACGGCGGGCCGCTGGTGCTGTGCCTGCACGGCATCGGATCCTCGTCCGCCGCCTTCGCCCCCCAGACCGGGACCCTCGCCGCCGCCGGTCACCGGGTCGTCGCCTGGGACGCCCCCGGATACGGCAGGTCCGCCGACCCGGACGGCGACCTCACCCTCGACGACTACGCCGACACCGCCGCCGCCGTCATCCGCGCCCGGGCCGCCGAGGCGCACGTCGTCGGCGTCTCCTGGGGCGGCGTGATCGCACTGCGGCTCGCCACCCGGCACCCCGAACTCGTCGCCTCCCTCACCGTCGCCGACTCCACCCCCGGCTCCGGCACCAGCCCCGAGAAGGCCGCCGCCATGCGCGCCCGCGTTCCGGAGCTGGAGCGCCTCGGCCCGCGCGCCTTCGCCGAGGAACGCGGCCCCCGGCTGCTGTCGCCGGACGCGCCGCCCGAACTGGTGCGGCGTGTCGTCGACACCATGGCCGGTTCGATCCGCACGCCCGGCTACCGGCAGGCGGCCGAGTCGATGGCCGCCACCGACCTGCGCGGCGAACTCGCCGACGTCACCGCGCCCACGCTCGTCCTGTGCGGGGACCAGGACCGGATCACCGGCCCCGACGCCTCACAGGTCCTGGCCGGCGGTCTGCACCGGACCGCCTACGTGATCGTCAAGGACGCCGGTCACCTGGCCAACCAGGAACAGCCCGAGCACTTCAACGCCTGGCTGCTCTCCCACCTCCACATCGTCACCGACACCCGCAACCACCTCGAGAAGGGCTGATCACCATGCCGCTGACCACCGACGAGTACGACAACGGCTCGGACCTCGCCAAGTACACCGACTCCCTGATCGCCACCAAGGCCTCCCGCGAGCCGGACTGGGGCACGCTGTCCTTCCAGGAGAAGGCGGGCCCGCAGTACAAGCGGGCGCAGATCCGCTACGTCGGATCCGGCGCCACCGGCAACCACGAGGACGACGGCCGCATCCTGCCCTCCGGCGGCTTCACCTTCTCCAACATGCTGCTGCCGCCCGGCGCCGAGGGCCCCGCCCACACCCACCACGACGTCGAGGAGGCCTTCTTCGTCCTGGAGGGCCAGGTCCGCGTCGGCATCCACCGGGGCCCCGACGAGACCGAGTACCGCACCCTCGGCTACCGCGACATGATCGTGGTCCCGGCCGGGGTGACCCGCTCGCTGAAGAACGAGGGCGACACCGACGCGCTGTTCTGCGTGATCATCGGCACGCGGAAGCCGCAGGTGCCGACCTACCCCGAGTACTCCCCGCTGTACGGCGTCACCCGTGACTGACCCGGCGGGCGCACGCCCCACGGTCGTCGTGACCGGCGCCGGCCGTGGCCTGGGGGAGGCCATGGCCCGCCGGGCGGCGGCCGACGGGTACCGCGTCGTCGTCGCCGAGCTGAACGAGGAGTGGGGCGCCCGTACGGCGGCGGCGATCCGGGACGCGGGCGGCGCGGCCGACTTCGTCCCGCTGGACGTCGCCGACCCCGCCTCCGTCGCGGCGCTGGCCGCCCGCGTCGCCCCCGGCGGACCCGCGTACGGCGGCCCCGTGTACGGCCTGGTCAACAACGCGGCGCTGGCCAACGGCGTCGGCGGCCGGGAGTTCCAGGAGATCGACGTCGAGGCCTGGGACCGGCTGATGACCGTCAACGCCCGCGGCCCCTGGCTCGTCGCCAAGCACCTGCTGCCCCTGATGTCCGACCCCGGACGCATCGTCAACATCGCCTCCGACGCCGCCCTCTACGGCTCCCCGCGCCTCGCCCACTACATCGCCTCCAAGGGCGCCGTCCTGGCCCTGACCCGGGCGATGGCCCGCGAGCTGGGCGAGCGGGGCATCACCGTCAACGCGGTGGCACCCGGCCTGACGGAGGTCGAGGCGACCGAGACGGTACCGGCCGAGCGGCACGCGCTGTACGCGGCGAACCGCGCGATCCGTCGACCGCAGCAGCCCGACGACCTGGTGGGGCTCGTCTCCTTCCTGCTCGGCGAGGAGTCCCGCTACCTCACCGGACAGGTGGTCGCCGTCAACGGCGGCTTCACCATGCACTGAACCCCGCTCCCCGCCCCGCTCCCCGACCCCCTCCGCATCCCCGTTCGCAAGGAGTACCCATGGACCTCGGCCTCGCCGACCGCACCGTCCTGGTCACCGGCGGCAGCTCCGGCGTCGGCCTGGCCACGGTCCGCGCCCTGCTCGACGAGGGCGCCCGCGTCGCCACCTGCGGCCGCGACGCCGACCGGCTCGCCAAGGCCGCCGCCGGTCTCGGCGCCGGAACGGACCGCCTGTACACCGGCGTCTGCGACGTCCGGGACGCCGACGCCGTACGGGACTTCACCGAGCGCGCCGCCGCACAGCTCGGCGGACGGCTCGACGGGCTCGTCAACAACGCGGGCCAGTCGCGGATGAAGTCCCTCGACGAGACCACCGAGGACGACTGGCGCGACGAGCTGGAGCTGAAGTTCGCGGGCGTGCTCCATCCCCTGGCCGCCGCCCGCGACCGGCTCCGCGCCTCCGACGCCGCCGCGGTCGTCAACGTCAACGCCGTCCTCGCCAAGCAGCCCGAGACCCGGCTGATCACGACCAGCGCCGCCCGCGCCGGCATCCTCAACCTCTCCGCCTCCCTGGCCCGCGAACTCGCCCCCGAGGGCATTCGCGTCAACTCCGTCTGCCTCGGCCTGGTCGACACCGGCCAGTGGACCCGCCGCCACGCGGTGGCCGACAGCGGGCTGACGTACGAGGAGTGGCAGGCGGAGATCGCCGCCGACCGGGGCATCGCGCTGGGGCGGCTGGGCCGGGCCGAGGAGGTCGCCTACGCGATCGTCTCGCTGCTCTCGCCGCGCGCCTCCTACATCACCGGAACCAGCATCGACGTCTGCGGCGGAGTCGGCCGCGGCATCCTCTGAGGAGTTCGCATGCGTTACGACCACGGTGGCGGACTCCTGACCGCCCATCTCAAGTCCCTCGGCGTCGACACCGTCTTCGGCATCGTCTCCGTGCACAACCTGCCGCTGGTGGAGGCCGTCGAGGCCGACCCGGAGCTGCGGTTCGTGCCGGTGCGGCACGAGGCGAGCGCCGTCAACGCCGCCGACGCGTACGGCCGGGCCCGCGGCTCGATCGGCTGCGCGCTCACCTCCACCGGCACCGGCGCGGGCAACGCGGCGGGCTCCCTGATCGAGGCGCTGTCCTCCGGGACGGCGGTGCTGCACATCACCGGGCAGGTGGAGTCCGCCCACCTCGGCAGCGGGCGCGGCTTCATCCACGAGACCAAGGACCAGCTCGGCATGCTCGCCGCGGTGTCCGCGTACGCCGCCACCGTCACCTCCGCCCGCGACGCCGGCCGCGTCCTGCGCGAGGCGTCCGCCGCCGCGCTCGCCGTGCCCGGTGGTCCGGCGAGCGTGGAGTGGCCGATCGACCTCCAGTACGCCGCCCAGGAGGACGACGGCGAGACCGTCCCCCTCGCCGAACCCCCGGTGCCGGACCCGTCCGAGCTGGCCGCGGCGCGCGAGCTGCTGGCCTCCGCCCGATGCCCGCTGATCTGGGCCGGCGGTGGCGCGAACACCGCACGCGACCAGCTCCTCGCCCTGCTGGAGGCGACCGGCGCGGGCCTGCTCACCTCCAACTCCGGGCGCGGAGCCGTACCCGAGGACCACGAACAGGTCGTCGGCAACTTCGCCACCACGCCCGCCGGACGCGCGCTCCTGACCGACGCGGACGTGCTGGTCACCGTCGGCACCCACTTCCGCTCCAACGAGACCGCCGACTACGGACTCCGCCTCCCCGAGGCGCACATCCAGATCGACGCCGACGCCGCCGCCCTCGGCCGGGCGTACCCCGCACGGCACGGTCTGCACGGCGACGCGCGGGCCGTCCTGCCGTCGCTCACCGAGACCGCCGTACGGGCCGACGCGGACTGGACGGACCGGGTCCGCCGGGTGCGCGACGAGGTGCGGGCCGCCCTGCACGACGGCATCGGCCCGCAGGCCGCGATCTGCGACGCCCTCGCCGACGCCCTGCCGCGCGGCAGCGTCGTCGCCCGGGACGTGACCATCCCCTCCTCCGCCTGGGGCAACCGCCTGCTGCCGATCCACGACCCGCGCGCCAACGTCTTCCCGCGCGGCGGCGGCATCGGCCAGGGCCTCGCCATGGGCATCGGCGCCGCCCTCGCCCGGCCCGACGAGCCCACGGTCGTCATCGCGGGCGACGGCGGCCTCGCCGTGCACCTGGGCGAACTGCTCACCCTCGCCCAGGAGCGGCCCCGCCTCACCCTCGTCGTCTTCAACGACGGCGGCTACGGCGTACTGCGCAACATGCAGGCGACCTACACCGAACGCCGCTTCGGAGTCGACCTGTTCACCCCCGACTTCGCCCGGCTCGCCGCCGCCTGCTCCCTCCCGTACGCGCGCATCGGCGACGAGAGCGAGGCCGCCAAGGTGATCGACGCCGCCGTCGCCTCCGACGGGCCGACCCTCGTCGAGGTCGACCTGGCGGCGCTCGGCCCGATGAAGAACCCGTTCACCCCGCCCGTCAAGATCCCCGCCCGGTAGGGAGGCCCGCCGACATGAGCAGCACCGAAGAGCAGGAACTGGACCTCCTCGTCCACCGCACCACCTGGGAGGCGCAGGGCGTCCTGTCCGTCGAACTGGTCCACCCGGACGGCAAGCCGCTGCCCGCCTGGACACCCGGAGCCCACCTCGACCTGCACGTCGGCGGCCACGTCCGCCAGTACAGCCTGTGCGGCGACCCCGAGGACGCCGGGAGGTACCGGCTCGGCATCCTCGACGAGCCCGCCTCGCGCGGCGGTTCGCGCCACGTGCACACCAAGCTGCGGCCCGGCCAGACTGTGCGGGTGGCCGGGCCGCGCAACCACTTCGCCCTCGAACCCGCCGCCTCCTACGTCTTCGTCGCCGGCGGCATCGGCATCACCCCGATCCTCGCCATGGCCCGCCGCGCCGAGCGGGACGGCATCCCGTACCGGCTGGTCCACGGCGGCCGGACCCGCGCCTCGATGGCCTTCGGCGGCGAACTCGCGGCGCTCGGCGGTGAGGTGACCCTCGTACCGCAGGACGAGCAGGGGCACATCGACGTGGCCGGCACGCTCGCGGACCTCCCGGCCGACGCGCTCGTGTACTGCTGCGGACCCGAACCCCTGCTCAAGGCCGTCGAGGACGCGGCGCCCGAGGGACGGCTGCGCACCGAGCGGTTCGCCGCGCCCGCCGTGACCCACGAGGGCGACGACAGCGCCTTCGACGTCGAGTGCCGGGCATCGGGCGTGACCCTGCGCGTGGACGGCGGCACCTCGATCCTGGAGGCCGCCGAGAACGCCGGACTGGCCGTCACCTCCTCCTGCCGGGACGGCATCTGCGGCTCCTGCGAGACCCGCGTCCTCGCCGGCACCCCCGACCACCGTGACTTCCTGCTCAGCGACGCCGAACGCGCCGCGGGCGAGACGATGATGATCTGCGTCTCGCGCTGCGCCTCGGACCGCCTCGTCCTGAACCTCTGACCACCTCACGCCTCCGATGGAGAACGCCGTGCCCGAGACCACCTGGCCGTACCTGGACCCCCACCAGACCCGCGACCACGAGCCCACCCCGTACGAGCTGAAGCTCGCCCGCACGCTCGAGGACATCTTCACCAAGGACGGTCACGAACTGACCGACGTGATCGACGGACTCAACTCCCGCCAGCTGCGCACGCCCACCGGCGAGCCCTGGACCGAGGAGTCCTTCCGTGCCGAGATGAACCGCCTGGGAGCCTGACATGACCCTCTCGACCCACGACTCCGCCGACCACATCTACGCCCACGGCCTGCGCAACCAGTGGCACCCCGTCGTACCGTCGGACTTCGTCGCGCCCGGCGGCATGCGCAGGGTGACCGCACTCGGCGAGAACTGGCTGCTGTTCCGCAAGTCCGACGGCGGCCTGTCCATGCTCGCCGACCGCTGCCCCCACCGCGGCGCGCCCCTCTCCCTCGGCAAGCACCTGGGCGACCGGGTCGCCTGCTGGTACCACGGCGTCGAGGTCGACACCGCCGGCACGGTCACCTCGGTGCCCGGACTGCCCGGCTGCACCCTGGAGGGCAAGACGCTGGTCACCTCGCTGCCCGTGCGCGAGGTCGGCGGCGCGATCCTCGCCTACTTCGGCGACGAGGAGCACCCGGAGCCGGTCGAACTCACCCTCCCCGAGCCGCTGGCCGACGACGAGATCTCCGCGTTCCTCTGCTACGCGGAGTGGGACGTGCCGTGGCGGTTCGCCATGGAGAACCTGCTCGACCCGATGCACGGCGCGTTCCTGCACTCCGAGTCGCACACCATGTTCGCCGGTGACACCACCGCCAAGTTCCGCATCCGGGAGACCGGGCGGGGCTACTTCTTCGAGAAGACCGACCAGCGGGGCGTCAACTTCGACTGGGTCGAACTGTGCCGCACCGGCGTCGACTGGGTCGACCTCTCCATCCCCTACCCGCCGTCCGCGGGCCCCGGCGGACCCTTCGGCATCGTCGGCATGGCCTGCCCGGTGGACGCGGGGCGCACCGGCGTCTTCTTCTGGCGCTACCGCAAGGTGGGCGACTGGCAGCGCGACACCTGGCGGTTCCTGTACAAGACGCTCATCGAGGCCCGCCACTGGGAGGTGCTGGAGCAGGACCGCGTGATGCTGGAGAACATGCCCGCGGACGCCGACCAGCGCGAGAACCTCTACCAGCACGACCTCGGTGTGGTCCGGCTGCGCCGGCTGTACCGGGCGCAGGCGGAACAGCAGTCGGCGGTTCAGCCCGTCCCGGCCGGCTGATCCGGGGCGACGGCGTCGGAGTCCACGATCGAGCGCTCCAGCTTCGACAGCAGACGGCTCAGCTGACGGTGCTCGGCGGGGGAGAGCCCGCCGAGCATCCGGCGTTCGTTCTCCAGGTGCTCGCTGAACACCTCGTCCACCTTCGCCAGGCCCGCCTCGGTGAGCCGCGAGTACACCACGCGCCGGTCCTCGGCGTCCCGTTCGCGCACCAGCAGGCCGTCCTTCTCCAGCCGGTCCAGCCGCAGGGTCACCCCCGCCGAGGAGACCAGCCCGGAGGCGGCGAGCTGCCCGGCGGTCAGCCGGTACGGGGCCCCGGACCGGCGCAGCGCGGTCAGCACGTCGAACCCGGCGACGGACAGCCCGTGCTCGTCGAGCCGCGAGGTCATCCGCGACTGGTACTGCAGATACGACCGGTGCAGCCGGGCCAGCACCTCCAGCGGCGAGGTGTCCAGCTCGGGCCGCTCCCGCGCCCAGTCCCCGACGATCCCCGCCACCGCGTCCGGCCGCCTCGCCGCCCTGCCCTGCGCCATGTCTTCCCCTCGCGGCGTACGTTCAGATGGGAGAAATCTTAGCCCTAAGGGAAATCCCCCGTCCGTCGGTCCGCTCCGACGCCCTCCGGCGCCCGCTCAGGGCCGCCAGGCCACCCGGTGTTCCGCGAGGTGGGCCAGTACCGCGTGGTTGGCCTCCCAGCCGTCCGGGAACTTCACCAGCGTTCCCAGCTGGACCGGTTCCGTGGACGGGTAGTCGTCCAGGAGTGCGCCCACGCCCTCGCGGCAGACCACGATGCACGCGTGCCGGTGCCGGGAGGCCAGGACGCACAGGCGGCCGGTCTCCAGGTGGAAGGCGGTGGCGTCGGGGCGGCCGGAGAGCGGGTGCAGGACGACCGTGACGTCGTACTCGCGGCCCTGGAGGCGGTTGGCCGTGTCCACGGTCACGTCGTGCACACCGAGGTCGGCCAGCGCCGCGCGGACCGCCGCCGCCTGGTCGCGGTGCGCGGTGCCGACGGCGATGCGGGCGGCGGTGAGGGGAGCGGGGTCGGGCGAGCGCTCGGAGGTCGCCCGGCCCTCACGGTCGAGCAGGCGCCGGACCACCGCCGCCACCGCCCGCACCGCCTCCGGGTCGGTGCGCGGGGTGTGCCTGGGCGGAAGCTCCAGCAGGCCCCAGCCCGAGGCGGCCGCCTCGTCGATCACCCGGTCGGGGCCCGAGCCGTCCGACGGCACCGCGAAGGCCAGGCTCCGGTCGCCGTGGTCCGTGCCGCTGCGGAAGGGCGTGTACGGGTAGAAGGCGTCGGAGACCAGGCGGGCCGCCGACGCGGGCAGGCGCCAGGAGACCGGGAGACGGTGCTGGGGGAGCCCCGGGTTGTGGGCCAGGAGGGTCGTCACCGCCGAGGACGACGGGTCGTAGGCCAGGCCCGCCCACTGCTCGCTGCCCACCGTCGCGAACGGGTCCAGCTGGCCCGGGTCGCCCACGAACAGCGCCCGTTCGAAGAGCCCGGCGACCGCGAGCAGGGAGTCCGAACGCATCTGGTACGCCTCGTCGACGATCGCGTGCCGCCACGGCTCGTCCACCGTGACGTGCGCCCACTTCGCCGCCGTGGACAGGACGACGGCCAGCCCGGCGAGGTCGGCCGCCTTCGCCGACTTGCGGACGTTCTCCAGCCCGTCGAGCGCCTTGTCGTACGGGTCGGCGTCACTGCTGTGCAGGCGGCCCACCGGCAGGTCCGGGTTCTTCTCGGCCAGGCGCAGCACCAGGTCGTCCACCTGCGCGTTGGTCTGCGCCACCACCATCAGGGGGCGGCCCGCCTCAGCCAGCTCCAGCGCCGCCCGCACCACGAGCGTGGACTTCCCGGCGCCGGGCGGGGAGTCCACGACGACACCGCGCTCCGTGCCGTGCAGGGTGTCGTGGAGGATCGCCGCGGTGGCGCGGGCCGCCTCCGCGCCCGGGTCGAAGGCCTCGGGTGCGGATGCGGGTGCGGACAGGGCCTCGGCGGTCACAGCACGTCCTCCTCGGTCTGGGCGTCGGCGGCCTCCGGCACCGCGGCCGCTTCACCGGGCGGGCCGCCGTGCGTCCACGGGGTCTGCTCCGGGTCGGGGAGCTTCGCGCCGCCCCGCTGCTCGTGCTCGAAGAGCGTGAAGCAGACCAGGTCGCCCTTCTCGGGCACCGACCCGGCCTCGGGTTCCTTGCCGCGGCCCATCTTGTCCATGATCCGCAGGACCAGCGTCCCGTCGTCGGCTGCCCCGGTCCCGGCCCCCGTCCCGGTCCCGTCGTCCGGGTCGTCGTCGGACGGCGCGGGGCCGACGTACTCGGCCGTCTGGGGTTTGCCGCCCAGCGAGCGGTACACCTTCACCCGCTCGCCCAGGTGCGGGCGGTCGTCCGTGCGGATCGTCACCAGCGGGCGCGGGCTGGGCCGCTTGCTCTCGCTGTACGCCATCACCACGTCGACGACCTCACCCGCGAAGGCCTCCCCGGACAGCCGGCGTCCCGCCATCACCAGCGGATCGTCCAGCGCCTCCTGGGCCTCCAGGCGGGCCTGCTCACGCTCGCGCGTGGCCAGCTTGTTCGCCGCCGTCACCGCGTCGTCGCGGCGGGGCTGCGGGGGCTCACCGGCCAGGATGCGGTCGCGGTGCGAGGTGAACGACCAGCGGTCGCGGGTCCAGCGGTCCTCGACGTGCGCCCCTTCGGGCAGCTCGCCCAGCAGGTCCAGGCCGCGCCACACCGCGTCCCAGGTGGGGCGGGTACGGCTCTCGACCAGGACGCGGATCTCCCGCTCGGCGGCCACGAGCGCGCCGAGCCGGTCGTCGGCCTCCAGTCCGTCCTCGGCGGCGGCCAGCGCGGTACGGGCGCGGTCGTAGCGCTCGATGGCGGGCGCGAGCAGCTTGTTGTCGAAGGCCGGGTCGGTCGCCGGGCCCGCGGGCGGGCACAGCAACTGACCGTCGGCGTCGCGGGCCAGCTCGGCGCGGCGGGCCGCCTCGGCGCCGGTCAGGCCGGGGTTCCGCGCGTCCTCGGGCGCGATCCACGCGAGCAGGGCGCCCAGGTGCTGGTCCTCCAGCGTGGACTGCCCGGTCGCCCAGTGCCGGCCCAGCAGGTCGGTCATGGCCAGGAGGAGCGAGGAGCCGGGCACGCGGGCCCGCTCGCCGTAGTGGGTCAGCCATCGGCCGAGCAGCGGCACCCGGGGCGGCGCGGGGTGCGGGGTCTCCGGGTCCTGCTCCGCCGTACGCCGAAAGCGCATGGAGCGGCCCAGCAGCCGTACGAAGTCGACGCCGGCGCGGCTCGGCACGACCAGCTGCGCGGCGTCCGCGCACAGGTCGACCTCGACCTTGACCCGCTTGCCCGTCTCCGGATCGGTCTCGGTGCGCTCGGCGGCCTCGACGCGCTCCGCGTACGCCTCGACGTGCGGCAACACGATGTCGGCCAGCTCGGCCAGGAACGCGAAGCGCAGGTCGCGGTCGCGGGGCTGCGGCACGACCAGCAGCCGCGGCGCGTCCCGGTCGGTGCCGACCAGCGCGCCGAGCGGGGCTCCGGCCTCACCGGCGGTGATCAGCGGTACGAAGACCAGCGGACGGTCGGACAGGTGCCGGTGCCGGACGGTGGCGGCGGGCTGGGCACGGCCGGAGCGCACGGCCTCCAGCCGGGCGAGCGTGGTGATCAGCGACACGCGGACACCTCGCCGGCCCCGGCCCCGAGGCCGATCCCGATCCCGGCGCCGATTTCGGAAGCGCCGCCGGCGCCCGCCGGCCCGCCGGGTCCCGCACCGGCCGTCGCGAGCGCCTCCGCGCGCAGCCGGGCCGCCCTGCGCAGCGCGGCCACCGCCGGGTCGTCCGGGTCGCCGGCCTCCCCGCGGGCCGCGGCCAGCACCTCCTCGACCGTGGACAGCCCGCCCAGCTCGGCCCGGACCGGGCGGCCCAGGCGGGTCACCGCACCGGCGTCGCGGGAGCGGGCACGGCAGTGGAAGGCCAGCTCGCACGCGGACAGACACTCCGGCGCATACGTCGCCGGGACCGCCTCGACCGCCGCCGCGAGCTCTTCGGCCGACTGCTCGGGGGAGAAGCAGACGCCCTCCGGGAGCGCGTCGGCGATCTCCTCGATACGGGTCAGCCGGGCCAGCTGGCGGTCGGTGACGGCGCGCTGCTTGCGCACATCGACGGCGGAGGCGGTGGGCAGGTTGGAGAAGTCCTTGGGACAGACCAGCAGGACGCGGTGGCGCACGCGCGGGGCCGGGTCCAGCCGGGCCGCGACCCGCTCCAGGGCCAGCACGTACACCGCGGCCTGCCGCGCGGCGGCGCCGACCTTCGCCGGGTCGGCGGAGCCGTCCAGCATGGGGAAGGACTTGATCTCGACGACCGTCCAGCTGCCGTCCGGATGCACCACCACGGCGTCCGGCTCCAGGAAGGCGGGGGAACCGGCGACCTCGAGGGCGAGCATCGGATGGTCGAGCAGCGTCCACGCGCCGGCGGTGCCGGTGGCCTCGCGCAGGGCCAGCGCCGTGCGCGCCGCACGCCCCTCGGGGCCGGTGGCGGACAGGTCGGGCACCTCCACCCGGGCCTCGGCGGGCGGCTCGGCACCCCGGTCCAGCTTCTCGTGCACGAGCCGCAGCAGCTCGGCGCCGCCGTCCGCCTTCACCTTCGCCTCGAAGGCGTTGCCCCGGACGAGGGCGAACTGCGACTGCCCGAAGACCGACGGAGAGCCCAGCGCACTCGCCAGCGAGCCCTTGTCCACCCCGGCGCCGTCGAGGATCGCCCGTCGGCGGCACCCCGGGTTGGCGGCGAGGGCGGCCAGGGCGCGCGCGTCCAGCGCCTTGGCCGGTACGTCGGGACCGCGCAGCTCAGCGAGCCGGTGCCGGAGTCTCGTCCCCCGCGTCCGAGGGGGCGGGGTCCGGCTCGGCTCCCGCTCCGAACCGCTGCTCGCGCTGCCGTGGAAATCGCTCACCCGCGGAAGTCTGGCATCCGCCACTGACATTCGCGGAACCCGCGCCGTCCGCGGCGGTGGCGGAGGCCGTGGCGGGGGCGGACCCGGCAGCGGCCGCCGGGGCGTTGCCGGAGGCGGTCCCGGCCGGTGCGAGACGGGCCGGGAGCCGGGACCGCAGCCGCTGCGCGGTCCGCAGCACGAACGGCGTCAGCAGCAGCCCCACGCCCATCACGGCCGCGCCCGCGACCGCGTCGAGGAAGTAGTGGTTGGCGGTGCCCATGACCACGATCGTGGTGCCCAGGGGGTAGACGACGGCGACCACCTTCGCCGCGCGCGTGCCGCCGTAGCGCCACAGCATCACCCCGCACCACAGCGCCCAGCCCACGTGCAGGCTCGGCATCGCCGCGTACTGGTTGGTCATGCCGCCCATGCCGCGCGGCGCGCTGGCCGCGCCGCCCCACCAGCCGTACGAGCTGTACTGGGCCATCGTGTCGACGAAGCCGTGGGAGGCGTCCAGCAGCCGGGGCGGGCAGGTCGGCAGGAGGGTGAAGCCGATGAGACCGATGAACGTGGACGTCATCAGCCAGGTGCGGGCGGCCCGGTAGCGCACCGCGCGGGAGCGGAACAGCCAGATCAGGATCGCCGGGGTGACGAGGTAGTGCAGCGACGCGTACCAGAAGTCCGCCGGGACGCCGATCCACGGCTCTTTGGTGAAGAGACGGTTGAGGGGGTGCTCCGCGTTGAGGAAGAGCGCCTTCTCGATGTCCAGGATGGCCAGGCCGTGGTCGACGGCGTCGGTGACGTCGCCCCGCACGAGCAGGCGCCCGGCGCTGTAACAGGCGTACACGAGGACGATGAGCGGCAGCTCGGTCCACCAGCGCAGCCGAGTCTTCGGGGCTGTCTCGGTGCCCGGTTTCTCGGTGTGCCGCAATCCGATCGCCCTCCCCCTCTTCTCGTTCCCGTTTCTCGTTCACTCGTGCGCCCGGACGGACACGGACGAGCCACTCTACGGCCTCGCCGGGCCCGCCCCGCGAAGCGCCCTCGGACCGGATAGACGCGGGCAGTGCCCCTCGGGTTGCCCGCACGGACAGTACGGGATGATGGAGGCGTCCTCTCAGACATTTCTCCCGGAAAGGCCTCTTCATGGCACCGCGCATTCTGCTGGCCCGGCACGGACAGACGGAGTGGTCGCTGTCCGGCAGACACACCGGCAGGACCGACGTGCCGCTCCTGGAGGAGGGCCGGCGCGGCGCGAAGCTGCTCGGCGAGCGGCTGCACCGGGCGCCGCTGGACGGGCTGGACGGCGTGGAGGTGCGGACCAGTCCGCTGGTGCGCGCGAGCGAGACCTGTGAGCTGGCGGGCTTCGGCGAGCGCGCACGCGCGTGGGACACGTTGATGGAGTGGGACTACGGCGCGTACGAGGGCATGACGCCGGACCAGATCCAGGCCGTGCGGCCCGGCTGGCTGATCTGGCGGGACGGGGTGCCCGAGGGGGAGAGCGTGGCGGACGTCACCGCGCGCGCGGACGAGGTGGTGGCGTGGGCGCGGGAGGCGGAGCGGGACGTGCTCGTCTTCGCCCACGGGCACGTGCTGCGGGCGATCGGGGCGCGGTGGCTGGGGCTGCCGGTGTCGTTCGGGGCGCGGATACGGCTGAATCCGACGTCGCTTTCGGTGCTGGGGTGGGCGTACGGGGAGCCGGCGGTGGAGAGCTGGAACGACGTGGGGCACCTCGTCGGCTGACGGTTGGTGCCGGTGCCGTGTTTGACGGTGCCGTGTTCGGCGGTGCCCGGCGTCGGGGCTGGGCGGGGGTGGGGTGCGCGGCCCGGCGTTGCGGGGTGCCGCTGCGCCCACCCGTGCCGCCCCAGCGGCACGACTGCCCGCAGCTGCGGCGGGGGTGGTGCGACTGCGCGCGGCGGTGGCGGGGGAGTGGTGCGGCTGCGCGGGGCGGCGGTGTGGGGGTGGTGCGGCTGCGTGCGGCGGCGGGGAGCGGCACGACTGCCCGCAGCTGCGGCGGGGGTGGTGCGACTGCGCGCGGCGGTGGCGGGGGAGTGGTGCGGCTGCGCGGGGCGGCGGTGTGGGGGTGGTGCGGCTGCGTGCGGCGGCGGGGAGCGGCACGACTGCCCGCAGCTGCGGCGGGGGTGGTGCGACTGCGCGCGGCGGTGGCGGGGGAGTGGTGCGGCTGCGCAGGGCGGTGGTGTGGGGGTGGTGCGACTGCGCGCGGCGGCCGGGAGTGGTGCGGCTGCGTGCCGTGGGGGCGGGGGGTGGCTATGCCGGTCGGGCGAGTGCTGTGTGGCGGTCCAGGAAGGTGGAGACGGCTGGGGAGCGGCGGTGGGGGAGGAGGACCCGGGCCGTGCCCGCCAGCATCGTGTGGATGCGGGAGGACTGCACCTCGCCCAGCAGGTCCAGGACCCGCATCCCCGCCCCCGCCGCCTCGTCGGGGCGACCGCCCCGGGCCAGGTCGTCCGCCAGCTCCGCCGAGTACAGCGCGAGGTTCCGGGTGAAGTGCGGGTCCTGGAGGTCCGCCGCCCGCCGCGCGTGCCGGGCCGCCCGGGGCCAGTCGCCCAGGGTGGACCAGCACTGGGCCTCCAGCCCCTCCAGTTCGGCCTCGCCGTAGAAGCTCATCCACTCGGGGTCGGTGTCCGACGGACCCCGCCCGTAGAAGGCCTGCGCGCGGGCCAGTGCCTGCTCGCAGCCGACCCGGTCGGCGAGCCCCGCCCAGCCGCCCGCCTCGCGCAGCGCGAGCAGGGACATCAGCCGGTCCGAGCCCAGCGGGCGGGCGGCGCGCTGCGCGGCCTGAGCCGCCCGTACCGCCTCGCGCGGCCGGCCGGCGTCGCGGGCCAGGAACGCCATGTTGCAGAAGGCGTGCGCCTCCAGGCCCGCGTCGCCGTTCATGCGGGCGGTGGCGAGGGCCTCGGCGTAGTGGGAGCGCGCGTCGTCGAAGCGCCCCGAGTCGTGCGCCAGCCAGCCCACGGAGATCGCCAGTTCACCGGCGCCCGTGTAGAGCCGGTCCGCGGTCGCCTGCCGGGACGCGCCGGCGTCCAGGAGCGCGTACGCGGTGCGCAGCGGGGCCGCCGCGCGCCGGTAGAGCCCGTCCGCGCCGTGCCGGTCGTCCAGCAGCCGGATCCGGCGGACGGCTTCCTCGAGGGCGCCGGCCTCCCCCGTCCCGGCCCGGCGCGTGGGGCGCCCGGCCGCCGCGGCGTCGAGGGCGAGTCCCAGGGGGCCGAGCGAGGCGGCGGCCACCGTGGCACCGCTCGTCATGAATGCGCGACGCAGCACGTCGCTCTCCTCGTTGTTGTCGTGCGTTTCGTACAGGTCTTGCAGGCCTTGCAGGTCTTGCGTGTCTCGGACGTCTTGCGTGTCATGCGTCTCATACGGCTCACCCGCCCCTCGCGACTCACCCGGGGTGCGCGCCTGCCGTCCGCGCACCGACGAGCGGGGTGCGAACCCCAGGTCGGTGAGCGTGCGGCCGGGGAACATGTGCAGGAACACCCGTTCGTAGGCGTAGTTGGGACAGCGGATCTCGCCCGCCTCGACCCGGCCCACATAGCGCGCGTCGCAGCTGACCCGCTCGCCGATCTCGCGCGCGGCCCGGCGGACCGCCGCCGCGAACTCCGCCGGGGAGCGCTTGCCGCGCAACCGCCTGAAGGCGAGGTTCGGCCGCGGGGGCCGTTCTGGCTGGGCGGAGGTCACCGTTGACGACGCCATGGCCGGGTCCTCTCGTGCGAACCGTCGAACCATGCCGGGGAAGGACACGACCGCGCGGCCCTGTTTCCGGCGAGCAAGAACGTACCGGCTGTGACGAAGCCGGTACGCGCTGTTTGGCTACAAACCGGATATCTCATCCACGATCTGCCATGAAGTGCCATCCTTTGCGGCGGCCCCGTGCCGTAGCCGTTGACGGTCCGCCGCGTTGAACCGGGTGGACCGGGAGACCCCCCGACTCCCGATCCGCTCGTCCGAGGAGGAGTTCCGTGGTGGAGGCCGGGATGGACACCAGTGTCAGCGTTCCCCCCTGCGATGCCTGTGACGTCGTCACCGTGCCGACCCGGCAGGGTCTGGAGGCGGTCGACATCATCCGGCGGGGAGCCGGTGAGGGCGTGGGCTCGGTGCTCCACGACGACGGCTGCGACACCCTGGGCTTCCTGGTGCCGCCGGGCACCGCCGCCGCCTGGGACGTGCCGGGCAGCACCTGCACGGAGACGGACGGCCGGGGCCTGAGCATCGTCCCGGAGCCCGAGCCGCCCCTGGAGGGCTCCGACTGGCTGCTGCCGCCCGGCGAGGCGGACCTGGCGACCGACCCCGCCGTCCTGCGAGCCGCGCTCGGCGAGGCGGCCCGCCTGATCAGGGCCGCGGACAGCTGCCGCTGAGGAATCCCGCGGACTGCTGCCGCTGAGCAGTGCCCGTGGACCGCGGCCGCTGCGCGGGGCGCTTCCACCCGGTCCGACAATGGACCCATGGGAAAGTCCAGGAACAACGCCCGTCGCGGGCGCGCCGCCGCCGAAACCGTCGTCGAGGACGTCGACGGAGGGCGCGCCGAGCTGGTGCCCGACCGCGACCGGCCGCGGGCCCGGACGCTGCTGATCGACGGCGCCCCGCAGTCGCACGTCGACCTCGACGACCCCGCGTACCTGTCCTTCGAGTACCAGCGCCGCATCGGCCACGTCATCGACCTGGCCGCCCCGCCGGGCAAGCCGGTCCGGGCCGTGCACCTGGGCGGCGGCGCCCTCACCCTCGCCCGCTACGTCGCCGCCACCCGCCCCCGCTCCACCCAGCAGGTCGTCGAACGCGACGCGGCCCTCGTCCACCTGGTCCGCCGGGAGCTCCCCCTGGACCCGGCCGCGCGGATACGGGTGCGCTCCACCGACGCCCGCGCCGGGCTGGCCAAGGTGCCCGACGGCTGGGCCGACCTCGTCGTCGCGGACGTCTTCGCCGGCGCCCGCACGCCGGGCCACCTGACCTCCACCGAGTTCCTCGACGAGGTGCGGCGCGCGCTCGCGCCCGGCGGGGTCTACGCCGCCAACCTCGCGGATGGGCCGCCGCTCGCCCACCTGCGCGGCCAGATCGCCACCGCGGCCGCCCGGTTCGCCGAACTCGCCCTCGTCGCCGACCCGGCCGTACTGCGCGGCAAACGTTTCGGCAACGCGATCCTGGTCGCCTCCGACCACCCGCTGCCCCTCGCCGAACTCACCCGCCGCGCCGCCTCCGACCCGCACACCGCGCGCGTGGAACACGGCCGCGCGCTCGCCGACTTCACCGGCGGCGCCCAGCCCGTGACGGACGCGGCCGCGGTGGACTCGCCGGCGCCGCCGGAGTCCGTCTTCAAGTGAGCCCTACCGGGGCGGCTCGGGTCAGTAACTGCCGATCTCCACCCGCGGCGGCCCGTCGTGCCACGTGCAGAAGACCGACACCCGGTCCGCGCCCGAGGTGAACTCCACCCGGATCCACGACTCCGTCTTCCACACCTGCATCGACCAGCCCGCGCCGGGCGTCGCCGACACCAGGGACGCGGACGACGTACCGAGGTCGAAGACCGCGCGGCCCCCGTCGGTGTCGTAGCTCCTGACCCGGCCGGACGTCGCGGGAGCGGGGCTCGCCGGGGCCGCGGGCGGCGTGGTGGAGGGTGCGGTGCGCGAGGGGGCGGGGTCCGGCTCGCGGGGTGTGCCGCCCGGCGCCGGCGACGCGCTGTCCGACGGTGAGGGCGAGGGTGAGGGCCGGCTGGTGGACGACGCCAGGGACTCCCCGTCGTCGCCGTCCTCCCCGTCCCGCACGCTCGCGTCGGCGGCCGTGATGGGCAGCGCGCGGGGAGCGTCGTAGGCCGTGCCGGCCATCACCGTGTGGACGCCCCACCACGACAGGGTGACCGCGGCGCCGGTGGCGAGCAGCCAGGCGATCACGTGGACGAGTCCTCTGCGCATCGCGGCCATACTGCCTCACCCGCCCCACGCGTGTCGCCCGAACGCCGTGTGACGCGGGCCCGGGCGGAGTTGTCCACAGGCTCGGACCGGGTCGGTCCGCATGGCGTACGGTGCCGCCCATGGCAAGTGTGCTCGTGGTCGAGGACGACCAGTTCGTACGCTCGGCGCTCATCCGGCAGCTGACCGACGCCTCGCACACCGTGCGCAGCGTGGGCACGGCACTGGAGGCGCTGCGCGAGGTCGCCCATTTCCGGTTCGACGTGGTGA
This sequence comes from Streptomyces sp. KPB2, assembly GCF_003950055.1. Taxonomy (NCBI): domain Bacteria; kingdom Bacillati; phylum Actinomycetota; class Actinomycetes; order Kitasatosporales; family Streptomycetaceae; genus Streptomyces; species Streptomyces sp. KPB2. The sequence goes on from NZ_CP034353.1 coordinate 5,209,983, forward strand.
TCCTGGACCTCGGACTGCCCGACCTGGACGGCTCCGAGGCGCTGAAGATGCTGCGCGGCATCACCGACGTACCGGTGATCGTCGCCACCGCCCGGGACGACGAGGCGGAGGTGGTGCGGCTGTTGAACGCGGGCGCGGACGACTACCTCACCAAGCCGTTCTCCGTCGAGCACCTGTCGGCCCGGATGGCGGCCGTGCTGCGCCGGGCCCGCGGCGGCCCGGCGGAGGCGGCGCCCCCGACCGTCCTCAGGGTCGGCGGCCTCACCGTCGACCCGCTGCGCCGCCAGGCCGAACTGGACGGCGCGGTCCTGGACCTGACCCGCCGCGAGTTCGACCTGCTCGCCTTCCTGGCCGGCCGGCCAGGGGTCGTCGTCCCCCGCAAGGAGCTGCTCGCCGAGGTCTGGCAGCAGTCCTACGGCGACGACCAGACCATCGACGTCCACCTGTCCTGGCTGCGCCGCAAACTGGGCGAGACCGCGGCCCGGCCGCGCTATCTGCACACCCTGCGCGGCGTCGGCGTGAAGCTGGAGCCGCCGCGACTGGAGCCACCCCGATGAGATGGGCCCTGGTCAAGGTCTCGCTGGCGGTCACCGCCATGGTCGTGGTCGCCTTCGCCGTGCCCCTCGGACTCGTCATCCGCGAGATGGCCCGGGACCGCGCCTTCTCCAACGCCGAACGGGAGGCCGCCGCCGTCGCCCCCGCCCTGTCCATCACCACCGACCGCGAGCAGCTGGAACGCGTCGTGGCCTCCGCCGGTTCGGACGCCGGGATGGCCGTGCACATACCGGCGCCCGGTGACGGGAGCGGGGACGCGACCGACATCGGCCGGCAGCGCGCCACCGACGAGGACATCGCCGCCGTACGGGAGATGGGGCGGGCCTCCACCACCGAGGTGGGCGGCGGCTCCACCCTGCTCCAGCCGGTCGCGCTCAGTTCCGGCGAGATCGCCGTCGTCGAGGTGTACGTCCCCGAGTCCGCGGTGACCAACGGCGTCGGCACCGCCTGGGCGGTGCTCGCGGCGGTGGGCGCCGCCCTGATCGTCGGCTCCGTCGCGGTCGCCGACCGGCTGGGCGTACGGATGGTGCAGCCCGCGCGGCGCCTGGTCGACGGGGCGCACGAGCTGGGCGAGGGCAGGCTGGGCGCGCGGGTGCCCGTGGAGGGGCCGGACGAACTGCGGCGCGCCGCGGTCGCGTTCAACTCCATGGCCGACCAGGTCGTCCAGCTCCTCGCCAACGAACGGGAGCTGGCCGCCGACCTGTCCCACCGGCTGCGCACCCCGCTGACCGTGCTGCGCCTCAACGCGGCCTCGCTCGGCGACGGGCCCGCCGCCGAGCAGACCCGGGCCGCCGTCGAGCAGCTGGAGCGCGAGGTCGACACCATCATCCGCACCGCCCGGGACGCCAAGCCGCAGACCGCCGCCGCCGGACCCGGCGCCGGGTGCGACGCCGCCGAGGTGGTCCGGGAACGCATGGGGTTCTGGTCGGCCCTCGCCGAGGACGAGGGCCGCAAGTGGCGGGTGGCCGGCGCCGACCGGCCGGTGCGCATACCTGTGGCCCGCGCCGACCTCGCCGCCTCCCTCGACGCGCTGCTCGGCAACGTCTTCCGGCACACCGCCGAGGGCACCGCCTTCGCCGTCGACCTGCACAACGGCGAGGACGCGGTGATCGTGCTGGTCTCCGACGCGGGCGCCGGGATAGCCGACCCCGAGGCGGCGATGGCCCGCGGTCGGGGCTCGGGCACCGACGGGTCGACCGGGCTCGGCCTGGACATCGTGCGCCGGATGGCCGAGTCGACCGGCGGCGACGTACGCATCGGCGCCTCCGTGCTGGGCGGCACCGAGGTGCGGATCTGGATCCAGCTGGACGGGCGGACGGCACCGGCGCGGCGCGGGCACCGGGGAGCGGTACGCCGACGCAGACAGGGCCGTACGCAGGCGCGGGCGAAGACGCAGACGCAGACGTCGGCGCCGTCACCGGCGGTCCGGGCCGGTCGCGACCATTAATCGGTCCCGATCCCTTCCTTAAGCCCACCCTAAGATCGCCAATCCCCGCCCGGATCAGGCGCTTTGCCCGTTTCCGGATCGCTAGCGTGCTGCCGCACCCACCCCCACCCGCCCTCGCCGCGTCCCCGCGAGGGCACCGTGAACAGCGAAGGCAGGCACGTGATGCGTACGCACCGACGCAAGGTCAGTGGCAGGAACAAGGCGATCGGCGCCGTCGTCGCGGCGGCCGTGGCCGGGGGCGGCGCGCTGCTGTTCACCAGCACCGCCCAGGCGGCCGCGGTCGGCGCCGCGTACACGAAGACCAGCGAGTGGTCGACGGGCTACACCGCCCAGTACGTAGTCACCAACACCAGCGGGCAGGCGAAGGCGGACTGGACGCTGGAGTTCGACCTGCCCTCGGGCGCGAAGCTCGGTTCGCTGTGGAACGCCGAGTCGAAGGTCGACGGGCAGCACGTCACCGTCACCCCGCCGAAGTGGGACACGGACGGGCTGAAGGCCGGCGAGTCCGTCACGGTCGGCTTCGTCGTCAACGGCACCGCCGACCCCACCGGTTGCCTCGTCGACGACGCCGCCTGCTCGACGGACGACGGCGCCACCCCCGAGCCCAGCGGCCGCCCCACCGAGCCCCCGGCCCCTACGCCCACGCCGACCCCCACCCCCACCGGCACCACCGAGCCGGCCCCGACCGAGACCCCCACCACCCCGGCGCCCACCGGAACCCCCGGCGACGGCACCGACGCGGGCGCCGGCTTCGCGCCGTACGTCGACACCTCCCTCTACCCGGCCTTCGACCTGCTCGCGCACTCCGCGGCGACCGGCGTGAAGGAGTACAACCTCGCCTTCGTCACCGACGGCGGCGGCTGCACCCCCAAGTGGGGCGGCGTCACCGACCTCGGCAGTGACGCCGTCGCGAACCAGATAGGCGACCTGCGTGCCAAGGGCGGCGACGTGCGGGTCTCGTTCGGCGGCGCCTCCGGTTCCGAACTGGGCACGACCTGCACGTCGGCCGACGCGCTCGCGGCGGCGTACGGCAAGGTCGTCGACGCGTACAAGCTCACCAAGGTCGACTTCGACGTCGAGGGCGGGGCGCTGCCCGACAAGGCCGCCAACACCCGCCGCGCCCAGGCCATCGCCGCGCTCCAGAAGCAGCACCCCGGCCTGGACGTCTCCTTCACCCTCCCGGTGATGCCCGAGGGCCTCACCCAGGCGGGCGTCGACCTGCTCGCCGACGCCGAGAAGAACGGCGTGGACATCGACGCCGTCAACATCATGGCGATGGACTACGGCCCCGCGTACAGCGACGACATGGGCACCTACGCCATCCAGGCCGCCACCGCCACCCAGGCCCAGATCAAGGGCGTCCTCGGCCTGTCCGACGCGGAGGCCTGGAAGACGGTCGCCGTCACCCCGATGATCGGCGTCAACGACGTCGCCTCCGAGGTCTTCAAGGTCGACGACGCGACCCAGCTCGTGGAGTTCGCCGAGTCCAAGGGCCTCGGCGCGCTGTCCATGTGGTCCGCCACCCGCGACAAGGCCTGCCCCGGCGGCCCCAAGCCCTCGGCCGACGCCACCTGCAGCTCCGTCGACCAGGCGCCCAACGCCTTCTCCAAGGCGTTCGCCGCCTACAAGTAGCCCGGCCCCGGCTCCCCCGAACAGGGCCGGGCCCCACACCGGCCCTGCGAGCGGGGCGCGGCATCCCCCCGTGGGATGCCGCGCCCCGTGTCCCGCGTTCCCGACGCGTACCTCCCGCGTCGTTCCTCCCGCGTTCCTCCGGCTGCCCGAAGGCCTACTCGGCCGCGTCCAGCGGCGGCAGCGTCCCCGTGCGGGCCGCCCGGCCGTACCACAGGGCGCTCGACTTCGGGGTGCGCTGCTGGGAGGCGTAGTCGACGTACACCGCGCCGAAGCGCTTCTCGTAGCCGTACGCCCACTCGAAGTTGTCCAGCAGGGACCACAGGTAGTAGCCGCGCACGTCGGCGCCGTCGGCGATGGCCTGCCGGACCGCCGTGAGGTGGCCGTTCAGGTAGGCGACCCGATCGGGGTCGTGGACCGAGCCGTCCGCGCCGGGCTTGTCGTCGTAGGCGGCGCCGTTCTCGCTGATGTACAGCGGCATGCCGGGGGCCTCGCGGTGGTAGCGCATGATCAGCTCGTGCAGGCCGGACGGGTCGACGCTCCAGCCCATCTCGGTGCGCTCGCCCGGCGGCTGGTGGAACGCCACGTCGTCCGCGGCGGGCCACGGCGAGTGGTCGCTGGCGCCGTGGCCGTCGGCGCGCGGGGCGCGCGAGTCGGCGTCGGCCGCCGACACCACGGTGGGCGTGTAGTAGTTGAGGCAGATCGCGTCGACCGGCTGCCGGATCTGCCCCAGGTCGCCGTCCTGGACGTGCGACCAGTCCGACACCGGCGCCGTCGCCTCCAGCAGGGACTGCGGGTAGGCGCCGTGCAGGATCGGGCCGTGGAAGATCCCGCCGGACAGGTCGTCGATCTTCCGCGCCGCCGCCAGGTCCGCCGGGTTCTGCGACAGCGGCCGCACGACGGACGTGTTGAGGCTGATCGCCACCGAGTTGCGGGCCGGCATCACCGAACGCAGCGCCACCGTGCCCAGGCCGTGCGCCAGGTTCAGGTGGTGCGCGGCGCGCAGCGCGGCCGCCGGGTCGGTACGGCCGGGGGCGTGCACCCCGGAGGCGTAGCCCAGGAAGGCGGCGCACCACGGCTCGTTGAGCGTGATCCACTGCTCGACCCGGTCACCGAGGGCCTCGCCGACGATCTGCGCGTACTCGGCGAACCGGTACGCCGTGTCCCGCTCGGGCCAGCCGCCCGCGTCCTCCAGCTCCTGCGGCAGGTCCCAGTGGTAGAGGGTGACGGCGGGCTTGATCCCGGCGGCCAGCAGCTCGTCCACCAGGCGGCGGTAGAAGTCCAGGCCGCGCTGGACGGCGGGGCCGCGGCCGGTCGGCTGCACCCGGGGCCAGGAGATCGAGAAGCGGTAGGCGCCGAGGCCCAGGTCCTTCATCAGCGCCACGTCGTCGCGGTAGCGGTGGTAGTGGTCGACAGCGATGTCACCGGTGTCCCCGCCGGCCGTCTTTCCGGGGGTGTGGCTGAAGGTGTCCCAGATCGAGGGGGTACGGCCGTCCTCCCGCACCGCGCCCTCGATCTGGTACGCCGAGGTGGCGGCGCCCCAGAGGAAGGCAGGGGGGAAGGTCACCGGGGTCACCGGCGTTGCGGACTCAAGCATGGAAGCGCTCCCATAGAGGGTTCGTGGCGGGTCGTCCCGGCCGGCGCGAGGCCCGGCCGGTGGACCGACGGGTGGAAGGACGAGGGGGGAAGCCGGGCAGGGGGCGGCGGCCACGGCGGTCGCCCGTTCCGGGGCCGGGGCGGCGGTGGCCCGGCCCCCGCGGGTGAGCCGCCGGTGAGTGTCAGCCCTTGACGGCGCCCTGCATGATGCCGCCCACGATCTGCTTGCCGAAGATCGCGAACACCAGGAGCAGCGGCAGCGTGCCCAGCAGCGCGCCGGCCATGATCAGGGACTGGTCCGGGGTGTAGCCGCGGCCCAGTCCGGCGAGGGCGACCTGCACGGTCGGGCTGCCGTTCTGCGTCAGTACGAGGAACGGCCACAGGAAGTCGTTCCAGGACTGCACGAACATCAGCATGCCGAGCACGGCCATCGCGGGCCGCGCCGCCGGGAACACCACGTGCCACACCACGCGCCAGCTGCTGGCCCCGTCGACGCGCGCGGCCTCGATGATCTCGTCGGGCAGCGCCTGGAGCAGGTACTGCCGCATGAAGAACACGCCGAACGCGTTCACCAGGGACGGCAGGATCACCGCCTGGAGCTGGTCGGACCAGTCCAGCTTCGCGACCATCATGTACAGCGGGATGATGCTGAGCTGCGGGGGCACCATCATCGTGCCGATGACGATCAGCATCAGCGCGCCCCGCCCGCGGAAGCGCAGCTTGGCGAAGGCGAACCCGGCGATCGTCGACAGGAAGACGATCGTGAGCGCCGAGGTGCCGGCCACGATGGTGGTGTTGAGGAACGCCTCGCCGAGGTTGGCGTCGTTCCAGGCGATCTCCAGCTTGTCGAAGAGGTTGCCGCCGAACCAGAAGGGCGGCGGGGTCTGGGCGAGCCGCTGGTTGTCGCGCGAGGCGGCGATCGCCGTCCACACCAGCGGGAACAGCGAGCCGATGGTGAACAGGGCGAGGATGATGTAGGCGATCGGGCCCGCGTGCATGTGCCCGCCGGCCCGGGAGGACTTGGCGCCTCGTCGGCCCCTGCCCTTGCGGGACGGGTCGGGTGCCGCGTCGGCCGGGGGTTTCGTCATGGTCGTCGTCACGGCCGGTTCTCCTTAACTACTGGCGCGCAGCCGGCGCGAGATGACGGCGTTCAGGATGCCGATCACGATGAGGATCAGGAACATCGCCCAGGCGATCGCGGAGGCGCGGCCCAGGTGCTGGTTGACCCAGCCCTGCTCGTACAGGTACAGGCCGAGCGTCTGGAACTGGTGCTGGGAACCGCCCGAGGCACCCTTGTTCGCGTCGAACAGCAGCGGCTCGCCGAAGACCTGCGAGGCGCCGATGGTCGACACGACGACCGTGAACAGGATCGTCGGACGCAGCGAGGGCAGCGTGACGTGGATGAACTGCCGCCAGCGGCTGGCGCCGTCCAGCGCCGCCGACTCGTACAGGTCCTGCGGGATCGCCTGCATCGCGGCCAGGTAGATCAGCGCGTTGTAGCCGGTCCAGCGCCAGATGACGATCGAGGACACGGCGAACTTCGACGCCCACGAGCCGTTCTGCCAGTCGATCTTGTCCAGGCCCACCAGGTCGAGGACCCAGTTGATCATGCCGTAGTCGCGGCCGAAGAGCAGCACGAAGACCAGCGAGGCCGCCGCGATCGACGTCGCGTACGGCGCCAGCATCACGACCCGGTAGAAGGTCGAGGCCCGCAGCTTGTAGTTGAGGATGTGCGCGAGGCCCATGGCCATCAGCAGCTGCGGCACCGTGGAGATGATGCCGATCCACAACGTGTTCTTCGCCGCGTTCCAGAAGAAGTCGTCGTCGAAGATGCGGGTGTAGTTGTCCAGGCCCGTCCACTTCATGTCGGTGGGCGCGGTCAGCTCCACCGTGTGCAGCGAGGCCCAGCCGGTGTAGATCAGCGGGAACAGGCCGAAGGCGACGAAGAGCAGGAAGAACGGCGAGACGAACGCGTACGGGCTCCAGCGGATGTCCCGCTGCCAGCGCCGGGAGAGTTTCGCCCGCTTCTTCCGGTCGGCCTCGGCGGCCGCCCTGCCGCCGGGCGGGCGGCCCGGGGCCGCGCCCCCCTTGACGGGGGACGCGGCGGTGTCGTGCCGGGTGGTCATTCCGGTCACTTCTCCAGGTTGTTGTCGATGGTCTTCACGGCGTTGTCCCAGGCGTCCTTGGCCGACTTGCCCTGGGTGACGAGGATGACGCCGTTGTCCGTCAGACCCTGCTGGATGATCTGGTCCTTCGGGCCGATGACCTGGGTCGGGATCTGCTCGGCGGCCTTGGCGAACAGCTCACCGATGGGCGCGTCGCCGGTCATGTCGTTCTTGCCGCCGGTCACCTGCGGGAGCTTGTACGCGGCGGGCGCGCTCGGGAAGCTGCCCATCTTGGAGAACAGCTTGGCCTGCTGCTCGGGCGCGGTCAGCCAGGTGACCAGCTTCTGGGCCTCCTTCACGTGCTTGCCGCCCTTGGGCACGCCCAGGAAGGTGCCGCCCCAGTTGCCGGACTTCGGGGCCTGGGCCACGTCCCACTTGCCGGCGGAGTCCGGCTGCGACTTGGCCTTGATGGTGCCGAGCATCCACGGCGGGCAGGCGACGGTGGCGAACAGGCTGTTGGAGATGGTCTGGTCCCAGGCCGGCTGGAACTGGGTCTGCGACTGGACCAGCCCCTTCTCGGCCGCCTCGGCGGTCAGGTCGAAGGCCTTCTTGACCTCCGGGTTGGTCTTGTAGATGACCTTGCCGGAGGAGTCGTAGAACTTCTCCTCCTCACTGCTGAGGATGGCGTTGATCAGACCACCGGGGGAGTCCATGAAGTAGGTGTCCTTGCCGGCACCCTTCTTGTACTTCTCACCGGCCTCGATGAACTTGCTCCAGTCGCCGGCCCACAGCTTGGAGACCTCGTCGCGGTCCGTCGGCAGGCCCGCCTTCTCGAAGAGGTCCTTGCGGTAGCAGATGGCCATCGGGCCGATGTCCGTGCCGAGGCCTATCGTGGCGCCGTCCTTGGTGGTGGCCTGCTGCCACTTCCAGTCCAGCCAGTTGTCCTTCTTGACGCCCTCGGCCTTGGACATGTCCTCGAACTTGTCCGCCTGGGTGGCGACGACCTCGGCGATGTTGCCGACCTCGATCGCCTGCACGTCCTGGAGGCCGCTGTTGGTGGTGAGGTGGTTGACCAGAGCGGGGTAGTAGTTCTCGTTCCGCTCGGTGACGTTCTCCTCGATGTTGATGTCCGGGTTGAGCTTCTCGTACTCCTCGTAGAGCCCGGCCTCCTTGAAGCCCATCGTCCCGAACAGACCGAGGGTGATCGTGGTCTTGCCGCTGCTGTCGCCCGACGACGAGCTGTCCTCGTCCTTCCCGTCGTCGGCACAGCCGGCCAGCAGCCCGGCGCCCAGCGATGCGATGGCCGCCATGACCACCACTCTGCGGGCCGATCCTCTGCGTGCTGCTCGCATTGCGTCCTCCTGTTGCCCTGACGTGCCGACCCCCCGGCCAACTGCATGGTTGGACCCGCTGCTTCATGTGGTGCGTTCGTCGCTGCGGCTCGGGCGTGGAACGTGCGGGATGTGTATGTGCCAGGTAGTGTGGGAGCGCTCCCACAAGTGATGTGTTGAAGAGTCGCGGGTCCGGGCGGGGGTGTCAAGGGAACGGACGCGACGAATTGCGTTCAGTTATCGGCCTGTTAACTGGACGTTGCGAGCGGCGCGGAGACACCCCCGTACGGCGGTGGAGGGGCCGGAGTCGGTCATTACACCCGACCGGCCTGTTAAATTCCAGGCCAGCCGCAGAGTGCGGGGGTGACGACGGGAGGCGGGGCCGATGGCAAGCCACGGAGTGCGTGGGCGGAGCGGTGGCCGGCCCACCCTCGAAGAGGTGGCGGCACGCGCGGGCGTCGGCCGCGGCACGGTCTCCCGCGTGATCAACGGCTCCCCCCGGGTGAGCGACGCGACCCGGGCGGCCGTCGAGGCGGCGGTCGAGGAGCTCGGCTACGTCCCGAACACGGCGGCCCGCGCGCTGGCGGCCAACCGCACGGACGCGATCGCGCTGGTGGTGCCCGAGCCGGAGACCCGGTTCTTCGCGGAACCGTACTTCTCGGACATGCTCAAGGGTGTCGGCTCCGAGCTGTCCGACACCGAGATGCAGCTGCTGCTGATATTCGCGGGCAGCGACCGGGAGCGGGAGCGGCTCGCCCAGTACCTCGCGGCGCACCGCGTGGACGGCGTCCTGCTGGTCTCGGTGCACGCCGACGACCCGCTGCCCGACCTGCTGACCCAGCTGGAGATCCCCGCGGTGATCAGCGGCCCGCGCTCGGCCGCGGAGCCGCTGGCGTCGGTGGACTCGGACAACTACGGCGGCGCCCGCTCGGCCGTCGAGCACCTGCTGTCCCGCGGCCGCGGCCGCATCGCCCACATCACCGGCCACCTCGCCGTCTACGGCGCCCAGCGACGCGTCGACGGCTACCGCGACGCGCTGCGCGAGGCGGGCCACGAGGTGGACGAGGCGCTGATCGAGCCGGGCGACTTCACCGAGGAGGGCGGGCGCCGCGCGATGGCGGAACTGCTGCGCCGGCACCCCGACATCGACGCGGTCTTCGCCGCCTCGGACGTCACCGCGGCCGGTGCCGGCCAGGTGCTGCGCGAGGCGGGGCGGCGCATCCCGGACGACGTGGCGCTGGTCGGCTACGACGACTCGGCGATCGCCCGGCACATGGAGCCGCCGCTGACCAGCGTGCGCCAGCCCATCGAGGAGATGGGCCGCGCGATGATCGACCTGCTGCTGACCGAGATCGCCGACCGCAGGCCGGCCGCCTCGCGGGGGCTGGAGCGGCACCAGGTGGTGCTGGCGACGGAGCTGGTGGAACGCCGGTCGTCCTGAGGGGTCGTCTTGAGGGGGGGGCGGGACCGTGCGACGGCGCGGTCCCGCGGTGCTCCCGCTCCACTGGTGCTCCAACGCAATCAGCCGGTGACTCTCTTTCGAGAGCCACCGGCTGATCACTCAGGGTGAGTGACGGGACTTGAACCCGCGGCATCCTGGACCACAACCAGGTGCTCTACCAGCTGAGCTACACCCACCAAGGCCGGTGCTCGAATCCCGCGTGGCGGGGTTTCCCGACCGGCTGAGAAAAAGTGTACAGGGTCCGAAGGGGTGCTCGCGCCCGGCTTTCCGGACGCCGCCGCCCGGCGGTCCCGAGCCGCTACCCGGCGCGTACGACGTGCTTCGCGGCGATCGCCCGGGCCGTGTCGGAGTCGGGGCCGGGCTGCGGGACGAAGACCGCCTCGCGGTAGTAGCGCAGCTCGGCGATGGATTCGCGGATGTCGGCGAGCGCGCGGTGGTTGCCGTTCTTCTCGGGGCTGTTGAAGTACGCCCGCGGGTACCAGCGGCGGGCCAGCTCCTTGATCGAGGAGACGTCGACGATCCGGTAGTGGAGGTAGCCCTCCAGCGCGGCCATGTCCCGCAGCAGGAAGCCGCGGTCGGTGCCGACGGAGTTGCCGCACAGGGGGGCCTTGCCGGGCTCCTTCACGTGCTCCCGCACATAGGCCAGGACCTGGGCCTCGGCGTCGGCCAGGGTGGTGCCGCCGTCCAGCTCCGCGAGCAGGCCGGACGCGGTGTGCATCTCGCGCACCACCTCCGGCATCGTCTCCAGGGCCCGGTCCGGCGGGCGGATGACGATGTCGACGCCCTCGCCGAGGATGTTCAGCTCGGAGTCGGTGACGAGGGCGGCAACCTCGATGAGCGCGTCGTCGGACAGCGAGAGGCCGGTCATCTCGCAGTCGATCCACACCATGCGATCGTTCATGCGGGCCACTTTACGGTGGGCGCCTGTTTATCGGGCCCCCGGCGTCGGTGCGGGCCTCGCTGGGGGCTGCCGCCCCCAGGCCCCCGCTTCGGCCCTGAACGGGCCTCGTCCTCAAACGCCGGACGGGCTGGATGGCCCCGCCCGGCGTCGGACGTGAACGGTCGGAGGGGTTGGAGCGCTCCGCCCGGCGTCGGACGTGAACGGCCCGGGCGGGATGGATTGCCCTGCCCGGCCTCGGACGTGAACGCCGGACGGGCTGGTGTGCCCGTCCGGCGTTCAAGGGGTCGTCCGCTCAGCTCACGGCGCGCTGCGCTGGCCCGGTACGCCGGCCGCGCCCGCCGGCATCGGGGTCGGCGTGCGGCGGGTCTGGAAGGGGACCGCGGTCTCCGGAGGGAGGGCGGCCGGCGGGTCGGACGGGGGCAGGGGGCGGGAGGGTCCCGTCGGGTCCGGGTCGGGCCGGCGCTCGCCCTGGGGGCGGCGGGCCCGGTAGGCGGCGCGGTAGGCGGCCGGGGACGAGCCCAGCTGGCGGCGGAAGTGGCCGCGCAGGGCGACCGGCGAGCGGAAGCCGCAGCGGCCCGCGACCTCGTCCACCGAGTAGTCCGACGTCTCCAGGAGGCGCTGCGCCTGCAGGACCCGCTGGGTGATCAGCCACTGGAGCGGGGCGCTGCCCGTCAGTGAGCGGAACCGGCGGTCGAAGGTGCGGCGGCTCATGTAGGCGCGCGCGGCCAGCGTCTCCACGTCGAACTGCTCGTGGAGGTGCTCCAGCGCCCAGGCGACGACCTCGGCGAGCGGGTCGGCGCCGATCTCCTCCGGTAAAGACCTGTCCAGGTAGCGCTCCTGGCCGCCGCTGCGGCGCGGCGGGACCACCAGGCGGCGGGCGAGCGCGCCGGCCGCCTCGTTGCCGTGGTCCGTGCGCACGATGTGCAGGCACAGGTCGATCCCGGCCGCGGTGCCCGCGGACGTCAGCACGTCGCCGTCGTCCACGAACAGCTCGCGCGGATCCACGTGCACCGACGGATAGCGCTTGGCCAGCGTCGGCGCGTACATCCAGTGCGTGGTGGCGGGGCGGCCGTCCAGCAGGCCCGCCGCGGCGAGGACGAAGGCGCCCGTGCACAGTCCGACGATGCGCGCCCCCTCCTCGTGCGCCCGGCGCAGCGCGTCGAGCGCCTCCTCCGGCGGCGGCGAGGTGATCGACCGCCAGGCCGGCACGACCACGGTGCCCGCGCGGGAGATCGCCTCCAGGCCCTGCGGCGCGGTGAGTTCCAGGCCCCCCGTGGTCCGCAGCGGGCCCTCCTCGCCGGCGCACACCAGCAGCCGGTAGCGCGGTACGCCGGCGTCCTGGCGGTCGATCCCGAACACCGACAGCGGTATGGAACTCTCGAAGATGGGGCCGCCGCTGAACAGCAGCACCGCGACGATCTCCTTGCGGCGTCGCCCGGAGAGCTTCCGGGCCGCGGCTTCCGGCGCGGCAGTGGAGTCGTGGCTCATCCTGCTAAGCCCCCCTCGGTGGTCGCGGCGCCCCTTACCCTTCGGGCCTGTCGCTCCAACACGTTTCCCCTCGGTCCTGCACGAGTCCCCCGCCCAGACGGTCAAGATCGAATCTACTGCGTCCCACCGCGCCGAGGTGGCTGGTTCGGCACTTGGGACATTGTCGACATGGCAACTTGGCGTGAAGCAGTCGATCACGAAGCGTCGCACTCCCGGGAGCCCCTGGGAAGTGCGCCTCGTGTCAGTGGCCAATCCACGTAGGGTGCGAAGGGGTTCCGAGACCCTTTACGTGCAGGTGGAACGGGGGTTTGGGGGTGGTGAAGGGTGTTGATGCGCCACCTGCGGAAGTTGGCTGAAAAGAAGCGGAACGGTGCGCGGAAACCGGTCAGTCGACCGGTGTGTTTTCCCCGGCGTGCCGTCCACCCCTGCGGGCCCGCCGCCGCGCCGCGACGCGCTCGGACCGCCGCAGCAGCACACGGCACACGCCGGTGACGGCGGCCAGGCCGAGGGCCGTGCCCGCGGCGCCGGCGAACGAGGCGCCGTACCAGAGGAGCGCGACCGGGACGAGGAAGCAGCTGAACGCCGCCCAGCGGACGAGGTCGGTGACGCCGTCGCGGCCGGGCGCGCCGGACGTCGGCTCGGCGGGGCGGTGCGGTCCGGTCACGGGTGCTCCCTGGGGTGGCGGCATGGAGATCAACGTCCGCGCGGCGCATCGGTCACGACCGGTGACCGGCAGTTGAATCCCGTGCAAACCGCCTGTACAGAGCAGCAACCATTGCGTTACGGGCGCCCTCTCGGGCATGCTCCGGTGCAGCCCGCGGCGGACCCTCCGCGGGATCTGGGCGAAGGAGGCGTGCCGCCGTACCCTTGGGGGTATGGGGTTGGGAAGACCATTCCCGGACACACAGCTCCGCCGCCCACTGTTGTCCCCCATAGAGGATAAAAACGCCGAGACAGCCATGGCCGGTCACGAATTCTTCGAACCCGCGGACCGCAAGCGGCCCGTCGCCGAACCTACGGCGGCCGAGCCCCTGGCGGCCGAAGAGCCACGCCAGTCGTGCGACCCAGCCTTCAAGCACGGCGTCGTCGTCGGCTTCGACGGCTCCACCTCCAGCGAGCGCGCCCTCGCCTACGCCATCGGCATGGCCTCCCGGCTGGGCTCGGGCCTGGTCATCGTGCACGTCGCCAACCGGCTGCCCACCACGGTGTGGGCCGGGTGCGAACCCCCGGTCTTCGTCGACGTGCCCGACCACCGCACCGAGGTGCTCGGGCTGGAGCTGGCGTGCGCGGACTACCTCGCCGAGGTGCCGTGGATCCTGGTCGAGCGCGGCGGCGACATCTGCCACGAACTCGAGGAGGTGGGGCGGGAGTACGAGGCGGACGCCATCGTCGTCGGCTCCAGCCACGGCCTGGTCGGCCGCCTCTTCGGCTCCGTGGCGGGCCGCCTCGCCAAGCGGGCGAAGCGGCCCGTGGTCGTCATCCCCTGACCGGGCTGGCGCCGGCTACTCCACCGTCACCGACTTGGCCAGGTTGCGCGGCTTGTCGATGTCCCGGCCCAGGGCCAGCGCCGTGTGGTAGGCGAGGAGCTGGAGCGGGATGCCCATGAGGATCGGGTCCAGCTCGTCCTCGTTCTTCGGGACGACGATCGTGTGGTCGGCCTTCTCCTGCTCCCGGTGGGCCACCGCGAGGATCTGGCCGCTGCGGGCCTTGATCTCCTCCATGGCCGCGCGGTTCTTCTCCAGCAGGTCGTCGTCCGGCACGATCGCGACCGTCGGCAGGGCGGGCTCGATCAGGGCGAGCGGGCCGTGCTTCAGCTCGGAGGCCGGGTAGGCCTCGGCGTGGATGTAGGAGACCTCCTTGAGCTTCAGGGAGGCCTCGCGGGCGACCGGGTAGCCCCGCACACGGCCGATGAAGAGCATCGAGCGGGCGTCGGCGTACTGCGCGGCCAGCTTCTTGACGTCCTCCTCCTGCTTCAGCATCTCCTCGATCTGCGCGGGCAGCTTGCGCAGGCCCTCGATGATCCGCTTGCCGTCGCGCACCGACAGGTCGCGGGTGCGGCCCAGGTGCAGGGCGAGCAGCGCGAACGCCACGCAGGTGTTGGTGAAGCACTTGGTGGACACGACGCACACCTCGGGACCGGCGTGCACGTACATGCCGCCGTCGGCCTCGCGGGCGATCGCCGAGCCGACGACGTTGACGATGCCCAGCACGCGGGCGCCCTTGCGCTTCAGCTCCTGCACGGCCGCCAGCACGTCGTACGTCTCACCGGACTGGGAGACGGCGATGTACAGGGTGTCGGGGTCGACGACCGCGTTGCGGTAGCGGAACTCGGAGGCCGGCTCGGCGTCCGCGGGGATGCGGGCCAGCTCCTCGATCATCTGGGCGCCGATCTGGCCCGCGTGGTACGAGGTGCCGCAGCCCAGGATCTTCACGCGGCGCACGGCGCGGGCGTCGCGGGCGTCCAGGTTGAGGCCGCCGAGGTGCACGGTGGAGAAGCGGTCGTCGATCCGGCCGCGCAGCACGCGGTCCACGGCCTCCGCCTGCTCGTGGATCTCCTTGTGCATGTAGGTGTCGTGGCCGCCCATGTCGTAGGAGGCGGCCTCCCACTCCACCGTGGTGGGCTCGGAGGTGGTGCGGGTGCCCTCGGTGGTGTAGGTGCGGAAGTCGTCGGCCTTGAGGGTGGCCATCTCGCCGTCGTCGAGCGTGACTATCTGCCGGGTGTGGGCGACCAGCGCGGCGATGTCCGAGGCGACGAACATCTCCTTCTCGCCGATGCCGAGGACGACCGGCGAGCCGTTGCGGGCCACGACGATGCGCTCGGGGAAGTCGGCGTGCATCACGGCGATGCCGTACGTGCCCTCGATGACCCTGAGGGTCTCGCGGACCTTGTCCTCCAGCTTCTCGCCCTCGGAGCGGGCGATGAGGTGGACCAGGACCTCGGTGTCGGTCTCGGAGAGGAACTCGACGCCGTCCGCCTCCAGCTTGCGGCGCAGGTCGGCGGCGTTGTCGATGATGCCGTTGTGGACGACGGCGACCTTGTTGTCGGCCGACATGTGCGGGTGGGCGTTCACGTCGGAGGGGGCGCCGTGGGTGGCCCAGCGGGTGTGGGCGATGCCGGTGGTGCCCTTGAAGCGCGCCGGGACCTTGGCCTCCAGGTCGCGCACCCGGCCCTTGGCCTTGACCATCCTGAGGCCGGTCGCCTTCGGGGAGGTGACGACGATGCCCGCCGAGTCGTAGCCGCGGTACTCCAGGCGCTGCAGACCCTCCAGGAGCAGGGGCGCGACGTCACGCTTGCCGATGTATCCGACGATTCCGCACATGTAGACGTATCCCTCGTGTCCTTCTCGGCCTGCTCAGCCGTAGACGATGCGGCGCAGCTGACGGAGCGACAGCTCCGGCGGCGCGACCGCGCGGTATTTCAGTTCCGCCTCGATCCGTTCGAAGATCGTCGCGTTCACCAGGCCCTGGGCCTGGAGCTCGCGGTGGCGGCGACGGACGTATTCCTCGGTCGTCTCGTCGAAGTAGGCGAGCACGTCCTGGACCACGCGCAGCGCCTCGCCCCGGCTCAGCGGGGTGGACCGCGTCAGATGATCAACGAGTTCGTCGTGCACCCGGTAGATCCTGGGGTAAGGGAGACGCTTGTGCAAGAATCCTGCCCGATATCGGGCAGGGGTGAGCGTGTCTGTGGGGGTGCTGTGTCTACATCCGCTTCAGAATCGCCTGTTTCGCCAGGGTGAACTCCTCGTCCGTCAGCACTCCCGAGCGGTGCAGATCGCCCAGCTCGCGCAGCCGGCGCAGCAGCGCGTCGTGATCGTCCTCGGCGGCCGGCGTGGGCGCCGGCGCGGGGCTCTCGCCGGCCGGACCCGCGTCCTCCGGGGCGGGGCGGGCGGCCGGGTGCGGCAGGCGGGCCTGCACGGCCGCGGCCACCAGGGCCATCAGCGGGTCCTTCTTGAAGCCCCACAGCTCCACCGCGTTGGGGTCGTACTTCGGCGGCACCTTGCCCGGCGCCGCCCGCACGGTGAAGCGCAGATGGCCGTTCTCCAGACCGGCCGACGGCTGCCACTCCACCGCGACGATGTCCGCGAGGGGCAGGGTGCGCGGACCGGCGGCCGACTTGGAGTCCTCCGCCTGCCACTTCCACTCCAGGCGCACCTGCTCGCCGTCGAAGTGCGCGATGCCGTCCCCGGCCGACACCGACAGCGGCACCGACGGACCCGGCAGCAGGTACGCGTCCACCGGGCCGGACGGCACCTGGTCGAGGAGCAGGGCGTTGCGCACCTCGTCCACGAAGTACTCGGCCACGCCGTACCGGTCGGGCTCCACCAGGAGCTGGTACGGGTCGTGCGGCTCGGTCAGCCGGCCGCCCGTCGCGTGCACCAAGGGGTCGGCCCCGTCCCGCAGCCGGAGCCTCAGCCGCCCCGACTTCTTCCCCTGCTCGAACGACACGCCCGCCAACGCGGCGAGCGGCACGAGCAGTTCACCCAGCTCCCTGCGGAGCAGACCGACGTTCTTGTCCCGCCCGGGTGTCAACCGCAGGGCGTCGCCGTCGAAGACCCACGTACCGTCCTTCTGGATGATTTCCGCCATGCCTGGATTGTTTCATCGCTCCCGCGGGCGGTGATGGTGCGGGAGAGTGTGGTCTACACCCGTCCGTCCCCAACACCCATGACCCACACCCCGATTGCACGCCTCGCGAAGGGAGCGCACGTGAGACCTCATCGACGGCACCACAGAACGACTCCCCGCATCACCCGGCTGCTGGGAGCGCTGCTGCTGGTGGCGGCGGTCGGCGCCATGACCACCGGCGCCGCCCCGGACCGGAAGACGGCCGCGGAACCCACGCCCCTGGACCGGGTGATCCCGGCCCCCGCCTCGGTCGACCCCGGCGGAGCCCCGTACCGCATCACCCGCGGCACCCACATCCGCGTCGATGACTCGCGCGAGGCCCGCCGCGTCGGCGACTACCTCGCGGACCTCCTGCGGCCCGCCACCGGATACCGGCTCCCCGTCACCACCCACGGCCACGGGGGCATACAACTGCGCCTGACCAAGGGCTCCTACGGCGACGAGGGCTACCGCCTCGACAGCGGCCGCTCCGGCGTCACCATCACCGCCGGCAAGGCCGCGGGCCTCTTCCACGGCGTCCAGACCCTGCGTCAGCTGCTGCCCCCCGCCGTCGAGAAGGACACCGCGCAGCCCGGCCCCTGGCTGGTCGCGGGCGGCACCATAAAGGACAGCCCGCGCTACGCCTGGCGCAGCGCGATGCTCGACGTCTCCCGGCACTTCTTCGGCGTCGACGAGGTCAAGCGCTACATCGACCGCGTCGCCCGCTACAAGTACAACAAGCTCCACCTGCACCTCAGCGACGACCAGGGCTGGCGCATCGCCATCGACTCCTGGCCGCGCCTGGCCACCTACGGCGGCTCCACCGAGGTCGGCGGCGGCCCCGGCGGCTACTACACCAAGGCGGACTACAAGGAGATCGTCCGCTACGCGGCCTCCCGCCACCTGGAGGTGATCCCCGAGATCGACATGCCGGGCCACACCAACGCCGCCCTCGCCTCCTACGCGGAGCTGAACTGCGACGGCGTGGCACCCCCGCTCTACACCGGCACCAAGGTGGGCTTCAGCTCCCTGTGCGTGGACAAGGACGTCACCTACGACTTCGTGGACGACGTCCTCGGCGAACTCGCCGCGCTCACCCCCGGCCGCTACCTGCACATCGGCGGCGACGAGGCGCACTCCACGCCCAAGGCCGACTTCGTGGCGTTCATGAAGCGCGTCCAGCCGATCGTCGCCAAGTACGGCAAGACGGTCGTCGGCTGGCACCAGCTGGCCGGCGCCGAGCCGGCCGAGGGCGCGCTGGTCCAGTACTGGGGCCTGGACCGCACCGGCGACGCCGAGAAGGCCGAGGTCGCCGAGGCCGCCAGGAACGGCACGGGGCTGATCCTCTCCCCGGCCGACCGGACCTACCTGGACATGAAGTACACCAAGGACACCCCGCTGGGCCTGTCCTGGGCGGGCTACGTCGAGGTGCGGCGGTCCTACGACTGGGACCCGGCCGGCTATCTGCCGGGCGCCCCGGCCGACGCGGTCCGCGGGGTCGAGGCCCCGCTGTGGACGGAGACCCTGTCCGACCCGGACCAGCTGGACTTCATGGCCTTCCCGAGGCTGCCGGGCGTCGCCGAACTGGGCTGGTCCCCGGCGTCCACGCACGACTGGGACACCTACAAGGTGCGGCTCGCCGCGCAGGCCCCGTACTGGGAGGCGGCCGGGATCGACTACTACCGCTCGCCGCAGGTGCCCTGGACCTGACCCGGACGGCACGGCGGGCACCCCGGAGGACCGTCTCCGGGGTGCCCGCCCGTCTGTGGATCAGAGCCCCGCGATGGGGTTCCTCAGGGTCCCGATCAGCTGGAGCGCGCCGGACGGGTCGGCCAGGTCCACCATCTGCCGGTTGTCGCGCAGCTGGAGCCGGTTGAGGCAGGACAGCGCGAACTCGGGGGCGAACATGTCGTACCGCTCGAACTTCCCGGCCAGCTCCGGCACCGACTCCTGGTACTCCCGGGTGACCTCCGCGACGGTCCGCCAGAAGGCGTCCTCCGCCACGATCCCCTCCTCCGCCAGGTTCGCGGCGAGGAAGCGGAAGAAGCAGTCGAAGACGTCCGTGAAGATCGACAGGAGCTTCTTGTCGTCCGGCACGTCCACCGCGATCCGGGACACCTCCGGCGGCAGCACGGCGTCCGGGTCCATCACCGCGATCTCCTCGGCGATGTCCTTGTAGATCGCGCGCCGCACCACCCCGTCCGCCAGGACCAGGATCACGTTCTCGCCGTGCGGCATGTACACCAGGTCGTAGGCGTAGAAGCTGTGCAGCAGCGGGACGTAGTAGGCGCGCAGGTAGTGCCGCAGCCACTCGGTGGGCGTGAGCCCCGACCGCTCGATCAGCGCGCCCGCGAAGGAGGCGCCCTCGTGGTCGACGTGGACCAGGGAGGCCATGGTGGCGAGCGTCTCGCCCTCCTGGAGGGAGGGCACCGGGCTCTCCCGCCACAGCGCGGCCAGCATCTTGCGGTACGGCGAGTAGCGGTCGGTGGCCTTCTCGTACTCCAGGTGCCGGTAGCCCACGGCCGCCCGCTCCCGGATGATGCTCAGCCCCGTCGCCTTCAGCACCGGGTCGCCCTCGATCAGCCGGGCGAGCCAGTCGTTGATGGCCGGGGTGGCCTCCATGTACGCCGCCGACAGCCCGCGCATGAAGCCCATGTTGAGGACGGACAGGGCCGTCTTCACATAGTGCTTCTCCGGGTGCGAGGCGTTGAAGAAGGTGCGGATGGACTGCTGGGCCAGGTACTCGTCGTCGCCCTCGCCCAGGCACACCAGGTGCCCGCGGGCGACCTCGGCGGCGAAGGTGACGGTGAGCTTGTTCCACCACTGCCAGGGGTGGACCGGGACGAGGAGGTAGTCGTCCGGGTCCAGGCCGCGCTCGCGCAGCACGCCGTGGAACCGGTCGACGGTGGCCGCGCCCAGCTCGTCCCGGACGAAGGACTCGTACTCGATGCCCACGCCCGCCGTGAACGCCGCCCGCGAGCGGTGCGCCGCCAGCCACACCAGCCGGACCGGGCTCGCGGTCTCGGGGGCGTACGACAGGTACTCGTGGATGCCGAAGCCGAGCCGGCCGTTGTTGGCGACGAAGCACGGGTGGCCCTCGGTCATGCCGGTCTCGACCGCCTGGAAGTCGTCGCCGCGGGCCAGCTCGGCGGAGGTGACCTGCGGCTTGGTCAGCTTGTAACAGGTGCCGGAGAGGGTGGAGGAGATCTCCTCCAGGTAGACCGGGAGGATCTCGTCGCTCAGGCCGAGCGACTCCTTCAGCTCGATGAAGAAGTCCAGTGCGGCGAGCGGGAGTTCGGCACCTTCGCGGTGGCGGCTGATCGAGTCGGCGTCCACCTGCCAGTGGTCCAGGGCGCGGACGGTGGCGGTGAAGCGGTACTCGGTCTTGCCGTCGTCGGAGCGGACGGCGTACGTGTCCCCGGTGGTCGCGTCCGGCGTGATCAGCCGCTCGTGGGCGAACTCGGCCAGCGCCTTGCGGACCAGGAGGCGGTTGGCCCGCTCCCAGTGTTCCGGGCTCAGGTGGGCGACGGCGTCGGCGAGGCTCATGCCGGCACCCCCGTCGCGGCGAGGAACTGTGCCCGGGTGCAGAAGCTCAGCAGCGCCCTCTTCTCCGGCTTCTGGATCTCGCGCTCCGCCACGAATCCGACGGCCTCGTTCAGTGCGTGGACGGCCTTGTTGTGGACGTCGGGTTCGACGACCACCCGCCGGGTCGCCGGGTCCTCGAAGAGGTGCGCCATGACGGCGGTGATGACGGAGCGGGTGAAGCCGTGCACCGGCTTGTCCGTCGGCGGCGTGAGGAAGTGCATGCCGACGTCCCCGGGCTGCGGCTCGTACAAGCCCGCCAGTTCACGGTGGGCGGGGTCGTACTTCTCCATCAGGAAGGCGGGCTCGCCGTCCTTCAGGCCGAGCAGGGCGTGGTGGTGCTCGTCGGCGGCCATCTCCATGTACGCGCGCTCGACCTCCTCCAGTTTCGCGTCCTGCATCATCCAGAAGGCGGCCTTGGGGTGGGTGACCCAGGTGTGCAGGAGCTCGGCGTCCTTCAGCGGGTCGAGGGGGCGGAACGTGAAGGTCATACGGAGAACTCCTGGAACGCGATGGTCTTCTCGACCGGGTAGTACTCGGTGCCGAGCAGCTCCCGGATGATGCAGCTGTTGCGGTAGGCGCCCATACCCAGGTCGGGGCTGGTGATGCTGTGGGTGTGGACGCCGGCGTTCTGCAGGAAGACGCCTCGTCCGGTGACGTCGACGGCGTAGTTGCGGCCGACGTCGAAGCTGCCGTGGGAGTCGTACACCAGACGGTCGCGGACGGGCTTCAAGAACTCCGGCTCGGCGTACTTGTAGCCGGTGGCGAGGACCAGGCCCTCGGTCTCGATCTCGAAGTCCGCGCCCTGCTCCTCCTGGCGGAAGCCGAGCGTGTACGTGCCGTCCGCGTACCGGGCGCTGGTCAGCGCGGAGTTGGTGAGCAGACGGGTGGGGACCGGGCCGCCGAGTCTCTTCTGGTAGAGCAGGTCGAAGATCTCGTTGATCAGGTCGCCGTCGATGCCCTTGAACAGGCCCTTCTGCTCGGCCGTGAGGCGGTAGCGGGTGTCCTCCGGGAGCGCGTGGTAGTAGTCCACGTACTCCGGCGAGGTCATCTCCAGAGTGAGCTTGGTGTATTCGAGGGGGAAGAAGCGCGGGGAGCGGGTCACCCAGTTGAGCTGGTAGCCGTGGACATCGATCTCGCTCAGCAGGTCCTGGTAGATCTCGGCGGCGGACTGGCCGCTGCCGACCAGCGTGATCGACTTCTTCTTCACCAGCTCCGCCCGCTGCTGGACGTAGCGGGAGTTGTGGAGGAAGTCGCCGGCCAGGCCCCGGCAGGCGTCCGGGATGTGCGGCGGGGTGCCGGTGCCGAGGACGAGGCGGCGGGCGCGGTAGGTGTCGCCGGAGGTGGTGGCGACGGCGTACAGCTGCTCCCGCTCGTCGTACGTGACCTCGGTGACGGTGGTGGAGAAGCGGACGCTGCTCAGCTTGTGCGCGGCCCAGCGGCAGTAGTCGTCGTACTCGACGCGCAGGGGGTAGAAGTTCTCCCGGATGTAGAACGAGTACAGCCGCCCCTTCTCCTTCAGGTAGTTGAGGAAGGAGTACGGCGAGGTCGGGTCGGCGAGGGTGACCAGGTCCGACATGAACGGGGTCTGGAGGTGGGCACCGTCCAGGAACATGCCGGCGTGCCACTCGAAGTCCGGCTTGGACTCCAGGAAGACGCCGTTCAGCCCGTCGATGGGCTCGGTGAGGCAGGCGAGGCCGAGATTGAAGGGGCCGAGGCCGATGCCCACGAAGTCGTAGGTGGTCTCCGGGGCTTCAGGAAGCGCGGTCAAGGGAGTCTCCCAGGTACTGCTCGGCGTGGCCGGCGATCAGGTCGAGGACGGCGGCGATGTCGGCCGGGGTCGTCTCGGGGTTGAGCAGGGTGAACTTCAGATAGTGGCGTCCGGCCACCTTGGTGCCCGCGACCACGGCGTCGCCGGAGGCGAACAGGGCCTTGCGGGCGTACAGGTTGGCGCGGTCGATCTCGGCGGGGTCGGTGACGGCCGCCGGGACATAGCGGAAGACCAGGGTGGAGAGCGACGGCTCGACGACCACGTCGAAGCGCGGGTCGGCGGCGAGCAGTTTCCAGCCCTCGGCGGCCAGGTCGCAGACCTCGTCGAAGAGTTCGCCGATGCCGTCGGCGCCCATGACGCGCAGGGTCATCCACAGCTTGAGCGCGTCGAAGCGGCGGGTGGTCTGGAGGGACTTGTCCACCTGATTGGGGATACGTTCCTGCACCATGCGGCGCGGGTTGAGGTACTCCGCGTGGTAGGTGGCGTGGCGCAGGGTGGCCGCGTCGCGGACCAGTACGGCGGACGAACTCACGGGCTGGAAGAACGACTTGTGGTAGTCCACCGTGACGGAGTCGGCCCGCTCGATGCCGGCGATGCGGTCCCGGTACTTCAGCGAGGCCAGCAGCCCGCAGCCGTAGGCCGCGTCCACGTGCATCCACACGCCGTACTGCTCGCACAGCCCGGCGATCTCGGGCAGCGGGTCGATGGAGCCGAAGTCGGTGGTGCCGCCGGTGGCGACGACGGCCATGGGGACGAGGCCGTCCTGCGCGCAGCGCTCCAGTGCGCGGGCGAGGGCGACGGTCTGCATGCGCTTGTCGTGGTCCACGGGGATCGACACGACGGCGTCGGGGCCGAGGCCGAGCAGTTTCGCCGACTTCTTCACGCTGAAGTGGCTCACCTCGGAGGCGAAGATGCGGAGGTCGGCGAGGTTCTCGGTCTTCGCCTCCTCGCGTGCGAGGAGCAGCGCCTGGAGGTTGGACTGGGTGCCGCCGGAGGTGAACACGCCGTCGGCCGCGGGGCCGAGGCCGATGCGCCCCGTGGTCCAGTCGATCAGTTTCCGCTCGATGAGCGTGCCGCCGGCCGACTGGTCCCAGGTGTCCAGGGAGGAGTTGACGGCGGACAGGACCGCCTCGCCGAGCACCGCCGGTATGACGACGGGGCAGTTGAGGTGGGCGAGGTAGCGGGGGTGGTGGAAGTAGACGGCGTCGCGGAGGTAGACGTCCTCCAGCTCGTCGAGGACCGCGGCCGTGTCGCGCAGGGGCCGGTCGAGGTCGATCCCGTCGATGCGGGGGGAGAGGGCGTCGACCGTGACACCGGTGAACGGGCGGTCGGTGGTGGCGAGTTTGGCGGCCACCCGCTCGACTCCTTCGGTCACGGAGCGGCGGTACTGCTCCGCGGTGGTGTCGTTGAGCAGGTGCGAGCGCATGTGGGGGTCCTCCGGTGGGGACGGTCCGAGAGGGGCGGGAGAGGGCTGAACCCTCCTCAGTTCGACTTAGGTTAGCCTAACCTAAGTCGAATGGATCAAACGCGCGTCGAGGGGTGACCGCCGTCACTGCGGCCCCTGGAGGGGCAGGCGTCAGCCCTGCTCGCGGAGTTGTTCCTCCGTCAGGCCCCGGCGCCAGTAGCCGACGAAGGTGACGCGCCGGCGGTCGATGCCGCGCTCGCGCACGAAGTGCCGCCGCAGCTCCTTGACGCACCCGGACTCGCCCGCGAGCCAGACGTAGGGGTGCCCGGCCGGCGGGAGTTGGGCGTCGCGGAGGGTGGCGAGGGTGGCCTCGGTGCCGCCGTCGGAGTCCCGGACCAGCCAGGTGACCTCGGCGTCCGCGGCCGTGTCGAGGTCCTGCACGTCCTCGGCGTGCGGCACCTGAAGCCAGACCCGGGCGCGGGTGCCGGCCGGCAGTGCCTCCACGACGGCGCAGGCGGCCGGTACGGCGGTCTCGTCGCCCCAGATCACCACCAGGTCGGTGTCCTGGGGCGGCCGGAAGCGGATCGCCCGGTTGTCCGCGACCGCCGGGCCGAGCACCAGCACGCGGTCGCCGGGGGCGGCGTCGGCGGCCCAGCGGGCGGCGGGGCCCGCCTGGACCGGCGAGCCCGGGTCGACGCCGTGCAGCACGAAGTCGATGTCGATCTCGGCGGTGTGCCCCTCGCCGTTCCGGCGCAGTGCCCGCAGCGTGTACGAGCGCATCACCGCCCGTACGTCGTCGGGCAGTTCGCGCCAGCCCTGCCACCAGCCCTCGCCCAGCCCGACCGGCACCGCGGGCTCGGTCTGCCCCGGGTGCGGCAGGAACAGCGACAGGGACTGGTCCTGCCCGTCGGAGCGGAAGTCGCGCAGGTCGGGCCCCGCGAAGGTGACCCTGGCCAGGGACGGTCCGAGCCGCCGCGTCCGTACGACCTGGAGGGAGAAGAAACGGAACGGGGCGGCCACGGCCGTCGTCATGGAGGGCTCCGGGGGAGAAGGGGGGAGGGTCAGCCGACCTTCTTGGCGTTCTCGATCGCCTCGGCCAGGTTGTCGAGGAGCGGCGTGCACTTGTCGTAGGACAGGATCGGCTCGGGGGAGCGGGCGATGACCTGGCCGGCCTTGACCGCGGGGAGCTTCTTCCAGGTGCCCTCGGTGATGTCCGCGGGCTGGATGGTGGAGGCGCGGTCGTCCATGATGATGACGTCGGCCGGATACTTGTCGACGTTCTCCCAGCTCAGGGACTCGAACCAGCCGCCGGTCGCCTTCTTGGCCTCCTCGGAGGGCTCGACGAAGTTCACGCCGAGGGCCTTGAAGTACTCCAGGTCCACCGAGAGGTTGGTGCCGGAGACGTAGAACAGGTCGGGGCTCGCCGAACCGGCCAGCACCCGGATCTCGGGCCGGGCCTTGGCGGCCGCGCGCAGCCGGGCGGCGGCCTTGTCGAAGGCGGCCTTGGCGTCGGTGACCTTCTTGGCCTTCATGTCCGCGCCGAGCGACTCGGCCAGCTCCCACATGCGCTGCAGCGGCTGGGTGAGCTGGCGGTCGAAGACGGAGATGGCCACGCTCGGCGCGAGCTTGGCGATCTTGTCCTTCGACTCCTCCGGGACGGACCAGAGGGTGCCCGCGGTGTCGAAGGTCGTGGTGATGAGCACCTCGGGGGCGAGGGAGGCGTACTTCTCGACGTTGAGCTTGCCCCACTCGTTGCCGAGGACGGTGACCTTGTCGACGTCGAGGTCGCCGGCCTGCACGTCGGGCTTGCCGTCCTTGGTGGTGGTCGGGCCGAAGACGCCCTTGACCTCGACGCCGTAGTCGTGGAGGGCGGCGGCGACACCGGTGAAGGCGACGATGCTCGTCGGCACCTTGTCCAGCTTCACGGTCGTGCCGCGGTCGTCCTTGAAGGACCAGGGGCCGGACTTGGCGGCCGCGCCGCCCGTCTCGTCGCCGGAGCCGCCGCTCTTGCCGTCGTCGTCCCCGCAGGCCGCGAGCACGGCACCGAGGCCGAGGGCGCCGCCGGCGGCGAGGATTCCACGGCGGGTCGGGTGGGTAGCGCTGGCGTTGGACATGGTGGTGGCTGCCTTCGAACGGTGCGGAGCGTCGTGCCCTGCGGGACAATTCGAAGGTAGGTTAGCCTAACCTCAGATCTTGTCCAGGGGTGGGGCCCACCGGCCGCCCCACCCCCGTCCGTCCGGGTCTCAGCCCGCCAGCCCCAACTCCCGTGCGATCAGCATCCGCTGGACCTCGCTGGTGCCCTCGCCGATCTCCAGGATCTTCGCGTCCCGCCACATGCGGGCCACCGGGTACTCGTTCATGAAGCCGTAGCCGCCGTGGATCTGGGTGGCGTCCCGGGCGTTGTCCACCGCGACCGTCGACGAGTACAGCTTCGCCAGCGCCGCCTCCTTCTTGAACGGCTCACCCGCCACCAGCCGCGAAGCCGCGTCCCGCCAGGCGAGACGGGACGTGTGGGCCTTCATCTCCATGTCGGCGATCTTGAACTGGATCGCCTGGTTGGCGCCGATGGGCCTGCCGAAGGCGTGACGTTCCTTCGCGTAGGCGACCGACTCGTCCACACAGCCCTGCGCGAGCCCGGTGCCCAGCGCGGCGATGGCGACCCGGCCCTCGTCCAGGATGCGCAGGAACTGCGCGTAGCCGCGCCCCTGCTCGCCCAGCAGGTTCGCCGCCGGGACCCGGACGTCGGCGAAGGACAGCTCACGGGTGTCCGACGCGTTCCAGCCGACCTTCGAGTACGGGGCGGCCACCGTGAAGCCCGGGGTGCCCGAGGGGACGATGATCGACGAGATCAGGGGCCGTCCGTCCGGCTTGCGGCCGGTGACCGCCGTGACCGTCACCAGGCCGGTGATGTCCGTGCCGGAGTTGGTGATGAAGCACTTGGTGCCGTTGATCACCCACTCGTTCGTGGCCTCGTCCAGGCGGGCCGTGGTCCGGGTCGCGCCCGCGTCGCTGCCGCCGTCCGGCTCGGTGAGGCCGAACGCGCCCAGGATCTCGCCGGAGCACAGCCGGGGCAGCCACTCGCGCTTCTGCTCCTCGGTGCCGAACAGGTGCAGGGGCATCGCGCCCAGCGAGACGCCCGCCTCCAGCGTGATCGCCACCGACGAGTCGACCCGGGCCAGCTCCTCCAGGGCGATGCCGAGGGCGAAGTAGTCGCCGCCCATGCCGCCGTACTCCTCCGGGAACGGCAGCCCGAACAGGCCCATGCGGCCCATCTCGCGGACGATCTCGTACGGGAACTCGTGCCGCTCGTAGAAGTCGCCGATCTTGGGTGCCACGACGTCGTGGGCGAACTCCTCGACCGTGCGGCGCAGTTCCTCGAGTTCGGGGGAGAGCTTGTGGTCCATGGTGTTCACGACTCCTGGTGGGAGAGGGCTCGAACGGTGCGGGACGGGCTGGGCCGGCCCAGGTGTGCGGCCATCCAGACGCTTGTGGCGACGAGACGGCCGAGGTCGACCCCGGTGTCGATGCCGAGGCCGCGCAGCATCCACACGAGGTCTTCGGTGGCGAGGTTGCCGGTGGCGGACTTCGCGTACGGGCAGCCGCCCAGCCCGCCGGCGGAGGCGTCGACCGTGGTGACGCCCTGCTGGAGCGCGGCCAGCGTGTTGGCCAGGGCCTGGCCGTAGGTGTCGTGGAAGTGGACGCCCAGCGCGGACACCGGCACGCCCGCCCCGGTCAGCGCGGTGAGCAGGGCCGTCACATGGCCCGGGGTGGCCACCCCGATGGTGTCGCCGAGACTCAGCTCGTCGCAGCCCATGTCCAGCAGGGCCCGGCAGACCCGCACCACCTGGGGGACGGGCACCGGGCCCTCCCACGGGTCGCCGAAGCACATCGAGAGGTAACCGCGTACGTGGACGTCCTCCCCCTTCGCCCGGGTCACCACCGGCTCGAACATGGCCAGCGCCTCATCCACCGTGCGGTTGAGGTTGGCCTTGGCGAAGGACTCCGTGGCGCTCGCGAACACCGCGACGCGGCGCGCGCCGAGCGCGAGGGCCCGGTCCAGGCCCCGCTCGTTCGGCACCAGTACCGGCAGCGACACCGGCAGGCCGGAGATCTCCGGGTACAGGTCCTCGGCGTCGGCCAGTTGGGGGACCCACTTGGGGTGGACGAAGCTCGTCGCCTCGATCGTGGTCAGGCCCGTGCCGGCCAGGCGGCGGACGAACTCCGCCTTGACGGCCGTCGGCACGGTCGCCTTCTCGTTCTGGAGCCCGTCGCGGGCGCCGACCTCGTGGATGCGGACGCGCGCGGGCAGGCCCGTCGCCGGTACGGCCATGGGCAGATCCAGCTCCGGGGTGTTCATGTCGTCTCCTGCCCCTCGTCGGTGGGTGCGATGACCGCCAGCACCTGGTCCATGGCGACCGTGGTGCCCGGCGCCACGTCCAGCTCGGCGACGGTGCCCGCGTGCGGGGCGGAGATGACGTGCTCCATCTTCATCGCCTCCACCACCAGCAGGCTCTGCCCGGCGCTCACCTCGTCGCCGACGGCGACCTTCACCACCGTCACCGTGCCCGGCATCGGCGCGGTCAGCGAGTCGGCGCCCGCGTGGGCGGCCCGGTTCAGGGAGGCGGCGACCGGGTCGTGGTCGCGCACGTGCCAGGCGTCGCCGTCGCGGCCCAGCCAGGTGCCGTCCGGCAGAGCGGTGAAGGTGTGGGCGACGCCGTCGAGGAGGAAGGTGAACCGGTGCTCGTCCCCGGGCCGCGGGGGCGTGCCCCCGGACCCCCGCACGGGCGTGTCGCGTCCCGGCAGCAGCAGCTCCACTCCTCCGTCCGGTGCCCGGCGCACGCGCACGGTCACCGGGTCGTGGCCCGCCGCCCGCAGGTGGTGCGCCGTCCAGGCGCGCTCCCCGCCCATGCGCCAGCCGTCCGCGGCGGCGAACGGGTCGGCCCAGCCGGGGCCGCCGACGGGCGCGAGGGAGGCCTGGCGCAGCAGTGCGGCCGCCGCGTACGTCGCCGCCGGCACCTCGTCCGGTACGAGTCCGTCGACCTCCCGCTCCACCAGCCCCGTGTCCAGCTCCCCCGCGACCACCGCCGGGTGCGCGAGCAGCCGGCGCAGGAACCCGGCGTTGGTGGGCACGCCCAGGGTGACCGTCCCGGCCAGCGCCGCCCGGAGCCTGCGCAGCGCGGTCTCCCGGTCGGGGCCGTAGGCGATCACCTTGGACAGCATCGGGTCGTACAGGCTGCCCACCTCGGTGCCCTCGCTGAGCCCCGAGTCGGTGCGCACGCCGTCGCCCTCGGGCTCGCGCAGCCGCAGCACCGTGCCGCCGGAGGGGAGGAAGCCGCGGGACGGGTCCTCCGCGCACAGGCGGGCCTCGATCGCGTGGCCGGTCAGCCGTACGTCCTCCTGCGCGAACCCGAGCCGCTCGCCGGCCGCCACCCGCAGCTGCCACTCCACCAGGTCCAGGCCGGTCACCAGCTCGGTCACCGGGTGCTCGACCTGGAGACGGGTGTTCATCTCCATGAAGTAGTACTGCGAGGGGTCGCCGCCCGGCACGATGAACTCCACCGTGCCCGCGCCCCGGTAGCCGCAGGAACGGGCCGCCTGCACGGCCGCCTCGCCCATCGCCGCCCGCGTCGCCTCGTCCAGGAGGACGCTCGGCGCCTCCTCGATCACCTTCTGGTGGCGGCGCTGGAGCGAGCACTCGCGCTCGCCCAGGTGCACGACGCCCCCGTGGCCGTCGGCCAGCACCTGGATCTCGATGTGCCGGGGGCGGTCGATCCACCGCTCCACCAGCAGCGTGTCGTCGCCGAAGGAGGCGCGGGCCTCGCGGCGGGCGGCGGCGATCTCGTCGGCCAGCACCGCCTCGTCCCGCACCAGCCGCATGCCCTTGCCGCCGCCGCCCGCCGAGGGCTTCAGCAGCACCGGGGTGCCGATCTCGCGGGCGGCCTGCGCCAGCTGCTCGTCGGTGAGCCCGCTGCCGCTGGAGCCGGGGACGACCGGCACCCCGGCCGCCCGCACCGTCTCCTTGGCGCGGATCTTGTCGCCCATCAGAGCGATCGCGTCGGCGGGCGGCCCGATGAAGACCAGCCCCGCCTCCTCGCAGGCCCGCGCGAAGCCGGCGTTCTCGGCGAGGAAGCCGTACCCCGGGTGCACGGCCTGCGCGCCCGTCCGGGCCGCCGCCTCCAGCAGCCGCTCGACGGACAGGTAGCTCTCGGTCGCCGGCGCCGGGCCGATCCGTACCGCCTCGTCGGCCTCCCGCACGTGCCGCGCGTCCGCGTCGGCGTCGGAGAAGACCGCCACCGAACGCACGCCCATCGAGCGCAGCGTCCGGATGACGCGGACGGCGATCTCGCCGCGGTTGGCGACGAGCACGGTGTCGAACATGCGCGGCGTGTCCTTCGTGTTGTCCATGGGTCCCCTCCTCACATCCGGAAGACGCCGAACTGGGGCTCGCCCAGCGGCGCGTTGGCACACGCGGTCAGGGCCAGGCCCAGCACCTGCCGGGTGTCGGCGGGCTCGATCACGCCGTCGTCCCACAGGCGGGCGGTCGCGTAGTAGGCGTTGCCCTGGTGCTCGTACTGGGCGCGGATCGGCGCCTTGAAGGACTCCTCCTCCTCGGCCGGCCACTGCTCGCCGCGCCCCTCCAGCTGGTCCCGCTTGACCGTGGCCAGCACGGACGCGGCCTGCTCGCCGCCCATCACGGAGATCTTGGCGTTGGGCCACATCCACAGGAAGCGCGGCGAATACGCCCGCCCGCACATCGAGTAGTTGCCCGCGCCGTACGAACCGCCGACGACGACCGTCAGCTTCGGCACGCGCGTGCACGCCACCGCCGTCACCATCTTGGCGCCGTGCTTGGCGATGCCACCGGCCTCGTAGTCCCGGCCCACCATGAACCCGGAGATGTTCTGAAGGAACACCAGCGGGATGCCGCGCTGGTCGCACAGCTCGATGAAGTGGGCGCCCTTCTGGGCGGACTCGGAGAACAGGATGCCGTTGTTGGCGACGATGCCGACCGGGTGGCCGTGGATCCGGGCGAAGCCGGTGACCAGGGTCTGCCCGTACTCGGACTTGAACTCGGCGAACCGGGAGCCGTCCACCACGCGCGCGATGACCTCGCGGACGTCGTAGGGGGTGCGGGAGTCGACCGGCACCGCGCCGTACAGCCCCTGCGGGTCCACCTTCGGCTCGACGGCCGCCTCGACGCCCCAGGGAAGGGGGCCGCGCTCCGGCAGGGTGGAGACGATCTGCCGCACGATGCGCAGGGCGTGCGGGTCGTCCTCGGCGAGGTGGTCGGTCACGCCGGACACCCGCGAGTGGACCTCGCCGCCGCCCAGCTCCTCCGCCGTGACCACCTCGCCGGTGGCCGCCTTCACCAGCGGGGGGCCGCCCAGGAAGATCGTGCCCTGGTTGCGGACGATCACCGCCTCGTCGCTCATCGCCGGGACGTACGCCCCGCCCGCCGTGCAGGAGCCGAGGACGGCGGCGATCTGCGGGATGCCGGCGCCGGACATGCGGGCCTGGTTGTAGAAGATCCGCCCGAAGTGCTCGCGGTCGGGGAAGACCTCGTCCTGCATCGGCAGGAAGGCGCCCCCGGAGTCGACGAGGTAGAGGCACGGCAGCCGGTTCTCCAGCGCCACCTCCTGCGCCCGCAGGTGCTTCTTCACGGTCATCGGGTAGTACGTGCCGCCCTTGACCGTGGCGTCGTTGGCGACGATCACGCACTCCCGGCCGCTGACCCGGCCGATGCCGGCGATGACACCGGCGGCCGGGGCCGCTCCGTCGTAGAGCCCGTCGGCCGCGAGCGGCGCCAGCTCCAGGAACGGCGAGCCCGGATCGAGCAGCGTGTCCACGCGGTCGCGCGGCAGCAGCTTGCCCCGCGCGGTGTGCCGGGCCCGCGCCCGCTCGCCGCCGCCCAGCCGGGCCGCCGCGAGCTTGGCGCGCAGCTCCTGAACGAGGGCGGCGTGCGCCTCCTCGTTGGCCCGAAAGGCCTCCGAGGCGGGGTCCGCCGCCGTCGTCAGCTCCGGTGCCTCTTGCATCCTGCGGTCCCCTCACCCAGTGATCGACCAGTTAATGAGCGTTAACGCATTTCCTTCAGGTTAACGACCGCTAACCTCCCTGTCTAGAATCGACTCCATGGCCACCAGAACCGACGCCCCCACCCGCCGCGAGCAGATCCTCAAGGAGGCCGCCCGGCTCTTCGCCGAGCGCGGCTTCCACGGGGTCGGCGTCGACGAGATAGGCGCCGCGGTCGGCATCAGCGGCCCCGGCCTCTACCGGCACTTTCCCGGCAAGGACGCGATGCTCGCCGAGCTGCTGGTCGGGATCAGCGACTCGCTGCTGACCGGGGCGAAGCGGCGGCTGGCGGAGGCGGACGGGGCGGCCGGCTCCGGGGCGGGCGCCGGCGCGACGGGTCCCGAGGCGGTCCTCGACTCGCTCATCGAGGGACACATCGACTTCGCGCTCGACGACCGCCCGCTCATCACCCTGCACGACCGCGAGCTGGACCGCCTGCGGGATGCCGACCGCAAGATGGTGCGGCAGCTGCAGCGGCAGTACGTCGAGCTGTGGGTCGGGGTGCTCCGCGAGGTCTACCCGGCGCTCGCCGAGCCCGCTGCCCGCTCCGCCGTCCACTCGGTCTTCGGCCTCCTGAACTCCACCCCCCACCTGGGTCGCCCGGGGCGCGCGGTGACGGCGGAGCTGCTGCACCGGATGGCGCGGGGGGCGTTCGCGGCGGTGGGGGAGGCGTAGGGCCGGCCCCCCGCCTCCGGGAGTGACGAGGGTTACCCGCGTCCCGGTCTGGACGCCTCTGACTACTCGCCGGTACGGTGGTATCTGAGCAAGCG
The DNA here is from genome assembly GCF_003950055.1 of Streptomyces sp. KPB2. NCBI lineage: Bacteria > Bacillati > Actinomycetota > Actinomycetes > Kitasatosporales > Streptomycetaceae > Streptomyces > Streptomyces sp. KPB2. The sequence goes on from NZ_CP034353.1 coordinate 5,242,700, forward strand.
CTTAGATATTCGTACCCTGGAGGTGGCGCGGTGCGCCGTACGGTGTTCAACGAGGACCACGAGGCGTTCCGGGAGACCCTGCGCGCCTTCATCGAGGCCGAGGTCGTCCCCGTCTACGACGACTGGTTCGCCGCGGGTCAGGCGCCGCGCGAGTTCTACTACAAGCTCGGCGAGCTGGGCATCTTCGGCATCAACGTGCCCGAGGAGTTCGGCGGCGCCGGCATGGACAGCCACAAGTTCGAGGCCGTCCTCTACGAGGAGACCGCCCGCGCGGGCGTCCAGTTCGGCGGCTCCGGCGTCCACGTGCTGCTCGCCCTGCCCTACATCAACATGCTGGCCACCGACGAGCAGAAGAAGCGCTACCTGCCGAAGTTCGTCACCGGCGAGGAGATGTGGGCCATCGCGATGACCGAGCCGGGCACCGGCTCCGACCTCGCGGGCATGAAGTCCACCGCCAAGCTCTCCGAGGACGGCACCCACTACGTCCTCAACGGCGCCAAGACCTTCATCACCGGCGGCGTGCACGCCGACAGGGTCATCGTCTGCGCCCGCACCGCCGCGCCCACCGCCGAGGACCGCCGCCACGGCATCTCCCTGTTCGCCGTGGACACCAAGTCCGAGGGCTACTCGGTCGGCCGCAAGCTCGACAAGCTGGGCCTGCGCACCTCCGACACCGCCGAGCTGGCCTTCGTCGACGTCAAGGTCCCCGTCGAGGACCTGCTCGGCGAGGAGAACAAGGGCTTCTACTACCTCGGCCACAACCTGGCCTCCGAGCGCTGGGGCATTGCCTTCGGCGCCTACGCGCAGGCCAAGGCCGCCGTCCGCTTCGCCAAGCAGTACGTGCAGGACCGCACCGTCTTCGGCAAGCCGGTCGCCCACTTCCAGAACACCAAGTTCGAGCTGGCCGCCTGCCAGGCCGAGGTGGACGCCGCCGAAGCCGTCGTCGACCGCGCCACCGAGGCCCTGGACGCCGGCGAGCTGACCCCCGCCGAGGCCGCCAGCGCCAAGCTGTTCTGCACCGAGGTCGCCCACCGCGTCATCGACCGCTGCCTCCAGCTGCACGGCGGCTACGGCTACATGAACGAGTACCCGATCGCCCGCCTGTACGCGGACAACCGCGTCAACCGCATCTACGGCGGCACCAGCGAGATCATGAAGTCGATCATCGCGAAGAACATGGGCCTGTAGACCACAGGTCATGAGCGAAGCACTCCAGTCCCTCCTCGACCTGCTCGACCTCGAGCGGATCGAGGAGGACATCTACCGAGGCCGCTCCCGGTCCGCCGTCGTCCCCCGGGTCTTCGGCGGGCAGGTGGCGGCCCAGGCCATGGTCGCCGCCGGCCGCACGGTCCCCGCGGACCGGCACGCGCACTCCCTGCACGCGTACTTCCTGCGCCCCGGCGACCCCGGCGCCCCCATCGTCTACAACGTCGACCGGCTGCGCGACGGCCGCTCCTTCACCACCCGCCGCGTCGTCGCCGTCCAGCACGGCAAGCCGATCTTCACCCTGTCGGCGTCCTTCCAGACGTACGAGGAGGGCCTCGACCACCAGGCCCCGATGCCGCCCGCACCGGACCCGGCGACCCTCCCCACCGGCGAGGAACGGCTGCGGGCCTACCCGCACCTGCCCGCCGAGACCGTGGAGCGCTTCCTGGAGGCCCGTGCCGCCGTCGACCTGCGCTACGTCGACGACCCGCCCTTCGGCGACTTCGGCACCCCGCGCGAACCGCACTCCCAGGTGTGGTTCCGCACCAACGGCAAGCTCGCGGACGACCCGCTGCTGCACGTCGTCCTCGCCACCTACGTCTCCGACATGACGCTGCTCGACTCGGTCCTGCTCGCGCACGGCCGCGGCGGCTGGGCCGTGGGCGACGTCGTCGGGGCCTCGCTGGACCACGCCATGTGGTTCCACCGGCCCTTCCGCGCCGACGAATGGCTGCTGTACGACCAGCAGTCGCCGTCCGCGTCCGGCGGCCGGGGCCTCGGCCAGGCCCGCATCCACACCCAGGACGGCCGGCTCGCCGTCTCGGTCGTCCAGGAGGGCGTGGTCCGCGTCCCCCGGTGACGACGGCGGGACCGCGTGGCGGAGCCGGGCCTACTTCAGTCCGGCCTCCGTCAGCAGGTACGCCGTCATCGGGTCGTAGTAGCGCGGGCTGACCACGTGGTCGTCCAGTGGCACCGCCACCTGGAGGGTGCCCTCGGACTCGGCGAGGAAGAGGGCCGGGTCGTTGCAGTCCGCGTAGCCGATCGAGTCCACACCGTGCTGGGCGGCGTACCCGGCCCAGCCGTGGTCGGCGACCACCAGGTCCGGCAGCGGGCGGCCCTCGCGCTCCAGGCCGGTCAGGATGGCCTTCATCGGCTCGCCCGAGTGGGTGTGCCACAGCGAGGCCCCGTGCTCCAGCACGGACACGTCCGCGAACTGCTGGACGTACCCCTCCTCCGTGGTCAGCCCCTCCGGGATCACCACGATCTCGCAGCCCGCGTCCCGCAGCGCGGCGGCCGTGGCGCGGTGCACGTCGAGCAGTCCGCCGGGGTGACCGGTCGCGAACAGCACCCGCTGCCCGCCGTCGGCCGCCTTGCGCAGCCGCCCCGCCATCCGCTCCAGCGCCGAAACGGTCAGCTCGGGATCGATGGTGTCCTGGCCGTACCGGTGCTCGGGATCGTCGTTGACGCCGACCCGCTCCGCCATCACCGCGAGCACGTCCTGCTCGTCGCTCCAGCGGTCGCCCAGTTCCAGACCGAGCCAGAAGCCCCGGTCGCCGTTGGCCAGCTTCCGGTAGTGGGAGAGGTTGTTCTCGCGGGGAGTGGCGACGTCACCCGCGATACGGGTTCTGACGAGGTGCTCGGCGAGTTCGGCGCGGCTGGGTGTCCCGGGTATCGGCATGGCTCCATTGTGTAGCAGCCCGGGTCCGGGCAGCAGCCGGTCCCGGCGGGATAGCCGATTCCTCCAGTCCCCGGGGCGCGGGTGGACGGGATGTACATGTCGCGGCCCGGTTTCGGCCATCTAGTCTGCGACGACCGGCTGCCTCGCTCACCAGTACAGTCGGACAGCAGTAGTACATACGCGACGAAGCGTAAGAAGGAAGGCAGTACATGAGCAGCAACGAGACGCCCCGCGGGCCCGTCGACTCCTCGCGGATCCCGCGCTACGCCGGACCCGCGACCTTCGCCCGGCTCCCGCGCCTGGACGAGGTCGGCACCGCCGACGTCGCCGTGGTGGGCGTGCCGTTCGACTCGGGCGTCTCCTACCGGCCCGGCGCCCGCTTCGGCGGCAACGCCATCCGCGAGGCCTCCCGCCTCCTGCGCCCCTACAACCCGGCGCAGGACGCCTCCCCCTTCGCCCTGGCCCAGGTCGCGGACGGCGGCGACATAGCCGTCAACCCCTTCAACATCAACGAGGCCGTCGAGACCGTGGAGGCCGCCGCCGACGACCTCCTCGGCACCGGCGCCCGCCTGATGACCCTCGGCGGCGACCACACCATCGCCCTGCCGCTGCTGCGCTCGGTCGCCAAGAAGCACGGCCCGGTCGCCCTGCTCCACTTCGACGCCCACCTGGACACCTGGGACACCTACTTCGGCGCCGAGTACACGCACGGCACCCCCTTCCGCCGCGCCGTCGAGGAGGGCATCCTCGACACCTCCGCCCTCTCCCACGTGGGCACCCGCGGCCCGCTGTACGGCAAGCAGGACCTGACCGACGACGAGAAGATGGGCTTCGGCATCGTCACCTCCGCCGACGTCTACCGCCGCGGCGCCGACGAGATCGCCGACCAGCTCAGGCAGCGCATCGGGGACCGTCCGCTGTACATCTCCATCGACATCGACTGCCTGGACCCCGCCCACGCCCCCGGCACCGGCACCCCCGAGGCCGGCGGCATGACCTCCCGCGAGCTGCTGGAGATCCTGCGCGGCCTGGCCTCCTGCAACCTGGTCTCGGCCGACGTCGTCGAGGTCGCCCCGGCCTACGACCACGCGGAGATCACCTCCGTCGCGGCCTCCCACACCGCGTACGAACTGACGACGATCATGTCCCGCCAGATCGCCCAGGAGAAGGCAGCGAAGTGACCCACGACCACGACCTGGTACTCCGTCCGACCGCCGCCCAGACGGAGGCCGCGCTGAACCCGCCTCCCGGCCGCAACGGCGGAGACCTGGTCGTGGAGAGTCTGGCCGGGCTCGGCGCGACCACCGTCTTCGGCCTGCCCGGCCAGCACGCCCTCGGCATGTTCGACGCCCTGCGCCGCTCCGACCTGCGCTACATCGGCCTGCGGGTGGAGAACAACGCCGGGTTCGCCGCCGACGCCTACGGCCGCGTCACCGGCGAGGCCGCCCCGCTGCTCCTGTCGACCGGCCCGGGAGCCCTCACCTCCCTGGCCGCGCTCCAGGAGGCGCGGGCGGCCTCCGCCCCCGTCCTCGCGATCAGCAGCCAGGTCCCGACGGCCGGCCTCGGCGGCGGACGCCACGGCTATCTGCACGAACTCCCCGACCAGGCGGCGTCCTTCCGGGGTGTCGTGAAGTCCGTCCACACCGTCCGCACCCAGTCCCAGATCCCGTCCGCCATCGCCGAGGCGTGGACCTCGGCGCTGACCGTCCCGCACGGTCCCGTGTGGGTGGAGATCCCGCAGGACGTCCTCCTCGCGGAGACGGCGGTCCCGGTCGTCACCGGCGGCGACACCTTCCCCGAGGAGCTGCCCCCGCGCCCCGAACTGACCGCGGTCGCCGCCGACCTGCTGTCCCGCGCGGAGCGCCCCGCGATCGTCGCGGGCGGCGGCGTCGTCCGGGCCGACGCCGCGAAGAAGCTCCGGCAGCTCGCGGAACGCCTCCAGGCCCCCGTCGTCACGACCTTCGGCGGCAAGGGCGCCTTTCCCTGGACGCACCCGCTCTCCCTCCAGTCCTGGCTGGAGGACCGTCACACCACGGACTTCCTGGAGGACGCCGACGTCCTCCTCGTCGTCGGCTCGGGCCTCGGCGAACTCTCCTCGAACTACCACACGTTCAAGCCCCGCGGCCGGGTGATCCAGATCGAGGCCGACCTCGGCAAGCTGGAGTCCAACCACCCGGCCCTCGGCATCCACGCCGACGCCCGCCTCGCCCTCCAGGCGCTGCTGGAGACGGTGGGGGAGCGCACCGACCCGAGCGCCCCGGAGCGGGTCCGCGCGGTACTGGACAAGGTCCGCGACCGCATCGCGGCCCAGGAACTCACCCTGGAGCAGGACGTCCTGGCCGCCGTCCGCGCGGCCCTCCCGCCCGGCGCCCCGTCCTTCTGGGACATGACGATCCTGGCCTACTGGGCGTGGTCGGCCTTCGACGCCAAGGCCCCGAACACCATGCACTCCGCCCAGGGCGCCGGCGGCCTCGGCTACGGCTTCCCGGCCGCCCTGGGAGCGGCGGTCGCCGACCCCACCCACCCGGTGCTGGCGGTCTCCGGCGACGGCGGCGCCCTGTACTCCGTCGCCGAGCTGGCCACCGCCCGCCAGTACGACCTGAACGTCACCTGGCTGATCGTCGACGACGGCGGCTACGGCATCCTGCGCGAGTACATGACCGACGCCTTCGGCGCGCCGACGGCGACGGAGCTGACCCGCCCCGACTACGTGGCGCTGGCCGAGTCGTTCGGGGTGCCGGGCGTGCGGACGTCCCCGCAGACCCTGGCGGCCGACCTCGCGAAGGCCCTGGCCGCACCGGGCCCCTCGGTGGTCGTCCTCCCGGCCGTCCTGCGGATGTTCGCGCCGACACACCTGGGTTGACGGGACGTCACGAGATGTGGAGGGTTCGCGCGCGACCTGTGACAGTGCTGTGACGCGGAGCACACGGTTCCACCCGTAGGCGATTTATAGCGTCAAGGAATCATGCCGACCGGAAAGGTTGCACTTCCTTGAAGAAGACCGTTGCGCCCGCTTTTGTTGATTCCTCCCCGTCCGTTGTGTCCTCCCCCCGCCGGCGCGTGCTGCGCGGAGCCGTCGGCGCCGTCGCGGTGACCGGCATGGTCCTGGGCTCCGCCCTGACCGCCGTCGCCGACTCCTCCCCGACGCCGACCCCCACGCCCTCGGTCACCGACGGCGGCTCCCCCGGTCAGGGCCCGGTGACGCCGGTCACCTCGCCGACTCCGACGCCCTCGGTCACCGACGGCGGCTCGGACGGCCAGGGTCCGGTGACGCCCGTCCGCTGCGTGGCGACGAAGACCCAGAACATAGGCGCCGGCACCGCCGCGGTCCTGACGATCAGCCCCTCCGGCCCCTCCGTCCGCTTCAAGGGCGCGGGCGAGGACGGCTACCTGCCGGGCCTGTCCCTGGACCGCACGCACCCGAAGCTGCCCGCGAGCGCCGGCTTCCTCGCCGAGATCCTCAAGCCCAACAGCAGCCACCCGCAGCTGCGGACGAACATGGAGGGCGGCGGCCACCCGGCGTCGGTCACCTCGTTCCCGAGCCTGCCGGAGGGGTGCGGCTTCACCTACCGGACCGACGAGTCGGGCCAGTCGGGCGCCGCGGGGCAGGGCGGCACCGTCCAGACGTCCGTCGTCCCCAAGGGCGGCGTCGCGGCGGGCTACGAGGCCGCGGACGGCGGCGACTCGTCGCTCGTGGCGATCGGCGGGGCCGCCGCGGCCGCCGGTGCCGCCGGTCTGGGCTTCGTCGCACTGCGCCGCCGCCGGCCGGCCGCCACGCGCTGAAGCGAGCCACCACCCGCACCCTGGTCCGGCCCGCCGGACCAGGGCCATCAGGAGACCCGACCATGCGCCTGACCGCCGGACGCCGCCTGGCCGCGGCCCTGCTCGTCCTGCCCTGCGCCGCCGCACTCGCCGGCTGCGGGGCGGAGGGGCACGCGGCCACCCCGCCCCCGCACATCGCCCCGTCCGCCGCCGCGCCCGGCACGCCCGCGCCGAGCGGGGCGAGTACCCCGGCCGCGATGCCCGCCTCCGTGCCCGTGCGCGTCGCCATCCCCGCCGCCGGGGTCGACACCGCACCCCTGCTCCGGCTCGGACTGAACGACGACGGCACCATCGAGGTCCCCTCCGTCCCGCAGGCCGACCGCATCGGCTGGTACGAGAAGGGCGTCACTCCCGGTGAGACCGGACCGGCCGTCCTCGTGGGCCACTTCGACACCGTGAACGGCCCGGCGGTCATGCGGAACGTGGGGAAGATCAAGCCCGGCGACACGATCGACGTGACCCGCGAGGACGGCACCCGGGCGGTCTTCGCCGTCACCGCGCTGGAACAGGTCGACAAGGACGCGTTCCCCACCGACAAGGTCTACGGCAGGACCGACCGTCCCGAGCTGCGCCTGATCACCTGCGGCGGCGAGATCACCGACGGCCACCGTCCGGACAACATCATCGTCTACGCCGACCTCGTGGGCTGACCGCCTACCAGATCGACTCCACCCACTCCGGGTGGTCGACGAACGGGTTGCGGTTGTGCTGGAACTCGTCGTAGATGACCTGGTTGCGCCGCTCCTCGAAGGCGTCCGGCGGGTCCTCGTCGTTCCACGCCTTCAGTACCGAGAGCTTGCCCATGTACGGGTTGCTGCCGTTGTCGACCTGGCCGTTGACCTCCAGGTCGGCGAAGCCGTCGCCGCCCTCGTAGCGGACCGCCATGTAGAAGATCATGCGGGCCACGTCGCCCTTGACGGCGTCGCGGGGTTCGAAGGAGTCGGAGTCGGTGAGGCTGCCGCCGCCCTCGCTGACCGCGCTGCCGCCGTTGTCGAAGTCCTTGTTGCCCCGGACGCTGTTGACCCGGACGTCCGAGGGGCGCAGGTGGTGGATGTCCGTGCCGGGTCCGGTCGAGGTACCGAAGTCGCCGTGGGACTTGGCCCACACGTGCTCGCGGTTCCAGTCGCCGGTGTCGCCGCCGTTGAGCGACTTGCTGCGGGAGACGCCCGAGTAGAGCAGGATCACGTTCCCGCTGTTGTCCGGGTCCTCGTCGGTGGCCTTGAGCGCGTCCCAGACCGCCGAGTACGACAGCTTCGTCTGGTCGCTGATGATGGTGTGCAGGGCGGACTTGAGGCTGTCGCCGGTCTTCCCGATCGCGTCCTTGTAGTACGTCGAGTCATAGTCCGATGACGTGGTGGCCGCCGATGCGGTCGTGGCCGTGGCCGGGGTCGCGGTCAGCGAGGGGGCGGCGACCGCGGCCAGTACGGCGGCCGTGGCGAGGGCTGCCGCCCTCCGGCGGCGGGTGCGTATCGCGAGCATGTGGGGTGTCCGATCTACGCGTGTGGATTCCTGCGGTAGATCGAGCGTGACATGGACATGTAGGAGGTGGGGTGTACGGACGGTGTCGATTGCGTGACGACGTCGCGCGCGGGGGCCGGTCCGCCCTCACTCGACCAGTTCGGGGTAAGCCTCCTTGAGCTCGGCGAGCTGGGCGCGGTATCCGGCGTTGAATTCGGCCAGTCCGCGCTCACCGAGGTTCTTGTCGAAGGCGACGCTCTGCCTGGGCACCAGGGCGGGCATCGCGCGGAACATCTCGCCGACAGCCTTGGCGTGCCGCCCCTTCTGGACGGTGGCCACCAGATCGTTGAAGAGGTCCAGCTTCAGGGCCTGGACGCGTTCCCTCGGACTGTCCTGCCCAGCGAACTCCTCGTCGCCGACCGGCTTCGGCCCGGAAGGCTCGGTGAGGGACTTCAGCACCCGCATCGTCGCGTACAGCCGACCGGCCAACCTGTGGCCGCTCTCGTTCTGCTCCGGCATGGCTCATTACTTGCCACCGGTACGCCGCCGAACCCTGCCCTTCGCAAAACGGCCAACTCTTGGCCATTCCTCCCGCTTAAGGTTTCGGCCATGCGTCCGAGAATGCTCCGCACCTCCCTCGCCACCCTCACCGCGGGCCTCGCGGCGGCCGGCTGCCTCGTCGCCGCCGGACCGGCCGCCGCCGCGCACGACCGGCCGCCCCGGCACGCCTGCTCGCCCGCCGTCTCCCTGACCGGTTACTCCGACGTCCTCGACAAGACGACGTACGACGGCACGTACGTCGGCAACCTCTCCGCCCTCGCCCCCGACCGGCGCGGCGCCGTGGCCGCTCTTTCCGACCGCTCCTCCCTCTTCCGGCTGGACGCCCGCACCCTCGAGCCGCGCGGCGTGATCCGGCTCGCCGACGAGAACGGCGCCGCGCTCGACTCCGAGGGACTGGTCGTCGACCGGGACGGCACGTACCTCGTCTCCTCCGAGACCGAGCCGTCCGTCCGCCGCTACTCGCGCACCGGCGAGCTGCTCGGCCGTCTGCCCGTGCCCGACGACCTGCGCACCGCTCCCGAGGGCCGGGCGAGGGCCAACGGCAGCTTCGAGGGGCTGACGCTCCTGCCGGGCGGACGGACCCTGCTCGCCTCGATGGAGTACCCGCTGGACGGCGACCCGGCCGACCTGGTCCGTTTCCAGACGTGGCAGCGGACGCGGCACGGCGACTTCCGGCTCGGGGCCGGCTACACCTACCGGACCGACCCCGGCCTCGGCGTCTCGGAGGTCACCGCGACCCCCGACGGCCGCCTCCTCGTCCTGGAGCGCGGCTTCACCGCCGGCGTCGGCAACACGGTCCGCCTCCACCTGGCCGACCGGCCCGGCCACGGCACCGCGCTGCGCAAACGGCTCCTCGCCGACCTCGCCGACTGCCCCACCCTCGGCGCCACCGCCGGGCAGCCGCAGCCCAACCCGCTCCTCGACAACTTCGAGGGGATGACCGTGACCGGCCGCTCCGGAGGCCGTACGGACGTGCTCGTCGTCAGTGACGACAACCAGAACGACGTCCAGACCACCCGCTTCCTCGGGCTCCGCGTACGCGCCTGATCACCCGGCCGATCATTGCGGCGGGATGAAATCCCCGCTCGCCCGTGTTGGTGCCTTCCGGTAGATCAGGTGAGCAGGACGACCGGACGAACGACCGGAGGGCACGGCGTGGACGCGCAACGGGGCTGGGTACGACGACTGGCGGGGTACGCCTGGCGGTATCCCAAGGACGTCGTTCTCGCCCTGGGGGCCTCGCTGGGCGGCATGGCCGTCATGGCCTTCGTCCCCCTGATCACCAAGGTGATCATCGACGACGTGATCGGCGCCAAGACGAGGGACATGGCCGTGTGGGCCGGTCTGCTCGTCGGCGCCGCGCTCGCCGTCTACGCCCTGACCTACATCCGCCGCTACTACGGCGGCCGGCTGGCCCTCGACGTTCAGCACGACCTGCGCACCGACATGTACGGGACGATCACCCGGCTCGACGGAAGACGCCAGGACGAGCTGTCCACGGGGCAGGTGGTCGGGCGGGCGACGAGCGACCTCCAGCTGATCCAGGGCCTGCTCTTCATGCTCCCGATGACCATCGGGAACGTCCTGCTCTTCCTGATCTCCCTGGTGATCATGGCGTGGCTGTCCCTGCCGCTCACCCTGGTCGCGCTGGCCGTCGCCCCCGCCCTGTGGTTCATCGCCCGCCGCAGCCGCACCCGGCTGCACCCCGCCACCTGGTACGCGCAGGCGCAGGCCGCCGCCGTCGCCGGAGTGGTCGACGGCTCGGTGAGCGGCGTACGCGTGGTGAAGGGCTTCGGGCAGGAGGAACAGGAGACCGGCAAGCTCAGGGAGGTCGGGCGCAAGCTCTTCGCGGGGCGGCTGCGCACCATCAAGCTGAACGCCACCTACACCCCGGCCCTCCAGGCCGTCCCCGCGCTCGGACAGGTCGCCATGCTCGCCCTCGGCGGCTGGCTGGCCGTCCGCGGACACATCACCCTCGGCACCTTCGTCGCCTTCTCCACCTACCTCGCCCAGCTGGTCGGCCCGGTCCGCATGCTGGCCATGGTGCTCACCGTCGGCCAGCAGGCCCGCGCCGGCACCGAGCGCGTCCTGGAGCTGATCGACACCGAGCCGGCAATGAAGGACGGCACCAAGACCCTCCCGGCCGACGCGCCCGCGACCGTCGAGTTCGACGACGTCGCCTTCGGCTACGACACGGCCGACGGGGAGTCGCGGCCCGTGCTCGACGGGCTCTCCTTCGAGATCCGCGCCGGTGAGACCCTCGCGGTCGTCGGTTCCTCCGGCTCCGGCAAGTCCACCGTCTCGCTGCTCCTGCCGCGCTTCTACGACGTGACGCGCGGCGCCGTCCTCGTCGGCGGCCACGACGTGCGCGAGCTGACCCTCGACTCGCTGCGGGCCGCCGTCGGCCTGGTGCCCGAGGACTCCTTCCTCTTCTCCGACACCGTCCGCGCCAACATCGCCTACGGCCGCCCCGACGCCACCGACGAGGAGATCGAGGCCGCCGCACGGGCCGCGCAGGCCCACGGCTTCATCACCGAGCTGCCCGAGGGCTACGGCACGACCGTCGGCGAGCACGGGCTGACCCTCTCCGGCGGCCAGCGCCAGCGCGTCGCGCTCGCCCGGGCGATCCTCACCGACCCCCGGCTGCTGGTCCTGGACGACGCCACGTCCGCCGTGGACGCCCGCGTGGAGCACGAGATCCACGAGGCGCTGAAGCAGGTGATGCGGGGCCGCACCACGCTCCTCATCGCCCACCGCCGCTCCACCCTCGGCCTCGCCGACCGCATCGCCGTCCTCGACCGGGGCCGCCTCGCCGACCTCGGCACCCACGAGGAACTCCAGGAGCGCTCCGCCCTCTACCGGCGTCTGCTCACCGACCCCGACGAGCTGGGCGGCGTCTCGCCCGGCCACACCCGCCCCGCCGAGAAGACCGAGGACACCTCGGTACGCGACGAGTTGGACGCCGAGTTCGACGCCGAGCGCGGCGTCACCCCCCGGCTGTGGACCGGCGACCGAGCGCCCAAGGACACCGCCCTCGCCGGCACCCCGGCCACCCCGGAGCTGCTCGCCCAGGTCGACGCGCTGCCCCCGGCGAACGGCACCCCGGACATCGACGAGCAGCAGGCGGTGCGCCCCGAGTCCTCGTACGGCCTGCGGCGCCTGCTGCGCGGCTTCCGCACCCCGCTGCTGATCAGCCTCGCCCTGGTGGCCGTGGACGCGGGCATGGGCCTGCTGCTGCCGGTGCTGATCCGCAACGGCATCGACGACGGCGTCACCCGGGCCGCCCTCGGCGCGGTGTGGGCGTCCTCGCTGCTCGGGCTGCTCGCCGTACTCGCCCAGTGGGCGGCGCAGACCGGCGAGATCCGCATGACCGGGCGGACCGGCGAGCGGATCCTGTACTCGCTCCGCCTGAAGATCTTCGCCCAGCTCCAGCGGCTCGGCCTCGACTACTACGAGCGCGAGCTGACCGGCCGGATCATGACCCGGATGACGACGGACGTGGACGCGCTGTCGACGTTCCTGCAGACCGGACTCGTCACCGCCTTCGTCTCGGTCGTCACCTTCTTCGGCATCATGGTCGCCCTGCTGGTGATCGACGTGGAGCTCGCGCTGATCGTCTTCGCGACCCTGCCGCCGCTGATCGTCGCCACGTACTTCTTCCGCAGGGCCAGCGTGAAGGCGTACGAACTGGCCCGCGAGCGGGTGTCCACGGTCAACGCCGACCTCCAGGAGTCGGTGGCGGGCCTCCGGATCGTGCAGGCCTTCCGGCGCGAGCGGGACGGCGGGCGGCGGTTCGCCGAGCGCAGCGACAGCTACCGGCAGGCCCGCATCCGCGGACAGTGGCTGATCTCCATCTACTTCCCGTTCGTGCAGCTGCTGTCCTCGGCCGCCGCAGCGGCCGTGCTGGTCGTGGGCGGCGCGCGGATCGACGACGCCACGCTGACGACCGGCGCGCTGGTGGCGTACCTGCTCTACATCGACCTGTTCTTCGCCCCGGTCCAGCAGCTCTCCCAGGTCTTCGACGGCTACCAGCAGGCGTCCGTCTCGCTGGGCCGCATCCAGGAGCTGCTGCGCGAGCCCACCTCGACCCGGGCCGCCGACCAGCCCTCCGAGGTCACCGGCCTGCGCGGCGAGATCGCCTTCGAGGACGTGCACTTCAAGTACGGCGGCGCCGACGAGGCGGACGCGGCCCTTTCCGGCATCGACCTGCGCATCCCGGCCGGACAGACCGTCGCCTTCGTCGGCGAGACCGGCGCCGGCAAGTCGACGCTGGTGAAGCTGGTGGCCCGGTTCTACGACCCGACCGGCGGCCGGGTCACCGTCGACGGCCAGGACCTGCGCGCCCTCGACCTCACCTCCTACCGGCACCGGCTGGGCGTCGTCCCGCAGGAGGCGTACCTCTTCCCCGGCACCGTGCGCGACGCCATCGCCTACGGCCGCCCCGACGCCACCGACGCCGAGGTGGAGGCGGCGGCGCGGGCGGTCGGCGCGCACGAGATGATCGCCACGCTCAAGGGCGGCTACCTGCACGAGGTCGCCGAGCGGGGCCGCAACCTCTCCGCCGGACAGCGGCAGCTGATCGCGCTGGCCCGCGCCGAACTGGTCGACCCGGACGTGCTGCTCCTCGACGAGGCCACGGCCGCCCTGGACCTGGCCACCGAGGCACAGGTCAACCAGGCCACCGACCGCATCGCCGGACGCCGTACGACACTCGTCGTCGCCCACCGGCTGACCACGGCCGCCCGCGCGGACCGCGTCGTCGTCATGGACGGCGGCCGGGTCGCCGAGGACGGCACGCACGACGAACTGCTGGCCCTCGACGGACGGTACGCGCGGCTGTGGCGGACCTTCGTCGGCGCGTCCGAACCGGAGGAGCCGGTCGGCGCGACGCGCTGACGCGAGCGAGACGCCGCACCGCTCGCGCAACCGTGCGACACGTGTCCTGCGTCCGTACACCCGTACGTCGTCACAGACCGTGCCGTCGTCAGTGATCACGCCACGGAGGGGGACCGCAGTGGGCCGGGACGGTGCCGCAACCCGCCGTCGGCTGGCGCTCGGCACGGCCGTGCTGAGCGCCGCCGCGCTGCTCACCGTCGCGCTGCCGCAGCAGGCGCAGGCCGCCACGGGGTGCCCCGGCCGCAAGGTGCGCACCCTCCACTTCGCCACCGGATCCGTCCTCGTCCACAAACGCGGCGGATACGTCTGCGCCGTCACCGTCCCCAAGAAGCCGGGCACGAAGCGGCAGATGTCCGTCGGCGTGCGGGCCCGGGGCAGCCGCGCGGTCGTGGACTCGGGCCGGTTCGCCCATCGCGCCGGACCGGTGACCGTGCACGCCGGGAAACGCTGTGTCTGGGTGACCGGCAAGGTGTCCAAGTCCTCGGTCAGCTCCGGCTGGATCCTCTGCTGACTCTGGTGCCACGGGAGTTGCTCCGATAGCTTCCGGCGGACATCGGTTTCACAGGGAGGGTGCATGCGCAAGGCGCTCAGATGGCTGCTGGCGCTCGTGGTGCTCATAGGCACCGTCAGCACGGCGGGGGCGGCCACCGCCGCCGAGCCGAAGGCCGTCGACATCAAGGACCGGCTGCTGTCCATACCGGGCATGAGCCTGATCGAGGAGAAGCCGTACACCGGCTACCGCTTCTTCGTCCTCAACTACACCCAGCCGGTGGACCACCGGCACCCGTCCAAGGGCACGTTCCAGCAGCGGATCACCGTGCTGCACAAGGACGTGAACCGGCCGACGGTCTTCTACACCGGCGGCTACAACGTCTCCACGAACCCCAGCCGGCGCGAGCCGACCCAGATCGTGGACGGCAACCAGGTCTCCATGGAGTACCGCTACTTCACGCCGTCCCGGCCCGCCCCGGCCGACTGGTCCAAGCTGGACATCTGGCAGGCCGCCAGCGACCAGCACCGCATCTTCAAGGCCCTGAAGCCGCTCTACTCCAAGAACTGGATCTCCACCGGCGGCTCCAAGGGCGGCATGACCGCCACCTACTACGAGCGCTTCTACCCCCGCGACATGGACGGCGTCGTCGCCTACGTCGCCCCCAACGACGTGGTGAACAAGGAGGACTCGGCCTACGACCGCTTCTTCGCCCGCGTCGGCACCGAGGAGTGCCGCGACAAGCTGAACGGCGTGCAGCGCGAGGCGCTGGTGCGCCGGGCGCCGCTGGAGCAGAAGTACGCGGCGTACGCGGCCGAGAACGGCTACACCTTCGACACCATCGGCAGCCTCGACCGCGCCTACGAGGCCGTCGTCCTCGACTACGTGTGGGGCTTCTGGCAGTACAGCACCCTCGCCGACTGCGCGGACATCCCGGCCGACGCGAAGCACGCCACCGACGAGGCGATCTGGGACTCCGTCGACACCATCTCCGGCTTCTCCGCCTACACCGACCAGGGCCTGCAGACCTACACGCCGTACTACTACCAGGCGGGCACGCAGCTGGGCGCGCCGACGATCCACTTCCCGCACATCGAGAAGAAGTACATCCGCTACGGCTACCAGCCGCCGCGCAACTTCGTGCCCCGCTCGATCCCGATGAAGTTCGAGCCGTGGGCGATGCGGGACGTCGACACCTGGGTGCGGCACAACGCCCGGCACATGCTGTTCGTGTACGGCGAGAACGACCCGTGGGGTGCCGAGCGCTTCCGCCTCGGGCACGGTGCGCGCGACTCCTACGTCATGACCGCGCCCGGTATGAACCACGGGGCGAACGTGGCCGGTCTGGTGCCCGACCAGAAGGCGTTCGCCACCGCCCGCATCCTGGACTGGGCGGGCGTCGCCTCCGCCGAGGTCCGGGAGAACCCGTCGGCGGCCGAGCCGCTGGCGACGTTCGACGCGAGGCTCGACAAGCGGAACGTCGAGCGCGAGCCGGCGCTGCGCCCGTAGCGGCGTCTCCTCCGGCACGGTGGGCTCTGCCCGGCCGCCGCTTTCACAGCGGCCGGGCACAGCCCACCGGGTGCGCGCCGCCGAGCCGGACGTACAGACGGGTCGAGGCGGGGCAGTCCGCCCGGTCGGCGACCGCCTCGACCACCTTGAACCGCGGTGCGCGCTCGCCCTCGGCCTCGCACGCCGCCTCGCGGACCCGGCCGCCGCCGATGTCGCGGACGCAGTCTCCGACGATGGTGCGCGGGCCGCCCCCGCCGCCCGGGTCACCGGGGTGCGGCGGCTGCAACCTGCGCATGCAGGCGTACCCCAGGGGTACGGCCCCGTCGCCGTCCTCGTCGGCCGCCGGCCGCCGCTCGCTGATGTGCAGGACGAAGTCCGTGGTGGCCGGGCACGGCGGTCCGGCGCTCGCGCGGCCGCCCTCCCGGGCCACCACCCGGGCCGCCGCCCGCTCGCTGTCGCAGGGCACCTCGGTCGGGTCGACCGTGCCGAACGAACTGCACTCGCCGACCGCCAGGAACACCGCCCCGTATCCGGACGGCCGCACCTCGGCGGAGCCCGCCGACCCCCCGCGGGCTCCGTTGCCCGCCGGACCGACCGACGCCCCGTGACACCCCGTCAGTGCCCCGCTCAATACCGCGGCCACCAACACCGCCGACAGCCCCCCGGCAGCCCCTCGCTCACGCATCGCCGCCCCCCTGCGGTCCCCGCTCCAGCGTGGCCCGCCGGAACGGGCGCACGCCAGCCGCGCGAGAGGCTTCGCGCACGGAGCACGGGAGCGCCCCCGGCGCGCGTCGCAGCCCGCACCACGACCACTACGCCCGGACGACGCCCCGCGCTACGGCCGGACGGCGGCCTGCGCCTACGGCCGGACCGCGCCCTGCGCCGTGGCCGGATGGCGACCCGGGGCACGATCGGACGGCGCCCTGCGCGACGACCGGATGGCGGCCCGCGCTTCGGCCGGATGGCGGCCCGGGGCACGGCAGGACCGCGAGCCGCGTTGTGACCGGACGGCGATGCGGGGCTCGGTTGGATCGCGAGCCGCGCCCATGACCGGATGGCGACCCGGGGCACGACCGGATGGCGCCCTGCGCGACGACCGGATGGCGGCCCGGGCATGGCCGGACCGCCGCCCAGCGCCTTGGACCTGACCGCGCCCCGCCCGACGACCGGATGACGGCCCGGGGCATGGCCGGACCGCGCCCCGCGCCTGCGACCGGACCGGCGCCTCGCGCTACGGCCGGTAGGTCAGGCCGTGTCCGAGTGGGAAGAGCACCGTGTCCGGGTCGTCCGCCCGGACCACCGGCACCGGTAGCTTCCCGCGTGGTCGTGCCCGCCCGGCGATCACGCGGGCCGCCGCCCGTACCTCCACGTCGGTCCAGGAGTAGGCGGCGAGGAAGGCGGGGACGTCGGGGAGCTGGGCGACGTCGTACGGGTTGCGGACGGCGACCGCGACGACCGGCTTCCCGGTCTCCAGCAGGCGGGTGACCAGGGTGCGCTGGCTGCTGCCCGCGGTCACGTTGTACGTGGCGACGACCACCGCGTCGGCGTCCCCGGCCGCCGCGACGGCGCGGTCGATCACGGCGGCGGAGGGCGCGGTGCCGGTGGACAGGGCGGTGGCCGTGAAGCCCAGTTCCGTGAGCGCGCCCGCGAGGACACCGGTGGGCGGCCCCGTCGTGCCCGACGGCGAGGCCGGGTCGGCGCCCACCACCAGCAGCCTGCGGTGCTCGCGGCGCGACAGCGGCAGCAGGTGCCCCTCGTTGACCAGCAGCGTAGTGGTCCGCTCGGCGATCCGGTCGGCCGCGGCCAGGTGCGCCCGGGTGCCGACGGTCCGGTCGACGTCCCGGCGGCTGGTGTACGCGTCCCCGAACAGCCCCAGCTTGGCCTTCAGCCGCAGCACGCGCAGGATCGATTCGTCGAGCCGCGCCTCGGTCAACTCGCCGTCCTTGACCGCCGTCAGGACGGCGTTCCAGGCGAGCGGCAGGTCCGGCGGGTTGAGCAGCTGGTCGACCCCGGCCTTCAGCGCCAGCACCGGCACCCGCGCGTCGCCGTACTTGGTCCGCACGCCCTGCATGCCGAGGGAGTCGGTGACCACGACCCCGTCGTAGCCCAGCTCCTCGCGCAGGATGCCGGTGAGGATGGGGCGGGAGAGGGTGGCCGGGTCGCCGGAGTCGTCGAGCGCGGGGACCATCAGGTGGGCGGTCATGATCGCGTCGATGCCGGCCTCGATCGCCGCGCGGAAGGGCGGCGCGTCCAGCTTCTCCCACTCCTCCCGGCTGTGCGTGATGACCGGGAAGCCGGTGTGGCTGTCGGTGGCGGTGTCGCCGTGCCCGGGGAAGTGCTTGGCGCACGCGGCGACGCCGGACCGCTGATACCCCGTCACCTCGGCGGCCACCAGCTCCGCGACCGCGTCCGGGTCGGCGCCGAAGGACCGTACGCCGATGACGGGGTTGGCCGGGTTGACGTTCACGTCGGCCACGGGGGAGTAGTCCTGGCGGATGCCCAGGGCGTTCAGCTCGGCGCCCGCGATCCGGCCGAGGGTACGGGCGTCGGAGCACGACCCGCCCGCCCCGACGGCCATCGCGCCCGGGAACAGGGTGGCGGGCTCGCCCACGCGGGCCACTATGCCGTGCTCCTGGTCGGTGGAGATGAGCACGGGCAGACCGCGCGGCTGCTCCAGGGAGGCCTTCTGGATGCCGTTGGACAGGTCGGCGATCTGGTGCGGGTCCCGGGTGTTGTGCGCCCAGGCGAAGTAGATGATGCCGCCGACCCGGTAACGGGCGATCAGCTCGGCCGCGGTGCGGACGCCGATCTCCTTCAGGTTGGCGTCGATGTCGGCCTGGTCGGGGTCGGTGGCGGAGTGTCCGTAGACCCGCATGACGAAGAGCTGGCCGACCTTCTCCTCCAGCGTCATCCGGGAGATGAGCGCGCGGAGCTTGTCGTCGTCGGGCCTACGGGCGTCGGCGTGCGCCGTGCCGCCCCCGGCCGCGAGGGCCGCGGTGACGACCGCGGTGGCGGTGAGGACGGTACGTCTGGAGGGCTGTGCGGTGCTTCCCGTGCCGGCCGTGCTGCTGTGGTGCACGTGCGCTCCTTCCGGAGAGCTGGTGAAGGAAACTGCCAAGGAGTCACCAATATCCGGGAAGTTTCTGCCAGTCAAGGGACCGCACAGAGGCCAAGCGCGGCCAAGCGCTTAGAAGGCGCTTGCTCCATGCTGCCCGGGTCGGGCGGAGCCGGCCGGGGTCGACGGAGCGGTGTGGGCCGAGGCGTCCGGCCAGTGGGCCCGCAGTGTGCGGACCGTCTCCGCGATCGCCGGGCGGCGCGCCGCGCCCGTGCGCCACAGGGCGTACAGCCGCCGTACCGGCATCGGGTCGAGCGGTACCTCCACCACCCCGGCGGGCAGGGGGCCGCGCCCCAGCCGGGGAATGAGGGCGACGCCGAGACCGGCGGCGACCAGTGCGACGAGCGTCGGGTTCTCGTCCGCCTGGTGGACGATGTCAGGTTCGTGTCCGGCGCCCCGCAGCGTCCGCATCAGCCAGTCGTGGCACACCCGCCCGGGCGGCTGGCAGATCCACCGCTCCCCACCCAGCTCCGACCGCCGTACGGCGCTCCGTCCCGCGAGGCGGTGTCCCTCGGGCACCAGCAGGTCGCACAGGTCCTCCCCGATCCGCGCCTGCTCCACCCCGGCGGGCGCCGGCAGCGGGGCGATGTCCCAGTCGTGCGCCACCACCAGATCGACCGCCCCCTTGGCGACCAGGTCCACCGACAGATGCGGGTCGACCTCGGTGAGCCGCACGTCGAGCGCGGGGTGGCGCACCGTCAGGTCGGCCAGGACGGACGGCAGCAGACCACGCGCCGCCGACGCGAACGCCGCGATCGTCAGCCGCCCCGACGGCACCCCGCGCCGCTCCTCCAGGCGGGTCTCCGCCCGCTCCACGATGGCCAGCAACTCACTCGCCACGCCGACGAGTTGCCACGCGTCGTCGGTGAGTCGCACCCCGCGCCCCTCCCGCTCGAACAGCACCGTCCGGGTCTCCCGCTCCAGCTTGGCGATCTGCTGCGACACGGCGGACGGGGTGAAGCCGAGCGCGGCGGCGGCCGCCCCGACCGTTCCGTGCACGGACACGGCGTGCAGGGCGCGCAGACGCTGGAGGTCGAGCATGACGGCGGCTCCCGGGGAACGGACGGCGGGACGGTGAAGGGCGTTCACCGGCAGTAATTCAACAGCAACAATTCAACAGCAATGCTTCATCCAACCATGCAGTAATCATCGCTGGTGCTACACGGTCGCCCCGGCGGATCCTCGACGCATGCGACCTTCCCACCTCTTCCTCGCCGTGCTCGTCGCCGCCGTCTGGGGCGTGAACTTCACGGTCATCGAGATCGGCCTCGACCACTTCCCGCCGCTCCTCTTCTCCGCCCTGCGCTTCCTGGCGGCCGCGCTGCCCGCCGTCTTCCTGGTGGGCCGCCCGAAGGTGGCCTGGAAGTGGATCGTGGCGGTGGGACTGGTCCTCGGCGTGGCCAAGTTCGGCCTGGTCTTCGTGGGCATGGACGCGGGCATGCCGGCCGGGCTGTCCTCCCTCGTGCTGCAGATCCAGGCGGTGTTCACCGCGGTGATCGCCGCCGCGGTCCTGCGTGAACGCCCCTCCCGCGTCCAGGCCCTGGGCATGCTGGTCGCGCTGGCCGGCATCGGCGTCGCGGCGGTCGACGAGGGCACCTCGGGACCGCTGGGCGCGTTCCTGATGGTGGTCGGCGCGGCGGCGGCATGGGGCGTGTCCAACGTCCTGACCCGCAAGGCGTCCCCGCCCGACGCGCTGAACTTCATGGTGTGGGTCTCCACCGTCCCCGTGCTGCCCCTGCTGGCCCTCTCCCTGCTCACCGAGGGCCCCGCCGAGGACCTCGCGGCCCTGCGCGCCCTGGACTGGCAGGGGACGGGCACGATCCTCTTCGTCGCCTGGGTCTCCACCGTTTTCGGCTTCGGCGCCTGGGGCTGGCTGCTGCGCCGTCACCCCGCCTCGACGGTCGCGCCGTTCTCGCTGCTGGTCCCGGTCTTCGGCATGTCGTCGGCGGCCCTCTTCCTCGGCGAGTCGGTGACCCCCCTGCGCTGGTGCGCGGCGGCCCTGCTGGTGGGCGGGGTGGCGCTGACGACGCTCACCCCCGCCCGCAGGCGCGCCCGGGAGGCGATTGTTCGCACCTCCCCGGAATTCGCTGGACGGGTCCCCGCCCCGGCTGAAGAATCCGTCGGGTGACATTCGCACTGAAGGGCCCGGTCCTCGAAGGCACGCTGGTACGACTGGAGCCGCTGGACCACCGGCACGCGGCCGACCTGGCGGTGGCGGCGCGGGAGGACCGCGGCACCTACGACTTCACGTCGGTGCCGCGTCCCGACGAGGTCGGCGCCTACATCGACGGCCACCTGGCCACGGCGGCCACCGGACGCCTCGCGCCCTACGCCCAGGTGTCCCTCGCCACCGGTCGCGCGGTCGGCGCCACCGCCTACTGGGAACCCCGCTCCTGGCGCACCGACGACGCGCTCGACGCCGTCGAGGTCGGCTTCACCTGGCTGGCCCGGTCCACCCAGGGCACGGGCGTCAACGCCGAGGCCAAGCTGCTCCTGTTCCGCCACGCCTTCGAGGTCTGGGGCGTGTCCCGCGTGGACCTGAAGACCGACGCCCGCAACGAGCGCTCCCGCGCCGCGATCGAGAAGACCGGCGCCCGCTTCGAGGGCGTCCTGCGCAACTGGTCCCGCTCCTTCGTGCCGGGCGAGGAGGGCCGGCTGCGCGACTCCGCGATCTACTCGATCACGGCGGCGGAGTGGCCGGGATGCCGGGAGCGGCTGGAGGGCCGGGTGCGCGCGGCGGCGGCGCGGTGGGCGGAGGTACGGTCCGCGTAGGCGCCGTCCGGTGCGGTGCCGCCTGCCTCGCTCACGCCGCGTCCGTGAGCAGCCGGGCGAGGTGCTCGCGCCCCTGCCCCAGCAGCTCGGGCAGCGGGGCGGCCGACTCGTACCACCGCTTCTCGTACTCCCAGCACAGCCAGCCGTCCCACCCGTGCCGGGACAGCACGTCCACCACCTCGGTGAGCGGCAGCACCCCCGCGCCCAGCGCCAGCGGCGTGGTGTCCTCGGCGGAGGCGATGTCCTTGACCTGGACGTAGCCCAGGTGCGGGGAGAGCGCCGCGTACGAGTCGGAGGGCTGCTCTCCGCCCAGCCAGGTGTGCATCACGTCCCACAGGGCACCGGCCTGCCGGTGCCCCACCAGCCCGAGGACGCGCATCGCGTCGGCGCCCGTACGGTGCGAGTCGTGGGTCTCCAGCAGGATGCGCACGCCGAGCTCGTTGGCGTACTCGGCGGCCGTACCCAGCCGCCGCGCGGCCACCGCGTCGGCCTCCTCGGCGCTCTGCTCGGTGCCGCCGCCGGGGAAGACCCGGATGTACGGGGCGCCCAGGTCGCGGGCGAGGTCGAGCAGGCCCCGCACCTCGGCGATCACGGCCTCGTCGTCACCGGGCGCGGCGACCCGCGCGTACCCCGCCACCCCCAGCACTTCGACACCCGCCGCCTCGAACTGCGCGGCCACCGCCGCCCGTTCGTCGGGACCCAGGCCCGGGTGGACCGGCTCCTCCGGGTGGGCGCGCAACTCGACGCCGTGGTAACCGTGCGCGGTCGCGAGCCCCAGCACGTCGTTGAGGGGCAGTCCGGGAACACCGAGGGTGGAGAACGCCAGCTTCATGCCCACGGAGCGTACCCGCGATCACTGGCTTTACCTGTCGACGCGTGCGGGTGAAAACCTTTGGACGCGGGCCGGCACTCTCAGCCCGTCCGGCGTTTGAGGACGAGGCCGTCCAGGCCGAAGCGGGGGTCTGGGGGCGCAGCCCCCAGGGCGGCCACCCCGACGCGGGCCCACCGCGTCACCAACGGCCCGTCTCACCCCCGCGGCCGTCCGGAGGACCCCCGCACCATCAACTCCCCCCGCACCGTCGCGATCCCCCCCACCGGCGCGTCCTCCCGCCCCATCGCGACCCGCCCCGCCCGTGCGCCCGCCTCCGCCAGCGGCAGCCGGACCGTCGTCAGCGCGGGCACCGCGTCGATGCTGAACGGCAGGTCGTCGAAGCCGGCCACGGACACGTCGTCCGGGATCCGCAGCCCCGAGTCGCGCAGCGCCGCGCACGCGCCCAGCGCGACGGTGTCGTTCGCGGCGACGACCGCGGTCAGCGTCGGGTCCCTGCGCAGCAGCTCCAGCGTGGCCTCGTACCCGGCCTGCCGGTCGTAGCGGCCGTGGACCGTCCAGCGGGGGTCCTCCTCGATGCCGTGCGCGGCGAGGGCGGTGCGGTGGCCCTCCAGCCGGTGCCGGGTCGTGGTGCGTTCCTCCGGGCCCGCGATGTAGCCGAGTCGCCGGTGCCCGAGCCCGATCAGGTGCTCGGTCAGCTCCCGTCCGCCCCCGCGGTTGTCGAAGGTGAGCGCGATCGCCCCGGTGTCCGGCGCCGGCGGCCGCCCGCACAGCACGACCCGCGTCCCCGCCTCCGTGAGCTTGCGCAGCTTCGCCGCCACCGCCGCCTGATGGACCCCGTCCTCCATCGCGCCGCCGGTCAGCACGACCGCCGCCGCGCGCTGTCGTTGCAGCAGCGTGAGGTAGGTCAGCTCGCGCTCCGGAGTGCCGCCGGTGTTGCAGACCACGGCGAGTCTCTCGCCGCCCGCTCTGCCGCCCGGCCCGCCGATCTCGGACTGGACGGCGCCGGCCATGATGCCGAAGAACGGGTCGGCGATGTCGTTGACGAGGATGCCCACCAGGTCGGAGGTGGCCGCCGCCAGCGCGCTCGCGGGGCCGTTGAGCACGTAGTCCAGCTCGTCGACGGCCTTGAGCACCCGCTCCCGGGTGGAGGCGGCCACGGGGTAATTGCCGTTCAGTACGCGCGACACCGTCGCGGGGGAGACCTGGGCGCGGGCCGCCACGTCCGCCAGTGTCACCGTCATGTCCTCGTCCTCCGCATCGCGCGTGTGAGTCGAACGTCGTACCGGCTGACCTTACGGCCACCGCCCGCCGCCGTTCGCCCCCTCGAACAACTCACCCGAACCGCGGTCTTGTCCAGACCACCGTTCACAGGCTAGCTTCGTCTTACATAGAAAGCGCTTGCTGTACGGCTCGAACTTGATCCGGGGCTCGCGGCACGGCTCGTACGAAGGGAATGACGTGACACGCAAGACGGTGCGTATCGCCATGAACGGTGTGACCGGGCGCATGGGCTACCGCCAGCACCTGGTCCGCTCCATCCTGGCGCTGCGCGAACAGGGCGGCCTCGATCTCGGCGACGGGACCGTGCTGTGGCCGGAGCCGGTCCTGGTCGGCCGCCGCGAGCACGCGCTGAAGGCGCTGGCGGAGCGGCACGGACTCGCCGACGTCTCCACGGACCTGGACGCGGTCCTCGCCGACGACACCATCGACATCTACTTCGACGCCCAGGTGACCTCGGCCCGCGAGGAGGCGATCAGGAAGGCGATCGCCGCGGGCAAGCACGTCTACACCGAGAAGCCGACGGCCACCGGCCTCGACGGCGCCCTGGAGCTGGCCCGGCTCGCCCGGGACGCGGGCATCAAGCACGGCGTCGTCCAGGACAAGCTCTTCCTCCCCGGCCTGCTCAAGCTGAAGCGCCTGATCGACGGCGGCTTCTTCGGCCGGATCCTCTCCGTGCGCGGCGAGTTCGGCTACTGGGTCTTCGAGGGCGACTGGCAGGAGGCCCAGCGCCCGTCCTGGAACTACCGCAGCGAGGACGGCGGCGGCATCGTCGTCGACATGTTCCCGCACTGGGAGTACGTGCTGCACGAGCTGTTCGGCCGGGTGAAGTCCGTCCAGGCCCTCACCGCCACCCACATCCCCGAGCGCTGGGACGAGAAGGGCAAGCCCTACGACGCCACCGCCGACGACGCCGCCTACGGCGTCTTCGAACTGGACGGCGGCGCGATCGCGCAGATCAACTCCTCCTGGGCGGTCCGCGTCAACCGCGACGAACTGGTCGAGTTCCAGGTCGACGGCACCGAGGGCTCCGCCGTCGCGGGCCTGCGGAACTGCCGTGTCCAGCACCGCTCGGCCACCCCCAAGCCGGTCTGGAACCCGGACATCCCCGCCACCGAGGTCTTCCGCGACCAGTGGCAGGAGGTCCCGGACAACGGTGAGTTCGACAACGGCTTCAAGGCCCAGTGGGAGCTGTTCCTCAAGCACGTCTACGCCGACGCCCCCTACCACTGGGACCTGCTGGCCGGCGCCCGCGGCGTCCAGCTCGCGGAACTGGGCCTGAAGTCCTCGGCGGAGGGCCGCCGCCTCGACGTACCGGAGATCGGACTGTGACCCTCCACCTCCCGAACCCCGACGGCACCCTGCGCGCCTACGAACCCCGCACCGCACCCCCGGCCGTTCCGGGGACCGGCGGGGGAAGCGCTTTCACCTCCCGTACGGTCTTCTCGGCCGCGCACGTCGTCGCCGACCCGTTCGCGGACACCACCCCCGACGGGCCCGCCGCCGTCGACTGGGACGCCACCCTCGCCTTCCGCCGCCACCTGTGGTCGCACGGGCTCGGCGTCGCCGAGGCGATGGACACCGCCCAGCGCGGCATGGGCCTGGACTGGCCCACGGCGGCCGAACTGATCCGCCGCTCCGCCGCCGAGGCGAAGCACGCGGGCGGCCGCATCGCCTGCGGCGTGGGCACGGACCAGCTGACCGCGACGGCCACCACCACCCTCGCGGAGGTCCGGACGGCGTACGAGGAACAGCTCGCGGTGGTGGAGGAGTCGGGCGCCCAGGCCATCCTCATGGCCTCCCGCGCCCTCGCCGCGACCGCGAAAGGCACCGACGACTACCTGGACGTCTACGGCCACCTCCTGCGCCAGGCCACCGAACCGGTGATACTGCACTGGCTGGGCCCGATGTTCGACCCGGCCCTGGAGGGCTACTGGGGCTCGTCCGACCTGGACGCGGCGACGGACACCTTCCTGGAGGTCATCGCCGCCCACCCCGACAAGGTCGACGGCATCAAGGTCTCCCTCCTGGACGCCCGGCGCGAGGTCGACCTGCGCCGCCGCCTTCCGCAGGGCGTGCGCTGCTACACCGGCGACGACTTCAACTACCCCGAGCTGATCGCCGGCGACGACCAGGGCTTCAGCCACGCCCTGCTGGGCATCTTCGACCCGCTGGGCCCGCTGGCGGCGGAAGCGGTCCGTGTCCTGGACACCGGGAACGTCGACGGCTTCCGGGAACTCCTCGACCCCACAGTCGAGTTGTCCCGCCACCTCTTCCAGACCCCCACCCGCTACTACAAGACGGGCGTGGTCTTCCTGGCCTGGCTGTCCGGCCACCAGAGCCACTTCACGATGGTCGGCGGCCTCCAGTCGGCCCGCTCTCTGCCGCACTTCGCCCGCGCCTACGAACTCGCCGACGGCCTCGGCCTGTTCCCGGACCCGAAGCTCGCGCAGGAGCGCATGCGCAACCTGCTGAGCCTGTACGGAGTGAACCAGTGAGCGATCCCGGCCTGACCCGCTTCAGCATCAACCAGATGACGGTCAAGCAGCTCTCGCTGCCCGAACTCACCGCCGCCTGCGGTGACCTGGGCATCGGCAACGTCGGCCTGTGGCGCGAGCCGGTCCAGGCCTACGGCGTCGAGGCGGCCGCCAAGCTGGTCCGCGACGCGGGCCTCACCGTCACCACCCTGTGCCGCGGCGGCTTCCTCACCGCGACCGACCCGGCGGAGCGCGCCCGCGCCCTCGCCGACAACCGCCGAGCCGTCGACGAGGCCGCCACCCTCGGCACCGACACCCTGGTCCTGGTCTCCGGCGGCCTCCCCGCCGGCAGCAAGGACCTGAACGCGGCCCGCGAACGCATCGCGGAAGCCCTCTGCGAACTGGCGCCGTACGCCGAACAGCACGGCGTGCGCCTCGCCATCGAGCCGCTCCACCCGATGTACGCCGCCGACCGCTGCGTGGTCTCCACCCTCACCCAGGCCCTGGACCTCGCCGAACGCTTCCCGGCCCACCAGGTCGGCGTCACCGTCGACACGTACCACATCTGGTGGGACGACCGGGCCCCGGCGCAGATCGCCCGGGCCGGCGCGGGCGGCCGCATCCACACCTTCCAGCTCGCCGACTGGACCACCCCTCTCCCGGAGGGCGTCCTCAACGGCCGCGGCCAGATCGGCGACGGCGCGATCGACATGCGCGAGTGGAAGTCGTACGTCGAGGCGGCCGGATACAGCGGCCCGATCGAGGTCGAGCTGTTCAACGAGGAACTGTGGGCGCGGGACGGCCGGGAGGTGCTGGCCGAGACGGCGGCCCGCTTCGCCGCGCACGCGGGGGACGGGGCGCCCGGAAAATAATCCCGGCGACCCGTGCAACCCTTCCGCCTCCGCGCGGGTCGTACTTGGCATCAGAACTCCCGTGGGGGTACCCGGGGGGGAAAATCCGCGGGGTTCTGCAGGGGAGGGGAAACCCGAGGGGGCCCGGTCGTCGACCGGGCCCCCTCGAAGTTCTCGGGCGTTCTCGGAGGTGTTCTCAGAAGAAGACGCCGCACCGCAGCAGCACGTTGGCGTACGGCCGGGCCTCCCCGGTGCGCACGACGAGCCGTGCGCCCGCCGACAACTCCTTCAGCCGCTCGTGCGGGACGAGTTCGAGCGCCGGGAAGAGCCCGTCCAGCAGCGCGGCGCACTCGGCGTTCGCCTCCCGGACCTCCGCCGCCGCCGTCGCGCCCTCGACGACCAGCTCGGCCAGCAGGCCGTCCAGCACCTCGGCGAAGGCCGGCACCCCGGCCCGGAAGGCCAGGTCGACGACGCGCGGCCCGTCCGGAATGGGCATCCCCGCGTCGCACACCAGGACACCGTCCCCGTGGCCGAGTTCGGCGAGCGCGCCCGCCAGGTGCCGGTTGAGTATCCCCGCCTTCCTCACAGCGCCTCGGCCTCCGCAGCGGTCGGGTACGACTCCTGCGCGCCCGCCTTCGTGACCGCCGCCGCGCCCACCCGGGCCGCGTAGGCCGCCGCGTCGGCGAGCGACTCGCCCCTGCCGAGCCGCCAGGCCAGTGCCGCGGTGAACGCGTCGCCCGCACCCGTGGTGTCCACGGCGTCCACCTTCACGGACGGCACCCGGACCACACCCCCGGCCGCCGAGGCGACCAGCGCCCCCTCGGCGCCCAGGGTCACGACCACCGAACGCGGGCCCTTGGCCAGCAGGATGCGGGCCCAGTCCTCGGGACGCTCGCCGACCAGGGCGTCGCCGAGGATGACCTTCGCCTCGTGCTCGTTGACGATCAGCGGGTCGCACGCCGCCAGCACCTCCTGCGGGAGCGGCCGCGGCGGCGACGGGTTCAGCACGAACCGGCTGTCCGGCGCGAGCGAGCGGACCACCTCCACCACCGTCTCCAGCGGGATCTCCAA
Organism: Streptomyces sp. KPB2; assembly: GCF_003950055.1. Taxonomy (NCBI): domain Bacteria; kingdom Bacillati; phylum Actinomycetota; class Actinomycetes; order Kitasatosporales; family Streptomycetaceae; genus Streptomyces; species Streptomyces sp. KPB2. The sequence continues at coordinate 5,270,716 of NZ_CP034353.1, forward strand.
CTGCGTGGACACCACCCGGGAGGCGTGGAAGAGACTGGCCGCCGCCCGTACGTCCCCGGGCGCCAGGCGGCCGTTCGCCCCCGGCGAGACCACGATGCTGTTGTCCCCGGACGGGTCGACGGTGATCAGCGCGACGCCGGTCGGGGCGCCGCCCACCAGCACACCGACCGTGTCGACGCCGGCCGCCCGCTGCGAGTCCAGCAGCAGCCGGCCGTAGTCGTCGTCGCCGACCCGGGCCAGCAGGGCCGTACGGGCGCCGAGCCGGGCGGCGGCGACGGCCTGGTTGCCGCCCTTGCCGCCCGGGTGGACGGCCAGGTCGGAGCCGAGCACCGTCTCGCCGGCCCCCGGCCGCCGCTCGACACCGATCACCAGGTCGGCGTTGGCCGACCCGACGACCAGCAGGTCGTAGTCGTACATCAATCGTTCTCCGATTCGAGTGATTCCCGCTGGATTCCGCAGGGTCCCGAGGGCCGGTCTCAGCCCTCGAAGCCGGCCACGTTCTCCTTGGTGACGACCTTCACGGGCACCTTCACCGTCTGCTCCACCTTCTTGTCCTCGGCAGCCCGCAGCGCGTTCTGTACGGCGATCCTGCCCAGTTCCTTCGGCTGCTGCGCGACGGACGCGTACAACGTGCCCGCCTCGACCGCCTTGAGCCCGTCCGGCGTGCCGTCGAAGCCGACGACCTGGACCGACTTTCCGGCCTTGGAACCCAGCGCCTTGATCGCGCCCAGCGCCATCTCGTCGTTCTCGGCGAAGACGCCGTCGATGTCGGGGTGCGCCTGGAGCAGGTTGGTCATCACGTCCAGGCCCTTGGTGCGGTCGAAGTCCGCGGGCTGCTTGGCGACGACCTTGATGCCCGGGTACTCCTTCAGCCCGGCCGCGAAGCCCGCCCCGCGCTCCCGGCTGGCGGAGGTGCCGGCCTGGCCCTGGAGGATGACGATGGTGCCCTTGCCGCCGAGCTTCTCGGCGAGCGCCTTGGCGCCCAGCTCACCGCCCTCGACGTTGTCGGAGGCGATCAGCGCCGACGTCTCGGCCTTGTTGACGCCGCGGTCCACGGCGATGACCGGGATGTCGTCCTTGTTCGCCGCGCGCACCGAGGGGCCGGCCGCGTCGGAGTCCACCGGGTTGACGACGATCGCGGACAGGCTGCCGCTGACGAAGTTCTGCAGCTGGTTGGCCTGCTGGGAGGCGTCGTTCTGGGCGTCCGTGACCGTCAGGTCCACGCCCAGCTTCTTCGCCTCCTCCTCGGCGCCGTTCCTGATCTGCACGAAGAACGGGTTGTTCAGCGTGGACAGCGACAGCCCTATCTTCTGGTCCTTGCCGCCCGGGGAACCGTTGTGCAGCAGCGAGGTCGCGCCGACCACGGCGACGGCCACGACGGCGGCGATCACGTACGTCAGCGCCTGCTTGCCCCGGTTGCCGCCGCCGGAGGCCCCGGCGGCCGGAGTGACCGCGCCCGCCTTGCGGCGCAGCGTGTCGAAGAGCACCGCGAGCGCGATGACGACACCGATGACGACCTGCTGCCAGAACGCGGAGACGGACAGCAGGTTGAGGCCGTTGCGCAGCACCGCGAGGATCAGCGCGCCGATCAGCGTGCCGGACGCCTTGCCGGTGCCGCCCGCGAGCGAGGCGCCGCCGATGACGACGGCGGCGATGGCGTCGAGTTCGTAGCCCTGCGCGGCCTGCGGCTGCGCGGAGGCCAGCCGGGAGGCGAGCACGATGCCCGCGGCGGCGGCGAACAGGCCGGAGAAGGCGTAGATGGCGAGCTTCTGCCGCTTCACCCGCAGCCCGGACAGCCGCGCGGCCTCCTCGTTGCCGCCGATGGCGTACATGGACCGGCCGATGTAGGTCCGGCCGAGGACGAACGCCGTGATCAGACCCATCACGATCATCACGAGGACGGGCACGGGCAGCCACCCGCCGAGCGTGTCACCGAGGTGGGAGACCGAGTCCGGGAAGGCGATCGGCGAGCCCTGCGAGATGACCAGCGACAGGCCGCGGCCCACCGACAGCATGGCGAGCGTCGCGATGAACGGCGGCAGCTTCCCGTACGAGATGAGGAAGCCGTTGACCAGGCCGCACGCGATGCCCGTCGCGACGGACAGCAGCACGGCGAGGGCGACCGGCATCCCGGCCTCGGTGGCGCTCCAGGCCAGCACGGTGGCCGACAGCGCGGCGACCGAGCCGACCGACAGGTCGATGCCGGCCGAGACGATGACGAAGGTGACGCCGAACGCGAGGATCGCGGTGACGGCGGCCTGCACACCGACGTTGAGGAGGTTGTCGGCGGTCAGGAAGTCCCCGGACAGCGCCGACATGGCGATGACGAGGACGATCAGCGCGGTCAGCGCGCCGTTGTCGAGCAGCAGGCGGCGCAGGCCGCCCGTGGCGCCGCCCTGCGCGCCCGGCTTGCTCTTGAGCGTGTCAGTGGCCACGGGAGGCCTCCGTTCCGTCCGTTCCGTTGGTGTGCGTGCTCACCGCGAGCGCCATCACGGCGTCCTGGGTGGCCTGTTCGGCGGGGAGTTCGCCCGCGACGCGCCCCTGTGCCATGACGACCACGCGGTCGCTCATGCCGAGGACCTCCGGCAGATCGCTGGAGATCATCAGTACGGCGGCGCCCGCGGCCGTCAGTTCGTTGATGAGCTGGTAGATCTCGACCTTGGCGCCGACGTCGATGCCGCGCGTCGGCTCGTCGAGGATCAGCACCTTGGTGTCGGCCAGCAGCCACTTGCCGATGACGACCTTCTGCTGGTTGCCGCCGGACAGCGTGCGCACGTGCTGCCCGAGCCCGGCCATCCGCACGCCGAGCTGCCCGGCGATCCGCTCGGCCGCCGCGTGCTGCCCCTTGAGGTCGACGAGTCCGGCGCGGGCGCTGGAGCGCAGCGTCACGAGCCCGAGGTTCTCCTCGACGGACGCGTCGAGCACCAGCCCCTGCCCCTTGCGGTCCTCGGGCACGAGCCCGATCCCGGCGGCCATGGCGGCGTTCACGTCGTGGCGGCGCAGCGGCGCACCCGCGACGTGCACGGTCCCGGCGTCGTACGGGTCGGCGCCGAACACCGCCCGCACGACCTCGGTGCGCCCGGCCCCGACCAGCCCCGCGATGCCGACGACCTCACCGGCCCGCACCTCGAAGCCGACGTCGTGGAAGACGCCGTCCCGGGTGAGCCCCTCCACCTTGAGCAGGGGCTCACCGGCGTCGGTGCGCTCGCGCGGGTACTGCTGCTCGATGGACCGGCCGACCATGAGCCGGACCAGCTCGTCCTCCGGGGTGGAGGCGGGCACCTGCCCGACGCTCCGGCCGTCCCGGATGACGGTGACCCGGTCGCCGAGCGCGGCGATCTCCTCCAGGTGGTGGGTGATGAAGACGATCCCGACGCCGTCCTCGCGCAGCCGCCGCACGATGGCGAACAGCTTCTCGACCTCCTCGGAGGTCAGCACGGCGGTCGGCTCGTCCATGATGAGCACGCGCGCGTCCAGGCTGAGCGCCTTGGCGATCTCGACCATCTGGAGCCGGGCGATGCCGAGTTCGCGCACCCGCGCGCGCGGGGACACGTTGACCCCGACCCGCTCCAGCAGCACCTCGGCGTCGGCGTTCATCCTCTTCCGGTCGATCATGCCGAGCCGGCGCGGCTGGCGCCCCAGGAAGATGTTCTCGGCCACCGTCAGATCGGGGACGAGGTTGAACTCCTGGTAGATCGTGGCGATCCCGAGGCGCTCGGAGTCCTGCGCACCGTGGATGCGCACCTCCTCGCCACCGGCCAGGATCCGCCCGGCGTCGGGCGTGTAGGCGCCGGAGAGCATCTTGATGAGCGTGCTCTTGCCCGCGCCGTTCTCGCCGAGGAGCACGTGCACCTCGCCCCGGCGCAGGTCGAAGTCGACGCTGTCGAGCGCGACCACGCCGGGGAAGGTCTTGCGGATGCCCTCGATGCGCAGCAACTCGTCCGGACTGCGGCTGCTCACGGCGTACTCCTTCGTACGGGGGAGGGGGACTGGTGGGGGGTGGCGCCGTCCGGCTCGCCGCACGAGCGGCGCACGACGAGCCGCGCCGGCAGGGCGACGGACTCACCGGCCCGCCCCGCGATCCGCTCGACGAGCGCGCGTACGGCGGCCCTTCCGAGCTCCCGGGTCGGCTGGGCGATCGCGGTGACCGGCGGATCGGTGTGCACGAACCACGGGATGTCGTCGAACGCGGCGAGCCCGATGTCCTCGGGAATCCGCAGCCCACGCGCGCGTACGGCGTCCAGCGCGCCGAGCGCCATCAGGTTGTCGGCGGCGAAGACGACCTCGGGCGGCTCGGGCAGGTCGAGGAAGCCCTCGGTGACCCGGCGTCCGCTGCCGGCCTGGAAGTCGCCCTGCCCGATGTAGGCGTCGGGGAGGGGAAGCCCGTGGGCGGCGAGCGCCTCGCGGAAGGCGTCGACGCGCTCGCGTCCGGTGGTCGTGGCGGCGGGCCCCGCGATGATCGCGAGCCGGCGGTGCCCGAGTCCGTGCAGGTGAGCGACGAGGTCCCGCACCGCGCCCCGCCCGTCCGACCTGACGACGGGCACGTCCACGCCGGGGATCCACCGGTCGACGAAGACCATCGGCGTCCCGGCCCGCGCGGCGTCCAGCATGCGCGGGGAGCCGCCGTCGGTGGGGGAGACGAGCAGTCCGTCGATCCGCCGGTCGAGCAGCGTGGTGACGTGGTGGTCCTGGAGGTCGGGGCGTTCGTCGGCGTTGCCGATGATGACGCTGTAGCCGAGCGCGCGGGCCTCCTCCTCGACGGAACGGGCCAGCTCGGTGAAGTACGGGTTCATCACGTCGCTGATGACCAGGCCGAGGGTGCGGGTCTGGTCGGTGCGCAGCGACCGGGCGACGGCGTTGGGGCGGTAGCCCAGCGTCTCGACGGCGGCCAGCACGCGGGCGCGGGCGGCGGGGCTGACGGACGGGTGGCCGTTGAGCGCCCGCGAGACCGTGGCGACGGAGACGCCCGCCTCGGCGGCAACGTCCTTGATGCTCGCCATCGTCGTTCCACCTCCTCGTGGAATCGATTACACGGAGGATTGGAAACGATTACACGAGCGGATTCAAGGGGCGGGCCGGCGCCGATGCCGAATCGTGACCGGTCAGGGGTGCGCCCGGAAAAACGGGCGGCACCCGGGCAACTCGGCCCTGGGTGCCGCCCGAAACCGTCCTCCGCGAGGTCAGTCCGCCACGGCCGTCGCGAACATCCCCGCCTCGTACGAGCCGCCCTTCTGGTGCGTGATCACGGCGAGCCGGTTGGCCGCGTTGATCAGGGCGACCAGGAAGATCAGCGCGGCGACCTGGTCGTCGTCGTAGTGCTTGCGCACCAGGGCCCACGTCTCGTCGGACACGCCCTCGTGCGTGTCGGCGAGCCGGGTGCCCTCCTCGGCGAGGGCCAGCGCCGCCTGCTCCGCCTCGGTGAACACGGTGGACTCGCGCCAGGCGGCGACCAGGTGCAGCCGGACCGCGCTCTCCCCGGCGGCCGCGGCCTCCTTGACGTGCATGTCGATGCAGTGGCCGCAGCCGTTGATCTGGCTGGCCCGCAGCGACACCAGCTCCTGGGTCGCCTTCGGCAGCGCGGACTCGTGCATCAGCATGCCCATGCCCGCGAACCGCTTCGCGAACCGACCGGCGAACTCGTTCTCGAAGAGGTTGAATCGAGTGTCCATGATCTCGTCCTCGCTGTGTCGATGCCTCGGTGACGCACACAAGACACCGGCGCCCCGCCATCCCGTGACAGACCATCGATGTGACACAGGCCACCCCCGTCGGGTGTCACGGAATCACGCCGGCCGGTGTCCTGTGCGCGTGACACCGCCGGAACCGAACGAACGGGAGAAGCTGGTGACCAGCGAGGACAACGGACGCGAACAGGCCGACGCGACCGGCGACCGCGGCTGTGCGGACGCGGCCACCGAGGACTTCGTCGCGCACCGCAACCTGCTCTTCACCGTCGCCTACGAGATGCTGGGCTCGGCCGCCGACGCCGAGGACGTGCTCCAGGAGACCTGGCTGAAGTGGGCGGGCGTCGACCTCGGCGCGGTGCGCGACCGGCGCGCGTACCTGGTCCGCATCACCACCCGCCAGTCCCTGAACCGGCTGCGCACGCTCGGCCGCCGCAAGGAGTCCTACGTCGGCTCCTGGCTGCCCGAGCCGCTGCTCACCACGCCCGACGTGGCCAAGGACGTCGAGCTGGCCGACAGCGTGTCGATGGCGATGATGCTGGTCCTGGAGACGCTGGCGCCCGTCGAGCGGGCGGTGTTCGTCCTGCGCGAGGTGTTCGACCTCGGCTACGACGAGATCGCCGACGCGGTGGAGAAGAGCCCGGCCGCCGTCCGGCAGATCGCGCACCGCGCCCGCGCGCACGTGGCGGCCCGCCGCCCGCGCGGGGAGGTCACGGCGGCGGAGTCCCGCCGGGCGCTCGCGGCGTTCCAGCGGGCGGTGGAGACGGGCGACCTGCAGGGCCTGCTCGACATCCTCTCCCCGGACGTCGTCCTCCTCGGCGACGGCGGCGGCATCAAGCAGGCGGTGCTGCGGCCCATCGTGGGTGCCGACAAGGTGGCCCGCCTCGTGCTCGGCGGCCTGGTCAAGCTGCCCGTCGCGGTGACCATGGACCCGGCCCAGGTCAACGGGCACCCGTCCCTGGTCATCAGGCTCGACGGTGAGCTCGACACCGTGGTCGCGGTCCGCATGGAGGCCGGCCGCATCACGGGTCTCTACGCGGTGCGCAACCCGGAGAAGCTGTCGTACATGCGCGAGGCGACGGCCCTGAGCCGCTGACCGGCGGCCGGCTCGGCGAGGCTGACCGGTTCAGCGCGGTTCCGGCAGCGCCTCTCCGGTCTCCAGCAGCGTCTTGAGGCTGGACAGCAGGGCCGGCCAGCCGTGCTGGATCATCTCGCGGACGGTGCTGCCGGGCTCGAACCCGTCGTGGACGACGGTCAGCTTCACCGAGCCGCCGCCGAGGTCCTCGATGTCGAAGGCGACCTTCGAGCGCCGCTCGGCGGAGAGCCCGGCCAGGGTCTCGTCGTCGATCCCGTTGGCCGCCGCCCACTGCGGCGTGAAGGTGTGCCAGGTGTACGACAGCCGACGGGGCGGGTCGGACTCCAGGACGACCTGCTCGGGGTGGGCGGTCTCGGCCCCCCGCTCCCGCCACACCACGGGCGACCCGGTCGCCCAGTCGGTGCCGAACTCCAGCCCCCAGTAGCGGCGGGTGAAGGCCGGGTCGGTGAGCCCCTGCCACACCTTCTCCGGGGTGGCCCTGATGTGGGTCGTGTAGACGAACGCGTTGCTGTCCATGGCGGTCTCCTCCAGCGCGTGCTTGAGGTCGGCGAGTGCGTGCACCCGCTCACGGTCGTAGCGGCTGATCCAGCGTTCGGCGATGGCGTTGATCGGTTCGGCGTTGAGGTGGTGCAGCTTCTCTCGGCCCCGCCGCACGGTGGTGACCAGGCCGGCCGCCTCCAGCACCGCCAGGTGCTTGCTGACCGACTGCCGGGTCATGTCGAGCCCGGCGCACAGCTCGCGCAGGCTCTGCCCGTTGCGCGCGTTCAGGCTGTCCAGCAGCCGTCGCCGGCTGCCGTCGGCCAGCGCCTTGAAGACCTCGTCCATCTCCGCCCCTCTGACATGCAGCCCATTGGCTGCCTTTAACGATAGGCAGCCAACCGGCTGCATGTCAAAACCCACTACCGCGACGCCGGGCAACGGCGGGAGACTTTCCCCATGACGGACATGGGGGCACTGCGGAAGGCGGTCACCGCGTGGGCGGCCGGCGGCCCCGGCGGTCCGGCCCACGACCTGGCCGACCGGCTGCTCGTCCACACCGCCGTCCTGCTCGAAGGACCGAGCGACGTGGCGGCCGTCGACGCGATGGCCGCACGGCACGGCCGGGACCTGGCGGCGGAGGGCGTCTGCGTGCTCCCGATGGGTGGCGCGATGAGCGTCGGCCGCTTCGCCGGCCTCCTCGGACCCTCCGGCCTGGACCTCCGCCTGGTGGGCCTGTGCGACGAACGGGAGCAGGACTTCTACGCCCGGGCCCTGAAGCGCGCCGACGCGTCACCGCAGAGCCTCTTCGTCTGCGCGGCCGACCTGGAGGACGAGCTGATCCGCGCGCTGGGCGTGAGCACGGTGACCGAACTCGTCGAGGCAGAGGGCGAGTCACGGCGCCTGCAGACCTTCCTCCAGCAGCCCGCCCAGCAGGGCCGCGCGGCCCAGCAACAGCTGCGCCGCTTCCTCGGCACCAAGGCGGGCCGCAAGATCCGCTACGGCCGGGTGCTGGTGGAGGCCCTGGACCCGGCCCGCACACCGGCCCCGCTGGCGGGGTTGTTCGCGGCGCTGTGAGGGCCGCTGTCAGTGCCGACTGGCAGTATGCCGATCATGAGCCGGATCATCTCGTACAGCACGGCCGACAAGGCCGACGTCCTCGCCTTCCTGGGCAGCGCCGGGGAATTGACGGCCGATCAGCAACGCCGTCTCGGCCGCATGCGCGAGCGGGCGCGGCAGCGCCAGCACGACCTGGACAGGCAGGACATCGACCTGGGCCTGTCCATACCCGACGCGCTGGAGCACCTGGTGGCCGGCCACGCGAGCGCGACGGCGGAGGGCGCGGCGAGCGCCTACCACCACGCGCTCCAGCTCGTCATCGACTCCAACGCCTCCGACCCGTCCGACCTCGGCGTGTACTCCAAGCCCTCCACCTTCTTCGGGCTGCTCGACGAGGAGCTGCGCCGCCTGGGCGTGGACGCCGACCTCCTCCTGCACGACCACCTCTTCTCCGGCCCGCCGGCCGAGATCCCCTTCTCCCTCCCGTATCCCGTGGACGGCCCGCACATCGGCACGCTCCCGCTGGCCAGGGCCAAGCCGATGGCGGACGCCTACCGCGCGGTGCTGGACCGGATGAACGAGGACTTCCGCCACGACGTCCGCGAGGTGATCGAGAAACTCGACTTCGAGCACAAGGAGTGGGAGTACGCCACGCAGAACATCGACTGGTACACCCAGGACACGCTCTTCTTCTCGATCACGGGCTGACCGGCTACGGGGTGGGGTGGCCGCCGTCCTCAACCACCCCCGCTTGCCGGGTCGTCAGGCATGTGCGATGAAGTCGTACCAGCCGACGAGTGTGTGAACGTCGGTCTCCCGCAGACCGATCCGCGGGTTGACGTGGTGCAGGAGCCCGGGCCCTTGAAGGCTCGGCGAAGCGGAAGTGCCGTGAGCAGGACGAAGATGCCGAACAGCGTGATCGGCAGGAGCCCTACCGGTCGGAGAAACGCGGTGGGATGCGCAGTGACCGCGCTCCAGGCGATGCTCCAGTTGCCGACCACATCCGCGAGCATGACCAGGGCAGCGAACATCGGCCCACCGGGGCGGGCGCGGATGATCACCAGTGCGGCCAGCGGATCCAGCAGCAAGAGCAGGTGGAAGAAGAGTTGGACGAGCATCGGTGCGTAGTCGTAGGCATTGAGTCCGCCCGTCGCCAGAACGTACCCGTGCGCTCCCGTCCCTTCCAGAAACCCGACCACGTACACCGCGGCCGTGCACCGGATCCAAGCCGGGCGATCCCCCCATCGCATAGGGGCCACCCTAGACCGCCCTTGAACGTCGGCCTCGAACCTGATCGCTCAGGCAGGGATGCGCCGGACCCTACCGATCAGGACTGACAGCGCCGATGTCAGGCCGCCGACAGCTCGCACCACACGTACTTCCCCCGGTTGCCCTGTCTGGCCAGCGGGTGCCAGCCCCATACGTCGGCGCAGGCCCGCACCAGCGCCAGACCCCGCCCCTCCTCCAGCTCCGTCACCCTCTCGAACTTCGCGGGCGGCTCCGGCGGTTCGGGATCCGCGTCCCACGCCCCGATCCGCAGCGTGCCCGGCGGCGACCAGCGGATGCGGAGGGCGGCGGGACCCTTGGTGTGCCGTACGGCGTTGGAGACCAGCTCCGTGGCGAGCAGTTCGGCGACGTCCACGAGGCGGATCAGGCCGTGCATCGTGAGGACCAGCCGGAGGGTGCGGCGGCTGATGGTGACGGCGCGCAGGTCGTTGGGGACGTAGAGGGAGTACTCCCAGGGTTCGTTTTCGGGCATGCGGGACTCCTCGCAGAGGGCGGTGGGGTGAGGGCGGGCCGGTGACCCGGTGTCGCACGGTGTGCGTCGCGTCACCGACGGTAGACCTGAAAGTTTCGGCGGAGCAAGCCGGTCGCGTAATCTTCCCCCCGAACGAGTCGTGTCAGCAGACGCGTTGAGGTGAGGAGCGGCCATTGCCCACGAGGCGCGAACCAACGGCGCGGCAACTGCGCCTGGCGGTGGAACTGCGCAGACTGCGCGAGGCGGCCGGCCTCACGGCTCGGCAGGCGGCGAGCATGCTTGGCGTAAGCAACGTGCAGATCAGCCAGATTGAGTCGGGGCTGTCGGGAGTCAGTGAGCAGCGGCTCCGGCGCCTGGCATCTCACTACGCCTGCACGGACGAGGCCCTCGTCGATGCCCTGGCGGAAATGGCCACCGACCGCACGAAGGGTTGGTGGGAGGAGTACCGAGGACTGCTGCCCACGCCGTTTCTGGATCTGGCGGAGCTGGATCACTACGCGGCCTTCCAGCAGGACGTCGCCGTCCTGTATGTGCCCGGCTTGTTGCAGACGGAGGACTACGCCCGGGCCGTCTTCTCATCGAGGATTCCCGAACTGACCAGTGAGGAGTTGGAACTGCGTGTGCGTCACCGTCTGACGCGGCAGAGCAAGGCCGCATTTCCTCACGACGTCGTGATCCACGAGTCGGCCCTCCGTATCAGGGTGGGCGATCGTGCCGCCACGCGGTCTCAGCTCGTACACCTTCTGGAGGCTTCCGAGTCCGACCGTGTCACCTTGCGGGTCATCCCGTTCGATCTGGACGGGTTCGCCAGGGCCTCAAGCACGATGACGTATGTCGGCGGGGTTGTACGCAAGCTGGACACGGTGGCTCGCGATGCTCCCCATGGCGCGTTCCTCATCGACTCCGAGGCCCAACTCGGCGCCTATCGAACGCGCTTCCGTAAGGTAGAGGAGGTCTCGCTCAACCCGGATCGATCGCGTGACTTCATCCACCGGCTGACGAAGGAGCTGTGAGCACCCATGGGCAACTGGCGTAGGTCGTCATACTCGGGCGAGGGCGACGGCAACAACTGCGTGGAGATAGCCACGTCGGCCGCCCACGTCGCCGTTCGTGACAGCAAGGCCCCCGCCCGAGCCACCCTCACCTTCCCGCCGGAGGCCTTCGCCCCCTTCCTCGAAGCCCTCAAGTCGCCCGCTCGCCGCTAAAGCCGGTCACGGCTGCCCCTGTCAGTCCCCACCGGTACCGTCGGATCATGCCCACCCAGCCCCCCGCGGCCCCCGGCGAGCGGCGGCTCGCCACGCTCGAAGGCGTCCTGGAGCGGATCACGTACGCCAACGAGGAGAACGGCTACACGGTCGCCCGCGTCGACACCGGCAGAGGCGCCGGCGACCTGCTCACCGTCGTCGGCGCGCTGCTCGGCGCGCAGGTGGGGGAGTCGCTGCGGATGGAGGGGCGCTGGGGGTCGCACCCGCAGTACGGCAAGCAGTTCCACGTGGAGAACTACACGACGCTGCTCCCCGCCACCGTGCAGGGCATCCGGCGCTATCTCGGGTCCGGGCTGGTCAAGGGGATCGGGCCGATCTTCGCCGACCGGATCACGCAGCACTTCGGGCTCGACACGTTCACCATCATCGAGGAGGAGCCCAAGCGGCTCATCGAGGTGCCCGGCCTCGGGCCCAAGCGGACCAAGAAGATCGCCGACGCCTGGGAGGAGCAGAAGGCGATCAAGGAGGTCATGCTCTTCCTCCAGACCGTCGAGGTGTCCACGTCGATCGCGGTGCGGATCTACAAGAAGTACGGGGACGCATCGATCTCCGTCGTGAAGAACCAGCCCTACCGGCTCGCCGCCGACGTCTGGGGCATCGGGTTCCTCACCGCCGACAAGATCGCCCAGTCCGTCGGGATCCCGCACGACAGCCCGGAGCGGGTGAAGGCCGGGTTGCAGTACGCGCTGTCGCAGGCCACCGACCAGGGGCACTGCTACCTCCCCGAGGAGAAGCTGATCGCCGACGCGGTGAAGCTGCTCCAGGTGGACACCGGGCTCGTCATCGAGTGCCTGGGCGAGCTGGCCGCCGAGCCGGAGGAGCCGGACGAGGACCCCGGGGTCGTGCGGGAGAAGGTGCCGCACCCGGAGGGGGGTGAGCCGATCACCGCCGTCTACCTCGTGCCCTTCCACCGGGCCGAGCTGGCCCTGGCCGGGCAGTTGCGCCGCCTCCTCCACACCGACGAGGACCGGATGCCCGGTTTCCAGGACGTGGCCTGGGACAAGGCGCTCGGGTGGCTGAAGGGGCGCACGGGCGCCGACCTCGCGCCCGAGCAGGAGGCGGCCGTCAGGCTCGCGCTCAGCGAGAAGGTCGCCGTCCTCACCGGCGGGCCCGGCTGCGGCAAGTCCTTCACCGTGCGGTCGATCGTCGAGCTGGCGCGGGCGAAGAAGGCCAAGGTCGTGCTCGCCGCGCCCACCGGACGGGCCGCCAAGCGGCTCGCCGAGCTGACCGGCGCCGACGCGTCCACCGTGCACCGGCTGCTGGAGCTGAAGCCCGGCGGCGACGCGGCCTACGACCGGGAGCGTCCGCTCGACGCCGACCTGGTGGTGGTGGACGAGGCGTCGATGCTGGACCTGCTCCTCGCCAACAAGCTCGTGAAGGCCGTGCCGCCGGGGGCCCATCTGCTGCTCGTCGGGGACGTCGACCAGCTGCCCAGCGTGGGGGCGGGAGAGGTGCTCAGGGATCTGCTGGCCCCGGGCAGCCCTGTTCCCGCCGTCCGTCTCACCCGCGTCTTCCGGCAGGCGCAGCAGTCCGGGGTCGTCACCAACGCGCACCGGATCAACGCCGGGCAGCATCCCGTCACCGACGGGATGAAGGACTTCTTCCTCTTCGTCGAGGACGACACGGAGGAGGCCGGGCGGCTCACGGTGGACGTCGCCGCGCGGCGCATCCCCGCGAAGTTCGGGCTCGACCCGCGCCGGGACGTACAGGTGCTGGCACCCATGCACCGGGGACCCGCCGGTGCGGGGACGCTGAACGGGCTGCTCCAGCAGGCCGTCACCCCGGGGCGCCCGGACCTGCCGGAGAAGCGGTTCGGCGGCCGGGTCTTCCGGGTCGGCGACAAGGTCACCCAGATCCGCAACAATTACGAGAAGGGCGAGAACGGCGTCTTCAACGGCACCGTCGGCGTCGTCACCTCGCTCGACCCGGTGGACCAGCGCCTCACGGTGCTGACCGACGAGGACGAGGAGGTGCCGTACGACTTCGACGAACTGGACGAGCTGGCGCACGCCTACGCGGTGACCATCCACCGGTCCCAGGGGAGCGAGTACCCGGCGGTGGTGATCCCCGTGACGACCGGCGCCTGGATGATGCTCCAGCGGAACCTGCTGTACACGGCGGTCACCCGGGCGAAGAAGCTGGTCGTGCTCGTCGGATCGCGCAAGGCGATCGGTCAGGCGGTGCGGACGGTGTCGGCCGGACGGCGCTGCACGGCGCTCGACTTCCGGCTGGTGGGCCCCCGGCCCTGAAGCCTTCCCGTAAACCTCCCGACCCGTGTGAAAAAAATGATCGATCAAACGAGTCGGAAAGGTCACACAGCACTTCCGGATGGGCCCCGCAGGGGGCAGGATGAGCAAGTTGGCGGCACTGAGTGCCGCCAATAGGCCCGATGGTCGACCCCGAGTGCACTCTCCTGAGCCAAGTGGGGGATGGTAGAGACAGTCAGGGCACCTCGAAGATGAGGCACTACGTCGGTGAGGGAAGACGTGAGCGACAACTCTGTAGTACTGCGGTACGGCGATGGCGAGTACACCTACCCGGTGATCGACAGCACCGTCGGCGACAAGGGCTTCGACATCGGGAAGCTCCGCGCCCAGACCGGTCTGGTGACGCTGGACAGCGGATACGGCAACACCGCCGCCTACAAATCCGCCATTACCTATCTGGACGGCGAAGCCGGCATTCTGCGGTACCGCGGCTACCCGATCGAGCAGCTGGCCGAGCGCTCCTCCTTCGTCGAGGTCGCCTACCTGCTGATCAACGGCGAGCTGCCGACCGTCGACCAGCTGTCCGCGTTCAAGGACGAGATCACGCAGCACACCCTGCTGCACGAGGACGTCAAGAACTTCTACAAGGGCTTCCCGCGCGACGCCCACCCGATGGCCATGCTGTCGTCGGTCGTCTCCGCGCTGTCGACGTTCTACCAGGACAGCCACAACCCGTTCGACGAGCGGCAGCGCAACCTCTCCACGATCCGGCTGCTCGCGAAGCTTCCGACGATCGCGGCCTACGCGTACAAGAAGTCGATCGGCCACCCGTTCGTCTACCCGCGCAACGACCTCGGCTACGTCGAGAACTTCCTGCGCATGACGTTCTCGGTCCCGGCGCAGGAGTACGTGCCCGACCCGACCGTCGTCGCGGCGCTCGACAAGCTGCTGATCCTGCACGCGGACCACGAGCAGAACTGCTCGACCTCCACCGTCCGCCTGGTCGGCTCCTCGCAGGCGAACATGTTCGCCTCGATCTCCGCCGGCATCAACGCCCTGTGGGGCCCGCTGCACGGCGGCGCCAACCAGTCGGTGCTGGAGATGCTGGAAGGCATCCGCGACGCGGGCGGCGACGTCGACTCCTTCATCCGCAAGGTGAAGAACAAGGAGGACGGCGTCCGCCTGATGGGCTTCGGCCACCGGGTCTACAAGAACTTCGACCCGCGCGCCAAGATCATCAAGGCCGCCGCGCACGACGTCCTCTCCGCCCTCGGCAAGTCCGACGAGCTGCTGGACATCGCGCTCAAGCTGGAGGAGCACGCGCTCTCCGACGACTACTTCGTCTCGCGCAGCCTCTACCCGAACGTCGACTTCTACACCGGCCTCATCTACCGGGCCATGGGCTTCCCGACCGAGATGTTCACGGTCCTGTTCGCCCTCGGCCGGCTGCCGGGCTGGATCGCCCAGTGGCACGAGATGATCAAGGAGCCGGGTTCCCGCATCGGCCGCCCGCGCCAGATCTACACGGGCGTCGTCGAGCGCGACTTCGTCCCCGTCGAGGCACGCTGACACCTGCCGGTGCCGGTGCAGTGCGCCTAAGAGTGCGTCGCTGAGGGGTGCGGGCGGCTGCGGCAGTCGTGTGGCTGGTCGCGCCCGCGCGGCGGCAGCCGCATATCCGCACAGTCCCGCGCCCCTTCGGGCGCTTGCCCCGACGTAAGAAAGAAGGCGCCCTGGCGCCGGTCCCCCCACGGGCCGACGAACCAGGGCGCCTTCCCATGTCCCGGTGCGGATTCCCCCCACGGGATCCGGCCGGGCGTCTGTGAGGACAGCGCCTGAATCGCTGTGTCGTGCTCTTCGTGCGGTCTGCCGGGACAGCGCACGCCCGGGAGGGCCGCTCAAAGCTTCCCGGTGTACGTGCCCCGGCAACGCAGCTCTGGGAAAGTCCCCCAAGACATCCCCAGATGCCAGGTCGCGCCCCCCAAGACGCTGCCTGACATCGCCAACTTAGACCCTCGAACCCCTTCGATGGTTACGTTCGCATCACTGTGATCTGCGTCTCTTGCATATGTCCTTTACGTGCGCAAGAGCCCCGTACGTCGTGCGGGACTCAAGCGTAAGGAAGATGCGCGAGCCTTGTGAAGAGCTTATGTGAGGTGGGTGCCGGACTCCAGAGGCTCAGCCCCACGACCTGCGTGAAATGCGGACGAGTGCGCGGATCACCGAAAGGCGCGCAGGCGGAGGCTGTTGGTGACGACGAAGACCGACGAGAAGGCCATCGCCGCGCCCGCGATCATCGGGTTCAGCAGTCCGGCGGCGGCCAGCGGCAGCGCGGCCACGTTGTAGCCGAAGGCCCACACGAGATTGCCCTTGATGGTGGACAGGGTGCGCCGGGACAGCCGGATCGCGTCCGCCGCCACCCTGAGGTCCCCGCGCACCAGCGTCAGGTCGCCCGCCTCGATCGCCGCGTCCGTCCCCGTGCCCATCGCAAGACCCAGATCGGCGACGGCGAGCGCGGCCGCGTCGTTGACGCCGTCGCCGACCATGGCGACCGTACGGCCCTCGGACCGCAGCCGCTCCACCACCGCGACCTTCTCCTCGGGCAGCACCTCGGCGATCACCTCGTCGATGCCGACGGCCGCCGCGACCGACTCGGCCACCCGTCGGTTGTCGCCGGTCAGCAGGACGGGGGTGAGCCCCAGGCGGCGCAGTTCGGTCACCGCCTCCGCGCTGGTCTCCTTGACCGCGTCGGCCACGGCGACGACTCCGCGCGCCTCGCCGTCCCAGCCGACGACGACGGCCGTACGGCCCCGCCGCTCGGCCTCGTCCACGGCGCGGGACACCTCGGGCGGGAGGGTGTCGTACAGGCGCCCCACGGCCACCTCGCGGCCCGCCACGCGGGCCCGTACGCCCCGTCCGGGGACGTTCTCGAACCCCTCGGCCCCGGGCAGCGTGCCGAGCCGTTCCTCGGCACCGGCCGCGATCGCACGGGCCACGGGGTGCTCGGAGGCGTGCTCCACGGCCCCGGCGAGCCGCAGCAGCTCCTCCTCGGCGGTGCCGTCGGCGGCGTACACCTCGTGCAGGGTCATGCGGCCGGTGGTGACGGTGCCGGTCTTGTCCAGGACGACGGTGTCGACGCGGCGCGTGGACTCCAGTACCTCCGGGCCCTTGATGAGGATGCCGAGCTGGGCGCCCCGGCCGGTGCCCACCAGCAGCGCGGTCGGCGTGGCCAGCCCCAGCGCGCAGGGGCAGGCGATGATCAGTACGGCGACGGCCGCGGTGAACGCGGCGACCGTGTCACCGGTGGTCCCCAGCCAGCCGCCGAAGGTGGCGACCGCGATCAGCAGGACGACCGGGACGAAGATCCCCGAGATCCGGTCGGCGAGGCGCTGCACCTCGGCCTTGCCGCTCTGCGCGTCCTCCACCAGCTTCGCCATCCGCGCCAGCTGGGTGTCCGCGCCGACCCGGGTCGCCTCGACCACCAGCCGGCCCCCGGCGTTCACCGTGGCGCCGGTGACGGCGTCGCCCACGGTCACGTCCACCGGCACGGACTCGCCGGTCAGCAGGGACGCGTCCACCGCCGAGGCGCCCTCGGTCACCGTGCCGTCGGTGGCGATCTTCTCGCCGGGCCGTACGACGAACCGGTCGCCCACGGCCAGCCGGGAGACCGGTATCCGCACCTCGCGGCCCTCGCGCAGTACCGCGACGTCCTTGGCGCCCAGCTCCATCAGGGCACGCAGCGCGGCGCCGGCGCGGCGCTTGGAGCGGGCCTCCAGCCAGCGGCCGAGGAGGAGGAAGGCGGTGACTCCCGCGGCGGCCTCCAGATAGATCGCGGAGGCGCCGTCGGTGCGGGAGACGGTGAGGTCGAAGCCGTGCCGCATGCCCGGCATGCCCGCGTCCCCGAAGAACAGCGCCCACAGCGACCAGCCGAACGCCGCCAGCGTGCCGAGCGAGACCAGTGTGTCCATGGTGGCCGCGCCGTGCCGGAGATTGGTCCAGGTGGCACGGTGGAAGGGCAGCCCGCCCCAGACCACGACGGGCGCGGCCAGGGTGAGCGAGAGCCACTGCCAGTTGTCGAACTGGAGCGCCGGGACCATCGCCAGCAGCACCACGGGCGCGGCGAGCAGGACGGAGACCAGCAGGCGCTGACGCAGCGCCGACAGCTCCGGGTCGTCCCCGGTGCCGCTCGCCCCGGTGTCCACCTCGTCGGCGGACGGCTCCGGGGGCGGCGCCGGTTCCTCGGCCGTGTACCCGGTCTTCACGACGGTGGCGATCAGGTCGGCGACCTCGGTGCCCGCCGGGTAGCTGACCCGGGCCTTCTCCGTCGCGTAGTTCACCGTGGCGGTGACACCGTCCATGCGGTTGAGCTTCTTCTCGACGCGGGCCGCGCAGGAGGCGCAGGTCATCCCGCCGATCAGCAGCTCGACCTCCGCGGGGCCGGGACCGGAATCGGTTCCGGGGGCGGGATCGGTCGCCGTCGGGGCGGTGCGGGTGTCCGCGGTGGTGCTGGTCATGGTCCGGACTCCAGGACGGGGGTGGGTGTGCCGGGATCAGACCCGGCCGACGAGCTCGAAGCCCGCCTCGTCCACGGCGGCGCGCACGGCCGCGTCGTCGAGGGGGGCCTCGGAGACGACGGTGACCTCGCCGGTGGAGGCCACGGCCTGCACGGAGCCGACGCTCGCGATCTCGGAGATCTCGCCGGAAACGGCGCCCTCGCAGTGGCCGCAGCTCATGCCGCTCACCTTGTAGACGGTGGTGACGGAGTCCTGGGCGGTGTCGGTCTGGGCGGTCATGTCGTTACTCCTCGTCGAGGGGGCGTGCGCGGGCGGGTACCCGCGGGTCCGGGCTGGACCACTTCACCTCCACTGTACCCCTAGGGGGTATGGCTTCGGATGAGCCTGCCGTGAGATGAGGGGCGAGGGGGCGCGAACCCCGCCACGACGGTCGCGGCACGCCGCGACCGTCACGACAGTACGGAAGTGAGGGTGACGGATGCGCGCGGTCGTGTTCGAGCGCTTCGGGGAGCCGGCCGAGGTGTGCGAGGTCGCCGACCCCGCGCCCGCGCCGCACGGCGTGGTGGTGCGGGTCGAGGCCACCGGGCTGTGCCGCAGCGACTGGCACGGCTGGCAGGGTCACGACCCGGACATCGCGCTGCCGCACGTGCCCGGCCACGAACTCGCCGGCGTCGTCGAGGCGACCGGCGACCGGGTGACCGGGTGGCGGCCCGGTGACCGGGTGACCGTGCCCTTCGTCTGCGCCTGCGGGAGCTGCGCGGCGTGCGCGGCCGGGGACCAGCAGGTGTGCGAGCGCCAGACCCAGCCGGGCTTCACCCACTGGGGTTCCTTCGCCGAGTACGTGGCGCTCGACCACGCCGACGTCAACCTCGTCGCCGTGCCCGACGGCATGTCGTACGCCACCGCCGCCTCGCTCGGCTGCCGGTTCGCCACCGCGTTCCGGGCCGTGGTGCAGCAGGGGCGCGTCGCGGCGGGGGAGTGGGTCGCGGTGCACGGCTGCGGGGGCGTCGGGCTGTCCGCGGTGATGATCGCGGCGGCGGCGGGTGCGCGTGTGGTCGCCGTGGACGTGTCGGCCCGCGCGCTGGAGCTGGCGCGGACCTTCGGCGCGGTGGAGTGCGTGGACGCCTCCGGGACGCCGGACACGGCGGCGGCCGTCCGCGACCTCACCGGCGGCGGCGCCCACCTCTCGCTGGACGCCCTCGGCTCGCCCGTCACCTGCGCCGCGTCCGTGACCGGCCTGCGCCGCCGCGGCCGGCACGTCCAGGTCGGGCTGCCGCCCTCGGCGGACGGCACCACCCCGGTGCCGATGGCCCGCGCGGTCGCCCTGGAGTTGGAGCTGCTGGGCAGCCACGGGATGGCCGCGCACACACCTATCCGCCGATGCTGGAACTGGTCCGCGCCGGAGTGCTCCGGCCCGACCTGCTGGTGACGTCCACCATCGGCCTGGACGCGGTCCCGGCGGCCCTCGCCGCGATGGGGACGGCGCCCGGCGCCGGGGTGACGGTCATCGAGCCCTTGCTGCCGCGATGACGGTCGTCGAGCCGCTGCGGCCGTGACGACGGTCGTCGAGCCCCTGTCGCAGCGGTGACGGTCATCGAGCCCCTGCCGCCCCGCTGACGGTCATCGGGCCGTGACGGCCGACCCGGGGTGGCCGGGGCGGGGGTCGTCGTGCCGTCGCGGGACATCGGGGTGCCCGCGGTGCACGGCCCACTCGTGGTCGAGGACGGCCATCAGGACCTCGTCCACCCACACCCCGTCCCGCTGCTCCACCTCGCGCCGCACGCCCTCGCGCACGAAGCCGACCTTCTCGTAGACCCGCAGCGCCCGGTGGTTGTGGGCGTAGGCGTCCAGTTGGACGCGGTGCAGGCCGAGTTCCCCGAAGGCGTGGCCGACGATCAGCCGGGTCGCCTCGGTTCCGACGCCGCGACCGCGCCCCCGGGGGCCGATCAGGGTGCGGAAGGTGCAGCTGCGGTCCGCGGGCACCCAGTCGTGGAGCACGACCTCGCCGAGCAGTTCCCCGTCGGAGGGGTCGGTGACCGCGAGATCGAGGCGGTCGGGCTGGGCGCTGCGGGTGCCGTACCAGTCGCGCAGCACCCGAGGGGTGAGCTCGCGCGGCGGTGCGCCGGTGAAGTGCGCGACCTCGGGATCGTTGACGATCTCCCACATGCGCTCGGCGTCCGCCTCGGTGAACGGCCGCAGCACGGTCCGGTCACCGGTCAGTACGGGTTTGACGGAGAAGTCCATGGCCCGAACTGTGCCCCAAGCGGCCGCGGGGCACCGAACGGTTTTCCGGCAGTGCTTGTTGCGTAGGGACCGCGCCCCTACTTGTTCCGGTTGCGCGGGCGGGACGCCACCCAGGCCCGGACCGTGTCCGCGTACCAGTACGGCTTTCCTCCCTCCACGTGGTCGGGCGGGGGCAGCAGCCCGTGCTTGCGGTACGACCGCACCGTGTCCGGCTGGACGTGGATGTGGGCCGCGATGTCCTTGTAGGACCAGAGCCTTCGGTCGGTCACTCGCTGCACCTCCCTGCGCGCGCCGCGGCGGCGACCGGGGACGGCCGCCGGGGGGAGCCGGGCGCTGCGCCGGCGATCACCAAGCCTGTTCCGGGTGAACGACGTCGGGTGAGGGGCGGTCAGGGGCCGTACCGGGGTGTGACGCAAGACCCGCAGACGCGTGACATGTGTGACACGAAGGGTGCTTTTGTGACACGAGTGCCACACAGGCGTACGCCGTCGGTCGGGCGCGGCGCGTTGACCGCGGCGGTCGGAGGTGTTCCGTTTCGGCGTCCCCCGACGGTCTCTCGACGCACACTTGGGACACGTCGTCCGAATGTCCGGACAAAACATTGACAGGCCGCACGCGCGGGGCTAGAAACCGGGGTGACGCAAGGGCGCGGGCAAGGAGGGAACGCGATGGCGCACGACCCGACGGCACACGGCCGGGGCGCCGGTTCCCCCACCGAACGCCTCCGGCGCGGGAAGGCGGCCTCGCCCTGGCAGGAGCGAGGCACGAGCGCCAACTCCCCGCTCGCACCGGCTCCGCGCCGGAGGTTCCCGCGTCGCGTCCCGGCGGGGGGCGGCCACACTGCCCCACGTGTCTACGCGGACGGCCAAACCGCAGACACAGTGTCGGGCGCGCCCACGGCGCCCGGCTGCTGGGATGGAGTCATGGCCGAGACCGCGCCCCGACCGTCGCGGGTCCCGGCCAGCGAACAGCAGCACGAGCACCACGTACGGCACGAGCCGTACGAGCGGCACGCGCTGTACCCACGGCACGTCTCGACCCGTCGCCGCCGCCATCTGTGAAGGAGTTCTCGGTCATGACGAACATCGTCAACCACTGGATCGGCGGCAAGACCGCCGAAGGCGCCTCGGGCACGTACGGGCCGGTGACCAACCCGGCGACCGGCGAGGTCACCACCAAGGTCGCCTTCGCCTCCGTCGACGAGGTGGACGCCGCGGTCGCCGCCGCCAAGGAGGCATACCTGACCTGGGGTCAGTCCTCCCTCGCCCAGCGGACCTCGATCCTCTTCCGGTTCCGCGCCCTGCTGGACGCGCACCGCGACGAGATCGCCGAGCTGATCACCGCCGAGCACGGCAAGGTGCACTCCGACGCGCTCGGCGAGGTCGCGCGCGGCCTGGAGATCGTCGACCTGGCCTGCGGCATCAACGTCCAGCTCAAGGGCGAGCTGTCGACGCAGGTCGCCACCCGCGTCGACGTGTCCTCGATCCGGCAGCCGCTCGGTGTCGTCGCGGGCATCACGCCGTTCAATTTCCCGGCGATGGTGCCGCTGTGGATGTTCCCGATCGCCATCGCCTGCGGCAACACCTTCGTGCTCAAGCCGAGCGAGAAGGACCCGTCGGCCGCCGTGAAGGTCGCCGAACTGCTCTCCGAGGCCGGTCTGCCGGACGGCGTCTTCAACGTCGTGCACGGCGACAAGGTGGCCGTCGACCGCCTCCTGGAGCACCCGGACGTCCAGGCGGTCTCCTTCGTCGGCTCGACGCCGATCGCCCGCTACATCCACACCACCGCCTCCGCGAACGGCAAGCGCGTACAGGCACTCGGCGGCGCCAAGAACCACATGCTGGTGCTGCCCGACGCCGACCTCGACGCGGCCGCCGACGCCGCGGTCAGCGCGGCCTACGGCTCGGCCGGCGAGCGCTGCATGGCCATCTCCGCGGTCGTCGCGGTCGGCGCCGTCGGCGACACGCTGGTCGAGAAGATCCGCGAGCGCGCCGAGAAGATCAAGATCGGCCCGGGCACCGACCCGTCCTCCGAGATGGGTCCGCTCATCACCAAGGCGCACCGCGACAAGGTCGCCTCCTACGTCGAGGGCGCCGCGGCCGAGGGCTGCGAGGTCGTCCTGGACGGCACCGGGTACACCGTCGAGGGGCACGAGGACGGCCACTGGATCGGCCTCTCCCTGCTGGACCGGGTGCCGACCACCGCCAAGGCGTACCAGGACGAGATCTTCGGCCCCGTCCTGTGCGTGCTGCGCGCGGAGACGTACGAGGAGGGCGTGGCCCTCATCAACGCCTCGCCGTTCGGCAACGGCACCGCGATCTTCACCCGGGACGGCGGCGCGGCCCGCCGCTTCCAGCTGGAGATCGAGGCCGGCATGGTCGGCGTGAACGTGCCGATCCCGGTCCCCGTCGGCTACCACTCCTTCGGCGGCTGGAAGGACTCGCTCTTCGGCGACCACCACATCTACGGCAACGACGGCACGCACTTCTACACCCGCGGCAAGGTCGTCACCACCCGCTGGCCGGACCCGGCCGACGCCCCCGCGGGCGTGGACCTGGGCTTCCCGCGCAACCACTGAGGCCGCGCTGCCACTGAGGCCGTGCTGCCGCTGAGGCCGCGCTGTCACTACGGCCGCGCAACGACCAAGGCCGGCGACGTCCAAGGCCGTGCAGGCGCCCCCGGCCCGCCGAGCGGCACGGCGGGCCGGGGGCGCCGGCGCGTCAGCGGCGGTTCACTGGCCGATCGCCGCGTCCCGCTGCTCCCTGACCTGCTCGGTGAGGTCGCCGGTCTCGGCGGCGGGCGGGGCCGTGATCTCCTTGGTGGCCCCGAACTTCACGAAGTCCATCTTCACGGTCATCCCGGCGCCGGTCTGCGACATCCGCACCGGCAGGTCCTTGCCGTCGACCCAGATGTCGCAGGTCATCTTCCCGCCGTTCGCCTGCAGGGCGGTGATGGCGGCCTTCTTCTCGGCCTCGGTGAGCTTGGACTTCTCGATGTGCTCCGCACCGACGCTGCCCCGGTAGTGCGTGGTCTCCTTGCCGAGGACGGTCTCCTCGCCGAGGTTCTCCACCTCCGAGGAAGCGGCCAGGTAACGCAGCCCCGCCGTCGGGTCGGCGTTGGCCGCCATGTTGTCGGCGCCCGCCTCGCCCGTCACGGCGGCGACGTCGACACGCATCCACTCCTTGCCCGCGAGGGGGCCGTTCGGCTGGGGATCGACGTCGTAGTAATAGGCGCCGTCGACCATGATGACCCGCGTCGTCGGGTCGTCCTGGAGGGCGCTCATCTGCGCGGCGGCGGTGTCCATCTCGACGTCCATGGCCGCGCCGTCGCCCCAGGAGTACGTGCCGTCCATGGAGACCGGCCCGCCGCCGGTGGCCTCCAGCGTGGTCGTCGTCCTGACCTCGGCGGAGCCCAGTTCCTCGGTCCGGTCGGTGGCCCGGGTGAGGGCCGCCATGATCGTGTCCGCCTTGTCCACGGCCTTGTCGGCCGTCTCGGCCGCCGTCTTCGCGCCCTCCGAGCCGCACGCCGTCGCCATGACCATCGCGGCCGCCGTGAACCCCACCCAGGCCGCGGTGTACTTCAGCTTCATGAGTCCCCACCCCGTTGCCGTGTTCCTGTGATTCATCTGTGCGAAGGACTCTACCGGCCCCCTCCGACAGCGTCCGGATACCGGACGACGGCACGTTTTTTTGCCCCGGGCCCTACGGTTCCCGCACGCCCCAAAGCCCCGTGGCGTCAAGGGGCATGTTGCTGTTTCCGGTTGGATGACGGTTTCGATCAACGGTTTCCGTAGGTAAACACCCATTGACGCAGCGGTTTTCGTCGGTATTCCATCTGGCGTCGGGAGCGAACCAGAACCACGTACGACCAGCCGCCGGAGGCGATAGCGCTCCCTCGCGAACCACGCCGCACGAGTCGATCGGAACCGCTCCATGACCGACACGCTCCGCCCCGTCGAGACCGCCGCCGCGCCCCCGGACGCCCCGGCACCCGAGGAGTCTGGGGCGCTGAAGCGTTCCATCGGGGTCGTCGGCGGCACCCTCCTGACGCTCTCGTGCGTGACCCCCGCCTCCACCCTGTTCGTGGTGGTCCCCGACCTCTTCGGCTCGCTCGGCACCGCGACCGCGCTCACCATCGCCATCGGCTCCCTGCTCTGCGTCGCCGTGGCGTTCTGCTACTCGGAGCTGGGCACCCTCGTCCCCAGCGCGGGCGGCGAGTACGCCATGGTGTCCACGATGGCCGGGCGCCTCGCGGGCTGGCTGGTCTTCGTGCTGTCCCTGCTGGTCGTCATGATCGTGCCGCCGGTGATCGCGATGGGCACGGCCGACTACCTCGAACCGGTCCTGCACCTCGACCCGTCCCTGGCCGGCGCCGCGGTCATGCTCCTGGCGACCCTGGCCGGCCTGCTCGACCTGCGCGCCAACGCCTGGATCACCGGCGTCTTCCTGGTCCTGGAGGTCATCGCCGCGGCCGTCGTCGCTGTGCTGGGCTTCGCCCACGCCGAGCGCGGACCCGGCAGCCTCCTGTCGATGGAGGTGGGCGGCGCCCACGGCGGCACGGACCCCGTGACGGCCATGCTGGTCGTCTCCGGGCTCGCCATCGCCCTCTTCATCACGCAGGGCTTCTCCACCGCCGTCTACCTCTCCGAGGAACTGGAGAACCCGCGCCGCAACGTCGCCCGCACCGTCCTGGCCACCCTCGCCATCTCCACCGTGATCATCCTGGTCCCGGTCGCCGCCATCACCCTCGGCGCGTCCGACCTGGCCGAGCTGACCGGCGGCGACATCGGCGCCATGGTCGCCGCCTGGTCCAACTCCGCCGTCGGCACCTTCGTCAGCCTCTGCGTGGCCCTCGCCATCATCAACGCCGGCATCGTCATGGTCATCCAGAACTCGCGCGTCCTGTTCGCCTCCGCCCGCGACAAGGCCTGGCCCGCCCCGGTCAACGGACTCTTCGCCAGGCTCGGCCGGTTCGGCTCCCCGTGGGTGGCCACCCTCGCCGTCGGCGTGCCCGGCGCCGCGCTGTGCTACGTCGACCTGGACACGCTGTACGGCGTCACCGGCGTCTCCGTCACCGCGATGTACCTGCTGGTCGCCGTCGCCGCCCTCGGGGCCCGGCGCGGCGCCCACCGGCACGCGCGCGCGTGGCGCATGCCCCTGTGGCCGGCGATGCCGGTGCTGCTGATCGCGGTCCTCGCCTACATCCTGACCCAGCAGGAGGTGAGCCACCTGCTGTGGACCGGCGGCATCGCGGCCGTCGCCACCCTCTACTGGGCCCTGTACCTGCGCCCGCGCCGCGACACGCGCTGGCTGGTGACGGTCCCGCAGGACGTCCGCGAGCCCGCCGGCCCCTGACCGGCCCACCGGAGGCTGACGACCGGTTCATCGGAGGCCGACGGCGGGCTCACCGGAGGCCGACGGCCGGTCGCCGGGCCATGAGGGTCGCAGGGCCACGAGGGCCGTAGGGCCACGAGGGTCGCCGGGCGGGGATGGATGCCGGGCCGGGACCGCTCGTCGGGCGGGGACGGCGCATCGGCGTGCCCCCAGCGGCCGCGACCACCCGCCGGCCGTGACTGCGCGCCGACCGTGACCACCCATCGAGCCGTGGCCACCCATCGGGCCGTGGCCACCCATCGGGCCGTGGCAGCCCACCGGGCCGTGACGGCAGGCCGGCCGCCCCGCAGCCCGGCCGCCCCGCAGCCCGGCTGCCGCCCCGACCCTGACCGGCCCGGACGGGCCTGCCGGCCCCGCCCGGACTACCGCGCCCGTGGTACGTGGGGCCGGCCGCGTACTTCCGTGGGAGGGCCGCCGGTTCACCCCCGGGAGGGCGGTCGTTGTCGGCGTCGGCCCGTACCGTTGACGCATGGATCTTCGACTGCCCCGCGTGCGAGGGCTGCTACGGGGGCCGCGGCGGATGCTCTCCGCCGCGGCCGCCGTCGTCGTGCTCGCCGGAGCCGGGACGTGGACGGCCGTCGCCGGTGACGATCCGGCCCCGGTCCGGCGCGCCGACCGGGTCGTGGCGGTGGGTGACGGCGTCCGCCTGGACACCTCGTACTTCACGGCCGGCTCCGGCGGCCCCCGCCCGGCCGTCCTGCTCGCGCACGGCTTCGGCGGCAGCAAGGACGACGTACGGGAGCAGGCCGAGGACCTGGCCAGGGACGGGTACGCGGTTCTCACCTGGTCGGCGCGCGGTTTCGGCAAGTCCACCGGGAAGATCGGGCTGAACGCGCCGGACGGCGAGGTCGCCGACGTCTCCCGCCTGATCGACTGGCTCGCCCGGCAGCCCCAGGTCCGGCTCGACAAGGACGGCGACCCCCGCGTGGGCATCGCGGGCGGTTCCTACGGCGGCGCGGTGGCCCTGCTCGCGGCCGGGCACGACACCCGGGTGGACGCCGTCGCCCCGGCGATCACGTACTGGAACCTCGCGGACGCGCTGTTCCCGAACGGCGTGTTCAAGAAGCTGTGGGCCGGCATCTTCGTCAACTCCGGCGGCGGCTGCGACCGGTTCGAGGCCGACCTGTGCCACATGTACCAGCGGGTCGCGGAGTCCGGCACGCCCGACGCCGAGGCCGTGAAGCTCCTCGAAGCGCGCAGCCCGCAGGCGGTGGGCGAGCGTATCGAGGTGCCCACCCTGCTCGTGCAGGGCCAGACCGACTCCCTGTTCCCGCTCGGCCAGGCCGACGCCGCGGCGAAGGCGATCCGGGCGAACGGCGCCCCCGTGGACGTCGACTGGATCGCGGGCGGCCACGACGGCGGCGACATGGAGACCGACCGCGTCCAGGCGCGCATCGACGACTGGTTCGACCGCTACCTCAAGGACGACAAGGGCGCCGACACCGGCCCCGCCTTCCGCGTCACCCGCACCGGAGGCATCGACTCCACCGACGGACAGGCCCAGTTGCGCGGCGCGAGCGCCGACCACTACCCGGGCCTGACGAACGGACAGCGGTCGGTGCCCCTGCACGGCCGGGAGCAGAGCGTCGACAACCCGGCCGGCGCCAACCCGCCCGCCGTCTCCGCCCTGCCCGGCATCGGCGGCGCCGGCGGGCTCTCCCAGCTCTCCTCGCTCGGCGTCGGCGTTTCCCTGGACTTCCCCGGCCAGTACGCCGCGTTCGAGTCCGCCCCGGTCGACGACGACCTGCGGATCACCGGCTCCCCGACGGCCACCGTCCACGTCCGCTCCACCACCGACGAGGCCGTGCTCTTCGCCAAGGTGTACGACGTCGGCCCCGGCGGCACGGCACCCGTGCTCCCCTCCCAACTGGTCACCCCCGTCCGCGTAGAGGACGCCAAGGCGGGCAGGGACGTCACGGTCACCCTCCCGGCGATCGACCACGAGGTGGAGAAGGGCCACCGCCTCCGCCTGGTCCTCGCCTCCACCGACCTCGGCTACGCCTCCCCGGCCGCGCCGGCGACGTACACCGTCTCCCTCGACGGCGACCTGAAGGTGCCGACCGCCCCCGGCGTCACGACCGCCGCCGCCCCGCTGCCCGCCTGGGTGTGGTGGCTGCCCCCGGCCGGTGCCGCCGTCGCCCTGGTCCTGCTGTGGACCGGCCGCCGCCGCACCACCGCCCCCGCACCCGACCCGGCGCTCGCCGACGTACCCCTGCAGATCACCGGCCTGAGCAAGCGCTACGCCGGGTCCGCCGAGCGGTACGCGGTGCGGGAGCTGTCCTTCCGCGTGGAGAAGGGGCAGGTGCTCGGCCTGCTCGGACCCAACGGCGCGGGCAAGACCACCACCCTGCGGATGCTGATGGGCCTGATCAAACCGGACGACGGCGAGATCAGGGTCTTCGGCCACGCCATCAGGCCCGGCGCCCCGGTGCTGTCCCGGGTCGGCGCCTTCGTCGAGGGCGCCGGTTTCCTGCCGCACCTGTCCGGCCGGGAGAACCTGGAGCTGTACTGGCGGGCGACCGGCCGCCCGCCCGAGGACGCCCACCTGGACGAGGCGCTGGAGATCGCCGGGCTCGGCGACGCGCTCGCCCGCGCGGTGCGCACCTACTCCCAGGGCATGCGCCAGCGGCTCGCCATCGCCCAGGCCATGCTCGGCCTGCCCGACCTCCTCATCCTCGACGAGCCGACCAACGGCCTCGACCCGCCCCAGATCCGCGAGATGCGCGAGGTGATGACCCGTTACGCCGCCGCCGGGCGCACCGTGATCGTCTCCAGCCATCTGCTGGCCGAGGTCGAGCAGTCCTGCACCCACCTCGTGGTCATGGACCGGGGCCGGCTGGTCCAGGCCGGCCCGGTCGCCGAGATCGTCGGCTCCGGCGACACCCTCCTGGTCGGCACCGGCCTGCCCGTGGACGAACCGCTCGTGGACAAGGTCGCCGCGCTGCCCGGCGTCGCCTCGGTCGTGCACACCGACGACGGGCTCCTGGTCCGCCTCGACCCCGGCGGCACCGCGCCCGGCCTGGTCGCCGAACTGGTCCGGTTGGAGATCCCGGTGGCGTCGGTCGGCCCGCACCGCCGCCTGGAGGACGCCTTCCTCACCCTGATCGGAGGTTCCGCATGAGCACGCCCACCAAGCCGGCGACGACCGGGCCCGCGCCCGGACCGGCGTCGGCGTCCGACTCGGCGCACGGCTACCGGGCGGGCCGCACCCTGCCCCTGCGGGTGGAGCTGGTGCGCCAGCTCAAGCGGCGCCGGACCCTGGTCATGGGCGCGATCCTCGCCGTCCTGCCGTTCGTCCTCGTCGTCGCCTTCGCGATCGGCGGCGAGCCGGAGGGCCCCGGCGACCGCATCACTCTGATGGACACCGCCACCGCCTCCGGCGCCAACTTCGCCGCCGTCAACCTGTTCGTCTCGGCGGGCTTCCTGCTGGTCGTGCCGGTCGCCCTCTTCTGCGGGGACACCGTGGCGTCCGAGGCGAGCTGGTCCTCCCTGCGCTATCTGCTCGCCGCGCCGGTGCCGCGCGCCCGGCTGCTCGCCTCCAAGCTGGCCGTCGGGCTCGGGCTGAGCCTGGCCGCGATGGTGCTGCTCCCCGTGGTGGCGCTGGCCGTGGGCACGGTCGCCTACGGCTGGGGGCCGCTGGCCGTCCCCACGGGCGGCTCGCTCGCGCCGGGCACGGCCGCGCAGCGCCTGGTGGTGGTCGTGGCGTACGTCTTCGTGTCCCAACTGGTCACCGCAGGGCTCGCCTTCTGGCTGTCGACCCGCACCGACGCACCGCTCGGCGCGGTCGGCGGCGCCGTCGGCCTCACCATCGTCGGCAACGTCCTGGACGCCGTGACGGCGCTCGGCCACTGGCGCGACTTCCTGCCCGCGCACTGGCAGTTCGCCTGGGCGGACGCCGTCCAGCCGAACCCGGAGTGGTCGGGCATGATCCAGGGCGCGGCGGTCTCCGTGACCTACGCGCTGGTGCTGTTCGCCCTGGCCTTCCGGAGTTTCGCCCGCAAGGACATCGTGTCCTAGGTCAACGGAGGATCACCCACCGGTCTCGGCACGGCGCCCGCGTGCCCGCTTCGAGACACAGCCGTAACACCCCGTGCCGCACGTTTCGCCCCGCCGCCCCGTCACAGTCACGTACACCGGCGCCGAACAAGCACAGGGGGACGGACGATGAACCGGTACGGGACGCACGGGAAGCGGGGGCGGCGCGGCACGACCGCACTGCTCGCGCTCACCCTGGCGGGCGGAGTGCTGCTCACCGGCTGCGGGGGAGGGGACGACTCCGCCAGTGGGGCGAAGGACACCACGGTCGACTCGCGGCGTCGCGGCTCGGCCCCGATGCCCGCCCCCGACCGCCCGCGCGGCGAGGGCGAACAGCGTTACGACGGCGACACGGCCAACGGAGAGGCCGGCAAGAACGGGGACTCCCGGGAGATCGCGCCCGACCCCGACCACCTCTCCACCTTCGCCCTCGACGTCGACACCGCCTCCTACGGCTACGCCCGCCGCACCCTGTCCGAGGGCCGGCTGCCCGACCCGGCGACGGTCCGTCCCGAGGAGTTCGTCAACAGCTTCCGCCAGGACTACGAGCGGCCCGACGGCGACGGCTTCTCGGTGACCGTGGACGGCGCCCGCACCGACGACGAGGACTGGTCACTGGTCCGCGTCGGCCTGGCCACCCGCTCCGCCGAACGGCAGGGCGAACGCCCGCCGGCCGCGCTGACCTTCGTCATCGACATCTCCGGCTCCATGGGCGAACCCGGCCGCCTCGACCTCGCCCGGGAGGCCCTGGGCACCATGACCGACCGGCTGCGCGACGACGACTCCGTCGCGCTCGTCACCTTCAGCGCCGAGGCCGAGACCGTCCTGCCCATGACCCGGCTCGGCGACCACCGAGGCCGCGTCCACGACGCCATCGACAGCCTGGAGCCGACCGATTCCACCAACCTCGGCGCGGGCGTCGAGACCGGCTACGAGACCGCCGTCGAGGGCCGCCGCGAGGGCGTCACCAACCGCGTCGTCCTCGTCTCCGACGCCCTCGCCAACACCGGCGACACCGACGCGGACACCATCCTCGAACGCATCGCCACCGAGCGCCGCGAGCACGGCATCACCCTCTTCGGCGTCGGCGTCGGCAGCGACTACGGCGACGCCCTGATGGAACGCCTCGCCGACAAGGGCGACGGCCACACCGCGTACGTCTCGACACCGGAGGACGCCCGCGAGGTGTTCTGCGAGCAGCTCCCGAGCCACATCGAGCTGACGGCCCGCGACGCCAAGGCCCAGGTCGCCTTCGACCCGGAGACCGTCGCCGAGTTCCGCCTCGTCGGCTACGACAACCGCCAGGTCGCCGACGAGGACTTCCGCGACGACCGCGTCGACGGCGGCGAGGTCGGTCCCGGCCACACGGTCACCGCCCTCTACGCCGTCCGCACCAGGCCGGGCGCCGACGGCCACCTCGCCACGGCCACCGTCCGCTGGCTCGACCCCGACAGCCGGGACCCGCACGAGGAGTCCGGCGTCGTGGAGACCGACGCCCTCGACGGCTCGGTCTGGGAGGCCGGGCGCGGGCTGCGGGTGACGGCGACCGCCGCCTACTTCGCCGACGCGCTCCGCTCCTCGGAGGGCGACCGCAGCTCCCTGCCGGGCGCGCCGGGCCTGTCCGAACTGTCCGAGCGGGCCGACGGCCTGGCGGACCGCACGGAGGACGAGGACGTGCGCGAGCTGGCCGAGGCCATCGAGGAGGCGGACCGGCTGACCTGACCCCAGGGGTGCGTCCGCCCATTGACGTTTCCTTACGCGTGAGTAAGTTTACTCCGAAGTAAGTTCGTGAGTGAGTTCGCAGGAGTTCACGCGACAGCGCAGCAGTCCGACCGCGACCGGGAGCCGTCATGGGCGTACGCAGGGACCTGAAACGGGCGAAGGGGCGCGGTGGTCCGGCGTCCCGTGCGAGGACCGAGACCGTCAGGGACGCGGGCGGCACCGTCCGCGAGGCCCGCACCGCCCCCCTCGCGCCCCCTCCCACCGAGGGCAGCACCGCCGACATCCCGTTCACCAACGCCGCCGAGGCCCCCGGCGCGGTGGTCCTGCGCCGCCAGGTGGAGGGGGTCTGGCGGCCCGTCACCGCCGCGGAGTTCGCCCGCGAGGTCACCGCCGTGGCCAAGGGCCTGATCGCCGCCGGCCTCGAACCCGGCGGCCGGGTCGCCGTCATGTCCCGCACCCGCTACGAGTGGACGGTCCTGGACTTCGCGATCTGGGCGGCCGGCGGCCAGACCGTTCCCGTCTACGCCACCTCCTCCGCCGACCAGGTCGAGTGGATCGTCCGCGACTCCGGCGCCCGGCACGTCGTCACCGAGACCGCCGCCCACACCGCCACCGTCCGGGCCGGCACGGACGACCACCCCGAGCACCCGAGCGTCTGGGAACTCGACGCCGGCGCCCTCGCCGACCTCACGGCCCTCGGAGTGGGCGTGAGCGACGAGGAGGTCACCAAGCGCCGCACCGCCCTCACCCCGGACGCGGTCGCCACCGTCTGCTACACCTCCGGCACCACCGGCCGCCCCAAGGGCTGCGTCCTCACCCACGCCAACCTGCACGCCGAGGCCGCCAACACGGTCGAGCTGCTGCACCCGATCTTCAAGGAGGTCACCGGCCAGACCGCCTCGACCCTCCTCTTCCTGCCGCTCGCCCACATCCTGGGCCGCACCATCCAGATCGCCTGCCTGTTGGCCCGCATCGAGATCGGCCACTTCCCCAGCATCAAGCCCGACGAACTGCGCCCCGCGCTCAAGTCGTTCCGCCCGACCTTCCTGGTCGGCGTCCCGTACCTGTTCGAGAAGATCCACGACACCGGCCGGGCGACCGCGGAGAAGATCGGCCGCGGCGCCTCCTTCGAACGCGCCCACCGCCTCGCCGTCCGCTTCGGCGGAGCGCACCTGGAACGCTTCCTGGGCCGCGGCAAGGGCCCCACCCTCGGCCTGTGGGCCGGCTGGGCCCTGTACGACCTGCTGGTCTACCGCCGGGTGCGGGCGGAGTTGGGCGGCCGGATGCGGTACGCCATCAGCGGCGGCTCCCCGCTGGAAAGAGACCTCAACCTGTTCTTCTACGCCGCCGGGATCATGGTCTACGAGGGCTACGGCCTGACCGAGACCACGGCCGCCGCCACCATCGTCCCGCCGCTCGGCCCCCGCCCCGGCACGGTCGGCCCGCCGGTCCCCGGCACCGCCGTGCGCATCGCGGACGACGGCGAGGTGCTGGTCAAGGGCGGCATCGTCTTCGGCGCCTACCGGGGCAACCCCGAGGCCACCGACGCGGCCCTCACCGACGGCTGGTTCGCCACCGGCGACCTCGGCTCCCTCGACGCCGACGGCTATCTCACCATCACCGGCCGCAAGAAGGACCTGCTGGTCACCTCCGGCGGCAAGAACGTCTCCCCGGCCGTCCTGGAGGACCGCCTGCGCAGCCGCCCGCCCGTCGCCCAGTGCCTGGTCGTCGGCGACAACCGCCCCTTCGTCGCCGCGCTGATCACCCTCGACCCGGAGGCCGTCGCCCACTGGCTGGCGGTGCGGAAGCTGCCCGCCGACACCCCGCTGTCCGAGCTGGTGCGGGACGAGAGGATGCGCGCCGACGTCCAGAAGGCCGTCGACCACGCCAACGCGGCCGTCTCCCGGGCCGAGTCGATCCGCGCCTTCCGGCTGGTCGAGGGCGAGTTCACCGAGGAGAACGGGCTGCTCACCCCGTCCCTGAAGGTGAAGCGGCACGCGGCGGTCGCGGCGTACGCCGACGACATCGAGGCGCTGTACGCGACACCGGGACGCTGACCCGCACCCGGCGCCGCGAACATGCGAAAGGGCGGGCCGCCGAAGTGCTCGGCGGCCCGCCCCGGGGCCCGCTGTCAGCGACCGCCGCCCTCGCCGTTGGAGGAGAGGATCGAGACGTCCTCCAGGAGGTGGGCCAGCGCGCCGTCGCGCTTGGCCTGCGTGGAGTTCTCCGCGCACTGCTGGTTCATGTCGTCGCCCAGGACGTTGAGGTCCTGGATCGGCACGAGACCGATGACGCTGACCGGGATGTCGCTGACCGCGATGCAGGGCTTGTTGAAGGAGCCCTGGATGAGCGCCATCTGCGGGCTCATGTTGCCCGTGGTCATCGAGTTGCCGAAGTACTGCGAAGCGCCGTTCCCGTTGGCGGCGACGGGCCCGCTGTCGTCGCCGATCGCCATCGCCTGCGGGGCCGCGGCAGCGGAGGCGCCCATGACGGAGGCGGCGATCGCCGCGTAGGCAACTACCTTCTTGATCACTGGCCAGTCCTTTCTGAGGAAACCCCGTCCACCGGAGCGCTCTGGTCAACTCCGTGAGTCCGTCCGGGTTTCTCTCGTTCACTCCGACGGCGGACAGCGGGAAGTGTGTACGGCGTTGCGTTCCGCCCCGGTGATTCCGGCGATTCTTGGGTTCTTTTTGAGATCCCGTGCGGGCCAACCGGGTGAACGCCCGCAACCAATCATGGCGCACCGGGTTGATGAGGCCGTAGGACAGTGCGTCGCTACGACGAAAGGAACGCGAAGTGCTCAAGAAGGCAATGGTCGCCGCGGCGGCTGCCGCTTCTGTGATCGGCATGTCGGCTGCCGCCGCTCCCCAGGCCCTGGCCATCGGGGACGACAACGGGCCGGCCGTGCTGAACGGCAACGGCGCCGAGTCGGCGTTCGGCAACTCGGCGACCAAGGGCGACATGAGCCCCCAGCTGTCGCTGGTCGAGGGCACGCTGAACAAGCCGTGCCTCGGTGTCGAGGACGTCAACGTCGCCGTCATCAACCTCGTGCCGATCCAGGACATCAACGTCCTGGCGGACGACCTGAACCAGCAGTGCGCGGACAACTCCACGCAGGCCAAGCGGGACGGCGCCCTGTCGCACGTCCTGGAGGACCTGTCGGTCCTGTCGGCGAACGGCGAGGGCCGCTGAGCCCAGCCCGGCCCGGTACGGGCGGCCCGCTGACTTCCGCGTGGGCCGCCCGTCCGTGAACGGGACGGGATTTCGCCGGAGAGTGGATCGACGTCGTCGCTCTCTTGGGGGAACGGCCGGACCGAGTCGTGGGGCATCCGAGTGAATTACGGGGTGTCCCACGTTCGGATGTTTCTTCGTCCGTCAATTCCTCGTTTGCAGGCTGCAGGTCATGGTGCGAGCCGTCAATGCTGTGCTCGCGCGGTTTCGGCCGTCATTCAGGCATGACCGCAGAGAAGGGAAAGTTCATGAAGAAGAGCGCTGCTGTCGTCGCGGGCGCGATCATGGCCCTCGGCATGGCCGCCCCGGCCTTCGCCGACGGACACGCCGAGGGGGCCGCTGTCGGCTCCCCGGGCGTCCTGTCCGGCAACGTCGTCCAGATCCCGGTGAACGTCGACGCCAACGTGTGCGGCAACACCATCAACGTCGTTGGTCTGCTGAACCCCGCGTTCGGCAATGTGTGCGTGAACGACTGACGCAGTTCCGCACCGACCGGCTGCGTCACGGCCGGCCTAGGCCAACTCGTTTGGTTCGGGCCGGCCTTCCGCCTTTCCGCGGCCCGTCACTCCGGATCGCTCCGCATCGTTCTCCGACGATCTCTCATCTCTCATCTCTCATCTCTCCAAGCAGGAAGACAACCAGAGTGCGACAGACCCTGAGCAGGGGGATGGTCGCGGCTGCCGCCGCGACGGGCATCCTTTCCCTGTGCGGCAGCCCCGCCCTTGCCGACTCGCATGCGGACGGAGCCGCCACGAACTCGCCGGGCGCCGTGTCCGGCAACGCCCTCCAGGCGCCCATCGACGTGCCGGTGAACGCCTGCGGCAACACGATCGACGTGATCGCCGCGCTGAACCCCGCCTTCGGCAACGAGTGCGAGAACGCCTCGGAGGAGCAGACCGACGGCCACGGCGACGACGGCGGGTACGGCGAGGACGCGTCGTCCTCGTCCTCGACCGGGTCCTCCGGCGGCGGGTCCCACGCGGACAGCGTGACCGAGGGCTCGCCGGGCGTGGGCTCCGGCAACAGCACGCAGATCCCGGTCGACGTGCCGGTCAACCTCTGCGGCAACACCGTCGACGTGATCGCCGCGCTGAACCCGGTCTTCGGCAACGAGTGCGAGAACGCCTCGGAGGAGGAGCCCCCCGGCTACGGCGAGGAGGAGCCGCCGCCCCCGACCACGCCTCCCGGCTACGGCGAGGAGGAGCCCCCGCCGCCTCCCGAGGAGGAGCACCCCCCGCCCCCCGAGGAGGAGCAGCCCCCGCCCCCCGGCGAGGAGGAGCACACCCCGCCGGCTCCCCAGACGGAGCAGCCGCCCGTCCTGGCCGAGACCGGCAGTGAGGGCACGCTGGGTGCCGCGGCCGCCGGTGCCGTGCTGATCGCGGGCGGAGCGATCCTGTACCGCCGGGGCCGGGCGGCCGCCGGCCGCTGACCCCGCCCCGCGCGCCCCGACGCCCCCGGCGGCCCCCACACGGGCCGCCGGGGGCGTCGTCGTGCGCGCTCGTCCGCGCGGTGGCGGCGGGGCCGGCCGTCGGTCGTGCCGCTGCCCACCCGACGCCCTGGCGCGGGCCGGCACGGGCCTTCGGGGGCGTTGTCGTGCGGGCTTCGGGTGGGGTGGCGGTCCGTTGTCCGTTCGGGCGGTCGGCGCGGACGTTGTGGCGGGCCGTTTGCCGGTCGTGCCGCTGTCCACCCGACGCCCTCGGCCGGCCTGGCACGGGCCGTCGGGGGGCGCCGGGGTTCCGTCCCCGGTGTCCGGGCGGGTCAGTGGCTGCCCGCCCGGTCCGGGTCGGGGCGGTCCGCGTGGCCCTCCTCCGGGCGGCCGGAGGCGCCGGTACGGTCGGCGGCCGGGGCGGAGGCCTGGCGCACGACGCGGGCCCGGGCCGGGGCCGTGGCGTCCGGGCGGGCGCCGGCCCGGTGCACCCGGTCCCGCAGCCGGGCGCTCACGTGCCGGCCCCACAGCGCCCACAGGGCCCGGCCCGGCGCCCGGTCGTCCCGGGCGTACCAGGCCAGCTCGCGGCCCCCGCGCCCCGCGCCGGCCGGACGCAGCGCGCTCAGCGGCGCGTAGTTCTCCACCACGAACGCCCGCCCCGGCCGCGGCGCCCCCTGAGGCAGCGGTCGGTGGGTCAGGTCCAGGTGCAGGGCCCGTACGACGTCCAGCCCCGCGGTGTCGGCGAAGAGCCGGAACTGGGCGCCGGGGCGCGGGTTGAAGTCGAGCAGGTGATAGCGGCCGGTCGTGCCGCAGCGCCGGAAGTCGAGGTCGAGGACGCCCCGGTAGCCCAGCTCGGCGACGACCCGTTCGGAGAGCGCCCGCACCTCCGGGTTCGGCGTCCAGCGGCCCACCGCCGTCAGACCCGCGCCGCGCGGCCTGGCCCGCGTCTTGCGGCCGGGGCCGCCCGCCCGGACCACTCCCGTGCGGTCGGCGTACCCGTGGAAGAACCAGTCCCGGTCGGGCCCCGGCGGCAGGAACGCCTGCAGCAGCAGCCGGCTCCCGGCTTCCTCGGCCCGCCCGTACAGCTCCCCGGCCTCCCGCGCCGAGCGCACCAGCACCGTGCTGCGCAGCCCGCCGCCCGGGGGCACCAGCCAGGGCCGGCTCCACTTCGCCACCACCGGCAGACCCAGCCGCCACGCCGCCCGCGCCGCCTCCGCCGCGCCGTCCGGGACGACGGTCTCGGGGTGCGGGACGTCCAGGGACGCGCACGCACCGGCGAGTTCCGCCTTGTCGGCCACGCGCTCCGCGAGCCCGTCCGGCTGGTCCGGCAGCAGGAACGAGTGCGCCAGCTCCGCCCGCGCCCGGCCCACGGCCACGGCACACGCGTCGTCCATCGCGATCAGTACGGCGGGGCGCGCGATCCGCGCGGCGACGCGGCGCAGGGTCGCCGCGATCTCGGCGGGCGACGCGCCGGGCGGCGGCGGGGTGTGCAGCTCGCTCAGGTAACGGGAGGCGCGGACCGGGCTCCCGGCGCAGTCGGCGACCACGTGCACGTCCACCCCCGCGCGGCCGAGCGAGCGCACGGCACCCAGCGTTCCGTGGTGAAAGGGATTCCGGTCGGTCCGCAGCACTACGGCGGGGACCCGGGTGTCGAACAGCGACACGGGAGACATCCTTCGGATTCGGGCTTGTGCGAGCGAGTGCCGCGGAGGCGGTTCACCGGTGCGGGCGATCGCCGCACTCGAACGCCGTAACGGCGGTGGCGTGATGGCATTTCATATGACTGAGTGTCAGTAACGGAGGCGTGATTCGCGGCGATCCAAGGAGGCCGGCATGGCCGTACGGCAGTCACGGGCCCGGTCCGGGCGGCGGCGGCCCGCGCACGCCGCGGCGGCGGTCGCGGCGGCGGTGTTCCTGGCCGCGGTCCCCGGTGTCGCCGCCGGCGAACCACCCGCGTCCGGACCCAGTGCCGAACCGAGTACCGAACCCAGTCCCGGCCCCAGTGCCAAACCCGGTGCCAAACCCGGTGCCGAGTCCGCCCCGGCCTTCGGCGCGTACCTGGACTACGGCCCGCGCGGCGTGGCCCGGATGGCCGCGCTGAGCCACTGGCTGGGCGGCGCCGAACTGCGCGTCGGCCACACCTACTTGCCCGGCGACCGCTGGAACAACATCGAGGGCGCCCCCGGCTTCCTCGACGTGTGGGCCGACTGGCGCACCCGCAAGGCCGACAGGATGCTCGTCCTCAACGTGCCCATGATGGAACGCAACGAGGAGCACGTCGACGACGACGAGGTGCGCGAACTGCTGCGCCAGGGCGCCGCCGGACGCTTCGACCACCACTTCCGCGCCCTCGCCGAACGCCTCGTCGCCCTCAAGGTGCCGGACACCGTCCTGGTGCTCGGCTGGGAGATGAACGGCACCACCTACACCCACCGCTGCGGACCGGACCCCGAGGCCTGGAAGACGTACTGGAACCGGATCGTCACCACCATGCGCGCGGTGCCCGGTCAGAAGTTCCGGTTCGACTTCGCGCCGAGCCGCGGCCGGGACGCCGTGCCCTGGACGCGGTGCTATCCCGGCGACGCCACCGTCGACATCATCGGCATGGACTCCTACGACCAGCCGCGCGGCATGACGTTCGACGAGCAGGTGAAGGAGCCCTACGGCCTCCAGGCGCACGTCGACTTCGCGAAGGCGCACGGCAAGCCCGTCTCCTACCCGGAGTGGGGGCTGTTCCGCAACGGCGACAACGCCGCGTACATGCGGGGCATGCTCGCCTGGATGGACGAGCACAAGCCCGTCTACAACACGGTCACTGACTACTGCCCGCACGGCGTCTGGCAGTGCGACGACAATCCCCGGTCCACCGCCGTCTACCGGTCCGTGCTCTTCGGCCGCACCGATGAGCCCGAGCCGACGGTCCCGAAGCCCGAGGAACCGGGCACGCCGACCGCGCCGCCGCTGCCCCCGGTGCCGTCCACCGCGCCCGAGCCCCCCGCCGACTGCTCGCCGTTGGAGCTGGGCGACTGGGTCGAGTACTGGCTCGGCGGGAAACTGTGCATGCGGCTGGACTGGTACTCGCGCAACGAGTAGCGGAGCGCGGCGGAGGCGGTCGCGCGCGGGGGGCCGGTCAGGTGGTTCCGTCACCGTCGGACCCCCTCCGCTCCGCGCTCCACCGCAGCAGCTCCTTGCCCCGCCGCCGGGCCGCCGCGTCGCACAGGGCCGCCGCCAGCAGCGGGGCCGTGCGGCGGCGGGCCAGCAGCAGCCGCTGGTTCGGCACCGGCGCCGGGCGCCAGCGGTGCTTGTACGGCTCGTCGCCCCGCAGCAGGCTCAGCGTGGAGCGTCCCGGCGCGCGGGCGTACCCGGCGCACGCGTCCAGCAGCATCACCGCCACGTCCGCCTTCGCCTCCCGCAGCCGGGGATGGGCGCCGTACAGATAGCCGCCGGCCAGCCGGCGCGACAGCAGCGTCACGTCCACGGCCACCACCTCGTCGGCCATCCGGAACTCGGTGACCACCGCGTCCCCGGACCGCACCATCGGCCCCACCGCCCGCACCAGGTGCTCGCGGAAGCGGGGCCGCAGGTGCTCGCCGGTGACCTTCCGCCCACGCCACTGCAGCCGGTGCAGTTCGAGCAGGCGCCGCACGGCCGCCTCCGCCTCGTCGGGCAGCACGGGCCGGCTCTTGACGCCGAGCGCGTCCAGCCGGCGCAGCTGGGCACGGACCCGCTGCCTGGCCTTGGCCGAGGGCAGCCGGGCGGCCAGCTCGTCCAACGGGAGGGCGGGCAGTTCCAGGCAGAGCGAATCGGCCAGCCGGCGCCGGGGCCCGCGCCAGCACGCGTACAGCCGCTCGGCGGCGGCGCCCGGCCGTACCTCGCGCAGGTCGACCAGAGCGGTGCGGGACGCCGCCGCGAGGCCCGCGGTGAGGGCGGCCACGGCGTCCGGACCGCGTTCGTCGTCCAGCAGGACGTCACCGTAGTCCGAGATCGCCCCGCCCAGCGGCACCAGCGCCGGCACCGGACGCCGTACGAGCATCAGCGGCGCGGCGGCGACCGGTTCGCCGCCCTCGCGGGCCAGCACCACCCGCAGCCGGCCGGGCGAGCCGTACGAACGCCACCAGGAGTGCAGCCAGGCGTGGCTCTGGAACGGTGTGGCGGCGGCGCAGCGGCCGTACAGCCGCTCCCACTCGGGGGCCAGCTCGGCGAAGGCGGCCTGGTCGGTGACCAGTTCGATCGTGTGGCCGGGCGGGAGTGCGCGCGACCGCGACGGCCCGGGCCGCGTCACAGCTGTCCGCGTCCGTCGGCCGCCGACGCCGGTCCGGGTACGGCCGCCGCCGTGCGGCCGGGCTCCCGGCCGGTGCGGCGCGGCCGGACCAGCAGGGCCAGGCCGCCCAGCAGCCCGCCCGCGCTCGCGCCCACCAGACCGGTCACGGCGGCGGACGGCGAGGACGGTTCGGTGGGCTCGGTGGCCCGGGCGAACTGCCGCAGCTCCACCCGGGTGTCGTCGGCGGCGGCGTCCGCGTGCCGGGTCAGGGCGCGGGCGACCGCGTTGGCCATGTCGGCGGCCTCCTCCGGGTCGGCGGAGGTGGCCGTCACCGAGACCATCGGCGCGTCCGGCGAGGTCGCGGTGCGGACACTCCTCTCCAGGGTCGCCACCGGCACGTGGGCCCACATCTGCGCGTCCCCGAGCACCGCGAGCTGGGTGGCGACCCGGCCGTAGGCCTGCGCGAAGCCCAGCGCGGACGCGGGGTCGGACTCGTCGGCGGCCACGGCGACGACGTAACTCGTCGCCGTGTACTGCGGGGTGGCGAGCAGGCCGTACCCGGCGCCGATCAGACCGCCGGCCAGGACACCGGCCGCGAGCGGGGACCAGGGCGGCAGGGAGCGCAGGCCGAGCAGCGAGCGGCGCAGCGCGGCCCGGACCCGGGCCCGGCGGGCGGGCGGGGCGGGCTCGGGGTCCGTCGCGGGTTCGGGCGGGGACTGGGTGAGGGGCTCGGTCATGCGGAACCAACTCCCTGGAATGCCGGGGACGGGGGCAGCGGATGCGTGAGGGTGGACGCGTACACGTCCATCAGCCGGGCGGCGCTGCGGGTGACGCAGTAGTGGCGGGCCGCCTCGGGCGCGCCGCGCGTGCCGGGGACCGGGCCGCCGGACGCGCGGGTCTCGGCGAGGGCGCGCGCGAACTCCGCGGCGTCGCCGTCGACCCGCCGCGCCGTGGGCGCGGATCCGGGCGGCAGGTCCTCGATCGCCGGGCAGGAGGCGTACAGCACCGGCAGGCCGGACGCGAGCCCCTCCACGGCGGCCAGGCCGAAGGCCTCCTCCGGCGACGGCGACGCGAGGACGTCCATCGCGGCGGCGAGCGCGGGCAGGTCGGGGCCGGGGGAGCCGTCGGGGTGGTAGGGGCGCTCGCCGGTGAGCAGGACGCGGTCGGCGACGCCGGCCTCGCGGGCGGTGCGGCGCAGCAGGTGCTCCTCGGGGCCGCCGCCGACCAGCAGCAGCCAGCAGTCCGGCGGCAGCAGGGCCAGGGCGCGGACCAGCACCTCGAACCGCTTGGCCGCCGTCAGCCGTCCGATGCCGCCGACGACGTACGCGCCCTCGGGCAGGCCGAGACGGCGCCGGGTGCGCAGCCGCCGGACCGGGTCGAAACGGAAGCGGTCCAGGTCGATGCCGTTGGGGACGACCTCGATGCGGGGCGCGGGCACACCCCAGCGGCGC
Source organism: Streptomyces sp. KPB2 (assembly GCF_003950055.1). Lineage (NCBI taxonomy): Bacteria > Bacillati > Actinomycetota > Actinomycetes > Kitasatosporales > Streptomycetaceae > Streptomyces > Streptomyces sp. KPB2. The sequence goes on from NZ_CP034353.1 coordinate 5,312,537, forward strand.
AGCCGGTCGGCGACGGTGGGGGAGACGGCGACTGTGGCACTGCCGAGGCGCTCCCCGGCCAGGTACAGGGCGCGGACGCCCGGGGTGAGCGGGCGGCCCTCCATCTGGGAGTCGCCGAGGGAGTGCTCGGTGGCGACGACCGCGCGCACCCCGGCGAGGCGGGCGGCGAGGCGGCCGTAGAGGCAGGCGCGGTAGAGGTGGGTGTGCACGAGGTCGTAGCCGCCGGTGCGGATGAGGCGGGCCAGGCGCGGCAGCGCGGCCAGGTCGCGGTTGCCGGTCATGCCCAGGTGGACGACGTTGACGCCGTCGGCCAGCAGGCCGTCGGCGACCGGTCCCGGGTTGGTGAGCGTCACGACGTCGCAGTCGACGGGCAGGTGCCGCAGCAGCAGACGCAGTTGCTGCTCGGCGCCGCCGACGCCGAGGCCGGTGATGATGTGCAGGGCCTTCACGTCCGTCACCTCACACCCCCGCCGCGGCCCGGCGGCGCAGGCGGTGCAGGCGCGTTTTGAGGAGCAGCCGTACGGGGGTGTCGCGCTGGTCCACGTGCACGCGGGGCAGTGCGTACGGGCCGGTCAGCGGGCCCGGGTCGATGGCGCAGGCGTAGCCGTACCCGGCGGCGCGCACGGCGTCGGCGGCGCGGGCGTCGACGGTGCCGTACGGGTAGCAGAAGCCGGTGACGGGGGCGCCCGTCAACTCCGCGAGCCGGGCCCGGCTCCCGGCGGTCTCGGCGGTCAGCGTGGCGTCGTCCGCCGTGGTGAGGTCGACGTGGGTGAGGCCGTGCGAGCCGATCTCGATGCCCTCGGCGGCGGCGCGGCGGATGCCGTCGGCGGTCAGCAGCGGCTTGCGCGGGCCCAGCGGATCCCAGGCGTTGTCGCCGCCGAGCCGCCCGGGCAGCACGAAGAGGGTCGCCCCGCAGCCCCAGCGGCGCAGGCACGGCAGCGCGTGCTCGACGAAGTCGGCGTACCCGTCGTCGAAGGTCAGCCCCACCAGGTCCCGGCCGCCGCCCCGGGCACGGGCGGCCAGCAGCTCGGCGACCGGCACACCGCGCAGCCCGCGCCGCCGCAGCCAGCCCAGCTGCGCGTCCAGCCGGCCGGGCGTGACGGTGATGCGGTACGGGTCGTCCGAGCAGTCGCCGACCGAGTGGTACATCGCGACCCAGGGGGCGGGCGCGGGAGCGGTGCCGGTACCCGGGCGGGGGTCAGCGGTCGGCGCGGAAGGGGAACCGGAAGCGGGAACGGCCATGCGGGTGCCTTTGTGTGACGGGGCGGGGGGAAGGGGAACGGACGGGGCGGACCGAGCGCAGGACGGTGCCGGGGCCCCGGACGCGCAGGGCCGGGCAGAGGACTGCGAAGACGCCCCCGACGGTCGCGGCGCCGACGGTCAGCGAGACGGCGGCACCGGCACCGGTGACCCGGTCGGCGGCCAGGGCGCCCGCGCCGGTCGCCACGGCCGCCGCGAGCAGCGGGCAGCCCAGGTCGCCCAGGACCCGCCGGACGCGCACCGGCACGCTGCGCGGGCCCATCCCGGCGAGCAGCAGGGCGGCGGTGACGGTGATGCCGGCGGCGTTGGCGGCGGCGATGCCGCGCACGCCCCACGGGCCGACGGCCGAGGCGCCGACGACGGCGGTGGCGAGGACACCGACGGCCATCGCGCCGAACGGATACCAGGAGGCGCGGCCCGCCGAGAAGTAGGAGCGGGCCAGCGCGCCCACCACCGTCTGGCCGAGCAGCCCGAGCGCGTACACGCGCATGACACCGGCGGTCGCCGCGGTGTCGGCGGCCGTGAACGCGCCGCGCTGGAAGAGCAGGTGGACGATCTGCGGCGCGCACGCGACGACGGTGGCCGCGCCGAGCAGCACCAGGCAGGCCGCCAGCGCCACGTCCCGCTCGACCCGGTCGCGGGCCCGTACGGTGTCGCCGTCGGCCAGCGCGCGGGCCACCACCGGGAAGGTGACCGTGCACAGCATCAGCGACAGCGTCATCGGGATCTGGGCCACCTTCTGCGCGTAGTTCAGGTGCGAGATGGCCCCGGAGGGGAGCCCGGAGGCCAGGAAGCGCTCGATGAGGACCTGGGACTGGCGGCACAGGGCGAACAGCAGCACGGTGGTGAACAGGGCGAGGGCGAGCGGCCGGGTCGCCTCGTCCGCCACCACCGAGGGCGGCTCGCCTTCGTGACGCCTCAACCGCCGCAGCAGCGACGGCAGTTGCGCCGCCACCATCAGGACCCCGCCCACCGCGACCCCGGCCGCCGCCGAGCGCACCCCCCAGCGCCCGCCGAGCACGAACATCACCGTGATGATGCCGGTGTTGTAGGCGACGTAGATCGCCGCCGGGGCCAGGAACCGCCGGTGCGCCCGCAGCGCGGCGCTGCAGTACCCGGCGAGCCCGAAGCTGACGACGCAGGTGGCGGTGAGCCGGGTGCAGTCCACGGCGAGGGCGTGGTCGGCCAGCCCCGGCGCCAGGGCCCGCACCAGCGCCGGCGCGGCGACGGCGACCAGCGCGCCGGCCGCCGTGAACGCGAGGGCCAGCCGGGGCAGGGTCGAGGCGACCAGCGCACGCACCGGGTCGCCGGTCACGCCCCGCGCGCGGCGGGCCAGGGCCAGGCTGAACATCGGGACCAGTGCGAAGGCCAGCCCGTCCTCGATCAGCAGCGTCGCCGCGAACTCCGGCACCGTCCACGCCACCAGGAAGGCGTCCGTCTCGCCCCCGGCCCCGAACAGCCGGGCCAGCGCCTGGTCCCGGGCCAGCCCGAGCACCGACCCGGCCACCGAGAGCACGGCGGTGACCAGCGCGGCCCGAGCCAGGAAACGCCCCGAGGACCGGCCGTCGGCGGGGGGCGCGGTCTCCGGGAGCGGCGGGGCAGTCCGGGCGTCGGCGGCGGGCGCGGCTTCGGGGAGCGGCGGGGCGGTTCGGGCGTCGGCGGGCGGGGGGCCGGCCTCGAAGCCGGGGGGCGTCGTCTCGGCCCCCGGGCCCGCGTGCCGGGCCTCGGCCGGGGGGCGTGAGTGCGGCGCGCCCTGGGGGGCTGGGTGCGGCGGGGATGCGGAGGCGGTGGTGTCGGGGTGCGGTGCTGAGGCAGAGGCGGGGGTGTGCGGCGGCGTGGTCGTGGCGCCCGGTGTCTCCGGGCCGTGCGGCGTGCTCGTCACGCCCACGTCGTGGGCGGCGTCCGGGGCCGCGCCGCGAGCCGCGCTCGTCGCGTGCGGTGAGGTCGTCGTCACCGCTGCGGCACCTCTCGCGCGGCGGAACCCAGCGCCCACCAGGCCGCCAGCCCGAAGCACACCGCCGTCAGGACGGTCGACGGCCCGCCGATGTCGGCGTACGCGAAGTCGGTCAGCTGCCAGACCAGGAGCCCGCAGGCGACGAACGCGCAGTCCGGCGCCGAGCCCCGGGCCCGCCGGGCCGCGCGCAGCCTGCGCAGGCCCAGCACCAGCAGCGCCAGCCAGCTCCCGGCGAGGCAGAGCAGCCCGATCAGCCCCTGCTCGGCCAGCACCAGCAGATACATGTTGTGCGGGGACAGCAGCGGCTGCCTGCGGTACCCGGCGCCCGCGCCATCGGTCTCGCTGCCCGAGGACAGCGACAAGGAGGCGTGCGCGTCCCGGTGTTCGGGGAAGCCCTTCAGCCCGACGCCGGTCAACGGCCGCTCCCGCCACATGCCGGCCGCCGCCGCCCACATCGTGTAGCGGTCGGTCACCGACTGGTCGGGGGCGTCGGTCACCTGCGTGATGCTGCCGACCCGCTCCTGGAGCATCGCCGTACCGACCCCGAAGCCGCCCACCAGCACCACCGCCGCCGCGACCGTCGCCGCCCCCACCGCCAGCGCCCTGCGCGCCCCGGCGAGCAGCATCTGCACCGCGCAGGTCACAGCCGTCGCGATCCACGCCCCACGGCTGAACGACAGGGCCAGCGGCAGCAGCAGGGCGCACGCGCACCCGGCGGCGAGCAGCCGGTGCCGCGACGGCGTCCCTCCCAGCGCCAGCCCGACCGCGCAGACCAGTCCCAGGGACACCACGGTCGCCATCCCCATCACGTCCTGCGGCCCGAAGGTGCCCACGGCCCGGACCGTCTCCCCCTGGTAGGAGGCGCCGGTTCCGGTGACGTACTGGTGGACGCCGACCGCCCCCTGCCACAGCGCCAGCCCCACCATCGACCAGGTGAGCAGCCGCACGTCGGCCCGGTCGCGGACGAGCAGCAGTACGGCGGCGGGGACCAGGACGAAGACCTGGAGGTAGCGGCCGAGGCCGGCCATTCCCGCCCCCGCCGACACGGCACCCACCGCCGCGACGGCCAGCCCGAGCACGGGCAGCCCGAGCACCGTAGCCGCCGTACGGGACAGCGGGCGCCGGCGGTCCCGCACCAGCCGCAGCACGCAGTACAGCACCGCCAGCGCCGACACCGCGTCGGCCGGGTGCGCGCCGCCCCCGTCGTCCGGGGCGAACGGCAGCGCGAGCAGCGCGACGACGGCGACCACGGCCAGCACGGGCGGCAGCCGCCGCAGGCGTGCCGTCGGCCGCAGGGGCAGGGCGAGGGCCACCTGGGTCAGCTCCCCGTGGGGCGCACGAGCGCGGCAGCCGTGCGCAGCAGGATGCACACGTCCCGCCACAGCGACCAGTCGTCGATGTACGCGTTGTCGAAGCGGGCCCGGTCCTCGATGGAGGTGTCGCCGCGCAGCCCGTTGATCTGGGCCAGGCCCGTGATGCCGGCCGGCATCCGGTGGCGGGCGGCGTAACCGGGGTAGGCCTGGCTGAACCGGGCGACGAAGTAAGGGCGTTCGGGGCGCGGGCCGACCAGGCTCATGTCGCCCCGGAAGACGTTCCACAGCTGGAGCAGCTCGTCCAGCGAGGTGCGTCGCAGGAAACGGCAGAACCACGGCATCCGGTGTTCGTCCGCCACGCTCCACCGGGTCGCCGACTCGTGCTCGTCGGCGGGCCGGTGCGTGCGGAACTTCAGCAGCGTGAACGGTCTGCCGCCCTGCCCGACGCGCTCCTGCCGGAACAGCACACCGGGGCCGCCCACCACCCGCAGCACCGCCGCGCAGGCCAGCAGCAGGGGGCTCAGCAGCAGCAACAGCAGCCCGGACACCGTCACGTCCAGCACCCGCTTGCCCGCGCCGCCGGGCCGCCGCGCCGCCGGTTCCATACGCCGGCAGGGGAAGGCGGCGATCCGGTCCCCGGCCGGGTGGGAGGGGGCGTGGGCCGGGGTCCCGGCGTCCAGTTCCCACACCGCGCAGCCCGACTCGGCCAGCGTCCGCAGCAACGCCGCCTGCCGGGACCGTACGGAGGGATCCACGGAGGCGTCCGGGGAGGGCCGCACCTCCAGGGAGGGCCGCACGGAGGGGTTCACGACCAGCACGTCCCGTACGCCGTTCTGCACGACCGCCCGCCGCACCTCCTCACCCGTGGACAGTGCGGGCAGGCCCGCGGTGCCGCCCGGGTCGCCGGTGACGATCCCGACGGGGTGCACCCCGCAGCGCGGGTGACGCAGCAGCGCCGACGCCACCCGCTGCGCGGTCGCGGCGGGCCCGACGACGAGGGCGGCGCGGGGGTGGTTCCGCAGCGCCGTGCGGTGTCGGTGGTGCACGGCGGCCCGGCCGGCGCAGCCCGTCACCGAGTGCAGCAGGACGCCCGCGACCAGGGTGCGCGCGGACAGCGCGTGCGCCGGGGCGTACGCCGCGACGAGCGCCGCCAGTACCAACCACACCACCGTGATCCGGCCGCACAGGGCGGGCAGGTCGTCCAGCGCACCGGACGGCCGCCGGCCCGGACGCGGGCGGGGGCGCAGCAGCAGCGAAGCGGCCACCAGCGCGCCTGTGAGCAGCGGTTGGTGCGGGGCACCGGTGAGGACCAGCGTGCCGGGCACGGCCGCCGTTCCGTCCACGACGAGCAGCGGCAGCGGCGAACCCGGCCGCGGTGCGGGCCGCCCGGAGGGCAGCCGAGGGCTCCCGGTGCCGTCGCGCTGGGGCAGCACCGCGACGGGGGAGGAGCCGAGGTCGCGCGACTGGCCGGCGGGGGAGGGGACGGTGCTTTCCGCGGTCACGGGTGGGTGGACTCCCTGCACTCGATGGGCACGACGGCCGAACGGCCCGCTGCTGTGAGCCGGTCGCCGGGGAGGGCGCGCGGCACGGCGGACGGACCTGCGCCGTCGCCGAGTCCGCCGACGACCACGACGGCGCACACCACACCCCCGGCCCCCGCCCCGGCCGCACACCCTGCGTCAGCGGTGGTTCCTACGCCGGCCGTAGACCTCATGCCGGCCGCGGGCCTCGGGTTGGTTGTGGGCCTTGCGGCGACTGTGGGTTCCGTGTCGGCAGCAGGTCCCTCGTTGGTCGTGGGCCTCGTGTCGGCCGAAAGCCCCGCACCGGCCGTGGGCCCCGCGTCGGCCGCAGGTCCCGCACCGGCCGTTGCCCTGGGTGCGGCCGTGCGTCCTGTGACGGTCGCAGGCCCCGCGTTGGCTGTGGGCCCTGCGGCGACTGTGGGTCCCGTGCCGGCCGCTGGTCTCGTACTGGCCGTGGGCCTCGTGTCGGCCGCGAGCCCCCCACCGGCCGCTGGCCGGGCGGCGTCGAGGAGGTCGTTGTACAGGGCCGTGATCGACGCCGTCGTGTGGCGTACGTCGTGTGCCGTGCGGACGTGCGCGCGCCCCCGGTGGCCGAGCGACGTGCGCAGCGGCGCGTCGACGAGGAGCGTGGTGACGGCGGTGGCCAGGGCGGCCGGGGCCCCGGGCGGGACCAGGCAGTGCGGTACGAGCGCGGGCGGCAGGCCCTCGCGGGCGCCGTCCACGTCGGTCACGACCACGGGCCGGCCGCAGGCCATCGCCTCCAGCGGCGCCAGCGCCATGCCCTCCCAGCGCGAGGGCAGGACGACCAGGTCGGCGGTCCGGTACCAGACGGCGGCGTCGGCCACGGTCCCGGCGAAGAGCACGGACGCCGGGGCCCGCGCGGCCAGCCGGGCGCGGTCCGGTCCGTCACCGACGAGGACCAGCCGGGCGCCGGGCACCCGGGCGAGAACCTGCTCCCACGCGCCCAGCAGGAGGTCCTGCCCCTTCTGCCGGCACAGTCGGCCCACGCACACCACCAACGGCGCGTGCGGAGCGATGCCGTGCCGCCGCCTCACCCCGGCCGGGGCGGTCGGGTCGGCCGGGTCCTCGGCGGCGTTCGCGGGCGCGTCGGCCTCGAAGCGGGCCAGGTCGATGCCGTTCGGGATGACCGCCCAGGGCCCGCGCAGCCCGGCCCGCACACCCCGCAGCCGTTCCGCCTCGCTCACGCACACCGTCCGTGCCGCCCACCGCCCGGCCCACCGCTCCCAGCCGAGCGAGAGGAGCCCGGCGGCACCGCCGACCGCCTCGAACGACCAGGCGTGCGGCTGGAACACGGTCGGGATCCGGCCCCGTACGGCGAGCCGCCCGGCCAGACCGGCCTTCGCGCTGTGCGCGTGCACCAGGTCGGGCCGTACCTCCTCGATCACGCGGGCGAGCCGCCGTACCTCCGGCACCACGGCCGGACCCGGCGAGCGGGTGGCGGGCCAGTTCCGCACGTCGGCGCCGAGCGCACGCAGCCGGTCGGCGAAGCCCCCCCCGGGGCAGGCGACGGCGACGCGCAGTCCGGCGGCGAGCTGAGCGCGCGTCAGGTCCGTCACCACCCGGGCGACCCCGCCGTCCACCGGTTGGGTGAGGTGCAGAACGCGTGGCCGTAAACCGGTCGGTGGCAGGTGCATGCGCGTTTCCTCGCTCACGGAGAATGCTCGGGACGGCGGGAACGCGCCCGACCGCGGGGCGCCGGTCGCGACGCGGCATACGGGTGCGGCATACGGGTGCGTCGAACGGTGTGGGACTCTAGCTGCTATCCGTACTAATACGGCGAAACCGGGTAAGTGTGTTGGATTTGTGAATCCCGCGTTTTTGCGAGATCACCCCTTTGGCGGCACAACTCGGGGCCCTGCCACGCGTTGACACTGCGCCGGGCAGCCGCCCGGATGTGTGTGACAACCCCAAGGAGCACTTCTCCATGTCGCGTATCGCGAAGGGCCTGGCCCTGACCTCCGTCGCCGCCGCCGCGGTGGCGGGCACCGCCGGTGTCGCCGCCGCCGACAGCGGCGCGCAGGCCGCCGCCGCCCACTCCCCGGGCGTCCTGTCCGGCAACGTGGTGCAGGTCCCGGTCCACATCCCGGTCAACGTCTGCGGTAACACCATCGACATCATCGGCCTGCTGAACCCGGCGTTCGGCAACGAGTGCGAGAACGACTGACGTCGGCTGGCACCTCCCCGCACCGGCCGTCCGCACCGCGGTTCCTCCGCGAGCGGGCGGCCGGTTCGCGTTGCCGCGCGGACGGCGCCCGCTGCCCCGAATGGGGGGACCGCGCGGTGACACGGCGCACGGACCTTGACAGGGCGTCTCAGCAGGCAGGACGCCGAGCGGGGCAACGACGGGCGGGCCGGCCGGGTCACCGCTCGGTTGCAGAGCGCCAGGGGCACTTCCACGGTGGGCACAACATCCGACGCACCACCGAAAGGAACCCCCCATGCGTCTGCCCGCACGGCGAATCGCCACCTCCGCTCTCTGCGCCGGCCTGCTGATCGGCCTCTCCGGTCCGGCGGTGATGGCGGCCGACGGCGACTCGGTCCGGGAACGCACCCACGCGGCGTCCCGCGCTCCCCTGCCCGACGCCGACGAACTGCAGAGCCAGGTCGGCAGCCTGGCCGGGCTGGGCGGAGTGCTCACGCCCGTCACCGACATGCTCACCGCGGTCCTCAAGGCCGACAACGGCCAACTCTCCGCCGCGGACGCCGAGAAGCTCTCCGCCGCCGTCGAGGACGCCCTCGCCAAGGTGGAGGCCGCGGACACGGACGCCGACGACGCGGCCGTGACCGCGCCGGAGGCCGGGACCGACACCCCGGTCACGCTGCCGGCGCCCGTCACGGCGCAGAACGAGGACGGCACCGCGGCCGCCTCCGACCTGTCCGCGACCGCGCAGGCCGAGCTGCAGAAGCAGATCGACGCCCTGGTCAAGGCCACCACCTCCGGTACCGCCGACCAGGTGAGCCCCGCCGTCGAGGACGTGATGACCGGCATCGTCAACGTCGTCGCCGCCACGATGGTCGGCAGCGGGCTGCCCGCCGCGGACCTGGCCGGCCTGCCCGGCGTGCCCACCGCGCCGGAGGCCACGACTCCGGAGGCCACGACTCCCGAGGCGGCCGTACCGGCGGACCCCTCCTGACGCCGACCGACCCCCGGCGTCCCGGGCCGTCGCACCTCCCGTCGTGGAGGCGCGGCGGCCCCTTTCCGTGCCCGCGGGCCTCATCTCCGTGCCCGCGGGCCTCATCCCCATGTCCGCTGGCCTCATCCGGGTCCGGAGATCTCATATGTCTTCCGGACGGCGGAGTTTCCGGGTCCGCCGCAGGTCGTTAGGGAGGGCGTCAGCAATCCCACCGGTGACACGGGTCGCCGAGGAAAGGAACACGATGAAGTCCCTCAAGGCCGCCGCCGTCGTCGCCGGTTCCCTGGTCGCCGCCGGTTCCGCCGTGCCCGCCTTCGCCTACGACGCCTCCGACGCCGCCGCCCTCACTCCCACCAGCCTCAACGGTGCCGTGAACGCGCTGACCGCGGAGCCCATCGACATCATGCCGATCAAGCACCAGTCGGACGCGCGATCCAACGCCCTGGACACCGAGAACAAGGACTCCGTGCTGCACACCGTGAAGGGCGCGACCTCCGAACTGAACTCCGCGAACGGCCTGCTGGGCGGTCTCCCGCTGGGCGGCTGACCGCCGTCCCGCCCCTCGCCCCTCGCCGCACCCCCTCGTCCCGCCTTCCCGCCTTTCCGTCCTCCCGGAAAGCCGTACCCCCGCCTTCTCGAAAGGGACCCGTGCCTGTCATGAAGCCGACCACCAGACGAACCCTGGCCGCCGTCGTCACCGGTGTGGCCGCCGCCGTGGGCGCGGCGGTGACTCCCGCCGCCGCGGCCGGCGCGATCCCCGTGCCGGTGCCGCTGGACGGTGCGGAGACGGCCCTCGGCATGGAACTGCCCGAGGTGGCCGGCGAGCTGCCCGTGCCGACCGCGGGCGCCCCGGAGGGCCCGCGGTACGTCGAGGGCCGGCTGCTGCCGGAGCGGACCCTGCCGCAGCTGCCGGTGCACGGCGGGCTGCCCGGCGTGGACCTGCGCCAGCCGGTGCCGCACGTCCTCGGGGACGAGTTCGACCACGCCGGCGTCGACGCGCCCGCCGCCGAGGTGCGCACCCTGGCGCCGGGCCTGTCCCTGGACGCCCCGCTCACCGCGCCGAACCCCGAGGCCCTGGGCCTGCCGTCGCCGAAGCTGCCCGAGGCCGGCGTGCTCGCCCCGGTGGTCCAGACGGTTCCGGTGGCCGACCTGGGCGTGGGACCGGGCCTGTAGCCCTGCGGCGACCCCGCTTCCGGGAGCGGCCGTGCTCCGACTGGCCCTGCGTACGGTGACCGCGGGGCCCGTCGTGCGGTTAGCGGTGCGGACCGACGCAACCGGACGAGGAGTGAGCCATGGTGGTCGACGCGGGCACGAGAGCGAACGGCGCGGAGCGCGAGCCGCGGTACGCGGTGCGGGGTGAGGGTGCGGCGAGAGGCGGGCCGGCGTCCGCCTCCCGGCGGCAGCTGATGCGGGGGCTGCTCGGACCGGCCGTCGCCGTCGGCCTGGCGCCGCTGATCGGCGCCTCCCGGCCCGCCGGGAACCGGGACGCGGCGGCGCCCGCGCATCCCGGGCCGCACACCGCCGGGTCCGTCCGGGACGGTGATTCCGCCGGGCCCGTCCGGGACGGTGATTCCGCCGGGTCCGTCCGGGACGGCGAGTCCGCCGGGTTCGGCGACGGTGCCGCCTTCGACGAGACCTACCGCGGGCGGCGCATCCGGGGCATCCGCTCCGCCGCGGGGCGGGCCCTGGGGGCCGGCACCTGGCACGTCACCGTGGACGGCCGCCCGCTGCACCTGATGCGGCGGGCCGACGGCAGCTGGCTGAGCATGGTCGACCACTACCGGTCGTACCCCACCCCGCTCGCCGCGGCCCGCGGCGCCGTCGACGAACTCGGCCCCGGCGAGCACCTGCGCGACACCCCGTCGACCGGCCACGACCAGCACTCCGGGGGGCGGCATGGCGTACACGCGTAAGGACGTCAGCACGCTGACCCGCAGCGAGAAGCGGCGGTTCGTGGGCGCGCTGCTGGAGGTCAAACGACGCGGCGAGTACGACGAGTTCGTGCGCACCCACATCGAGTACTACGTCTCCGACGGCGAGGACGGACTGCGTACGGCGCACATGGCGCCGTCCTTCCTGCCCTGGCACCGCCGGTTCCTGCTGGACCTGGAGGAGGCGCTGCGCCGGGTGGACGACTCGGTCACCGTGCCGTACTGGGACTGGACGAAGGACCGCGGCACCAAGTCCACGCCCTGGACCGCCGACCTGCTGGGCGGCACCGGGCGGCGTTCCGACCACCGGGTCACCACCGGCCCCTTCGCCCACGCCGAGGGCAACTGGACCATCAAGGAGAACGTCACCGACACCGAGTTCCTCACCCGGGACCTCGGACGCGCCGGCAACCCCCTCGACCTGCCCTCGAAGAGCGACCTGGAGTGGGCGCTGGACGACCCGAAGTACGACACCTCGCCGTACGACTCCACGGTCCGCAAGGGGTTCCGCAACAAGCTGGAGGGGTGGGGGACCGGGCGCGGCAGCGTCTCCTGGCGCAACCACAACCGGGTGCACCGCTGGGTCGGCGGGGCCATGGTCGGCGGCGCCTCCGTCAACGACCCGGTGTTCTGGCTGCACCACGCCTTCATCGACCTGCAGTGGTCCCGCTGGCAGGCCCGCCACCGCGGCGCCCGCTACCTGCCCGCCGAGCCGCCCGGCCGGGGCAGCGCGCAGCGCGGGCGGATCGTCGCACGGCACGAGAAGCTGCCGCCGTGGGACGTGACGCCGGACGAGCTGGAGGACGTGGGCCGGATCTACCGGTACGCCTAGACGGGGCCGACCCCGGGCGGGCCAAGCACGTCCTCCCCGGGAAACGGCGGGAGCCCCGGCCGGGTGGGCCGGGGCTCCTCGGTGCCTGGCGACTCAGCCGCCGTAGCCGCCGCTCTTGTCACCCTCGTCGTCACCGTTTTCGCAGCTGTTGCCGAAGGCCGGGTTCAGCAGGCCGATGACGTCGATGGTGTTGCCGCAGACGTTGACCGGCACGTGCACCGGGATCTGGACGACGTTGCCGGACAGGACACCGGGCGAGCCGACGGCCGCGCCCGCCGCGCCCGCGTCCGCCATGGCCATGCCGGTGCCGCTGAGCACCACGGCACCGGTGCCGAGGGCGACACCGGCGGCCTTCGCGATGCGAGACATCACGTTCTCCTTCTGACTCGGGGAGCGCGGCGGCAGGACGCGCCGCCGCACTGCCGGTTCAACGCGGCCGGTCGCAGCCGGTCACGGGGAGAATGTGCGGATCACCCTTTTTGGACATGTGGGCCGGTGGCGACGCGGACGGCCTCCGGCGGGTGGGCGGACGGTCTCCGGCGGGCGAGCGGGCAGTCTGCGGCGACGGGCGGGCAGTCTCCGGCGGGAAAACCGTTGCCGTGCGCGCCCGTGGGTCCACTAGCCTCCCGGCATGCCGAACGACCGATCCGACACGTCCGTCAGGGCTTCCGAGCCGCCGTCCGATCCCGCGCAGGCGTCCGCACTGGCCGCGCTGCCCGCTCTGTTCGCCGAGGAGAGCCGGGTGCGGGCCTTCGCGGCCGTGGCGCTCGGCGCGGGCGACACCGCACAGGTGGCCCGGACGGCCGGCCTCAGTGCGAAGGAGGCGGCCGGTGCGCTGCGCCGACTGCGGGACCAGGGCGTGGTGACGACCGGCGCCGACGGCGAACTCGCCGTCGCCCACGACCGTTTCCGGGAGCTGGCCCGGGCCGGCCGCCCGGCGCCGCAGGCGGCCCGGGACTCCGGTGCGGCGGGCGACGACGGCCCGGCCGGCATCGTCGTACGGACCTTCGTCAGGGACGGCCGGCTGGTCCGGCTGCCCGCGCGCTGGACGCGCAAGAAGGTGGTGCTGCGGCACATCGCCGAGCAGACCTTCGCACCCGGCGTGGAGTACCCGGAGCGCACCGTCGACGAGAAGCTGCGCGCCTGGTGCGAGGACGGCGAGGTCGACCATGTGACGCTCCGGCGCTATCTGGTGGACCTCGGTCACCTGTGCCGGAGCGACGGCGTCTACTGCCGCCCGGTGGACTCCGACCGGGCGGGCACCGCCTGAGCGGTCCCTACACCGGGCTCGGCGCGGCCGCGGGAACGGGCAGGCGCCGCACGGGGGAGCCCGCGAGGTAGGCCTGGATCGCCTCGACGGCCTGGCCGTAGTACGTGGCGTAGTTGGCGCGCGACACATAGCCCAGGTGGGGGGTCGCGAGCAGGCGCGGGGCGGTGCGCATCGGGTGGCCGGCGGGAAGCGGCTCGGTGTCGAAAACGTCCACGCCCGCGCCCGCGATGCGGCCCTCGTGCAGCGCGGTGAGCAGCGCCTCCTGGTCGACGATCGCCGCGCGCGAGGTGTTGACCAGGTAGGCGGTCGGCTTGAGCAGGGCGAGTTCGGCCGGGCCGAGCAGGCCGCGGGTGCGCTCGCCGAGCGCCAGGTGGACGGAGACGAAGTCGGCGCTGCGCAGCAGCTCCTCCTTGGACGGGGCCAGTTCGACGCCGACCTCGTCGGCGCGCTCCCGGGTGAGGTTCTGGCTCCAGGCGCTCACCTCCATGCCGAAGGCCAGACCGACCTGGGCGACCCGGCCGCCGATCTTGCCCAGGCCCAGCAGTCCGAGCCGGCGGCCGTGCAGGTCGGCGCCCACCGTCTGCTGCCAGGGGCCGCCCTCGCGCACCCCGTTGGCCTCCTGGACGATGCCGCGGGCCAGGCCGAGCAGCAGGGCCCAGGTCAGCTCGACGGGCGGGGTCGAGGAGGAGGCCGTACCGCAGACGGTGACACCGTGGGCTTCGGCGGCGGCGTAGTCGATCACGCTGTTGCGCATGCCGGAGGCGACGATGAGCTTCAGCCGGGGCAGCCGGGCGATCAACGAGCCGGGGAACGGGACGCGTTCGCGCAGGGTGACCACGATGTCCGCGTCCGCCAGGGCCGCGGCGAGGGCGTCCTCGTCCGGGAAGTGGGTGTCGTGCGGGACGACGTCCACCAAGTCGGCCACCGGCGACCAGTCGGCGACCTCGGTCGCCACCCGCTGGTAGTCGTCCAGTACGGCACAGCGCAGTCGCACGGTCGTCGGTCCCTCTCGCCGAAGGGGCAGTGGCGGGCGCCGAGTCTACCGACGTCCGAGGTCCCGGGGTCCGTCAGGGCTCCCGGCGGAGCAGACCGATGTCGACCGCGCGGTCCGGGTCGGCCCAGACCGCCATGGCGGTGTTCATCGGCAGGAAGCCGAGCTTCCGGTAGAAGGGTTCGGTGCCGGGACTGGCGTAGAGGAGGATCTTCTTGTGGTCCCGCGCCAGCTCCAGCAGCCTGCGGATGATGTCGGACCCGAGACCCTGTCCCTGGTGGTCCGGGTGGACGGCGACATCGGCGATGTAGGCGCAGTCGGCCAGCGCCCGCCCGGCGCCGACGAGCGTGTCACCGGCGCGGACGAAGCAGGTGAAGCGGCTGTTGCCGAACACCGTGGCGAGCCGCTCGGGGGGTTTGTCGCCCAGCGGTGCGATCCGGTAGAGGCGCGACAGCTCCTCCAGGTCCACGTCCTCGAGGCGGTGACTCCACGCGTAGTTCCCCAACGTCCTGCCGTCCCTTCCCGTTTCGTGCTGCCGGCTCTTGCCATGACCATCTCGTTACGAGATCGATCCTATGAGAAGAATGAGTTGGACGCATGGGTAACCGGTCTTCGAACATGGGGCCATGTCGAAAACCTCCGCCGCCCCGGGTGCGTCGGCTCCCGGGAACGCCGGCGCACCGCGCACGTCGCGCGTCCTGCCCGTGATGACCCTGGCCGCGGGCCTGTCCGTCGCCGGGAACTACTTCGCGCAGCCGCTGCTCGGCCTCCTGCGCACCGAGTTGCACATGACCACCACCACCGCGGGCATGGTGGTCGCCGTCTCCCAGATCGGTTACGCGCTCGGACTGGCCTTCCTCGTCCCGCTCGGCGACCGCTACCCGCGCCGGGACCTCGCGGCGTCCCTGCTGGCCGCCACCGGCGTCCTGCTCCTGCTGGCGGGCGTCGCCCCCAACGGGCCCCTGCTACTGGCCGCCACCGGACTCGTCGCCGTCACCTCCGTCGGCGCCCAGGTCCTCGTGCCCTTCGCCGCCGAGCTGAGCGCCCCGGACAGCAGGGCGCGCAACGTCGGCACCGTGATGGCCGGAGTCCTCGCCGGCGGGCTGATCGGCCGCGCCTTCTCCGGCGCCCTGGCCGACGTCGCCGGGTGGCGTTCGGTGTACTGGGTCACCGCCGTACTGCTGCTGGCCACCGCCTTCGCCGTGCGGCGCGTGCTGCCGGAGTCCCGGGGCGACAGGACCGACGAGACCCGCCCGGGCAGCCTGCTGCGCTCGACCGCCGCCCTGCTCGTCGAGGTGCCGGCGCTGCGCCGGCCCGTCGCCGTCGCCTCGCTGGCCATGGCCGGCTACACCGTCCACCTGGTCACGATCACGCTGCTGCTGGTCGAGGAGCCCTACGACTGGAGCACGTCGACCATCGGCGCGGTCGGACTCGTCGGTGCCGTGGGCCCGTTGTGCATGCCCCTGGCCGGACGTTACGTCGATCGCGGGCACCCGCGCGCCGTCCTCCTGGCCGGACTGCTGCTGTCGGGCCTGGCGTGGCTGGTGATGCTGCCGGCGCGGAACGGGGAGGTCGGCTGGCTCATTATTGGCATGATCATGATTAACCTGGGGCAGACGGCCATGCTGAACGCGTCCCAGAACACCTGCTACGAGATGCGGCCCGAGGCGCGCAGCCGCATCAACGCCGTCTTCATGACCCTGTTCTTCGCCGGCGGCGCCCTGGGCGGTGCCCTCGCCCCGCCGGTCTGGTCCGCCTACGGGTGGAACGGGGTGTGCGCACTGGCGGGCGCCATCGCCGCGGTGGGCCTGATCGCCGCCGCCCGTCCCTACCGTGCCTGAGGCGGGTCCCCGCCGTGCCTGAAGCCCGTTCCTGTCGTGCGTGGGGCCGGTCCCCGCCGTGCCTGAAGCCCGCTCCCCGTGCCCGGTCCTACCGTGCCCGGGAGCGGGGCGGGCGACCGGCCGTGTCCTCGGTGTCGCCGGCGATGCCGAGGAGGGACAGGAAGGCCTTCGCCGCGGGTGTGCAGCCCGCCTGGTTCCACACCGCGTACTCCACGCGGGCCGGGGCGTCCGTCACCTCGATGGTGGTGATCCCGCTCAGCCGGGGGACGTAGCTGGCGGGCAGCATGGCCACTCCCAGACCCTCCGAGACCAGCCGGACCATGAACTCCGCGGTCGTCACCTCGAAGGCGACCTCGCGGTCGATGCCCGCGGCCGAGAACGCCTGGTCGGACTGGACGCGCCCGGCCGTCCCCGCCGGCAGGTCCACGAACACCTCGGCGGCGAGCCTGCTGAGGGCGACCGACTTCTCGCCCGCGAGCGGGTGCTCCGGCGACACCGCCGCGACGAGCCGGTCCCGGGCCAGTTCCCGTACGCGTACGCCCTCGGGCCGCGCCGTGATCGGCAGCCCGAGGAACGCGGTCTCGATGGACCCCTGCACCACCTGCTCGACGAGATCGTCGCTGGCCCCCACCCGCAGGCTGATGCGCACCTGCGGATATCGCCGGCGGAAGTCCCGCAGGGCGCCCGGGATGTCGACCGCCGCGACGGTGGGGATCAGCCCGACCGCGAGCCGGCCCCGGACCTCGCCGACGGCGGCGGCGACGTTGGCGCTCGCGCGTTCGGCGGCCTCCAGGCACTGGCGCGCCGCGGTGAGGAACGCCTCGCCGGCCGGGGTGATCCGTACCCGCCGGCTGGTGCGGTCGAACAGCCTCGCCCCCAACTCGCGCTCCAGGCGGGCGATCTGATGGCTGAGCGCCGACTGGACGACGAGGCACTGTTCCGCGGCCCGGGTGAAGTTCCCCGTGTCGGCGACGGCGACGACGTAGCGCATCTGCTTGAGCTCCATCGATCGATGATGCGACGCGATCGATCCGATGACAAAACTGCGTTGGACTCATCAATGCGCGGCCGTGATACTCGAAAAACCGTTGGGGGGACTCGCGAAGGGACGTTCGGTGCCGGAGAACAGGACGGTTCTGGTCACGGGAGCGACGGGGGGCCAGGGCGGGGCGGTCGCCCGCGCACTGCTCGCCGGCGGATGGTCCGTACGGGCGCTCGTGCGCGACCCGGACAAGCCGGCGGCGAAGGCTCTGCGGGTGCTCGGCGCCGAACCCGTCACGGGGGACCTCGACGAACCCGACTCACTGATCGCGGCCACCCGGGGCGTGCACGGCGTCTACAGCGTGCAGGCCGCCGATTTGACGAACCCCGACCCCGACGCCGAAGTGCGGCAGGGGACGAACATCGCCGACGCCGCCGAGGCCGCGGGCGTCGCCCACTTCGTCTACGGCTCCGTCGCGGCCGTCGGACACGGCTCCGGCGTCCGGCACTTCGGGACCAAGGAGCGCATCGAGGCCCACCTCGACTCCCTGGGCCTGCCCGTCACCGTGCTGCGTCCGACGTTCTTCATGGAGAACTGGCACTCCATGATGCCGCCGGCGCAGGACGGCGAGCGGGTGGCCTCGCTCGCGCTGGACGCGGACACCCCGCTGCAGATGATCGCTCTGGGCGACCTCGGCCGGATCGCGGCGGAGGCGTTCGGCGCCCCGGAGAAGTACATCGGCCGGAAGACCGAGATCGCCGGCGACGAGCTGACCCCCCGGCAGATCGCCGCGGCCTTCGCCGCCTCCGACGGTGTGCCGACCCGCTTCGAGCGGCAGCCGATCGACGAGTTGCGTCGCTTCGCACCGGAGTTGGCGGCGATGTTCGACTGGCTCGGCGCCACCGGCTACCAGGTCGACATCCCCACACTCCGGCGGCGCCACCCGGGGCTGCTGACCCTGGACGCGTGGCTGGCCGGTAGCCGGTAGCAGTAGCCAACCTCGCTCCAGGGGTAACCACCCGCTCACCACAGCTCTTTGGAGGCACCACATGACCGACTCCTCCACGCAGGCCGGCTCCGTCGCGAAGGTGGATTTCTACTTCGACCCGGCGTGCCCGTTCGCCTGGATCACCTCCCGCTGGATCCTGGAGGTGAGTGAGCAGCGCGAATTGGACCTGACCTTTCGGGTGATGAGCCTGTACCTGCTCAACGAGAACCGCAAACTTCCCGACTGGTACCGGGAACTGGTCGACAAGTCGCTCGCACTGGTGCGCATCTGCGTGGCGGCCGAGCAGCAGCACGGCAACGGGGTGCTGCCGGACCTCTACACGGCACTGGGAACACGTATCCACAACGGCGGCGACAAGGACTTCGCCGCGGTCGCCCGGCAGGCGCTGGCGGAGGTGGGACTGCCCGAAGAACTGCTTTCCGCGGCGGACGGCGACCAGTACGACCAGGCGCTGAGCAGAAGCCACCACGAGGGCATGGACCCGGTCGGCGAGGACGTGGGCACACCCACGATCCACATCGACGGTGTGGCCTTCTTCGGCCCGGTGCTCAACTCGATCCCGCGGGGCGAGGAGGCCGCGCGGATCTTCGACGGCGCCCGCGCCCTGGCGTCCTACCCCGACTTCTTCGAGCTGAAGCGCACCCGTACGGGCTCACTCCGCTTCGACTGAGACAGCCCGTCGGGCCGCCCCGCTCCGTTCGACCGCCCGGGCGCTGCTGTCGGAACGACGTGTGCCGCCGACGGCAGCACCGTGGCGCCCCCGGCAGGACTCGAACCTGCGGCCAAGCGCTTAGAAGGCGCCTGCTCTATCCACTGAGCTACGGGGGCCTGATGTGGTGGCCTCGGTCGTGGGATCCGGGTGTGGCCGGTCCCTGACGTCGCCGGGGACAAGGATAGGGCTCCCGGCTCCATGTCCCGGATGCTTCCCCTCCGTGGCTCTATGTGGAGGTTCGGTGAAGCGGTCCTGATAATCGCAGGCAGTTACGAATCGTGCATCGCTTTTGGCTCCTCGCGCATCGGGTGTTGTCCACTCGTTATGCCTGGACTGTCCTCGTGTCCCGGTAGTCCCTTCCGTCCGGAGTGTCCGGTCGGCGCGCAGACATGCTCATCATGCTCATATGCTTCAGAATTCCCTCAAAATTGGGCATTCTTCACATGTGGTGACCTTGGACGTACGGCCTCAGCTGCTCGACGCACTCTCCGCCCTGCGCGACCGTGTCGCGGCCGCACGCTTCCCGCTGCCCCTGCCGGGGGCCCCACGCGCGCGTGCCAACCGCGACGAACTGCTTGCCCAGCTCGACGACTACTTGGTGCCCCGCCTGAAGGAACCCGAGGCGCCGCTGCTCGCCGTCGTGGGCGGATCCACCGGCGCCGGGAAGTCCACCCTGGTGAACTCCCTGGTGGGACGCCGGGTCAGCGAGGCGGGCGTCCTGCGGCCCACCACCCGCACGCCGGTCCTGGTGTGCCACCCGGAGGACCACCACTGGTTCAGCGGCATGCGGGTGCTGCCCGACCTCACGCGCGTGTGGGTGCCCCACCGTGACCCGGACGACGACCTGCTGCTGCCCGGCGAGAACCCCGCGCGCGTGCTGCGCGTCGAGACCGCCGACACCCTGCCGCCGGGCATCGCCCTCCTCGACGCGCCCGACATCGACTCCCTCGTCGCCGACAACCGCGTCCTGGCCGCCGAACTGATCTGCGCCGCCGACATCTGGGTGATGGTCACCACGGCCGCCCGGTACGCGGACGCGGTGCCCTGGCACCTGCTGCGCACCGCCAAGGAGTACGACGCCACCCTGGTCACGGTGCTCGACCGGGTGCCGCACCAGGTGGTGTCCGAGGTGTCGCGGCAGTACGCGGCCCTGCTCACCAAGGCCGGGCTCGGCGACGTCCCCCGCTTCACCGTCCCCGAACTGCCCGAGTCGGCCTGGGGCGGCGGCCTGCTCCCGGCCAGCGCCGTGGCGCCGCTGCGGACCTGGCTGGTCCAGCGGGCCCAGGAACTCGATGCCCGGCACCACGCCATGGCCCGTACGGCGCACGGCATCCTGGACTCGCTGAAGTCCCGGATGCCCGAACTGGCCGGCGCCACCGCCGCGCAGTACGCCGCCGCGCTGCGGCTCACCGCCGCCGTCGACGGCGCCTACGACGGCGAGCACGCGCGCGTACGGGGCCGGTTGCAGGCGGGCGCCGTGCTCGCCGGGGACGCGCTCAAGCGCTGGCGGGCCTTCCCCCTCGACTGCACCCCGGAGGAACTCCTCGACTCGCTGGTGGAGAGTCTGAGCGCCCTGCTGCTGTGCGCCGTCACGGCCGCCGACGAACGCGTCGACGAGGCCTGGCGCCAGGAACCGGCGGCGGAGGCCCCCGAACTCGCCGCCCCCGCCCCCGCGCCGGAAAGCGCCGAGCACCGCATCGGGCTGGCCGTACGGCGGTGGCGGCGCGAGCTGGAGGAGTACGCCGAGGAGGAGGTCCGCGAGCTGGACCGCAACCTCGCACCGGACCCCGGGGTGGTGGCCGGCCTGGTCGCCACCGTGCTGCTGGGCGGCCGACGCGCGCGTGCCGCCGGGGAACGGCTCGCCGAGCGGATCGGCGCCCACGGCGCGCTGCGGCTGCGCGACCGGGGCGGACGGCTGCTCGACCAGCACGTCGACCGGGTCATGCACGCCGAGCGCGAGCGCAGGCTGGCTCCGCTCGACGCCCTGGAGGTGCACCCCGAGCCACAGGCAGAGCTCATCGCCGCGCTGTCCGTACTGCAGAAGGAGAGGTGACCGGTGACCGCCGTCACTGACCAGGACCCCACCGAGCACACGACGAAGGAGGCAGCACGGACGAACCCCACCGACGCTTCCCACTCCGGCGACGACCGGGGCGACGGGGGCGACGCGGGCCATCGGGAAGACCGGGGCGAGCTGGACTCCCGGGGCGAGCTGGATGCCCGTGGGGAGCAGGACGCCCTGGGGGAGCAGTCTGCCCGGGAGGAGCAGGCTGTCCGGGGCCGTCGGGGGCGTCGGGGGCGTCGGGAAGTGGCAGACGCCGGGGACGGACGGAGCGACCTCGAACCGCGAGGCGGCGCCTGGGACCGCCGGACCGACCGGGGAGAGCCGGACGCCGGGGGAGAGCAGGGTGCCCGGGAGGAGCGAGGCGTTCGGGGCGCTGCTGTCGACCGGGACGCCCGGGACGACCGGGACGCCCGGGACGCCCGGGACTTTCGGGGTGGCCGGGACGGTCGGGACTCCCGGGGTGGCCGGGACGTCCAGGACGGCGGGGACGCTCGGGACGGCGAGGACCCCCGGGACGACCTCGAACCGCGAGGCCTGTGGGACCGTCCGAGCCATCGGGACGAGCGGGGCACCCGGGCCGCCGCTGTCCAGTGGGACAACCGGGAGAGCCGGGATAGCCGGGATGACCGGGCCAGCCGGGTCGGCCGGGATGGCCGGGATGGCGGGACCAGCCGGATTGGCGGGACCAGCCGGATTGACGGGGTCGGCCGGGATGGCCGGGATGGCGGGGTCGGCCGGGATGACCGGGCCGGCCGGGCCGGTCGCAGTCAGGGCGTCCCTGCAGAGAAGGCGGCCCCCCGCGACCACGCCCCGAGTGACCGCGTCGCGCGTGCGCACGTCGACCGCGAGGACCCCGCCGGGGACCGTCGGGGCGCCCGGGAGGCCGGGGACGCCGGGCGCGGTACGCGTCCGCGCGAGCACGGGAGCGACCGCCCCGGCGCCTCCCATGCGCGCGTGCGGGACGACACCGCCGGTGGGCACCGCCGCGCGGACCGTGCCGGGGCGGCCTCGCCCGACGGTCCGTCCGGCGCCGGGGACGGAGAGGGCGCCTGGGGCGACGGGCTGATCGCACGGCGGGTGGACGAGAACGGCGGGGCCGAGCCGTACGCCGTCCTGCCGAGCAGGCCCCCCGCCTCCTCGGCCGCCCTGATGCCGCTCGCCTACGACGGCAACCTCAGATCACGCCTCGACGCCCTGCGCGAGCTGGTGGGACTCTCCCGGACCCGGCTCGACAGCGGCACCCTGGCCGAGGCCGGCCGGGTCCTGGACGAGGCCGCCGCGCGGCGCAGGCTCTCCGGGCAGCACACCGTCGTCGCCGTCGCGGGCGCCACCGGCAGCGGCAAGTCGCAGCTGTTCAACACCCTCGCCGGGGTGACGATCTCCGAGACCGGCGTCCGCCGGCCGACCACCGCCGCGCCCATCGCGTGCAGTTGGAGCGACGGCGCGGCCAGCCTCCTCGACCGGCTCGGCATCCCCGGCCGGCTGCGCCGCCGTCCGCTCCAGCACCCGGACTCCGAGTCGCCGCTGCGCGGCCTCGTCCTGATCGACCTGCCCGACCACGACTCGGCCGCCGTGCAGCACCGCGAGCAGGTGGACCGCATCCTGGCGCTCGTCGACGCAGTCATCTGGGTCGTCGACCCGGAGAAGTACGCCGACGCCCTGATCCACGAGCGCTATCTGCGGCCGATGGCGGGCCACGCCGAGGTCACCTTCGTCGTCCTGAACCAGGTCGACCGGCTGCCCGGCGAGGCCGCCGAGCAGGTCCTCGACGACCTGCGGCGCCTGCTCGACGAGGACGGCATCGCGCTGGGCGAGTACGGCGAACCCGGCGCCACCGTGCTCGCCCTGTCCGCGCTGACTGGCGAAGGCGTCGGCGAGCTGCGCGAGGCGCTCGGCCAGTTCGTCGCCGAACGGCAGGCCCCGGCCCGCCGGATCGCGGCCGACGTGGACGCCGCCGCACGGCACCTGCGCCCCGTGTACGTCACCGGTCGGCGCACCGGGCTCAGCGAGGAGGCACGGGAGGAGTTCGCGGACCGGCTGGCCGACGCGGTCGGCGCCACCGCGGCGGGCGAGGCCGCCGAACGCGCCTGGCTGCGCAACGCCAACCGCGCGTGCGGAACACCCTGGTTGCGGCTGTGGCGCTGGTACCACGACCGGCGCGACCCCGTCACGGGACGGCTGCCGTCGCGCACCCAGGCGGACGAGGAGGCCACCGCCCGTCAGCGCGTCGAGCACGCGGTGCGCACGGTCTCGGAGCGGGCGTCGGCCGGACTGCCCGCGCCGTGGGCGCAGGCGATGCGCGAGGCCGCCCTCCGCGGCGCCCACGGGCTGCCCGAGGCCCTCGACGAACTGGCGGGACGCACGGCGCCGCCGCCGGGGCGTCCGCCGCGGCCCGGCTGGTGGCCGGTGGCCGTTCTCGCCCAGGCGACCATGACCCTGCTCCAGGTGGTGGGCGGCCTGTGGCTGCTGGGCCAGATCATCGGCATCGTGCCGCCGAACCTGGGCGTACCGGTCCTGCTGATGGTGGCCGGCATCGTCGGCGGCCCCCTCATCGAGTGGAGCTGTCGCATGGCGGCTCGCGGCCCCGCCAGACGCTACGGCCACGAGGCGGAACGCCTGTTGCGGGAGGCGGCCGCGGGGTGCGGCCGGGCCAGGGTGCTGGATCCGCTGGCAGCGGAGTTGCTGCGGTACCGGGAGGTGCGGGAGCAGTACGCGCGGGTCACAGGGGTGGGGGCCGTGCCGAGGTAGGGGACGCGGCCGCGGTCTCGACGGGCCGTCGGTCACCCTCACGGGTGGCGGAGTTGTCCACAGCCGCCGGACCGGTCCACAGCCCCCGGCGGACCGGCCCGATCGCGGGCAGTCTGGCCTTCGCGGCGATCGCGAGGGACGCGGTCGCCCCGGCCGTCGTACGGGAGATGCCCGTACGGAAGGCGCCGTACGGGAGGTGCCCGTACGGGAGGGAGGACTCGCGATGAACGAGACGATGATCTGCGCCGTGGGCAACGTCGCCACCCAGCCGGTCTTCCGGGACCTGGCGAACGGACCGTCGGCGCGCTTCCGGCTCGCGGTCACCGCGCGCTACTGGGACCGTGAGAAGAGCGCCTGGACGGACGGCCACACCAACTTCTTCACGGTGTGGGCCAACCGGCAGCTCGCCACCAACGCCTCGGCGTCCCTGGCGGTGGGCGACCCCGTCGTCGTGCAGGGCAGGCTGAAGGTGCGCACCGATGTCCGCGAGGGGCAGAGCCGGACCTCGGCCGATATCGACGCGGTGGCGATCGGCCACGATCTCGCCCGCGGCACGGCGGCGTTCCGGCGCACCGGCAGGACGGAGGCGTCGACCTCCCCGCCCCAGCCGGAACCCAACTGGGAGACCCCGGTGCCGGACCCGGCCGGGGAAGCGGCCGGGGAGCCCGCCGCCCCGGCCCCCGAACGGCAACCGGAACCTGTCGCGGTGGCGTGACACCGAGCCCCCGGCCGGAACCGCCCGAAGCACGGCTTATCGGCCCATGCGTCCCGGACGGCCCCGGGTGGATTTGTCGATAAGCCCTGCTCAAGAAGGCTGTCGGCGATAACGATTCCGATTCGGATCACCGTGAGGGTGACGATCACCGGCGGCCCCGGTCCGTCACGTCCTTAGGATGCCGAACGAGCCTTGTACGGCTGCTGATTCTGCTGGTGGGACCGTTCCCCCACGCCAACGGGTCCTGCTCGAAGGGGAATTTGGTGTTTTCTTCGCTCGCTGTGCCGTCTCTGCCCGGCCGAGGGGCGGTGCGTCTCGCCGCCGGTGCGCTGGTGTCCGCGCTCGCCGTCGCCGGTGTGGCGGCCGGCACGGCTCCCGCCACCGCCGCCCAGGAGGGGGCGGCACGGGGGCAGGGCGGAGCGACGGCCACCATAGGCGGCCTGAAGACGCACGGCACCGCGGTCATTCACGGGGAGGACGGAGACCAGCAGGTCCCGGCCGGCCTGTTCGAGATGTCCGTCGAGGGCGGCGGCATGCTGCAGACGTACTGCGTCGACATCCAGAACCCGACGCAGAAGGACGCCAAGTACCGGGAAACGTCCTGGAGCGCCACGTCACTGGGCACCAACAAGGACGCCGGCCGCGTGCGGTGGATCCTTCAGCACAGCTACCCGCAGGTCAACGACCTCGCCGCGCTCGCGAAGAAGGCGGGCGTCCGCGCGCTCACCGAGGAAGAGGCCGCGGCAGGTACCCAGGTCGCCATCTGGCGCTACTCGGACGACACGGACGTCGAGGCCGTCGACCCGCAGGCCGAGCGGCTCGCCGACTACCTGGAGAAGAACGCCCGCAACCTGGCCGAGCCCGCGGCATCCCTCGCCCTGGACCCGCCGGCCGTCTCGGGCCGTCCCGGTGAGCGGCTCGGCCCGGTGACGGTCCACACCAACGCGGGCGGCGCCACGGTGACGCCCCCGGTGGGCGCCGCCGACGAGGACGCGGTGCGGATCGTCGACAAGAAGGGCCGGCCCGTCACCAAGGCCACCGACGGCACCCAGCTCTTCTTCGACGTACCCGAGGACGCGGAGGCCGGCACCGCCCAGCTGTCCGTCCAGGCCTCCACGACCGTGCCGGTCGGCCGCGCCTTCGCCTCCGACAGCCGCAGCCAGACCCAGATCCTGGCCGGCTCCAGCGAGTCGACGGTCGCGGCGACGGCCACCGCCACCTGGGCCGCCGAGGGGGCGATACCGGCCCTGTCCGCGACGGAGAACTGCACCGAGGGCACCCTGGACATCACGGCGCTCAACAAGGGCGACGAGCCCTTCACCTTCCAACTCCTGGACACCGAGTACACCATCGCGCCGGGCGAGACCCGTACGGTGCCGGTCCCGCTGCCGGAGGACCGCCCCTACGACTTCACCATCCGCGGCCCGGCCGGCTTCGAACAGCGCTTCACCGGCGTCCTCGACTGCCGCACCCAGAGCGCCGCCCTCGCGGACACCACCCACCCCCTCAGCGAACCGGCCCCCGCCACGGTCGTCACGCCGTCCCCCAACCCCAACCTCGCCGAAACCGGCAGCTCCGACACGACCCCCCTGATCGGCGGCGCGGCCATCGGACTGGTCGTGATCGGCGGCGCGGTCCTCCTGCTCGTCCGCCGGAGGAACGAACAGTAGCCACGCCCAGGCTTGGTCGTATGGCCGACGACGCTCCCTCCTGCCCCGAGTGCAGACAGCCCTTGACGTCGCGGGGTCTCGTACTGGTCCAGAGAGACGACGACGGCCGGAGGGCCTGCCGCTCCCTGTGGCGGTGCGCCGAGCGGCACAACTGGTGGCGCTGGACGGACCGGCCGGAGGAGCCACTGGAAGTCTGCCCAGTTCCGGAGGCGTTCCGTTGACCTCCCGCTCTCACGCCGTGTCGGGTCCCAGTTGATGCCTGACGTTCGGGTCTCACCTGATGCTTGACGGTGGGCCTAGACAACATCGGAAATTTTGTGGGGCTTGTTGGCTTTCACGTTACGGACCGGGACGTCGGTGGTGCGCCGGATGACTCGGATCTGGCCGTCGAGGTCGACGGTGATCGTGGTGTCCGAGACGTGGACGGTCACGGTCTGGCCTGCGTAGGGGCGACCGAGGGAGACGGTCTGGCGGCAGACCATGACCGTGCCCACCGCGCTGACCTTCCGCTGCACCCGGACCGGCTCGACACGGGGCCGGGGCGGCGGCCCGGCAGGCCGCAGACCCCGCAGCCTGCGGACTTCCTCGCCGCTCAGTGGGTTGGGCCGCACTCGCAGCAGTTCCCGTGAGGACGGATCGAAGAACGACAGCGTCTCGTCGTCGATGCGGACACCCACCTGGCGGCCGCCGAGGATCTCCGCCGCCAGCACCTGGTGGCCGCCCAGGCCCACCAGGCCGCTGTTGTTCACGACCCGGTCCACCTCGAACGCGGCCCCGTCACTGTCACCGGCGGGAAGCGGCGGAGGGCCGGCCGCACGACCGCCCCGGGCCGCCAGCCGCCCCAGATCCACCACCGACAGATGCGACCGCACCGTCTTGATCCGCGCCCCCGCGATCAGCACATGGATCATTCGCGTGTCCGCCCAGAACGTCACCGTCAGCCCCGCCCGTGACGGACCCAGCCAGAACTGCTTGCCCGCGACCTGCAGATTCCCACTTGCCGGCACCACCCGCTCGAACTCCACCGCCCCTGCCTCATCCACCCGCATCACGCCGGGAACGGGGGCAGGGGCAGGCTCGGCCTCGGCCGGAGCCCGGTCCGCGGCCGGCGTCCGCTGCTGCGGCACCAGCCCCAGCACCCCAGGCACCCGCAGCCCCAGCACGGCCCGCTCCTCCTCGGGCACCGGGGCGAACCGGTCAGCAGGAGACTGCATGTCCAGGGCCTGATGCGGCCGCACCGAGTTGTACTCCCGAACCCACGCGTCCAGCGCCGCCTGGGCCTCTTCGACGCTCTCGAAAGCCGGGCAGTCATCCAGGAGTTCACGCCGCAGCGTCTGATGGAAACGCTCGACCTTGCCCGTCGTGGTCGGCGAGGCCGGCTGGGTCAACCGGTGCGCGATCGCGTTCTCCCGGCAGATCCGGTCGAACATCACCTCACCGCCATGCCCGAATCGGTCGGTGAACTGCTTGCCGTTGTCGGTCAGCACCTCCTCCGGCACCCCGAACCGCTGCAAGGCCCCGGCGAACGCCGAGCAGACCGCCCGACCGGTCGCCCGCTCCACCACCTGCGCGATCACGCAGTACCGGGAATGATCGTCCACTCCGGTCACGATCTTGGCCTCGGTCAACTCACCCGTCACGGGGTCGACGAGCATCACGCCGCCGACGATGTCCATCTGCCACAACTGCATCGGACGGTCCCGCTGCCAGCGCTTGTAATCCGACCGCTTCCGGCGCCGAACCCCCGACTCCACCAGCCCATGCCGGACCAGGATCCGATACACGGTCATCCGCGACGGCACCGGCGTCACGTTCCCGGACCGCTCCAGCACGAACGCGATCCGCCGCGGACCCCACCTCGGATGCTTACGCCGCAACTCACACACCGCCGCCTCCACCTCCGCAGAGGCCTGATGCGGACACGACGACGGCCTACGCGACCGGTCCGCCAACCCAGCCAGGCCCGAGGCCTCATACCGGGACTTCCACCCGCTCACCGTCTGCCTGGACACCCCGAGCGACGCGGCGACCTCCGTCACCGTCGCGCCCGCCAGCACCGCAAGCACAGCCCGGTATCTCTGCTCGACAACCGACAACTCCACCAGCGCCAATCCCGGCCTCCTGCCACACGCCGCAACGACGTGCACAGAAAAGCCGATCACGGCCACCGTCAACCATCAGCTGGGATCGAAGTGTCAAGCATCTACCGGGACCGGACACCCGCTCTCACGCCGTGCTCGATAAGACTTTCCCTACGTCATCAAGGCCCGCGCACGGCGACGTCATTCGCGGGTACAAGGAGATGCCCTCGGCAGGGGATCGGCCGGCGCCGGAGGGAAGCTAGAGGAGTGGTTCCGATTGTCATGGCGGGGGGATGAGGGAAGCCAGCGCGGTGGGCTGCACCGCGCCGGCGGCGGCCGAGCCGAGCAGCAGGTCAGCCAGTTCATGGGGTCGCGCCTGCTCACCGGTCGGAGCCGCCGCGGTGATTCGGTCCAGTCGGAAGCCTCGACCCGCCTGCCGCGTGCGGCACCAGGCGATGAGGTACCACTTGCCGTCGGCGGTGAGCAGCCCGGCCGGTTCGACGTCGCGGTCGCTCTCCTGCCCCGCCGCGCCGACGTAGGACAGCCGCAGCACCGTGCCGTCGGTGAGCGCCTGCTCCACTGCGGTCCGGACCGACGCCGCTGTCCGCGTCGGCAGCACGACGATCCGGGCGGCGAGTTCCTCGGCAGCCGTCGAGGCGGGGCCGGTCAACGAGGCCACGATCTTCTGGGACGCCGTACGGACCGCGCCGGCATAGAGGGCGGAGGCGTCGGCGACGGCGAGCGCGGCGACCAGCGCCGCGGCCTCTTCGGCGGTGAAACGGATCGGCGGGAGAGTCATCGCCCGGTCGATCGACCAGCCGCCGCCCCGCCCGGTGGTGGTGCGCACCGGGCACCCGCCTCCATCAGCGCCTGGAGATCGCGCTGCACCGTGCGTGTGCTCACCTCGAACCGCGCGGCAAGCGCGGCGACCGTCAACGTTCGCGGCGCCGCCGCGCGCAACTCTTCCACCAGTGCGTAGAGCCGAGGAGTTCGGTTCATGGGGCCGACGCTACCGTCACGCGCCGGCCAGGAAGTCCCGCTCCCGCTGCTGTTCGCGTGCGGTGATGGTCGACTGGAACAGTGTGAAGCCGTGCATCGCGCCCGCGACGACGTCGAGTTGCGCGGGCGCCCTGGCCGCCTGCCACCGCTGAGCCAGAAAGAGCGAGTCGTCCAGCAGCGGGTCCTGGGTGCCGACGACGAACCGGGCGGGCGGCAGGCCGGTCAGACCGGCGTACAGCGGCGAGACCTCCGGGTCGCGGCGCTCCTCCGGGCCCATTCCCGGCGTGAAGAGCTCATAACTTGCCCGTACCGAGTCGGAGTTGCTCAGCAACCGCCGACCGCCGAACAGTCGCTGGCTCGGTGTCATCGTCAGGTCGTACGGGCCGAAGGCCAGGTGGGCCGCACGGAACGGGCCGGTGATGCCGTGCCGGTCGCGAAGCCGCAGCAGGGTCAGGACACTCAGGTGGGCACCGGCCGACTCTCCACCGATCAACAGCCGCCCCGTGCCGAACTCGGTCTCGGCGTGGTCCACCAGCCACCGGGCGGCCGCTTCACAGTCGTCGGGGCCGGCGGGGAACGGGTGCTCCGGCGCCAGACGGTAGTCCACGCTCAGCACGGCCAGCCGGGCTTCCACAGCAAGCCGCCACAGCTTCTCGTCCTGCCCGTCCGCCGAGCCGAACGCCCAGCCACCGCCGTGTATGTGCAGATACACACCGTCGACGTGATCCGGCACGAACGCGCGGACCTTCACCCCGCCCGCGACGACGCGGTCCTGGCCCTGCGGCAGTCGCACCGGTGGCGTGTCGCCACCGAGCCGATTGCGCCGCAGAAGCGCCAGCACGTCTGCATCCACCGCTCGCCCACGAGGTGGACGGCTCGCGGCAGCAGCCTCGAACTGGGCGTTGAACGCCAGGGTTTCGGCGAGGCAGTCCTCATCTGTGATCGTCATGCGTCGACAGTCGCAGCTGTCTGCGACAACACCCTGTCACCATTTCCCCGTGACCTACATCACGTCCTCTCCCGCTACCCGCCCCACGCCATGAGCGTGCCCGCGCCCGCAGCGAAAGGCACCCGCTTGCGCAGCCACCCACTCGTGTCGCGACTCGCTCACGCACGAGGACGTCCAAGATCAGTTTGCGACCACCGAACTGAATGAGACCTTCGCTCTGGAGCACGGCGAGGGCGCTTCGCCGAGTCACTGTGCTGACCTTGTAAGGGTCGGTCGGCGGCCCACTCGACCATGGGGCGAGTTTTCCAGTGGAGACCCCGCGGAGTCGGGCCAGCAACGGGTTCCCCTGATCGACGGTCGTCGAGGGGGCGGCAGGGACCTCTTCCCGACCGGCCGAAGACCCGAACGGGATCAGCGGGCCGTCCACGTCGAGGAAGAGGAGGGGGCGCTCCGATGAGCTGGTCACGGCAGCACCGTAGCCCCGTGCGGCGGGGGAGCGGCGCCCTCGGGCTGGGCCGTCCCTGGGCCGTGCGAGGGGGCCCGAGGGTCATCGACGGGGACCGGCAGTGACGGGTGAGGGTCCGGCGGCATCCAGGAATCCCCAGGTCAGAGCCCCCGCCCGGAACGCGTTTCCTCCCAGGGGTGGCGGTGCGGCAAGATGGGGTGTATCTGCCCACCTGCCTGATCAAGCTGCCGGACGGTTTCTCTTGGCTGAGTACATTTACACCATGCGCAAGGCGCGCAAGGCGCACGGCGACAAGGTGATCCTTGATGACGTCACCCTGAGCTTCCTGCCCGGCGCGAAGATCGGTGTGGTCGGTCCGAACGGTGCCGGTAAGTCGACCGTTCTCAAGATCATGGCGGGGCTGGAGCAGCCCTCGAACGGGGACGCCTTCCTGTCCCCGGGCTACACCGTGGGCATCCTGCTCCAGGAGCCCCCGCTCAACGAGGAGAAGACCGTCCTGGAGAACGTCCAGGAGGGTGTCGCCGAGGTCAAGGGCAAGCTCGACCGGTTCAACGAGATCGCCGAGCAGATGGCGACCGACTACTCGGACGCGCTGCTCGAAGAGATGGGCAAGCTCCAGGAGGAGCTGGACCACGCCAACGCCTGGGACCTCGACGCCCAGCTCGAGCAGGCCATGGACGCCCTGGGCTGCCCGCCCGGCGACTGGCCCGTGGTCAATCTGTCCGGTGGTGAGAAGCGGCGCGTCGCGCTGTGCAAGCTGCTGCTGGAGGCGCCCGACCTGCTGCTCCTCGACGAGCCCACCAACCACCTCGACGCCGAGTCCGTGAACTGGCTGGAGCAGCACCTCGCCAAGTACGAGGGCACCGTCGTGGCCGTCACCCACGACCGGTACTTCCTGGACAACGTCGCCGGCTGGATCTGCGAGGTCGACCGCGGCCGCCTGCACGGCTACGAGGGCAACTACTCCAAGTACCTGGAGACCAAGGCCACCCGCCTCAAGGTCGAGGGCCAGAAGGACGCCAAGCGGCAGAAGCGCCTCAAGGACGAGCTGGAGTGGGTGCGCTCCAACGCCAAGGGGCGGCAGGCCAAGTCCAAGGCCCGCCTCGCGCGGTACGAGGAGATGGCCGCCGAGGCCGACAAGATGCGGAAGCTGGACTTCGAGGAGATCCAGATCCCGCCGGGCCCG
Source organism: Streptomyces sp. KPB2 (assembly GCF_003950055.1). NCBI lineage: Bacteria > Bacillati > Actinomycetota > Actinomycetes > Kitasatosporales > Streptomycetaceae > Streptomyces > Streptomyces sp. KPB2. The sequence continues at coordinate 5,344,186 of NZ_CP034353.1, forward strand.
CGGCTGGGCAACGTCGTCGTCGAGGTGAACAACCTCAGCAAGGCCTTCGGGGAGAAGGTGCTGATCGACGACCTCTCGTTCACGCTGCCCCGCAACGGGATCGTCGGGGTCATCGGCCCCAACGGCGCCGGCAAGACCACCCTGTTCAAGATGATCCAGGGCTTCGAGGAGCCGGACTCCGGCTCCATCAAGGTCGGCGACACCGTCAAGATCTCCTACGTCGACCAGAGCCGCGAGAACATCGACCCGAAGAAGTCGCTGTGGGCCGTGGTGAGCGACGAGCTCGACTACATCAACGTCGGGCAGGTCGAGATGCCCTCCCGCGCCTACGTGTCCGCCTTCGGGTTCAAGGGGCCGGACCAGCAGAAGGCGGCCGGAGTCCTCTCCGGCGGTGAGCGCAACCGGCTGAACCTCGCCCTCACCCTCAAGCAGGGCGGCAACCTGCTGCTCCTCGACGAGCCGACCAACGACCTCGACGTCGAGACCCTGAGCAGCCTCGAGAACGCCCTGCTCGAGTTCCCCGGCTGTGCCGTCGTCGTCTCCCACGACCGGTGGTTCCTGGACCGCGTGGCCACCCACATCCTCGCCTACGAGGGCGAGTCCAAGTGGTTCTGGTTCGAGGGCAACTTCGAGTCCTACGAGAAGAACAAGGTCGAGCGGCTCGGCGCCGACGCCGCCCGCCCGCACCGCGCCACCTACAAGAAGCTGACCCGGGGCTGATCTTGCGGCACATCTACCGCTGCCCACTGCGCTGGGCGGACATGGACGCGTACGGCCACGTCAACAACGTGGTCTTCCTCCGCTACCTGGAGGAGGCACGCATCGACTTCCTGTTCCGCCCGGAGAAGGACTTCAAGCAGGGGTCCGTGGTGGCACGCCATGAGATCGACTACAAGCGCCAGCTCGTCCACCGGCACCACCCGGTCGACATCGAGCTGTGGGTCACGGAGATCAGAGCGGCTTCCTTCACCCTCACCTACGAGGTGAAGGACGGGGACGTCGTCTACGTCCGCGCCTCCACGGTGATCGTGCCGTTCGACTTCGAGACGCAGCGCCCCCGGCGGATCACCGCCGACGAGCGGGAGTTCCTCCGGGAGTACACGGACGCCGAGGAGGAGGCCGTCGCCGCATGACGGTGCTCCACCTCGCGGACGAGGGGGAGGCCGCGGATCTCGCGGCCTTCCTCTCCCGGCTGCTCCACTACGACCGTTCCGCCGCGGTGCGCCTCCAGGCGGCCGGCACGGCCCTCGCCGTCTTCGGCCGGCCGCCGTCCTTCGAGGTGCTGGCCGTGCGCACGGTACGGCTGGCCAAGCCGTACGAGCACGGGCTCGACGCCACGCTGGACGTGACGGTGTCCGCCGGTGAGCTGCTGGAGAGCGTGGACGAGCGTTCGGCCACCGCCCGCGTCCCGGGCGCGGTGACCGGGCCGCCGTGGGCCGGAGTGCTGCCTCCGCGCGGCGGTTGGCGGGCCGAGCCGGGGCTGCCCGCCCCGGACGCCCTGCGCGCGCTGGTCGCCGCCGCGGTGGCGGAGTTCCGGGCGCGTACGGAGGAGCTCGCGGCCGAGGACCGTACCAGGGCCGCGCTCGACGGCATCGGGCGGGAGATCTGGTCCCGGACCGTCGGCGAGACCGGGCTGCCGGTGCGGGCCGTGCACGCGGCCCAGTCGCTCGGGTTCCTGCGGCCGCGTGGCGCATCCGGTCCCGAGGCCGGGATCGCTACGGGCTCCGGATCCGGCTCCGGCTCCGGCGAGGACGCGCCCCGGCTGTTCTCGTCCGGTGCGTGGCTGCGGCTGCGCACGCCCTTCGGGTCCGTGGCCCTGCGCAGGGCGGGGATCGGAGCCCTCGGCATCAGCGTGCGCTGAGCCCTTCCCCCCTTCCCGCACCGGTTCAGTGGTGGGGCTCGCTGTCGTCCGGGCGTACGGCGATGTGGTCGCTCTCCAGTTCCAGGGCGACGCGGTCGCGCATGCCGAGGGCCGCCGTGTAGTCGGCGGGCAACTGGAGCCGGCCGGCGCGGTCCAGCATGGCGTACTCGCGGGCCACCACCGTCTCGTGGCCGGTCTCGGCGTCCACCTCGCTGCGGCGCAGCACCTCGGTGGAGGTACGGCCGTCGCGGATGGCGACCGTGCGGCGGACCTCGCCGGCCACCGCCTGGTCGTGGGTGACGATGACGACCGTCGTGCCCAGGGCTTCGTTGGCCGTGCGGAACGCGGCGAAGATCTGTTCCGCGGTGTGGGAGTCCAGTTCACCGGTGGGTTCGTCGGCGAGCAGCACCGACGGGGAGCCCGCGAGGGCCACCGCGATGGCGACCCGCTGCTGCTGGCCGCCGGACATCTGCGGCGGGCGGCGGTCGCGGCAGTCGGCGACGCCCATCAGGTCCAGAAGCTCCAGCGCGCGTTCGGTGCGCGCCGCCCGGCGTCCGCCGGTGCCGGCCAACTGCATCGGGAGGGCCACGTTCTGGGCGGCCGTCAGGTAGGGCATGAGGTTCCGGGACGTCTGCTGCCACACGAAGCCGACCACCGTACGGCGGTAGGCCAGACGGTCCTTCGCCGTCATCGTCAGCAGGTCGCGCCCCGCGACCCGGGCCGCCCCGGCGGTCGGCGTGTCCAGTCCGGCCAGGATGTTCATCAGGGTGGACTTGCCGCTGCCCGAGGCGCCGACCAGCGCCATCAGCTCGCCCTCGCGGACCAGCAGGTCCAGCCCCTGCAGGGCTTGCACCTCCACCCCGTCCGCGCTGAAGATCCGGACCAGGCGGTCGCAGGTGATCAGCGCGTCGTGCCCGTAGGCGGGCCGGTCACGGGACGCGGCGGCGCGGCCGGCCAGGTCGGCGAGGGTGGGGCCGGCGAGGGTGGGGTCGGTCGTCATCGGGTCTCCTCCAGGTCTCCGTCCGTGCTCCACCGCGTCCGGTCCTCGTCCGTGTTCCGCCGCGTCCGGCCCCTGTCCGTGTTCCGCCGGGCTCGGTCTCCGTCCGCCGTGTCGCCCGTCGTGCTTCACCGGGCATCCCCCGCCCGCAGCTCCGTCACCGCTCCGCGCCGGCCCGACCACCACGCCTGCAGCGTCGCCACCCCCACCGCCAGCACCAGCACCGTCACCGCCGGGACGGCCAGCCACCACGGGTCGGCGCGCAGTTCCGCGCGGCCCGCCGGGGAGGCCGTCGTGGACATCGCGATGGTGGTCAGGTCGATGCCGGGGGAGAGGAGCCGTACGGCCGCCCAGCCGGTCAGGATGCCGCCCAGCGCGGCGGGCAGGGCCTGCGGGAGGGACTCCAGGACCAGCAGGCGGCGGCCCTGGGCACGGGTGAGGCCCATGGTGCGCAGCCGGGCGAGGAGGGCGGCGCGTTCGGGCGCGGCGCTCGCCAGGGACAGCAGCAGGGCCAGGGCTGCGTAGCCGGCGCCGGCGGCCACGGCGGCCGTGTAGATCCGTTCCGCGCCGGACTGCAGCGGCGAGTCCACGTACGTGTCGCGCTGCTCGGACCGCAGGTGGACGGTGCCGATGTCGTCCGCCGCCCGGTGCAGCGCGCCCGCGTCCAGGTCGTCGCCGGTCAGCAGCAGCACGTTCGGCGGGACGGAGCCGGTGGGCAGGCCGGCCCGGTCCACGACGAGGAAGTCGTCGCCGTACACGGCCGGGGTGCGGTCGCGCACCAGCACGATCCGCAGCGTGGCGGTGTTCCCGTCGGCCAGGCGCAGCCGGAAGGCCCGGCTGCCGAACCGTTCGGCGACCGCGGGGGAGGCCAGCGCCGGCAGTACGGCCTCCCCGGAGCCGCCCTCGGCGTCGTCCGGCCGTGTCAACCGCCCCTCGGGGAAGGCGCCGAGGCCCGTCCGCCCCGCCAGTGCCGCGTAGGCGCCGGGGTCCACGCCCGCGAGCGGCAGCGACTGGCGGCCGTCCGGCGTCTTGGCCAGCCAGTCGACGCCGGCCTCGGTGACCTCCCGTACCCCGGGGACCTGCCCGAGACGGTCCGGCAGGCCGGAGGGCAGCGGCTCGGCCGCCTCCACCCGGGCGTCGGCACCGACGGAGAGCAGCGCCGCCCGGTCGCGGGCGTCGGCCACGCCGCTGAGGACCGAGCCGCCGAACGCGGCGACGGTGAACGCGGTCAGCAGCGCGAGCAGGGGCAGCACGGTGGAGGCGGAGGTACGGCCGGCCCGGGCCAGCGCGAGCGGACCGACCGCGCCGCGCAGCCGCCGGGCGGGCCGGGCCAGTCCGCGCAGCGGCAGCGGGTACAGGCGCACCAGCACCAGGGCGGCGATCACCCCGACCAGCACCGGTGCCATCGCCACCAGGTCGCCGGCGCCCTCCGTAGCGCCGCGCCGGCGCAGCATCTCGACCGCGCCGAGGGCGAGGACCACGACCGTCAGTTCGGCGACCGTACGGCGCCGGGACGCACGGGGTGACGCCGCGTCCCGGCGGCCGTCGTGGACGCGTACCCGGCGGTGCGCGGCGGTGGCCCGCAGCGGCAGCGCCAGGCAGGCCACGGCGGTGACCGCGGCGGCGGCCCACAGCGCGGGGAGCAGCCGGGCGCCGGGCAGCGCGAGCAGGGCCGTGCCGAGGCCGAGCGCTCCCGCGGGCACCGCCACGACCGCCGTCTCGGCCAGCAGCCGTCCCGCCAGGCCCGCTGCGGAGGCGCCGCGGGCGCGCAGCAGGGCCAGTTCGGCGCGGCGTCGGCCGGCGGCCAGACCGCCCGCCATCAGCAGGACGACGGCGGCGACCGTGCCCGAGCCCGAGGCGGCGACGGCGATCAGCGGGCCGATGTCGTCGTCGAGTTGCCCGTAGGTGGTGAGGACGTCGTCGAGGCCGGTCGTGACGTCCGTCAGCGGGCTGATCGTCGTGTGCAGTCGCTGGAGGGCGGGGCCGGACTCCACGGAGGCCACGGCGGAGGCGAGCGGGCCGAGGTCGCGGCTGTGCAGGGCGTCCGGGTCGGGCGCGAGGTGCCAGTAGCGGACCACGGGCGCCGAGCCGAGGAGCGCGGGGCCCGCCTCGGGGGCGAGCAGCAGGCCGCCGACCCAGTAGGTGGGGCTGGGGGCGCCGGCCGGGCCCGGCATGCGCCGCAGGGAGGGGGTGCCGAGCACGGGGTCGACGGACCAGTAGGCGCCGTCGGGCCGCTCGGGCGTGAGGATGCCGGTGACGCGCACGGTGAGTTCGCGGTCGCCGAGCACGTGGAGGACCGAGCCCACCTTCATGTGCAGCGTGCGGGCCGTCTCCTCGGTCACCGCGGCCTCCACCTGCGAGGTCGAGGCGTCGGCCCGCCCGCCGGGGACCTTCGGCAGCCGGCCGGAGCGCAGCCGGGCGTGGCCGTCGAGACCCTGCGGGGCGGCGAGGACCATCTGCGCGGGCAGCCCGTCGGGCCGGGGCAGCCACTTCTCCGGTGCGGGCAGGCCGTCGGTGACGCGGACGCCGTAGGACGACTGCTCCTCGTCGACGACGAGCGGGCGCTCGACGATGCCGAGGACGGACCGGTAGGCGGCGGTGAGCCGCCGGGGCCGGAGGCTGTCCTCCGCGGCCTCCGCGTCCGCGCCGGGGTCGGGAGCGGCGGACACCTGGACGCCGGTCACGTCGGCGGGGGCCCGCTCGACCGCCCGGCGCAGACCGGCGTCCGTGTACCGGTCCAGCGTCCGGGGGAACGCGGCGGCCAGACACGCGGTCACCGCCACCAGCACCGCCAGCGCGACGGCGGCACCGGGCGCGGCCCGCAGCCTGGTCCGCACCCAGGGGACGGTCACGGGGGTCATCGGCCGGCACCTCCGGGTACGGCGGGGGCGGCCGTGGTGGCGGTGCAGGGCGGCGCGGGGACGAGCGGGGGCGGGGCGGCGGTCGGGAGGGCGGCTCGCAGTCGCGTGGGCGTCCAGGGGCTGGCCGCGGGGGGCATCGGCCCGTGTCCCCGGGTCGGCCGAGGGGCACCGTCGTGGCTGTGCGGCGCGGCGCGGGTGTGGCCGGAGGCGGAGGCGGCTGCCCGGAGGGCGGCTCGGGGCCGGGGGTGGGTCCGGGCCCCGGGGGTCACCCGGCGGTACCTCCGGGTTCCTTGGCAGTCGCCGTCGTCCGTGCGGCGCCGTGCGGGCGGGACCCGGGTGGCCCGGGGTGCGGCGGCTGCCGGGCGGGCGGTGCGGTCGCCGGGGCGGGCCCGTTTGCGTGGTGAGGGGGCGGTCACGGGGGTCATCGGCCGGTACCTCCAGGGTCCTTGAGGGTCACCGTCGTGTCCGTGCGGCGGAGCGCCAGGGCGGCCGTGACCAGGAACGGGACGACGGAGATGCCGGCCAGCAGCAGGGCGATCCGGTCGGCCGGCAGGGTCACGTGGACGTCCGGCACCGGGCGGGTGGCCTGCGGGGTCAGTACGGTCAGCGGGATCACCGCCCGGGTCAGGACCGCGCCGAGGGCGGCGCCGGTCAGCAGTGCCAGGCCGGTCAGCACACCCTGCTCGACGGCGACCGTACGGGCCAGCCCGCGGCGCGAGGCGCCCAGGGCGCGCAGCACGGCGAACTCCCTGCCCCGCTCGCGCAGCGACCCCGCCGCGCTCACGGCGAAGCCGACCGCGGCCAGCGCCGCCGCCACCAGGGTCGCCGCTGCGAACGCCGCCCCGGGACCGGCGCCGAACGGGTCGTCCCGCAGCCGCTCGGCGACCTCGTCGCGCACCAGGACCTGCGCCGGTGCCGTGTCCGGGAACGCCCGCAGGCCGGCCGCCGCCGCACCGGTCTTCCCCGGCCCGGTGCTCAGCCACCACTCGGTGGGCTCGACGGCGGCGCCGTACTCGCCCTGCAGATACCGGTTCACCGCCGGCAGATCGACCAGCAGGGCGCCGCCGAACCGCGCCGAGGGGGCCTCGGGCCCGGTGCCCGGCAGTTCGCGCACGGAGCGCACGATCCGCACCGGGACGTCGTGGCCGCCGATCGGCACCGTGACGCGCTGCCCGGTGCGGGCGCCCGCAGAGTCGAGGAAGCGGTCCCCGGCCACGGCGGTCACCTCCTCCGGCTTCGGCTGCGCGACCCGCAGCCGCACGGTCAGCGTGGAGAGCCGGGAGCCGTCCGACAGGCCCGTGGCGTACGCGACGGCGAGCGGACCGGCATCCAGCAGGCGCGGCTCGGCCGGGGCGCCCTCCGCGCCCGGTGTGCCCGGCGCGGCCGACGACGAGGAGGGTCGTGAGCCGGCCGTCCAGGCGTCCGGCAGCGGCACCGGCCGCACGGAGCCCTCGGCGTCCCCGGCCGTCACCTGCCGTACGGTCAGGCGGTGTTGCTCCTCCCGGTCGGCCGGCTGGACCACCGTGAACTCGACGCCGGTCAGGGTGAGCGGCCCGCCGGGGACGTCCAGGCCGAGGGTGTGCTCCCGGCCGTCGGCGGCCAGCGCACCGGCGCCGATCCGGTACGGCGTGCCCCAGCGGTCCTCGACGGTGACCGTCGTGTCCGCCGACCGGGCGCCGGCGGCGGGCGCGCCGGCGTCCGGCACGGTCAGGGTCGCCGTCAGCGCGAGCCGGGTCGTGCCCGCCGGGATCCGCGCGCCGTTCGACGGCCGCCGGGGCGCCATCCCGGACAGCAGCCCGCGCGGCGACCGGTCGGCCAGGTCCGGCCGCATCAGCAACGTGTCCGCCGCGTGCGCGGTATCCAGCGCGAGCACCGTCGCCGTCCGGTCGCCGGACAGTGAGACCTCGGACCGCGCCGCGGGCGCGACCTGCCCCACGCCGGCGACGCCCGCGATCCGTTCGGTGCGGCCCGGGTCCGCCGTGCCGGAGGCCAGCACCCGGATCGGCGCGCCCGCGCGGAAGTCGGCCTGGTCGTCCTGCGAACGGGACCACGAGGCGCCCTGCCCGATCGCCATCGTGCCCAGCGCCACGGCGAGCACCAGCAGCAGCACGGGACCCGCCCCGCGCATCGGACGCCGGCTCAGCTGCCAGCCCGCCAGCGCCGCCGCGAGACCGCGCCCGCTCGCCGCCCGGCGCTCCGCGAGCCGCGCGACCAGCGGCAGCAGCCGCAGCGCCAGCACCGTCCCGGCCAGCAGCGCGAGCGTGGGCGTCAGCACGAACAGCGGGTCGACCCCCGGGGAGCCCGTGTCCTCCGCCTCGCCCGTCCCGGCGGCGGAGGAGGTCTGCCGGTCCAGCTGCCAGTAGGCGATGCCCGCGATCACCAGCAGGCCCACGTCCGCGCCGGCCCGCAGCCAGCCCGGCAGCGCCCGGGATCGGCCGCCGCCGTCGGCCCGCGGCGCGAGGGTCAGCGCCGGCAGTGTCACGGCCAGGGTGCACCCGAGGGCCGCCACCGCCGCCACCAGCCACACCGTGCCGCCGCCACCGGCCGTCGGCTCCCAGCCGAGCCCGCTCCGGGCCGACGCCCCCGGCCCGGCCGGCAGCCGGACCAGCGGTCCCGCCAGCAGCGGCGCGCAGACCAGCGCGGGCACGGTCAGCAGCAGCGCCTCCAGCGCGGAGCCCGCCGCCAGCCGGGCGCGGGAGGCGCCGCGCGCCCGCAGCAGCCGCAGCTCGCCCGCCCGCTCCACGCTCAGCAGCCGCGCCACCAGCAGCAGCGTGCCGCCCGCGAGCAGGACGAGCTGCAGCGCGATGACGAGGAGCGTGGAACGGGAGACCGCCAGCGACCGGTCGAGCCGCTCCAGGATCGCCGGCAGGTCGGTCGTCGCCGCGGTGGTGCCGCTGAGCACCTTCTGCTCGCGCAGCCACCCCATGCCGTCCCGGGCCGCCTCCCCGAGAGCCTCCGTCCGCCCGGCCGTGAGCGACGCGTAGTCCGCCGTCACCAGCCACCCGGACGCCCCCGCGCTGACCCGGCCGCCGCTCAGCACGCCCGGCGCGGCGAGCAGCGGCCCGTACGTCGTGAAGCCGCCCCGCTTCACCCCGCGGCCGTCCAGGTCGTCGAGACGCCAGTACGGCGACCCGGTGTCCACCGGCCGGTACAGGCCGCTCACCACGACCCGGACGGCCGGGCCGTCGAGCCGGTCGGTGAGGGTGAGCCGGTCACCCGTACCGACGCCGACGCGCTCGGCGGCGGCCACCGGCACCGCCACCTCGACCGTGCCGCCGTCGGCCCCCGCCACGGGCATGCGGCCCTGCTCGACGCGGACTTGCGTCGGGTCGAGCGCCGCGAAGAACGTCAGATCGGGGTCGCCGGACCGCTCGGTCGGCGGCCGCAGGGAGCCGGGCAGCGCGTACGGGCCCGAGCGCACCAGGGTCCGTACCGTGAGCGGCAGCCCGTCGAAGGTCCTCGCGGCCCCCTCGCGCACGGCGGCGTCGGCGGCCGACCGCTGTCCGGCCGGTACGTCCGCCTTCACCACCAGCGCGGCGTCGGCCCCGGTGCGCGCGTCGGCGAGGGCGTGCCGCAGGGCCGCGTCGCCGACGGCGCCGGAGTAGGCGGTCAGGGTGGCGAGGACCGTCGTGGTCAGCAGGACGGTGAGCAGGGCCGCGGCCAGCAGCAGGCGGTGCGCCCGCGCCCGCAGCAGCACGAACCGCGTGAGCCCGCCGAACCCCCCGAACCCCGACACCCGGCCCCCTGCCGCTGTTGTCCAGACCTCGCCGGGATGCTGTCAGAGGTGGGGACGTCGAAGTAAGCGCTCGGGAGCGGGACTTGACCGGATCGTGACCGGAATCCGGCGTCGGCTGACCGGAATGCGTCCGTCAGCCCAGAAGCCGGTCAGTCCGTCAGTCGGGAGTGTTGATCATCGAGGCCGCCGCGTACGTCAGGTACTTCCACAGCGTCTGCTCGTGCTCCTCGGACAGCCCCAGCTCGTCGAGCGCGACCCGCATGTGCTTCAGCCAGGCGTCGTGCGCGGCCCGGTCGACGACGAAGGGGGCGTGCCGCATCCGCAGCCGCGGGTGGCCCCGGTTGTCGCTGTACGTCGTCGGGCCGCCCCAGTACTGCATGAGGAACAGCGCGAAACGGTCCTCGGCCGGACCCAGGTCCTCCTCGGGGTACATCGGCCGCAGGATCGGGTCCTCGGCGACTCCCTCGTAGAAGCGGTGGACGAGGCGGCGGAAGGTCTCCTCCCCGCCGACCTGCTCGTAGAAGGTCTGCTCCTGAAGCGTGCCGCGCCGAATCTCATTCACGCCGTCCATGGTCTCAGACCCGGGGGCATAGGACTCAAGACCTAGGACTGGCCGGGACCCCGCCCGGGGACCCTGCCCGAGGCCCCGCCCGGCCCGTACTGTGGAGGCATGGGCGGGTACGAGGACCTGGACAGCCTCGCCGCCTCCGCGCGGGCGGAGCTGGTGCGCGAGATCGAGCTGAGCGGCGCCTGGACGGCCGACCCGGTGTGGCGGGAGGCGTTCCTCGCGGTCCCGCGCCACCTCTTCGTGCCGTACTACTACGTCGGCGTCCGGGGCGGCTACGAACGCCGGTGGGGCGAGCACCCCGACCCCGCCGCCCGCGAGCACTGGGTGCGCGGCGCGTACGCCGACGCCCCGCTGGCGACCCGGATGCGCGACGGCGAACTGCTCTCCTCCAGCAGCCAGCCCTCGCTGATGGCGATGATGCTGGTCGAGCTGGACGTGCGCGACGGCGACCGGGTCCTGGAGATCGGCGCCGGCACCGGCTACAACGCCGCCCTGCTCGCCCACCGGCTCGGCGCCGACGACCTGGTCACCACCGTCGACCTGGACCCCGAGATCACCGAGTCCGCCCGCCGGCACCTGGACGCCGCCGGCTACCACCCGGCCGTCGTCACCGGCGACGGCGCCCGCGGCGTTCCCGAGCGTGCCCCCTACGACCGGATCCTCGCCACCTGCGAGCTGCCCTCGATACCCCGCGCGTGGACCGCCCAGTGCCGTCCCGGCGGGCGGATCCTGACCCCGCTGGCCACCGGGCTCGTCGTGCTCACCGTCCGCGACGCCGACCACGCCGAGGGGCGCTTCCTGCCCACGCCCGCGTACTTCGTACCGCTGCGCGGCGCGGACCGGGCCGAGCCCGAGACGCCGGGCCTGGGCGGCGTACCGCGCCGGGCCCGGGAGGACGACCTGTTCCGCTTCCTGCTGGCGCTGAGCCGGGGCGGCCTCGACCCGCAGGAGGCGTACGCGCTGTGGGACCGTGAGGACGCCCCGCGCCGCGAGCGCTACGGCATCACCGTCAGCGGCGAACGGGCCTGGGCGTGGCTGGACGACCCCGAGGGGCCGTACGCCTGGCCGTTCGCCTGACGCAGGCCCCCTCGGGCGCACCGCCGTGGCTATCCCCGGCGGATCGTGATCGTCGTCCAGGCGCCGACGTGCACCCGGTCGCCGTCCTGGAGCGGCACCGGCACGAAGGGCTGGATCGGCTCCTCGCCGCCGTTGACCGTCGTACCGTTCGTCGAGTTCTGGTCGACGACCGCCCAGTTGCCGTCCGGCTGCTGCACCAGCACCGCGTGCTGGTGCGAGACGCCCGGGTCCTCCGGCGGCACGGCCAGATCGATGTCCGGGGTGTCGCCGGTGGAGTGCCGGCGGCGGCCGATGGTGATCTGGTTGCCGGTGAGCGTGCGCTGCTGCTCGGGCGAGTACGCGGGCAGGTTCAGGCCCGCGGCCTCGGGGCCGGAGCGCTGCATCATCGCCATGAAGTACTCGCGGTCCGGGCCGATCGTCGCCGACCAGGTGGTCGGCTGCTGGGGCCGCTGCGGCTGCTGCGGGAAGCCCTGGCCGGGACCGGGCGGGGCCTGGGTGGCGCCGGGCTGCGGGTAGCCGTAGCCGCCACCCTGGGCCGGGCCGCCCGGACCGCCGGGACCGGCCTGACCGCCCGGGCCGCCGGACGTCGGCGGGGAGAGCACCCAGTCGTCGTCACCGCCGCCGCCGAAGGCCGGGCCGCCCTGCTGCGGGCGGTTGGTCTCCTGCGGGAAGGCGGGCGGGGCCGGGGGACCGGACTGGAACCCCTGCGGGGCACCACCGGGGCCGCCCGGACCGCCGGCGCCACCGGGCGGGGGCGGAGGCGGGGGCGGCACCGGACGCGAGGGATCGGTACCGAAACCGGGCGGGGGCGGCGGACCGGAGGGACCGCCCGGACCACCGGGACCGGCGGGGCCACCCGGTCCACCGAAGCCGCCGGGACCGTTCGGACCGCCGGGCCGCTCGGGGCCACCAGGACCGCCCGGACCGCCGGGACCACCAAAACCGCCGGGCCTGTCAGGGCCGCCGGAGCCGCCGAAGCCACCGGGTCCGTCAGGGCCGCCGGGACCGCCGAAGCCACCGGGACCGTTGGGACCGCCCGGACCGCCGGGCCCTTCAGGACCACCGGGGCCCGGGAAACCGCCGGGACCGTTGGGGCCGCCGGGGCGGTTGGGCCCGTCGGGGTTGCCAAAGCCACCGGGACCACCGGGACCACCGGAGCCGCCGGGCCGCTCGGGGCCGCCGGGAGCACCAGGACCGCCGGGACCACCGAAACCGCCGGGCCCGCCGGGGCGGTTGGGCCCGTCGGGGTTGCCAAAGCCACCGGGACCACCGGAGCCACCGGGCCGGTCAGAACCGCCGGGGCCTCCGGGACCGCCAGGCCCACCGGGCCCGCCAGGGCCGAAGGGGCCGCCGGGACCGCCGCCCGGACCACCGGGAGCGCCGCCCGGCCCCCCGGGGCCGCCGCGGCCCGACGGGTCGCTGCCGAAGGGCGGCGGGCCCGGGGGAATCGGTTCGGCGGGGCGGTTCATCTGGGACGGGCGGGAGCCCTGGTAGTCGTACGCGTCACCGCCGCCGAAGGACGGGCCCGAGGGACCCGTCGGCGGCTGTCCGAAGTGCGGGGCCGGGCCGGGCGCCGGCGGGCGCGGGGCGGCCGGGGTGTACGACGTGGCGGTGTTGGTCAGGAAGTTCCACCGGCACTCCTCGCAGAACGGCGCACCGCCCTCACGCGGCGTGCGGCACTGCGGGCACAGCTGCGGCTCGCCGCCGGGACCGCCCGGACCGCCACCGGGGCCGCCGCCCGGCCCACCCGGACCGGCGGGCGGCGGGAAGCCGTAGCCGCCGCCGGGCGGCGGGGGCGGCGGAGGGGGCGGCACGGCACCGGCCATGCGGTGACCGCAGACCTCGCACCAGTCGTCGGAACCCGACTGGTGTCCGTTCGGGCAGGTCGGCATGTCGGAGCTTCCCTCTCTTGCGGGAGTGTCGCGCGGTTGGTGTGCGTCACTTCTTCACACGAACAGTCTTGGTGGACCGGGTCTCGAGAGTCATCTCGTCCGCCTCCTCGACCTTCGCTTTCAGTCGCACAGTACCTGCCGCCGCGTCCACCACGTCCACCACCTTCGCAAGCAGTTTCGCCGTATCGGCGTTTCCGGAGGCGCCGGCGAGCTGAACCGCGCGGCCCAGTTTGGCCGTTGCTCCGTCGATGTCTCCCGCTTTGCGCAGATCCAGCCCTTGCTGGATGGCTTGTGCCAGTTCGGCCTGCCCGGTGTAGTGGGCGACTTGGGGGTTGATCGACGTGGAGGCGGCCATGTCGTCGGTCCACACGGCCCGTACGAGACCCTGCGCGCCGAGGTTCTGGACGCTGCCCCCGGGCTCCGGGATGACCAGGGAGACGCGGGCGGCCAGCATCTCCTGGCCGAGCCCGGCGGCCGGTACCTCCACGCAGACGTGGTAGTCACGGGACTCGTCGCCCCAGGAACCGGTGGGGTAGTCGCCGGCCCGCGGTCCCGCCTCGGTACGGCGGCCGGTCAGCTCCTCGACCGTCGGCGCGACCTGCTTGACGAACTTCACCGTGGTGCCGACCGGGGTCCACAGCCGCAGCGCGACGTCCGCGACCTCCTTGCCCATGGCCGTCTCCATCATCCGCGTGAAGTCCGCGGCCAGACCGGCCGGATCGGCGACGATGTCGGCGGTGCCGAGCAGGGCGGAGGCGATCCCTGTGACTTCTTTCACTTCCCAGTCGGTGCCCACGCCGCGGGCGTCGCACGTGAAACGCCCGGCGCAGGCGTCGAGTGCCGCTCCGAGGTCCTCCGGCGACTCGTGCTCGTTGCGGCCGTCGGTGAGCAGGATGCCGTGCCGGATGGCGACGTCCGCGGTGGCCAGCAGCCGGTCGGCCAGCCGCAGCCAGGTGCCGATGGCGGTGCCGCCGCCCGCACCGAGGCTGCGCAGCGCCTGCTTGGCCTGCGCCCGGGTGGTGGCGTCGGCGACCGCGAGCCGGCCGCCGCCCGGGTAGACCTCCTTGGCCACGTGCGTGCCGGCCACGACCGTGAAGTGGACGCCGTCGCGCAGCGTGTCGATCGCGGCGGACGTGGCGTCGCGGGCGTTGCGCATCTTGGTCGGCGGATAGTCCATCGAGCCCGAGCAGTCGACCATCAACGCCACGGCGGCGGACGGGCCCTGGCCCGGCGAGTACAGGTGGGGCGCGGCGACCGCGCTCCCGATCGTGCCGCCGCCGGTCGCGGTGACCGTGACGATGGCGTTGACCTCGCGGCCGCCCTCGGGCAGGTACTCGTTCTGGTAGACGTCCACCGCGAACTGCGGCACGTTCGACTTCGAGAAATTGGCCATGCCGGATCGCATCCCCCTCTACGTCCCCCCCAGCGGGGGGTCCTGGCTCCTTGTGCGCGGACCGCCCCCTGCGGTCCGCGAGGCCACCCCTGAAACCCGTACCCGTGCGGGGGCCTCAGGCCGATCCTGCCCCCTGCGGCGGGGCGGGGAACGGCAGGAGGGCCACTGTTACGTTGTCGTGGCCCCCGCCGTCCAGGGCGTGGCCGACCAATACGCGGGCGCCGTGCAGCGGGCGGGCGGCGGCGTCGAGGGGCACGGCGTCGGCCATCTCCTCGGCGGACTCCGCGTAGTTCCACAGGCCGTCCGTGCAGACCACGACCACGCCGGCCCGGTCCGGCTTGAACGACGCGGTGTGCGGTTCCAGTTCGTAGGCGTCGGCGCCCAGCCAGCCGGTGATCGCGTGGGCGCGCTCGTCGGCGTAGGCCTCGGCCTCGTTCATCAGACCGGCGGCGACCATCTGCGCGGCCCACGAGTCGTCCTCGGTGAGCCGGGCGGGCGGGGTGGAGCGGTCGGCCGGCACCCAGTAGACGCGGCTGTCGCCGACCCAGCCGACGACCAGGAGACCTGCGGTGACCACGGCGCCGACCAGGGTGCAGGCGGGCGCGTTCTGGTGCGGGGCCTGCTCGCGGGCGGTGGCGGGCTCGTCGGCCAGCGCGTTGACCGCGTGCGAGGCGGCGAGGATGGCGTCGTGCATGGCCTGCTGCGGGTGCGTGCCGCGCGGCAGGGCGCCCAGCAGCGACTCGCCGGCCGCCCGGGACGCGGCGAGCGAGGCGTCGTCGGGGCGGGTCGCCGAGGACACGCCGTCGCAGACGATCGCCATGGAGGCGGGGGCGCCGTCGGGCAGCGCGGTGCAGCCCACCGAGAACGCGTCCTCGTTGCGGTGGTGGCGCAGGCCGCGGTCGCTGACGGCGGCGATCGGGCCCGACTCCTGCTCCATGTGGTCGCGTTCGCGGGGCTGGGCGTGCCCGCAGTTCTCGCAGTAGCCGTCGTCGTCGACCCGGCCCGCGCGGCAGGCGACGCACACCTTCTCGGCGGCGGGCGGCCCGGCGGGCGGGGCCGGCACCGGGGCGGCGGCGTCCTGTTCGGCGGTCAGCCGCGGGTCGGGCGCCTGCAGGGGGTACTCGTCGGGCTCGTCCGGCCGGTCGAAGCGCACGCCGGGCGCGGAGGACTCCGCGGCGGCCGACGGTGCCGCGGGCGGTGCCGCCGGCGGGGCGGGCGGGGGCGGCGGCAGCAGCGGCGAGCCGCCCGAGTCGGTGCCCGGGAGTTCGGCCGCCGCGTGCACCGGGGCGGGCCGGCCGTGGCCGTCCGAGTCCCGGGCCACGGGCCAGTCCACGCCGTCCGGTGCGGGCACCGCGCCGTTGACGGCGAGGGTGGGGCTGTCCTCGGGCCGCGCGGGCACGACGGACAGGTCGTATCCGCACGCACCGCAGAAACGGTCACCCGACTCGAGGGGTTCCTCGCAGCTCGGGCACTTCGACACAGCGGCCTGCTGGGGCATCTGCGACATCAACTACACCCACGTCCGGGGGCGGTAACGATTGGCACGTTCCACCAGGTCGATCCTCTCCTCGCCGCCCCGCGCCAGCCGGGCCAGCGTGCGGTACGAACGCTCCAGGCCGAAGCGCAGTCCGCGTTCGTCCAGGCCGCTGCCGAGCAGCGTCCGTCCCCCGGCGGCGGGAGGGACGGAACCCCGACCTCCGGAGAGTACCCAGTCCAGCGCGCAACCGAGGACCTCGGCCGACAGTTGCTCGCGCCGCGCCGGATCCAGACCGTACACGTCCAGCGCCTCGACCTGCCGCGCGGCGGCGACCAGATCGTCCAGGAACTCCAGGTCGCCCGCGGCCGCGGTGCGCTGCCGCAGCCGCGCCCGTACGGCCGCCACGCGCGCTCCGGTGCAGTGGACGGACGACTCCGGCACCGACTCCAACGTCCGTACGGCACCGGTCCGGTCGCCGCCGGCCAGCTGGACCCGGGCCAGCCCGAACGCCGCGCTGACATGGCTCGGGTCGGACGCCCACACGAGCCGGTAGTACTCGGCGGCGTTGTCCAACTGCCCCAGCACCTCCGCGCACAGGCCCAGCGCCAGCTTGGGCGCGATCTCGCCCGGGAAGGCGTCGTAGACCGCGTCGAAGGCCAGCGCGGCGTCCTCGTGGGCGCCGGTCACCAGGGTGACCAGGCCCCGGTACCAGACCACCCGCCAGTCGTCGGGGCGCTCGTCCTCCAGGTCCCGGAGGACGGCCAGCGCACCCGACGCGTCGCCGTTCTCCAGCCGGGCCCGGATCTCCCGCAGCCGCGTCTCGGTCGACGGCGCCGGCGCGGCGGCCAGCGCGGTCAGCAGCTCGGCCGGCGCGGACGCCATCAGGCCCGCCAGGAAGCCCGCGTTGGGGTCCGCGGCGTCGACCCGGGGGACCGGCAGCGCGAGCGTGGCGGTGGGCGCGTCGGCCGCCTTGACCAGGCCGGAGGCCGCGGTGCCGAGACCGCCGACGCTGCTCACGGCACCCGGCAGCGACGCGCTCGGGCCGCCCGGCGCCCCCGTCGTCGTGCCCGGCGTGCCCGGCGTGCCCACGGGGCCGGTCGGCGGGGCGTGTGCGACGGTCCCGCCCGGCGCGCCCACGGCGGGCCCGGTCCCGCCCGGCAGCGCGGGGCCCGGACCGCCGGCCGGGGCCGGTGCCGCACCCGAGCCGCCCCGGCGGCCCCGCGCACGGACCGGTCTCGCGCCGAGCCGCGACACCTCGCCGTCCAGGCGCGGGAACAGCTCCGTGTCCGTCACCCGCACCTCGGGCCCGAACAGGGTGGAGACGGCGGGCCTGGCCCGGCCCGTCTGGAGCGAGACCACCTCGCGCAGCACACCCGTCAGCTGCTCCGCCATCTCCTGGGCGGAGGCGAACCTGCGGGCCGGATCGGGGTCGGTGGCCCGCACCAGCAGCCGGTAGAACGACTCGTACCGCCGGAAGACGTCGATGTTGTCGGGGTCCGGCAGGGAGTCCGCGTAGACGGTGGTGTAGCCCTGGAAGTCGAAGGTCAGCACGGCGAGGGTGCGCCCCACCGTGTACAGGTCGGACGCCACCGACGGGCCGACGTCGGCGACCTCCGGGGCCTGGTAGCCCACCGTGCCGTAGATGGCCGACTCGTCGTCGTCCATGCGGCGGACCGCGCCCATGTCTATGAGCTTGAGCTGGTCCTCGGTCTGGATGGCGTTGTCGACCTTGAAGTCGCAGTACAGCAGCTTGCGGCTGTGCAGGTGACCGAGCGCCTCCAGCGCCTCGATGCCGTACGCGCAGGCCTGTTCGACCGGCAGCGGGTCGCGCCGGCCCTGTGGGGAGCGCCGGGCGTTGGCGATCTCCTTGAGCGACTTGCCGCCGACGTACTCCATGACGATGTAGCCGTCGAGGGAGCCGGTGCGCTGGTCGAGGTGCTCGACGAAGTTGTAGATCCGCACGATGTTGGCGTGCTCGATCTCGGCGAGGAAGCGCCGCTCGGAGATCGCCGCCGCCATCGCGTCCTGGTCGCCGGTGTCCAGCAGGCCCTTGAGGACCACCCAGCGGTCGGAGACCGCCCTGTCGACGGCGAGGTAGATCCAGCCCAGGCCGCCGTGGGCGAGGCAGCCCACCACCTCGTACTGGCCGTGCACCACGTCCCCGGACTTCAGCTTGGGCACGAACGAGTACGGGTGGCCGCACTTGGTGCAGAAGCCCTCCGTGCGGCCCGGCCGCTCGCCGCGCGACCGCCCGACCGGCGCCCCGCAGTCCGAGCGGGAGCAGAACCGCTTGCGCTCGGGCACCTCCGGGCGGTCCATGACCATCTCGCGCGGGTCGGGCCGCGGCACCGCCGGCACCTCGACCAGACCGACGCCGAGGCGCCCGCGCCCGGTGGAACCCGCGCCCGAACCCGAGCTGCGCACCGACACCGAACGCCCCGTGGAACGGCCCGACACGGCGCGCGAGAGCCGGCCCGACACCGAGCGCCGGGACCTCGACGACTGCGACGACGTAGGGGAACTGCGGGAGGAGCGGGAACCGCCGCTGCCCGACGAGCCGCGCGAACCCCGGCCCGCGCCCGCGCCCCCGCCTCCGGTGATGCCGGTCGGCGTGGAGCCGAGCGCGCCGCCCGCCGCGACGACCGGCGCGAGACCGCACGTGTCGCAGTACAGCTCGCCGCCGCCCATGTCCTCGTAGGTCCCGCCGCAGCCGGGACGCTGACACGTCCGCCCTGCCTCACTCATGACGCTGCCTCCCCCTGCTCACTCCCGCGCCGGTCCTCACTACTCCCACGCCGGTTGCCGCTCCCGCGCAGACCGCTGCTTGTGCACCGGTCCTTGCTCCCGCGCCGGTCGCCACTCTCGCGCTGGTCCTCGCTCCGGCGCCGGCCACCGCTCCCGTGCCGGCCACCGCTCGTGCGCCGGCTCCCGCTCCTGCACCGGTTCTCACTCCCGCGCCGGCCGCCGCTCTCGCGCTGGTCCTCGCTCCCGCGCCGGTTGCCGCTCCCGTGCCGGCCACCGCTCGTGCGCCGGCTCCCGCTCCTGCACCGGTTCTCACTCCCGCGCCGGCAACCTCTCGTGCGCCGGCTCCCGCTCCCGTGCCGGCCGTCGCTCCTGCCCCGGTCCTCGCCGCCGCGCCGGTTCTCGCTCCCACCCGGTTCTCGCTCATGTGCCAGGCCCCGTCCGGTCCGCCGGGCCGGCCTGGCCGGGTACGCGGGGGGCGGTGGTGGCGAGCAGTTCGGCCGCCGCGTGCTGGTAGCGCAGTACGGCCTGTTCGGCGACGCGCAGGTCGCAGGGCGCGCTCCACAGCATGCGGCGCGCCCTCTCGTACTTCTCGGCCAGCTCCGGGTCCTCGGCGTGCCCCAGCCGGGCCATCTTCGCCTTGTACGCGTCCAGCCGGCCACGCAGCTCGGCACGGACCGCGAGCGGCGCGGTGACCGCCGTCAACGACTCGCGGGCCCGCAGCAGTTCGTCCTCCGCCTTCTCCTCCAGGGACTCCAGGAGCGGCGACAGGCGGTGCCACTGGGCGTGTCTGCGGTACTCGGCGGCCGCCGCCAGCTGCTCCTGCAGCACGATCGGCGGGCCGCCGACCACCGGCACCTCCGTCGCGGCGATCTTCGCCAGCACCTCGCCGCGCGCGGTACGCGCCTCGGCCAGCGTGCGGTCCGCGCGCGAGAGCACGTCCCGCAGCCGCAGGATCCGCTGCTCCGCGTCCTGGCGCACGGCCAGCACCGCGTCGATCTCCCGGCGCACCTCCTCCAGCGCCCGCGCCTCCCGGTCGTACACCGTGGTGTCGGGACGGCCGCCGCCCGGCGCCGAACTGCCCTCGGCGGGGGTCCAGAAGGCCAGCGGGTCGGAGACGACCTGCTCGCGCAGCCGGGTCAGGGTGCGGGTGATCCGCTCCAGGTCGTCCCCGGACGGGTGCTCGCCGGGGCGCACGCCGACCGAGTGCGCCAGCTTGCGGGTGCGCCGGAGCTCGGCGGCGAGTAAATCGATCCGGGCGGGCAGCGCCGACCACACCGCGTCGGCGGCGACCACCATGTCCAGGGAGGTCGCGTAGAGCTGGTTCATCCGGTCCACCAGCGTCGCCAGCGTGTACCGCTCGCTGAGCCGGCCCGGACCGCCGTGCAGGGTGGGCGCGTTGGCGGCGGCCGCGGCGCCGCCGGACACCGTGACGGCCTCGCCGCGCAGCAGCTCCGTCAGCTCCACCAGGTCCTCGCGGCTGGACCAGCGCCGCCGGGAACGGATCTCCCGGGCGGTGCGCAACGCGCCCGTGTACGCGTCGAAGTAGGTCCACAGCAGCGTGATCGACGCCTCCGCGGCACTCCAGCGCTCGGCGGTGACGCCGGTCAGCTCGGCGCCCTCGAGGAGTCTGCGGCCCGCGTGGTCCTGGAGGGCGAGGAGCGAGGTCTCGATCGCCTCGTGCTCCGCGCCGAGCCGCGCCAGCGCACGGTCCACCTCGTCCCGGTCCATCACCGGCCCGGTGGGTCCCGTGTCGCCCATCGATCACCTCTCGCCGTAGCGGACTTTCCTGTGCCGTGCGTGTGCTCTCTCCTGGCCTGCGCCGCGCCCGCCGCTCCTCAGTTCTTGCGCAGGTACTGCGGGGTCGGCGGCAGCGACTTCGCCGCGTCGTCCATGGTCTCCGACAGCCACTGGTCGTACGAGTGCTGCCACCCCCCGGCCCGGTCCGCCCGCCACTGCTCGAGGACCCGGTTGACCCGGCGTACCAGATCGTCGGCGTCCTTCTTCATCGCCACGCCGTAGTACTCGGTGGTGAAGGCGTCGCCCTTCAGCTCGACCGTCGGGTCCTGCGCGGCCTGGCTGGCGGCGAGGGCGCCGTCGGTGACGACCGCGTCGACCTCGCCGAGCTGGAGCCGTACCAGGCAGTCCAGTTGGTTGGGCACCGTGGTGCGCAGGTCGACGCCGTCGGGCAGCGTGCCGTCCGCCCGGTCCTGCTCCAGCGTGCTCAACGCCGTCGAACCCGCCGCCGTGCAGATCTCCTTGCCGGCCAGGGTGCCGTCGTAGCCGGTGATCTTCGAGGACTTGGGCGCCAGGACCTGCTGGCCGGTCCGGAAGTAGGGAGCGGAGAACGCGACGTCCTCCAGCCGGTCGCAGTTGATCGTCATCGTGCGGACCACCATGTCGACCCGGCCGTCCTGGATGGCGGGGATGCGCTGGTCGGTGGGGATCGCCTTGAACTGCACGGCGTCCGCGTCACCCAGGATGTCCTCGGCGATCCGGTGCGCCAGATCGATGTCGAAGCCCTCCAACTCGGCGTCGCCGCCGCTGTTCGGGTCGCGGTAGCCCCAGCGGTAGCTGTTCTGGTCGACGCCGACGATCAGCTTGCGCTTCTCGCCCTCGCGGGAGCGGATCTCGTCGATGGTGGGCCCGTCGTCGCCGGAGGGGGCCAGGGTCTGCTTCTCCGGGTCCGTGCACTCCTGCGCGGCCCGCGCCTGACTGCCGTGGGCGACGCCGTGACCGCCGTCGTCCGTGCCGTCGCCCCCGCCGTGCGCGTGGACCATCGGCAGGAGCAGGGCCGCCAGCACCGCGAGGGCGCAGGCGAGGGCCATCGCCGCCACACCGCCCCAGCCCTTCAGACCGGTCCGCAACCGCCCAGCACGCATCCTCACGCCCCCTGCCCCGGGCACTGTCTCCATGGGCCGCACCGGCTCCCCTTCCCACCGGCCCGCGGGGCCCGCACCCCGTCTCACCGGTACTCCGACAGCCTGCGGCCGATGCCGATCAGCGCGCCGGCCGCGCCCAGCCCGGCGAGCACCCCGGCGCCCTGCGGCAGATAGCCCATCGCGTCCAGGCCGTCCCCCGCCGCCTGCTCGAACTCCGCCTTCTCGTGGTCGAGCGCGGTGGCGAGCGCGGCGTCCACGCCGTCGAAGCACTCGACCGTGGCGCCGTCGCCGCCGATCACCAGGTCCAGCGCCTGCTGGTAGTTGCCGTTCTCGTCCTGCTCACGGGCCGAGGAGTGCCGCTTCTTCCACTCCGCCATGTTGCCGTTCGCCGTGCCGACCGGCTGCTCGCCGGCCGCGTCGTCGGCGAGGCGCCCCGCCTCGGCCAGCGCCTTGCCGAGGGCGTCCATGTTCTTGCCGAAGGCCAGGTCGTAGGCGTCGTACGTCTTGCCGTCCACCTTCGTGGTCTCCGCGCCGCGGGAGACCAGGGTCAGGTTCTCGTTGCCCCGGGCCTTGAGGGAGGCGATGCGGGCCTCGTTCAGCGCGTTGAGGGAGCGCACGCCGTGCTCGTAGGAGTCGGTCAGGTTCGAGCGGGCGACGCCGTGGCCGACGACCAGCCAGAGCAGCACGATCGCGGAGGCGGCGGTCGCGGCGACCAGACCGTGGTTCAGCACCCGGTTGGTGCGCCGGTAGTGCCGGTGCTGGGCCCAGGCCAGCGTGGCGAGCAGGACCACGCCGAGGGCGATCGCCGCCCAGGGGTAGGGCTTGGCGTCGGCGTAGTCGGCGCTCAGCCGCTGGTTCTCCTTGGTGTACAGGTCCTCCGCCGCCGGGAGCATCTCCTTCTGCATCTTCTCGTTGGCGTAGCGCAGATAGGCGCCGCCGACCGGGAAGCCCTGCCGGTTGTAGGTGCGGGCGCGCTCGACCAGGCCCTTGTACTCGGGCAGCAGGCGGTTGAGTTCGGCGATGGTCTTCGCCGCCGGGGACTTCGGCTCGGAGTTGGCGGCGGCCGTCACGAGGCCCTCGGCGGCGGCGCGGATCCCGTTGTCGTACCGCGTGCGGGAGTCCTCCGTCTCCTGGCCGCCGGCCAGGAAGCCGCTGGAGGCGGCGGTGTTGGCCTCGGCGAGGGAACGGTAGATGCCGGCCGCGGCGGAGCTGAGCGGCTGGCTGCGGGTCAGCACGTCGTCGGCCGCCGCGGTCCGCTCGTTCATCTGCCAGGCGGTGACGGCCCCGAAGGCGATCACGAGCGCGGCGAGCAGCGCGCCGATGATCCGCAGCCGCCCCGGCTCGGTGACCGCAGCCGCGCGCAGCCGGTCCACACCCTCGGCGAACGCGGTGCGCCTGCGGGGCGGCGCGGACGGCGGGGGAGCGGCGGGCGCACCGCCCGAACGCTGCGCCGGCACCGGCGCGGAGGGCGGCGGCACGGCGGGCGGGCCGGACGCACCCGTGCCCGGCGGCGGTGCCGCGCTGCCCTTCGGCGGTTGAGTCACTGCTGACCTCCCCCATGGTCATCCGTCGCCGCAAGTATCGCTGCCCGTACCGACATTCGCACCGGCCTTCACCCGATCTTGATGCGATCCCGGCGCAACGTGCAACGCACCACCCCTGCCCATGAATACGCCACGGGAACCGGTTCGGTTCCCGTACTGGTTCCCGTACCGGTTCCCGTCCGCCGACACGGCGGGTGAAGCGGGCGGCTCAGGCGCCGAAGTGCTCCCGGACCCGCTCACCGGCCCCGGGCGTCGCGCCCACGTGGTCGAGGCCCAGCAGCACCGCCCCCAGCACCGGCGGCGCCGTCACCACGCGCGGCACCGCCTTGGGGGCGCGGGCCGCCAGCAGCTCCCGTATCCGGCCGTCCAGCCGGGGGTGCCGGGCCGCCAGCACACTGCCGCCCAGCAGCACCGGCGCCGGTTCGGCCAGCAGGTCGAGCCGGGTCAGCGCGACCGTGGCCATGGCCACCACCTCGTCGGCCTGCCGGTCCACGACCGACCGGGCGAGCGGGTCGCCGTCGGCCGCGGTGGCGAACAGCACGGGGGTCAGCTCGTGCCGCCGTACCGGCTCGATCCGCCGCAGGTGCAGGGCCTCGATGAGGGCGTACATGGAGTCGAGGCCGAAGTGCGCGGGCAGGGTCCGGGCCAGCTCGGTCGGCTCCCCCCGGCCGTCCTCCGCGCGCGCGGCATGCCACAGCGCCTCCTCCGCCAGGCCCCAGCCACCGCCCCAGTCGCCGGAGATGCGGCCGATCGCGGGGAAGCGGGCGGTGCGGCCGTCGGGGCGCATGCCGACGCAGTTGACGCCCGCCCCGCACACCACGGCGACGCCCAGCGGCTCGGCGACACCCGCCCGCAGGATCGCGAACGTGTCGTTGCGGACCTCTACACCCGCACCCCACGCGCGCGCGTGCAGCGCGGCGGCCAGTTGCTCCTCCTCCACCGGCAGGTCGGCGTTGGCCAGGCACGCCGACACGTGTTCGACGGAGGTCACCCCGGCCGCGTCGAAGGCCCGCGTCACCGCCTCCGCCAGGGCGTCCACGGCCCGTTCAACCCCCACGGCGGGCGGACGGAAGGCCCCGCCGCGTGCCGTGGCGAGGACCTTCCCGTCGCCCGCCACCACGGCCACGTCGGTCTTGCTGTTGCCCGCGTCGACGGCGAGAACGCTCGCGGTCAGGCCCACGCCAGGTGCTCCCGGTTGTGCGCGATCAGCCGGTCGGTGAGCTGCTCGGCGTACGCGTACTGGCCGACGAGCGGGTGCGCGAGCAGCGCCCGGAAGACCCGGTCCCGCCCGCCGCGCAGGGCCGCGTCCAGGGCCAGGTCCTCGTACGCGGTCACATTCGCCATCAGCCCCGCGTACAGCGGGTCCACGTCCGTCACCGGCAGCGGGGAGGCACCCTTGCCGCCCACCGCCGCCGGCACCTCGATCACCGCGTCGTCGGGCAGGAAGGGCAGCGTGCCGCGGTTGTAGGTGTTCACCACCTGGTACGGGGAGCCCGCGCCGCCGAGCAGGGCGGCGGCGAGGTCGACGGCGGCCTCGGAGTAGTAGGCGCCGCCGCGCTTGGCGAGCAGCTCGGGCTTCTCGTCCAGGGCCGGGTCGCCGTACATCTCCAGCAACTGCCGCTCCATCTCCGCGACCTCGGCGGCCCGGGACGGCTTGGTGCGCAGCTCGTCGACGACCTCGTCGTGGGCGTAGTAGTAGCGCAGGTAGTACGACGGCACGACACCCAGGCGGTCCAGGAGCGGCCGGGGCAGGCGCAGGTCGGCGGCGACCGTGTCCCCGTGCTCGGCCAGCAGCCGGGGCAGCACGTCCTCGCCCTCGGGGCCGCCTAGCCGTACGGCGGTCTCCCAGGTGAGGTGGTTGAGACCGACGTGGTCCAGGTGGACGTCGGCGGGCGTCACCCCGAGCAGGCCGGCGAACTTGCGCTGCAGCCCGATCGCCACGTTGCACAGCCCGACCGCCCGGTGCCCGGCCTGGAGCAGGGCCCGGGTGACGATGCCGACCGGGTTGGTGAAGTCGATGATCCAGGCGTCCGGGTTGGCCCGGCGCACCCGCTCCGCGATGTCCAGCACCACCGGCACCGTGCGCAGCGCCTTGGCGAGCCCGCCCGCGCCGGTCGTCTCCTGCCCGACGCAGCCGCACTCCAGCGGCCAGGTCTCGTCCTGCTGCCTGGCGGCCTGACCGCCGACCCGCAGCTGGAGCAGTACGGCGTCGGCGCCGTCCACGGCCGCGTCCAGGTCGGAGGTGGTGACCACGCGTCCTGCGTGGCCCTGCTTGGCGAAGATGCGGCGGGCGAGTCCGCCCACCAGCTCCAGCCGGTCCGCCGCCGGGTCGACGAGTACCAGCTCCTCGACGGGCAGCGTGTCCCGCAACCGGGCGAAGCCGTCGATCAGTTCGGGCGTGTAGGTCGAACCGCCGCCGACCACGGTGAGTTTCATGAAGTCATCAACCCTTTACTCCGGTCAGTGTGACGCCCTCGACGAACGCCTTCTGCGCGAAGAAGAACACGAGGATCACGGGGGCCATGACCAGCACGGTCGCGGCCATGGTGAGGTTCCAGTCGGTGTGGTGGGCGCCCTTGAAGGACTCCAGGCCGTAGGAGAGGGTCCAGGCGCCGGGGTTCTCGGAGGCGTAGATCTGGGGGCCGAAGTAGTCGTTCCAGGCGTAGAAGAACTGGAAGAGGGCCACCGCGGCGATGCCCGGCTTCGCCATCGGCAGGACGACCTTCAGCAGGGCGCGCAGCTCCCCGCAGCCGTCGACCTTCGCCGCGTCCAGGTACTCGTCCGGGATGGTCAGCAGGAACTGCCGCAGCAGGAAGATGGAGAAGGCGTCACCGAAGGCCATCGGGATGATCAGCGGCCACAGCGTGCCGGACAGGTCCAGCTGCTTGGCCCAGAACAGGTACATCGGGATGACGATCACCTGCGGGGGCAGCATCATCATCGAGATCACCAGCATCAGGGACAGGTGCCGCCCCCGGAAGCGGAACTTGGCCAGCGCGTACGCCACCGGGATCGACGACACCACGGTCAGCACGGTGCCCAGGCCCGCGTACAGCAGCGTGTTCTTCCACCAGGTGAGGAAGCCGGGCGTGTCCAGGACCGCGCGGTAGTTGCCCCACTCCCAGGTGTGCGGCCACAGGTCGCGGGTGAGGGCCTGCTGGTCGCTCATCAGCGAGGTGAGCACCACGAAGACGAACGGCAGCGTGAAGAAGAGCGCGGCGGCCACGCCGAGCGAGTGGACGGCGATCCAGTGCAGCAGCACGCGCCGGCGGGCGGTGCGCTCCTCGGTGGGCGGCGGGCCGGCGGCCGCGGCGGGCCGGGCCGGCACCTGGGCCGTCGGTACCTGGGTGGTCATCGGTCACCTGCCTGGATCAGACCGCCCCGGCGGCGCATCAGCAGCGCCGTGAACGCCATCGCCAGCGCGAACAGCACGAGCGCGACCACGCAGGCGGAGCCGTAGTCGAAGCGCTGGAAGCCGAGGTTGTAGACGAGCTGGGGGAGGGTGAGGGTCGACTTGTCGGGATAACCGGGCTCGAAGGACTGGCCGGAGCCGCCGATGATCCCGGAGGCGACCTTCCCGGCGACCAGCGGCTGCGTGTAGTACTGCATCGTCTGGATCACACCCGTGACCACGGCGAACAGCACGATCGGCGAGATGTTCGGCAGCGTCACGAACCGGAACCGCTGCCAGGCCGAGGCCCCGTCCAGCTCGGCCGCCTCGTACTGCTCCTTCGGTACGTCGAGCAGCGCCGCCATGAAGATCACCATCAGGTCGCCCACGCCCCACACCGCGAGTGCGGTCAGCGCGGGCTTGGACCAGGCGGAGTCCGTGAACCAGCCGGGCGCCGGTACGCCGAGGCCCTCCAGGACCGAGTTGACCGGTCCCGTACCGGGGTTGAGGAGGAAGACGAAGGCGAGCGTCGCGGCGACGGGCGGGGCGAGGTAGGGCAGGTAGAAGAGGGTCCGGAAGACCCCGGCGCCCGTCCTGATCTTCGTGATCAGCAGCCCGACCCCGAGCCCGAACACCACCCGGCAGGTCACCATCACCAGGACCAGCCAGAGGGTGTTGCGCAGGGCGGGCCAGAACAGCGGGTAGTCCCGGAAGACGTACGCCCAGTTCTCCAGGCCCCGGAACTCCGGGACGCCGAAGCCGTCGTACTTCATCAGCGAGAAGTACACGGTGGACACCAGCGGGTAGGCGAAGAAGACGCCGAACCCGACGAGCCACGGCGACATGAAGGCCGCCGTCCGAAGCGCCGAGGAACGGCGCTTCGCGCGGAGCGTGTTGGTGGCCATGGA
The DNA here is from genome assembly GCF_003950055.1 of Streptomyces sp. KPB2. NCBI lineage: Bacteria > Bacillati > Actinomycetota > Actinomycetes > Kitasatosporales > Streptomycetaceae > Streptomyces > Streptomyces sp. KPB2. The sequence continues at coordinate 5,371,515 of NZ_CP034353.1, forward strand.
CCGCTACTTCGTCTGCTCGATGTCGCGGTCGATCTGCGCGGCGGTCTTCTCCAGACCGGCCTCGAGGTCCTTCACCTTGCCCGACTCGTACTGGTAGCCGAAGTCCTGGAGGGTGAGCTGGTAGGTGGCGCCGTTGACGGAGGCCGGCGGGGAGTTCGACTCGGGGTGCTGGGCGATGTCCAGGAAGGTCTTGAACGCCGGGTCGGTCTTCAGGTCGGGCGACTTGAGGGCCGGGAAGGTGGAGGGCACGTTGCGGATGGCGTTGGCGAAGGCGACGACGGCCTCGGTGTCGGTCGTCATGTACTTCACCAGCTCCCACGCCGCGTTCTGCTTCTTGCTCTGCGGGGCGATGCCCATGACGGTGCCGGAGAGGAAGCCCTTGCCGTACTCGTCCACCTCGTCGTCGGCGACGGGCATCGGCGCGGTGCCGATCTCGAAGTCGACGCCCGCGTCCTTCGCCATGCCGAGCCGCCACTCGCCGTCCAGCTGCATGGCCACCTGGCCGGTGTGGAAGGGGTGTTTGGCGCCCCACTCGTCGCCGAAGGTGTTGCGGTACTTCTCCAGCTTCTCGAAGCCGCCGAGGTCGTCGACGAGCTTCTTCTGGTACGTGAACATCTCCGCGAACGCCGGGTCCTCGGCGACGCTGGACCTGCCGTCCTGGTCGAAGTAGGCGTGGTCCCACTGGGACATGTAGTGGTCGACGACGGTCTCGTAGCCGTGGTAGTTCGGCATGAAGCCGAGCTGCTCGTACCCGTCGCCCTTGGTCTTCGTCAGCTTCTTCGCCACCTGGGCGAACTCCGACCAGGTCTTGGGCGGGGCCTTGATCCCGGCCGCCTCGAAGGCGTCCTTGTTGTAGTAGAGGCCGTAGGCGTCGCCGAGCAGGGGAAGGGCGCAGCGCGTCCCGTCGAACTGCGTGTAGTCCAGCATCGGCTTCGGGATGAGCGCGTCCAGGTCGAGCTTCGACTTCTCGACGAACGGCTTCAGGTCGAGGAAGGCGCCCGAGGAGCAGAACTTTCCGATGTTCGAGGTGGTGAAGGAGGACACCACGTCGGGGCCGTTCGAACCGCCCGCGCGCAGGGCCTGGTTGAGCTTGTCGTCGTTGATGTTGCCGACGACCTTGACCTTGATGTTGGGGTGCGCCTTCTCGAAGCGGTCCACGTTCGCCTGGACGGCCTTCACCTCGGCGGGGGCGCTCCAGCCGTGCCAGAAGGTGATGGTGGTCTCGGCGTTCGGGTCGTCGGAGGCACCGGACTCGGACTGGCCGGTGCAGGCGGTGGCGAGCAGGGCGAGGGAGGCGGAGGCGGCGACCGCGAGGGCCGCTTTTCGGGATATTCCGGGCATAGCGAAGCTCCCAGGGGCAGGGTGGGGACAGGTGGGTGGGGCGGGGCGGGGCCAGTGGGGTGGCGCTGGGTGGAGCCAGTGGGGTGAGGCGGGATGGAGTCAGTGGGATGGCGCGGGGTCAGCGCGAGGTGTCGAAGACCTCGTCGCGGGTGGTCGCGAGCGCGCTCTCCAGTGCGCCGCGCAGGACGGGGTCGTCGGTCACGTCACCGACGGCGAGCCGGGGCCGGGAGGCGGCCAGTTCCTCCAGCTCGTCCCGGACCAGGTCGCGCAGCGCCTCGCCGCCCGCGGTGAGGGAGATGCCGCTGAGGACGACCAGCTCGGGGTCGAGGACCGAGACGAGGGAGGCGAGGCCGGTGGCCAGGCGGGTGGCGTAGGTCTGGAGCAACCGGCGGTGCGGGCCGTCGTCGGGGCCGGCCTGCGCGGCGCGGGCGACCAGGGCGGCGGCGACCTCGGTGTACGGCCCCGAGGGCACGTCCGTCACGCCCGACTCCCGGGCCAGTCCCGCCAGTGCCTGGGAACCGGCCAGCTCCTGGAAGCCGCCGCTGCCGGTACGGCTGACCTTGCGGACCAGCGGGGCGCCCGGCACCGGCAGGAACCCGACCTCGCCGGCGCCGCCGGTCCAGCCGCGGTGCAGCCGGCCGCCGAGGACCAGGGCGGCGCCCAGGCCCTCCTGGTTCCACAGCAGGACGAAGTCCTCGTGCCCCCGGGCCGCACCGAGGCGCTGCTCGGCCACGGCGGCGAGGTTCACGTCGTTCTCGTACTCCACCGGCATCGGCAGCGCGGCGGCGAGTTCGTCCAGGAGGGTGGGGGAGTGCCAGCCGGGCAGGTGGGAGGCGTAGCGCAGCCGCCCGGTGCCCGGGTCGAAGGCGCCCGGGGTGCCGATGACGAGCCGGTGCACGTCGCTCCGGTCCAGCCCCGCCGCCTTCACCGCGCCGTCGAGGGCGTCGGTGACCTGCTGGACGACGGGGACGGCGGGGCGCCGGCCCGGGGTGGGCAGCTCGAACCGCCCGACCGTGCGCCCGGTGACGTCGGAGACGGCGGCCAGGATGCGGCCCGGGGTGACGTCGAGTCCGGCGGCGTAGGCGGCGGCGGGGTTCACCTCGTAGAGCTGGGCGCCGGGGCCCGGGCGTCCCTCGGTCGTGCCCCCGGCCAGGACCAGCCCCGCCGCCTCCAGCCGGGCCAGCAACTGCGAGGCCGTCGGCTTCGACAGCCCGGTCAGCTTGCCGATCCGGGTCCGGGACAGCGGCCCGTGCTCCAGCAGGAGGTCGAGTGCGGCCCGGTCGTTCATGGCGCGCAGGACGCGCGGGGTGCCCGGCGTACCGGCGGTTCCTGCCATGCGTGTCCACACCTGCCTCTCGACCGCTCAGCTTTTCAGGGGCGGTGGGACAAGTCCACCGTACGGACCACGGCAGACACCCGCCAGGACCTGCCGAAACTGGTTGTTAGGAAAGTTTCCTGTTGGCTAGAGAACGTAGGCCCGCCCGCCACGAGCCGTCAAGAGACCGATCGGCGGCCCCGGGTGACGTCGGCCGCGCATGGTAGGAATGTTCGAGATGATCGGGCCGGTCAACGACGTGTATGACCGATCGTCGACGCGTACGGGGAGGCGTTGCCGGGTGGCGTGGGAAGAGTGGGAACAGATCAAGGCGGCGACGGCCCAGCAGCAGCCGACGCACATGCAGTTGAACCAGCTTCCGGGCAACGTGGGCGGCGACACCTCGCCGGGCGATCTGGTGGTGCACGACGACGAGTTGGGGAAACTGGGCAACATGGCCTACGACCTGCTCTCGCAGGTGTCGACGGACGGAGACATGGCGCGACCGAGCACGTTCACCGCGTCGAACGCCCTCTTCAACGATGGGCTCGACATGGGGGCCGCGCTGCTGGAGGTCCACGACGGGTGGAACACCCAGCTCGGCACGCTGAAGGAGGCGTGTGCGCACATCTCCAACCACCTGGACTTCACCCGCGCACGGCATGCGGAGGACGAGGCCTACGTGGAGACAGGCATGCACAACGCGGCAGGTGACCTGATGACACCGTCGCGCATCAACGACTACTTCCACTGATCATCTGGCGAGGCAGCACCACGCACGACGACAACGGGGGCTGACAACACGTGGCGGACACACTCACCGTCCAGGAACTCACTGACCTGAGGCTGAACTCTCTGAAGACCGCGGTGGACGACTGGAAGACCATGACCGGCCGTCTGGAGAAACTCGCGACCGGGGGTGACGGTCAGGTGAGTGGCGAGGGCCTGAGGAGCGCGGCGAACGCGGCGACGTGGCAGGGCGTCAACGCCACGGTCTCGAGGGGCTTCGTCACCAAGACGGCGAAGCAGTTCTCGGACGCCGCCGCGGAGGCGAAGAGCGTACACGGCCTGCTGCACGGCGCTCACTCCGATTTCGTCAAGCACAAGGCGGCTCTGCGCACCGCGATCGATGATCTGGCGAAACGGAACATCTACGTCAACGGGAACGGCAGCGTCATCGCGTCGGTCCCCTCCGGGGCGGCCGCCGGAAACAGCGACGACATCCACAAGCCGACCGACGGGGAGCTCGAAGTCGCCCAGCGCCGGATCAACAAGATCCTGGCAGAGGCGAGTGAGACCGACCGGATCGTCGCCAGAGCCCTGCGCGCCATGGTGAAGAACAAGTACGACTTCACGGAGAAGGGCGCCGACTCGGTCGAGGAGGCGGATCTCGCGCAGGGCAGGGCGGATGCCGAGTACTGGAAGAAGGAGATCGCCAAGGGGCACGTGGAGGACTGGGACCAGGAGAAGCTGGACCGCTTCAACGAGATGTTGGAGAAGCAGCGGGACAATCCCGGTTTCACCGAGACCTTCGCCACCGGCCTCGGTGCGGACGGGACGCTTCAGTTCTGGCGTGATCTGGCCGACCCGGGCCAGGGCAACACGCCTGAGGGCGAGCGGGCCGAACTGCTGGGGCAAGTGCAGCAGAACCTCAGCATGTCCCTGGCGAACGCATCACACAGTCACTCCCCCGAGATGGAGGCGTGGAAGCGGGACGTCATCGCCGCAGGCGGCAAGCAGTTCGGCCACGAGGGCATCATGGTCAAGCCCTACGGCTTCCAGATCATGAGCAACCTCATGGTGAAGGGGAAGTTCGACAGCGGCTTCCTCAACGACTACGGTGACGCGCTACGGACCTTCGAGGAGAAGAAGAAGCCCTTCGAACCGGCGGCGGTCTGGGGCAACCCGGGCATCGCGTCCCAGCTCGACTACACGGGGAAGGGCGCCGACGGCGACTTCGGCGAGCCGGGCACGGATCCCATGGGCGGTTACCTCAAGGCGGTGTCCCACAACCCCGACTTCGCCACGAAGCTCTTCAACGACGACGGGTGGGCCGACTACCTCGTCGAGGACCGCGAGTTCTACGACGAGGACGACCCGTTCGGCAAGGGCGACGGTACGACGCAGTCCCGCGACGCGCTGGGCAAGGCACTGCTGGCGGCCGGCACCGGCCTGGACCCGGACCAGCCGCACGCCGTCAATTCCTACGAGCACACCGACGCGCAGCGGCAGGTGCTGGAGAACACACTGGGGCGGCTGTCCGCCAAGGGGGACGACTTCCCGCCCGAGCTGCGGGACGACATGGCGCTGCTGCTGGGCAACTGGGGCGACGAGGTCCACCGGTCGGCGAGTTCCCTGGACACCGCGGACAGCCCGCTGGACTACGAGGAACTGCTGGAGGTCTCGACGCAGGTCTCCCGGGACCAGGACGCCTACGGCATCCTGATGGAGGGCGTGAACCACGCGATCGTCGCCGACCTCCACGCAGAGCACGAGGGCGATCCCGAGGAGGAACTCAAGCGGGCGGGACAGACGGTCGGTTTCATGGAGTCGGCCCGCTACCACGCGATCGACACCGACAAGGACGACCCGTCCTGGCCTGCGAAGTGGGGTTACCACGCGTATGGCGGCGTGGCGAACTTCGTTCCGGTGGTGGGCGACGCGATCCAGCGGGGCGTGGACTCGGCGGCCTACGCCTGGCAGCTGGAGGAGCAGCAGCGGATCGACGACAAGGCCGCCATCGACACCACCCAGAATTTCCAGTCACGGCAGACATACCTGCGTTCCCTCGGCGAGGAGTGGAGTGCGATGCACCCCGACCACCGCCTCTCCGAGAAGGGTAATGAGTATCTGCGTCAGGACTCCATCGGAAACTCCGCCTTCAACGGAAACACCACCGCCAACAGGATCGCAGGCCAACACTGATGAGCCGACCGACAGTGCGCAGGATCGTCCCGTCCGTGGTGTCGATGTTGGCTCTGGCCATGGGTGTGTCCGCCTGCGGCGACGCCAAGAGCTACGCGGTTCCCGACCGGCTCTGCGGGGTCTCGGTCGAGCCCGCACTCCTGAAGCCCTTGCTGCCGGCCGGCGAGGAGCTGAAGGCCGAGCCCCGGTATGTGGGGGACGACGAGTTCCCGGGAAGCGAAGGAGCGCTGCGCTGCATGGTGACGGTGGATGGGAAGAACGCTCTCTACGTCCAGGAGTTCAGCGGTCAGAACTCGTTCGACGTGCTTGAGCATGCGCGGAAGTCGTTCTTCGACCGGAATCCGCAGAAGATCAAGGGTGTGGCCAACGCGGTCGTCGCCGACGGGAAGTTCCTTGCCGTGACCCCGTGCGGGAACGGAAAGAAGAATCATCTGCTCGATATCGACATGAACATGCCGGTGGGGGAGGCGGGTGACCTGCGGGACGAGCTGGAACGCTTCGCGACGGCGTATCTGCCGGTCGGCAAGAAGAAAATGGGCTGTGAGCAGTAAAGAATGTGCTGTGAACGGCACACGCTCGCTCTTGGGATCGTGCTCGCGGTCGCAGCGGCCGACTGAGCATCGGCAGCGGCGCGGATCGAGAAGGTCAACCGGGCGATGCGAAAGACACCGTTCAGCGCGGTCGGGACGACGACCGCCTTCGGGCACGGCGGACTCCAGTACATCGTCTGGAACCCCGCCCAGGGCCTGCACATCAGGTAATTGGGCGCCACCGGCGGCGACATGTACTACAAGGACACCGACTTCGGCCAGGAGAAGGACGTCGTCGTGGCGGGCCCGGACCGGGTGATGTCCATGGAGGGGTTCCGTCCGCGGGTCGGCACGGGCTGACCGCCGCGGGCAGGCCGGCCCGCTACTTGGCCGTGCTGGGCGGCGGAATGGGGGACGCCGCGATGGACTGCGGCGACACGGTGCTCGCGTAGGCCGACGGCGCCGCGACGCCCGCCGTGGGGCCTGCGGCGGCCGGCCCGTCCTTCTCAGCCCACGTGCGCGGCGAGCGCCGCCGCGGTCCGGGCGGCCTCGGCGTCCTCCGCCGCCCAGGCGACGTACCCGTCGGGCCGCACCAGGAGGGTCGTTCGACGCCCGCTCGCCCAGTGCGCCACCGCCAGCCGGTCCTCGCGACCGGCCGCGGCACCGTACGTCTCCGTGCCCGGGGCCGGGGCCGCGCCCGCGTCCGGGGTCGGGGTCGGGGTCGGAGCCGCGTCCGGCGTCGGGGCGTGTGGGGTGATCAGCACGAAGCGCCCGCCGCGCAGCGCCTCGTACAGTCGTCCGCCGCCCGCGAGGGCCACGTCGGGTACGCGGGTGCCGGTCAGTCGGTGGGAGCCGCGGGGGGCGGGGTAGCGGAACCCGACGCCGGTGATGTGGCCGGTCGCCCTGCGGCGGAGCGGGCCCACGTGGTCGAGGACGGTGGTGAGGGCCGCCCGCAGCGCCAGCGTCCAGGGGCGCTTGGCCATGGCGAGGCGGACGATGCCGCCGCTGCTGCGCAGGACCGACCTGCCCACGGGGTGGCGTTCGGACTGGTAGGTGTCGAGCAGCCCGGACCCGGCGTGCCCGTGCAGGACGGCCGCGAGCTTCCAGCTCAGGTTGGCCGCGTCCTGGAGGCCGGTGTTCATGCCCTGACCGCCGGCCGGGGTGTGCACGTGCGCGGCGTCACCGGCGAGGAAGACACGGCCCACGCGGTAGGCGGGGACCTGCCGTTCGTCGCTGTGGAAGCGGGACAGCCAGCGGGGGTCGTGCATCCCGAAGTCCCGGCCCAGGGCGCGGCGGGTGATCTCCTTGACCTCGTCGAGGTGGAGCGGCTCGCTGTCGGGGACGTTCCGTCCGCGGTGCCAGCCGATCACGCGGTGGTATCCGTCGCCGAACGGCGCGAGGAACGCGAAGGCGTCCCCGACGGCGTTGACGCTCAGCAGCGTCTCCGGTTGTTCGGCGAGGCGTACGTCGGCGAGGACGACGGAACGGATGGCCGACCGCCCCGGGAACGGCAGGCCGACCGCCTCGCGCACGGTGCTGTGCATGCCGTCGGCGCCCACGACATAGGCCGCCCGCAGCGTCTCCGTCTTCCCGCCGGGGCCGCGGACCTCGACGGTCACGGTGTCCTGCGCCGGGTCCTGGCGCACGCCGGTCGTCTCGGTCTCGTGGCGGAACTCCACGCCGGCCGCCACCGCACGCCGTTCCAGCACCTTCTCGACCTCGTACTGCGGGAGGACCAGGAGGTGGCGGAAGCGGGAGGGCAGGTCGGCGAGGTCGACGGAGAGGCGGCCGAAGAGGCGCAGACGGTCCAGGGGCCGGCCGACGGCCTCCACGTCGTCGGCGAGGGCGCGGGCGTCGAACTGTTCGAGGGTGCGGGCGTGCAGGACGAAGGCGCGGGAGAGGTTGCTGATCCGGCGCGGGCGCTTCTCCACGAGGGTGACGGGGATGCCGGCGGTGGCGAGGTCCCCGGCCAGGAGCAGGCCGGTGGGGCCCGAGCCGACGACGATCACTGAGCCGGGGCCGGAATCGGAGCCGGAGCCGGAGCCGGGGCGGGGGTTCGCGTGCTGGGTGCCATTCATTTTGGCCTCCTTGCGATGCCAACGCTCAACGCTCGTTCGCCAACGTCTGTTGGCCAACAACCGTTCGCCTACAAGTGTTTGCCAACGCTTGTTGTCACCGTAGGGCGGCCCGCCCCGTGAAGTCAACACTTGTTGGCCTACGCGCGTTGGCCTACGCTTGTGGGCATGTCTTCACGACGCTCCGAGAGCACCCGCGCCGCGATCCTCGACGCGGCGCGCGAGCGCTTCGCCGCCGACGGCTACGAGCGGGCCACCATCCGCGCGATCGCCCGGGACGCGAGCATCGACCCGTCGATGGTGATGCGCTACTACGGCAACAAGGAGGGCCTGTTCGCGGCGGCCATGACGGTCGACCTCGCGCTGCCCGATCTGGCCGGGCTGCCGCGCGAGGAGGTCGGGCGGGCCCTGGTGACCCACTTCCTCGCCAGGTGGGAGGAGGACGAGGTGCTCACCGCGCTGCTGCGGGTCGGGGTCACCAACCAGGCCGGCGCCGAGCGCATGCAGGGCATCTTCCGCGACCAGTTCCTGCCGGTCGCCCGGCGTGTGTGCCCGGACCCCGAGCAGGCCCCCGCGCGGGCCGCGCTCGTCGCGACGCAGGTGCTCGGCATGGCCCTCACCCGATACGTGCTGCGCATCCCGCCGGCCGTGGCGCTCCACCGCGAGGAGGTCGTGGCCTGGCTGGCGCCCACCCTCCAGCGCTACCTGACGGCACCGAGCCCTTGACGGCCGCGCGCGAACGCCTGACGCCGCGTCCATCCCTGACGGTCACGCGAGCCTCTGCGGGCCACGTGGATCTCTGGCGGTCACGCGAGCCCCTGACGGCCGCGTGATCCCTGACCGTCGCGCGAGCCCCTGACCGTCGCGTGATCCCTGACCGCCGCGCGAGCCCCTGACCGCCGCGTGAACCCCTGACCGCTGCTCGAACGCCTCACGGCCGCGCGAACGCCGAAGGGCGCCGCCCCGGCCGGCGTACGGCTGACGCGCGTACGTGCGGCGGGGCGGCGCCCTCGGTCGAGCGGGGTGGTGGGGAGGTCAGGCCTTGGCGCCGGCCTTGACCTTGGCCTTGGTCTTCGTGCCGGGCGTCTTCACCAGGTGGTCCGGGTGGGACCGGTCCAGGACCATGACCAGGCCCGCGATGACCGCGAACAGCGCGAGCGGGGCCAGGACGTAGAGGCCCAGCGTCTCGACGACGCTCAGGCCGGTGCCGGGGTCGTCGCCGTCGTCGCGCGTCAGCGCGAGCGCGGGGGACGACATGAGCAGCATCATCAGCGTCGTACCGGCTGCCAGGGCGCCGGCGCGCAGGGCGTTCTTCTTGTCCACGGTGCAAAGTTAGCGAACGCTCGCGGCGCCCGCGCGCCCGGGGTGCCCGTACGAGGCCCCGGGCGTCCCCGCTCAGTCGTCCCGGACGTCGCCGCGCCCTCGTAGGGCATCGCCCGGGGCATCGTCCGCGGCAGCGCGTACGACGTCGATCAGGGCGTGCAGCCGGGGCGAGGCGGCCAGGTCCTCCAGGGCCACCGGGCGGCCCTCGGCGTCGGCGACGGGCAGCCGCCAGTTCGGGTACTGGTCCCAGGTGCCCGGGAGGTTCTGCGGGCGGCGGTCGCCGACGGCGTCCGGGAGCCAGATGCCGGCCATGCGGGCGGGGGTGCGCAGCAGGAACCGGTGCACGGCCTGGATCTCCGCCTCCTCGGAGGGCGTCCCGGTGTCGCCGCCGGTGCCGCGCAGCAGCCCGAGCCCGGCCAGGACCTCCAGCCACTCGGCGGTGTCCGCGGCGGCCTCGGCGCGTTCCTCCTCCAGCGGGCGGGTGAGCAGGCCGAGGCGGTCGCGGAGTTCGACGTGTGCGCCGGTGAGACGGGCGGCGGTGGACGGCAGGTCGTGGGTGGTGGCGGTGGCCAGGCAGTCGGCGCGCCACCGCTCGGGCGGCAGGGGGCGGCCGTCGCCGGTCCAGTCCCGTTCGAACCAGAGCACCGAGGTGCCCAGCACCCCGCGCTCGCGCAGCGCCTCGCGCACCCCGGGCTCCACGGTGCCCAGATCCTCGCCGATGACGACGGCACCGGCCCGGTCGGCCTCCAGGACCAGGACGGCGAGCATGGCCTCGGCGTCGTAGTGGACGTAGGTGCCCTCGGTGGGCGGGCGGCCCTCGGGGACCCACCAGAGCCGGAACAGGCCCATGACGTGGTCGACGCGCAGCGCCCCGGCGTACCGGAACAGGCCGCGCAGCAGCTCCCGGAAGGGCGCGTATCCGCACTCGGCGAGGCGGTCGGGGCGCCAGGGCGGCAGCCCCCAGTCCTGGCCGCGGGAGTTGAAGGCGTCCGGCGGCGCTCCGACCGACATGCCGGCGGCGAAGTACCGCTGCTGGGCCCAGGAGTCGGCGCCGCGCGGGTGCACGCCGACGGCGAGGTCGTGGACGATCCCGACCGGCATGCCGGCCTCGCGGGCGGTGCGCTGGGCGGCGGTGAGCTGGGTGTCGGTGAGCCAGGTGAGGCGGGAGTGGAAGTCGACGCGGTCCATCAGCTCGCGGCGGGCGCGGTCGGTCGCGGCGGAGCGGGGGTCGCGCAGGCCCTCGGGCCACCGGTGCCAGTCGGAGCCGTGGACCTCGGCGAGGGCGCACCAGGTGGCGTGGTCCTCGAGGGCGGTGCCCCGGGCGGCGAGGTAGTCGCAGTAGGCGGCGCGACGGCCGGGACCGAGGGGGACCTCGTGGAGCAGTTCGAGAGCCTCGCGCTTCAGCTCCCACACGGCGTCCCGGTCGATGAGTGCGTCCTTCTCCAGCACGCCCTCGCGCAGCCGCCCGGCCCGTTCCCGCAGGGCCCGGGCCCGCTCGGGGTCGGGGACGTACGCGAACTCGGGCACGTCCTCGATCCGCAGGTGCACGGGGTCGGGGAAGCGGCGCGAGGAGGGCCGGTACGGGGAGGGGTCGGTGGGGGCGCCGGGTACGGCCGCGTGCAGCGGGTTGACCTGCACGAATCCGGCGCCGAGGGCGCGTCCGGCCCAGGCGGCGAGTTCGCCGAGGTCGCCGAGGTCGCCCATGCCCCAGGAGCGCCGGGACAGGAGGGAGTAGAGCTGGACGAGGAGGCCGTAGGAGCGCACGGCGGGGGTGGGCAGCCGGGCGGGCGCGACGATCAGGTGCGCCTCGGCGGTGCGCCCGTCGGGCGCGGTGGCGGTCAGCCGGTGGACGCCGGACGGCAGCCGCTCGACGCCGTCGTGCTGCTCCCCCTGCTCGGTGTCGACGCGCAGCCGGGTGCCGGCGGGCAGGGCGGTCAGCGCGTCCGGGGTGCCGCCGCCCTCCCAGCGGACGACGGTGGGCGGCAGCAGCCGTTCGCGCAGCTCGGTCTCTCGGGCGGTGAGCGCGGCCCGTACGGCCCCGGGGGTGTCCGCGTCCACGCCGAGGGCGGCCAGCGCGAGGGTGACGGCGGTGGCCGAGGCCTGGACGGTGCGGTCCGGGGAGGGACGGTAGGAGGTGGCGACGCCGTGCAGGGCGGCGAGCCTGGTCAGTTCCTCGGGAAGATCCTCGGCGGAGGGCTCGGCCGGCTGCGCTGCGGGCATCTGCTTCCTCTACGACCTCGTGGGTTCCGGGACGGGGACGGCGAAGGAGGGGCCGCCCTGCTCCGGCACGTCGGCCGTGAGTTCGGGCGAGGACTCGCTGGTCAGCGGTACGGCGTCGGCGAACGGCGACTCGCTGGTGAGGGGTTCCGCGTCGGGCAGCGGCGGTTCGCTGGTCAGCGGGGTCTCGGCGCAGCTGCCGGTGGCGCCGAAGACGCAGTAGTGCGGGGTCTCGGAGGCGGCGGAGGGCTCCGCCCAGGGGGTGGACGGCTCCGCCACGGGTTTGGAGGGGGCCGGCAGCAGAAGGGGCGCCAGTGCAGCCACGGGGGTCTCCTTTGGATCAGGCTCTGGGTCGGACGGTGGAACGGGCCCGTCATCGGGCCCCGGGTCGGGCGTTGTGTCGAGCACGCTTGTGGCGAGTTACGGCAGCCCCTACCCAGTCCGCGCGAGGACAGACGCCCCAATACCGCCAACGTGGCCCTGGTCACATCCACCCCCTCCCGAATCAACGCAGAACCCGCCAAAAAATCACCTAACCCGAGCGCGGATCGCCCAAACCGGTCACGTACGCACGCCGCTCCCCGCTAGATCCTCTTCAGCTATTCACTCAGTACATGTACTCAGTGAATACTGAACCTCATGAGCACCCGTCACATCCTCCTGGGGCTGCTCGCTTCGGGGCCGAGCCACGGCTACGACCTCAAGCGGCGGCACGACGAACGCTTCCCCCAGGCCCGCCCGCTGGCGTACGGGCAGGTCTACACGACGCTGCAGCGCCTGGTACGGGACGGACTCGCCGAGGTCGACGGCACCGCCTCGGACGGCGGCCCGGAGCGGACCGCGTACCGCGCCACGGACGAGGGGGCGCGCGAACTGGAGCGCTGGGCGGGCGAGATCGCGGCGCCCGCACCCTTCGTGACGAACGAGATCTTCGCCAAGGTCGTCGTCTCGATCCTCACCGGCGGCGACGCGGGCGCCTATCTGCTGGCCCAGCGTGCCGCGCACATGGGCCGGATGCGGGAGCTCACGGCGGTCAAGACGGCCCCGGGCGCGGATCTCACCACCGTGCTCTCGGCCGACTACGCCCTCAACCACCTCGACGCCGACCTCCGTTGGATGACGACCACGGCGGCCCGGCTCACCACCCTGACCACGGAGGTCCGTACCGCATGACACACGGGGACACGGCCACGCACGGCACCGCGGCGCCGCCGCTGCTCACGGCCCGCGACCTGGTGAAGGCGCACGGCAGGACCGAGGCCCTGCGCGGCGCCTGTCTCGACCTGCGGGCCGGGGAGATCCTGGCCGTCACCGGGGCCAGCGGCAGCGGGAAGTCGACGCTGCTGCACTGTCTGGCCGGGATCGTGCGCCCGGACGCCGGTTCGGTGACGTACGGCGGCCTGCGGCTGGAGGAACTGCCGGAGAAGCGGCTGAGCGAGCTGCGCCGCACCGACTTCGGCGTGGTCTTCCAGTTCGGGCAGCTGATCCCGGAGCTGACGGCGGTGGACAACGTGGCCCTGCCGCTGCTGCTGGCCGGCACCCCCCGCGCCGAGGCCCGGGCGCGGGCCGGGGAGTGGCTGGAGCGGTTCGGGGTGCGCGGGCAGGAGGAGTTGCGGCCGGGTGAGATGAGCGGCGGGCAGGCCCAGCGGGCGGCGCTGGCCCGCGCGCTGGTCACCGGGCCGAAGGCGGTGTTCGCGGACGAGCCGACCGGCGCGCTGGACTCGCTGGCGACCGAGCAGGTGATGACGGCGCTGGCGCACACGGCCCGGGATTCGGGCACGGCGGTGCTGCTGGTCACGCACGACGCCCAGGTGGCCGCGTACGCGGACCGCGAGGTCCGGCTGCGGGACGGTGCCGTGTCGCCGCTGGAGGTGACGGCGTGACCACGCTGACCACGGACGTCCGGCTGGCCCGGCAGCTCGTGCACGGCTCGGACCGCCGGGAGTGGTGGCGGATCGCGCTGACGGCGGCCGGCGCGGCGGCGGCGACGGGCTTCGCGCTGGCGGCGGTCACGCTCGCGTCGGTCCCCTCCGGCTACACCGTCTCCCACTTCCACGGCCTGCTGTCCGGCTCCGGCACCCGTGGCGGGGTCATCAGCGGTCTGCTCCTGCTGCTGGTCCCGGTGCTGGCCTTCCTGGGCCAGTGCACCCGGATCGGCGCGGTGCACCGCGACCGACGGCTGGCCGGGCTGCGGCTGGCCGGGGCGACGCCGTGGCAGGTGCGCCGGATCGCCGCGCTGGAGACCGGGCTCGCCTGCCTGCTGGGCTCGGCGGTGGCCACGGTCTTCTCCGTCCTGTCCGTCCTGCGCCTGTGGAGCGGACCCACGGCCGCGACCTGGGTGGGCTTCGCTCTGGTCGCCGTCGGCGTACCGGCGCTGGGCGCGGTGGCCGGCGCGGTGGCGCTGCGCCGGGTGGTGGCCTCCCCGCTGGGTCGGGTCCGCCGGGCCGTGCTGCGGACCGGGCGCGGACCGGGCCTGTTGTTCCTGAGCGGACTGGCGGCACTGGTCGCAGTGGCGCCGCTCGCGATGAACAGGGGCCATGTCGCGGGCAACCGCTTCGACTGGCGCACCCCGTTGACCGTCTTCTGCCTCGTCGTCGCGCTGGGCGCGGGTGTGGTGTGGCTGTCCGGGGCCACGGCCCGGCTCACCGGCCGCCTGCTCGCCGAGCGGGCCCGTACGGCGGCGACCCTGATCGCGGCGGAGCGACTGCGCGACGACCCGTGGGCCCCCGCCCGCACCCATGCCGCGGTCCTGCTGGTGACGGTCGCCGGCACGGCGTTCCTGTGCGTCCGGCACGCCCTGCTCGCCGACCTGCACGCCACGGATCCGGACCACCGCCCCGCCGACCTGGCGTACTACACGACGGGCCTGAACCTGACCGGCGCGGCCGTACTCGTCGCCCTGGCGATCACCCTGTCCGGCCTCGCCGTGGGCACCGCCGAGTCCCTGACCACCCGCCGCCGCGCCCTGGCCGCCCAGGTCGCCGCCGGCGTCCCCCACCCGGTCCTGGGCCGCGCCCTCCTCCTGGAAACCGCCCTCCCCCTGGCCCCCGCCCTGCTGCTGGCCGGCGCCGGAGGCATGGCGATCGGCACCTGGTACGCGACCCTCACCAGCGACGGCTCCCTCCCGTGGACGGCCCTCCTGGTGGCCCCGGCGGTGTACACGTCCTGCCTGCTCGCCTCGGCAACGGCCCTACCGCTGCTGAACCGCTCGGTGCGGCCGGGGGAGCTGCGGTACGTATGAGGTTCCCGGCGTGAGCGTTCGGCGGGCGACCGCCATCGGGTGCTCACGTTCTTCAGGACGAGGGCGCCGGGGCCAGGACACAGGACGGACCTCACAAGGAAGCGCATGACGTCACTGCCGCACCGGATCCTCCAGGCGCTCGACCGGTTCAACGCCGCTCACCCCTGGGACCACAACGCCCACTACCACCGCTGGATCCTGCGGCAGCTCCCCCGCCGGTTCGGCAGCGCGCTGGACGTCGGTTGCGGCACCGGCGACCTGGCCCGTCTGCTCGCCACCCGCGCCGACGAGGTCCACGGCGTCGACTCCGACCCCGTGATCGTCTCGCGGGCCCGCAGGCTGACCCCGGAGGCGACGGCGGCGTCCTTCACCGTCGCGGACGCCCCGACCGGACTCCCCGCCGGACCCCACGACGTCATCACCTGCGTCGCCACCCTCCACCACCTGCCGTTCGCCGACGCCCTCGACACCTTCCGCAGGCACCTGGCCCCCGGCGGCACCCTGGTCGTCGTCGGCCTCTTCCGACCGAGGACCGCCACGGACCACTCGCTCGGCGCTGCCGCCGTCCTCCCCAATGCCGCCATCGGATGGCTCAAGAACAGGGGCCGGGCCGCCGCCCCGCCCCCCTCGATGACCGCCCGGACCCGCCCAGCCGACCTGACCTTCCCCGACATCGCCGCGCAGGCCCAATCCCTCCTGCCCGGCGCCCGACTGCGCCGGCGCCTCTTCTGGCGCTACACCCTCACCTGGCGCCGCCCCTGAGCGGCCTGCCGGCCCAACTCCCCCGCGAACCTCGCCCACGCCTGCGGCGCGAGGCGGAGTATCGGTCCGTCGGCAGCGTCCTTGGAGTCACGGACGGCCACGGCCCCGGGCACGTTGAGGGCAACCTCGACGCATTCGCCGCTTCCGCTGCTGTAGCTGGACTTCACGAAGTCGAAGCCGTTCATCAATGCATGTCCTCGCTGATGTTTTCGATCAGTCTGAGCGAGTCCTTGGGCGCCAGGCTCAGTCGTGCGGTGCGGTCGAAGAACGAACTGTACGTAGCGCTTTCGGCCTCGTCCTCGACCCACACGGTAGCCGCGATGGTGTCGACGTGGACCACGTCGACCGCCTCCGGCTCGACGAACGAGACGATGCTGAAGGCACCGGCCATACAAGCGTGTCCGCCTGCCCGAAACGGCAGCACCTGGAGCCGCACGTTGGGGAGTTGAGCGAGTTCCAGGATGCGGTGAAGCTGCGCGCGCATCACGTCGGGGCCGCCGACCTGCTGCCGTAGGGCGGCCTCCCAGACGACCGCGTAGAACTGAAGGGGATGGCTGCCCTCAAGACGTTCCTGCCGCTTCATCCGGACGTCGACGACGCCCTCGATCTCGTCCGGGTCCGTCCAGACCCCTTCGCTGACCACCAAGGCCCGTGTGTACTCAGGCGTTTGGAGCAGCCCAGGCACGAACGCCTGCTGCCAAGTGCGGACCCCACCGGCCACGTCTTCCATGGAGATGTACTCCGCCACCGCCTCGGCCTGCGGCGACTGCTTCCACCAGCCCTTCGCCTTACGGCGTTCCCGGTCCAGCCGGGCAAGGCCGAGCAGCCGGTTGACGGTCCGGCCTTCACGTACCCCGTAGAACTCACAGAGCGCGCGGATGTCCGGGTCCCGCATAGGCACCCAGCCACGCTCCATCTTCACGACCTTCGTCGCGGTCGCGGAGATGGCACCAGCCGCCTGCTGTTGCGTACGGCCCGACCCGTCGCGCAGACGCAGCAGTTCGGCACCCAGCTTGCGGCCCAGAACCGTCGAGATCCGGTTTCCTGCGGCCTGAGTTGATCGCGTCACCCGCCACAGTGTGGCGCCGTTCCCCCATCACGTCGAACTCTGGGGAATTAATTCCCTGAAGCGATTGCCCCCAGAAGCCGCAGCGCACTACTTTGAGTACTCGGTCGCCTACTCTGCGGCCCGCCCTTCGCTCCCCCCACCTGGAGGCACCGCCCCATGACAGAACCCGTGCCCTTGTCACCGCCCACACCGCCCCTCCACGAAGACCTGCTCGACTACACCCCCATCCAGCGCAGCGTCCCCCTCGCCCGGCGCAGAGCCGCACGGCTCCTCGCGGAGTGGGGGCAGCCGGGACTTGCGGGCGACGCCGCTCTCGTCGTGTCGGAGCTGATGACCAACGCCCTGCTGCACGGCAGCCTCCGGGGACGGCTCATCCGCGTACACGTCACCCTCGGTCACCGGACCCTCCGTATCGAGGTGAGTGACCCGCGCGGTGAACGGCTGCCGCGCCCGCGTCCCGTCTCGGATGCCGATGAGCAGTTCGGGCGCGGACTCTTACTGGTGGGGGCGCTGGCCACGCGGTGGGGCTGGGAGCCGCGGAGCATCGGCAAGACCGTGTACGCCGAGTGGGACCTGCCGACTCCCGCAGTGGTGGTGGTCACGTGAGGGAGGAGGCCCGGCTGGAGTTCATCGGTGGACGCCTCGGCCGGAAAGTCTGGCCCGACGGATCCCGGGGATGCGTCATCCAGTGGCTCACGCGGAGCTGCCTGTCGCAGCGCCCCGAGCTGTGGCTCGACTCCCGGCAGGGACTGGGCGTCGGGCGGCACCGCGAGGGCCGCGCCCGTCCCGACGGTTCGCTCGTCCCCAGTCACGCCTTCGCCGGGGCGGGCGAATGGGCCGACCCCGCCCCCGTCCTCATGGTCGTCGAGGTCACCTCGTACGACTCGGACACCGACCGGCGCGACCGCGTCGACAAGCCACGGGCCTACGCTGAGACCGGCATCCCGGTGTATCTGCTCGTCGACCGGGACACCTGCGAGGTCAAGGTGCACAGCCGCCCGGACGGGGGACGGTACGAGACCGTGCAGACGCTGCCCTTCGGCAAGGAGGTCGTCCTGCCCGAGCCGGTCGGGATCAGCCTGGACACCGAGCCGCTGAAGAACTGGGTGCGCTGATCCGGAGCAGGGCAGCGCGCAAGCGGAGGCCCGGACCGTCAGGCGGAAATGCCGTCGATCCGGGCCATGGCGTCCTCCGCGCCGTACGGCTGCAAGTACGGCAACCAGCGCGGGTCCCGGTGCCCCGTGCCGATGATGCGCCAGGCCAGTCCCGTCGGCGGGGCCGGTTTGTGGCGCAGGCGCCAGCCCAGTTCGACCAGGTGGCGGTCGGCCTTGACGTGGTTGCAGCGGCGGCAGGACGCCACCACGTTGTCCCACGCGTGCAGGCCCCCGCGGCTGCGCGGGATGACGTGGTCGACGCTGGTGGCGACGGCGCCGCAGTACATGCAGCGGCCTCCGTCGCGGGCGAACAGGGCGCGGCGGGTGAGCGGGACGGGGCCCCGGTAGGGCACGCGTACGAAGCGCTTGAGCCGGACCACGCTGGGTGCGGGCACGGTGACGGTCGCGCTGTGCAGATAGGCGCCGGACTCCTCGAGGCACACGGCCTTGTTCTCCAGGACGAGGACGAGCGCGCGGCGGAGCGGTACGACGCCGAGTGGCTCGTACGACGCGTTGAGGACCAGGACATGCGGCACGGGTGCCTCCTTGGGCGTCGGCGGCGCGTGGCTCGCGCCGGGACGATCTGGTTCAGTCTCCCCTCATGGCTGGTCGTAGCGCCACCATGTCCCGGTAACGGGCTGGAAGTGTTTTCGACCACATGGGCCGCCGGGGCGCGAGCGTGACCAGTCCGAGCGCGGGTGAGCAGGGTCTCGCCCGCCCGTTTCGGGCCGAACCGTGTCCGGTGCCCCGTTAGTGTGGTGCATCTGCCCGTCCGGTGACCTTTCCGTGACCTTGGACCGGACCTCGGACCGGACCGCGCAGGACGGGCCGCCGCACCTGGAGGTTTCCGCCGTGTCCCTGTCCGCCGCCGTCCTGCCCCTGCTGGCCGCCGGTTCGTCGTCCGCGTCGTCTGCGTCGTCGCCTTCGCCGTCTCCGACCCCGTC
Source organism: Streptomyces sp. KPB2 (assembly GCF_003950055.1). NCBI lineage: Bacteria > Bacillati > Actinomycetota > Actinomycetes > Kitasatosporales > Streptomycetaceae > Streptomyces > Streptomyces sp. KPB2. Next base: position 5,390,411 of record NZ_CP034353.1, read on the forward strand.
GGCGCCGACCGTGCCCTCGCTGCGGGAGGCCCACGAGAGCGCGACGAACGCCGCGGGCTGGGTCGAGGAGAACTGGTCGACGTGGCTCGCGATCGGGCTGCGGGTGCTGCTGATCCTGGTGATCGCGGTCGTGCTGCGCGCGGTGGTGCGGCGGGCGATCACCAAGCTGATAGAGCGGATGAACCGCAGGGGCGGGGCGTCCGGCGGCACCGCGCTGAGCGGGCTGCTGGTCAACGCCGAGCGGCGCAGGCAGCGCTCCGAGGCGATCGGGTCCGTCCTGCGCTCGGTGGCGAGCTTCCTCATCCTGGGCACGGCGGCCCTGATGGTGCTCGGCACCTTCCAGATCAACCTGGCCCCGCTGCTGGCCTCCGCCGGTGTCGCGGGCGTCGCGATCGGCTTCGGCGCCCGCAACCTGGTCACCGACTTCCTGTCCGGCGTCTTCATGATCCTGGAGGACCAGTACGGCGTCGGCGACAGCATCGACGCGGGCGTGGCCTCCGGCGAGGTCATCGAGGTCGGGCTGCGGGTGACCAAGCTGCGCGGCGCCGACGGCGAGATCTGGTACGTCCGCAACGGCGAGGTCAAGCGCATCGGCAACCTCTCCCAGGGCTGGTCCACCGCCGGCGTCGACGTGACCGTCCGCTCCGACGAGGACCTGGACAAGGTGAAGGAGACCCTCACCGCGGTCGGCGAGCGGATGAGCAAGGAAGAGCCCTGGAACGAGATGCTCTGGGGCCCGATCGAGACCCTCGGCCTGGACTCCGTGCTGCTCGACTCCATGGTGGTGCGGGTCTCCGCGAAGACCATGCCCGGCAAGGCCCTCACCGTCGAGCGCGAGCTGCGCTGGCGGATCAAGCGGGCCTTCGACGCGGCCGGCATCGCCATCGTCGGCGGCGCCACCGTCCCGCTGGAGGGCGCCCCGGCCGCCGCCGACCCCACGGCGGGCGTCGCGGCGCCGTCGGCCTACGCGAGCACCGTGTCGCCGCAGTCCATCGCGGCGTCCCCCATTCCGCCGCCCAGCACCAGCAAGTAACCCCTCGCCTTCCCGCCGCCTACCTCTCGGTACCGGCAAGGAGCTCCCGCAGCAGGTCGGCCAGTTGACCGGCTCGTTCCGGGGCGAGGGAGGACAGTGCCTCGGTCTGGGCGGCGAGGCCCGCGCCGACCGCCTCGTCGATCAGCTCCAGTCCCCGCTCGGTGAGGGTGACCTGCAGTCCCCGGCGGTCGTGCGGGTCGGGGGAGCGGCGCAGCAGTCCCGCCCGTTCCAGCTTGTCCAGCCGGCCGGTCATGCCGCCGGTGGTGAGCATGAGCGTGGCCGACAGCTGCCGGGGGGAGAGTGTGTACGGCTCGCCGGAGCGGCGCAGGGTGGCCAGGGCGTCGAACTCCCCGCGCGAGATGCCGAAGCGGGCGTACGCCTGTTCCATCCGGTCGCCCATGGCCCGCGCCAGCCGGAAGACCCGGCCGAACACCTCCATGCCCGCCGTGTCCAGGTCGGGCCGCACCACCGCCCACTGGTCGATGATCACGTCGACGGGGTCCTTGGGGTGCTCAGTCATGGGACGAGTATCGAGGTGATGCCGGTCGGCCGCAAGAAAGTAGCTTGACGGAAACTTGCTTAGAAGTAAGCTACTTTCAACCGAGCTTTTCGTGTCGGGTTCTGCCGGCCGAGTCGCTTCTCCCGTCCGCCGAAGGGTGCCCTCATGGCCGCCACCCGTCCCACCGTCATCGCGCTCACCGCCCTCGCCCCCGTCTCCTGGGGCAGCACCTACGCCGTGACCACCGAGTTCCTGCCGCCCGACCGGCCCCTGTTCACCGCGCTGGCGCGTGCCCTGCCCGCCGGTCTGCTGCTGCTCGCCCTCTCCCGCGTGCTGCCGCGCGGCGCCTGGTGGGTGAAGGCGGCAGTGCTGGGGGCGCTGAACATCGGAGCCTTCTTCCCGTTGCTGTTCCTCTCCGCCTACCGGATGCCGGGCGGCATGGCCGCCGTCGTCGGCTCGCTCGGCCCGCTCCTCGTCGTCGGGCTCTCGACGCTGCTGCTCGGCCAGAGGCCCACCGCCCGCTCCGTGCTCACCGGCGCCGTCGCCGCGTTCGGTGTCAGCCTGGTGGTGCTGGAGGCGGCCGGAACACTGGACGCGCTCGGCGTGCTCGCGGCGGTGGCCGCCACCGCGTCCATGTCCGCCGGCACCGTGCTCACCCAGCGCTGGGGCCGCCCCGACGGTGTCGGCCCGCTCGCCCTCACCTCCTGGCAGCTGACCGCGGGCGGCCTGCTGCTCGCCCCGCTCGCCCTCCTGGTCGAGGGCGCCCCGCCCGCCCTGGACGGCCCGGCGGTCGGCGGCTATCTCTACCTGGCGCTGGCCAACACCGCGCTGGCGTACTGGCTCTGGTTCCGCGGCATCGGCCGGCTCTCCGCCACCCAGGTCACCTTCCTCGGCCCGCTCTCGCCGCTGACCGCCGCCGTCATCGGCTGGGCGGTGCTCGGCGAGGCGCTCGGCCCGGTGCAGCTCGTGGGCATGGCGCTGGCGTTCGGAGCGACGCTGGCGGGGCAGCGGGCGCCGCGCGGGCGGAGGGGCGCGACGCACGTACCGTTCAGCCTTGCTTCAAAGAACGGTCGGAAAGATTCGATGGACCTGATGGGTCCGGCCCTGCGACGGTAGGCCCGCCAGGCCTCCGACCAGGAAAGGACCTTCGTGGCCACAGCCGCCCACCGGAACCCGACCCAGAGCGTCACCTCCCGAGAGGCCACCGCGACGCGGCCGACGGCGCCCGTCGCTCTCGGGCTCGCGCTCGCCGTCCTCGCCACCCTCGTCTGGTCCGGCAGCTTCGTCACCTCGCGGGCCCTCGGCGACAGCGTGCCGCCGGTCCAGCACGCGTTCTGGCGCTGGGTGGTGGCCCTCGCCGTCGTCGCCCCCTTCGGCGCGCGGCGGGCCTGGCGGCAGCGCGCGCTGATCCGGCGCCACCTCGGCTTCGTGGTCCTCGCCTCCCTGCTCGGTGTGACCGTCTACAACACGCTCGTCAACCAGGCCGGCGTCACCACCCCCGCCGCCAACATGGGCATGATCATGGCGGCGTCCCCCGTACTCATGGCCCTCTACGAACGCGCGGGCGGCGTCCGGCTCGGCGCCCGCCGGGTCGCCGGGCTGGTCATCGCCTGCGCGGGCGTCCTGCTGCTCGTCGGCGGTGACGGGGCGTCCTTCTCGGCCGGTGACCTGTGGATGATCGCCGCCGCCTGCTGCTTCGGGTCGTACAGCGCGCTGCTGCGCCGCAGGCCCGAGGGGCTGGACGGGGCGGGCTTCCTGTTCACCACGTTTCTCGTCGGCACCGTCCTGCTGCTGCCCGCGCAGGGCGTCAGCCTCGCCGTGCAGGGCGGCTTCGCCCCGACCCCGGACACCGTCTGGCCGCTCCTCTACGTCGGCGTCGCCTCCTCCGCCGTCGCCTTCTTCGCCTGGAACAAGGCGATCTCCCTGATCGGACCGACCCGCGCCGGGGTCGTCTACTACCTCCAGCCGGTGTGCGTCGCCCTGCTGTCCTGGGCCCTGCTCGCCGAACCGACGGGCTGGGCACAGGCGGGCTGCATGGCGCTGATCCTCGGCGGCGTCGTCCTCGGTGCGGGGGCCCGCCGGTAGGTTGCGGGGCCCGCCGGTAGGTTGCCGTCATGGCCGACTGGGACATCCGCAAGCTGCAGATCCTGCGCACGCTGCGCGAGCGGGGCACGGTGACCGCGACGGCCGAGGCGCTGCACATGACGCCGTCCGCCGTGTCCCAGCAGCTGACCAACCTCTCCAGACAGCTCGGCGTGGAGCTGCTCCGGGCGCACGGCAGAAGGGTGCGGCTGACGGACGCGGCCCGGCTGGTGCTGCGCCACGCCGAGGCGGTGTTCGAGCAGTTGGAGCGCGCCGACGCCGAACTGGCGGCGTACATCCGGGGCGAGGCCGGCGAGGTGCGGGTCGGTGCCTTCTCCACCGCCGTGCCCGCCCTCGTCGTACCGGCCGTCACCGCGCTGCGCGCCTCGCGCCCCGGCATCGCGGTGCGGGTGCGGGAGGCCGAGGCGCAGGAGGCGTACGAGCTGCTGGCCGCCGGGGAGGTGGACCTCGCGCTGTCGCTGGCCGCGCAGGCGCCGAGCGCCGTCGACCCGCGCTTCACCCGCGTCCCGCTGCTCGCCGACCCGCTCGACGTCGCGCTGCCCGGCGACCACCCGCTGGCCGGCGCGGAGCGGCTGCGGCTGGCCGACCTCGCCGCCGAACCGTGGATCTTCGGCGGCAGCGGACCCTGGTCCGACATCACCCGCGGCGCCTGCGAGGCCGCCGGGTTCCGGCCGCACCAGGGCCACGCGGCGGCCGGCTGGCCCGCGATCCTCGCCATGGTCGAGGCGGGCATGGGTGTCGCCCTGGTCCCGCGCATGGCGGCCGTCCCCCGCGACGGGGTGGTGATGCGCGAGCTGCGCGAGGACCGCCCCGTCCGGCACGTGGTCGCGGCCGTGCGCAGGGGCGCGGAGGAGGCCCCCGCGATCGCCACCGTCCTGACGGCCCTGCGGGCGGCGGCGGAGGATCGCGCCGCCTGACGTCGCACCGGGGTCCGGTACCGGAGCCCGCCGGGGGGGGGGGGCGGCATCGTGCGGCCACGCGGCGGAGCCGCCGTCGGTGCAGTCCCGCGCTTCTCGGTGCGTGCCCGCGCGCCTTCCGACAAGGCGCCGCCCGCGAGCGCGCGCAAAGGGGGCGCCCCGTGCGAGACCGGACGCCCCCTTCTCCGTACCGACCGCCTACTCGGCCGCCGCCGCGTCCGCCGCCTGGGCCTTCAGGGCGCGCTCCACGCCGGAGCGGGACTCCGAGACCAGCCGGCGCAGGGCCGCGTTCGGCTCGGCGGAGGCCAGCCACGCGTCCGTGCGGTCCAGGGTGTCCTGCGACACCTGCACCGCCGGGTACAGGCCGACCGCGATCTGCTGGGCCATCTCGTGCGAACGGGACTCCCAGACGTCCTTCAGCGCATCGAAGTACCGCTCCGTGTACGACGCCAGCAGCTCGCGCTGGTCGGTCTGGACGAAGCCGGCGATGACCGCCTCCTGAACGGCGTTCGGCAGCTTGTCGGACTCCACGACCGACTCCCAGGCCTCCGCCTTGGCCGCCTCGGTCGGGCGGGCCGCCCGCGCGGTGGCCGCGTGGCGCTCACCGGCGGCGGTCTTGTCCCGCTCGTACTCGGCCGCGATCTCCGACCCGCCGAACCGTCCCACGGCCGCGAGGCGCTGCACGAACGCCCAGCGCAGCTCCGTGTCGACCGCCAGGCCCTCGATCGTCTGCGTGCCGTCCAGCAGCGCGTCCAGCAGGTCCAGCTGCTCCGGCGTGCGCGCCGTCGCCGCGAAGGCCCGCGCCCACGCCAGCTGGTGGTCGCTGCCCGCCTCGGCGGCCCGCAGGTGGGCCAGCGTGGCCTCGGTCCAGCGGGTGAGCAGCGCCTCGCGGGCGGTGGGGGCGGCGTACTGGTCGATGGCCAGCTTCACCTGGCGGTGCAGCGACTGCACGACACCGATGTCGGACTCCTTGCCGATGCCGGACAGCACCAGCGACAGGTAGTCCCGGGTCGCCAGCTCCGCGTCCCGGGTCATGTCCCACGCCGACGCCCAGCACAGGGCGCGGGGGAGGGACTCGGTGAAGTCGCCCAGGTGCTCGGTGACCGCGGCCAGGGACTGCTCGTCCAGGCGGACCTTCGCGTACGACAGGTCGTCGTCGTTCAGGAGCAGCACCGCCGGGCGGGCCTTGCCGACCAGCTGCGGCACGGCCGTCAGCTCGCCCTCCACGTCCAGCTCGACCCGGTCACCGCGCACCAGCTTGCCGTCGCCGTCGAGGTCGTAGGCGCCGATCGCGATGCGGTGCGGGCGCAGGGTCGGCTCGCCCTTGGCCCCGGCGGGCAGCGCGGGGGCCTCCTGGCGGATGGCGAAGGAGGTGATGACGCCGTTGGCGTCGGTCTCGATCTCCGGGCGCAGCACGTTGATGCCGGCCGTCTCCAGCCACGCCTTCGACCAGGTCTTCAGGTCGCGCCCTGAGGTCTCCTCCAGCGCGCCCAGCAGGTCGGACAGGCGGGTGTTGCCGAACGCGTGCCGCTTGAAGTACGCCTGCACGCCCTTGAAGAACGCCTCTTCACCGACGTACGCCACGAGCTGCTTGAGGACGCTGGCGCCCTTGGCGTACGTGATGCCGTCGAAGTTGACGAGCACGTCGTCCAGGTCGCTGATGTCCGCCATGATCGGGTGCGTGGACGGCAGCTGGTCCTGCCGGTACGCCCAGGTTTTCATCTGGTTGGCGAACGTCGTCCACGAGTGCGGCCACTTCGAGCCCGGCGCGTCGGCCTGGCAGGCGGCCTCGGCGTAGGTGGCGAACGACTCGTTCAGCCACAGGTCGTTCCACCACTCCATGGTGACCAGGTCGCCGAACCACATGTGCGCCAGCTCGTGCAGGATCGTCGCCGCCCGCACCTCGTACGCGGCGTCCGTCACCTTGGAGCGGAACACGTACTGGTCGCGGATGGTCACCGCGCCCGCGTTCTCCATCGCGCCCGCGTTGAACTCCGGCACGAAGAGCTGGTCGTACTTCTTGAACGGGTACCGGTAGTCGAACTTCTCCTGGAACCAGTCGAAGCCCTGCCGGGTGACCTCGAAGATGGCGTCCGCGTCGAGGTGCTCGGCCAGCGAGGGACGGCAGTAGATGCCGAGCGGGACGGACTGGCCGTCCTTCTCGTACACGCTGTGCACCGAGTGGTACGGGCCGACGATCAGCGCCGTGATGTACGACGAGATGCGCGGGGTCGGCTCGAACTCCCAGACGTTGTCCTTCGGTTCGGGCGTCGGCGAGTTGGAGACGACCGTCCAGCCCTCGGGGGCCTTCACGGTGAACCGGAACGTCGCCTTCAGGTCCGGCTGCTCGAAGCTGGCGAAGACGCGGCGCGCGTCCGGCACCTCGAACTGGGTGTACAGGTACGCCTGGTCGTCCACCGGGTCGACGAACCGGTGCAGGCCCTCGCCGGTGTTGGTGTACGCGCAGTCGGCGACCACGCGCAGGACGTTGCGCCCCGGCAGCAGGCCCGGCAGGGCGATGCGGGAGTCCTGGAACACCTCGGCGGCATCGAGGGCGTCGCCGTTCAGCGTCACCTCGTGGACCGTCGGCGCGACCAGGTCGATGAAGGACTCGCCGCCGCCCTCGGCGACGTCGAAGCGCACCGTGGTCACGGACCGGTAGGTGCCGCCCTCCTGCGCGCCGGTGAGGTCGAGATCGATCTCGTACGAGTCAACGGTCAGCAGCGTCGCCCGCTGCCGCGCCTCTTCGCGAGTCAGGTTTGTGCCAGGCACGCGGTCATCTCCTCGTTATGTGTGGGTTGCGCCATCCTTCCACGTGGCCGGGACGGAACGCGATGTCCATTTCCCGCCGGTGCCCGGCGCGCCCGCGCGCGAGCCTGGATCCCATGAACGGCCACACCGCACACCCCATCCCGCCGGGCGTCCTCGAAGAGCTCCGCGCCACCGACGACGCGGGCCGCGTCCCCGCCCCCGTGACCGACGACGAGGGCGGCGCCCCGCTGCGCTGCTGCCTGCGCCACAGCCGCGCCGGTGAGCGCATCGCGCTCGTCTCCTACGCCCCGCTGCGCCGCCGGGCGGCGGCCACGGGTGCCGACCCGGGCCCGTACGACGAGCAGGGGCCGGTCTTCGTCCACGCCGAGGAGTGCGCGGGGCCGGAGACGGACGGCCTCCCCTTCACCAACTCGCACCGGGTCCTGCGCCGCTACTCCGCCCATGGGCACATCCTGGGCGGGCGGCTGATCGGGGACCCCGGCGCCTTCGGGTACGCCCTCCGGGAAGCGTTCGACGACCCGGCCGTGGCGTTCGTCCACGTCCGGGCCGTCGAGTACGGCTGCTTCCTCTACGAGGTCACCAGGGGCTAGGGGGCGGCGTCAGCCCTTCAGCTCCGCCGCCACCAGCTCCGCGATCTGCACCGCGTTCAGGGCCGCGCCCTTGCGCAGGTTGTCGTTGGAGACGAACAGGGCCAGGCCGTTGTCCACGGTCTCGTCCCGGCGGATCCGGCCCACGTACGACGGGTCCTGACCGGCCGCCTGGAGCGGGGTCGGCACCTCGGTGAGCGCCACGCCGGGGGCGCCGGCCAGCAGCTCCTTGGCGCGCTCCACGCTGAGCGGGCGGGCGAAACGGGCGTTGATCTGCAGGGAGTGGCCGCTGAAGACGGGCACGCGCACGCAGGTGCCGGACACCTTCAGCTCCGGGATCTCCAGGATCTTGCGGGATTCGTTGCGGAGCTTCTGCTCCTCGTCCGTCTCGTGCAGACCGTCCTCCACGATGGAGCCGGCCAGCGGCAGCACGTTGTACGCGATCGGCGCCACGTACTTCTCCGGCTTCGGGAACTCGGCGGCCGAACCGTCGTGGGTCAGCTTCGGGGCGTCCGCGCCGACCTTCTGGACCTGCTCGAACAGCTCGTCCACGCCGGCCAGGCCGGAGCCGGACACCGCCTGGTAGGTGGCGACGACGAGGGCTTCGAGGCCCGCCTCCGCGTGCAGCGGACGCAGCACCGGCATCGCGGCCATCGTGGTGCAGTTCGGGTTGGCGATGATGCCCTTGGGGCGGTCGGCGATCGCGTGCGGGTTCACCTCGGACACCACGAGCGGAACCTCGGGGTCGCGGCGCCACGCGGAGGAGTTGTCGATCACGACCGGGCCCTGCGAGGCGACCTTTTCGGCCAGTGCCTTGGAGGTGGCGCCGCCCGCCGAGAACAGCACGATGTCCAGGCCGGAGTAGTCGGCGGTGGCCGCGTCCTCCACCGTCACGCCGTCCAGCTCCTTGCCGGCGCTGCGCGCCGAGGCGAACAGGCGCAGCTCGGTGACCGGGAAGTCGCGCTCCGTGAGGATCCTGCGCATGACCGTGCCCACCTGACCGGTGGCTCCGACGATTCCGACCCTCACGGTGACTCCTTCTCCGTTTGTGCGCGTGTCTTCACGCGCGCTTTGCTCGGCCGAGACTTTTCCATCATGGGGCGAAGCCCGGCCCGCCTGTCCAATCCATTGCGCGGTGTGCCCGCACACTGGGACGCGGCCGCTCGGACATGGGGTGTGGTCCTTGCGCACGAACCCCGGCTGAGCTGCAGAAATTCCGTCGCCCCGCCCCCGCGCCGCAAGCTGTGCTGTTCCGCCCCTGCCCACCCCCTCCCGCCTCACACGGCGATGTGACGTACACCTCTCGCCGAAAGACGGCCGCCGGGGCGAACGTTTCGGGCTCCGCGCGCGTCGTAGGGGAAACGTGGCCGGGGGAGGAGTGGCTTTGCTGCGCAGAAGGGCCCGCCGCGGCCAGGGGGACGACGTACGCGACGACCCCCTGGACGCGGCTCAGGAACGCCGGGTGCGGGCGGTGCTCGCGCTGGGCGGGGTGCCGCAGGCGGACCTGCCGGACGGGGTGCAGCAGGTCCGCCTGCGGCTGCTGGAGCGGACGGCCAGTGGCCGCGAGGCGCCGCGCGACGTGTCCGCCTGGGCGGCGGTCGTCGCCTCCAACCTGGCCATGGACTGGCACCGGGCCAGGCGCCGCCAGGACCGGCTCGGGGAACGCCTGGCCGCGCTGCGCCAGACGGAGCACCCCCGGGACGAGGACACCAGCGTCCTGTCCCTCGCCGTCGCCCAGGGCCTGGACGAGCTGCCGGACGCCCAGCGCCAGGTCCTCGTCCTGCGCTTCTACGCCGATCTGCCGGTGCGCGGCATCGCCGAGGAGCTGGGCATCCCCGAGGGCACGGTCAAGAGCAGGCTGCACACGGCGGTACGGGCCCTGCGCGCCCGCCTGCACGAGGACGAGGTGGTGTGAGATGGCCGCCGAACAGCACCCCGGTGGGTACGACGCGCTGATGGCCGCGATCACGGGCGAGCCGCTGCCGCCGGACGCGGGCGCGGACGCCCGCGGCGAGCACCGGTCGGCGACGGCCGACGTGGCGCTGCTGCGCGAGCAGCTGCACCTGCTCGGCGACGCCCTGGGCGAGCCCGTCGTGCGAGAGCGCCCGACACCGGCGGCGTCACCGCCGCCCCGGCGCCGCCCCTTCCGTCTCGCCCTGGGCGTCCTCGCGGCGGCCTGCGCGGGGGTCGTGGTCACGGGCCTGGGCTGGCTGGTGGTGCAGAGCGGCAGCGGTGCCTCGCAGGACGCGGCGAGCGGCAGCGCGGCCGACAAGTCCGCGGTGCGGCCGTCGAGCCCGTCCGCGGGCCAGGAGGCCGCCGCGGTCTTCGGCACCCCCCGCTACCTGGCCTGCGCCCGTCTCGTCGCCGAGGGCACGGTGACCGCCGCCGATCCGGTGCCGGGCGCCGCACGGCACCGGATCACGCTCCGAGTGACGCACACCTACGCACCCGAGGAGAGCACCGGGACGGCGACGACGTTCGTCCTGGACGACGCCCTCGCCCGCCTCGCCCCCGGCGACCGGGTCCTCGTCGGCGTCCTGAGGGACCGCCCCACCGCCGACACGGTGATCACCGGCGACCGGAACATCGCCACCGCCCGCGCCCGGATCACCGCCTCCCTCCCCGAGTCCCGCACCCTCACCTGCGACTGACCCGGCCGGGGGCGAGCGAAAGGGGCGGGCGCCCGACACGGCGCGCCCGCCCCCTGGGGCCTGCCACCACATTCCCGCCTGCCCGGCGGGCGGACGACGGGAATGTGGCGGCAGGCCCCGCCCGTACCGCACCGGACTACGGCACGACCTTCCCGATCCGCACGCTGCCGAGGCCCGCGACCGTGCCGTGGGCGTTGACCAGCTGGACCCGGCCGAAGAACTCACGGCCCTCCGGGGCGGTGGCCAGGGCCGTGACGCTGCCCGTCACCGTCGCCGAGTCGCCCGTGCCGAGCCGCACCGTCGCCGCGTCGTCCACGGTGACCGAGCCGAGACCGGCGGAGAAGTACACGTCCCGGTAGTCGTACTCCGTGCTGCCCGACGGCACCGAGTAGCCCGCGACCTCGACGGTGTACGTACCGGCGGCCGGCTTCGCGATCGACACCGACTCCTCCGAGTCGCCGTCGGCGGACTGGGCGACGACGGCGCCGTCCCTGTAGACCGTCAGGTCCAGGTCGGCGGCCGCGTCGGAGACGCCCCCGATGGCGACGTCCAGCGACTCGGCGCCCTCGGGCACCTCGACCGTGGAGGTGGCCGTCTCGCCCTGCTCGATCGTCGGGCGGGAGGTCTCGGCCGAGCCGAGCGGGCCGCCGACCAGCTTGCCGTCGAGCGGGGCGTACTGGTTGGTCACCGTCCAGGAGGCGTCGGCCGGGGTGCCGGCCTTCGCCTCGGGCACGGTGACGACCTCCGGGTCGAAGGCCGCGCCGAGCACGGTGACGTCCAGCTTGTACGGGTTGTCGAGCAGCGGCGAGGTGCGCCGGGCCTCGACCTCGACCTCCCAGACGCCGGGCTGCGGGTCGGCGTACGCGCGCACGTCGGGGCGGCAGCCGTTGCCGTCGAGGTAGTTGTTGTAGCAGTACGGCGTGGAGGTGTTGTCGGACGGGACGCCGTAGGGGTGGATGGAGATGAACCGGGTCTGGCTCTCGCCCTTGAGGCCGCCGATCGCCACCTCCAGCGACTTCGCGCCCTCGGGGACGGTCACGAAGTACGACTCGGTGCTGTTGCGCTGCACCGAGCCCTTCGCGGAGAAGTCGTACTTCAGCGGGGCGGAGACGACGACCGTGGTCAGGATCTGCTGGTCGACGCCCTCGGTGCGCGGGTCGTCGACCTCCAGGATCGCGCTCTTGAGACCGGCGGAGCCGGGCCGCGCCTCGACCTTGACGGTGACCGGCTCGTTCAGCGGCAGGTACACGTCGTCCCGTCCGACGATCCGGAAGGTGTGCCCCGCGTTGTTCTCGAAGTCCAGCTCGTGCCGGAGCGCCCGGTCCGGGCCGGTGGTGCGGGTGAGCGTGATCTCGTAGGTCTTCTTCTGCCCGGCCTTCAGGCCGCCCTCGCGGTCGTACAGGCCGGTGCCGTGGCCCGGGGTCTCGAGGAACTGGTCGATCGCGGTGTCGACCGGCGCCTCGACCGTGTACTCGTGGGCGGTGGCGCCGTGCCGGATCGCCTTCCAGGCGCCGGGGATGTCGATGAGACCCGCGCCCTCCTCGTACGCCTGCACGCCCTTGATGTGGTCGGCGGTGGAGGTCAGCGCCGTGCGCAGCTTGGCCGGGGTCAGATCGATGCGGGCCTGCTTGGCCGCCGACAGGAGCAGCGCCGAAGCGCCGGCGGCCTGCGGGGAGGCCATTGACGTGCCCTGGAGCATGCCGTAACCGGCGGGCAGGTCGTAGCCCGACTCGGGGACCGGGGCGCCGGGCATCCAGGTCTGGATGGAGTTGACCGCGGCGCCGGGCGCGGTCAGCGTCGGCGTGAAGCCGCCGTCCTCACGCGGGCCGCGCGAGGAGAACGGCATCATCTGGTACTTGGTCTTCACCTGGGAGCCGTAGTTGGCGGCCCAGGTCTCGCGCGAGATGGACGCGCCGACCGAGATCACCTTGTCGGCGAGCCCGGGGTCGCCGATGGTGTTGGCGCCGGGGCCGGAGTTGCCCGCGGAGATGACGAGCTGCACGCCGTAGGTGTCGATGAGCCGCGTGTACAGCTCGGCGCGGGCGTTGTTGCCGTCGTTGAGGGCGGGCAGGCCGCCGATCGACATGTTGACGATGTCGACGCCCCGGTCGACGACGAGGTCGATCATGCCCTCGGTCAGCGCGACGTTGGTGCAGCCGCCGCTCCACGTGCACGCGCGGGACGACACCATCTTCGCGCCGGGCGCGGCACCGTCCATGCGTCCGCCGAACAGCCCGTTGGCGGCGGCGAGTCCGGCGACATGGGTGCCGTGCTCGGACTCGATGACGCCGATGTTGACGAAGTCGGCCTTGGCGCCGGCGGAGTTGTAGACGACGTCCTTGCGGATCTCGACCACGAAGGGCTGGCGCTCGGCCACGTCCGTCTTCGGGTCGTCGGTGCCGAAGTACCCGACCTGGAAACCGTCCTTGTACGGCTTCATCGGGGTGTCGTCGGAGAAGTCGTGGTTGTTGTTCAGGTCGACGCGGACCGTGCCGGCCTCGGCGTCGTACAGCACGCCCCAGGAGTCGGTGGTGTCGCCGTCCCGGTTGGCGTCGCCCGCCGCGTCGCCGCCGGTGGTGTACGACTCCAGGAAGGTGCTGACCCGGTACGAGCCCGCGGGCGCCGTCCAGGTCTGCCCGCCGTAGGTGAAGGTGGGGCCGGAGACGGAGGTGGTCATCGGGCGCCAGGTGCGGTCGCCGTCGACGACCGGGTCGGTGGCGGTGACCCAGTCGACGATCTTGCGCTCGCCGGTGGTGGTCTTCTGCAGCGCCGGGTGGCCGAGGTCGACGCCGGAGTCGAGGATGCCGATGGTGACCCCGCGGCCGTCCGCCTTCGGGTGCTGCTTCACGAAGTCGACGGCGCCCGTCTCGAAGGACGGGTTGTACGGGTTCTTCGCCGGGGTCCAGCGGTTCGGGCCGCGGTAGTGGTCGCGGCTCTTGTGCGACGCGCCGCCCTTCGCCATGTCCGCGCTCGGCGTCGGGTCGTCCAGCGGGATCTCGTCGCGCAGGTCGATGCCGTGCACCGAGGAGAGCTTCGCGGCGGCCGCGATGGCCGAGTCCGCCTTGGCGGTCGGGACGGTGGCGCGGACGTAGCCCAGCTCGTCGTAGGTGCGGCCGACGGTGCCGCCGGCGACCGCGTCCAGCTCCTTCGCCACCTGCTCGGTCCGGCCCGGCGCGGTGGCGACCATCATCGTGACGTTCTTCTCGCCGTCGGCCTTCGCCTCGGCGAGCAGGTCCGCGTCGTGGGAACCGAGCTTGTCGTGGGCGGACTTGACGGCGGTGTCGACGGGCGGCGCGGTCGTCGCCGGTCCGTCGGCGGCGAGGGCCACGGGCACGGGCCCGACCGCCGCGAGCGCGGCGACCAGGCCCGTGGCCAGGACGATCCGCGCCGCGCGTCTGGCGCCCGGTATCGGTTCCCGCTGGGGGGTGTGGGTCATCGGCATCCCTTGAAGAGGAAGGAACGTGCGGATCGACCGGTACCGATCGGTCCCGGCCGAAACGGTCCGGAATCCGATCCCGGACGACCGCTCAGCCTTACGCAACGGAACGCCGTTTGGGGAGAGTTGTCCGGGACGGGATGGAGTGATGGCGTACTTCCGCCATACGCCACCACGGACACAAGGGGCGGCCGGTGACAACCCTGACGCAGGAGGGCCGAAATGTGCTCAACCGTCCCCGACCCCGGCAACCTTCCCACCATCCACCCGGTCTCTCCCCGGGACCTGTCGGAACGCAACAGAGGACACAGAGGACGGGGAAGACATGACCGTACGCGTTCGAACCACCCTGGTGACGGCCTGCGCCGTGGCACTGTCGGCGGCCCTCGCCGCCCCGGCCGTGGCGGCGCCGGCCACCGACGGACACGACGCGACCCGCCGCGCCCTGAAGGCCGCGGTCGCGGACGGCGTGCCCGGCGTGACCGCGACCGCCCGCGACGGCCACCGCACCTGGTCCCGGACCGAGGGAGTGGGTGACCTCGGGACGGGCGAGCCGCGCTCCGAGCGGGACCGCTACCGCGTCGGCAGCATCACCAAGACGTTCGTCGCCACCGTCGTGCTCCAACTGGAGGCCGAGGGCCGGCTCTCACTGGACGACACCGTGGACGAGTGGCTGCCGGGCGTGGTCGAGGGCAACGGCAACCACGGGGACCGCATCACCCTGCGCCAGCTCCTCAACCACACCAGCGGCATTTACAACTACACCGCCGACGAGGAGTTCGCCCGCACCCACTTCGCCAGGGACGGCTTCCTCGAGCACCGCTACGACACGGTGACGCCGCGGCAGCTGGTGGCGATCGCCACGGCCCACGAACCGGACTTCGCGCCCGGCACCGACTGGAGGTACTCCAACACCAACTACATCCTGGCCGGCATGGTGATCGAGGAGGCCACCGGACGCCCGTACGCCGAAGAGGTGCGCCGCCGGATCATCGACCCGCTGAAGCTGCGCGCCACGTCGGTCCCGGGCACCCGGGTCAGCCTGCCGCGGCCCAGCAGCCGCGCCTACTCCAAGCTGGCCGAGTCGGCGACGGGCCCGACGTACGACGTCACCCGGCTCAACCCGTCCATGGCCGGCTCGGCGGGGGAGATGATCTCCGACTCGGCCGACCTGAACCGCTTCTACACCGCCCTGCTCCGCGGCCGGCTGCTGCCCGCGAAGCAGCTGGCCGAGATGACCACCACGGTCCCCGCGATGCCGGGCGCCTCCTACGGCCTCGGTCTGATCAAGCGGGAACTCGACTGCGGAGTGACCGTCTGGGGGCACGGCGGCGGCATCCACGGCTCCTCGTCGGAGGCGGTGACGACGCGGGACGGCCGGCACGCGCTCGCCTTCAACTTCAACGGCGACTGGTCGGGCGACAGCGACGCGGTGATCGAGGCGGAGTTCTGCGGCGACTGACGGCCGAGCCGCCGCCCCGGTGGTCCCGCGCCCACGGGACTACCGGGGCAGCACCACGACGTACGCGGCGGGCTCCCGGTCCCCGGCCGCCATCAGGGCGGTGCGCACGACGGCCGCCTGGTGCTCCGGGCAGTCCCGCAGCTTGCGCGGGGTGAGGTGCACGACCGTGATGCCGAGCCGTTCCAGGTGCTCGCGCTTGCGGGCGTGCTCCGCCCAGGCGGCGTCGTCCTCCCGCGTCCGGTGCGCCCGGATGTCCAGCTCCAGCGCCACCGCATGCTCGGGCCAGAAGGCGTCCACACCGCCCAGGTGGGGGCCGCCGGGCAGGCGCAGGTCGACGTTCCAGACCGGCTCCGGCAGACCGTGCTCGCGCACCATCCGGTACAGGCGCTGCTCGGCCAGCGCCCGCCCCTCGGCGACCAGCGAGTCCACGGCGTCCACCACGTGCGGGCGGCTGAGCAGCCGGGCCCGGTTCAGCTCCCGCACCACCGCCGCCGGTTCGCAGTGCCCGCCGCGCACCGCCTCCGTCAGCAGCCGGCGCACGATGCCCGGATCGGTCAGCTCCGCCACCGCGTCCGCCAGCGCCCGCGCCACCGGCGCCACCGGAACCCCGGTCAGCTCCACGGCGGTCGGCAGCGCCGCGGTGCGTACGACCCGCGCGCAGCCCGTCGTACGCAGCCGGCGCAGCCGCGGGACCAGGACGTCGATGAGGTCCAGGGACGGCAGCGGGGGAGTGGACGAGAAGCCGTGCAGCGTCAGCGCGGCCAGGCCCGTGATCATCGCCTCCGCGTAGGCCGGCACCCGCGGCTGCTCCCCGCCCGGCTGGACCGGCACCGAGACGGACACCCCGGGGGCCGCCGCGGAAGCCGCGCCCGGGCCGCGGTCCCGCGCCGCGTACAGGAGCACCGCGTGCAGGCGCTCCTCGCTGGTCGGCGGGCCGGGGTGCAGCAGGACGACGTTCGGCAGGAGCTGTTGCCAGGGCCCGCCCGGCCGGCACTGCTCGTTGGTCTCGGCGGCGGAGACACCGTGCGCCCGCAACTGGGCGACCGTCATCAGCGGACGCCGGCCGTCGGCCAGGTCGTGGAGCGGGCGGGGGCGGGGGGAGAGCGGGGTGTTGTGCGTCATGACCGGCAATTTCCCGCGCCCGATCGGCCCCTTAACCGCTGTTACACGCCCATCGCCGAACCGGGACAAGGCCGGACTAAAGGACGCCTGTTCGGATGCCGAAAACCCCTGGTCCGCCACAGTGCGGCCCAGGGGTTACGGCTGCTATTGCCCGAATTCCGTAACGACGACGGAACGCTCAATCGTTGGCCAAAGCTCCGGTGCTCTTGCCGCGCCGGGCAGTGCAGGCGCCCCGGAAGGGGCGCGGGGCTGCGTCGATGTGCGGCTCCGCCGCGTGAGCGCGACAAGCCACGACGCACCCGCACCCGACGACCAACCGAACCCCTACGCACCCCCATCGCAAGCCTGCGCCCGCAGAGCCCGCGCCAGATCGTCCCGCGCCTCCAGCACCAGCCGCCGCAACGCCGGCGCCGCCCCCTCGTGCGCGGACAGCCACGCGTCGGTCGCGTCCAGCGTGTCCCGGGAGTCCCGCAGCGACGGGAACAGGCCCCGGACCACGTCCATCCCGATCTGGATGGACCGCTCGGCCCACACCCGCTCGATCGCCGCGAAGTACTTCTCGGTGTACGGCGCC
Source organism: Streptomyces sp. KPB2 (assembly GCF_003950055.1). Classification (NCBI taxonomy): domain Bacteria; kingdom Bacillati; phylum Actinomycetota; class Actinomycetes; order Kitasatosporales; family Streptomycetaceae; genus Streptomyces; species Streptomyces sp. KPB2. The sequence continues at coordinate 5,407,567 of NZ_CP034353.1, forward strand.
AGCAGCTCCCGCTGGGAGGACTGCGCGAAGCCGGCGATGGTCGCCTCCACCAGGGCGTTGGAGAGCGCGTCGGACTCCACCACCTGCGCCCAGGCCTGCGCCTTCACCGCCTCCGAGGGCCGCGAGGCCAGGCAGCGCACCTGGTGCCGCTTGCCGGAGGCCGTGTCGTCGCGGGCCAGTTCGGCGGCCAGGACGCCCTCGTCGGCGGCGCCGTGGGCCGCGAGCGGGGCGAGGAACGTCCAGCGCAGCTCCTGGTCCACGTCCAGCCCGTCGATCTTCTCCGTGCCCTCCAGCAGACCCCGCAGCAGCGCCAGGTCCGCCTCCTCGGCCGCCACCGACGCGAAGAACCGCGCCCACGCCAGCTGGTGCTCGCTGCCCGGTGCCGCGTCCCGCAGCTCGCGCAGCGCGCCCTCGGCGAGCAGCCGGCCGCCCGTCTCCCGCCACTCGGGGGCGGCGTAGTGCACCAGCGCCGAGCCGGTCCAGGCGTGCAGCATCTGCAGGACGCCGATGTCGGACTCGCGCCCCGCGAACCGCAGCACCAGTGCCGCGAAGTCCCGCGCCGGCAGCAGCGCGTCCCGCGTCATGTTCCACAGTGCCGACCAGCACAGGGCGCGGGCCAGCGGGTCGGTCACGGCGCCCAGGTGCTCGCGCAGCGTCGCCAGCGACGTGTCGTCGAAGCGCGTCTTGCAGTACGTGAGGTCGTCGTCGTTGACCAGGACCAGCTCCGGCGCCTCGGCACCGGCCAGCTCGGCGACCACCGTGCGCGGCCCCTCGACGTCCACCTCGGCGCGCGCGTACCGCTCCAGCGTGCCCTCGGCCGTACGCCGGTACAGGCCCACGGCGACGCGGTGCGGGCGCAGTTCGGGGTGCGACTCGGCGGCCTCCTGCACCACCGCCAGCTCGTCGACCGTGCCCGTCGCGCTCAGCAGCACCTGCGGCGTGAGCGAGTTGACGCCGGCCGTCTGGAGCCAGGAGCGCGACCAGGCCGCCATGTCCCGCCCGCTGGTCTCCTCCAGGACCGACAGCAGGTCGCCCAGGCGCGTGTTGCCGTACGCGTGCCGCTTGAAGTAGCGCCGCGCGCCCTCCAGGAACGCGTCCTGCCCGACGTACGCCACCAGCTGCTTGAGCGCGGAGGCGCCCTTGGCGTAGGTGATGCCGTCGAAGTTCAGCTTGGCGTCCTCCAGGTCACGGATGTCGGCCGTGATCGGATGCGTGGAGGGGAGCTGGTCGGCGCGGTACGCCCACGCCTTGCGGCGGTTGGCGAAGGTGATCCAGGCGTCCTTGAAGCGGGTCGCGCCGACGTTGGCGAAGGCGCCCATGAAGTCGGCGAAGGACTCCTTCAGCCACAGGTCGTCCCACCACTCCATGGTGACCAGGTCGCCGAACCACATGTGCGCCATCTCGTGCAGGATCGTGTTGGCGCGGCCCTCGTACGACGCCCGCGTCACCTTCCCGCGGAAGATGTACTCCTCCCGGAAGGTCACCATCCCCGGGTTCTCCATCGCGCCGAGGTTGTACTCCGGCACGAACGCCTGGTCGTACTTCCCGAAGGGGTACGGGTAGTCGAAGTGGTCGTGGAAGAAGTCGAGGCCCTGCTTGGTGATCAGGAAGACGTCGTCTGCGTCGAAGTGCGGGGCGAGCCCCTTGCGGCACAGGGCGCCGAGCGGGATCTCCAGCCGGGTGCCGTCCTCGAGGACGCGCTCGTAGGAATCCGTCACGTAGTGGTAGGGACCGGCCACGACACACGTGATGTACGTCGAGATCGGCTTCGTCTCCGCGAACCGCCACACGCCGTCGGCCCGCTCGCCCGCGCCGTTGGACCACACCGTCCACTCCTCGGGCGCGCGCACCTCGAAGCGGAAGGGCGCCTTGAGGTCCGGCTGCTCGAAGTTGGCGAAGACCCGGCGGGAGTCGGCCGGCTCGTACTGGGTGTACAGGTACACCTCGCCGTCCTCCGGGTCGACGAAGCGGTGCAGGCCCTCACCGGTGCGGGAGTAGGCGCACTGGGCGTCGACCACCAGCTCGTTGTCGGCGGCCAGGTCCTCCAGGGCGATCCGGGAGCCGTCGAAGACCTCGCTCGGGTCGAGGTCGCGGCCGTTCAGGGAGACGGCGGTGACGCTCGGTGCGACCAGGTCGGCGAAGCTGCTCGCGCCGGGCTCGTTGCAGCGGAAGCGGATCGTGGTGACGGACCGGAACGTGCGCGGGCCCTCGCCCTGCGCGTCACCGACGGCCGAGCGCACGTCGAGGGACACCTCGTACCCGTCGACGGACAGCAGTGCGGCCCGCTCCCGGGCCTCGTCGCGGGACAGATTCTCACCGGGCACGGGCGGCACTCCTCGGATGGTGTTCGGTATACGGCTTCGGTATACGACTGGTGTTCCGTGGTGTTCAGTATGCGGACAGCACTGATCCTGCCATGTGCCCCTGACGCACGGCAGCCGGGAATGGGCGGGCCGACCGGCCGGTTGCCCCGGGAAAGGCATACTCGCGCGCCTCATGAGGAGAGACATGTCGGAGAAGACGCCCGTCGACTTCTGGTTCGACCCGCTGTGCCCCTGGGCCTGGATGACCTCCCGCTGGGTCCTGGAAGTGGAGAAGGTCAGGGACATCGAGGTCCGCTGGCACCTCATGAGCCTCGCCGTCCTCAACGAGGACAAGCTCGACGAGCTGCCCGCGGAGTACCGCGAGATGCTCGAGGTCAAGGCGTGGGGCCCGGTCCGCGTGGTCATCGCGGCCCAGGAGGAGCACGGTGCGCAGGTGCTCGGCGACCTCTACACGGCGCTCGGCACCCGCATCCACAACCAGGAGCAGGGCCCGGGCAAGGAGACGGTCGCCGCCGCACTGAAGGACGTCGGCCTGCCCGAGTCCCTCATGGACCACTGGGACGGCACCCCGTACGAGCCCCAGCTGCGCGCCTCCCACAAGGAGGGCATCGACAAGGTCGGCCAGGAGGTCGGCACCCCGGTGATCGCCGTACCCGGCGCCGACGGCGAGCAGCTCGCCTTCTTCGGCCCGGTCGTCACCCCCGCCCCCAAGGGCGAGGACGCCGCCAAGCTCTGGGACGGCACCCTCGCCGTGGCCTCCGTGCCGGGCTTCTACGAGATCAAGCGGACCCGCACCAAGGGCCCGGACTTCAGCAACCTGTAGGTCCCCCGCGCACAGGAAGCCCCCGCGAGTCACGTCCTCGCGGGGGCTTCCCTCATTCCGCCTGCCCGGTGAAGGCTGAGAAGACGATCACGAGGCAGGACGATCGGGCGCGGCCGGCTCTCAGGGAGCCAGCAGCAGCGCGTCGGTGCGGGACTTGGCGGCCTCGTAGCGCCTGGCCACGTCCTGCCAGTTGACGACGGCCCACATGGCGTCGATGAAGTCGACCTTCTGGTTCTTGTACTGCAGGTAGAAGGCGTGCTCCCAGGCGTCGAAGACCAGGATCGGGGTGGAGCCCTGCCCGACGTTGCCCTGGTGGTCGTAGATCTGCTCGACGATCAGCCGGCCGCTCAGCGGCTCGTACGCCAGGACGCCCCAGCCGGAGCCCTGGGTCGTCGCCGCGGCCTTGGTGAGCTGGGCCTTGAAGCCGGCGAAGGAGCCGAAGGACTCGGCGATCGCGTCGGCGAGGTCGCCCACGCCGTCCGCCGCCAGCGGCTCGCCGCCGCCGTCACCGGTCATGTTGTGCCAGTAGATCGAGTGCAGGATGTGGCCGGAGAGGTGGAAGGCCAGGTTCTTCTCCAGGCCGTTGATCGAGCCCCACGTCTCCTTGTCCCGCGCCTCCGCGAGCTGCTCCAGCGTGTCGTTGGCGCCCTTGACGTACGCCGCGTGGTGCTTGTCGTGGTGCAGCTCGATGATCTCGGGACTGATCACGGGAGCCAGCGCGGAGTAGTCGTACGGCAGTTCAGGAAGCGTGTAGACGGACATGGCGGATCCCCTCCGACCTCTTATTGCAAAAGGCTTGCAAGTGCACGCTAGCAGCAAGAGGTCGGGAAGGCGCGGGGGCGTGCCGCGGGCACACGAAAGGGCCCCCGCACGCGAGCGTGCGGAGGCCCTCGGAGGAATCGGGCGTCTCGTGTCAGCCGAGGCGCGCCCGCCGCCGCTGCCGGGCGTAGCCGACGGCCGCCAGGAACAGCGTCATCCCGCCCGTCGAGTACAGCTGCACCCGCGTGTCCGGCTCGCGGGCCATCAGGACGAACACCGCGGCCATGCCGGCCAGCGCCACCCAGGTCAGCCACGGGAAGCCCCACATGCGCACGACCAGCTTCTCGGGCGCCTCCCGCGCCAGGCGGCGGCGCAGCCGCAGCTGCGAGGCGGCGATGAAGATCCAGACGACCAGGATGACCGCGCCGATCATGTTCAGCAGCCAGGAGAAGACGTCGTCCGGCCGCCAGTAGCTGAGCAGCACGCAGCCGAAGCCGAACAGGGAGGAGACCAGCACCGCGATCCGCGGCACCCCGCCCGACACCCGGCCCAGCACCTTCGGCCCCTGGCCCCGCTCGACCAGCGAGTAGCCGATGCGGGAGGCGCCGTAGATGTTGGCGTTCATGGCGCTGAGCAGCGCGACCAGGACCACGACGTTCATGAGCTGACCCGCGCCCGGGATGCCCAGCTCGTCGAGGGCGGCGACGTAGGGGCCCTTCTCGACCACCTCGGGCGAGTCCCACGGGACCAGGGTCACGATGACCGCCATCGAGCCGATGTAGAACAGCGCGATCCGCCACATCGCCGTCCGCACGGCGCTCGCCACGCCCTTGACCGGGTTCTCCGACTCGGCCGCCGCGATGGTCACCGTCTCCAGGCCGCCGTAGGCGAACACCGAGGCGAGCAGACCGATGATCAGACCGTTGCCGCCGTTCGGCAGGAAGTCGCCCAGGTGGGAGGTGCCGGGCGAGTCGGTGCCCGGCAGGACGCCGCAGATCGCCAGCACGCCCAGCACCAGGAACAGCGAGATCGCGCCCACCTTGAGGGCGGCGAACCAGAACTCGAACTCGCCGAAGTTCTTCACGGCGGCCAGGTTCGTCCCGCAGAACACCAGCATGAACAGCGCCACCCACGCCCACTCGGGCGTGCCCGGCAGCCAGCCGTGCACGATCTGCGCCGCGCCGATGCCCTCCAGGCCGACGGCCGTGCACAGCAGCACCCAGAACGCCCAGCCGGCGGTGAACCCGGCCCAGGGGCCGATCGCCCGCTCGGCATGGGCGGAGAAGGAACCGGACGACGGATACGCGGCGGACATCTCGCCGAGCATCCGCATCACCAGCATCACGAGGAGGCCGGAGATCGTGTAGGCGACGACGATCGAGGGCCCGGCGGCGGCGATGCCGGCCCCGGAGCCGACGAACAGCCCGGCGCCGATCACCCCGCCGAGCGCGATCATCGACAGGTGGCGCTGCTTGAGGCCGTGGGAGAGGGAGGCGTCCGCCGACTGCTGCGGCGCCTTCGTGGTGGTGCTGTTGGACATGGAGCGGCTCGTCCAATGCGTGGGGGAGCGGGTGGGGGTGCTGGGGGGAGTGGGGGGGGTGGGGGCAGGGCAAAAACGCCCACAGTCTCCGGTCTCGCGCCGTCCCGCGACACCGGCTGCCCACGATACGGACGGCCGGGCCACGCAACGTGATCATCCGGACACGGCACCCGTCCGCCGTGACGGCCGCCTCACCCCCTCGGTGACCGGTGTCACCCGCACGCGCGTGTATCCCGCCCCCCTTTGTCGGGAGCCCACCAAGCCGATGAGCGGGCCTTTGTCGAGCGCTGCTGGTGATCGGCTCCGGGCGGCTGGGATAGCGTCGCGGTGTCCCGACATGTCCACACCACCGCGGAGTCCCCATGAGCACCGCTGCCGTTTCCGCCCGCCGATCCGGGCAGGTCCTCGCCGACCTCATCCCCGCCTCCCGAGTCCGGGACGTCGCGCTCGTGGCGGGCGGCGCCGCGCTCACCGGCGTCGCGGCCCAGATCGCCGTGCCCGTGCCCGGCTCCCCGGTGCCGGTGACCGGCCAGACCTTCGCGGCCCTGCTCGTCGGCACCTCGCTCGGCGCCCGCCGCGGCCTGCTCTCGCTCGCGCTGTACGCCCTGGTCGGCATGGCGGGCGTGCCGTGGTTCGCGGAGGGCGGCTCCGGCACCGCCGCCCCGTCCCTCGGCTACGTCTTCGGCATGCTGCTCGCCGCCACGGTCGTCGGTGCCCTGGCCCGCCGCGGCGCCGACCGCTCGATGCTGCGCACGGCCGGCACGATGCTGCTCGGCGAGGCGATCATCTACGCCGTCGGCGTGCCGTACCTGGCCCTGGCCGCCGACATGTCCCTCGGCGCCGCGATCGCGGCCGGCCTCACCCCGTTCCTGATCGGCGACGCGCTCAAGGCCGCGCTGGCGATGGGCGTCCTGCCCACCGCGTGGAAGCTGGCCGACAAGCGCTAGCGGCTTCCGGGCCCGCGAAAGAGGCTCGCCGGAGCGCGGACAGCGCCCCGGCGAGCCTCTTTCATGCGTCCGCGAAGTCCGGTCAGCCCTTCCCGGTCCCGGCGACGGCCCTCCGCGCGGTGATCCGCTGCTTGACGAAGGCGACGGCGAGGACGACCGCGGCGACGAGGAGCGTCAGCAGGACGGTGCTGCGCCCGTCGTGCTCGGTGTCGGTCAGCATGTAGCCGAGCACGAAGACGATGACCGCGACGGCCGCCCAGGTCAGGTACGGGTAGAGCCACATCCGCACGACCAGCTTCTCCGGGGTCTCGGCCTGGATGATCCTCCGCAGGCGCAGCTGCGAGAAGCAGATGACCAGCCAGACGAGGAGGGCCACCGCGCCGGAGGAGTTGAGCAGGAAGAGGAAGACCGTGTCGGGGAACTTGTAGTTGAAGAAGACCGCGACGAAGCCGAAGACGACGGACGACAGGATCGCCGTCTGCGGCACCCCGCGCCGGGTGGTCCGGGCGAAGGCCTTCGGCGCGTCCCCGCGCTCACCGAGCGAGAACGCCATGCGCGAGGCCGTGTAGAGCCCGGAGTTCAGGCAGGACAGCACGGACGTCAGCACGATGAAGTTCATGATCTCGCCGGCGTTCGGGATGCCGAGCGAGTCCAGCGCGGCGACGTACGAACCCTGGTCGACGATCGACTGCGCGTCCCAGGGCAGCAGCGTGACCACGACGAAGATGGACCCGAGGTAGAAGACGGCGATGCGCCAGATGATGCTGTTGGTCGCCTTGGTGACGGCCCGCTGCGGGTCCTCGGACTCTCCGGCGGCGAGGGTGGGGATCTCGCTGCCCATGAAGGAGAAGACGACGAGCAGGACGCCGGTCAGGACGGCCCCCGGCCCGTTCGGCAGGAATCCGCCGTGCTCGGTCAGATTGCCGAGCCCCGCCCGGTCGCTGTCCACACCCGGGAGCAGTCCGAAGACGGCCAGCCCGCCGACGACGATGAACGCGGCGATGGCCACGACCTTGATCCCGGCGAACCAGAACTCGAACTCGCCGTAGGAGCCGACCGAGGCGAGGTTGGTGGCGGTCAGCACGATCATCACGATCAGTGCCCACCCCCACTGCGGTACGGCGGGTATCCACCCTTCCAGGATCTTGGCCCCGGCCGTCGCCTCCACGGCCAGCACCACGACCCAGAAGAACCAGTAGAGCCAGCCGATGGAGAATCCGGCCCAGGGTCCGAGGGCCCGGTCGGCGTGGGCGGAGAACGACCCGGAGGTCGGATTGGCGGCCGACATCTCCCCGAGCATCCGCATCACCAGCACCACGAGCGTGCCGACGAGGGCGTACGAGAGAAGGATGCCGGGTCCCGCGGTGGCGATCCCGGAACTGGAGCCCACGAACAGGCCGGCTCCGATGACGCCGCCGATGGCGATCATCGTGAGATGGCGGTTCTTGAGCCCGGCGTGAAGTCCGGATCGGGGCCGGGACGGGTCTGCGGACCCGTCCTCGGGTTCGGTCGTCAAGGTCGGCTGCGAAGTCATGGGGAGGGTTTTCCTTTGCGCCGGTCGAGCACTGTCCCGTACGAGCGGCGTACGAGCCGGACCAGTGAAACGGAGGCGAACGAATTCAGGAACCTTTGAATCCGGATCGTTACTTGAGCTTTCCCTGAGCTTTTAAAGTTTTACATCTCTTTTTCCCAGTCGGCACCCGAAGCGTCCGCGTCCCGGCCCGCGTGTCACACTCGACGCATGCGCGTGTATCTCGGCTCGGACCATGCGGGCTTCGAACTCAAGAACCACCTCGTCGAATGGCTCAAGGCGGCGGGGCACGAGCCCGTCGACTGCGGCCCGCACATCTACGACGCCCAGGACGACTACCCGCCCTTCTGCCTGCGCGCCGCCGAGCGCACGGCCGCGGACCAGGACGCCCTCGGCATCGTGATCGGCGGCTCCGGCAACGGCGAGCAGATCGCGGCGAACAAGGTGAAGGGCGTGCGCGCGGCGCTGGCCTGGAGCGAGGAGACGGCGTCGCTGGGCCGCCAGCACAACAACGCCAACGTCGTCGCGGTCGGCGCCCGCATGCACACGCAGGACGAGGCGACGAAGTTCGTGGAGACCTTCCTCGCCACCCCGTTCTCCGGCGACGAGCGCCACATCCGCCGCATCGACATGCTCACGGCCTACGAGACGACGGGCGACCTCCCGCCGATCCCCGCCCACCACCCGCAGCAGTAGCAGACCCCCGTCGCCCTGCCGCCCCCGCCGCACGACCGCCGGGGGCGCACGGTCCGGCGGGAACGGGGCACTGGAAAGGACACCGCACGTGCCAGAGGGGCACACGATCCACCGGCTGGCACAGGACTACGCCGCCGCCTTCGCCCGCACAGCGGTCCGCGTCACCAGCCCCCAGGGCAAGTTCGCCGACTCCGCCGCCCTCCTCGACGGCACCGTCCTGACCACCGCCGACGCCCACGGCAAACACCTCTTCCTCGGCTTCGAGGACCACCACTGGGTCCACATCCACCTCGGCCTCTTCGGCAAGGTCACCTTCGGACCCACCCCCGCGCCCCCGCCCACGGACACCGCCCGCCTCCGTCTGGCGAACGGCACCGCCCACGTCGACCTGCGCGGCCCCACCACCTGCGCCCTGATCACGGACCCCGAGAAGCAGGCGATACACGACCGCCTCGGCCCCGACCCCCTGCGCCCGGACGCCGACCCCGCGGCGGCGTACCGCCGGATCTCCCGCAGCCGCACCACCGTCGCCGCGCTGCTCATGGACCAGAAGATCGTCGCCGGCGTCGGCAACGTCTACCGCGCCGAGGTCCTCTTCCGCCACGGCATCGACCCGTACCGCGCCGGCCGGGACCTCACCCCCGCCGAGTGGGACGCGATCTGGCACGACCTCACCGGCCTCATGCGCGAGGGCGTGCGGAACAACCGCATCGACACCGTCCGCCCCGAGCACACCCCCGAGGCCATGGGCCGCCCGCCCCGCGTCGACGACCACGGGGGCGAGGTCTACGTCTACCGCCGGGCCAACCAGCCCTGCCACCTGTGCGGCGGCCCGATCAGCACCGCCGACCTCGCCGCCCGCAACCTCTTCTGGTGCCCCACCTGTCAGAAACGGTGAGAGTCCGGACTCAGAACCCGTGCGGCAGCCACGGCGCCACGTCCGAACCGAACCCCACCGACGTCGCCGCCAGCGCCCCGGACCGCACCTCGCGCACCCGCCCGGCCGCGCCGAGCGAACCGAGGCTCACCCCGCCGAGGTACGCGGCCCCCAACTCCCGTACGGACAGCACGAGATCCGCCGCGTCGGCCGTACGCTCGCAGGACGCGCCCTTCGCGTCGCCGCTCAGCCGCCAACGCCCCGCGTTCCAGGGGCAGAAGGCGTCCTCGACCTCGAACACCACGTCCACCGGCGCCTGGTAGGTCCGCGCCGCGAGCGCCGCCCCCACGTCCACCAGCCGTACGTACAACGCGTCCCGCAGCGCCGGCCGGCACCGCCGGACGTCCGACACCTGGTGCTGCCACGCCTCGTCGACCGGCCGCCCCCGCACCGTCAGCGTGGAGGTCAGGTCGATGTCGTACAGGAAGCGCCACAACGCCGCCTCGGTCGCCGGGTCCAAGCCGGCCAGGGCGTCCAGGACCACGGTGCCCCTGGGCCCCTCCGGCCCCCAGCCCGGCCGCACCCGGAACCGCGCGAACCCGGTGACCTCGCCGTCCCGCCGCGCGAGCACGCACTGCAGCGGAGAAGCACCGTCCCGCCCGCTCTCCGGGTCCAGCACTCCCAGCCGCTCCCAGCCGGGCCGCCGGGCCAGCATCCCGGGCCGCGCCGGCACCAGCCGTGCGTACACCGCCTCGCACGCGTCGAGCACGTCGGCGGGCGCCGCGTACCGCAGCCGTACGTCGTCCGTGCCGGGCGGCACCGACAGCCGGACCCGGCTCGTGTCGATCTCAGCGCCGAGCTCGAAGGTCGCGGCGCCGTAGCCGAACCGGCCGTAGATCGCCGGCTCGGAGGCCGTCAGCACGGCCAGCGGCTCGCCCCAGGACCGTACGTCGTCCAGCTGCCGCCGCATCATCGACGTCAGCACACCCCGGCGCCGGTGCGTGGCGGCGACGCTCACCATCGTCACGCCCGCGGTGGGCACCCGCGCGCCGCCCGGCACGGTCATCCGGAAGGCGAACGCCCCCGCCGTCCCGACGCACTCCTCGCCCGGCCCGTCGCCCTCCCACACGCCGATCGACCGGTCGACCTGCGTCAGCTCCCGGAACAGCTCCAGCTCCTCGGCCGGCCCCGCGATCCCGCCGAAGGCACGGATCAGCGTCCCGTACCACGTGTCCCACTCCTCGCGCCGCAGCGCCCGTGGCTCCGCGGCCACCGTCGTCGTCACACCGTCACCGCCGTCATCACCCGTCGACCGTCCCATGCAGCATGCGTATCAGGACCGCACGAGACGGGCGAGGCAATTTCCGCGGGGTTGCGGCGCGGAAGCCGTTCGTGAAGTTCACTGTGAAGTCCGGCCCCGGACGGGGGACAAGTGGGACCTCCCGTGCCAAGCGGCCGGTCCGATGGATAGGGTCCCGAACTAATGGCAGCAGGACGACAGCGGCGCGCGGAGGCCGAGACGTTCACGGCCCGGTGGAAGAAGCAGTGGCACCGGGCCCGCGTCGGCGTGCGCCGAGCCGCCGTCGACTACTTCCGCGGCGACGGCTCGGACTGGATCGCGCTCGCCGGACTGCTGCTGACGATCCCCGTCATCGCGGCCACCACGATGGCCAACTCCGTGTGGTGCTCGCCCTCCGCGCTGGTCATCCCGATCGTCGCCGGCGGCCTGCTGCTGCGCCCGGCGAGCCTGCTCGGCCTGTACGCCGCGGCGGCCACCGCGCTGATCGTGGAGTCGGTGCAGCTCGGCCCGTACACCGAGGGACCGTCGCGGGTCACCCCCGGCGTGGTCCTCGTCGTGGCGGCCTGCGGCTTCTTCGGACTCCTCGTCGCCCAGTTCCGCAGCCGGGTCGGCGTGCCCTGGCGGCGCGGCGGCACCATGCTCTTCGACCTGCGCGAACGCATCCGCGTCCAGAGCAAGCTGCCCAAGCTGCCCAAGGGCTGGCACCGCGAGATGGCGCTGCGCCCGGCCGGCGGCCAGTCCTTCTCCGGCGACTTCGTCGTCGCGGCCCGCACGAACGGCGGCCGGACCCTGGAGGTCGTCCTCACCGACGTCTCCGGCAAGGGCATGGACGCCGCCTCGCGCGCGCTGCTGCTGTCGGGCGCCTTCGGCGGACTGCTGGGCAGCCTGCCGCCGCACGCCTTCCTGCCGGCCGCCAACGGCTATCTGCTGCGCCAGGACTGGGACGAGGGCTTCGCCACCTCCATCCACCTCGTCCTGGACCTCGACTCCGGCGACTACGAGCTGTACTCCGCCGGACATCCGCCGGGCCTCCAGCTCAGCGCGGGCACCGGCCGCTGGGAGGAGAAGTCGGCCGAGGGACCGCTGCTCGGCGTGTACGACGGTGCGCAGTTCGACCAGGTGAAGGGCACCCTGCGGCCGGGCGACGTGCTGATGCTGTTCACGGACGGCCTGGTGGAGACCTCCGACCGGGACATCGCCGAGGGCATCGACCGCCTCACCGGCGAGGCCGACCGCTATGTCGCGGGCGGCTTCCACGGCGCGGCCTGGCACCTGATCGAGGCGGTGGCCAAGGACGTCAACGACGACCGGGCCCTGCTGTTGATCTGCCGGGAGGGCCCCACGGCCCAGTCCGCGACGGCGACGGCGACGGACCGAAGGCCCGCGACGGCGGCGGACTGAAAACCCGCGACGGCGGCGGACCGAAGGCCCGCGACGCCGACGGACCGAAGGCCCGCGACGGAGACGGACCGAAAGCGCGCACCGGCACGCCGACATACTGGGCGCATGTCCCACGACTCCCGTTCCCCCGACCCCGCGCCGCTGTCCCTCGCCGAGGTCGAGGCCACCGCCCGCACGGCCCACGCCGGACAGACCGACAAGGCGGGCCGGCCGTACGCCGAACACCTGCGAGCCGTCGCCGAGGGCGTACGGCAACGCGGCGGCGACGACGAGCAGATCGCCGCCGCCTGGCTCCACGACGCCGTCGAGGACGACGCGCTGACCGAGCGATGGCTGGACGAGGCGCCGCTGAGCCGCCGTACCAAGGACATCGTCCTGGCCCTCACCAAGCGGCCGGGGGAGCCGCCCGAGGCGTACGCCGCGCGGATCCTCGCCACGCCCGGCGCGCGGCTGGTCAAGGAGGCGGACCTGGCGCACAACGCCGATCCCGCGCGGCTCGCCGTCCTCGACGAGGCCACCCGCACACGACTGACCGAGAAGTACACGCGGATGCGCGCACTTCTCGGTCGGGTGGGCGGGGGATGAGCTACGGGCGCCGCGTCGGCGGGCGGAGCCGGCCGGAGGGCTAGACGGAGACTTTCTCGCCGCTGCCGTGCGGCGCGGTGGCCTCCGCGGACGCCCCGCGCGCGCCGCTGCCGTCCTCGTCCCGTTTCTCCCGGCCCCGGGCGGCGTCGCCGGGGTCCCGCTTGAAGGCCCAGTCCATCCGCGGTTCGACCACGTACCGCATGACCCGCTGGACGGGCTTGGTGCACAACAGGGTGATGACGGTGGCACCGAGGACGGTGAGCCCGATCTCGCCGAGCGGCGTGTCCAGGAAGGAGTTCTGGAACCAGCCGGTGTAGCTGCCCTCCTTCACCAGGAAGCCGTGCAGCAGGTAGCCGTAGATCGTGCCGGCGCCGAGCGCGGTGAACCACATGCGCCGGCCGGGGACCCAGGCGAAGAAGCACGCGGACAGCACCACGGAGCAGCCGAAGATCGCGAGCGTCAGCACCGGCCCGGACCACCAGGGGCCGCCCGTGTCCTGCACGGCGGCGTTGCGGTAGAACCAGCCGGTCTCCATGCGCGGCACCGACCACCAGCCGACCACCAGCGCCGCCGCGACCACCGGCACGGACCAGATCCGCACCGCGCGGCGCCGCACCAGCTGGAAGTGCTCGGGGCGCAGCAGCAGACCCAGCACGAAGCAGGGCAGGAACTGCAGCACGCGCTGCATGTTCAGGTCGTTGTCGACGGTGGGCGTCACGGAGGCCAGCGCGGCGATGCCCAGGGCGATCGGGAGCGGCCAACGGACCGTCTGCCAGATGGGGGTGGTCAGCCGCCAGACGAACAGCGCGCACAGGAACCACAGGAGGTACGTCGGGTCCAGCAGGCTGAAGTCGCTCTGCGGGTCCTCGCTGACACGGCGGTGCAGCGTGTAGGCGACCTCGAAGACGAGGTACGGGACGGCGACACCGGTGATCAGCCGTTTGACGCGCTTGGGGCTCAGGTCGAAACTGCGCGAGAAGTAGCCGGAGATGATGATGAACGCCGGCATGTGGAACGTGTACAGGACCCGGTAGAGGGCCTCCACGGTCCGGTTCCCGTCCAGGATCTGTCCCCAGGCGTGGCCCACACCGACCAGCACGATCGCCAGGTACTTGGCGTTGTCGAAGAACGCGTCGCGCTGCCGGCTCGGCTGGGCGCGTTGGGACGGCGACTTCCGGTCGCCGTCGGATCGCAGCGAGCTAGTCATGCCACCCCCCGCCGAAAACCGGCGAGTAGTCACAGGACCTCGCTGCTCTGGAGGGGGACGAGGCAGCGTAGAACATCTGAGGCACCCTAGCGTTCTCCGTGTGATTCCGTAAAACCCTCGACGTCATTCCTGCATTTCGGGTCTTGAGTACGGTGTGAGTACCGTGCGAGTACCCCCGTATTTCGGGAACACGGCCTCTCCGGGTGCGTGACGGCCCCCACATCGCCCGCCACCGTGGCAGGCCGAAGCGCCGTCTGGTGCACCCCACTTGTGATGACAAGTCCTGACTAAGCACCGTATAAGACCGGCGGGCGACTCCGCTGGAATGTCCGCTTCAATGCGCTTACGGGGGCAGTGGGTGACCCTGTGTTCTCCCTGTGACGACCCTGTCGATACCCCTGCCGATGTGTCCCCCGCGACAATTCGAATTACCTGCGAACGCGTTGTGTGGGCATTGAAACGAAGCGGTCGGAATTCCTCGTACGGGCGTCTTCTCGAAATCATGTACGGAAGGGTGGAGTCGAGTGCGCCCGCGTGCGCGGGGGAGTGTGCCGTCGGCGGAACCGGCCGGACGATGTGTCAGCCGCCGCATGACGAGGCCCGGTTGGTGGCACGATGGTTCTGGCGGGGGTGTGCGGTTCCGCACCTCCGGGCCGGGAGAGCGGACCGACCGAGGGTGTGATCAGTTGTGGCCATTTCGCTGTCAGTGGTGCTGCTGTTGGCGATCATCCTGGTGGTGCTGCTGCGGGGAGGGTCCATCAAGGCGGGGCCGGCGATCGTCGCGGTCCTCTTCGGCTTCTTCCTGGCCTCGACCGGCATGGCCGACGACATCCAGCGCTTCCTGGACTCGATAGCCGACATGGTCAACTCGATCCAGTTCTAGACCGCCGGCCCGCCTCCGAAGCGCACGAAGGCCTCCGGCCCGATCCCTGGGGGACCGGGCCGGAGGCCTCTCGGAGCGGGCGACGGGAATCGAACCCGCGTAGCCAGTTTGGAAGACTGGGGCTCTACCATTGAGCTACGCCCGCACAGCGCGCGCCGCAGGTCGGTGACCGCGGCACTGCACGCATCGTAGCGGGTCGACGCGGTTCGCCGCACACCCCTTCCGGTCCGCGCCGGACCTTCACGAACGCCCGGGAAACTCTGCGGCCCCGGTGCCCGGCGGCATGTACCCTCTGTGTCGCACCAGACGGGGTGTGGCGCAGCTTGGTAGCGCGTCCGCTTTGGGAGCGGAAGGCCGTGGGTTCAAATCCCGCCACCCCGACCACCGCCCGATCACCGGGTGATCGCCTTTTGGGCCGTGTAGTCGCTGCCGTTACTATGCAAGCTGCACGCCCGTGTGTCTCAGCGTCTGAAGTCTCCGGGCGGCGAAATTTGCCGGACACTCTGGTTCCGGCAGAACCCAAGAAGTCAGCCACCAAGGAGACCGAACCGTGAAGAGCGCCGTGGAGACCCTGAACCCGACCCGGGTTCGGCTCACTGTCGAGGTGCCCTTCGAGGAGCTCAAGGACAGCCTCGACGCGGCGTACAAGAAGATCAACCAGCAGGTCACGGTGAAGGGCTTCCGCAAGGGCAAGATCCCGGCCCGGGTCATCGACCAGCGGTTCGGCCGCGGTGCGGTGCTGGAGGAGGCGGTCAACGACGCGCTTCCCAAGTTCTACACCGACGCGGTCAACGAGGCCGAGCTGAACCCGCTCGGCCAGCCCGAGGTCGACATCACGGAGCTGAAGGACGGCGAGACGCTGAACTTCACCGCCGAGGTCGACATCCGCCCCTCCATCGAGATCCCGGACTACTCCGGCATCGAGGTCGAGGTCGACGCCGTCGAGGTCACCGACGAGGACGTCGAGAAGTCGGTGGAGCAGCTGCGCGAGCGCTTCGCCTCCACCTCCCCGGTCGAGCGCGCCGCCGCCGAGGGCGACGTGCTCACCATCGACCTGCAGGCCAAGGTCGACGGCGAGGTCCTGGAGGACGGCGTCGCCGACGGCGTCTCCTACACCATCGGCTCCGGCGAGCTGCTGGACGGCATCGACGACGCCGTGAAGGGCCTGGAGGCCGGTGGCGAGGCCACCTTCACCTCCGAGCTCAAGGGCGGCTCGGCGGCCGGCAAGGAGGCCGAGGTCACCGTCAAGGTCACCCAGGTCGCCGCGCGCGAGCTGCCCGAGCTGGACGACGACTTCGCGCAGCTCGCGTCGGAGTTCGACACGCTGGACGAGCTCAAGGCCGACAGCCGCAAGCGCCTCGAGAACATGAAGCAGTACGACCAGGCCACCCAGGCCCAGGAGCGCGTGCTGGACAAGCTGCTCGAGCTGGTCGAGGTCCCGGTCCCCGAGAAGCTCCTCGAGGACGAGATCAACACCCGTAAGCACAACCTCGAGCACCACCAGCTCGGCCAGATGGGTCTCGACCTGGAGAAGTACCTGGAGCTCCAGGGCAAGACCGCCGAGGAGTTCGAGACCGAGACCCGTGAGGCCGCGGTCAAGGGCATCAAGACCCAGTTCGTCCTCGACGAGCTGGTCAAGCAGGAGAAGCTCAACGTCAGCCAGGAAGAGCTGACCGAGCACCTCATGCGCCGCGCCGCCTCCTCCGGCATGTCCCCCGACCAGTTCGCCCAGGCCGTCGTCGAGCAGGGCCAGGTCCCGCTCCTCGTCGGTGAGGTCGCCCGCGGCAAGGCCCTGGCCTCCGTGGTCGAGAAGGCCACGGTCAAGGACACCAACGGCGAGATCGTCGACCTGGACGACGAGGAGGACGAGGAGACGGAGGCCACCGAGGCCGCCGCCGAGTCCACCGACGCCGAGGCCGACAAGGCCGAGGAGAAGACCGAGGGCTGATCCCTCGCGCCGTCCCCGACGGAAGTGAAACGGGCCCCGGACGTTCCGACGCCGGGGCCCTTTCGCTTACGGCTGGACAGTGCCGCAAGGGGCGCGGGGAACTGCGCGACCAGCCACCCGCGGACCCGCACCCGGCAATGACCAGGCACCGTCACGGCGCTACGCCCGAGGCGAACACCCGCAGAACCGGGATGGCACCGGAGGGTCACCGCGTTAGGGTCCATGAATACGAGGGCAGGGGAGTCCCCGAAAGCGGCTCCAGCCCCGCAGGGAAACGTGAGACGGCCCGGCGCCGTCGTAAGACGAGCAGGTGGATACGTGACGAATCTGATGCCCTCAGCCGCCGGCGAGCCCTCCATCGGTGGCGGCCTCGGCGACCAGGTCTACAACCGACTGCTCGGCGAGCGGATCATCTTCCTCGGCCAGCCGGTCGACGACGACATCGCCAACAAGATCACCGCGCAGCTGCTGCTCCTTGCCGCCGACCCGGACAAGGACATCTTCCTGTACATCAACAGCCCGGGCGGTTCGATCACGGCCGGTATGGCGATCTACGACACCATGCAGTTCATCAAGAACGACGTGGTGACGATCGCGATGGGTCTCGCGGCCTCCATGGGACAGTTCCTGCTCAGCGCGGGCACCCCCGGCAAGCGCTTCGCGCTGCCGAACGCCGAGATCCTCATCCACCAGCCCTCCGCCGGCCTCGCCGGTTCGGCCTCGGACATCAAGATCCACGCCGAGCGGCTGCTGCACACCAAGAAGCGCATGGCCGAGCTGACCTCTCAGCACACCGGCCAGACGGTCGAGCAGATCACCCGCGACTCGGACCGCGACCGCTGGTTCGACGCCTTCGAGGCCAAGGAGTACGGCCTCATCGACGACGTCATCCCCACGGCCGCCGGCATGCCGGGCGGCGGTGGCACGGGCGCCTGAGCCATCCCCCGCCCCGAGCCGACCGCCTCAGCCCCTTTACAGGAGACACTGTGAACGACTTCCCCGGCAGCGGCCTGTACGACCGCATGCAGGCCACGCAGGACATGCGCGCCGCCGCCTCCCAGGGCCGCTACACCGGCCCCCAGGCCGAGTCCCGCTACGTCATCCCGCGCTTCGTCGAGCGCACCTCGCAGGGCGTGCGCGAGTACGACCCGTACGCGAAGCTCTTCGAGGAGCGCGTGATCTTCCTCGGCGTCCAGATCGACGACGCCTCCGCCAACGACGTCATGGCGCAGCTGCTGTGCCTGGAGTCGATGGACCCCGACCGGGACATCTCGATCTACATCAACAGCCCCGGCGGCTCCTTCACCGCGCTCACGGCCATCTACGACACGATGCAGTACGTGAAGCCGGACATCCAGACGGTCTGCATGGGCCAGGCCGCCTCGGCCGCCGCCGTCCTGCTGGCCGCCGGTACGCCGGGCAAGCGCATGGGCCTGCCGAACGCCCGCGTCCTGATCCACCAGCCGTACAGCGAGACCGGCCGCGGCCAGGTCTCCGACCTGGAGATCGCCGCCAACGAGATCCTGCGGATGCGCTCGCAGCTGGAGGAGATGCTGGCCAAGCACTCCACCACGCCGGTCGAGAAGATCCGCGAGGACATCGAGCGCGACAAGATCCTCACGGCCGAGGACGCGCTGAGCTACGGCCTGATCGACCAGATCATCACCACCCGGAAGATGGACAACTCCTCTCTCCGCTAGGCGGGAGGCTGTATCGTCTGCCGCTCCTTGGCACGGTTTGACGCGATTCACGTCAAAGCGAACCGTGCCAAGGGGGGCCCGGACGAGGGGCCCGGCAAGGTACCGTCGGACATAAGGCAGCACCAGGAGTCCGCCCGGCCGTTGACGTGACGTCGACGTACGGGAGTCTCCCAGGCGAAGGGGAAGCACACCGTGGCACGCATCGGTGACGGCGGCGATCTGCTCAAGTGCTCGTTCTGCGGAAAGAGCCAGAAGCAGGTCAAGAAGCTCATCGCAGGGCCCGGTGTGTACATCTGCGACGAGTGCATCGATCTCTGCAACGAGATCATCGAGGAAGAGCTCGCGGAGACCAGCGAGGTGCGCTGGGAGGAGCTCCCGAAGCCCCGCGAGATCTACGAGTTCCTCGAGAGCTACGTGGTCGGCCAGGAGGCGGCCAAGAAGGCCCTCTCCGTCGCGGTGTACAACCACTACAAGCGGGTCCAGGCCGGCGAGAACGGCGGCGCCCAGGGCCGCGAGGACGCCATCGAGTTGGCGAAGTCCAACATCCTCCTGCTGGGCCCCACGGGCTCCGGCAAGACCCTCCTCGCCCAGACCCTCGCCCGCATGCTGAACGTCCCGTTCGCGATCGCCGACGCCACGGCGCTCACCGAGGCGGGGTACGTCGGCGAGGACGTCGAGAACATCCTGCTGAAGCTGATCCAGGCCGCGGACTACGACGTCAAGAAGGCCGAGACCGGGATCATCTACATCGACGAGATCGACAAGGTCGCGCGGAAGAGTGAAAACCCCTCCATCACGCGCGACGTGTCCGGCGAGGGCGTCCAGCAGGCCCTGCTGAAGATCCTGGAGGGCACCACCGCCTCCGTCCCGCCGCAGGGCGGCCGCAAGCACCCGCACCAGGAGTTCATCCAGATCGACACGACGAACGTCCTGTTCATCGTGGGTGGCGCCTTCGCGGGCCTGGAGAAGATCATCGAGGGCCGGGCCGGCGCCAAGGGCATCGGCTTCGGCGCGCAGATCCGCTCCAAGCGGGAGATCGAGTCCAAGGACCAGTTCGAGCAGGTCATGCCGGAGGACCTGGTCAAGTTCGGCATGATCCCCGAGTTCATCGGCCGACTGCCCGTCATCACCTCCGTCCACAACCTCGACCGCGAGGCGCTCCTCCAGATCCTGGTCGAGCCGCGCAACGCGCTGGTCAAGCAGTACGAGCGCCTCTTCGAACTCGACGGCGTCGAGCTGGACTTCGAGCGCGGGGCCCTGGAGGCCATCGCCGACCAGGCCATCCTCCGCCAGACCGGAGCCCGCGGCCTGCGCGCCATCATGGAGGAAGTCCTCCAGGGCGTGATGTACGAGGTCCCGTCCCGCAAGGACGTCGCCCGCGTCGTCATCACCGCGGACGTGGTCCTCTCCAACGTCAACCCGACGCTGATCCCGCGGGATTCGCGGGGCCGCGGCTCGGGCGAGCAGAAGACGGCGTAAGCAGCGGAACATCGGAAGGGGCCCGGTCGACCGACCGGGCCCCTTCCGTGTGGTCGCTGCACGCGTCAAACCTTGACGCGGACCTCGTCGCGCAGCTTCGTCGTGAGGTCGATCGCGGTCTCCTTGTTCACTCCGGTACCGGAGTTGTCGCCCGGCGAGACCATGGCGATCGTGCTGTAGTCGGCCCAGGCGCAGAACCAGTCGGTCGACTCCTTCTTGGTGAGCCCGTTGGTGGACTTGGTCGACTGGCACTTGGCGACGGCGCCGTCGATCTCGACCTCCTCGGGCTCGCCGATCAGCTCGGCCTTCTGCATGCCGCCGGTGTCGCTGGTGGAGCTCTCCTCGACTTCCTTCTGGATGTTGGCGAAGAACTTGTCCAGGACCGCCTGGGGCTCGGCGATCTTGCCGTAACCGCCGATCATCGTCATGCCCTTGGCGGTCAGCAGCTCCGACTTGTCGGGGATGGTGGAGGGGTCCTCGGGGTCGTAGCCGCTGAAGTCAGCGGTCGACCACTGCCCGATGACGGCGGTGCCGTCCTTGACGCCGCTCTTCTCCATGTCCTTGGCGGTGTCGGAGTCGCTGCCCTCCTGGCCCTTGACCTTCGTGTACTCACCCAGCGCCTTCGCGGGCGTCGTCAGCTTGTGCGGGCCGTCGTCCTCCAGGCCGCCCGCGCCGCCGCCTCCGCCGAACACGAAGTACGCGCCCACGCCGATCGCCGCCACGACGGCGACCGCGCCAATGATGAGGCCGGTCTTCTTCTTGCCGCCGCCCGGCGCCGGGGGCTGCGGCATGCCGTAGGGCTGCTGGCCGTAGGGCGGCTGCTGCCCGTACGGGGGCTGCTGGCCGTACGGCGGAGTCTGCGGCGGTACGCCGCCCTGCTGGGGCTGCTGCGGGTAGCCGTAGCCCGGCTGCTGCGGGGGTGCCTGCTGGGGGTAGCCGTAGCCGGGCTGGGGGGCCTGCGGCGGCTGCTGGCCGTACGGTCCCGGCTGGCCGTACGGTCCGGGCTGCTGGGGCTGCCCGCCGTACGGGCCCGGCTGGTTGTGACTCATTCCTGGGTTCCCCCTCAGATGCTTTACGTGGTTCCGACATCCTGACTCAAGCCTGGCGTGCGCAGGTCACCGGGGGCCGCACCGTTACAGAAGAAACGCGTTTCGGGACATGGCCGTGACGCCCGTAAACTGACCCCCGTGACCGAGAACTCTCAGCAGCCGCAGCCCGCGCCCACCACCGAACTGCCGACCCAGTACACGCCGGCCGAGGTAGAGGGGCAGCTGTACGAGCGCTGGGTAGAACGGGGTTACTTCGAGGCCGACGCGAAGAGCGACAAGCCTCCGTACACCGTCGTCATCCCGCCGCCGAACGTCACGGGCAGCCTGCACCTCGGGCACGCCTTCGAGCACACGCTCATCGACGCCCTGACCCGCCGCAAGCGCATGCAGGGCTACGAGACGCTGTGGCAGCCCGGCATGGACCACGCCGGCATCGCCACGCAGAACGTCGTCGAGCGCGAGCTGGGCAAGGAGGGCAAGTCCCGCCACGACCTGGGCCGGGAGGCCTTCGTCGAGCGCGTCTGGCAGTGGAAGGGCGAGTCCGGCGGCCAGATCAGCGGCCAGATGCGCCGCCTGGGAGACGGTGTCGCGTGGTCGCGTGAGCGGTTCACGATGGACGAGGGCCTGTCCCAGGCCGTCCAGACCATCTTCAAGCGGCTCTACGACGACGAGCTGATCTACCGCGCCGAGCGCATCATCAACTGGTGCCCGCGCTGCCTGACCGCGATCTCCGACATCGAGGTCGAGTACCAGGACGACGACGGCGAGCTGGTCTCCATGAAGTACGGGGACGGGGACGAGACCATCGTCGTCGCCACCACCCGTGCCGAGACGATGCTCGGTGACACGGCGGTCGCCGTCCACCCCGAGGACGAGCGGTACAAGCACCTGGTCGGCAAGCAGATCAAGCTGCCGCTGACCGACCGCTCCATCCCGGTCGTCGCCGACGAGCACGTCGACCCCGAGTTCGGCACCGGCGCCGTCAAGGTGACGCCGGCCCACGACCCGAACGACTTCGAGATCGGCCAGCGGCACGGCCTGCCCTCCATCGCCGTGATGGACGAGCACGCCGTCATCACCGCCCACGGTCCCTTCCAGGGCCTGGACCGGCTCGAGGCCCGCTCCGCCATCGTCGCCGCGCTGCGCGCCGAGGGGCGGATCGTCGCCGAGAAGCGGCCCTACGTCCACTCCGTCGGCCACTGCTCGCGCTGCAAGACCACCATCGAACCGCGCCTGTCCATGCAGTGGTGGGTCAAGGTCGGCCCGCTGGCGAAGGCCGCCGGTGACGCGGTCCGCGACGGCAAGGTCAAGATCCACCCGCAGGAGATGGAGAAGCGGTACTTCGACTGGGTCGACAACCTCCACGACTGGTGCATCTCGCGCCAGCTGTGGTGGGGCCACCGCATCCCCGTCTGGTACGGCCCCGAGGGCGAGGTCGTCTGCGTCGGCCCCGACGAGGAGCCGCCCAGCGGCGAGGGCTGGCGGCAGGACCCCGACGTCCTGGACACCTGGTTCTCCTCCGGCCTGTGGCCCTTCTCCACCCTCGGCTGGCCCGAGCAGACCGAGTCGCTCGCGAAGTTCTACCCGAACTCCGTCCTGGTCACCGGCTACGACATCCTCTTCTTCTGGGTCGCCCGGATGATGATGTTCGGCCTCTACGCGATGGACGGCACCCCGCCGTTCCACACCATCGCCCTGCACGGCATGGTCCGTGACCAGAACGGCAAGAAGATGTCCAAGTCCTTCGGGAACGTGGTCAACCCGCTGGACTGGATGGACAAGTACGGCTCCGACGCCCTCCGCTTCACCCTCGCGCGCGGCGCCAACCCGGGCGTCGACGTGCCGATCGGCGAGGACTGGGTCCAGGGCTCCCGGAACTTCGCCAACAAGATCTGGAACGCCACCCGCTTCGCGCTGATGAACGGCGCGACGGTCGAGGGCCCGCTGCCGGACGCGTCGAGGATGTCCTCGACCGACCGCTGGATCCTCTCCCGGCTGAACTCGGTCGTCGCCGAGGTCGACGCGTACTACGAGGACTACCAGTTCGCGAAGCTCTCCGACGCGCTGTTCCACTTCGCCTGGGACGAGGTCTTCGACTGGTACGTCGAGCTGTCCAAGACCACCTTCCAGGCGGGCGGCGAGGCGGCCGAGGTCTCCAAGCGCGTCCTGGGCGAGGTCCTCGACGTGACGCTGCGTCTCCTCCACCCGGTCGTCCCCTTCGTCACCGAGACGCTGTGGACGACGCTCACGGGTGGCGAGTCGGTCGTCATCGCCGAGTGGCCGCAGGACTCGGGCTTCCGGGACGCGGACGCCGAGCGGGAGATCGAGACCGTCCAGTCCGTCATCACCGAGGTCCGGCGCTTCCGTGCCGACCAGGGGCTCCAGCCCGGCCAGCGGGTTCCGGCCCGGCTGACCCTGGCGGGCAGCGCGCTCGCGGCCCACGAGGCGGCGGTCCGGCAGCTGCTGCGGCTGCAGCCGGAGGGTGACGGTTTCGCGGCGACGGCGACGCTGCCGGTCGCGGGGGTCGAGGTCGCCCTCGATCTCTCCGGGGTCATCGACTTCGCCGCCGAGCGCAAGCGGCTGGCGAAGGACCTCGCCGCGGCGGAGAAGGAGAAGGCCCAGGCGAACGCCAAGCTCGGCAACGAGGCGTTCCTGGCGAAGGCGCCGGATCACGTCGTGGACAAGATCCGGGGCCGCCTGACCAAGGCGGACGAGGACATCGCCCGCATCACCGCGCAGTTGGAGAAGCTGCCGGAGGCGTAACGTCCGTACGTCGACGAAGGTCCCCGGAGCATTCTTGCGCCGGGGACCTTCGCTACCTAGGGGCGCGGGGAACTGCGCGACAAGCCACGACGGCGCCGCACTCGCCCGGGACCCAAGCCGCCCCCCCGCTGGCGCCCCGCAGGGCATCGCGCAGCCCGGCGCTGACGGGGTGCCGCCGCGCCCACCCGTGCCGCCCCAGCGGCACGACTGCCCGCGGTTACGGGGGGCGGGGTACGTAGACTGGTCCCCGTGAGCGACATCCCCGGCGAGAACGACCAGCCCGACCCCTCCGACCCCCTCGACTCCTTCGACGAGATCATCGACGCGGAGACCACCCGCGACCCCGACCTCGCCGTCATCGAGGCCGGCAGCCGCACCCTGCGCACCCAGGGCGGCCCCCCGCAGGCCGACATCCCCGGGCGCCCGGAGGACCCCGAGGTGGACGCGGCGCTGCGCGAGGTCGAGACGGAGCTGGCCACCCGCTGGGGCGAGACCAAGCTGGAGCCGTCCGTCGCCAGGATCGCCGCGCTGATGGACGTACTGGGCGAGCCGCAGCGCTCGTACCCCTCCATCCACATCACCGGGACCAACGGCAAGACCTCCACCGCCCGCATGATCGAGGCGCTGCTCGGCGCCTTCGAGCTGCGCACCGGTCGGTACACCTCGCCGCACGTGCAGTCGATCACCGAGCGGATCAGCCTGGACGGGGCGCCGATCTCCGCCGAGCGGTTCGTCGAGACGTACCAGGACGTCAAGCCGTACGTCGAGATGGTCGACGCGCAGCAGGAGTACCGGCTGTCGTTCTTCGAGGTGCTGACCGGCATGGCGTACGCCGCCTTCGCCGACGCGCCCGTGGACGTGGCCGTCGTCGAGGTCGGGATGGGCGGCTCCTGGGACGCCACCAACGTCATCGACGGGGACGTCGCCGTCGTCACCCCCATCGACCTGGACCACACCGACCGGCTCGGCGGGACGCCCGGCGAGATCGCGGTCGAGAAGTCCGGGATCATCAAGCAGGACGCGACCGTGATCCTGGCCCAGCAGCCGGTGGACGCGGCGCAGGTGATGCTGAAGAAGGCCGTGGACGTCAACGCCACCGTGGCCCGCGAGGGGCTGGAGTTCGGCGTCGTCGCCCGCGAGGTCGCCGTCGGCGGGCAGCAGGTGACGCTGCGCGGGCTCGGCGGTGAGTACACCGAGGTCTACCTGCCGCTGCACGGCGCCCACCAGGCGCACAACGCGGCGGTCGCGCTGGCCGCCGTCGAGGCGTTCTTCGGCGTCGGCGCGCAGCGTCCCGAGCCGCTGGACATCGACACCGTGCGCCAGGCCTTCGCCTCCGTCGCCTCGCCGGGGCGGATGGAGGTGGTGCGGCGCTCGCCGACCGTGGTGCTGGACGCCGCGCACAATCCGGCCGGGGCCCGGGTCACCGCCGAGGCGGTGGGGGAGGCCTTCCAGTTCAGCCGGCTCATCGGCGTGGTCGGCGCCAGCGGCGACAAGAACGTGCGGGGGCTGCTCGAAGCCTTCGAGCCGGTCTTCGCCGAGGTCGTCGTCACCCAGAACTCCAGCCATCGCGCGATGGACGCCGACGAGCTGGCCGCGGTCGCCGTCGAGGTGTTCGGCGAGGACCGCGTGCAGGTCGAGCCGCGGCTGCCGGACGCCCTGGAGGCCGCGATCACGCTGGCCGAGGAGGAGGGCGAGTTCGCGGGCGGCGGTGTGCTCGTCACCGGTTCCGTCATCACCGTCGGCGAGGCCCGACTGCTCCTGAGGAGGGGCTGAGAAACCGTGCGTACGCTCTGTGCTTCGACGCTGATCGGCGAGTTCTTCGTGATCGGCTTCGCCGGCCTGGTCGCCATGAAGGACCCGGACCTGTCGATGGGGACGGTGTGGACGGTCAGCGGTGTCGCGATGTTCCTGTGCGTCGCGCTGTGCGGGGTCATCACCCGCCCCGGCGGCGTCGTCCTCGGCTGGGCGCTGCAGGTCGCGCTGATCGCCTCCGGTCTCGTCGTGCCGACCATGTACTTCCTGGGCGCGATCTTCGCCGCCCTGTGGTGGGCCTCCGTGCACTACGGGCGGAAGATCGACGAGGCGAAGGCGAGGTTCGCCGCCCAGGCCGAGGCCTCCGCGCCCGACCCCGCCTGAGGGCGCCGACGGACGCGGTCGGCGAGGCGGCCGGGCCCGGTATTCCTGACGCTGCGTGACAGGCGCCGCGACACGCCCGGTAACCTCAGTCATCACCCGCACGACCGCACATCTCGAACCTTTCCAAGGGAGCCCTCGTGACCCAGCGCAGCCTCGTCCTCCTCAAGCCCGACGCCGTCCGTCGTGGCCTGACCGGCGAGATCATCAGCCGTATCGAGCGCAAGGCCGGCTGGCAGATCACCGCGCTGGAACTGCGCACCCTGGACGCCGAGACGTTGGAAGCCCACTACGGAGAGCACAAGGGCAAGCCGTTCTACGAGCCGCTGGTCGAGTTCATGGCGTCCGGCCCGGTCGTCGCGATGGTCGTCGAGGGCGAGCGGGTCATCGAGGGTGTGCGCGCGCTGGCCGGTCCGACCGACCCGATCGCCGCCGCGCCCGGCTCCATCCGGGGCGACTACGGTGTGATCGTCCGCGAGAACCTGATCCACGCCTCCGACTCCGAGGAGTCCGCCGAGCGCGAGCTGAAGATCTTCTTCCCGGATCGGGTCTGATCCTCCTTCGGGACACGCCGGGAGCGCCTTTTTTTCTGACGTCACGTCAGCCGAATGGACCGGGCGAAGCCGGGGCGGTCGCGTAAAAGCGACCGCCCTGTGGCATATGCGCGCCTGTTCGGGGGAACGGATCCCACCGTTGGCCCGTCTCCACGAGCGAGGCGGCGTGCCATCTGCTGACAATGGCGAAGACCCTCGCGCAGTGTTCGCGAAAGCGCGTCTACGATGGAAGCCTCCACGCGTCACTGCACCCACTTCGCCTACCTGAAAAGCCCTCAAAAGCTCCTGGGAAGGCCAGTCGAATCCTGATGGGGAACTCAATGTCGTTCATCGGCCGTGACATGGCTGTCGACCTCGGGACCGCCAACACGCTGGTGTACGTCAGGGGTCGCGGGATCGTACTCAACGAGCCGTCCGTCGTCGCGATCAACACCAACACCGGTGGCATCCTCGCGGTCGGCGCCGAAGCGAAGAAGATGATCGGGCGCACGCCCGGCAACATCGTTGCCGTGCGTCCGCTGAAGGACGGCGTCATCGCCGACTTCGAGATCACCGAGCGGATGCTGCGCTACTTCATCCTGAAGATCCACAAGCGGCGGTATCTGGCTCGGCCGCGGGTCGTCGTCTGTGTGCCCTCGGGCATCACCGGCGTCGAGCGCCGCGCCGTCATCGAGGCGTCGTCCCAGGCCGGCGCCCGACAGGTGCACATCATCGAAGAGCCCATGGCCGCGGCCATCGGCTCCGGCCTGCCGGTCCACGAGGCCACGGGCAACATGGTGGTGGACATCGGCGGCGGCACCACGGAGGTCGCGGTCATCTCGCTCGGCGGCATCGTCACCGCCCAGTCCATCCGCGTCGCGGGTGACGAGCTGGACAACGCGATCATCCAGCACGTGAAGAAGGAGTACAGCCTTCTGCTGGGTGAGCGCACGGCCGAACAGATCAAGATCACGATCGGTTCGGCGTACGACCTCGACTCCGACGAGCACACCGAAATCCGCGGCCGGGACCTCGTCTCCGGGCTGCCCAAGACCGTCGTCATCTCCGCCGCCGAAGTGCGCAAGGCGATCGAGGAGCCGGTCAACGCCATCGTCGACGCCGTCAAGACGACCCTCGACAAGTGTCCGCCGGAGCTGTCCGGCGACATCATGGACCGGGGCATCGTCCTGACCGGCGGCGGTGCGCTGCTGCGCGGGCTCGACGAACGGCTGCGCCGGGAGACCGGAATGCCGATCCACATCGCCGAGGACCCGCTCGACAGCGTCGCGCTCGGCAGCGGCAAGTGCGTCGAGGAGTTCGAGGCACTCCAGCAGGTGCTGGACGCCTCGCCCCGCAGATGACGTAACACTTCGGTTCCGCCGTACGAGACGATCTCCTCTCGTGCGGCGGATCGTTGATATAGAGGGTTGCGGCAGTGGATGTGCGTGAAGGGCCCGATGCGCCGCACACGCCCGAAGTGCCGAATCACCCAATTCCTGAACACCGCCACGTACATTCCGAGATTCCCGGATTTCGACGAGGAAGGCACGGCCGCCGCACGTGAGGGACACGAAAGAGAGCCGGCTGCTCCTGGTACTGCTGATCGCCATCGCGTTCGCGCTGATCACGGTGGACATCCGCGGTGGGGAGGACTCACCGGTCGACGGTGCCCGGCAGGCCGCGGCCACCGTCTTCGGTCCGATCGAGAACGGCGTGTCGTCCGCGGTCGACCCGGTCGGCAACGCCGTCTCCGCGATCCGCGACTCCGGCGACCGGCACGACCGGCTCGCGCGACTGGAGACGGAGAACGCGGCCCTGAAGGCGAAGCTCGGCAGCGACGAGCGCGGCCGCAGCCGGCTCAAGCAGTTCGACAAGATGCTCGGACTCGCCGGAGCCGGGCAGTACGGCATCAAGGGCGCCCAGGTCATCGCCATAGGAGCGGCCCAGGGCTTCTCCTGGACCGTCACCATCGACGTCGGCGCGAACGACGGCATCCAGCGCGACATGACCGTCCTCAACGGCGACGGCCTCGTCGGACGCGTCACCACCGTCGGCCCGAACACCTCCACCGTGCTGCTCGCCAACGACCCGGACTTCACCGTCGGCACCCGGATGGAGTCCGGCGACGAACTCGGCTTCGCCTCCGGCCAGGGCAGCCGCCCCCTGCGCGTCGAACTCCTCAACGGCAAGGCCGACGTCAAGAAGGGCGACCGCCTCGTCACCTTCGGCTCCCAGGCCGACAAGCCGTTCGTGCCCGGCGTGCCCGTCGGCACCATCACCCGCATCGACCCCAACGGCGGCGACCTCACCCGCATCCTCGACGTCACGCCGTTCGTCAGCTTCACCAAGCTCGACATCGTCGGCGTCGTCGTCCAGGCCCCGGCGAAGGACCCGCGCGACGCGGTGCTCCCGGACAAGCCGAAGCCGGAGCCCACGCCGACCGTCACGGTGACCGTGACCCCGGGGGCCGACCCCGAGGGCCGGGCCCAGGACGGCGGGACCGACGCCACCGGCCAGAACGATGCCACCGGCCAGGACGACACGACCGGCCAGAACGACGCCACCGGCCAGAACGACGCCACCGGTCAGAACGACCAGACCGACCAGCAGAACGAGCAGACCGAACCGTAGGAGCCCTCACCCCATGCGCGTCAACCGGATCCTGCTGTCCGTCGCCCTGGTCGTCGTCGCCCTGGTGATCCAGGTGAGCGTCCTCGCCCGCCTCCACCTGCCCGGCGCCGTCCCCGACCTGATGCTGCTCACCGTCCTCGGCCTCGCCCTGGTCTACGGCCACGTCGGCGGCGCCCTCGTCGGCTTCGGCGCCGGACTCCTCGCCGACCTCGCCCCGCCCGCCGACCACGCCGCCGGTCGCTACGCCCTCGTGCTCTGCGTCGTCGGCTACCTCGCCGGCCTCGCCAAGCCCGACAACGGACGGCTCCGCTCGGCCACCGGCCCCATGGTCGTCGTGGTCGCCGCCGCCGTCGGCACCACCCTGCTCTACGCGGGCGTCGGCGCCCTCGTCGGCGACACCGCCGCCCGCCATGTCGGCCTGCCCAGCCTGCTGTTCACGGCCGCCCTGTACGACCTGCTGCTCGCGCCCTTCGTCGTCCCCGGCGTCATGGCGCTCGCCCGCCGCGCCGACAACGACCCGCTGGCCGACACCAACTCCGCCGCCCAGAGCCCCGACATCTCCTCCGGCTGGCTCTCCGGCGGCACCGGCCTGCGCATCGGCAGACAGCGCAACGCGCTGCGGGTGAAGACGGCCCGCGCCCGTGTCGCCCGGGCCGGCCGCATCAAGGGGGTCAAGCGCCTGTGAGGACGCGGCAGCACACCAGCAGCACAGCCATCGTGAGGGGGAGCCAGAACCAGTGACCGCCCACTCGTCGCCCACCGCCACCCTCGACCGGACGGGCTGCGCCCCATGACCAACATCCCCGAGACCGGCCGCAGCACCCGCGTCCAGACCCGCCTCGTCGTCATCCAGATCCTCGTCCTCTCCCTCCTCGCCACCCTCGGCGGCCGCCTCTGGTACCTCCAGATCCGCCAGGGCGACGAGTACGCCGCCGAGGCCTCCGGCAACCACGTCCAGCAGGTCGTCCAGCCCGCCACCCGGGGCTCGATCCTGGACGCCCGCGGCGTCGCCCTCGCCGACAACGAGACCCGGCTCGTCGTCTCCGCCTCCCGCACCGACCTGCTGAAGATGAAGGACGACGGCAAGGCCGTCCTCACCAAGCTCGCCGGCGTCCTCGACATGAAGCCGCAGGAGGTCATCGACAAGGTCCGGCTCTGCGACGCCGAGACCCCCCAGCCCTGCTGGAACGGCTCGCCCTACCAGCCGATCCCCGTCACCGACGAGGCCACCGTCAAGCAGGCCCTGCAGATCCGCGAGCGCGCCGAGGACTTCCCCGGCATCACCGCCGAGCCCATGGCCGTACGCCGTTACGCCGCGCCCGGCGGCTCCAACACCGCCCAGGTCCTCGGCTACCTCTCGCCGGTCACCGACGAGGAGCTGAAGAAGGCCGAGGACACCGACTCGCCCTACCTGCGCTCCGACCAGGTCGGCCGCTCCGGTCTGGAACGCCAGTACGACAAGGCGCTGCGCGGCAAGGCGGGCGTCACCCGCTACGAGGTCGACAACCTCGGCCGCGTCATCGGCAAGGCCGAGTCCGACCCCGGCACCCCCGGCGCCAACCTCGTCACCAGCATCGACGCCCGCGTCCAGCGCGTCGCCGAGTACGAGCTGAACGAGGCGATGAAGGCCGCCCGCAAGGAGATGGACCGCAACACCAACCGGCTCTACGAGGCCGACGCGGGCGCGGTCGTGGTGATGGAGGCCAAGACCGGCCGCGTCGTCGCCATGGCCTCCAACCCCGACTACGACCCCAACGCCTGGGTCGGCGGCATCTCCGCCAAGGACTACAAGAAGCTCACCGGCAAGGAGTCCAACTACCCGCTGCTCAACCGCGCCACCCAGGGCCAGGCGGCCCCCGGCTCCATCTTCAAGGTCGTCTCCTCCGCCGCGGCGGTCGAGGCCGGGTACGAGTTCGACGGCAAGTACGACTGCTCCAGCGCCTACGACGTCGGCGGCCAGGTCTTCAAGAACTTCGAGTCGGCCAGCTACGGCCCGATCACCCTCGGCCGCGCCCTGGAGCTCTCCTGCGACACCGTCTTCTACCGCCTGGCCCACCAGGAGTGGAAGAAGGACGGCGGGATGAACCCCAAGGACCCCAACGACTACTTCTACAAGGCCGCCCACCAGTTCGGCCTCGGCGCCAAGACCGGCATCGACCTCCCCAACGAGGTCTCCGGCCGCGTCCCCGACCGCCAGTGGAAGCAGGACTACTGGGAGGCCAACAAGGACGCCTGGTGCAAGTCCGGCAAGAAGGACGGCTCCTACGTCGAGAAGATCGCGTACGAGAACTGCCACAGCGGCAACAAGATGCGCGCCGGTGACTCCATCAACTACTCCATCGGCCAGGGCGACACCCTCGTCACCCCCATCCAGATGGCCACCATCTACGCGGCCATCTCCAACGGCGGCACCATGTACGACCCGAGCATCGGCAAGGCGATCGTCAGCCCCGACGGCAAGAGCGTCCGCGAGATCGAGCCCACGGCCCACGGCAAGCTGCCCATAAGCAAGACCACGCTGGCCAAGATGGACGAGGCCCTCGCCGGCGTCGCCAGCCGCGGCACCGCCGCCTGGCGGTTCGCCCAGGTCGGCTGGCCGCAGGACAAGATCCCGATGCACGCCAAGACCGGTACCGCCGAGGTCTACGGCAAGCAGACCACCTCGTGGTTCGCGACATACACCAAGGACTACTCGATCGTCATGACGATCTCCCAGGGCGGCACCGGCTCCGGCGCCTCGGGACCCGCCGTCCGCAACATCTACGACGCGCTGTACGGCGTCTCCGACGACGGCGACATCGACCCGAAGAAGGCCCTGCTGCCCAAGCCGCAGGCGAGCCTGCCGAAGATCAAGACGGACGGGACGATCCTCTCCCCGAAGATGCCCAAGGACGTCGTCAAGGAACTCCAGCCCGACGAGAAGGCCTCCCCGGACGAGGAGTACGCCCCCGTCGAGGAAGGGACCCAGCCGGCCACCACCCCCAACCAGAACGGGGAGAACCGCGACACCCGCCGCCACCGACGGCGAGGCGGCGCGGGCGGCGCACGGCGCGGCACCCGGCGCGGCGGCAACGCAAGAGGCCGGAGGGCACGCGCATGACCGGCAACAGTTTCCACGTCTCCGGATACGGCCCCGACCGGGGCGGCTGGGCCCGCCTCTTCGCCCGGGACTCGATGGCGCGGCGGCTCGACTGGCCGATACTGCTGGCCGCGGTCGCCCTGTCCCTGATGGGCTCGTTGCTCGTCTACTCCGCGACCCGCAACCGCACCGAGCTCAACCAGGGCGACCAGTACTACTTCCTCACCCGGCACCTGCTGAACACCGGCATCGGGCTCGCCCTGATGGTCGCCACCGTCTGGCTCGGCCACCGCGCCCTGCGCACCGCCGTACCGGTCCTCTACGGCGCGTCCGTGGCCCTGATCCTGCTGGTGCTCACCCCGCTCGGCTCGACCATCAACGGCGCCCACTCCTGGATCAAGCTCCCCGGCGGCTTCTCCCTGCAGCCCTCGGAGTTCGTGAAGCTCACGATCATCCTGGGCATGGCGATGCTGCTGGCCGCCCGCGTCGACGCCGGGGACCGGCCGCACCCCGACCACCGCACCGTGCTCCAGGCCCTGGGCCTGGCCACCGTGCCGATGCTCATCGTGATGCTCATGCCCGACCTCGGGTCGGTCATGGTCATGGTCATCATCGTGCTCGGCATCCTGCTCGCCTCCGGCGCCAGCAACCGCTGGATCTTCGGACTGCTCGGCGCCGGCACCGCCGGGGCGCTCGCCGTGTGGCAGCTCGGCATCCTGGACGACTACCAGATCGCCCGCTTCGCCGCCTTCGCCAACCCCGCCCTCGACCCCGCGGGCGTCGGCTACAACACCAACCAGGCCCGCATCGCCATCGGCTCCGGCGGACTCACCGGCTCCGGCCTCTTCCACGGCTCGCAGACCACCGGCCGGTTCGTCCCCGAGCAGCAGACCGACTTCGTCTTCACCGTCGCCGGCGAGGAACTGGGCTTCCTCGGCGCGGGCCTCATCATCGCCCTGCTCGGCGTGGTCCTCTGGCGCGCCTGCCGCATCGCCCGCAGCACCCCGGACCTGTACGGGACCGTCGTCGTCGCCGGGATCGTCGCCTGGTTCGCCTTCCAGACCTTCGAGAACATCGGCATGACGCTCGGCATCATGCCGGTCACCGGCCTGCCCCTGCCCTTCGTGTCCTACGGCGGCTCCTCCATGTTCGCCGTGTGGATAGCGGTCGGCCTGCTCCAGTCGATCACCGTGCAACGGCCGATGTCGGCGTAGCCCGGTGGGGCGGGGGTGAGCGGTAGGGGGACCGTCCGGGCCGGGTTAGGCTGGATGGTCCCCTCTTGTCAGTTCACGCCAGCACACAAAGGTCCCGTGAGATGCCTGCCGAAGCCACCCAGGCCGCCGAGTCCGTGTTTCCGCAGCTCGAAGCCCTGCTGCCGCATGTGCAGAAGCCGATCCAGTACGTCGGCGGAGAGCTGAACTCCACGGTCAAGGAGTGGGAATCCTGCGACGTCCGCTGGGCCCTGATGTACCCCGACGCCTACGAGGTCGGCCTGCCCAACCAGGGCGTCATGATCCTCTACGAGGTGCTCAACGAACAGCAGGGTGTCCTCGCCGAGCGCACCTACAGCGTCTGGCCGGACCTCGAGGAGCTGATGCGGGAGCACTCCGTCCCGCAGTTCACCGTCGACAGCCACCGCCCGGTCGGCGCCTTCGACGTCTTCGGCCTCTCCTTCTCCACGGAGCTGGGCTACACCAACATGCTCACCGCCCTGGACCTGGCGGGCATTCCGCTGGAGGCGAAGGACCGCGGCATCGACGACCCGATCGTCCTGGCCGGCGGCCACGCGGCCTTCAACCCCGAGCCGATCGCGGACTTCATCGACTGCGCGGTCATCGGCGACGGCGAGCAGGCCGTCCTGGAGGTCACCGCGATCATCCGCGCCTGGAAGGCCGAGGGCCGCCCCGGCGGCCGCGAGGAGCTCCTGCTCCGCCTGTCGAAGACCGGCGGCGTCTACGTCCCCGCCTTCTACGACGTCGAGTACCTCCCCGACGGCCGTATCGCCCGCGTCGTCCCCAACCGCTCCGGCGTCCCGTGGCGGGTCTCGAAGCACACCGTCATGGACCTCGACGAGTGGCCCTACCCCAAGCAGCCCCTCGTCCCGCTCGCCGAGACCGTCCACGAGCGCATGTCCGTGGAGATCTTCCGCGGCTGCACCCGGGGCTGCCGCTTCTGCCAGGCCGGCATGATCACCCGCCCGGTGCGCGAGCGCTCCATCACCGGCATCGGCGAGATGGTCGACAAGGGCCTGAAGGCCACCGGCTTCGAAGAGGTCGGCCTCCTGTCCCTCTCCTCCGCCGACCACACGGAGATCGCCGACGTCGCCAAGGGCCTCGCCGACCGGTACGAGGAGGACAAGATCGGCCTGTCCCTCCCCTCCACCCGCGTGGACGCCTTCAACATCGACCTGGCCAACGAGCTGACCCGCAACGGCCGCCGCTCCGGCCTCACCTTCGCCCCCGAGGGCGGCTCCGAGCGCATCCGCAAGGTCATCAACAAGATGGTCTCGGAGGAGGACCTCATCCGGACCGTCGCCACGGCCTACGGCAACGGCTGGCGCCAGGTGAAGCTGTACTTCATGTGCGGCCTGCCCACCGAGACCGACGACGACGTCCTCCAGATCGCCGACATGGCCACCCGCGTCATCGCCAAGGGCCGCGAGGTCTCCGGCTCCGGCGACATCCGCTGCACGGTCTCCATCGGCGGCTTCGTCCCCAAGCCCCACACCCCCTTCCAGTGGGCCCCGCAGCTCTCCGCCGAGGAGACGGATGCCCGCCTGCAGAAGCTCCGCGACAAGATCCGCGGCGACAAGAAGTACGGCCGCTCCATCGGCTTCCGCTACCACGACGGCAAGCCCGGCATCGTCGAGGGCCTCCTCTCCCGCGGCGACCGCCGCCTGGGCGCCGTCATCCGCGCCGTCTACGACGACGGCGGCCGCTTCGACGGCTGGCGCGAGCACTTCTCCTACGACCGCTGGATGGCCTGCGCCGCCAAGGCCCTGGAGCCGACCGGCGTCGACGTCGACTGGTACACCACCCGCGAGCGCGGCTACGAGGAGGTCCTGCCCTGGGACCACCTGGACTCCGGCCTCGACAAGGAGTGGCTCTGGGAGGACTGGCAGGACGCCCTCGACGAGACCGAGGTCGACGACTGCCGCTGGACCCCGTGCTTCGACTGCGGGGTGTGCCCGGCGATGGACACCGAGATCCAGGTCGGTCCGACCGGCAAGAAGCTGCTGCCGCTGACCGTGGTCAAGTAGGGGCGCTCGGCGGGACGCCGCGGGATCCGGAAGGGGTTCCGCGGCGTCCTCATGTTCATGGTGGATCTGGAGAAGGCGCCCGCGGCGCGGCCGCAGGGGGAACCGGTGCGCGGGCCGGACGCCGAGGGGTGTCTGACCGCGGCGGTCCGGATTCCGGTGCGGATCGTCGTGCTGGTGCTGGTCGTGCCGGTGCGCATGGTGTGGGACGCGCTGGTCGTCGTGGGGCGGTTCCTGCGGGACACGGTGCTGCGTCCCGTCGGGCGGGCGCTGGCGTGGCTCGGGCGAGCGGTCTTCGTGTGGCCGCTGGTCGCGCTGTGGCGGTATGTCGTCGTGCCGCTCGCCAGGGGCGTGGGGTGGCTGGGGAAGGTGCTCCTCGTGGTGCCGGCGGTGTGGCTGTACCGACGGGTGCTGACGCCGGTGGGGCACGCGCTGGCCTGGTTCCTCACGCGGATGGGCGCGGTGCTCGCGGCGGTCGGGCGCGGGCTGTACGCCGGTCTCGCGTGGCTCGGGCGGTACCTGGTCGTCGTGCCGGGGGAGTGGTTGTACCGGTGGGTGCTGACCCCGGTGGGGCATGTACTCGCCCGGTGCGGCAGGGGGCTTGTCTGGTGCGCCAGGCAGGTCGCGCGGGGCGTGGGGCTCGTCGTCACCGGTGTCGGGTTCGTTCTGTACTGGGTCGTCCGGGTGCTGCTGGTGCTGCCGGCCCTCGCGGTGTGGCGGTGGGTGCTCGCTCCCGTCGGCCGGGCCCTCGCCGTCGTCGGACGGGAGGTGTGGGACGCCCTCGGGCACGCCTGGCGGATCGCCGGGTACCTCTCGCGTGCCGTCGGGCGGTTCCTCGGCACGCTCCTGCGGTGGACCGTGGTGGAGCCGGTGCGGTGGGTGTACCGGAACGTGCTGGCCCCGGTGGGGCACGCCGTGCGGGACACCGTGCTGCGTCCCCTCGTCGAGGCCGGGCGCGGTGCCGGGCGGGCGGCCCGGCAGGCGTTGGCCTCGGCCCGGCGCTCCGCCCGGCAGGCGCGTGCCGACGTGCGCCGGATGCTCTTCGGTGAGCCCGCCGGGCGGCAGCCGGTGGACCGGCGGGAACCATCCGGCGCCGAGGCACGTACTCTTGGTAGCAGTACGACCGCTCTCACGAAGGACTGAACGACACTGGGCAAGCGACAGCCCGTAGGCCCGCCGCCCGTTCCCGCGGTGCAGCGCATTCGACTGCGTTACACCAAGCGCGGCCGCCTCCGGTTCACCAGCCACCGTGACTTCCAGCGCGCCTTCGAGCGTGCGCTGCGCCGCGCCGAGGTGCCGATGGCGTACTCGGCGGGGTTCACCCCGCACCCGAAGGTGTCGTACGCCAATGCCGCACCCACCGGCACGGGCAGTGAGGCGGAGTATCTGGAGATCGCGCTCACCGAGGCGCGCGACCCGGAGCGGCTGCGGCTGCTCCTCGACGAGTCGCTGCCCGCCGGGCTCGACGTCGTCGACGCGGTCGAGGCCCGGACCTCCGGGCTCGCCGACCGGCTGACGGCGTCCGTGTGGGAGCTGCGGCTGGACGGGGTGGAGCCCGCCGAGGCCGAAGCCGCCGTCGCGGCGTTCACCGCGGCCCCGGCGGTGGAGGTGCAGCGCCGTACGAAGAACGGCGTCCGTACCTTCGACACCCGCTCCGCCGTCGCGCACCTCGAGAGCGTCACCACGCACGGTTCACCGGCTGATAGGCCGAGCGACCGGCCCTGTGCGATACTGCGGCTGGTTGTTCGGCACGTGACGCCTGCCGTACGACCCGACGACGTCCTGTCCGGTCTTCGCGCCGTGGCCGACCTGGCGCCGCCGGTCCCCGCAGCGGTGACCAGGCTGGCGCAGGGGCTGTTCGATGAAGAGACCGGTGCGGTGACCGACCCGCTCGCGCCCGACCGCGAGGCGAAAGCGCCCGAGCCGCAACCGGCCGCCGCTTCCGCCGCCGCGAAGGCGCCGGCGTAAGGAAGGTTCCGCGTAGGGACGGACGTCGTAGCGCCGCCCTCGAACTCGGGAGCCACCTGGGTCGGGCAGCGCACCGACCACAAGACTTTCGCCAGGCCGTGCACGACAAGGGGTACGGAACCGGCGAGACAAGACACGGATGAGCTTCCGAGCGGCGCCCGCGCCCCGGACGGCGGCGACCGCGCACCGCGCGAGCCGCGGACGTCACCGGCGGTCGACATGTCGATGCCGGACCAGGCGCGGCGCCCGGGAGCCTGACGGGAGAAACCCCCGCATGCTCGAACCGACCGAACCCACCGGGTCCGCGACCAGCTCGACGGACACCGAGTCGAACACCCCCAGCGACACCCTGCCGCCGCGCCGTCGGCGCAGGGCCGCGTCCCGCCCGGCGGGTCCGCCGTCCGGTGCCTCCGAGGCGCCGGCGGAGACCGTCGCGCCCGCCGAGTCGGCCCCCGCGGAGCCCGCCGAGGCCTCCGAGCCGGCCCCTGAGCCGGCCGCCCCCGCCCGGCCGCGGCGCCGTGCGGTGCGCCGCGCCTCCGCGCCCGCCGGGGCTCCCGCGTCGGCGGAGGCGGCCGAGACCGTCGTGCCCGCGGCCCCCGCCGCCGAGACGCCGACGCCCGCCGAAGAGACGGAAGAGGCCGCGGAGACCACCGAGACCGTCGAGGCCCCCGCCGAGAGCGCGGCGCCCAAGGGGCGTACCCGGCGTCGTGCCACACGCAGCGTGACCTCGGCCGCCGAGCCCGCCGCCGCCGAGCCGGCCGCCGCCGTGGCCCCGGAGCCCGCTGAGGCGCCCGCGCCCGCCGTTGAGGAGACCCAGGGCGAGGCCGACAGCGCCGCGCCCAAGGGCCGGACCCGTCGGCGTGCCACGCGCCGCGTCTCTGCCCCGGCCGAGGCGCCGGTCGAGGCCGCCGCCGAAGCGGGCGGGACCGAGCCCGCCGCCCCGGCTGCCGCGGCCCCCGAGCCCGCGAAGTCCACGGAGCCCGCCGCCCCCACAGCCTCCGCCGCGCCCGAGAGCGCCGAGTCCGGCGAGGACGCCGCGCCGCGTCGTGCCCGCCGCCGCTCCACCCGTAAGGCCGCCTCCGGGTTCGCCGCCCCGGCGCAGTCCGCCGCCGCGGCGTCCGACGAGGCGGACGCGCCCAAGCGCCCCTCGCGTCCCGCGGTCGCCGTGTTCCAGGCGCCCGTGTTCGCCGAGCCCCAGTTCCAGACGCCCGAGCGGGCCGCGGCCGAGGCCGCCGCCGAAGCGGCCGGTGCCGAGTCGGCGAAGCCGGCCGAGGAGAGCGCGGAGGCCCCCGAGGAGCAGCCCGCCGGCTCGCGTCGCCGCCGCAAGCGCCGGGGCGCCGCCGCCGAGGAGGCCGCCGAGGAGCGGGCCACCGCCGCCGTCACCCGGGACGAGCCCGAGGCCGACACCGAGACGAAGGCCGACGACGAGACCGAGTCCGACGCGTCGGACGACGACCACGACGACGCCGAGGGCTACGAGGAGTCCGGTTCGCGCCGCCGTCGCCGCCGGGGCGGCCGTCGCCGTCGCCGGGGCGACGCCGCGGACGGCGACCTCACGGACGGCGAGGTCGACCAGACCGCCGCCGAGCAGGCCGCGCAGGACGCCGAGGACACCGCCGAGCAGGCGGAGGAGGACGCCGAGGACAACGGCGAGGAGGCCGCCGGCGACAGCGGTGGCTCCAGCAGCAGCCGGCGCCGCCGTCGCCGTCGCCGCCGCGCCGGGGACGGCTCGGGCGAGGCCGAGTCCTCCACCGACGACCCCGAGCGCACCGTCGTCAAGGTCCGCGAGCCCCGCCCGAAGCCCGAGCCGTCCGACGAGGTGCAGTCCATCAAGGGCTCCACCCGTCTGGAGGCCAAGAAGCAGCGCCGTCGCGAGGGCCGCGAGCAGGGCCGCCGCCGGGTGCCGATCATCACCGAGGCCGAGTTCCTGGCCCGCCGCGAGGCCGTCGAGCGCGTCATGGTCGTCCGCCAGCACGGCGAGCGCACCCAGATCGGCGTCCTGGAGGACGGGGTGCTCGTCGAGCACTACGTCAACAAGGAGCAGGCCACCTCGTACGTCGGCAACGTCTACCTCGGCAAGGTGCAGAACGTGCTGCCGTCGATGGAGGCCGCCTTCATCGACATCGGCAAGGGCCGCAACGCCGTCCTGTACGCCGGTGAGGTCAACTTCGAGGCGCTGGGCATGGCGGGCGGGCCGCGCCGCATCGAGTCCGCCCTCAAGTCCGGCCAGTCGGTCCTCGTGCAGGTCACCAAGGACCCGATCGGCCACAAGGGCGCCCGCCTGACCAGCCAGGTCTCGCTGCCCGGCCGCTACCTGGTCTACGTGCCCGAGGGCTCGATGACCGGCATCAGCCGCAAGCTGCCCGACACCGAGCGCTCCCGCCTCAAGACCATCCTCAAGAAGATCGTCCCCGAGGACGCGGGCGTCATCGTGCGCACCGCCGCCGAGGGCGCCAGCGAGGAGGAGCTGCGCCGCGACGTCGAGCGGCTCCAGGCGCAGTGGGAGGAGATCCAGAAGAAGGCCAAGGGCGGCAGCTCCAGCGCGCCCACGCTGCTGTACGGCGAGCCGGACATGACCGTCCGGGTCGTGCGCGACATCTTCAACGAGGACTTCTCCAAGGTCGTCGTCAGCGGCGACGACGCCTGGCAGACCATCCACGGCTACGTGTCCCACGTGGCGCCGGACCTCGCCGAGCGGCTGTCCAAGTGGACCAGCGAGGTCGACGTC
Source organism: Streptomyces sp. KPB2 (assembly GCF_003950055.1). Taxonomy (NCBI): domain Bacteria; kingdom Bacillati; phylum Actinomycetota; class Actinomycetes; order Kitasatosporales; family Streptomycetaceae; genus Streptomyces; species Streptomyces sp. KPB2. Next base: position 5,447,707 of record NZ_CP034353.1, read on the forward strand.
TTCGCCACGTACCGGATCGACGAGCAGCTCGCCAAGGCGCTGGACCGCAAGGTCTGGCTGCCCAGCGGCGGTTCGCTGGTGATCGACCGGACCGAGGCGATGGTCGTCATCGACGTCAACACCGGCAAGTTCACCGGTCAGGGCGGCAACCTCGAGGAGACGGTCACCAGGAACAACCTGGAGGCGGCCGAGGAGATCGTGCGCCAGCTCAGGCTGCGCGACCTCGGCGGCATCATCGTCATCGACTTCATCGACATGGTGCTGGAGTCCAACCGGGACCTGGTGCTGCGGCGCCTGCTGGAGTGCCTGGGCCGGGACCGGACCAAGCACCAGGTCGCCGAGGTGACCTCGCTGGGCCTGGTCCAGATGACCCGCAAGCGGGTCGGCCAGGGCCTGCTGGAGTCGTTCTCGGAGACCTGCGTCCACTGCAACGGCCGCGGTGTCATCGTCCACCTCGACCAGCCGTCCGCGGCCGGTGGCGGCGGTGGCAAGCGCCGCAAGCGGGCGCGGGCCGGGGCCGACCAGCCGCACGAGCACGAGGCCGTCGCCGGCATCGAGACCGGCCCGACGGCGGAGCAGGAGGCGGACACCGAGTCCGAGGCCGAGGTCGCCGCCGAGGTGGCCGAGCCGGTCGCCCTCCCGGCGCCCGACTTCAGCGCGGACGAGGAGCTGTACAGCAGCGCCGCCGAGGCCGAGGCCGCCGCCACGCGCGGTCGCGGCCGTCGTCGCGCGAGCCGTCGGGCGTCCGCCCCGGCGGGCGCGCCCAAGGCCGCGAAGACCGGTACGCAGACCGGGACGGCGAAGGCCGAGGAGGCCGCGAAGGCCGAGACCGCGCCCGCCGAGGTCCCGACGGCGCAGGACGTCACGGTGCGCGAGGAGGTCGAGCGTCCCGTGCGGCGCGAGCCCGCCGCCGAGGTGCTGGCCGAGCCCGCCGCTGTCGAGGACGCCGTCTCCGGCGCCCCCGCCCCGGCCGAGTCCCCGGCGCCCGCGTCGGACGAGGCCGCGCCCAAGGGCCGTACCCGCCGCCGGGCCACCCGGAAGGTGTCCGCACCGGCCGGTTCGCCCGAGGGCGCCGAGGCCGCCGTCCTGACGGTGCCGGAGACCTCCGGCGCGGTGGCCGAGCAGCCCGCCGAGCCCGAGCCGGCGCCGCAGGCCCCGGCCGCCGGCGAGGCGGCCGAGAGCGCGGCCCCGGCCCGTCCGCGGCGCCGCGCGGTGCGCAAGCCCACCACCTCCACCGCGTCCGAGGAGGCGGCCGTCACGGTCGTCCCGTCGGCCACGGCGGAGGAAGCCCCCGAGGAACAGCCCGAGGCCGACGAGGCGGCTCCGGCCAAGAAGGCGGCGGCCCGCAAGACGGCCAAGAAGGCGACGGCGAAGAAGGCCGCCACCAAGAAGACGGCGGCCAAGAAGACGACGACCGCCAAGAAGGCCACCGCCAAGAAGGCGGCCAAGACGACGACCGCCAAGAAGGCCACGGCCAAGAAGACGGCGTCGAAGAAGACCGCGGCGGCCGCCCAGCAGGCACCGTCCTCGGTCACGGCCGCCACCGACGAGGGCTGACCCTGCGCGCCTGATCCGGCACCGCCCGATCCGGCACCTGTCGCAAAACGTGTGGCCCCGTCCGTTCGGATTCCGTTCGGACGGGGCCACACGTTTCCCCGGACGTTCCCGGGCGCATCATCAACGACAGGCCCCCGCCCCCGAGGAGAGAAGATCCCGTGCCGGTACTGACGAGGCTCATCCCCTCGCCGCTCGTCGTGGACGTCCGGCCGGGCGCCCTGGCCGACCTGGCGAGCGTCCTCGCGGACCAGCGGATCTCGCAGTCCGGGACGCTGGCCGTGGCGATCAGCGACGGCTCGGGGGCGCGGCTGCGCCGGAGGCTGGAGCCGTCCCTGCCCGGCGCCGACTGGTTCGAGGTCGGCGGCGGCACGATCGACGACGCGGTGCGGCTGGCCGACGGCATGAAGTCGGGGCGCTACGACGCGGTCGTCGGCCTCGGCGGCGGCAAGGTCATCGACTGCGCCAAGTTCGCCGCGGCCCGCGTGGGTCTGCCCATGGTCGCGGTGGCCACCAACCTGTCCCACGACGGCATCTGCTCGCCGGTCTCCATCCTCGACAACGACGCGGGCCGCGGTTCGTACGGCGTGCCGACGCCCATCGCGCTCGTCGTGGACCTCGCGGTGATCCGGGAGGCGCCGATCCGCTTCGTGCGCTCCGGCATCGGCGACGCCGTCTCCAACGTCTCCGCCGTCGCCGACTGGGAGCTGGCCCACCGGGTGAACGGCGAGAAGGTCGACGGCCTCGCCGCCGCCCTCGCCCGGCAGGCCGGTGAGGCCGTGCTGCGCCACCCCGGCGGCTGCGGCGACGACGGGTTCCTGACCGTGCTCACCGAGGGCCTGGTGCTGTCCGGCATCGCCATGACCATCGCCGGGCACACCCGCCCCTCGTCCGGGGCCTGCCACGAGATCAGCCACGCCCTCGACCTGCTGTACCCCGGGCGCGCGGCCAGCCACGGCGAGCAGGTGGGCATCGGCGCCGCCTTCGCGACGTATCTGCGCGGCGACCGGGAGGGCTCCCTGCTGATGGCGGACACGCTGCGCCGGCACGGGCTGCCGGTGACGGCCCGGGAGATCGGGTTCGGCGACGAGGAGTTCGTGCGGGCCGTGGGGTTCGCGCCGCAGACCCGGCCCGGCCGGTACACGATCCTGGAGCACCTCGACCTGTCGCCCGCGCGGGCGGGGGAGGCGTACGCCGAGTACGTCGCGGCGGTCTCCGGCTGATCCCCGGCGGCCCCGGTCGCGGGCCCCGGGGGCCCGGTTTGACCCCTGTCGTGCGGCCCCGTAATCTTGACCGTCGGCGTGTCGACTGGCGCGTCACATCCCCGTAAACCTCTTTCCTTCCGGGTGTGCCCTCGCGGGCTGCGGCCGGGAGAGGCCGTCCGTGTGTCACCGGGCGGCTGGACTGCGGGGGTGCCGTTCCCGAGCGAGAGAGTGAGATCCGCGTGTACGCCATCGTGCGCAGCGGTGGTCGCCAGCACAAGGTTGCTGTCGGCGACATCGTTGAGGTTGACAAGATTTCCACCGCCAAGGTCGGCGACACGGTCGAGCTCTCGACCCTGCTCGTCGTCGACGGCGACGCTGTGACCAGCGACCCGTGGGTGCTGGCCGGCATCAAGGTCCAGGCCGAGGTCGTGGACCACCACAAGGGCCAGAAGATCGACATTCTGCGCTACAAGAACAAGACCGGCTACCGCCGTCGTCAGGGCCACCGCCAGCAGTACACGGCGATCAAGGTCACTGAGATCCCCGCGGCTGCGAAGTAAGGGACTGAGGAGACATGGCACACAAGAAGGGCGCATCGTCCACCCGGAACGGTCGCGACTCGAATGCCCAGCGGCTCGGCGTGAAGCGCTTCGGCGGTCAGGCCGTCAACGCGGGTGAGATCCTGGTCCGCCAGCGTGGCACCCACTTCCACCCGGGCGCCGGTGTCGGCCGTGGCGGCGACGACACGCTGTTCGCCCTGCAGGCCGGTGCGGTGCAGTTCGGCACCCACCGCGGCCGCAAGGTCGTGAACATCGTCCCGGTCGCCTGACCGGACACTTTCGCGAGGCGGGCCTCACTTCCCCGAGGGGAAGCGGGTCCGCCTTTCGCGTGTTAACCAAGAGACATTCCCGCAGTAGGCAGTAACTGGAGGCACATCCCATGACCACCTTCGTGGACCGCGTCGAACTGCACGTCGCCGCGGGTAACGGAGGCCACGGCTGTGCCTCCGTCCACCGTGAGAAGTTCAAGCCGCTCGGCGGCCCGGACGGCGGCAACGGCGGCCGGGGCGGCGACGTGATCCTCACCGTGGACCAGTCGGTGACCACGCTCCTCGACTACCACCACTCCCCGCACCGCAAGGCCACCAACGGCAAGCCCGGCGAGGGCGGCAACCGCTCCGGCAAGGACGGCCAGGACCTGGTGCTGCCCGTGCCCGACGGCACCGTCGTCCTCGACAGGGCGGGCAACGTGCTCGCCGACCTCGTCGGCCACGGCACCTCCTACGTCGCCGCGCAGGGCGGCCGGGGCGGCCTCGGCAACGCGGCGCTGGCCTCCGCACGCCGCAAGGCCCCCGGCTTCGCGCTGCTCGGCGAGCCCGGCGACCTCCAGGACGTCCAGCTGGAGCTGAAGACCGTCGCCGACGTGGCGCTGGTCGGCTACCCGAGCGCCGGCAAGTCCTCGCTGATCTCCGTGCTGAGCGCCGCCAAGCCGAAGATCGCCGACTACCCCTTCACGACGCTCGTGCCGAACCTGGGCGTGGTGACGGCCGGCGAGACCGTCTACACCATCGCCGACGTCCCCGGTCTCATCCCGGGAGCCAGCCAGGGCAAGGGCCTGGGCCTGGAGTTCCTGCGGCACGTGGAGCGGTGCAGCGTGCTGGTGCACGTCCTGGACACGGCGACGCTGGAGTCCGAGCGCGACCCGCTGTCCGACCTGGACGTCATCGAGGCCGAACTGCGCGAGTACGGCGGCCTGGACAACCGGCCCCGGATCGTCGTCCTCAACAAGATCGACGTGCCCGACGGCAGGGACCTGGCCGAGATGGTCCGGCCGGACCTGGAGGCGCGCGGCTACCGGGTCTTCGAGGTGTCCGCGGTGGCCCACATGGGCCTCAGGGAGCTGTCCTTCGCGCTGGCCGAACTGGTCGCCAGGGCGCGTGCCGCGCGGCCCAAGGAGGAGGCGACGCGCATCGTCATCCGGCCCAAGGCCGTGGACGACGCCGGCTTCACCGTCACCCGCGAGGAGGACGGCCTGTTCCGGGTGCGCGGCGAGAAGCCCGAACGCTGGGTGCGCCAGACCGACTTCAACAACGACGAGGCCGTCGGCTACCTCGCCGACCGGCTCAACCGCCTCGGTGTCGAGGAGCGGTTGGTGAAGGCGGGCGCCCGCAGCGGCGACGGCGTCGCCATCGGACCCGAGGACAACGCGGTCGTCTTCGACTGGGAGCCCTCGATGTCGGCCGGCGCCGAGATGCTCGGCCGCCGCGGCGAGGACCACCGCTTCGAGGCACCCCGCCCGGCCGCGCAGCGCCGCCGGGACCGGGAGGCCGAACGGGACGAGGCCCAGCAGGAGTTCGACGGCTTCGAGCCGTTCTGATCCCTCCGTGACAGCCCCGCGCGGCGCCCTCCGGCCGCAGGGGTGACGACGCGCACAGCCGCCCGTGGAACCTCTGTCCCGCGGGCGGCATCTTGCTGTTCACAGGGTTACACAGGTGTGTCGGGGCCGTGACCCACCGCCGGGCAGCCGTGTGTACTTTGTGAGGAGGATGTGACCGCATGTGTGGTCAGGGGCGGGGGACAGCGGTGGCCGGCCGCTCCCGGGAGCAGAGAGAAGCCGAAAAGTGAAGATCGCATTTCTCGTTCGGGATCTGTGCCACATGGGGGGCGTGGTCAGCGCCACGCAGAACCTCGCCGGTGCCCTGGCCGAGCGGCACGAGGTCGAGATCGTGGCCCTGCGCAAGGTCCGCGACGAGTCGTACTTCCCGCTGGACCCGCGGGTGAAGGTCCGGGCGCTCACCGACATGCGGCCGCACTCCCCGGTGTCCGACGTGGACAACCCGCTGTCGGACAAGTTCCCGCTGATCTACCCGCTCAACGCCGGTGCCAAGACGCCGGTGGTGAGCCGGCTCGCGGAGCTGCGGCTGCTGGAGTACCTCGACACCACCGACGCCGATGTCGTCGTCAGCTCCAGCCCGCGCAACACGATCATGCTGGCGCAGGCCCCCGGTGACTACCTGAAGGTCACCCAGGAGCACTCGATGCCCGCCATCTACGCCACGGACATCAAGCAGCGCCTCTTCCCGGCCTACCGGCACCTGGACGCCCTCACCGCGCTCACCCCGGAGGAGGTCGCGGCCCTCGCCCGGCAGGTGCCCGCGGTGCGCAACCGCCTGGCGGTGATGCCCAACTGCGTGCCGGCGTCCACGATCCGCTCCAGCGGCACCAACAAGGTGATCGTCTCCGCCGGTCACCTCACCGACAACAAGAACCACGCCCTGCTCGTCGAGGCCTTCGCCAGGGTCCACGCCGAGGCACCGGAGTGGACCCTGCGCATCTACGGCCACGGCGCCGAGAAGAAGAAGCTGCGGGCCCGCATCGAGGAACTGGGACTGTCCAACAGCATCCTCCTCATGGGCCAGACCTCGCCGGTCACCCCGGAGTTCGGCAAGGCGTCGATCTTCGTCCTGCCCTCCAAGCGGGAGGCCTTCGGCAACGTCCTGGTCGAGGCGATGGCCGCCGGGCTGCCCGTTGTCGCCACGGACGCCGACCACGGACCGCGCAACGTCCTCACCGACGGCGAGGACGGGCTGATCGTCCCGCGCGGTGACGTGGAGGCGATGGCCGACGCGATCCGGCGCCTGGTCAAGGACGACGAACTGCGCCTGAAGATGGCCGCCGCCGGCATCCGCAACGCCGAGCGCTTCCACGAGCGGGCCAGCCGCGAGCGCTTCGAGGCCATCCTCGAGGAGGCCTTCGCCCGCAAGGAGCTGCCCCGCCACGCCACCGCCCGCGTCGACCGCGAGGGCTCGGTCCACGTCTCCGTGGGCACGCTGCCGCCGAGCGCCGGGCAGGCCGACCTCGTCGTGCGCAGGGGCGGCGCCGGTGCCGCGGAGCACCGCTTCCCCTTCTCCGCCGGGGGCGACGCCGTCGTGCCCTGGGACACCGGGCTCGCCCACGGCACCTGGGAGCTGGCCCTGGCCACCCGCGAGGGCGAACGCGAGGTGGCGCTCACCACCGACGGCTACGGCTGCGACACCCGGGACCTGCTCGCCGTACGGCTGCCGCGCACGCAGGGGCCGTCCCTGGCGCTGATGCTGCCGCACCGGCACGAGGACGGCGGGCTGCGGCTGCGCAGCGCGCTGCGCGAGGTGCACGCCGAGGTCGGCCCGGTCAAGGTGGACGAGCGGACCGTCGCCGTACGCGCCGAGCTGTGGGGCGCGCGGCCGGCCGCGGGCGCCGTCGTCGAGGCCGTGCACCGGCGGGACAAGGAGCGGGTGCTGACCTTCCCGCTGCGCGACGAGGGCGACGGCTGGGTGGCCGTGGACGTCGACTGCGCCACCCTGGTGCGGGAGCACACCGACGAGGACGAGAAGGAAGTCATCTGGGACCTGTCGCTGCGCACCGCGCCCGACGCGCCCCGGGTGCCGCTGGCCAAGCTGGCGACCGACGTGCTCCAGCCGATCAACGTGTTCACCTTCCCCCGCCCGGTGCACAGCGAGACCGTGGCGGCGGGGCCGACCGTGCTGACCCGTGCGGTGCGCAAGTCCCGCCGGGCACTGGGCCAGACGCCCGCTCCGCTGCCGCCCACCCGCCGGCGCACCGAGCTGCGGCCCTACTTCACGGCCGCGTGCCAGCTCTCGGTGAAGACCGTACGGCTCTGAGCCGGCCGCCAGGCGAAAGGGGCGGGGCCCGGAGGATCACCATCCTCCGGGCCCCGCCCCTTTCGCCCGCGTGACGGCGGGTCAGCCCTCCCGGGCCTGCTCGATCATCCGGTCGACGACCCGCGCGGACGCGTTGCCGTCGTCCAGGTCGCAGAACAGGTGGTGGAAGCGGTCGAACCGCTCCTGGTACTCCACCCGCACCTGGTCGATGTCCCGGATCGCGTCGACCAGCTCCTTGGAGTTGTCGATCAGCGGACCGGGCGAGTCCTGCTCGAAATCGAAGTAGAACCCGCGCAGCGTGTCCCGGTAGTGCTCCAGGTCGTACGTGAAGAACAGCATCGGCCGCTTCAGGTGCGCGTAGTCGAACATCACCGACGAGTAGTCCGTGATCATGATGTCCGCGGCGATGTAGAGGTCGACGATGTCCGGGTACTCCGAGGCGTCCCACACGAAGCCGTTGCCCGCGCCCGGCACCGCGTCCACCACGTTGGAGTGGCGGCGGATCAGCAGCACGTGGTCGTCGCCGAGGCGCCGCTGGGCGTCCTCGAGGTCGATGCGCAGGTCGAACAGGTACTGCCCGGCGCTGTGCGACTGGTCGTCGCGCCAGGTCGGCGCGTACAGGACCACCTTCTTGCCCTCGGGCAGGCCGAGCGCCTTCCTCACCCGCGCCGTGATCGCGTCCCGGTCGGCGGTGTACAGGTAGTCGTTGCGCGGGTAGCCCGCCTCCTGGATCTCACCGTCGTAGGAGAACGCCCGCTTCAGGATCGGCGTGCTGAAGCGGTTGGAGGACACCAGCAGGCTCCACTGCTTGGCCTCCAGCGCCAGCTTCTCCTGGTAGCGCCGGTCGAAGTGCAGGGTGTCGATGTCGTGCCCGATCTTCTTCAGCATCGTGCCGTGCCAGGTCTGCACGATCGACTGCCCCGGGCGGCGCACGATCCAGTCGGGAAGGTGGCCGTTGGTGACGATGTAGCGGCTGGAGGCCAGCGCCTCGTACCACTCCGTGCCCCACATGCGGACCTTCTCGATCCCGTCCGGCAGGTTGACCTGGCCGTCACGGACCGCCCACAGGTGCTTCAGGTCCGAACCGCGCCGCACCAGCTCCTCGTACATCGCGCGCGGGCTGTCCGAGAACTGCTTGCCGTTGTAGCTCAGGTAGAAGACCTGGTCCTTGAGCGGCTGCTGGAACAGCGGCTCGTACACCGTGCGGCGCAGCTCCTTCTGGCGGTACGGACCGCGCTCCAGGTCGGTCAGCTCGGAACGGGCGTTGAGCTGCGGGAAGTCGCCCCAGCGGTTCTCCAGCCAGTAGCGGCGGCCGTTGAGTTCGGCCTGGACCGGGAACGAGTCCGAGGCCAGCCGGTCGGTGACGAAGGCGACGTCGGGCACGCCCTCCTCGTCGGGCCGCAGGAAGAGGTTCCAGCGGCCGGCCCGCAGCGGGACGTCGCCCGCGCCGCCGAGGCGGCTCGGGTCGAAGGACACCTCGAAGCGGCCGCCGTCCAGCCACCGGGTCTCGACGAAGCGCTCCTCGTAGCGGTTGCGCGGCTTGAGCAGGAAGCGGGAGCCGGACAGCCGCGGGTCGGCGTGGCCGGTCAGAGCGATCTTTCCGTCGCGCACCGCGGCCGAGTCGATCACGGCGCGGCGGGTGCGGCCGGAGAACTTCAGGAACCCGGTGTGGCCCGCCACGACGGCCAGCTCCACCAGGTGCGATTGGGTGCCGAGGGACTCGGGCAGCGGGAACTCCGCGTCGGACAGCCCCTCCTGCATCACGGTCCCGAAGCGGCGCTCCTTGCCGTGGGCGTCGGTCGCGACCAGCACCGTGGACCAGGTCCGCTTCTCCGGCTGCGCCTTCTCGTCGACGCCCTCGTGGAAGATCAGCGCCACGTCGGCGACCGGCACCTCGACCGAGAAGGCCTGCTTGCCGCCCGAGCGCTCCACGGTGACCGGGTAGTCGAGGGTCTCGGCGCCCTTCTGGTTCTTGACCCGCAGGACCACCTGCTCGTCCGCCGCGAGGGGCTCGCGGATCTCACCGGTGACCTTGATCCGGTCGCCCTCCAGGGTGCGGCCGGTGATCAGGGCGCGGACCTTCTCGATCCGCAGCTTCAGCGCCCCGCGCTCCACGGCCGGCAGCATCCGGAAGTCCGGGCTCAGCCAGTGGTACGGCGGGAAGTTGCAGGCCGCGCCGCCGCTGGAGTGGACCGCGTGACGCCGCACCAGACCGGAGGCGAAGATGCCCAGGCCCACGTGCCACACGGCCTCCTGCCACTGGCCGCCCTTGCGGAGCCTGGCGGGGTCGATGGTGACCTCCCAGCCGGCCCACTCGTAGTTGTAGCGGTCCTGGCCGGAGTCGGTGGTGACCTCGGGGCGGGGCAGGTTGCGGGCCGGCAGCAGGATGCGGCGGCGGGAGCGGTCCTTGCGCAGCTGGAGCACCTTGACCGAGGCCTTGCGCGTCGGCAGGTCGATCTTGTCGATCCAGGCGTTGCCGGACAGCACGAGCTTGCCGCCCGACCAGCTCACCTCCTGCAGCGGGGCGCGCATGTTCAGGTGCTGGTCGATGCGGAGCGCGCCCTTGGGCAGGTGCAGATCCGCGCCCTCAAGGGAGGGGAACGAGGCGTACTTGCGGACCAGGCCGCTGACCTCGGGCGTCTCCTTGCGGCGCTGGCCGGCCAGCAGGGCGATCAGCTCCTCCATCTGGTGCTTGCGCACCAGCAGCCACTGCACGCGCAGCTCGGCCGGGAGGTCCATGACGACCTTGGGGTCGATGCTGTCGAGGAAGCGGTTGGCCGAACGCAGGAACTCCGCCCGGTACTCCGCGTCGCCGTCCGGCACCACGTTGAGGAAGAGCCGCAGGTCGTCGCGGAGGACACGGGTGTCGTACTCGCGCTTGAGGCGGGCGTAGGTCTCGCCGGGCTGGTCGGCGAGGAAGGCGCTGATCTCCATCACGGAGGTGACCCGGTCGCGCACGCCCGCCGGGTCGGTGCGGCGCTGCGTGATCGACGGGGCGGACTCGCCCTCGCGCAGCCGCCAGTAGTAGCAGGGCTCCGAGATGACGTCGACGCTCTCGGCCAGGTAGTGGGCCCGCATGGTGACCGGGGTGTCCTCGTACAGCCGGCCCTCGGGGAAGGCGAAGCCGTGCTTCTCCCAGAAGGTGCGCCGGAAGACCTTGTTGCAGGCGATGCGGTCGGCGACGAGCTTGGCGTAGCGGGATATGTGGGTGCCCAGCCGGGCCTCGCCGGCCAGCATCCGCATCAGCGGCACCTGCCAGGACTTCTCGCCCTTGAGGTGGTAGACGTTGCCGGTCGCGAAGTCCGAGCCGCTCTCGTCGAGGCTGCCGACCATCAGCCGGTAGGCGTCCGGCGGGATCAGGTCGTCGCTGTCGACGAAGGTCAGGAACTCCGACTCGGGCGCCAGGTGCGTCATGCCCGTGTTGCGGGCCGCGCCCAGGCCGCCGTTCTCCTTGCGTATGAGCTTGAAGCGCGGGTCGCGGGAGGCGTACTCCTCGGCGATGGCGGCGGAGCCGTCGGGCGAACCGTCGTCCACCATCAGGACCTCGAAGTCACGGAAGGTCTGTGCCGCGAGCGAGTCCAGACAGGCGGGGAGGTAACGCTCCACGTCGTAGATGGGGACGATGACACTGAGCCGAGGGGCCATGGCTTGGTGGTCTCCTTTCGGGGTCAGGCCCGCTCGACCAGTTCGAGCGCCTGGGCGGGGGTCGGGGCGTGGTGGCGTTCGTCGAACGGGACGATGGGCGGCAGGCTCTCTTCACCGAGGAAGACGCGTCGCACGACCCGTTCGGCTGCGTGTCCGTCGTCGAATTCGCAGAAACGCCGGCGGAAGGTGTCCCGGCGCTTCGTGGTCTCCGGGCTGTCGTACGCGCCGGAGGAAAGCAGCTTCAGCAGCTCCGCCTGCGTCGTGGCCACCGCGCCGGGCGGTTCCTGGAGCAGGTCGAAGTAGGTGCCGCGCACCGCGGAGTAGACGTCCCAGTCGGGGACGTAGCTGATGATCGGGCGGTCCAGTACGGCGTAGTCGAACATCGCCGAGGAGTAGTCCGTGATCAGCGCGTCGGCGGCGAGGTACAGCTCCTCCACCCGGGCGTGGCCGGAGACGTCGACGACGCGGCCGGTGCGGCGCAGCTCGTCGACGTGCGGGGAGTTGCCGTAGAAGTAGTGGCCGCGCACCAGCAGGGTCGCGTCGGGGCCGAGTTCGCGGGCGAACCGGCCCAGGTCCAGGGGCGGGGTGAAGCCCGGCTGGTACTCGCGGTGCGTCGGCATGTACAGGAAGGCCTTGGCGCCGTCGGCCAGGCCGAGCGCGGCGCGGGCCGCGCGCACCTCCTCGGCGCCGGCGTTGACCAGCACGTCGTTGCGCGGGTAGCCGGTCTCCAGCGTGGTGTACGAGCAGGGGTAGACCCGCTCCCAGATCACGGTCGAGAACTGGTTGGCGCTGATGCTGTAGTCCCAGCGGTCGCACCGTTCGAGGAGCTTCTCGAAGTCCATGTCGGTGGAGGCCGGGTACTTCTGCTGGTCCAGGCCCATCGTCTTGAGCGGCGTGCCGTGATGGGTCTGCACGTGGATCTGGCCCTCGCGCTTGACCACGGAGTCCGCGAAGTTCACGTTGTTCACGAGGTACTTGGCGCGGGCCACGGCCGTCCAGTAGTCGCGCGAGCCCACGCGGACGACGTTCACACCCTTGGGCACCCGGCCCGCGTTGTCCGCGCGGACCGCCCAGACCCGGCGCATGTGCGGGGCCAGACGGGCCAGTTCGGCGTCGATCGCGGCGGGGTTGCAGGAGACGCTGCGGCTCCAGTAGGCGGAGAACAGCACCAGGTTGTCGTCCAGCGGCAGCCTGAGCTGCGACTGGTAGAAGGCGCCCATGGCGCCCCGCTTGGAGCGGTTGAGCGCGGTACGGGTGCTGGCCCTGACCCGCTGGCGCAGCTTCACCGCCGCCAGGGCGCTCATCATGGTCGCGTAGGCGTCGCGCTCCAGCATCCCGTACTTGTGGCCGCGGCCGCCGCCCGGGCGGGTGAAGCCCTTCGGCACCCGGGCGCGGTAGTCGGCCGAGGCCCGGTGGAAGAACTCGGCGCGCGCGTCCTGCGGCAGGCGGCCCGGCCGCTCCAGGACGGTCAGGTAGTGGTCGACCATCTTGCGGAACAACGGGGCACGCCACTTGGCGAGTTCCTCGTGCGCGTCGAGGTAGTCGAAGACCCGCTGGTACTGGTCGAAGACGTCGAAGTGCTTGCGGCTGACCGTCTTGAGGATGTTGCCGCCCTCGCGCCGCTGCCGGTAGTACACGCAGACCCGGTCCAGGACGGCGATCCGCTCGGTGCTGATCAGCGAGCAGAACGTCCAGGGGGCGTCCTCGTAGTAGCCGGGCGGGAAGGTGAGCCCGGTGCGGGTGACGAAGTCGCGCCGGTAGGCCTTGTTCCACACGATCTGGAGCAGGTCGAGCAGTTGGGGGCGCTCGGCGAGGGAGAAGGTGTCCGGGCCTTCTTCCTTGAGCAGGTCGGCCCGCAGGTTCGGGCGGACGCGGCCGTCCCAGTAGGTACGCGCGTAGTCGAAGATCAGGATCTCGGGATCGCCCGTGGCCTCGATCCGGTCCCGAATGGCCGACAACGCACCGTCCGACAACGTGTCGTCACTGTCCAGGAACAACACGTAATCGCCGGTGGCCTTTTCCAGTCCGGCGTTGCGTGCGCGACCCAGCCCCACGTTTTCCGTGAGGTGAATCACATGAATCCGGTCGTCGCGTTTCGCGTACTCGTCGAGAATGGCCCCTGACCCGTCGGGCGAGCAGTCGTCGACCGCGATGATCTCGAAGTCCGTGCAGTCCTGCCCGAGTATGGAGTCAAGGCACTCGGGCAGATAGCCCTGCACCTTGTACACGGGGACAACGAGAGAGAGCTTGGGCATCCTTACAACCTGTTCCGAGAACTGACCACGGGACCGCGGGCTGGGACCGGAGCGCGCTCCGGGCACTGCTCGGGTCTGGGGCGCGCCGCCGCATCAGCGTAAAGGATTCACGCGGAGTTTCCGCGGGCACGGTAGTCGGACACCCTGTGCCCCGTCACAGCGGGAAATGGCCGCACCGGCCGCCCGAATGGGCCGCGCCGAAGCGGCCGGAGAACTTCCTCACATTCGGTCCCCCTGTCCTCTTTATTGACTTGCGTCGCTTTCCGTCCCATGTGCCCGACTCGATTTCCGTGGCCCGCGGGCGAGTCCGCACCCGGTGCGGATGCGCGGCGGACAGGGGAACGAGCTGGCTGGTCACGGGCGGAGCCGGGGCGGCGGGGCGCACGCGACGCGCCCTCCGGCCGATTACGGCGAAGGCCCGGGCGGGGCGGGCACGCCTTGCCCTCGACGTGCCCACCGGCGGCACGGCCGTGCGCGGGGGAGTGCCGTCGGCGGCCGGGGGCGGGCGGACCGCCCCGGCCGGAGGGCGTGTTTCGTGACCATGCTGTGACAGGAGCGGTGCCCGCCGAAGCCGGGAAACGGGGGTCGGAGAGGCACCGCTAGACGCGGCCGTGCGGCTCCGGGGTCGCGGAGGGGGCGGACGGCCCGACCGGTTCCTGGCGCGGGCCGGGCACGGGGAGGTCCGCGGCGAGCCGCTCCGCCCTCCTGGCCCGGTGCCGCACCGCCGCGTCGCACAGCTCCCGCGCCGCGCCGGCGAAACGCTCCCGGGACGGCGGCTCGGCCGGACCCAGCAGACGCAGCGCCAACGCGGCGCGCCCCCCGGCGAGTTCGTCGAGCTCCGGCTGCCGCACCGACGCCAGCAGCGCCGGCACCCCGGACGCGTCCGACGCCAGCACGGTCGCCGCGGCCACCGTCGGGTACGACTTGCGGAACACGTCCTCGGCCAGCCCGCTGGTGTTGGCGACCGCGTACGGCTTGCCGCTCGCCAGGAAGTCGCTGATCACGCTCGACACGTCGCTGATCAGCAGGTCGGCCCGGTTGAAGCAGGCGTACAGCGACGGGCGGACGTCCGTGACGACCTGGTGCTCCCACTCGGGCAGCGACGCCCAGTACGCCTCCTCCCAGGCCGCCGTCGCCCGCCGCACCGCGTCCGCCCGCCCGGGCCGTGGCGCCGGCTGCCGCAGCATCCGCTCCGCCTGGTCCGCCGCCGACCGGAAACCGGCCGCGGTGAGCCGGTCCAGCTCCGCCGCCCGCCGGGCCAGGACACCGGCCGCGGAGCCGTCCGGACGGGGCCCGCCCCGCTCCCGGTTCGCCGTCCGCACCAGCTCCCGGATGCGCAGATCGGCGGCGCGGGCCCGCGGATCCACGGAACCCGTCAGGGGGTGCGGCTTGTACAGCAGCCGGACGCCCGGGTCCGCGAGCAGCGCCCGCACCAGGTTCTCCCCGGCCTCGATCACCGATGTGTTGCCGGGGTTGCCGTCCCAGCCCTCCCAGGTCGGCGCGTAGAGCACGGTCGTGAACGCCCCGGGCGCGGGCGGCCCCGCGTAGGGCCGTACGGCGTCCAGCTGCGGGCGGCCGATCTCCACCACGTCCTTGTCCTCGACGCCGACCTCCGCCAGCGCGTACCGCTCGCGCGCCGCGGGGCCCGCCACCCACACCTCGTCGTACGCCTTCGCGTACGGGTTGCACGAGGACAGCTTGTCGCTCTCCCCGTGGTTCACGAAGGCGTGCTTGATGGTCGGGATGCGCAGGACCTGCGAGGTCTTGCCGGAGTTGGACGGGTGGAGCAGGACCCGGAGCGTCGAGTGCTCCAGGCGCATCAGCGTGGACACCTTCGGCAGGCACACCACCGGGATGTCGGTCGCCGCGATCCGCTGCACCATGTGCCGCTCCCGCAGCACGATCACCGGCCGCCCGTCCAGGCCGGCCAGCGGCTCCAGCCACATGTTCGCCTGGTACGCCGAGGACGCACCGCCCGAGAAATAGAGGCCGACGGTGGGCCGGTACCGCGCCAGCCAGGCGTCGAACCAGTCGAGCACCTCCTGCTCCCCGGCGGGCCGGCGGCCCGGCAGCAGCCGCAGCAGCAGCGCGCCCAGGCCGGTCAGCGCCAGCGCCAGGGACAGCGCGAGCCCGGCCGCCCCGTACACCGGCGCGTCGGTCGCCGCCGTGGCCAGCAGCCCGGCCGTCGCGGGCAGCCCGAAGGCGGCCAGCCGGTGCCCGGGGCGGCGCAGCAGGGCCGGGGGCGCCGGGGTCAGCCGCAGCGCCGAGGCGTCGATGTTCCGGGTCACCACGGGCAGCGTGCGGGTGCGCCGGACCAGGACGGACACCGCCTGGATCGCCCAGTGCAGCGCGTAGAAGACGAGCAGCCCGGCGACGAGCGGGGCGTACGCCCCCTCGCGGTGCTGCTCGCCGAGGCGCAGCAGGCCCACCACGAGCAGCAGGTCCCGCAGGACGTGGCGGACGGTGACATCGGCGTGCGACTTGGCGAACAGCGACACCATGCCCCGCTGCCACCGGTACAACGCCCCCTCGGCGGCCAGCGAGGCGGCGCTCGCGGCCAGCAGCAGCGGCACGTGCGGCAGCAGCGCGCCCAGGGCCTGCGCGGCGAAGGCGGCCGCCAGCACACCCAGGACCAGCAGCTTCACCGCGGCCCGCCGCCGCCCGAGCAGGCGGAGGCGGTGACCGCGGGGCCGCCCGGAGGACCGGAGCGGGCGGCGGGGCAGGCGGGGCAGGGATAGGGGCACTGCGGTCGCTCCAGACTCGTCGCGCATCGGACAACCGGGTTAACGCCCGGTGACCGCCCGACGACACGCGCGTGTTGACGCGGTGCCTTGACGGGCGGGGACGCCGCAGGGAGGGGCGGGGCCCGCGTGCGGGGGCGAGAGGGGTGTGAGCGCGGGCGGGAGCGGGGTCGTGAACGTGGCGCGGCACTTGCGCGGGTGCGGTGCGGTGGGGTGCGGGGCTGGGGCGGGGCCGGGTGGGGTGCGGGTGTGAGCGCTGGCGCGGTCGTGGACGTGGCACGGCACGTGCGCGGGCGCGGCGTGATGATGCGGGGCCGGGGCGAGGGTGCGGCGGGGATGCGGACCGGTGCAGGGTCGGCCCGCATGCGTGGCGGGAGGGGGCGTGTGGGCGTGGGCGCCGCCGGGAGCGGGGTCGTGGCGCGGCACTTGCGCGGGTGGGGTGCGGTGGGGTGCGGTGCGGGCGCGGCGGGACCGGGCAGGGTCCGCATGCGCGGGCGGGAGGGGCGTGTGGGCGCTGAGCGAAGCGCGGTCGTGAACGTGGCGCGGCACGCGCTCGGACGCGGCGCGGGGCGAGGGTGTGGCGGGGATGCGGGCCGGTGCGGGCCCGGGCAGGGGCGTGACGGGCCGGGACGCCGCCGGGAGGGGTGGGGTCGGTGTGGGCGGGGGAGGGGGCTTTGGCGTCGCCTGTCCGCAGCGTGAACTCTGGTGCGGGGCGTGTTCGCCTTCGCGTAGATTGCCTGGCGAGCGCAGGGATCGGCGCGTGTCGACGGGAGAGGCGGACGGGGCCGTGGCAGGGGCAAGGCCGGGGACAGGGCCGGGTGCGAGGCAGGCCGTGGGCGAGGCCCGCAGGATCGTCGTCAAGGTCGGGTCCTCCTCGCTGACCACCGCCGCGGGCGGCCTGGACGCGGACCGGGTCGACGCGCTCGTCGACGTGCTGGCCAAGGTGCGCGGGACCGACAAGGAGATCGTCCTCGTCTCCTCCGGCGCCATCGCCGCCGGCCTCGCCCCGCTGGGCCTGCGCCGCCGCCCGCGAGACCTGGCCCGTCAGCAGGCCGCCGCCAGCGTCGGCCAGGGGCTGCTGGTCGCCCGCTACACCGCCTCCTTCGCCCGCTACGGCGTCCGCGTCGGCCAGGTGCTGCTGACCAGCGACGACATGAGCCGCCGCGCCCACCACCGCAACGCCTCCCGCACCCTGGACAAGCTGCTGGCGATGGGCGCCTTCCCGATCGTCAACGAGAACGACACCGTCGCCACCGACGAGATCCGCTTCGGCGACAACGACCGCCTCGCCGCCCTCGTCGCCCACCTGGTCCACGCCGACCTGCTGGTGCTGCTGTCCGACGTGGACGGCGTGTACGACGGCGACCCGAGCCGGCCGGGCACCTCGCGGCTGGCCGAGGTGCGGGACACGGCCGACCTCGCGGGCGTCGACATCGGCAGCGCGGGCAAGGCGGGCGTCGGCACCGGCGGCATGGTCACCAAGGTCGAGGCGGCCCGCATCGCCGCCGGCGCCGGCATCCCCGTGGTGCTGACCAGCGCGGTCCACGCCGCCGACGCCCTGGCCGGCGGCGACACCGGCACCTACTTCCACGCCACCGGCCGCCGCTCCGCCGACCGGCTGCTGTGGCTCCAGCACGCCTCCGCCCCGCAGGGGGCGCTCGTCCTCGACGACGGCGCCGTACGGGCGGTCGTGGAGGGTCGCAAGTCGCTGCTGCCGGCCGGCATCGCGGGCGTCGAGGGGGACTTCGCCGCGGGCGACCCCGTCGAGCTGCGGGACGGCGCCGGCCGGGCGGTGGCCCGGGGGCTGGTCAACTTCGACGCCAAGGAGATGCCCCGGCTGGTCGGCCGCTCCACCCGGGAACTGGCGCGCGAACTCGGACCCGCGTACGAACGCGAGGTCGTACACAGGGACGATCTGGTGATCCTGCACCCGTAATGGGTCGAAACGTCCCCGAATCGGCGGTGGACGTTCCGCAAAACCGCCCCGCGATCTCGCGCGGCCTGCTCAACTTTCCTCAGGGACAAGCCCGGCCGACCACCGGGCCGAGCCGTGTGCGTGAAGGAGGCCGTCGTGAGCGGAGTACGCCCTGGGCCACCGACACCCCGCGGTGGTACCGCCTCCCGGGGCGGCACGGGCGCACGCGGCGGCACCGGCGCGCGCCCCGGCGGCACCCGGAGCGCGAACCGGGCGCCGGGCGAGGAACGGGCGCCGGGCGAGAAGCGCGCCCCCGGGGAGAAGCGGCCGCCGGGCGAGAAGCGCGCGCTCACCAGCGTCGCCGCCGGTGACCGGTTCCGCGGCGAGGAGCCCGAGCACACCCCGCGCCTGTGGCACGTCACCCTCAGCGTCTCCGGCGCCCGCGCCCCGCTCACCGAGGTGCGCCGGGCGCTCGAACAGCTCGCGCACGACCACCCCTTCCTGCTGACCAGCCGCTACGCCGACGACCACGCCGAGATCCGGTACTGGGAGGAGGCCCGCGACCTGCACGACGCCGCCGCCGTCGCCCTGCGCCTGTGGGGCGAGCACCGGCAGACCGCGGGGCTGCCGCCCTGGGAGATCGTCGGCCTGGAGGTCATCGACCGGGCCACCTACCACCAGCGCATCGCCGCCGGGTACGGCCCCGCACCCGCGACCCCCATCGGCGTGCACCCGTTTTGACCGCCTCTGGCGGCCTATCTCGCGGGATGGGACGGCAGGCGACCGCCCTGAAGGCGCGCATTACCCTTCCTTCCATGACCACGCTCTCGCCGTACGACTCGATGTCACCCGTCACCCGGGCCGCCTACCGGGCCAAGTCCGCCGCGGCCGACCTCGCGCCGCTGCCGCGGGCCGCCAAGGACGACGCGCTGCTCGCCGTCGCGGACGCGCTCGAGGTCCGCACGAGCGAGATCGTCGAGGCCAACGCCCAGGACGTGGCCAAGGCCCGCGCCGCCGGGACCAGCGAGGCCATCATCGACCGGCTCACCCTCACCCCCGAGCGGATCCGCGCCATCGCCTCCGACGTCCGCGACGTCGTCGCGCTGCCCGACCCGGTCGGCCAGGTCGTGCGCGGCAACACCCTCCCCAACGGCATCGACCTGCGCCAGGTCCGGGTGCCGCTCGGCGTGGTCGGCATCATCTACGAGGGCCGGCCCAACGTCACCGTCGACGCCGCCGCCCTCTGCCTGAAGTCCGGCAACGCGGTGCTGCTGCGCGGCTCCTCCTCCGCCTACCAGTCCAACACCGCCCTGGTCCGGGTGGTCCGCGACGCCGTCGGCGGGGCCGGGCTGCCCGCCGACGCCGTGCAACTGGTGCCCGGCGAGAGCCGCGACAGCGTGCGCGAGCTGATGCGGGCCCGCGGCCTGGTCGACGTGCTCATCCCGCGCGGCGGCGCCTCGCTGATCAGCACCGTCGTCCAGGAATCCACCGTCCCCGTCATCGAGACCGGCACCGGCAACTGCCACGTCTACGTCGACGCGCAGGCCGACCTCGACATGGCCGTCGACATCCTGATCAACTCCAAGGCCCAGCGCGTCAGCGTCTGCAACGCCGCCGAGACCCTCCTGGTCCACCAGGACATCGCCGCCGACTTCCTGCCCCGCGCGCTGGACGCCCTCGCCGAGGCCGGGGTCACCGTGCACGCCGACGAGCGCGTGATGGCGTACGCGAAGGACTCCCGGGCGACCGTCGTCGAGGCGACCCCCGAGGACTGGGAGACCGAGTACCTGTCGTACGACATCGCCGCGGCCGTCGTCGACTCCCTGGACCGGGCCGTCGAGCACATCCGGCTGTGGACCTCCGGGCACACCGAGGCCATCGTCACCACCTCGCAGCAGGCCGCCCGGCGCTTCACCCAGCTGGTCGACTCCACCACCGTCGCGGTGAACGCCTCCACCCGCTTCACCGACGGCGGCCAGTTCGGCTTCGGCGCCGAGATCGGCATCTCCACACAGAAGCTGCACGCCAGGGGCCCGATGGGGCTGCCGGAGCTGACCAGCACCAAGTACATCGTCACCGGCGACGGACACGTCCGCCGCTGACCGCCGGACGGCGGGGGCACCGGCCGGGGCGTCTCACCCACCGGGAGAATTCCCCCGCCGTCTGCCCAAAACGACCCCCCAGGTCTAGTCTGGACCCGTGCCGGAGGACGTGGGGGGCACGCCGTTCCCGGACGGCAGGGAGCCCGACGACGACCACGACCGCGGGGTGTCGGACGAAGAGTTCGCCTCCGTGGTCTTCGACGAGGCCTTCGTACAGGCGGCCGCGGTGCACGAGCCGACCGCCGTCGAACGCCTCCTGGCCGCCGCGGAGGCCAGAGCCGAGGCCACCGAGGCCGAGGCGGCCCGCCGCGGCCGCAGCAGAGCCGAGCGCTACGACGACGGGTACGGCGATTTCGGCCATGATCCCGACCTCGACGACCCGGACGACGACCGCGACCCCCTCGACCGCCCCTACGGCGCTCCGGCGGCCTACGGCAAGCAGGTCCGCTGGCACCGCCCCGTCGCCTGGCTGCTCGCCCTCGCGATGGGCATCGGCATGGTCGCGCTGGCCTTCGTGGCCGTCTACCGGGGCGCCTCCTCGGGCGGCGGCCCGCAACGGGTGCCGCCGCCCGCCTCCACCGGCCCCGAACAGGGCGGCACCGTGACGCCCTCGGCCTCCGCCGACTACTCCCGGCCAGCCGTCTCCGTGCTTCCGCGTAGCCCCTGACCTGCCCGTCGGACGGACGCCAAGCTGTCCCAACTTGACCTGCACCGGCGCGTTTACGCGACCTTCCCGAGACTCACTCTGAAGGTATGGCAGGGCTTGGCGGTCCGCCCGGAGGAACGCCCGAGGGCGGCCCCGGAGGCGGAGAGGACGAGTACCGATCCGTCGTCTTCGACGAATCGTTCGTGCGCGCTGCCCGGCTCCAGGAGTTCTCCGCCCAGGAGCGCATCACCGACCACGCGCCCGCCGTACGCCGCCGCCCGCCGCTGCGCCGGGCCGGACTGTCCCGGCAGGCGCTGATCCTCGTCGTCCTGATCGCCGTCGCCTTCGGCACCGCCATCTACATGGGCGTACGGCACCCGTACCAGAGCCCCGCCGGGGAGCGGGCCGCCGAGCCGGTGCGGATGACCGTCGTCCCGCTCGCACCGCGCGAGAGGGTGCCCGGCGCCGACGACGCCGCGGTGCTGTTCGCGCACAGCCCCGCCGCGCACTTCAGGACCGCCGCCGAGGGCGTCCCGCTGCCGGGGGCCCGGCGCACGGCGCACTTCTCCGAGGACCAGGTGATGAACGCGCTCACCACCGCCAAGAACTACATCGTCCGCTCGGCGCTCGACCCGGACGTGCTCGGCGGCGGCCAGGTCCGCTCGGTGCGGGTGCTGCTGGACCCGGACCAGCTCCGGCAGTTCGACGAGAGCTTCACGAGTCCCGCCGCGGACGGCCGGCACGCGCCCACCGGATGGCTGATCCGCTTCGACCCCGCCCGGGCCGAGCTGGCCGACCCCGAGATCCGGGTGGACGGCAGCCTGCGGGTCGTGGAGAGCGACGCGTCGACCCTGGACGTCACCGCCGACCACACCATGGTGTACGCGCTGCGGCCCGCCGGCGACACCCGGGCCGAGGAGTCGCTGTTCACCGTCCGGCGCGAGCTGCACTTCCGCTTCGACCGCGACGACCTGCGCCTCCACCAGACCCGGCTCGTCGCCTCCTACGTCCAGGCCGGGCCGCTGTCCTGCGCCGGGGACTCGGCGAACCACCTCCGCCCGCTGCTCGCCGGCCAGCAGGCCGGGGACGGCGTCCCGCGCGGCACCGACCCGTTCACCTCGGACAACGCCACCGCCCTGTGCGGCACCCTCGCCGAGGACGCCCAGCCGAAGGTGTGAGCGGGGCGGGGCGTCAGGCGTCGTCCCGCGGCGGCCGGGGCCCTTCGCCGTCGGACCCGGGACCGCCCTCCGGCCCTTCTGGCCCCTCGGTCCCCTCGGGTCCCTCCGCCGGGCCACCGCCGTCCTTGGGCGGGCGCGGCTGGGAGCCCCCGAAGCCGCCGAAGCCGCGCCGCATCCGGTCGCCGAGGTCGCCGGCGCCGCCCGCGATGTCGTTGACCAGCTTCATCAGCGGGTCCTTGGAGTTGCGCACGTGCGTGGCGTAGTGGGACGCCGACTCGCGGAAGGAGTCCCGCACCGAGGCGTCCTTGTCCTCGTCGCGCCGCGCGTAGTGGCCGTCCATGGTCCGCTGGTACTCCCGGGACGCCGCCCACTTCTTCAGCTCGGCGGCCCGGACCGTGGTGAACGGGTGCGAGCGGGGCAGCACGTTGAGGATCTTCAGCACGGAGTCGCGCAGGTCGCCGCTGGCCTCGTACTCGTCGGCCTGCTCCAGGAACGCGTCCACGTTCATCTCGTGCAGGTGGTTGCCGCCCGCGATCTTCATCAGGCCCCGCATGGAGGCCTGCAGGTCCTGGCCGACCAGCAGCCCCGCGCGGTCGGCGGACAGCTCCGACTTGCGGAACCACTCGCGCAGCGCGGTCACGATCGCCATGATCGCCACGTTGCCCAGCGGGATCCAGGCGACCCGGACGGCCAGCGAGGTCAGGAAGAGCAGTATCGTCCGGTAGACCGCGTGCCCGGACAGGGCGTGGCCGACCTCGTGACCGACGACCGCCCGCATCTCCTCCTCGTCGAGCAGCTCCACCAGGCCCGTGGTGACGACGATGATCGGCTCGTCCAGGCCGATGCACATCGCGTTCGGAGCCGGGTCCTGCTTGACGTACATCGCGGGGACCTTCTCCAGGTCCAGGATGTAGCAGGCGTCGCGCAGCATGACGTTCAGATGGGCGAACTGCCGGTCCGAGACGCGCACCGAGTCGGACAGGAACAGCAGCCTCAGACTCCGCTCGGGCAGCAGGCCGCTGAGCGCCTTGAAGACCGTGTCGAAGCCGCTCAGCTTGCGCAGCGCCACCAGCGCGCTGCGGTCGGCCGGATGCTCGTAGGCGCGCGAGGAGATCCCGGGGAAGCGCCTGCGCTGCCTGCTCGGCACCTTCTCGTGCCCGTTGTCGTGGCCGTCGGACATCTCTTCCCCCATGCACGTGTGAGACCTGTACGCAGGTCTGGCCTTTACGAACCCTTGTGCGGGCCTTTGCGCCCCCGGAGCCGGGCCCAGCCTAGGCGGAGATACCGTGGACGGGCAGTACGTCGAAGGAGTCCACACCATGCAGCACATCCCCCACGCCGACTGGCTCGCCGGGGCCGCGACCGCCGCCGGGCAGCAGGGGCCGGGGAATCTGCTCCGGATCGTCCTGATCGTGATGGTGGTGGGCTGTGTGCTGACCGCGTGGTTCCTGCTGCGGGGGTACAGGCAGAAGGACGACTGAGAAGATCCGAAGGTTCCCCGGACCCGTCACGGCCCGTCGTCGCCCCGTCCCCAACGGCGGAGTCGGCGTGATCGCCCGCGGGGCGCCCGCATACGATGAGCGGACGTCTAGTCCCGCCCACACCGGATAGGTCCTGTCGACAATGAGCCTTCCCCTCAGTGCCGCCCAGTTCGTCACCCTCGCCGCAGAGGGCGGCGAGGAGCACGGCGGCAACCACGAGAGCCTCAGCCCCTACGTCACCGGCTTCGGTGCGCTCATCATCCTGCTGCTCCTGCTGTGGATCACCACCCGGTTCAACCGCGACCGCTGAGCACGCGGCCGAGTGGGCGCGACCGGGTCGTTCCGGACGGGCCGGTAGGGTCTGCTCGCATGGGAGAGCACGACACGCCTACCGGCCCGGCGCACGCGCCGGCGCGCGGCACGCAGAACGCGGTGCCCGCCCGCGCCACCGGCCCGGTCAACGGTCCCGGCGACGGACCGCCGCCGGGCAAGCGACGCCTGGGCGTCATGGGCGGCACCTTCGACCCGATCCACCACGGTCACCTGGTGGCCGCCAGTGAGGTCGCGGCGCAGTTCCAGCTCGACGAGGTGGTGTTCGTGCCGACCGGACAGCCGTGGCAGAAGAGCCACCGCGCGGTCTCGGCGGCCGAGGACCGCTATCTGATGACGGTCGTCGCCACCGTCGAGAACCCGCAGTTCTCCGTGAGCCGCATCGACATCGACCGCGGCGGCCCCACCTACACCGTCGACACCCTGCGCGACCTGCGCGCCCTCAACCCGGACGCGGACCTGTTCTTCATCACCGGTGCCGACGCCCTCGCCCAGATCCTCACCTGGCGCGACAGCGAGGAGCTGTTCTCCCTAGCCCACTTCATCGGCGTCACCCGGCCGGGACACACCCTCACGGACGCCGGACTGCCCAAGGGCGGTGTCTCGCTCGTCGAGGTGCCCGCCCTCGCCATCTCCTCCACGGACTGCCGCGCGCGAGTCGCCCAGGGCGATCCCGTCTGGTACCTGGTGCCGGACGGAGTCGTGCGCTATATCGACAAACGCCACCTGTACCGCGGCGAGTGAGCCGAGAGGGGCCCCGGTGAACGACGGATACGACGCGGGACACGGCGACGACCAGTACGAACTCGTCGGCTACGACGAGTACGGCCGCCCCGTGTACCGCCAGGCCCAGGGCCACCCCCAGGGCCAGGCGCCGGGCCGGCCCGGCGGGCAGCAGCCGTACGACCCGTACGGCGGCGGGCAGCAGGGCCAGTACGGCGGGCAGCAGGACCCGTACGGACAGCAGCAGTACGGGCAGCAGCAGGGCTACGGCTACGACCCGTACGCCACCGGCACCCAGCCGCCCGTCCAGCAGCCCTACGACCCCTACGGCTCCCAGGGCGGCTACGACACCGGCCGGCAGCCCCCGCAACAGCCCGCGCCCGGCTACGACGCCTACGGCGGCCACCCCGGCGCCCCGCACGGCGGCGGCCCGGCCCCGCAGCAGCCGTACGACCCCTACGGCCGGGCCGCGAGCAGCGGCCCGCAGCCGCGGGTCGCCGAGCAGACCGCCCACATCCCGCAGCAGGCGGCCCCGCCCGAGCAGCGGGAGCGGACGGAGCCCGACGAGCCCTCCACCGCCGGCGGTGACTACCGCACCGAGCAGTTCGCCTTCGTCGAGGAGCCGACCGGCGACTCCGAGGACGTCATCGACTGGATGAAGTTCACGGAGAACCGCACCGAACGCCGCGAGGAGGCCCGCCGGCGCGCACGCACGCGTGTCGTCGCCCTGGTCGTCGTCCTGGCACTGGTCGCGGTCGGCGGCGTCGGCTACCTCTGGTATGCCGGGAAGCTGCCCGGAACGTCCTCCTCCGACGACAAGACCGGCGGCACGACGGCGGCGGGCGCCCAGAAGCGCGACGTGATCGCCGTCCACCTGCACGACACCAAGGGCGGCGGCACCTCCACCGCGCTGCTCGTGAACAACACCACCACCAAGCAGGGCACCGCCGTGCTGGTGCCCAACGCGCTCGCCCTGACCGGCGACGACGGCAGCACCACCACGCTCGCCAAGTCCGTCGACGACGAGGGCCCCGACGCGACGAGGACCTCCCTCGACTCGGCCCTCGGCACCGACATCGAGGGCACCTGGCGCCTGGACACGCCCTACCTCCAGATCCTCGTCGACCTGGTCGGCAACATCGAGGTCGACACCGACGCCGACGTCCCCGACCCCGAGTCCAAGGACAAGGGCGCCGCGACCCTCGTGCACAAGGGCGAGGGCCAGACCCTCAGCGGCAAGATGGCCGTCGCCTACGCCACCTACCGGGGCAAGGGCGAGGAGGCCAACGCCCAGCTGCAGCGCTTCGGGCAGGTCATGCAGGGCGTCCTGCGCAAGATGTCCTCCGACCCGCAGGCCGCGACGACCACCGTCCAGACCCTCGGGCTGATCCTCGACCCGCCGCTGACCGAGAGCGACCTCGGCACCTTCCTCGCCGGGCTCTCCGACCGCGCCAAGGGCGGCGACTTCAAGACCGCGCTGCTGCCCGTCCAGGACGACGGCCGGCTCAGCGCCGAGGCCAGTGACAGCATCGTCAAGGACGTCCTCGGCGGCACCGCCAAGAGCCCCGACAAGGACGCGGCGGTCAGCGTCTCGGTCCGCAATGCCACCGGCGACGAGGACCGCACCGGCAAGGCGCGCGTCGTCCTCCTCAACGGCGGCTTCACCTTCGTGTCCGGCGGCACCGCCTCCGGCACCGAGGCCACCTCGAAGGTCGTCTACGCGGACGCCGCCGACAAGGAGAACGCCGTCCAGGTCGCCAAGACCCTGGGCCTGCCCACCGACTCCGTCTCGAAGGGGAAGGTCTCCGCGAACGCGCGGGTGTCGGTCGTCCTCGGCCAGGACTACGAGCCGGCGTCGTAGGGGCGGCGTGCGGGGCGGACGGGGCGGACGGTTTTTTCGCGTGGGCCCGTGTCGGCGGTCGTGAGACCCTTGAGGTCAACCGACCGCCGACCCGAAAGCCAGGCAGTGACCGCGACCGACCGCTCCATCGAACTCATCAACGCCGCCGCGCAGGCGGCGGCCGACAAGCTCGCGCACGACATCATCGCCTACGACGTCAGCGACGTGCTGTCGATCACGGACGCCTTCCTGCTGGCCTCCGCGCCCAACGACCGCCAGGTCAAGTCGATCGTCGACGAGATCGAGGAACGGCTGAACAAGGAGCTGGGCGCCAAGCCGGTGCGCCGCGAGGGCGACCGCGAGGCCCGCTGGGTCCTGCTCGACTACGTCGACATCGTCGTCCACGTCCAGCACAGCGAGGAGCGCGTCTTCTACGCCCTGGAGCGGCTGTGGAAGGACTGCCCCGAGCTGGACCTGCCCGCCGACGCCAAGGAGACCCGCGGCAAGGCGGAGGAGCACGCCAAGCTCCAGGCCGCCGAGGAGGCGACGCACTCCGACGAGGACTGGCGATGAGCGCCACCGGCGAGGTCACGGCCGGGAAGCCGGGCCGCGGCCGGCGCGTGATCCTGTGGCGGCACGGCCAGACCGCGTGGAACGTGGAGCGCCGCTTCCAGGGCAGCACGGACGTCGAGCTGACCGAGACCGGCATCGCCCAGGCCCGCCGCGCGGCCGGGCTCCTCGTGCACCTGAGGCCCGACGCGATCGTCGCCTCCGACCTCTCGCGCGCCGCCGCCACGGCGGCCGAGCTGTCGGTGCTCACCGGCCTCGAGGTGACCCTGGAGGAGGGCCTGCGGGAGACCTACGCGGGCGTCTGGCAGGGGCTGACCCACGAGGAGATCATCGCCAGGTACGGCGACGAGTACGCGGCCTGGAAGCGCGGCGAGCCCGTGCGCCGCGGCGGCGGCGAGCTGGAGACCGAGGTCGCCGACCGCGCCGCCCCCGTGGTGCTCCGGCACGCCGAGAAGCTGCCCGAGGACGGCACCCTCGTAGTGGTCAGCCACGGCGGCACGATCCGCACCACCATCGGCCGCCTGCTCGGTCTCGAACCGCACAGCTGGGAGAGCCTGGGCGGCCTGACCAACTGCTGCTGGTCCGTCCTCGGCGAGGGCGCCCGCGGCTGGCGGCTGCTGGAGCACAACGCCGGCACGCTGCCGGAACCGGTGCTCGGCGACGACGTCTGAGCCGGTGCCCGAGCCCTGGCCGGTGGGCCAGGGACCCGGATTTCACTTTCCGGCAGGTCGCAGGCTAAAGTTCTTCTTGTTCGCCCCGCCGAGCGGAGCGACGAAGAGAAGGACCATGCGGCCCCGGTCGCGTGGCACCAGGGGCTATAGCTCAGTTGGTAGAGCGCCTGCATGGCATGCAGGAGGTCAGGAGTTCAATTCTCCTTAGCTCCACAGCCCACGGACGAATCCCGTCCCCTTCGGGGGGGCGGGATTTTTCGTCTCCGCCCGCTTGAGCAACACGCGTCCCACAGGCGTATACGTCGGTGGGACTCCGTGTCCGGACCGGTACTGAGGCGTCGCTGACCGGGTCGGCCCGGCCGTGGCAGAATCAAACGGCCGGAAGGGGACCGCGGCCCGACGGGAGGGAGTGGCGATGCCTGGGAGCATCCTCGAGGAGGTCGGTCACCTCCTCGGCGGAGCGGTGGCGAGGAACACACTCACCCGTCTCAGCTGCCCTTCCTGCGGTTCCCGGCACGTGGCCCAAGTCCTCGGCGACAACGGCGGAATCTCTTACGTGTGCACGGCCTGCGGCCACAGCTGGAGCTGAACGATGGGTGCACACAGGCGGAAGTGCGACTGGTGCGGCAGCGGCACGCCCATCGTGCGCGACATGGAGCCGCTCAACCCCGACTACCAGTACTGGTGCGAGGAATGCGCGCGGGCGCTGATCATAAAGGGCGACCCCATCGAGACGTACCGCGAACTCGAGGGCGAGCCGATCTACGGCCGGCTCCTGGAGGAGCACTGCACTCTCAAGCGCTTCTACTCGTTCGTGACGGCCTGACGGCCGGCCGTCTGCCGGGCTCGCCGAGCCGGCAAGAGGGCAAAACGGGCAAACGGGAAACGATTTGGTGTTGTGCCCGGTCGACCGTGTAATGTTGGCGTCGCCGCCGGGGAAACCGGGCGGAGCGAAACAAGGGGCTATAGCTCAGTTGGTAGAGCGCCTGCATGGCATGCAGGAGGTCAGGAGTTCAATTCTCCTTAGCTCCACACTTCACAAGGAAACCCCCGGATCCTCGATCCGGGGGTTTCCTCGTTCCCCGCCTCAGCGGCCGAGCGCCCGGCGGCCGCGGCCCTGGGACAGGACCGGCAGGTTGGTGCGCGAGGACGGCGGCTGCGCCCGTGTGTCCTCCTCGATGCGCAGCGCCAGCGCCGGGCAGCGGCGCACCGCGCGCACCGCCTTGGCCTCCGCGAAACGCGGCACCTCGGCCTGCGCCACGGTCGGGAAGCCGTCGGCGCCGAGCTGGAAGACCTCCGGCAGGATGTCCGCGCACAGCCCGTGGCCCCGGCACAGCGTCCAGTCGACGAAGATCTTCTGACGGCTGGGGCCGTTCTCCTCACCGCCGCCGCCCGGGATGCCGGTCGGGGCCCTGCCTCCCTCGAAGAGCGGCAGGACACCCTCCACGGGCCGTCCGCAGCCGTTGCCGAGGACATGGGCGGCCAGGTCGTCCGTGAACGCCTTGACGGTCGACTCCAGGAACATCGCCGAACCGTCCGGATGCGAGCAGGCGCCGCGCCGCTTCACGTTCTTCGCGACCTGCTTGACCGCCTCGAGGGCGGCCGGGCCGCCGCCGTTCAGGATGTCCTCCAGGCCCCGCGCGGCGGCCGGCAGCCCCAGGTAGCAGGGTCCGCACTGGCCCGCGCTCTCCTCGGCCAGCCACTGCGCCACCCGCAGCGACTCGCCCAGGGGACAGGTGTCCTGACTGATCGGCAGGATCGCGCCCGCCCCGAGCGAGCCGCCCACCTGCTGCAGCGAGTTGCGCGAGACGATCGCCTCGTCGACGGTCGCCGCGTCGATCCACTTGCCGTGGTAGCCGCCGGTCAGCACGCCCTGCGGCACCGGCGGGGCGCCGGCCAGCTGCAGGACGTAGCGCAGCGGCACACCCGTCGGGACCTCGATCACCATCGGGCGGGCCACCGCGCCCGAGACCGTGAGCATCACGGTGCCCGGCTCGTCGTACAGGCCGGTGTTGCCGTAGCGGTCCGGGCCGATGCGGGCGGCGATCGCCAGCTGGGCGAAGGTCTCGGCGTTGGACAGCAGGGTCGGCGCGCCGCCGACGCCGCTGCGGGAGGCGCTCACCTTGCGGCCGGGCGGGATCGCCGGGCCGCCGTCGATGGAGCGGATCAGCGAGGCCGCGGCGCCGGTGACCATGCGCACCGGATTGCGCTGCACGCGCGCGCGGAGGGCGGACCTGCGGCCGTTGCTCAGCCCGCGCTCGGCCAGGGCGGCCTCCATGGAGCGCTGCGTGGACTCCCGGGTGACCCCGATGACCAGCGTGCGGGCGCCCATGGCCTCCGCGCACAGCAGCGCGCCGTCCAGGATCAGGTGCGGGGCACGGTTGATCAGCACCGTGTCCTTGCGGCAGGCCGGCTCGTCCTCGCTGCCGTTGACGACCACGACCGGGCGTACGCCGCGCTTGATCGCCGCCTCGGCGACCGAGCGCAGTTTCTTGTGGAAGGGGAAGCCCGCGCCGCCGCGGCCCTTCAGGTTGATGCGTTCGGAGAGCTGCGCGAGCTGCTCCCCGCCCATCGGTTCGAGCGGACCGTGCACCTTGAGGTGCATCGGCAGATCGAGCCGCTCGACAAGGTCGAAGCCCGACGTGAGCTGGGGAAGCCCGACCACGCGGACCTCGGGGACGTCGGGCAGGGCCTCGTTCACTTCAAGCCTCCGGAAGGCGTGTTCCAAGGTTCACCGGAACCCGGTGCGTCGAAGTCGCGGGACGGCGACACACCGGGGGTTGGTTCAGGGGTGGGACCGCTGTTGTACGTGTCGTCCGGGTAATACGTGTCGTACACCGCGTTCGTCTCACGGGTGTCGTACACGTCACTCGATCCGTAGCCCGAGGCGTACGGCGGCGAGTACGTCGCGGAGTGGTCCGCGCCGGGGGCCGCCGGGTCCGTACCGCCGTAGACCGGGATGGTGTGTCCCGTGTCGTTGAGCGGGTCGTAGTGCGACGCGGGCGCCTCGCCGACCGGGGGCGGCGACGGTATGGGCCAGCTGCCCGAGGTGCTGCCGCCGCCGTCCACGACGGGCATCGCCTCGGTGGGCCGCAGGTCGGACGGCAGCGGGGCGGCGGACGCGGCCGGGTCGGCCGTCAGCGGCGGCCGGCGCGCGCCCGAGGG
The DNA here is from genome assembly GCF_003950055.1 of Streptomyces sp. KPB2. Classification (NCBI taxonomy): domain Bacteria; kingdom Bacillati; phylum Actinomycetota; class Actinomycetes; order Kitasatosporales; family Streptomycetaceae; genus Streptomyces; species Streptomyces sp. KPB2. Next base: position 5,478,388 of record NZ_CP034353.1, read on the forward strand.
CGCGGACACCGCGCGGTAGGCCGCCGCGAAGCCGCCCGCGGGCTCCGGCGGAGTGAGGCGCTCCGCGGACTCGTACAGCGGGGCGGACGGGGCCGCGCCGCGTGACCGGGACGCCCCGGCGCGCCCGTAGCCCGGCAGGGCGGCGGCGTCCCTCGGCCGGCTCTCCTCCTCGCGCTCCTCGCGGGCGGGCCGCCCTCCGGTCCCGAGGAGGCCGGCGATCCGGTCGGCGACCTTGCGCCTGACCGGGCGGGGCGCCGCGCGCAGCGCCAGGGCCGCCATGACGCCGACCACGGACAGGGCGTACAGGACCATGAAGACCGGTTTCGCCGCTCGACCCGCGTAGAGCCCGTGCAGCAGGGCCAGGCACCAGGCCGGGTAGGCCAGCATGTGCATCGCCCGCCAGCGGGCCGCCACGGGGGCCGGGGACGCGAAGCGGTTGCGCAGGGCTCCGGTGACCCCCACGAAGATCATGAGCATGCTGGCCAGGGTGCCGAAGCCGATGAGGACGGCCCGGCCGCCGAACGCCTCGTCGTCCGTGGCCAGGAGGCCGAAGGGGAGGACCGCGGCGACCCAGGTGGTGTGGTCGAGGACGAGTTTGACCACGATGTGCACCAGAAGGAACACGACCGAGGCGACGGCGGTGGTCCGGTGCACCGCCTGGGCCAGGATCCGCTGCCGGGTGTCGAGGACGATCCGGTCCTGGGCGAGCAGGCCCCAGATCACCGAGCAGCTGAGGAAGACGAGGGAGAGGACGCCGGCGCCGAAGTTGAGGAACTGGGCGAACGTGTCGTCCACCGTGCTGTCGTTCGTCACCACGGCCGGCCTCCCCACGTCAGGGACGTGAGGGGAGGCCGCGAACTGGTGTCGCGCGGGCGGATCGGGGGAGGGTTCATGGGGGCAACTCCGGAGCGGTTCGGGAAAGCGGTCCCGCTGCCGCACTCTAAGTGGCGCCATACCCGTGGGTAGGTGGTTTGAGTTATTGCGTTGTTATCAAATGACCGCGCGCTCGTGCTGGTGTCCCTTAGCGGTCGTTACGCGAAGTAACCTTTGACCTTGGTTCAGGTCGGGCTCCGTTTTCCGGATTCCGGGCACCGGATTCCGGTCGCGGCACGTGGGCCGGAAGCGCGTCGCGGCCCGCGCCGCGACTGCGGTACCCTGACGCCATGCGTGCCGTACGCCTTCTGCTTAGCGAGCCGCGCTGATCAGTCCCGACCCCGGTCGAAGTCCGGTGGCCGGAATCGGCGCGGCGTCCCCTCCTGTGCGAGGGGATTTTTCATTTCCCGGCCTTCGCAGCCGCTGGTCATGAAGGTCGCAGCCGCTGGCAGAGACGATCGATGGAGCTTTGAGGATCATGAGCGAGACGAACCCCGCGGCGACCGCCCCTGTGTCGGCGGACGCCGCGCCGCACCGCTACACGGCCGCCATGGCCGCCGAGATCGAGGCACGCTGGCAGGACTTCTGGGACGCCGAGGGCACGTACGCCGCACCGAACCCCAAGGGCGACCTGGCGGGCGACCCCGAGCTGGTCGCCAGGCCCAAGAAGTTCATCATGGACATGTTCCCGTACCCGTCCGGTGCGGGCCTGCACGTCGGCCACCCCCTGGGGTACATCGCGACCGACGTCTTCGCCCGCTTCCAGCGGATGACCGGCCACAACGTCCTGCACACCCTGGGCTTCGACGCCTTCGGCCTGCCCGCCGAGCAGTACGCCGTGCAGACCGGCACGCACCCGCGCGTGTCGACCGAGGCCAACATGGAGAACATGAAGTCCCAGCTGCGCCGGCTGGGCCTGGGCCACGACAAGCGCAGGTCGTTCGCCACGATCGACCCCGAGTACTACAAGTGGACCCAGTGGATCTTCCTGCAGATCTTCGACTCCTGGTACGACGACGAGGCGAAGAAGGCCCGCCCGATCGCCGAGCTGGTCGCGCAGTTCGAGGCCGGTGAGCGGGCGGTGCCCGGCGGGCGCACCTGGAGCGCGCTGACCGAGGCCGAACGCGCCGACGTCCTGGGCGAGTACCGCCTGGCCTACGCCTCCGACGCGCCGGTCAACTGGTGCCCCGGGCTGGGCACCGTGCTGGCCAACGAGGAGGTCACCGCCGACGGCCGCTCCGAGCGCGGCAACTTCCCCGTCTTCAAGTCCAAGCTGCGCCAGTGGAACATGCGCATCACGGCCTACGCGGACCGGCTGCTGGACGACCTGGACCAGATGGACTGGCCCGAGGCGATCAAGCTGCAGCAGCGCAACTGGATCGGCCGCTCCGAGGGCGCCCGCGTCGACTTCCCCATCGACGGCGAGCGCATCACCGTCTTCACCACCCGCCCCGACACCCTGTTCGGCGCGACCTACATGGTGCTGGCGCCCGAGCACCCGCTGGTCGAGAAGTTCACCCCGGACACCTGGCCCGAGGGCACCCGCGACGCGTGGACCGGCGGCCACGCCACCCCGGCCGAGGCCGTCGCCGCGTACCGCGCGCAGGCCGCCTCGAAGTCCGACGTGGAGCGGCAGGCCGAGGCCAAGGACAAGACCGGCGTCTTCATCGGCGCGTACGCCACCAACCCGGTCAACGGCGAGCGGGTCCCGGTCTTCATCGCCGACTACGTCCTGATGGGCTACGGCACCGGCGCCATCATGGCCGTCCCGGCGGGCGACCAGCGCGACTTCGAGTTCGCCCGCGCCTTCGAGCTGCCCATCCGCTGCATCGTCGAACCGACCGACGGCCGCGGCACGGACACGTCGACGTGGGAAGACGCCTTCGCCTCCTACGACGCCAAGATCATGAACTCGGCCAACGACGCGGTCAGCCTGGACGGCCTGCCCGTCGTCGAGGCCAAGGAGCGCATCACCGAGTGGCTGGAGCGGACCGGCGCCGGTGAGGGCACCGTCAACTTCCGCCTGCGCGACTGGCTGTTCAGCCGCCAGCGCTACTGGGGCGAGCCCTTCCCGATCGTCTACGACGAGGACGGCATCGCCCACCCCCTGCCCGCGTCGATGCTGCCGCTGGAGCTGCCCGAGGTCGAGGACTACTCCCCGCGCACCTTCGACCCCGACGACGCCGACACGCGGCCCGAGACCCCGCTGTCCCGCAACGCGGACTGGGTCAACGTCACCCTGGACCTGGGCGACGGGCCGAAGAAGTACCGCCGCGAGACCAACACCATGCCCAACTGGGCCGGCTCCTGCTGGTACGAGCTGCGCTACCTGGACCCGCACAACAGCGAGCGGCTGGTCGACCCCGAGATCGAGCAGTACTGGATGGGCCCGCGCGAGGGCCTGCCGCACGGCGGCGTCGACCTGTACGTCGGCGGCGCCGAGCACGCCGTGCTGCACCTGCTGTACGCGCGCTTCTGGTCCAAGGTCCTGTTCGACCTGGGGCACGTCTCCTCGGCCGAGCCGTTCCACAAGCTGTTCAACCAGGGCATGATCCAGGCCTACGTCTACCGGGACAGCCGCGGCATCGCCGTACCGGCCGCCGAGGTGGAGGAGCGCGACGGCGCCTACTACTACCAGGGCGAGAAGGTCTCCCGGCTGCTGGGCAAGATGGGCAAGTCCCTGAAGAACGCGGTCACCCCCGACGAGATCTGCGCCGAGTACGGCGCCGACACGCTGCGCCTGTACGAGATGGCGATGGGCCCCCTGGACGTCTCCCGGCCGTGGGACACGCGCGCGGTGGTCGGCCAGTTCCGGCTGCTGCAGCGGCTGTGGCGCAACGTCGTCGACGAGAACACCGGCGAGCTGTCCGTGGTCGACGTCGCGGAGGCCGACATCGACGCCGACACCCTGCGCGCCCTGCACAAGGCCGTCGACGGCGTGCGGCAGGACCTGGAGGGCATGCGGTTCAACACCGCCATCGCCAAGGTCACCGAGCTGAACAACCACCTGACCAAGGCCGGGGGCCCGGTCCCGCGGTCGGTCGCCGAGCGCCTGGTGCTGCTGGTCGCGCCGCTGGCCCCGCACGTCGCCGAGGAGCTGTGGCGCAAGCTGGGGCACGAGACCTCGGTGGTCCACGAGGACTTCCCGGTCGCCGACCCGGCCTACGTCGTCGACGAGACCGTGACCTGCGTCGTCCAGATCAAGGGCAAGGTCAAGGCACGGCTGGAGGTCGCCCCCTCCATCTCCGACGACGACCTGGAGAAGGCCGCGCTGGCCGACGAGAAGGTCGTGGCCGCACTGGGCGGGGCCGGGATCCGGAAGGTGATCGTGCGGGCGCCGAAGCTGGTGAACATCGTGCCGGCGTAGCCGGTGACCGGGGGCCCGGGCGTCCCCTACGGGTCCGGTGCGGGCAGGTTCGGGGTTCTCGCGGAACCCTGGGCCTGCCCGCTGCGTTTACCGTGGAAGAGCGGCGCGACCGGCGTCGTGGACCGCCGGTGTTGCGGACCGGACGTCCCAAGGAGGAGCCTCGTGGAAGCAGCGCTCACCGTGTTCGCCCTGCTCTTCCTGCTCGCCGTGGTGCTGGGCGTCTACGCCACGGTGAAGGCCGTCGGTGCCGCCAAGCGCAGCGTGGACCGCGGCATCACCCAGGCCCGCCGCACCGTCGAGGACCACACCCTGCGGGCCAAGTCCCTCGTCCAGGTGGGTCCCGCGGCCGAGCTGGCTCAGTTGCGGCTGACGCTGCGCACCTCCATGCGGGCCACCCAGGACGCGCTGCACGCGCGCGTGGCCGAGGACGCGTCCCTCAAGGAGTCCCTCGCCCTCTTCGAGCGGCTCAGCGCGCACGGCTTCGAGCTGGACGGCGAGCTGCGGCGGCTGGAGTCCGAGCCGGACCGCGCCACCCTCGCCGAGCGCCTCCCCGAGCTGCGGGAGCGCACCGAGCGCGTCACCCGGTCGGCGGACGCCCTGCGCTGGGCGGCCCGCGACCGCGCCCGCCGCTTCGCGGACGACGACCTGGACTCGCTGAGCGCCCAGATCGACGTGGAGGCCGGCGCGCTGCGGCACTGGACGGAGACCAGGACGCAGGCGGAGACGGCGGCCGGAACCGGCCCGGGGGAGGGCCCGCCCACCACGCCCCCGTCCTGGCCCGAGGCCCCCTCCGCCGACGCCCCCACCACCCGGCAGACCTGGCCGGACTCCTCTGCACAGGATCCGGCGGAGGGCGACCCGGCCCGCCCCGCCATCACCCCGCCCGCCGCGAGCCCGGTGTACCCGTGGCAGAAGAAGGCCCGCCCGGAGAGCACGACCTGACCCGGTCCGACCCGGCCTGACCCGCTCCGAACCGGCCTGACCTGTCCCGACTTGCCCGACCGGCCGGCCCGGTCGCCCGACTCGTGGACGCCTCGAAGGCCTGTGAACGCCCGGTGGTCGGGGCCGGACTGCCGTACGGGCACTACGCCAGGTAACCTCCAGCTCATGTCCCGCCATGTCGCTATCGTCACGGATTCAACGGCCTACCTCCCGGCCCGGACGATGGAGCGGCACGGCATCACCGCGGTACCCCTGACCGTGGTCCTGGGCGACCGGGCCCTGGAGGAGGGGACGGAGATCTCCACCCGCTCCCTCGCCCAGGCCCTGCAGAAACGCCGGCCGGTCACCACCTCCCGCCCCGGCCCCGAACTCTTCGCCGAGACCTACCGCCGGATCGCCGAGTCCGGCGCCGACGGCATCGTCTCCCTGCACCTGTCCGCCGAACTCTCCGGCACCCACGACGCGGCCGTCGTCGCGGCGCGTGACGCCGCCGTCCCGGTCCGGGTCGTGGACACCGGCATGATCGCGATGGCGCTCGGATTCTGCGCGCTCGCCGCCGCGGAGACGGCGGAGGCGGGCGGCACGGTGGACGAGGCCGTCACGGCCGCCGAGAAGCGCGCCGCGGGCACCTCCGCCTACTTCTACGTCGACACCCTCGACTATCTGCGCCGCGGCGGCCGGATCGGGGCGGCCCAGGCGTTGTTCGGCTCCGCGCTCGCCGTGAAACCGCTGCTCCAGCTGGAGGGCGGCCGCATCGAACCCCTGGAGAAGGTCCGGACGGCGTCCAGGGCGATCGCCCGGCTCGAGGAGATCGCCGCCGACCGGGCGGGCAGCGCACCCGTCGACGTCGCCGTCCACCATCTCGCCGCCCCGGACCGGGCGTCGGCCCTGGCGGACCGGCTGCGGGAGCGGGTGCCCGGCCTGGCGGACCTGCATGTGAGCGAGGTCGGTGCGGTGATCGGCGCGCACACGGGGCCGGGGCTGCTGGGGGTCGTGGTCTCGTCGCGGTGAGGGCGCGGGCGGTGGACGGCGGGTGATGGGCGCCGCGGTGGGCCGTTCGTGTCACTCGTGAGGGGGGCGGAGTTTTCCACAACCCGTGGGTAGTCCCCGGGAATTGACCATGATCATCGCGGGGGTGGCGAGCTGCCCGATCCTCGTCGCATGGCTCTTCGATCACGCTCACGCACCGCGTCCGCGACCAGCGGTCCGGGCCGCGCCCCGGCCTCCGACGGCCGCCTCGCCCACCGCCGCGCACCCGGCTCGCGCGCCCACGCCCGCCCCCGTTCCCACACCCGGCACGACCGCCGGCAGGCGCCGCCGGAGGAGCTGCGGCGGCGGGCGGAGGCGTTGTTCGGGGAGCGCGCCGAGCAGGCCGGGCACGAGCAGGTGCGGGGCGAGTCGGGGAAGGGGCCGCCGTTGCCCCGCCCTGACGCCCCCGTCACCGTCACCGGTGGCGGTGACGGTGACGGGGGCGGGGCCACGACGACCTGGCGGGAACGGACCGGGCTGGCGCTGCGGGAGCGGATGCCGCTGTGGCTGCAGACACGGTGCGGGCTGGAGCGGCGCAGCGTGGCGGCGCTCTCGGTGCTGCTGGTCGTCGCGGCGGTCTTCGCGGTGCAGCACTTCTGGTCCGGCCGCACCCAGCCGGTGGCGGCCCCCGAGGTGGTGCGGGAGGCGGCGGCATACGGAGCGGCGACACCGGGACCGGCGGCCGAGGACCGCACCAAGGCCGACGATCCCGAGCCGGGTGCCGCGCCCACGACCCGGGCGGGGGCCGAGATCGTGGTGGACGTCGGCGGCAAGGTCCGCGAACCCGGCGTTCACAGCCTCCCGGCGGGTTCCCGCGTCGAGGACGCCCTGCGAGCCGCCGGGGGCGTGAAGCCCGGCACGAAGACCGACGGACTGAACCGGGCGCGCTTCCTGGTGGACGGCGAGCAGGTGATCGTCGGAGCATTCGCGCCACCGCCCGCGCCTGGATCGGTGACTGCTTCCGGCGGAGGGGCGGGAGCGGGGCCCACGGCGCCGGTCTCCCTCAACACGGGGACCGCCGACCAACTAGACACCCTCCCGGGCGTCGGCCCGGTCCTCGCCCAGCACATCATCGACTACCGCACCCAACACGGCGGCTTCCGCTCGGTGGACGAACTGCGCGAGGTCAACGGCATCGGCGAACGCCGCTTCGCCGACCTGCGGGACCTGGTCCGTCCATGAACACGGACCCGGCGCGAGTGGAGCGAGTGGACCGGCCGGAGGCGGCACCTGGACCGGAGGCGGCACCAGGACCGGAGGAGTCACCGACGAGACCCCCGCGCGCCGCCGTGCACGCCGCCTCCGGCCACCGGCTGGGCGCGGCCCATCCCCGGCAGGAGGGTCCGGCGGACCTCCGCCTGGTGCCACCTGCCCTGGCGGCATGGGCGACGGCGGCGCTGGTGCTGGACGCGCCGGCCGGCTGGGCGGTGGGTGTGGTGACGGGCGCCCTGATCGTGGCCGGGGCGCTGCTTCTGGGGCCGGCGCGCGGACGGCCCCGCACACTCGTAGCCGCCGCCTTGCTCCTCTGCGTCGCCGCGTCCGCCGCCTCGGCCGCGCTGCACGGTGCGGACCTGCGCAGGGGCCCGGTGCCGGAGCTGGCGCGGCGGTACGCCACCGTCACCGCGGAGGTGGAGGTCACGGCCGATCCCCGCCTCACCCGGCCGCGCGTCCGGGGCAACCGCGCGGTGCCGCCCACCGTGCTGATCGAGGCAGACGTGCGACGGGTGAGCGAGAGGGGCGGGACGACGGTGACGACCCGGACGCCGGTCCTCGTACTGGTGGACGCAGCCGGGGAGGGAGGGGAGGGCGGGGAAGGCCAGGAAGGCGGGGACGACAGGGAAGGCGGGGCAGGCGGGCGGTCCCGCACGCGGCCCGCCGCACCCTCCCGCTGGCTGAACCTGCTGCCGACCACCCGGCTCCGCGTCGCCGCCCGCCTGTCACCCCCGAGGACGCGCGGCGACCGCATCGCCGCGGTGCTGCGCGTGCGGGCCGGCGGACAGGCACCGGAGGTGGCGTCGAGGCCGTCGACGGCGCAACGGCTCGCGGGCCGGTTGCGATCCGGCCTGCGCGCGGCGACCGAGGACCTGCCGACGGACGCGAGGGCGTTGCTGCCGGGCCTGGTGGTCGGCGACACCTCACGCGTCACGCCGGAGTTGGAGGAGGCGTTCAAGGAGACCGACCTGACGCACACGCTGGCCGTGTCCGGCGCCAACTTCACGATCGTGCTCGCCCTGCTCCTCGGCCCGCCGGGCCTGGCCCCACGCAGTGAGCGCCGAGGCCTGGCCCCCCGTCTCGGCCTGCACCTGCGCGCGACCGCGCTGCTCGGCGGACTGCTCGCGCTCGCCTTCGTCGTCGTGTGCCGGCCCGACCCGAGCGTGCTGCGCGCGGCGGCCTGCGGCTCCGTAGCCCTGCTGGCCCTGGCCACCGGACGCCGCAGATCCCTGCTCCCGGCCCTGGCGACGGCGGTACTGCTCCTGGTGCTCTACGACCCCTGGCTGGCCCGCAGTTACGGCTTCCTGCTCTCCGTGCTGGCCACGGGCGCACTGCTCACGATCGCTCCCCGGTGGAGTGCGGCGCTGCGCAGGCGCGGGGTGCCGCCCCGGCTCGCGGAGGCGCTGGCCGCCGCGGGAGCCGCGCAGGCCCTGTGCGCACCGGTCGTCGCGGTGCTGTCGGCGCGGGTGAGCCTGGTGGGGGTGCCGTGCAACCTCCTGGCGGAGTTCGCGGTGGCCCCGGCCACGGTCCTGGGCTTCGCGGCGTTGGCGACGGCGCCGGTGGCGATGCCGCTGGCCAGGAGTCTGGCCTGGTGCGGAGGCTGGCCGGCCGAGTGGATCGCGGCGATCGCGCGCACCGGGGCCGCGCTGCCCGGCGCGGGTGTGGACTGGCCGGGCAACTGGGCCGGGGCGGCCCTGCTCGCCCTCGTCACGGCGGCCGCGCTGCCGGTGGGCCGACGCCTGCTGCGGCATCCCTGGTGGTGCGGCGTCTGCGCGCTGCTCCTGATCCTCGTCGTGGTGCAACCGCCCCCGCTGGCCCGGGTGATCAAGGGCTGGCCCCCGCCCGGCTGGCGGATGGTGATGTGCGACGTGGGCCAGGGCGACGCGCTGGTCCTCGCCGCGGGAGAGGGAACGGCCGTGGTCGTGGACGCGGGACCCGACCCCGCCCTGGTCGACCACTGCCTGCGCTCCCTCGGCATCACCCGCGTCCCCCTCGTGCTGCTGACCCACTTCCACGCCGACCACGTGGCCGGGCTCCCCGGGGTGCTGCGGGGCCGCTCGGTGGGCGCCATCGAGACGACCGCCCTGGAAGAGCCCCCGGACCAAGCCGGGTTCGTCCGCGGACAGGCGGCCTCCCGGGACATCCCCGTGCGGCACGCCACCGCTGGGGAACAGCGCCGCTCCGGCCCGCTGTCCTGGCAGGTGGTGTGGCCCCCGCCGAGCCCGCCGACCACTACGGCACCGGGCACGGAGAGCGGCCCCAACGACGCCAGCGTCACCCTCCTGGTCCGGACGGCGGGCCTGCGCCTGCTCCTCCTCGGCGACCTGGAGCCCCCGGCCCAGCGGGAGCTGGCCCGCTCCCCGGCGGCAGCGGCGTTGAAGGGCGTCGACGTGCTGAAGGTGGCCCACCACGGCTCGGCGCACCAGGACTTCGCGTTCCTCCGCCGGGTCGCCCCGCGGCTGGCCCTCATCAGCTGCGGCGAGGACAACACCTACGGTCACCCGGCCCCCGGCACGGTCGCCGCCCTGCGCGCCCAGGGAGCGACGGTGCTCCGCACGGACCGGGACGGGGCGTTGGCGGTCGCCGGTACGGGGAGGGAGCTGCGGGTGGCGGGGGACTGACCCCCCCGAGTCGTTACTCGGTCACTTCCGCGGACTCGTAGGCGGCCGCACCTGGGGACGTGCAGACGAACCAGTTAGCCGTGGGGAAGTCGCGGACGGACCGGATCACGGCTTTCGTCGGGCGCAGAGGAGCGTTGTCGGGGGCCCGGTCGGCCAGGGTGGTACTGCCGTCCTTCCAGTGGCAGGCGACCTGCTTCGCCGTTGTGGGCACCGTCCCGACGACCAGGCGGTTCGGTCCGTCCTTTCCCGTGAGGGGCTGGGGCAGGGCCTCGACTTCGGTCCCCTTCGGCCAGGGCAGCCTGCTCGTCGAGCCGGAGTCCACCAGACGCGTGGTGAGCTCGTCGTTCGTGGCGTTCTGAGGGCCGTAGGCGCGGATGACGAAGTAGCTGGTGCGGCCGACGAGGTCGGAAGGGCTGCCCGAGGTCGCCGGGGCGAGTCCCCAGTCCGCCATGGCCTCGGTCTGTTCGACGGCCTCGGCCTTGTCGCGCGGTGCCGACCACACCTGCACGTTGACGGCCCACCTCGCGTCCCCGGTCATGCCGTAGGCCACCGTCGAGATCTGCGGCAGGAACACGCGTCGTTCGTCCGCCGGGGCGGGCTTGGCGGGGGCGCTCCGGTCGTTCCCCCCGGGCAGGTTCGTCAGGGCCAGCGTCCCCGTCGTGCCCGCCAGCACCACTGCCGCGACCGCGGTGGCCGTCCGTCGCCGCGCCCTGTGCCGGCGGCCCGCGCGTACGACGGCGTCCACGGGAGCGGCGCCGGTCTCCAACCCGTTCGCCGTGTCCACGAGGAGAGCGGCGATCCGCTCCGGTGCCGCGCCCTGGTCCTTGCCGTCCACACCAGTCATTTCCGTCCTCCCTGCAGTACGGCGTCGGCCAGCGCCGGTACGGCGCGCAGCTTCGCTATCCCCTTCGACGTGTTGCTCTTGACCGTGCCGACCGAGCAGCCCATGGCCCGCGCCGTCTGCGTTTCCGTGAGGTCCTCCCAGTAGCGCAGGACCACCGCCTCGCGCTGCCGCGCCGGCAACTGGGCGAGCGCTTCGAGCAGTGCGTCGCGGTCGTCGGCCCGCGCCATCTGATCGGCCGTGTCGGTCGGTTCACGCACCGGACCGGAGTCGTCCTTGGGCGCCAGGAACTCCTTGAGTCTTCTTCTGTGCCTGCGGGCGTGCGCGTTGATCATGATGCGCCGCACGTAGGCGTCCGGATCGTCGGCCGCGCTCACTCGGCGCCAGGCCGTGTAGGTCCGCTCCAGCGTCGACTGGGCCAGGTCCTCGGCGGCGTATTTGTCGCCGGTGAGGAGAAAGGCCGTGCGCATCAGCCCCGGCCACCGGCCGATCACGAATCTGCGGAACTCCTCGTCCCGTACCTGCTTGGCATCCCCCATGGGCACCTCCCGAATACCTGAAGGAGTCCATGAGCCGACGGAACCGTTGCCTCAGTACACGGACTTCACAGGGATCCTCCCGCACTCCCGGCAGCGGTCCCGTGTGCCCTCGGAGGCGTAGGCGGGGTGGGCGCCGGGAATTCCAAGTCCAGGACAGAAGTGGAAATTTCCGGCCCAGCACGGAAGAAGGAGAAGCCCATGCCCCAAACCCCCACGCCGGGGCACACCGTTGTGCACCGGCCCGGCGAGGACGACCGGCAGGTCACCCGGCCGTCGTCGGAGCGTGGCTGATGGCGAACCCGATGACCGCGAGCAGCTTCCTCAAGGCGCTGAAGGCGGAGGGCCTCACCGTCGTCGAAGTGGGCGACTGGCGGAGCCACAACCGCAACCACAAGGGCCCTTGGGGTCCCGTCAACGGTGTGATGATCCACCACACCGTGACCCGGGGCAGCGCTGCCACCGTGGAGATCTGCCGCAAGGGCTACGCGAGCCTGCCCGGTCCGCTGTGTCACGGCGTCATCACCAAGGACGGCCGCGTGCACCTGGTCGGCTACGGCCGCGCCAACCACGCCGGCCTGGGCGACGACGACGTCCTGCGCGCCGTCGTCGCGGAGAAGCCGCTGCCCCGGGACAACGAGGCCAACACCGACGGCAACCGCCACTTCTACGGCTTCGAGTGCGAGAACCTCGGCGACGGAAAGGACCCGTGGCCCGCCGCGCAACTGGACGCGATCGAGAGGGCCGCAGCGGCCGTGTGCCGTCACCACGGCTGGAACCAGCGGTCCGTCATCGGCCACCTGGAGTGGCAGCCCGGAAAGATCGACCCGCGCGGGTTCACCATGGCGTCGATGCGCGCCCGGGTCGAAGAACGCCTCAACCACCCCGCCGGCTGGACGCCCGGCGATTCCGAGGAGGACGACATGCCGCGAGCGATCAGCCGGTCCGAGAGCGACGACCAGGAGATCACGCCCCGGAAGTGGACGACGCTCACCGTGGACGGGACGGACCTGCTGACCGGCGCGACGCACTACCAGGCCACGGCCCACCTCCGGGCGGTCGTGCCCCCCGGCTCCACGCTCCAGGGCCGCTTCTACCACCTGCGTCCGGACGGAACCCGGTGGACCGGTCCGATCGTCGAGCGCCTGGGCACCGACGGCGGCAGCTTCCCCGACTTCGGCAACAGCGGCTCGATCGTCGCCGACGAGCGACTGCGCTTCGAGTGCGTCTACTACCCGCCCGACGCCGGCGACGACGCCCCGGTCACCGTCACGAGCGTGAAGGTCCGCGGCCTGTACTGGGAGAGGTGACACGGATCCGGCCCGGCCGGCCGTCGGCGCGACCCGTGTCCCCGCTTGCGACCTGTGTCCCCGCTGTGAGAAATCCCTACCGGTGCGGGGATACCGGCGCACACGGGGCCACTCCGGTCCACTCCCAGCACATGTGACGGTTTCCCGTGATGTGGTCCCGTGTTGCCCCGAAAGCCACATCGGTGGTCGAATGTTTCTCCGTCAACTAGTTTTTCGATGTCGTGCAGAGGGTGTCGCCAATGATCGGCCGCTTGCTGGGAAGCCGAACCAAGCGGATGCAACGGACGGGTCCCCTGGCCGCGGTGCACACCCCGCCGGACGCGGGAGTGCTGAGCTGCCGCGTCCTCGACCCCGTCAACGCCCCGGTGCCGCACGCGGAGTTCACGGTCAGCGACACCATGGGGCGCAAGGTGGTCGGCGGGGGCACGGACCCCTTCGGTTCGTTCGTGGCGACGGTGCCCGCGGGGGAGTACCGGCTCGCCGTGTCCGCCGAGGGCTACACCCCGTACCGCGCCTCCGCGACGGTCGTCGAGGACACGCTGGCCTCGCTGGGCGACGTGACGCTCCAGGTGGCCCAGCCGCCGGAGCTGCCCGCGGCGGGCGACTGGGAGATCGAGCCGGCGCACTCCTCGATCGCGTTCACCGCGCGGCACATCGGGCTGGCCCGGATCCACGGCCGGTTCAACTCCTTCGCGGGCGCGGTCCGGATCGCCGACGACATGGAGCAGTCGGCGATGCACGTCGTGATCGACGCGGCGTCCATCGACACCAACGTGAAGATGCGCGACGACCATCTGCGGTCGGCCGACTTCCTGGACGTGGAGCGGTTTCCGACCCTGGAGTTCTACAGCGACCGGTTCACCCACCGCGGCGGCAACCGCTGGGCCGTCACCGGCGCGCTGTCCCTGCACGGCGTGACGCGCACGGTCACGCTGGACACGGAGTACCTCGGTCTCGGCAACGGCATGGAGGGCGAGACGCGCGCCGCCTGCCGCGCCACCACCGAGCTGCACCGCGACGACTTCACGGTGAGCTGGCAGACGATGCTGGCCCGCGGCATCGCCGTGGTCGGCCCCAGCATCCGCATCGACCTCGACGTGCAGACCGTACCCAAGGGCTGACCGACAATGGCTCCCGTGAGCGACGTGAGACATGTGCTGGTACTGCCCGACCGCGACGCCGCGGAGGAAGCGGCCCAGGCGCTCGGGGAGCGGTTCGGCATCGACGAGGAGCCCCGGATCCTCCGGGACGCCCTGGCCGGCGAGGACGACGCCGAGGACGCCCAGTGGCTCGTCGTCCTGCGGGACGAGCGGGAGGCGCTGGACCCCGGCGAGCTGGACGCGTTCGCGGGGGAGTGGGACGGCTGGCGCGAGGAGCCGTAGGCCCCGCCGGAGCGCGCACCCGTAGGCCCCGCCGGAGCCGCGCGCCCGACAGCGTCCGTCCGGCGCTGTCAGTGGTGCGTGCGATGCTTGTCGCGATGGCCAGGAAGACTGCGAACGACGACCCTCTCGCCCCGGTGACCCTTGCCGTGGGCCAGGAGGACCTCCTGCTCGACCGTGCCGTGCAGGAGGTGGTGGCCGCCGCCAAGGCCGCCGACGCCGACACGGACGTACGCGACCTCACCCCCGACCAGCTGCAGCCCGGCACCCTCGCCGAGCTCACCAGCCCCTCGCTCTTCGCCGAGCGCAAAGTCGTGGTCGTACGCAATGCGCAGGACCTGTCCGCCGACACCGTCAAGGACGTCAAGGCGTACATCGCCGCCCCCGTCGAGGAGATCACCCTCGTCCTGCTGCACGCGGGCGGCGCCAAGGGCAAGGGCGTGCTCGACGCCGGCCGCAAGGCGGGCGCCCGCGAGGTGGCGTGCGCGAAGATGACCAAGCCCGCCGACCGGCTGGCCTTCGTGCGCGCGGAGTTCCGTACGGCCGGGCGGTCGGCCACGCCCGAGGCGTGCCAGGCCCTGGTCGACGCGATCGGCAGCGACCTCAGGGAGCTGGCCTCGGCGGTGTCCCAGCTGACCGCCGACATCGAGGGGACCATCGACGAGGCGGTCGTCGGGCGGTACTACACCGGACGGGCGGAGGCCTCCAGCTTCACGGTCGCCGACCGGGCGGTCGAGGGACGGGCCGCGGAGGCGCTGGAGGCGCTGCGCTGGTCGCTGGCGACCGGAGTGGCGCCGGTGCTGATCACCAGCGCCCTGGCCCAGGGTGTACGGGCGATCGGCAAGCTGTCCTCCGCCCGCGGCGGACGCCCCGCCGACCTCGCCCGCGAGCTGGGGATGCCGCCCTGGAAGGTCGACCGCGTCCGGCAGCAGATGCGCGGCTGGACCCCGGACGCCGTCTCCGTGGCCCTGCGTGCGGTGGCCGAGGCGGACGCGGGCGTGAAGGGCGGCAGCGACGACCCCGAGTACGCCCTGGAGAAGGCAGTGGTGACCGTCGCGCGGGCGGCGCGTTCCCGGGGACGGTCGTAAGTCGTAAGCACCCCTTCGGAACCTCTGGTCCGGGAAACACCGAAGGCCCCGGCGTCCGTCCTGGGGAAGGACGGCCACCGGGGCCTTCGGATCAAGCTCGCGGATCCATGCCCGCGTGGCGAACGCAGGCCGCGCATGGATCCTTGGTGCCGGACGGGAGCGGATGAGAGAGGGCCCGCTCGGGGTCCCTCCGGCGATCAGACCAGATGAAACCAGCTGAACCGGATGAATCCAGCCAAGGGGGTTCAGCCCTTGAGAGCGCCGACCTTCTGCGCCAGCGCCGACTTCTTGTTGGCGGCCTGGTTCTTGTGGATGACGCCCTTGGAGACGGCCTTGTCGAGCTCGCGCGAAGCGACGCGCTGGTACTCGGTGGCCTTCTCGACGTCACCCGCGGCGGCGGCCTCGCGGGCCTTGCGGATCGCGGTCTTCAGAGAGGACTTGACCGACTTGTTGCGCAGCCGGGCCTTCTCGTTCGTCTTGTTCCGCTTGATCTGGGACTTGATGTTCGCCACGAATGAGCCTTTGCAGGTTCAGGCACGAGGCCGCGAGGGTCCCGTGCCGGTGATTTCTTGAAGGAGTGCCTCACGCTGAGAGGGCAAGAGACACAGCCCCCCACACTACCAGCGGGTCGTCGAGGGTCCCAAACCCATCCCGGGTCCCCACCCGTGGGACCATGGAGGCTACGTATCGATCCGACCCGAGACCCGAGACCGCAGACACTGCGGACGCCTCAAGAATCAGGACCCTGCGTGCCCGCGATCCCCAGCCATGTGCCCGAGCCGAGCCGTACCGACCCGGCGCTGATCCGCAACTTCTGCATCATCGCGCACATCGACCACGGCAAGTCCACGCTCGCCGACCGGATGCTCCAGCTGACCGGTGTGGTCGAGCAGCGGCAGATGCGCGCCCAGTACCTCGACCGCATGGACATCGAGCGCGAGCGCGGCATCACGATCAAGTCCCAGGCGGTGCGGTTGCCGTGGGCCCCGTCCGACGACAAGGGCACCACGCACATCCTCAACATGATCGACACCCCGGGCCACGTCGACTTCACCTACGAGGTGTCCCGCTCGCTGGCGGCGTGCGAGGGCACCATCCTCCTCGTCGACGCCGCCCAGGGCATCGAGGCCCAGACCCTCGCCAACCTCTACCTGGCGATGGAGAACGACCTCACGATCATCCCCGTGCTGAACAAGATCGACCTGCCGGCCGCGCAGCCCGAGAAGTTCGCCGAGGAACTGGCCAACCTGGTCGGCTGCGACCCCGACGACGTGCTCAAGGTCTCCGCCAAGACCGGCCTCGGCGTCGACGCGCTGCTGGACAAGGTCGTCGCCGAGATCCCGGCGCCGGTCGGCGTCAAGGACGCCCCCGCCCGCGCGATGATCTTCGACTCCGTCTACGACTCCTACCGCGGTGTCGTGACGTACGTCCGTGTCATCGACGGCCAGCTCAACAAGCGCGAGCGCATCCGGATGATGTCCACCGGCGCCACCCACGAGCTGCTGGAGATCGGCACCAACTCGCCCGAGATGCTCTCCGCCGACGGCCTCGGCGTCGGCGAGGTGGGCTACCTGATCACCGGCGTGAAGGACGTCCGCCAGTCCAAGGTCGGTGACACCGTCACCAGCCAGCACAAGGGCGCCGATGAGCCGCTGGGCGGCTACAAGGACCCGAGGCCCATGGTCTTCTCCGGCCTGTATCCGCTGGACGGCTCCGACTACCCGCTGCTGCGCGAGGCCCTGGACAAGCTCCAGCTCAACGACGCCGCCCTGGTCTACGAGCCGGAGACCTCCGCCGCCCTCGGCTTCGGCTTCCGCGTCGGCTTCCTCGGCCTGCTCCACCTCGACGTGATCCGGGAGCGGCTGGAGCGCGAGTTCAACCTCGACCTCATCGCCACCGCGCCCAACGTGGTCTACCGCGTGATCATGGAGGACGGCACCGAGCACACCGTCACCAACCCGAGCGAGTTCCCCGAGGGCAAGATCGACGAGGTCTACGAGCCGGTCGTGCGCGCCACGATCCTGGCGCCGACCGAGTTCATCGGCGCCATCATGGAGCTGTGCCAGACCCGGCGCGGCACCCTGCTCGGCATGGACTACCTCTCCGAGGACCGGGTGGAGATCCGCTACACCCTCCCCCTCGCGGAGATCGTCTTCGACTTCTTCGACCAGCTGAAGTCCAAGACGCGCGGCTACGCCTCCCTCGACTACGAGCCCACCGGCGAGCAGACCTCCAGCCTGGTCAAGGTCGACATCCTGCTGCACGGCGACAAGGTGGACGCGTTCTCCGCGATCACCCACAAGGACCAGGCGTACGCGTACGGCGTGCGGCTCGTCGCCAAGCTCAAGGAGCTGATCCCGCGGCAGGCCTTCGAGGTGCCGGTCCAGGCCGCCATCGGCTCCCGGGTCATCGCCCGCGAGACCATCCGCGCCATCCGCAAGGACGTCCTCGCCAAGTGCTACGGCGGTGACATCTCCCGCAAGCGGAAGCTGCTGGAGAAGCAGAAGGAAGGCAAGAAGCGGATGAAGATGGTGGGTTCCGTGGAGGTTCCGCAGGAGGCCTTCATCGCCGTCCTGTCCAGCGACGACAGCGCGGGGTCGGGCAAGGGCAAGAAGTAACCGCCGTACCGCACGTCGAGTCCGGACAGAACGGACACCGAGGGGCCCGTCGTACGAAAGTGCGGCGGGTCCCTTCGCATGTCACGGGCGCGCATCTGTAGGAAGTGACAGGGCGCGGGCTCTTACGCGGGGGCCGGTCGCCCTCTACTCTGATGCCTGCCCCGTAGTTACTCGTGAGTTAAACAAGTGATCGGGCAACAGTCCGACGCGCCGCTTGACCACGGTCCGAACAACCGCCCGAGAGTGAACCAGCCACACCTGAGCCAGCCGCAACGAGCCAGCCGCACCGTCGCGGGCCCGGAGGATGTCGTGAGCGACACACAGACACTGATCGAGAACCGTCCGCCCTCCGTGGCGGGACTCTTCCTGGAGCGGGTGGCCGCCACGCCGGACGCCGAGGCGTACCGCTACCCGGTGCCGCCGGCCTCGGGCGAGGGCCCCGACGACTGGAAGTCGCTGACCTGGGGACAGGCCGCCGAGCGGGTGTACGCGATCGCGGCCGGCCTGATCGAACTGGGCGTGCTGCCCGAGCAGCGCGTGGCGCTGGCCTCCTCCACCCGCCTGGAGTGGATCCTCGCCGACCTCGGCATCATGTGCGCGGGCGCGGCGACGACCACCGTCTACCCGCAGACCAACGCCGACGAATCGGCGTACATCCTCTCCGACTCCGAGAGCCGGGTGCTGATCGCGGAGGACGCCGCGCAGCTCGCCAAGGCGAAGGAGAAGAAGGCGGAGCTGCCCGACCTCACCCACGTGGTCGTGGTCGACGCGACCGGCGCGGACACCTCCGAGGAGTGGGTCCTCACCCTCGACGAGCTGGAGCGCCGGGGCGCGGCCCGCCTGGGGACGGACCCGCAGCTGATCAAGGAGCGGGTCGGCGCGCTCACCAAGGACCAGCTCGCCACCCTCATCTACACCTCCGGCACCACGGGCCGGCCCAAGGGCGTCCGCCTCCCGCACGACAACTGGTCGTACATGGCGAAGGCGATCGCGGCGACCGGCCTGGTCACCAAGGACGACATCCAGTACCTGTGGCTGCCGCTCGCGCACGTCTTCGGCAAGGTGCTGACCTCCGGCCAGATCGAGGCCGGTCACGTCACCGCCGTCGACGGCCGGGTCGACAAGATCATCGAGAACCTGCCGGTGGTCCAGCCGACCTACATGGCGGCCGTGCCCCGCATCTTCGAGAAGGTCTACAACGGCGTCGCCGCGAAGGCCCGCGCGGGCGGCGGGGCCAAGTACAAGATCTTCCAGTGGGCCGCCGGGATCGCCCGCGAGTACGCCAAGGTCACCCAGGACAACTTCAAGCGCACCGGCACCGCGAGCGCCCCCGCCGGCCTGCGCACCAAGCACGCCGTCGCCGACAAGCTCGTCTACGCCAAGATCCGCGAGGCCTTCGGCGGCCGGCTGCGCGCCTGCGTCTCGGGCTCGGCCGCCCTCGCTCCCGAGATCGGCTACTTCTTCGCCGGCGCCGGCATCCACATCCTGGAGGGCTACGGCCTCACCGAGTCCTCCGCCGCCTCCTTCGTCAACCCCGGCGAGGCCTACCGTACCGGCACCGTCGGCAAGCCGCTGCCCGGCACCGAGGTGCGCATCGCCGACGACGGCGAGATCCTGCTGCGCGGCCCCGGCATCATGGAGGGCTACCACAAGCTGCCCGAGAAGACCGCCGAGGTGCTGGAGTCCGACGGCTGGTTCCACACCGGCGACATCGGCGAACTGTCGCCCGACGGCTACCTGCGCATCACCGACCGCAAGAAGGACCTCATCAAGACCTCCGGCGGCAAGTACATCGCGCCCGCCGAGGTCGAGGGCCAGTTCAAGGCGGTCTGCCCCTACGTCTCCAACATCCTGGTCCACGGCGCCGACCGGAACTTCTGCACCGCGCTCATCGCCCTCGACGAGATCGCGATCACCGAGTGGGCCAAGGAGAACGGCCTGGAGGGCAAGCCGTACGCGGAGATCGTCGCGGCGCCCGCGACCGTCGAGATGGTCGACGGCTACGTCAAGCAGCTCAACGAGGGCCTCCAGCGCTGGCAGACCATCAAGAAGTTCCGCCTGCTGCCCCGCGACCTCGACGTCGAGCATGGCGAGATCACCCCGAGCCTCAAGCTGAAGCGGCCGGTGGTGGAGCGCGAGTACATGAACCTGATCGAGGAGATGTACGAGGGCTCGCGCGAGGCGTAGGGCCCGCAAGAGCGCGGCAGATGTTCGAAGACGGCCGGTTTCCGTTCGGATTCCGGCCGTCTTCGAACGTTCGCCTAGCATGGTTCTCACTCATCGCGGCCCACTTCGGTAACTCCGTGCTTATGGGCGGGATCGGTCTGTCACTCTGTCGGCATTGAGTGTGAGGAATTCGCACGAACTGCCCGGGGAGACGTCCATGTCGGCCATTCCGAGGCAGCGGGAGACCGCCTCCCGCGCCGGCGCGGCGGACGCGCGCGCCGCTGAGGCGTCCGCCGAGTACTCCGGCGAGGGGGCCTCGGTCGAGGTCTTCGGCGAGCGCTTCGAGGAGTGCGCGCGGGCGCGCGTTACCCTGCTGGGCAGCTCCCTGGCGCCGGGCGCCGCCCGCGCGATGGCGCGCGCCGCGCTCGCCGACTGGTCCGCGCTCGGACTGCCCGGCACGGAGCACCTGACCGAGCACCTCGCCGCCGACGCCCTGGTCGTCGTCAGTGAGCTGGTCACCAATGCCGTCGTGCACGCCGGTACCGACGTCGAGGTGGGCCTCCGGGTGGAGGAGACGGGCACCCTCGTCGTCGAGGTCGCGGACCGGCACCCCTCCCGGGCCCCGAGCGGCGGCGGCGACCACGAGACACCGCACGACCCCGCCGAGTACGGGCGCGGCCTGCGCCTCGTCGCCGCGCTCGCGGAGGCCTGGGGGATCACCTACCGCCCGGGCTCCAAGACGGTGTGGGCGCGGCTGCCGGCCGGCGGCGCGGAGCCCGCGGACGGTGCCGGGGTGGGCGCCGGTCTCGCCGAAGCCACGCCCGCCGGAGCGGGCGTCGAGGGCGGCGAGGGCGTCGGGGCGCCCGGGTCCACGGCGCGGACCGGGGCGTACGCCGGGGGCGCGCACCGGACGCCGCCCACGGGCGCGGTGGCGCCGGCAGACCCCGACGGCCCGCACGACGCGTCCGGTGTGCCCGCACGGCCCGGCCGGCGCCGCACCCGCGACCGGGAGTGGCTGGGCCGCGGCGCGCTGTCCTTCCTCGCCGAGGCCTCCGACCTCCTGGCCGGACAGCTCGACGAGGACCTCGTCGCCTCCCTCACCGGCCAGCTGATCGTGCCCCGGCTCGCCGACTGGTGCGGGGTGTGGCTGGAGGACGAGACCCTGGGCCGGGGCGCCTGGAGCGACGACTCCGGGACGGCCGTCGGCGCCCGGCTGGCCCGCGTGTGGCACGCCGGCGAGGGCCACCTCGACGAGCTGCGCGCGGCCCTGGAGAAGGAGCCGCCCCGCCCGCGCGACCCGTGGCGCTCCGGTCCCGTCGGCCACCCCTGGCCCGCCGAGGCGCTCGGCACGCACGGCACCGCGCTCGCCTACCGCCTGGTCGCCGGCGGCCGCCCCCTGGGCACCCTGGTCATCGGCCGGGCCGGCCCCCCGGACCCGACCCCGGACACCCCGGACGCCCAGGACGCCCCCGACACCGGCGGCCACCAGGACTCTCCCGGCTTCCCCGACGAGATCACCGGCCTGGTCGAGGACCTCAGCCGCCGGGTGGCGCTCGCCATCGGCGCCGCCCGCCAGTACGCCCGGCAGGCCACCATCAGCGCCGTCCTCCAGCGCGGCCTGCTGCCCGGCGCCGTCGCCGAGATCCCCGGCGTGCGCAGCGCCCTCGTCTACGAACCGCGCGACAAGGGCGGCCCCAGCGGCGACTTCTACGACCTCTTCCCGGCCGGCGACGGCCGCTGGTGCTTCGCCGTGGGCGACGTCCAGGGCAAGGGCCCCGAGGCCGCCGTCGTCATCGGGCTCGCCCGGCCCTGGCTGCGGCTGCTGGCCCGCGAGCAGTACGGCGTCCCCGACGTCCTCGACCGCCTCAACCAGCTCCTCCTCGACGACGCCACCGAGGCCGCCGACGCCGCCGCCCGCGCGCTGGTCGCCGCCGGAGGCCCACCGGTTGCCCCGGGCGACGGACCGCAGACCCGTTTCCTCTCCCTCCTCTACGGCGAGCTGGTCCCCTTCGAGGGCGGCGTCCGCTGCACCCTCGCGTCCGCCGGACACCCACTGCCGCTGCTCCTCGGCCCCGACGGCACGGTGAGCGCCGTCGCGTGCCCGCAGACCCTGCTCGGCGTCGTCGAGGACGCGACGTACGTCAGCGAGAGCTTCGAGCTGCGGTCCGGCGACACCCTGCTGTGCGTCACGGACGGGGTCACGGAGCGGCGCAGCGGCTCCCGCCAGTTCGACGACGACGACGGGCTCGCCGAGGCACTGGCCGGCTGCACGGGCCTGGACGCCGAGCTGGTCGCCGAGCGGATCCGGCGGCTGGTGCACGAGTTCGGGCCCCGGCCACCGGAGGACGACCTGGCGCTGCTGGTGCTCCAGGCCGAGTGAGCGGGCGGGGGATCGGCGCGGGTGCGGGACAATGGAACGCATGCCCTCCGCACTCCCCGACGGCGAACCCGTCCCCGCCGACGGTGCCCTGCCCGCGTCCGCGCTCGCCGGGGCCGCCGACCGCCCCCTCGGCTTCTACCTGCACGTGCCGTACTGCGCGACCCGCTGCGGCTACTGCGACTTCAACACCTACACCGCGACCGAGCTGCGCGGCACCGGAGGCGTCCTCGCCTCCCGCGACAACTACGCCGACACGCTCGTCGACGAGGTCCGCCTGGCCCGCAAGGTGCTCGGCGACGACCCCCGCGAGGTCCGCACGGTCTTCGTCGGCGGTGGTACGCCCACCCTGCTGGCCGCCGGTGACCTGGTGCGGATGCTCGGTGCGATCCGCGACGAGTTCGGCCTGGCGCCGGACGCGGAGATCACCACGGAGGCCAACCCGGAGTCGGTCGACCCGGCGTACCTCGCCACCCTCCGCGACGGCGGCTTCAACCGGATCTCCTTCGGCATGCAGAGCGCCAGGCAGCACGTCCTGAAGATCCTGGACCGCACCCACACCCCCGGCCGCCCCGAGGCCTGCGTCGCCGAGGCCCGCGCGGCCGGCTTCGACCACGTCAACCTCGACCTGATCTACGGCACCCCCGGCGAGTCCGACGACGACTGGCGCGCCTCCCTGGACGCCGCGCTCGGCGCCGGACCCGACCACGTCTCGGCGTACGCCCTGATCGTCGAGGAGGGCACCCAGCTGGCCCGGCGCATCCGGCGCGGCGAGGTCCCGATGACCGACGACGACGTACACGCCGACCGGTACCTGATCGCCGAGGAGACCCTCGCCGCGGCGGGCTTCGACTGGTACGAGGTGTCGAACTGGGCCACCTCCGACGCCGGTCGCTGCCTGCACAACGAGCTGTACTGGCGGGGCGCCGACTGGTGGGGCGCGGGGCCGGGCGCGCACTCCCACGTGGGGGGCGTGCGGTGGTGGAACGTGAAGCATCCCGGGGCGTACGCGGGCGCACTGGCGGCGGGGAAGTCGCCGGGCGCGGGGCGCGAGGTCCTCACGGACGAGGACCGGCGGGTGGAGCGCGTCCTGCTGGAGCTGCGGCTGCGGGAGGGCGTGCCGCTGGCGCTGCTGCGGGAGGCGGGGCTGGCGGCGGCTCGGCGGGCGCTGTCGGAGGGGCTGCTGGAGGAGGGGCCGTACGAGGCGGGGAGCGCGGTGCTGACGCTGCGCGGGCGGCTGCTGGCGGACGCGGTGGTACGGGACCTGGTGGACTGACGGCGGGTTTCCTCGCCCCCGCCGCCCCTTCCCGTCCCGACCCGGGGGCGCCGCCCCCGGACCCCCGCTCCTCAAACGCCGGAGGGGCTGGATTCACCAGCCGGACAAGTACGTCACGCCGTCACGAAGTCGATCAGCTCCTCCACGCGCCCCAGCAGCTCCGGCTCCAGGTCCTTGTACGAGTTCACCCGGGCCAGGATCGCCTGCCACACCGCGCCCGTGTTCTCCGGCGGCCAGCCCAGGGCCCGGCACACCCCGGTCTTCCAGTCCTGACCGCGAGGCACCCTGGGCCAGCCCTCAATCCCCACCGACGACGGTTTCACGGCCTCCCAGATGTCGATGTACGGGTGGCCCACCACCAGCGCGTGCTCGCTCGTCACCGCCTCCGCGATGCGCCACTCCTTCGAACCCGGCACCAGGTGGTCCACCAGGACGCCCAGCCGTGCGTCCGGGCCGGGGGCGAAGTCGGCGACGATCGACGGGAGGTCGTCCACGCCGCCCAGGTACTCCACGACGACGCCCTCGACGCGCAGGTCGTCGCCCCAGACCTTCTCGACCAGCTCGGCGTCGTGCCGCCCCTCGACATAGATGCGCCCGGCGCGCGCCACCCGCGCCCGTGCGCCGGGGACGGCGACCGAACCGGACGCCGTACGGGAGGGCCGTACCGGGCCGGTGGACGAGGACGGCCGCACCAGCGTCACCACCCGCCCCTCCAGCAGGAACCCGCGTGGTTCCAGCGGGAAGACGCGGTGCTTGCCGAAGCGGTCCTCCAGGGTCACCGTGCCCGCCTCGCAGCGGATCACCGCGCCGCAGAACCCGGTGCCGGGCTCCTCGACCACCAGACCGGGGTCGGCCGGCACCTCGGGAACGGGCTGCGGTTTCTTCCACGGAGGGGTCAGGTCGGCGGAGTACTGGCGCATTCTGCCGACGATACGAGGAACGCCCGCCCGGTGATCAGCGCGACACGCCGAACCGGACGGCCAGCGCGTCCCGTTGGGCCCGCACGAACGCCGCGTCCACCACCGCTCCGTGACCCGGCACGTACAGCGCGTCGTCGCCGCCCAGATCGAGCAGCCGGTCCAGGGCCGCCGGCCAGTCGGACGGTACGGCGTCGGGGCCCGCCTGCGGCTCGCCGGACTCCTCGACCAGGTCGCCGCAGAAGACGACGGCCGGGGAGCCGGGCACCAGCACCGCCAGATCGTGTGACGTGTGCCCCGGACCCACGTCGGCCAGCAGGAGCTGACGGCCACCGCCCAGGTCGAGCCGCTGCTCGCCGCGGACATCCTGCCGGACGGGGACGAGCGCGTCGGCCGCCTCCCGCGCCGCCCGCGCGTCCAGCCCCTCCGCCACCGCGTCCGCGCGCAACGCCTCCCGCCCCTGTCCGCCCGGCGCGAACAGCGCGCCCGTACCCGCCGCGCCGTACGCGCCGTACACCTCCGCGCCCTCGAACGCCGCCGCGCCGAAGACGTGGTCGAAGTGCGGGTGGGTCAGCGCGAGATGTGTCACACGGTGGTCGGCGAGCCGCCGCGCCGCCTCGTGCAACCGGGCGCCCTCCGCCAGGCTGGACCCCGCGTCCACCATCAGTGCCCCGCCCGCGCCGAGCACCAGCCCCGCCGTGCAGTCCCAGCCCGGCAGCCGGCACCGCCCCACCCCGTCCGCCAGCCGCTCCCAGCCCAGCTCTTCCCAAGTCACCGTCACGGCGACGACGCTAACGGCATCGTCACGGCCTTGCCGGGGGCGTACCCCACGGCCGTACACTGGGCCGGGGAAGTCTGGCACTCGCGAGCCGTGAGTGCCAGGGCAGACAGGTCAACGCAGGCCAGACAGGCCGAAACGGGCGGACGACAGCTGGAGGTGCGCGCCGATGCTCAGTGAACGCAGGCTCCAGGTGCTGCGCGCCATCGTCCAGGACTACGTCGGCACCGAGGAACCGGTCGGTTCCAAGGCCCTCACCGAGCGGCACAACCTCGGCGTCTCCCCGGCCACCGTGCGCAACGACATGGCGGCCCTGGAGGACGAGGGGTTCATCGCCCAGCCGCACACCAGCGCCGGGCGCATCCCGACCGACAAGGGCTACCGGCTCTTCGTCGACAAGCTGGCCGGCGTCAAGCCGATGACCGCGCCCGAGCGGCGTGCCATCCAGAACTTCCTGGAGGGCGCCGTCGACCTCGACGACGTGGTGGCCCGCACGGTGCGGCTGCTCGCGCAGCTCACCCGGCAGGTCGCCGTCGTGCAGTACCCCTCGCTGACCCGTTCGACGGTGCGGCACGTGGAGCTGCTCTCGCTGGCGCCCGCGCGCCTGATGCTGGTGCTGATCACGGACACCGGCCGGGTCGAGCAGCGCATGGTCGACTGCCCGGCGCCGTTCGGCGAGGCCTCGCTGGCCGATCTGCGGGCCCGGCTCAACAGCCGGGTCGCGGGACGCCGTTTCACGGATGTCCCGTCTCTGGTGGAAGATCTTGCGGAGCCCTTCGAGGCCGAGGATCGGGGTACGGTCTCCACCGTGCTCTCCACTCTCCTGGAGACGCTGGTCGAGGAGAACGAGGAGCGGCTGATGATCGGCGGCACCGCCAATCTGACCCGCTTCGGGCACGACTTCCCCTTGGTGATCCGGCCGGTGCTGGAGGCACTGGAGGAGCAGGTCGTGCTCCTCAAGCTGCTCGGCGAGGCGAAGGATCCGGGCGTGACCGTACGGATCGGTCATGAGAACGCCCACGAGGGACTCAACTCAACGTCCGTCGTGTCGGTCGGCTACGGTTCGGGCGGCGAGGCGGTTGCCAAGCTCGGCGTGGTCGGACCGACCCGCATGGACTACCCGGGAACGATGGGAGCGGTACGCGCAGTGGCACGGTACGTCGGACAGATCCTGGCGGAGTCGTAGGTGGCCACGGACTACTACGCCGTACTCGGCGTGCGCCGCGACGCTTCCCAGGACGAGATCAAGAAGGCGTTCCGGAGGCTCGCCCGCGAGCTGCACCCGGACGTCAACCCCGATCCGAAGACCCAGGAGCGGTTCAAGGAGATCAACGCCGCCTACGAGGTGCTGTCGGACCCGCAGAAGAAGCAGGTCTACGACCTCGGCGGCGACCCGCTCTCCCAGGCCGGGGGCGGCGGTGGCGCCGGCG
Source organism: Streptomyces sp. KPB2 (assembly GCF_003950055.1). NCBI lineage: Bacteria > Bacillati > Actinomycetota > Actinomycetes > Kitasatosporales > Streptomycetaceae > Streptomyces > Streptomyces sp. KPB2. Next base: position 5,505,148 of record NZ_CP034353.1, read on the forward strand.
GCTTCGGCGCGGGCGGCTTCGGGAACTTCTCGGACATCATGGACGCGTTCTTCGGTACGGCGTCGCAGCGCGGGCCGCGCTCGCGCACCCGCCGGGGCCAGGACGCGATGATCCGCATCGAGGTCGAGCTGGACGAGGCCGCCTTCGGCACGACCAAGGACATCCAGGTCGACACGGCGGTCGTCTGCAACACCTGCAACGGCGAGGGCGCGGCGCCGGGCACGTCGGCCCAGACCTGTGACATGTGCCGCGGTCGCGGTGAGGTCTCGCAGGTCACCCGGTCCTTCCTGGGCCAGGTCATGACCTCCCGACCCTGCCCCCAGTGCCAGGGCTTCGGCACCGTGGTCCCCACCCCGTGCCCCGAGTGCGCGGGCGACGGCCGGGTCCGCTCCCGGCGCACCCTGACCGTGAAGATCCCGGCCGGGGTCGACAACGGCACCCGGATCCAGCTCGCGGGCGAGGGCGAGGTCGGCCCCGGCGGCGGCCCCGCCGGCGACCTGTACGTCGAGATCCACGAGCTGGCCCACTCGACCTTCCAGCGGCGCGGCGACGACCTGCACTGCACGGTCACCATCCCGATGACGGCGGCGGCCCTCGGCACCAAGGTGCCGCTGGAGACCCTCGACGGCATGGAGGAGATCGACATCCGACCGGGCACCCAGTCCGGCCAGTCGATCCCGAAGCACGGCCGGGGCGTCACCCACCTGCGCGGCGGCGGCCGAGGCGACCTCATCGTCCACGTCGAGGTCACCACCCCGGGCAAGCTCGACCCCGAACAGGAACGCCTCCTGCGCGAGCTGGCCAAGCTGCGCGGAGAGGAACGCCCGCAGGGCCAGTTCCAGCCGGGGCAGCAGGGCTTGTTCTCTCGGCTGAAGGACGCGTTCAACGGGCGCTGATGTGGAGCTCGGCGGGTGTCGGTTTGCCGCGTGGGTGTGGGCGGCGGCCGGAGCCTGCCGGGGGTCCGGGGGTCGTCCCCCGGGCAGACACAGTCAGCCGGGGCAGCAGGGCTTGTTCTCTCGGCTGAAGGACGCGTTCAACGGGCGCTGACGGGCCCGCCGGGGATGCGGATGCTCCTGGCGTATGCCAACGGAAGCCCGGATTCGGACTTGTGCGGAGGACGTGACAACATGCCGTCATGTCCTCCGCACTGACCGATCTCTTCCCCTACCCGATCGTGCAGGCACCCATGGCGGGCGGCGTCTCCGTGCCCCAGCTCGCGGCCGCGGTGTCCGAGGCGGGCGGGCTGGGCTTCCTGGCCGCCGGGTACAAGACCGCGGACGGGATGTACCAGGAGATCAAGCACCTGCGGGGACTGACGAGCCGCCCCTTCGGCGTCAACCTCTTCCTCCCGCAGCCGGAGGCGGCCGACCCCGCCGCCGTCGACGTCTACGCCCACCAGCTGGCCGGAGAGGCCGCCTGGTACGAGACGGAGCTGGGCGACCCCGACAGCGGCCGGGACGACGGCTACGACACCAAACTCGCCGTACTCCTCGACAACCCCGTGCCGGTGGTGTCCTTCCACTTCGGCGTCCCGAGCCGTGAGGTCGTCGACTCCCTGCACCGCGTGGGCACCTTCGCCCTGGTCAGCGCCACCACCGCGGACGAGGCCCGGGCCGTCGAGCAGTCCGGCGCCGACGCGGTGATCGCGCAGGGCGCCGAGGCCGGCGGCCACCAGGGCACCCACCGCGACCACCCGGAGACCGGCGGCGCCGGCACCGGACTGCTGTCGCTGGTCGCCCAGGTCCGGGAGACGGTGAGCCTGCCGATCGTCGCGGCCGGCGGCATCATGCGCGGCGCCCAGATCGCCGCGGTCCTCGCGGCCGGCGCGAGCGCGGCCCAGCTCGGCACCGCCTTCCTCGCCACCCCCGAGTCCGGCGCCCACGACCTGCACAAGCAGGCGCTGACCAACCCGCTGTTCGTGCGCACCGAACTCACCCGCGCCTTCTCCGGCCGCCCCGCCCGCGCGCTGGTCAACCGCTTCCTGCGCGAGCACGGGCCCTACGCCCCCGCCGCCTACCCCGAGGTGCACCACCTCACCTCGCCGGTGCGCAAGGCGGCGGCGAAGGCGGGGGACGCGCAGGGCATGGCGCTGTGGGCGGGACAGGGCCACCGGATGGCCCGGGAGCTGCCCGCCGGACAGCTCGTGGAGGTGCTGGTGGCCGAACTCGCCGCCGCCGGGACAGCGTTGTCGGGCTATGCGACGGGAGGCGGCGGCCGATGACCGCACCGGTGTTCGTGGTCGACTCCCTGCGGCCGGAGGACCTGCCCGCGGGCGAGTACGTCCTCGACGGCCCGGAGGGACGGCACGCCGTCTCCGTGAAGCGGCTGCGCGCGGGCGAGGAGGTGGTCCTCACCGACGGACGCGGCCGCTGGGCCGACGGCGTGGTCAAGGCGGCCGAGGGCAAGGACCGACTCGTCGTCACCGTCCCGGACGGCGTGCGCGAGGAGCCCTCCGAACAGCCGCGCGTCACCGTCGTCCAGGCCCTGCCCAAGGGCGATCGCGGCGAGCTGGCCGTCGAGACGATGACCGAGGTCGGCGTCGACGCGATCGTGCCCTGGGCGGCGTCCCGGTGCATCACGCAGTGGAAGGGCGAACGCGGCCTGAAGGCGCTCGGCAAGTGGCGGGCGACGGCCCGGGAGGCCGGCAAGCAGTCCCGCCGGGTCCGCTTCCCCGACGTCGCGGACGCGGCGACTAGCAAGCAGGTTGCCTCACTTCTGGCCGAGGCCGACTTCGCCGCCGTACTCCACGAGAGCGGCGACGCGCCCCTGTCCGTCGCCGCACTCCCCGCCGCCGGCGACATCGTGCTGGTCGTCGGCCCGGAAGGGGGCGTGTCCCCGGAGGAGTTGGCGCTCTTCGCCGAGGCCGGTGCGCGGCCCTACCGACTGGGCCGCAGCGTCCTGCGCACCTCCACCGCGGGCACCGCCGCGACCGCCGTACTCCTGGCCCGCACCGGCCGCTGGTCCTGACGGCGCCGTGAGCCGGCTTCTGACGGTGCCGCAAGCCGACTTCTGACGGTGCCGGGGCCGGTCCTGTGACGGCCCCGGTCAGCCGTCGGTGGCGGCGACCACGGCGGGGAACAGCTCCCAGCCGTCCAGCTCCACCGGCCGGTCCCCGGGCCCGGGCAGCAGCCCCCGCCGCCCGGCCTCGTCGACCAGCGCCCGTACGACACCGGGTTCGCGCAGGTTGAGCAGGTTGCCGCGATCGTCGCCCGCGCAGCCCTCGTACCAGGAGCCGCCCTCCGTGGTCCACCGGCCGGAGTCGGGCGCGCCCGCGCGGAAGACGAACCGGACCCGGACTCCGTCCCGGTGGAGCGTCAGCGCGTCCCGCCAGACGCCGTCGCGGCCCCGCTTCTGCCGGTGACTCCACAGCCAGGTGGTGCCCGCGTCCACGACGAGCCTGCGCTGCCTGCGGTCGTCACCCATGACGACCACGGTAGTGAGGAGTGGCCGTATGCGCCCTACCGCCGGCCCCCGGGCGGTGGCAGGCTGCCCTCCATGGGGGCATTGAGGCGGATTTGGCGCATGGCTCCGGTGGTCGTCGGCTCGGCCGTCGTCGTCGGCGGTCTCGCCGCGTGCGAACCGGGCGGACTCGGCACCGCGACCGTGGCGTACACGACCGACCAGACCGTGACCCGCGAACTGGAGCGGCAGAAGGCGGAGGTGCGCTGGCTCACCTGCACCGCCTCTTACGGCGACAAGGGCACCACGGCCTCGGCGACCGAGCACGCGGTCGCCTCCGTCCACTGCGAGGGCAGGACGGACGGCGGCCAGGACATCACCGTCGACGGCAAGGTCACCAAGGTGGTCAACGGCGCCTGCGTGCGCGGGAATCTGACCGCGAAGGTGGACGGCAAGGAGTGGTTCCGGGTCAAGGGCCTGGGCAACTGCGACGCCACCGGCGCGCCGCCCGCGAACCGGCCCTCCCAGGACCGGCCCGGGCCCACCGTGACCGTCACCCGGACCATCTGGTGCCCCAAGGACCCGCACTGCGGCCCGGTCGAGGGCAAGTGACCGGACGGCGGCCGTGGCCGGGAAGTGATCCAAACCTCTGTCGGCGGGCCGCGCCCCTGCATAGGGTATGGGGGTGACTCAGCCCGCAGCGCCTGCCTACCTCCGCTTTCCGCACCCGCACGGCGAGTTGGTCGCCTTCACCGCCGAGGACGACGTGTGGCTCGCCCCGCTCGACGGCGGCCGTGCCTGGCGGGTCAGCGCCGACAACGTGCCGGTGAACCACCCGCGGATCTCGCCCGACGGCACCACGGTCGCCTGGACCTCCACCCGCGACGGCGCCCCCGAGGTGCACGTCGCTCCCGTCGAGGGCGGCCCCGCCAAGCGCCTCACCCACTGGGGCAGCAGCCGGACCCAGGTACGCGGCTGGACCGCCGACGGCCGCGTCCTCGCCCTGAGCACCTACGGCGAGGCCAGCCTGCGCCGCAGCTGGGCCCGCGCCGTCCCGCTCGACGGCGGACCGGCCACCACCCTGCCGTACGGCCCCGTCGGCGACGTCGCACAGGGCCCGCACACCGTGCTGCTGTCCGCGCCGATGGGCCGCGAGGCCGCCTGGTGGAAGCGCTACCGGGGCGGCACGGCCGGCAAGCTGTGGATCGACGCCGAGGACGACGGCGAGTTCGTGCGCCTGCACGCCGACCTCGACGGCAACATCGAGTACCCCTTCTGGGTCGGCGACCGCATCGCCTTCCTCTCCGACCACGAGGGCACCGGCGCCCTCTACTCCTCCCTCGCCGACGGCTCCGACCTGCGCAGGCACACGCCGCTCGACGGTTTCTACGCCCGCCACGCGGCCACCGACGGCACCCGTGTCGTCTACTCGTCCGCCGGTGAGCTGTGGACCCTCGACGACCTGGACGGCGCCGAACCGCGCCGCCTGGACATCCGGCTCGGCGGCGCCCGCGTCGACCTCCAGTCGTACCCGGTCAACGCCGCCCGCTGGTTCGGCTCCGCGTCCCCCGACCACACCGCGCGCGGCAGCGCCGTCGCCGTACGCGGCGGCGTGCACTGGGTCACCCACCGCTCCGGCCCCGCCCGCGCGCTCGCGGTCACGCCCGGCGTGCGCAACCGGCTGCCGCGCACCTTCCGCGCCGAGGGCGAGGAGTGGGTGGTGTGGGTGACGGACGCCGAGGGCGACGACGCCCTGGAGTTCGCGCCCGCCACCGGACTCGCCCCCGGCGCCACCGCACGGCGCCTGGCCGCCGGGCAGCTCGGCCGGGTGCTGCACCTCGCCGTCGCCCCCGACGGCAGCCGCGTCGCCGTCGCCTCGCACGACGGGCGGGTGCTGCTCGTCGAGCGCGAGACCGGCGAGGTCCGCGAGGTCGACCGCAGCGAGGACGGCGACGCCTCCGGCCTCGTCTTCTCGCCCGACTCCGCCTGGCTCGCCTGGTCCCACCCGGGTCCGGAGCCGCTGCGCCAGCTCAAGCTCGCCAACACCACCGACCTGTCGGTGAGCGAGGCGACGCCGCTGCGCTTCAACGACTACTCGCCCGCCTTCACCCTGGACGGCAAGCACCTCGCCTTCCTCTCCACCCGCTCCTTCGACCCGGTCTACGACGAACACGTCTTCGACCTCGCCTTCGTCGAGGGCGCCCGCCCCTACCTGATCACCCTCGCCGCGACCACCCCCTCGCCCTTCGGCCCGCAGCGCCACGGCCGCGCCTTCGAGACCCCGGACCGCGAGGAGACCCCCGACAGCGAGGGCACCCCCACCACCCGCATCGACATCGAGGGCCTCGCCGACCGCATCGTGCCCTTCCCGGTCGAGGCCGCCCGCTACTCCCGGCTGCGCGCCGCCAAGGACGGCGTCCTGTGGCTGCGCCACCCGCTCACCGGCGTCCTCGGCGCCTCCCGCGCCAACCCGGAGGACCCCGACCCCAACACCGAGCTGGAGCGGTACGACCTCGCCCAGCAGCGCGTCGAGCACCTCGGCGGGGACGCCGACCACTACGAGGTCAGCGGCGACGGCAAGCGGGTGCTGCTGTGGACCGACGGACGGCTCAAGGTGGTACCCAGCGACCGGCGGGCCTCCGGCGACGAGGACAGCGACACCAACATCACCGTCGACCTGGCCCGGGTCCGCCAGACCGTCGAACCGGCCGCCGAGTGGCGGCAGATGTTCGACGAGACCGGGCGCATCATGCGGGACCACTTCTGGCGGGCCGACATGAACGGCGTCGACTGGGACGGTGTCCTGGACCGCTACCGGCCCGTCCTCGACCGCGTCGCCACCCACGACGACCTGGTCGACCTGCTGTGGGAGGTGCACGGCGAACTCGGCACCTCGCACGCCTACGTCACCCCGCGCGGCGGCCACGGCTCCGGCGCCCGGCAGGGCCTGCTCGGCGCCGACCTCTCCCGCCACGAGGACGGCACCTGGCGCATCGACCGTGTGCTGCCCTCCGAGACCTCCGACCCCAACGCCCGTTCCCCGCTCGCCGCGCCCGGTGTCGCCGTGCGTGCCGGGGACGCGATCGTCGCGGTCGCGGGACAGGCCGTGGACCCGGTCACCGGGCCCGGGCCGCTGCTCGTCGGCACGGCGGGCAAGCCGGTCGAGCTGACCATCTCGCCGTCCGGCGGCGGCGAGGTGCGGCACGCCGTCGTCGTCCCGCTCGCCGACGAGGAGCCGCTGCGCTACCACGCCTGGGTCGCCGACCGGCGTGCCTACGTCCACGAGAAGTCCGGCGGGCGGCTCGGTTACCTGCACGTCCCGGACATGCAGGCGCCCGGCTGGGCCCAGATCCACCGCGACCTGCGGGTCGAGGTCGCCAGGGAGGGCCTGGTCGTCGACGTCCGCGAGAACCGCGGCGGGCACACCTCCCAGCTGGTGGTGGAGAAGCTGGCCCGGCGCATCGTCGGCTGGGACCTGCCGCGCGGGATGCGGCCGTCCAGCTATCCGCTGGACGCGCCCCGGGGGCCGGTGGTCGCGGTCGCCAACGAGTTCTCCGGCTCGGACGGCGACATCGTCAACGCGGCGATCAAGGCGCTGGGGATCGGGCCGGTCGTCGGCGTCCGCACCTGGGGCGGCGTCATCGGCATCGACAGCCGCTACCGGCTGGTGGACGGGACGCTGATCACGCAGCCGAAGTACGCGTTCTGGCTGGAGGGGTACGGCTGGGGTGTGGAGAACCACGGTGTCGACCCCGACGTCGAGGTCCCCCAGCGCCCGCAGGACCATGCGGCGGGCCGTGACCCCCAACTGGACGAGGCGATCACGCTCGCGCTGGCGGCGCTGGAGGAAACCCCGGCGAAAACACCGCCGAGCCTCCCCTAGCCCGCGGCGCCCGTGACCAAGCCTGCGGGCAGTCGCGCCGCGCTCCAACCGCGGGCGGTCCTGCCGTGCTCCATCCGCGGGCAGTCGTGCCGTGCTCCATCCCCGGGCGGTCCTGCCGCTCCAACCGCGGGCAGTCGTGCCGCTTGGGGCGGCACGGGTGGGCGCGGGCGGCACCCCGTTCCGCCGGGCTGCGCACCCCACCCCCACGCCGGCACGGGCACCGCGCGCCGTGGTGGACGCCGGGTGGGGGCGCTCGCCGGCGCGGGCCGGGTGCCGCTGCGCCCACCCGTGCCGCCCCAGCGGCACGACTGCCCGCAGCTGGGGGGCGGGCGGCGGCGCGACTGTCCGCAGCTACGGCGGCGGTGGTGGCCGATACGATGCCTTTAGAAGATCACCGGCGTGAGGAGAGCCAAGTGGCTGGCGAACCACAGGACGACTGTCTGTTCTGCAAGATCGTCGCAGGGCAGATTCCCGCGACGATCGTCCGCGAGACGGACACCACCGTCGCGTTCCGGGACATCAACCCCCAGGCCCCCACCCACGTCCTCGTGATCCCCAAGGCCCACCACAAGGACGCCGCCGCCCTCGCCGCCGAGGCCCCGCAGCTCGCCGCCGACGTCCTGCGCGAGACCCAGGCCGTCGCCGACGACGAGAAGCTGGACAGCTACCGCATCGTCTTCAACACCGGCAGTGGCGCCGGCCAGACCGTGTGGCACGCGCACGCCCACGTGCTCGGCGGCCGCGGCCTCGAGTGGCCCCCCGGATAGCCCGGGGCGGCAGACACCGTGTCCGTACGTGAACTCGTCGTCCTCGGCACCGCCAGCCAGGTCCCGACCCGGCACCGCAACCACAACGGCTACCTGCTCCGCTGGGACGGCGAGGGCATCCTGTTCGACCCCGGCGAGGGCACGCAGCGCCAGATGCTGCGCGCCGGGGTCGCCGCCCACGACCTGAACCGGATCTGCGTCACCCACTTCCACGGCGACCACAGTCTCGGCCTCGCCGGCGTGATCCAGCGCATCAACCTCGACCAGGTCCCGCACGAGATCACCGCCCACTACCCGCGCTCCGGGCAGCGCTTCTTCGAGCGGCTTCGGTACGCCACCGCCTACCGCGAGACCGTCGCCCTCACCGAGGCCCCGGTCGCCGCCGACGGCCCGCTCGCGGTCACCCCCGCCTACACCCTGGACGCCCGCAGGCTCTCCCACCCCGTCGAGTCGTACGGCTACCGGCTCACCGAGCCCGACGGCCGCCGCATGCTGCCCGACCGCCTGGCCGCGCACGGCATCGAGGGGCCCGACGTCGGCCGCGTCCAGCGCGAGGGCTCGCTGAACGGCGTACCCCTCGACGCGGTCAGCGAGGTCCGCCGCGGCCAGCGGTTCGCGTTCGTCATGGACACCCGGCTCTGCGAGGGCGTGCACGCGCTCGCCGAGGGCTGCGACCTGCTCGTCATCGAGTCGACCTTCCTCGACGAGGACGAGACGCTCGCCACTGACCACGGCCACCTCACCGCCGGGCAGGCCGCGCGGGTGGCCCGGGACGCGGGCGTACGGCACCTGGTGCTCACCCACTTCAGCCAGCGCTACTCCGACCCCGAGGAGTTCGAGCGGCAGGCGCGCGCGGCCGGGTACGAGGGGGAGCTGACGGTGGCCCGGGACCTCACCCGCGTCCCGGTTCCGAAACGCCGGTAGAACGGCCGTACGATGCTCTGATGCCCCTGCCCAAAGCTGAACTGCACCTCCACATCGAAGGCACCCTGGAACCCGAGCTGGCCTTCGCGCTGGCCGCCCGCAACGGCGTGTCCCTGCCGTATGCGGACGAGGACGCCCTGCGCGAGGCGTACCGCTTCGAGGACCTCCAGTCCTTCCTGAACCTGTACTACGAGCTGATGGCCGTCCTGCGCACCGAGCGGGACTTCGAGGACCTGGCCAACGCCTACCTCGCCCGCGCCGCCGCGCAGGGTGTCCGGCACGCGGAGATCTTCTTCGACCCGCAGGCCCACCTGGCCCGGGGCGTGGAGATGGGCACGGTGGTGGACGGGCTGTGGCGGGCGCTGGGCGCCAGTCGCGAGAACCACGGCGTCTCCACCCGGCTGATCCTCTGTTTCCTGCGCGACGAGTCCGCCGAGTCGGCGCTGGCGACGCTGGACGCCGCCAAGCCGTACCTCGACCGCATCACCGGCGTCGGCCTGGACTCCGCCGAGGTCGGCCACCCGCCGGTCAAGTTCCGCGAGGTGTACGAGGCCGCCGCCGCCCTCGGGCTGCGCCGGGTCGCGCACGCGGGCGAGGAGGGGCCGCCCGCCTACGTCGTCGAGGCCCTCGACGTCCTCGGCGTGGAACGGATCGACCACGGGCTGCGCTCCGTGGAGGACCCGGCGCTGGTCGAGCGGCTGGTGCGCGAGCGCGTCCCGCTCACCCTGTGCCCGCTGTCCAACGTGCGGCTGCGCACGGTCGACACGCTCGCCGACCACCCGCTGCCCGCGATGCTCGACGCGGGCCTCATGTGCACGGTGAACTCCGACGACCCGGCCTACTTCGGCGGTTACGCGGGCGACAACTTCGACGCGGTGCGCGAGGCCCTCGGCCTCACCGAGGAGCGGCTGCGGGAGCTGGCCCGCAACTCGTTCCTCGCCTCCTTCCTGGAGGACGACGAGGAGCTGCGGGCGCGGTATCTCGCGGAGGTCGAGGCTTACACCTTCCCGACGGCGTAGGGCTCAGCCCGTCCCGGACCCCGGCGCGGCCGCCGCCTGCCGGGGTCCCGCCGTGTCGTAGGCGCGCCGGACGGCCACCGCCGGGGCCTCCACGTCGATCTCCACCACCGGCTGCTCCACGGCGCCGACCTCCGGCACCGCACCGCTCGGCGTGCCCGTGGCGGCGGCGACCAGCGCGGCCGGGGTGCCGCCGCGGCGGCGGATCGCGCCGGGCAGCAGCGGGCGTCCGCCGGTGTGCAGGGCGACGGCGGTCATCGGCGCGGCGACCAGCAGCAGCCCCGCGCCGAGCACCAGGCCCATGCCGGCGTACCCGGCGTGCGCGGCCAGCGTGGTGCCGGTCAGCGGCCCGGCCGCCGTGCCCAGCGAGGACGCCGAACCGACGAGGACCGCCCACCGGCCGCGCGGGTCGAGCGAGGCGGCGAGGCCGATCAGGTACGACAGGACGACCGGGTACAGCGTGTTCCAGGCGATCTGGCCGGTCGCGAAGGTCGCGGGGGCAGTCGCGGACGCGGTCAGCGCGATGCACACCGCGATCAGTGCGGTGCCCCCGCCTATCGGCATCGCCCGCCCCAGCCGCGGCCCGAGGGCCCCGGCCGCCAGCACGCCCACCAGCCCCGCGCACAGTGCGGCGGCCAGGACGGCTCCGAGTGCGGCGTCGCCCAGCTTCGCCTGCGTCAGTCCGATGCGGCTGCTGACACCCCACAGAGAGTTCTGCGCGAGCGACCAGAGCAGGACGGTGGTGGCGAGGACCAGTCCCGAACGGCGGTGGGGGAGCGGGGCGGTGCTTGCGGTGCCGGGCCCGCCCGCCGACGTGGCCGCGGCGCCCGGCAGCCGGCCGGTCAGCGGCCAGACCACGAGCGCGGTCAGCGCGATCGCGGCCAGCGGCAGGCCGTGCGACCGGCCGAAGTGCGGGATCGTCAGGTACACCGCGCCGGCCAGCGCCGACACGCTCAGCAGGCCCGCGGTCGAGGCGCGGTGCGGCTGGTGCTCGGCGGCGATCCGGCCGGCGGCGACCGTGCTGGCCGTCCCCGAACCGAAACCGCCCACGACCGCGCCGACGACGACGGCAGGGAGGGCGGTGGTGCACGCGGCGGCGCCGTAGCCGAGGACGGCCAGCGCGAGCCCGAAGCGGGCCAGTGTCCGGGCGCCGACCTGCTGGATGCGGGAGGCCAGCAGGAAGCCCGCGGTCGCCGAACTCAGCAGCAGCGCGCTGCCGACGGCGCCCGCCTGCGTGGTGGACAGCGGAAGGCTGGTGTCGAGTCTGCCGACGGTGGTGGGCAGCAGATACGGAGGCAGGTACCCGGCCGTGAAAAGGGCGACGAGGGGCCAGGGAGTGGTGCGGGCGGCGAACACGGGCGTTCCCAGGGCATGCGAAAGGGACGGGAGGAGGGGAGGGGGCGACGACCGTCGACTGACCGGAACGCGCGGGCAATTTGTATCAAGCGCGGGGAGGCGCGAAACAGCTGGGCAGGTGTGATCTGGATCACATATGCGTTTGGGGGTTTGGAAGCCGGGTAGCAGCGAGCGCTAACGCCAGTGGACCGAGCCGCTCCCGGCCGGAACCGTCGCCTCCAGTTTGGCCCTGGTCTCCCGCATCACCGCCACGATCCGCGCCTCGTGATCCGGCGTCAGCCGGGCCACCGGCACCGAGCAGCTGACCGCGTCCAGTGCCGGAACCTCGTACCGCAGCGCGAAGCCGAAACCGACGATGCCCGTCACGCCCTCCTCGCGGTCGACGGAGTGGCCGCGCTCGCGGGTCCGGGCGAGATCGGCCGCCAGGGACTCCCTGGTGGTGTGCGTGTTCGGGGTCAGCGCCTCGTAGGGGCCGTCCGGCAGCTCCGCGTCCGGGCGCTCGGCGAGCAGCGCCTTGCCCAGCGCGCCCGCGTGCGCGGGCAGCCGGCGGCCCACCCTGCTGATGGTGCGCAGGTATTCGTGCGACTCGCGGGTCGCCAGATAGGCCACGTCGTAGCCGTCCAGCCGTCCCAGGTGGATCGTCTCGCCCAGCGCCTCTGACGCCTCGTCGAGGAACGGCCGCGCCGCCCGCACCCGCGGGTCCGAGTCGAGGTAGCTGGTGCCGGTCAGCAGGGCGTGGATGCCGATGCCGTAGAGGGAGCCGGTGACGTCGGTGCGGACCCAGCCGCGCGAGATCAGGGTCTGCAGCAGCGCGTACATCGAGCTGCGCGGCACCCCCAGTTCGTCCGCCAGTTCCTGGAGGCGGGCCGGACGGTCGCCGCGCGCGGCCAGTACCTCCAGCAGTTCGACCGTGCGCGCCGCGGACTTCACCTCGCGGACGCCGCCCGGCGTCGCGTCCCCAGTCTCCGACATGGGCCGATCGTAAACGGATGCCCTCGACCCATTGACGCCCGACGGTCACCTCTCTAATCTCCATCTCCATACGTAGACGCCATCTACATACGGAGACAGAGAGTGGTGGAGATGACGCGTGTGGGCCCCGTCCCCGATCCCGTCCCCGATCCCGATCCGGACACCGGTCGGGCGGCCGTCGTCCGGCGGCTGCGCGAAGGCATGGCGGCGAGCGTGCTGTCCTTCCCGCTGACCAGCTTCCACGAGGACGGCTCCTTCGACGCCGACGGATACCGGGCCTACGTCGCCGAACGGCTCGCCGCCGGTCCCGGCGCCCTCTTCCCCGCCTGCGGCACCGGCGAGTTCTTCTCCCTGGACGAGGACGAGTACCGGCAGGCCGTCGCCATCGCCGTCGAGGAGACGGCCGGGAGCGTGCCGGTCGTCGCCGGGACCGGATACGGCTGGGCACAGGCCCTGCGGTTCGCGCGCATCGCCGAGGACGCCGGCGCCGACGCCCTGCTCGTCATGCCGCACTACCTCACCGCTGCCCCGCAGGAGGGCCTGGTCGCGCAGGTGGAGAGGATCGCCGCCGGCACCCGGCTGCCGCTGATCGCCTACCAGCGCGGCCAGGTCGCCTACACCGCCGAGTCCCTCCGTCGCCTGTCCCGCGTCCCCGGTGTCGTCGGCCTCAAGGACGGCCACAGCGACCTGGACCGCCTCCAGCGCATGGTCCTCGCCGCCCCCGACGACTTCCTGTTCTTCAACGGCGCCGCCACCGCCGAGATCCAGGCCCGTGCCTACGCCGCCGTCGGCGTCCCCGCCTACTCCTCCGCCGTGCACGCCTTCGCCCCCGAGATCGCGAACGCCTTCCTCGCCGCCCTGCGCGCCGGCGACCGCGGCACGGTCGACAAGCTGCTGCGCGACTTCTACGTGCCCTTCGTCGAACTGCGCGACCGGGTCCCCGGGTACGGGGTCTCCCTCGTGAAGGCCGCGGCCCGGCTGCGCGGCTGCTCCGTCGGCCCCGTGCGCGCCCCGCTCACCGACCCCACGGCCGCCGAGTCGGCCGAACTGAAGACCCTGCTCACCGCCGGACTCGACCTCGTAGGAGCCGCCCTGTGACCGCCGACCTCACCATCACGGCCGTCCACCTCACGCCGATCCTCGTCGCGGACCCGCCACTCCTCAACACCCAGGGCGTGCACCAGCCGTACACGCCCCGGCTGATCGTCGAGGTCGAGACCGCCGGCGGGGCCACCGGCGTCGGCGAGACCTACGGCGACGCCAAGTACCTGGAGCTGGCCCGCCCGTTCGCGGAGCGGCTGGTGGGCCGTCGGGTGAGCGACCTCAACGGCCTGTTCACCGTCGCCGACGAGGTCGCCGTGGACGACTCCCGGGTCTCCGGACAGGTCGACGTCGGCGGGCTGCGCGGCGTCCAGACCGCCGACAAGCTGCGCCTGTCCGTCGTCTCCGGCTTCGAGGTCGCCTGCCTCGACGCTCTCGGCAAGGCGCTCGGCCTGCCCGTGCACGCCCTGCTCGGTGGCAAGGTCCGCGACGCCGTCGAGTACAGCGCCTACCTCTTCTACAAGTGGGCCGAGCACCCCGAGGGCGTGGCGAGTGAGAAGGACGACTGGGGAGCGGCTGTCGACCCGGCCGGCGTCGTCGCCCAGGCCCGCGCCTTCACCGAGCGGTACGGCTTCACCTCCTTCAAGCTCAAGGGCGGCGTCTTCCCGCCCGACGAGGAGATCGCCGCCGTCAAGGCCCTCGCCGCGGCCTTCCCCGGCCACCCCCTGCGGCTGGACCCCAACGGCGCATGGTCCGTGGAGACCTCGCTGAGGGTCGCGGCGGAACTCGGGGACGTCCTGGAGTACCTGGAGGACCCCGCGCTCGGCACCCCGGCGATGGCCGAGGTCGCCGCGCGGACCGGCGTGCCGCTCGCGACCAACATGTGCGTCACGACGTTCGCCGAGATCCCGGAGGCGTTCACCAAGGGCGCCGTCCAGGTCGTGCTCTCCGACCACCACTACTGGGGCGGACTGCGCAACACCCAGCAACTCGCCGCCGTCTGCCGCACCTTCGGCGTCGGTGTCTCCATGCATTCCAACACCCACCTCGGCATCAGTCTCGCCGCCATGACCCACGTCGCGGCCACCGTGCCCAACCTCCACCACGCCTGCGACTCCCACTACCCCTGGCAGTCCGAGGACGTGCTCACCGAACGGCTCACCTTCGACGGCGGCAAGGTCGCCGTCTCCGACGCCCCCGGCCTCGGTGTCCAACTCGACGGCGACAAGCTGGCGTTCCTCCACCGCCGCTGGCTCGACGACGACGGCACCCTCCGCGACCGCGACGACGCGGCGGCGATGCGGGTCGCCGACCCGGAGTGGGTGACGCCTTCGGGTCCGCGCTGGTGATCTCCGGGACCGAGGTGGTGCACCTTCATGCCCGGACACCGTGGGCAAGGCTGCTGCGTGGCCGGCATCTGTGGTGGCTGGGCACTGGCGTGGGTACATAGGGCCGGAGCCGCGCGGTGTGCGGCTGTGACCGCAACCATCAATTGAGGACCCCGACGGCGCGCAACCACCTCCGCGAGAGCGGCGGCGGGTTAGCCGCACAAACAGAGCGGTTCGGGGCCAAGGTGTGGCTCACCCGCATCATGATCAGCTGGGGTGTCGTCGCCACCGCGATGGCCTTCGTCAACAGCGTGGAGATGTTCTACGCCCTGCGCTTCCTGCTCGGCGTCGCCGAGGCGGGCTTCTTCCCGGCCGTCATCTACTACTTCAGCCGCTGGCTCCCCGACTCCCACCGGGGCCGGGCCACGTCGATCTTCCTGATGGGTTCGGGCACCGCCACCGTCATCGTCGGCCCGATCTCGGGCGCGCTGATGGAGATGCACGGGATCTGGGGCCACGCGGGCTGGCAGTGGATGTTCTTCGTCGAGGGCGTCTTCTCCGTCGTGCTCGGCTTCGTCGTCTACCGCTTCCTCGACTCGGGCGTCGAACAGGCGACATGGCTGACCGACGAGGAGAAGTCCGGCCTGGTCGCGGCCGTCGACGCCGAGCAGGAGGAACGGGACGCGCGGCGCGGGGAGAAGGCGGCCAGGGTCTCCCGCTGGAAGCTGCTCGCCGACCCCCAGATGCTGCTCTTCCTGTGGATCTACTTCGCCATCGGGCTGCTGACCGCCGTGCCGTGGCTGTGCGCGCTGGTCGCCCTGTTCGTCAGCGGCCGGGTCTCCGACCGCATCGGCAGGCGCAGGCCCGTGCTGGTGGTCCTGCTCCTGCTCGGCGGCTGCGGCACCCTCCTCGCCGTGTTCGTCTCGCCCTGGGTGGGGCTCGGCGCGCTGTGCCTGGCCGCGATGGGCTTCAAACCGGCTTCCCCGGTCTTCTGGACGATCCCGCAGAGCTACCTGGACGCCCGGGCCGCGGCCCCCGGCATCGCGCTGATCAACTCCATCGGCAACCTCGGCGGGTTCGTCGCCCCCACCGCGTTCGGCATCATCGAGGACTCGACCGGCTCGACCAAGGGCGGCCTGGTCGGCCTCACCGTCCTGGGCTTCCTGGCCGCGCTGAGCGTCCTGCTGGTGCGCGGCGGCGGGCGCAACGACCGGGTGCGCACCCGCCCGGCGAAGGCACCCGCCGCCCCGGCGCCGGAGTCCACTCCGGGGGCGGCCCGGCGCGCGGACCCGGGGCCCGCCCCGGCGTGACACCACGGCGGCCGGCACCACCGCACCGTCGGTGGCGTGGTGCACACTGGCGGGGTCCGCACCATGCCAGGGAGCGCACCGTGACAGCGTCCACCGTGTCCACCGACGTGCCCGGCGTGCCCGTCATGCCGGCCGACGAGAGAACGCACCGCCACGTCCCGCCCGAGGGATCGCACCGCCATCCCCAGGTCGATCCCCTCGCCGGCCTGCGCACACCGCAGGACCCGCCGTGGGACGTGTACCTGACCGGCACCGTCTTCCTCGACGTGATCTTCACCGGGCTCGACTCCGCCCCGGTGCGCGGGACCGAGTCCTGGGCCCGGGGGATGGGGTCGAGCCCGGGCGGCATCGCCAACATGGCGACCGCGCTGGCCCGCCTCGGCCTGCGCACCTCGCTGGCCGCCGCGTTCGGCGACGACCACTACGGCGACTACTGCTGGGACGCGCTCGCCCAGGGCGAGGGCATCGACCTGTCCCCGTCCCGCACCGTGCCCGGCTGGCACTCGCCGGTGACGGTCTCGATGGCGTACGAGGGGGAGCGCACGATGGTCTCCCACGGTCACGAGCCGCCGCCGGAGGAGCCGTCGCCCGACTGCCCGCCCCGGGCCCGTGCCGCCGTCGCCTCCCTCACGCCCGGCGTCCGCGCCCCCTGGATCGCCCAGGCCGCCGCCCGCGGCACCCGGGTCTTCGCCGACGTGGGCTGGGACGACACCGGCGCCTGGGACCTGGCCGCGCTGCCCGACCTCGCGCACTGCGAGGCCTTCCTGCCCAACGCGGAGGAGGCCATGCGCTACACCGGCGCCGGCTGCCCCCGCGCCGCCGCGCACGCCCTGACCGAGCACGTGCCGCTCGCCGTGGTCACCCTCGGCGCGGACGGCGCCTACGCGGTCGACCGGCGCACGGGGGAGAGCGCCGAGGTCCCCGCCATCGAGGTGGAGGCCCTGGACCCGACCGGCGCCGGGGACGTCTTCGTGGCCGGCTTCGTCACCGGCACCCTGGCCGGCTGGCCGCTGGCCGACCGCCTGGCCTTCGCGGGCCTGACCGCCGCGCTCTCCGTCCAGGAGTTCGGCGGCTCGCTGTCGGCACCGGGCTGGTGCGAGATCGCCACCTGGTGGCGCAAGGTCCAGTCGCTGGACGACCAGGACCCGGCGGCCCTCAGCCGCTACGCCTTCCTGGCCGGCCTGGTCCCGGACGACCTGGTGGCACCCTGGCCCCTGCGCCGCGCGGTCCCCACCATCGGCTACCGCCCCCCGACGCCCTGACCACGGGCGCCGCCGGGGCGCCTCAGAACCCGAGCCGTCGCAGCTGCTTCGGGTCGCGCTGCCAGTCCTTGGCGACCTTCACGTGCAGGTCCAGGAAGACCGGGGTGCCGAGGAGCGCCTCGATCTGCTTGCGGGACTTGATGCCGACGTCCTTCAGGCGCTTGCCCTTGGGGCCGATGATGATGCCCTTCTGGCTGGGGCGCTCGATGTAGACGTTCGCGTGGATGTCGAGGAGGGGCTTGTCCGCCGGGCGGTCCTCGCGCGGGAGCATCTCCTCGACGACCACCGCGATGGAGTGCGGCAGCTCGTCCCGTACGCCCTCCAGCGCGGCCTCGCGGATCAGCTCCGCGACCATGACCTGCTCGGGCTCGTCGGTCAGGTCGCCCTCGGGATAGAGCGCGGGGCCCTCGGGCAGCAGCGGGGTGAGGAGGTCGGCCAGGAGGTCCACCTGCTGGTCGGTCGTGGCGGACACCGGGACGATCTCCGCCCAGGTGATGCCCAGCTCCTTGCCCAGCTGGTCGACGGCGATCAGCTGCTCGGCCAGGGCCTTGGAGTCCACCAGGTCGGTCTTGGTGACGATCGCGATCTTCGGGGTCTTCTTGATCCCCGCCAGCTCCTTCGCGATGAAGCGGTCACCGGGGCCCAGCTTCTCGTTGGCCGGCAGGCAGAAGCCGATCACGTCCACCTCGGCCCACGTGGTGCGCACCACGTCGTTGAGCCGCTCGCCCAGCAGCGTGCGCGGCTTGTGCAGCCCCGGGGTGTCCACCAGGATCAGCTGGGCGTCCTCGCGGTGCACGATGCCCCGCACCGTGTGCCGGGTGGTCTGCGGGCGGTTGGACGTGATCGCCACCTTCTGCCCGACCAGAGCGTTCGTGAGGGTGGACTTGCCCGCGTTGGGGCGGCCCACGAAGCAGGCGAAGCCGGCCCGGTGAACAGCCTCGGCCGGTTCTTCGGATGACTGGGTACGAACGCTCATGGCGCCCATTGTCCCTGATCCCCGAAGCCCCGCCGTACCACGGTCGCCCGCCGGGCCCGCGAGCGTCAGCCCGCGCTGACCGTCTCCCGCACCGTCCCGTCGGGCGAGGCCACCAGCACCGGCGTCTGCGGGCCGCCCAGGTCGCGCACCGCCGCCCGGTCCTCCGCCGACGCCGACTGCGACTCGGTCACCACGGCCGCCGCCTCCAGGGACTTCGCACCGGACGCCACCGCCATCGCCACCGCCGTGCGCAACGCGCTGAGCCGCAGGGAGTCCAGGGCGACGGTCCCGGCGACGTACGTGCGGCCGGTCTCGTCGCGTACGGCGGCGCCCTCGGAGACGCCGTTGCGGGCGCGGGCCGAGCGGGCCAGGGTGACGATCTTGCGGTCCTCGGGGTCGAGGCCGGGGGTCTCGGTGGTCATGGGGTGAGCATACGTAGCCCCGCCGGGCGCCGGTCCGCTCGCCCCGGCACCGGTCCGCTCCCGCCCGGACACCGGCCCGCCCTCATCCCGCCACCGGGTACATCGCCCCGCGCCGGCCCTCCGGCGAGGCCAGCCACTCCAGCTTCGCCGCCGTGTTCGCCTCGTCCAGCGGTGTGTGCAGCACGATCGTCAGGTCCGGCCGCGCGGGCACCTGGAGCGCCGTCGACTCCAGGCTCAGCAGGCCGACCAGCGGGTGGTCCAGCTCCTTGCGGATCTGCCCCGCGTCCTCGATGTCCCGCTCCTCCCACAGCGCGGCGAACTCGGCACTGGCCTCCCTCAGATCGGCCAGCACCTGCTGGAACCCCTCGTCGTCCGGATTGGCCGCGCAGGTCGCGCGGAACTGGGCGACGACCGTGCGCGCGTTGTGCTCCCAGTTGCGGGCGCGGGAGCGGTACAGCGGGTCGGTGAAGAAGTCGAGGATGCAGTTCCACGTCGTCTCGGGCCGCATGCCCAGCACCATCGCGGCCGCGTCGTTGTACAGCACGCAGTTGTAGTACCGGTCCATGATGTGCGCCGGATACGGCATCCAGGTGTCGATCAGCCGCCGCAGTCCCTCGCACATGTCCCGCTTGGCCGGCTCCACCTCGGCGGCGGGCGGGTTCAGCCCGGCCAGCACGTACAGGTGGCGGCGCTCGGCGTTGCTGAGCCGCAGCACCCGGCCCACCGCGTCCAGGACCTGCGGGGAGACGGAGATGTCGCGGCCCTGCTCCAGCCACTGGTACCAGGACGCGCCCACCCCGGCGAGCACGGCCACCTCCTCGCGGCGCAGCCCCGGCGTCCGCCGCCGCGCCCCGCCGTCCGGCAGACCGACCTCGGCCGGGGACACCCGCGCCCGCCGGCTCATCAGGAACTCCCGCAGCTCACTGCGGCGCCGGTCCCGGCCCGACGACGCCTCCGCCCGCGTGATCACGTCCGGCACGTACGTACTCCCCCCGTAGTCATCCCGATCATCCCGGTGCCTGGTGGTGGCACCACCAGGACAATCGGCGTCTCCCCACAACTATTCCGGGGGCCCGAGGCTCATGTCCATGGCGATCGACACCACCCCGACTTCCACCCCGGCCCCCGCGGCCGGACAGCAGGCCGCCCCGCGGCTCTCGGCCCGCGACCGGCTCGTCCTGTTCGTGCTCTGCGCGGCCCAGTTCATGGTCGCGCTCGACTTCTCCGTCCTGAACGTCGCCCTGCCCGTGCTCGGCGCGGACCTCGGCATGAGCACCTCCGCCCTCCAGTGGGCGGTCACGGCGTTCGCGCTGCCGTCCGGCGGGTTTCTGCTGCTCTTCGGCCGCATGGGCGACCTCTACGGCCGCCGCCGGCTCTTCCTGGCCGGGCTCGCGCTCTTCGGCGCCGCCTCCCTGCTGGCCACGCTCGCCTGGGACCCGGCCTCCTTCCTCGCCGGACGCGCCCTCCAGGGGCTCGGCGCGGCGGCCATCGTCCCGACCGGCATGTCCCTGCTGACCACGACCTTCCCCGAGGGCCCCGCCCGCGACCGCGCCCTCGGCATCTCCGGCACCCTGCTCTCGCTCGGCTTCACCGTCGGCATGGTGGCCGGCGGCGTCCTGACCGACCTGCTGAGCTGGCGCTCCACCATGGGCCTGCTCGCCCTGTTCGCCCTGATCGTGCTGCCCCTCGCGCCCCGTCTGCTGCCCGAGTCGCGGACCCCGGAGCGGCCCCGCCTCGACGTCCCCGGCGCGGTCACCGTCACCGGCGGCCTGCTCTCCCTCATCTACGCCCTGACCACGGCCGCCGAGCACGGCTTCGGCCGTACCGACGTCGTCGTCACCCTCGTCGCGGGCCTGCTGCTCCTGGCCGCGTTCGTGGCCGTCGAGTCGCGCACCGCCGCGCCGCTCGTCTCGCTGCCGATGCTGCGCCGCCGCACGGTGGCCTGGGGCAACCTGGGCGGACTGGTCACCTTCTCGATGATGTCGACGATCGTCTTCGTGCTCACCCTGTACTTGCAGGAGATCCTGCGCCTGAGCGCCTTCGAGACCGGTCTGGTCTTCGGCGTGCAGGGCGTGCTGTCGGTGGTGGCCGGCTCCCTCGCCCCCCGCGTCATCGGCCGCTTCGGCGCCCGCCGCACCCTGGTCGGCGCGCTCGCCGGGCAGGGGACCCTCGGCCTGTCCCTGCTGGCCCTGGGGGAGGGCGGCTGGTCGGTGCTGCTCGCCACCGCCGCCGTGTCCCTGGCCAGCATGTGCCACCTGGGCGCGATCATCTCCTACGGCCTGACCGTCACCTCCGGCGTCCCCGACGAGGAGCAGGGACTGGCGACCGGCCTGGTCACCTCCACCCAGCAGGTCGGCATCACCGTCGGCATCCCGCTGCTCGGCGTGCTCGCCACCACCGCCGCGGACCTGCGCTCCGGCGTCCACACGGTGCTGGTCCTGGACGCGGCGATCGTGCTGGCGGCGGCCGTACTGGTCGCGGTGGGGCTGCGTGGCAACCGGACGGCGGGCTCAGGGACGGTCGAGGCGGAGCCGGTCGGCGCGCGGTAGACCGGCGACGACCAGGTCGTACGAGTCCTCCACGAGCTCCCGGACCACGCGGTCCGGGAGCCGTCCTCCGTCCGGTCCGCCGGCCACCGTCACCGTGTTCCAGTGCCGCTTGTTCATGTGCCAGCCCGGGACGATCAGGCCCGGGTGCTCGCGCCGCAGCCGGATCGCGTCGTCCGGGTCGCACTTGAGGTTGACGGTGAGCGGGCGCCCGTCCAGCGAGGTGAGCGCGAACATCTTCCCCAGCACCTTGAAGACCGAGATCTCCGGGCTGAAGGGGAAGTCCTCCACCGCGGCGTTGAAGGAGAGACAGAAGCCGCGCAGTTCCCCGGGGGTCATTCCGACACGGCCTCCTCGGCCGAAGCCGGCTTCTCCGCGGCGACCGGCTCCACCAGCACCGTCACGATCTTGTTCCGGCGGCCCGCCGCGGCCTCCGCCGTCAGCCGCAGCTCACGGCCGTCGGGCAGCTCCACGATCGACGAGGCCCCGGCGATCGGGACCCGGCCCAGCGCCTTCGCGAGCAGGCCGCCGACCGTCTCCACGTCCTCGTCGTCGTACTCGTCCAGGCCGTACAGCTCGCCCAGGTCGCCGATGTCCAGGCGGGCGGTGACCCGGAAGCGGTCCCCGCCCAGCTCCTCCACCGGCGGCAGCTCCCGGTCGTACTCGTCGGTGATCTCGCCGACGATCTCCTCGAGGATGTCCTCGATGGTGACGATGCCGGCCGTGCCGCCGTACTCGTCGATGACGACGGCGACGTGGTTGCGCTCCTTCTGCATCTCGCGCAGCAGGTCACCGGCGTTCTTGGTGTCCGGCACGAAGGACGCCGGGCGCATCGCGGTGGACACGAGGTCGCTCTCCGCGTCCCGGCTGATGTGCGTCCTGCGGACCAGGTCCTTCAGGTAGACGATGCCGACGATGTCGTCCTCGCTGTCGCCGGTCACCGGTATCCGGGAGAAACCTGAGCGCAGGGCGAGGGTGAGGGCCTGCCGGATGGTCTTGTAGCGCTCGATGACCACGAGGTCGGTGCGCGGCACCATGACCTCCCGCACCAGCGTGTCGCCCAGCTCGAACACCGAGTGCACCATGCGGCGCTCCTCGGCTTCGATCAGCGACTCCGCCTCGGCGTAGTCCACCAGCGCCCGCAGCTCCGCCTCCGAGGCGAAGGGGCCCCGGCGGAAGCCCTTGCCGGGGGTGAGCGCGTTGCCGATGAGGATGAGCAGCGAGGGGATCGGGCCCATGATCCGGGCCAGCGGCAGCAGTACGTACGCCGCCGCGGTCGCCGTGTTCAGCGGGTGCTGGCGGCCGATGGTGCGCGGGGAGACCCCGACGGCGACGTAGGAGAGCAGCACCATCACCGCGATGGCGATGATCAGCGCCTCGCCGGTGCCGTCGAACTGTCTCAGACAGCCGTACGTGACCAGCGCTGCGGCCGCCATCTCGCAGGCGACGCGGACCAGCAGCGCCACGTTGAGGTAGCGCGTCGGGTCCGCGGCGACCTGGGCGAGCTTCTCGCCGCCCCGGCGCCCGGACCGTACCGCCTCCTCGGCGCGGAAGCTGGAGACCCTCGCGAGCCCCGCCTCCGCGCACGCGGCCAGCCAGGCGACCACCACCAGGGCGACGGCGCCGGCGACGAGCGGGAGACTCATGAGACCGTCGGGGCCGGGGACGGACCGGTCAGGCCCCGCTCCGCACGCCAGCCGTCCACGATGGCGGCCTGCAGACCGAACATCTCGGCCTTCTCGTCGGGCTCCTCGTGGTCGTACCCGAGCAGGTGCAGCACCCCGTGGACGGTCAGGAGCTGGAGCTCCTCGTCCATGGAGTGCTGCGTCGCCGCCTCCGCGCCCTGCTTGGTGGCGACCTCCGGGCAGAGCACGATGTCGCCGAGCAGCCCCTGCGGCGGTTCCTCCTCGTCCTTGGACGGCGGACGCAGCTCGTCCATCGGGAAGGACATCACGTCGGTGGGGCCCGGCAGGTCCATCCACTGGATGTGCAGCTGCTCCATGGCGCCGGCGTCCACGACGATCACCGAGAGCTCGGAGAGCGGGTGGATGCGCATCCGCGCGAGCGCGTAGCGGGCGATGTCGAGGATCGCCTGCTCGTCGACCTCGGTTCCGGACTCGTTGTTGACGTCGATCGACATGGTCGTGCTGGTCTACTTCCCCTTGGCCTTGGCACCGTGTCTGGGTGTCCGGCCGCCGTTGTGGCCGCCGTTCTCGGTGCCGTTCCTGCTGTCGTACTGCTCGTAGGCGTCGACGATACGGCCCACCAGCTTGTGCCGGACGACGTCGTGCGACGTCAGCCGGGAGAAGTGGACGTCCTCGACGCCCTCCAGGATGTCCTGCACCTGCCGCAGACCCGACTTCGTGCCGCCGGGCAGGTCGACCTGGGTCACGTCACCCGTGATCACGATCTTCGAGTCGAAGCCGAGCCGGGTCAGGAACATCTTCATCTGCTCGGGGCTGGTGTTCTGCGCCTCGTCCAGGATGATGAAGGCGTCGTTCAGCGTGCGGCCGCGCATGTACGCCAGCGGGGCGACCTCGATCGTCCCGGCCGCCATCAGCCGCGGGATCGAGTCCGGGTCGAGCATGTCGTGCAGCGCGTCGTACAGCGGGCGCAGATACGGGTCGATCTTCTCGTACAGCGTGCCCGGCAGGAAGCCGAGCCGCTCGCCGGCCTCGACCGCCGGGCGGGTCAGGATGATGCGGTTGACCTGCTTGGACTGCAGGGCCTGCACCGCCTTGGCCATCGCCAGGTAGGTCTTGCCGGTGCCCGCGGGGCCGATGCCGAAGACGATGGTGTGCTTGTCGATCGCGTCGACGTACCGCTTCTGGTTCAGCGTCTTGGGGCGGATCGTGCGGCCGCGCGAGGACAGGATGTTCTGCGTGAGCACCTCGGCCGGGGTCTCCTGGCCGTCGCTCTCCCCGTTCTCGCTCGCCTTGAGCATGGCGATCGAGCGTTCCACTGCGTCCTCCGTCATCGGCTGCCCGGTGCGCAGCACCAGCATCATCTCGTCGAACACGCGCTGTACGAGGGCGACCTCATGCGTGTCACCGACGGCGCTGATCTCATTGCCCCGGACGTGGATGTCGGCCGCCGGGAAGGCCTTCTCGATCACGCGCAGGAGGGAGTCTCCGGAGCCCAGAACGGTCACCATCGGGTGCTGGGCGGGGACGGTGATCTGTGCTCTCGCCTGCCCCTGCGCGGGGGTGTGGGCTGAGGGTGTCTGAGTCATGGGCCGGCGCTCTAGGCCTGCTCGTCCTCCTCTGCGGCGTGCGCCGCGTGACGGGTGTGTCTGCTGACTCCAGCGTACGACTCCCCGTCCACAGCACCGAGTCGTTTATCCGACCGGTACCCGCCGCTGCTCGGCGAGCAGATCCCGGAACCAGCCGTACGACGCCTTGGGCGTGCGCCGGAGCGTCCCGAAGTCCACGTGGACCAGTCCGAAGCGGCGGGCGTACCCCTCGGCCCACTCGAAGTTGTCCAGGAGTGACCACACGAAGTAACCGCGCACGTCCACGCCCGCCTCCATCGCCCGGTGCAGGGCGCGCACGTGCCCGTCGAGGTAGGCGATGCGGTCGCGGTCGTCGAGGCCCTCGTAGGAGCAGCCGTTCTCCGTGATCACGACCGGCGGGAGGCGGTCGCCGTAGCGCTCGCGGAAGCCGGTGAGCAGCTCCGTCAGTCCCTCGGGGACGACCGGCCAGCCGAAGTCCGTCAGCGGCCGCCCTTCGATCTCGCGCACCGAGAAGGGCAGTTCGGCCGGGAGCGTCACCCCGCCGAACTCGATCTCGGCACCCTGCGGGGCGCCCGCCCGCGTCGGCGCGTAGTAGTTCACGCCGTACCAGTCCAGGGGCTCGGCGATGATCTCCAGGTCGGCCGCCACATCACCCGGCATGAGATCGCCGATGCCCTCCGGGTACCGCCCCGTGAGGAGCGGGTCGGCGAACATCCGGTTCAGCAGGAGGTCGTAGAACTCCGCCGCCTCCCGGTCCGCCGGGTCGTCGGAGGCGGGCCAGGTCGGGCCGTGCGAATTGGCGATGCCGACGTCCGTGGCCCCGGCCGCGCGCAGGGCCCGTACCGCGAGCCCGTGTGCGAGCAGCTGGTGGTGGGCGGTCGGCAGCGCGTCGAACAGCAGCTTCCGGCCGGGGGCGTGGGTGCCCAGGGCGTGGCCGAGCAGGGTGTGCTCGGCGGGCTCGTTGAGGGTGATCCACTTGCCGACCCGGTCGCCGAGGCGCCCCGCGACGACCGACACGTACGCGGCGAACCGGGCCGCCGTGTCCCGCTCCAGCCAGTCGAGGCCGGCCGGCAGGTCCCAGTGGAAGAGGGTCGGCACCGGCCGCACGCCCGCCGCGCACAGCTCGTCCACCAGGCGGTCGTAGAAGTCGAGGCCGCCGGGGGAGTCCACCCGGGGCCAGGAGACCGAGAAGCGGTAGGCGTCCACGCCGAGGTCCGCGAGCAGGGCGACGTCCTCGCGGTAGCGGTGGTAGTGGTCGCAGGCCACGGCCGCCGTCGAGCCGTCCTTCACCCGCCCGGGCTCGGCCGTGAAGGCGTCCCACACGGACGGCCCCCGCAGTCCGGCCGCGCCCTCGATCTGGTGCGCGGACGTGGACACGCCCCACAGGAAGCCGTCCGGGAACCGCGGCATCGGCTGCGTCGGCAGTGCGTCGTCAGTCGCCATGCGCGGATCATCCGTACCCGCGGTGAGCGAAGTCAACGCCCGTGCACGCGGGCGGCGTTACGCGCCCTCCTTCAGTACCCGCGAGATCAGCGCCCGCTGCTCGTCGGTGAGCCGGGGGTCGGCGGCGTACACCGTCCGCCCGTCCACGGTGAGCTGGTAGCTGAACCCGTCCGGCACCCCGACCGGCGGGGTGGTCCGGCCGTCGGCGACCGCCCGCTCGGCCAGGGCGTGCCACTCGCCCGCGTCGGGGCGTCCCGCCGTGTCGACCTCCGCGTGGCGTTCGATGCCCGCGAAGCCTCCTGTGCGCCTCACCTGAATCCGCATGGACCCGTGTCTAGTACGGAACTACAGCGTCCGCACCCCGACCTGCTCCCAGGCCTTGCGCACCGCCTCCAGCTCGTCCGCGTCGCCGTAGCGCTCCCGGGCGGCCTTCAGGGTCAGCGTCGCGAAGTCCGCGAACAGCGCGTCCTGGGCCAGCTCGCCGCCGGTCAGCACGTCGTACCAGATCTGCCCGGCGCGCTCCCAGGCGTGCCCGCCGAGCGCGGTGGCGAGGAGGTAGAAGGCGTGGTTGGGGATGCCGGAGTTGATGTGCACGCCGCCGTTGTCCCGGCCGGTGCGCACGAAGTCGTCCATCGTCGCGGGCTGCGGGTCCTTGCCGAGCACGTCGTCGTCGTAGGCCGTGCCCGGCGCCTTCATGGAGCGCAGGGCCTCGCCGGTCACGCGGGGTGCGAGCAGCCCGGCGCCGATCAGCCAGTCGGCCTCGGCGGCGGTCTGGCCCTGCGCGTACTGCTTGATGAGGGAGCCGAAGACGTCCGACACCGACTCGTTGAGCGCGCCGGGCTGGCCGTAGTAGGTCAGGTTGGCGGTGTGCTGGGTGACGCCGTGGGTCAGCTCGTGGCCGATCACGTCCAGGGCCACGGTGAAGTCGAGGAAGATCTCCCCGTCCCCGTCGCCGAAGACCATCTGCTCGCCGTTCCAGAACGCGTTGTTGTACTCGCGGTCGTAGTGCACGGTCGCGTCCAGCGGCAGTCCGGCGCCGTCGATGGAGTCGCGCCGGTACACCGTGAGGTAGTGCTCGAAGGTGGCGCCCAGGCCCGCGTAGGCGCGGTTCACGGTGGCGTCCTGGCCGGGCTCGTCGCCCTCGCCGCGCACCTTGCGGCCCGGCAGGTCGGTGCCGTGCCGGGCGTCGTAGATCGTGCGCTGCGGCTTCCCGGGCTCGGCGCCGGCGAGCGGGGCCACGGAGGGGGCGCCGATGACCGTGGTCAGACCGCGGCGGGTGCGCTCCAGGGCGTCGCGCTGGAGCGTGCGCCGGGCGGGCCCGGCGAGCACGGGATCCGCGTGCTGGGCGAGCCGGTCGAGCACGTGGGGCGGCACGATGGTGCAGAAGACGGGCTGGAAGCCCCCGTATGTCGTCATGTCCGGCACTTTCGCACTGTGTGACCGTGCTGTCACCACCCGCAACCACGATTGGTGCACGACGGCGCCAAGGTGGCCCCGCGATCCGGCCACGAGTGGTATACGGCACTTTTTGTCCCGGTTCCGGCCTCGGTCCCGCATACTGATACGGACCCGCGTGACCCGCGTGACTCGGCTAAGGTGCTGGGCATCATGCGATTCGGGCTGCTTCTCCTTAGCTGCCGCGGCGAGGGCCTGTAGAGGCCGACTCCCTCCCCGCGGAGCTTGGTGGTGCCGTCGGCCGTCCTTCCGGACACGCGGACGACGCGGACACCGCCGAGATCCGCGGACATCACGAGGAGCCCACGCCATCATGGCCAACCGCCAGCAGCCCAGCCCCATGCCGACCGCCAAGTACCGCGGCTACGACCAGGTCGACATCGCCGACCGCACCTGGCCCGACCAGCGGATCACCACCGCTCCCCGCTGGCTCTCCACCGATCTGCGCGACGGCAACCAGGCCCTGATCGATCCCATGTCGCCGGTCCGCAAGCGCGCCATGTTCGACCTGCTGGTCAAGATGGGCTACAAGGAGATCGAGGTCGGCTTCCCGGCCTCCGGCCAGACCGACTTCGACTTCGTACGGTCCATCATCGAGGACCCGGACGCCATCCCGGACGACGTCACCATCTCCGTACTGACCCAGGCCCGCGAGGACCTGATCGAGCGCACGGTGGAGTCCCTGAAGGGCGCCAGGCGGGCCACCGTCCACCTGTACAACGCGACCGCGCCGGTCTTCCGCCGGGTCGTCTTCCGCGGCTCGCGCGACGACATCAAGCAGATCGCGGTCGACGGCACCCGCCTGGTCATGGAGTACGCCGAGAAACTGCTGGGCCCGGAGACGGAGTTCGGCTACCAGTACTCGCCGGAGATCTTCACCGACACCGAGCTGGACTTCGCCCTGGAGGTCTGCGAGGCGGTGATGGACACCTACCAGCCCGGCCCCGGCCGCGAGATCATCCTCAACCTGCCCGCCACCGTGGAGCGTTCCACCCCGTCCACGCACGCCGACCGCTTCGAGTGGATGGGCCGCAACCTGTCCCGCCGCGAGCACGTCTGCCTGTCCGTCCACCCGCACAACGACCGCGGCACGGCGGTGGCGGCGGCCGAACTGGCGCTGATGGCCGGCGCCGACCGCATCGAGGGCTGCCTGTTCGGGCAGGGCGAGCGCACCGGCAACGTCGACCTGGTCACGCTGGGCATGAACCTGTTCTCCCAGGGCGTCGACCCGCAGATCGACTTCTCCGACATCGACGAGATCCGTCGCACGTGGGAGTACTGCAACCAGATGGAGGTCCACCCGCGCCACCCGTACGTGGGCGACCTGGTCTACACGTCCTTCTCCGGCTCCCACCAGGACGCCATCAAGAAGGGCTTCGACGCGATGGAGGCCGACGCGGCGGCTCGCGGGGTCACCGTCGACGACATCGAGTGGGCCGTCCCCTACCTGCCGATCGACCCCAAGGACGTCGGCCGCTCCTACGAGGCGGTCATCCGCGTCAACTCGCAGTCCGGCAAGGGCGGCATCGCCTACGTCCTGAAGAACGACCACAGCCTGGACCTGCCGCGCCGGATGCAGATCGAGTTCTCGAAGATCATCCAGGCCAAGACGGACGCCGAGGGCGGCGAGATCACCCCGACCGCGATCTGGGACGTCTTCCAGGACGAGTACCTGCCCAACCCGGACAACCCCTGGGGCCGCATCCAGGTCGCCAACGGGCAGACCACGACCGACCGCGACGGCGTCGACACCCTCACCGTCGACGCCACGGTCGACGGCGAGGAGACCACCCTGGTCGGCACCGGCAACGGCCCGATCTCGGCGTTCTTCCACGCGCTGCAGGGCGTCGGCATCGACGTACGGCTGCTGGACTACCAGGAGCACACGATGAGCGAGGGCGCCTCCGCGCAGGCCGCCTCCTACATCGAGTGCGCCATCGGCGACAAGGTGCTGTGGGGCATCGGAATCGACGCGAACACCACGCGCGCCTCGCTGAAGGCCGTCGTCTCCGCCGTCAACCGCGCGGCGCGCTGACCAGCCGAATCAGTGGTTTGAGGTCCCGCTCGCCGGAAAACGGCGGGCGGGGCCCCGTCATATACCGGCCATATATCTGTGATGGTCACGAAAAGGTCTCGTCCCGGGTACTGACTCCACGTCGGTGATGTGGCTAACATCACGCCAGCGCGACGATGCTGTCGCGCCGTTACGGAGGTGCGACGTGCTGCCTGGACGGGGACGAACCAGCCGAGCTGTCCGGCTGCCACGCATCCTGGGCACCCGCACCGCGTGGACACCCGTGGGCGACGGCGAGTTCTTCTGCCCCGGCTGCGGCGGCGACCGCAACTACACCCGGCTCACCGGCCACCGCCGCTTCACCGTGCTCGGCGTGCCCGTGCTGCCGCGCGGCGAGTCGGCGCCGGCCGTCGAGTGCGCGGCCTGCCGCCGCCACTACGGCACCGACGTCCTCGACCACCCGACCACCACCCGCTTCTCCGCGATGCTCCGCGACGCCGTCCACACCGTCGCCCTCGCGGTCCTGACCGCGGGCGGCACCTGCTCCCGCACCTCTCTGGAGACCGCCGCCGTGGCGGTGCGCGCGGCCGGCTTCGACGACTGCACCGAGGACCGGCTGAACGCGCTCGTCGAGGCCCTGGAGGCGGACACCGGCCGGGTCCGCGGCGAACCCTGCGTGCCGGGCCTGGCGATAGAACTGCACGAGGCCCTGGACCCGCTGGCCCCGCACCTCGCCGCCGTCGGCCGCGAGTCGATCCTCCTCCAGGGCGCCCGCATCGCCCTGGCCGACGGCCCCTACACCCCCGCCGAACGCGACGCCCTGGCCACGGTCGGCGCGGCCCTGACCCTCTGCTCCGACGACGTCACCCGCCTCCTGGAGTCGGCGGGGACGCCGTCGTGATTCCCCCGTCCACGGCCCGCGACGCCGCCGCGCCGTGGTCTCGGTTCGACGTACGGAGGCGCACCTGATCACCACACCCTCCCGGTTCCCGCGCGGCCACGCCGGGCCCCACCACGGCCCCGCCCTCGCGGCAACCCGGGAGGCGTGAGCCGTGCTCGTCTTCGCCGCCTCCGACAAAGGGGGCACGGGACGCTCGGTGACCAGTGCGAACCTCGCCTACCGTCGCGCGCTGGGCGGCGACCATGTCGCCTACCTGGATCTCGACTTGGGCTCGCCGACCGTCCCCGCCGTCTTCGACGTGGCCGACGCCCCGCGCGGCACCGGAGAGCGCGGTCTGCATTCCTACCTGGAGGGCGAGACGGCCGAGCCGGCCAGGATCGACGTCTGGCGGCGGACCGAGCGCACTTCGCCGCACTCCCGCCCCGCCCGCTCCGGTCGTCTCGTCCTGTTCCCCGGCGACATCGGAGGCGGCGAGATCGCCGCCGGTGAGGACGGTCTGGAGCGGTGCGTCGATCTGTTGCTGAAGCTCGACGCAGAGTTCGACCTCACCGTCGTGGACCTCACCGCCGGCCGCAGCTACGCCGTCGACATGGTGCTCACCGCCACCGCCCGCCCCCGGATGCGCCACACCGTCTTCCGGTGGCTCGTCTTCCACCGCTGGACCCGCCAGCACGTGATCGCCGCCGCCGGACTGGTCCACGGCGAGCACGGCATCGTCCGAGGCGGGGTGGAACGCGGCCACCACGAGGAGGCCCTGCGGTCCGCCCTGCGCTTCGTACGAGCGGCGGTCCCCGACCTCGACTCGCCCCTGTGGCCCATGCTCTCGCCCGCCCAGTCCGGCTGGATGCGGGCCTGCGACGAGGCGCTGCGCCGACTCGCCGCCGAGCACCGGGTCGGCGACGACGTCGTCCTCGGCGTCGTACCCCTGGAACCCACACTCCAGTGGCGCGAGCAGCTGATCACGGATGAGGACGTCCTCATCCACCAGACGGCGAACAAGGAGACCCTCGAGGCGCTGGAGGAGATCGCCCGGCGGCTGACCGACGACTCCTGCTGGGGGCGGCCGTGACGCAGCGCCGTTCCTTGCCGCCGGACACGGTTCGGTTAGCCTCGGTGATCAGGGAATCGGTGCCGACCCGCCCGGTTCCGACCGCGCTCATGACGGAGGCGAGCAGTGTCGGCCAACGCGGTGGTGATCGGTGCCGGAGTCGCAGGTCTGACGACAGCGCTGTGTCTCGCGGAGTCGGGAATGCGGGTGAGGGTGGACGCCGACCTCGCCCCCGGTGAGACGACCTCGGCGGCCGCGGGCGCGATGTGGGACCCCTACCTGGCCGAGCCCCGCGCACTGGTGGAGCGCTGGGCAGTGACGACCCTGGCGGAACTCACCTCCCTGAGCTCCGACGGCGACACGGGGATCCGCATCGTGGAGGGGACCCAGGAGTCCAGGACCCCCTGCCCCCTGCCGACATGGGCCGGCGCCGTCGGCGCGCGCCGGTGCACGCCGGAAGAGCTCAGGCAGGGCTTCGTCACCGGATGGCGCTACCGTGCTCCCGTCGTCGACATGCCGCGCTACCTGGATTACCTGGCCCGGCGGTTCACTCGGGCGGGAGGCACGTTCCGCCGTCATCGCTACGAGACGGTGGCGGACGCGATGCGTGAGGCACCGGTGGTGGTCAACTGCTCCGGTACGGGAGCACGAGCCCTGGTGGACGACCCCGAGGTCGAGGCGGTGCGGGGCCGGCTCGTCGTGGTGGAGAACCCCGGCATCGCGTCGTTCTTCTGCGACGACACCCCGGGAGCGGACCAACTCACCTACATCTACCCGCACTCCGACACCGTGGTGCTCGGCGGAACATCCGGCCGGGGCGAGTGGGACGTCACGTTCGACGACGGGGCTGCCGAGCAGATCGTCCGCCGGTGCGTTGCCGTGGAGCCGTCCCTCGCCGGTGCCCGGGTCCTCGAACAGCGGGTGGGGCTGAGGCCGGTGCGCAAGCGCGTCCGACTGACGGACGAGCGGCACGAGGACGGGCTGCTGGTGCACAACTACGGCCACGGTGGGGCCGGAGTGACTCTTTCCTGGGGCTGTGCGCGAGAAGTGGTGGAACGGGTGCGGTCAACCGGGTGACTGACCGATGCGCCACTGCCGACGCTCCGCGATGTCGGCCTCGGACCCCCGGTGGAAGAGATACAGCCAGGTGCGGGCCGCAAGGGTGAGGACCAGGACGGTGGTCCACGGCCAACTGGTGGCATCGGCGGCCACCAGGCCCGCGCCGACTGCCGGCGAGGCCGCGGTGAGCACCGTCAATGCCCGCTCGGCCAGGCTCCGTCGGAAGCGGTGGGCGATGGAGAACTCGGACCGTTCGTACCAGGCGATGGCGGCGCTGAGCGCGACGGCCAGCACCATCGTCGTCCAGAGATTCCCGCTGGCCTGTGCGTACGTCACGGGAAGGGAGATCAGGAAGGGGAGCACGCCACCGTACTCGGACAGCACGTTGCCCCATTTCATGACCTTCCCGAACGAGTTGGAGCGGATACGGGCCAGCTCGCCGGAAGCACTCGCGTACACGATCAGGGAGAGCACCGTGCTGAACGTCGCCCCGATGAGGAGCAGACGCACGTCGTCGGGGAAGCGGGTCGACGAGAAGGCGAAGCCGAGGAGGAAGGTGATGGCGGCGAGGATGGATCCCGCGAAGGCGATGCCCGCCGCCGCCTCCCCGGACTGAAGCGTGGCCGGATCGTCCTGTTCGAACCGGGCCACCTCGAACGCCGATCCGCCGCCCAGCGGCAGCAGCGCCGTCACCGCGTGGTCGGACGGGGCCAGGGACTCGGCGAGTTGCTCCCGGTCCTCCACCGGGACGAGATGCCGGGCGTCCGGGTCCACATACGCGATGCGTGGCTTGTGCTGGTAGTGAATGCGTACGTCCTCCTCGGAACCACCGGTGCGCATGAGCCTGGTGCCCAGGAAGCCGCACGACAGGAAGAGCCGTGACAGCGCCGTGTCCCGGGGATCGGCCAACACGGATATGAGCGGCGGCTCGGACTGCCGGCCGGAGAAGTCCCGCACGGCATCGGCCAGCAGCTGGGCGGCGACGCCCCGACGGCGCCTCGCCGGGTGCACCGCTATCACGGAAAGGCGCACATGGCCCTCCGACGGTGCCTCGGCCACGAGGCAGCCCGTCAACACGCCGTCGGTTTCCGCGACTCGGACCAAGCCGCGCGCCACGGCGGTGTCCAGTCGGCCGGAGGAAGGGATGGCGGCCGCGGCACACGAGTCCATCAGCAGCGATTGCAGCCGGGCCCGGTCGGAAGCGTCGGCCTTCCTGGTGGACCATGCGGGCATGTTCGTCCATTCCGGTCAGCCTGAGTCTCCGGGCTTGTATGTTACCGATCGACACAGGTCTCCAAGAGTCCTTCGGCCACGGAACGCAGGGAGCTGATGTGTCTGTGAGGGACGGCGTGTTCCGCGAGACCGCCGCCGAGCCGGGCACGCGGTCCGTGCCGCTGGCCCACCTCTCCGTGGAGCTCGGCCACCTCTACATGGAGGACTTCGAGGCCGGCCCGGAGCGGCTGCGCGCGCACTTCGCCGAAGTACGGCCCTGGGTGGAGGCGGCCCGTACCGCCGCCACCGCCCGGTCCGGCGGCAAGCGGCCCCGCATCAGCACCTGCTTCCTCATCGACGACTACTTCACCCGTTTCTCCACCCCCGCCGAGGTCGTCCCCATGCTCCTCGCGGAGGCCGAGCGGGCCGGACTGACCGTCGACTACCTGGCCCGCGAGTCCGGCTGCGCCGTCACCGGCAAGATCCCCGTCGCCGAGGCGGTGGCCGCCCGCATCGTCGAGTCCCCGCCGCCCGGCAGCTACGGCCTGCGTCCGCCCGCCGCGCAGACCGGCTGGCTCGCCAACGGTGAACGCAGCCCCGTCGCCCGCGCCCCGCAGGCCATGAAACGGGCCGTGCCCTGGCAGCCCCCGCACGAGACCGCCGCCCGCCGCCACTCCGTCTTCCTCGACGTGGAGCTGTGGAGCGACGACGCCGACGGACAGCGCCTGTGGTCCTGCCCCTTCCTCGCCGCCGTCTGGCAGCTCGCCCGCCTCGGACTCCTGCGCAACGAGGGCGAGGCCGTCCTCGTCCCCCAGCCCCACACCCCCGGTGGCTTCCCCGACCGGTGGGACGATCTGCCCACCCTGCTGAAGCTCCACGACCGCGCGGACCCCTTCGCCGCCTACCGCACCTGTTCCGTCCTGCCCACCCGCTTCCTCCCCGTCGAACACGCCGTCCGTGTGATCCTCGACCAGGTCGAGGTCGACCCGGGAGCACTGGCGCAGGTCGCCGACCGCTCCGGGAAGGAACGCATGCCCGTCCCCGACTCGGTCGCCGACCGCATCTCCTACGTGTACTACTCGGGGCCCTGACATGGCGCCGCGGCAGAGCACCCCGCCCGCCGTCCTCGCCTGCGGCGAGATCCGCACCTGCCTGCTGCCCGCCCGGCAGGCCCTCGACAGCCGCTCCGCCGCCCAGCTCCTCGGCCTGCGCGCCGGCGAACGCGTCCTGCTCTCCGAACGCCCCGGCCTCTACGCGCGTTCCCCCGACACCCTCACCGGCGTCGACTGCCCCCTGCCCAGCGTCAACGGCGCCCGCGTCCGCGCCGTCGGCACCGTCACCGCCCACGCCGCGCTCACCGAGGGCCGCGTGTTGCAGACCTCCGCGCACTGCCGCCTGCCCGGCACCGGACCCGACCGGCGGCGGCCCTGGGGCGAGTACCTGGTGCGGCCCGGCGTCGTCGAACCGCTCGGCAGACTCCCGCACGAGGCCGTCGCCCAGGGCGTCCTCGGCGGCCCCCGCCAAGGCGACCTCGACGTCGGACTCGTCGCCGACGGCCTGCTCACCCGCGTGCTGCGCCACCCCCTGCTCGACCAGCGCCCGCCCTTCCGCTCCCGCCCCACCCGGCTGCGCTGGGCGGCGCTGCCCGCCCCACCCGGCGAGGGCCCCTCGCTGGAACGGTTCACCCTCGCCGAGGACGAACTGCGCACCGTGCGCCTGCGCGTGCCCGAGGGCACCTCCGGCACCGAACTGGCCGCGCTCTGCGACGACCTCGCCCTGCACGACTGGCTGCTCACCACCGTCGTCCGCATGCTCGACGGCCTCCGTCTCGGCGCCGGAGCCGCCCAGGACGCCGCCACCGTCGTACGGACGCTGCGCCCGGCCGTCGACCACCTGCTCCACCTGTGGATGCCCGGCGCCCGGGTCGGCCGCGAACTGGCCGCGCTGTGGGACCCGCTGGAGGAGCGCCCCGGCTTCACCCGGCAGTGGCAGGCCCTGGTGCAGCGCATCCGCGACCAGCTCATCCTGCACGCCGTTCCCGCGGTCAACCGGGAGGTGGGCCCTGCCCCCGGGCCGCCCGCCGTACTCCCCCGGGAGTAACGAACCCCCCGCGTCACCCCGGGCAGTAGTCGCAGGGTCGGTCTCACGTCCGACGCGGCGGGGTGTGGGGGGCGGAAGTGTGGAGGTCTACCCAGACACCCACCGGAGGGAGGCCCGTCAGATGGGGGCCACGACGACAGGCGCGGGGCGGCGGCGGGCCGTGCCCTGGCTGGTGCTCGGACTGTGGATCGCCGTGCTGGCGATCGCCTCGCCGTTCGCGGCGAAACTCGGCGACGTGCAGCGCGACCGGGCCGTCGACTACCTGCCCGCGAGCGCCGACTCGACGCAGGTCGCCAAGATCCAGGAGCGGCTGCCGGGCGGCGAGGCCACCGAGATGGTCCTCGTCTACCACCGGGACGGCGGACTGACCGCCGCCGACAAGAAGACCGCCGCCGGGCAGGTCGCCGAGATCGCGGGCGCGCACGAACTCACCGGGCGTCCCGCGGGCATCCCGTCCAAGGACGGCACCACCCTCATGTACCCGGTGGCCTCCACCGAACCCGGCACGGACGAGAAGGCCCGCGACGCACTCGTCAACGACGTACGGGACGTCGCGAAGGGCGGCGACGGGCTCAGCGTCGAGGTGGGCGGGGCGGGCGCGCTCGCCACCGACGCCTCCGAGGTCTACAACTCCCTGGACGGCCCGCTGCTCTACACCACCGCCGCCGTGGTCGCCGTCCTCCTGATCCTCATCTACCGCAGCCCCTTCCTGTGGCTCGTCCCGCTCGCCGTCGCCGGAATGGCCGACTACCTCTCCATGGGCGTCGCCTACGGCCTGAACCAGGTCTTCGGCACCGCCGTCTCCGGCCAGAGCAGCGGCATCATGACCATCCTCGTCTTCGGCGTCGGCACCGACTACGCGCTGCTGCTGGTCTCCCGCTACCGCGAGGAACTGCGCCGCGTCGAGCGGCCGTACGACGCCATGCTCGCCGCCCTGCGCGGCTGCGGGCCCGCCGTGCTCGCCTCCTCCGGCACCGTCGCCGCCGGCCTGCTGTGCCTGCTCGCCGCCGACCTCAACTCCAGCCGGGGCATGGGCCCCCTCGGCACCGTCGGGGTGCTGTGCGCGCTGGCCGCCATGCTGACGCTGCTGCCCGCGCTGCTGGTGCTGCTCGGCCGCCGTGTCTTCTGGCCGCTGGTGCCCCGCTACGGCAGCACGCCCAAGGCCCGCCGCTCGCTGTTCGCCGCGATGGGCAGCTCCGCCGAACGCCGGCCCCGCACCGTCCTGGTGGGCGGCGCCGTCCTGCTCGGCGCCCTCGCGCTGGGCACGTTCGCCCTGCCCGGCAGCATCAAGCAGGAGGACTCCTTCACCACCCGCCCCGACGCGATCGCCGCCATGGAGACCCTCGCCGACGCCTTCCCGGAGTCCGGCACCCAGCCGATCACCGTCATCAGCCCCACCGACCGCGCCGGCGCCGCGCTCGCCGAGATCCGCTCCACCGAGGGAGTCGAGAGCGCCGAGGCCGGCCGCAGCGGCGACGGGTGGACCGAGCTGACCGTCCTGGCCTCCACGCCGCCCCAGTCGGCCGCCGAGACCGCCACCATCGAGGAACTGCGCGACAAGCTCGACGGCTCCTACGTCGGCGGTCCCAGCGCCCAGCAGATCGACCTTGAGGACACCAACGCGCGGGACACCGTCATCGTCGTACCGATCGTGCTGCTGTCGGTGCTGCTGATCCTCACCGTGCTGCTGCGCTCCCTGGTCGCGCCGCTGATCCTGGTCGCCGCCGTCGTCGCCGTGTGGGGCGCCGCCCTCGGCATCGGCGGCCTCGTCTTCGACCCCCTCTTCGGCTTCGAGGGCACCGACCCCGGGCTCGGCCTGCTCTCCTTCGTCTTCCTGGTCGCCCTCGGCGTCGACTACGGCATCTTCCTGATGCACCGGATGCGCGAGGAGGCCCTGCACGGGGCCGAACCCACCGAGGCGGCCCTGTCCGCGCTGCGCACCACCGGCGGCGTCATCGCCTCGGCCGGGCTGGTCCTCGCGGCCACCTTCGCCGTGCTCACCAGCATGCCGATGGTGCAGCTCGTCGAGCTGGGCTTCGTCATCGCGGTCGGCGTCCTGCTCGACACCTTCCTGGTCCGCACCTACCTGGTCACCAGCGCCAGCGTCGCCCTGCGGCGCCGGGTGTGGTGGCCGGGGCGGCTGTCCCGGGAGCCCGGACCGTCCTCGCCGGACGGCGGCGTGCGGGAAACCGTCGGTGTCTGAGGTGCCGGACGACCGGAGCGCGCCCCTCCCCTCCCGGTGGGGCGCGCGGGTCACGGAGTATGGACGCGTGCACCCCACCACCGAGGCCGCGTCCCGCCCCCGCGTCGGCGAGCGGATCATCGCCGCCATCAACCGCGACCCGCGCACCGCCCCGCACGGCACCCGCAACGACGCCGTGCTCGCCGCGGTCCTCCTCACCGGCGCCGTCTGTCTGGCGCTCCTCACCCACGAGGCCCAGCGCCCGGACGCCCTCGGCTGGACGCTGCTGGTCGCCGCCCACGTCCCGATCGTGTGGCGGCGGCGCCGTCCGCTGCTGGTGCTCGCGGTGTTGATGGTCCTGGTCGTGCCCTACCACGCGATGGACAACAACCACACCGCGATCGGCCCCGCCTCCTACGTGGCCCTGTACACCCTGGCCGTCACCGGCCGCCCCCTGCGCACCGTCGTGACCGGCGTCGCGGTCCTCACCGTGTCGGTCAGCATCATGCTCACCGTCAACACCCACCAGGCCCTCGAACTGCTCCGCATCTCCGGCTGGGTGATCGCCATTCTCTTCTGCGGCATCGACATCCGCTACTACCGCCAGTACGTCGCCGCCATCGTGGACCGCGCCGAACGTGCCGAACGCACCCGCGAGGAGGAGGCCCGGCGCCGCGTCGCCGAGGAACGCCTGCGCGTCGCCCGGGACCTGCACGACCTCCTCGCACACAGCATCACCCTCATCGGCGTGCAGACCTCCGTCGCCGCCCACGTCCTGACCGCCGACCCCGAACGCCTGGACCGCGCGGCCGTCGCCAAGGCCCTCGACGACATCGCCGAGACCTGCCGCTCGGCACGCGGCGAACTGCGCACCACCCTCGAAGTACTCAGGGCGCAGGACGCCGCCGCCGTACCCGACGCCCGCGGCCCGCTGCCCGGCCTGAGCGGCCTGTCCGACCTGGCGCGGAGCGCCCGGACGGCCGGAGCACACGTGGACCTGTCGGTGGACGCCGACGACGTCCCGCCGGCGGTCGGCGCCGCCGTCTACCGCATCACGCAGGAGGCGCTGACCAACGTCGTACGGCACGCCGGGCCGAAGCCGTCCGTCCGGGTCGAGGTGCACGCCGGGCCGGGCGCCCTGCGCCTTTCCGTCACCGACGACGGCACCGGCCCCGACCCGTCCGGCACCCCCGGCTTCGGCCTCGTCGGCATGCGGGAGCGGGCCCGCAGCGTCGGGGGCACACTCGACGCCGGGCCGCGCCGGGGCACCGACGGCTTCGAGGTGACGGCCGTACTGCCGACCCCCGCCACGCCCCTGACGACGACCACGACGACGACCACGACGATCACCTCGGAGAGAACCGCATGACGATTCGCGTGCTGCTGGCGGACGACCAGAACCTCGTCCGGGCGGCGTTCGCCCTGCTCGTGGCCTCGGCCCCCGACATGGAGGTGGTCGGCGAGGCGGGCACCGGGCGCGAAGCCGTGGAGCTGGCCCGCACCCAGCGCGCCGACCTGGTCGTCATGGACGTACGCATGCCCGACCTGGACGGCATCGAGGCGACCCGGCTGATCGCCGCCGACGAGGACCTGGCAGGTGTGAAGGTGCTGGTCCTCACCACCTACGACACCGACGAGAACGTCGTCGACGCACTGCACGCGGGCGCCTCCGGATTCCTGGTCAAGGACACGAGGCCCGCCGAACTCCTGGACGCCATCCGCACGGTGACGGCGGGCGACGCGCTCCTGTCGCCCGGCCCGACGGCCCGCCTGATCGAGCGCTTCCTGCGCAGCCCGTCGGCGCTCCACCCGTCCGGATCGGGCCCCGACTGCCTTTCCGACCGGGAACGCCAGGTCCTCACCCTGGTGGCCCGGGGCCTCAACAACACGGAGATCGCCGAAGCCCTGGGCCTGAGCCCGCTCACCGCGAAGACCCACGTCAGCCGCATCATGGGCAAGCTGGAGGTGCGGGACCGGGCCCAACTCGTCATCGTGGCCTACGAGTCGGGCCTGGTGACGCCGGGCATCGGCACCGGCTGACCTTCGACGCCGCGCGGCCTACCGAAGTCACGGTGCCGTAGACCGAGGGAGGAGTGTCGAAGACGCCCGGAATCGGCACAGTTGGCCGCATGGAGAAGACCAGCACAGGCACGGAAGACAAGGGCATGAGCCGGGCACGGTTCCTCGCGGGGGCGGCGGCACTGGGGCTCGCGGGGGCGGTGCTCCCGGCGGCCGGCGCGCAAGCGGGGGACGCGCGGACCGGGCGGCCGGGGCGGGGCCTGACCCGCCGGGGCGTCGTCTACACCGTCGGGGCGGGAGAGACACCCGGCACGGCCTGGGACCCGGCGCGGATGCGCGCCGACATCCGGGCCATCCGCCGCGACCTGCACGCCAACACCGTGGACGTCACCGGAGACGGCATCGAACGCCTCACCGCCACCGCCGCCGAGGCCGCCGAACGGGGCCTGCACGTCTGGCTCCAGCCCACCCTCGGCGACGTCCCGCAGCGCGACATCCTGGAGCACCTCGCCGAGTGCGGCCGGTTCGCCGAGCGGCTGCGCAGGCAGGGGGCGGGCGTGGAACTCAGCGTCGGCTGCGAGTTCTGGCTCTTCGTCCCCGGCATCGTCCCGGGGGAGACGGCCCAGGAACGCATCGAGAACCTCCAGAACGGCACTGCGGACCCGGAACAGGTGCAGCGCAGGCTGACCGCCTTCACCGCGAGGGCGGCGGCGGTCGGCCGCTCCGTCTTCGACGGCCGGCTGAGCTACGCCGCCGCCCAGGACGACGAGGTCGACTGGACCCTTTTCGACGTGGTCGGCATCGACTACTACGCGTACCACGCGGACCCCGCCGACCACGTCCGCGAGCTGCGCCGGTACATGGGCTGGGGCAAGCCCCTGGCGATCACCGAGTTCGGCACCTGCACGTACGCGGGGGCGCCGCAGGCGGGCGGCATGGGCTGGTCCGTGGTGGACTACGACAAGGATCCACCGGAGATCAAGGGGAACCTGGTCCGCAGCGAGCACACCCAGGCCGCCTACCTGACGGACCTGCTGTCGGTCTTCGAGTCGATGGGCCTGTACGCCGCGATGGCCTTCGAGTTCCTCACCGCCGACGCCCCGCACCGCCCCGGCGACCCGCTGCACGACTTGGACATGGCGAGCTACGCCATCACCAAGCCGGTCAGGGACCGCCCCGACGACCCCGTGTCCCCCTGGCACTGGGAGCCCAAGGAGGCCTTCCACGCCCTGGCCCGCCGCTATGCCCGCACCCGCTAGCGCGTCATCACTTCCCCGAGCACGTCGTCCACCGGGGTGGCGCTCACCTCGACGCGTCAACGCGGTCGCCGTGCATCGCGGAATCGGTCGACAGACGCAGCCGTGAAGCACTGCGATGACTGCAACCGTCCGTGGGAGTTGCTCTTGGTGGCAGAGGGGGAACTGCCCGCACCCGCCCTCGGATCGACGAGGCATTGGCCAGGCGCCTGGTCGAATGCGACCTGATGATTGACTCCTACGCCGCCGTCAACCCCCGGCTCGCCGCGCAGAACGTCCGGCAGCATTGGCCGTCCGCCAGGCAGGTGCACACGAGAGGACGACTCACCATTCGACTGGTACATCCGGGAACTGCACGTCACCGCTCACCCCACATCCAGAAACGAGTGCACTAGTGGCCACATTCGAGATGACCCCGGACGAACAGTCCCAGTGTGTTCAAGGGGTCATTCAAGGACTCATCAGCAGGGCACCAGAGGGATGGTCCGAGCTCAGGTACGCCTATAGATCCACGGTCGGGTTCAGCAGCTCAGACCTTGAATTCACCATGCGCGACGGCAGCAAGGAGGTCGGGACGGCGCCCGTGGCGGTTTTCGACGCCATGGACGACCTCCGCCATGCCATGCATGAACCAGGGAAGGGAACGTGGTTCACTGCGGTGATCACCGCAGACGCATCTCTGCGGTATCAAACGACCTTCGAATACGACTCCGAGCCGGACTTTGTGCCGCAGATCAACGCCGGCAGCTACCTTGACGACATGCGGCACTTCCCACGCACCGAGGAGAACACCCCGGACTGGCTGAAGCGCAGACTGGAAGAAGCGCGGCACGAGGCTCCATGAGACGGGTTCCGCTTCGGTGGATCCAAGTGGCTTGTTGCGGAAGGGCACCCGGACATGAGTGTTGGCCCGTGACAGATCGCCATACCGCACGGGTTCGTCGTCGGACCCTGCAGTTTCGCGAACCGGTAGGTCACGGATGAGCGTCTGTGACAGGCGTCGGGGAGAGCGCCGTGCGGGCTAGGGGAGGGTCACGTTGCTCTCGAAGTTGAGCCAGGCGAGGGAGGCGATGGTGCCCATTGAGGGGCACAGCTCCCGCAGCTTGGCCGGGTCGGTCTTGGGCGGGGTGGAACCCATGGCGTAGCAACCGAGCTTGCGGACGGTGTTCACCGACTTCACCACGTGGTCCGCGGACTTCTCGACCTCGGTGTACTCACCGTCGGGGAAGTCGCGCCCGATGCTTTCGGCCATCGCGCCGGCGAGTTCCGCGGCGGCGGTGAGGTCCTCTCCGCATCCGGGGTCGTCCCAGGGGACGTGGCTGCACATCGGGGAGGTGCTCATGCCGTAGGCGATGCGGTAGAGCGGCAGCAGCTCCGCGGGGGTCGCGGGCTTGTCCGAGGAGGCCGCCGCCGAGGGCTGTGCCGAGTCCGCCGGGGCGGAGGAAGCGGCCCGGGTCGGTTTCCGGTCGTCGGCCGCCTGCTCGTTGTCGCCGCAGGACGGACAGCGTCAGGAGTGTCGTGGCGGCTGTGGACAGGGCAAGGGCGAATTGGCGCTTGAGCATGGGGTCACTCAAGCGCCGGACGAGTTGTTCAGACACCCGGCCCGCGGGACTGAACAACACCGCGGCTCAGCGCAGCAGGGCCGCCAGCAGGTCGGTCCCCAGCGCCGTCACATCGGTCGGAGTGAGCGTGTAACGCACGTAACGGCCGTGCCGTTCGGCCGTGAGCTGGCGGTCGTCACCGGGCTCGCCTACCTCGGCGCGGCGGCGTTGGCGTGGTCGGTACGGGTGCACGCCGACGCGGGGAGGCGTGCAGCCCTCCCGGTGTCGGCCGGCCTGAACACGGCGTTGATCTCGCCCTTCTCGCCGAGGTAGCGCGGCTCCGGGTACGACATGGTGTGCCTCCTCCGTCGGGTCCTGACGAGGCAACTCTCGCTGCTCGGAGGCGCCTCGGCCATCGTCCGGAGGACCGGTGGAGAAGGGGACGCCAGTCCTAGGCCACGGTACGTACGAACTCCGTCCAGGCCGCCGATCCGATGACGATCACTGGGCCGTCGGTCACCTTGCTGTCCCGGACGGGTATGACGCCGGGGACTCCGTCGGTGACTTCGAGGCAGTCCTCGCCGCCGCTTCCTCCGCTGTAGCTGCTCTTGCGCCAGCAAGCGTTGGTCAGGTCGTACCCGCGCATTGTCTGTAGCCCTCCGCCGCCGCCTCGATCATGTCCAGGGACGCCTCCAGTGGCAGAGCCGTGACCCTGAGAAGATCGTAATCCGCGTGCACCCGCTTCACTACTGCCGGATCGTCCAGCAGACTGCCCGACAGCACGCCCTCTGTATAGACGGTCGGCGGAGCGTCCTCGAACTCCATGAGCTTCATCGCCTTGCCCATCTGCGGATGTGCCCCGGCCGAGAACGGCAGGACCTGGGCCAGGATCTTGCGACTGCGCACCAGCTCCGTGACGTGCTCCAGTTGCTGGGCCATCACGTCGGCGGAGCCGACCGGGAGGCGTAGTACGGCCTCGTGCAGCAGAGCCCAATACACGGGCCGTGTAGCGTCCTTGAGGAGACGGGTCCGGTCCATACGGAGACCGACCATCTCCTCGATCCACTCGTCCGGCGACAGCGGGTTGCTGGCCAGGTAGAGAGCACGGGCATACCCCGATGTCTGCAAGAGTCCTGGAA
This sequence comes from Streptomyces sp. KPB2, assembly GCF_003950055.1. NCBI lineage: Bacteria > Bacillati > Actinomycetota > Actinomycetes > Kitasatosporales > Streptomycetaceae > Streptomyces > Streptomyces sp. KPB2. Next base: position 5,548,951 of record NZ_CP034353.1, read on the forward strand.
CCACTGTGGGCGCCCACTCGCAGATGCTCGTAGCCAGACGTTCCAGTTCCGCAGCGTGCGCAAAGTACTCCGTATACGGCTGATCCTTGATGAGCTTCTTCCACAGTCGCTCGAAAATACCGTCGGTTTGTAGCGCCTCGTCGATCCGCTGGGCCACATCCAACTGTGGTTTCCGAATTGCCTGTTCGAACTGGCCGATGTAGCCCCCGGAGACGAAAACCCGTGCCCCCAACTCCACTTGGGTGATTCCGGCGTCCTCCCGCCGGCGTTTCAGTTCCGTTCCGAAGAACTCCCACGCGGCTTGCCGTGAACCATTGGCCATAACCAACCCCCATGCGCTGACCCGCACTTGTAGTGCGCATACTCCTGCCGAGTGTAGGCACGTCGCGGCATTCTGGGGGTACGAAGAGTGAAAACGTAAAGGGAAGGGAACACGGTGGAAGCACGGCACTCGGCGCTCTGCGTCGAAGGAGCGGAGGAGACGGTGAAAGAATTGCGCGCGGCGCTCGCGGAGGCAGGAATTGTTCTTCCCTCACTCGGGCTCGACCCGGTGAGTCTCGCGCGGGAGGCACCCTGCCCGCTCGTCGAATTGGGCCGGTGTTCCGTGGAGACCGCGCAGCGCCTCGCGGCGGCACTGCGATGACGACGACGCCGCCCGTGGGGGTCTACGCCGTGGACACCCGCAGGGGCAGGGTCGGGATCGTCATGGGGCACGAGGGGCCGTACGTGCAGCTGCGGCCGTACGGCGGGGGACGGGAGTGGGACGCCGAGCCGGGTGACGTACGTCACGCCACCGCGTCGGAGCGGCTCAGCGCGGCGACCGCGTACACCAACGCCCGAAGCCGTGGCGAGGTGCCTTGAGGGATGCGCGAGAATGGGCGGCATGAGTCTGTTCCGCGACGACGGCATCGTGCTGCGCACCCAGAAGCTGGGTGAGGCGGACCGGATCATCACCATGCTCACGCGCGGTCACGGCCGCGTACGCGCCGTGGCGCGCGGGGTGCGGCGCACGAAGTCGAAGTTCGGCGCGCGGCTGGAGCCGTTCTCGCACGTGGACGTGCAGTTCTTCTCGAAGGGCAGCGAGCTGGTCGGGCGCGGGCTGCCGCTGTGCACGCAGAGCGAGACGATCGCGCCCTACGGCGGCGGGATCGTCACCGACTACGCCCGCTACACCGCGGGGACCGCCATGCTGGAGACGGCCGAGCGGTTCACCGACCACGAGGGCGAGCCGGCGGTGCAGCAGTATCTGCTGCTGGTCGGCGGGCTCAGGACCCTCGCCCGGGGCGAGCACGCACCGAACCTGGTGCTGGACGCGTTCCTGCTGCGCTCGCTGGCCGTGAACGGGTACGCCCCGACCTTCGGGGACTGCGCGAAGTGCGGCCTGCCCGGTCCGAACCGGTTCTTCTCGGTCGGCTCGGGCGGCTCCGTCTGCGTCGACTGCCGGGTGCCCGGCAGCGTCGTACCCTCGCCGCAGGCCCTGGAACTGCTCGGGGCGCTGCTCGCGGGGGACTGGGGCACGGCGGACGCGGCCGAGCCCCGGTACGTGCGGGAGGGGAGCGGACTGGTCTCCGCCTACCTGCACTGGCACCTTGAGCGGGGACTGCGCTCCCTGCGGTACGTCGAGAAGTAGGAGAGAACCGATATGGCCGTACGCGGGATTCTGGGGCGGCAGCGCCGGGAGTACAGGACGCCGGAGCCGCACCCGTCCGGCGCGCGTCCGCCGAAGCTCGGTGAGCTGGTGCCGGAGCACGTGGCGATCGTCATGGACGGCAACGGCCGCTGGGCCAAGGAGCGCGGGCTGCCGCGCACCGAGGGGCACAAGGTCGGCGCCGAGCAGGTCATGGACGTGCTCCAGGGCGCGATCGAGATCGGCGTCGGGAACATCTCCCTGTACGCCTTCTCCACCGAGAACTGGAAGCGCTCGCCGGAGGAGGTGCGCTTCCTGATGAACTTCAACCGCGACTTCATCCGCAAGTCCCGCGACACCCTCGACGAGCTGGGGGTGCGGGTGCGCTGGGCGGGGCGGATGCCCCGGCTGTGGAAGTCGGTGGCCAAGGAGCTCCAGGTCGCTCAGGAGCAGACCAAGGACAACGACCGGCTCACGCTGTACTTCTGCATGAACTACGGCGGGCGGGCCGAGATCGCCGACGCGGCGCAGGCCCTCGCCGAGGACGTGCGGGCCGGGAAGCTCGACCCGTCGAAGGTGAACGAGAAGACGCTCGCAAAGTACCTGTACTACCCGGACATGCCGGACGTGGACGTGTTCCTGCGGCCGAGCGGGGAGCAGCGGACGTCGAACTACCTGATCTGGCAGAGCGCCTACGCGGAGATGGTCTTCCAGGACGTGCTGTGGCCGGACTTCGACCGGCGCGACCTGTGGCGGGCCTGTCTGGAGTTCGCCTCCCGGGACCGGCGGTTCGGGGGGGCCATCCCGAACGAGCAGCTGCTCGCCATGGAGGGCAAGCAGGCGTAGCCGCCTCCGCTGGGGCATGCTGACCGCATGTCCGAGTCCTCCTCCGCCGCGGCTCCCGGCCCGAGGCGTACGGCGGTCATGACGGTGCTCACGGTGCTCGCGGGCGCCGTCGACGCCGTCAGCTTCCTGACCATGGGCAAGGTCTTCTGCGCGCTCGCCACCGGCAACGTGCTGTTCCTGTCGTTCGCGCTCGCGGGGGAGGGCGACGTGCCGGTGGCGCGGCCCGCCACGGCCATCGGGGCGTTCCTGGCGGGAGCCGCCCTCGGGGCCGTGGCACTGCCGTGGCTCGCGGCGCGCGGGCGGCCCTGGTTCGCGCTCGGGCTGGCGGGCGAGGGGCTGCTGCTGACGCTGGGCGGGGCGGTGGCCGTCGTGCGGCACGGGGACGCGCCCGCGGCGGTGGCCGGGTCCGACCTGGTGGTCGTCGGCGCGGTCGCGCTGGCGATGGGACTGCGCGCCGCCACCGCGCTGCGCCTGCGGGTGCCGGGGATGCCGACACTGCTGAGCCAGACCGCCATCGCCCAGCTGGTCGCCGACGTGCTGAAGGAGCCGCGCGCCGTGCTGCGGGGGATGTCGGACCGGCAGCGGCTCGCCAGGACCCGGTGGACGGCCACCGTGCTGGGGATCTTCGCGGGCGGTGTGCTGGGCACCCTGCTGCTGGTGCCGCTGGGCACCGGGCGGGCGCTGTTCGTCGTCGGCGCCGTGGTGCTGCTGCTGGCGGCGACGCACCTGGCCGTACGGGACGCCCCCTAGTACTCCGTACGCGACGCCCCGCGTGCTACTGGGCGCCCGTCGTCGCGCAGTCCGCGCAGGAGCCGAAGATCTCCACGGTGTGCGCCACGTTGACATAGCCGTGCTCCGCGGCGATGGCCTCGGCCCACTTCTCGACGGCGGGGCCCTCCACCTCGACCGCCTTGCCGCAGGCGCGGCAGACCAGGTGGTGGTGATGGTCGCCGGTGGAGCAGCGGCGGTAGACCGACTCGCCCTCGGCGGTGCGCAGGACGTCGACCTCGCCGGCGTCGGCGAGGGACTGAAGGGTGCGGTAGACCGTGGTGAGCCCGACCGCGTCGCCCTTGTGCTTGAGCATGTCGTGGAGCTCCTGCGCGCTGCGGAACTCCTCGACCTCCTGAAGGGCGGCCGACACGGCAGCCCGCTGCCGGGTGGCGCGGCCCTTCACGGGCGGTCCAGCGGTGGTCACTGGATTCCTCCTCACGTCTTCGCGGCTTGCCGGGCCATTGTGCCAGCCCGGCAGTGCCGCGGTCAGACGCCGACCTCGTCGGCGGCCCCCCTGGTGGCCGGAATCTTGCACTCCGCCGGATCCGCGGCGGGCCGCGCGGCGGCGAGTGCCCGCGCGCGTCGCCTGGCCAGCGGGGCGGCCAGCACGCTCAGCAGGATGAACGCGCCGATGGTGAGCAGCACGATCGTCGCGCCGGGCGGCACGTCCTGGTAGTACGACGTGACGGTGCCGCCGATCGTCACGCTCACCCCGAGGGCGACGGCGATGGCGAACGTGGCGGCGAAGCTGCGGGTGAGCTGCTGCGCGGCGGCCACCGGGACCACCATCAGCGCCGAGACCAGGAGCAGGCCGACGACGCGCATCGCGACGGTGACCGTGACCGCCGCCGTGACGGCCGTCAGCAGGTTCAGCGCGCGCACCGGCAGCCCGGTGACCCGGGCGAACTCCTCGTCCTGGCTGACGGCGAACAGCTGGCGGCGCAGACCGACGGTGACGAGGACCACGAAGGCGGCCAGCAGGCAGATCGCGGTCACGTCGGACTCGGAGACCGTCGACAGCGAGCCGAAGAGGTACGAGGTGAGGTTGGCGTTGGAGCCGCCCGGCGCGAGGTTGATGAACATCACGCCGCCCGCCATGCCGCCGTAGAAGAGCATGGCGAGGGCGATGTCGCCGCGGGTCTTGCCGTACCAGCGGATCAGCTCCATGAGGACCGCGCCGAGGACGGAGACCAGGGTCGCCATCCACACCGGGGACCAGGAGAGCAGGAAGCCGAGGCCGACGCCGGTCATCGCCACGTGGCCGATGCCGTCGCCCATGAGGGCCTGGCGGCGCTGGACCAGGTAGATGCCGATGGCCGGGGCGGTGATGCCGACCAGCACGGCGGCGAGCAGCGCCCGCTGCATGAAGGCGTAGTTCAGGATTTCCATGGTCGTCGCCTTCTCAGCTCAGCAGGCCGGTGCGGATCGGTTCGGCGCCCGCCGGTGCGTGCGGGTGGACGTGGTCGTGGCCGGGCAGCGCGTGCTGGCCGACCGCCTCGGGCGGCGGGCCGTCGTGCAGGACGCAGCCGTCGCGGAGCACCACGGCCCGGTCGATCAGCGGCTCCAGCGGGCCCAGCTCGTGCAGGACGAGGAGGACGGTCGCCCCGGCCGCGACCTGCGCCCGCAGGGTCTCGGCCAGGACCTCCTGGCTGGCCAGGTCGACGCCGGCCATCGGCTCGTCCATGATCAGCAGTTCGGGCTCGGCGGCGAGCGCGCGGGCGATCAGTACGCGCTGGTGCTGGCCGCCGGAGAGGGCGTTCACCGAGTCCTTGGCGCGGTCGGCCATGCCGACCAGGTCCAGGGCGCGGCGTACGGCCTCGTGGTCGGCCTTGCGCAGGACGCCGAAGCGGGCCCGGGAGAGCCGGCCCGAGGAGACCACCTCGGTCACCGTGGCGGGGACGCCGCCCGCGGCCGTGGTGCGCTGCGGGACGTAACCCAGGCGCCCCCAGTCGCGGAAGCGGCGCCTGGGGGTGCCGAACAGCTCGATCTCCCCGTCCGTCACCGGCACCTGGCCGATGATCGTGCGCACGGCCGTGGACTTGCCGGAGCCATTGGCGCCGAGCAGCGCGACCACCTGGCCGCGCCGCACGGTGAGGTCGATGCCGCGCAGGACGGGGCGTGAGCCCAGCTCGGCGCGGACGCCGCGCAGGGATATGACGGACTCGTCGCTCACGATGTCCTCCGTAACGATCGAACTGCGGGTGGTACTGCTTACTTGGCGCCGAGGGCGGATTCCAGCGCCTTGAGGTTGGACTGCATGACCCCGACGTAGTCCTCGCCCTTGGACTTGTCGGTGATGCCCTCCAGCGGATCGAGGACGTCCGTCTTCAGGCCCGCGTCCTTGGCCAGGGTCTTCGCGGTCTTGTCGGACACCAGTGTCTCGTAGAAGACGGTGGTCACGCCGTCGGCCTTGGCCTCCTGCTGGAGCTCCTTGATCCGGGCGGGGCTGGGCTCGCTCTCCGGGTCGAGGCCGTTGATGGCCTCCTGGGTGAGGCCGTAGCGCTCGGCGAGGTAGCCGAAGGCGGCGTGGTTGGTGAAGAAGACCTTGGTCGAAGTGTTCTTCAGGCCGTCCTTGTAGGCCGTGTCCAGGTCGCCGAGCTTCTTCGCCAGCGCCTCGGCGTTCTTGCGGTAGTCGGCGGCGTGGTCGGGGTCGGCCTTCTCGAAGGCCTTCGCGACGCCCTGGGCGATCTCCGCGTACTTCACCGGGTCCAGCCAGACGTGCGGGTCGAGCGCGTGCTCCCCGCCCTCGGAGTGCTCCTCCTCGGCGTGCTCGTCCGCGTGCTCCTCGCCGCCGTGGTCGTGCTCCACGTCGCCGTGGTCCTCGAGCTTGGTCAGCGTGGCCGCGTCGATCTTGGTCTTCACGTCGGACTGGGCGATCGCCTCGTCCACGGCGGGCTGGAGGGACTTGAGGTAGAGCACCGCGTCCGCCTCGCCCATCCGGGCGGTCTGCTTGGCGCTCAGCTCCAGGTCGTGCGGCTCCTGGCCGGGTTCGGTGAGCGTGGTGACGTTCACGTGGTCCCCGCCGATCTGCTCGGCCAGGTACTCCATGGGGTAGAAGGACGCGACGACGTCGAACTTGTCCGTATTGCCCGCCGCCGAGCTGTCGCTGGAGCAGGCGGAGAGGGTGCCGAGGCCGAGCGCGGTGGCCGCGGTGACTGCTATGCCGGATATGCGGCGTCGTCGTACGTTCATGACACTCATTTTCAACAAATATGGAAACCGTTGTCAACAAGCGTGCGATTCCGCAGATGGGAGGCCCCGATTTGGCCGAGGGGCGACCCGCGCCGGTAACCTGAAGCATTCTCTGGAAGCATCTCGCTTCGTCGCCCGTCGTCGTAATGAAGAGAGCACCGTGGCCGCCGACAAGATCGACACCATCGTCAGCCTGAGCAAGCGCCGTGGCTTCGTATTCCCCTGCAGTGAGATCTACGGCGGTCAGCGCGCCGCCTGGGACTACGGTCCGCTGGGTGTCGAGCTCAAGGAGAACCTCAAGCGCCAGTGGTGGCGCTACATGGTCACCTCGCGCGAGGACGTCGTCGGTCTCGACTCCTCCGTGATCCTGGCTCCCGAGGTGTGGGTGGCCTCCGGTCACGTCGCCACCTTCACGGACCCGCTGACCGAGTGCACCTCCTGCCACAAGCGGTTCCGCGCGGACCACCTGGAGGAGGAGTACGAGGAGAAGAAGGGCCGCGCGCCGGAGAACGGCCTGGCCGACCTCAACTGCCCCAACTGCGGCAACAAGGGCACCTTCACCGAGCCCAAGCAGTTCTCCGGTCTGCTCTCGACCCACCTCGGCCCGACCCAGGACAGCGGCTCGGTCGCCTACCTGCGGCCCGAGACCGCCCAGGGCATCTTCACCAACTTCGCCCAGGTGCAGACCACTTCGCGCCGCAAGCCGCCGTTCGGCATCGCCCAGATGGGCAAGTCCTTCCGCAACGAGATCACGCCCGGCAACTTCATCTTCCGCACCCGCGAGTTCGAGCAGATGGAGATGGAGTTCTTCGTCAAGCCGGGCGAGGACGAGAAGTGGCAGGAGTACTGGATGGAGCAGCGCTGGAACTGGTACACCGGTCTCGGCCTGCGCGAGGAGAACATGCGGTGGTACGAGCACCCCGCCGAGAAGCTCTCCCACTACTCCAAGCGCACCGCCGACATCGAGTACCGCTTCCGGTTCGGCGGCAGTGAGTGGGGCGAGCTGGAGGGCGTCGCCAACCGCACCGACTACGACCTCTCCTCGCACGCCAAGGCCTCCGGCCAGGACCTCTCCTACTACGACCAGGAGGCCCAGGAGCGCTGGACGCCGTACGTCATCGAGCCGGCGGCCGGTGTCGGGCGCGCGATGCTCGCCTTCCTGCTCGACGCCTACATCGAGGACGAGGCGCCGAACGCCAAGGGCAAGCTGGAGAAGCGCACGGTGCTGCGGCTCGACCCGCGGCTGTCGCCGGTGAAGGTCGCCGTGCTTCCGCTGTCCCGCAACCCGGAGCTGTCGCCGAAGGCGAAGGGGCTGGCGCAGGCGCTGCGGCAGCACTGGAACATCGAGTTCGACGACGCGGGTGCGATCGGGCGCCGGTACCGGCGTCAGGACGAGATCGGGACGCCGTTCTGCGTGACCGTCGACTTCGACACGCTGGACGACAACGCGGTGACCGTGCGGGAGCGGGACACGATGAAGCAGGAACGCGTGTCGCTGGACCAGATCGAGGGGTACCTCGCTTCTCGGCTCGTCGGCTGCTGAACGTCCGTTTGCGTTGAGGTACCAGGGGGCTCCGCCCCCTGGACCCCCGGCCTGTGCCCACCCACCACCCGACTCGGTCGGGAGGGGGGTGGGCGTTTCGGGTTTTCGGGGGTCTGGATTCCGGGCCAGCCCGCCGCCGCGTACTTCAGCCGCGTTGAGGACGTTTTGACTTGCTCCTCGGGCTGAAGCCCGAGGATTCTGGCCCTCCCTGCCGATGCCTGTGCCGCTACGCAGCACAGGCATCCGTCGGGAGCCCGTGGCTTCCTGTTTCTCCGCGCTGTGCCGGGATCGCTCCTGGTCTTACCGGCGCTCCGCAGGCCGATGCCGCCAGTCCGGCGGCCTGTTTCACGTTGATCGCGGCGTTGTGGTCCCGGTCGTGGACCGTGCCACAGGCGGCGCAGGTCCATTCCCGCACGTGCAGGGGTTTGGGCCCGTCCACGGTGCCGCAGGTGGAGCAGGTCTGGGAGGTCGGTTCGAACCGGTCGACCTTGACCAGGGTGCGACCGTACCGTTGCGCTTTGTACGCAAGCATGCCGACGAACGAGGACCACCCCGCGTCGTGCACCGACTTGGCCAGCCGAGTGCGGGCCAGTCCCTTGACCGACAGATCCTCCACAGCGATCCCTTGGTTCTCGGAGATCAGCTTCGTGGAGAGCTGGTGGTGGAACTCGCGGCGCGCGTCGGCGACCTTCGCGTGGGCGCGGGCAACCTTCAGGCGGGCCTTGGCCCGGTTCTTCGATCCCTTCTGCTTGCGGGACAGTTCCCGTTGGGCCTTCTTCAGCTTCTTCTCCGCGCGTCGCAGGAAGCGCGGTGAGTCGATTTTCGTGCCGTCAGAGAGGACCGCGAAGTGCGCGAGGCCGAGGTCGATGCCGACGGTGCGGTCGGTCTCGGGCATCCGAGCCTGGTCGGCGGCCTGGTCGGTGTCGACGACGAAGGAGGCGAAATACCGACCGGCCGCATCCTTGATCACGGTGACGGAGGTTGGGGTAGCGGGCAGGGTGCGGGACCACTTCACCTTCACCGCACCGATCTTCGGCAGGCACAGACGGCCGCCGTCGGTGATGCTCCAGCGAGCATTGGCGGTGAACCGAACCGACTGCCGCGCATCCTTGCGCGACTTGAACCGTGGCGCTCCCGCCTTCGGTCCCTTGCGGGCGCTCTGGAGGGAGGCGAAGAAGGTGCGGTACGCGGCCTCGGCGTCCCGCAGGGACTGCTGGAGTACCACCGCGGATACGTCCCCCAGCCAGGATCGCTCGGCTGTCCGCTTCGCCTCGGTGATCAGCTTCCGGGACAGCACGGCCGCCGTCGGGAACGGCAGACCGGATCTGCGGGCGTCCTCGCGGGCACGGACCGCGTCGTTGAAGACGACCCGGGCACACCCGAACGCCCTCGCCATCGTGACCCGCTGACCGGCATCCGGGTACACGCGAAACGCGTACCGAAGCTGCATGCGAGGATCGTACGAACAAGCCGCGCCAGTCGTCATGGGGAACACTCGTTCCCTACCTCGCCCGTCAGCGTCAGCACTGCCCTACTCCGCCGGAACGAACGGGGTGCTGGCTCAGTCGCTTGTCAGACGATCGTCCGGGGCAGGCGCAGGCTCAGCAGGCCGGTGAGCGCCACCGCCGCCAACTGGACCAGCAGTGTCGTCACCAGGGCGTCGCGCATGCCCATGCCCGGGATCAGCGACAGGAACAGCGTGCCCAGGGTGGCCACGCCCAGGGCCAGCGACGACTGCTGGGTCGTGACCATGACGCCGCTGCCCACGCCGGCGCGTTCGGCGGGCACCTCCGAGAGGACCAACCGGAGGACGACCGGGAGCTGGAGCGCCTGGCCCGCGCCCGCGACCGCCGCGCCCGGCAGGAGTTCGACCAGTCCCAGATCGGGCCAGGAACGCCACGCGGCCAGCGTCATCAGGGCCAGGCCCACCCCTTGGAGGGCGGCGCCGGTGGGGACGACGCGGGTCCCGTAGCGGGCGACCAGCCGGGGACCGGCGAGGGAGAAGAGGAAGAACACCACCGCCAGTGGTGCCAGGGCCAGGCCCGCCGCCACCGGGCCCAGGCCCGCGCCCTGCTGCAAGGCCACCGCGATGACGAACATGAAGCCGCTGAAGCCGATCGAGAACGGCACGATGAGCAGGAGGCCGCGGCGCAGGGACACGATCGCGAACAGGCTCGGCGGGACCAGCGGCGTGCGGCCCGCACGGTCCGCCCGGCGCTCCACCGCGTAGAACGCCGCCGCGACGAAGGGGAACGCCGCCAGCGACAGCCACGTCCACAGCGGCCAGCCCGCCGCCCGGCCCTCGGTCAGCGGGACCAGCAGGGTCAGGATCGAGGCGGCCAGCAGGAAGGTGCCCGGGACGTCCACCGGCTCGGGGCGTGCGGAGCGGGTCTCCGGGACCGCGCGGACGGCGAGGAAGAGGCCCGCGAGGACGACCGGGACGTTCACCAGGAAGACGGAACGCCAGCCGGTGCCCGCGATGTCGGCGGCCACCAGGACGCCGCCCAGGATCTGGCCGGCCACCATCGACAGCCCGGCGGTCGCCCCGTACAGGCCCATGGCCTTCGCGCGCCGGGGCCCGGTCGTGGTCGCCTGGATGGTCGCCAGCACCTGGGGCAGCATCGCGGCCGCCGAGGCGCCCTGCGCCACCCTGGCCGCCACCAGCGACCAGGCGTCCGGCGCCAGGCCGCAGGCCAGCGAGGTCAGTCCGAAGGCCGCCATGCCGCCCAGGAACAGGCGGCGCCGGCCGAAGAGGTCGCCGAGCCGGCCGCCGAGGACCAGCAGGACGGCGTACGCCACCCCGTAGCCGGCGACGACCAGTTCCAGGACCGCCTCGCTCGCGGAGAGGTCGGTGCCGATGGTGGGCAGGGCGACGTTGACGATGAAGAAGTCGACGAGCGGGAGTGCCGCGGCCAGCAGCACCGTGAAGAGTCCGAGGCCGCCGAGCGCGGCCGGCGCTCCGGGGGCGGCCGTACGGACGGGACGTGAAGTGATGGTTTCGGTCACGTGGTCGAGCCTGCGACTCCCTCCAGGGTGGTACCAGAGTCTCCTTATGCTGGTAGTGGGAGTACCTGGCAACAGGGTCCCGGACGCGGCACCCTGGGAGGCATGACGACGATGACGGGTCAGGAGACGGCGGTCCAGTCCCCGCCCCGGGACACCGGCTCGGAGATCCGGCGGCACGAACTCGCCGCCTTCCTGCGCAGCCGCCGCGAACGCATCGCCCCCGAGCAGGTCGGGCTGCCCCGCGGACGCCGCCGCCGGACACCGGGGCTGCGGCGCGAGGAGGTCGCCCAGCTCTCGGCCGTCGGCGTCACCTGGTACACCTGGCTGGAGCAGGCCCGGGACATCCAGGTCTCCGTGCAGGTCCTCGACGCCCTCGCCCGCGCCCTGCTGCTCGACCCGACCGAGCGTGCCCACCTCTTCCAGCTCGCCGGGTCCGTCGACCCGACGCCCGCGACGGTCTGCCCGGCCATCACACCGGCGGTGCGCGCCCTGCTGGAGCAGTTCGAGCCCTACCCGGCCTGTGTGCAGAACAGCCGGTACGACATCCTCGCCCACAACCGGACGTACGGGCTGCTGCTGTGCGACCTGGACACGGTGCCGCCCGAGGACCGCAACTGCATGGTCCTCTGCTTCACCAACGAGGACTGGCGGTCCGCCATCGTCCATCTGGAGGAGACCCAGCGCCTGATGGCGGCCCGGTTCCGCGCCACCATGGCCGGTCATCTCGCCGAGCCCGCCTGGAAGATGCTGCTCAAGCGGCTGCGCACCCAGTCCCCCGAGTTCCGCGAGGCCTGGGAGCGCTACGAGGTCGTCGCGCACCGCGGCAAGCGCAAGGAGTTCGTCAACCGGCACGTCGGCCGCATCCGCGTCGACCACACCGACCTGTGGCTCGGTCCGGAGCCCGGCCCCCGGATGGTGACGTACGCACCGGCCGACGAGGTCTCCCGGGAGCGGCTGGAGCGGTTGCACGCGATCGCCCTGGAGCGGGAGCCGACTCCGTCGGGATGAGCGCCCGAAGTGCGGGAACCCGGGGAAATGCGGAAGGTGATGTTCCCGGGGTTTCCCAGGGGCTCGACGGCCCTGGGTACCCACAGCACGGACAGGGCGAGGACGAACAGTCATGGCTGAGCAGAAGTCGGCGCGGACCCTCCCGCGGCCGTTGCACGCGGCCGCTTCGGCGGTGCGGAAGGTGCCGGGTGCCGGCACGGTGGGCAGGGCCGCCGAGGGGGCGCTGGACAGAATCGGGGCGGTGTCGCCGCGCGGGCGGCGCGTGCTCGTCTACACGGGCGCCGGGGTGGCGGGTGTCGCCGGGCTCGTTGAGTGGCCGGTGGCCGTCACCGGGGCGGCGGTGGCCTGGCTGACGCAGCCGCGCGGGCGGGACGGGAAGAACGGCGACGGGAGCGCGTCGCAGGGCGCCGACGGCACGAGGACCGCCCGGACGGCGCCGGCCAGGAAGACCACCGCCAGGGCGGCCGGGACGACGGCGACGAAGACGACGGCGACGAAGACGGCCGCGACGAAGACGGCCGCGGAGAAGCGGGCCGCCGGCGCCAGGAAGACCGCCGCCAAGTCCGCCGGAGCCGGGTCGACGGCGGCCAAGGCCACGACCGGCAAGTCCGCCGCCGCGAAGAAGTCCGCCGCGAAGAAGTCCGCCGCGAAGAAGACCCCCGCGAGGAAGACCGCGTCCCCCACTCGGAGCAAGAGCCAGTCGGGGACCAAGGCGTCCTCCAGTCGGCCCTCCACCACGGGCGGGAGCCGCGGCCGCAAGACGGCCACCGCGTCGCGCACCCGCAAGTCCGGCTGAGGGAGAGCGATGGCCGGTGGACTGCTGACGCGTTCCCAGGGCGCTGTCACGGGATTCGTGCTGGCCGGCCCCCGGCTGCTCGCGCGCGGCACCGCGCCCGCCGTGGGCGCCGCGGCCGGGGCGGCGGCGGGCACCGCACGGGCCGGTGTGCGCGGCGCCGACTTCGCGGCGCGGGCGGCACGGGTGGCCCGCGCGGCGCTGCCCGGCGGATCGCGGGACTGGCGGGCCGGGCCCCGCGTGCACCTCGCGCTCCGGCCGGCCGCGACGGACGAGGTGCGCCGGGCCGGCGGTACGGAACGGGTGGGCCGGCGGGTGGCGGCGGCCCTGGCCGAGCACCCGGACGTCCTGCTCGCCTACTGGGACACCGGTCTCGCCAGACTGGTGGTGACCGCGACCGAGGACACGCTCACCGACCGCGTCGTGGACCACGCCACCGCACTGGCCGAACGCCACGGACTCACCCGGGCGGACCAGTCCGCCGCCACCGGTCCGGACGGTCCGGGCGACGCGGACGACCTGGTGGACGAGACGGACCATCCCGGCGACCCGACCCCCGTGCGGGTCGCGGCCGCCGCGCTCGGGGCCGACATGCTGGGCATCGCCGCCGCTGTGACCGGCGCGCGGCTGCGGCTGCCGGCCTCACCCCGCCTGGTGACCGCCGTGGCGACGCTGCTGCGCGAGAACCCGGCCTTCCGCGCCTGGCTGCGCGAGCGGCTCGGCGACCACGGCATGGACCTGGCCCTGGCCGCCGCCAACGCGGCCGTCCACGGCGCCGGGCAGAGCCCGACCTCGCTGGTGCTCGACGGGGCGCTGCGCGCCTGCCAGTTGGCGGAGGCGGTGGCGCGGGGGGCCGCCTTCGAGGTCGTGCACGACCAGCTGTGCGTCCCGGGCCGGGGCAGTCTGCCCGCCGGGCCCGCCCTGCGCCCGCCGCCGCGCACCTCCCCGGCCCAGGACTACGCCGCCCACGCCTCGGCGGGCAGCGTGGCGGGCGCCGCCGCGACCCTGCTGGTCAAGCACGACGTGGCGGAGGCGGCGGAGGCGGTGCTGGCCGGCTCGCCCAAGGCCGCGCGCTACGGGCCCGCCGCCTTCCACGCCGTACTGAGCGCCGCGCTGTCCCGCACCGGTGTGCTCGTGCGCGACCCCGGGCGGCTGCGGCAGCTGGAGATGGCCCGCACGGTCGTACTGCACCCCAGCGCGCTGCGGGTGCCGGACGCGGGCGCCGACCCGTGGACCGAGGACGTGCTGGACGCGGCGCGGCGCGCGGGACTGCGCGTGGTCATGGTCGAGGACCCCGCGCTGGCCGACTTCACCGGCCTCGCCGACCAGGTCGTCGCCGCCGGACGCCCGCTCGCGGACGTCGTGGCCGGACTGCGGGAGGAGGGCGGCGTCATCACCGTCGTACGGCCGCTGCCCGGCGCCGACGCGGGCGTGACGGACGGACTGCTCGCCGGGGACGTGGCGGTCGCGCTGGCCGACGCCGGCTGCCCGGTGGCCTGGGGCGCGGACGTGCTCGCGCCGCAGGGCCTGGCCGACGTGTGGCGGGTGCTGCGGGCGGTGCCGGTGGCGCGTGCGGTCGGGCGCCGGTCGCAGACGCTGGCCCGGTCCGGGGCCGCGCTGTCCGGGCTGCTGGTGGCGGTCGGCGAGGCGCGCGGCAGGAGCCGGGGCGGCGTGTCGTCGCTGCTCGGGATGCGGCACGCGCCGGTGGACGCGAGCGCGGCGCTGGCCCTGCTGTCCGGGACGCGGGCCGCGCTCGGGGTGGCGATGGCCCGCGCCCCGCATCCCCGGCCCCGGGTGGCGTGGCACGCGCTGGACCCCGACGACGTACGGGAGCGGCTGGAGCGGGAACGCGAACCCGAGCCGACCGTCGTGGAACAGGCCACCGCCCGGCTGCGGGCGGCCGCCGACCGGGCGGGCCGGGTGCCCGTGCTGGCCCCCGTCCGCTGGTCGTGGCAGCTGGCCCGGGCCGTACGCGGGGAGCTGGACGATCCGCTCACCCCGGTACTGGCGGTCGGCTCGGCCGCCTCCGCGATCCTCGGGTCGGTCGTCGACGCGCTGCTCGTGGTCGGCGCCCTCGACCTGAACGCCCTGGTCGGCGGTTTCCAACGGCTGCGCGCCGAGCGGGCGTTGTCCGGTCTGCTGGCGGAGCAGAAGCAGAAGGCCCGCCTGGCGGAGGGCCCCGGGCCGGGGAACGGGCACGCCGGCCGGGACACGGCGGGGGAGCACGGCGCCACCGGACGGTCCGGCGCCGGCCCGAGGGAGACGGCGTCGGAGGGGCAACCCGCAGGGGCGGGCGCGGAGTTCGCCTCCGAGGGCGAGCCGTGGATCGTGGACGCGGCCAAGCTGCACCCCGGCCACGTGATCGAGCTGAAGGCCGACGACGTCGTGCCCGCCGACGCGCGGCTGCTGTGGGAGGACGGCCTGGAGGTGGACGAGTCCGCGCTGACCGGCGAGTCGCTGCCGGTGGACAAGTGCGTGGACCCGGCGCCGCGCGCCCCGGTGGCGGAGCGGTACTGCATGGTCTTCGAGGGCACGACCGTGGTGGCCGGGCGGGCCCGGGCCGTCGTCGTCGACACCGGGGACCACACGGAGGCGGCGCGCGCGGTCGCGCTGGCGGCCCGTACGCCGTCGGCGGCCGGAGTGCAGGCGCGGCTCCAGGAACTGACCCGCAAGGCGCTGCCGCTCACCCTGGCGGGCGGCGCCGCGGTGACCGGGCTCTCGCTGCTGCGCGGGGCGCCGATCCGGCAGGCCGTCGCCGGTGGCGTGTCGGTGGCGGTGGCCGCCGTGCCCGAGGGGCTGCCGCTGGTGGCGACCGTGGCCCAGCTCGCGGCGGCCCGCCGGCTGAGCCGCCGGGGGGTCCTGGTGCGCACCCCGCGCACGCTGGAGGCGCTCGGCCGGATGGACACCGTCTGCTTCGACAAGACGGGCACCCTCACCGAGAACAAGCTGCGGCTGTCACGCGTCGCGGGCCCCGACGGCACGGTCCGCCGCGCGGGCGACCCGGAGACCGCCGACGCCGTACGGACCGCCGCGCGCGCCTGCCCCCGCCTGAACGGCGACGGCGCCCGGCCCACCCACGCCACCGACGAGGCGATCCTGGACGCGGCCGGGGCCGACCCGGGCTGGACGCAGGAGGAGGGCCTGCCCTTCGAGACGTCCCGCGGCTACGCGGCCGCCGTCGGACGCGAGGGCGGCGCCGGCCCCGCGGTCCTGGTGGTCAAGGGCGCCCCGGAGACGGTGCTGCCCGCCTGCGCCGGCCTGCCCTCGGACACCACCGAGGTGGCGCAGCGCCTCGCCCGCGACGGGCTGCGCATCATCGCGGTGGCGCGGCGGACCCTGGCCAAGGGCGAGAAGGCGGCCGACGTCCTCGAACAGCCGCCCGCACGGCTGGAGGTCACGGGGCTGCTGGCGCTCGCCGACGTGCCCCGCGAGACCTCCCCGGCGCTGGTGCGCGGGCTGCGCGAGGCGGGGGTGCGGCCCGTGGTGCTGACCGGCGACCATCCGCAGACCGCCCACGCCATCGCCGTCGACCTGGGCTGGCCCGAGGACGCGGTCGTGGTCACCGGCGACGAACTCGCCGCCGCCGACCGCACCGCGCGGTCCCGGATGCTGCGCGACGCGGACGTCGTGGCCCGGGTGGCGCCCGAGCAGAAGCTCCAGGTCGTCGAGTCGCTGCGGGACGCCGGGCGGGTCGTCGGCATGGTCGGCGACGGCGCCAACGACGCCGCCGCGATCCGGGCCGCCGACATCGGCGTCGGCATCAGCGCCCGCGGCTCGGCCGCCGCCCGCAACGCCGCCGACCTGGTGGTGACGGGCGACGACCTGCTGGTCCTCGTGGAGGCGGTCCGGGAGGGCCGGGCGCTGTGGCACAGCGTCGCCGACGCCATCGCCATCCTGATCGGCGGCAACGCGGGCGAGGTCGGCTTCGGCATCCTCGGCACGGTGCTGGGCGGCGCCGCCCCGCTGTCCACCCGCCAGATGCTGCTGGTCAACCTCTTCACCGACCTGTTCCCGGCGATGGCCGTCGCGGTGACCAAGACGGGCGACCCCGAGCAGGAGGCCGCCGACGCGGGCGCGCCGCTCGGTACGGCGGTGCTGGGTGAGCCCCTCATCCGGCAGATCCGGCACCGGGCCCTGACCACGGCGCTGGGGGCGACCGCGGCCTGGCTCCTGGGCCGCTTCACACCGGGTACGGAGCGGCGTTCGACGACGATGGCGCTGTGCGCGGTCGTCGGCACCCAGCTCGCCCAGACCCTCGCCGACCGCCGCGACAGCCGCCTGGTCCAGGTCACCTCCCTCGGCTCCGCCGCCGCGCTGGTCGCCCTCGTCCAGACCCCGGGCGCCAGCCGCCTCTTCGGCTGCACCCCGCTCGGCCCGGTCGCGTGGACGTGCGTGGCCGCCGCGATCACGCTGGCGCTGGCGGGACAGCGGGCACTGCCGGGGGTGGAGGACGCGGTGATGAGGTACTGGCCGAAGCTGGCGGAACGGCTGCCGACGGTGATGCGCTGAGGCCGGGTGCCGGGTGCCGGGTGCCGGGTGCCGGGTGCCGGGCGTGCGGTCGTCGGCCCGTGGCCGGTTGCCGCCTGTCGGGCGGCGGGTGTCGGCGGGTTGCCGGGTGTCGGGCGGCGGGTGCTGAATGCCGGGAACGGCGTGCCGGGTACCGATTGCCGGTTGCCGGCCCGGGGCCGGGCCTCCGGTGCTGCATGCCGGGTGCGGGGCGTTCAGCGTTCCCCGCGTGGGTCGCCCCGGCCGGGCAGGCAGCCCGCCACCGGAGGCCCGGGTGCCCTCACGCCCCCGTCCGGGCCGCCTCCCGTACCTCCGGCGACTCCAGGCGCTCGGCCGTCCGCTCCGCCGTGCGGTGGGCCCAGCGACCGCTCGTGACGGCGCCGAGGACGAGGACCGCGAGGCCGCAGGCGGCCAGGATCCACCAGCCGGGGCGGGCGGCGGAGACGAAGGTGTCGCGGTACGACGACGCGCTCACGCCCGTCGCCAGCACCGCGCCGACCACTGCCACGCCGAGGGTCTGGCCCAGCTGGCGGCTGGTGGAGGCGACGGCCGCCGCGACCCCGGCCTGGGCGCGCGGCATGCCGGAGACCGCGGTGTTGGTGATGGGCGCGTTGACGAAGCCGAAGCCGATGCCGAACAGGACGTAGCCGAGGAAGAGGGTGAGGTCGGACGTCTCGGCCTCGAAAGCGGCGAAGAGGGTCCCGCTCACGGTCAGCGCCCCGCCCGCGATCAGCAGCGGCAGGCGCGGCCCCCGGCTGCCGACCAGCCGCCCGGACAGCGGGGCGCACAGGAAGGTCGGCACGGCCATCGGCAGCATCCACAGACCGGCCTCCAGGGCGCTCAGCCCGCGCACGTTCTGCAGGTACAGCGTGGACAGGAACAGGAAGCCGCCCAGCGCGGCGAAGGCGCTGATCGCGATGACGGTGGCCCCGCTGAACGGCGCCGACCGGAAGAAGCGCAGCTCGATGAGGGGGTCGGTGCGGCGCGGCTCGTGCACCAGCAGGCCGATCAGCGCGGCGAGCGCCAGGACGGCGAAGGGCAGCACGCTGGTGAGCCCGGCGTTCGGCGCCTCGATGATCGCGTACGTCAGGGAGCCGAACAGCACGATCACCATCAGCTGGCCCAGCGGGTCGGGGCGGCGGGCCTTGGGCGCGCGGGACTCGGGGACGAAGCGGAGGGTGAGGAGGAGGGCGGCCAGGCCCACCGGGAGGTTGACCCAGAAGATCGAGCGCCAGCCGACCGACTCCACGAGCAGCCCGCCCACCAGCGGCCCCGCGGCCATGGATATGCCGACCACCGCACCCCAGACGCCGATCGCCCGGGCCCGTTCGCGAGGGTCGGTGAAGGTGTTGGTGATGATCGACATGGCGACCGGGTTGAGCATCGAACCGCCCACCGCCTGCATCATCCGGAAGACGACCAGCGAGGACAGGCCGGGCGCCAGCGAGCACAGCAGCGAGCCGAGGGTGAAGATCACCAGGCCGGTCATGAAGACCCGTTTGCGGCCGATCCGGTCGGCGGTGGAGCCGGACAGCATCAGCAGCGCGGCCAGCACCAGTGTGTACGCGTCGATGGCCCACTGAAGGCCCGACGTGCTCGCGTGCAGGTCGCGCTGCATGGAGGGGAGGGCGACGTTGAGGATCGTGTTGTCGATACTCACGATCAGCAGGCTCATGCAGCAGATGGCGAGCACGAGCATGCGACGGCGATGGGTGAGCTCGGGCATGAACTCCAGCCTACGCCTACTTCGATAGTGCGTCTAACTAATGACTGATGCACGGTCTTTGTCCACAGGGCGCGGCGGGCACCGCCCCGCGTGCGTGACAATGGGGGAATGTCCACGCTCGCCACGCCCGCCCCCGACACCACCGCCGCGCCGCTGCGCATCGGCCCGCACACCGTCGCCCCGCCCGTGGTGCTGGCCCCGATGGCCGGGATCACCAACGCGCCGTTCCGCACGCTGTGCCGTGAGTTCAGCGGGGGCAAGGGCCTGTTCGTGAGCGAGATGATCACCACGCGGGCGCTGGTCGAGCGCAATGAGAAGACCATGCAGCTGATCCACTTCGACGCGACCGAGACCCCGCGCTCGATCCAGCTGTACGGCGTCGACCCGGTGACCGTCGGCAAGGCCGTCCGCATGATCGCGGAGGAGGACCTGGCCGACCACATCGACCTGAACTTCGGCTGCCCGGTGCCGAAGGTGACCCGCAAGGGCGGCGGCTCGGCGCTGCCCTACAAGCGGAACCTGCTGCGGGCCATCGTCCGCGAGGCCGTCACCGGCGCCGGCGACCTGCCCGTCACCATGAAGATGCGCAAGGGCCTCGACGACGACCACCTCACCTACCTCGACGCCGGCCGCATCGCCGTCGAGGAGGGCGTCACCGCCATCGCCCTGCACGGCCGCACCACCGCCCAGCACTACGGCGGCACCGCCGACTGGGACGCCATCGCCCGCCTCAAGGAGCACGTCCCGGAGATCCCGGTGCTGGGCAACGGCGACATCTGGTCCGCCGAGGACGCGCTGCGCATGGTCCGCGAGACCGGCTGCGACGGCGTCGTGGTCGGACGCGGGTGCCTGGGGCGGCCGTGGCTCTTCGCCGACCTGGTCGCCGCCTTCGAGGGCCGCACCGACTCCTTCGTGCGGCCCACCCTGCGCGAGGTCGCCGACGTGATGGTCCGGCACGCGACCCTGCTCGGCGAGTGGATCGGCGACGAGGCGCGCGGCGTCATCGACTTCCGCAAGCACGTCGCCTGGTACCTCAAGGGCTTCGCCGTCGGCTCCGAGATGCGCAAGCGGCTGGCGATCACCTCCTCCCTGGAGGCGCTGCGCGCCGGGCTCGACGAACTCGACCTCGACCAGCCCTGGCCCACCGGCGCCGACGGCCCCCGCGGCCGTACCTCCGGCAACAACCGCGTGGTCCTGCCCGACGGCTGGCTCAAGGACCCGTACGACTGCGCGGGCGTCGGCGAGGACGCCGAGCTGGACACGTCCGGCGGCTGATCAGTCCCCCGCGCCGGTGGGGTGCGGGGTCGAGCCGTACGCCGTCAGGAAGCGGTCGCGGAAGGAACTCATCCGCCACACCGGGGCGTCCTTCGCCGGCTTCAGCCCCTCGGTCCAGTGCCAGTCGTCGATCGCGTCGAGCACCTTCGGGTCCTTGGCGACGATCGACACCGGGACGTCCCGGCTCGCGTGGTTCCCGCTGACGCGGGCGATCGGCTGGTGGTCGCCGAGGAAGACCAGGACGGTGTCGTCCGTGCCGTAGCGCTCCAGCCACTGGGTGAGGCTGGTGACCGAGTACTGGATCGACTTGCCGTACTCCTCCTTCGAGCGGGCGGAGTCGGTGATGACGTCGGACGCCTTGACGCCCGCCGCCTCGATGCCGTCGTACACCGACCCGTCTCCGACCTCGTCCCAGCCGACCATCCTCGGGATCGGCGCCCAGGGCTGGTGGCTGGAGGTGAGGATGACCTCCGCCATCAGCGGCCTGTCGCGCTCGCGGCCGTGTTCCAGACGCTGGAACGCCTCCAGCGCGTACTGGTCCGGCATCGTCGACCAGCTGAACTTCGGCCCCCGGTAGCCCATGTCGAAGGCGTCGTACACCTTGTCCAGGCCGTACCAGTCGGCCTCCGGCCAGGCCTTCTGCACCCCGGGCATGATCCCGACCGTGTCCCAGTCGCCGGTCTTCTCGAACGCCTTGGTGAGGGTGAGGTGGTCGCCCGCGGTCACGGTGCGGTAGCGCTGCTGGTTGTCCACCCACAGGCCGGACAGGAAGGTGGAGTGGCCCAGCCAGCTGCTGCCGCCGTACGTCGCCGAGGTCAGCCAGCCGCTGCGGGCGTGGAAGCCCGCCTTCGCCAGCGCCTCGGTGCGCGCCTCCAGCGTCCGGTCGACACCCGGTGCCATCACCGGGTCCTCGACGGCGCTGCGGCCGTAGCTCTCGATGAACGCGAAGACCATGTCCTTGCCGCGCAGGTCCGGCACCAGCTGCGCGCCGGGCGTGGCGCCGAAGCGGTCCGCCTTCGCCTCCTTCGCGAAGGCGGCCTCGTCCCGCAGCGTGTCCACCACCCGGTGTGCCTGCGCCTCGGCGGCCCGGGAGGCGCTCGTGGTGGCGAGCGGCACGCCGAAGGTCTGCACGCCCAGCGCCACGCAGGTCATCCACACGGTGGCCGCCATCAGCGCGCCCCGCGCGGCCCGCTCCCGGTGCGCGGCGAGCAGCTCGCCGAGCCGGACCGCCGCCAGCGCCATGAGCACCACCAGCGCCGCGGTCAGCGCGAGCGCGCCCACGGCCGCCCAGGCCGCCGCCGCCCCGCCCATCGAGTCGGCGACGTAGGACTGGGCGTCGTCGAGCAGGCCCCAGTCCAGGACGAGGTTGAAACTCCGGCCCAGGTACTCCGTGAACCCCATGTCGAGCAGGTTCAGCACGGTCAGCGCGCCGAGGGCGGTCCCGAACAGCGCCGCCGCCACCAGCCGCGGCACCCGGGGCAGGCAGAGCAGCAGCACCGCCGCGACGACCGCCTCCGCCGGGATCCGCGCGAAGCGGTTGGGCTCCAGGGCGACGAAGGTGTTGGGCAGCAGGAGTGCCCCGAGAACGAGAATGGCCGAAAGGGCTGTCGTGACCCGGCGGACGACGACGGCGGTGCGCCGGTGCCGGGTGCGCCAGGTACGCCAGTGGGCGAGCCGGGCCCCGAGGGCCGCCAGCGGGGCGGGACCGGGTGCGCCGGGGGTGCCGGGGTCGTCGGGAGCGTCGTCGGGGGGCCGCTGCGACCGGCGAAAAGGCGTGATGACGGGCACCCGAAGGTCCTTCCGTACGAAACCCGGTGGACGGCGGGCCCCGGCGAGGGGGCCGGGGGCCCGCCGCCCTCTCGTACGTCCGGCGCGAGCGGTCCGTTCACCGGTCCGCATGGTGAAATCCGGCGGTCTGTGGCAGCGTGATTCTCGCCACCTCTGATAGGGGTAGCGCTCAGATGAGCGGATCTTGGGCGACTCCACTTCTCCAAGGTGTGGCACTGAGTGCCATACCTTGATCGTTCATCGATCGAACTCAGACGTGGGGAATGGCGCTCAAGTGAGCGCACAACCGGGTGTTCGTGCGCGCATGCGTTCAAGAAGTGAAAACACAAGCGGCGGGTCGCTTGCCAAGCCTTGACTTTCGATCCGGTGGCGGACGAGTGGTTACAGGCGCACGACGCGCAAGTGGACGTACCGAGACGCCTTTGATCTGGGTACATTCCTCGCCGTCAGGGCAGCCACCGCGTCCTCGAGGAGTCGAGACCCGTGTCGGAAAACAAAGATCCCCAGGTAGCGAACGCGCCGAAGTTCGTTTACGACTTCACCGAGGGCAACAAGGACCTCAAGGACCTCCTCGGCGGCAAGGGCGCCAACCTCGCCGAGATGACCAACCTGGGTCTCCCGGTCCCTCCCGGCTTCACCATCACCACCGAGGCCTGCAAGACCTACCTCGACAGCGGCGAGGAGCCGGCGGCACTGCGTGACGAGGTGAGTGCGCACCTCGACGCCCTCGAGGCGAAGATGGGCAAGAAGCTCGGCCAGGCCGACGACCCGCTCCTCGTGTCGGTGCGGTCCGGGGCCAAGTTCTCCATGCCCGGCATGATGGACACCGTCCTCAACATCGGCCTCTCCGACAAGTCGGTGCAGGGACTGGCCAAGCAGGCCGGCGACGACCGCTTCGCGTGGGACTCCTACCGCCGCCTGATCCAGATGTTCGGCAAGACCGTCCTCGGCGTCGACGGCGACCTCTTCGAGGAGGCGCTGGAGGCGGCGAAGGCGGCCAAGAAGGTCGCGGTCGACACCGAGCTGGAGGCCGCCGACCTCAAGAAGCTCGTCACCAAGTTCAAGAAGATCGTCAAGACCGAGGCCGGCCGGGACTTCCCGCAGGACCCGCGCGAGCAGATGGACCTCGCCATCAAGGCGGTCTTCGACTCCTGGAACGGCGAGCGCGCCAAGCTCTACCGCCGCCAGGAGCGCATCCCGCACGACCTCGGCACCGCCGTCAACGTGTGTTCCATGGTCTTCGGCAACCTCGGCCCCGACTCCGGCACGGGTGTCGCGTTCACGAGGGACCCCGCGAGCGGCCACCAGGGCGTCTACGGCGACTACCTCCAGAACGCCCAGGGCGAGGACGTCGTCGCCGGCATCCGCAACACCGTCGCGCTGGCGGAGCTGGAGCAGATCGACAAGAAGTCGTACGACCAGCTGATGCAGATCATGGAGACGCTGGAGAACCACTACCTGGACCTGTGCGACATCGAGTTCACCATCGAGCGCGGCCAGCTGTGGATGCTCCAGACCCGCGTCGGCAAGCGCACCGCGGGCGCCGCCTTCCGCATCGCCACCCAGCTCGTCGACCAGGGCCTGATCGACGAGGCCGAGGCCCTCCAGCGGGTCAACGGCGCCCAGCTCGCCCAGCTGATGTTCCCCCGCTTCGACGAGGAGGCGAAGGTCGAGAAGGTCGGCCGGGGCATCGCCGCCTCGCCCGGCGCGGCGGTAGGCAAGGCCGTCTTCGACTCGTACACCGCCGTCAAGTGGTCCCGCTCCGGCGAGAAGGTCATCCTGGTCCGCCGCGAGACCAACCCCGACGACCTGGACGGCATGATCGCCGCCGAGGGCATCCTGACCTCGCGCGGCGGCAAGACCTCCCACGCGGCCGTGGTCGCGCGCGGCATGGGCAAGACCTGTGTCTGCGGGGCCGAGGAGCTGGAGGTCGACACCAAGCGCCGCCGGATGACCGTGCCCGGCGGGCACGTCGTCGAGGAGGGCGACGTGATCTCCATCGACGGCTCCTCCGGCAAGGTCTACCTCGGCGAGGTGCCGGTCGTGCCCTCCCCGGTCGTCGAATACTTCGAGGGCCGGATGCACGCGGGCGCCGAGGACGCCGACGAGCTGGTCGAGGCCGTGCACCGGATCATGGCCTTCGCCGACCGCAAGCGCCGGCTGCGGGTGCGCGCCAACGCCGACAACGCCGAGGACGCGCTGCGCGCCCGCCGGTTCGGTGCCCAGGGCATCGGCCTGTGCCGCACCGAGCACATGTTCCTCGGCGACCGCCGCGAGCTGGTGGAGCGGCTGATCCTGGCCGACACGGAGGACGAGCGCGAGGAGTCCCTCAAGGCGCTGCTGCCGCTCCAGAAGCAGGACTTCGTCCAGCTCTTCGAGTCGATGGACGGCCTGCCCGTCACCGTCCGCCTCCTCGACCCGCCGCTGCACGAGTTCCTGCCCGACATCACCGAGCTGTCGGTGCGCGTCGCGCTCGCCGAGTCCCGGCAGGAGCCGCACGAGAACGAACTGCGCCTGCTCCAGGCCGTGCACCGGCTGCACGAGCAGAACCCGATGCTGGGCCTGCGCGGCGTCCGGCTCGGCCTGGCCATCCCCGGCCTGTTCACCATGCAGGTCCGCGCCATCGCCGAGGCCGCCGCCGAGCGCAAGGCGGCCAAGGGCGACCCGCGCGCCGAGATCATGATCCCGCTGGTCGGCACCGTCCAGGAGCTGGAGATCGTCCGCGAGGAGGCCGACCAGGTCATCGCCGAGGTCGAGGCCGCCACCGGCGCCAAGCTCAAGCTGTCGATCGGCACGATGATCGAGCTGCCGCGCGCCGCGCTGACCGCCGGGCAGATCGCCGAGGCCGCGGAGTTCTTCTCCTTCGGCACCAACGACCTGACCCAGACCGTGTGGGGCTTCAGCCGCGACGACGTCGAGGCCAGCTTCTTCACCGCCTACCTGGAGAAGGGCATCTTCGGCGTCTCCCCGTTCGAGACCATCGACAAGGACGGCGTCGGCTCGCTGGTCGCCGCCGCCGCGAAGGCCGGCCGCGAGACCCGCCCCGACCTGAAGCTCGGCGTCTGCGGCGAGCACGGCGGCGACCCGGAGTCGGTGCACTTCTTCCACGAGGTGGGTCTGGACTACGTCTCCTGCTCCCCGTTCCGGATCCCGGTGGCCCGCCTGGAGGCCGGCCGGGCGGCGTCGCGGTCGAAGGGCAGCGACCACCGGTAACCCCCGAAAGGGGTCGAAGGCCCCGGAGCCGCCGTCTGTCACCCGACCACCCTCACCGATCGGCGGCGGCTCCGGACCACGAGAAGAGGCGGCACCCGTGCGGGGGTGCCGCCTTTCGCGTGCCGTGCGGCCGCCTTTTGTGACACGTTCAACGGTGTGAATCCCTGTGGGCTGAGCAGCAGCAAGCTGTCAGCAGAATTGGAGGGCCCTGGCAGGGGACAGCGGCCGACACCCGGAACGGTGGTTGGATGACGCAGACGGAGCACTGGGAAGCGGCCGGCACGACCCACCGGGACGGGGAGGGGGACAGACCCTCCGACGGGGTGCCCAGTCCCCGCACCGGAGGGCGGGAGCAGGTCCCCCAGGCCGGGCCGCCCGTCCGCCGGAACCGGCTCGCCGCGCTGGACGGTCTGCGGTTCCTGGCGGCCCTGTCGGTGGTCTTCTTCCACTTCGTCGGCCAGGTGCCGTCCACGATGGAGACCATCTGGGGCCGCCCCGTCGACACCGTCTTCCCCGAGGCCCACGGCTACTTCGCCTACGGCCGGCTCGGCGTCGAACTCTTCTTCCTGATCAGCGGCTTCGTCATCTGCATGAGCGCGTGGGGCCGCACCCCGCGCGACTTCTTCATCTCCCGCGTCACCCGGCTCTACCCGATGTACTGGGCGGCCATCGCGATCACGGCCTGCGTGATCTACTTCGCCGACAACCCGTTCGGCCACCCGCACCCGCGCGTGCTGTTCGCCAACCTGACGATGCTCCAGACCCCGCTCGGCGTGGAGCACCTGGACTCCGTCTACTGGACGCTCTGGCCCGAGCTGTGCTTCTACCTGACCTTCGCGGTCGTGGTGTGGAAGGGCCTGACCTACCAGCGCGTGGTGATCTACTGCGGGCTGTGGACCGTCGCCGCCGTCCTCGCGCCCAGCGCCGACATCCACCTGCTGACGCTGCTGGTGAACCCGCCGTCCGCCCCGTACTTCATCGCCGGCATGGCCTTCTACCTCATGTACCGCTACCGGCCCACCCCGCTGCTGTGGGGGATCGTCGCCATGTCGTGGCTGGTGGCGCTGCACTACCTGCTGACGCCCGACGGAGGCCGCCTCAACTGGGACCTCTGGCAGCCCGGCCGCGCCTGGCTGGTGCTGGTCGTCACGGTGTTCTTCCTGCTGATCGCCGCCGTCGCCCTCGGCTGGACCAGCCGCATCCGCTGGCGCGGACTGACCGTCGCGGGCACGCTGACCTTCCCGCTGTACCTGCTGCACGACGCCATCGGCGTCAACGTCCTGCACCGCTTCGGCGACCGGGTCGACCCGTGGACCCTGGTCTGCGTCACCGTCGCCGCGCTGGTCGCGCTGTCGTACGTCGTGCAGCGGTTCGTCGAGCGCCCGGTGGCCCGGGCCGCACGGCGCTGGCTGAGCAGCGCCGCCTTCAGCCTGAAGACACCGGAGCCCCGGTCGAAGGCGACGCGGGAGCCCGGGCTCGGGACGCGGGAGCCCCGGCGCTGAACGGACGGGGCTCCGGGGGCCCGTGACGCGGGGCCGGGCCGGTCGTCAGGCCGCGCCGCCGTCCCCGCGGCGCCGGCGCACGGCCAGCAGCAGTCCGCCGCCGGCGAGCACGACGACCGCGCCGCCCGCCGCGATGTACGGCGTGCTGTCGTCGCCGCCGGTCTCGGCCAGGTCGGTGCCCTCCTGCCCGGCGGCCTCGTCCCCGCCGCTCTCCCCGCTGCCGGAACCCGCCGCGTCGTCGCTGTCCTTGGCGTCCCCGGTGTCCTGGGAGCCCTTGTCGCTCGCCGGCACGAAGCCGGCCGGCGGCTGGTCGCAGCCGACGCCGTCCTTGTCGCGGTCCAGGTGCTCGCCGTAGTGCTCGTCACCCTTCTGGATGTCGGAGTACCCGGCGTCGTACGCCTCGGTGCAGTTCTTGAACGGGTGGGTGCCGTCGTGCGCCTGGGCGGCGGCAGCGGGCAGGGCGGCCAGGGCCAGCGCGGCGACGGTCACGGCGGCGGGCTTGCGGAGCAGCTTCATCGAGAGTCCCGGAAGTGGTGTCGGTGGTGCGGATGAACGGGATAGGAAGTGACGAAGCTATTGAGGCGCGCGAGATGTGGTGGAGATATGAAGGACTCGTGACGAGAACGTGACGTGACCGGACGGTAGCTCTCCGTTCCGAGGCGCCGGGCGCGTACGGTGAGACCGGTCCGACCAGCGAAGGAGCCGCGGATGACCGGCTGGAGCACGGATGACATCCCCGACCAGGACGGGCGCGTCGCCGTCGTGACCGGTGCCAACGGCGGTCTCGGCCACGTCATCGCCCGGGAGCTGGCGCGCAAGGGCGCGACCGTCGTGCTCGCCTGCCGCAGCGAGGCGCGCGGGAGCGCGGCCGTGGCACGCCTGCGCGGCGAGGTGCCCTCCGCCGCCGTGGAAGCGGCGCGGCTGGACCTCGGCGACCTGGGCTCGGTCCGGGAGTTCGCCTACGCGCTGCCGTACGAGCGGGTCGACCTGCTCGTCAACAACGCCGGGGTGATGGCGCTGCCCCACGGCACGACGGCGGACGGCTTCGAGACCCAGTTCGGCGTCAACCACCTGGGGCACTTCGCCCTCACCGGGCTGCTGCTGCCCTCCCTGCTCGCCGCGCCCGGCGCCCGGATCGTGACCGTCTCCAGCCTCCTGCACCTGCTGGCCAACGTCGATCCGCGCGACCTCAACAGCGTGCGGCGGTACGGGCGCTGGACCGCCTACGCCCGCTCCAAGTCCGCCAACCTGCTCTTCACCCACGAGCTGGCGCGCCGGCTCGCGGCCCGCGAGGGCGCCTCGGACGTACGCGCGGTCGCCGCCCACCCCGGGTACGCCGACACGGGACTGCAGACCGCCGGGCCGCGCGCCGAGGGGCGCCGGCTCGCCGAGCTGCTGGCGCGGCTCGGGAACCGGGTCGTCGCCCAGTCCCCGGAGGCCGGCGCGCTGCCCGTCCTGTACGCGGCGACCGCGCCCGGCGTCCCCTCCGACTCCTTCACCGGCCCGTCCTTCCCGATGCGGCGCGGGTCGCCCGCACCGTCCCGGCGGGCGTCCTGGACCATCGACGACACGCTGGGGGAGCGGCTGTGGGCCGCCTCCGAGCGGCTGACCGGGGTCGTCTACGAGCCGCTGCTGCCCTGAGCCCGCCCGCGCGAGGGGGCCGGCTCAGAGGGCCCGCACGGCCCTGACGGCCTGCACCTGGTACGTCTCCACCCGCATCTCCTCGTCGTCCAGGCACTCCCCGGTCGTGAGGTCGAAGCGCTGCTTGAGCAGCGGGGAGGCGACGAACGGGCGGCCCCGGTGGGTGCCGGTGAGACCGCGGGAGAGGACCGCCGCGCCGGTGAACGGGTCCCGGTTGTCGATGGCGTACAGCCCGCCGTCCCGGTCCCGGAACAGGGCCACCTGGCCGCCGTCCGGCAGCAGGGCCGCCACACCACGGCCGGGGAGCAGGGCGCCGAGGTCGCAGGCCGTGAACCAGTCGTCGGTCAGCCGGAGCCGGACCTTCAGGCCGGTCGTCCCGGGGGCCGGGCTCTCGGGTGCCGAGGTCTCGGGTGCCAGGGTCTCGGGTGCCAGGGTCATCGCCGGGTGCTTCCTTCCAGGAGGTCGTCTTCCGAGGGGCGCCGCAGGCCGATGTCCAGCAGCGGCAGATCGGGCTTCATCTGGTCGCGCTCGGGCACGAAGCCCACGACCGGGTCGGGGGTGCCGGGAGCGTTCACGAAGGACACGAACCGGGCCAGCTTC
Source organism: Streptomyces sp. KPB2 (assembly GCF_003950055.1). Taxonomy (NCBI): domain Bacteria; kingdom Bacillati; phylum Actinomycetota; class Actinomycetes; order Kitasatosporales; family Streptomycetaceae; genus Streptomyces; species Streptomyces sp. KPB2. The sequence goes on from NZ_CP034353.1 coordinate 5,577,988, forward strand.
TCCGGGTCGTTGATCGTCTCGGCCCACTCGTCGCGGTAGTGCGCGACGTGGGCGGACATCAGGGACTCCAGCTCGTCGCAGATGCCGAGCGAGTCGTGCACCACCACGTCCCGTACGTGGCCCAGGCCGCCGGGGATGCGCTCCAGCCAGGTGGAGGTGCGCTCCAGCTTGTCGGCGGTGCGGATGTAGAACATCAGGAACCGGTCGATCAGGCGGACCAGTTCGGCGTCGGAGAGGTCCTGCGCGAGGAGGTCCGCGTGGCGCGGGGTGGCGCCGCCGTTGCCGCCGACGTACAGGTTCCAGCCGTTGGACGTGGCGATCACCCCGAAGTCCTTGGACTGGGCCTCGGCGCACTCGCGGGCGCAGCCGGAGACCGCCGACTTCAGCTTGTGCGGGGAGCGCAGGCCCCGGTAGCGCAGCTCCAGGTCGATCGCCATGCGCACGGAGTCCTGGACGCCGTAGCGGCACCAGGTCTGCCCCACGCAGGACTTCACCGTGCGCAGCGACTTGCCGTACGCGTGCCCGGACTCGAAGCCGGCGTCCACCAGCCGCGTCCAGATCAGCGGAAGCTGCTCGACGCGGGCGCCGAACATGTCGATGCGCTGGCCGCCGGTGATCTTGGTGTAGAGCCCGAAGTCCCGGGCGATCTCGCCGATGACGATCAGCTTCTCCGGCGCGATCTCGCCGCCCGGGATGCGCGGGACGACGGAGTACGAGCCGTTGCGCTGGAGGTTGGCGAGGAAGTGGTCGTTGGTGTCCTGGAGCGCCGCCTGCTCGCCGTCCAGGACGTAGCCGCTCGCGCCGATCGCCGGGGCCAGCGAGGCGATGATCGAGCCGACCGCCGGCTTGCACACCTCGCAGCCCTCACCGCCCCGCGCGCCGTCCCGGCCGTGCCGGTCGAGCAGCTCGCGGTAGGAGGTGATCCGCAGGGCGCCGACGATCTCGTACAGCTCCTCGCGGGTCTGCGCGAAGCAGCCGCACAGCCCCTTGTCGACCTCGACGCCGCTCGCCTCCAGCTCGGCGGTGACGAGTTGGCCGAGCACCTTCACGCAGGAGCCGCAGCCGGTACCGGCCCGGGTGCACTTCTTCACCTCGGGCACGGTCGTGCAGGAGTGCTCCGTCACCGCGCCCCGGATGGTGCCCTTGGTGACGTTGTGGCAGGAGCAGATCACCGCGTCGTCGGGCAGCGCGGCCGGGCCGAGCTGGGCCGGGGCCCCGGCACCGGCGGGCAGCACCAGGGACTCGGGGGAGACCGGCGGGACCGAACCGGTGAAGGCGCGCAGGGTGCCGTACGCCTCCGCGTCGCCGACCAGGATGCCGCCGAGCAGCGTGCCGTCGCGGGCGACGACCAGCTTCTTGTACAGGCCCGCCCGGGAGTCGGAGTAGACGACGTCCAGGCAGTCCTCGGCGGTGCCGTGCGCGTCGCCGAAGGACGCCACGTCCACGCCGAGCAGCTTCAGCTTGGTGGACAGGTCGGCGCCGGTGAAGGAGGCGTCCTCGGCGGCGATGGTCGCGGCGGCCGTCTCGGCCTGCTCGTACCCGGGGGCGACCAGCCCGTACACGCGGCCGTCGGCGGCCAGCGCGCACTCGCCGATCGCGAACACGTGCGGGTCGGTGACCGTCCGGCACCGCTCGTCGACCGTGACGCCACCGCGCTCGCCGACCGCCAGTCCGCAGTCCCGGGCCAGCTGGTCGCGGGGGCGCACACCGGCGCTGAACACCACGAGGTCGGTGGCGAGTTCGGACCCGTCGGACAGCTTCATGCCGGTGACGGCACCGTCCGCGCCGGTCACGATCTCCTGGGTGCCGACGCCCGTGTGGACGGACAGGCCCATCTCCTCGATGGTGCGCAGCAGCGCCGCGCCGCCGCCCTCGTCGACCTGCACCGGCATCAGGCGCGGCGCGAACTCCACGATGTGCGAGGTGAGCCCGAGCCCCTTGAGCGCACCGGCCGCCTCCAGGCCGAGCAGCCCGCCGCCGACCACGGCACCGGTCGTCGCGTTCTTCGCGTACTCCTCGATGGCGAGGAGGTCCTCGATCGTGCGGTAGACGAAGCAGCCCTCGGCGTCCTTGCCGGGGACCGGCGGGACGAAGGGGTAGGAGCCGGTGGCCAGGACGAGGACGTCGTACTCGACGACCAGCCCCGACCGGGCGGTCACCTTGCGGGCCTCCCGGTCGATCGTCTCGGCCGGGTCGCCGACGCGCAGCTCGATGCCGTGCTCCGCGATGAAGGCCATGTCCGTCATCGACAGGTCCTCGGGGGTCCTGCCCGAGAAGTACGAGGTGAGCTGGACGCGGTCGTAGGCGGGGCGCGGCTCCTCGCACAGGACGACCACGCGGTGGGTGCCGGTCAGGCCGCGCTCGGCGAGGGCCTCCAGGAAGCGCTGGCCGACCATGCCGTGGCCGACCAGCACGATCGTCGGGGGGTTCCCCGGGGTGGCGGTCATCAGGAGCCTCCGTCTTGGGTGAGCAGGTGGAGCAGGGGGCCGCCGTCGGAGGGGAGCGGCTCTGCTCCCTCCCAGGCGCGCGCCAGCGCGCCGACGGTGCCGAGTTCGCCGACCAGGACCCCGCCGACCAGCCGGTCGTCACGGACGACGACCTTGCGGTAGGTGCCCCGGGTGGCGTCGGCGAGCTGCACGACGTCGTCGCCGGGGCGGGGGTCGGTCTCGCCGAACGCCGCGAGGTCGAAGGGGTCGAAGGGGCCGTCCGCCCCGGTGAGGGTGAGCCGGGTCAGGGCGCGGGTGCCGGTGTAGCGGGCGGTGCCGTCGCCGGCGAGCAGCCCGGCCAGCGCCTCCGCCTGTTCGAGGGCGGGCGCGGCCAGCCCGTACACGCGTCCCGCGTGCTCGGCGCAGTCGCCGACGGCGCGGATGTGCGGGTCGGAGGTGCGCAGCTCGTCGTCGACGAGGACACCCCTGCCGACGTCGAGCCCCGCCTCCCGCGCGAGCCCGGTCCGCGGCCGCACCCCGCAGGCGAGCACGACCAGGTCGGCGCCGAGGGCGTACCCGTCGGCCAGCTCCACGGAGCGCACCGCCCCGCCGACGCCGCGCACGTCCCGTACCCGGCACTCGGTGTGCACCTCGACGCCGAGGCCCTCCAGGTGCCGTCGCACGAGCGCGGAGGCCGCCGGGTCGAGCTGCCGCTCCATCAGCCGCTCGGACTGCTGGGCGAGGACGACCTGGGCGCCGCGCACGGCCAGCGCACGGGCGGCGGAGACCCCGAGGAGCCCGCCGCCGACGACGACCGCACGCACCCCCGGCCGCACCGCCTTGGACAGCCCCAGGCAGTCGTCCATCGTCCGGAACGCGTGCACGCCCTCGGGCAGTTCGTGGTCCGGGGTGAACAGACCGCGCAGCGGCGGCAGCACCGCGTTGGAGCCGGTGGCCAGCACCAGCGTGTCGTACGCGATCACGGAACCGTCGGCGCAGCGCACGGTCCGCCCGGCCCGGTCGATGCCGGCGACCCGGCCGCGCAGCAGCCCGGCGGGCGCCGGCAGGGCGATCACCTCGGGGCCGTACCGTCCGGCCAGCACCTCGGCGAGCAGCACCCGGTTGTACGGGCGGTGCTCCTCGTCGCCGACCAGCAGCGCGGGCGTGCCCAGCTCACCGAGCCGCCGGGCGAGCGTCACGCCCGCGAGTCCGGCGCCGATCACCACCACACGCTTTTTCGAGGTCATGGCATCGAGCGTGCGGTGCCGGTGTTACCCGTCCGCATCCCTTCTGTTTCCCCCGGGGAACGCTGCCCTCAGCGGGGGCGGCCGGCGCATGTGAGGAGCGGCGGGAAGGAGGCTGGGAACCTCAGAAGTCCCTCATCTCGATGGACGGCACATCCATCCGTCCATAGGGTCGCGATCATGCCCGACATATCCCTGACCACGGTCGTCCTGCTCTGCCTCGCCGCGCTGGCGGCCGGCTGGATCGACGCCGTGGTCGGCGGGGGCGGCCTGCTCCTGCTCCCGGCACTGCTGCTCGGCCTGCCCGCCGGCACCCCGGCCGCGCACGCGCTGGGCACCAACAAGGCGGTCGCCATCGTCGGCACCACGGGCGCGGCGGTGACCTACGCCCGCAAGGCACCGGTGGACGTGCGCACCGCCGTACGCATCGGCCTCGCGGCGCTCGCCGGGTCCTCGGGCGGCGCCTTCTTCGCGGCCGGGATGAGCACCGAGGTGCTCAAGCCGGTGATCATGGTGGTGCTGCTCGCGGTCGCCGCCTTCGTGATCCTGCGCCCCGCCTTCGGCACCGCACCCGCCACCGGCCCGGCCACCCGCCGCCAGATCCTCACGGCGATCGGCCTCGCGGGCGTGGGCATCGGCTTCTACGACGGCCTCATAGGCCCCGGCACGGGCACCTTCCTGGTCCTGGCCCTCACCGCCCTGCTCCACCTGGACCTGGTGACCGCGTCGGCCACCGCGAAGATCGTCAACTGCTGCACCAACGCGGGCGCCCTCGCCACGTTCGCCTGGCAGGGCGCGGTGCTGTGGCAGCTGGCCGCCCTGATGGCCGTCTTCAACCTGGCCGGCGGCATGTTCGGCGCCCACACGGCCCTCAAGAAGGGCAGCGGCTTCGTCCGCGTCGTGCTGCTGACGGTGGTGTTCGCACTGGTGGCGAACCTGGCGTGGGAACAGTGGGTGGCGTAGCCGTGTCGTAGGCGGCGGATAGCCTGCCGGGATGAGTAACGCGATATGGGACGCCCTGTCGGTGACACCCCTTTCGGAGGTGCGCCGCCGCGCGGCCGTCCTGGACGAACTCGTCGGTGTCGAGCCGGTGACGGTGCCCGGCGCCCACCGTCTGGCCTGGAACGACGGCGGCGGCCAGTCCGCGGTCTGGTACTTCGCCGAGGACGGTCGCGCGCTGCTGCTGACCTTCGACCACGAGTCGGACCTGAACCTGTACGCCGAGGACGACCACGCCCTTCAGGAGTCCCTCTACGACGGCGTCCCCGAAGAGCTGGTCGCCCTCGTCCGCGACCGTCCCGAGAACTACGAGTCGCTGAACCTCACCGATCCCGCGACCGGCCGGACGATCCACTACGCGGGCGGTGTCTTCTGGTACGACGGCACGCGCTGGCAGGTGTCCGACGGCCTTGCGGAGTACTGCCGCCGCGAGGACGAGGACCCCTTCGGCGAGTCCGGCTTCGACTACTGCCTCTCCGAGTACCACTTCGGCCGCGACTTCACCCCGGAGACCGTCGTGGCGATGCGGGAGGAGGACGGGCAGTACCAGGACGAGCGGGAGAGGGAGGCGGACCTGCTCGGCCTGCGAGAGGTCTTCACCCGGCACGGCGGGGCATAGCGGGGACGCCTCAGCGGCTGCCGGTCAGGTGGGCGAAGACGACCACGTTCCCCTGGTATCCGGTACTGCGCGAGTAGGCGCCGCCGCAGGTGATGACGCGGAGTTCGGGGCGGTCCGCGGCGCCGTAGACCTTCTCGTCGGGGAAGGCGTCGGCGGCGTAGACCTCCACCGCGTCCACGGTGAAGACCGCGACGCCGCCGTCGCGCCGGTCCACCTCGACCGTCGAGCCCTTCTTCAGGGCCCCGAGGCGGTAGAAGACGGCGGGGCCCTCGGCGTTGTCGACGTGTCCGGCGACGATCGCGGTGCCCGTCTCGCCGGGGGTGGTGCCGGCCTCGTACCAGCCGGCCAGGTTCTTCTTCTCGGCGGGCGGCACGTCCAGGCTGCCGGTGCCGGTCAGGCCCAGGCCGGTCAGCGGGGCGTCCACACCGATCGCCGGGATGCGGATGCGGTCGGGCGGGGAGGGCGGCAGCGCCGGTGCGGCGGCGCCCCGGCCGGTCCGGCCGTCCGGGCCGGTGGCCGTCCCGGCCTGCGCGGCCGACGGCTGGGGCGGGGCATCGGTGCGGTCACCGTCGAGCAGCAGCCACGCCCCCGAGCACAGGGCGACCGCGGTGACGGCCGCTATCGCGGTGTCCTTGACCCTGCGCATGACGTCCCCTCTCCCTCGGATCCCTGGGGTCCCCGGCCCCCTCCGGGCCGCGAGGGGCGTCGGACCCGGAGGGGGTGGGGAAGTGCGGTACCGGCGGACGGGCAGCGGAGGGTGCCCGTCAGATCCCGTCGCCTCTCGCCCGGCGATGCAGGAGCCAGGTACCGCCCGCGGCGGCGACGGCGAGAGCCGCCACACCGGCCGCGGTCTGCACGGGGTCGGGGCCAAGAGCGCCGCCGACCCCCGTCTTCACGCTTCCTTTCGGGTACACCCGCTCGGTGGCCGGGGTCAGCGTGACCACCAGGTCGCCCGTCACCCGGCGGTCGTCGTCCCCGCAGGTCGCGACGATCTCGTACGTCCCCGGCTGCGCGCTCGGCGGCACCTCGAAGTGACCGGTCGTCTCCCCGTCGCCCGTGTCCGGCGCCAGCGGGAACGCGCCCGCGCCGACCGCGCTGGCGTCGCCCGCCGCCGAGCCGCCCTCCCCGCACGCCGCCGTCGACACCACGGCCCGCTCGCCCGGCACGACCGAGGACGGATACACCGTCAGACCGCCGGTGGCGACGGCATCCCCGGCGTACACCGGGGCCGCGGTGGTCAGACCGACGGCCGCGGCGGCGAGCGCGGTGCCGGTCAGCAGGCGGGCGGTACGTCGCATCGGTGCTCCCTCGATCTGTTCGGTGGCCCCTGCCCTACCGAGGAAAGTGGCACCGGGTCGGGCCCGCTCCCCGAGCGGTGTGAACGGGTGACCGGGGCCTCCGAACGGCGGACGACGGCGCGGAACCGGAGGAGAACCGAAGGAACCACCCTGGTTACACGCTCGTTTGACAGACCCGGCGACGCGGAACGTCGCCGAAGCCCGTATGACTACCGGCGTGATCCAAGGCGAAGCGAACGCGTGTGCGTGTGGCCGCTGGTGAGGGTGGTGGTTGCAGGATCGGCGGGTGTGTGTGCGGCTGTCGTACGTATGGTCCTTCGCGGGGTTCGGGACGGCACGGTGTGTCCTGACCACAGGCCATGAGGGGGTGCGAGGTGGCGCAGGTAGGGATGGGTGAGAAGGGCGGGCATGCCCGGTACACGTACCGGTTGCGGGTGTCGCCCGCGACTCGCGCGTCTCTGGCGGCGGAGTGGGGCCGGTGTCGCTGGGTGTGGAACGAGTGCGTCGCGAAGTCGAGGGCGGTGCATCTGCACAACAGGGCGACCGGCGAGAAGGCCACGTGTGGCCCGGCGCAGCTGGACAGGATGCTGACTGAGGCCCGTTCCTGTACGCCGTGGCTGCGGGAGGGCTCCTGCGTTCCCCAGCAACAGGTCATTCGTGATTTCGGTCGCTCCCGCGCCAAGGCGCACAAGGACATCGCCGAGCGTCTGCCTGTGGCGCGCCGGGCCGGGATGCCGACGTGGAAGACCAGGCGTGAGGCGCTGGCGACCCTCAACTACACGCGGCGTGGTTTCCGGCTGAAGGACGGCCGACTGTACCTGGCGGGCGGCATCGTGCTGAACGTGGTGTGGTCGCGGGAGCTGCCGGCTGAGCCGTCCTCGGTACGCGTGTACCAGGACAGCCTCGGACACTGGTACGTCTCTTTCGTCGTCCCCGCCCAGGTCCAGCCTCTGCCTCAGACCGGCCGTGTCCTCGGTGTCGACTGGGGTGTGCGGGAGACGGCGACGACCACGTCCGACGCGCACGACCTGCCGCACCCCGAGTACGGCGGGAAGGCGAAGGAGAAGCTCACCCGGTACGACCGGATGATGGCCCGTCGCCGGCCGAAGAAGGGGACGGCCGGATCGAGGGGTTACCGGACGGCGAAGAGGCTGCGGGCGAAGGCGCACAAGAAGGTCGCACGACAGCGTGCGGACACCGGCCGTAAGTGGGCCAAGAAGGTCGTCCGCGACCATGACGCCGTCGCGGTGGAGGACTTCCGGCCCAAGTTCCTGGCCAGGACAAACATGGCCCGCAAGGCCGCGGACGCCGCCATCGGCGCCACCAAGACGGCTCTGATCGAGATGGGACGCAAACACGGGCGGCACATCCGCCTGGTCCACCCCGCGTACACCACGATGGACTGCGCGCAGTGCGGAGCGAGAGCCAAGCACGCCCTGCCGCTGGGTGAACGCACCCACACCTGCACCGCCTGCGGAACCGTCTCCCCACGGGACAAGAACTCCGCACGCGTCATGCTCGTCCGGGCTGGTCTCAACCCGGCTGGCGCCGACGGCACAAGACCTCTTGGAGCGCCGCTCCAGCAGGCAGCCTGAGCCAGGAATCCCCTCCACCATCAGGGAGGGGAGGATTCAACGCGATCTCCGCCTCGCGCAGGAAAGAGCGGCCGGCCACGGTGGGCACGAGACCGGTCGGCGTGCGGGAGAACAGCTCCACGCCGAGGTCCCGTTCCAGGCCGCGGATCTGCTGGGACACCGAGGGCTGGGCGACGCGCAGCACCTCGGCCGCGGCCGTCACCGAGCCCTGCTCGGCGACGGCCAGGGCGTACTCGAACTGCCTCAGGCTCATCGGCTCCCTGCCCCTCGCTCGTGCTCTCCCGGCAAGCGTAAGTGAGCGCGAGGGGCGGGGGACGTGCCGTCAGCCCACGTTCACCGCGCTCCACGCCGCGCCGACGGCGGCGTACTCGGCGCTGTCGGTGCCGTACAGGTCACCGGCCGCACTGAGGGTGGCCGCGCGGGCGCCCGCGTAGTCGGTGGACGAGGTCATGTACACCGTCAGCGCCCGGTACCAGATGTCGCCGAGCTTGTCCCGGCCGATCCCGGAGACCGTGGAGCCGTCGCAGGTGGGGGAGTCGTAGGCCACGCCGCCCACGGTTCGCGCACCGCTGCCCTCGGCCAGCAGGTAGGCGAAGTGGTTGGCGACGCCGGAGGAGTAGTGGACGTCCATGTCGCCCACCGAGGTGCTCCAGCAGTCGGCCGAGGCGCCGTCCCTGCTGGGCTTGTCCATGTAGCGCAGCGCCTCGCGGCCGAAGCCGTCCCGGACCACCTTCTCGCCGATCAGGTAGTCCCCGGGGTCGGCCGGGTTGTCCGCGTGCCACTCCACCAGCGTGCCGAAGACGTCGGACGTCGCCTCGTTCAGGCCGCCGGACTCGCCCGAGTACGTCAGCGCGGCCGTCTTCGACGTCACCCCGTGCGACATCTCGTGCCCGGCGACGTCCAGCGAGACCAGCGGCCCGAAGGTCGTCCCGTCACCGTCGCCGTACGTCATGCAGAAGCAGGTGTCGTCCCAGAAGGCGTTGTTGTACCGGGTGCCGTAGTGCACGCGGTTGTACGAGCCCTTGCCGTCGCCCGCGATGCCGTCGCGCCCGTGGACGTCCTGGTAGTAGTCCCAGGTGGCGTCGGTGCCGTACTGCGCGTCCACGGCGGCCGAGGCGCGGTCGTCCGCGTTCCCCGAGCCCCAGTGGTTGTCGGCGTCGGTGAACAGCGTCGCGGGCGCCCGCACCAGGCAGATGCCCAGGAAGCACAGGTCGGTCTGGTTCTCCGCGTCTCCCGTGTACGTGCCGCCGCGCGTCGGGTCCTTGAGCTGGTACGACGACCCGGACTGCGTCGTCTCCAGCGGCACCGTGCCCCCGTACAGCGACTGGCCGTCACCGGAGACCGACTCGATGGCGTCCCAGGCGTCGATGCGGGCGCCCGTGCCCGCGTCGGTCAGCACGGTGCGCGCGACGGGGTTGCCGAGCGAGTCCAGCGCCACCGCGTTGGTCCGCCAGGCCAGCTTCGGGGCGCCGTGCAGGGCGTCGACGATCAGCTCGGGCTTGGCGGTGAGCCTCTTCAGCAGCTCGCCCGGGTTGGCGGCGCGCAGCGCGTTCGCGGCCAGGTCGGCGGCCTTGGGTGCCGACAGCTTGGGCGTGACGGTGGGCAGGGAGAGGGCGGCGTCCGTCGCGCGGTCGGCGCCGCGGAAGTCGCCGTCGGGTGCGAGGTGGATGACGAAGTCGCCGCCCAGGACGGGGAGTCCGCGGTAGGTGCGGTCGTAGCGGACGTGCTGGGTGCCGTCCCGGTCGACGACGACGTCGCGGGCCTCGGTGTCCTGGGCGTCCGTCAGTTTCAGGGCCGCGGCGTGGTCCAGCAGGGCCGTCGCCGCGTGCTCCAGGGCGGCGGCGCGGGTCGGGCGGTCGGCGGCCGTGGCGCCGGGGGCCAGGGCGGCGACCAGGAGGGTCGCGGTGGTGGCGGCGAGGCCGGCCGTGGCGAGACGGGGGCCTCTGCCGTGCCGTATTCGGCTCATCGGACTCCTTGGGGGGAGGAGCGCTTCAGGGCGCGTGGGGGAGAGGTGGTGGGGAGAGGTGGTGGGGGGAGGCGCTGATGCTGACTCAGGTTTAAAGGTCCATGACATGTCGTGTCCATAGGGCCTCCGTGAAGATCGCGAAAGGCATGGGGGGAGAGAATGACCCTCCGTGGACACCGCGCGACTTCCGTTCTTCGTCTACGGCACCCTGCGCCCCGGGGGACCGAACCACGACGCCCTCCTGCGCGGACGCGTCGGCGCCGAGGAACCCGCCCGGCTGCACGGCGCCGTGCTCTACGAGGGCCCGGGGTACCCGTACGCCGTCGAGGCGGCCGGGGGGACCGTGCACGGGGAGATCGTCGTCCCCGAACCCGAGGCGTACGCCGCGCTGCTGGCCGCCCTGGACCGGCTGGAGGAGTACGTGCCGGGGGACCCGCGCAACCTCTACGACCGGGTGGCCGGGACGGCCGTACGGGACGCCGACGGGGCGTCCGTGCGGGTCTGGGTGTACGTCGCCGCACCGGCGGTCGCCGCCCGGCTCAGGGCGCGCGGCCGCCGCGTGGAGAGCGGGAACTGGCCCGTGGGGTGACGGCCGGCGCGCCACCTCGTGGGGTGACGGCTAGCGCGCCACCTCGTCGGGTGACGGCCGGCGCGCCACCTCCACCCGCACCGCGCACACCTTGAACTCCGGCATCCGCGAGGCCGGGTCGAGCGCCGGGTTGGTCAGCGTGTTGGCACGCCCCTCGCCCGGCCAGTGGAAGGGCATGAACACGGTGTCGGGACGGATCGCGGTGGTGATGCGGGCCGGTGCCACCGCCCGCCCCCGCCGGGACACGACCGCCAGCGGGTCGCCCTCGGCCGCCCCGAGCCGCGCCGCCAGCCGCGGGTGCAACTCCACGAAGGGGCCCGGTGCGGCGGCGTTCAGCTCGGCCACCCGCCGGGTCTGCGCCCCCGACTGGTACTGCGCCACCACCCGCCCCGTGGTCAGCAGCACCGGGTACGCGTCGTCCGGCTCCTCGGCGCTCGGACGGTGCGCGACGGGCGCGAAGCGGGCCCGGCCGTCGTCGGTGGCGAAGCGGTCGAGGAAGAGGCGCGGGGTGCCGGGGTGGGGCGCGGCGCGGAGGCCGACACCGGCGTCGGTGCTGCTGCCGGTGCCGGTGCTGCTGCTGCTGCCGCTGCCGGTGCTCATGCTGCCGCCGCTGCCGGTGCTCATGCTGCCGCCGCTGCCCGTGGCGGTGCGGGTGCCCCTGCCGGTGCTACTGCCGCTGCTGCCGGTGCCGGGAGCCGCGGTGTGCGTGTCGTCGGCCGCGGGTTGTGCCGGGCACGGCCAGAACACGCCGTTCTCCCGCGCCAGCCGCCGGTAGTCGATGCCGGAGTAGTCCGCCGGGCCGCCCGCGCTCGCCCGCCGCAGCTCCTCGAAGACCTCCTCGGGATCGACCGGGAAGCCCTTCTCCACCCCGAGCCGGCCGGCCAGCCCGTGCAGCACCTCCAGGTCACCGCGGACCCCCTCCGGCGGGGAGATCGCGCGCCGCCGCAGCAGCACCCGGCCCTCCAGGTTCGTCGTGGTCCCCGTCTCCTCCGCCCACTGCGTCACCGGCAGGACCACGTCCGCCAGTTCGGCCGTCTCGGAGAGCACCACGTCGCACACGGCCAGGAAGTCCAGCGACCGCAGCCGCCCCTCGACGTGCGCGGCGCGGGGCGCGGAGACGACCGGGTTGGACCCCATCACCAGCAGCGACCTGATGTCCGTGCCCAGCGCGTCCAGCAACTCGTACGCGCTGCGCCCCGGCCCCGGCAGCGAGTCCGGGTCCACGCCCCACACCTCGGCCACGTGCCGCCGCGCCGCCGGGTCGGTCAGCTTGCGGTAGCCCGGCAACTGGTCGGCCTTCTGCCCGTGTTCGCGCCCGCCCTGCCCGTTGCCCTGCCCGGTCAGACAGCCGTACCCGGACCGGGGCCGCCCGGCCCGCCCGGTCGCCAGGCACAGGTTGATCCACGCGCCCACCGTGTCCGTGCCCTTGGCCTGCTGCTCGGGCCCGCGCGCCGTGAGCACCATCGCCGCCTCGGGCGCGCAGAACAGCCGTACCGCCTCCCGCAGTTCGGGAACGGACACCCCCGTGATCCGCTCCACGTGCTCCGGCCAGTGCGCCATCGCCGCCGCCCGCGCCTCCTCCCAGCCGGACGTGCGCTCCTCGACGTACGCCTCGTCGACCCGTCCCTCGGCGACCACGAGGTGCAGCATGCCCAGCGCGAGAGCGAGGTCGGTCCCGGGCCGGGGGGCGAGATGCAGGTCGGCCTGCTCGGCGGTCTTCGTCCGGCGCGGGTCGACGACGATCAGCGTGCCGCCGTTCTCCCGCAGTTCGGTGAAGTAGCGCAGGGACGGCGGCATCGTCTCCGCCGGGTTCGACCCGACGAGGATCACGCACCCGGTCCGCGGAATGTCCTCCAGCGGGAACGGCAGCCCCCGGTCGAGCCCGAACGCCCGGGTCCCGGCCGCCGCCGCCGACGACATGCAGAACCGCCCGTTGTAGTCGATCTGCGAGGTGCCCAGCACCACCCGGGCGAACTTGCCCAGCGCGTACGCCTTCTCGTTGGTCAGCCCGCCCCCGCCGAACACCCCGAGCGAGTCCGCGCCGTACTGCGCCCGCGTGCGCCCCAGGTTCCGGGCGATCCGGTCCAGCGCCTCGTCCCAGCCGGCCGGCGCCAGCGTCCCGTCGGCGGCCCGCACCAGCGGCGAGGTCAGCCGCGCCCCGGGCGCGAGCACCTGTGCCGCCGTCCGCCCCTTGCCGCACAGCGCGCCCCGGTTCACGGGGAAGTCCGCACGGTCGGACACCTCGACGGTCCCGCCCTCGACGGGCGTCAGGTTCATCCCGCACTGCAGGGCGCAGTACGGGCAGTGCGTGGGGGTGGTGGCGGGGTTCCGCGTGCCGGTGCTCTGCATACCGGTCAGCCTGCGGCTTTTGTGTTACGCGACCGGGCGGCGCTCTGTTACGCCGCGGGGACGGCGACCTCCCCGCCGCCCTCGGGGCACCGTGAGGGGCGGCTCATCCCGGCTCATCCCGCGTCGGCGAGCGCCCGCGCCACCCCCGGCTCCCGTGGCCCGAGGAAGTGCGGGTCCGGCTCGAAGGCCGCGTCCAGCGCCGCCTTGCCCGCCGCGAGGATCTCCCGGGCACCGCCGTAGTACCAGGTCACGTCGTGCTCGTCGGCCACCCCGACGCCGTACGACGCCACCCCCGCCGCCTGGCACAGCGCCACCGCCCGCCGGATGTGGAAGCCCTGGCTGATCAGCACGGCCCGGTCGACGCCGAAGATCTTCTTCGCGCGGACACAGGAGTCCCACGTGTCGAAGCCCGCGTAGTCGCCGACGATCCGCCCGTCGGGAACACCGTGCCGGACCAGGTAGGCGCGCATGGCGTCCGGCTCGTCGTACTCCTCGCGGCTGTTGTCCCCGGTGACCAGCACCACCTCGATCCGCCCCGCCCGATACAGCTCCGCCGCCGCGTCCAGCCGGTGCGCGAGGTACGGCGACGGCTCCCCGTCCCACAGCCCGGCGCCGAAGACGACCGCGACCTCGGTGCGCGGCACGTCCTCGACGGTGCGCAGCCGGTCGTCGGTGACCAGGCGCAGCCACGCCGAGGGCAGCAGCACCAGCACGCATCCGGCCACGACCGCCTGGATCAGCCGCCGCTGCCCGGTGCGGGTGCGCGGCAGCCGTGGTCTGCGAAGTCTCGGGCGGCGCATCGGACGGTTCCCTCCCCGGTCGGTTCCTGCCACCAGGGACGCCCGGGCGCGCCGTCCGGTTCGCCGGCCGCTCACAGGGACGGCCCGGCGCCGTGTGAACCGACGGAAAATCCTCGTGACACCCACGCAACGAGGAGGCAACGTCCGCCCGCCACCCTCGACGCATGACGGCGACGACACCGACGAGCAACAGGGACACAGCGACCCCGGGCGGCACCCCCGCCCTGGTCGTCGTCGCCCACGGCAGCCGCGACCCGCGCGCCCTGAGCACCGTACGGGCCCTCCTCGACCGGGTCCGCACCCTGCGCCCCGCCCTGCCGGTCCGCCTCGGCCACATCGAGCTGAACGAGCCCCTGCTCCCCGACACGCTCGCCGCGCTCGGCGGCGGGGAGGCGGTTCTCGTCCCCCTCCTCCTCGGCCGGGGCTACCACGTCAAACGCGACATCCCCGACATGGCCGCCGCCTCCCCGGCCCGCACCCGCGTGGCCGCCCCGCTCGGCCCGCACCCCCTCCTGGTGGACGCCCTGCAGGCCCGCCTCACGGAGGCCGGCTGGCCCACCCGTCCGGCCCCGGACCACGCCGTCGTCCTCGCCTCCGCGGGCTCCCGGGACCCGGAGTCCCGCGCGGACACGTCCCGTACGGCAGCACTCCTCGCCGCCCGCCTGGGCGTCCCGGTCGTCCCGGCGTACGCCTCGGCGGCGACGCCGACGGTCCCGGACGCCGTACGCGCGCTGACGGCCCGGGGCCGTCGCCGCATCGCCCTCGCCTCCTGCTTCACGGCCCCGGGCCGCTTCGCGACCCAGTGCACGGCAGCGGCCCCATGGATCGCCTCAGCGCCGCTGGGCACCCACCCGGCGATGGCCCGCCTGCTCCTGCACCGCTACGACGAAACGCTGATGACGGACGGCGCCATGAAACGCAGGGCGCTGGCAACCCCCTAGGGGCGCGGGGAACTGCGCGACAAGCCACGACCGGCCCGCGGTCGCACGACTGCAGAGCCCGGCAGACGAGTGGGTCCCCAACTGTCACACCTTCCCCTTACTGTTCATGACATGGAAGGCACAGGCACCGCACCCCTCTACGACCCGGCGTCAGCCGCCCGCTACGCCCCCGAGCCCGACAAACGCCCCGGCCGCACCGCCTTCCAACGCGACCGCGCCCGCATCCTGCACTCCGCCGCGCTGCGCCGCCTCGCCGGCAAGACGCAGGTCGTCGCGCCCGGCGAGGGCAGCCCCGTCTGGGACGCCAGCCCCCGCACCCGCCTCACGCACTCCCTGGAGTGCGCCCAGGTCGGCCGGGAGCTGGGCGCCGCCCTCGGCTGCGACCCGGACCTCGTCGAGGCGGCCTGCCTCGCCCACGACCTGGGCCACCCGCCCTTCGGGCACAACGGCGAGCAGGCGCTCAACGCGTTCGCCGAGGACTGCGGCGGCTTCGAGGGCAACGCGCAGTCGCTGCGCCTGCTCACCCGCATCGAGCCCAAGCGGTTCACCGAGACCGGCTCCGTCGGCCTCAACCTCACCCGCGCCACGCTCGACGCCGCCACCAAGTACCCCTGGCCGCGCGGCGCCCACCCCACCGACCCGGCCTCGCCCAAGTTCGGCGTGTACGACGACGACCGGCCCGTCTTCGAGTGGCTCCGCGCGGACGCCCCCGGCGCCCGCACCTGCTTCGAGGCCCAGGTCATGGACTGGGCCGACGACGTGGCGTACTCCGTGCACGACGTCGAGGACGGCCTGCACGCCGGTCACATCGACCCGAACTGCCTGCTCGCCGACCCCGAGCGCGAGGCGGTGTTCGACGCGGCCGTCGGACGGTACGTCCCGGCCGGCACCGACCACGCCGAACTCGCCGCCGCCCTCGACCGGCTCCTCGCCCAGGACTGGTGGCCGCACGGCTACGACGGCTCCGCGGTCGCCCAGGCCCGCCTGAAGGACGCCACCAGCCAGCTGATCGGCCGCTTCTGCCTGGCCGCCGAGGCCGCCACCCGGGCCGCGTACGGGGGCGGCCGGCTCACCCGGTACACCGCCGAGCTCGTCGTCCCCCGCGAGACCCGTATGGAGTGCGCCGTCCTCAAGGCGGTCGCCGTCCGGTACGTCATGCAGCGCACCGAGCAGGAGCGGCTCCGCGCCGACCAGCGGATCGTCGTCGCGGAACTGGCCGAGGCGCTGACCGCCCGCGCGCCGGACGGGCTCGACCCCCAGTTCCGCGCCCTGTTCGACCGGGCCGGCGACGACCGGGCACGCAAACGGGTGATCGTCGACCAGATCGCCTCCCTCACCGACGCCTCGGCCCGCTCGCTTCACGCCCGTCTGATGGGGCATCCATGAGACTGGCGGCGGGACGGGTGCGACCCGGCGGCGCCCGGGCGCCCGAAACGCGGTACAACGCGGTGCTCGGGCGGTCGGAACGCGGCAGGCCGTGGCCTGAACGGGTCCTTCCCCCTTCCCGCACCACGCCACGTGCGGGACGCTCGCATGTGGCGGCACCCTGACGAGGAGGCAAACAAGTGGTCGACGCGGATCAGACATTCGTCATCGTCGGAGGCGGCCTGGCCGGCGCGAAGGCGGCCGAGACGCTCCGTACAGAGGGCTTCACCGGCCGGGTGATCCTCATCTGCGACGAGCGCGACCACCCCTACGAGCGCCCGCCGCTGTCCAAGGGCTACCTCCTGGGCAAGGAGGAGCGCGACAGCGTCTTCGTGCACGAGCCCGCCTGGTACGCCCAGCACGACATCGAGCTGCACCTCGGCCAGACCGTCGTCGCGATCGACCGCGCCGCGAAGACCGTCCACTACGGCGACGACGGCACGCACGTCAGGTACGACAGGCTGCTCCTGGCGACCGGCGCCGAGCCCCGCCGCCTCGACGTCCCCGGCACCGACCTGGCGGGCGTCCACCACCTGCGCCGCCTCGCCCACGCCGAGCGGCTCAAGGGCGTCCTCACCTCGCTGGGCCGGGACAACGGCCACCTCGTGGTCGCCGGCGCGGGGTGGATCGGCCTGGAGGTCGCGGCGGCGGCCCGCGAGTACGGGGCGGAGGTCACCGTGATCGAGCCGGCCCCGACCCCGCTGCACGGCGTCCTCGGCCCCGAGCTGGGCTCCGTCTTCGCCGAGCTGCACGAGGCGCACGGCGTCCGCTTCCGCTTCGGCGTCAAGCTGACCGAGATCGTCGGCCAGGACGGCATGGTGCTGGCCGCCCGCACCGACGACGGCGAGGAGCACCCCGCCCACGACGTGCTCGCCGCGATCGGCGCCGCCCCGCGCACCGCGCTCGCCCAGGCGGCCGGGCTGGAGATCGCCGACCGTGCGGCCGGCGGCGGCATCGTCGTCGACGCGAACCTGCGCACCTCCGACCCCGACATCTACGCGGCCGGTGACGTCGCCTCCTTCCACCACGCCCTCTTCGACACCCGGCTGCGCGTGGAGCACTGGGCCAACGCCCTCAACGGCGGCCCGGCCGCCGCCCGCGCGATGCTCGGCAAGGGCCTCGCCCACGACCGCGTGCCCTACTTCTTCACCGATCAGTACGACCTGGGCATGGAGTACTCCGGCTGGGCCCCCGCCGGCTCCTACGACCAGGTGGTGATCCGCGGGGACGCGGCGAAGCGCGAGTTCATCGCCTTCTGGGTCAAGGAGGGCCGCGTGCTGGCCGGGATGAACGTCAACGTGTGGGACGTCACGGAGCCGATCCAGCAGCTGATCCGCTCGAAGTCCAAGGTGGACACGGAGGCGCTGGCGAATCCGCACGTATCCCTCGAAAGCCTCGTCGCATAGCTGTCGTACCGTCGCCGTAGACTTCAGGGCGTGGCAGGACGGATCAACGACGAGGACGTGAAGGCGGTACGGGACGCGGTCCCGATCGACGCCGTCGTCTCGGAGTACCTCCAGCTGCGCAACGCGGGTGGCGGCAACCTGAAGGGGCTGTGCCCGTTCCACGACGAGAAGTCGCCGTCCTTCCAGGTCAGTCCGAGCAAGGGGTTCTTCCACTGCTTCGGCTGCCAGGAGGGCGGCGACACCATCACGTTCGTGATGAAGATCGACCACCTCACCTTCTCGGAGGCGGTCGAGCGCCTGGCCGGCCAGGCGGGCATCACGCTGCGGTACGAGGAAGGCGGGTACAACCCCTCCCACCAGCGCGGGGAGCGCATCCGCCTGGTCGAGGCCCACAAGATCGCCGCCCAGTGGTACGCGGAGCAGCTCGCCACCGGCCCCGAGGCGGACACCGGCCGCGCCTTCCTCGCCGAGCGCGGCTTCGACCAGGCCGCCGCCGAGCACTTCGGCGTCGGCTACAGCCCCCAGGGCTGGGACCACCTCACCCGCTTCCTGCGCGGCAAGGGGTTCAGCGACAAGGAGCTGCTGCTCTCCGGCCTCTCCCAGGAGGGCCGCCGCGGCCCCATCGACCGCTTCCGCGGCCGGCTGATGTGGCCCATCCGCGACATCGGCGGCGACGTCGTCGGCTTCGGCGCCCGCAAGCTCTACGAGGCGGACAACGGCCCGAAGTACCTGAACACCCCCGAAACCGCGATCTACAAGAAGTCCCAGGTCCTCTACGGCATCGACCTCGCCAAGAAGGACATCGCGAAGGCGTCCCGCGCCGTGGTCGTCGAGGGCTACACGGACGTCATGGCCTGCCACCTCGCGGGCGTCACCACCGCTATCGCCACCTGCGGCACCGCGTTCGGCGGCGACCACATCAAGATCCTGCGCCGGCTCCTCATGGACAACGGCTCGGCCCGCGTGATCTTCACCTTCGACGGCGACGCGGCCGGCCAGAAGGCGGCCCTGCGCGCCTTCGAGGACGACCAGAAGTTCGCCGCCGAGACCTACATCGCCATCGCCCCCGACGGCATGGACCCCTGCGACCTGCGCCTGGCCAAGGGCGACGACGCGGTCGCCGACCTGGTGGAGCCGCGCACCCCGCTCTTCGAGTTCGCGCTGCGCCAGATCGTCTCCCGCTACGACCTGGACACCCCCGCGGGCCGCGCCTCCGCCCTGGACGAGGCCGCCCCGGTCGTCGCCCGGATCAAGAACAGCGGCGCCCAGCACGAGGTCGCCGTGCAGCTCGCCGGCATGCTGGGCATCCTCGACACCCAGTTCGTGGTCAAGCGGATCGCCCAGCTCGCCCGCTGGGCCCGCGACCGAGGCGGCAAGGGCCCCGCCCCCGACCAGCGCCATCGCGGCGGCGCCCCGCACCAGCAGACCGGACCCGTGACGGCCACCCCCCGTGGCCCCGCCCTCAACCTCCGCAACCCGGTCTTCGCCACCGAACGCGAGCTGCTCAAGCTCGCCCTCCAGCGCCCCGAGCTGGTCTCCCCGGCCTTCGACGCGTACGGCGTCGACGAGTTCACCGCCCCGCCCTACGCCGCCGTACGCGAGGCGATCATGGAGGCGGGCGGCGCCGAGTTCGGCGTCCAGGACCCGCAGGACTACCTGGTCCGGGTCCGCGAGGCCGCCCCCGACGACGCCGTCCGCGCCATGGTCACCGAACTCGCGGTCGAGGCGATCATGCTGCACCGCGGCGTGAAGGGCGTCGACGAGGTCTACGCCGGCGCCCAGCTCGTCACCGTCCGCCGCCGCGCCGTGGAACGCCGCATCCGCGACATCACCGGCCGCCTCACCCGCCTCTCCGGCCACGGCGACCCCGCCGAACTGGCCGCCGTACAGAACGAGCTGTGGGTCCTCCAGCAGTACGACCAGAACCTGCGCGAACACGGCGCCGCCGCGCTCTAGGACGGGCCCGCGGAACACTCGCCGGTAACCCGTCGGTCACGGGACGGACGCAAAAAGTCACCGCACGCCCCTCGTGGCGGCGATGTGTCGTACCCCACACTGGGGGCGGTACCTGAGTGCACGCGTGCGAGGCGGACGACGGCCGGTGAGCCGGCTCCGCCCCCGACGTACCGCCGCCGGCCTCCGCCGGCCGCGTCCATCCTGGAGGTCGCCCCCGTGCAGACCCAGACCCTCACCCAGACCGACACCGGTACCGGCGGTGCGGAGCCGGACGCGGAGCGCGTCACGCTCGTCGCGATGCCGGCCCAGCCCGGTGCCGGGGCGGCCGTGCGGCACCCCGGCGGTCCTGCGGACGCCCCCGCGGACCTTCCGGAGCCCGCCGAGCCGCCGCCGCCCACCCGAACGGAGTCCGGCGGGCCCTCCGCCGACCTGTTCCGGCAGTACCTGCGCGAGATCGGCCGGATCCCGCTGCTCACCGCCGCCGAGGAGGTCGACCTGGCCCGGCGGGTGGAGGCCGGCCTGTTCGCCGAGGAGAAGCTGCGGCACACGCCCGGTCTCGACGACCGTCTCGCCCTCGACCTCGACCGGCTCGTCGTCATGGGCCGCGTCGCCAAGCGCCGCCTGATCGAGGCCAACCTGCGGCTCGTGGTGTCGGTGGCCAAGCGGTACGTCGGACGCGGGCTGACCATGCTGGACCTGGTCCAGGAGGGGAACCTGGGCCTGATCCGCGCCGTCGAGAAGTTCGACTACGCCCGCGGCTACAAGTTCTCCACCTACGCCACCTGGTGGATCCGCCAGGCCATGTCCCGCGCCCTGGCCGACCAGGCCCGCACCATCCGCGTCCCCGTCCACGTCGTGGAGCTGATCAACCGGGTCGTCCGCGTCCAGCGCCGGATGCTCCAGGAACGCGGCTACGAACCGACCCCGCAGGAGGTCGCCGCCCACCTGGACCTCCCGCCGGAGCGGGTCGGCGAGGTGCTGCGCCTGGCCCAGGAGCCGGTGTCGCTCTACGCCCCGGTCGGCGAGGAGGAGGACGTCGCCCTCGGCGACCTCATAGAGGACGGCGACGCCGCCAGCCCCGTCGAGTCGGCCGCGTTCCTGCTGCTGCGCCAGCACCTGGAGGCGGTGCTCTCCACCCTCGGCGAACGCGAACGCAAGGTCGTCCAGCTCCGCTACGGCCTGGTCGACGGCCGCCCCCGCACCCTGGAGGAGATCGGCCGCCTCTTCGGCGTGACCCGCGAACGCATCCGCCAGATCGAATCCAAAACCCTCAACAAACTCCGCGACCACGCCTACGCGGACCAACTGAGGGGCTACCTGGACTGAGCCGCGTAGCCGCGGGCAATCGTGCCGCAGGGCGGCACGGGTGGGCGCGGCACCCCGACGCCGGGCAACCCCTCACCCCACCTCAGCCACCGCCTCCGCGAACTGAGCCTTGTAGAGCCGTGCGTACGCGCCATCCGCGGCCAACAGCTCCGCGTGCGCCCCCTGCTCCACGATCGCCCCGTCCTCCATGACCAGAATCGTGTCCGCGTCCCGGATCGTCGACAGCCGGTGCGCGATCACGAACGACGTCCGCCCGTGCGCCAGCTTCGCCATCGCCTTCTGGATCAGCACCTCCGTGCGCGTGTCCACGGACGACGTCGCCTCGTCCAGCACCAGGATCACCGGGTCGGACAGGAACGCCCGCGCGATGGTGATCAGCTGCTTCTCACCCGCGCTCACCCCCGTGCCCTCGTCGTCGATCACCGTGTCGTAGCCGTCGGGCAGCGTCCGTACGAACCGGTCGGCGTGCGCGGCCCGCGCGGCCTCCTCGATCTCCCCGCGGGTGACCTCCCGCGAGGCCCCGTACGCGATGTTCTCCGCGATGGTGCCGCCGAACAGCCAGGTGTCCTGGAGCACCATGCCGATGCCGGCCCGCAGCTCGTCCCGGGACATCTTCGCGATGTCGACGCCGTCCAGGGTGATCCGCCCGCCGGTCACCTCGTAGAACCGCATCAGCAGGTTGACCAGGGTCGTCTTGCCCGCGCCCGTCGGACCGACGATGGCGACGGTGTGGCCCGGCTCCACCTTCAGGGACAGGTCCTCGATCAGCGGCTTCTCCGGGTCGTAGCGGAAGGAGACGTGCTCCAGCTCCACCCGGCCGCGCAGGTCCTCCGGGCGAACGCCCGGGATCGGGTCCGCCGACTGCTCCTCGGCGTCCAGGAGCTCGAAGATCCGCTCCGCCGACGCCACGCCCGACTGCACCAGGTTCGCCATCGACGCGACCTGCGTCAGCGGCATCGAGAACTGCCGGGAGTACTGGATGAAGGCCTGCACGTCGCCGATGGACAGCTGGCCCGAGGCCACCCGCAGACCGCCGACCACCGCGACCAGCACGTAGTTCAGGTTGGACACGAACATCATCAGCGGCTGCATGATCCCGCTGTTGAACTGCGCCTTGAACCCGGCCTCGTACAGCGCGTCGTTCTGCTCGGCGAACTGCTTCGCCGACTCCTCCTGCCGCCCGAACACCTTCACCAGCGCGTGCCCGGTGTACATCTCCTCGATGTGCGCGTTCAGCGCGCCCGTCGAGCGCCACTGCTGCACGAACTGCGGCTGCGACCGCTTGCCCACCCGCGTGGCCACCACGAAGGACAGCGGCACGGTCACCAGGGCGACCAGCGCCAGGATCCAGGAGACGTAGAACATCATCGCCAGCACGCCGATGATGGTGAGCAGCGAGTTGATCAGCTGGCCCATCGACTGCTGGAGCGTCTGCTGGATATTGTCGATGTCGTTGGTCGCCCGGCTCAGCACCTCGCCGCGCTGGCGCTTGTCGAAGTAGGACAGCGGCAGCCGGGACAGCTTCGCCTGCACGTGCTCGCGCAGCCGGAACATCGTCCGGTTGACCGTGCGGTTGACCAGCCGCGTCGCCACCGCCATCAGCAGCCCGGCCACCGCGAAGGTCGCCAGCGCCAGGAGCAGCACCTCGCCCACCGCGCCGAAGTCGATGCCCTGGCCCGGGGTGAAGTCCGTGCTGCGGAGCATGTCGGCGACGTTGCCGTCACCGTGCTCGCGCATGGAGTCCAGGACCTGCTCCTTCGTGGCACCGGACGGCATGTCCCGCCCGACGATGCCCGCGAAGACCAGGTCGGTGGCCCGGCCGAGGATCTTCGGCCCGACCACGTTGAGGCCGACGCTGACGACCACGCAGGCCAGCAGCGTGAACAGCGTCGCCCGCTCCGGCCGGAACTGGGCGACGAGCCGTTTGCTCGACCCCTTGAAGTCCATCGAACGCTGGTCGGGGCCGCCCCCGGCCATCATGCGACCCGCAGGCCCGGCCATCAGGCAGCCTCCGCTTCCGTCAGCTGGGAGAGCACGATCTCCCGGTAGGTCTCGTTGTCCGCCATCAGCTCGTGGTGCCGGCCCACGCCGACCACCCGCCCCTCGTCCAGCACGACGATCCGGTCCGCGTCCCGGATGGTCGCCACCCGCTGCGCCACGATGACCACCGTCGCCTCGGCGGTCTCCTGGGCCAGCGCGGCCCGCAGCGCCGCGTCGGTGGCGTAGTCGAGGGCGGAGAAGGAGTCGTCGAAGAGGTAGATCTCCGGGCGCTGGACCAGCGTCCGCGCGATGGCGAGCCGCTGGCGCTGACCGCCGGACACGTTGGTGCCGCCCTGGGAGATCGGCGCGTCGAGCCCGCCCTCCAGCTCGGAGACGAACTCCTTGGCCTGCGCCACCGCCAGCGCGTCCCACAGCTCCTCGTCGGTGGCGTCCGGATTGCCGTACCGCAGGTTGGTCGCGACGGTGCCGGCGAAGAGGTACGGCTTCTGCGGCACCAGGCTCACCACCTTGGCCAGCGTCTTCGGGTCGACGGTGCGCACGTCCACGCCGTTGACCAGGACCTCCCCGTCGGTGGCGTCGAAGAGCCGGGGGACCAGGCCCAGCAGCGTCGACTTGCCGCTGCCGGTCGAGCCGATGACGGCGGTCGTCTCGCCCGGCTTGGCCACCAGGCCGATGTTCCTGAGCACCGGCTCCTCGGCACCCGGGTAGCGGAAGCCCGCCTCCCGGATCTCCAGGTGCCCGTGCCGGCGCAGCTCGGTGACCGGCGCCACCGGCGGCACCACACTGCTCTCGGTCCCCAGGACCTCCTGGATGCGCTCGGCGCACACCTCCGCGCGCGGCACCATCATGAACATGAAGGTGGCCATCATCACGGACATGACGATCTGCATGAGGTAGGCGAGGAACGCGGTCAGGTCGCCGATCTGCATCCCGCCGCTGTCGATCCGGTGGGCGCCGAACCAGACCACCGCGATCGACGACAGGTTCACCACCGTCATGACCACCGGGAACATCAGCGCCAGCAGGTTGCCGGTGCCGAGGGACACCTCGGTCAGCTCGGTGTTGGCCTTCCGGAAACGCTGCTGCTCGTACTCGTCGCGCACGAAGGCGCGGATGACGCGGTTGCCGGTGATCTGCTCGCGCAGCACCCGGTTCACCGTGTCCAGGCGCACCTGCATCTTGCGGAACAGCGGGCGCAGCTTCCGCACGATCAGCGTGACGCAGATCGCCAGCACCGGCACGACCCCGAGCAGTACCCCGGACAGCGGCACGTCCAGGCCGAGCGCCATCACGATGCCGCCCACGCACATGATCGGCGCCGACACCATCAGCGTGAACGACATCAGGGCCAGCATCTGGACCTGCTGCACGTCGTTGGTGGTCCGCGTGATCAGCGAGGGCGCGCCGAAGTGGCCCACCTCGCGCGCCGAGAAGGACTGCACCCGGTCGAAGACGGCACCGCGCACGTCCCGGCCGAGCGCGGCGGCGGTGCGCGCGCCGTAGAAGACGGCACCGATGTTGCAGACCACCTGGGCCAGCGAGATGCCGATCATCAGGGCGCCGTAGCTCAGGATGTAGCCCGAGTCACCTTCCACGACACCGTTGTCGATGATGTCCGCGTTCAGGGTCGGCAGGTAGAGGGAGGCGCAGGTCTGCAGGAACTGCAGCGCCACCAGCAGGGCGATGGGTTTCTTGTACGGCCTGAGATAGGTCCGCAGTAGTCGTATGAGCACACTGAGTCTCTCGGAGTCGGCGACAGGGGCCGCGGTTGGTTGCCCCTGGCCCCTATCGTCGAACACTCCACCCGCGTTACCTCAACCGATTAACCCAAGAGCACGGCAAATTCCGGCCTACGAGGGGTCACGTCACGAGCGATGCGGCCCCCGGGTCACAGCGCGCCCGGGTGCGTCTGCTCGCGCACCGACACGAACTGCTGGCGCACCGCCTGCCCCACCGCCAGCTCCTCGCCGGGCTCCAGCACCTGCGCCACCGCGCCCTGCCAGGCCGGGGGAGTGCGCGGGTCCAGCGTGCCCTGGGAGACGCCGAGCGCCCAGGCCGCCTGCCGGGCCGAGCCGATCGCCGCGTAGTCCGCCGGCTGCGGCACGACGACCTGCGTCCCGAACAGCGCGGGCGCCGCCGCCTGCACGGCCGGCAGCTCGGCCGCCGCGCCCAGCAGGAACACCCGCCGTACGTCCACGCCGCGCAGCCGCAGCACGTCCAGGGCGTCGGCGAGACCGCACAGCATGCCCTCGAACGCGGCCCGCGCCAGGTGCTCCGGCTTCATCGACTCGCGCCGCAGACCGGCGAGCGTCCCGGCGGTGTGCGGCAGGTTCGGCGTCCGCTCGCCCTCCAGATAGGGGAGCAGCACCAGGCCGTGCGACCCGGGGGTCGACTTCATCGCCAGCTCGGACAGGCTCTCCAGGTCCGGCACACCGAGCAGTTCGGCGGTGCCGCGCAGGGTCCGTACGGCGTTCAGGGTGGTGACGACCGGCAGGTGCATGCCGGTGGCGTCGGCGAGGGCGGTGATCATCCCGGACTGGTCGACGAGCGGCTCGGTGTGCACGGCCATCACGGAGCCGGAGGCGCCCAGCGACACCACCGCGTCGCCCAGCCCGATCCCGAGCCCGAAGGCCGCGGCCTGGGTCTCGCCGGTCCCGGCGGAGATCAGCAGCCCCTCCGGCGTCGTACCGGCCGCGTCGGACGGGCCGATCACCTCCGGCAGCATCGCCTGGTGCCCGAGCGCCAGCTCCACCAGGTCGGGCCGGTAGCCGCCGGTCGCCGCCGACCAGTACCCCGTGCCCGAGGCACCGCCCCGGTCGGTGGTCCGGCGCGCCGGCCGCCCGAGCAGCTGCCACACCAGCCAGTCGTGGGCCTGGAGCAGTACGGCGGTCCGGGCGGCGGCCTCCGGCTCGCTCCGCGCCAGCCAGCGCAGCTTCGTCACCGGCTGCGCGGTCTGCGGCACCGAGCCGACGGCCTGCGCCCACGCCTCGCGCCCGCCGAGCGCGTCGATCAGGTCGGCCGCCGCCACCTGCGAACGCTTGTCGCCGCCGACCATCGCCGGGCGCACGGTGTTGCCCTGCGCGTCCAGCGGCACGACCGAGTTGGCCTGCGCCGACACGCCGATGGCCTGCACGCCCTCGAGGAGCCCGCCGCCGGCCGCCTCCCCGAGGGACAGCAGCCAGGCCTGCGGATCGACGTCCGCCGGCCGGCCCCCGCCCTCGGGGCTCTCCAGCGGGTGCGGCGCGTAGCCCTGGCGCAGCACGGCACCCGTGTCCGAATCGCAGACGACGATACGAGTGAAATCGGGCGAACTGTCCAACCCGGCGACTATCCCCATACCCGAAATTCTGCCGCACCGGGTGCGGTGGCCGTACCGCCCGGGGGCTCAGGTGTTGCTCGTGCCCCAGTCGTCCGGACCGCTGCCGTTGGTGCCGCGCTCCCGCAGCGAGCGGACCCGGTGGGCCACCGAGTCCGGCATCCGGTCCCCGACCTTGTCGCTCACCACGTGGTACGCCCTGTCGGCGAAGTGCCTGCCCTGCTGGGCGGCGGACTCCGCGGTGTTGCGCACGGCCGGGTTCTGCGCGACCTGCTGCGCGGACTTCCGCAACTGCTCGTAACGCTCCCGCCCGGCCTTCGTGCCGAGCACGTAACCCACCGCTAGTCCGACGACGAACGTGAGCCGGTAACGCATGGCGGCCACCCTTCCCTTCACTGGCTCCGGGGGTGCTGGAGAGTACCGATTGGCGGAGCACCCCCCTGCTTGCGCTAATGTATGTGTCGCAGCGAGCGCGCGCCCCCTGGCGAATACCCAGGCAGACGCGTTCGATGCGACACCGACATTCCTCGGTAGCTCAATTGGCAGAGCAGCCGGCTGTTAACCGGCAGGTTACTGGTTCGAGTCCAGTCCGGGGAGCTCGGTCCTCCGTAGCTCAATTGGCAGAGCAGCCGGCTGTTAACCGGCAGGTTACTGGTTCGAGTCCAGTCGGGGGAGCACGGTGAACGAGGACCCTCCGGGGTCCTTTTTCATGTGCCCTCATGTCCGTCCCAAGTCCCGGGAACCACGCGGCACGCTGCGGAGTCCTCAAGGTCATGAAGGCAGCCGTGGAAGCCGACCATCCGAGGCAGGAGATCGTATGAGCGGCTATGCTGCGGCAGACGGCGCGCACACGTGTACGCGACACGCCGCTTTGGGGCGGTAGCTCAGCCGGTTAGAGCAGCGGACTCATAATCCGTCGGCCGTGGGTTCGAGTCCCACCCGCCCCACTCCGCACCACTTCTGCAGAAACCTTCTGGTCTGCGGTGGTGCCGCGTCACCGGGATTCCGGTTCCGGTTCCCGCCCGACGCTCTCGTCCTCCTCGTCACGTTCGCCCTCCGCCTGCGAGGGCGTGCTGTGCGGCACGTCGGGGGTGTCCGGCTCGTCGTCGCGTTCGCCCTCGGCCTGGGACGGGGTGGGCTCGCTCATGGTGGTACCTCCTCCTGCCGGTCGGGTCGTCGGCCGAGTACCCCGTCCGGGGCGACGCCACCGTCCGCTACAGGGGCGCCCACCAGGTGACCGTCGTGCCCCCTCGCCCGCCGCCCCCGCCGTCGGCGGCGACCCTCAGGCGTACGCCCTCCCGGCCCTCCGGCGACGTGGCCGGCGTCTCCACGGTGACCTCGACGCGGGAGACGCCCGGACGTGCGGAGGCGCCCGCCAGGGCCTCGCGCAGGGCGGTGAGGAGGCGGTCGCCGACCCGGTCGGGCACCCGGGTGTCGACGGCGCCCCGGAAGTGCGTGGAGGGCGCGGCACCCAGCCGGGCGGCGGCGGCCGCGGTCTCGCGCAGGACCCGGCCGCGCAGGCCCGTCGGCGGTTCGGCCGGGGGCTGCTGGAGGGCGAGAATGGTGGTGCGCACGTCCTGGACCGTGGAGCGCAGTTCGTCCACCGCCCGGCCCAGGATGTCGTCCACCTCCCGCGCGCCGGGCCTGCGCCGCGTGGACTCCAGCATCATGCCGGTGGCGAACAGTCGCTGCACCACCAGGTCGTGCAGGTCGCGGGCGATGCGGTCGCGGTCCTCGTAGACCGCCAGCCGCTCCCGGCCCCGGCGGGCGTCGGCCAGGACCAGGGCGAGCGCCGCCTGCGAGGCGAACTGCGTCGCGAGCAGCCGTTCCACGTCCGTGTAGGGGCGCCCACCGCGACGGCGGGGCAGGGCCAGGGTGCCGATGAGCCGGCCACTCGCCTGCAACGGCAGCATCATGCTCGGCCCGAACCGGTGCCGTACGTGGGTCGTCATGCGCGGGTCGGTCGCCGAGTCGTCGATGAACACCGGCTCGCCGCCGAGGAGCTGCTCCAGGACCGGGCTGCCCGGTGTGATGGTGGCGCCGACCATGCCGTCCGGGTCGTCGGGGGTCGAGGCGGTCACGATCTCCATGCCGCCCTCGGCGGTCGGGTGCAGGATGACGCCCGCCGAGGCGTCGGCGAGCAGCCGGGCCCGTTCGGCCACCGTGGTCAGCGCGTCGTCGGTGCCCTCCTCGGTGAGCAGCGCCGTGGTGACCGCCGCCGCGCCCTCGATCCAGCGCTCGCGCTGCCGGGCCGTCTCGTACAGCCGGGCGTTGCCGATGGAGATGCCGGCCTGGGTGGCCAGGACCCGCAGCAGCTGCTCGTCCCCGACCGTGAACGGACCCGCCCCGGGCCGCCCGGTCAACCGCAGCTCGCCGATCTCCTCGTCCCGGACGTGGACCGGCACCCGCAGCAGGGGTGCCGTCCCCGGCGCGGGCTCCGGGCCGGGCGTGCGGATCCCGGCGAGGCCGCCCTCGCGGGGGTCGGTGACCACCAGGGCCGCGCCGCCGGCGCCGGTCAGTTCGGCGGCGCCTTCCACGATGCGCCGCAGGACGGCGCGCAGATCGAGGTCGGTGCCGGCGCCCAGGAGCGCTTCGAGGAGACGGGTCAGTCGGGGCGCGGGCTGCGCGGTCATCCGTCGGGCATCCTCGGTTTCCTGCCGCCCCCCGCTGTCCCGGCCCCCTCGGTCGTACGGCGGCGGATCAGTCGGAGCCGGAGCCGGAGCCGGGGCCGGAGCCGGAGTCGCCGCCGATGCCGGTGCCGGAGTCCGGGCCGGCATCGGTGTCCGCGCCGGTGCCGGAGCGGGCGCCGACGCCGACACCGAGGTCCGAGGTCGTCGGGTGCAGGACGAGCGGCTCGACCCGGCCCTCCAGCATGCTGCCGAGGCCCTGGACGGCACACACGTCGGGCCGTTCCGCGATGTGCACCGGCATGCCGGTGGCCTGACGCAGCATCTGGTCGAATCCCGGCAGCAGCGCGCTGCCGCCGACCATCATGATCCCGCGGTCGGCCAGGTCCGCGACCAGGTCCGGCGGGCAGTCCCGCAGCACCTTGCCGATGCCGTCGAGCACGGCCGTCAGCGGCGTCTGGATGGCGTTGCGCACCGTGGCGGTGTCGACCCGCACACTGCGCGCCAGGCCGGTCGCCACGTCCCGGCCGTGGATCTCGGTGGACGCCGGACCCTGCGGGGTCAGTCCGTTGCCGGACAGGGCGAGCTGCAGGGGGCGTACCGACTGGCTGGGCAGTACCAGCTCGTGCTGGTGGCGCAGCAGCTGCACGATCGCGTGGTCCACGGCCTCGCCGCCGACCGGGATGCGTTCCGCGGTCACGATCGAGCCGAGGGAGAGGACCGCGACCTGCGTGGCGTGCGCACCGCACACCATGATCATGGTCGCCTCGGGCCGCTCCACGGGCAGTCCGCAGCCGACCGCCGCCGCGATGAGGGTGTCGACGAGTTCCACCCGGCGCGCGCCGAGCCCGACCAGCGTCTCGATCGCCGCCCGCTGGGACAGCGGGTCCGCGTCGTGCGGGGTGCAGACGGCGGCCCGCAGCCGGGGCTTGCGGCGCAGGGCGCGCCGGATCTTGTCGCCGAGCAGGTGGCGCAGCATGCGCTGGGCCATCTCGATGTCGACGACCGTGCCGCCGGAGACCGGACGCACGACACGGATGTAACCGGGGGTGCGGCCCGTCATCTTCTCCGCGAACTCGCCGACCGCGATGAGGGCGCCCGTGCGGGTGTTGACCGCCGCGGCGGACGGCTGGTCGACGACCAGTCCCGCCCCCTTCACGTACACGCGGGTCCGCGCCGCGCCCAGGTCCACGGCGAAGTGGCAGCGGCGCAGCGCCTCCAGACTGGCGGTATTGGCAGTACTGGCGGTCATGGCGAATCCTCCCGAGAGCGCGGACCGTGACGGGCCGTACGGTGGCCGGCCCTTAGGCACCGATCGTGCGCGGCGACACGTCCGTGCGCCTGCTGGAGGGGGCCGGGCGGGGGGCCGCTGAACGGGGGAGGGGCCCGACCCGCCGGGGGACCGGCCCCGGCCGCCGATCCGGGACGTGCCCCGCCTCCCACCGTCGCGCCCCGCGCCACTGGCGGGAACCCGCCAGGGCAGCTTTCCGCCGCGTTCGGTCAACTCCCTTGTCCCGCAGGCCCCCTGAGACTGCTCACAGCACTCGTCACAGCACTCTACGACGACATGAAGAGAGACGTGGATGAGCACAGGACCAGTCAGACGTGGGGCGACCCTCCTGTCGGCGGGGCTCGTGATCGCGCTGCTGCCGGCCGGAACGGCGGCGGCGCAGGAGCCGCCCCCCGACCCGGCGCGCACCCCGCGCACGGCCTCCGCGGCCGACGCGGCCCGCACCGTCACCCTCGTCACCGGCGACCGGGTGACCGTCACCGAACTCGGCGGCGGCAAGAAGACCATCACGGTCGACCGGCCCGAGGGCGCCACCGGAGCCGTGCGCACCAGCAGCTCCGGCGGGCGGACCGTCGTCGTACCGGACGAGGCCCTGCCGTACCTGCGGGACGGCAGCCTCGACGAGCGGCTCTTCGACGTCGGCGCGCTGCTGGAGCAGGGGCTCGCCGACACCGAGACCGGCGAGCTGCCGCTGATCGTGACCTACGACAAGCGTGCGCGGGTCGCCACCCCGAGGGGCGCCGAGCGGACGCGGTCGCTGCCCAGCGTGCGCGGGGCCGCCGTCGAGGCCGACAAGGGGCGGGACTTCTGGCGGGAGTTCACCCGGCGCGGCGCCGGCATCGACGGCGTGTGGCTCGACGGGCGGGTCACCGCCTCCATGGCCGAGTCCAACGCGCAGATCGGCACGCCCGAGGCCTGGGAGGCCGGACTGACCGGCAAGGGCGTCACCGTCGCCGTGCTGGACAGCGGCGTGGACGCCGGGCACCCGGACCTCGCGGGGCGCATCGCCGAGAGCAGGAGCTTCATCCCCGGCGAGGAGGTCGCCGACCGCAACGGCCACGGCACCCACGTCACCTCCACCGTGGGCGGCAGCGGAGCCGCCTCCGACGGCAAGGAGAAGGGCGTCGCACCCGGCGCCACCCTGGCGGTCGGCAAGGTCCTCTCCGACGAGGGCTTCGGCAGCGAGTCCGAGATCATCGCCGGCATGGAGTGGGCGGCCCGGGACGTGGACGCCGACATCGTCTCCATGAGCCTCGGCTCGACCGAGCCGAGCGACGGCACCGACCCGATGGCCGAGGCCGTCAACACCCTGTCCCGGGAGACCGGCGCCCTGTTCGTCATCGCGGCCGGCAACACCGGCAGCCCGTCCTCCATAGGCTCGCCCGGCGCGGCCGACGCCGCCCTCACCGTGGGCGCCGTCGACTCCGCCGACCGGGCGGCCTGGTTCACCAGCGCCGGGCCCCGCTACGGCGACAACGCGCTCAAGCCCGACCTGTCGGCCCCGGGCGTCGGCATCCTCGCCGCCCGCTCCCGGCTCACCGAGGGCAGCGGCGACTACACCAGCATGGACGGTACGTCGATGGCGACGCCGCACATCACCGGCGTGGCCGCCCTGCTCGCCGAGGAGCACCCGGACTGGACCGGCGCCCGGCTCAAGGACGCGCTGATGTCCACGTCCAAGGAGCTGGACGCCTCCGCCTACCAGCTGGGCGCGGGCCGGGTCAGCGTGCCGGGCGCCGTCCACGCCGACGTCACCGCCACCGGCAGCGCCGACCTGGGCTTCTACTCCTGGCCGTACGACGCCGAGGAGCCGGTCACCAGGACCGTCACCTACACCAACTCCTCCGACACGGACGTCGAGCTGAAGCTGTCCGTGGAGGGCGCCCCCGAGGGCGTCGCCACCCTCGCCGACACCTCCCTCACCGTGCCCGCGCACGGCACCGCCGCCACCACCGTCACCGGGGACGGAGCCAAGGCGCCGGTCGGCACCACGAGCGGGCGGATCGTGGCGGCCGACGCGAGCGGCACCACCCTCGCGCACACGGCGTTCGGGCTGGTCAAGGAGGAGGAGCGGTACACGCTCACCGTGCACGTCAAGGACCGCTCCGGTGCCGCGACGCCGGCCGACCTGACCGTCCAGCAGCTCGCCGAGGGCATCGACCCCGTCCCGGCCCACGTCGGGGAGTCCGGCACCCTGAAGCTCCGGCTCAGGCCCGGCACGTACAGCCTGACGTCGTTCCTCGACGTGCGCGGCAGCCACGGCGCCGACTCGCTCGGCCTGGGCTTCCTCGCCGCCCCGGAGGTCGTCGTCGACCGGGACCGCGAGATCACCCTGGACGGCCGTGAACTGCGCGAACTCGACGCCGACGTCCGCAAGCGCACCGAGACCCGGCAGCTGCTCATGGAGTACGACCGCAGCGCGAACGGCTCCGACCTCTTCGGCGCCGTCCAGGTGCCGCTGACGTACGACAGCATCTTCGCCGCGCCCACGGAGAAGGTCACCGAGGGCGGCTTCGAGTACCGGACCGTGTGGCGGCTCGGCAAGCCGCTCCTCGAGGTGAAGGGGATCGGCGAGGCCACCGTCCAGTCCGGGGGCACCCTGATCGAGGGTCGCACCCGGCTGCCGCTGGTCGACGTGGGGGACGTCGGGGACGGGCCGCTTCCGGACGGCGTGCGCGGGAAGGCGGTTCTCGCCCGGCTCACGGACGGGACCGAACCCTCGGCGCTCGCCCGGGCCGCGCAGGACGCGGGCGTCGAGGCGCTGTTCGTGACCGACGACGCCCCCGGCCGGCTGATGGCGTGGTGGGGCACGGACGACAACGCCGACCGGCCGCTGCAGATCGCCACGGTCGACGCGGCCGACGCCCGCCGGCTGCGCGAGGCCGGACGGGTCGACATGACCGGCACCCGCGACACGCCCTACGTGTACGACCTGTCCGAAGGGCACAGGGGCGCCGTGCCCGACCGGGACCTCACCTACGCGCCGGGCCACCGCGACCTCGCCGTGCTGCACACCAAGTACCACGGCGACCAACCGTCGAGCGGCGGCGAGTTCCGGTACTCGATCACCGACACCTTCCCGGTCGGCCTCGGCTTCCGGGAGCGGATCGACTACCCCGTCGAGCGCACCGAGTACGTGTCCACCGGCCCCGGCCAGCTCTGGCACGAGACCGTGACCAGCGCCGACGGAGCACTGGAGGAACGCGGCGGACTGTCCGCCTACCGGGGCGGCTCGCGCGCGGAGCTGAACTGGTTCAAGCCGGTGTGGCACCCCTACCTCGGCACGGGGCTCGGCTGGGGGCAGCAGCGCTCCGGCAACCAGCTCCGGTTCAACGCGCCCGGCTGGGGCGACTCGGGACCCGACCACACCGGCTTCGGCGACGTGTGGAGCGAGGGCAGCGGCATGTCGCAGACCACGTCGGTGTACCTCGACGGCGAACTGGTCGACCAGGGGCCGAGTTCCGCCGCGTACGCGTGGGACATGCCCGCCGACGAGCACACGTACCGGCTCGTCACCGACACCGCGCTCGACGCGAAGCGCTGGCCGCTCGCGAGCGAGGGCCACGCGGAGTGGACCTTCCGGTCGGCGGCCACGCCGGAGGACCGGTGGACCTTCCTGCCGCTGATCAACCTCTCCTTCGACGTGGACACCGACCTCGCGGGGAAGGTGCGCGGCGGGAAGAAGCTGCGGATCGGACTCGGCGCGGAGTACGTGGCGGGCGCCCCGGACACCGGGACGATCGGCGGCGGGAAGCTGGAGGTGTCCTACGACGAGGGGAAGACCTGGCAGCAGGTCCGGCTGCGCGGCGGTGACGGGGAGGCGTCCTGGCACGGGACGCTGAGCGTGCCGCGCGACGCCGAGCACGTCTCGCTGCGGGCCTCCGCGCACGACGACCGGGGCGGCTCGGTCACGCAGGAGATCGTGCGGGCGGTGGCCGTGCGGTAGGGCCACCCCCGAACGGCCGCACGCGGACGGCGCCGCCTCCCTGGGACGGGGAGGCGGCGCCGCCTGGTTTCTCGGACCGTCAGACCAGCCAGCCGACGAAGTGGACGAGGCCGGCGAGGATGTCGGTGAGAAGGTTCATGATCGTGCAGCTCCTTGCGCTGTTCATGTGCGGGACCGCGGGGCCCCGCCGGGACTACGTGGGACATGTGCGTCAACTACGGTCTGCAGCCCGTTGCTTGCACACCGTAAGTATCGTTGGTCCCTGCAGTCACATGCGCTCTTCAGAGCGACGATCACCTGTTCCAGGGAACACCTGCTCGCTTGTTCGGATCACGCCAAGTTCGGTCAAGTCCTGAAGTCGCAGGCGCAGTTGACCGGCCGTCGCCTCCACCTCCTCCGGCGGGCGCTTGAGGATCGCCGCCGCGTGCTCCGGCGCGATGACGGAGAAGTAGCTGTCCGGCGTGGCCCAGGTGCTGCCGGGTGCCGCCAGGGCCAGCGCGCCGCCCGAACCGCCCTCGCCGATCACCAGCGTGGTGACCGGCGTGCGCACCGAGGCCACGGCGCCGAACAGGTCCGCGATCGCCGGACCCGCCCCCTGCCGCTCCGCCTCCGCGTCGTTGGCCGCGCCCGGCGTGTCCACCAGGGTCAGCACCGGGATGCCGAGCCGGTCCGCGAGGTGGACGAGCCGGGTCGCGGTGCGGTACCCGGCGGGCCGGGTCGCCGCGCCGGTCTGGGCGGCGTACGCGACCGTCCGCCCCGCGTGCGTGCCGAAGCCGCACAGCATGCCCTCCGGGTCCCGACCGCCGCAGCGGTCGCCGGACAGGACGACCCGTTCGGTGAAGTAGGCGTCCAGGTACGCCCCCGCACGCGGGCGTTCGGGGGCGCGGGCCCGGCGTACCGCCTCCCAGCCGTCGGCCGGCAGGTCCCGCGCGCCCAGCGGCCGAGGCACCGGCGCCGGAGCGTTCGACGGTGCCGTCAGCAGCCGCAGCCACCGCCCCAGCGTCGCGCGCAGCTCCCCGGGCGGTACGACGGCGTCCGCGCTGCCCGCCGCCACCTGCGCCTCGGCCGTGTACGCCGCCGGGTCGGCGTCCGGCGGCCGGACCCGCGAGCCGGCGAAGCCGACCTGGGCGCCGGGCAGGGCGAGGACCACGTCGGCGCCCGCGCCCAGGGTCGCCCAGCCGCCTCCGGTCGCCGGGTCCCGCACCACCGCGATCTGCGCCAGACCTGCCGCCCGGGTCAGCGCCGACTGCCTTGCCACCCGCTGGAGTTGGGTCAGCGCGAGCATCCCCTCCTGCATCCGGCTGCCACCCGTGGCGACCAACGGCACCACGGGGAGCCGGTGTTCACGGGCGTACGCGTACGCCGCCTCGAGACGGTCGCCGGTGCGGTGGCCGAGCGAGCCGCCGAGGAAGCCGAACTCGAAGCAGACGAGCACGGCCCGGGTGCCCTCGACGTCGCCGGTGCCGCAGACGACGGACTCCGTCTCGCCGGTGCGCTCGGCGGCGCGGGCCCGCGCGGCGTCGTAACCGGGCCAGCCGAGGGGGCCGTCGGGCTGCCAGGAGCCGTCCGGGTGGGGGAGTTCGGCGAAGGTGGCGTCGTCGGTGACCAGGGCGAGGAACTCCCGCGCGGTCGGGCGCTCAGCCACGGTCCAGCGCCCGCTTCATGATCTTCCCCATGTCGTTGCGGGGCAGCGCGTCGAGGTGCCGGACGACGCGGGGCCGCTTGTGCGGGGCGAGCCGGCCCGCGACATGGTCGGCCAGCTCATCGAGGGCGGGCGGCGCGGCGGGGTCGGCCGGGACGATCCAGGCCACGATCCGCTCCCCGAGGTCGGGGTCGGGCTCCCCGGTGACCGCGGCCTCCCGCACACCCGGGTGTTCGAGCAGCGCGTTCTCGATCTCCCCGGCGCCGATCTTGTAACCGCCGCTCTTGATCAGGTCGGTGGCCTTGCGGCCGACGATGCGGACATAGCCGTCGGGGTCGCGCACCGCCATGTCGCCGGTGCGGAAGAAGCCGTCCGCGGTGAAGGCGGCGGCGGTGGCGTCGGGGCGGTTGAGGTACTCGGTGAACAGGTTCGGGCCGCGCACCTGGATCTCGCCCACGCTCTCCCCGTCCAGCTCCGCGATCGGCGTGCCGTCCTCCTCCACCAGCCGCAGCTCCACGCCGGGCAGCGGCACGCCCACCGTCCCGGCGCGCGGCTCGCCGTCGGCGCGCACGCTGGTGTTCATCAGGGTCTCCGTCATGCCGTAGCGCTCGATCACCCGGCGTCCGGTGGCGGCGGCGATCCGCTCGTGGTCGTGCACCGGCAGCGCGGCCGACCCCGACACCAGCAGCCGGGCCCCGGCGAGCGCCTTCGCCAGCTCCGGGTCGCCGGGGAGCGTCTCGGCGATCCGGTGGTACATCGTGGGCACGCCGAACAGCATGGTCGCGCCGTCGTTCAGCTCCCGCGCGGCGCCCTCGGTGGAGAACCTGCCCAGGTGGCGCACCGAGCCGCCCCGGCGCAGCGGGCCGAGGACGCCGAGCACCAGCCCGTGCACGTGGAACAGCGGCAGCCCCTGCACCAGGACGTCGTCGCCGGTCCACTGCCAGGCGTCGGCGAGCGCGTCCAGGGTCGTCGCCAGGGCACGACGGGGGATGACGGCGCCCTTGGGCGGGCCGGTGGTGCCGGAGGTGTAGACGACGAGCGCGGGGTCGCCCTCGTCGGCGCGGTCCTCGGGGACGCTCCCGCGGGCCCGCACGTCGACGTCGACACGCTCCAGGGCGCCGAGGGCGGGCGGGAGTTGGGCGTCCGGGGGCGCCAGGAGCAGGGAGGGCGCGCTGTCGGAGAGGATGTGCGCGAGTTCCTTGTCGCCGGACTTCGGGTTGAGGGGTACGGCGGCGACCCCGGCCAGCAGCGCCGCCACCACGGCGACGGCGGTCTCCATCGCCGGGGTGGCCCAGACGGCGACCCGGCCGGCGCCGCCGATCCGCCCGGCCGTGGCGCCCGCCGCGGCGGCGAGTTCCGCGTAGGTCAGGGAACGCTCGCCGAACCGCAGCGCGGGCCGGTCGCCCGGAGCGCCGGTCGGGGCCGGGGAGAGGGCCGGGAAGAGAGAGGACACGCGAAGTACTCCTTAGCTGTCGCCCGAGAGCTGTCGTCCGAGCTGTCGTTCAAGGCTGCCGGATCGCGCGGGATCCGCGAGGTGGGTCTACCCGAAGCCGGGCACCACCAGCACGAGCCAGGCCAGCGCCGGCACGGCCGCCACCACGATCCCGCCGTAGATCATCAACTGGCGGAAGAAACGTTCCCGGTCCACGTCCGGGGCCGCGGCCAGCACCAGCGCGCCGTTCGTCGAGAACGGGCTGACGTCCACCACCGTCGCCGACACCGCGAGCGCCGCGATCATGCCGACCGCCCCGATCTCGCCCTGCGCGAGGAAGGGCACCGCCAGCGGGATCAGCGCGCCCATGATGCCCACGGAGGACGCGAAGGCCGACACGATCGCGCCGATGTAGCAGAGCAGTACGGCGGCCAGCAGCGGGACGCCGATGCCGCCGACGCCCTCACCCGCCCAGGTGATGGTGCCCATCTCCTCCAGCACGCCGACGTAGGTGAGGACACCGCAGATCAGCAGCACCGTGGACCAGGCGATCTCGCCGACCGCGCGGCGGCTGTCGTCCGGCCAGGCGGTGCTCAGGACCACGGCGAGGGTGACGGCGGTCAGACCCGCGTCCAGGTCGAAGCCGAGGACGGCCACGACGAGGGCGACCAGGGCGACGAGCGTGGCGACGCGGGCGGGGGTGAGGCGTACGCCGGTGCCCTCGGCGCCGCCGGTCTCCTGGTCGGGGCGGACGGCCACGGCGGCGGGGGCGGTGCCGCCGGTGCCAGCGCTCGTGCCGGTGCCGGTGCCCTTGCCTGCGCCGGTCCCCGTGCCGCCCTTGCCCAGGGCGCCGCCGTCCTCCGGCGGCACCGCCCCGCGCGCCCACAGCTTCCGCCCGCCGAGCAGGGCGAACAGCACGGCCGCGATGAGGAGGTTGGCGACCAGGGAGGCCAGGAACAGGCCGACCTCGCTGCCCGGGAGCTTCTCGCGCTCCACGATGCCGTTGACGATCGAGCCGTAGATGCTGATCGGCGAGAACCCGCCGGCCTGCGCGCCGTGCACCACCATCGTGCCCATGAGCAGCGGGCTGATCGAGTACCGGGTGGCGAAGCTCAGGGCGATCGGCGCGACGATCGCGACCGCGGCCGGGCTGACCGCGCCGATCGCGGTGAGCGCGCCGGTGAGCGCGAACATCACCCACGGGATCAGCGCGACCCGCCCCCGCACCAGCCGGACGGCCGCGTGCACCAGCCAGTCGGTGGTGCCGTTGGCCCGGGCGATCGCGAACAGGTAGGTGACACCGACGAGGACGACGAACAGGTCGCCGGGGAATCCGGCGAAGATGCCGTCCGCGTCGAGGTCGGCGACGAGCGTGCCCACCCCGAACGCGGCGGCGAAGGCGAGCGCGCCCATGTTGACGGAGCGGGTGGTGGCGATGACGAACACCACGACGAGGACGAGGATCGAGATGAGTTCGGGGGACATGCGGGGGCTCCCGAGTGCTGACCTGACTGCCGATGGGGAGTGGCTGAGTGGCTGAGCCACTTGGATGGTGCGGTTGGCTGGTCAGCGTGGGCCCGGCGGGAGCCGGCGTCAAGGGGTCGCGCAACAATTGGCTCAGCCACTCAGCCACTCGGCCACCGGGCCACCTCCCGCCCGGTGCTACGCTCCCGTCGAGAGGGGGGACCTCATGACCGACGCCCTGCGCCCCATGACCAAGCAGCGCCTGTACGAACAGGTGCTGGAGCGGCTGCGCCAGTACGTCACCGACGGCGGCCTGCGGGCCGGCGACCGCCTTCCGCCCGAACGGGACCTCGCCCACCGCCTCGGCGTCAGCCGCGCCTCGGTGAAGCAGGCCATCGTGGTCCTGGAAGTGCAGGGCCTGGTGGAGGCGCGGCACGGCGGCGGGACCTATCTGGTCCGCGACAGCCTCGACGTCGAACCGGTCGAGGCGATGGTCGAACGCCGGCGCCGACTTCCGGACGTCCTGGAGGCCCGTGAGGCGCTGGAGACCAAGCTCGCCGAACTGGCCGCCGAGCGCCGCACGGAGGACGACCTCGCCGCGATGCGGGCCGCGCTGGACGTGATGGCCGAGGAGATCGACCGCGACGGGCACGGTGTCGAGGGGGACCGGCTGTTCCACGCGGCGGTGACGGCGGCGGCGCACAGCAGCCTGCTCGCCGAGTTCATGCGCTCCATCGCCCACCAGATCGCCGAGAGCCGCACCGAGTCCCTGCGCCAGCCCGGCCGCCCCGGCCGCTCCCTGGCCCAGCACCGGGCGATCCTGGACGCCGTCGCCGCCCGGGAGCCCCGGCAGGCCGCCGCCGCGATGCGCCGCCACGTCCGTACGGTCGCCAAGGTCCGCCTGCTGGACTGGGACCCGGAGGACGAGCGCTGACCGGGGGCCCTTCCCTATGCGCCGACCGCGGTGCGCTGGAGCAGCCCCCAGGTGAACTCCGCGACCACCTCGTGTCGTACGCCGTCCCGGTCCGGGGCGGTGAAGGCCAGCCCCCACCGGGTCGGGGCCGAGCCCTGGAGCGGCCGGGCGGGGGCGAAGGCGCGGGCCGCCTCGTCCACCGTGCACGACCAGGGCGTGAGGTCGTCCAGGGTGCGCAGCTCGGGCGCCGGTGCGCCGGGGGCGCGGACCAGCCACTCGTTCCAGACGACGCCCTTGTCCGCGACGAGCACCTCGAAGCGCAGGTCCGGCCACAGGGGCAGCGCCCACTGCCGGGCCTCGCACTCCAGGTCGCCGATCCGGCGCGGCGCCACCGACTCCGGCTCGCCCAGGACGGAGCGGTACCGGGCGGCCGCCGAGCGGGACCGGGGTGAGTGGAGCATCGCCTGCCAGCGCCTGTTGG
Organism: Streptomyces sp. KPB2; assembly: GCF_003950055.1. Lineage (NCBI taxonomy): Bacteria > Bacillati > Actinomycetota > Actinomycetes > Kitasatosporales > Streptomycetaceae > Streptomyces > Streptomyces sp. KPB2. Next base: position 5,618,040 of record NZ_CP034353.1, read on the forward strand.
CCTCGCGCATGTCCGCGACCGAGGCGCCCAGCTCGCGGCGGGCGTCCTCGACCGGGCCGGGGTTGTGGTCGGCCATGCGGCGCAGCAGGACGAGCTGGAAGTCGCGCGGGGTGAACGGACCCGCGGACTGCTTTCCGGTCGGCATGGCACCCATCATCACCCGACCATTGCCCAGGCAAACGCGATATGAGTAGCCTGTGTTCGTTATTCCGACCGTCTGTTGAAATCTCGAACACACTCAGGGAGGGGGCTGGACATGGGACGCCTCGTGCCGGCCGTGACCCGGGCTCTCGACATACTGGAGCTCTTCCTCGACGGGGACGGCACGCTCTCCGCCCCCGACATCGTGCGCCGGCTGCAGCTGCCGCGGACCACCGTGCACGAGCTGGTCACCACGCTCGCCGCCCGCAAGTACATCGTCCCGGTCCCCGGGCAGTCCGGACGGTACCGGCTCGGCGTGCGTCCGTACCAGCTCGGCGCCCGCTACGCCGAACACCTCGACCTCGCCGCGGAGGGCCAGCAGGTCGCCCGGACCGTCGCCGAGACCTGCGACGAGACGGTGCACGTGGCGATCCTGGAGGACACCGACGTCATCTACATCGCCAAGGTCGACTCCACGCACGCGGTGCGCATGGTCTCCGCGGCGGGACGGCGGCTGCCCGCGCACTGCACGTCGGTCGGCAAGATGCTGCTGGCCTCCCTGCCCGAGCCGGAGGTCGCCGCGCGCTTTCCCGACGGCGCCGAGCTGACCGCGATGACCCCGAACAGCATCACCGACCCGGCCGCCCTGCGCGAGGCCCTCGCCGGGATCCGCGAGCGGGGGACCGCCGTGGAGAGCCGCGAGTCCAACCCGGACGTCTCCTGCGTGGCCGCCCCGGTCCGCGACCGCACCGGCCGCGTCGTCGCCGCGCTGTCGATCTCGGTGCCCATGATCCGCTGGAGCGAGGAACGCCGCGCCGAACTGGAGCAGCTGGCCGTCAAGGGCGCCGCCGACCTCTCCGAGCGGCTCGGTCACAGGAGCGCGGCATGACGACGAACGGCACGGCCTTCGAGGTGGCCGTCCACGCGGAAGCGACCCTCGGCGAGGGCCCCACCTGGGACCCGGCGACCGACCGCCTGCTGTGGCTCGACATCCTGAATTCCCGCGTCCACACCTACGACCCGGCCACCGGCCGGCGCACGCTGCGCCGCACCGACCAGCACGTGGGCGCCGTCAAGCCCCGCGCGGGCGGCGGCCTGGTCCTCAACCTGCGGGACGGCGTCGGCCTGCTCGACCCCGACGACACCTTCCGCTGGCTGCACCGGGAGCCCGTCCCCGGCCGCCGCGCCAACGACGCCGCCGTCGCCCCCGACGGCAGCCTGTGGGCGGGCACCATGCGCTACGACGAGGCTCCGGGCGGCGGCACGCTGTCCCGGTTCACCGGGGACGGCACCGCCGAGACCGTCCTCGACGACGTGACGGTGAGCAACGGCACCGGCTGGAGCCCCGACGGCACGCTGATGTACTACATCGACACCCCGACCCGCCGCATCGACGTCTTCGACGTCGCCGCGGACGGCCGGGTCGCGAACCGCCGCCCCCTGGCCACCGTCGAGGAGGGCGCGGGCTTCCCCGACGGCCTGTGCGTCGACGCCGAGGGCTGTGTGTGGGTCGCCCTGTGGGACGGCGGCGCGGTACGCCGCTACACCCCGTCCGGCGACCTGGACCGGGTGCTCACCCTCCCGGTCCCGCGCGTCACGGCCTGCGCCTTCGGCGGCCCGGACCTCACCGACCTGTACCTCACCACCGCCCGGGTCGGCCTGACGGCCCCGCACCCACTGGCGGGCTCGCTGCTGGTGGTGCCGGGGGCCGGACGGGGGGTGGCGCAGCCCGCGTTCGCGGGGTGAGCGCCGCGACTGCACTCCGTTGCCGCACGGACGCCAACCCGGTGCCGGTCCGGCCGTCCGCTCACATCCCCGCGCGGTCGAGCCCGGCGAGCACCTCGCGCTCGCCGGGGTCGGCGGCGGTCCGGTACGGCGGAGACGGAGGCCCCGGTGGGGGCTGCCGGGAGAGGCCGGGTGAGGAGGCGGGGGCGGTCGTGCTTCCGCGCGTGGACCGGCTGCTCGCTCACACCCCCGCGCGGTCGAGCCCGGCGAGCACCTCGCGCTCGCCGGGCGTCAGCGGCGGCCCCGACAGTGGGGGGAGCGGCGGGCCGGCCAGGGCGGCCAGGACCGCCGACGGGTGGAACATGCGGGTCGGCGGGGTGCGCATGCTGGTGACGTCCCAGAGCGCCGAGGCCGCCGCGAAGCTGCCGGTGGCCGCCCTCGTCATGCGCCGCGTGTACGCCGTCACCGCCCGGTCGCCGAGCCCCGGCCGCCGCCCGCCGCGCGTCTCGGGGTAGAGGACGTCCTGCCCGACGGCCATCGCCCAGGCCGCGTCCACCGGGCGCGCCGCGCCGCGCAGCACCCGCCGGGCGAGTCCGGGCGCGTCGAGACGGCCGGCCCGCGCCAGCTCCCGGCCGAGGACCCGGGCGCCGAACGCGGCCACCGACATGCCCTGCCCGTAGGCCGGGTTGAAGGTGCCGAGCGCGTCGCCGAGGACCACGAGGCCCTCGGGCCAGTGCGGCACCTTGTCCACGTAGTGCCGCACATTGCTGGTGGACCGGCTCAGACGCACGTCGGTGAGCGGTTCGGCGCCGGAGATCAGCCGTCCGACGATCGGGTCCGGCAGGCCGAGCGTGTAGCGCAGGAAGCCCTCGGGGTCGGCCGGCGGCTCACCGCCGCGCGTGCCGCCGCAGCTGACCAGCCAGCGGCCCCCCTCGACCGGCATCACCATGGCGCTGCGGCCCGGCCGGGACACGTACGGATCGGCGTGCACGACCGTCAGCGGGAACCGCTCCGCCCCGGCCGGCACCCGGTACAGGCGCGAGGCGTTGACCAGCCCCGAGTCCACGGTCCGGGTCCGCACGCCGGACAGCCCGAGCCCCGCCAGCCAGGGCACGATCCGCGTACCGCGTCCGCTCGCGTCGACGACCAGGTCGGCGTCGAGCACCGTCTCTCCGTCGGGCCCCGACACCCGCACGCCCCGCACCCGGCCCGCCGACCCCGTCAGACCGACCGCCGTCGCCTCGCGCACCTCGACCGGGGTGTGCGCGAGCACCGCGTCCCGCACCGTCCAGTCCACCAGCGCGCGGGTGCAGGTGAGCATGGCGGGCCCCTCGCGCCGCCAGCGGCGCAGCCAGCCCTCGGGGGTGCGGGCCAGCGTGCCCGAGCTGAGGGAGATCTCGTGCGCCCCGGCGCCGAGCAGCCGCCCGCGCAGGCTCGCGCCGGGCACGATCTCCTCCATCGCGGCCAGCCCGCCGGCCATCAGCAGGTGCGCGTGCCGGCCCTGCGGCAGCCCCCGGCGCGGGCGCGGCCCGTCGGGCAGCTCGTCGCGGTCCAGGACCACGACCTCCGCCACTCCCGCGTCGGCCAGTACGGCCGCGGCCAGCATCCCGGCCAGTCCGGCACCGACGACGACAGCTCTACGCGACATGGGGCTCCTCGGGTTCGGTCAGGGGGCCGGGCAGGGAGGACGGGTTCGTGCCGCCGGGCGCGCCGGCCCGGCCGGGCGGGTGGTGCAGGGCCTGCGACAGTGCCACCAGCCCGCTCGGGCCGGGCACCTCGGTGGCATGCAGCCGGTAGGAAGGGGCGGCGTCGGGCGGTTCCTCGTGGGCGGCGGCCCGGCGTACCGCGTCGGCGAGCATCACCGCCTCCGCCGCCAGCCGGGCCTCGTGCGGGGAGCGGCCCGCGCGCAGGGCGGCGTCCCGCTCCCGTTCCCGGACCCGGTGGTCGAAGTACGGCGCCAGGGTGAGCAGCGCGTCGTGGATGGAGACCTCCCGCCACTGCAGCCGGGCCCGGGGCAGCTGCCACCGGGCGGCGGGCTGCCGGGGCGCCGTGGACACCGGCTTCACCAGCGACCACAGCGGACCCAGCCGCCGGTAGTCGTCCAGCCCCCGCCAGTGCGCCAGCACGGACGGCAGCAGCCGGGGCAGGGTGAAGCCCACGGAACACACCAGCGCCGCCAGCGACGCCATCGGCGGGGCCACCGTGGTGGAGAGCACGTCGAGGTCGTGACCCGCCCACCGCGCCACCACGGCCGTGTACTTGGCGAGCTGGAACCCCAGCAGGTCCAGCAGCCCGCCCAGCACGATGAGCCGCAGCCCGGCCCGCAGCAGGCCGTCCACCTCACGGCTCCACTTGACGCAGACGGCGCACATCACCAGCATCGCCGCGCTGTGCCCGAGCAGGTACAGCAGGATCATCTCCCGCATGAACGGGGTGTCCGCGTAGTAGGTGTCGAGGTCGGTCAGCCGCTCGGTGTCCGCGTCGGCGAGCAGGAACAGCACGACGATGGCGGCCACCAGCAGACCGTAGGCGGCCATGCTGCGCAGCACCGCGCGCCGCACCACCGACCGGGGACCGCCGCGCCAGTTGATCAGCAGCACCAGCACCGCGCAGCTGTACGCGGAGAGCATGCCGTAGGTCAGCGGGGCGCCGAAGTTGGGGACGCCGGTGAGCCGGTTGACGGTGCCGAGGGTGGCCGGGGCGGCGCACACGAAGACCAGGGCGCCGAGGACGATCGCCGCGCAGGTGGACAGGGTCAGCGGGTCGCGGACGGCGGTGCGCGGACGGCGGAACAGCAGCACCGAGGTCATGCCGAACACCAGTGCCGCCAGGTAGACGACGAGACTCACGCCCGACCACTCCTCTCCCGCGGGACTTCCCCGGCCGCGCCGCGCCGGCTTCCGGTCGGCCCGCCGCCCGTCACGCGGTGCCCGCCGTGGTCCTGTCGCCCGGCAGGGCGGAGGCGGCCGGCACCCGCACGGTGCCGGCGAGTACGTCGGCGATCCGCGCGAGGGTCGCCGGGTCCGGTGACGGCACCGGGGACCGGCCGGTGCCGGGGGACGGGGGCGACGTCCGCCCGGGGCCGGCCTCGCGCCGCAGCGCGTCGGTGAGCACCGCGGCCCACGCCCGCGCACCGGCCAGCCCGGGATCCCCCGTCGCCGCCAGCGCGTCGGCACGGGTGCGGTCGTACAGGTCCCCGTCGCAGTACGCGGCCAGCTGGCCGAGCGCGTTGTGGATGCTCGTGCGGCGCCACATCAGGAGGGTGGCGGGCGAGGCGAACCGGGGGCGCGGCAGCCGCAGCGCCCGCCGGACGAGCAGGTCGTCCAGGGCCCGCTCCAACGGCTCGAGCCGGACGTAGGCGCGGGACGCGCGCCGCCGCTCGGCCAGCCACGGCGCCGCCAGCGGTACGAGGACCCCGACGACCACCAGGAGGGCGCCGAGGCCGGCCGCGGCCGGGGAGACGGTGGTGCCGAGCGCCGACCAGTCCCGCCCGGACCAGCGGGCGCTCACCGCGACGAGCTTGACGGCGCTGTAGCCGGCGCCGCACAGCGAACCGGCGCCGAGCAGCAGCAGGCCGGCCCGCAGCCCGCCGCGCACCTGCCGGGCCCAGCGCAGCGCGGACACCGTCGTGACGGTCACCGCGGTCAGGTGCGCGACCAGGTACAGCACGATCATCTGGGCGATGAACGGGGTCGTCGCGTAGTAGGTGTCCAGGTCGGTGCGGCGCTCCACGGGCGCGTCGCCGAGGGCGAAGGCCACCCCGATGCCGAGGACCACGACGGCGTAGGCGAGCGTCCACCGGCGGGCGGTGCGGCGCACCCGGGGCCCGCCGCGCCAGTGGACGACGAGGACCTGGGAGGCGGCGCAGTACCCGGTGATCGCCGCGTAGGTGAGCGGCGCCGCGAGGTTGGGCACACCGCTCAGCCGGTTGACGGCGCCGACCGTCGGCGGCGCCCCGAGCAGGAAGCAGAGCCCGGCCAGCCCCAGCACCGCGCAGATGGCCCGCAGATACGGATCGTGCCGGTGCCGCAGCAGGTCGGGGGCCTTCACCGCGAGACCCAGCCAGAGCGCCCCGCAACTCGTGTAGTTGATCAGGCTGTTCATCCGGTCGTCCCGCGGTAGTTGAGCGCGGCCCCGATGCGCCCGGCGAGACTGCGCGGGCTGTCCGCGTCGCCGCCCTCCGCGGCGAACACCGAGTCGGTGGAGGCGTCCAGCCAGACGCGCAGCCGGCTGCCCATCAGCATGCCGAAGCGGTCCGCCTCCTGCTCCTCGGCCAGGGAGAAGTCGGTGCGCGCGGCCACCGGCCGGTTCCGGACGACGGGCCGGTTCCGGCTGCCCGCCCGGGCGTTCGCCGCCGCCTCCCGCTCCGCCTCGGCCCGGCGGCGGCTCATGTGCCAGACCTCGTGGCAGAGGATCACGATCTGGTGCCAGACGGCCGCGCGTTCGTCCACCACCACGTCGTCGTGGCTCTCGCGCTCCAGCCACAGTCCGCTCGCGGTGTGCGGCGGGAACGCCGCCCGGTGCACGACCACCTCCCGGCCCCGCCACGCGCTGACGGAGGCGACGAGCGCGTCGAACAGCACCTCGGGGTCGGCCGGCACGGCCACCCGGATGGGGTCGATGAGGGCGTCGGCGAGACGCCGCATCTCCTTCCTGGTACGCACCGCTGTCTCCTCGTTCCCCCGGGCTGTCCTCCGGCCACCCCTGCAATATGCCAAGAGGCGTGCCCTGTGGGCCAGTTCCGCGGCAGGTCCGTGGCCGACTCCGTACTCCCGGGAAAAGTCCCGGCCGGGATCCTGCCCGAACCATTGACGCGCAAGCGCTTCCCACCTACGTTTCCCGTTCGAAGTTACGAGCGACATTCGGTATATCGAACAGTTAGGGCAGGGCATGGGACGACCTGGCCTGAATCGCAGGCACTTTCTGGCCGCGGCCGGCGGCCTGACGGTCGCGGGCAGCTTCGGCTTCGCCGCGCTCGGCACCGGCGCCGACGCGCTCGCCTCCGGAGCGGACACCCGGGTGCGGTACTGGAACCTCTTCAGCGGCGGCGACGGCTACAACATGATCGCGATGCTGGACTCCTTCCGCAGGGACAACCCCGGCATCGACGTGGAGGACTCCACCCTCCAGTGGGGCAGCCCCTTCTACACCAAGCTCGCCATGGCCGCCGCCGGCAACCGCGCGCCCGACCTCGGCGTCATGCACCTCGGCCGCGTCACCGGTTTCTCACCCGGCCGCCTCCTCGACCCCTGGGACCCCGCCCTGCTCGCCAAGTACGGAGTGCGGGAAGAGGACTTCAACCCCGAGCTGTGGAAGCGCGCCGTCATCGGCGGCAGGCTCTACGCCCTCCCGCTCGACATCCACGTCCAGCTCTGCTTCTACCGCAAGGACGTGCTGAAGAAGGCGGGCCTGCTCGGCGAGGACGGCCGGATCGTGCCGGTCACCTCCACCGAGGAGTGGTTCGACGTGCTCAAGGAGGCCAGGAAGGCCACCGCGAAGGGGTTGCAGACCATCGGGCTGTGGCACAACGACCAGAACTTCCAGTGGTGGTTCTTCGTCGCCTTCTACACCCAGCTCGGCGGCACCTGGTTCAACGACGCGAAGACCGAGGTCGCCTTCGACACCGACAAGGCCGTCCAGGTCCTGGAGTTCCTGCGCAAGCACGTCGCCGACGGGTACGCCAACCCCTCCTTCGGCGGCGGGGCCGGTGCCGAACAGTTCGTCAACGGCTCGCCCTTCTGCTGGGAGGGCAACTGGTCCGTGCCGGTCTTCGACGCCGCGAAGCTCGACTACGGCGCCACCCCGCTGCCGCCCGTCTTCGGCAGGCGGGCCACCCACGCCGAGTCGCACTCCTTCGTCCTGCCGCACCAGGCCGACCGCGGCGGCGCCACCAACGAGGGCGCGCACCGGCTCGCCGCCTACGTCGTCAAGCACGCCCGGCAGTGGGCGGCCGGCGGCCACATCCCCGCCTACACGCCGACCCTGTCCACGGCCGCGTACCGGAAGCTGCAACCGCAGAACGAGTACGTCTCGGCCATGGACCACCAGGCCACCGAGCCCAAGGTGTGGTTCGCGGGCTCCACCGGCATCCTCGCCCAGCGCGTCGGCCCGATCGTCGTCTCCTCGACGACGGGCTCCACGAAGCCCGAGTCCGCCGCCCGCCGGATGAAGAGCACCCTCGCCGAACTGCTCGCCATGAAGAACCCCATGGACGGCCGTACCGCCGCACAGGGAGGTGCCGCCGCATGACCGCCACCGGCGCCGAGACGATCGTCCGCCCGACACGTGCGAGGACCGCCGCCGCCGACAGCGTCGGCGTCCGCCGCGGGCAGGGCTTCCAGCACGGCGGCTGGTTCGTCGCCCCGTTCCTCGCCCTCTTCGCCCTGTTCGTGGTCTGGCCGCTGCTGCGCGGCCTCTACCTGAGCTTCACCGACGCCAACATCTCCGGCGACAGCGCGAGCTTCATCGGCCTCGACAACTACCGCGAGGCCCTCCGGGACCCCCTGATGTGGGACGCGCTCGGCCACAGCGCCTACTTCACGCTGCTCGTCGTGCCCTGCATCACCGTCCTCGCCTTCCTCCTGGCGATGCTGGCCCACCACATCGAGCGCGGCAAGTGGCTGTGGCGGCTCTGCTTCTTCCTGCCGTTCCTGCTGCCGTCCACCGTCGCCGCCAACCTGTGGCAGTGGCTGTTCAACCCCGGCACCGGCATGATCAACCACGTCTTCGGCCTCGACACCCCGTGGCTGACCGACAAGTCGTACGCCATGCTCGCCGTCGTCATCACCACGCTGTGGTGGACCGTCGGCTTCAGCTTCCTGCTCTACCTCGCCGCACTCCAGGGCATCCCCGCCCACCTCTACGAGGCGGCCAAGCTCGACGGCGCGAACGCCTGGCACCGCACCGTCCACATCACGCTGCCGATGCTGCGCAACATCACCGGCCTCGTCGTCGCGCTGCAGATCCTCGCCTCGCTCCAGGTCTTCGACCAGGCCGTCGTCATGCAGGACTTCGGGCCCGGCCCGGAGAACTCCACCCGCACCTTCGTGCAGTACACGCTCGAACAGGGCTTCACCAGCTACCGCGTGGGCTACGCCTCCGCGATCTCCATCATCTTCTTCGTGCTCATCGCGGCCGTCGCCCTCGCCCGGATGTGGCTGCTGCGCAACCGTGAGGAGGGCGGCCGATGACCACCGCCGCACCGCCGATCCGCACCCGCACCCGCCCGCGCCGGGGGTGGACACCCGGCCAGATCGTGCTCACCCTGCTCGGCACCGCCGTCTCCGCGGTGTTCCTCGCCCCGCTCGCCTGGGCCCTGTTCACCTCGCTGAAGTCGGAGACCGAGGCGGTCGAGGTGCCCACGCACTGGCTGCCGCACGACTGGACCGGCCAGGCCTGGACGGCCCTCTTCGAGACCGGCAACATCACCAACTGGTTCGTCAACTCGCTGGTCGTGTCCGTGTGCGTGACGACGATCGTGCTGCTGGTCGCCGCGCTCGCCGGATACGGCTTCGCCCGCACCGAGTTCCGCGGCAAGGGCGTCCTGATGGGTGTGGTGATGGCCGGCCTCATGGTCTCCCCGGCCGTGCTCGGCGTCCCGCTGTTCACCACCGTCCAGCAGATGGGGATGGTCGACACCTACTGGGGCATGATCCTGCCGCAGTGCGCGCCCGCCGCGATGGTCTACATCCTCTACAAGTTCTTCCAGGGCATCCCGCGCGAGCTGGAGGAGGCCGCCTTCATCGACGGCGCCGGCCGCTGGCGCGTCTTCTTCACGATCATCGTGCCGCTCTCCCGCCCCTCGCTCGCGGCGGTCGGCATCTTCACCTTCATCAGCTCCTGGAACAACTTCCTGTGGCCGTACATGGTCACCAACAACCCCGACCTGATGACCATGCCGAACGGCATCGCGACCGTCATGAACTCCTACGGCATCCAGTGGGCCCAGCTCATGGCCGGCGGCCTGATGGCGGGCCTGCCGCTGATCGTCGTCTTCGTCTTCTTCCAGCGCCAGATCGTGGCGGGCGTCGCCCACACGGGCCTGGCCGGCCAGTAGAGAGCCCCGTACGAGGACAAGTCACCCCCGAAAGGACAAGATGCGCCCCGCCCGCTTCACCCTCGACCCCGCCTTCACCGTCGGCGCCGTCAACCCCCGCCTCTTCGGCTCCTTCGTCGAACACCTCGGACGCTGCGTGTACACCGGCGTCTTCGAGCCGGGCCACCCCACCGCGGACGCCGAGGGCCTGCGCCAGGACGTGCTGGACCTGGTCCGCGAGCTCGGTGTGACCGCCGTCCGCTACCCCGGCGGCAACTTCGTCTCCGGTTACAAGTGGGAGGACTCGGTCGGCCCGGTGGAGGACCGCCCGCGCCGCCTCGACCTGGCCTGGCGCTCCACCGAGACCAACCGCTTCGGCCTCTCCGAGTACATCGCCTTCCTCAAGAAGATCGGCCCCCAGGCCGAGCCCATGATGGCCGTCAACCTCGGCACCCGAGGCGTGGCGGAGGCCCTGGAACTCCAGGAGTACGCCAACCACCCCTCCGGCACGGCCCTGTCCGACCTGCGCGCCGAGCACGGCGACAAGGACCCCTTCGGCATCCGCCTGTGGTGCCTGGGCAACGAGATGGACGGTCCCTGGCAGACCGGCCACAAGACCGCCGAGGAGTACGGCCGCGTCGCCGCCGAGACCGCCCGCGCCATGCGCCAGATCGACCCGGACGTCGAACTCGTCGCCTGCGGGTCCTCCAGCCAGGCGATGGACACCTTCGCCGCCTGGGAGGCCACCGTCCTCCAGGAGACCTACGACCTGGTCGACCACATCTCCCTGCACGCCTACTACGAACCGCACGACGGGGACGTCGACTCCTTCCTCGCCTCCGCCGTGGACATGGAGTCGTTCATCGAGAACGTCGTCGCCACCTGCGACCACGTCGGCGCCCGCCTCAAGTCCAAGAAGAGGATCAACCTCTCCTTCGACGAGTGGAACGTCTGGTACATGAGCCGGACCGAGGCCCAGGTGAGCGTCCTGGACTGGCCCGAGGCGCCCCGCATCCTCGAGGACAACTACAGCGTCATGGACGCGGTCGTCTTCGGCTCGCTGCTGATCGCCCTGCTGCGGCACGCCGACCGCGTCACCGTGGCCTGCCTCGCCCAGCTCGTCAACGTCATCGCCCCGATCATGACCGAGCCGGGCGGCCCGGCCTGGCGCCAGACCACCTTCTTCCCCTTCTCCCAGGCCTCGAAGTACGGCCGCGGCGAGGTCCTCGACGTCCGCGTGGACTCCCCGACGTACGACACCGCGAAGTACGGCGAGGCCGACCTCCTGCACGCCACCGCCGTGCGCGCCGAGGACGGCTCGGTCACCGTCTTCGCCGTCAACCGCTCCCGCACCGAGGCCCTCCCGCTGGAGGTCGCCCTCAGCGGCCTGCACCTGACGGAGGTCGTCGAGCACAGCGCCCTCGCGGACGCCGACCCCGACGCCCGCAACACCCTCGCCGACCCCGAGCGCGTCGCCCCGCACCCGGTGGACGGCACCACCCTGGCCGAGGGCACGCTCACCGCCGCCCTCGAACCGCTCTCCTGGAACGTGATCCGGCTGCGCTGACCCCGGCGCCGGTCAGCGGCGCCGGCCGGGGGAGGGAACGGGCTTCACCGGGACTCCTCCGGCCGCGCTGCCCAGCGCGATCACATGCCCCGGCTCTCGGCGATGCGGTGCACATCCGTCAGCGCCTCTCGCATCCGGGTCAGCAGAAAGCGGAGCTGCTCGGGCGTCGCCCGCACGTCTCCGAGCAGGTCGGCGGCGTGGTCCAGCAGTCCCTGGGCCATGTCGAGTTGGGTTCGCTCCATCACGTCGGCCATCCGGGACAGCGGTCCGTCGCCGTCGGTCAGGAGGTAGCAGGGCTTGCCCTCGGAGCCCGTCCAGGGCAGGAGACGGGCGGGCCGGTTCCCGTCGTTCACCGCGCCAACTCCACGCCGTGGATCACCCGCGGCCCGAGGTCGATGCCGTGCACCGCGAACCACAGGGCACGGCGCTGGGCCCGCTGCCGCCTGACCTCCTCGCTTCGCTCGCGGGCCAGGAGGCACGGGCGTACGAGGGCGTTGTCCTCGCCGCGCAGGGCGGGCGTGCCGGCGCGGGTGGTTGTCGCGTCCGCGAGGCGGGCGGGCGCCGTGGGCGTCGTCATCGGACGCCGTCGTCGGCGCCGTCGTCCCGAGGCGGGCAGCAGGAGTTCGAGCAGCAGAAGCAGGGGTGGCCCGGCGAGGCGGGCGATACGGTGACGCATGTCGTCGACTCCGTGGTGATCGGTGACCACGCCCCCGGACCGGTGCGACGGTCGCGGGGGTCTCGCTTTCCGTAGCGATCTGCATACAGAGTGAGACGGTCGCGGCTAGGCTCGCCAGAGGTGCGGATGTGACAGCGCCTTTGTCACATGGGAGTCGAACGGATGAGCAACATCTACGGCGACTGGCTCAGGCAGCAGCGCGAGGAGGCCGACCTGACGCAGCAGCAGCTTGCCGACATGGCCATTATGACGCGGTCGCACATCGCGCACATCGAAGCAGGGCGGCGGGTGCCGTCGAAGGAGGACGCGCGGCGGCTGGACACGGCGCTGAACACGGGGGATGTCCTGACCAGCTTTCTCCCTCCGGAGGAGGCGGTGGTCGCGGACTATTTTGAGGCAGCGCGGCTGCTGGAGGCGCAGGCGGTGGTGATTCGGGAGTCAGCCGTGACCTTCTTTCCCGGCCTCCTGCAGACGGAGGGATACGCACGTGCTGTTCTCAGCACCACGTACCCTCCGTTGACCGCCGAGGAATGTGACAGGCGCCTTGTCACACGCCTCGAGCGAGGGAAGATCCTCGACGATCCGATCACTCCCGTCTTCTGGGGGTTGCTGGACGAGGCGCTGCTGCACCGCGTGATCGGCGGTCGGCAGGTCATGGCGGACCAACTCACCCATCTCGCCCAGCTGGTGGAGAGCGGTCGCGTCCGGGTGCATGTCATGCCCCACCACCAAGGGGCGTATCCGGTCATGCAGAGCATGCTGAGCCTGCTGTGGTTCGAAGACCAGCCCCCGGTGGCGTACTCGGAGGGCATCCACGTCGCCAAGATGCACGACAGTCCGACCGTCGTCGAGCGGTTGCAGGGCGCCTACTATCACGCGTTGAGCGACGCACTGTCCCTACGTGAATCGCTCGCCCTGCTCAAGTCGACGGCGAAGGACTACGAAGACGATGCCTGAGCACATTGCGAACGCTGCCGACCTCGTGGGCTGGCGCAGGTCCACCTACAGCGGCAACGAGGCCGGTAGTTGCGTGGAGGTGATAGACGGGTACCTCGCTGGGATACCCGTCCGTGACTCGAAGGTGCCAGGCGGGGCAGCGGTGGTGTTCTCGGCGGGCGGGTGGACGTCGTTCATCACGGACCTCAAGGAAGAATGACCTTCCCCCTTGGAGCAGGACGCGTCTCGTGTTGGCGAGCATGACGTCAGGGCGCTGCGGATTTCGCCGACCCAGCACCGGCGACTTTCGGTGCGGCACCTCTCTCGGCCCAGTGCCGCAGACAGCGTCAACGCTGCACCATTCGGCAGGATCTCACCCGTAGCCAGACTCAGCGCGGTTGCCATGGCGTGTTGGGATAGATGCGGAAGAGTGATCCCGTGGCGTGCAACCTCTGTCAAACGTTGGGTTCCTCACATGACTTTCCGGAACTTGGCATGTTGATGTCCGTTTCCGTCCTGTTGACCTGGCGTTCTGTCGAGGCGTTAGTTACTCCTGGCTACTTTGTAAATCTTGTGGGTGGGGTGTGGCGGGGATGTGGACCCGGTTGCGGGACGGGCAGCGCGTGCGGCCCGGACAGAAGGGCCGTGCGAGGAGACCGGACGGCAGGCGCGGCCGCGCCGTCGGCGTGGGTCTGACGGCTGCGGTGTGCATGGCGGTCGTCGCGGCCGTTGTGCCGGGGGCAACGGCTTACGCCGCGGCTGGGGAGGAGCTTCCCACCGCGCCGTTGTCGGAGAGCCAGAAGGCTCTCGAACAGGCGCAGGAGTCTGGTCAGCGGGTGGAGGTGACCGGTCAGCGCACGGCGCGGACGACCGTGTTCGCCAATCCGGATGGTTACACGTTCACGCTGGAGGAGTCGTCCACGCCGGTCCGTGCTCCAGCGGCCGACGGTGGGTGGCAGGCACCGGATCCGACCCTGGTGAAGCGTGCGGACGGCACGGTGGGCCCGAAGGGGGCTGCCGTGCAGATGGCGTTCTCCGGCGGCGGTGACACCGGCCCGTTGGCGCGGATCGAGGATCAGGGACGGTCTTTGGCGCTGGACTGGCCGGGGAAGTTGCCCGCCCCGCGCCTGGACGGGCCCAGTGCCGTGTACCCGGAGGTGTTGAAGGACGTCGACCTGCAGGTGACCGCCACGTCGGAGAGCTTCAAGTACGTACTCGTGGTGAAGACTCCGGAGGCTGCGGCGAGTGATGAGCTGGAGAAGCTCACCTTCGACCTGGATATAGAGAACCTGACGGTCCGTGAGGGCGCGGCCGGGAACCTGGCGGCGGTCGACGGAAACGGCACCACGGTTTTCAAAGCGCCGCCGGCCCGGATGTGGGACTCGGCCGGCCAGGACAGCGACACCCAACCGCAGTGGGTGACCGTACAGGCTGCGGACACCCCGGGCGGGGCCCAGGAGGGGCAGCCGTCGGACCCGGCGGAGAGCGCGCCGTCCGGCTCGGGCCTGGAACCGGGCCAGGGGGACACGGTGGCCCGCATTGACGTCGAGGTCACCAAGGACGCACTGTCGGTCATCCCCGATGCAGAAATGCTCACTTCCACCGAGCCTTCGGCCTTCCCGGTTTTCATCGATCCTCCGGTGACGTGGGGCGCGTCGGAGCGCACCCTGCTGCGCAGCGACGGCTACGAGTCCTACGGCTGGGGCAACGGGGACGACGGCATGGGCAAGGGCGCGGGGAAGTGTGGTTCCTGGTCCGGCTACTACTGCGGTCCCGGCTATGTGCAGAAGCTGTACTTCGAGTTCTCTCCCGAGAAGCTGGCAGGCAAGAAGATCCTGGATGCCACCTTCCGGGTCACGGAGCCGTGGGCGTTCCAGTGCGATCCGCGCTGGGTGGATCTGGTCCGCACCAACAACATCTCCTCGTCCACCACGTGGTCGTCACGGCCGAAGGAACTGGACTGGATGGGCGACCGGTGGGTTTCGGCGGGCCGGGGCTCGCTGTGCGACCCGGACTCGCCGGACGCACCAATCGAGTTCAACGACAATCCTGAGGAGTCGAACGAGAACCTCACCCCGACCGTCCAGAGTTTCGCCGCGGGCAAGTTTTCCCGCCTCACCCTGGAGATCCGGGCACACGACGAGTCGGACGCCTCGGCGTGGAAGCGGTTCAAGAACGATGCCGTGCTGGCGGTCGACTTCGTCGGCCTGCCGGAAAAGCCGGACCCGGTCGGCTTCCAGCCACCCCAAGCGGGCATCACTCCCGACTGCGAGCCGAATGAGGACATGGCGGCGGTCACCTCCGACCCCACGCCATCGTTCAGGGCCACTCCGCATACCAAGCCAGGCGGCGGGGAGGATGCCCAGCTGAAGGTGTACTTCGACGTCGATGTGAAGAACGCCGACAACACCTGGTCGGATGTCACCCCGCCTGCCGGCGGTTCGCTCAACCCGTCTCCAGTAGGAGACAACCAGCCGGTATCGCTTGAATGGTCGAACCTGGCCGAGGGCAAGCTGTACCGCTTCCACGCCTGGACCTGGTCCTACTACGGCAACGGGTCCCATCTGAGCAGCAAGGAGTCCGACGGCTTCTGCTTCTTCAAGATCGACAAGACTGCGCCCAAAGCGCCGAAGGTCACCATTGAGACCCCATACACCCAGTGCACCACCAACGCCTGCGCACCGGGCGGCGCTCCGGGAGAGAAGGTCGACTTCACCTTCGAGCCCGTGGCGGGAGACACGATCTCTCTCTACATGTACCGGCTTTCCACCGACGAAACCTGGTCCACCAAGGAGGGAAGCACAGTCTCGGTTGAGGTCACACCGCCACGCGCAGGCTTCTACAGCTTGTACGTGATACCCCAGGACGATGTCGGTATCGGCAGGCGGGGCGAGCGGACTGTCATCGATTTCATGGTCGATGATGGGGGCGTCCGGGTCGGCGAGTGGCACTTCAACGACGAAGGGGAAGGCGACACAGCGGTCGACTCCGCCACCAAGGAAGACAACGCGGACAACGCAGCCCTGGCCGGGGGAGCGAAACGTGACGACCACGGCCGCCTCGGTCTGATCACCCATGATGACGAGGACGTGCCGCTGTCGGCCCCCGTCACCGACCAGGCCCTGACATTGAACGGCACCACCAGTTATGCGGCCACGTCCGGTCAGGTGCTGGAAACACGGGCCTCCTACACCATCTCCACGTGGGCGCGCTTGACCGAGGCACCGACGCACAACTCCACGGTGCTCAGCCAGGACGGCACACACCGCAGCCCCTTCTACCTCGGATACGAGCACTCGGCCGGCAGATGGGCGCTACGCGCGGTCAACAAGGACGCCCCGGTCACGGACACCTGGTCGTACGCCAAGGTCGACTCGGTTGACGCGCCGACCATCGGAGCCTGGACCCTTCTGACCGGTGTCTATGACTCGGAGATGAAGGAGATCCGGCTCTACGTCAACGGCAGGCTTCAGGGGGCCAAGCCCTATACGACGGCGTGGGCGGCGACCGGCCCGCTGCAGATCGGCCGCACTCAGTGGTCGGACACCTACAGCGACTACTTCAAGGGCAACGTGGACGAGCCCACCATCTGGCAGCGGGCACTGCAGCCTGAGGAGATCGCCGATCTGGCGCAGCCGATGAACTCGCCCAACCGAGCGGCCGTGGAACTGGTGGCGAACTGGTCGGCCGACCACGGCAGTGGCACCACCATCCCCGACGGTGCGGCCTCGGGCTACGGCAAGTCGCTGACCCTGACCGGCGGAGCGTCGCTGGACGGCAGGGCGATCGTCCTTGACGGCGTGGACGACGCGGCCACTGCTTCCGGACCGATGGTGGATGACACCGGCTCGTTCACCGTGACCACGCTGGCGGCGCTGGACCCGGAGAAGCTCGCGACCAAGCCAGTCGGCTACACAGGACAGGTTCTGGGTCAGCGCACCGCCGACGGCTCGGCCTGGGGCATCTGGTACAAACAGACAGCTGTCGAGTACGTGACGAACTGGGACACAGGCCTGGACGAGGCCGTGCCGGTGGGCGCGTGGTACTTCGGCAGGCTCAACACCAACGGCACCTTCAGCGCGGTGGCCTCGGCAGCGGGGCCTGTGGAGGACGGGGCGGTCCGGCTGACCGGCGTCTTCAACGCTTCCGAAGGCACGATCAGTCTGTACCTGAGCAGCGTCCGTACAGGGGATCCTCAAACCTTCACCGCGAAGATCGGCTCGGGTGACTTCGCTCTCGGTAAGGGCAGTTCCGACGGGACGTGGGCGCACTATCTGCCCGCCCGGGTGAGCGAGGCACGCCTCTGGGCCGGCGCGATGGCCAGTTACGAACAGCTCGAAGAGACCGTGCGTGACTGATAGGCGGACGGTGGGGACGGAATCCGGCGCGGGCGTCCTCACCGCATCAGACGACGGTTTTGCAGCGATGGCCTGCTCGCACGACGCGGGCACACAACTTGCGACTTGGTGGGACGAGAAACGATGACCTTTGGCATAGGAACGTCAAGACGGCGGGGTGAGACAGCTCGGCGAGGAGCAGGCCGCCTTCTGGCGCAGTCGCTGGCCTTGGCCCTGATCGTGCCCACCGGCCTGGCCCAGGTGGCAGCAGCCGTGGAACAACAGGGCGGCCTGGGCCGTCCCGACGTGCCCAAGTCCAGGGTGACCAAGGTCAAACCCTTCGACACCTCGGGGGTGAAGAAGGCGCGGGGCAAGGTCGCCAAGGAACGGGAGGCCAACACCAAGCAGGTCAAGCAGGCGACGGCCGAGCGGCAGGCGGCCTGGCCGAAGAAGGCGACCGCAACTGTCACCCTGGACAGCGGCGCGAGCAGCAAGGCTGCCCCGGGCGGCCTGCCCGTAACCGTGACCCCGTCCGCCGGACCCAAGAAGACCCGCTCCTTCGCCCCGTCGGCTGCGGCGGGTCAGGCACGGATCACGGTCCTGGACCAGAAGACCGCCCGCAGTGTCGGCGTCACGGGCGTGCTCCTGACGGCAGCGGCCGACACACCAGGCACAGCTGACGTTCGTGTGGAGTACGCAGGCTTCGCCTCGGCGATCGGCGGCGGGTGGTCCCAGCGCCTGCGCCTGGTCCAGCTGCCGGCCTGTGTACTGACAACTCCGGCCAAGGCGGAGTGCCGCAAGCAGACACCGCTGAATTCCAACAATGATCTGCACGATCAGACAGTCTCGGCAAGGGTCCGCCTGGGCCATGCATCGAACGGCCCGTCCACACAGCTGATGGGCGAGATGGGCAGCGGCGCATCCAGCGCGGCCGTTCTTGCGGTGACCGCCGCTTCGGCGGGTTCCGGCCAGTCACCCAAGGGCGCGGGTGACTATTCGGCGACGAAGCTGTCCGAATCCTCGTCCTGGCAGGCCGGCAGCAGCTCCGGCTCCTTCACCTGGTCCTACGACTTCACCATGCCCCCGGCCGCGGCAGGCCCGGTGCCGCCGCTGTCCTTGTCCTACGACTCGGGCAGTGTCGACGGCCGCACCGCCACGACGAACAACCAGACCACATCCGTGGGCGAGGGCTTCACTCTCACGGAGTCTTACATCACCCGCACCTACGGTTCCTGTGACGAGGACGGACTTGACGACGTCTTCGACCAGTGCTGGAAGTACGACAACGCGCGCCTGGTCCTGAACGGCAAGTCGATCCGGCTGGTCAAGGACGACGACAGCGGCAAGTGGCACCTGGAGAACGACGACGCTTCCACGGTGACCCGCTCCACCGGCGCCGACAACGACGACGACAACGGCGAGTACTGGACGGTCATCACCGGCGACGGCACCAAGTACGTCTTTGGCAAGAATAAGCTCGACGGTGCCGACAGCCAGCGCACGCACTCGACCTGGACCGTTCCGGTTTTCGGTGACGACTCCGGCGAGCCCGGCTACGGCGGCGGCGACGCCTTCGCCGACCGGGCGCTGACTCAGGCCTGGCGCTGGAACCTCGACTACGTCGAGGACACCCGCGGCAACGCGTCCACGTACTGGTACACCAAGGAATCGAACTACTACAAGAAGAACAAGGCGACCAAGGCCAGCGAGCCCTACGACCGCGGCGGCCACCTCGACCGCATCGAGTACGGCCTGCGCAAGGACGCCCTGTTCACCGACAAGGCCGACGCCAAGGTCACTCTCAAGTACGCCGAACGTTGCACCGTCTCCGACTGCGGCAGCCTGTCCAAGGACACCGCGGAGAACTGGCCGGACGTGCCGTTCGACGCGATCTGCTCCAAGGACGACGACGAATGCAACGCGGCCGGCCCGTCCTTCTTCACTCGCAAGCGCCTGACCAGCATCGACACCTCCTCCTACAACGCCACCACCAGCGCCTACGACCCGGTGGACTCCTGGGCCCTGACCGAGAAGTACCTGGACGGCGGTGACATCGGCGACAGCTCCGACCAGGTACTCACCCTCACCGACCTCCAGCGCACCGCAAAAGCCGGCGACACGGCCATCAAGGTCAACCCGATCACGTTCACGTACCAGACGCGGCCGAACCGGGTCGACGGCACCGACGACATCCTTCCGCTAACCCGCCCGCGCATCTCCACCATCACGTCCGAGACCGGCGCCATCACCAACGTGATCATGTCCTCGCCCGAGTGCAAGCGCAGCGAGGTTCTAGGCGCGGCGCCGGACACCAACACCCGCTCCTGCTACCCGCAGTACTGGCACATCAACGGCGCGGAGAACGCGGCGATCGACTGGTTCCACAAGTACCGAGTCACCGCCGTCGCCGTTCACGACGCCGCTGTCATCAACCCGGCCGTGGAGTACGCCTACTCCTACAGCGGCGCGGCCTGGCACTACAACGACGACCCGTTCACTCCGAAGGACGAGCGGACCTGGTCCGACTGGCGCGGCTACCGTCAGGTCACGGCCTACACCGGCACGGCCGGTGACACCCGCTCCAAGACCGTTTCCCTCTACATGCAGGGCATGCACGGTGACAAGAAGAAGGACGGCACCACCAAGTCCGTCACCGTCCCACCCCTGATGGACACGGACGTCGACTTCTCCGCCCCCTACGACAGCGACCGGTACAAGGGCGTACTGCGCCAGCAGGTCACCTACAACGGCAGCCAACCCATCAGCAGCGTCTTCAAGAACTACACCTACAAGAACACTGCCACCCAGACGGTCCCCGACGCCGCCGACCACACCGCGCTGTGGGTGCGCAACTCTTCCACGTACACGAGCACCTACCTCACCGGCTCCGAGACCTGGCGCACCCACACCACCGGCCAGAAGTACGACGCCCTCGGCATGGTGTACGCCGCCGACGACTGGGGCCAGGCCGGCCTGGGCGGCGATGAAACCTGCACCCGCACCTGGTACGCCCGTAACCCCGATGCAAGTATCACCAGCCTGGTCTCCCGCACCCGCACCGTCGCCGGAACGTGTTCGGTCACCGACGCCAGCCTGAACCTGCCCGCCACCAGCACCATATCCGGCGACGTCCTCGCCGACACAGCGGCCGTATACGACAAGGCAGACGCTACGACCTGGCTGGCCACCCAGAAGCCGACCAAGGGCCAGGTCACCTGGACTGGCCGTGCCACCGGCTACACCACCACTGCCGGCAGTGACGGGCAGCGCCTGCCGTCCGACTGGCAGACCGTGGCAACCACCACCTACGACGCCCTTGGCCGCCCGCTGAATGTCACCGACGCCGCAGGCCACACTTCCTCGACCGCCTACTACCCGGCTACTACTGGCCCGCTGACGCGCACCGTCTCCGTCGATCCCAAGGGCCACCACTCGGGCAACACCCTCGACCCGCGCCGCGGCCTCACCGTGCGCAGCGACGACGCCAACTCCAAGAAGACCATTCAGCACTACGACGCGCTCGGCCGCGTCACCGACGTATGGCTCCCCAACCGTGTCAGCAGCAGTGAGAGCCCGAACGTCAAGTTCACCTACCACGTCGACAACACCGAGCCGTCCTGGGTGTCCACGGCAACGCTCACCAACGCCAACACCTACACCACCAACTACGCGATATACGACTCCCTGTTGCGGCCCCTGCAGACCCAGTCCCCGACCCCTGAAGGCGGACGGCTGCTGACCGACACGCGCTACGACACGCGCGGCCTCGCCGACGAGACGTTCGCTGACATCTTCGACAACACCAGCACTCCCAACGGCACCTACACCCGCGCCGAATACGGCGGTGCTCCCACCCAAACCGAAGTCATCTTCGACGGCGCCGGCCGACCCACCACGAACACCCTGCTCGTCGACGGCGTCAAGAAGTGGACCACCACGACCAGCTACACCGGCGATTCCACCGCCACCACCGCCCTCGACGGCGGCTCCGCCCAGCGCACCATCACCGACATCCGCGGCCGCACCACCGAAACCCGCACCTACGCCGGCAAGAGCCCCGCCGACACGGACTTCGGTACTGGCCCCGGCACCAGTTACACCCGCACGAAGTACTCCTACGGTCTCGACGGCCGTCAGAAGACGATCATCGGCCCGGACGGCGCCACCTGGTCCTACGGCTACGACCTCTTCGGCCGCCAGACCAGCGCCGATGACCCCGACAAGGGTAAGGCCACTACCCAGTACAACGCCCTCGACCAGGTCACCAAGACGACCGACTCACGCGGCAAGTCGGTCCTGAGCGCCTACGACGAACTCGGCCGCCCCACCGGAACCTGGGCCGGATCGAAGACCGACGCCAGCCAGCTCACTAGCTACGCCTACGACACCCTGCTCAAGGGCCTGCCCACGTCGTCGACCCGCTACGTCGGCGGCAAGAACGGCGACGCCTACACCCAGACCGTCACGGCCTACGACCGCATGGGCCGCGCCACCGACACCGAACTGCACCTGCCTGCCGACGACCCCTTCGTCAAGGCTGGCCAGCCCGCCACGCTGGCGTTCGAGACGCACTACAACACCGACGGCACGACCCAGCAGACCAAAGACCCGGCCTTGGGCGGCCTGTCCTCCGAAATCGTCGGCTACGAACACGACCACCTGGGCAACCTCACCGCCATCGGCACCTACCTGCCCACCATCGACTACTCAGCCCTGAGCGAGCCACTGCTGCTCACCATGGGCACCGGCGAAGACCGCGTCTACGTCGCCAACCGGTACGAACAGGGCACCGGCCGCCTCACCCAAACCTTCACCCAGGACCACACCCACGACTACCACCTGCAGGAACTGAACTACAGCTACGACCAGGCCGGCAACGTCACCTCCATCAGCGACCCCACCACCCTCGGCGGCACCAGCAGCCCCGAAACCCAGTGCTTCACGTACGACACCCACCAGCGCCTGACCGAAGCCTGGACACCCGCCTCCCAGAAGTGCACCGAGACGCGCACCGCCACCGCACTCTCTGGGCCAGCCCCGTACTGGACCAGCTACACCTACAACACCGCGGGCCAGCGCACTACCGAGACCCAGCACACCAGCACCGCCACCTCCAAAACCACTTACTGCTACACCAATACCAACCAGCCCCACACCCTCACCGGCACGACCACCAGAACCGACTGCACCAACCCTGAGCACACCTACACCCACGACACCACCGGCAACACAATCCAACGTCCAGGCCGCACCGACAACACCACCCAGGGCCTCGACTGGTCGGACGAAGGCAAGCTCACCCGCCTCACAGAGGGCGACCAGTCCACCGACTACCTCTACGGCGCCGACGGCACCCTCCTGATCCGCGCCACCGAGAACGGCGAACGCGTCCTCTACGCCGGCACCACCGAACTCCATCTCCGCACCGACGGCACCACCTGGGCCCAGCGCTACTACACCGCGGGCGGTGTTACCGCCGCCCTGCGCTCCAACGAGTCCGGCACCAACAAGGTCACCTTCCTCGCCAGCGACCACCACGGCACCTCCACTCTGGCCGTCGACCGGCTCGACCAGAAATTCACCAAGCGTTACACCACCCCCTTCGGCGAAGACCGCGGCAAACCCCAGTACGGCCCCTGGCCCGACGACAAGGGACTCCTCGGCAAAACCCGCGACACCACCACCGGCCTCACCCACATCGGTGCCCGCGAATACGACTCCACCATCGGCCAATTCATCAGCGTCGACCCTGTCCTCGCCCCCACCGACGCACAAACACTCAACGGATACAGCTACGCCGCCAACAACCCGGTCACCACAAGCGACCCGACCGGCCTCATGCGTCACCTTGATCAAGGGGGCAGCGGATGCGACCCGATCACATGTACTGATGAAAATTTCTACGACTGGGGGCCGGATGGCGGGCAGGGTTTCGTCGACGACCTCGTGGATGCTGACATCTACCCGTCAGGTACCGCCGTGGCAAGTGACACAGCGGGAGACTTTTCATATAACTTCATTGTGGAGGGGCCCGAGCCTGTCAAAGCACCCGTCCGTAATCGCTATGAGGTAAATGGCGTCTGCGTGTGGGCAGCGGCTAGTAGCTGCGGGACAGGAGCTGCAGCGGGCTCTGCCCCTCAGAAGATGGACCTCAAGTGTGCAGCCGGCGATACGGTCTGTGAGTTGCGGGAGGAATTGCTTAACATAGGTGTGCAGACAGGTATGACTGGAGGTTCGTTGGGGTTCTTCGCTCTGCGCCCCCGCGGTAGCTGGGTTCGTGTCACCGGCGTCCCTGAAGGTTTGAACCTTAATCAGCTTGCCGCTATGAGAAAGTCATTCAACAAAGACCTCGGTTTTCCGGCGGAGGTCTCGATCCAGGGCAGTCGTGCATCGGGTAATACGGGTGGTCGATCTGATGTAGATATCGCTGTTCGCGTGTCTCCTGAAACCTTTGAGGCGCTGATCGCGAAACGCTGGTCTTCTGTTAACCCTGGCTCCAGTCAAGCGCGAACTAGGGACCATGCCGTTGCGACAGGTAAGATAACAGCGGGCGACGTGCGGCCTCGGCTCAGTGGTATCAAGAAGGATGTTGCTAAGGCTTTGGGTGATGAAGTCGATCACGTGGATGTCTCAGTAATCAGGGTAGGAGGACCTTTTGACCAAGGTCCGTTCGTTCGTATCAAGTGAGGTGGGATGTGGAGCTGGAGTGTGCGATATATGTCGCAACGCGGAACTGGGAGCGGGTCAGGATCGCGCTGCTCGAAAATCCACCCGAAGCTTGCGTGGAAGAAAATGAACTTCGCTTTCCGTTCACCGTCGCCGAGTTGGGGCGCAATGACTACGAAGGGACAGTGAAATCAGACGATGACTTTATCGGCTGGCCATCCGTTTTGGAATTTGAGCCGATCGAAGGAGCATCACTCGGAGAAGTTGCGCAGACAATATCCGAAGTGCTGAGGTCGTTGTGGTCGGCGGGATTTCGTGCAGTTGCGGCGTGTGACTATGAGGACCTCTTGCCTCACAATGGTGGCGCTGCATTGTATTGACGCGAACCGGAGTGGACTCTGGGCCCTTGACGGTGTGTGAGCATCGGGAAGGCGCGGCATCTGCCGACGTTGGCGCAGGGGGCCTTGCGGTTGCGGGGATCGCGCTCGTAGCGAGGACCTCGATTCCTTTGCGAGCGATCCGGAACGAGGCTTGTGTTAGTGGCTGGGAGCACCCGTATGCTGGCCATGTACCGCCTGTCGAGGTCAAACCCGAGTGCCGGTCGGACCAGGAGGTGAAAGGGAATGAGCAGCGTTGCCATCGACCACACCGGGCCCTGGACCGTTGCCGACGTCCTGGCCCTGCCCGAAGACCGCACCACCCGCTACGAGCTGCTGGGGGAGTCCCTCGTGATGTCCCCCGCCCCCGGCATCCGCCACCAGCGGGCCTCGCTCAGGCTTGCCATGATCCTTCACGCGGCAGCCCAGGCCGCCGAGGCCCCGGTCGAGGTGCTGGAGGCCATCAACGTCATCCTGCCCTCCGGCCTGGTGGTCCCCGATCTCGTGGTGACCGACGCGGGTGCGACCGCCGACGACGGTGTCAGCGTCGACGCCGAGGGCGTACAGCTAGTGATCGAACTGGTCTCTCCCGGCAACCGCACTGTGGACCGCAAATTCAAGCCGATGCTCTACGCCGAGGCTGCCATCCCGCACTTTTGGCGCCTGGAGTTCGACCCGGCCCCGATGCTCGTCGTCCATGAATTGGAAAGCGGCCGATACGTGGAGCGGACCACCGCACTTGCGGGCGCTACCACACGCCTGGACGCCCCTTTCCAGGCCGCGATCGACCCGGCTGGACTGACGCGGCAGTAGGTCGTCCGACGGCAACACCGACGGCAGTCGGACCAACCGACGGCAGACATCGGCGACGTCGGCGGTCCCTACGTCCGTCGGCCAGGGACGAGCACCGCATGCGTTTCTGGTCAATCGGGCTTGCCGGGGGAGGGAACGGGCTTCACCGGGACTCCTCCGGCCGCGCTGCCCAGCAGCTCCAGGCGCACCGGGCCGAGGGCCGGCGCCGCGGTGCCGGGGGACAGGACCGCGAGGGCCAGGGTGTTGGCGGCGGCGCGGGTGCGCAGGATGCCGTTCGGGAGGACGAAGGTGCGGGGGGTGCCCTCGGCGCCGCCCACGTACTCGCCCATGTTCCAGCCGTTCAGGAAGACCTGGACGCGCAGGTCCAAGTCCGGGGAGCCGTCCAGGACGAGGCCCACGGAGGCGTCGATCTCCGGTGGGACGTCCAGGCGGAACGTGGTCCGGTACCAGGTCACGCCCTGGCGCCGGTCCCCGTCCGGGGCGGCCGACGGGGACCCCGGCTCCCACGCGGTGTCGTCGTACCCGGGCAGGTGCCAGCCGTGGCGCTCGCCGTACAGGCCGCCGTGGTTGAGCGGCCCGCGCACCGGGTCGGGGGCGGCCGCGCCCATGATCCGCCAGCGCACGTCGGGCGAGGCGCCCTCGAAGCGGGCCGAGGTCAGGCCGCGGGCCGCCCGGTAGGCGTCCTGGCCGTGCTGCGTGCGCCGGACCAGGACGGACAGGACGGCGGGTGCACTGTTGTCGCCACCCCGCGCGCGCAGGGCCCGCGGCAGCCGGAAGTCCGCCGTGGCCGTCCACGTGCCCTTGCCGTCGCCCGCCCCGTCCGGCCGGTGGCTGCCCAGCGGCTCGCCGTCCAGCCAGGCCATCAGCAGGCCGTGCGCACCCGTGCTGTACGACAGGGACACCGACTCCAGACCAAAGGCGCCGGTGAGCCGGGCGCGGTACCAGACGTCGCCGTAGTGGAAGCCGTAGTCGTCGGCGAAGAGCACGGGCCGGCCGTCGGGGACCGGTGTCGTGCTGTGCGAGGTGCGGCGGTCGGCGACCGGCCAGCCCTCGTCGCCGTAGTCGGGCTCGCGCTCGAAGTTCTCCGTGCGCCGCCGCCAGCCGTCGAGCGCGGGCAGGACCAGGTCGGGCACGCCCGGCAGCGGCCACACGGTCATCAGGCTCAGGGCGCGGCCGAGGCCCGACTGCACCCGCTCGCCGTTCCAGGTGACGTCGGTGATGCCGGGCGGTGCCCACACCTCCAGCTCGCGCTCGTCGACCGTGTCGCCGGTGAGCCGGATCACGGGACCGTCCAGGGCGGCCTCGCGCAGCAGCTCGGGGCCGCGCACCAGGACCCGGCCCGACGGGGTCTCGTACGGCCACAGCCGCAGCGAGGCGGCGTCGTCGGCGAAGAGGAGGAGCAGGGTGCGGTCGGTCTCGCCGCTGCGCACCCGCACCCGGGTCAGCCGGTCCTCCTTCAGCGGCACCATCACGTGCAGCTTGCCGTGGTCGAAGGTCCAGGCGGCCTCCTCGTCCAGCCGGGTCGGCCACGGCTCGTTCGGGCAGTCGAGGACCAGGTGGGCCATCTCGCCGGCCCGCCCCACGAACGCGGCGATGTCCAGCTTCCCGACGCTCAGGGCCAGCATGGGCTGCACGGTGGCGTACGCGAGTCTGCGCCCGGCGCCCAGGTGGAGCCCGGTGGCGAGCAGCTTGGCGTCCCGGGCGGGGACGGTGACCTCCACCTCGGTCCCGCCCATCGGCACCGTCGAGGTGACGTCGGCCGCGGAGTCGTTGCGCAGGACGTACGCCTGGGCGCCGGTGTCCGGGTTGACCAGGCGCCGGACCCGGATACGGGCGTCCGCGGCCCGGATCGCCGGTGCCTGGGTCATCCGCGTGAAGTCCGGGACGTGGCGCAGGAGGTGGCCGAGCTGGTGGAGCGGGGCGAGCTTGGCCGTCGGGCGGCGCGCCTCGTCGATCGCGGCGGTGGGGTCGTAGGTGGGAGAGGGCGCGGACGGTGCGGGCAGCCATCCCCACGAGGTGCCGCCGAACGCCATGTGGACGTTGTGCAGTGTGCTCCCGTGGGCGAGGCGGGCGAAGTGGAGCCGCCGCGCCTCGGCGGCGTCCCGGGTCCGCTCGGGCTCCTCCCAGGCGAGCGGGGAGTCGGCGTGCAGCAGGGGCACCTCGATGCCGTCGGCGCGCAGCCGCTCGCGCAGATGGTCCAGGTCACCGCGCTCGGGGGTGTCGGCCCGGTAGAGCAGCACGGTCCCGCTGCCCCGGGTGAACTGGTGGCGGGCGACGATCGCGTTCACCCGGCTCAGCCACTCGTCGGCGTGGCGCAGGTACGCCGGGTCGGTGGTCCTGGCCCGGGCCCCGACGGTCGTCAGCCAGCCGGGCAGGCCCCCGGCGTCCACGCCCGCGCCGATGTACGGGCCGGGGTGCAGGACGACGTACAGGCCGCACTCGGCGGCCGTGCGCAGGAACAGGTCGAGGTCGCGGACGCCGGTGAAGTCGTATGCGCCGGGGGCGGGGGAGTGCTGGTTCCAGGCGAGGCGGACGCCGACCGCGTTGTGGCCGTACGCCCGCAGCTTCTGCAGCACGTCCCGCCACAGGGAAGGGCTCGGCAGCCGGAACGGATGCATCTCGCCGGACCACAGCGCCAGCCGCCTGCCGTCCACCAGCAGGGAGTACCGGTCCAGGGCGACCCGGTGGCGCCGGCCGTCGGCGCCGGGCGGGCCGGGCGGCGGCCCGGTGGGCACGGGACCGGGGCCGGAGTAGGGCAGTGCCGCGCTGCTCACGCTGCCGCCCAGCGCGAGACCGAGGACGGTGGTGCCCGCGAGGGCGCTGAACGCTCGTCTGCCGAGCCTGTGGGGCCTGCTGAGCTCCAAGGGAGCCCCTCCTGTTGCGCGCGGTACCTCTGGATCCCGTCGGCTGCCCGGGACCGCCTGTGCCGGGCCATTGTCCCAGCGGACGCACCGTGGTCCGGTACGAGGACCGCCGCGCGGACGGACCGCACACACTTTCTGGGGGTGGGGCGGCCGGCCCGCCGGAATGGGAACGCCCCGATGTGAATGGCCGGGAGTGCGTCTGTGCGGGCCCGGCGGGGCTCCCTACGATGCGACCGGTCCGTGAATGTCATGTGCACACCATGTGTAGATGGCGGACGCATTCAACAACATCTCGTTCCACCACATCCACCCCCCACCGACCGGGATGGGAGACCCATGGCCACCGGCCTGCTCCTGAGCGGCACGATCGCCGCGCTCCTCACCTCCGCGCTGCCCGCGCAGCACCAGCCCTCCGGCGGGTTCGAGGACCCGCCGCCGGACAAGATCGTCATCAAGGTCGCCACCGTCAACGGCTCCGGCTGTCCGCAGGGCACGGCGGCGGTCGCCGTCTCCGAGGACAACACGGCGTTCACCGTCACCTACAGCGACTACCTCGCCCAGGCGGGCGGCGACTCCGCGCCCACCGACTTCCGCAAGAACTGCCAGCTCAACCTGCTCGTCCACGTCCCGCAGGGCTTCACCTACGCCGTCGCCAGCGCCGACTACCGCGGCTTCGCCGCACTCCAGCCCGGTGCGAAGGGCACCCAGCGGGCCTCGTACTACTTCCAGGGCTCCCCGAACACGGAGTACCGCACCCATCCCTTCGGCGGCCCGTACAACGACAACTGGCAGGCCACCGACAGCACCGACTGGGCGCAGCTGGTCTGGGCCCCCTGCGGGGTCCAGCGCAACTTCAACATCAACACCGAGCTGCGGGTGAGCACCGGGACCTCCGACCCCGGCCGGGTGAGCTTCATGACCATGGACTCCACCGACGGCGACATCAGCACCGTCTACCACCTGGCGTGGAAGGAGTGCCCGGAGTCCTGACCGGGGCGCCCGCCGCGCTCACCTCGCGGCGGGCGCGCCGTCCGGCCGGCACAGAAGCGGCTTGTCCAGCTCGGCGCAGGGGCGGTGGCCCTTGGAGCGGACGATGTCCTTGCCGACCTCGTTGGCGAGGTAGCGCAGGAAGCCCGCCGCGATCGAGTCGGCCGGCGGTTCGCCGTAGGTGTAGGCGATCTCCGTCTGCCAGTACGGGTACGCCCCCTGGTCGGCGCCCTCCAGGGTGGCCGGGTAGCCGTCGATGCGGATCTGGCGGACGTCGTCGTGCGTGGCGGCGGCGCCGACCTCGCTGTGCCCCAGGGCGCCCGGGGTGGAGGCCACCGTGTCCAGCAGCGTCCCGGTGCCGCCCACCTCGCAGCGGCCCGGCCGGTCCCGGTCGAGCCCGGCGCAGTCGGCGGCGGTGACCGCGGGGAGGGCGCGGCCGTCGAGGACCTGCTGTTCGAGCGTGGTGCGGGTGCCCGAGCCGGGGTTGCGGCTGATCAGGTGGACGGGCACGTCGTTGCCCCTGACCTGGCTCCAGTTGGTGATCCTCCCGGCGTAGATGTCCCGCACCTGCCGCAGGGAGAGGTCCTCGACTCCGGCGTCCTTGTGCACGACCAGGGTGAACAGGGACAGCGCGACGGGCCTGGGCAGCAGGCGCGGACGGCCGTCGGACTTCGGTCCGTCGCTGAACGCCAGCCGGTCGCCCAGGCCCCGGCCGTCGGTGAGCCGTGCGTCCGCCCCGGCGCCGGCGAGGGTGTCCAGCCCGTCGACGCTGCCCTTGAAGGAGGTCGCGGTGAGCGGGATGTGCGCGTCCGGGCAGGTCCGCTCGTACTGCCGCGCGGCCTCCCGCAGCACCGGCGCGAAGGCCGTGGAGCCCGACAGGTGCAGGGTCCCGGCGGCGCAGTCCAGCGGCGCGGCGACCTCGTCGCCGCCGCTCAGGGCGAACGCGGACTGGGTGGCGCTCACCAGGATCAGCGAGGCGAGCAGCCAGCGGACCTGGCGCGAGGCGAAGGGGTAGTACGCGGTCTTCCTGATGTTCCCGCCGCGCACCCCGCCGACGATGCCCGCGGTGACCTCCGGCTCGGGGAACTCCGGTTCGGTGAAGCCCTCTTCGCGGTCCAGGACCGCCAGGACCTTGTAGTGCGCCCGGCGGTTGAGGATCACCTTGGGCAGCTTGACCTCCCGGCCCGTGGTCTCGAAGCCCTCGGCGCCCGGCACGAAGAAGGTGGGCGGCACCTGCGGGCTGCGCTCGGTGACGGTCATGCCGACCACGCGGCGGCCGGGGAAGGCGATGCGTATGCCCACGGGGTCGTTGGCCGGGGCGACGTAGTCGGCGGCGACCACGGGGCTCCAGCCGGCGTTCTCGATCCGCAGCAGGACCACCGAGGGGTCGCGCAGGTTCGTGCCGTCCCACTGCATGCGCTGCAGCACCGTCGTGGCGGGTCCCGAGGCGGCCGAGTCCCGGATGGTGGTGTCCAGCTGGACGCGGTAGCCGAGTCGTTTGCGGCCCGCCAGCACGAACTCCCACAGTGCGGCAGCGACGGGCACGGCCAGGCCCAGGACGGCGGCCACGGAAC
This sequence comes from Streptomyces sp. KPB2, assembly GCF_003950055.1. NCBI lineage: Bacteria > Bacillati > Actinomycetota > Actinomycetes > Kitasatosporales > Streptomycetaceae > Streptomyces > Streptomyces sp. KPB2. The sequence goes on from NZ_CP034353.1 coordinate 5,648,738, forward strand.
CCCAGGACACACTCACGTCCGGCTCCCCCTCAGGACGGTGACACGGGAGGCCATGGTGGCGGGGGAGGGGCGGGCCGGGGCGCGGAAGCGGTGACTCCCCGGTTCGAATTCACGCGCGGGTCACCTTCGACACCCGGTGTTTTCCGGACATCGGCCGCCGCTGTCGCCCGGGGCATTGACGCGCAAGCGCTTCGATTCTAGGTTCCGTCACTGCGCAGCGTCCGACAACACGACCAGTGTTCGAGATACAGAACACGAGAAGTGGAACAGGAGCCCCCCATGCGTCGCAGACGAGCCGCACTCCTCGCTCTCCCCATCGCAGCCCTGCTCGCCCTCGTCCCCTCCACGGCGTCGGCCTACCCCAACCCCGGCCGGGTCACCGGCTCCGTCGTCACGCACGACCCGACGATGATCCGCACGGCGTCCGGGCAGTACCGGCTCTACGCCACCGGCGGCGGCATCAGCAGCAAGTCGTCCTCGGACCGCACCGCCTTCGCCGCGGGCGCCGACGCCTTCGGCACCCGGCCCGGCTGGTGGTCGCGGTACTCGTCCGTACCGGAGGCCTGGGCGCCCGACATCTCGTACCACGGCGGCAAGTACCTGATGTACTACTCCGTCTCGTCCTTCGGCTCCAACACCTCCGCCATCGGACTCGCGGGCTCCACCACCGGGGCGCCGGGCAGCTGGAGCGACTACGGCATCGTCTACACGTCGAACTCTTCCAGCGACTACAACGCCATCGACCCGAACCTCTTCGTCGACGACGACGGGAAGTGGTGGCTCTCCTTCGGCAGTTGGTGGACCGGCATCAAGATGATCCGCATCGACCCGGCCACCGGCAAGCAGCACGCCTCCGACACCGCCCGCCGCTCCCTGGCCTCCCGCCCGACCGGCACCAAGGCCGTCGAGGCGCCGTACGTGGTCAAGCGGAACGGGTACTACTACCTCTTCGCCTCGTACGACACCTGCTGCGCCGGCACCGGCTCCACCTACAAGGTCAAGGTCGGCCGGGCGACCAGCGTCACCGGGCCCTATCTGGACCGCAACGGCGTCTCGATGATGAACAACGGCGGAACGCCGGTCCTGGAGTCGCACGGCAGCGTCATCGGCCCCGGCGGACAGTCGATCATGAACGACGTGGACGGCGACCTGATCGTCTACCACTACTACGACGGCAACGACAACGGCACGCCCAAGCTCGGCATCAACCTGCTGGACTGGAGCAGCGGCTGGCCCGTGGCCCACTGACCCGGACGCATGCGCCGGCCCCGGACATCACTCCGCGTCGCCGTGGCCGCGCAGGTGGAGCGAGCGCAGCGCCACCTCGATGGCGAAGCGGTGGTCGGGGTCGGCGAGGCGGTCGCCCAGGTGGGTGTCCAGCGTCCGCAGACGGTAGCGGACGGTCTGCGCGTGGACGCCCAGCACCTCACCGACCTGCTCCGCGGGCGCCCGGGTGGAGACGTGGACGCGGAGGGTCTCGACCAGCCGGTCGCGCCGCCGGGCCGGCAACGCGTCGAGCGGGGCCAGTTCACGGGCCGCGATCCGGTCGACCAGGGCGGGGTCGGACAGCAGCCACAGGGTCGTCAGGTGGTCCTCGCAGCGGATCAGCGGAGCGTCGGGTATGACATCGTCGTCAACGAGCTGCAGCACCCGGCGGGCCCAGCGGACGGAGTCGGCGGCCTGCGTGATCGGCACGGTCAGGCCCACCGCGGCGCGGGTGCCGGCCAGGGCGGTGGCGATCATGTCGAGGCGGGCGGGGGTGACGTCCCCCGGCACGAGCAGGTGGGGCTGGGGGATGTCCAGGTCGGCGAGGACGTCCCGGTCGAGTCCCGCCTGGATCTGCTCCGGCGCCGGGGACTGGAGGGCGACCAGGAAGCAGGTCCCGGGAAGTTCCCAGGCGGCGGCCTTGCACAGTTCGGAGACGGCGGTGCGGGGCAGCGGCGCGGAGGCCAGCAGGAAGTGCAGTAACTGTCTTCGTAACGCGGACTCCTCGGAGGCGGCCCGCTCCCGGACCTCCGCGTACCCCTCGCGGGTGATCGCCTCCAGCTCCTCGACGTAGGCGAAGAGGGCGTCGGCGAAGGCGAGGATCAGCGAGGGGGAGAGGCTGTACTGCCGGCCCAGGGTCTTGGCCCGGCGCAGCGCGATGCGGGCGCCGAGCCGGTAGGCGCCCTGGAGCACCTCCAGGTCGCGGCCCTCGTAGGCCTCCACCCGGCCGAACCTGCGCAGCAGTTCGTCGCGCAGCTCCGAGCTGCTGGAGGGGTCGGCCACCCGGTCCACGAAGGCGGTCAGCGCCTGCTCGACGCCCTGGCGGATCGCGTCCCCGTCCGGGCCGTTGAGCAGCCTGCCGTAGACCGGGTAGCTGCGGGTGACCTCGGTGCGTATCTCGTTCAGCAGCCCCGGCAGCAGCGGTCGCATGAAGGCCGCGAACTTCTTGGGGAGGGGGTCGAGCGGTTCACCGAGCACCGAGGGACGCGCGATTGCGGGCATGTGTGATCCCTTGCCGTCGACATGTCCGGTGGGGCGGACCGGCCGGGCCCCGCCCCGGGCGGGCGGCGCCTGGACCGGCCCGCTGGGCGTTCACCGGTCTGGCAAAGCTGAAGGTAAATCAACTTTGTTGTGTTGTACATCTCTTGGGGAGGAATCGTGTCACGGTTGTGTGTGCCTTTGGCCGTTACTCGACGGCGGAGTGCCAGTTCTCGGCCAGGACCTTGCCGGCGTCGGGGACGACGGTCCCGGGCGCGTTGAGTCCGGTGAGGTGGGTCCGGGTGTCGTTGAGGGTGACGCTGTTGTTCCCGGCGGCGGAGGGCAGCCCGGTCTTCGCGTTCACCGCGGCGTTGATCAGGCCCACGTTCAGGCCGCAGCCGGTGGCGCCGGGCACCGCGAAGGTGCTGTCGTTCTGGGTGGCGCCGGTGAGGTTGATCCGGCTCATCTCGCCGGCCGGGTCCTCGGTGCCGTCGCCCTGGAAGAAGGTCATGCCGAACTCGGGGAGGTTGCGGTTCTCCGGGCGCAGCACGATCGGGTTCGCGGCCGTCCCGATGTAGCAGTTGTCGCCGAGGAGCGGGTTCTCCAGGTGGATGCGGACCGGCAGGGCGACGATGGGCATGTCGGTGAGCACGCCCGCCGTCTGGTCGAAGGCGTAGGGGGTGCCGACCGACTCCATGGTCGCGGTGATCTTGTTGAGGCTGGAGTTCTCCAGCGACTCGCAGATGCCCGTGATGACGAAGATGTCGCTCGGGCACATCAGGCCGAGCAGTCCGCCGGGCACGGTGGCGGGCTCGGCGACCAGCGCGCCGGAGGCCGGGGCGACCACGCTGCTGGTGCCGTCCGCGTTCTGGACGACGCCCATCTGGAGGTTGGTCCTGCCGGTCGTCACGGTGGTCTTGCCCAGCTTGATGGTGCCGCTCGCCGAGGTGGACACCACGCACTGCGGGGTCTTCTCGAAGCCGTCGGCGTTCAGCATCGCGGGTGCGTCCACGGGGCAGCGGGTGAAGGGGGCCCACTCGCCGTTCAGCGCGGGACCGGCGGCACTGGCCGTGCCCAGGGAGGCGAAGGCGCCGAGCGCGGTCAGCGCGGACACGGTGGCGAGCCGGGTGCGGGTGGTGATCGGGGACATGGTGGTGGCCTTCCGTGGAGTCGGGGGAGGGGTGGGTCAGTGCTCGGCGACGGGGATCTCGTAGGGCTGGAGATCCTCGGTGCACTGGCCTTCGTTGGTCGGGCTCGGGAACACGGGGGCGGCGATCGCGCACGTCTGGCCCTGGACCTGCTTGATGAGGTTGCCGGGACCGGAGACGGAGGCGGTGAGCAGGCGGTCGAGGTCCTCGCCGTCGGTGCCGCAGCCGGTGAAGGCGGGGATGGTCGCCTCGCCGGCCAGCACGCCGCCGCTGAGCAGCAGATAACCGGTGGCCGGCTGGCCGATGAGCAGCTCGCCCCGGCCGTACAGCACCAGGTGGTCACCGGGGAAGTTCGCGGGGTCCGGGTCCTCGGAGACGAGGGACGTCTCGGTCCGGCACTCGGAACCGACGTCCAGGGGCGTCCCGTTGACCTCCAGGTCCAGCACGTGCAGGACCAGCGGGGCCCGGACGTAGGTGTCCGTGGTCGTGGAGAAGTCGGTCATGCTCATCTTCATGCGGGAGTCGATCCGCATCGTGTCCGTCTGCTCCAGCACCATGGTGGCCTTCACCGGGGCGAAGTCGAAGGACAGGAAGGTCGCTTCGAAGGGCGGCGTCTGCCTGCGCTCCTGGTAGTGGAAGTTCGCGTACGACACGGTGTCGAAGATCAGGTAGTCCGGGTCGGGGGGACCCGGCACGGGAACGCCCTGCTCGATCAGCACGCAGGACGGCGGGAGGTAGGCGGCGCCCTTCAACTTCTTCACATTGGCGTAGCCGGTGACGTAGGCGTTGAGCGACACGTCCGTGGGCGGGTGCTGCTCGTCGTAGCGGCAGGGTGGGACGTCGTCGCGGTCCGGGGCGGTGCCGGGGGTGTTCTCCAGCACCTTGGGCGACCGCTCGGACTGCCGCTCCGGCTGCCGGTCACCCCGTCCGTCCGGCTGCCCGTCGTCCGGCGCTCCGGAGGTCCCGGCCGGTCCGGTCGGGGACGGCGAGCCGCTCGGTGCCCCGGTGCCCGTGCCGACGGGCACGGTGGCCAGCAGCCCCTGGCCGGGAGCGTCCTCGGCGAGGGTGCAGTCGACGGTCAGCGAGCCGGAGCCGGAGTCCGAGCCGGAGCCGGAGTCGGCCGTGGCCGTGCCGGTTGCGGTTCCGTCCGCCGCCGCGAGCGTCAGGTCGATGGCGAGGGAACCCGCGGAGAACGTGAGATCGCCGTCGCCCCGGCCGGCCACCGAGGGCACGTCTCCCCGCGTCACGAGCGTCAGCGGACCCGACTCGGGCAGCGCCACCGGCTCCGCCCCGCCCCGCCAGGAAGCCCGCGCCGTGGCCGCGTTCTGGGCCACGCCGACGTCGAGCCGGGTGGCCGCCCGCACCTCGGCCGCGCCCCGCCCGGCGAGGTCCGCGACCGCCTCCTCGGGGAGCTCGACGGTGGTGGTGACGCCGGACGGCGTGAACGCCTCGCCCACCTCGGCGCGCGCCGGGAACTCGGCCGCGACCCGCACCGTCGCGGGCAACTGTCCCGAGGGGAGGGCGCAGACGTAGGGGAGTTCGGCCTCGACCTCCTGGGTGCCCGAGGCCGAGGCGGTGGTCGGGACCAGGGCGGCGAGCACCACGAACGCGGCGATCGACGTGCTCCGGGCCCGGGCCCGGGCACGGGCCCGGGCCCGGGACGGCCGCGGGGCGGCGGCTGGCTTGGCTTTCATGCGACTCCGCTCGGATGGCTCGGACGGGGGCCGGTCTTCTCGGGGCGCGGCACACGGCCCGGCAGGGTCGGGCACGGCGTACGGCCGCCGGCGTCGGGCACGGCGTACGGCCCGCGAACGCCCGGCCGGGGTGCCGACCGGGCGGACATGGCTGGTCGGCGGCCTACGGGTTGGAGCCGACGATGGTCGGGATGACGCTGCTGCCCGCGACCTTGACGGCGTAGTTGCCCTTGAAGGTGGGCTTGGTCGCGGTCGTGACGATCGCACCGCAGTTGACGGGGTTGGTGACCACCAGTTCACCGGCGGTACTGCTGATCGCCAGGACACCGGTGGAGTTGGTGTACGTGCCCGACGCCTTGCCCGTCACCGTGAACTTGCAGGCGCCGGCGATCACGTTGGCCTTGACGTTGCCGACGTAGCCCTTGGTGACGCCGGTGGCGGCGTCGTAGTCCACCGCGACGACGTCCCACGGGGTGACCGACGTGGTGGTGACGTTGCCCAGCACGCTGGTGCACGGCGAGCCGGACGCACCGAAGTTCATGGTGGTGATGTCGGCGACGTCACCGGGGTTGCCGGTGGTGCTCGCCATCGTCCCGGCGGCGTTCGAGACCGTACACGTCATGGGGATGGTGGCGGTCAGCACGATGTTGCCGACGTTCGTCGCCTGGAAGTTGGCCGGCGAGGGGGTGACGGTCCACACCGTGGAGGGCGCCGCAGAGGACGGGGCGGCGGCGAGGCCCAGCGCCGACGCGGCCGCGCACACCACGAGGGCTGACCTTCTGATGCTCTTCTTCATGGCTCGGGAGTCTCCTTGAGGGTCGACCTGCATTGAGCCGTGACGTTACTCGCGGGAAACATAGCCGAACAATGCGGCCGTCCATGATTCTTTGAAAAGCGGAACAACCTGTTTGCCGGGTGAGTGAATCGCGATTCCCCTTAGTCATCCGCTGCCAAGGCGGGGACGTTCGACCGATGATGCGCCACCTTCGCGGCGGACGCCCGGGACGGGGCAGAAATCATCACCGGATGACAAGTTACCGAGGGGTTTCTGTGTCTTCCGTGACAGGTTGCGGATGGCCGAAGTCGGTATCCCGGAAAACTCCGATTCCGGTGTTGCCCGCCGAGGTTACCCGGCCGTAACGTGCCGGTGCGGTGCTCGGTTCCAGGTCGGTGGCCCCCGTCGGCCGGAGCCATGGCGGACGCGTTCCGGCCCACCTCCCGTGCGGCAGCGGGTCCGCCGGCGGGGTCCCGCGGGATCCACACCCCCCGGAACCGCGAGACCCCGCCCTGTCTCCCCGGAGACAAGTGCGGGGCGGGCAGGTTGTCTGCGCGGTGACAAGTTCCACCGGGGTGCCGGAGATCGGTGCCGCACCCGTTGTCAGTGTGCTCCGGGCCGACTTAACGTGCGGGCCCGCGGCGCGAATCCGATGGACGTCCGCTGGAGGTGATATGGGAATCGAAGTAGTGGTCGAGGGCCTGACCAAGTCCTTCGGTAAGCAGAGCATCTGGCGGGACGTGTCACTCACTCTTCCGGCCGGGGAGGTCAGCGTGATGCTGGGCCCGTCCGGAACCGGTAAGACCGTTTTCCTGAAGTCGCTCATAGGGCTGCTCAAACCCGAGCAGGGCCGTGTCCTCATCAACGGGGTGGACATGGTGAACAGTCCGGAAAGGGACATCTACGAGACCCGGAAACTGTTCGGTCTCATGTTCCAGGACGGTGCCCTCTTCGGGTCCATGTCCCTTTTCGACAACATCGCCTTCCCGCTGCGCGAACACACCCGCAAGAAGGAGTCCGAGATCCGCCGCATCGTCATGGAGCGGATCGAGGTCGTCGGGCTGCTGGGCGCGGAGGGGAAGCTGCCGGGAGAGATCAGCGGCGGCATGCGCAAGCGGGCCGGGCTGGCCCGCGCGCTCGTCCTCGACCCGCAGATCATCCTGTGCGACGAACCGGACTCCGGGCTCGACCCGGTCCGCACCGCCTACATCTCCCAGCTCCTGATCGACCTCAACGCGCAGCTCGACGCCACGATGCTGATCGTCACCCACAACCTCGACATCGCCGCCACCGTGCCCGACAACATGGGGATGCTCTTCCTGCGCCGACTCGTCACCTTCGGCCCGCGCGAGGTGCTGCTCACCAGCGACGAGCCGGTCGTCTCCCAGTTCCTGGGCGGCCGGCGCGAGGGTCCCATCGGGATGTCCGAGGAGAAGGACGCGGCCACCCTCGCCGCCGAGGCGGACACCGCCACCGCGGCCCCCGTCGCGCCCCGGATGATCGTGCCGCAGCTGGAGCCCTCGCCCGGCCTCCCGCCGCGTCGGGCCGCCGCCCGGCGACGCGAGCGTGTCATGGGCATGATCGACACGCTGCCGCCCGCCGCGCGGTCCGCCATCCGGGAGACCTACGCCAAGAGCTCCGAGGCGGCCACCCTGCCGATGCCCGCCGCCGGGAGCGGCGCGTGATCACCGGCGCGCTGCGGCAGACCGGGCGGCTCTTCGCGCTCGCGGCGGAGGTCACCCGGGCCGTCTTCCGAAGACCCTTCCAGTTCCGCGAGTTCGTCGAGCAGTTCTGGTTCGTCGCGAGCGTGACCATCCTGCCCGCCGCCCTGGTCTCGATCCCCTTCGGCGCCGTCATCGCCCTCCAGGTCGGCTCGCTCACCGAGCAGTTGGGCGCCCAGTCCTTCACCGGCGGCGCCAGCGTCCTCGCCGTCGTCCAGCAGGCCAGCCCGCTCATCGTCGCGCTGCTCATCGCCGGCGCCGGCGGCTCCGCCATCTGCGCCGACCTCGGCTCCCGCAAGATCCGCGAGGAGCTGGACGCGATGGAGGTCATGGGCGTGTCGCCCGTGCAGCGGCTGGTCGTGCCCCGGGTGCTGGCCGCGATGGGCGTCGCGGTCCTGCTCAACGGCCTGGTCTCGGTCGTCGGCATCCTCGGCGGCTACTTCTTCAACGTCATCATGCAGGGCGGCACCCCCGGCGCCTACCTCTCCAGCTTCTCCGCCCTCGCCCAGCTGCCCGACCTCTATGTCAGCGAACTCAAGGCGCTGGTCTTCGGGTTCATCGCCGGCATCGTCGCCGCCTACCGCGGCCTCAACCCGCGCGGCGGCCCCAAGGGCGTCGGCGACGCCGTCAACCAGTCCGTCGTCATCACCTTCCTCCTGCTCTTCTTCGTCAACATGGTGATGACGGCCGTCTACCTCCAGATCGTCCCGCCGAAGGGAGGCTGAGGTCCGATGGCCTCCCCGCTCGTCTGGCTCGACCGCTCCGGCGACCAACTCCTCTTCTACGTCCGGGCCCTGCTGTGGATCCCGCGGACCCTGCGCCGCTACCTCAAGGAGGTACAGCGCCTGCTCGCCGAGGTGGCCTTCGGCTCCGGCGGCCTCGGCGTCATCGGCGGCACCATCGGCGTGATGATCGCGATGACGCTCTTCACCGGGACCGTCGTCGGACTCCAGGGCTACGCGGCCCTCGACCAGATCGGCACCGCCGCGTTCACCGGATTCGTCTCCGCCTACTTCAACACCCGCGAGATCGCCCCCCTGGTCGCCGGACTCGCCCTCTCCGCGACCGTCGGAGCCGGCTTCACCGCCCAGCTCGGCGCCATGCGCATCAACGAGGAGGTCGACGCCCTCGAAGGCATGGGCATCCGCTCGATGCCCTACCTGGTCACCACCCGCATCATCGCCGGCGTCGTCGCCATCATTCCGCTCTACGCCATCGGGCTGCTCTCCTCCTACCTCGCCTCCCGCTACGTGACCGTCCTGTTCAACGGGCAGTCCCGGGGGACCTACGACCACTACTTCAACCTCTTCCTCTCCCCGACGGACGTGCTGCTCTCCGTCCTGAAGGTGCTGATCTTCAGCGTGATGGTGATCGTCGCCCACTGCTACTACGGCTACCGCGCCTCCGGCGGCCCGGCCGGCGTCGGCGTGGCCGTCGGCCGGTCGGTGCGCAACGCCATCGTGCTGATCAGCGTCACCGACTTCTTCCTGTCGCTGGCCCTGTGGGGCGCGACCACGACCGTGAAGGTGGCGGGGTGAGATGAGCCGACCGAGAGGACACACGCTGCGCCGCCGGCTCGCCGGAGTGGTGTTCGTGCTGGTGCCCGTCCTGCTGATCTGGCTGGCCGTCGCCGTCTACGACAAGAAGTTCACCGACTCCGACCCGGTGGTCGTCGAGACCGGCAGCGCCGGCAACCAGATGCACCCCGGCGCCGAGGTGAAACTGCGGGGCGTCGTCGTCGGCGAGGTCCGCGCCATCGACGCCACCGGCGACGGCGCCCGGCTCACCCTCGCCATGAAGCCCGGCGCGCTGGACGACGTACCGTCCGACGTCCGCGCGCAGATGCTGCCCACCACCCTGTTCGGCGAGCGGTTCGTGGCCCTCGTGCCGCCCGCGAACCCCTCGCCCGAGCCCCTGGCCGCCGGGGCCGTCGTCCCCCAGGACCGGTCCGCGAACGCCATCGAACTCCAGCAGGTCCTCGACGACGTCCTGCCGATGCTCACCGCCGTCCAGCCGCAGAAGCTCTCCGCCACCCTGTCCGCCGTCTCGCAGGCCCTCGAAGGACGCGGAGAGCGGCTCGGCGAGACGCTGAGCCTGCTGGACGAGCACCTGGAGGAGTTCAACCCCAACCTGCCCGCCCTCAACCGTGACCTCAGGGAACTCGTGAAGGTCAGCCACGTCTACGCGGACGCCGCGCCCGACATCCTCACGGCGCTCACCGACTTCACCACCACCAGCGGCACCCTCGCCGAGCAGGAGAGCGAACTCGCCGCCACCCTCGGCGCCACGACCCGCACGGCCGAGGACGTGACCGCCTTCCTGCGCAAGAACAAGGACAACATCATCCGGCTCGGCGACACCAGCCGCCCCACCCTGGAACTGCTCGCCGAGTACTCCTCCGCCTTCCCCTGCACCCTGCGCACCCTCGCCGACTTCGTGCCGGCCATGGACAAGGCGCTCGGCAAGGGCACCGACCGGCCCGGCATCCACGTCGACGTCACCAGCGTCGCCTCCCGCGGCGCCTACCGGCCCGGCCGCGACACCCCGGCCTACGACGCCGGCGGCGGACCCCGCTGCCCCACCGTGCCCTACCTCGGCACCCTGCCCCGGCCCACCGCCCGGGCCGCCACCCCGGCGGCCGAGCAGGACCTCGGCCCCGCCAACTCCCCGCAGGAGAACGACCTCGTCAACGAACTGATCGCCCCGGCCGCCGGCGAGCGCCCCGGCGACCTGCCCGACTGGAGCAGCCTGCTCGTCGGCCCCGTCTACCGCGGTACGGAGGTGACCCTGCGATGACCGGAGCCGACCACGCGCACACCCGGCGCCGCCCGCTGACCGGACCGCTGCTCAAGTCCCTCGTCTTCGTGGTGGTCACCGCCCTGGCCACCACCGTCCTCGGCCTGAGCGTGGCCGGCACCGGTGTCGACTCCGGCACCGGCACCAGGACCTACAAGGCCCTGTTCACCGACGTCACCGGGCTCATGGACGGCGACAGCGTGCGGATCTCCGGAGTGACGGTCGGCGAGGTCACCGACGTACGCGTCGTCGACCGGCGCACCGCCCAGGTCACCTTCACCGTCCGCGACGACCGCAGGCTGCCCCGCTCCACCACCGCCGCCGTGAAATACCTCAACATGGTCGGCCAGCGCTACGTCTCCCTCGGCCGCGGCAGCGGCGACCTCGCCGGCACCCTCCCCGAGGGCGGCACCGTCCCGCTGGACCGCACCACGCCCGCGCTCGACCTGACCCTGCTCTTCAACGGCTTCAAGCCGCTGTTCGAGGGGCTGTCCCCGAAGGACGTCAACGAACTCGCCGGATCGATCGTGCAGGTGCTCCAGGGCGAGGGCGCCACCGTCGACAGCCTGATCCGCCACATCGGCTCGCTCGGCACGACCGTCGCCGCCAAGGACAAGGTGATCGGCCAGGTCGTCGAGAACCTCACCACCGTGCTGGACACCCTCAACGACCGCGAGGACGGCTTCGACGACCTCGTCGTCACCCTCCAGAAGCTCGTCACCGGCTTCAACCAGGACCGCAAACCCCTCGGCGAGGCCGTCGCCGCCATGGGCGACCTGACCACCGTCACGGCCGGCCTCCTGGAGGACGGACGCGCGCCCCTCAAGAAGGACATCCGCGAACTGGGCCGGCTCTCCACCACCCTCGGCGAGCACACCCCGCAGATCGAGGACTTCCTCGAGAAGAGCCCCGCCAAGCTGACCGCCCTGACCCGACTGTCCTCCTACGGCTCGTGGTTCAACCTCTACCTCTGCGAGGCGCGCGTGAGCGGAGTGACCACCTCCGACGGCTCGAAGCCGCCGACCGGCATCGCGGTCACCGAATCGAGGTGCCGCGGATGACGGGCCCCCGCAGCAGGCCGCGCATCAAGCCGGTCAAGGAACGCAACCCCGTCGCCGTCGGCGTCGCCGGGCTGCTCCTCCTCACCCTGATCGCCCTGCTCGCCTACAACGTCGACCGGCTGCCCCTCGGCGGCGGCACCACCTACAGCGCCGACTTCTCCGAGGCCGCCGGCCTGGACGAGGGCGACGAGGTGCGCATCGCCGGAGTCAAGGTCGGACAGGTCACCGGCGTCGCGCTGGACGGCGCCAAGGTCAAGGTCAGCTTCGAGGTCGAGGACGCCTGGGTCGGCGACCGCACGACCGCCGCCATCGCCATCAAGACGGTGCTCGGCGACAAGTACCTGGCACTCGACCCGCTCGGCTCCGGCCGCCAGGACCCCGGTACCCGCATCCCGCTCGCCCGCACCACGTCCCCCTACGACGTGACCCAGGCCTTCCAGGACCTCAGCGGCACCGTCGACGCCATCGACACCGGGAAACTCGCGGAGAGCTTCGAGACCATCTCCGACACCTTCAAGGACTCACCGCCGCACGTGCGCAAGGCCGCCACCGGACTGTCCGACCTGTCGAAGTCGATCTCGAAGCGCGACGCGAAGCTCTCCGAACTCCTCAAGGGCAGCGCGCGGTTCACCAAGACGCTGGAGAACAAGAAGTCCAGCTTCGAGACCCTCATCGAGGACGGCGGCCCCCTGCTCGGCGAACTTCGCGACCGCCGCGCCGCCATCAGCGCCCTGCTCAAGGGCAGCCAGGACCTCGGCACCGAACTCGGCGGCCTCGTCAAGGACAACGAGAAGCAGCTCGGCCCCACCCTCAAGGCACTCGGCCGCGTCACCACCGTCCTGGAGAAGAACAACACCCGGCTCGGCGAGACCCTCGCCCTGGTCGGCCCCTACTACCGGCTGGTCGGCAACACCCTGGGCAACGGGCGCTGGTTCGACAGCTACCTGTGCGGCGTCGTGCCCCGCTCCTACCTGCCCGAGACCTCCCAGCCCGAGACCGGATGCCTGCCGCCGAAACAGCCGGCGGCCGCCCAGGGGGGCGGTGCGCGATGACCCGACGCCGAAAGATCCTCACCGGAGTGCTCGCCCTCGTGGTGCTCGCCGCCGGCGGCCTGGCCGCCGGCCGGGCCCTGGAAGCCGACGGCACCCGCGTCACCGCCTACTTCGACCGCGCCATCGGCGTCTACGCCGGGTCCGACCTGCGCATCCTCGGCGTACGGGTCGGCGAGGTGGAGTCGGTCGACCCCGAGGGCACCAGGGTCCGCGTCGGCCTCCGCCTTGACGAGGGGATCAAGGCCCCCGAGGACGCGCGGGCCGTGGTCGTCGCGCCGAGCGTCGTCGCCGACCGCTACGTGCAGCTCACCCCCGCCTACCGCGAGGGCCCCGCCCTCGACGACGGCGCCGTGCTGCCCGCCTCCCGCAACCACGTCCCCGTCGAGATCGACCAGATCTACGACTCCATCACCGAACTCGGCGACGCCCTCGGCCCGGACGGCGCCAACGCCGACGGCGCCCTGTCCGAGCTGCTGAGGACCGGCGCCGACAACCTCGACGGCAACGGTGAGGCCATCGGCGACGGCGTGGAGGAGTTCGGCAAGGCCGCCAGGACCCTCGACGGCAGCAGCGGCGACCTGTTCAAGACGCTCAGCAGCCTGCAGACCTTCACCACCATGCTCAAGAACAAGGACACCGACGTGCGCACCGCGCAGGAACGCCTGGACGAGGTCGTCGGCTTCTTCGCCGACAACAAGGACGACCTCACCGGCGCCCTGGAGGAACTCGGCACCGCCCTCGGCCAGGTCAAGACCTTCATCGAGGACAACCGCGGCGAACTGAAGAAGAACGTCGACCGGCTCGTCCCCATCACCCGCACCCTGGTCGAGCAACGCGCCTCGCTGGCCGAGGCGCTGGACGTGGCACCGCTGGCCGCCGGCAACGTCGTGAACGCCTACAACCCCGACACCCGCACCCTCGACGGCCGCGCCAACCTCAACGAGATCAGCAGCGGCGGACCGCTGCTCCCGCTGCCCGTGGCCGGGACGGAGAAGGGGGACGGCCGATGAAGCGCGCGACGCTCCCCGGAGGCCGGACGGCCGGGCTCGCCGCGGGCGGACTGATCGCCCTCGGTCTCGCCCTCGCCCTCACCCTCGGCGGGGTCCCGGCCGGGGTGGCGGGCTTCGACGGCATCGAGGACCTGCCGCTGCCCGGCGGCGCCGACCTCGGCGACCACCCCTACACCGTCACCGCGGAACTCCAGGACGTACTGAGCCTGGTCCCACACGCCGCCGTACGGGTCAACGACGTCGCCGTCGGCCGGATCACCGGCATCGAACTCGGCGAGGACGACTGGTCGGCCCGCGTCACCATGGAGATCAACGGCGACGTACGGCTGCCCGCCGACGCCACCGCCCGGCTCGAACAGTCCAGCCTGCTCGGCGAGAAGTACGTCCAGCTCGTCGCCCCCGCCAAGGAGACGGCAGCCGGCCGGCTGACCGACGGCAGCGTCATCCCGCTGGCCCGCACCAGCCGCAACACCGAGGTCGAGGAGGTGTTCGGCGCGCTGTCCCTGCTCCTCAACGGTGGCGGCGTGGGCCAGCTCAAGACCATCACCCGGGAGCTCAACGCGGCACTCGGCGGCCGCGAACCCGAGGTCCGCTCCATGCTGAAGCGGGTCGACACCCTGGTGGGCGACCTCGACGACCACCGCGACGACATCACCGACGCCCTCGACGCGGTCAACCGGCTCTCCGCGACCCTCGCCCACCGCAAGGAGGACGTCGGCACCGTCCTCACCGACCTCTCGCCCGGACTGAAGACGCTGGAGAAGCAGCGCGGCTCCCTGCTGACCATGCTGCGCTCCCTCGACACGCTCTCCGGCGTCGCCGTCTCCACCATCAACGCGAGCAAGGACGACATGATCGCCGACCTCAAGGCCGTCGCCCCGACGCTGAAGGCGCTCGCCGACGCGGGCACGGACCTGCCCGACTCGCTCCAGGTGCTGCTGACCTACCCGTTCACCGACGAGGTGCTGCGCGGGGTGAAGGGCGACTACCTCAACACCTACCTGAGCATGGTCGCCGCACCGGGGACCGAGGTGATCCCGCCGCTCGAGTCCGAGGACATGCCGTCCCCGGCCCCGGCGAGCGACCCCGCCTCGCCCCTGTCGCTGCCCTCCGTGTCCGGGACCGGGACCGGCTCCGGAGGTGAGCGGTCGTGATCACCCTGGCCGTACGGCTGAAGAACCTCGCCTTCCTCCTCATCGCCGTCCTCGCCCTCGCCTTCCTCGGCATCCGCTACGCCGACCTCGGCCGGTACGTGGGCGTCGCCGACTACTACACCGTGGACGTTGAACTGCCGCGCACGGGTGGCCTGTTCACCCACTCGGACGTCACCTACCGGGGCGTCTCGGTGGGGCGCGTCGGCCCGATCGACCTCACCGGTGAAGGCGTCGTCGCCGAACTCCGCATCAAGAAGTCCGCGCCCCGCATCCCCGCCGACACCAAGGCCGTGGTCGCCGGGCTCTCCGCCGTCGGCGAGCAGTACATCGACCTGCGGCCCGAGAGCGACGGCTCCCCCTACCTCGCCGACGGCACCCGCATCGAACAGGCCGACACCGAGGTGCCCGCGCCCGTCACCGACGTCCTCACCAGCGTCGACGACCTGGCCGGCTCCGTCCCGCTGGAGGATCTGCGCACGGTCGTCGACGAGTTCGGCAAGGCCTTCGAGGGGCACGGCGACGACCTCCAGGTGCTGCTCGACAGCGGCAGCGACTTCGTCGAGGCCGCCGACCGCGCCCTGCCCTCCACCACCCGGCTCATCAACGACGGCGAGACCGTCCTGCGCACCCAGGCCCAAGAGGCGCGGACCATCCGCGACTTCGCCGTAGGCGCGAAGGACCTGGCCGCCGCCCTCAAGGGCTCCGACGCCGACCTGCGCCGCCTCCTCGCCGTCACCCCCGAGGCCGCCACCCAGGTCAGCGGCCTGCTGCGGGACCTCGACCCGAGCCTCGGCGTGGTCCTCGCCAACCTCCTCACCACTTCCGAGGTCGCCGTCACCCGGCAGCGCGGCATCGAGGAACTCCTGGTGAAGTACCCGGCGGCCGTCGCAGCGGGCGCCAGCGCCGTCGACGGGGGCGCACTCAACCTCGGTCTGGCCGTCACCTTCTTCAGCCCCCTGCCCTGCACCGAGGGATACGGCGCCACGCGCTACCGCAATGGCCTCGACCTGGGCACGGCTCCCGCCCTCAACACCGACGCCGCCTGCACCGCACCGGCCTCCAGCGGCAAGAACGTGCGCGGCTCGGCCAACGCCCCGAAGGGCGGCGCGGTGCCCGACCCGGCCGAACCCGGCTCCCTGCCCTCGGGCAGCGCCGGTACGCCCGCGAAGGGAGACGCCTCCCCGGCACTCCCCGGCGCGCTGGCCCTGCCCGGACAGAGCGGCGAGGCACCGGCCGGCCTCACCGGTCTCCTCGCCCCGGCCGGCACCGGGAGCACCCGATGAGGCGGGCGCGGATCCTCACCGGGACGGGGCTCGCGCTGGCCCTCGCCTTCTGCGGCACCGGCGCGTGGACGTACACCCAGGCCCGGACCGACGACGCGCTCGCCTACGGCCGGGAGCGGGACGAGGCGCTCGCCGACGGGCGCGAGGGCATCGCCGTACTCACCACGCTCGACGCCGCCACCCGGCAGAGCGCGCAGCGGAGCATCCGGGACTGGCGCGCCGTCTCCACCGGCCCGCTGCGCGAGGAACTGGGCGACACCGAGGCCAGGGCGGGGAGTTCGGCGCGCGGCACGGTCACCGAGGCCGCCCTCACCGCGCTGGACACGCGGTCCGGCACGGCCAAGCTCATCGCCACCGTCCGCGTCGAGGTCACGCCCGAGGGGGCCGCCGGGACCGCCGGGGCCGCCGGGACGAAGAAGCCGGCCACCGACCGCAAGCGCCTGGAAGCGGTCCTGGCCCGCACGGGCGAGGGGGAGTGGAAGGTGAAAGCGCTGAGCGCGGTGCCGGTCGCGGAGGAGAAGGGCGGCGAGGAGCGATGACACCGACGTGGTTGCTGCGCAGGGGCGCCGCCGGGCAGAAGTCCGGCACGGTGGACGAGCAGGCGCCGGAACCCGAGCCGGAGGCCGCGGACACGCCCGCCGAGCCGGTCACCGCCGAGCCGAGCACCGGCGAGCCGAGCCCCGCCGAGCCGGACACCGCCGAGCCGACGCCCGCCGGGTCCGAGGCATCCGACCCCGATGCCCCCACCCCCCGTCCGCCGAACGGGCGCCTGCGGAAGGCGGCCCTCGCCGGGACCGCCGCCGCTCTCGTCCTCGGCGGCTGCGGGTTCTTCTACGCGGCCCACCAGCTGAGGTCCGAGGCGCCCGCCCGGAACCAGGCGCTCACCGACACCGAGGCCACCACCCGCGTCGCGGGCGACGTCGGCAGCGCCCTCGCCCGGGTCTTCTCCTACACCCCGGACGGCACCGCGGCCGCCGAACGCTCCGCGAGCACCGTCCTCGACGGCCGCGCCGCCCGCCAGTACGAGACCCTCTTCGCCCGGGTCCGCGACGACCTCACCGACCAGCGCGTCACCCTCAGCACCCGCGCCGTCCGCACCGGGGTGATCGAACTCGACGGCGGCAGGGCCCGCCTGCTGGTCTTCCTCGACCAGACCTCCCACAAAGGCAAGGGCAAAGGCAAGGACAAGGACAAGGGCGACGCCGAGGCCACCACCGCGGCGGCCCAACTCACCGTCACGGCACGGCTCGACGGCGACCAGTGGCGCATCGTCGACATCAAGGCCCGCTGACCATGCGCGGGAGACTGGAGCACCCCATGCAACGCGCGGTCCGCCTCCTCGGCGCCGGCCGGTCCCGGCCCCTCCTGGCCCTGGCCGTGGCCCTCACCCTCCTGGCGGGCGGCTTCGCCGTCTGGGCCGGCCAGGACTGGTACCGGGCGGCCCACGACGAGCGGGCCGCCTACGCCGCCCAGCGCGACGCGGCACTCTCCGTCGGGGAACAGGCCGTGCAGAACCTGAACACCCTCGACCACCGCACGCTCGAACGGGGCCTCGACCTGTGGGAGTCGTCGACGACCGGCGAGCTGCACGAGCAGCTTGCCTCCGGCCGCGACGAGTTCGCGGCACAGGTGAAGGAGGCGAAGACGGTGAGCACCGCCCGGGTGCTGTCCGGCGCCGTCACCGAACTCGACGACCGCGCCGGACGGGCCCGGGTACTGGTCGCCCTGCGCGTCACCGTCGAGGCGGCCGACGGGGCGAAGACCGACAAGGACAGCCGCATGCTCGGCGAACTCACCCGGACCGACGGCCGGTGGAAGCTGAGCGCCCTGGGCCAGGCACCCGTGGGCGGCACATCGACCGGCTGACCCGGTCCCGTACCGAGCGAGCCGGCCGCAGCGAGGAGGACAGCGCACCATGTCGACGACCCGTCACCACATCAACCGCCAGCGGCGTCGCCAGGCCCGCGAGACCCGGCCCGCCGCCTCCACCGCGCGCCCGGAAGGCACCGAGGGCACCGAGGGCGCCGAGCGCCCGGCGGTCCGGGCCCGCACGCGCGGCGCCACGGCCGTCCTGGAGCCCGCGACGGCCGCCACCGCCGACCAGCCCACGACCGGGGACGAGCCCAAGTCCCCCCGCCGGGCCCGCAGCCGTCGCCGGCCCCCGCTCCTCGTACTGCTCTGCGCGCTGACGGTGCTCCTCGGCGGCTTCGCGGGCTGGGCGCACGCCAGGGCCGAAGGGCTCAGGTCCGAGCCCGCGCGGAGCAACACCGCGCTGACCGACCTCGCCCGCACCAGCGAGATCAAGGGACAGGTGACCAAGGCCGTCGACCGGCTCTTCTCCTACGACCACACCGACCCCGGGGCCCTCGACAAGGCGGCGAAGGACCTGCTGACCGGCAAGGCCGTCGACCAGCACCGGGAACTGCTCGCCGACGTCCGTGAACGGGCCGACGCGCAGAAGGCCGTGATCACCACGACGGTCACCGACAGCGCGGTCGAGCGGATCGACGGCGACCGGGCCCGGGTCCTCGTCTACGCGGACCAGAGCAGCGTCGCCACCGGCGGCAAGAAGAGCAAGGCGGGTGAGCAGAGCAAGGCGGGCGAGAAGACCGCACAGGACGAGGGCGTGTACGCGGCGGCCATGCTCGCCGTCGACGTCGTGCACCGCGACGGACGCTGGCTGGTCTCCGCCCTCGACACCTTCGGCCGCTGACCGAGCCGCCCGGACCTCCGACCGACCCGACAGGAGTGACGACATGCCCGTACGCCGTGCCGCCCGACGCCTGTACCGCGGGCGGACCCGCAAGGGACTGCGCACGACCGCCCTCGCGGTGGCGGCCATGGCGGCCCTCACCGCCTCCCAGGCCCCCGGCCTCACCCGGGACGCGAAGGACACCCACGCCGGACCGGCGGCCGACGACCCGATCGTGCCGACGGCGGACGACCCCTTCACCGAGCTCGCCCCGCCCGGCGACGGCTCCTACCACACCGAACTCCCGCCCCTGACGACGCGCGACGGCGGACCGGTCGCCCCCGGGACCGTGCGGGACCAGGTCCGCGTCCAGTCGGGCATCCCGGCCACCGTGCTGCGCGCCTACCGCGCCGCCGAGACGGCCGTCGGCCGGACGGACCCCGGCTGCCGGCTGCCCTGGGAACTGCTCGCGGCCATCGGCAAGGTGGAGTCCGGCCAGGCACGCGGCGGCGCGGTCGACCGGAACGGCACGACCCTGAGCCGTATCACCGGGCCTCCCCTCAACGGGAAGGGCTTCGCCCTCATCCGGGACACGGACGGCGGGGCCCACGACGGCGACACGGTCTACGACCGGGCGGTGGGCCCGATGCAGTTCCTGCCGTCCACCTGGGCCCGCTGGGGCGCGGACGGCAACGGCGACGGCCGCGCCGACCCGAACAACGTCTTCGACGCGGCCCTCGCGGCCGGGCACTACCTCTGCGCCGGCGACCGGGACCTGGGCCGGGCGGCGGACCTGGACCGGGCGATCCTCAGCTACAACAACTCCCGCACCTACCTGGAGACGGTCGAATACTGGCTGGAGTTCTACCGGCGGGGAGTCCACACCGTCCCGGACGGCGAGGGCGTCGTACCGAAGAGCCCCGGCGCGGGCGGCGACACCCCGGCGACCGAGCCCGTCGACGGCGGGAGCGGCGGCAGCGGCGGTACGGGAGGCACCCCGGGCGGACACGGGAGCGGAGGCGCGGACGACGGCATCGTCATCGGCCCGGACCCCACCCCCACCGCGCCGGACGGCAGCCCGGGACCGTCTCCGTCCCGTCCCCTGCCGTCCACGGCGCCGGTCCCGTCCTCCCCGTCGCTGCCCCCGACGAGCCCGGGCCCTTCCCAGCCGCCGACCGAGACCCCCACCGAGACCCCCACGGACACCCCGGAACCCTCACCGGACCCGACCCCCACCGACGCCTGCTCCACCGAACCGGAGTCCCCGTCCCCCGACCCCACGGCGTCTCCGACGGACCCGCCCTGCCCGACCCCGTCGGGCACGCCCACCGGGTCGACCGCCTCTACCGGCTCGACCGCATAGGCCGGCCTGCGGGGCTCACCCCGCCCGGCCCATCCCCGCCGCGTTCGGCCAGCCCGTCGCCGGTACCGACGACAGACCGTCGGTGCCCCGGACCTGGGCGGCCGTGAGACCACCGCGGGCCGGGACGCCGGGCGGGGTCGGACCGACGGGCGCCGGATACCCGGCGGCCGGGGCGGGAGCAGGCGCGGGCATGGGCTGCGGAACCGGGGCGGGCACGGGCTGCGGAACCGGGGCGGGCACGGGCTGCGGAACCGGGGCGGGCACGGGCTGCGGAACCGGCGCGGGCAGGGGCTGCTGCGGGACCGGTGCCGGGTGGGGGACCGGCACCGGTCCGGGATACGGCGCCGGCTGGGGGACCGGCGCCGGAGGCGGCACGGTGGCCGCCGCCGGAGCGACGGGCACCGCGGCGGGGAGCGGCATGCCGGTGCCGGTGCCCGGCGGGGGAGCCGGAGCGGCGGCGATCCCCGGGGCACCGGCACCGGCGGTCCGGGCGGTGATCGCGCGCATGCCGGAACCGTTGGTCTCGCTCACCAGGCGGTCCACCGCCGCCGTGCCCGAGCTGTAGCCGGTCCCTGTGGCCGGCCCGGGCACGGCGGCTCCCCTCCCGGCCCCGTAGAGCACCTGTTCCAGGCCGGACACCAGACGACGAACATCGACCTGGGGGCGCACCACGAGGCGCAGGAAGCGGCTGGACGAACCGATCTTGTTGCCGCACTCACGGACCAGGATCCGGTGCTCGGTGAGCATGCGGTCGCGGACCGCCGTGCCCTCCGCGCCCACGGGGAGTCGGACGAAGAGGAAGTTGCCCTGGGAGGGATAGACGGTCAGGCCGGGCAGCGCGGACAACTGGGCGGACATCTCCAGCCGGTCGCGCCGCACCTGGTGCAGGCTCCGCGCGTACTCGGGGCCGTGGTCGCGCAGCATGAACACCACGTGCTCCGCGAAGGAGTTGAGGTTCCACTTGGGCAGCATGGAACGCACCCGGCCCGCGAGCGCCGGGTTGGCGACGAGATAGCCGAAGCGGATGCCGTGCAGACCGAAGTTCTTGCCGAGGCTGCGCAGGACGACGACGTTGGGGCGCAGCATCGCCTCCTGGACCACGCTGGGTTCGGCCTCCGCGTCGGCGAACTCCAGGAACGACTCGTCGATCACCACCAGGTCCCGGTCGGCCATCGCGTCCATGAACTGCACCAGCGCCTGCTTGTGCAGGTAGCCGCCGTCGGGGTTGTTGGGGTTGCAGACCACCACGGCCCGGGTGCCCCTGGCCCGGACGAACTCGGCGTACCGGGCGAGGTCGAGGGCGAAGCCGCCGGCCTCCTGGAGCGGGAACATGTCGACCCGCTTGCCGGTCTCCATGGGCTGGTCGGTCCAGCGGCCGAAGGTGGGGACGGGGACGGCGAGGGACTCCCGGACCAGCAGGTGGTCGATCCAGGTGATCAGCTCGGTGGAGCCGTTGCCCATCGCCACGCACTGCGGCGGGAGCTGGAGCAGACCGCACAGTTCGGCGGTGATGGTGTCGGCGCTGCTCGGGTAGTACGTGATGATGTCGCGCAGTCGGCCGGCCAGCTCCTCGAACATCGCCGGGGTGGGGAAGTACGGGTTGCAGGGGATGCAGAAGTCCACCGGTCCCGCGCCCGCCGCCTCGCCGCTCTCCCGCGTCAGCGCCGCCATCGAGGGGCTGTGCGCCGCGGTGCCGCGGAAGAGCGAGGTGACGTTGCCGGACAAGTGGACCTCCGTGAGTGGGCGGCCCGTGCGGGGGACACGGGCCGCCCCTGTATACGGAGGCGGGCGGGGCACCGTTCAACGAGTGTGAAGAAAGTGTGCTCTCGCCCTGCCCCTCGCGCCTCGTCCCGCGCCCGTGTCTCAGGCGTCGAACGAGTGCACCGTCGAGGTCCGGTACGTCTGGCCGGGCCGCAGCACGGTCGACGGGAACGACGGGTGGTTCGGCGAGTCCGGGAAGTGCTGGGTCTCCAGGCACAGGGCGTCGCCCTGGCGGTACAGGGAGCCGCCGGGGCCGGTCAGGGTGCCGTCGAGGAAGTTGCCCGAGTAGAACTGGAGCCCGGGCTGGTCGGTGGCGATGCGCAGGGTGCGGCCGGAGGCGTGGTCCCGCAGGGTGGCGATGTGCTCGGGGCGGTCGGTGATGCCCTTGTCGAGCACCCAGTTGTGGTCGAAGCCCTTGGCGGTGACCAGCTGCGGGTGGGCGTCCCGGATGTCCCGGCCGATCGGCTTGGCCCGGCGGAAGTCGAAGGGCGTGCCGGACACCCTCGCCAGCTCGCCGGTGGGGATCAGACCCGCGTCGGTGGGGGTGAAGCGGGAGGCGGCGATCGACAGCTCGTGGTCCTCGATCGTGCCGCTGCCCTCGCCGGCCAGGTTCCAGTAGACGTGGCTGGTGAGGTTGACGACGGTGGCCTTGTCGGTGGTGGCCTCGTAGTCGATGCGCCAGTCGCCGCGCCGGGTGAGGGTGTACGTCACCTTCGCCCTGAGCGTGCCCGGGTAGCCCATCTCGCCGTCGACGCTGGTGTAGTGGAGCACCAGGCCGGTGTCGGAGCCGCGGGTGAACGGCTCGACGTCCCAGACCCGGTAGTCGAAGCCGAGGGCGCCGCCGTGCAGGGAGTTCTCGCCGTCGTTGACGGAGAGCTGGTACTCCTTGCCGTCCAGCGTGAAGCGGCCCTTGGCGATGCGGTTGCCGTACCGTCCGATCAGGGCGCCGAAGTGCGGGCTGCGGGCCACGTAGTCGTCGAGGTTGTCGAAGCCCAGCGAGACGTTGGCGTAGCGGCCCCGGCGGTCCGGGATCTCCAGGGACTGCACGACGCCGCCGTACGACAGCACCTTCATCCGCGTGCCGCCGTTCTCCAGCGACCAGCGGTACACCTTCGTTCCGTCGGCGAGCCTGCCGAAGAGTTCCTTCACCGGTTTCCTGCCTCCCGACGCGTGCGCCGTGCCGCCGACCGCGGTGGCGGCCACGCCGGCCGCTGCCGCCGACGCGATGACCGTTCGTCTGCTCAGTTCCATACGTGCGGCTCCTGTACTTCCGTGAGAAGAAGCGGGCCCCGCCGTGAGTGGCGGGGCCCGAAATCCGTTACGAACCGACCCTGCGCTTGTTCCACACGTCGAACCCGACCGCCGCCAGCAGCACCGCGCCCTTGATGACCTGCTGCCAGTCGGTGCCGATGCCGACGAGGTTCATGCCGTTGTTCAGCACGCCGAGGACCAGGCCACCGATGATCGCGCCGAGGACCGTGCCGACGCCGCCGCTCATCGACGCGCCGCCGATGAACGAGGCGGCGATGGCCTCGAGTTCGAAGTTGAGGCCCGCCTTGGGCGAGGCCGCGTTGAAGCGGGCGGCGAAGACCAGACCCGCCAGGGCCGCGAGCATGCCCATGTTCAGGAAGACCAGGAAGGTGACCTTCTTGTCCTTCACGCCCGACAGCTTGGCCGCGGGCAGGTTGCCGCCGATGGCGTAGATGTGGCGGCCGATGATCGCGTTGCGCATCAGGTAGCCGAAGCCGACGACCAGGACGCCCAGGATGAGCAGCACGATCGGGGCGCCCTTGTAGCTGGCCAGCAGCAGCGTGACCACGAGGACGGCGGCGACCAGCGCGACCAGCTTGAGCACGAAGAGGTTGAGCGGCGGCACGTCGAGGGAGAACTCCCGCTGCCGCTTGCGGTCGCGGACCTCCTGGTACACCACGAACGCGATCAGCGCGATGCCCAGCAACAGGGTCAGATTGTGGTAGTTGGTGTTCGGGCCGACCTCGGGCAGGAAGCCGTTGGCGATCTTCTGCAGGTCCTTGGGGAACGGGCCGAGGGTCTGGCCCTTGAGGAAGATCTCCGTCAGACCGCGGAAGAGCAGCATGCCCGCGAGGGTCACGATGAACGACGGTATGCCGAGATAGGCGATGAAGAAGCCCTGCACCGAGCCGGCGGCGGCGCCGATGGCCAGGCAGAGGATCACCGCCACCGGCCAGGGCATGTCGTTCCTGACCATCAGGACGGCGGCCGTCGCGCCCACGAAGGCGGTCAGCGACCCCACCGACAGGTCGATGTGGCCCGCGATGATGACGAGCATCATGCCGATCGCGAGGATCAGGATGTAGCTGTTCTGCAGCACCAGGTTGGAGACGTTGCGCGGCAGCAGCAGGTCGCCGTCGGACCACACCGCGAACAGCACCACGATCAGGCCGAGGGCCATCAGCATGCCGTACTGGCGCATGTTGCGGCGCATGCCGTCGAGCATCAGCTGCAGCAGCCCGCCGCCGGAGGCCGAGCCCTCTTTGCCGGGCGGCGCCGGTGCCGGGGTCTTGGCGGTCACGTCCGTGCTCATCGGCTTACCTCTTCGTCCTTCCGGGACTTCTGGTCCTGCTTGTCCTTCGTCATCTGCCGCATCAGCGCTTCCTGCGAGGCCTCGGCCCGCGAGAACTCACCCGTCAGCCGTCCCGCGGCCATGGTGTAGATGCGGTCGCACATGCCGAGCAGCTCGGGCAGCTCGGAGGAGATGAACACGACCGCCTTGCCCTCGGCCGCCAGGCGGTCGATGACCGTGTAGATCTCGTACTTGGCGCCCACGTCGATGCCGCGGGTGGGCTCGTCCAGGATCAGCACCTCGGGACCCGCGAAGATCCACTTGCTCAGGACGACCTTCTGCTGGTTGCCGCCGGACAGCTTGCCGACCGGCTCGAAGACGGTCGGCGCCTTGATGTTCATCGACTTGCGGTAGTCCTCGGCGACCTGCCGCTCGCCGTGCTCGTCGACCACGCCCCGCTTGGAGACCTTGCCCAGCGCGGTCAGCGAGATGTTCCGGTTGATGGTGTCGATGAGGTTGAGGCCGTAGTGCTTGCGGTCCTCGGTGACGTAGGCGATCCCGTGCCCGACCGCCTCCGGGACGGTCTTCGTGCGGACCTCGTGGCCGTCCCTGAGAACCGTGCCGCCCGCGTGCCGGCCGTAGGTGCGGCCGAAGACGCTCATCGCCAGCTCGGTGCGGCCGGCGCCCATGAGTCCCGCGATGCCGACGATCTCACCGCGCCGGACCTCGATCGAGACGTCGTCGACCACCTTGCGCTGCTGGTCGATGGGGTGGTGCACGGTCCAGTTGCGGATCTCCAGGGCCGGGGCCGTGCCCTGCTCCGGCTGGTGCGGGGTCCGGTCCGGGAAGCGGTTCTCCAGGTCGCGGCCGACCATCCCGCTGATGATCCGGTCCTCGGTCGTCTCGGCCGCCTTCACGTCGAGCGTCTCGATGGAGCGGCCGTCGCGGATGATGGTGACCGAGTCGGCGACCCGGCGGATCTCGTTGAGCTTGTGCGAGATGATGATCGAGGTGATGCCCTGTTCCTTCAACTGGAGGATCAGGTCGAGGAGTTTGCCGCTGTCCTCGTCGTTGAGCGCCGCCGTCGGCTCGTCGAGGATGAGCAGCTTCACCTTCTTGGAGAGCGCCTTGGCGATCTCCACCAGCTGCTGCTTGCCCACGCCGATGTCGGCGACGCGGGTCTCGGGATGCTCGTCGAGACCGACCCGGCGCAGCAGTTCGGTGGCGTGCTTGAGGGTGTCGTTCCAGTTGATCAGTCCGCGCTTGGCGTGCTCGTTGCCGAGGAAGATGTTCTCCGCGATGGACAGATACGGCACCAGCGCCAGCTCCTGGTGGATGATCACGATGCCGTGCTGTTCGCTCGCCCGGATGTCCTTGAACCGGCAGGTCTCGCCCTCGAAGAGGACGTCCCCCTCGTAACTGCCGTGCGGATGGACGCCGGAGAGCACCTTCATCAGGGTGGACTTGCCGGCGCCGTTCTCCCCGCAGATGGCGTGGACCTCGCCCTGGCGAACGGTCAGCGTGACGTCCGACAGCGCTTTGACACCGGGAAAGGTCTTGACGATCGAGCGCATTTCCAGGACGGGTCCCGCCATGGTCGTGCCTTCCAATCCTTGGTGGGGCCCGGTCAGTTCAGCTGGTCCGCGGTGTAGTAGCCGCCGTCGACCAGGACCTTCTCGTAGTTGGACTTGTCGACGCTGACCGGCTGCAGCAGGTAGGCGGGGACGACCTTGGAGCCGTTGTCGTACGACTTGGTGTCGTTGACCTCGGGCTTCTTGTCGTTCAGGACCGCGTCGACCATGTTCGCCGCGACCTTGGCGAGCTGACGCAGGTCCTTGAAGACGGTCTGGGTCTGCTGGCCCGCGATGATCGACTTCACGGAGGCGATCTCGGCGTCCTGGCCGGTGACGACGGGCATCGGCTTGCTGCCGGAGCCGTAGCCGTCGGACTTCAGGGCGGACAGGATGCCGATGGAGATGCCGTCGTACGGCGAGAGCACCGCGTCCACCTTGGCGCTGCGGTAGCTGGAGGTGAGCAGGTCGTCCATGCGCTTCTGGGCGGTGCCGCCGTCCCAGCGCAGGGTGGTGACCTGGTTGAGGTCGGTCTGCTTGGACCGCACGACCAGCTGGCCCTTGTCCATGTACGGCTTCAGGACCTTCATCGCGCCGTTGAAGAAGTACCGGGTGTTGTTGTCGTCGTTGGAGCCGGCGAACAGCTCGATGTTGAAGGGGCCCTTCTTGCCCGCCTTCAGACCGAGCTTGTCGACGATGTAGCCGCCCTGCAGCTCGCCGACCTTCTCGTTGTCGAAGGAGGCGTAGTAGTCGACGTTCTCCGTGCCGAGGATCAGCCGGTCGTAGGAGATGACCGGGATGTCGGCGTCCGCGGCCTGCTGCATGACGTTGCCGAGGGACTTGTTGTCGATCGCGGCCACGATCAGGGCGTCCACGCCCTGCGTGATCATGTTCTCGATCTGGGAGACCTGCTGGTCCGGGTCGTCCTCGCCGAAGACCAGCTTCGTCTTGAAGCCCTTGGCCTTCAGTTCCTTCTCGACGTTGGCGCCGTCGGTGATCCAGCGCTCGGAGGACTTGGTCGGCATCGCGATGCCGACGGTGGCGCCGTCACTGCCTCCCTTGTCCTCCTCGCTGCCGCCCTCGCTGTTCTGGCCGCAGGCGGTCAGTGTGAGGGCGAGCGAGGCGGCGGAGGCTATCGCGGCGAGTGCGGCTCTGCGGTTGCGCATGGTCATCATCCTTGAGGTGAGGGCTGGATCGGCGACGCAGGTGTGTGGGATTGTGCGCGGTCGTGTCGTCTTTTGTGAAGGGATTTTCCGGAACGTTATGACGAGATCTCGAACCGGTTGAGCGTCCCCGGCAGCCGGGTGCCGAGCGGCGCCATGTCCCCGTCCGCCCCGTGCCGGGCGAGCAGATCGAGGGCGAGGCGGCCGCGCCGCACCCGCTCCTTGGCGGTGGCCAGCGTCAGTTCCCGCAGGTGGTGGCCGTACGGATAGATCCCGGGCGCCTTGGACAGGCCGAACTTCAGGTACAGCGGGGCGCCGCGCCGGATCAGCTCGGCGACCTCGTACATCCGCACATAGCCGCCGAGGTCGTCGGGGGCCTCGATGTACATGTCCATCGGGGCGGCCGAAACCCGCCGTATTTCGGTCAGGTGATCCGGTGTCAGGTCGCTGGGCACGTTGATGGAGTCGGCGCCGAGCCGTTCGTACACCGCGTACGAGGCCGGGTTGACCGGTCCGACGAGCGCGGAGAGCTTGAGCGTGGTCTCGGCGGGGAGGAGGCCGGCCGCACGGGCCCGGTGCAGCGTCCACAGCACGCCCTCGTCGGCGACCAGCAGGCACTTGACGCCCAACTCACTGGCGCGTACGGCGTCTTCGACGCACCCGGCGACCGCGGCGTGACCGCGGGCCCTGAGGCCCGCGCCGCCCGAGTCGGTCCGGGTGGAGCCGCCGATGTCCCAGGTGCCGCGCGGGCCGGTGAACAGGCAGAGCTCGATGTCGCGTTCGGCGGTGGCCTCGACCATCTCGGTGATCTCGGCGTCGGTGAGCATCCACACGCCGCTGCCCTGGCTGATCCGGTGGATCGGCACGTCCAGCCGCGAGGACTCCTTGAGCACCACCGCCAGCGCCTCCGGCCCCTCGCAGGAGGGGATCTCGGTGCGCCAGCGGCCACCGCCCGGGAAGGAGTGCGGCGAGGCGTCGGCGGGATCGGGGTCGGGCGCGGCCAGGCCGAGGGCGGTGAGCGCCTGCTCACCGGGCCTGCGTGCGGCGGCCGAGGCGGAAGGGTCGGTCACAAGCTGTCCTTAGTGTTCGATATGTCGGACGAAGTTCGCGGCGGCGGGTGTGAGGGGCTGCGGACCGGGGCCGGGCAGAGCCGCCCGGCCGGGTGGGTGTACGCCGGTGCGGAGGCCGTCAGGTCGCCCCCGCGCCGGCGTACGGCTCAGGGGCGGGCGTCCGGGTGCAGCAGCACCTTTCCGACCTTCGGGTCTCCGGAACCCACCAGCTCGATGGCCTCGGAGAACGCCGCGAGCGGCAGTTCGTGCGTCACCAGCGGCCGCGGATCGAGCAGACCGGCCGCGAAGACCCGCACCGTGTGCGCCCAGGCGTCCGGCGGCGCCCCGAAGACGGTGTGCACCTCCAGCTGCCGTACGACCAGGTCGGTCGGGTCGAGACCGTCGGCGCCCGGCGCCGGGATGCCGGTCAGCACCAGCCGGCCGCCCCGGCGCAGCAGCGCGGCGGCGGTGCGGGCGGCGTCCGCGGACCCGGCGGTCTCGATCACGACGTCGAAGTCGTCCGGGAGCGGCCGGTCCTTGGTGCGGAAGCCGGTCGCGCCGAACTGCCGCGACAGCGCCTCCCGGTCCCCGCGCGTCCCGACCACCAGCAGCTCGGCCGGGGACGCGGCGCGCAGGAACTGCACGGCGAACATGCCAAGAGTGCCCGTGCCGACGACGGCGACCCGCTCACCGGGCCGGGCGTTCGCCTTCAGCGCGGCGGCGGCGATGCAGGCCGCCGGCTCCAGCAGCGCCGCGCCGGTGAGGTCGGCGTCGTCGGGCAGCACGTGCAGCAGCCGGGCGGGCAGGGTCAGCGTCGGTGCCATGGCGCCCGGCTGGGTGAACCCGGTCTCCTCGTACCCGGCGGTGCACAGCGTCGTCTCGCCCGCGTGACAGCGGTCGCACACCTGGCAGTTGCGGAAGCCCTCGCCCACCACCTTCCGGCCGGCCAGCGCCTCCGGCACCCCGGCGCCGACCCGCTCCACGGTCCCGGACCACTCGTGCCCGGGGGTGAGCGGGTAACGCACGTATCCCTCGGGCCGGTTGCCCTGGTAGACCTCGCGGTCGCTGCCGCAGATCCCGGCGGCGTGCACCCGCACCAGCGCCTCGCCGGGGCCGGGTTCGCGCGGCTCGTGCGGCACGAGCCGGTGCACCCCCGGCGCCTCGACGACGACCGCGCCGCTCATGCCCCGGCCCCCTTGGGGGCGCGCTTCTCCCAGCCCTCGGCCCACAGGTCGAACCGCGCCTGCTGCTGCGGGAACTCGGCCGCCGCGTCGGTGTCCAGCTCGACGCCGAGACCGGGCGCGTCGGAGAGGTGGAAGCACCCGTCCTCCGGGTCCACCTGCGGCGCGCCCTTGACGACCTTCTTGATCTCCGCGTCCGCGAAGTCGTTGAAGTGCTCCAGGATCTTGAAGTTCGGGGAGGTGAACCCGACCTGGAGGGAGGCCGCGGTGAGCACGGGGCCGCCGACGTTGTGCGGGGCGACCAGCGTGTAGTGGGTCTCGGCGGTCGCGGCCAGCTTCCGGGTCTCCCAGATGCCGCCGATGTGGCCGACGTCGGGCTGGATGACGTCCACCGACTGGTCCTCGAACAGCTCGCGGAACTCGATCCGGTCGTGGATGCGCTCACCGGTGGCGACCGGGATGTCGACCTTCTCGGCGACCTTCTTCAGCGCCCGGAGGTTCTCCGGCGGGACCGGCTCCTCCAGCCAGGCCGGCTTGAACGGCGCGAGTTCGCGCGCGAGCCGGACGGCGGTGGAGGGCGAGAACCGGCCGTGCATCTCCAGCATCAGCTCGGCGTCGGGCCCGATGGCGTCCCGCACGGCCTCGATCAGGGAGACGGCGTAGTTCGTCTGCTGCTGGTCCAGCTCGAAGTGCCCGGTGCCGAACGGGTCGATCTTCAGCGCCCGGTACCCGCGCTCCATGACCCCCTGCGCGGCCTTGTGGTACGCCTCCGGCGTCCGCTCGGTGGTGTACCACCCGTTGGCGTACGCCTTGACCTTGTCGGTGACCTTCCCGCCCAGCAGCTGCCACACCGGGACACCGAGGGCCTTGCCCTTGATGTCCCAGCACGCCATCTCCACGACGGCGATGCCGGACATCACGATCTCGCCCGCGCGGCCGTAGTCGCCGTACTTCATGCGGCGCACCAGGTCCTCGACAGCGAACGGGTCGGAACCGAGAATGTGGTTGGCCTCGGCCTCCTTCAGGTAGCCGAGGAGGGCGTCGGTGTGGCCCAGCATCCGGGTCTCGCCGACTCCGGTGATGCCCTCGTCGGTGTGCACCTGGACGTAGGTCAGGTTGCGCCACGGCGTCCCGACCACGTGTGTGCTGATTCCGGTGATGCGCACGGCGGCTGCCCCTCGCGTTGTTCGATATTTCGTCACTCGTTCGAAATGCTGGCGTGACAGTAAGGACGGGGTGCTCGGAGTGTCAATGGGTCGGACACATAACGGTTTCGGCAGTTTCGGATCGGGGGAAAGGTCGAGGTCGCGTGCTTCCCCACACAACATTCACAGTGACCTCTAGGAACGCGCCCGTCCCGGAACTTAACCTTCCCGCGTCATGGACTACTGCCACCCGTGCCGACGGCACCTCAACGGCGCTCTCGCCTGCCCGGGATGCGGTACGCCCGCCCACGAACTGCACGCGTCGGACGCCCACCTGACGGTGGGTGAGGAGACCGCGCCGGCGGCGGTGGGCGAGGGCCGCGAGGTGGCGGCGGTCGCCGGGACACCGGCCCGGGGCGACCTGCGGGACGACTCCGACGAGGACCCCGGCGAGGACCCCGGCGAAGCCGCTCCCGGCGCCCGCTCCAGCCGCCGCGACCGCAAGGCCGCCGCCCACCGCAGGCGCCGCCGCCGGACCCTGCTCCTCGTCGGGGGCTTCGTCCTGGCCGCCGGGGGACTGAGCCTCGCCGAACTCGGCATGGACGCCCCGCACTCCCCGGACAGGCCGGCCGCGGCGGGCGGCGAGACGACGGACGGCGGCGCGACCCGCGAGGTGGGTGAGGCGTCGGCGATCCCGGCCGACGCCCCCTCGGGGACGACCCCGACCTCGGCCCCGCCGTCCACCAGCGCGTCCGCGTCGACAACGGTGTCGCCGTCCGCGTCGCAGTCCCCGGAGGCGGAGGAGTCGCAGACGCCGACCGCGTCCGGCGGTCCCGGCGCGTCCCGGGCGCCGGTCCCGAGCACCACCCCGCCCGCGAACCCGGACCCGTCGTCCCCGGAGTCGCACGACGACCCACCCCCGTCGGCGACCCCCACCCCGCCGGAACAGCCGGACCCGACCCCCACGGAAACCTGCGACCGCTTCCTGTGGTGGTGCACATAGCCGCCACAGCCGCGGGCATTGCCCCCTGGCCGGCCGCAGTGCTGGTTCAGTCGTCCCGCAGCATCCTCACCAGCGCGTCCCGCAGAGCCACCCGCTCCGTCTCCGACAGCCCCGCCAGCGGCTCCCGGGCGAACCGGAGCGACTCGCGCAGCCCCCGGGCCACCCGGCGTCCCTCCTCCGTCGCCGCCGCGACCTTGACCCGCCGGTCGCCGGGGTCGGGCCGGCGCTCGACCAGGCCCCGCGCCTCCAGCCGGTCCACGATCCCCGTGACGTTCGACGGCTCGCACCTCAGCTTCTGGGCCAGCTTCCGCATCGGCAGCGGCTCCAGCGACAACAGGCTGAGCAGCTTGGCCTGCGCCCCGGTCAGGGCGCGCTCCGCCGCCGCCTCCTCGTAGTCCGCGTGGAAGCGGGCCACGACCTCGCCGATCAGCTCGACGACTTCGAGGGTGAGAGCGTCGGGTCGGCGCGTCGTGTCGCGTGGTGTGGCCATGGACACCAGGGTACTCATTTGTTTGACAACGTGAAATGTTCAGCCGCATGGTTGTTTCAGAACCTGAAACATTCTCGGCGAGCAGCTCCCGAGGAAGTTCCGAGCAAGCCCCAGGAAAGGTGCCCCATGACCGACTCCCCCGTCCTCCCCGCCGTCAACCGCGAATGGCACCTGGTCACCCGCCCGGTCGGCTGGCCCAAGCCCGAGGACTTCGCGCTCGTCGAGGCGGAGGTCCCCACCCCGCGTGACGGCCAGGTCCTGGTGCGCAACCTGTACGTCTCCGTCGACCCGTACATGCGCGGCCGCATGAGCGCCGCCAAGTCCTACGCCGCCCCCTACGAGCTGGGCAAGGTCATGCAGGGCGGCGCGGTCGGCGAGGTCGTCGCCTCCAACGCCGAGGGGTTCGCCGTCGGCGACCACGTCCTGCACTTCTTCGGCTGGCGCGAGTACGCCGCCCTGGACGCCGGGAACGCCGTCAAGGTGGACCCGGACGCGGCGCCCCTGTCGACGTACCTCGGCGTGCTCGGCATGACGGGGCTCACCGCCTACGCCGGTCTGCTGCGCACCGCCTCCTTCAAGGAGGGCGACTCCGTCTTCGTCTCCGGCGCCGCGGGTGCCGTCGGCAGCCAGGTCGGGCAGATCGCGAAGCTCAAGGGCGCCTCGCGGGTCATCGGCTCGGCCGGCTCGGACGAGAAGGTCAAGCTGCTCGTCGACGAGTACGGCTTCGACGCCGCCTTCAACTACAAGAGCGGCCCGGTGAGCGAGCAGCTGCGCGCCGCCGCCCCGGACGGCGTCGACGTCTACTTCGACAACGTCGGCGGCGACCACCTGGAGGCCGCCATCGGCTCCCTCAATCTCAACGGCCGTATCGCCATCTGCGGCGCGATCTCCGTCTACAACAACACCGAGCCCGCGCCCGGCCCGAAGAACCTCGCCCGGCTCATCCAGACCCGCGGCCGCATCGAGGGCTTCCTGGTCGGCGACCACTACGACCTCCAGCCGCAGTTCGTCGAGGAGGTCGGCCCCTGGGTCCGCTCCGGCGAGCTGAAGTACCGCGAGACGGTCGTCGAGGGCATCGAGAACAACCTGGAGGCGTTCCTCGGCGTCCTGCGCGGCGACAACACCGGAAAGATGATCGTCAAGCTCTGACCCCCCGGCGAGGGAAGAGCGGGCTTCACTGGATTTCCGGCATGCGGTAGCGTCTTTCCGAAATCCGTCGTGATCGTGGGCGCGAGTCGCGGCGGACCTAGGAGGAAGACACCCGATATGCCGATCCAGCAGTCCGAAGTCCTCTACACCGCCGTCGCCACCGCCGAGAACGGCCGCGACGGCCGGGTCGCCACCGACGACGGCAAGCTCGACGTGGTCGTGAACCCGCCCAAGGAGATGGGCGGCAGCGGCGCCGGCACCAACCCGGAGCAGCTGTTCGCGGCCGGGTACAGCGCCTGCTTCCAGGGCGCGCTCGCCGTCGTGGCCCGCCAGGAGGGCGCCGACGTATCCGGTTCGACCGTCACCGCGAAGGTCGGCATCGGCAAGAACGACGACGGGTTCGGGATCATCGTCGAGATCTCCGCCGAGATCCCGTCCGTCGACGCCGCCACCGCGCGGTCCCTGGTGGAGAAGGCCCACCAGGTCTGCCCGTACTCGAAGGCGACCCGCGGCAACATCACCGTGACGCTCGTCTGACCGGAAACGGGCCTGCGCGCCAACCGGTAGAGTTCCGCCCATGCGTGATCTTGGGGCGGGGTTCGGTCATCTGCTGAAGGGCCAGCGCTGGGTGGCCCGGCACGGGCGGAGCTACGGCTTCGGCCTCGTCCCGGGCCTGATCACCCTGGTCCTCTACCTGGGCGTGCTGGTCGCGCTCGCGCTGCGGGGCGACGACTTCGTCGGCTGGGTCACCCCCTTCGCCGACGACTGGTCGAGCCCCTGGCTCGGGCTCTTCCGCGGCTTCCTCACCGTCGTGCTGTTCGCCCTCGCCCTGCTGCTGGCCGTGCTCACCTTCACCGCGGTCACCCTGCTGGTCGGCCAGCCCTTCTACGAGGCCCTCTCCGAGCGGGTCGACCGCGACGTCTCCCCGGACGGCACCGCCCCCGAGTCCGACCTGCCGCTCTGGCGCGAGCTGTGGATCTCCGGCCGCGACAGCCTGCGGATCGTCGTCCGCGCCGCACTCTGGGGCGTGCTGCTCTTCGCGCTCGGCTTCATCCCGGTCGTCGGCCAGACGGTGGTCCCGGTGATCGGCTTCTTCGTCACCGGCTTCTTCCTCACCGAGGAGCTGACCGCCGTCGCCCTCCAGCGCCGGGGCGTCGAACTGCGCGAGCGCCTCGCCCTGCTGCGCTCCCGCAAGATGCTGGTCTGGGGCTTCGGGACCCCGCTGGGCGTCTCCTTCCTGGTGCCCTTCGTCGCGGTGTTCCTGATGCCCGGCGCGGTCGCCGGCGCCACGCTCCTCGCCCGCGAGCTGCTGGGCGAGGAGATCCGCGACGGTGCCGACGACCCGTCCGAGGGCGATACGGCCGACGCCGCGGTCAGCCCCGGTCCGGCCCCGCGGCACTGACCGCCACGGCCACGATCGCCCGCGTCTGCGCCACGATGTCCAGCCGGTTGCGCACGAACCCCGGGTCGGTGACCGCCCCCGTCGCCGGATCGGTGTTCCCGGCCCCGAACTGCAGCACCGGCGTGTGCACGTGCCCGCCCGGCAGCGTGCCGTGCAGCCCGAGCCGGTCCCGCAGCAGCGTCGCGCGGTAGGCGATCTCGTTGGACAGGTAGTTCCCGCCGCCGCCCTCCCGCGCCGTCGACCCGGGCGTGGGCCCGTCCGGCCGTACGACCGGCTCCGTGCCACCCGCCGGGATCTCGGTCACCGTCGTGTTGTCGTACACGGGGAAGCGGCCGGTGTCCGCGGCCGTGATCGCCGCGTACGGCAGTGTGGTCGTCGTCCACTGCGGCTGCGAGGCCGGGTCGGCCACCGGGACCGTCTCCGTGCGCGAGACGTTCTCGTTGTCGGGGAAGCCGCCCCGCCAGGCCCCGTTGGTCCGTTCCACGTCGAACCGTCCCACCCGGCCCTGGCTCACGGTGGTGAACAGATCCACCCGCGGCAGATACGGCCGCAGCGCACGCTCCACCGCCCCTTCGGCGAAGTCCCGCCAGCGCACCGGGAACACGGCGGTCTCCACCCGCGCGGGACCGTCCGCGGTGTCGATCACCGTGCCGTCCAGGGCGAGCGCCACGGCGCCGGACGGGTTGGAGATCCGGATGTCCCGGTCCAGGGTGAACGGGTCGAAGCCGGTGAGCAGCACCCGTTTCATGCCCTTGCCCGCGCCCTTGCCGTGTCCGCTCCGCGGCAGCCGCAGGTCGGCCTGTCCGCGCGAGGTGCGCTCCAGTTCCGTCAGCAGCGCGGCCCGCTGCCGCTCGCCCAGCCCGAACCCGGGCGCCCAGGTGCGCAGTTCCCGCGTCATCCCGAGCCGCGCCCAGTACAGCGGCCGGTCGTCGTCGCGGCCGAGGTCCCCGTGGGCCGGCCCGCGCCCCTGCGCCCGGTCCACCGCCCGCCGCCACAGCGCCGAGCCCTCGCGCGCCACCAGGGCACGCGCCTCGCGGTAGGAGCCGGCCCGTCCGAGCCCCCGGGCGAACGCCGGTGCCACCGCGGCGAATCCGGAGCGCCGCAGGATCTCCCGGGGCACCTCCCCGTCGAGCCGCCGTTCCTCCACCGTCGGTGCGGGGGCGGTGCCGCCCGCCAAGGGTGCCGCCGTCGCCGTGGTGGGGGCGGCGAGCGGGGTGGCGAGTCCCGCCACCAGGGCCAGTCCGAGTACGCCGATCCGAACACGTATGGGTGCCAAGGGAGTCCAGGTCCTTCCGTCGCCGTGGGGTGCGCTGCCGGACGGCGGAAGTATCGCGTGACCGAGGGGGCGGGCGCCATGGCGCGTGGCGACCGACTCGTGGGTGTTTGTGAAGGGTTCGTACGAACTTTTGATCGGATGCCCGATCGTGGACCACCGGATCACCGCGACGGTTAACGTCGGAACCGGGCCGCCCGCGAGCGCGCGCCCCCGGGAGCAGCCCCGGCCCGGAACCTGACGGCCGGGCCGGGGCTCGGCCCTCCCTAGCGCACCGAGAAGCGGTACACCGTCTCCGAGCGGAACACCTCGCCCGGCCGCAGCACCGTGCTCGGGAAGCCGGGCCGGTTCGGGGAGTCCGGGAAGTGCTGGGTCTCCAGCGCGACGCCGTCCCCGGGGGCGAAGGGCTCGCCCAGGTGGTCGGCGGTGTAGAGCTGGAGGCCCGGCTCGGTCGTCGCCACCGTGAGCACCCGCCCCGACGCAGGGTCGTACAACTCGGCGACCTCCTCGGCGGCGTCGGTCACGCCCTTGTCGAGGACGAAGTTGTGGTCGTAGCCCGAGCCGATCTTGCGCGCCCGCCGGAAGTCGAAGCGGGTGTCCGTCACGTCGTCCAGGCCGCCGGTCGGGATCAGGCCGGCGTCGACCGGTGTGATCCGGGAGGCGGCCAGCCGCAGTTCGTGCCCGCCCGCGTGCCCGGAACCGCTCAGGTTGAAGTAGCTGTGGTTGGTCGGGTTGAGCACGGTCGGCGCGTCGGTGACCGCCTCGTACCCGATCCGCAGCGCCCCCGATCCGTCCAGCGTGTACGTCGCCGACATCTCCAGGCGGCC
This sequence comes from Streptomyces sp. KPB2, assembly GCF_003950055.1. NCBI lineage: Bacteria > Bacillati > Actinomycetota > Actinomycetes > Kitasatosporales > Streptomycetaceae > Streptomyces > Streptomyces sp. KPB2. The sequence continues at coordinate 5,685,506 of NZ_CP034353.1, forward strand.
CGGGAAGCCCTCCTCGCCGTGCGGGGAGACGCGGCTCAGCCGCACGCCCCCCGTGACCGCCTCCACGTCCCACACGCGCTTGTCGAAGCCGCGCTCGCCGCCGTGCAGCGTGTTGGGCCCCTCGTTGGGCACCACCGCGTACGTCCGCCCGTCCAGCGGGAAACGCCCGCCCGCGATCCGGTTGGCATACCGCCCGACCAGCGCGCCCAGGTAGGGCTCCGGGTGCCGCAGGTAACCGTCCAGGTCGGCGAACCCCAGCACCACGTCGGCCGTGTTCCCGTCCCGGTCGGGGACCTCGGCCGACTGCACGATCCCGCCGTACGACAGGACCCGGACCCGTACGCCGGCCCGCTCCAGGGTCCAGCGGTGTACCGGGGTGCCGTCGGAACGTGTGCCGAAGAGTTCGCTCATGTGCGGAACTCTAGGACATGCCCAGGTCAGGCCCGTCTCACGATGTCTCCGCGGTGACCCGGCGGTACGCGATCTCCGCCAGCCGCGCCTGGCCGTCCACACTCGGGTGGAACCAGTCCCAGTGGCTCAACTGGTCGGTGCCGAACCGGTACGCGTGGACCGCGCCGTCGTCGGTGCGGCAGCGCCGGTCCTTCGCACAGACCTCCCGCAGCACCTCGTTGTAGTCCTCCACCCGGTCGCGCACCGTGTTGCGCCGCAGCGTCGCCGCCGCGTCCATGGAGTCCGCGTCGCCCAGCATCGACGGGCACAGGCCCAGCTTCCACACCTGCTTGCCCAGCGCGTTGGTGCGCCCCTGGGACCACAGCCGCTTCAGGTCCGGGATGCTCGACACGTACACCTGCGCCTTGGGAAGCTTCTCGCGCAGGGTGGCCATCGCCTCCTCGAACTGCGCCCGGAAGTCCGCCACCGGCGTCATCGCCGAGGTCGTGGCCCGGCATGCGTCGTTCGCCCCCGCCATCACCGCCACCAGCTCCGGCTTCCGCTTCGCCGCCCGGGTCACCTGGACGGTCAGGTCCGCCATCCGGGCCCCGGTGACCGCGTAGTTCCAGCTGTGCTCGGCCGCGTCCGCCTTCCCCAGCAGCCGTACGGCCAGGGAGTCCACCTTCGCGCTGCTGCCGGTCGCCCACGACACCTCCGGGCAGTCCGACAGGACGGCGCAGGCGTCGAAGCCGCGTGTGATGGAGTCGCCGACGGCGGCGACCGACTCCGGGCTCGTGTCCCACGCCGGGGCCGTCCTCGCCCGTTTCGAGGCGCTGGGGGAAGGGTCGGGGGAGTCGCCGCCCGCGGCGTCGCAGCCCGCCGCGCCCAGCACGGTGACGGTCGTCAGCACGGCGAGTGCGGCGCGCGCCCGGCGGCGGCCGTACCGCGTCCCCCGGTCCGTCCCTCGGCCCATACGGTCCCACCCCTCGCCTCGTGCCTCCACCGTGCTCAACCCATGACACCGCGCGAGGGTTCCCGAGGGCGTCGATGCGACGGCTCACCTGATTATTGCGAGGAGGCGCTGGCGTTCGCGCCCTGGAGGGGTTCCGTCCGGGCGTACCGACGCGGAGCGTTGCCGAAGTTCGGTGCCGGGTACGGAGCGTCCGTGTGGCTGCCAGCTCGATCCGAGGTAATGCGAATGTGTGTTCCCGTGGTCGCTGGCGGGGGGAGTGCGGCCGTGCCTTGCAGTACCGCCCCTGCGGCACACCCGCCCGTCCCGATAAGGCAGTCTTGTCCCCGTGCCCGAACCCGAAACCGGCAAGCCCGACGCCCCCGCCCAGCCCGCCCACCCGCACACCGCGACGCTGAAGCGGTTGGAGCAGTCCTCCGGATCGCTCGCCGCGCAGGCCATCGCGCGCATGGACGAGACGCTGCCGTGGTACCGGGCCATGCCACCGGAGAACCGTTCCTGGATCGGGCTGGTCGCCCAGGCCGGCATCGCCGCGTTCACCGAGTGGTTCCGGCGGCCGGACGCGCCCCAGGCCATCTCGACCGACGTCTTCGGCACCGCCCCGCGCGAACTGACCCGGGCGATCACGCTGCGGCAGACCGTGGAGATGGTGCGGACCACCATCGAGGTGATGGAGTCCGCCATCGACGAGGTGGCGGCCCCGGGCGACGAGTCGGTGCTGCGCGAGGCGCTGCTCGTGTACGCCCGGGAGATCGCCTTCGCGACCGCCCAGGTCTACGCGCAGGCCGCCGAGGCACGCGGTGCCTGGGACGCGCGCCTGGAGTCGCTGGTGGTGAACGCCGTGCTCAGCGGCGAGGCCGACGAGGGCGCCGTCTCGCGCGCGGCCGCGCTGGGGTGGAACTCGCCGGAGCACGTGTGCGTCGTCCTCGGCACCGCGCCCGACGGGGACTCCGAGCTGACCGTGGAGGCCATCCGGCGGGCGGCCCGGCACGCCAAGCTGCAAGTGCTGACCGGGGTGCTCGGGGACCGGCTGGTCGTCATCGCCGGTGGCCGAAACGACCCGCTCGCGGTGGCGAAGTCGCTGATCGGGCCGTATGCGCCGGGGCCGGTCGTCGCCGGGCCCGTGGTGCCCGACCTGCTGGCCGCGACCCGGTCCGCGCAGGCCGCCGCGGCCGGACTGAAGGCGTGCACCGCCTGGCAGGACGCCCCGCGCCCGGTGCTCGCCGACGACCTCCTGCCGGAGCGCGCGATCGCCTCCGACCCCTCGGCGCGTGAGCAGTTGGTGGAGGAGATCTACAGACCGCTGGAGGAGGCCGGGGCCGCTCTCCTGGAGACGCTCAGCGTCTATCTCGAACAGGCGAGCAGTCTGGAGGGCGCCGCCCGGATGCTCTTCGTTCACCCGAACACCGTGCGCTACCGGCTCCGACGTGTGACTGACGTCACCGGATGGTCACCCTCTGATGTACGGTCTGCGTTCACACTGCGGATCGCGCTCATCCTGGGGCGTCTGGCCGACGGAGATCCGCAGATCTAAGATTTTGTGCAGGGTCCACAAAACCCGCTCCTGTTCTTCGTCCCTGTCCCCACGGGCGGTCGTGGCCGTCCTCAAGAGAGAGTGTGAGAGTGCTCGTACTCGTCGCTCCCGGCCAGGGCGCCCAGACGCCCGGCTTCCTGACTGACTGGCTCGCCCTTCCCGGTGCCGCTGACCGCGTCGCCGCGTGGTCGGACGCCATCGGACTCGATCTCGCCCACTTCGGCACCAAGGCCGACGCGGACGAGATCCGTGACACGTCCGTCGCCCAGCCGCTGCTGGTCGCCGCCGGAATCCTCTCCGCCGCGGCACTCGGTGACATTTCCGAGATCGGGCCCGGCGTGGTCGCGGGCCACAGCGTCGGCGAGATCACCGCCGCCGCCTTCGCGGGCGTCCTCGACGACACCGCCGCGCTGACCCTCGTACGCCGCCGGGGCCTGGCCATGGCCGAGGCCGCCGCCGTCACCGAGACGGGCATGTCGGCGCTGCTCGGGGGCGATCCCGAGGTGAGCGTCGCGCACCTGGAGCGGCTCGGCCTGACCCCGGCGAACGTGAACGGCGCCGGTCAGATCGTGGCCGCCGGCACCATGGAGCAGCTGGCCGCGCTGAACGAGGACAAGCCCGAGGGCGTCCGCAAGGTCGTCCCGCTGAAGGTGGCCGGCGCGTTCCACACGCACCACATGGCGCCCGCGGTGGACAAGCTCGCCGAGGCCGCGAAGACGCTGACGCCGGCCGACCCGAAGGTGACGTACGTCTCCAACAAGGACGGACAGCCGGTCGCCTCCGGCGCCGAGGTGCTGGAGCGACTGGTCGGCCAGGTGGCCAACCCGGTCCGCTGGGACCGGTGCATGGAGACGTTCAAGGAACTCGGCGTCACCGCGCTGATCGAGGTGTGCCCGGGCGGCACGCTGACCGGGCTGGCCAAGCGGGCGCTGCCCGGCGTGAAGACGCTGGCCCTCAAGTCCCCCGCCGACCTCGACGCGGCCCGTGAGCTCGTCGCCGAGCACGCACAGGCCTGACAAGGAGCGCGAGAGCATGTCGAAGATCAAGCCCAGCAAGGGCGCCCCGTACGCGCGCATCCTCGGCGTCGGCGGATACCGCCCGACCCGGGTGGTGCCGAACGAGGTGATCCTCGAGACGATCGACTCGTCCGACGAGTGGATCCGCTCGCGCTCCGGCATCGAGACCCGGCACTGGGCCGGCCCCGAGGAGACCGTCGCCGCGATGTCCGTGGAGGCGTCCGGCAAGGCGCTCGCGGACGCCGGGATCGACGCGTCCCGGATCGGCGCCGTGGTCGTCTCGACCGTGTCGCACTTCGCCCAGACCCCGGCCATCGCCACCGAGATCGCCGACCGGCTCGGCACCGACAAGGCCGCGGCCTTCGACATCTCGGCGGGCTGCGCGGGCTTCGGCTACGGGCTGACGCTGGCCAAGGGCATGGTCGTCGAGGGCTCGGCCGAGTACGTGCTGGTCATCGGCGTGGAGCGGCTGTCCGACCTGACCGACCTGGAGGACCGGGCGACGGCCTTCCTGTTCGGCGACGGCGCCGGCGCGGTCGTGGTCGGCCCGTCGCAGGAGCCGGCGATCGGCCCGACCGTCTGGGGTTCGGAGGGCGACAAGGCCGAAACGATCAAGCAGACGGTCTCCTGGGACCGTTTCCGGATCGGCGACGTCTCCGAGCTGCCCCTGGACCGCGAGGGCAACGTCAAGTTCCCCGCGATCACGCAGGAGGGCCAGGCGGTCTTCCGCTGGGCCGTCTTCGAGATGGCGAAGGTCGCGCAGCAGGCGCTGGACGCGGCCGGGATCAGCCCGGACGACCTGGACGTCTTCATCCCGCACCAGGCCAACGTGCGGATCATCGACTCGATGGTGAAGACCCTGAAGCTGCCGGAGCACGTCACGGTCGCCCGTGACATCCGCACCACCGGCAACACCTCGGCCGCCTCGATTCCGCTCGCGATGGAGCGGCTTCTGGCGACGGGTGACGCGAAGAGCGGCGACACGGCGCTCGTCATCGGCTTCGGGGCGGGTCTCGTCTACGCCGCGACGGTCGTTACCCTCCCCTAGGCACTCCGTGCCGGATCACGCGGTCCGGAACGGAGAGCAGCAACACCCGCCGCGACGCGGCGGGCCGCCACACCCTCTGGACAACAACGAAGGAGCGCCACCATGGCCGCCACTCAGAAAGAGATCGTCGACGGTCTCGCGGAGATCGTGAACGAGATCGCCGGCATCCCGGTTGAGGACGTCCAGCTGGACAAGTCCTTCACCGACGACCTGGACGTCGACTCCCTGTCCATGGTCGAGGTCGTCGTCGCCGCCGAAGAGCGCTTCGACGTCAAGATCCCGGACGAGGACGTCAAGAACCTGAAGACCGTCGGCGACGCGACGCAGTACATCCTCGACCACCAGGGCTGATCCGCCGATACTCGGGCATACCCCGGGTATAGGGCAGATCCGGGCCGACTGCCCCGCCACCCGGCGGTGGCGCCGTACGAATCCGTATCCCGTTGGAGAAAGAATTCCCGTGAGCTCGACCAATCGCACCGTGGTCGTCACCGGTATCGGCGCAACCACACCGCTGGGTGGCGACGCAGCCTCGACCTGGGAGGGCCTGGTCGCCGGCAAGTCCGGCGTCAAGCCCCTGGAGCAGGAGTGGGCCGCCGACCAGGCGGTCCGCATCGCCGCGCCCGTCGCCGTGGACCCCTCCGAGGTCATCCCGCGGCCGCAGGCCCGCCGCCTGGACCGCTCGGCGCAGTTCGCGCTGATCGCGGCGCAGGAGGCCTGGAAGGACGCCGGGTACTCCGGCAAGGCGGGCGAGGGCGCCGCCGAGGACGGGGCGGCCCACGTCGACCCCGACCGGCTGGGCGCGGTCATCGCCTCCGGCATCGGCGGTGTGACCACGCTGCTCGACCAGTACGACGTGCTGAAGGAGAAGGGCGTCCGCCGCGTCTCCCCGCACACCGTCCCCATGCTCATGCCGAACGGCCCCTCGGCCAACGTGGGCCTGGCCGTGGGCGCCCGTGCGGGCGTGCACACGCCGGTCTCCGCCTGCGCGTCGGGCGCCGAGGCCATCGGCTACGCCATCGAGATGATCCGCACCGGCCGCGCCGACGTCGTCGTCGCGGGTGGCACGGAGGCGGCGATCCACCCGCTGCCGATCGCCGCGTTCGGCAACATGATGGCGATGTCCAAGAACAACGACGACCCGCAGGGTGCCTCGCGCCCCTTCGACACGGCGCGCGACGGCTTCGTCCTCGGCGAGGGCGCCGGCGTCCTGGTCCTGGAGTCCGCCGAGCACGCCGCCGCGCGCGGCGCCCGGGTCTACGCGGAGGCGGTCGGTCAGGGCATCTCCGCCGACAGCCACGACATCGTGCAGCCGGAGCCGGAGGGCCGCGGCATCTCCGCCGCCCTGCAGAACCTGCTGGAGCGCACCGACCTGAACCCGGCCGAGATCGTGCACGTCAACGCGCACGCCACCTCGACGCCGGCCGGTGACATCGCCGAGCTGAAGGCGCTGCGCAAGGTCCTCGGCGACGACGTCGACCACATGGCGGTCTCCGGCACCAAGTCGATGACCGGTCACCTCCTCGGTGGCGCGGGCGGCGTGGAGTCCGTGGCGACCGTGCTCGCCCTGTACCACCGGGTGGCGCCGCCGACCATCAACGTCGAGAACATCGACCCGGAGGCCGAGGCCAACGCGGACATCGTCCGCGGCGAGGCCCGCAAGCTGCCGGTCGAGGGCCGGATCGCCGCGCTGAACGACTCGTTCGGCTTCGGCGGCCACAACGTGGTGCTCGCGTTCCGGACGGTCTGAGCGACGTACCCGAGCGCATGAGGAAGGCCCCCACCGGTCGGTGGGGGCCTTCCTCACGTGTGAACGGCGGGCGGGGTCACACCACCTGGTGCAGCCAGCGGACCGGGGCGCCCTCGCCGGCGTGGCGGAAGGGTTCCAGCTCGTCGTCCCAGGGCTTGCCGAGGAGCTTGGCGACGTCCGACTCGAGGTCGGTCTCGCCGCGCTGGGAGCGGACCAGGGCGGCGCGCAGCCGGTCCTCGGGGATCATGATGTCGCCGTGGATGCCGGTGACCGCGTGGAAGATGCCGAGGTCGGGAGTGCAGCTGTAGCGCTCGCCCTCGACGCCCGCGGAGGGTTCCGCCGTGACCTCGAAGCGCAGCAGCTGCCAGCCGCGCAACGCGGAGGCGAGCTTGGAGGCGATGCCGGCCTGCCCCTGCCAGGAGAACTCCGAGCGCCAGGTGCCGGGCGCGGCGGGCTGCCGGATCCAGTCCAGGCCGACGCGGGTGCCGAGCACCCCGGCGATGGCCCACTCGACGTGCGGGCAGAGCGCGCGCGGCGCGGAGTGCACGTACAGGACTCCACGTGTCGTCACCGGAACCTCCGGGCTGAGCGGGACATCTCGGAACGGGTGGAACGGCCGTGACCGGGCGGGTCACGTTCATGGCGAGGCTACCGTGCGACGGGGCAAGGAGTGTGACGTACCGTCGGTCCCGCCGCCGACAAAACGCCGTCATTCACCCGGCAGGACGCTTGTACGGGTTTGAATCCTCCCCTCCCCTGAGGGGAAGGGGATTCCTGACTCAGGCTGCCTCCTGCGAGCGGCGCTCCAGGAGGTCTTGTGCCATCGGCGCCAGCCGGGTTGAGACCAGCCCGGGCGAGCATGACGCGTGCGGAGTTCTTGTCCCGTGGGGCTGTGGTTCCGCAGGCGGTGCAAGTGTGGGTGCGTTCACCCAGCGGCAGTGCGTGCTTGGCTCTCGCTCCGCACTGCGCGCAGTCCATCGTGGTGTACGCGGGGTGGACCAGGCGGATGTCCCGCCCGTGCTTGCGGCCCATCTCGATCAGGGCGGCCTTGGTGGCGCCGATGGCGGCGTCCGCGGCCTTGCGGGCCATGTTTGTCCTGGCCAGGAACTTCGGCCGGAAGTCCTCCACCGCGACGGCGTCATGGTCGCGGACGACCTTCTTGGCCCACTTGCGGCCGGTGTCCGCACGCTGCCGGGCGACCTTCTTGTGCGCCTTCGCCCGCAGCCGCTTCGCTGCCCGGTAGCCCCTCGATCCGACCGCCCCCTTCTTCGGCCTACGGCGGGCCATCATCCGGTCGTACCGGGTGAGTTTCCCCTTTGCCTTCCCGCCGTGCGAGGGGTGCAGCAGGTCGTGCGCGTCGGACGTCGTGGTCGCAGTCTCCTTCACACCCCAGTCGACGCCGAGGACGCGACCGGTCGCGGGCAGGGGCTGGACCTGGGCGGGGACGACGAAGGAGCAGTACCAGTGCCCGAGGCTGTCCTGGTACACGCGTACCGAGGACGGTTCGGCCGGCAACTCCCTCGACCACACCACCGACAGGATGATCCCGCCCGCCAGATGCAGCCGGCCCTCCTTCAGCCGGAACCCACGCCGCGTGTAGTTCAGGGTCGCTGGCGACTCACGCCGGGTCTTCCACGTCGGCATCCCGGCCCGGCGCGCCACAGGCAGACGCTCGGCCATGTCCTTGTGCGCCTTGGCGCGGGAGCGTCCGAAGTCGCGGATGATCTGCTGCTGGGGAACCGACGAGCCCTCCCGCAGCCACGGCGTACGGGAACGGGCCCCGGTCAGCATCCTGTCCAGCTGCGCCGGGCCGCACGTGGCCTTCTCGCCGGTCGCCCTGTTGCGCAGATGCACCGCCCTGGACTTGGCGACGCACTCGTTCCACACCCAACGGCACCGGCCCCACTCCGCCCCCAGCAGGGCGCGAGCCGCGGACGACACCCGCAACCGGTACGTGTACCGGGCATGACCGACCTTCTCACCCGCCCCCACCTGCGCCATCTCGCCCCCTTCACGCCCTGTGGCCAGGACCCCGTGCCGTCCCGAACCCTGCGAAGGATCATACGTACGATAGCCGCACACATACCCGACTTTCCCGCAATCGCCGCCCCGACCAGCGACAGCAGGTACACGTGTTCGCTTCTTCATGGGTCATGCTGGTAGCGATACAGGCGCTCCGCACCCGTATCCGGGCTCCGGCGACGTTCCGCATCGCCGTACTCGGATGCGATTCCTCCCCGGCGTGAACGCCGGAGCCTCTTCGCAAGAATTTGGTGAACGACGTGATGGACGTACGCCGCGCCGACGAGCGCTATCCGGGCGGTGATCCGGCCGCCGGGATCACCTCCCGCCACGCCTTCTCCTTCGGCCCCCACTACGACCCCGACAACCTCCGCTTCGGGGCCCTGCTGGCCTGCAACGAGGAGCGTCTCGCCCCCGGCGCCGGCTTCGACGAGCATCCACACAGCCACACCGAGATCGTCACCTGGGTCGTGGAGGGCGAGCTGACCCACCGCGACAGCACCGGCCACGAGACGGTGGTCCGCGCCGGTGACGTGCAACGCCTCAGCTCCGCGGGCGGCGTCCGCCACGTCGAGCGCAACGACGCCGCCGTCCCCCTCACCTTCGTCCAGATGTGGCTGGCCCCGCTGGACCCCGGCGGCGACCCCGCCTACGAGATCGTCCGAGGCATCGCCGACTCCACCCCGTACGCCGTCCCGGAGGCCGCCGCGATGCTCCACGTACGCCGCCTGTCCCCGGGGGAGCGGACGGCGGTGCCGGACGGGGCGTACGTGTACGCGCACGTGGTGCGGGGCGAGGTGACGCTGGGCGGGGAGAGGCTGGGCGCGGGGGACTCGGCGCGGATCACGGCAGCGGAGGGCTCGGACGCTGTGGCGGGGGCGCAGGGCGCTGAGTTGCTGGCGTGGGAGATGACGGCCCGCTGATGCGGCAGGCCTCGTCGAAGCCGGCGCAACCCGGCTTCGACGAGGCTCACGGCTCACACCTGGATGGATCAGCCCTGCCGCTCCTTTACAAGGACTGCGGTTCCGTGAGTGAAGCGGTCTGCCTCTTCGACTTGGAATCCCGCCGAGACGAGGATTCCGAGAAGGGCGCTCTGCATGTGGTCGTGAACATTTTTGTGGTGGACGACAACTCGGGGTGGGTTCGTGAAGTCGATTCCCTTCTCGAACAATTGGAGGGCGGCGTCTCTGAGTTCTTTGGCGGAGTTCCAATCGACGTACACGCCGCCGTCCTCGAAGGTGTCGACATGTACATCCGCGCCAGGTCTGTCGTGCGGTCCGGCTTCAAGGCCCCCTCGGTGTACGGGGAGCCCGGCCCGTTCCAGTTCCCGGCACACTTCATCGGCCAGCCCTTCGCGCTCGGCGATGACTTCAGGTGAGGCCTTCGGAGGCAGATCGAAGTCGTACTTGGTCATGATTTCCTCGCTCCTCCAGGTGCTGGTCCGTCAGGGATCGTGCTGCGCGCCCGCCGCCGGCCTGGCTGATGTACTTCGCCAGTAGTTGTTTCGCCGCGCTTGCGAAAGCGGTCTCGTAAGGAACCGACCAAGTGACCGGGGTGCCTGCCTTGAGAGCGCCAAGCAGTTCATTGGCGCAGTCCTTGCAGGGCTGTCGTTCCGTGTACAGGGCGGTGATGTCCTTGGGGTCGAACCCCTTTGCTGTCAGTTTGTCCAGAATTTCAGTTTCGGAGTGTCCGGCAAATTTGCTGTTTCCGACTACGAGGTCACCGGTCTTGGGGTCGTTCCATCCGGGTACCTTCGCCACCGCGACGTTGTGAGAAGCCCCGTAGTACCCGGAGTCCTGCCTGAAGGCGTACGCCATGTGACTTAGCTCGTCGGAGTTGTAGGCGATCAGTCCTACGGGGCATCCGCCGACGGCTGCGGAAGCCCGCGCCGTCAGTCTCGCACGCGTCCTGGTGCAGGTCTTGACGAATCCGTCGAGTCCCTTGACTCCTATTTGCAGAGCAGCGTCCGCAGGAAGGGCGAGTGTGCGAAGGGCTTTGTAGGCGTCGGCGAAACCAATGCCGGTTCGTGCGGCGGCGTCGAGCGCCTTGACGGCATCTGCGATGGGTCTGATGATCTTGCCCGCGAACAGGCTCGCGACGTCCACGCCCGCCCAGGCGCAGCCGCCCCAGCTGCCGCTCGCGCCGCCCGGAGCGATCTTCTGGGCGCACTTGATCCAGCTGCCGAAGAGGATGTCGACCGGGTCGACGCCCTTCTGGTACTCCGCGATCGTGATGGTGTGGGTGACCTCGGTGGACATCTCCTCGGAGGTGTACTCACCGAGGTAGAGCGTCGCGCCGGAGGGGCACATGTACTGCGACGCGTCCAGGTCCTCCGCCGTGCACAGGTAGAGGTCGAACACCTCCTTGTAGTGGAGCTTCGTGGTCATGGTGCAGTCGCCGTTGTAGAAGAGCTCGTCGATGAAGCCCTCGCAGCCGTCGGACTGCTTCACGACCTCCGGTTCGCCGATCTTCACGATGTGGTCGACCACGTAGAACAGGTCGCCGATGGGAACGCCGGCCTGGTCGACGACCGTTCCCTCGTCGATCTGGTCCGCGTTCGCCTTCGCCTCGGCCTGCTCAGCTGCCTGCTGGGCCGACTCGGCGTACTTCTGGGCGTCCTTGGCGGCCTCCTCCGCCGCTGCGGCCTCAATGGCGGCGTGGTCGGCGGCGTCCCGGGCATCCTTGGCGGCCTGTTCGGCCTCGGTCGCCGCGGTGCGGGCGGCCTCGGCGTCCAGGGCTGCCGTATCGGCGGAGTCGCGGGCGTCCTTCGCGTGGCCCTCGGCCCGGCCGGCCGCGCGGTCGGCCGCTGCCGCGTCCTCGGTGGCCTGGGTGTCGTAGGCGATGGTGCGGCTGAGTGACTGTGCCGCCTGGGTCGCGTACGAGGCTGCTTCTGCCGAGTACCCCAGGGCCTCCTTGGCGGAGTTCCGTGCGTCCGCCGCGTAGCCGAGTGCTTCGGCGGCCAGCGTGTAGGCGGCCTTGGCGTCACCGCTTGCCGCGTTGGCCACGCTCTGCGCCTGGGCGGCCGACTCCTCCGCGTGTTGCGCGTGCGCCTCGGCGACGGCCTTCTGCTGTTCGGCGATCGTCTTCGACGACTGTCCGGTCAGCACGGCGAGTCCGGCGGCCGAGTCGGTGGTGACGTACGGCGAGCCGAGTTGGATGGCGTCGTTCGCGGGCGCCGCAACCTGCGCGGCCGAGTTGCCGGCGTCGACGGCTGCCTGGGCCGTGGTGTACGCGTGACCGGTGGCTTCGTTGGCGCCGGCGAGTGCGGTTGCCGCTTCGCCCTTCGCCGCGTCCGCCTCCTTCTTGGCGTCGGCGGCGTGCTGCTCGGCGTCGTCGGCCAGCTCCACCGCCGTACGGGCCGCCGTCGCCGCGGTCTTCGACGCCTTGATGGCTTCAGCTGCGGCGCTGGTCGCCGTCTTCACGGCTGCGTCCGCCGTCAGCTTGGCGGCCTGGGCGGCGTCGGAATCGGCCCGGGCACGCTTGGCCGCGGCCTCCGCCCGGGTGGCCGCCGCGTCGGCGTCGGCCGCGGCCTTGGTCGCCTTGTCCGCCTCGGAGCGGGCGGCTACGGCCGCCGTCTCGGCGTCGTCGGCCGCGGCATCGGCGTCGTTCGCGGCCTTCCGGGCCTCCTGCGCGTTGTCCTCGGCCGCGGATGCCTGGGCATAGGCCTCCTTGGCGTCGGCCTTGGCACGGGCGGCGTTCGCCTTCTGCTCGGCCTCCCAGGCGTCGTCACGCAGGGCCTTGGCCTTGTCGCGGGCGGCTTCCGCGCCCTTGCGCTTCTCGGTGGCGGTGGTGTCGGCGGTCTCCGCCCGATCCTTGGCGTCCTTGGCCTCGGTCGCGCGCTGCTGCGCCTTGGTCTTGTGCTCGGCTGCCTCGGCCTGCTTCTGCGCCGCGGTCTCCTTCTCCGCCTTGGCGGTGGCCTCCTCCTTTTCCGCGGCGAGCCGCTTGGCGTGGGCGGTGGCCGCGGCGGCCTTAGCGTCGGCTTCGGCGTTCTGCGTCTCGGTGAGTTTGGCCTTGGCAGTGTCGCGGGCGGCCTTGGCGTTGCTCGCCTGGACGGCGGCTGCCTCGGCCGCGGCCTTGGCCTGTTCCTTGGCGGCCCGGGCGGCGGCGGTGCGGAAGGCGGCCTGGGTACCGGCGGCCTGTGTCACTGCTCGTGCGGCGATGGCCGCGCTGTCACCGGCGGAGGCCTTGGTGGCGGCCAACGCCGTTTCGCCGGCCTTGAGCATCGCGTTCAGCGCGGCGGAGGACGCCTTGGTGACCTGGTCCTTCTGCTGGCCGACGAGCAGAGCCCGGCCCCGGGGAGTGCCCGCGCTGTCGGCGATGGCGTACGCGGTGTTCAGGGACTCGTCGGAGTCCGTCACCGCCATGCCCGCGATCTGGGCCTGCTGCCTGATCACCTCAAGCTGTTCAGTGGCCCTGACCCGTGCGCTGAGGACGCCTCTGGACGCCTTCGTGAACTGACCGGATGTCGGGTAGTCGACATCGTCCGTGCCGTTGTGGCCGGACGGCACGATGTCGAACTTCTGCGGGTCGGTGCCGTTGCACCGCCATAGCCACGCATCCTGGCTGTTGGCATAGGTGTGCAGGTCAAGACACTTGCCGCTGCCCGTGTTCCGCAGCTGGGTGGTGCGGTTGGGGGTGAACTCCCACTGTTGTGCGCCGGTCTGATTGCACGTCCACTGCTGGATGACGGTGCCGTCGGCGGTGCCGGAGCTTTTGACGTCGATGCACTTGCCGGAGTTGACGTTCACGAGGGCGTCGCCGTCGATCCGCCACTTCTGGTTGGCGCCGCCGTTGCAGGTGTACATCTGCACCACGGCGCCGTCGGCCTGCGAGTTGCCCGCGACCTCCAGGCACTTGTCGGAAGCGGCGTGGATGTGGACGATCATTGGGCTGTCACCGATCCAGCCCTCCCCACCCGGCGACCAGTAGTCCTGCCAACGGGCCAGGTGGTCCGTGACCCAGGACTGGCCGAGCATTTCTCCGAGCGCCTTCGCGCCCGTCTCCAACGCCTGCGTGGCGTCCCGGTTGGCGTCGATGATCTGGCTGCGCTGAGTGGACTGCGCGGCGATCTCCCGCTGCCACTCCGCCGAGGCCGTGGCCACCACCTTGCCGAGCACCTTGCTCGGGTCGATCGGGTTGCGCCATGCGCAGGCCGCGAACCGCGTCTTGAGGTCCTCGACGGCCAGCCGGAACGGCAGACTGCCGGGCTCGGGGGCGACCCGGGGGAAACCACCAGACGAGAGGAAGAGCCGGGCGTCGTCCGCCCCCATCTCGGTGAGGCCGCCGGTGAGTTCTTCGAATGCCTGCTTCTCGGCGTACGCCTGCTGCCACTCGTTGCTCGGCAGCGACGGGTCGGGATCACCGTACAGCGGGGTTCCGAGCTCCTGCACCGCCTGGACAGTGGCCTCGTCGGCCAGCGGGGTGGGGTCCTTGTAGAAGAGGCTCTCGTCCTTCCAGTACTGCTCCCCGAGCCACTTCGAGTAGCCGACCTGATTGAAGAAGTCGTCTCCGGTGGGTGTTCCTGGCGGCCAGTAGAAATCGGCCTGAGACGTGAAGCCGCCGGGGTACGACAGCCCCTTCAGGGGCTCTTCCCAGGCTGCCTTGCGTGCGTCGAGTGCGCTGTTGTTCTGGCCGAAGGCGCTCTTGTCCTTCTGGAACGCCGTTGCCAGGGGTGTGTCGGTCCAGTACTCGCGATTCGCTGCGAGGCGCAATTCTTCCGGCGTCGCGTCCAGCGCATTCTGCGCCAGGGTGTTCATCTGAGGGCCGCCGAGCCGCAGAGAGTCGGCCATCAGGCACTGATCCCGCCGTAGTTGCTCGGCGGCGTCGGCGTCGAAGCCGTTGTAGCTGTCGGCGACGGCACCTGTGCCGGGCAGTGGGCCGTCGGACGGGGGTTCGGGTCCGATAAGTCCGGCGATCACGGCGCCGATGACCGTCAGCGGTACGAGGGGGACAGAGGTGACACGGAGTCGCCGGCCCAATGTGCCGGGCGGGCCGTCAGAGGGTCTGCGAGGACGTCTGAGACGCACAGGGGCATCCTTCGTCGATGACGGAGACGGACGAAGACGCCCCGGACGAAGGAACGGAAGGCACGACGAAACCCGTCACCACGCCTACGGCTTTCCACGGCCGTCCTGTGACCGCGCACCGGAAGAGGTGGTCTCCGTCCGGCGCGACGGGTCACTGTAGGCATGCGCCATGATCACGTCACAAGATCGCGAGCCTGGTTCGGCTGAAACGCGACTGTGGAGAAGTGGTGGCGATTGAATGCGGGCTCTGTGTGCTACCTGTCTAGATGCTGTCCCGGCAGGTGGAGCCGGCCGATAGGGGTTGAGCTGAAAAATGCCTCCCTGTGTCGTCGGCCGACAGGCGCTGAGCGGGACTACCGCAGGCCGTTGACGAACGCCTGCCAGGCGTGTGCGCCGAGGGTGACGTCCGGACCGGCCGGGTTCTTGAATCACGCAACCGGTCCGCAGGCGACGGACGTTCCGGTGAGGTGCCTCAGCCGCGGGTCTCCGCGAGCACCGCGTCCGTGAAGGGTGGCCACGCCTCGACCGCCCACGGGCCGAAGGCGCGGTCGGTGAGTGCCACGCAGGCCAGGGCCGCGTCCGGGTCGAGCCACAGGAAGGTGCCCGACTGGCCGAAGTGGCCGAAGGTGCGCGGGGAGGAGGTGGAGCCCGTCCAGTGCGGGGACTTGCCGTCGCGGATCTCGAAGCCGAGGCCCCAGTCGTTGGGGTTCTGGTGGCCGTAGCCCGGCAGGACGCCCTTCGTGCCCGGGTACTGGACCGTCATCGCCTCGGCGACCGTCCGGGGGTCCAGCAGGCGCGGCGCCTGCACCTCGGCGGCGAAGCGGAGCAGGTCCTCGACCGTGGACACGCCGTCCTTGGCCGGGGAGCCGTCGAGGGAGGTGTGCGCCATGCCCAGCGGCTCCAGCACCGCCTGCCGCGCGTACTCGGCGAACGGCATGTCCGCCGCCTTCGCGATGTGGTCGCCGAGCTGCTCGAAACCGGCGTTGGAGTACAGCCGGCGCTCCCCGGGCGGGGCGGTCACCCGGTGCTCGTCGAAGGCCAGGCCCGAGGTGTGCGCGAGCAGGTGACGGACCGTCGCCCCGGGGGGCCCGGCGGGCTCCTCCAGCTCGATCGCGCCCTCCTCGTACGCCACGAGGGCCGCGTACGCCGCGAGCGGCTTGGTGACCGACGCGAGCGGGAAGCGGTGCGCGGCCGGGCCGTGGGTGCCGAGGACGGTGCCGTCGGCCCGTACGACGCCCGCCGCTGCGGTGGGGACCGGCCAGTTCTCGATCGACGCGAGGCTGTTCAAGGACATGGCGTCGAGCCTAAGCGGCTCAGAGGTACAGCCGCATCGAGGGGGTCGTGTCGCGCGTGAACCCCAGCGACGCGTACAGCGGCTCGGCGTCGGGGGAGGCCGTCAGCATGACGTGTCCGGCGCCGCGCACGCGGAACCACTCCAGCAACTCGTCCATGCACGCCCGCGCGTATCCGCGACGCCGGGCGTCCGGGTCGGTGGCGACGCTGAAGACGTATCCGATCAGACCGTTCCCCGGGCGCCCCGGCCCACCGATCCGGTACTCCAGCGTTCCCACCACCAGTGCCGCCAGCGCGTCCGGCCGCTCCGGGTGGTCGACCACGAACGCCGCGAAGCTCCCGTCCGGATCGGCCAGCCTCTCCCGCAGGCCGGGCAGCGACCCCGCCTGCCAGTCGGTGGGGGCGTCGGGGGTCACCGAGGCGATCATCACCTGTCGGAGACGGAGCACTTCCTCCGCGTCCTCGGCCACGGCACGGCGTACGAGACTCATGTCCGGCACGGTAGTGAGCGGCGGGCCGTGTGTCCCACCCTTTTCTCACCGGTGGCGCTTGCCTGGAGTGCACTCCAAGGTCATAGCGTTGAGGTCATGACGGTGATGCAGACCACGGCCGAGACGCTCGCGCCGAACGCCACCAGCAACGCCACCAGAACCGACATCTGCTCCGCCCCGCCCCGGCGCCACCCGCGCCCCGACGGGCAGGACCGCTACACGATCAGCGAGGTCGTCGCCTTCACCGGCCTGACGGCCCACACGCTGCGCTGGTACGAGCGGATCGGCCTGATGTCCCACATCGACCGCTCGCACACCGGGCAGCGCCGCTACAGCAACCGCGACCTGGACTGGCTCGACTTCGTCGGCAAACTGCGCCTGACCGGCATGCCGGTCGCCGACATGGTCCGGTACGCGGAGCTGGTGCGCGAGGGCGAGAGCACCTACCTCGACCGGCGGGAACTGCTGGAGTCCACCCGCCGCGACGTGCTCACGCGGATCGCCGAGCTGCAGGACACCCTCGCCGTACTCGACCGGAAGATCAGCTTCTACGGGGACGCCGGACGCACCCGTGAAGGGGAGAGGAACCGATGACCGACAGCAGGATCCCGACGGCACGACTCGGCGCGGGCGGCCCGGAGGTGGGCGTCCAGGGCCTCGGCTGCATGGGCATGAGCTTCGCCTACGGACCGACGGACGCCGACGCCTCGCGGGCGACCCTGGAGCGGGCGCTGGAGCTGGGCGTCACGCTGTACGACACGGCCGACGCCTACGGCGCGGGCGAGAACGAGCGGTTCCTCGCGCCGTTCTTCAGGGCCCACCGCGACGAGGTCGTCGTGGCGACCAAGTTCGCCCTGTCCATCCCGCCGGACGACCCGACCCGGCGGATCATCCGCAACGACGCGCCGTACGTCCGCGAGGCCGTCGAGGCGAGCCTGCGCCGCCTGGACCTCGACGTGATCGACCTCTACTACATGCACCGGCGCGACGTGAACGTGCCGATCGAGGAGACCGTCGGCGTCATGGCCGAGTTGGTGCGCGAGGGCAAGGTCAAGCAGCTCGGGCTGAGCGAGGTGACGGGGGACGAGCTGCGGGCCGCGCAGGCGGTGCATCCGATCGCCGCCGTGCAGTCGGAGTGGTCGCTGTTCAGCCGGGACATCGAGGCGGGCGTCGTGCCGGCCGCCCGCGAACTGGACGTGGCCCTCGTCCCGTACTCCCCGCTCGGCCGGGGCTTTCTGACCGGTTCCTTCACCAACGCCGACCAGGACCTCACCGACGACGACTTCCGCCGTCAGCAGCCCCGCTTCACCGGCGACAACGCGGCGGCCAACGCGGCCCTCCTCGCCCCGGTCCGCACCCTCGCCGAGGCCCACGGCGCCACCCCGGGCCAGATCGCCCTGGCCTGGGTCCACCAGCGCGCCCAGGTCCACGGCCTGCCGGTGATCCCGATCCCGGGCACCCGGAAGCCGACGCGGGTGGAGGAGAACACGGGGGCGACGCGGATCGTCCTGACGGAGGACGAGCTGTCCCTGCTGGAGCCGATCGCGGAGAAGGTCGCGGGCGACCGGTACGCGGACATGACGTTCACGTCTGCCGGGCGGGAGTAGAGACACTCAGGGGCGCGGGGAACCGCGCGACCAGCCACGGACAACCCGCACCCGAAGACGAAACGGAACCCGGCAGACGCTAAAGCTCCGCCAGCAACTCCGCCTTCTTCGAGGAGAACTCCTCGTCCGTCACCAGCCCCTGCTGGTGCAGCTCGCCCAGGTGCCGTATCCGCTCGGCGATGTCCGCCGGGTCACGTCGGGGCGCCGGCACCGGAACCGGCACCGGGGTGCTCGCGCTCCGCTCCCGCACCGCCGCCAGCACCGCCGCCGCGAACGGCAGTGACTCGTGCACGGGGCCGTACCCGAGCCCGAACACGACCGCCGCGGGGTCCTGGTCGGCCTGGGGGACGGCAGGGGCGGCCGACGGGTCGGCGTCGCGCGGGAGCAGCCGCAGGTACCCCTCGAACATCTCGGGGGAGCGCCACTCCACCCCGCCCAGGCCGGCGACCGGGAAGCTCTGGTCGCCGGCCTTCCACTTCGCCGAGGACGCGCCCGTCCAGGACCAGCGGAAGGACACCGCCTCCCCGTCGAAGGACGCCTTCCCGTCGTACGCCTTGAAGTGCAGGGGCGCCTCGGGCGGGGCCACCAGATAGCGCTCGGTCTTGCCGGACTCGGTCAGCAGCGCCGCCAGCTCGTCGGCGTAGTACTCCGCGAGCGTCGCCCGTTCGGCGGGCAGCACCAGCCGGTAGGGATCGCCGCCCTCCTTCAGCTGTCCGGCCGCCGCCTCGATCAGCGGATCGGCGCCCGCGCGCGGTTCGACGCGCAGCACGACGCTGCCGCGCCTGCCGGGCGTGAGCGTCACGCCCTCGATCGCCTCCAGGGGCACGCGGCGTTCCCCCAGGGCCTGGAAGAGCTTGGGTGTTCGAATCCCCCGTTCGTAACGGATGAGCACGGAGTCGGACTCGAACTCCCAGGCGGCATGAAATCCAGCCAGTACGTCACCCATGCGGCTCATCGTATGCGGCACGAGCCCCTCCGTCCCCTCCCCGTGCAAACCGGAGTTTCTGCGCCTCTACGCGCGTCCGGCCGCCGTCGCCACGGACAAATCCGCCCGGCATGTGTCGTCCTCGCCGGCGCAGGCGACCGTGCGGTATGCGCCAACGCCGATCCCCGCGAAGTTCCGCAGGCTGTCCGTGCCGGGGACGAAGTAGCCGCTGTGCCCCCGGGCGTCCCGCGCGGACAGCACCCGGGCCCCGAAGGCCGCGGAGACCGGGTCGGCGCCGTGCCCGAGGCCGCCGACCTCCAGGTACGGCACGTCCTGGATCCAGTCGTCGGCGTCCCGCATCGCCCACACACGGGCGGAGGTGTCGAGGCGGGACGCGTTCTCGGCGCGCATGCCGGGGCTGCCGGCCACCGCTATGTCGGTCACCCGGCCGGGCAGCGTGTCGGCGGCCAGGCCGCACACCACCGAGCCGTAGCTGTGGCAGAAGAGGGAGACGGGGGCCCTGCCGGGCAGCGCCCGCAGCAGCGCGTTCAGCCGTACGGCCCCGTGCTCGGCCCGGTTCGCCGTGGCCGCCTCCATGCCGAGGCCGCTGGGGGAGGTGTAGTCGGCCCAGGCGATCACGGCCGTGCCGGTGCCGGGGCTGGCCGCGCGCTCGGCCGCGTACAGCGACTTGGCCATGCCGACGGGCGCCGAGTACTTCTTGCGGTCGGTGCGCTGGAAGGTGAGCAGTTCGGTGTCCACACCGGGCACGACGACGGACACGCGGTCGGCGCGGTTCAGGTTGCCGAAGACCTCGGCGACCCTGCCCGAGCCCGCCGGGTCGAAGGCGAGGATGTGCCGGCCGGGGTCGAGCAGCGACTCGTAGTTGTGCATCCGCCGGGCCGCCTCGCGCTGCCCGGTCCGGGACAGTCGCTTGTCGTGCATGCGCGCGCGCTCCACCGACCGGGCCTGCCGCAGCGCGGAGCGGTTGGCGACGTAGCGCAGCTGGACGGGGGCGCCGTTCATGTTGCCGACGGCCAGGGGATACCGGTGGGCCAGGCTCGTGCGCTGCCATGCGGTGAGCGAGGCGAAGAAGCGGGCCAGCCGGGCGGGCGTCGCCTGGGCGTCGGGCAGTCGCCGTCCGTCGATCCGGCCGTGCTCCCAGGCCGAGACCGACGCTTCGAGGGCCGTGGGGCCCCGCTGGTCGCGCAGGGCGGTCCAGCCGGTGGTCGCCAGCATCACGAACACCACGGCCAGGGCGAGCAGGACGCGCCAGACGTTGAGCTGCGGGGAGGTGTCGAAGGAAGTCACTGGGAGGACACACTAGGAGAACGGGCCGGTCTCGCGTGAATCCAGTGACACGGATCACGTTTCGGCGCGGCGCCAGTTCCCGGCGAGTGCGGGTGTCACCTGGTCGAGGTAAGCGGCCGTCAGGTCCCGCAGGGCCGCGAGGCCGGCGTCGTCGCGCGCCGACCAGATCCGCTCGGTGACCCGCATCACGGCGCCGAAGACGGCCACGACCACCCGGGGGCGCGGGTCCCGGTCGATGTCCAGGCCCTCGCGGCCGGCGATGACGCGGGCGATCTCCTCCTCGAGCTCCGTCGCGCGGCGCAGATGGGCGGCGAGCAGCGCGGGCGTGGACTCGATCACCCGGTAGAAGCGCATGTGCAGTTCGAGCGGGACGAGTTGCTCGACGGCCTCGCCGATGGTGTTCCAGCTCTCCGCGAGGGCCAGCCGCAGCGCGTCCAGGGGCGCCTCCTCGGGCGGACGTGCGTGCACGGCGTCGACGAAGCGGGACTCCGCGAGGCGGGACACGAAGAACGCCGCGTCCTCCTTGGAGGCGAAGTAGCGGAAGAAGGTGCGCTGGGAGACGTCGGCGGCCTCGGCGATGTCGTCGACGGTCGTCTCCTCGTAACCGTGCTCGGTGAACAGTTCGAGGGCGGAGCGCAGCAGCAGGTCCCGGGTGCGCTGCTTCTTGAGTTCGCGCAGGCCGGGGCGGGAGGCCGCGGGTGCGGTCTCCGGCGGCGCCGATGTGCCGGCCACCTTCAAAAGTCGTCTCCTTCGTACGGTTTCCCCAGTTCAGGCTATACGGGGGAAGTCCTGTCAGTTACTGACTCGTGAATTGGTTTGTCAACTGTCAGCGGCTGTCATTAGCCTCGGCGGTATGACTAGTCAGACCACGCTCGGCAAGCCGGGGCCGGGTGACGGAGCACCGACGGATTCAGCGCCCGCCAAGGGATGGCGCGGCCATCCGTGGGTCACCCTCGTCACCGTCGCGGTCGGGGTCATGATGGTGGCCCTGGACGGCACCATCGTGGCGATCGCCAACCCGGCCATCCAGGACGACCTGGACGCCAGCCTCGCGGACGTCCAGTGGATCACCAACGCCTACTTCCTCGCCCTCGCGGTCGCCCTGATCACCGCGGGCAAGCTCGGTGACCGCTTCGGCCACCGGCAGACCTTCCTCATCGGCGTGGCGGGCTTCGCGGCCTCCTCCGGCGCCATCGGGCTGTCCGGCAGCATCGCCGCCGTCATCGTCTTCCGTGTCTTCCAGGGCCTGTTCGGCGCGCTGCTGATGCCGGCCGCGCTCGGCCTGCTGCGGGCCACCTTCCCGGCCGAGAAGCTCAACATGGCCATCGGCATCTGGGGCATGGTCATCGGCGCCTCCACCGCGGGCGGTCCGATCCTCGGCGGCGTGCTGGTCGAGCACGTCAACTGGCAGTCCGTGTTCTTCATCAACGTGCCGGTGGGCATCGTCGCCGTCGTGCTCGGCGTCATGATCCTGCTGGACCACCGGGCCGAGAACGCGCCGCGCTCCTTCGACGTCGTGGGCATCGTGCTGCTGTCGGCCTCGATGTTCGCCCTGGTCTGGGCGCTGATCAAGGCTCCCGAGTGGGGCTGGGGCTCCGGTCAGACGTGGGTGTACATCGGCGGGGCGGTGGTGGGCTTCGTCCTGTTCTCCGTCTGGGAGACCAAGGTCAAGGAGCCGCTGATCCCGCTGGCGATGTTCCGCTCGGTGCCGCTGTCGGCCGGTGTGGTCCTCATGGTCCTGATGGCCATCGCCTTCATGGGCGGCCTGTTCTTCGTCACCTTCTACCTGCAGAACGTCCACGGCATGAGCCCGGTCGACGCCGGTCTGCACCTGCTGCCGCTCACCGGCATGATGATCGTCGCCTCGCCGCTGGCCGGCGCGATGATCACCAAGGTCGGCCCGCGCATCCCGCTGGCCGGCGGCATGGTGTGCACCGCGGTCGCCATGTTCGGCATCTCGACGCTGGAGACGGACACCGGCAGCGGCCTCATGTCGCTCTGGTTCGCCCTGCTGGGCCTCGGCCTCGCGCCCGTCATGGTCGGCGCCACCGAGGTCATCGTCGGCAACGCGCCGATGGAGCTCTCGGGCGTGGCCGGCGGTCTCCAGCAGGCGGCGATGCAGATCGGCGGCAGCCTCGGCACGGCCGTGCTGGGTGCCGTGATGGCCTCCAAGGTCGACAACGACCTGGCCGGCAACTGGGCGGACGCGGGGCTTCCCGAGCTGACGCCGGAACAGGCGCACCAGGCCTCCGAGGCGGTCCGGGTCGGTGTCCCGCCGGTGCCCGAGGGCACCCCCGCCGAGGTCGCCGGGAAGATCACGGACGTCGCCCACGACACCTTCATCTCCGGCATGAGCCTCGCCTCGCTCGTCGCCGCCGGGGTCGCGGTCGTGGCCGTGTTCGTCGCCTTCCTCACCAAGCGCGGTGAGAACGCGGAGGCGGGCGCGGGCGTCGGTCACATCTGACCCGCCCTGCGGGTTCTCGCTCCGGCCCTGTCGCCCGGTTCGTCCATCAGGGTGACAGGGTCCGCGAACCCTCCCCTCCGCCGGGCGCCGCAGGTCACAGTGGGTCACGTCCTCCGCAGGGCACGGAGGGCGTGAGGCTGCGGCGCGCTGCCGGAGGGGGGCGGCGCGCAGGCAGCACGTTGGCAGCCGACCCGAATCGCCGTGAAGCACGCATGACAGGCCGCACGGGGGTACCCGAACCTCACGAGAAGTTCAGGGAACGGTCGGTGGCGCCGACGGCGAGCTTCCGACAGGTATCGCGCAGGCACCCCCGCTCACGTGGCCGGACGTGGTCACGATGGGGGTCCCCCCAGGCGTTCAGCACTGGGGGAGGGCCGGAGCGCGCGGCGCTCGCGGGGCCCGACCCGCCACCGTTTTCAGCCGCGACGCGGCATCACCCGTCGCCCGGGTGTTTCACCCCCGCCCGTGACGGGTGGGGGTGAGTCGCGTCGGCCTCCCGCCGCCCTACGCGTCCCCGCCGGCCGCCCCCGGGTCCGCCGCCGTCACGTCGAGGAGCCGGTACCGGTCGATCGCCTGCTTCAGCACCAACCGGTCGACCTTGCCCTCCCGCGCCAGCTCGCTCAGCACGCCCACCACGATCGACTCGGCGTCGATGTGGAAGAAGCGCCGCGCCGCCCCGCGCGTGTCCGCGAAGCCGAACCCGTCCGCGCCCAGCGACTGGTACGTTCCCGGCACCCACCGCGCGATCTGGTCCGGCACCGACCGCATCCAGTCGGACACCGCCACGAACGGCCCCTGCGCACCCGCCAGCTTCCGCGTCACGTACGGCACCTGCTGCTCCTCCTCGGGGTGCAGCAGGTTGTGTTCCTCGCAGGCCACCGCCTCGCGCCGCAGCTCGTTCCAGGACGTCGCCGACCAGACGTCGGCCCGCACGTTCCACTCCTCGGCGAGGATGCGCTGCGCCTCCACGGCCCACGGCACCGCGACGCCGGACGCCATGATCTGCGCCGGGATCGAGCCGCCGGTGCCCTCACTGAAGCGGTAGACGCCCTTGAGGATGCCCTCGACGTCCACGTTCTCCGGCTCGGCCGGGTGCCGGATGGGCTCGTTGTAGACGGTGAGGTAGTAGAAGACGTCCTCGCCGTGCGGATGCTGCTCGTCCCCGCCGTACATCCGGCGCAGGCCGTCCTGGACGATGTGCGCGATCTCGAACCCGAAGGCGGGGTCGTACGCGACGCAGGCCGGGTTGGTGGAGGCGAGCAGCTGCGAGTGCCCGTCCGCGTGCTGGAGGCCCTCGCCGGTCAGGGTCGTACGGCCCGCGGTCGCGCCCAGGACGAAACCACGCGCCAACTGGTCGCCCATCTGCCAGAACTGGTCGCCGGTGCGCTGGAAACCGAACATCGAGTAGAAGACGTAGACCGGGATGAGCGGCTCGCCGTGGGTGGCGTACGCCGAGCCCGCCGCGATCGCCGAGGCCGTGCAGCCCGCCTCGGAGATGCCGTCGTGCAGCATCTGCCCGTTCGGCGCCTCCTTGTAGGCGAGCAGCAGGTCGCGGTCCACGGACTCGTACTGCTGGCCGAGCGGGTTGTAGATCTTCGCGCTCGGGAAGAAGGAGTCCATGCCGAACGTGCGGTACTCGTCCGGTGCGATCAGCACGAACCGCTTGCCGATCTCCTTGTCCCGCATGAGGTCCTTGAGCAGGCGCACAAAGGCCATCGTCGTCGCGATGGACTGCTGGCCCGACCCCTTCTTCACGGTCGCGTACGTCTTGTCGTCCGGTAGCGCGAGCGGCTTCGACCGCACGACCCGGGTCGGCACGTAACCGCCGCAGCCGAGGCGCCGGTCGTGCATGTACTGCATCTCCTCGGTGTCCCGGCCCGGGTGGTAGTACGGCGGCGGGCCGGACTCCAGCTCCTTGTCGGAGATCGGCAGGTGCAGCCGGTCGCGGAAGCGCTTGAGGTCGTCGACCGTCAGCTTCTTCATCTGGTGCGTGGCGTTGCGGCCCTCGAAGTTGGGGCCGAGCGTCCAGCCCTTGATCGTCTTGGCCAGGATGACCGTCGGCTGGCCCTTGTGCTCCAGCGCCGCCTTGTACGCCGCGTAGATCTTGCGGTGGTCGTGTCCGCCGCGGCCCAGGTGCAGGATCTGCTGGTCGGTCATGTTCTCGACCATCGCGCGCAGCCGGTGGTCGTCGCCGAAGAAGTGGTCGCGGATGTAGGCGCCGGACTCGGTGGCGTACGTCTGGAACTGGCCGTCCGGGGTGGTGTTCATGCGGTTGACCAGCACACCGTCGCGGTCCTGGGCCAGCAGCGGGTCCCAGGTGCGGTCCCAGATCAGCTTGATCACGTTCCAGCCGGCGCCCCGGAAGATCGACTCCAGCTCCTGGATGATCTTGCCGTTGCCGCGCACCGGGCCGTCCAGGCGCTGGAGGTTGCAGTTGACCACGAAGGTCAGGTTGTCCAGGCCCTCGCGGGCGGCGATGGACAGCTGGCCCAGCGACTCCGGCTCGTCCATCTCGCCGTCGCCGAGGAACGCCCACACGTGCGACCTGGAGGTGTCCGCGATCCCGCGCGCGTGCATGTAGCGGTTCATCCGCGCCTGGAAGATCGCGCCGATCGGACCGAGGCCCATGGAGACCGTCGGGAACTCCCAGAAGTCCGGCATCGACCGCGGATGCGGGTACGACGACAGCATGTACGGCGCCTTGGACTTCTCCTGGCGGAAGCCGTCCAGGTGCTGCTCGCTCAGCCGGTCCAGCAGGTACGCGCGCGCGTAGATGCCGGGAGAGGCGTGCCCCTGGAAGAAGACCTGGTCGCCGCCGTCGCCCTCGTCCTTGCCCCGGAAGAAGTGGTTGAAGCCCACGTCGTACAGGGAGGCGGAGGAGGCGAAGGTCGCGATGTGGCCGCCGACGCCGATACCGGGCCGCTGCGCGCGCGAGACCATCACCGCCGCGTTCCAGCGGGTGGCGTTGAGGATCTTGCGTTCGATCTCCTCGTTGCCCGGGAAGAACGGCTCGCTCTTGGTCGGGATGGTGTTGACGTAGTCCGTGCTGCGCATCTCGGGCACGGCCACGCGCTTCTCGCGGGCCCGCTCGATCAGCCGCAGCATCAGGTAACGGGCCCGCTCCCGGCCGCGTTCGTCGACTGCGGCGTCGAGGGAGTCGAGCCACTCCTGGGTTTCCTCGGGGTCGAAGTCAGGAACCTGACTCGGAAGGCCGCCAATGATGATCGGGCTGCGATCACTGCGATCGGATGCGGAAGCCACGCTGTTCCTTCGCTGTCGGAGGGCCGTTTTTCCGGGTGACTTCCCGGGTGTCCGTCCCGGGTGCCGTTTCGCGTGCCATTTCGGGTGTCTGCGCCGATTCCCCCGCTGGTTCCCCATCGTGTACCTCGCGGGGGCGATCGTCATCTGTACCGTGGGGTAACCGGTCTTCCCGTGAGGATCGGGGGCACGTTCATTCGAGTCTCGTACCCACACATGGTTCCCAAATACGCAAACGGGGCAGATAGGTGTGGTGTACGTCACCTTCGGGCTGGACGGCATGGCTGGAGTTGCGACGACACGGCCGGGATCGTCACCGTTTCGGCGGTCCCAGACGCCGGGTACTTGCGCGATCCGTCCCGCCCGTGTGGACTACGGCCAAGCTTCGCGCACGCGCGAGGCCCAAGACATCTACCGAAACATGATCAGGAGGCAACCCGTGAGCGCGACCGCGGACCACGCGGAGGAGCGGACGAACCCTGCCGCCAGGCTGGGTTTCCAGCCCGGGCAGGTGGTCCAGGAGATCGGCTACGACGACGACGTCGACCAGGAGCTCCGCGAGGCCATTGAGAGCGCCGTCGAGGGCGAGCTGGTGGACGAGGACTACGAGGACGTGGCCGATGCCGTCGTGCTGTGGTTCCGTGACGACGACGGCGACCTGACGGATGCGCTGGTGGATGCCACCACGTACATCGAAGAGGGCGGGTCGATCCTCCTTCTCACGCCGAAGACCGGCCGTGACGGGTACGTCGAGGCCAGTGACATCTCGGAGGCCTCCACGACCGCCGGACTGACGGCGTCCAAGAGCGTCAGCGTCGGTAAGGACTGGAGCGGCAGCCGGCTGGCGACGCCCAAGGCCGCCAAGTCCAAGCGGTAGCCGCAAGGCTCCGCGACGAGACGAACCGGACCCCGGACGGACCGGCAGCCGACCGCTGTCGGCCCGTCCGCGGGACCGCGACCGTCCCTGCGTAGGGTGTTTCCAGCGAATCACCCACGGAGATCCCCCCGCGGAGATCTCCCGACGGAAGGGACGAACGGCACATGGCGATCCAGGTCGGCGACAAGGCCCCCGACTTCGAACTCAAGGACAACCACGGCGCGACCGTCCGGCTGTCCGAGTTCCGCGGCCGCAAGAACGTCGTGCTGCTCTTCTACCCCTTCGCCTTCACCGGTGTGTGCACGGGCGAGCTGTGCGAGGTCCGCGACAACCTGCCGCAGTTCTCCGACCGGGACACCCAGGTGCTCGCCGTCTCCAACGACTCCATCCACACCCTGCGGGTCTTCGCCGAGCAGGAGGGCCTGGAGTACCCGCTGCTCTCCGACTTCTGGCCGCACGGCAACGTCTCGCGCGCCTACGGCGTCTTCGACGAGGACAAGGGCTGCGCCGTCCGCGGCACCTTCATCATCGACCAGGAGGGCGTCGTGCGCTGGACCGTGGTCAACGGCCTGCCGGACGCCCGTGACCTGAGCGAGTACGTGAAGGCGCTCGACACCCTGTGAGCGGCGCCCGCCGCCGACGCCGGGTGCCGGTCCCGGGTGCCGACACCACGTGATTTGTCGGCTCCGGGGACTGCGGGGGGCGGGAACCCGTCACTAGGATCGACTCGTTGATCCGATATCCACGCACTACGGGGCACCCCGCCCCTGGACACCAATGGAGGACTCGTGGGAGTCAGCCTCAGCAAGGGCGGCAACGTATCGCTGACCAAGGAGGCCCCCGGCCTGACCGCGGTCATCGTCGGTCTGGGGTGGGACATCCGCACCACGACCGGCACCGACTTCGACCTCGACGCCAGCGCGCTGCTGCTGAACAGCGCCGGCAAGGTCGCCAGCGACGCGCACTTCATCTTCTTCAACAACCTGAAGAGCCCGGACGGCTCGGTCGAGCACACCGGTGACAACCTCACCGGTGAGGGCGAGGGCGACGACGAGCAGATCAAGATCAACCTCGCCGGCGTGCCCGCCGACATCGAGAAGATCGTCTTCCCGGTCTCGATCTACGACGCCGAGAACCGCCAGCAGTCCTTCGGCCAGGTCCGCAACGCGTTCATCCGCGTCGTCAACCAGGCCGGCGAGGCCGAGATCGCCCGCTACGACCTGAGCGAGGACGCCTCCACGGAGACCGCCATGGTCTTCGGCGAGCTGTACCGCCACGGTGCGGAGTGGAAGTTCCGCGCCATCGGCCAGGGCTACGCCTCCGGCCTGCGCGGCATCGCGCAGGACTTCGGCGTGAACGTCTGAGCACCGAGCGTCCGAGCGACTGAACGGCCGATTGACTGAACGGCCGAGCGACTGAACGGCCGGGACGACGGCCTCGATCGTCCGGCGAGGCCACGGTCTCGATACGTCCGGCGCCGCACGGTTTACGTGCGGCGCCGGACGCGCAGGAAACCCAAGAACCATCACCCGGGGAGGGACCATCACATGGGCGTCACGCTTGCCAAGGGCGGCAACGTCTCCCTGTCCAAGGCCGCACCGAACCTCACGCAGGTACTGGTCGGGCTCGGCTGGGACGCGCGTTCCACCACCGGAGCACCCTTCGACCTCGACGCGAGCGCGCTCGTGTGCAGCAGCGGCCGGGTGCTCGGCGACGAGTGGTTCGTCTTCTACAACCAGCTCAAGAGCCCGGACGGCTCGATCGAGCACACCGGGGACAACCTCACCGGTGAGGGCGACGGCGACGACGAGTCGCTGCTGGTCGACCTCTCCAAGGTCCCGGCCCACTGCGACAAGATCGTCTTCCCGGTCTCGATCCACATGGCCGACGAGCGCGGCCAGACCTTCGGCCAGGTCAGCAACGCCTTCATCCGGGTCGTCAACCAGGCCGACGGCCAGGAACTGGCCCGTTACGACCTCAGCGAGGACGCCTCCACGGAGACCGCGATGATCTTCGGCGAGCTCTACCGCTACCAGGGCGAGTGGAAGTTCCGTGCAGTGGGGCAGGGGTACGCGTCTGGGCTTCGGGGCATCGCTCTAGACTTCGGAGTCAACGTTTCGTAAAGCCGAGTACGGCGCGGGGGAGCCCCGTACACACACGATTGGGTAGCCAGTGCTTCTGAAAACCTTCGGCTGGTCGTTCGCGGTCACCGCGCTCGGCCTGGTCGCGGCGGTCTTCTACGGGGGGTGGACCGCCTTCGGCATCGTGGCGATCCTCTCCATCCTGGAGATCTCGCTGTCCTTCGACAACGCGGTGGTCAACGCCGGGATCCTGAAGAAGATGAATGCCTTCTGGCAGAAGATCTTCCTCACCATCGGCATCCTGATCGCCGTGTTCGGCATGCGCCTGGTGTTCCCGGTCGTGATCGTGGCGATCAGCGCCCAGCTCGGGCCGATCGAGGCCGTCGACCTCGCGCTCACCGACAAGGACCGCTATCAGGAGCTGGTGACGGACGCCCATCCGTCGATCGCCGCCTTCGGTGGCATGTTCCTTCTGATGATCTTCCTCGACTTCATCTTCGAGGACCGGGACATCAAGTGGCTGGCCTGGCTGGAGCGCCCGCTGGCCAAGCTCGGCAAGGTCGACATGCTGTCGGTCTGCATCGCCCTGATCGTGCTGCTCGTCTCCGCGATCACCTTCGGCGCCCACGCCCACCAGCACGGCGGCGCCCATGCCGACAAGGCGGAGACGGTCCTGCTCGCCGGTATCGCGGGTCTGATCACCTACATGATCGTCGGCGGTCTCTCCGGCTACTTCGAGGACAAACTCGAAGAGGAGGAGGAACGCGAGCACGAGGAGGAAGAGGCGGCCGCCCGCACCGGCAAGCCCAGGTCGGCCGTCAAACTGGCCGGCAAGGCCGCGTTCTTCATGTTCCTCTACCTCGAGGTCCTCGACGCGTCGTTCTCCTTCGACGGCGTCATCGGCGCCTTCGCCATCACCAACGACATCGTCCTGATGGCCCTCGGCCTGGGCATCGGCGCCATGTACGTCCGGTCCCTCACGGTCTACCTGGTCCGCCAGGGCACCCTCGACGACTACGTCTACCTGGAGCACGGCGCCCACTACGCCATCGGCGCCCTCTCGATCATCCTGCTGGTCACCATCCAGTACGAGATCCACGAGGTCATCACCGGCCTCGTCGGCGTCGCCCTCATCGCCTGGTCCTTCTGGTCCTCGGTGCGCCGCAACCGCGCACTGGCGGCGGCCGGAGGAGACGGCGACCAGGAGAAGGCGGAGGTCTCCTCCGGGGTGTGAAACCCCTGATTCCGGGCCGGGGCGCGCCCCCGGTGCGCCCGCGCCCCTGGTGTGAACCCGGCCCGGACGAGGAACGCTCTGAGCGGGGCGGCCGACGAGGACGACTCCTCGGGGCCGCCCCGTCGGCGGTGACGCGAAGGTGGGGCGGGAATGGGCTTCTTGGACGGGCTGTGGCGCGGCCGCGAGTCCGAGTTCGACTCGGGCAGCGCGGCGACCAACTCCATACAGTTGACCAAACGGCACAGCCAGGTCTCCCTGACCAAGCAGGGCGCGGCGACCGGCAATCTCCGCGTCAACCTCTCCTGGCGGATGCGGACCTCCGACATCTCGGGCGCCCAGCGGGAGAGCCTGCTGCGGCACCCCTTCAAGGCGCTCAAGCCCCCCGAGGTCGTCGGGCACAGCCAGAGCATGGTCAACGTCGACCTCGACCTCGGCTGCCTCTACGAACTCCAGGACGGCACCCGCGGGGTGGTGCAGCCGCTCGGCGGCTTCCTGGGCGACGTCAACGCCCCGCCCTACGTCAAACTCAGCGGCGACGACCGCTTCGGCTCCGCCTCCGGCGAGACGATCTACATCAACCTCGACCACAGGGACGCCATCAAGCGCCTGCTGCTCTTCGCCTACATCTACGACCAGACCCCCGCCTTCGACCGGACCCACGCCGTCGTCACGCTCTACCCGAGCAACGGACCGCGCATCGAGATCGGCCTCGACGAACGCCACCCGCAGGCCCGGTCCTGCGCCGTGGTGATGATCGAGAACGTCAAGGACGAGATCCTCGTCCGCCGCGAGGTGAAGTTCGTCTACGGCTTCCAGGGCGAACTGGACCGGCTCTACGGGTGGGGACTGCAATGGGGCCGGGGGCACAAGAGCAAGGCGGAGCGCTGAGCCCGCGACCGGGCCGCTGCCGCCTCCCGCGGCCGTGCCTCCCGGCCGGGACGACTACCGGCCGAGGAACTGCGGTCCCTGCGGGGGCAGCCGGAAGTCCGGATCGGGCGCCCCGGTGACCGGCTGCGGATAGCCGTAACCGGACTGCGCTCCGGTGACTCCGGCCGTGGCGGGCGCCTGCGGATACCCGTACCCGGGCCGGCCGGCCGCCGCCGGGGGATATCCGTAGGAGGGCTGGGCCGCCGCGGGCTGCTGCGGATAGCCGTACGCGGGCTGTGCCGGTACCCCGGTGGGCTGCTCCGGCGGCAGTGGCCGAGAGGCCCCGGGGAGGGGCTGTACGGCCGTCGGCTGCTCGGGACCGACCACCGGCGGAGCGGACGCCGGCTGGGCGGAGGTGGGCTGCTCGGGCGCGGACCGGGACGGAGCGGACGGGGCGGGGGCCGGCTGCACCGGTTCCGGCCGGGGGGCCGACACGGGGTCGTCCGCCCCCTCCGACTCGTCCACCGAGATGCCGAAGTCGGTCGCCAGGCCCTTGAGCCCGTTGGAGTAGCCCTCGCCCAGCGCCCGGAACTTCCAGGCCTCCCCGCGCCGGTACAGCTCGCCGCAGATCAGCGCCGTCTCCTGGCCCGTTTCCGGCTTGACGTCGAAGTGGGCCAGCGGCTCGGCGTCGGCGGCCGCGGCGTCGTACAGCAGGATGCGCAGCGAGGTGACCCGGTCGAAGGTGACGCCGTCCGCGGAGGCGACCAGCAGGATCCGGCCCACGGAGGGCTCGACGCCGGAGAGGTCTGTCTGGATCGTGTCGGTCAGACCCTCGGCGACCCGCTTCTTGCCGAGCCGCCAGACCTGGCCGGAGGGATGCCGGGGCTGGTTGTAGAAGACGAAGTCCTCATCGGAACGCACACGGTCGTCCGGCCCCAGCAGCAGCGCGGAGGCATCGACGTCGGGAACCCCCTGCCCAGGGGTCCAGCGCAGCACGGCGCGTACCGTGGTGGCTTGCAGCGGGACGTTCGACCCCTTCAGCATCGCGTGCGTCATGCCGTCATCCTGCCCTCTCGGTCCTGGTCACGACAACGCGGGGGCGGGTACTCGGCTTGTGTCCACGCGCTCCGGGTCGCCGTCGCCGACACGGCCGGGTTACCTGGAATTCATGCCCGGTGGGAACCTGCGACATGGATACGTACGTACTATTACCGGCCACCTTTCGTCGATTCACAGGTTGCCCAGACACCACGGGGGAGTTTCAATGCGTCATTTCGGACAGATAGCCCCTGATGTGCGGAAGCGTCTCTTTCATCAGGAGCCCTGTTCCTTCACCGCGGACTCCCCGGCCCGGGTGCTGTCCGCCGCGCTGGGCGCCACGCTCTACAGCCCGGCCACCCGGCCGAACCTCGCCGACGACATCCTGAAGCAGGGTGCGCGCGGGCTGGTGTCGATGGTGCTGTGCCTGGAGGACTCGATCGACGACGCCGACGTGCCCGTCGGCGAGGCGAACCTCGTCCGTCAGCTCACGGACCTGGCCGAACGGTCGGACATCGACGTCCCCCTCCTCTTCATCCGGGTCCGCACCCCCGAGCAGATACCCGACCTCGTGCGGCGGCTGGGCCCCGCCGTGCGGCTGCTGTCCGGATTCGTGCTGCCGAAGTTCACCGAGGAACGCGGCATGCCCTTCCTGGAGGCACTCTCCGCCGCCGAGGCCTCCAGTGGCCACAGACTCTTCGCCATGCCCGTGCTGGAGTCCCCCGACCTGCTGTACCGGGAGTCCCGGGTGCAGACGCTGGAGGGGATCTTCCGCGCGGTCGACAAGTTCCGGGACCGCGTGCTGGCGCTGCGGCTCGGCGTGACCGACTTCTGCTCCTCCTACGGCCTGCGCAGAGGCCCCGACATGACGGCCTACGACGTCCAGATCGTCGCCTCCGTGATCGCCGACGTGGTCAACATGCTCGCCCGCGCCGACGGCACCGGATTCACGGTGACCGGGCCCGTGTGGGAGTACTTCCGCGTCCAGGAGCGCATGTTCAAACCGCAACTGCGGCAGAGCCCCTTCCTCGAGGGCCAGGCCGTCGAACTGCGCCAGAAGCTCATCGAGCACTCCATGGACGGCCTGCTGCGCGAGATCTCCCTGGACCGGGCCAACGGCCTGCTGGGCAAGACCTGCATCCACCCCTCGCACGTCCTCCCCGTGCACGCGCTGTCCGTGGTCAGCCACGAGGAGTTCAGCGACGCCCAGGACATCCTGCGGCCCGAACGGTGCGGCGGAGGCGTGATGCGGTCGGCCTACACCAACAAGATGAACGAGGTGAAGCCCCATCGCGCCTGGGCCGAGCGGACCCTGCTGCGCGCCGAGGTCTTCGGGGTGGCGAACGAGGACGTCGGCTTCGTGGAACTGCTCGCCGCCGGCCTGTCCGACTGAACGCGGGGCGTCCGAACGCGAGGCGTCCGAACGCGTGGCGCCCGAACGCCGAGTGAGCGGACGCGGTGCGACCGGACGCCGGACGCCGAACTCAAGGAATCCAAGACCGACGCCGGGCCCCATGCCGCGGCGGACCACGGGAGGCACGAGTACATGACCGAGAGGGCGCACGCCGCGCACGCCGAGGGGGAGACCGGAGTCTGGTCCGGCAGCTGGGTCGCCGAGCGGCTCGGCGTCGAACTCGCCGGCGACGAGGCCCTGACCGGCCTCCTGGGGCTCGCCCTGCGCCGCAACCCCAAGCGGGCGCACCTGCTCGTCTCCAACGTGCTCGGCAAACACGTGCCGCAGGCGCCCTCCGTCGTCTACGGCCACGGCGTCGCCCTCGGCCGGCGCGTCCGCGAGCTGCTCGGCGCCGAGGCGGCCGAAGGCGCGGTCGTCCTCGGCTACGCGGAGACCGCCACCGGACTCGGCCACT
Source organism: Streptomyces sp. KPB2 (assembly GCF_003950055.1). Lineage (NCBI taxonomy): Bacteria > Bacillati > Actinomycetota > Actinomycetes > Kitasatosporales > Streptomycetaceae > Streptomyces > Streptomyces sp. KPB2. The sequence continues at coordinate 5,719,573 of NZ_CP034353.1, forward strand.
CCGTCGCCGACGGCCTGGGCTCCGCCCCGTACCTGCACTCCACCCGTCGTGCGGTCGCCGGGGTCGCCCGGGCGGGCGGCTTCGAGGAGTCCCACTCGCACGCGACCTCCCACCTCCTGCTGCCGCAGGACCCGGCGCTGCTGGCCGGGGACGGGCCGCTGATCCTCGTCGACGACGAGTTCTCCACCGGCAACACCGTGCTCAACACGATCCGCGCCCTGCACGAGCGCTATCCCCGCAAGCGGTACGTCGTGGTGGCGCTCGTCGACATGCGCTCGCCCGCCGACGCCGGCCGGCTGGACGCCTTCGCCGGTGAGATCGGTGCCCGCGTCGATCTGGTGACCACCGCTTCCGGCACCGTCCGGCTGCCGCCGGGCGTGCTGGAGAAGGGGCAGGAACTGGTCGCCCGGTACGAGGCGCCGCCCGTCGACCCGGCCACGGAACCGACGACGGAAGCCACGACGGAACGCACGACGGAAGCCACGTCGGAAGCCACGTCGGAACCGGCCTCGGGGCCGACCGGTGGAAGCCGCAGGGCCGCCTCGCCCGGCTCCGTCGAGCGCGTCGATCTGCGCTGGCCCCACGACGTGCCCGACGGCGGACGGCACGGGTTCACCGCAGCGGACCGGGACCGGCTGGAGAGCGCCCTGCCCGGCATGGCGGCACGGATCGCCGACGCACTGCCCGCCCGGGCCCGGCGCGTGCTCGTCCTCGGCTTCGAGGAACTCATGTACGCCCCCCTCCGCCTGGCCCAGGCGCTGGAGCAGGCCGTCGGCGGCGACGTCGACGTGCGCTACTCCACCACCACCCGCTCTCCCGTCCTCGCCGTCGACGACCCCGGCTACGCCATACGCACCCGCCTGGTCTTCCCCGCGCACGACGACCCGGCCGACGGCCCCGGCGAGCGCTACGCCTACAACGTCGCGGGCGCCGGCTTCGATGCCGTGATCGCCGTCGTCGACTCGGCCGCCGACACTCCCGCGCTGCACGCCCCGGACGGACTCGCCGCCCGGCTCGCCGCCCACGTCCCGCACGTCCTGCTCGCGGTCGTCCCGTCGTACGTCCCGCCCGCCTCGCCCGCCCCGCAAGCGCCAGAAAGGCCCCCCATGCTGCCCGAGCCGCTGCGCGGCCCCGCATTCTCCTCGTACGCGCCCGACGAGGTCGGCTGGCTGCTCCAGGACCTCTCCGACGTGACCCTGGAGGCGCCGACCGAGGAGCGCGAGGAGGCGATCCAGAGCGGCGGCGCGCACTACGCCGAGTCGCTGCCCGTGGAGTACCAGCCCAGCGAGCAGTACCAGGAGTTGTTCCACGCGGCGCTGGACTCGTCCGCCGCCCGGCTGGCGCGCGCCGTCGGCGCCGTCACCGAGGTCGTGCTCACGGAGCGGTCGCCCCGCCCCGTCCTGGTCTCGCTCGCCCGGGCGGGCACACCCGTCGGCGTTCTGATGCGCCGCTGGGCGCGGTTCCGTCATGGTCTCGACCTCCCTCATTACGCGGTGTCGATCGTCCGGGGCCGGGGCATCGACGCCAACGCCCTGCGCTGGCTGGCCGACCACCACGACCCCGCCGACGTCGTCTTCGTCGACGGCTGGACCGGCAAGGGCGCCATCACCCGTGAACTCGCCGCCGCGCTGCGCGACTTCGAGGCCTCGGACGGTGTCACCGGCTTCGACCCGGAGATCGCCGTACTGGCCGACCCCGGCTCCTGCGTACGCACCTACGGCACGCGCGACGACTTCCTCATCCCCTCGGCCTGCCTCAACTCCACCGTCTCCGGCCTGATATCCCGCACCGTGCTCCGCGCCGACCTGGTCGGCCCGCACGACTTCCACGGCGCGAAGTTCTACAGCGAACTCGCCGGCGCCGATCTGTCGCCGGCCTTCCTGGACGCCGTCTCCGCCCGCTTCCCGGACGTCACGGAGTCGGTCGACGCCCACGTCAAGGAGCTTCTCTCCGCCGACCGCACCCCCACCTGGGAGGGCTGGGCCGCCGTCGAGCGCATCAGCGAGGAGTACGGCATCCACGACGTGAACCTCGTCAAGCCCGGCGTCGGCGAGACCACGCGTGTCATGCTGCGCCGTGTCCCGTGGAAGGTGCTGGCCCGAGCCGGGGCCGGCGCCGACCTGGACCATGTCCGTCTGCTGGCCGAGCAGCGGGGCGTACCCGTGGAGGAGGTCGCCGACCTTCCCTACACCTGCGTCGGGCTGATCCACCCCCAGTACACGCGGGGCGCCACCGGCGCCGACGGCAAGGCGGTGACGCTCTGATGCCGGTGCTCGTCGCCAGCGACCTCGATCGCACGCTCATCTACTCCGCTGCCGCACTCGGACTGACCATGCCCGACCTGAGGGCGCCCCGCCTGCTGTGCGTGGAGGTCTACGAGAGCAGACCCCTCTCCTACATGACCGAGACCGCCGCCCAACTGCTGACCGACCTCGGCGACACGGCGGTCTTCGTGCCGACCACCACCCGGACCCGCAAGCAGTACCAGCGGATCAACCTCCCCGGCCCCGCCCCGAAGTACGCGATCTGTGCGAACGGCGGCCACCTCCTGGTGGACGGGGTCTCCGACCCCGACTGGCACGCACAGGTGACCGCACGGCTGGCCGACGAATGCGCCTCGCTGGCCGAGGTCCGCGATCACCTGGCGAGCACGGCCGACCCGCTGTGGGTGCGCAAGCACCGGGTCGCCGAGGACCTCTTCGCCTACTTGGTGGTCGAACGCGATCTGCTGCCCCAGGACTGGGTGAAGGAACTCGCCGTCTGGGCCGAGAACCGCGGCTGGACCGTGTCACTCCAGGGCCGCAAGATCTACGCCGTCCCCAAGCCGCTCACCAAGAGCGCCGCAGTGCACGAGGTCGCCCGCCGTACCGGTGCCGAACTCACCCTCGCCGCCGGTGACTCGCTTCTCGATGCTGACCTGCTCCTCGCCGCCGACCGCGGCTGGCGTCCGGGCCACGGCGAACTGGCCGACTCCGGGTGGACGGCTCCGACGATCAGCGCCTTGCCCGAGCGCGGCGTCCTGGCCGGTGAGCGGATCCTCCGGGAGTTCCTGCGCGCGTCGAGCCGGGCTCGCTGAACCCGCCGTCCGGGCTCCCGGCCCCGGCACCGTCCCCGGTGCCGGGGTGGCCGTCGTCGGCCGGCGGCCGTATGTCCTGCCGCCCGTCGCCCCCGCGGCCCCGCCTGCGGTGGCCGGCCCCCGGCCGCAACAGGCGCATGCCGACGAAGACCAGCAGCGCCAGGGCGGCCGCGGCGAGGATCACCTTCGAGTAGGTGGAGGCTATCTCCGAGACCTCGGACCAGTTGTCCCCCAGCGCATAGCCGGCGAGGACGAACACGGTGTTCCAGATGGCGCTGCCCAGCGTCGTCAGGGCGAGGAAGACGGGCAGCCGCATCCGCTCGACACCCGCGGGGACAGAGATCAGACTGCGGAAGATGGGGATCATCCGGCCGAAGAACACGGCCTTCGTCCCGTGCTTGAGGAACCAGGCCTCCGTCTTCTCTATGTCGGACACCTTCACCAGCGGCAGCTTCCCCGCTATCGCCACCGTGCGGTCCCGGCCGAGCAGGGCACCGATCCCGTACAGGGCGAGCGCGCCGATCACCGAACCCGCCGTCGTCCACAGCAGGACGGCGATCAGGTTCATCCGGCCGGAGCTCGCGGCGAACCCGGCGAGCGGCAGGATCACCTCGCTCGGCAGCGGAGGAAACAGGTTCTCCAGAGCGATGGCGAGGCCGGCACCCGGCGCGCCGAGGGCGTCCATGAGGTCGTTGATCCACTGCGGGGCCGCGCCGCTGTCCGCGGCCGACTGCGCTGCGATGGCTGTCATGACGACCACGCTAGAAAATCGCGGCTGAAGGGACCCTGAGGAAGACCGCAGGATCGAATGCGGTGCGCCGCAGGCGGGAATTGCGGTTTTCCGCAGTGTGCGCCGCCGACCCGCCCGACTAGCCTCGCGATCATGCGAGTTACGGCGCGACGTGTACTGCGGTGCGGGGTGGGCCTCATGATGGGGACCGCCACGGCCGCCGTCGAGCTGCTCTTCGCCCTGCTGGCCGGAGTGGCCCTGCTGCCGGTGGCGGCCTGGCCGGCGGGGCGCCGTGCGGTACTGCGGCCGATCCTCGCGGGCGCGCGGATCCTGGCGGAGCTGGAGCGGGGCCGGCTGCGGATGTGGCTCGACCTCCGCGTCACACCCGCGTACGAGGACGTGCGGGTGCTGCGGTACATCGCCTGCCATTGGACCCTGGGCGTGCTGGGCGGGGTCGTGATGCTGACGGCCGCCGTCGGCCTGGCGTACGGCACCTTCGGGGTGTACGGCTGGCTCCTGCTGGACGGCATACGCAATCCCGGTTCGCTGGTCCTGGGCAGTCTGGGCGGCCTCTTCCTCGTGTTCCTCGCCGTGCAGGGAATATTCGGCGTGGCGGGACTGGAGGGGAAGCTGGCGCGGCACTTCCTCGGCCCTCGCCACCAGGCGGAGCTGGAGCGGCGGATCGCCGAGCTGTCCGCCAGCCGCGCCGCGGTGGTGGACGCGGTGAACGACGAACGGCGCCGCATCGAGCGCGATCTGCACGACGGCGTGCAGCAGCGCCTCGTCGCCCTCGGCATGCTCCTCGGCCGGGCCCGCCGCAGTCAGGACGCCGACCGCCGGGACCGGCTGCTGGGCCAGGCCCACGACGAGAGCCGCCGTGCCCTGGACGAGCTGCGCGAGGTGGCGTGGCGGATCTACCCGACCACGCTGGACGAGGCGGGGCTGCGCGCGGCCCTGGAGACGGTCGCCGAGCGGGCGTCCGTGCCGGTGGGAGTCGTGTACGAGCTCACCGAGGAGCCCGAGCAGGCGGTGGCGACCGTCGCGTACTTCGTGGTCTGCGAGGCGGTCACGAACGCGGTCAAGCACGCGGCGCCGACCCGCATAAGCGTCGCCGTCAGAGTGGAGGAGGAACGGATGTACGTGAGTGTGCAGGACGACGGCTGCGGCGGGGCGAACGCCGCCGGCAGCGGACTGTTCGGCCTCGCCCGGCGCGTCGCCGCCCTCGACGGCAGCCTCAGCGTGGTCAGCCCGCCGGGAGGGCCGACCCTCGTGGCCGCGGAGCTGCCATGCGGCTGATGCTCGCCGAGGACTCGACCCTGCTGCGGGAGGGGCTGGTGCGGTTGCTGGCGGAGGAGGGCCACGAGGTCCTCGCGGCCGTGGGCAATGCCGAACTGCTGCTCAAGGCGGTCGCCGAGGACCCGCCGGACGTGGTCGTCGCCGACGTCCGGATGCCGCCCACGCACACGGACGAGGGCCTGCGCGCGGCCCTGGAGATACGCGAGCGGTGGCCGCAGGTCGGAGTGCTGGTGCTGTCGCAGTACGTCGAGAAGCGGTACGCGACCGAATTGCTCACCGGGGACACGGAAGGAGTCGGTTACCTGCTCAAGGACCGTGTGGTCCAGGTCGACGAGTTCCTCGACGCGCTGGAGCGGGTCGCCGCCGGACGTGCCGCCTTCGACCCGGAGGTCGTCCGTCAGCTCCTCGGCCGTACGACGCACACCGACCTGCTCGCCCGGCTCACCGTACGGGAGCGGGACGTGCTGGCCGAGATGGCGCAGGGCCACACCAACGCGGCGATCGCACGACGGCTGCACATCTCGCAGAGCGCCGTGGAGAAGCACGCCAACGCGATCTTCGACAAGCTGGAGCTGACGGGAGGTGAGGGCTATTCACGCAGGGTGCTGGCGGTGCTGCGCTATCTGGGGAGCTGAGCCGAGGAGAGCGGGCCTCAGCCGCAGCAGCCCCCGCCGCAGCAGCCTCCGCCGCCACCCGACGAGGGCGCCGGCGTGGACGCGGAAGCCGAGCCGCCGACCGCGACCGTCGACAGCAGCTTCACCGTGTCGTCGTGACCCGCCGGGCAGGCGGCGGGGGCGGAGGACTCGGCCATGGGACGGCTCAGTTCGAAGGTGTCGCCGCAGCTCCGGCAGCGGTACTCGTAGCGAGGCATGCGCACAGGTTAACCGGCGGGGTCGGCCGGTGGCCCCAGTCGTCCGAGGCGGTCAGTGACCGGCCCCGCGTTCCTCGCGGATCTGGGCGACCACGTGGGCCACGGTCTGCCGGACCGCTTCCGTCTCCGTCAGGAAGTGCCAGTAGTCGGGGTGCCGGCCCTCCAGCGTGGTGGCCGCCCGCTCCAGCCGGGCCACGGCGTCGTCCAGGGGGCGCGCGTGACGGGGCTCGGGGGTGTTGCGGCCGGCCATGGCCAGGCGCTGGGCGTCGCGGATGGCGAAGCGGGTGCGCTCGATCTCCTGCTGCGGGTCCTTCTGCACGGCGTTCAGCTGCCGCAGCCGGTCGCCGGCCGCCGAGACGGCCTCGTCGGTCGAGTTCAGCAGCGCTCGTACCGTCGACAGGAGGGCGGTGGCGTCGGGCCAGCGCTGTTCGTCGCGGGCGGTCCGTGCCTCGGACAGTTTCCGCTCGGCCTGCCGGACCGATTCGGTGGCCTGCTCCGGCACGTGCTGGAGGTCCTGCCAGCAGGCGGCGGTGAAGCGGCGCCGCAGCTCGCTGAGCACCGGCTCGACCTGCCCGGTCCGGGTGGTCAGGGCCTGGGCGCGGGTGCGCAGGGAGACCAGGCGGTGGTCGATCTCGGCGGCGCGCTCGGGCAGGCGTTCCGCCTCGGCGCGGACCGCCTCGGCCTCCCGGGTGACGCGTTCGGCCCGCTCGAGGGTCTGGGGCACTCCGTGCTGTCCCGCGCCCTGGTTCAGACGGGTCAGCTCCGGGCCGAGGGTGGCGAGACGGGTGGCGAGGTCGTCGGCCTTCAGGCCGGATCCGCGCGCGGCGTCCAGGGCGTTGGAGGCGGCGAGCAGGGCCTGCCGGGCGCGTTCCACGGCCGGTGCCAGCCGGGCCAACTGGGTCTCGGCCTTGCCGAGGAGGGGACCGAGGCCTTCGGCGAAGCGGTCCAGTTCCTGCTTGACCCGGCCCAGCTCGGTCTTGGCGGCGGTCAGTTCGGTGCGGGCGCGGGAGGCGGCGGACGCCTCCAGGTCGTCCCGGTCCAGGTCGTGGGCGTCGACGGCGCTGATGTACTGGTGGCTGACCTCGTCGATGCGCCGGCCGAGGGCCTCGAAGTCGGTGACCGCGCGGCGGGCGGCGGGGGAGGAGTCGACGGCGGCGATCGTCTCTATCGAGATCCGCAGGTCCCGCTGGGCGGTGTCCAGCTCGTAGAAGGCGGCGGCCGCGTCGTCCTTCGCGGTCTGGGCCTCCGCCCGCTGGCTCTCGGCCCGCCCGCCGAACCACCGCCGGGTGCCGCCCCCGGCGAACGCGGCGGGCAGCGCGAGGACGGCGAGCAGCGGCAGGCCCATCAGGGTGATCGCGTCACGGGCCGCGCCGGGCGCCCGGCGGCGGGAGTGGTGCGGCAGGCGCTGGGCGCGCACCACCATCGGCGAGTACGGCTGCGATGGCGTCGCCGTCACATCACTCTCCCGTGTCGTCCGTCCTGCCCGGGTTCATTCTCCCACCCGTTGAGGACGAACACACGGGCCGGTCAGTTCGCGGTTCGGACGGTGATTTTGCCGTCACCGGACCGGGCGTCGACCACGTGCGCGCTGGCGCCGTCGGTGGGCACGGACACGTCGACCGCGCCGTCACCGGTGTCGGTGGACACCTTGTACGTGGCCCGGGGCAGTGAGATCGTCACGGAGCCGTCGCCCGTGCGGGACTCCACCCGGTCCGGGACGGTGCCGAGGTCGAGCCGGACCGAGCCGTCGCCGGTGTGCGCCTTCACCTGCCGGGAGGAGACGGCGGCACGTACGGAACCGTCGTCGGTACGCAGCTCCAGCGGCCCGGAGGAGTCGGTGACGTGCACGGAGCCGTCGCCGGTACGGATGTTCAGCGCGTCCTCGAACCCGCTCGCCCGCACGCTGCCGTCCCCGTCCCTCACCTTCACGGCGACGCCGCGCGGCACCTCGACGCGGTGCTTGGCCGCGCAGTTGGCGACCACGCCGGAGCAGTGCATCCGCAGCACCAGCCGGTCGCCGTCCATCTTCCAGGTCACCTCGGGTTCCGAACCGACGGCGACCGACCCGGAGAACCACCGGGTGACCTCGACCTTGCCGGACGCGTGGTCGTCGGAGGCGACGAGTTCCAGGGCGGAGTCGTCGGAGTCGACGGTGAGCGTACGGCCCGGGAGGGCGAACGACCGGTGCTCGGGCTCCTTGTCGTCCGACGCGGAGGCGCAGGCGCTCAGGCCCGCGACGAGAACGGCGACGGCGCCGGCGGCGGCGAACGCGCGGACGGGAACGGTACGGGCAGGCATGACGGTCTCCCCCTGGAACGGACGACGAGGTGCCGCGCCCGGGTTTTCCGCGGTGGCGGACGCCCCCGCTCGGCGAGGCTCTTCGACCGTACGGAGCACGGGCCCCCGCCGGGATCCGGGCCGCTACCGGATCCGGGGTGGGGTTAACCCCCGGCCCCGGCCCCCCGGCCCCTGGGCCGGAGCACCGCCTGAACGCGTTTGCCGGGCAGCGCCCCGGGCCATGTAGGCTGTCGACTCGTCCTGGGTGCGTAGCTCAGGGGTAGAGCGCCTGCCTTACAAGCAGGATGTCGGCGGTTCGAAACCGTCCGCGCCCACCAGGACCGGCGCCGTCGTCGGTGCGAAGGCCCCCGGAGTTCTTCCGGGGGCCTTACGCGTGCGGTCGTTCCGTCTCACCGGGACGAGGACCGTGAGACCCAGGGCTGTGAGAAGCACAGGCCCATGAGAAGCCCAGGCCCATGAGAAGCGCCGGGTGACGCTCCTCAGGCGGGCCCGGGCCCGGGCGGGGTGCGCGGGAGCGGGGCCTGGTGGGCGCGCTTCAGTTCCGACCGGGCGCGGACCTGGTCGGGGCCGGTTATCTCCGACCAGTAGCGATGGGTGCTGACGAACACGGCCAGCTCGCGCTCGCGCTGCCGGAGCTTTTCGACCTCCGCCTGTTCGTCCGCCGACCAGCCGGGCGAGGCCGGGCGCTCGACCTTGCGCCAGCCGGTGTCGTCGCTGAACCCCTCCAGCGGTTCGACGGACCAGGGGAGTCTCTTCAGCAGGGCCGACAACTCGGCCCGGACCTGATGCAGTTCCTCCTGACCGGCGAGGAGGTCACTGGGGAAATCATAGGTCGTAGCCACGTTCCAATGATACGCCTGTTCGATTTTGAGGCGCGCGTTCCCTTCGGTGGTTCACGCGAACGGGTGGCGCCCCGGCTCGGGCCGACTGTCAGACCCCTGCCCTACCGTGAAGACATGGACAGCCTGGACGAGCGGACCGGAGTGGGCGGGGAGCGGGTGAGCCTGGTCCCCTGGACCGAGCAGGACCTGTGGTTGCTGCGCAGGCTCAACAGCCCGGAGATGACCGAACACCTGGGCGGCCCGGAGAGCGAGGAACAGCTCCTGGTCCGGCACAGAAGGTACGTGGAGCCGGCGCCGGGGCGGATGTACCGGGTGACCCTGGCGGACGGCGGCGAGACCGTCGGCTCCGTCGGGTTCTGGCAGCGGACCTGGCGGGACACCGGGATCTGGGAGACCGGGTGGGGCGTGCTGCCGGAGTTCCAGGGGCGGGGGCTGGCCGTGCGGGCGGCCCGTGCCGTACGGGAGGCGGCTCGCGCGGCCGGGTCCCACCGGTATCTGCACGCGTTCCCGAGCGTCGGCCACGCCGCCTCCAACTCCGTCTGCCGAGGGGCCGGGTTCACGCTGCTCGGGCAGGTCGACTTCGAGTATCCGAAGGGCCACTGGATCAGGTCGAACGACTGGCGCGTGGACCTGGAGAGGGAGGACTGACGTCATGTGCCGCAGCATCAAGACCCTGCGCCCGCCCGCGCTGGCCGAGGAGGCCACCGAGGACGAGATCAGGGCCGCAGCCCTTCAGTACGTCCGCAAGGTCTCCGGGTTCCGGGCGCCGGCCGCGCACAACCAGGAGGTCTTCGACCGTGCCGTCGAGGCCGTCGCCGAGGCCACGGCCGAGCTGCTGGACGGCCTGGAGATACGGGGAGGCGCCGGCACGCGACGGGCCTCCTGACGCCGCTCGGTGCTGCCGCGCACGGGGCCGTAGGTCTGTCGGAGACCCCGCCCGTACCGGCGGCCTCGGCCGCGGTCCGCCGCTAGGATGCCTCGGTCGCGCGGGGCTGGCGGCGCATCAGGTACGCCGCGCCCGCCCCCGCGCCGAAGAGCGCCACCAGCGACACTCCCGTCGCCAGCCAGGTCGCGCCCAGCCACTGGCCGCCGAAGTAGCCGAGGGCGACGCTGTAGGCGGCCCAGGCCAGCCCGGCGAGGGCCGACCAGGGGAGGAACTCGCGGATCCGGCGATGGGCCGCGCCGGCGACGAGCGAGACGACGGAGCGGCCGGCCGGGGCGAAGCGGGCCAGGACGACGAGGGCACCGCCGCCGCGGGCGAGCGCGCCGCCGAGACGTTCCTGCGCGGTGGTCAGCCGCCGGGAACGGGCGATCGCGCGGTCCAGTCGTGCCCCGCCGCGCCAGGCGAGGCGGTAGACGGCCAGGTCACCGACGACGGAGGCGGTCGCCGCGCAGAGCGTCAGGACGAGAATGTCGGGCACGTCCTGCGGAACCCGTCCGGCGGCCGCCGCGCCCGAACCGGCGGCCGCAGCCGTCGCCGCAGTGATCACCAGGACCCCGCTCGGCAGCACCGGCAGGAAGATGTCGAGGAGCACCGAGACGGCCACCAGCGCGTAGATCCATGGGCTGCTGACCAGCGACCCGATGCTTCCCAGACTCTCGACCACCACTACTCCCCGATACTCCCCCGTGGGCCGGGCCATGCCGCGAGACGCGGGGACGGCAGGAGCGGCCAATGACAGCCATACAGCGTACGCCCGGGGTGTGACAGAGGGTTCACAGGGGGCTTGAGTGTTCAGTGCGGGACATTCACACCGACGTCACCCGCGCCTGCCTCCGCCCCCTCTCCGCCCCCTCTCCGCCCTCCGCACGCACGGCAGCGGTGCCTCCGCTTCCGGGAGGCACCGCTGCCGTGCGTGCGGAGGGGGAGGGACTCCTGCTGTGCGTACGGACGGGGAGGGAGGGACCGCTGTGCGTGCGGGAAAGGGATAGCGCCGCGGCGGTCCGATCAGGCCGCGACCGGCGTCTGCCGCTCGGGGGTGGACTCCTCCCGCTCGGAGGAGCGGCGGGAGAGGAGGCGGTCCAGGCCGAAGGCGCCGGAACCGGTGAAGGCGAGCAGCAGGAAGGCCCAGCAGAACATGGCGGGGGCCTCGCCGCCGTTCTCCAGCGGCCACAGGGCGCCGGGCTGGTGCACCTTGAAGTACGCGTAGGCCATCGAGCCGGAGCAGATGACCGCCGCCGGGCGGGTGCCGAGGCCCAGCAGGACGAGGCCGCCGCCGACCAGCTGGATCACGGCCGCGTACCAGCCGGGCCAGGTGCCCGCGTCGATGGTGCCGCCCGACCCCGCGGCGCCGCCGAGGACGCCGAAGAGGGACGCGGCGCCGTGGCAGGCGAAGAGCAGGCTGACGACTATGCGGAACAAGCCGAGCACATAGGGCTGGGCGGTGGCGCTTTCGAGGCGTCGGGGCATGGGGGGTTTGCTCCTCCGGTCGGCCGGCCGGGGTGTGGCCGGTGGGGACGGAACCGAGTGGGCTGCCCACGTTAGGTGTGCCTAATGAGTACTTGCAAGTTCAACATTTAGCCATAACTTAACGCGCGGTCACCGCCATCTCACGGCGGGCGGACCAGGTGGGAGCGCTCCCATGAGCGGGGCGCGCCCCGCCGATGTGACTCATTTCATACCCACCCTGAGCCCGCTCACGCCGCCTCACCCCCCTTACGCCGCCTCGCTCCCCTCACTCCGGCTGCGCGAGTCACTCCGGCTGCGCGAGTCACCTCGGCGGCGCGAGCTCCCGGTCCGTGATCATCCGCAGGACGTTCGTACCGTCACGGTTCGCCCGGGCCTGCTCCAGGCGCAGTCGCGCCGACCGGCCCCGCAGGGTCAGCGTCATGATCTGGTTGCCGAACCAGGGGCCGCCGGTCCTGCGCCAGCTCACCGTCGGCGGGGCGCAGCGTCCGTGCCGGGCGATGCGCCGCCCGAGGGCACGCGCCGGTGCGCTCCAGCCGAAGCGGAAGCCGAGGCGGATCGAGAGCGGCACGGAGTTGTGCACCGGGGAGCAGGTCAGCTGTGCCACCCGCGCGTCGGGCGCACGACCGGGCCAGGACGGCTCGGCCACGTAGGCGTGGTGGACGTCGCCCGACAGCACGCTCACCGTCGCGGGCGCCCCCGGTCCCGTACCGGCCTCGGCGATCAGGTCGCCGAGCGCCGTGAAGGACGACGGGAACGCGGACCAGTGCTCCAGGTCGGCCCCGCGCCGGATCCGTTCGCCGAGCCGCGCCCAGCGTGCGCCCCGCTCGCCGCCGCAGATCGCCGAGTTCCACGCCTCCACGTCGTGCACCAGGTGGGGCAGCAGCCAGGGCAGGGAGGTGCCGATGAGCAGGTGGTCGTAGGCGCCCCGCCCGTCCATGATCTGCTCGCGCAGCCAGGCGGCCTCGCCGGGGTCGAGCATCGTGCGGCGGTCCTCCTCCAGGACGCGGGCCGCGCGGGAGTCCACCATCAGCAGCCGGGTACGGCCGAAGTCGCGTCGGTAACTCCAGCGGACGGAGGTCGGATCGGCGTCGGCGCGGGCCGCGAATGCCCGGAGCGCGGCGGTGCCGTCGGGGGTCTCGCGGACGGCCGCGTACAGCGGGTCGGCGGCCAGCTCGTCCGGGGAGAGGTTGCCCAGCTGCTGGTACACCCAGTACGACATCAGCCCGCTCAGCAGCCGCTCCTGCCACCAGTCGGTGGCCCGCATGTCGGCGAGCCAGGCGGCGGAGGTGTTCCAGTCGTCGACGACGTCGTGGTCGTCGAAGATCATGCAACTGGGCACGGTGGAGAGCAGCCAGCGCACCTCGGGGTCGAGCCAGGATTCGTAGTAGAGGCGGGTGTACTCCTCGTAGTCGGCGACCTGGTCGCCGGGAGGCCGGTCCAGGTCGCGGCGGCCGGCGATCCAGTGGCGCGTGGCGTCGGAGACCTCGTCGGCGTAGACCTGGTCGCCGAGCAGCAGCAGTACGTCGGGGCGGGCGCCCCCGGGGTCGGCCGCGACGCGGGCGGAGAGGGTGTCCAGTGCGTCCGGGCCGACCGCGTCCTTCCCGCCGGCCGGTGGTGCGGCCCAGCGGCAGGAGCCGAAGGCGACGCGCATGCCGTCGTCGTCCGTGGGCGTGGCGATCACCGAGGGCGGGAAGCGGGAGTCCGGCGGCGGCCACACGCTCGCGCCGTCGAGGAGCACCTCGTACTCCGTCGCCGTGCCCGGCGTCAGGCCGTCGACCGGGACCAGGGCGTAGTGGTGACCGGCGACCCGGAAGGTGCCGGCCGTCCCCCGGGCGCCGTCGGCGCAGCGCACCTCGGCGGTGCAGGGGCCGCTCGTCTCGACCCAGACGGTCGCGCACGTACCGTCGGCGTACCTCAGCAGTGGGCCCAGGCGCAGTCCCGCCATGATGATCCTCTCCTCCGTCGCCCCGTACGGTACGGAACGACGGAGGCCGACGGGGAGGTTCCGTGCCGGGCGGGGCGTCAGCAGTTCGCGAGGTAGCCCTGGAGGGCCGACTTCTCCGCCGAGTCGACCGAGAGGTCGTAGTAGTACTTCACCTGCACCCAGGCGCGCACGTACGTGCAGCGGTAGGCGCTGCGCGAGGGCATCCAGGTGGCCGGGTCCTGGTCGCCCTTGGACTGGTTGACGTTGTCGGTGACCGCGAGGAGCTGGGGCCGGGTGAGGTCGTTGGCGAAGGACTGCCGGCGCGAGGTGGTCCAGGAGTCGGCGCCGGAGTCCCAGGCCTCGGCGAGCGGTACGAGGTGGTCGATGTCGACGTCGGAGGAGGCCGACCAGGTGGCGCCGTCGTAGGGGGAGTACCAGCTGCCGCTGGTGGCGGCGCAGGAGGAGTCGGTGACGACGTTCGTGCCGTCGCGCTTGAGGATCGTCTCGCGGGTGTTGCAGGTGCCCGACTGCGTGATCCAGTGCGGGAAGAGGTCGCGGTCGTAGCCGGTGCGGTCCTCGGTGGCCACCGTGAGGGAGGCCAGGTAGGTGCGGGCGGTGGCGGCGCTGACCGGCGTGGGGAGGGCGGCGGAGGCGGCCGGGCCGTTGAGGAGCCCGGCGGAGGCTATGAGCCCGGTGAACGCGGCGAGGAAACCGAGCCGTCGACGCGCGTAGAACTTCGGCATGCGAACTCCCTTTGGGTGTGGGGGTGTTGGGACGCGGGCAGGGGAATGCTCGCGACGCCGCATGGCGCACAGGTGTGCGGTCGGTAAGAAGTTAGTGACGTGTGCATGGCACGTCTAGGCGTGCGGCGAGACTCGTGACGGAAACCGGGGCCGCGTTCCGGCGTTCCGGCGGGGGACTTTCGGCCCTCGGGGCCGTGCGCGGGTTCGCGTACTATGGACGGCGCAGAAGGGGAGTAGCTCTTCGCCGGACCGTCGACATACTGCTCAGCCAGCCTGAGCCGGCGCCCGGAGGCAGGCCTCGTACACGAGGCGGGCCAGCGAGACCTTCGGCAAGCAGTGCACGCCCGTGCCGTACGGCACGGGTGAATCCGTGTGCTGCCGTGCCGAGGTGTCGCGTGTCGCGGAGACGGTGAAATCCGCGCAACCAGCACTCTCGGTGGGGTGGCCCCGACCGATTGAGGAACCTTGATCAGCCTGACCGTGACGGCGCTCGTCTTCGGTGTCGTCTTCCTCGCCGAACTGCCGGACAAGACCGCGCTCGCCGGCCTCGTCCTCGGCACCCGCTACCGCGCCTCGTACGTCTTCGCGGGCGTGGCCGCCGCCTTCCTCCTGCACGTCGTGCTCGCGGTCGCGGCCGGCAGTGTGCTGACCCTGCTGCCCCAGCAGATCGTGCACGCGATCACCGGTGTGCTGTTCCTGGGCGGCGCCGCCGTGCTGCTGATGAAGAAGGACGACGAGGACGAGGAGATCCGCAAGCCGGAGGACCAGTCCTTCTGGAAGGTCGCCGGGGCGGGCTTCATGCTCATCCTGGTCGCCGAGTTCGGCGACCTGACGCAGATCATGACGGCCAACCTCGCGGCCCGCTACGACGACCCGCTCTCCGTCGGCCTCGGTGCGGTGCTCGCGCTGTGGGCGGTGGCCGGGCTCGGCATCGTCGGCGGCAAGGCCCTGATGAAGCGGGTGCCGCTGGGGCTGATCACGAAGATCGCGGCCGTGCTCATGCTGGGCCTCGGCGTGTGGAGCCTGTGGGAGGCGATCGCCGGCTGAGCGGCGAACACCGGGTCCGGGCCGGTTCCGGCGGTTCCCGTGGCGGGTGTCGGTGGCGCGAGCCCCGGGCCGTTTCGGGGCCGTCGGCGTGCGCCGGTGGCGCGAACCCCGGTCTGTTTTGTACCGTGGATGAACAAAGTGGCTCCCGCCCGTTCTCCCTGACCGGCGGGCGGGGCCGCCTTGTTCCCTCCCCGCGCCTTGGAGTCTGCCGATGACGGCCACCGCCACCACCGTTCTGCCCGCCCGCGCCCTGCTGCTCGACATGGACGGCACCCTCGTCAACTCGGATGCCGCCGTCGAGCGCGTCTGGCGGCGCTGGGCCGACCGGCACGGGCTGGACGGCGACGAGGTCATGAAGGTCGTCCACGGACGGCAGGGTTACGCCTCGATGGCGATGCTGCTGCCGGACCGGCCCATGGAGCAGAACCACGCCGACAACGCGCGCATGCTCGCCGAGGAGACCGCCGACACCGAGGGCGTCGTCGCGATCCCCGGCGCGGCCCAGTTCCTCGCCTCGCTGCGGGGTCTGCCGCACGCCCTGGTGACCTCGGCCGACGTGGCCCTGTCCACCGCGCGGATGGCCGCCGCCGGGCTCGCTCAGCCGGACGTCCGGGTCACCGCCGAGTCGGTCGGCGCCAGCAAGCCCGACCCCGAGGGCTTCCTCAAGGGCGCCGCCGAACTGGGCATCGCCCCCGCCGACTGCATCGCCTTCGAGGACTCCGGCGCCGGCATCGCGGCCGCGCGCGCCGCCGGTATGCGGGTCGTCGGGGTCGGGCCGCGCGCCGGGCTCCACGGGCCGGACGTGGTCGTGGAGGATCTGACGCGGGTGCGTGTCGAGGCCGACGCGGACGGGTCGCTGCGGCTGCACATCGGCTGACGGCTGTCAGGGGGGCCGCCGCTACGGCTCTCGTCGCCCGGCTGCTGTGACTTCGGCTGTCGCGACTTTGGCTGCCGCGACTTCCGCTGTCGCGGCTACGGCTGCCGCGGCTCCGACTCGAGCCTGCGGCGGGTGTCCGGGCCGTAGACGCCGACGCCGTCGGTGTAGATGCCGCGGTACCACTGGTACTGGCGGACGGCGTCCTCGACCTGGCGGTTGAAGTTGCCGTTGAGGTCGCCCCGGTACATCTCCATCGCGGCCAGGCGCTGTTGCAGTTCCACGACCTCCGGACCCTGGTCGCCGCGTTGCAGCGTGGGGCCGCCGTCCGGGGCTCCGTCGTCGTCCTCGGACTCCTGCGAGGCGGCGGCGCCCGGCGCGGTCGTGCTCTGCGTCGGCTCCGCCGACCGGGACGGTGTGGGCGAGGCGCTCGACGCCGACGGGGACGGCGAGGCCGAGGCGCTCGCACTGTGCGACGGGGAAGCGGACTCGGAGGGCGAGGCCGACGCGGAGGGCGTCGGCGAGGCCGAGGACGCGCTCGGTTCCGCGCTCGGCGAGGTCTCGCTCGTCGAGGCGTCCGGCACGCTCGCCCGCACCTCGTCCGGCATCGCCCCGTCCCGTGCAGGCGTGTCGTACGAGAACAGCCCGCTGGCGTACCCCGCGGCGCCGACCACGACCACGACCGCCCCGGCGGCGCTCAGCAGTACGCCCTTGCGGCGCCCGCGCGGAGGCCGCCCGGTGCCGCCCCCGCCCTGTGCGCCCTCCGCCCCCGGCGCCACCCGAGGGAGGGGCGCGGTGGCGGACGTGTCGAACAGGCGCAGGTCGTGTGCGCTGGGCGCGCCGGACGAGGGGGCGAGGGGCGTCGGCAGGGCGGAGGCCGCCTTCGCGTCCCCACCGGGCGAACCGGCGCCGACACCGCCACGGCCCCCGGCGCCGCCATCAGCGGCGGTACCCGCACCGGTGCCGGTACCCGCACCGGCCTGGGCGCCCGCACCCCCACCGGCGTCGACCGCGCGCAGCGTCATGGTGGCGTCCGGGTCGGACGGGGGCGCGAGCCGCTCACCGGACGCGCCGGATGTACTGAGCGCCCCGGGCGTACCGGACACGCCGGATGTACTGGGCGCGCCAGCCGTACCGGACGCCCCAGTCGTACCGGACGCGCCGGACGCACCGCTCGCCGCGCCCGAGGGATCCCCGGCCCCGTCCAGCTCGACGTACGGCCGTATGCGCAGCGGGTCGAAGTCCTCCGCCGCTGCCGCCTGGGCCGTGCGCGCGTCGCGCAGGGCGTCGGACGCCCTGGTGCCGCAGGCGCAGGACGGCGTGTTGTCCGCCGCTCTGGGCGTGCCGCACTCCGGGCACGAGGCCCTCGCGGGCCGCTCCTGCGACGGCTCCTTCTCCTGCTTCACGCGTTCGTCCCTCCCCTCGCGACTCCCCTCGCGAACTTCAGAGATTATGCAGATCTTCTCCACACTTTCGCGCACACGCCCCCGGAATACCGGCTTCCCGGAGGACTGAAACGGCCAAAACTGGTCACACCGACCTGGATGGGCAGTGGCCCGGACGGCCGGGCGGGCAGTGCGCATCGACACCGTGAGCGGCATGACACCGTGGAGGTCCACATGGCCGGAGACGTGCGCGGGGCGACGGAGGCGGACCCGGAGCGGCGGCCCGGGGTGCCGGGGGAGCGGGAGCAGGTCGCCGGCGGCGTGCTCGTCTCCATCGGGGCCCTGCTGCTCGGCATGCTGCTCGCCGCGCTCGACCAGACCATCGTTTCGACGGCGCTGCCCACCATCGTGAGCGACCTGGGCGGCCTGGAGCACCTGTCCTGGGTGGTCACCGCGTACCTCCTGGCGGCGACCGCCGCGACGCCGCTGTGGGGCAAGCTCGGCGACCAGTACGGGCGCAAGAGGCTGTTCCAGCTGGCGATCGGGATCTTCCTGGTCGGCTCCGCGCTGTGCGGCATCGCGCAGGGCATGGGCCAGCTGATCGCCTTCCGCGCCCTGCAAGGGCTGGGCGGCGGCGGGCTGATGGTGCTGTCGATGGCGATCGTCGGCGACCTGGTCCCGCCCCGCGAACGAGGCCGCTACCAGGGGCTGTTCGGCGCGGTCTTCGGCGCGACCAGCGTGCTCGGGCCACTGCTCGGCGGGGTCTTCACCGAGCACCTCAGCTGGCGCTGGGTCTTCTACATCAACCTGCCCATCGGCGTCGTCGCCCTCGCCGTCATCGCGGCGGTCCTGCACATCCCGCGCAGCACCACCCGGCACGTCATCGACTACCTCGGCACCCTCCTCATCGCCTCCGTCGCCACCTGCCTGGTCCTGGTGGCCTCGCTCGGCGGCACGACCTGGGCCTGGGGCTCCCCGCAGATCATCGGTCTCGCGGTGCTGGCGGTGGTGCTGGCCGTGCTCTTCGTGGCCGTGGAGCGCAGGGCGGCCGAGCCCGTCCTGCCGCTCAAGCTCTTCCGCGTCCGCACCTTCACGCTCTCCGCCGTCATCAGCTTCGTCATCGGTTTCGCGATGTTCGGCGCGATGACGTACCTGCCGACGTTCTTGCAGGTCGTACGAGGTGTGACGCCCACCATGTCCGGTGTGTACATGCTGCCGATGGTGTTCGGCCTGCTGCTCTCGTCGACCGTCTCCGGGCAGATCGTCAGCCGTACCGGCCGCTGGAAGGTGTTCCCCGTCGCGGGCACCGCCGTCACCACCCTCGGCCTGCTCCTGCTGCACCAGCTCGACGAGAACAGCGCCACCGCCGAGGTGAGCACCTACTTCTTCGTCTTCGGCCTGGGGCTCGGCCTGGTGATGCAGGTGCTCGTCCTCATCGTGCAGAACGCCGTCGCCTACGAGGACCTGGGCGTCGCCACCTCCGGCGCGACCTTCTTCCGGTCCATCGGCGCCTCGTTCGGCGTGGCCATCTTCGGCACGATCTTCGCGAGCCGCCTCGCCGACCAGCTCACCGACGCCTTCCGGGGCGCCGCCCTGCCGCCCGGCGTCTCCGTGGACACCCTCAAGGCCGACCCGCGCGGCATCGGCGCCCTGCCGCCCGCGCTGCGCCCCGAGGCGATCCACGCCTACGCCTCCTCCATCACCGACGTCTTCCTGTACGCCGCCCCCGTCGCCCTGGTCGCCTTCCTCCTGGCCTGGTTCCTCAAGGAGGACCGGCTGCGCGGCTCGGTCACGGCGCCGGACGCCACCCAGACCCTCGCCAGCAACCCGGTGGAACGCTCCTCGCACGACGAGGTGTGCCGCGCCCTGTCGGTCCTCGGCACCCGGGAGGGCCGCCGGGAGATCTACCGCCGGATCACCGACCGGGCGGGCTACGACCTGCTGCCCGCGTCGAGCTGGATCCTGCTGCGGGTCAGGAAGTACGGCCGGGTCGAGCCGGCCCAGCTCGCGGAGCGCAGCCCGGTTCCGCTGGCCACCGTGATGGCGGCCGCCCGCCAGGTGGAGGAACGGCACCTGGCCGTCCGGGAGGGCCCCGACCTGATTCTCACCGGCCGGGGGCGCGAGGTCGCCGAACGGCTGGCGCTGGCCCGCGAGGACTCCCTCGCCGAACTGCTCGGCGACTGGTGGGGCCCGGACCGCCCGACCGACCTGGTGCAGCTCGTGCACGAGCTGACCGGCGAGCTGTGCGGCTCGGAGCGGGAGCGCCCGCACGACCGGCACGCCGGGCGCGTGGGGCGCGAGGGACGGGAGGGGCGTACGCCCGCGCGGGCCGGGTGATCACCGTCGGTCCTCAGTCCTCAGCCCTCAGCCGTCAGTCCGAGCCGTCAGCCCTCAGCCCTGAGCCGTCAGCCGTCGGCTCTGAGCCGTCAGCCGTCAGCCGTCAGCCGCGAGCCGTCCATCACCGGTGAGCCCTCGTCGCCGTGCAGCGGCTTGGTAAACCAGTGCTCGGCGTACGGATCCTCCTTGTACGCCTCGGTCTCGGTGTAGCCTAGGCGCGCGTACAGGGCGCGGGCCTCGACGAGGTCGCCGCGCGTGTCCAGGACCATGCGCTCGGCCCCGAGCGTGCGTGCCACGTCCTCGGCGGCCCGCACGAGCAGCGCGGCGCCGCCCCGGCCGCGCATTCCGGCGTACAGGAACACCCGCGTCAGCTCGGCGGTCGCGTCGTCCAGCAGCCGCACGCCCGAGGTGCCGGCCGGTTCACCGCCGTAGCGCGCGACCAGCAGCCCTCCCCGGGGCGGTACGAGGTCGGAGCCGGAGTACGCGGCGATCTCCCGCTCCAGCTCGGCGAGGTCGGTGGAGCGCCCCTCGTGCAGCTGGTACCAGCGGTCGCTCACCTCCGTGTAGTACGCGCGCCACAGCGCGGCGGCGACGGGGGAGTCGTACGGTTCCGGGGCGACGGTCCAGGTCATGACGGGCATGGTCGGCAGGGACCGGGGGACGGAGCAAGCGCATTTTCCCAGCGGTGCGCCGTCGGCGCACGCCGGGCACCGTTTGAGCGCGGCCTCGGGGGCAACACGAACGGCGAACCGGCCGCTCGGAGAGCCGGCAGGCCGAAAACCCGGAAGGCACTCATGTCCACAGGCGTGATCATCGCTTTGATCGTGGTCGTGGCGGTCGTGCTCGTCGTCGCGGCCGTCCTTGCCCTGCGCGCACGCGGAACCCAGCACGGCGGAGGCCTGAAGCGGCGCTTCGGGCCCGAGTACGACCTGGCCGTCGCCCGGCACGACGGCGACACCAAGGCCGCCGAACGCGAACTGACCGAACGGGTGCGGCGGCACGGGTCGTTGCGCACGCGGTCCCTGGAGCCCGCCGAGCGCGAGCGCTTCACGGCGCGCTGGACCGCGGCCCAGGAGCGCTTCGTCGACTCCCCGCGCGAGGCGGTCGCCGAGGCGGACCAGCTCCTCGCGGAGCTCGCCGGTGCCCGGGGCTTCCCGGACGGCGGGCAGTACGAGGAGCAGCTCACGGCGCTGTCCGTGCACCACCCCCACCATGTCGAGGGCTACCGCCGCGTACACCGTGTGACGCACGCGCGCGTGGACGACGCGCGGGACGGCGGCGGTACCGAGACGGAGGAGATGCGTGAGTCCATGGTCGAGGCCCGCGCGCTGTTCGAGGCCCTGATGCGCCCGGCCCGCCACGACGGCCGTGACGGGCGGGGGCGGGGCACGGAAGCCCGCACCGCCGAACCGGCCCCGGCGGCCCGGGCGCCCCACGCGTGGTCGCTCGGCAAGCGTCGACCGAAGGAGAGCTGAGGTCATGTCCGACACGACAGGCGAACCCGGCACCGCCGCCGGTCACGGCACCGTCCCCGGCCGAAACGTCCACGCCGAGCACGACGTCCACGCCGAGCGCGGCGACTTCAACACCGAGCGCGGCGCCGACTCCGGCCCCGGCACGAGCACGGGTTCCGCCACCACGGCCGATGCCCGCACCACGGCCGGTCCCGGTACGGCGGCCGGTCGCGGTACCACGGCTGATCCCGGCACCACGACCGATCCCGGCCTCACGCCCGACGCCCGCACCGTGGCCGATCGCGGCGCCTCGGCCGAGCGCGGCGTCACGGCCGCCCCGCGCACCCCGGCCGATGCCGGCCCTACGCCCGATGCCCGCACCCCGGCCGATCCGGGCACCCCGGTCGCCCCGGCCGAGGCTGCCCTCGCCGGGGCCACCCCCGCGCCCGCTCCCTCCGCGACGACGACCTCGAAGGGCCCGTCGGCGGCGGACCGCCCCCTCCTGCCGCCGGCCGACTCCGACCGGCTCGGTGAGCGGCTGCACCACGCGCTGGCCGGGTTCGTCGACGCGCCGCGTGCCTCCGTCGAGGAGGCCGACCGGGTGCTGGAGGAGATCACCACCCGCTTCACGGAGGCCGTGACGCACCGCCGTCAGACCCTGCGGGCCTCCTGGCGGGAGCCCGGCGAGGGCGGCGGCGCGCCCAGTACGGACACCGAGCAACTCCGCCTGGCGCTGCGGGACTACCGCGAACTGGCGGGCCGTCTGATGCGCCTGTGACCGACAGGCGTCACGTCACCGCTCCGCGCCGTCCGCCCCGTCCGCCCGGCCCTCCCGCCACTGCCGTACGACCTCTTCGACGTCGTAGGGCTTCAGACCCAGCGGGGGGCCGGGCGGCGGCTTGAACATGACCTCGCGGATCTTGACGTTGATCTCCTCGACGATGCGCCGGACCACCCGCTCCGACGGGGCCTTCGCCGCCGCCTCCAGGGCGTCCTCCGCCTCCTTGCGCAGGGCCAGCGTGGGCGGCAGCACGGAGAAGCCCTCGCGGGCCATCTTCCGTTTGACCCACCACAGTTCGTCGTAGGTGCTGTCCATCTCGCTCGGCAGGGGCTTGCCCGCGCCGGGCAGCTCGGCGAACTCGCCGCGCGACTCCGCGTCTCGAATCTGTTTGTCGACCCAGGACTCGAAGTCGACGCCGGGTGGCTTTCGCTCGGTCATGAACCCAGTGTGCCGGACACCGCTCCCCGGGTCGATCTATCATGCGGCGGCGACAAGCCGACGGACCTCGAAGGAGCGCACGTGCTCGAACTCACCATGGCCGCCGTCACCGCGGCGGACGCGGGCGCCACGGCCGGCATGCAGATGGCCGACGCGCCCAGCGAGCCGGACTCGGTGCTGCGCGTCGGCCGGGACAGGTCCGTGTGCCGGCTGGCGACGCCGGACGACTGGCTGTTCGTCTCCCGGGTCCACCTGGAGTTCCGCTGCGGAGACGACGGCACCTGGCGGCTGAGCTGGCTGCGCGGCTCGCAGCCGGACCCCTCCAGCGAGGTCCGGCTGACCATCGGCGAGCACCTTCAGTCCCTGCCGTACGGCGGCACGGTGCCGCTGCCCAGGGGCGGCAGCGGCGAGGTCGTGGTCCAGGACCGCGCGGAGCCGCGCAGCGTCAACGTCGGCTTCTACCACGAGGTCTAGCGGGCCGGGCGGCCTCAGGCCAGCACGCGGGCCAGTGCGAACCCGTCGTACCCCTTGACGCCGACCGTCTGGACCGCGGTGCCGCTGAGCCGCGGATGGCTGCCGATCAGCTCGATGGCGGCGCGGGTGCCGCGCACGTCGTCGGCGGTGTCCGCGGCGTCGGCCACCCGGCCGCCGCGGACCACGTTGTCGATGACGATCAGGCTGCCGGTGCTGGTGAGCTTGAGGGCCCACTCGAGGTAGTGCGGGTTGTTGCCCTTGTCCGCGTCGATGAAGACCAGGTCGAAGGGCGGCGGGTTCTCGTCGGCGAGCTTCGGCAGGGACTCCAGGGCGGGACCCACACGCACGTCGACGAGGGCGTCGAGGCCGGCGCGGGCGATGTTGCGGACGGCGACCTCCGCGTGCCGGTCGCTGTACTCCAGGGTGACCAGGCGGCCGTCGGAGGGCAGGGCGCGGGCCAGCCAGATGGTGCTGTAGCCGCCGAGGGTGCCGATCTCCAGCACGGTGCGGGCGCCCTGGATCTGGGCGAGCAGTTGCAGGAGCTTGCCCTGGTTGGCGGCGACGTTCACCGGGGGCAGCCCGGCGGCGTCGCTCTCCCTGCGGGCGGCCGCCAGGGCGTCGTCGTCCGCCGCGAGGTGGGTGATGAAGTAGCCGTCGACGTCGTCCCAGAGCTGCGACTCGCTCATGCCGTGTGCACCCCGTGTCTCCCGTTCGCTCTACTTAGCCGTTCTAAGTAGGTGCGCTAACGAATATTAGACGCGGGGTGCGGGCGCCGCAGGGTTTTTCACCGGTGTGTTCCGGGGGCGGAGGACTCCACCACGGGCGCCTCCACCGCGGGCGCCTCCACCGCGGGCGCCGAGCCCGGCAGCGGCCGGCCCGCCGACTCCGTCATGAACCACACCGCCACGCCGCCGACCACGGCCGCGGCCATCATGTAGTAGGCGGGCATCATCATGTTGCCCGTCGCCCCGATCAGCGCCGTCACCACCAGCGGCGTCGTCCCGCCGAACAGGGACACCGAGACGTTGAAGCCGATCGACAGCGAGCCGTAGCGCACCCGCGTCGGGAACAGCGCGGGCAGCGCCGACGGCATCGACGCCGTGAAGCAGACCAGCAGCAGGCCCAGCGCGCCCATGCCCAGGGCCACCGCGAGCAGGCTGCCCTCGCGGATCAGCAGCAGCGCCGGGACGGACAGCAGCAGGAAGCCCGCGCAGCCCGCCGCGATCACCGGCCGCCGCCCGACCCGGTCGGTCAGCGCGCCCGCGAACGGCTGGACGACCATCATCAGCGCCATCACCGCGAGCACCACGAGCAGCCCGTGGGTCTCGTCGTACTTCAGCTCGCTGGTCAGGTAGCTCGGCATGTACGACAGCAGCATGTAGTCGGTGACGTTGAAGACCAGGACCAGGCCGACGCAGAGCAGCAGCGCCCGCCACTGCCCGGTGACCATCTCGCGCAGCGGCACCTTCACCCGCGCCGTCTCCGCCTTCTCCACCTCGGCCGCGAACGCGGGGGTCTCCTCCAGGCGCATCCGCAGGTACAGGCCGACGATGCCCATCGGGCCCGCGATCAGGAACGGGATGCGCCAGCCCCAGGACGTCAGGTCGCCGTCCGACAGCAGCGCCGTCATCAGCGTCACCAGACCGGCGCCGCCGATGTACCCGGCGAGCGTGCCGAACTCCAGCCAGCTCCCCAGGAAGCCGCGCCGCCTGTCCGGCGCGTACTCGGCGATGAAGGTGGACGCGCCCGCGTACTCGCCGCCGGTCGAGAACCCCTGCACCAGCCGCGCGGCCAGCAGCAGCACCGGCGCCCAGACGCCGATCGTCGCGTACGACGGGATCAGCCCGATGGCGAACGTGCCCGCCGCCATCATGATCATCGTGACGGCGAGCACCTTCTGCCGCCCGACCCGGTCGCCGAGCGGACCGAAGACCATGCCGCCCAGCGGCCGCACCAGGAACGCCGCCGCGAAGGCACCAAAGGTGGAGAGGAGCTGCGCGGTCGGGTTGCCCGACGGGAAGAAGACCTTGCCGAGCGTCACGGCGATGTAGCTGTAGACGCCGAAGTCGAACCACTCCATCGCGTTGCCCAGCGCCGCGGCCTTGACGGCGCGCCGGACGAGCGCGGGATCGGTGGCGGTGGGCGCGCCCGCGGTGCGCGGGACGGGTGCGGGGGCCGTGCGGGACGGGGTACGGGACGACGGAGCGGCAACGGGGGCGGCCGACAAAACTACGCTCGCCTGCTTTCGACGGGGACAGGGACGGAGGCGCGGGGAACGCCGGGACCCGTACGGCGGCGCTGTCGCCGGGCCGGAAAGAGCCCGGGCCACTCGGCCACGGGCAGAAAAGCGACCATAGGCGGTGATGCGCCGCTTACGCCCGGTATGCTTTTCGTTGCACTGTGCACCAAAATGGCGTACACGCAGGGGACATGCGCGCGCCGCGCGCCGCTCCCCCGGCCGCGAGCTGTGATCCTTCTCGCTCCCGGGAATCCCTTCGAGTCGAAAAGCGGGCGGCTGTCAGGTTGAGTGGGGGGTGCCCGCGTCTTCCACCGGGGACGGTGCGAGCCTCATAGGGTTCGCAGGGACGACACACGGCGTGCACGAGGGCGGCACGTACGGTACGTACGGACGGTACGAACGGGGCGGGAGGCCGACGAGGCGTGGCGAATGCGGAGCACAGTGGGCGACCGGCGGAGTCCTTCGGAGCCACGGCCGTCGACGCGACCAGAGCACGGCTGCGCCTCGCACGCCTGGGCCTGTGGCTGATCACCGCCGTCCTGGCCGTGCGCCAGGTGGCCGCGGTGCTCGGCACCCCGCGCGGAGAACGCCTGACGGACCTGGAGACCTGGGTCGGCGAGCACGGCGTCCTGCACGTGGAGGGGTCGCTCTACGACTCCACGCAGTTCACCGGCACGCCGTTCGTCGGCCTGGTCCTCAAACCCTTCACCCGCGCCGCCGAGCAGGCCCTCGGCTGGGGCTGGACCTTCGGCTCGCTGCTGCTGGTCGTCGCCCTCGGCCTGGTCGCCGCCCGTGCCCTGCCCCAGCCCGTCGGACGCCGTACGGCGCTGCTGGCGGCGCCGGTCGCCATCAGCCTGCTGATGCTGTCCCTGCCGGTGCGCAACGCGTTCTGGCTCGGCCAGACCAGCATCATTCCCGTCCTGCTCGTCCTGCTGGGCTGCTTCGCCGTGCGCGGGGCCCGGGGCGACCGGCTGGGCGGCGTGCTCATCGGTGTCGCCGCCGCCTTCCAGCCGACCGTGCTCCTCTTCGTCCCCCTGCTGTGGTTCACCGACCGCAGACGTGCCGCCGCGTCCACCGGGATCACGTTCGTCGTCTGCACCGCCGTCGCCTGGGCGGCCATGGCGCAGGACTCCTACACGTACTGGGTGCACCACATGGCCGGCGTCGGCCTGGGCGGCGCGGCCGATGACCTCGCCAACCAGTCGCTGCACGGCGTCCTGCTCCGCCTCGGCCTCAACGGCCCGCTGGAGATCGCCCTCTTCCTCGCGCTCGGCGCCGCCGTCGCCGTCCTCGCCCTGCGTCGCGCCGTGCGCTACGCCCGCGACGGCCAGCTGCTGCTCGCGGTCGCCGTCACCGGCTGCGCGGCCGTCGTCGTCTCCCCGGCCACCTGGCAGCACCAGCTGCTGTGGGTGCTGCCCGCGGTCGTCGGCCGGGTCGGCAAGCGGGCCTCCGACCGGTACGTGTGGCCGGTCGCCGTCGTCCTGGTGATGACGCTGCCCGCGAAGATGATGCTGCCGAACATGGAGGCGCTGTACCCGCTGCGCGACAACGTCGTCCTGCTCGCCGCGCTGGCCGCCGCCGTCGCCGTGCCCTTCCTGCCGCGCACGTCGCCCTACTTCGAAAACCCGACCCCGACCGCCTACGCGCCACCGGTCCCGGCCCGCTTCAAGCACGTCCCGCTGCTGCCCTTCCTGCGCCGGGTCCTCACCCGCCCCAACCTCCTCCTCGAACTGCTCCTCATCCGGGTCACCTACGCCGCCTACTCCCAGGTCCGCCTCGCGGCGACCGGCGGCAGCAACTCGGCGGGCCGGGCGCGCGCCGAGGAGCACGGCACGCAGATCCTCGACCTCGAACGCTTCCTGCACATCGACATCGAGCACACGATCAACCACGCGGTGGTCGGCGTCGGCTGGCTGCGGGACTTCTTCGACTTCTACTACACGTCGTTCCACTTCATCGTCCCGCTGACCGTCCTGGGCATCCTGTACTGGCGCCGCCCGGTCGACTACCGCTGGGCCCGCGCCTCCCTCGGCTTCGCCACCCTGCTGGCCCTGGTCGGCTTCTGGCTCTATCCGCTGGCCCCGCCGCGGCTGATGCCGGGCCTCGGGATCATCGACACGGTGCACGGCGTCCAGGACTTCTCCAAGCCGGACTACGGCACGCTGACCCACCTCACCAACCAGTACGCGGCGATGCCGTCGCTGCACTTCGGCTGGTCGCTGTGGTGCGGGGTGGTGATCGCGATCATCGCGCCGAGGATGTGGATGAAGGCCCTGGGCCTGCTCCACCCCCTCTTCACCGTCTCGGCGATCGTGGCGACCGGCAACCACTGGGTCCTGGACGCGGTGGGCGGCGCGGCCGTGGTGGCGGCGGGCTTCGGGCTGACGTACTGGTTCCAGGGCCCGCGGGCCCGGACGGCGGTGGCGGTGGCGGCGGCGAAGGAGGCCGTGGAGCCCGCGCCCGGCGTCAGCAGCGACCCCCCGACCCCGGCGAAGGACCGTACCGCGAGCTGATCCGGTACTCGCCCGGCGCCTCGACCGTCAGCCGGGTGAACTCGCCGTCCTGCGCCAGGCACCCGCCGTCGCTGCGCAGCCACGGCGACCAGGCGACCCGCACGGTCACCGTGCCGGGCCGCGCCACGCGCAGTACGAGGTCGGCGGGGCCGGTGGACACGACGGTGCCGGGGGCGGAGACGAGCGGTACGGCGTCCCGCACCCGGTAGACCTGCCAGTGCGCGTCCCGCCACACGGGCTCCAGCCACTCGGGCCGCAGCTCCGGGTCCCGGACCAGTTTCGCCTCGGCCCGCGCCGGGCCGTCCGGTCTGCCGAGCGGGGCGGCCACGAAGCCGACCGCCCAGCGGTCCAGCCACTCCCGGTAGGTGGCGGCGGAGAAGGTGCCGTCGTAGAAGAGCCGCCCGCGTTCCACGTCGAGCTGCCGGTTCCAGCCGCGGGCGAGGTTCACGTGCGGGGCGAGCAGGGTGGCCTCGCGGTGATTGCGGGCGGGCACCACCTCCACCCGCGTCCGGTCGGCACCGAGCCCCTCCAGCGCGGCCACGACACCGTCCGTCTCGGCGGCCCAGGCGGGCACGACGGTGGACACCCGCAGATCGGAGACGGTCTTGCCGCCCACCCACCACACGGAGTAGGCGAGCGCGACGGCCAGCAGCCCCCGCGCGAGCCGCCGCACCCGGTCCGCGGTGAGCGCGGGAGGGCCGGAGAGCAGCGCCGCCAGCAGCACGGCGGGCGCGAACAGCTCCGCGAACCGTTCGACGTTCGTGCCGACCGGCGAGGCGATCAGATACGTCAGCACGGTCCCGAGCGCGTAAACGGCCCCGCTCCACCGGGCCACCCGCCAGGTGCGCGGGGCCAGCACGGTGACGGCGAGGCCGAGCAGGACCGGCGGCCAGATGCGGCCGGCCGGCATGGGCTGCTCCCCCGTGAACGGGAAGAACAGCGTCGTCAGCCCGACGACGGCGGCCGGGGGTATGAGCAGCACGAGGGCGCGTCCCCAGTCCCGTACGAGCAGGAACGCGGCGCCCACGACGGCCACGAACAGCCCGGCCACCGGCGAGGCCATCGTCGCCAGCGCCGCGTACCCGGCGCCGAGCCACAGCCGCCGCTCCCGCACCAGCGGTACGCAGGCCGCCAGCGCGAGGGCGACGCCGAGCGCGAAGGTGGTCCGGCCCGAGGCGACGTCGCACCACAGCGCGAGGGAGGCGAGCAGCGCGGGCCAGACGGGCCGGCGCACGCCGCCGCGCACCAGCAGCACCGCCGCGAGCCAGGAGGCGGCGAGCCCGGACACCACCGTGACGGTGCGCACGCCGACCAGCGCCATCAAGTACGGCGAGACGACGCTGTAGTTGGCGGTGTGCATCCCGCCGTACCAGAACAGCCCGTACGCCGAATCCCCGTGGTTCGAGGCGAAGTCGGCCCACGCCTCCTGCGCGGCGAGGTCCCCGCCGCCCGTGGCGAGAAACGCCCACCACACCGCGTACAGCGGAATGGTGGGCAGGGTCGCGAGCAGCGGCACGCGATGCCGGCGCCCGAAGGCGCGCAGCACGTCAGCCGGACGTCTGTCCCGGCGCTGTTCGGGCCGGGGGACGGTGAGTTCGGCAGGGGCCACGGTCGGGGTTTCCGTTCGAGGTCATCGAGCGCGCCCGGGGTGGACACACGTGCGAAGACGATAAATCGAACAGAATCGTTGGCCCGGACCGGGTCCGGCTCAGACGGTGGTGCCGGAACCGGCTCCCTTGCCGGGGGTCCAGTCCCAGTCCACGATCTTCTCGGCGAGCTTCGGCAGCCTGTCGTCACCGGGCTTGACGTCGATGTAGAACAGCGCCTCGTCCGGGTGCTTGTCGTCGCCGCCCCAGCGGACCACACCGCCGCACTCCGCGAGGATGTCCCGGATCGCCGTCAACTGCTGCGGGAAGTAGCCGCCCCGCACTCCCGACGGGTAGGAACCGGGCCGGATCTGGACCGCCGTACCGGACGCCTGGTTCGACTCGGCCATGCCCTTGCGGACCGTGGAGGGGTGGCGCCAGCCGGTCACGTCGCCGCGGCGCAGTTCGTCCACCTCGTAGTGGAAGCGGCGGATCACATGGACCAGCACGGTCTCGACCTCGCCCATGCGTACCTGGACGCCGTCGACCGGAAGGCCCGGTACGGGTCTGGTGTAGACGTGCCCGCGGTTGTCGGCGGTCTTCTCCATCTCCCATCCGTTGCGGGACGGGACGCCGCTCAGGACGCGCTTGTTGCGCTCCTGCGCCTTGCGCACCGACTCGCGGAGCTTGTCGGGCTCCGGACCGGCCGGCTGCGCGAGGGCGGGGGAGGACAGGAGTTGGGAGCCGACGGCGGTCCCGGCGGCCAGGAAGGCGGCACGGCGCAGGACGTGGCGGCGGGACAGGGGGGTGGTCACGTGTGGGTGCCCTTCTTGTGGTGTGCGATGACGAGCCAGGTCAGGACGAGCGCGCAGATGCCGAGCAGCAGGGTGGCGGGGTTGAGATAGGACGGGATGACCGCCTCGGTCACCCGGCCGTCACCGGTGCGGCAGCCGAAGTGCAGCGGCACGAAGGTCGGTTCGTAGCCGGTGACCCTGCCGTCGACGGCCTTCGCACAGGCCTCGGCCTGGGCGTGGTCGTCGAAGAAGAACAGGTGGAGCAGCCCCCAGGTGTACATTCCGACCGCCGCGTCCCAGGCCAGTACGGCGGCCGGAGCCAGGAGGGTCGTGCCCCTCCGGCGGGCCCGCACCAGGCCGGTGACCGCACGGACCGTGAGCCACACCACGGCGACGAGACCGGCCAGCAGCAACAGCAGCAGGACGGCACCCTCGTGCTCGGCGTAGGGCTGGTCGCCTGACATGTGCCGTACTCCTGTCAGAGGTTGCGGGAGATGGAGTTGTACTTCTCCATCACGTAGTAGAGCCCCATTCTCTTCTTGGCCTCCTCGTAGGCGACGTCGCCGGGACCCTGGTAGCGGCGCAGGACCTCGTAGATCTCCTGGTCCGTGTAGCCCAGGGTGGGCTGGCGCAGGGCCGGTGAGTCGTCGTCGCCGCCGGGCTTGCCGTCGATGTCCCAGCGGTGGATCAGCGCGACGCTGGTCAGGGCGTACGTCTCGCTGTCGTACGCCTGCTTCCACGCGTTGTACTTGTCCTCGTCCACCGACACGTCCCGGCGCGGCTGACCCGACCCGTACCCCTTGTCCAGCGCGTGGTTCCAGGCGCCGATGAGGGTGACGGCGCGCTGCTTGGCGATGCCGGTGGAGGTGTCCCGGATGTACTGCCGGGTGGTGTTGAAGGCCAGGATGACCGCGGCCCAGGCCGCCTCGTCGTCCGGGGAGATGTGCCGCATCTCCCAGTAGGCGGTGGTCTGGATCAGAGCCTTGCGCATGTTGTGCCGGTTCGACAGCTCCGTGATCAGGTCGTCGTGCGCGGTGACGGTGCGCTCGAAGCACTTCCAGTGCTGGTACGACCGCAGTCCCCCGTCGAGGGGGAAGCCGAGGGACTCCATGTACTTGCCGACGTCGGTCTCCATGGCCGTCGTGACGTCGGGGCTGAGACGGGTGTCGGGCTTGACGCCGCGCGGCGGGTCGAAGGACCCCTGACCGCTGTCCCGCCCGGAGGCGATGTTGACGTCGATGTTGATGGAACCGCTGCCGGAGCCGACGGTCTTGGTGACGATCTGGTCGTAGGCCCAGTTCGTGGGCAGCGGGTAACCGAAGTTGCCGGAGAACCCGGAGGACATGTCGGACACGAACGACGCCGAGGCGTGCCCGGCGTCGGACACGCGCGTGCACACGTTGCGCGGGCCGTAGACGCCGACCGTGTACCGGTTGCCGTCGTCGCGCATCGCGTCCTCGATGCCCTTGAAGTGCGGCAGGACGCTGTCGGTGACCTCGTAGTCGTACGCGTCGAAGTCGACGGCGAAGAAGATCCGGGTCCCGGACTTGAACCCGTGGTCGAGGGCGGCGTTGATCGCGGCCTGGCCCGCGGCGCGCCCCAGCGGATAGCTGAAGTCGCTCGCACCCCGGCCGAAGGTCTGGTAGATCGGGAAGCAGCGCATGCCCTCGTCGGCGATGGTCTGCAACTCCCCGGACTGGATCTCCTTCTCGGGCACCGTGCCGCCGCCCGGGACCGGGTTGGTGAGGTAGCGCCCCACGATGGTGATCCCCTCCGCCTTGAGGGCCTTGGCCCGGTCGGGGGTGATCCGGGTGACGCCGTCGCAGGCGGAGCCCTTGCGGTCCTGGTCGCCGTACGACACCAGCAGCGACGCCCAGGTGGAGAAGTCGCCCTGCCCCGTCACCGGCAGCTTGGCGAACGACTGGAACGAGCGGACGGCGTCGGCGAGCGCCGAGGTGAAGGTGCCGCTGAACGACACCGGCCGCGCGTTGAGCAGCATGCCCGCGGTGAAGAGCTGCACCCAGGTGCCGGACGACCCCACCGACAGCGTGTGCGCCTTGATCCCGGACTTGGTGCCCGGCCCGAAGTTGCCGTTGGCCACGCCGTCGGCCATACCGATCGTGTACTGCACCGCGTAGAGCATGGCCGTGGCGACGGTCCGGGAGTGGTGTCCGTCGCAGGGCACGATGTAGAAGTCCCGGCGGTTGACGAACTCGCCGTTCATCCACTGCTGGACGGCCCTGATCTGCTCGGAGCCGCCGTTGACGGTGACGTACGGGTCCATGTTCAGCAGGCCCTTGAAGACCTTCGGGACCACGTCACTTCCGGGGTAGGCGAAGTCGACACCCATGTCCGACTTCAGCGACAGCACCGAGGTCTGGACCCGCTCGCTGTACGTCCCGTCGATGCCGCCGCCGTCGTACCCCTTGCAGTACAGGCCGGCCTGCACGATCCGGACGATGTTCTCGGGGGCGCCCGAGGCGTGGATGTTCGGGTACTTCGACTGGAGCGTGGAAAGCGTCGTGGGGCCGAAGTTGTTCGACAGGCCGGAGATGCCCAGCTCGTACTGGAGCGCCCGGGTCAGGGCGTACATCACGGTCCAGCTCGTCTGGCCGTTCTCGTCGAGCCGCGATATGCCCAGCTTGGCGCCGTCGTCATACGTGGTGTTGATGAACTGCTGCGCTGCGCGCACCATCTCGTCAGCCATGGGCCGGCTTCCTCTCGGACGGAGGGCGCCGCCACCCGAGCCCGAGTGAGGCCGTGCTCGACCGGCGCGGGTCGGGCAGAGGTGGTGCGTGCCCGCCGCGGTCGTGTGTCAGGGGGTGACCTGTTGCGAGTGCCTAAGGCGCACACACTTTAGGCACACGAAGATCACACGGCCCAGGGTCCGGCTCATGGTTGGCGTAATTGCGCACGCCGACGCGTCACTTGTGGGTGGCGCGGGCCCAGCCGACGAAGGTGGTGAAGGCGGCGGGGGCCAGGGTGAGGATCGGCCCCGCCGGGGCTTTGGAGTCGCGGACGGCGACGGTGGCGGGCAGTTCGCCGACTTCGACGCAGTTGCCGCCCTGGTCGCTGCTGTAGCTGGACTTACGCCACTGGATCCCCGTCAGAGTCGCGTTGCTCTCCATAGCGTTCCTCCATCAAGCGCCGGATCAGCTCCGCCGACTCTCTGAGGGAGAGCGCGGACGCCTGGAGATGATCGTATCGGAGTGAGCAGTTCTTGACCGTGCTCGGGTTTGCGGTCGGATGCGCGCTGCCGTAGCCCTCGGTGTAGATGATGGGCGGGTCGCCCGCGAAGCGGTAGACGTCGAATGAGCCGGTGAGTCCCGCGTGTGCGCCCGCAGAATAGGGCAGGATCTGGACGTTGATGCGCGGGTTGGTTTCGAAGGCCAACAGGTGGGCCAGTTGCTCCCGCATGGTCTCCCGGCCGCCCATTTCCTGGTGCAGCGCGCACTCGCTGAGCACGGCCCAGAAGACCGGCGGTTCGTCCTTCTCGAAGATCTTCTGGCGTGCGATGCGCACCGATGTCCGGTCGTCGAGGTTGCTCTGGTCCAGCGCTCCGAGGACCGCACGCGCGTAGGCCTCGGTCTGGAGGAGACCGTGGACCATGTGCGTGTCGAACGAGTAGATCTCGGTGGCCCGGGCCTGCAACTCGGCCACCTGTTGGAACCAGGCCGGTACCTGACTGCGCATCACCAGGTCGACCAGCCGGGACAGTAGCCCGCCCGTCCCCAGCGCCGCGTCGACCCGTTCGCTGAACTCCGGCGTCGGCAGTTTCCGGGCCGTCTCGATCTGGCCGACCAGCGAGCCGGTGTAGTTGACGATGTCGCCGAGCTGCCGTTGGGTCAGCCCGGCGGCCTCCCGGTGGCGGCGCAGCTCGAAGCCGTAGTAGTCGAGTGGCGAGGCGCCCGGGTCAAGGACGTTGATGTGGGTCACGCAGAGCCCCTTTCGCGCACAACTCGGTCCACTGGGGCACCGGTTGTATCCGTTCCGTAGCCCACGGTAGTCGTCCGACGTCAGGCTCGTGCCGTGAACGAATACTTTCCCTCGGTCCTCGTGGGCCACCCCTTGGCGGACCGGTACCGGATGAGCTTCACCGCCGGCGCCCACTCGGCGGGGCACGTCCGCCGCATCGTCCGCTCGTACCTGCGCGAGTGGGACCTCGCCGAGTTGACCGACGCGGTGGAACTCGGCGTCACCGAACTGCTGGCCAACGTCGTACGCCATGTCCTGGACCGGCGCTGCACGTTGCTGTTGCTGCGGCAGGCGGGCGGGGTCCGCGTGGAGGTGGCCGACGGGAGCCCTCGGCAGCCCGTGCCGTCCGCGTGGGTGAGCGGCGACGCGGAGGGCGGCCGGGGGCTGGTGCTGCTGGAGGCGGTGGCCGACAAGTGGGGTGTGGGGCCGGGGCCCGGGGGTGGCAAGACCGTGTGGTTCGAGTGCGGGGCCGGCCGCGCACCGGCCTAGGTCAGGGACTCCTGTGTCGGTACGACGACCCCGTACATGTCGGCGACGGTGGCGAGGGCGCTGTGGTGCACCTGGCGGGCGTCGAGTTCGGTGTCCGCCACCGGCAGGGCGCGGGTGGCGCAGGCGTCGGCGACGACCGTGGGGCGGTTGCCGCGCAGGAAGGCACCCTGGGCGGTGAAGGTCACGCACATGTGCGTCATGAAGCCGACGACGACGAGGTCGTTGTTGCCGGCCGCGTCGACGTGCTCACCGAGGTCGGTGCCGTAGAAGGAGTCCGGCGCCTTCTTGGTGACGACGGGCTCGCCGTCGACCGGCGCGACGCTGGGGTGGATCTGCCCGCTCTCGGCCCCGAGGTCGTACGGGGAGCCCTCGCCGCCGTCGTGGACGACGTGGATCACCTTGGCGCCCTCCCGGCGGGCGCGGGCGAGCAGCCGGGCGCCCGCGTCGAGCGCGGCCTGCCAGCCGTCGAGTTCCATCACACCGGTCGTGTAGGTGTTCTGGTAGTCGACGAGGACGAGGGTGGAGTCGGCGAGCTTGGCGGGGGTGTCGTCGAGTCCGCTGAGGCGGCGCAAGGTGGTCCTGGGCACGGTGGCTCCTTGAATCCGAGGGTGACGGTCGTTGACCTGCTCCTACGACGCTAGGCCCGCCCGATGATGTCGGCAATGTCGTCTAACCTGCAGATACCGACATGGCCGTGCGACCCCTCGGGAGGGACCGTGAACTCCGTCGGACGACTGATCGTCGTCGTGCTCTTCGAGGGCGTCGACCTGCTCGACGTCACCGGGCCGCCGGAGGTGTTCTCCCTCGCGCGGCGCGAGACGGAGGACGCGGCGGGCTACGAGGTGCTGCTCGCCGCCGCGACCACCGGCCCGGTCACCACCGCCGCCGGTGTCCGGGTCCTGCCCGACGTCACCTTCGACGACCTGTCCGGGCGGCGCATCGACACGCTGCTCGTGCCCGGCGCGGTCGAGGTGGACGGCCGACGTCGGGTGCGGGCGCTCACCGACCCCGTCGTGGTGGAGTGGGTGGGGCGGCTCGCGGCACGGACCCGGCGGGTCGCCTCCGTCTGCGTCGGAGCGCATGTCCTCGCCGCCGCCGGGTTGCTCGACGGCAAGCGCGCCACCACGCACTGGTCGACCGCGCGGCAGCTCGCCGACGAGCATCCGGCGGTCGAGGTCGACGCCGATCCGATCTTCATCCGCGACGGTGACGTGTGGACCGGTGCGGGCATCAGCTCGTGCCTCGACCTCTCCCTCGCCCTGGTCGCCGACGACCTCGGTGAGGCGGTGGCGCTGCGGGTGGCCCGGCAGCTCGTGATGTACCTGAAACGGCCCAGCGGGCAGAGCCAGTTCAGCGTGCCGCTGGAGCAGGTCGCCACGACCCGGCGGGTCGAGGACCTCCGCCACCACATCATGCGCCACATCGCCGAACCGCTCACCGTCGCCGACCTCGCGGCCCACGCCCACGTCAGTGACCGGCAGCTCACCCGGATCTTCAAGACCGAACTCGGCACGACCCCGTACGCGTACGTCGAGTCGGCGCGCGTGGAAGTGGCCCGCCAGCAGCTGGAATCCACCGACGCCACCCTGGAACGCGTCGCCGCCACCTGCGGTTTCGGCACCGTCGACACCCTGGTCAGGGCCTTCCGGCGCAGACTGGACACGACACCGACCGAGTACCGCCGCCGCTTCCGGACCGCCGTGGGCACCCACAGCTAGGGCGGCTTCGCGCGGCGCGCCACCACAGGAGGGTGGGGACGGCGCTCAGCGTCATACCGGACGCGCCGATCCACAGGGTCCCGGTCGCGCCGAACGCGGCACCGGACGCCCCGCCCAGGAGCCCGCCGAGCGGAACACCGCCCGAGGAGACGAACCGGGCCGTCGCCGCCATCCGGCCCAGGAGCCGGTCGGGGGTGAGGGACTGCTGAAGGCTCGACTGGGCCACCAAGCGGACGACGCCGCCCAGGGAGAGCGCGGCAAGTCCGACGGCACCGGCGTACAGGGTCCAGCCGGGGCGGGCCAGCGGCATGAGCACAGGTTCGGGGTGGACCTCCGGTCGTTTCCGGTCGTTTCCGGGATGCCGGAAAGCTGCTGCACCAGCCGAAAGCTGATGCAGGAGCAAGCCCGTCGAGCGGCCTCCGGCGGGCGTATACGTCGACGTATACTGCGGGCATGAGTGATGCGATGATCCGGGTCCCGGCCGAGGTGCGAGACCGGTTGGCAGTGATCGCGGAGGCGCAGGGGACGTCCATTCGATCCCTGGTGCAGGAGTTCGCGGAGTCGACGCTGACGGACGAAGAGCGTCGGGAGCGCGCTGAGCGCACGCGCGCCTACCTGGCCGAGAACTTCGGGGTCGAGGTGGACGACGAAGAGAGCGCGCTGATGGGACGCAGGCTCCGGGAGGCCTTCGCCCGGCAGCAGAGTGATACCGCATGATCCTGCACCACCTGGTCCTCGACACGCCCACGCTCGTGGCGCTGTCGGGTAATCGGCAGGTTTCCGCTCTCATCCACCGGGCGAACTTCGAGACGGAGACCCGTTTATGGGTGCCGGCCCTTTCCGTTCTGGAGGCGGAGAGCGAGCTTCTCGGCATCGCCGAGCACGTCGGACAGTTGGACGTGATGCACACCGTCGATCTTGACTACCCGGCAGTGCTCGCGATCGCGCAGCTGAGTCGCGACGGCGTGCCGCCAGGGATCGGCGCGGCGATCCACGCGGCTCGGCACCTGCCCGAGTGGGGCGCGGACGCGCTGATCGCCACGGTGGCTCCGAAGGCGTACGAGGGGCGCGGTCTTCCCGTACTGGACCTGAACCGCTGACGGCAGGTCAGTACCAGCCGTTGGCCTGCCAGAAGCTCCAGGCGTCGCAGGCGCTGCCGTAGCGGTCCTTCATGTAGTCCAGGCCCCACTCGATCTGGGTGGCCGCGTTGGTCTTCCAGTCGTCGCCCGCCGAGGCCATCTTCGAGCCCGGCAGGGCCTGGACCAGGCCGTACGCGCCGCTGGAGGCGTTGGTGGCGTGGATGTCCCAGTCGCTCTCGTGGTCGACGATCTTCGAGAAGCACTGGAACTCGGCCGAGTCACCGATCATCTTCTTCGCGGTCGCCTGCGCCGAGGAGGCCGGCGTCGCGGCCTGGGCGGGCCCGGCGGCGATCAGTGAGCCGCAGGTGGCCGCGGCCAGGGCGGCACCCGCGAGGGCCTTCTTCGGGGTGGCGACGGAACGGAGGAGGGAAGCGGCGGTCAACGGAGGGCCTTTCTTCGGGGACAGGGGCGTCGGCGCACACCGGCCCGGCATGCGTCGGCGCCGCTGCCCGGGAGGGCGTCGGCGCCTGGCGACCGGTTCAGAGAAGCAGGCGGGTCGGTCGTCCGCAATCGTCCCTTTTGCTAAGCGGGGTCGTAGGTGGAGCGTGCGTGTGCCGACCCGGCAGCGGCGTGGCCCGTACGCCGACCGGCCGTCGTCTACGACCCCGCTTCGTAGGTGAGGCGGCTCACGTGGGGCGGCTCACCTCGTCGCCCTTCTCGAACGTGACCGGCGTCTCGAAGGCCGCCCTGCGGGTCGCGCGGCGCAGCGCCTTCAGGAGCGGGGTGCCGAGGGCGAGGGTCAGGACGACCGTCATGGCCGCGCGGCCCCCGTCCCAGCCCAGCGACGTGGCCAGGCAGTAGGCGAGGAAGTGGGCCAGGTTCGCGGGGAGCGACGCGTCCGGGTCGAAGGCGATGTTCGAGGCGAGGGTGTTCATGAAGGTCCAGCCCGCGAGGTTCATCACCGTGCCGTAGGCGAAGGCCGCCAGGAAGCCGTACGCCGCCAGCATCAGCAGCTCCGCGCGGCCGCGCAGACGGTCGGGGCCCGGCAGCAGGCCCGCGCCCATCGTGAACCAGCCCATCGCCAGCATCTGGAACGGCATCCACGGCCCCACCCCGCCCGTGAGCAGCGCGGACGCGAACATCGTGACCGAGCCGAGCACGAAGCCGAAGCCCGGGCCGAGGACACGGCCGCTGAGGACCATGAGGAAGAACATCGGCTCCAGGCCGGCCGTCCCCGCGCCGATGGGGCGCAGGGCCGCACCCGCCGCCGCCAGTACGCCGAGCATCGCCACGGCCTTCGGCCCGAGGCCCGACTCCGAGATCGTCGCCGCCACCACCGCCACCAGCAGCACCAGCACGCCCGCGAACAGCCACGGCGCGTCCTGCGCGTGCGCGTTCAGCGAGGCGTCCGGCGGGGCCAGGAAGGGCCAGCCGAAGCCCGCCACGCCCACCGCGCTGACCAGCACGAGGGCGGCGACCGAGCGGGGGCCGAGGCGCACGGCGCGGACCTGGCGCTGGGGAGCGGGGCCGCCGGTCATGACAGGGCCTCCCGCACCTGGGCCACGGTGAGCCACTTCCGCGGCGCCAGCACCTTGGCGACCTGCGGGGCGTAGGACGGGGAGGCCACCACCACGTCCGCCGCCGGGCCGTCGGCGATCACCTCGCCCTCGGCGAGCAGCATGACGCGATGGGCCAGCTCGGCGGCCAGTTCCACGTCGTGCGTGGCCAGCACGATCGCGTGGCCCTCGGCGGCCAGGCCGCGCAGGATGCCGGCCAGGCGGGCCTTCGCCGCGTAGTCCAGGCCGCGCGTCGGCTCGTCCAGGAGGAGGAGCGGCGGGCGGGCGGTCAGGACGACGGACAGCGCGAGGGTCAGGCGCTGGCCCTCCGACAGGTCCCGGGGGTGGGTGTCGTCCGTG
Organism: Streptomyces sp. KPB2; assembly: GCF_003950055.1. Classification (NCBI taxonomy): domain Bacteria; kingdom Bacillati; phylum Actinomycetota; class Actinomycetes; order Kitasatosporales; family Streptomycetaceae; genus Streptomyces; species Streptomyces sp. KPB2. Next base: position 5,758,862 of record NZ_CP034353.1, read on the forward strand.
ACGCCGGGGAGCAGGTCGGTGAGGAGGGCGCGGCAGGTGCCGGGGGTCGCGTCCGCGTCCCGGTCGGCGGCCGCGCACTCGGCGGCGACCGTGTCGGCGTACAGCAGGTCGCGGGGCTCCTGCGGGACCAGGCCGACCCGGCGTACGAGGTCACGGGGGGCCGTGCGGTGCGGTACGGCGTCGCCGGTGCGGACCGAACCGGCGGACGGTGCGACGAGGCCGACCAGTGCGGAGAGCAGGGTGGACTTTCCGGCGCCGTTGCGGCCCATCAGGGCGACGGTCTCGCCGGGGGAGACGGTCAGGTCGACGTGGCGCAGGGCCTGGACGCGGTCTCGGCGCACGGCCAGGGAGCGGACCTCGGCGGCGTACGGGGTGGGGGCCGCGGGCGCCTGCGGAGGCGTCCTGCGACGGCGCCAACGGCGGGCGGGGGCGGGCCGGAGGGCGGGGGGCTCCGGGAGCGCGGCCGTCGTCGGCGGCGGAGTGCGGTCCGGGATTTCCTGGTCGGCCAGGCGCTCGCGCAGGGGCGCGGCCCGGCGACGGGCGTCCCGGATCGTCAGCGGCAGCGGGGACCAGCCCGCCAGCCTGCCCAGGTCCACCACCGGCGGGTACACCGGGGAGACGGCCATCACGTCCGCCGGGGCGCCGATGAGCGGTGCCTCGCCGGGGGCCGGGAGCAGGACGACCTGGTCGGCGTACTGGATGACCCGCTCCAGGCGGTGCTCGGCCATCAGGACCGTCGTACCGAGGTCGTGGACCAGGCGCTGGAGGACCGCCAGGACCTCTTCGGCGGCGGCGGGGTCCAGGGCGGAGGTCGGCTCGTCCAGGACCAGGACGTCGGGGTGCGGGGTGAGGACCGAGCCGATGGCGACCCGCTGCTGCTGGCCGCCGGAGAGCGTGGCGATGGGGCGGGAGCGCAGGTCGGACAGGCCCAGCAGGTCCAGGGTCTCCTCGACGCGGCGGCGCATCACGTCCGGGGCCAGGCCCAACGACTCCATGCCGTAGGCCAGTTCGTCCTCGACGGTGTCCGTCACGAAGTGGGACAGCGGGTCCTGCCCGACCGTGCCGACCACGTCGGCGAGTTCGCGCGGCTTGTGGGTGCGGGTGTCGCGGCCGGCCACGGTGACCCGGCCGCGCAGGGTGCCGCCGGTGAAGTGCGGGACGAGGCCGCCGACCGCGCCGAGGACGGTGGACTTGCCGACGCCGGAAGGCCCGGCGAGCAGGACGAGTTCGCCCTCCGGGACCTCGAAGTCCACGTCCCGGACGGTGGGTTCGCTCGCGCCGTCGTAGGTGACCGACACGTCCTCGAAGCGGATCACGACGGCTCCTTCACGGCGGTCTTCGGGGCGGGATCGGGGGCGGGGGCGACGAACGCCGGGAGCAGGCCGAGGAGTACGGCCGCCGCCGGCCAGAGGGGAAGGGTGGGCGCGGTCAGCGGGACCACGCCCGGGTGCAGCGCCGCCGGGTCGCGGGCGGCGGCGAGGAACAGGAACGCGGCGACCGCCACGCCGGAGGCGGTGACCAGCCAGGCGTGGGCGTCCCAGCGGTCCGGGCGGTAGCGGGTGCGGACCGTCCGCCGTCCGCCGAGCCACAGGCCCCCGAACGCGGCGGCGACGCCGGCCAGGAGCACGGGGATGCCGTACGTGCCGCCCGCGGCGGTCAGCAGCCCGTACGTCCCGGCGCAGATGCCGAGCAGTCCGCCGAGGGTGAGGGCGGCGGTGGTACGGCGTACGGGGGCCGGGACCCGGGCGGTACGGCCGTAGCCGCGGGCATCCATCGCGGCGGCGAGGGCGACGGAGCGTTCCAGGGCGCCCTCCAGGACGGGGAGTCCCACCTGGAGCAGGCCGCGTACGCCCTTGTCGTGGCGGCCGCGCAGACGGCGGGCGGCGCGCAGGCGCTGTACGTCGGCGATGAGGTTCGGCGCGAAGGTGAGGGCCACGACGACGGCCACGCCCATCTCGTACAGGGCGCCCGGGAGGGACTTGAGGAGGCGGGAGGGGTTGGCGAGGGCGTTCGCGGCGCCGACGCAGATGAGGAGGGTGGCCAGCTTCATCGCGTCGTACAGCGCGAAGGTGAGGCCCTCCGCGGTGACCCGGCCGCCGAGGCGGACGCCCTGCGCCCAGTCGGGGAGGGGAACTTCGGGGAGGGTGACGAGGGTGTGGGTGCCGGGGATGGGCGAGCCGAGGAGGGTGGTGAAGAGGAGGCGGATGAGGAGGACGGCGAGGGCGAGTTTGACGAAGGCGCCGTAGGAGCGGGACCAGGGGGCGTGGGGGCGGCGGGTGATGACGACGTAGGCGGAGACCGTGACGAGGAGGGCGAGGAGGAGGGGGTTGGTGGTGCGGGTGGCGGCGGTGCCGAGGGCTAGCGCCCAGAGCCACCAGGCGCCGGGGTGGAGCGGTGCGGTGCGTTGGTGGCGCGCGGGGGTGGGGGCGCTTGCCGGCGCTGACAGGGTGCCGCCTGCGCCCACCCGTGCCGCCCCAGCGGCACGACTGCCCGCAGCTACGGCGGCTTGGCGACTGCCCGCAGGGGGTGCGGTCTCAGCGGGCTGCATTCCTGCGCCGCCTTGACTGCCAGGTTGCCGCGGCGGCCAGGGCTGCCACGACGGCGATGCCCGCGTAGAGGCCGATCGACGGGCCGTTGTCGTCGCCCCCGTCCTCCGTGGCCTTCGGGGCGGCCGAGACGCTGGAGTCCTCCTTCTGCGAGACCTGCTCCCCGCAGCCCGACTTCGGGTAGCCCGCGATCGCGCAGAGCAGGGCGTTGGTGTTGTAGCGGAGGGGGCCGGCGACGGCGGCGAGGGCGTCGGCCGTCGTGGCGTCGGGGGAGACCTGGGCGCAGGCAGTGCGCGGGGCCGGCGGGGTCTCGCCGGAGGGGGCGTCGGGGGCCGTGCCGAAGTCGAGGACCAGGGCCACCCGCTTGCGGCCCTCCTCGGCCGGTGTCGTGGCGCAGATCGACGCGAAGTCCGCCGTGCCGCGCGGCTGGGCCGCGTCGCCCGAGTTCTCGCTCACCGCGAAGCGGAAGCCCTGGACGTCGCCGTCGGAGGGGCGGGTCATGGACGGGCCCTGGGTGGCGTAGACCCACGTGCCGCCGTCGCGGTCCCAGAAGGACCAGTAGCGGTACCCGGCGGCCTGCGCCTGGCCCGCGGTCCCGATCAGGAGGAACGCGGCCAGGAAGAGGAGGACGAGGCGGCGGGGGGTCACGGCTGCTGCTTCTTGTTGCGGTTGCTCAGCAGGAAGCCGATGCCGATGCCGAAGACCAGGCAGACGCCGACGAACCACCACACGCCGAAGGGGGAGTCGTCGTCCTTCTCCGCCCGGTCCTCGTCGCTAGCGGTGGCCGTGTCCTTGGCCGCCGTGCCCTGTGGAGCCGGTCCCGTGGCGTTCAGCTTCGCCACCAGGTCCGTGCCGCCGAAGTCGCGGGGGTCGGTGCCCGTGGCGTGGGCGGCGAAGATCAGCTGGGCGTAGGCGGCCGGGCCGCTCTCCGCGGCCCACTGGGCGGCGTTCTTCTCCAGCCAGGCCAGCGGCTCGGCGGCCCGGTCGGCGCCGCCCTGCGCGGCGAGCGCGACGACGGCGTCGGCGGTGTTGCCGTAGTCGGGCTGGTCGGCGGAGCCGCCGAGGGCGGAGACGAGGTGGCCGTCCTTGGCGAGCGCGTCGGCGAGGTACGCGGCGCCGTTGGCGGCGGCCTGCTCGCGGGTCGGCCGGTCCGCGTCGGAGCAGGTGGCCGCCTTGGACTTCGCACCGGACCCGGCCCCGGTGACCAGGCCCTTGCCGAGCGAGCCGAGGACACCGGCGGCGGTCGCGTCCGCGTTGGGGAGCAGCTTGCCGTCCTTGTCGGGCTGGAAGGCGAAGGCGCCCGCGCCCTTGTCCTTCGCGCAGGGCAGAGCGAACGTCAGCAGGGCGTCGTAAGGGGACTTGCCGCCCTTCTCCACGTCCTCGGGGTCGGTCTCCGTGGCCGTCAGGGCGCCGATGACGACGGAGGTGGAGTTGGCGTCGCTGGGGGTGCCGGGGCTGTAGCCCCAGCCGCCGTCCTCGTTCTGCACGGACTTCAGCCAGCCGAGGGCGTCCTCGACGACGTCGCCGTGCCCGCCGACGGCCCACAGGGCCTGGACGGCGGCGGCGGTGCTGTTGCTGTCGACCATGGTCTTCGCGTCGCAGGCCTTGGCCGGGTCGGCACGGAAGGGGGCGAAGGCGCCGTTGGCGCACTGCTGGTCCGTGAGCCACTTCACGGCCTTCGACGACGGGACGACGCCCGCCGTGTCCTGCGCGAGCAGCGCGAGGGACTGGCGCCAGACGCCGTCGTACTGGGGGTCGGTGGTCCCGTACAGCCCGGACGGCGCGGACGGGGACGCGGAGGCGGACGGCGACGGATCGGCGGCGACCGCGGGCGCGGTGGCGGCGCCGAGCACGGCTATGGCGGCCAGAGCCGCGGCGCTGCTGCGACGGCGGACGTTCATGATCGGCGGGTGCCTTTCCCTGTGCGGGCCCGGCAGCACGGGGCACCCCCGGCGGCTCGGCCCGTATGCCTCGACGGTGCCCGTGCACCGGCGGGCGCCGGGCACGTGAGCCGGTCACATCCGTCCGGGGCAGTCCGGCTCACCGCCCGCGAGCCCCAGGGGTCTCGGACGGTTCACGGTTGCGGGTCAGCGCCGGAATTGCACCGGCTTCCCCCCGTACGGGTGATGACGACGCCGCCACTTTACCCGCCCACGCAGCCCGGGCCGAGGGGCGGCCGGGCGGGAGAGGCGGCCAGGGGGATACCTTCCGGGCATGGGGATGGGGAGACTGATCGGGGCGGGCCGTACGGCCGACGTCTACGAGGCCGGTGCGGGGTGGGTGCTGCGGCGCGACCGGGACGGCATCGGGGATGCGGTGGCCGAGGGCGCGGTGATGGAGCACGTGCGGGCACACGGTTACCCGGTGCCGCGGGTGCGGCCCGGGGGTCCCGACGCGCCGCGTACGGACCTGATCATGGAGCGGCTGTCCGGGCCGACGATGCTGCGGGCCTGCCTGGACGGGGCGTTGACGCCCCGGGACGCGGGCGGCACGCTCGCCCGGTTGCTGCGGCTGCTGCACGAAGTGCCCGCGTACCGCTCCACGGAGCCGGGCGCGCGCGTCCTCCACCTCGACCTGCACCCGGACAACGTGATCCTCACCACCGACGGGCCCCGGGTGATCGACTGGTCCAACGCCGAGGAGGGCGCACCCGGGCTGGACTGGGGCACCTCCGCGGTGATCCTCGCCCAGGTGGCGGCCGATGGCGGCCCGATGGGCGAGCCCGCCGGGGTCATGCTGGCCGCGCTGCTCGCCGACCCCTCCGCCCTCACGCCGGAGGGGCTCGCCGAGGCGCTGCGGCGACGCGCGGCCAACCCGACCATGAGCCGGGACGAGGTGGCCGTACTGCCCGCGGCCGAAGAGCTGATCCGCTCCCACCTGCGCTGAACGGCGGCCCTCAGGGGCGCGGCGTTCCCTCACCGGCGCCGGTCGTGGCCGTTCCGGGTTCCGTCAGGTCGATCAGGCGGCAGACCGTTTCGATGTCGACGCGTACCTGGGCGAGGGAGGTGCGGCCGGCGAGCCAGGTGATCAGGGTGGAGAGCCAGGTGTGTTCGATGACGCGGACGGTCGACTGCTGCTCCGGGGACGGGTCGGCCAGGCCGCCCATCGCGTCCAGGATGATCGCGGTGGTCTGCCGGGAGACCTGGTCGACCTCCGGGGAGACGCTGCGGTCGGCGAAGGTCAGGGCGCGGGCCATCGCCTCGGCCAGCCGGGGCTCGCGCTGCAGGGCGCCGAAGGCGCGCATCAGGGTCTGGGCCACCCGGTCCGCCGCCGTCTCGCCGGTCGGCGGGCTCTTGCGCAGGGTGGCGTGCAGCCGCTCCAACTGGTCGTGCATCGTGGCGACGAGCAGGTGGACCTTGGAGGGGAAGTAGCGGTACAGGGTGCCGAGGGCGACCTGCGAGGTCTCCGCGACCTCGCGCATCTGGACCGCCTCGAAGCCGCCCCGGCAGGCCAGTTGCGCCGTCGCGCGCAGGATGCGGGCGCGGCGCTCCCGCTGCCGCTCGGTGAGGGGCGGGGCGGCGGCACGGTGGGCCGGGCCGTCCGGCAGCTCCGGCTCCGTCGCCGGGTCGTCCGCCTCGGTCACCTTCTCCCCCTCTCGCCCGCTTCCGGCGCGATCGGCCGTGGTCCGCCCGGATCCGTCCGGGACCTCGCCGTGGTCCGTCCGGATCCGTCCGGGATCCCGTCGTGATCCGCCCGAGGTCCGCCGGGATCCCGCCGTGGCGCGAATCACCTGATCCACTCGTCACAGCCCGGCTACCTGCCGGTAGATTCGGAGCCTCTGACGATCAAGTCTGAAACTTGTTCTAGATTAACCTCCCGACGTAGTGTCGCGGGACAGCGCAGTGAGAAGGGGGCCCAGAGTGACCGCCGAGGCCAGTCGGACGGGTCCCCGTCCGGAGTCCGCAGCCGACGGCTTGCCACCGCTGCGCATCGCACTCCTCACCTACAAGGGGAACCCGTTCTGCGGCGGTCAGGGCGTCTACGTTCGCCACCTCTCCCGCGAACTGGCCCGCCTGGGCCACCGCGTCGAGGTCATCGGCGCCCAGCCCTACCCCGTGCTCGACGTCCTCGACGGGCGGGAGGACCGGCTGTCCCTCACCGAGCTGCCCAGCCTCGACCTCTACCGCCAGCCCGACCCCTTCCGCACGCCGAAGCGCGACGAGTACCGCGACTGGATCGACGCGCTCGAGGTCGGCACCATGTGGACCGGCGGTTTCCCCGAGCCCCTGACGTTCTCGCTGCGCGCCCGGAGGCATCTGCGGGCCCGCCGCGGGGACTTCGACGTCGTGCACGACAACCAGACGCTCGGGTACGGGCTGCTGGGGGACGTGGGCGCGCCGCTCGTCACCACCATCCATCATCCGATCACCGTCGACCGGCAGCTGGAGCTGGACGCCGCCGACAGCCGCAAGCGCCGGTACTCGGTGCGCCGTTGGTACGCCTTCACCCGGATGCAGAAGCGCGTCGCGCGCCGCCTGCCCTCCGTGCTCACCGTCTCCGGCACCTCCCGCCAGGAGATCGTCGACCACCTCGGCGTCCGGGACGACCGCATCCACGTCGTCCACATCGGCGCCGACACCGACCTGTTCTCGCCCGACCCGTCAGTGCCCAGGGTGCCGGGCCGGATCGTGACCACGTCCAGCGCGGACGTGCCGCTCAAGGGCCTGGTCTTCCTCGTCGAGGCGCTCGCGAAGGCGCGCACCGAGCACCCCCGGGCCCACCTCGTCGTCGTCGGCAAGCGGCCCGCCGAGGGGCCCGTCGCGCAGGCGATCGAGCGGTACGGCCTCGAAGGCGCCGTCGAGTTCGTCAAGGGCATCTCCGACGCCGAACTGGTCGACCTCGTACGGTCGGCGGAGGTCGCGTGCGTGCCCTCGCTGTACGAGGGGTTCTCGCTGCCCGCCGCCGAGGCCATGGCCACCGGCACCGCACTGCTCGCCACCACCGGCGGCGCCGTACCGGAGGTCGCCGGACCCGACGGGGAGACCTGCCTCGCCGTGCCGCCCGGCGACGCGGACGCGCTGGCCGCCGGACTGAACCGGCTCCTCGGCGAGCGCGAACTGCGGGCCCGGCTCGGCGCGGCCGGACGCGAACGGGTGCTGAAGCACTTCACCTGGGCCCGCGCCGCCGAGGGCACCGTCGCCCGCTACCGCGCGGCCATCGGCCACCGTCCCGCCGCCACGGCCACCCAGGAGGCCGCGCCCGCGACCCCGACCCCCAGTGACACCGGCGTCTATCCCGAAAGCAGGGCCACGTGCTGACCGTCGACTTCTCCCGGTTCCCGCTCGCCCCGGGCGACCGCGTCCTGGACCTCGGCTGCGGCGCCGGCCGGCACGCGTTCGAGTGCTACCGGCGCGGGGCCCAGGTCGTCGCGCTGGACCAGAACGCCGAGGAAATCCGCGAGGTCGCCAAGTGGTTCGCGGCGATGAAGGAGGCCGGCGAGGCCCCGGCCGGTGCCACCGCCACCGCCATGGAGGGCGACGCGCTGGCCCTGCCCTTCCCCGACGAGTCCTTCGACGTCGTCATCATCTCCGAGGTGATGGAGCACATCCACGACGACAAGGGCGTCCTCGCCGAGATGGTCCGCGTCCTCAGGCCCGGCGGCCGCATCGCCATCACGGTGCCGCGCTACGGCCCCGAGAAGGTCTGCTGGACCCTCTCCGACGCCTACCACGAGGTCGAGGGCGGCCACATCCGCATCTACAAGGCCGACCAGCTCCTCACCCGCATCCGCGAGGCCGGCCTCAAGCCGTACGGCACCCACCACGCGCACGCCCTGCACTCCCCGTACTGGTGGCTGAAGTGCGCGTTCGGCGTCGACAACGACAAGGCGCTGCCGGTGCGGGCGTACCACAAGCTGCTGGTGTGGGACATCATGAAGAAGCCGCTGGCGACCCGGGTCGCCGAGCAGGCGCTCAACCCGCTGATCGGCAAGAGCTTCGTCGCCTACGCCACCAAGCCGCACCTGCCGCCGGTGGACGCCGCGTGACCTCGCCCCGCACCCCCGGCACGCCCCGCACCGAACACCTCGTCCTGCCCGGCGTCCTCACCGAGGCCGAGGCCGCCGCGACCGTCCGCGGCATCCTCGCCGTCCAGCGCGAGGACGGGGCGATCCCGTGGTTCCGCGGACACCACCTCGACCCGTGGGACCACGTCGAGGCAGCGATGGCCCTGGACACGGCCGACGAGCACGAGGCCGCCGAGCGGGCGTACACGTGGCTGGCCCGGCACCAGAACCCGGACGGCTCCTGGTACGCCGCCTACGCCGACGGGGACTTCGCCGACGTCACCGACCGCGGTCGCGAGACCAACTTCGTCGCCTACGTCGCGGTCGGCGTCTGGCACCACTACCTCGCCACCGGCGACGACACCTTCCTCGACCGGATGTGGCCCGTCGTCCACGCGGCCGTCGAGTTCGTGCTGCGCCTCCAGCAGCCCGGCGGACAGATCGGCTGGCGCCGCGACGACGACGGAACGGACACCAAGGACGCGCTGCTGACCGGCAGTTCCTCCGTCCACCACGCCCTGCGCTGCGCGCTCGCCATCGCCGAGCAGCGCGAAGAGCCGCAGCCCGACTGGGAGTTGGCGGCCGGTGCGCTGCGGCACGCCATCCGCCGGCACCCGGAGCGGTTCCTGGACAAGGGGCGCTACTCGATGGACTGGTACTACCCGGTCCTCGGCGGCGCGCTGACCGGCACGGAGGCCAGGTCCCGCCTCAAGGAGAGCTGGGACCGCTTCGTGGTCCCGGACCTCGGCGTGCGCTGCGTCGTCCCCAACCCGTGGGTGACCGGCGGCGAGTCGGCCGAACTCGCGCTCGCCCTGTGGGCGGTGGGCGAGTCCGACCACGCCCTGGAGATCCTCCAGTCCATCCAGCACCTGCGGGATGCGGACAGCGGCCTGTACTGGACGGGCTACGTCTTCGAGGACGACGCGATCTGGCCCCGCGAACTGACCACCTGGACGGCCGGGTCGCTGCTCCTCGCCGTCGCCGCGCTCGGCGGCCACGAGGCCACCTGCCAGGTCTTCGCGGGCGACCGGCTGCCCAGGGGACTGGACCCGGACTGCTGCGTCTGAGCGGGCGGACCGGCGGACCGGCGGTCAGCGACGGCCGAGGCGGTTGGCGACGGCGTGGCCGACGAAGAGGTAGACGACCGCGGCCAGTCCGTAGCCGGCGACGACCCGGGCCCACGCCTCGTCGAACGTGAAGAGGTCGTGCGACCAGCCGGCCAGCCAGTCGGCCGCGTCATGGACGAACCGCACCAGGTCGTTGGCCCGGTTGGCGTCCAACAGGTACATCAGGATCCACAGGCCGAGGATGAAGGCCATGATGTCCGCGACGATCGCGACGGCCCGGCCGGCGGAGGTGGAACCGCTGTATCCAGACATGCCTTCCGTATGGCCCCGCAGGGCCGGAGGAAACCTACGCCGACGGCCCTGCTTCCGGAACTGGTTCCGGAAGCAGGGCCGTTGAGGTGCCGGCGGCGTCGGCGTCGTCAGCCGCGCTGGATGCCCGAGGTGTCCTGGAGGACGCCGCGGCGGCCGTCCTGGGTCTGGGCGACCAGGTTGGCGCCGCGCTGCTCGACGGCCAGGTACCAGGTACCCGGGGCCAGCTCGGCGATCGGGGTCGGCGAGCCGTCCTCCGCGAACAGCGGACGCGGCACCGGCACGGCGAACCAGAACGGGGAGAAGTCCCCGGCCGGCTGCGCCTGGGCCTGCTGCGGCGCCTGCGGCTGACCGGGCTGCGGCTGCCCCGGCTGCGGCTGGCCCGGCTGCGGCTGGCCGCCGAAGGACGGACCGGGCTGACCCGGCTGTCCGGGCTGGCCGCCGTACGGCTGCTGCTGGGCGCCCGGGTAGCCGTAGCCGCCCTGGGGCTGGCCGCCGTAGGGCTGCGGCGCGGCCGGACGGGCGGCCGGGACCAGGGTGCCCTTGAGGGCGGGGAGCAGCGGGGTGGCCACGGCCGCGGCGGCCATGACCAGCGTGGCGACGAGGGCGAGGATCAGGCCGATGCCGGCGCTGACGCTGTCCAGGCCGCCGTCGTTGTCGAAGGCCCCCGCCGGGTCGAAGATGTTGCCGAGCGCGCACCACGCGGCGAACACCGTGAACGCGATGCCGAACTGGCCGAGGTCGAGACCGGCCACCTTCCTGGGCTGCGGCATGGCGTGGCTCACGACGACGAGCGCGGCGCCGATCACACCCGCGAGGACGACACCGAGCACGACCGGGCCACTGCCCCACAGGGTGGGGATGTCGGCGCTGTCCGGCGCACCTTCGATCGAGTAGATGTCGAGGAACGACGCGATCAACAGCAACACCGCTGCTCCGATCACCACGCCGTCGCCTCGAGTGAGGGAGCGGATATTCACTTCAGGTCCTTCGTAGGTCGTCTCGTCGTCGGTAGAGGCGTCGCTGTCACGATGGCGCCGAAAGGTTCCGGTGTGAAGCGCGGGGGTGGCCCCTCATCGTACGGACGACACTATCGTCCACAGGTCGGGGCTGTCCGCAGGGATCGGGACGCGGGCCCTCACCCGCGCAGGAAACTCACGATTCCCTCAGACATCCCCTCCGCCGCCTTCTGCCGCCAACTGCCGCTGGTCAGCAGCGCCGCGTCCGTGCCGTCCCGCATGTTGCCGCACTCGATGAACACCTTGGGAACCGTTGACAGATTGAGACCACCCAGGTCCGTGCGCGTGACCAGGCCGGTGCCGTCGCCGAGGTAGTTGGAGGGCGCGGAGCCCGTGACGCGCACGAAGGCGCCCGCGACGTTCTTGCCCAGTTCGGCGGAGGGCGCCACGATGGCGCGGGTGTCCGCGGCGCCCTCGTGCACGGAGCCCGGCATGATCACGTGGAAGCCGCGGTTGCCCGCCCCCGACCCGTCGGCGTGGATCGAGATGGCGGCGTCGGCCTTCGCCTCGTTGCCGATCCGGGCCCGCTCGTCCACGCAGGGGCCGTACGAACGGTCGCCGTCCTGAGTCAATTTCACGGTCGCGCCCTGCTTCTCCAGCAGGTCGCGCAGCCGGTGGGCCACGTCGAGGGTGAACTTGGCCTCCGGCCAGCCCGCGTTGGTGGCCGTGCCCGTCGTGTCGCACTCCTTCCAGTGCGTGCCGACGTTCACCTTGCGGTTGATCTCGGACGCGTGCCGGAAGTTGGCGGGGTTGTGGCCGGGGTCGATGACGACGACCTTGCCCTTGAGGGGGCCCGGGGCGGCGGGCCGGGAGGCGGAGGGCTTCTTGGACGTGGGGGCGGGGGAGGAGCCCGCGGGCTTCTTGCCGTCGGCCTCGCCCGGGGCCGCGGAAGCACCGGCGGACGGCGCCGCCGACGTCCGTACGGCGCCCGCGCGGTCGGCGCCGCCCCCGTCGCCGTCGTCAGGGCCGCCGACCGCCGCGTACACCCCCCACCCGAGCAGCGCCCCGGGCACGAGCGCGGCGACCGCCACGGTCAGGGGACGGCGCAGCGGGGAGCGGCGGGGCTGGGGAGGTTCGAAGTCCGGGCCTGTGTACGACACGTCAGCGACTCTAACCGCGCCCTCAGATACCCGCGCCGGTTCGCCGCAGGACGCGCAGTGAGTCGGTCGCCGAGACCTCGGTGAACGCGCCGGACGCCAGCGCCCTGAGGTAGACGCGGTACGGGGCCTGGCCGGTGAACTCGTCGGCCGGGTCCGGGAAGACGTCGTGGATGACCAGCAGGCCGCCGTCGGCCACGTGCGGGGCCCAGCCCTCGTAGTCGGCGGTCGCGTGCTCGTCGGTGTGGCCGCCGTCCACGAAGACGAGGCCCAGCGGGGAGTTCCAGACCGCGGCGACCTGCGGGGAGCGGCCGACCAGGGCGACCACGTGCTCCTCCAGGCCCGCCCGGTGCAGGGTGCGGCGGAAGGTGGGCAGGGTGTCCATCACGCCCAGCTCCGGATCGACCGTCTCCGGGTCGTGGTAGTCCCAGCCCGGCTGCTGCTCCTCGCTGCCCCGGTGGTGGTCGACGGTGAGCGCGGTGACCCCGGCCCGGCGGGCCGCGTCCGCGAGCAGCACGGTGGAACGCCCGCAGTACGTGCCGACCTCCAGCAGCGGCAGCCCGAGCCCGCCCGCCTCCACGGCGGCGGCGTACAGCGCGTGGCCCTCGTGCGCGGGCATGAACCCCTTCGCGGCCTCGAAGGCGGCCAGGACGTCGGGGGACGGGGTGGGGGAGGAGGCGGAGGCGGAGGCGGAGGCGGGGGCCGCGGTCATGGGGGCCTTTCGGTGGTCGTGCGTCGTGCGTCGTGCGTCGAACGTCGATCGTCGTGCGTGGTGCCCGATGCGGGTGTGCCGGCGCCCCATGCTGCCGTACCCCCCTGCCGCGTGCCGCGACAGGGGGGTTCGGGGTGGGTGCGGGTCAGGCCGGGACCGTCTCGCCCGGCAGGGAGAGGTCCAGGTCGACCGGACGGTCGCCGCCGTGGGTCGCCGCGTGGGCGAGCGGGGCGTGGCCCGCGGCACGGGCGGCCAGGACGTACGGGCCCCGGGCGGGCACGGCGACGGCGTAGCTGCCGTCCCCCGCGGAGAGGGTCGCGCCCGCCTGGCGACCGTGCCGGTCGATCAGCGTCACCTTGGCACGGGCGACCGGAGCGCCGTCGGCGGCCAGCACCCGGCCGCGGAAGCCGTGCGCGGGCCCCTCCCCGGCGCCGGCGAGGGCCTGCTCGGCGCGGGCCAGGTTGGCGTCCTCCTCGCTGCTCGCGCGCAGCTGGGAGACCCCCGCGGGACTGCGCCGCGGGAGAAAGAAGGCCAGCACCAGGCCGACGGCGACGGCGGCGGCCGCGATCAGGAAGGAGACGCGGAAGCCGTGCATCGTCGGGACGGCGACGCCGCCCGCGTCGGTCGACGTGTTGGCGAGCACCATGCCGATGACGGCGCTCGACACCGACGTACCGATGGACCGCATCAGGGTGTTGAGACCGTTGGCCGCGCCCGTCTCCGAGGCCGGGACCGCGCCGATGATCAGCGCGGGCAGGGAGGAGTAGGCGAGGCCGATGCCCGCGCCGATCAGCACCGAGGTGAGGACGGTCTGCCAGGCGGCGTTCATCAGACCGAGGCCGCCGGCGTAACCGATCCCGATGATCACCAGGCCGATGATCAGGGTGGTGCGCGGGCCGTAGCGGGCGGACAGACGGGCGTAGACCGGCGCCGTGAACATCATCGTCAGGCCCAGCGGGGCCACGCACAGGCCCGCGACGACCATCGACTGACCGAGGCCGTAACCGGTCCCGGTGGGCAGCTGGAGGAGCTGCGGCAGGACGAGGGAGATGACGAAGAAGGAGACGCCGACCATGATCGAGGCGAGGTTGGTGAGCAGGACCTCGCGGCGGGCCGTGGTGCGCAGGTCGACCAGCGGGGCCGCGACGCGCAGCTCCATCAGGCCCCACAGGAGCAGGACCACGACGGCGGCGCCGAACAGGCCGAGCGTGGTGGGCGACGACCAGCCCCAGTCGCTGCCCTTGCTGATCGGCAGCAGGAAGAGGATCAGACCGGCGGACAGGCCCAGCGCGCCCGGCAGGTCGAAGGACCCCTTGGCGCGCAGCGGGGACTCCGGTACGACCAGCAGGGTCAGGGCGATGGAGAGGACACCGAGGCCGGCGGCGCCGAAGTACAGGGCGTGCCAGTCGGTGTGCTGGGCGACCAGGGCGGCGGCGGGCAGCGCCAGACCGCCGCCGACGCCGATCGAGGAGCTCATCAGCGCCATCGCCGAGCCGAGCCGCTCACGGGGCAGCATGTCGCGCATCAGTCCGATGCCCAGGGGTATCGCGCCCATCGCGAAGCCCTGCAGGGTACGGCCGACGATCATCGGGATCAGCGCGTCGGTGAGCGCGCTGAGCAGCGCGCCGACGACCATCACCGACAGGCTGGCGATCAGCATGCGGCGCTTGCCGAACAGGTCGCCGAGTCGGCCCATGATCGGCGTGGCCACGGCTCCGGACAGGAGCGTGGAGGTCAGGACCCAGGTGGCGTTGCTGGGTGAGGTGTCCAGGAGTCGGGGCAGGTCCTTGATGACCGGGACGAGCAGGGTCTGCATCACCGCGACGACGATGCCCGCGAACGCGAGCACCGGGACGGTGGCCCCGCTCGCTCGCCGCACGGGCTCGTCGGTCGTCGTGTGGGACATGGGGTGGGGCCTCCAGGCCGGAAATCGGTGAACGCGTTGGATCGTGGGTACGTGCAGGCTGAACCTCGTGCGCCCGGGCAACTATTCCGTTGCTTCGAGTCCCTAACTAATTCTTGACCTTCTCTTGGGAACACCCCTGCACGCGGTTCACCGGCCGGTCGCCCGTGCCTCGGACCTCCGTCGCCTAGGACTCGGGTCCTAGGACGGCCCGGGACGGGCGCGGGACCAAAAACCGATGCAAGGGGCAGACCCGGGTTGAGACCATGACACCCATGCTCGAAGCCACCGGCCCCGCCTCCACCCCCTCCACGCCGACCCGCCGCATATCCGCGCGCCGCACGCCTCCGACCTGGCTGGTCGTGGTGCTCGCCTGCGCCGGACAGTTCCTGGTCGTGCTCGACGTGTCCGTCGTCAACGTCGCCCTGCCCTCGATGCGCACCGACCTCGGACTCGGCGCCCAGGGCCTCCAGTGGGTGGTCAACGCCTACGCCATCGCCTTCGCCGGGTTCATGCTGCTCGGCGGCCGGGCCGGCGACCTGTACGGGCGCAAGCGGATGTTCCTGGTCGGCCTCGGGCTCTTCACCCTGGCCTCGCTGGGCGGCGGGTTCGCCCAGGAGAGCTGGCAGCTGCTGGCCGCACGGGCCGTGCAGGGCCTCGGCGCGGCCGTACTCGCCCCCTCGACGCTGACGCTGCTGACCGCCGCGGTGCCGGAGGGCGCGGCCCGGGCCCGCGCCATCGCGACCTGGACCGCGGTGGGCGCGGGCGGCGGTGCCGCGGGCGGTCTGGTGGGCGGCGTCCTGGTGGACGGGCTGTCCTGGCGCTGGGTGCTGCTGATCAACGTGCCGGTGGGCGCGGTCGTGCTGGCCGGCGCCGTGCGCTGGCTGACCGAGAGCCGGGGCGGCGAGCGCCGCCGCCTCGACCTGCCGGGCGCCCTGCTGGTGACCACAGGGCTCGCCACGCTGGCCTACGGCATCTCGCAGACCGAGTCCGAGGGGTGGACGGCGGGCGCCGCGCTGCTGCCGCTGCTCGCCGGCCTCGTCCTGCTCGGGCTCTTCCTCCTGGTCGAGGCGCGGACGGCGGCCCCGCTGATCCCGCTCGCGCTGCTGCGGCTGCGGTCGGTGGCGTCGGCGAACGTGGCGATGCTGGTGTCGGGCTCGTCGATGTTCTCGATGTGGTTCTTCATGACCCTGTACACGCAGAACGTCCTGGGCTACTCCCCGCTGGAGGCCGGCCTCGCCCTGGTGCCCAGCTCCTTCGCGGTGATCCTCGGCTCGAAGGCGGCCCCGCGGTTCCTGCCGGTGCTCGGGGCCCGGAACGTGGCCGTGCTCGGCGCGCTCGTCGCCGCGGTCGGCTTCGGCTGGCAGTCGACGATGACCGCGGACGGCGGCTATCTGACCGCGATCATGATTCCCGGCGTGCTGATGATGCTGGGCGCGGGCCTGACGGCCACCCCGCTGGCCTCGCTGGCCATCTCCGGCGCGGCCCCCGGGGACGCCGGACTGGTCTCCGGGCTGATCAACACCTCGCGGACGATGGGCGGTTCGCTGGGACTCGCGGTGATGTCGACGATCGCGGCGGCCCGCTCCGGGGGCGAGCACGCGGACCCGGCGGCCCTGACGGACGGCTACGCCCTGGTCTTCCGCACGGCGACGGCGGTCCTGGTCGTGGCGGCCGTACTGATGTGGGCATGGCTGCCGAAGACACACGCGAAGGATTGAACGCGCGCGGAGGGACGCCCCGAAGGGACGCCCCGCAGGGGCGCTCCCAAGGGGCGCGGGGAACTGCGCGAGCAACCCCCACCGGCCCGCGGCCGACGAACCACCGCAACCCACCCCCCGCTCAGACCCACCCCCGCTGCCGAGCCGCGCGCAGCGCCTCCGCCCGGTTGCGGGTACCGGTCTTGCCGATCGCGGCGGACAGATAGTTGCGGACCGTGGACTCGGACAGATGCAGCACCGCGGCGATGTCCGCGACCGTCGCACCGTCCGCCGAGGCCCGCAGCACGTCGCACTCCCGGCCGGTGAGCGGACTGGGCCCCGCGCTGAGCGCGGCCGCGGCCAGCGCCGGGTCGACGACCGTCTCACCGGCCAGCACCCGGCGGATCGCGCCGGCCAGCTCCTCCACCGGGCCGTCCTTCACCAGGAAACCGGCGGCACCCGCGTCCATGGCCCGCCTCAGGTACCCGGGGCGGCCGAAGGTGGTCAGGATCAGCACCCGGCAGCCGGGCACCCGCTCCCGCAGCTCGGCGGCGGCGTCCAGGCCGCTCAGGCCCGGCAGTTCGATGTCGAGCAGGGCGATGTCGGGGCGGTGGGCGAGCGCGGCGGCGACGATCTCGTCCCCGGCCGCCACCTGCGCGACCACCTCGATGTCCGCCTCCATCCCGAGCAGCAGCGCGAGCGCGCCGCGCATCATGCCCTGGTCCTCGGCGAGGAGGACGCGGACGGGGTGGCTGCGGGGAGTCTCGTCGGTCACGGGGCAAGGTTAGGACGCACCGGCCGTGCGGACGCACGAAGGCCCGGGCGGCTGCCGTACTGAGGGCCCGCGGCGGCCGACGAAAGGTCCGGGCGCCGGGTCCGGGGCGCCGGCCCGGCAGCTACGCCAGTGCGTCCACCGGCCGTTCCTCTTCCCGCACCGGAAGCTCCGCCGTCACCGAGAAGCCGCCCCGCGGCTCCACCCCCGCCGTGAGCGAACCACCCGCCGTGGCCAGGCGTTCCGTGAGGCCGGTCAGGCCCGTGCCCGGACCCTGCGTCTGGCCCGCCACGCCCGTGCCGTCGTCCGTGACCGTCAGCCGCACCCGGTCCGCACCGCCCGAGACCGCGATCTCGCAGCGGCTCGCGCCGCTGTGCCGTACGACGTTGGTGACCGCCTCCCGCACCACCCACCCCAGCAGCGCCTCCGTCTGCGGCGGCAGCGGCGGGCCGGAGCGGCGGACCACCGCCTCCACGTCCGCCGCGTCCAGTGCCGAACGGGCCCGGTCCAGCTCGGTGCCGAGGCTGCCCTCCCGGTAGCCGGTGACCGCCTCGCGGACCTCGGTCAGCGCCTGGCGGCCGACCGACTCGATGTCCGTGATCTGGGTCAGCGCCGCGTCCAGGTCCCGGGGCGCCAGCCGGCGGGCGGCCTCCGACTTGACCACGATCACCGACAGTGTGTGCCCCAGCAGGTCGTGCAGGTCGCGCGAGAACCGCAGCCGTTCCTCCGCCACCGCGCGGGTGGCCAGTTCCTCCCGGGCGGCGCGCAGTTGCCGTACGGCGTCGGACAGGCTCAGGATCGCGGCCGTCACCATCGTCGACAGGAAGGTCGCGTAGGCGATGTTCAGGCCGTCCCAGCCCTCCCGGACACCGGCCACGACACCCGCCACCACCGCCAGCGACCAGCCCCACCGGCCCAGCCACCGGCCGCGCAGCGCCGCCCCCGCAGCGAGGCCCAGCAGCGGGAAGAACAGCAGCCAGCTGCCGCCGTACGCGAGCGCCAGCGCGCAGGTCACCACCGCCATCGCGGCCAGTGCCAGCCGCGTGTTCAGCGACTCCCGCAAGGTCTTGTGGAAGGAGCGGAAGGCGACGTGGATGTAGAGCGAGTTGAAGACGATCAGCCCCGCGCCGCCGATCCACGGGTTGGCGCTGTTCCCCTGGAAGATGTTCGCCAGGCTGCCGAGGCCCATCAGCAGCCACGGCAGCAGGGTGAATCCGGTCGGCGGAGGGCCGACGCGCTCCGGCCGTTCGCCGCCCTGGGCCGGTTCGGATTCGGGCTCGGGCTGCCGTGCCAGCTGCCACGCGTCCAGGCGGTGCGACATCCTGCGCAGCCGCCCTCGGGTCCCGGTCATGGCTGTCGGCTTCCTTCCGCTCGGGCGCACCGGGCGCTCAGTCGTTTCCCGCGCCGCGGCGGTAGGACAGGACGGCGTACGCACCGAACGCCAGCAGCCATCCCGCCAGGACGAGGATTCCACCCGCGGGCGGTGCCTGCCCCGTGGCCACCGAAGTGCCCAGCTCGGCGAAGCGGTTGCTCGGAGTGAACCCCGACACCGTGCGCAGCCACTCCGGGAACAGCGCCAGCGGGAACCACAGGCCCCCGATCACCGCGAGGCCCAGGTTGGCCACCATGTTCGCCACGCCCGTGGTCTGCCCGGTCAGCCGGTAGCCGTTGCCGAGCCCCAGCAGCGTGAACGGCACCGACCCGAGCCAGAGCAGCAGCGCCAGCGCCGCCCACTGCCAGGCGTCCAGCCGTACGCCGTTGATCAGGCCGCCCGCGCCGAGCACCGCCGCGATCGCGGGCAGCACGGTGACGGAGGAGGTCAGGGCGCGGCCCACGACCACCTGGTGCGGCAGCATCGGCGTCACCCGCAGCTGCCGCAGCCACCCGATCGCCCGGTCCTCGGCGACCCCGCCGCCGGTGTTCAGGGCCGAGCCGACCGCGCCGTACGCGGCCATGCCGACCATCGCACCCGTCTTCCACTCGCCCGTGTCGTCCCCGAGGTTGGTGAACAGCAGGTACATCAGGACCGGCATGGCGATGCCGCCGATCACGAAGCCGGGATCGCGCAGCGTACGGCGCGTCTCCAGGACCAGGTAGTCCCTCATCGCATGCTCTCCTTCTCCGGTGCGGGTGCGGGTGTCGCGGGCGCCGGCGCGGGTGCCGGCACCGGGGTCGTCAGGGCCAGGAACGCGTCGTCCAGGGACGCGGGGGAGACCTCCAGGCCGCGAATCGCGCCGAGTTCCGCGAGGGCGATCACGGTCGCGTCGGAGTCGTCGGTGCGCAGCAGCGCACGGTCCCCGCGCACCTCCAGCGAGCGGACCCCGGGCAGCAGCGTCAGGTCGTCGGTGGGCCGGCCGGCCAGGTCGAAGGAGACGCGGCTGCCGCCCGCCGCCCGGCGCAACTCGTCGCCGGTGCCGTCCGCGACGACGCGGCCCCGGTCGACGACCAGGATCCGGTCGGCGTGCGCGTTGGCCTCCTCCAGGTAGTGCGTGGAGAAGAGGACCGTGCTGCCACCCCGGGTGTAGGCCCGCATCGACTGCCAGAAGGCGTGCCGGGCCTCCACGTCCAGGGCCGCCGTCGGCTCGTCCAGGACCAGCAGGTCGGGGCGGCCGGCCAGCGCGAGGGCGAACCGCACCCGCTGGACCTGGCCGCCGGACAGCCGGTCCACGCGCCGCCCGGCCAACGCGGCGATCCCCGCCAGCTCCAGGGCCTGCCCGACGGGCATCGGCGCCGGATAGCGGCCGGCCACGAAGGCGACCAGCTCGCCCACGGTGACCCGGGGGACCGCCCGCGCCTCCTGGAGCATGGCCCCCACCCGGCCGGCGCGCACGGCACTCTCCGGAGGACCGCCGAACAGCTCCACCGTGCCCGCGTCGGGCGGGCGCAGGCCGAGCAGCAGCGCGATCGCCGTCGACTTGCCCGCGCCGTTGCGGCCGAGCAGCGCGACGGTCTCGCCGCGCTCGATGCGCAGGTCCATGCCGTCGACGGCGCGGACGTCGCCGTACGCCTTGGCCGCCCCCGCGAAGGAGACGGCGGGGGTGGTGCCCTCTGTCGGTGTCATGCCGATGACGCTACGGAGCCGGCGGGGGCCTACGGCAGATGCGGTTGTCCGGAGATCGGCAGGACAAATGTCATGGGTGGCGGGCGTCCCGTACGGTGACCGGGACAGCAGGGACGCGGGGGAGACGAGCCGGGAGAGCCATGCCCATCGACGCAGCCGGGGCGCTCGCCGCCGCACCCCGGGTCCGCGAGATCGCCTGGGACCACAAGGACGTCCAGCTCTACCACCTCGGCATCGGCGCGGGCCGGCCCGCCACCGACCCCGGCGAGCTGCGCTACACCCTGGAGTCCCGGCTGCACGTGCTGCCGAGCTTCGCGACGGTGGCCGGCGGCGGCGCCCCGGGAGTGATCGGCACCCTGTCCGTGCCCGGCGTCGACGTCGACCTCGCCCGCGTCCTGCACGCCGGGCAGCGGCTGCGGCTGCACCGGCCCGCCGTCCCGGTGCGGGGCAGGGCGAGGGCGTCCTCACGCGTCGTCGCCGTGTACGACAAGGGCAGCGCGGCCGTCCTCGTCCTGCGCACCGAGGTCACCGACGCCGACGGACCGCTGTGGACCGACGAGGCCGAGGTCTTCGTCCGCGGGGAAGGCGGCTGGGGCGGTGAGCGGGGCCCGTCCGGACGCCCCTCGCCACCGCCCGCCGAGCCGGCGGACCACGTCGTCGAACGCGCCGTGCGCGAGGACCAGGCCCTGCTCTACCGGCTCTCCGGCGACTGGAACCCCCTGCACGCCGACCCGGAGTTCGCCGCGCGCGCCGGCTTCGAGCGGCCCGTCCTGCACGGGCTGTGCACGTACGGCGCCACGCTCAAGGCGGTCGTCGACACGCTGCTGGACGGCGACGTGACCCGGGTGCGCGGGTACCGCACGCGGTTCGCGGGGGTGGTGTACCCGGGGGAGACGCTGCGGGTGCGGATGTGGCGGGCCACCGGATCGGACGGCGGCGGGCCGGACGGCGGCGTGCCGGACGTCGGTGGGTCGGACGGCGGCGGCGCGGGGGAGGCGCGAGTGGTCGTGAGCGTCGTGGAGCGCGGCGACGCGCCCGTCCTCGACGACACGGTCGTCCGGTACGGGTAGGGCGGAGGCGGTGCCGCGGGGCACGACAACGGCCCCGCCCGTCGGATGCGACGAACGGGGCCGGAGCCGCGTGCTTTTGTGTGTGCCTGTGCCTGGTCCGTGCCGTCAGGCGGCCGTCCCGGACTCCTCGGCAGGCTTGCGGTGGCGGCCCTGCGGAGTCGCCTCGCCCTCCTGGCTGGAGACCGGTCCACGGTGCTTGCCGTGACCGGCGTCGATCTCGGAAACGTCGGCACCGGCGGCCTGCATCGGCTGGGTCGTGCTGGCGTCGTTCATCGGAAGGAATTCACCCCGTCAACATGATCTTTCCTACAGCCGGGCGAGTCTAACCGGCACACCTCGGGACGGATCCAGGCGGCCACGCCAACCGGCACTACTTCGTTACAAGCCGTGCCAGCGGGGCCTGTTGCAGCGGTACGGGGCGCGGCTGGGCGGCGGCGGGAGTGTCCGCCGTACCGGGGTCGTCGCCGGGCTCGCCCGGAGTCGTCGCCTCCGGATTCCCGGGCCGCTCGCCGTCCGTACCGCTGGCCGCACCAGTGCCGGCCGCACCGCCGGTGCCACCCGCGCCGCCAGTGCCACCCGCGCCGTCAGTGCCACCGGCACCGCTGGTGCCCCCCGCACCGCCGGTGCCACCCGCGCCGTTCGTGTGACCTGCACCGTCCGCGCCACCCGCTCCGTGCGCTCCGTCCGCTAGGTCCGCGCCACCCGCGTCGGCGGTGTCCGGTGCGACCAGCCGGGCCACCCCGCACGGCGACCGCGGTGTGGAGCAGGGCAGCCGCAGCTCCCCGTCCGGGGTCCACAGCCCGGCCCCCGTCAACCACCCCTCCGGCGCCGGAAGATGACGCACCTTCCGTTCGGCGGGCCGCCACACCCCGACCCAGCTGCCGAACGCGCCGTCCACGCGCAGGGCCACCGCGCAGCGTTCCGGGGTCAGCACCTGCCCCGGCTGGACGGCGAACGGCGTCACGACGCAGTCCGGCATCCGCAGGCACTCCGGGAAGCGCACCGGCAGCGTGCTGCCCAGCACGCCCCAGCCGAGCCGCTCCCGCCCCGGCGAAGGGGCGTCCGAGCCGATGAGCACCAGCCCGCTGTCGGGGTCGGCCAGCAGCAGCCGGTCGTCGCTGTCCGGGGCGATCTGCAGCAGCGGCGACACCTCGCCGTCCCGCTCCAGGTCCACCACGACCGCCTTGGTGCGCCCGCCGGTCTCCCGGTCCACCGCGAGCATCCGTCCCGTGCGGTCCAGCCAGGCCCCGCCCGAGCAGCGGCCGGGGATCTCGGCCACCCGCTCCGGCCCGAAGGCGCCGCCCGCGATCCGCCACAGCACCGTCGCACGCGGACCGGCCGCGAGGGCGTACGCCCGCTCGCCGCCCGGAACCGGAGGCAGCAGCCGCATCCCGGTGCTGTCGGCCGGGCACTCGACCGCGCCGAGCGGCAGCTCGCCGGTGCCGGGCCCGGTCGGGTACAGCAGCGCGAAAAGGTGCCGGCCGGCCGCCACCCGGTGGACCAGGACCCGCCCGTCCCCCATCGGCTGCACCTCGGTGCCGGGCTCCTCGGGCTGGTTGCCCGGCAGCGGCACCGCGTACGGCTCGGGACCGTCCAGGGTCCAGCGCTCGGGGTACCAGGCCGCACCGCCGCCACCGCCGCTCCGGGCGAGACGCGCGGCGTAGGCACCCTCCGCGGTGATGCTGCAGCCCACCGGCGGGGCCCCGCCGTCGCCGGGGTCCGCCGAGGGCTCGATCGCACAGGCCGTCATCGTTCGGTCACCTCCGGCGACGAAGCTAGTTTTCGCACGCACGGGCGTGGGACCGGCGCCGGTTCCCATCACACATACGTGTGTCACAGGAACGATTCGCCTGAGGGAAGGGCACGGTGTGTGCTGGGCCGGACCGGACGGCGGGGGTGCGGCAGAGGGGCGCGGCAGAGGGGCGCGGCAGAGGGGCGCGGCAGAGGGGCGCGGCAGAGGGGCGCGGCAGAGGGTTGCGGCTGCGGGTACAACGGCGCAGAACCTCCAGGTAGCCTTGCACGCGTGCCCCGTCTGTCAGAAGTCATCGCCGCGCTGGACAACCTGTGGCCCGCCGAGCGGGCCGAGTCCTGGGACGCGGTCGGCACCGTCGTGGGCGACCCCGACCAGGAGGTCACGCGGGTCCTGTTCGCGGTGGACCCCGTCCAGGAGATCGTCGACGAGGCGGTGAAGCTCGGCGCCGACCTGCTCGTCACCCACCACCCGCTGTATCTGCGCGGGACGACGACGGTCGCGGCGTCCACCTTCAAGGGCCGTGTGGTGCACACCCTGATCAAGAACGACATCGCCCTGCACGTCGCCCACACCAACGCCGACACCGCCGACCCGGGCGTCTCCGACGCGCTGGCCGGCGCCCTCGACCTGAACGTCGTAGGGCCGCTGGTGCCGGACCCGACCGACCCCGAGGGGCGTCGCGGTCTGGGCCGGGTGTGCGAGCTGCGGCATCCGCTGACGGTGCGCGAGCTGGCCGCCCGCGCCGCCGAGCGGCTGCCCGCCACGGTGCAGGGCATCCGCGTCGCCGGCGACCCGGACGCGACCGTGCGCACGGTCGCCGTCAGCGGCGGCTCCGGCGACAGCCTCTTCGACCACGTACGGGCGGCGGGCGTCGACGCCTTCCTCACCGCGGACCTCCGCCACCACCCCGTGTCCGAAGCCCGCGCCCACAGCCCCCTCGCGCTGCTCGACGCGGCGCACTGGGCCACCGAGTGGCCCTGGTGCGAGCTGGGCGCGGCCCAGCTCGACGAGATCTCCGACCGCAACGGCTGGGACCTCAGGGTCCACGTCTCGAAGACGGTCACCGACCCCTGGACCGCCCACGCGGCGTCCGCCCCGACCTCTAGCGCAATGGGAGCCCCCAACTGAAAGCCGCGCCCGCCGACCAGATCCGCCTCCTCGACGTCCAGGGCCTCGACACGCGGCTCCAGCAGCTCGCGCACAAGCGCCGGTCCCTGCCCGAGCACGCCGAGATCGAGTCGCTGACCAAGGACCACACCCAGCTGCGCGACCTGCTCGTGGCCGCGCAGACCGAGGAGAGCGACTGCGCCCGCGAGCAGACCAAGGCCGAGCAGGACGTGGACCAGGTGCGCCAGCGCGCCGGCCGCGACCAGCAGCGTCTGGACTCCGGCGCCGTCACCTCCCCGAAGGACCTGGAGAACCTCCAGCGCGAGATCGCCTCCCTCGCCAAGCGCCAGGGCGACCTCGAGGACGTCGTCCTGGAGGTGATGGAGCGCCGCGAGTCCGCGCAGGAGCGGGTCGCCGAGCTGACCGAGCGGGTCGGCGCGGTCCAGGGCAAGATCGACGACGCCACCGCGCGCCGTGACGCGGCCGTCGAGGAGCTGGACGGCGAGGCGGCCTCGGTGACCAAGGAGCGCGAGGTCGTCGCGGGCTCCGTCCCCGAGGACCTGCTGAAGCTCTACGACAAGCTGCGCGAGCAGCAGGGCGGCGTCGGCGCGGCCAAGCTGTACCAGCGCAGCTGCCAGGGGTGCCGCCAGGAGCTGGCCATCACCGAGCTGAGCGAGATCCGCGCGGCGGCGCCCGACACGGTCGTCCGCTGCGAGAACTGCCGCCGCATCCTGGTGCGCACGGCCGACTCCGGGCTGTAGGGCCGGTCCGGTGGCCGACCAGGCGGAGCGTCCGGTGGCGGGACCCGCGCGGGAGTTCGTCGTCGAGGCCGACGGCGGGTCACGGGGCAACCCCGGGCCCGCCGGCTACGGCGCGGTGGTGCTGGACGCGGTGACGGGGGAGACCCTGGTGGAGGCCGCCGAGTACCTCGGGGTCGTCACCAACAACGTCGCCGAGTACCGGGGCCTGCTGGCCGGCCTGCACGCGGCGAAGGAGCTGGACCCGGACGCCCGCGTGCACGTCCGCATGGACTCCAAGCTCGTCGTCGAGCAGATGTCGGGCCGCTGGAAGATCAAGCACCCCGACATGAAGCCGCTGGCGACCGAGGCGGCCCGGGTCTTCCCGCCCGGCCGCGTGACGTACGAGTGGATCCCCCGCGCGGACAACAAGCACGCCGACCGCCTGGCCAACGAGGCGATGGACGCGGGCGCTCGCGGCGAGCAGTGGTCGCCGTCCGAGTCGACGGCGGAGCTCGACGCCGCGTCCGACGCGGCCAGCGCCGGCGTGGGTTCACGGGCGGCCGCCGACACCGACGTCCGGGCCGCGAAGGCCGTGGCCTCGCCCGGCTGGGGACCCCCCGACCTGGGCGCCCCCGCCACCTTCGTCCTCCTGCGGCACGGGGAGACGCCGCTCACCCCGCAGAAGCGCTTCTCCGGGAGCGGCGGCACCGATCCGTCCCTGTCGGCCGTCGGCCGGGAGCAGGCCGAGAAGGTCGCCGAGAGCCTGGCCAGGCGCGGCACGATCGAGGCGATCGTCGCCTCACCCCTGGCCCGCACCCGCGAGACCGCCGGCATCGTCGCCGCCCGCCTCGGCCTGGAGGTGGCGGTCGAGGAGGGGCTGCGGGAGACCGACTTCGGCGCGTGGGAGGGGCTCACCTTCGGCGAGGTGCGCGAGCGCTATGCCGACGACCTGGACGCCTGGCTGGCCTCCCCGGACGCGGAACCCACCGGCGGCGGCGAGAGCTTCGCGGCCACCGGCGCCCGGATCGCCGCCACCCGCGACAAGCTGGTCGCGGCGTACGCGGGCCGCACGGTACTGCTGGTCTCCCACGTGACGCCGATCAAGACCTTCCTGCAGCTGGCCCTGGGCGCCCCGCCCGAGTCACTGTTCCGGATGGAACTGTCGGCGGCGTCCCTGTCGGCGGTGGCGTACTACGCGGACGGCGGCGCGAGCGTCCGCCTGTTCAACGAGACGTCCCACCTGCGCTGAGCAGTCCGGCCGCCTCGCGGGCGAGCCGCTCCACCCGCGCCCAGTCCCGGTCGGCCACCGCGTCCTTGGGCAGCATCCAACTGCCGCCCACACACCCGACGTTGGGAAGCGCCAGGTACTCCGGAGCGGAGGCCGGCGTGATGCCGCCGGTCGGGCAGAAGCGCGCCTGCGGCAAGGGCGCGGCGAGCGCCTTGAGATACGCGGTGCCGCCCGCCGCCTCGGCCGGGAAGAACTTCATCTCCCGCACCCCGCGCTCCAGCAGCGCCACCACCTCCGAGGTGGTCGACACCCCCGGCAGGAACGGCACCCCCGACCCCCGCATCGCCTCCAGCAGTACGTCCGTCCACCCCGGGCTGACCAGGAATCGCGCCCCGGCCGCCACGACCTCCCCGACCTGCTCCGCGGTGACGACCGTGCCCGCGCCGACCACCGCGTCCGGCACCTCGGCGGCGATCGCCCGGATCGCGTCGAGGGCGACCGGCGTCCGCAGCGTCACCTCGATCGCGAGCAGCCCGCCGGCGACGAGCGCCCGGGCGAGCGGCACGGCGTCGGCGAGGTCGTCGACGACCACGACGGGGACGACGGGCGCGAGATCCAGCACCGAGGCGGCGGGGGAGGAGGGCAGCGGAGAACTCATGCCCTCATCGTGCCGCCGAAACGCACGCTCTGCAATTACCGTTGCAGCACATGCAACGATGCTCGGCGGGCGGGGACTCAGTGCACCTCGTCCACGAGCACGTCCAGCGACCACGGCTTCCCGGCCTTCGCGGGCGCCTCCGCCTCCACCACGTACCCGAGGGCCCGCAACGCGTCCACCAGCTCGGCCGGCCCCTCGGGCGAGGTGCCGGACGCCAGCAGACTCCGTACGATCCGCCCCTTGGTCGCCTTGTTGAAGTGGCTGACCACCTTCCGGGTCGGCGCGTGCAGCACCCGCACGGTCGCCGTCCGCGAAGCGACCTCGCCCTTCGGCTTCCAGGCCGCCGCGTACGCCGCCGAACGCAGGTCGAGGACGAGCCCGCTCCCGGCCGCCTCCGGCAGCACCTCGGCCATCGGCGCCCGCCAGTGCGTGCCCAGCGCCCCGACACCGGGGAGCTTCACGCCCATCGAGCAGCGGTAGGAGGGAATCCGGTCGGTCACCCGCACGGCACCCCACAACCCGGAGAACACCAGCAGCGACCTGGCCGCCCGCCGCTTGGCGGCGGCGTCCAGCGAGGCCAGGTCCAGGGCGTCGTACAGCACCCCGGTGTAGATCTCCCCCGCCGGACGGGCACCCGCGGTCAGCAGCTCCGCGTTCTTGGCGACCTCGCCGCGCAGCCCCTCGCTCAGCCCGAGCACCTCGCGCGCCTTCTCCTCGTCGCCGGCGCACAGCCCGACCAGCTCGCCGAGGACGGCCTCCCGGGCCGCGGTGAGCCCCGGCAGGGACAGCGACCCGGTCTTCAGCGGGGCGCCCCGGCCGGACGCGGCCTTCCCCTCGGACGGCGGCAGCAGGACAAGCACACGTACTCCTTCACGACAAGCTCTCGGCCCCAGGTCAGGGTACGGCGTCCCCCGCCCGCGCCCGTTCGACGGCCCGCACCAGTGACCCCGGGGCGTCGGCATGGCACCGCACCACCCGCACCTCCCGCCGCCGCCCGAAGAAGGAGACGTGGGTGACGGGCTCGGCGAGTTCGACGGTGACGGAGGTCTGGGAGCCCACGGCGAGGTCCAGCTCCCCGTCCCTCGGCTCGTGCGTCGTACGCAGCTCATGCCGGACGGAGGCGATCCGCTCCAGCGGTATCCGCAGATCGACGTGGAGGGCCCGCCGGATGCGCAGTGTCCCGGCGTCCGGATCCAGGACGTGCGGCCGGACCACGGACGCGGCGTGCAGCCCGATCACGATCACCACGGTGTACACGTCCAGCACCAGCATCACGTGGTGCACGGCGGGCCAGTCCCGCAGCAGCACGGACATCATCACGGACTCGACGACACACACGAAGGCGAATCCGCCCATCATCGCGCCCTGCCCCCGCGCGTACCCGAAGACGGCCCCGCCGGCCGCCGGGTCGTGCGTGCGCCGGGCGGCCCACAGCCACAGGCTCGCCCACAGCCGCAGCTCGTGCCGCACGAGCAGGAACGGAACCGCGGCGAGACCGGTGCCCCTCATGACCGCCGTCCCCGGGAGGCGAGCACCATGGCCTGCCGGATCGCCTCCGCCTGGGCCGGCGCGAAGTCGGCGTACAGGGCGCGCAGGAGACCGTGGCCGGAGTCGAGGTCGAAGCCCTCCTCGGGCAGCAGCTCGGCGGGCATGGAGTCGGCGAGTTCGCGGGCCGCCTCCGCCACGCGGGGATCGTCGGCGCCGGCGTCGGCCAGCTCGTCGAGCAGCGCATAGGTACGGCGGGCCCGTGCCGCCGCCTCCGGCGAGCCCAGGGCACCGCGCATCGCGGCCAGCAGCCCCGCCCGCTCCTCCGGCGCGACGGTGCTCTCCAGCAGCACCAGCATCTCCCGGTCCCGCAGGGCCATCGGCGAGCCGGACATGTCCCCGATCCCGGCGAACAGCTCGGCCAGCTCCGGCGACACCGGCCCCTCGACCGGCACCCCGCCCTCCGCCTCCAGCAGCTCCCGCAACCGCGCCCGGCGGTCCCGGATCGCCGCCTCCTGCCGCGCGAGATCCGCGTCCAGCTCCTCCAGCACCTCGGCGAGATCCTTCCCGGCCTCTTCCGCGAGCACGTCCCGCACCTCCGCGAGCCCGAGCCCCAGCTCGGTCAGCCGCCTGATCCGGGCCAGCACGACGACATGCCGCAACGTGTACGTCCGATACCCGTTGGCCAGCCGCTCCGGTTCGGGCAGCAGGCCCTGATGGTGGTAATGCCGCACGGTCCGCGTGGTGACGCCGACGGCACCGGCGAGTTCTCCGATCCGCATGGCCCCAGTAGAAACGTTGACGTTGCGACAGGGTCAAGCGCGGCGGTTCGCCTTCCGGACACCGACGCCGATCCTGTGCCACGATCGAGGGAACGGTTCCCGATCTCTCGGACAGGTGATCAGCCGATGCCCCAGCCTGGCGAGCGACCGAAGGAGGGGCGTGACATGACTGCCATGGCACACGAACCGATCACGCAGGACCTCTTGCTGGAGTGGTTTCTCGCCCTGGACACCCCGGAGGGGTTCCGGGCGGAACTGATCGAGGGGGAGATCGTCGTGACACCGCCGCCGGATGGGGACCACGAGGACTGCATCGGACTGATCGTGAGCCAGGTGCACCGGCGGTCCGTCACCGACATGCAGTTCTCCGGCAACAAGGGACTCAAACTGAAGAACGCCGATGGCCTCTTGGCGGACCATGTGATCCCTGACGGCACCTTCGCGCCCGCGGCTTCCAGGCTCTATCGCGGAGCCGAGCCCTGGATGCCTTGCGACGGTGTCTCACTGGTGCTGGAGGTGACCTCCAGCAAGCCCGAGGCCGACCGCGAGACCAAACGCCGTGCCCATGCGCGCGGCGATATCCCGTTCTACCTGCTCGTCGACCGCCAGGAGTCGTCGATCACGCTGTTCAGCGACCCGGGCCACGACGACTACCGACAGCACTGCACCGTCGCCCTCGGAAAGCCGCTGACCCTCCCCGCCCCCTTCTCTTTCGACCTGGACACCACCGACTTCCTCTGATCCCGTAGACGCAGGGGGTGGTCGGCGATGGACGCGCGCGGCGAGCAGGCACGCTGGACGAGGGCACGGCTGGGGACGGCCGGCCCGACCCTCGACCTCCTCACCGCCCGCTTCGACCGGCACGTCTACGCTCCGCACGCCCACGACGAGTTCACGGTCGGCGTCACCGTAGGCGGACTCGAGGTCATCGCCTACCGGGGCGGGCACATCCACTCAGGGCCGGGCTCCATCGTCGTCCTGGAGCCGGGCGAGGTGCACACCGGCGGCCCGGCCGCCCCCGACGGCTACTCGTACCGCGCCCTGTACGCGACCCCGTCCCTCCTCACCGACGGCACCCGCGCCACCGCCCTCCCGCACTTCCGCGAGCCCGTCATCGACGATCCCGAACTCGCCGCCGCCCTGCGCGCCGCACACACCGACCTGGCCCGCCACCCCGACCCGCTGGAGGCCGAGTCCCGCCTTCCCTGGCTGCTCACGGCGCTCGCCCGCCGCCACTCCACGGCCCGCGCCGCCGACGACGCCGTCCCCGGCTCCGACCGCGTCGCCCGCGTCGTACGCGACCGGCTCGCCGACGAACTCCTCGCCCCGCCGCCGCTGGCCGCCCTCGCCACCGACCTCGGCCTGTCCCGCTACCAACTCCTGCGGGCCTTCCGTACGGCGACGGGGATGCCGCCGTACGCCTGGCTCGCCCAGCACCGGGTGGCCAGGGCGCGCGGGCTCCTGGACGCGGGCCTGCGCCCGGCCGAGGTGGCGGCCCTGGTGGGCTTCGCCGACCAGGCGCACCTGACCCGCTGGTTCCGCCGGGTCCTCGGGGTGACCCCGGCGGCGTACCGCAACAGCGTTCAAGACCGCGCGGGGTGAGGCGGCCGAGACTCGCCGCATGACTGCACGCGGCTGGTTCCTGTTCTCCCTGATGGGAGTGGTCTGGGGCATCCCCTACCTGATGATCAAGGTGGCGGTGGACGAGGTGTCCCCGTCCGGAGTGGTGTTCACGCGCTGCGCGCTCGGCGCGGCCCTCCTGCTCCCCTTCGCCCTGCGCAAGGGAGACCTCTTCGGCACCGTACGGCGCCACTGGAAGCCCATGCTGGCCTTCGCGGTGATCGAGATCATCGGCCCCTGGTGGACCCTGACCGACGCCGAGCGGCACCTGTCCAGCTCCACCGCCGGGCTGCTGATCGCGGGCGTGCCGATCGTCGGCGTGCTCCTGGCGCGCTTCTTCGGCGCCGCGGAACGGGTCGGCGCCCGCCGGATCACCGGACTCGGCCTCGGCCTCGGGGGCGTCGCCGTCCTCACCGTGCCGCACCTCACCGGCGGCGACGCCCGCTCGCTGGCCGAGGTGCTGGTGACGGTCGTCGGGTACGCCACCGCCCCCCTGATCGCCGCCCGCCACCTCAAGGACGTCCCCACCCTCCAGCTCATCACCCCCTGCCTCACCCTGGCCGCCGTCGTCTACGCCCCCGCGGCCTTCCTGACCCGGCCCACCACGCTCCCTTCCGGCGAGGCCCTGGCGGCCCTGGCCGGCCTCGGCGTCGTCTGCACCGCGATCGCCTTCGTGGCCTTCCTGGAGCTGATCAAGGAGGTCGGCCCGGTCCGCGCCGGCGTCATCACCTACGTCAACCCGGCGGTCGCCGTCGCCGCGGGCGCTCTCCTCCTGGACGAGGACCTGACCCTCGGCATCGGCGTCGCCTTCACGCTGATCCTGGCCGGCTCGGTCCTCGCGACGGCCGCCGCCGGTCCGGGGCGGGAGGTCCGCCGGGTACCATGGTCGACACGGCAGACGAGCCGGGCGGGCGGCCGCGTGGAGTCCCTCACGGGACTTCCCGAGGAACGTCCGGGCTCCACAGGGCAGGGTGATGGCTAACGGCCACCCGGGGTGACCCGCGGGACAGTGCCACAGAAAGCAGACCGCCGGAGGCTTCGGCCCCCGGTAAGGGTGAAACGGTGGTGTAAGAGACCACCAGTGCCCAGGGCGACCTGGGCAGCTAGGTAAACCCCACCCGGAGCAAGGTCAAGAGGAGCGCCGTAAAACGCGCTCTGCGCGGACGATCGAGGGCTGCCCGCCCGAGTCCGCGGGTAGACCGCTGGAGGCCGGTGGCAACGCCGGCCCTAGATGGATGGCCGTCGCCGACGGGACCGCGAGGCCCCGTCGGAACAGAACCCGGCGTACAGCCCGACTCGTCTGCCGCTGTTTGCGGCCTTGCCTGGAAAGGGACCCTCTGACCTGTATCGAAGGTCCCTGAGCCGGATAGCGGTGCTGCGTTCCTCGTCAACCCAGGGCTCTACTGCACGAGGTGTAGACGCGAGTGGGTTACCGCGCTTGATTGAGAAGGTATTCAACCTCTGGCGGGACGCCGCCAAGAGAACCCTTCCGTACTGTCTTCGGCGGCGGTACCCGCTTGACCAGCGGGATTCAGCAGCCGTCCAACACGGGAGGAACCATGACCAAGACCAAGTCGTTCGTCGCGTCGATGGCGGCAGCTGCCGCCCTCATCGTCGGCTTCTCCGGCTCTGCCGTGGCCACCGACCAAGGCGCCGCCACCGCACAGGGCAGCAAGTGCACCACCGTGAGGACCAGCAACGGCAAGGGCTCCGTCTATGTCTGCTGGTCCTGGTACAAGAGCGCAAGCGGAAAGTCCTACTACGGCAGCTTCTCCGGAAAGTTCTACGATCACGCCAAGGACGGCAAGTGGGTCATTCTCCAGGCCAAGTGGTCGGGCAAGGGCTGGACTCCCATCCGTACCGCCGCCAACGGAGAGTCGTTCTCCGGCGACTACAACGGCCTCAACGGGCTCAACTTCCGCGCATGCCTGACCGGCGGCTACTGCGGAACACCGGCATGGTGATCCAAGCTCCGTAACTCGCCCCCGGACGAACGCCAACGGGCCCCGGCCGCTTCCTGCGCGGCCGGGGTCCGTCGCGTGAAGTCCCGCCGGGTGCGAGTGCGCACGTCGTCCAGGTGCTGTTCAGGCGTATACGAGCCCCATCCGTCTGCAAGCAGACGGGTGTGCTTGATTGGGCGTCACGAACTGCGCATCTCCGCCATCATCGGAATATGCAAAAGCTCGAGGCGCACGAGATGCCCCTGCACAAAGTCTTCAGCAGCGACTACGACTTCAAGATCCCCGATTATCAACGCCCGTACGCCTGGCAGGAGGAGCAGGCGTCACAGTTGCTGCTGGACCTGCAGGAGGCCCTGGACCGAGGGACGGACGAGCCCTACTTCCTCGGGTCCATCGTGCTCGTCAAGGACGGCGGAGCCCCGAGAGCGGAGGTTATCGACGGCCAGCAGCGCCTCACGACCCTGACCATCCTTCTGTCCGTCCTGCGCGACCTCACGGACGACCCGGACCTGCGTGGCGACCTCGATCGTCTGGTGATGGAGCCGGGAGCCAAGATCCGCGGGCTGCCTCCGAGGCCTCGGCTCACCCTGCGGAGCCGCGACGCCGACTTCTTCGAGAAGTATGTGCAGGCCAAGGATGCCGTGGAGACCTTGCTGGCACTGGAGCCGGAAGGCCTGCGTACCGATGCGCAGAGGGCCGTCTTGTGCAATGCGGCCGCTCTGCATCGTCGTCTCAGCGCGTTGCCCGAGGAGAGCCGCCTGGCCCTGGCCCAGATGCTCGCCGAGCGGACGTTCCTGGTCGTGGTCAGCACGCCGGACCTCGACAGTGCCCACCGCATCTTCAGCGTCATGAACTCCCGAGGTCTGGATCTGTCGCCCACCGACATCTTCAAGTCACGGGTCATCGGTGATCTGGACGAGGAGGCATCCGAGGCGTGCGCGGCCACCTGGGAGGACGCCGAGGAACTGCTGGGGCGGGACGACTTCGCGGAGCTCTTCCTGCACCTGCGGATGATCTTCGCCAAGAAGCGAGCGGATCAGGAGCTGCTCAAGGAGTTTCCCGAGCAGGTGCTCAGCCGCTACCTGCCGGAGCGGGCCGAGGCCTTCGTGCACGACGTCGTCCGGCCCTACGCCGAGGCCTACGCCCAGATCAGGGAGGCTCGCTACGAGTCCGCCTCTGGCGCGGAGTCGGTCAACGCCTGGTTCAGGCGGCTGCAGCAGATCGACAACTACGACTGGCGACCGGCCGCTCTCTGGGCACTGCGCCATCGTGAGAACGACCCCGCGTGGCTCGACGCGTTCATGCGGGCCCTGGAGCGCCTGTCGGCCAGCATGTTCATCCGCCGCGTCTACACGACGCCGCGTGTCACCCGCTATGCCGAACTGCTCCGGCAACTCGACGAAGGGCAGGGTCTCGACTCCCCGGCCTTCGATCTGCGGGACGACGAGAAGCTGGAGACGCGGAATTGGCTCGACGGCGACCTCTATCACGTCCGCAGGATCCGCAAGTACGTCCTTCTCCGCCTCGACGAGCTGCTCGCCCGCAGCCAGGGAGTGACGTACGAGCACCCGCTCATCACCGTCGAGCACGTCCTGCCGCAGAGCCCGAGCGCCGACTCCGAGTGGGTCGACGTGTTCGACGAGGAGCAGCGCGCACAGTGGACGCACCGTCTGGGGAACCTGGTGCTGCTGAACAGGGCCAAGAACTCCGCGGCCCAGAACTACGACTTCGCAGCCAAGAAGGCCAAGTACTTCACGGGACGCGGAGGAGTGGTCCCCTTCGCGCTGACCAGCCAGGTCCTTCAGCATGCCGAGTGGACTCCCGAGCTGCTCAAGGCCCGGCAGGAGGAACTGCTGGGCATGCTCGCCGAGGAGTGGCGTCTGTGAGTGCTGCCGGCGGCCGGGGCCCCGTGCCCCGGCCGCCTCACCCAAGCACATCCAAGTAGTTCCAAAGAATTCCATTATTGGCGTCGATTGGGCTATGGTCATCCACAGCGCGCGGCGCACGGCCTGTGAGCCGCCCCGTCACGCCTACGCGCTTCCCATCGCCAACCGGCGCCGGCCCGTCCGGCCCCGTCTGCCCCGCCCGCTACGCAGCCACAGCTTCCACGGGGGTCCTTCCATGCCCGTACCAGCCGATTCCGCACCGGACGCCGCTCCCGCCGGGCCACCCGCCCACGACCCGTCCGTCGGTACCCTCACCCACCTCATCGCCGAACGGCTCACCGCATCGGACCTCGACGCGGAGTCCCGGGCCGTCCTGCTGGCCGCTTTCGAGGACGAGACACCGCGGCGTGGCCGCATGCCCGGCTGCTACCTGCAGTCGGTCACGGTCAGCGGCTTCCGCGGCATCGGCCGTACCACCCGCCTGCCCCTGAACCCGGGTCCAGGGCTCACCTTGGTCACCGGCCGCAACGGCTCGGGCAAGTCCAGCTTCGCCGAAGCCATCGAAATCGCGCTGACCGGCGACAACGCCCGCTGGCGCGGCCGTAGTGACATCTGGCGCAAGAGCTGGCGCAACCTCCACCACGGCCAAGACCCGCAGGTCGCCGTGGAGCTGCGCATCGACGGCGACTCCGAACCGGCCACCGCTCTGCGGACCTGGCACGGAGACGACGTGGCCGACTCGACCGCCGAACTCGACCGGCCCGGCCGCACCCCCGTCCCCCTCCCGGACCTCGGCTGGCAGGACGACCTGGCGACCTACCGTCCCTTCCTGTCGTACTCCGAACTCGGCCAGGTCATCGGCGGTAGACCCAGCGAGATGTACGACGCCGTCGCTTCCATCCTCGGTCTGGAGCAACTCGCCGCCGCAGACAAACGGTTGCGCGAGCTGGCCCGCGAGTACGACGCACCCGCCAAGGCGGCCAAGGCCGAACTCCCCGCCCTCCTCGCCCTGCTGGGCAACACCGACGACCCTCGAGCCCAGGCCGCCCAGGCCGCACTGAGCGGGCCGCGCCCCGATCTGGCCCGAGCCGCCGAACTGGCGGCCGGAACCGGCGCGTCCGACGAGTCCCTGCTGCTCGACCTCCGCCGCCGCGCCACCCTCACCGGCCCCGACGTCGAGGCGGTCGCCACGGCCGTGGCCCGCCTGCGCGAAGCCGTCGCCTCCTCGGACGACCTGCGAGGGACGTCCGCCGAGGACGCCCTGCGCCGTGCCGAACTCCTCGCCCGCGCCCTCACCCACCACCGAGCCCACCCCGCCCTCGACACCTGCCCGGTCTGCGGCGGCGCGGCCCGTCTCGACGAGGCGTGGGCACGGGATGCCGCCGAACAGGAAGGCATGCTGCGCGCCGAGGCGGAGCAGGCCCTCGCCGCCCGGGGTGAACTCGACGCCGCAGTCCGGGCCGTCCGCGACCTGGCCGTGCCACCCCCCGGCTGGCTGCCGTCCGACATCGCCGAAGCCTGGAACGACTGGCTGCGATGCCGCACCGTCTCCGACCCCGCCGTACTGGCGTCCCTCGCCGTGAACGCCGCACAAACCGCCGCCGACGCCGCACGGATCACCCGCCAGGAGGCCGCCACACGCCTCGCCGACCAGGACGACGCCTGGCGTGATGCCGCCCGGGCCCTCGCCGCCTGGCTCGACAAGGCCCACGCCGCCGAGCAGGCGGCCCCGCGCCTCGCCCGCGTGAAGGCCGCCCAGAAGTGGCTCAAGGCGGCGCACGAGGAGATCCGCGCCGACCGCATGCGCCCCATCGCCGAGGACGCCCAACGCATCTGGTCCCACCTGCGCCAGCAGAGCAACGTCGCCCTCGGCCCCGTCCGCCTGGGCGGCTCCGGAACCCAGCGCAAGGTCGCCCTCGACGTTACCGTCGACGACATCGACGCCCCCGCCCTCGGCGTGATGAGCCAGGGCGAGCTGCACGCCCTCGCCCTGTCCCTCTTCCTGCCGCGTACCTTCCTCCCGGAAAACCCCTTCCGGTTCCTCGTCATCGACGATCCGGTGCAGTCCATGGACCCCGCCAAGGTGGACGGCCTCGCCCGCGTCCTCGCCCTGCTCGCCGAACACCGCCAGGTCGTCGTCTTCACCCACGACAGCCGACTGCCGCAGGCCCTGAAGTACCTGCGCCTGCCCGCCACCGTCCTCACCGTCGACCGCCGCGAACACTCAGCCGTACGGGTCCGCTCCGGCGACGACCCCGTCAAGCAGGCCCTCTACGACGCGAAGGCGCTCGCCAAGACCCGCGACCTGCCCGGCGACGTCGTCGCCCGCGTCCTGCCCGGCCTGTGCCGCACCGCACTGGAGGCCGCCCTCCTCGAACCGGCCCGCCGCCGGCTCCTCGGCACAGGCATGCCGCACACCGACATCGAGCGGCACATCGCCAAGGCCCGCAAACTGACCGAGCTGGCCTCCCTCGCCCTCTACGGCGCTGCGGACCGAGGCGGCGACGCCATGACGGACCTGACCCGCGCCTACGGAGCGGAGGCCACCGACCACATCCGCTGGTGCAACAAGGGCACCCACGAAGCCGTCCCCTTCGCCGACGCGGACGACATCATCCGACGCACCGCGGACCTCGCGAAGGCGGTACGAGCCCTGTGACCACGACCCACCCGACCGCATCCCCCGTCCCACCACCGCGCCCGCCCCGGGGCGGCCCGGCATTCCCCTCGCCCCCACCACCGTCCGTCTCGACCCCGGCCGACCTGCTCGCAGGAGCGGACCGACTGCTCGGCACGGCCACCGCCTCCACCACGGGCGTCTGGCCCCGCGCCGTCGCACTCCTGCTGCGCCACGCCCTGGAAGAGGCCCTGCGCCGCTACTGGCAGGCCCGCAAACCCCAGCTGGCTCGCTGCCCACCCCACGCCCAGGCCCTGTGCCTCGCCTCCTACGCCGACCAGGACACGGCCCGTCGCTGGTCGGCGACCTGGGGAGGCCTGAGCAGGGCCTGCCACTACCACGGGTACGAACTGGAACCCACGCAGGTCGAGCTGCGGGCATGGCGTGACGAGGTCGAGCGGGTGGTCGGAGCCCTTGAACCCCGGCCTGATGACAGGTGACGACGGTGCCTTCACCGACACTCGCGCCCTCGTCATACGCGTATTACGATGACCGTGTGGCGAAGACGCGGATCAGCATCAGCTTGGACCAGACCCAGGCCGAACGCATCAGGCAGCATGCGGAGCGGGCGGGCATGGACGTCTCGGCGTACCTGGTGCACGCCGCGACGCGCCAGATGGCCGAGAGCGACGCCATAGAGGAACAGTTCGCCAAGGTGGACGCCCTCATCGCCCGCGCGGAGCAGGCAGCCGACGGCCTGCCCGCAGACTCCGCCCAGGAGCCGACCGCGGAACTGACGGAGCAGGAACGCCGCGAGATCGAGGAGGCCCTCGGCCTTGCCCACGGCCGTGACCGGCACGGCCACCGCCCGGGAAACGCCGCGTGAGCCCACGGGTCCCGGTCTACGACACCGGCATGCTCATCGCCCTGGCCGACCGCAAGGCGAAGGCGGTGGCCCTCCACGAGGGGCTGCGCACCCTCCCGCACCGGGCCCTGGTGCTCGGCCCGGTCCTCGCCCAGGTGTGGCGCCCGCAACCAGCTCTGGTGCACGCCCTGTCCGGGGTACTGAAGGACTGCACCGTCCCCCAGGCCCGGACATCCGAGCCGCCCATGCGCGAAACGAAGGCGGGCCGTCCGGAATGCCTGGCCTGCGCCACGGGCCCGGACCTCGCGGACTGGCGCCGCATCGGCACCGCCCTGGGCAGCGCGACCCTGCCGGCGAAGAAACGGCCGGACGCGGTGGACGCCTGGGTGGCCCTGACGGCGGCCCGGCACGGCAGCGCGGTGGTGTTCACTACCGATCCGGGGGACATCCAGGCGTACTTGGCGGTGCTGGCGCCTGTGGATGTGCATGTGGTCGGGGTCTGACGAAGCGGCCACGGAGCTACCTAGGCTGTGTGCCACGACAACCTAGCGCCGGGAGGCCGTCCTTCATGCCCAGAACCACGCAACTGCGTACGTACACCGTTCGTGACGGCATGCTCGACGAGTGGGTCGAGCGCTGGCGGCAGGAGATCGTGCCGCTGCGGCTGAAGTTGGGCTTCACCATCGGCGGGGCGTGGGTGGAGCGGGAGCGCAACCAGTTCGTCTGGCTGATCTCCTACGACGGCCCCGAGACCTTCCAGGAGCGCAACGCGCTGTACTGGTCGTCGTCCGAGCGCGAGGCGATGAACCTCAACCCGGACGACTACCTCGTCCACACCGACGACCGTACGGTCGAACAGGTCCACTGATCACGACGGTTCGAGCGGCAGCATGTGGTGCCGTCGCTCCTCCTCCGTGAGCGTGCGGAAGACCCGCCCCCTCGCAACCGCCTCCAGCCGGTCGTAGTCAGGCTGCGCGGGCCACACCCGGGCCGTCCCGTCGGCGGAGCCGGTCAGCAGTCGGCTGCCGTCGCGGGACCACGCCACCGAGGTCACCTTGTCCTGATGTACGCCGACTACAGAGACCTCCTCGAAGGTGGCCGCGGACCACACGCGTACCGTGCGGTCGTCGCCTCCCGTCGCCACGTACCTCCCGTCGGGCGACCAGGCGACGGCACGGACCCGCCCCTCGTGACCTTTCAGGACGTCGACGCGGCGCCCCGTGGCCGCATTCCACACAGCGGCCGTCCAGTCCCCCGAG
Source organism: Streptomyces sp. KPB2 (assembly GCF_003950055.1). Taxonomy (NCBI): domain Bacteria; kingdom Bacillati; phylum Actinomycetota; class Actinomycetes; order Kitasatosporales; family Streptomycetaceae; genus Streptomyces; species Streptomyces sp. KPB2. The sequence continues at coordinate 5,798,083 of NZ_CP034353.1, forward strand.
GCCGTGGCGACACGTGCCTCGTCCGGGGACCATGCGGCGTCCTCCACGTAGTTGTCGTGCCCCCGCAGGACGGTGAGCTGTCGGCCGTCGCCGGTGTCCCACAGCCGACAGGTCCGGTCGTCGGAACAGCTGGCGAGCAGCCGGCCGCTCGGTGACCAGGCCACGCGGCCCACCCAGTCCTGGTGCTCCTCGAACTTCATCAGTTCCGTCCCGTCCTGCGCCGACAGGACGCGCACGGCGCCGTCATGCCCACCGGTCGCGATCCGCCGACCGTCCGTGGACCAGGCACACCCCTCGACGACCTCCCCGCGCCGCTCGAACAGTGTGCGGCCCGTCCCGTCCAGGACGCGGAACAGTCCGTCGTTGGTACCGAGCGCGAGTCGGTCACCGTGCGGCGCGCACGCCACGCTCCACACACGGTCCTCCAGCCTTGTCACCGCTCCGACGGGAGCGCCCGTCACCGCGTCCCAGTACCGCACGGTGCCATCGTCGGAGGCGGTGACGACCCTGCCGTCATAGCCCGACCACGCGGCCTCGTTCACCGGACCGTCGTGCCCGTCGACCAGGGTGGTCTCAGCCCCACGCGGACGCAGATCCCACACGATCCCGGAGCCGTCGGAGGAACCGGTGGCGACCTGGGCGCCGGTGGGCGACCAGGCCACTCCCCACACGGTGTCGATGTGTCCGCGCAGCACCGCCAGCACCTTCGCATCCTCGGCGTCGACGATGCGCACGGTCCGGTCGGACGAGGCGGATGCCAGCATCCGGCCGTCCGGCGACCAGGCCAGGTTCCATACGTAGTCGGTGTGTCCGCGCAACAGAAGCCGGAGCTCGCCCGTCTCCGCGTCCCAGACACGGACGGTGTGGTCACCGGAGCCGGTCGCGATACGGCGCCCGTCCGGCGACCAGGCGACACCCTCGACGAAGTCCGTGTGCCCGGTCAGCGTCACGCCTGCCGTTCCCGTCGCACGGTCCCACACGATCACCGTCTGGTCGTGGGAGGCGGAAGCGAGGCGGGCGCCGTCCGGGGACCATGCGACGCCCCAGACGTCGTCGCCGTGCCCGCACAGCGCGTGCACGAGTCGGCCGGTCGAGGGCTCCCAGACGCGTACCACCCGGTCCTTGAACGTGGCCGCGACGTACAGTCCGTCGGGCGACCAGGCCACCTGCCTGCCGATGTCCCCGGCCCCGGTGAGCAGTCGTACGGGCTCACCGGACACGGCGTCCCAGATCCGTACGACCTGGTCCCGGCCCGCGGTGACCACCTGTGCCGAGTCCGGGGACCAGGCGACGGACTCGACCATCGCGCCGTCGGACGGCAAGACCAACACAGGGCGCCCCGATCGGGCGTCATAGATGCGGGCCGTACCGTCCCGGGACGCCGTTGCCAGCAACCGCCCGTCCGGCGACCAGGCGATGTCGCGCACCGTGTCCGTGTGCCCGTCGAGCCGGGTGCGCGGGTGGCTGGTGGCCAACGCCGCCATCAGCCCTCGCCGTGCCAACGGCGTCGGTGTGCACTCGCCGAGCGCGGCCAGGGACAGCAGCAGCGCCCGCTCGGGTTCGCTCTCCGCGCTGCCGAGCACCGTCCGGCCGATGCCGTCGGACACACGACTCAGGAACGCGACGTCCCGGCGCTGCGACGCCTCGACGAGGGCCCGGCCGCGCGCAGACGCCTGCCCGCTCTCGTCCAGGGCTTCAAGCCATCGCCTGGCCACGGTGAGTCGCTCGCCGACGAGGAGGTAGTCGGTACTACGCCCTGACCTCTCCCAGTCCTCGGCCCACCGCTCCAGCTCGGCGCGCTCCCGCAGCCGCTCGGCCCGCGTCTCGACCTCCTGCCGCAGCGGCGCCCACTGCCGGAACAGGGCCTCATGCGTCACCTGCGCGTACGGCTCCTGGCCGACGGACGCGTTCCCACGTACGTCGGACCGCAGCAGTCTGGCGTCGATGAACGCGTCCACCACATGCCGCTCACGGTCGGTGAGATCCGAGAGCGGCACATGCCGGCGGGCGACTTCCTGCCCCTCCACGGTGACGAACTTCAGCAGCACCCGCAGGACGAAGTCGATGGTGTCGCCCGCACCGAGATCGGTCACGGTGTTGTCGGCCTGCCGTGCCAGGGCGCCCGGCACACCGCCGAGCCGCTGGTACAGCTCCTCGGTGACCGTGCCGCCCGGCCCGGAGGCGAAGTACAGCTCCTGGAGGAGATAGGCGAGCAGCGGCAGCGCGTCGTCGGTGCCCGTCTCGTCCACGATCGTCTCGACCACGCCAGGCTCGAAGGAGAGGCCCACCAACGCGCCGGGCGCCTCCACCACCTCGGCGAGCTGCGCCCTGCCCAGCGTGCCGATCGCGACGGGATGCTGGAAGAGCTCGGCATGACCGGTACCGAGCAGCCTCCCCAACAAATCCACGCGGAGCGTGGCCAGCACCCGTACCGACGAGTCCTGCTCCAGACAGGCACGCAACGAGTCGAGGAAGCGGGCTCGTTCGCGTTCGCCCCCGAGGGTGACGAGTTCCTCGAACTGGTCGACGACGAGGAGGGTCCGCCGAAACCGCCCGCCGCGCAACCGGGCCAGCTCGGCCCGCAGGGCGTCCGGACCCTGTCGCAGCCGCCGCAGTACCGCACCGGCCGTCTCCCGCTCCCCGGCGGCGGCCGCGAGTGACGAGGCGAGCGCGCCGAGCGGACTCGCCCCGGGTGAGAACGGCGGTACGACGGTCCAGCGGCGTGCCCGCAGCCGGGGCAGCACCCCGGCCCGCACGAGCGAGGACTTCCCGCTGCCTGACGCCCCGGCCAGCAGCAGGAACCGTTCGGAGGGCCCCGTCGCGGTGGCGTGCAGCCTGCGCGTCAGCTCGGCGGCCTGTGCCTCCCGGCCGAAGTAGACGGCCGCCTCGTCCTCGTCGTACGCGTCCAGGCCCGGATACGGAACCCGGTCACGTGGCCAGTCGGCCGGCGGCGGCGCGGGATTCTCCAGCCGGTACACCACGACCTGCCCGACCACCATGGCCACCACCAGCAGCCCGATCGCCGGCACCGAGAACCGCTGGATGACCTGCAGCGCCCATGGAGCGTCGTCCGTGCTGGTGGCGTAGTTGGTGGTGATGCCGAGTAAGCAGGCGATCAGCGCCAGTACGACCTGAAGCGCCACCTGCATCCGATGCCTCATCCGGCACCCCTCACGACCGCACCACTGCCCACCGACACGACCCGCCCCCGATCCACCGGCGTCGAAAGACCGGCACCACATCCCCTCGGCTCTCACCGTGCGGCGAGAGACTTGACGACCATCCTCCGGGGCGGGCAGGACTCGATCAACAGGGTGGGCCGAATCCGGCCACAGCGGGCATCGCGGTGTCAGGAGGCCGAGGGGCCGGGGCTCTCCCAGTCACACTCGGCCCAGATCGTCTTGCCACTGGGCGGATACGGCTCGACACCCCACCGGTCGGCGAGGGCGGCCACCAGGAGGAGGCCGCGACCGGACTCGGAGTCCAACGGCGCTTCACAGGCGCCGGGCGGCGACGGGAGGCACTCTCCCCGGGCGTCGGTGACGGCGACGCGGAGCAGGCCGGCCGTGGGGTCGAGGGCGAGGGTGAGCCGGAAGAGACGACTGCCGACCCGGCCGTGCAGGGCGGCGTTGGCGCTGAGTTCGGCCACGATCTGCTCGGCACGCTCGGTGACGCCGTGCGGCACCGGCCACGCGCGCAGTTGCTCGACGGTCAGAAGACGGGCCAACCGTGCCCCGCGCCGGGTGGACGAGAGAAGCTGGGCGAACGTGAGTACGGCGGGCGCGACCTGGGGAGTGGAGTGGTTCATGAGCCCACGGTGACGGGCGCGCGGAGCGTGTTCCATAGCCCCACTCCGTACGCTGCGTCAGCGTACGGACACATTCCGTGGACGGTACGACGGTTCGTACGTCACGCTGGGTGTCGTTGGGTGTGGGGCAACGAACCGCGCGGGTACGGAACCGGAGGTGGCCGCGGATGACCGACGGCAGTGTGGTGGACAGCGATGACAGCATGCCGTGCGGCGAGACGGACCGGGAACCCGACCCCTCCGACAGCCTGCGCACGTTCGGGGCGGTCCTGCAGGCTCTCCGCGAGCACGCCGGGTACAGCAGGGCGCAGTTCGCGGATCTGGTGAGTTTCTCCAAGCACACGGTGGAGTCGGTGGAGCTGGGACGCCGGATGCCCGACGTGGCGCTGGTGGAGCGCTCCGAGGAGGCGCTGGGCAACACGGGGGCGCTGCGACGGTCGGCGAAGCACGTGACGCGGGGGCGCGGGGACGTGGGGCTCGCGGCCTGGTTCCGGCAGTGGGCTCGGCTGGAGCGGGTGGCGGTGAGCCTGTGCACGTATGAGTGCCGGCTGGTACCGGGGTTGTTGCAGTCGGAGGGGTATGCGCGGGCGGTGTTCGACAACGCCATTCCGCCACTGTCAGACGGGCAGTTGGAGGACCAGGTTCGGGCGCGTCTCGAACGTCAGAAGCTGTTCAGGGAGCGGCCGAACGCCGTGTTCAGCTTCATCGTCGAGGAGTACGTCTTCCGGCGCCAACTGGGCGGGCCCGAGGTCATGAAGGACCTGATCGAGCACGTGCTTGAGCTGACTGCCCCGCGTAACGTGGCCCTCCAGATCATGCCGTTGAGTACTGAGTCCCATGCGTGTCTCGACGGTCCCGTGCGGCTGCTGGAGACACCCAAGGGGCAGCGGATGGCGTACTCGGAAGGCCAGCAGAACGGCCGGCTTATCTCCGACCAGAAAGAGGTGAGCCTCCTCTGTCAACGCTATGACACACTGCGCTCGCAGGCCCTCAACCCCAAGGACTCGCGGGACCTGCTGGAGCGACTCCGAGGAGAGCGATGAGCACGACGGAACTGGTCTGGTTCAAGTCCAGCTACAGCGGAACTCAGGGAGACGACTGCGTCGAGGTCGCCGTCACCGAACAGACCGTGCGCGTACGCGACTCGAAGGCCACGACGCGCCCTCGCTTCGACATCAGCCACGAGGGGTGGTCGCGATTCGTGGGGTTTGTGACGCAGGACTGAGCTGTGTGTGGGTACGCTAATACGGTTCTGGCGTGCCCACACGCGCTGGCCTCGTCGGAGCTCATGAAGTCAAGGTGCCTGCTGAGACGTCGGTAGCGGGCTCCTTCAGCCTGTGGGCCTGTCCACCAGGTCTCCCATGCTGCCAATCTCTCCTGCCGACCAGTGCTCGCCGAGCAGGAGTAGCCCCTTGTTCATCAAGATCTCCACGGCCCTATAAGGCTCTGCGACAACACCTGGCTCCGGATAATAGATCTTGACTGCCTGGGCCATCAGACCGTCGGGGTCAAGGCCACCGGTGTCGTAGTTGCTCCCGCCGCGGGTGCCAGGGGCGCGGATCAGGTCGACCTGGTTCTCGATCGCATAGGCGAAACCGAGACGTACTCGGTCCGACAACTGCGTTTCCTTCTCCGAAATGCCCAGCCAATGGAGGAGATCATCTGCGGCCTGGGCCGCCTCGATGGTGAGCGAGATGTTTCTGAGATCAGCCATCAGACAGCCGCCCTCCGACGTTCGATTACAGTGTGCTTAGAGCTTCGCCGCTCCAACTGGTACTCGGCCACCAGATTGCCGCCTAGGGCTTGGAGCGCGGCTCCTCGATCAAACTCTCCGTCGAATGAGAGTAGGATCACCTGCCGCGCCATTCGTGGCAGGGCTGCGACGACGTGCGCCGTGTTTTCGGTATCCAGGCGACCGAATGGGTAGTCCATGACCACCGGTCCCCGTACCGCTGCGCTGTCTTGAAGAGCGGCAATCAGAGACAGGGCCACGAGATGCTCGTACCCTGCGGATCGCCTCACGACTCCGCCATCTTTGTCAAGGATCTCAAGCCCATAACTGTCGGTGATGCGCAGCCCCACGTAATCGGGTTCGGACGCCAGGATGCGGAAGATTTCTGAGGCGTGCTCTTCGACGCGGCGGCGGAGCTTTGTTCTATAGGCGTCGATCGAGTCGCTGAATAGATCGCGGAGCCGTTGGGCCACCTCGTCCTTCAACTCGATGGTGCGGTCAGGAGGCACCTGCTTCCGGAGCCGCCGCTTGAAGTCCTCAATGTCAGCTTCCTTCATACGGATCTGTTCTCCACGAGCCGCAAGGCGATCTTTATCGCGCTCGAGCTTGGCGTGGCGCTCATCGCGCTCGGTAGAAAGCGCGCGTACCTGCTCCTCACTCTGCCCGATCTCATTAATCTGCTGCCTAAGCTCGGCGATGTCGCCGTGCAGCTCTTCCTTCTCCAGTCGCACTTGACGGAGATTGGCGTCACGTTCCACGATCAGGCGGACGTCCTGTTGTGCGAGAGTTTGAAGAGTTCGACGCTTCGCTCGGAGCCGGTCCAATCGAGTTTGCACGTCCTCTTGGTGCCCAGTCGATGCGATTTGCTTGATCTTCTCGGTCAGTTCGGCATGCAAGTTCGGCTTGATCTCGCGGCGACAGACCGGGCAGTCGTTAGATGCGTGTAGGTGCGTCAGGTCTCGCATAGCAGCTGCTACTTCGCTGAGCTCGGCCTCAGCCATGGCGACAGCACTGTCGACTTCGGCGAGATGGCCAGTTGCGGAGCGAGCCAGAACGGCTTTCCATAGATCGGGTGAAAGCTCATTAAGGGCGGCTATTGCTGCTGTCTCCCGGCCCTCTACCCCTGCGATCTGTACTTCCAATTGGTCAATCTTCCCGAGGATGTGCTGAGCCTTCTGCTGCTCGCGCATCAAGGCATCGAGCTCGGAAATTCGATCCTGGCCCGCCTCGATCTCGGATTCGATATCGCTGTAGTCCTGCTGCATACGGTCGCGTATGTCCTGCGCTTCTTTGAGAGCCAGACCCATACGGTTGGTTTCGTCGTTGGCAGCGTACTGCTCGCTCATCTGCTTCGACGCCGCGCGCGAAATCGCTACGGCATCAGCTTTTGCGTTGCCGACGATCGGAATGCCGAGAACGCGTTCGATGCTCCGTTCCAGCTCGGCGCCCTTTTCACTCCCCGGGTCAAGCAGGTCCTCGTACTGGCGAAGGAGCTCACCGTCGAACAGGAAGAACTGGCTCACCGATTCCGGAGCAATCATCTGGATGACTCTCTTGGAATCATCCGGAGAAAGTACCTCGCCGTCGCGCTGCAAGATGACGGTTTCGTTCGGTTGTGCGCTTTCGTCGTACCGTCGGATCAGACGGTAGGGAACATCTTTTTCGTGGAAGTCAAGCACGGTTTCGAAGGCTCCCACGCCGCCTGCCTCCTTGCGAGCCTCCGTGTTTACGAGGTCAGAGGTTTCTTCGGTGCCGCGACGGCCATGAATTTCGCCGTACAATGCGTACCGGAAGGCGTTGTGGAGAGTGGTCTTACCGCGCCCATTAGGTCCGTAGACGATGTAGACTCCGCAGTCGCTGGAGAAGGCCATCTCTTGGCGTCCTCTATATGGGCCGAAGTCCTCGACTGCGAGTCGATCAAGAGTCAACATCAGACAGCTCTCTCCGCAGATGTCCGTTGGCTAACCCACCGGTTGACGATCTGTTCTGTACGCTTGCGGGCTTCGGCGTGGTCCTCGGCGAACCGGTGTTGCACCTGAAGAATTTCACTGACTAGTTCAGGATCCAGGTCCGGGTAGCGTTCTTTCCGCACCTCCTCCACGGTCGTCCGCAAGTCCGCTGTCTCTTCACTTCGGTCAGGCATCTGCCTCCCCCTCATCGTCCTCGATACCCTTCGGGCGAATCTCATCAAGCTCTCTGATAGACAACCCCATCGATACCCACTTGTTTTCCAGAATCGAAACGGAACTCTGTGTAATACTCCAGCTGGCGAATTGAATGGCTCGTGACAGTTCACCGGCAACAAGGGGCCACGATGGATCGCCCCTCTGCGTAGTTTCTGGCAGTACCAATACGTCGATCAGTGTAGCTACAGTCTTGTTGGGAGAGCGCCGAAGGATTCGTCCCCGTCGTTGAATAAATTCTCGAGGGTTCCGCGAACTGGCCAGGATCAGAGCATGTGAAGCCGAAGGAATATCTACACCCTCGTCCAGGCATTTAATCGCGACCACGATTCCGCCACTGATATCAAACAGTCTCAGTGTGGCATCCGAATCTCCGCGCATCTGGCTGTGGTACTCAAGGGATGAAATGCCCCTGGCTGAGAGTGCTTGCCGCACGAGGGACATTTGGTCCTGGTTATCGCAGTAGATGAGCCATTTCTGATCCTTTTCGGGGCGATAGTGCTCTGCTACGAGGTCAGCGGCTCGGGACACCTTGAGCGCCGCGCCCTTGGCGATACGGGCTCGCTCGATGAGCTTCCGGTGCAATTGGTCTTTAGCATGGGGCGTCGCGCCAGGTGCCTGAGCCATGGCGTGTCGCTGCCGGATCTCGCTGGTCAGGCGATCCCAGCGTTCCTCTTCGTCCTCCGTCAGGCCTACCCAGGACGGGTGGTAGACGTACGGAGCCAGTACGCCGTCGTCAAGGGCATCCTTCAAGGAGTACTGATGGATGACGCCACCGAAGTAGGTGTCTACCGCAGACGTGCCTTCCGGGTCGTAGGCCCGTTCCGGTGTGGCGCTCAGCCCGAGACGCCAAGGGGTGTCCAGCCACTCGAGGATAGTGCGGAACTGAGGGCTGCCCAGCCGATGTGCTTCGTCAGCGATGGTGAACACCTTGCTAGCCACCGCTCGCAGTTGTGCCCGAAACCCAGGGCTGGACGCCGTGTTGAGGACGGCGATCAGAACGTGCTTGCGTCCGGGACGGCTGGACTCGACGGCGGCCCGGAGTGCGCCGCTGCGGCTCCAGCGGTCGTGCCCGCCACCTGCCAGCACTGAGCGGGCGCCGAGCAATTCATGAACCTGCTTTGCCCACTGATCCAGTAGTAGGCGGGACGGTACGAGGATCAGTGGCGTCAGACCTTGCTCAAGGGCCAGGCCGGCAGAGTAGAGACCGGTGATCGTCTTGCCGGAACCCGTGGCATGAGCCAGTAGTCCGGTGTGCTCGTGAGTTTCCCATGCACGTACTGCCGCGCGCTGATGTTCGCGGAGTTGGATTCCTCCGAGCGTGAATTTCTCTTTGCGCGGTCGGCCGATGCGTCCTGCAGCGACGTCGCGTAGCAGGGCAGCGAGGTCCGCATCTTCCGCGACGTGTTCAAGTTCCTCTCTGATTTCATAAGGGAGGCCGATTATGGTGACACCTGGGACGACCCCTTCCCAAAGCCGATCGAAGCGAGCGACGGCATGGCGGGCCCGTTCGGCATCACGGCCTCCCTCCCAAGAAGGCCACACATCGATCGATTCAATGTTGCCGTCAGGTGAGAGTCCGAGGTAGCTCTCGTTGGCAGATCCGCGAAATCCGACAACATCTTCAGCAGCGTCAGTAAAAAGCCCTACTTTGTCATGGAACATCCGTTTATTTTGAATGGATGTCTTGGCTGTGACGCGGGCCAACTTCACATCCAGCCGGCCTGCGGCGACCAGTGCCGCCAGGAGGCGAGCGGTGTCGGCATGAGAAGAGCGAAGAAGCTGTGCGAGTTCGCCTCGCAACTTCGCGGTGAGCTCGGCGTCGTCGCGCACTTCGTAGCCGTAGACGAGACTGTCCGCGTCGGCTGTGCTCAGTCTGGGCGAGCACAGCATGCGCATGGATCCCGAATTCTCTAGGAAGAAAGCCTCAAGCCCGGACTGAATCAGGTGGAAGGCCGTCGAGCTGAAGAAGCCGGTGATTCGGTCATAACGGGACGCCTCGCGCAGGCACGGGTCATAGAAGTCGCGAGGGATGTCGTCGGTATCGGTGGTGTATTCAGTACGCAGGCTGCCGAGGTTCCTGAGCATCAGAACAACCCCTCACACATTGATTCGTTGCTCAGGTCGATTCGCAGACTCAGTGCCTCCACGAGGCGATGGGGGCGAGCGGCGACGATCGTCTCCGTCAGTCCTCCATGAAGCCTGCGAGACCCGTGTGAGATGTCCTTCGCCAAGGCGGACCAGACGATCTCGGGCGGAGTTTGTACATTCTTGGAGGAACCAAAGCCGCCGTTCAGGTCATGTAGGTCGGCGTCCCACAAGATGAACAAGTTCCAGTCGGGGTGGTATCCGATGGCGATCGGCCGAATGTTGTCAGTCCGGTCGAACCAGCGCCGCTTTGCCCGCGGAGGGGCAGGCTTGCCATCACGGGTGACACCAACACTCAACTGGATCTTGAAAGTCCCCGGCTGGCGCTCAGACTGGTGCTGCGTCGCTGCGTAGAGGTAGAAGCGGAGGCGCGGGGGCAGCGGCGAGGTCAGATCGAGAACGAGTGGCTTGCGCTTCAGGGCTTCGTCGGAGGGTGCCGCGTTGACGGCAGGCCCCAAGGCGCGGACCAGTACGCGATGCAAGTAGCCGCTGGTGAAGCCTCTGGGAGGCCGGTACCGCTCCTCGAACTCGTCCTCCGGCAGTGCGAGCCAGCCGGGTGTTGTCGATCCCAAGCCTCCCCCTCGTCCCCAACCTTACTGTCCGTCGTTGATCCTGTACACAGTCTCAGACGTCACTGACATCGGACCTGGTTCAGGGGGTTGTGCCTGATCCGGGGCATCGCCATGGCACTTGGCAGCCCCACCTGGCCGCTATAGTGGCTGGGGTTGATCGGTTGCGGAGGGGCTCTACATGCAGGACATCATTGAACGCCTGCGGTCGGGTCGGGTCTGTTACACCACGCCGCACGGCACTCAGCTCACAGGTGACAGCTTGGAGTTGCTTGGGGAGTTGCCGGCGAACAGCGTCGACCTCTTCATGACCAGCCCTCCGTTTCCCCTCCTGCGCAAGAAGGCTTACGGGAACAAGGATCAAGAGGAATACGTCGCCTGGCTCGTGAAGTTCGCGAAGCTAGCGAAGGATGCACTCAAACCCACGGGTAGCCTCGTGATCGACATCGGTGGTGCTTACCAGCAAGGCGAGCCAGTAAGGTCGCTACATCAATTCCGCGCGCTGCTCGCGTTTGTTGACGATCTTGGCTACTTTCTCGCCGAAGAATTCTACTGGTTCAATCCTTCGAAGCTGCCGTCGCCTATTGAGTGGGTAAACAAGCGTAAGTATCGCGCCAAAGATGCCGTCAATACGGTTTGGTGGCTCTCGAAGACCGAGCGGCCGAAGGCTGATGTCGGTAAGGTTCGCGTGCCCTACTCCAAGTCCATGCAGCAGCTGCTAAAGGATCCCGCAGCCTATTATAGGCCAAAGGAAAGGCCGTCTCACCACAACATTGGCAAGGCGTTCGGTGTCGATAACGGTGGCGCACTTCCTTCCAATCTGCTTGAGATTCCTTATCTTCTTGAGGATTTGCTTGAGATTCCCAACCTGCTTGAGCTTCCTAATAGTCAGTCCAACGATGCGTATCAACGTACGTTGAAGGCGATGGAACGCCCAGGTCACCCCGCTCGATTCCCAATCAAGCTGCCCACATTCTTCATTAAGATGCTGACTGATCCGGGTGACGTCGTTGTAGATTTCTTCGCCGGGTCGAACACGACTGGCCGGGCGGCGGAAGACCTGGGTAGGAGCTGGCTGTCGTTCGAGTTGGACCCTGCATACGCTGCTCTCTCTGCTGTGCGGTTCATGGAGGGCCAGGATCTCAAGGCCGTCGAGCGGGCGGTGAAGAAGATCGAGGGTGGCGTCGCGCTCAAACTGACAGACGCCCCAACCCCGTCGAGCAAGGACCCTGAGGCAGACGCTGCACTGAAGCAAGGAGACTCGTCAACCCAGTTGAGCATTGAAGCTGATTGATGACCAGGCGCACTGTGCCGACCGGCGCATCTCTTGGAGCCACGCCGGGACTGCGCGAAAGCTTGGAGTATCACCCTCGGCGGTGCGCGGTAGAGCGACCGCGGGGAGAGATGGTGTAGCAGCCACGGTCCAACAGACCCCAGCCGCTTGCCGCTCGGGCGTCGTTACAGTTTTTTTGCCTTCCACATGCCCCTAGCTTGGCACGTGCCAGCACTGCGGTGATTCGAGGGTACTGTGGTTGTTGCCTGCGGTGGCAAACGACATCTTGACCTCCTAATTCAGCCTCTCCCGATGCTGCCAGGGCCACTTGGATGGCTGTACCTCCCGTCACTGACAATGGCCCTACCCGTGCGTGATCATGCCGCTCGGACCCGATGCTCCCCCCGCTCCAACCTCCCCATAACCACCTGATGCGCCCGCCACCCATCGGGAAACTTCGGCGGCACATCCAGGTACACCGGACTGTTCCGTGGATGCCGGTCCAGGAGATCCCGGATGCCGGCGCGGGCCACCACCACGCACGCGAACCGGTGCCGGGAGAGCAGGACGCACAGACGCCCTGTCTCCAGGTGGAAGGCGGAGGCGTCCTGGCGGCCGGAGAGGGGGTGCCAGACGAGGGTGACGTCGAACTCGCGACCCTGGAGGCGGTTGGCGGTGTCCACGGTGATGCCGTTCACGCCGTGGGCGTCGAGGCGAGCCCGGACCGCTTCCACCTGGACCGTGCGCGCCGCGCCGATCGCGATGCGGGAGGCGGTCAACGGTTCGCCGTTGACCAGCGCCCCGCGCTGCAGCAGCCGGGCGGCCGTCGCCGCAAGGGCCTCCGCGACCTCGGGATCCTGGTCCAAGGTGTGGCGGGCGGGGAGTTCCAGGTGCCCCCAGCCGGTGTCGGCGGCCCTGGCGAGGACGTCGTCCAGGGGGCCGGAGCCGTGTGGTAGGACGCCGTAGGAGAGCACACGTTCCTGTGCAGTCGTGCCGGGGATGAAGCGGTAGAAGGGGTAGAAGGCCTGCTCGACCAGGGGTGCCGCCGTTTCCGGGAGGCGCCAGGAGACCGGGAGCTGGTGGCGGGCCAGGTCGGGGTTGTGGGCGAGGGTGACGTCGACCGCGTTGCGCAGGGGGTCCCAGGTCAGGCCGTGCCAGCGGTCGGTCTCCACGGTGGCGAAGGGGTCCAGCTGCCCGGGGTCGCCGACGAAGAGGACCTGTGAGTCGTCCTGGGCGAACAACGGAGCCGTCGCGAGCAGCGCGTCCGAGCGCATCTGGTAGGCCTCGTCCACGATGGCCCACCGCCACGGCGCGCACTTGTCCGGGGTGACGAACGACCACTTCTTCGCGGTGGACACCACGACGGGCAGGTCGCGCAGGTCGGTCGCCTGGGTGCTGCCGGTGACGTTCGCGTGGCCGGTGACACGGGGAGGGAGGACGTGGCTGCCCGCGTGGAGGCGGCCGATGTCCAGGCCGGGGTGTTCGCGCGCGATGCGGTCCACGAGGTCGTCGACCTGTTCGTTGGTCTGCGCGACGATCATGAGCTGGTGCCCCGCGGACGTCAGGTGTCCGGTGGCCCGCACCACCAGCGTGGACTTCCCGGCTCCGGGAGGCGAGTCCACGACCACGCCCCGGCCGGTCGCCGTGTCGAGGCCGGCCAGGATGCCGGACACCGCTTGGTCCGCACGTTCGCCGGGGGTGAGGGCTTCGGGGTTCCCGGTGCCGGGGAGGACGGCGGTCATTCCCAGGTCTCCTCTGCGTCCTCGTCGGTCGGTTCGTACGGGCGGGGCGGGCCGCCGTGGGTCCAGGGGGTGTCCTCCTCGCCGGGGAGGGCAGAGGGCACGGCGGCCGGGTTGAGCGTCGTGTACGTCAGCTCCTCGCCGGTCTCGGCGAGCGTGCCGGCCGGGGCCGGAGGCTTGCGCTTGTTCGCGAAGCCTCCCTTGAGCTGGAGGACCACGACGTGGCCGCCGTCCTCCTCCTGACGTACGTCGAGGATGTGTGCCTGCTGGCCGGGGCGGGCCGGGGACTTCACCTCCGTGCCGACTGACAGGCCGACCGCGGTTTCGGTGCGCAGCGTGATCGTGGGGCGCCATACCTGGGAGCCGGGTTTGGCGCCGGGGAGGAAGCGGTTCTCGTCCCTGTCCGTCACCGTCCCCGTGAACGCCTCGCCGGTCAGTTCGTACTCCGCCATCACCAGCGGGTCGTCGTAGGCGCGCTCCGCTTCGAAGCGGGTGATCGCGTCCTCCAGCCTGGCCAGGCGGCGGGCGGCTCCCACGGCGTGGTCGCGGCGGGCCTGTGGGCGGCCGTCGGCATCCAGGTACTCGGCGTAGTCGGAGAACCAGCGGCGGTCCCAGGCCCAGCGCCCGGGGACGTGGTCGCCCTCGGGCAGGTCGCGGAGCAGCTCCACCCCGCGCCACATCAGACGCCAGGTGGGCAGCATCTGGTCGCGCAGCTCGGCGTCGATCTGGCGGCCCACCGCTTCACGACCGTGTTCGTCGGACGCCTCGTCGTAGCGCGTCATCAGCTCGTGCAGGGTGCGGTCGAAGATCGGGTCGGTGGACGGGCCGGCGGGTGGCCACGTCGTGGGGTCCTCCGCCTCGCGTGCCGCTCGTGCGCCGTCGCTGCCGTCCGGTGGGTCTATCCAGGCGACCAGGGACGCGAGGTGGGAGTCCTCGGAGGAGCTCTGGCCCGTGGCCCAGTGCGCGGAGAGCAGCCGGGTCATCGCGAGCAGCACGCCGGAGTTCGGGAACTCGGCCAGTTCCGCGAACCAGGTGAGCCACTTGCCCAGGGTGGGGACGGACGGGGCGACGGCGTACGGGCCCTCGGTGGCCCGCAGTCGCGTCAGGCGGCCGAGCAGGCGTACGTACGCGATGGCCTCGCCGTTCGGGACAAGGAGCTGCGGGGCTCGCAGGTGGCGCCGGCGTTCCTCCTTCTCCCTGCTGCGGCCCACGGTGTAGGGCTCCGTCTCCGTCCGGCACGCGTCGATGTGGGCGAGGAGGAGCGCGGCGAGGCGTTCGGCGAAGCGGAAGCGTTCGGCGCGGTTGCGGGGCTGGCGGACGGTGAGAAGGGCCGGGTGCTCGGGGTCCGTACCGGCCAGCGCGGCCAGGGGTGCGCACGCCTCGCCGGCGAGTGTGAGCGGTACCAGGACGAACGGCTTCTCGTCCAGGTGCTGGTGGCGGACGGTCGTCAGCGGTTCGGCGTGGCCGGTGCGGGACGCCGTGAGGGCGGCGACGGTGGACAGGACGCTCACGCGGCCCCCTGGCGGAGTCGGCGCAGCCGGTCGGCGGCGCGCAGGAGTGCGGCGGCTTCCGCCTCGGCGTCCCCGGGTGCGGCGACGCCGTCCAGGTAGTCGAGGGCGGTGCGGGTCGAGTCGATGCCCGGCAGGTCGTTGCGTACGCCGTTGCCCAGGCGGGCCGGTGAGGCGCAGTCGTCGGCTTCGTCGCGGCAGTACCGGGCCATCTCGCAGAAGGACAGGCAGGTGGGGGTGTACGAGGCGTCCAACGCGTCTATCGAGGCGGTGAGTTCGTCCGTGGTGCGGCTCGTGTCGAGGGTCGCCGACTCCGGGAGTCGCGCCGCGAGGTCGTCGGCGCGGCGCAGGCGGGAGAGCTGGAAACGCAGCGCGTCGATTTCCTGTCTGAGGTCGATCAGGCTGCCGTAGGGGCGGTTGGAGAAGTCCTTGGGGCAGACGAGCAGGAACTCGTGGGAGATCTGCTCGGTGGGCAAGCCGGCGGTCTCGAAGGCGCGGCGCAGGGCGAGGACGTACACCGCGGCCTGCTTGGCCGCCTCCGCGACGGCCTTCGGGTTGGCCTGGCCGTCGATCGCCGCGAAGGAGCGGATCAGGACGACGTAGAACTTCCCGCCGATGCGGTGGGTGAGCGCGTCCGGCTCCAAGTACGCCTTCTGGCCGGCGACTTCGAGGGTGAGTACGGGCCGGTCGAGGATCAGGCGCACGTCCTGGCCGGAGGCCACGTGGGCGATGAGGCGGCGGGTCTCCCGTTCGCGAACGGGCAGGGTCGTGTTGCCGCCGACCTCGTTGAGGTCGGTGACGTGGGCCTCGGCCACGGGGACGGAGAGTCGCTCGCGCAGGAGCCGGATGAGTTCGGCGTACGCGCCCCACTTCACGAGGTCGTGGAAGGCCCGCTCACGGGCGAGGGCGAAGGGGGACTGGCCGAAGCGCGGTTCGTATCCGACCTGCTGGGCGAGCAGCGCCTTGTCCACCCCGGCCGCGTCGAGGACGGCGCGGCGGGAGCAGGCGGGGTTGGCGGTCAGTGCGGTGATCTTGCGGGCGGTGTACGGCTGAGGGGGCTGGGGGCCGCGCAGCCGGGCGAGGCGGTCGTCGGGAGGTGCGGACTGCTGCGAGGGCATCGTCTCTACTTCGGGAACGTCTTCGGGGCTCGCCGCGGCGCGGGGCGTGCGGCGGGGGCACCGCAGGGAAGGGTCAGGGCAGGGTCCCGCTCGCGTCGCGCAGGGCGTCACGCATGGGTGGGGCGCCAAACAGCTGTTGTACGTCGGCGAGTTGAGAACGGGCGCGTTGGGCGGCCGTCCGCCGTTGCTGGTCGTCCTCCTGCTGGTGGACGGCCGCTTCGGCATGGGCGGCGGAGATCACGCGGGCGGGGTCCGGCTCCGCCGCGGCGGCGTCGAAGGCGCCGGGGATGGTGAGGGCGAACCGGCGCAGGAGCCGCCAGGCCGCGTCCGGGGCCGGATGCCCTGCCGTGGTGAGTCGTTGGATCTGCTCGGCGGTTCCCACCGCGTGGGTGAGGAAGTCCGCGCGCGGGCTGAGCGGTCCGATGATCCGCCGTTCCACGGGCCAGGTGGACAGGGCCAGGAGTCCGCGGGCGGGCACGAGGCGGTCGTGGGTGAGCGCCGCGCAGATGTAGTACGGGCGGGCGTAACCCTGCGCCGAGAAGGACCGCTCCTCGTCGCGGCGGAGGGAGGCGAGTTTGGTGGCGACCAGCGGCTCGGTGAAGAACGCCTCGTACGTGGACGAGATGAGCTTCGGGGAGGCGGGGGCGCCCAGCAGTGTGAGCGACTGGTGGACCTGCTCGCGGACCGGGATGGGGCTCTGCGTCGGACGCGTCCTGCGGGTGCGTGGTTGGCCCGCGGTCGTCGGCGCCGGCGGGGGCTCGGCCAGGGGTGTCCCGGCGGTCGCTCCGGCATCGGCTCCGGGATCGTCTTCGTCTTCGGTTTCGGCTTCGAGGGCCTGTTCCCAAGTCGCCTCGGCCTCGCGCAGCGCGCGGCGGATGCGTGCCGTCTCCGCCTTGTCCCGTGCGCGCACGGCACCGCGCAGCTCGGTGCGCAGGTGGGACAGGCGCTGCTCGAGCTCCTCCAGTGATGCCGCCATGTGAGGCAGCCTAGCGCAGGAACCAACCTGTGCCAATAACTTCCAAGGACTTCCAAAGTTTCTGCTACGGTCGAAAAGGACGGCGCACCCGGCTCGGTCGAGGGCGTCACGTGTTCCAGGACGAGGGGGAGGCAATGAGCCGCAGCACCGCATGGCACCGGCCGGCCTGGCTGACCGGAGACGAGGGCCTCGTGCGCGTGGGGCCCGGCACAGGCGGGAGCGAGGAGCACACCTGCCCCTCGCACGCCGCCGCCAAGGCGCGGCCCGGTCTGCGGCCCGCCCGGCGTCTCGGGCTGCCGAAGCCGGAAGTCGAGACGTTCACCCTCGGCCCGGTCATGGACGCCGTCGACCAGGTCGAGTTCCACGGTGAGACGCCGGAGCAGGCTCTGGCGGGACTCCGCTCGCGTACCCCGGTACTGCACCCCGGTCACCTGACGTACGTCGAGCACGCCGTCCGGTCGTACCTGGACGCGTGCGCCGACGACGCGGAGCACGAGCTGCGGCCGGTCCACCCGTACTGGGTGGCGCAACGCGAGAACGGCAAGTTCTGGGAGATGTACGCCTGGTGGCGCAGGTACGAGTCGGCCGACGGCCGGTTGCGCGAGTACCGGCGACTGCGGCACGGCGAGGCGAAGACGTCCGAGCCCGGCGAGATCGCCATCGCCGTGTACGTGGCCGTCAACGGACGCCGGGCGGCCTGGCCCCGGAAGTGGGCGCGTGCCTTCCAGCCGGACGGGCCCGCCGCCCGGCCGGACCGGGTCCGCGTCGTCGAGGTCGGACTGGCCGACGGACGGCCGCGGGTGCAGTTCGACGGCACGGCCGAAGAGGCCGAGGCGTACTACGCCGAACACGGGCACGCATACGTGGCCCGTGTCGTGTCCGGTGGCAGGCCCACGCCCGGCTCCTCCTGCGTCGAGTGCAAGCAGTTCACGGGATGCGAGGCCATTCCCCGCAGGCCTGGCGTCCTTGGACTCTCCTCGCGGGCCGCGTCGTTGCGGAAGGTGTCCGTGAGCGACCTGCGTTACCACCGGGCCTGCCCCGCGCAGGGGTTCCTCCGGGCCCTGCACCTGCCCAAGTCCGACGAGTACGGCAGTGCCGCCAGGCTCGGTCAGGCCGTGCACGGCTGGATCGAGAAGCTGCACCGGCGGCCGGGATGGCCACCGTGCACGGTCGGTGACATGCCGCACGAGGGCGAGAACTGGACAGAGGGACGCTGGCGGGTCGGCGACGAGGATGCCGCCACCGGCAGGGACATGCTGCTGCACCACGTCGACGCCTGTCCCTTCCAGGACGCCGCCCTGGTTCAGCGGGTCGAGCCCGAAGCACTCCGGGTCGTCCACGACACCGCGGCGCAGGCGGTGGTCCTCGCCAAACCCGACCTGCTGTACCTGGAGGACGGTTCGTGGGTGTGGCGGGAGCTCAAGACGACGCGGAAGCGCCGTGGCCGCCACGAGGATTTTCTCGACACCTACCCCCAACTCGCCCTGGCGGTAACGCTCCTGGCGCACGGCGCGCTGGGCGGCGATCCGGGCGGTTCGCGCGTTGAGGTGGAGATTCTCCGGCCGGACGGTTCAGACCCGCACGTGATCGACCCGGCGGACCCCGGCCGTCAGCGCAAGGCGCTCTCGGTTCTGCAGCGGTACGCCGGCCCGTGGCGGGAGGACGAGACGTGGGACGCCCGACCCGGACCGCATTGTCAGACCTGTCCGGTATCACGGTGGTGCCCGAGCAACCCGGCGAACGACGACGCCGGAGCGGAAGAGGGGGAGGCATGACCTTGACCCGCAGCACAGACGAACGGTCCGAGGAAGCCCGCGGGACGGACGAAGCGCTGCTCCGTCAGGTCACCAGTGCCCTGGCGACTCTGTCCCGGCAGCGGAGCGTGCCCAACCCGGTCTACCCGGCCAAGGTGCAGAACGCGTACAACCGCCTCGTGCTGCACTGCCTGCGGCGCGGCACGGAGCCACCGGGCAGCGTGCCGCAGATGGTCCGCTGGGCATGCGAGCGCCCCCTGGAAGAGTGGCCGTTGGAGCTGCCGCGGGAGAACTTCCCGGGTGCTGCCCTGCTCGTCGACCCGGAGACGCGGCTGCCGTACCAACTGTGCATGGAGTGGGAGGTGAACGCGGCCGACCCGGCCGCCGAGCTCTTCGAGAACGAACGCATCCTCGAGGCACTCGCCGTGTGTCGTGCGGCCAAGGCGCCCCAGGCGTACACCGCATTCCGGGCTCTGCTCACTTCCAGGCCCGTCCTGACCGGTGCCGAACTCGCACTGCTGGGCGGCGACCCCGACTGCGGGATGCTGCTGCACGACGTGATCAGACGCTGCTACGAGCCCGTGCCCGCCGCCTATCTGCGGCACGGCACCTACCGGCAGTGCGCTCGCTGCCGCTGTCTCATGGTGCCGCTGCTGCTCGGAGGGTACCGGTGCGAACTGGACCGGTGCCGCCGCGACGGTGTCCCGGACGACGGCACGCCGCTGCGTGCCGACAAGGGCGGGGTGTTCCAGCTCAGCCGTCCCTTGCGGATGTTCGTCACCAGCCCCGGGCTGGCGGAGACCGATCTGCAAGCCGCACTGGCGAAGAGGTTCGGGATCAGTGCCGAGATGTGGCCCAACTACGACGCGTACGACCTGCGCGTCCCGCTGCCGGGGAGACGGCACTGGGCGGTGGACGTCAAGGACCGGGTGAATCCCGTCCTCCTGGCGCGTTCCCTCACGCCGTTCAGGAACGAGCCACCCTACGACCGGGCGTTTCTCGTCGTGCCCCGGTACCGCTTCCGTGACAACGAGGCGTATGGACGGCAGTTCCGCCGCAATCTGCCGGAGGACCTGGTCGACCGGGTCATCCTTCTGGACGACCAGGCCTTCCTGAGGTTGGTCGCCGATGAGATCTCCGCCGCGCGTGACAAGACGGAGGACCTGCGTACCGAAGGAGGACGCCGTGCGTGACCGAAGGGGATGGCACCGGAGCTGTTCACCGCAGCAGCTCAACGAGGTGTGGCCGGAGCATCTCGGAAGCTTCCGCCCGGGCGACCTTCTCGACGTCGAACTTGGTCTGTATCTGCTGCAGGACGTGACACCCACCCGGACGGCCGCAGACGTCTGGCCACTGCTGGGCGGTTACCCGTACAGCGAGGTGTTCGGCGACGTCCGCACCGAGGAACAGCGACTGCGCGTGATGCGCGCCCGCCACTATCTGTGGGACATGCGGCGCCGCCACGCCTGGCGGGAAGCGCTGGCCGACTACCTGAAGGTCCCGCAGCACCTGCGCGGGTACGACCTCGACAGGCCCACTGCCGTACCACGCCGTCGCGAGACGTCACGTGCCGGACGCCGTTTCGAGGTCTTCGAGGAACTGCTCAGCACCCCGCCACGGTTTGCGACACGGTCCATTCCGTTCGCCGAGGTGGGGGAGCACACCTTCCGGGTGCAGGACCGCACCCACTCCGTGGTGTTCGACGAGGAACTGCTGACGGAAACCCTGCCGCGGGCCCACGCCCTCGACGCACCACCGGCCGGTGACGGAGAGCCCATCGACGTCTCCTGGGAAGAGTTCGAGAAGGCCGCCGACGAGATGGACGCCATCGAGGCCGTGGTTCCGGATGGGCCGCGAAACGGCTGGGCCGGACGACTCCAGCGGGTGAAACTGCTCGTCCGTGACACGGAGCTCGGCCGTTTCACCCAACGGGGCCGACTGAAGATCAACCGGCTCCTGCATCTGGTGGGGATGGTGGGAGCCGGCAAGTCCACCCTCCGCGACATCCTGACATACCACATCGTGTCCCGGTCAGCCCGCCGGGTGACCATCGTCGTCGGCGACGTCGCCGAGATGCTCGCCGTAGTTGACCAGTTCGACCGGCTCGGGGTGCGGGCGGCGCCGATCCTGGGGCACTCCACCCGAGAACGCAACATCAACCGGCTGCACCGACGCACCGCGACGGCGGGCGCCGCCACCATGCTCGGGCACGACCACCCGGGCTTCGCCCACCTGAGCAGCGCCTGCCCGGTCGACGTGCTGCGCGGCCTGGAAGCCCGACGCCCGCTCGGCGTCCGCGAGGCACCGTGCATCACGCTGTACACCGTCCCCGAGCGGGAGAGCACGGACGGCGACGCCTTCCTGGACGACGAAAGCGGCAGCACGCGGCCCAGTGTCCGCGGCCCGAAGCCTCAGCGGAGACTGTGCCCGTTGTGGAACCGCTGCCCGCGTCACCGTGCGTCGCGTGACCTGGTCGATGCTCAGGTGTGGGTTGCCACCCCCGCCGGCCTCGTACACAGCTCCGTCCCGCTGCACCAGCACCAGGAGCAGATCCGCTACCTCGAACTCGCGTGCAGACTCAGCGACCTGGTCATCGTGGACGAGGCGGACCGGGTGCAGATGCAGCTCGACACGGCTTTCGCCCCGGCCAGCACCCTGGTGGGCAGGGCCCCCAATTCATGGTTCGACGAAGTAGCGGTTCACAAGTTCCAGCAGATGGCCCGGGACGGCCGGCTCCAGCTATCCGCCCGCGACGTCGACGACTGGACCAACGCGGTCAACACGGTCAGTGCCGCCACCGACCGCCTCTTCGCCCTGCTCGTCAAGGACGACACACTCAGGCGGTGGATCAGCGTCGACTACTTCAGCGCCTTCACCCTGCACAACCTGCTGCTGGACAGCTGGTTCCCGGGGCGGAAGGAAGGCGAGAGCCCGATCGCGGCGGCCCGGACGCTGGACGGCGCGCTCGGCCGGTTCCGCGACGATCCGCTGCACGAGCAGCTGAGCGAAGGCTCCGACGACGAAGTGACGCCCTTGGTGAACACCTTCGTCCACCTCACCCTGGAACTCCTGCACGCGCCCCAGGGAGCACGGACGCGAGAAAGGCTGCGTGACACACTTACCGGCATCGTCGGAGACGAGAGTACGGTCCTGGCGGACGCCGACCTCCAAGCCCGCCGTTTCGAGTTCACCCTTCTCCTCGCCGCCTTGCACAGCCGTCTCGACTTCATGACCACACTGTGGCCCCGCGTCGAGGCGGCACTCAGTCTCGAGAGCACCTCGAACGTACTCTCCCGCAGGCCTCCGAAGGACTACGAGGCGGTCATCCCCGAGTCGCCCATGGGGAACGTGCTCGGCTTCCAGTTCCGTCACGATGATCGTGAGCGCGACGGCGACCGCAGCGGTGAGCTGCGCTTCTTCCACTGCAACGGTGTGGGCCGCGAGCTGCTCATGCGACTCGGCGACCTCTCGGCAGTGGACGGCCGACCGGGCCCGAACGTCCTGCTCATGTCCGCGACGAGCTGGGCGGGCACCTCGAGCAGGTACCACGTGCACGCCGAGGTCGGCGCGATCCTGCGCCCGCACGACGAGGAAGTCGAAGCCGTACTGGGCAGCGAGTTCCGCAAGGAGTTCCTGTACTGGCCCGGAAACGACCGGCCCAGACCACTGCGCCTGTCCGGATGCGACGCCGAAGAACGGCCACAGGCTCTCCTCCACATGCTGGACCAGCTCGCGGTGCCGGACCGCAGCCTGCCCGATGCCGAGAGCATGCTGGACACGGAGTTGAAGGAGATCGACGATCCCGACCGTCGCCGCATCCTCCTGCTCGTCGGCAGTTACGACGAGGCACGACGAGCCGCCGAATACCTCAACCAGATCCCCGAGTGGAACGGCCGTGTCACCCGGCTGGTCTCCGACGACGCGGACTCCGACACGTCCTGGGTCCGGTTGCCGGAGAGCGCCGCCGCCCGGACACTGCCCCGGGGCGACGTGAAAGCCTTTCCCTCGGTGGGCGGGGACGTTCTCGTCGCTCCGCTCCTCGCCGTGGAGCGAGGACACAACATCGTCCTGCGTGGCGGCAAGGCGGCCATCGGCACGGTCTACTTCCTGGCTCGACCTCACCCGCGCCCCGACGACATCTCGCTCGCCATTCAGTCCATCAACGACTGGGCCGTGCGCCAGCTCCGAGACGCCGACGGTTCTTTCAGGCAGAGCGCGCTCGCCGCCGGCACCCCCGACCAAGCGGCGGTGGCGTTCCGCAGCCGCGCACGGCACCGGTGGAATCGCTTCCTCACGCGGCGCCTGGCCTGGTCGAGCCTGCGAGAAGAGGAGAAGGAGGCGTTCACCTGGGATCAGCTCGTCGTCATGTGGCAGGTCATCGGTCGCCTGGTGCGCGGCGGTGTGCCCGCCCGGGTGGTCTTCGTCGACGCGGCCTTCTCCCCCCGGGAAGCCGGGTTCCAGGATGCGGACACCCCCGACACCAGCCTGCTGGCGAGCATGCGCGAGGTGCTCGCCCCCTACTTCGGGGACGGGACAACGGCGGGCAGCGACCCCGCCCCTATTGACAAGTCCCTTGTCCGTGAGTTGTACGAACCGCTCTACCACGCCCTGGTCGACATGGGCTGACGGCGTCCGCCACAGCACGCACGTACCCGTGACGTGTCGGCGTCTCATCACAGTCTTCGCGCCTTCCCAAGGAGAACCGGTCTCATGGCCCAGTACCAGTACAACCGCCCGGCCGCATACCTGCCCGACCCGGTACAGGGACCCTTCGTCGTCCCGATGCACGCGCTCTCCCTGCCCTCCCACTGGGAGGAACCACTACTGCGCCTCTACCACGGTGGAATGGCCAAGGAACAGGCTCAGCGACGGCGTCGCGTCCCCACGGCGGCGTTCAACCAGTTGTTGCGTGCCACCGCGCCGGACATCGTCGCGATCGACTCCACGGCACGGTTCGGCTCGGAGAACCCCTGGCTGTACTGCCAGGAGGCGTACCCGACGGCGGTGACGAACCTCTACCTCGCCGCCTGGCTCAGGAGCCTTCAGCGCGATACCGAGGATCCCGAGAGTGCGGCCTTGCTGACGGGCTGCTTCCGCGACCTGGACACCGCGGCTCTCGGCTGGCAGCCCGGCGCGGTCGACCTCCTCGAACAGAAGCTGTCGCCCGCCGGCACCGCTGTGCCCGCACCTCACGTATACCGGTTGCTTCCCGATGTCCTCGCCGAACGGATCGCGCGCCAGGCACCGTACGAGCACCACGGGCGGCAGTTGTCGTTCCGGCAAGTCGCGGGTCGCACCGGTGCCCGGGGACAAGGCAGCGGGGGAGCCGAGCTGATGTCGGACCTGATCGAGTACGTACCCGCGCGGCGTGCCGGCGGCGGTGACGGCAAGCCGGCCTACTACGCGGCTACCCTCCGCATCACCGTGCGCACCGTACCCTTCTCACCCGTGCCCCGTGTTCACTTGGCCGCCGGGGTACGTCGGTTCGTCACCGGCAAGGTCTACATGCCCTACGGCAAGGGTGTGTCTGCGTACTTGCTCCCGGACGGTTCCCTCGTTCACGACGGTCCTCAGTCGCAGCGCTTCGCCGTCGCCATGCTGGAGTGGAAGAACGGCACTACGAACTGGCGCCAGGGCGGAGCGGAAGGCATGCTCGCCCGGATCAGCGCACTCGACGCACTGCCGTCCCCGGACCGCCTGGTAAAGGAGGCCGACCACTGGATCCACGGTCGGGACGGCATCCAGATCGCGGTCGGGCACCAGGCGGCCATGGGCAGGCACGCGATCGGCACCGGACTGATGCCCAGCGAGCGTCGACGACTGATCGAGTGGGCGGAGCAGGCGATCGCCCCCGAGTTCGTTCCCGTTCCGCGCCTCAAGCGCAGTGCGTACACGCGACCGCCGGGCAAGCAGCTCAAGAAGCTGCCGTCCGTCCCCAAGAACAAGGAGAAGAAGGATCCCGAGGAGCTGGCCGCCATCATGGAGGAGCGTGAGCTGAACGCGGCCCACAATGCCAAGGTCCTGCGGGCACGACTGGCCGAGGCACTCGAAGGGGAGGATCTCACCGCAGTCGTGCTCCACCAGAACGACGTCATTCGCGATCAGATGATCAGGGCGGCCGAGTCCAGCCTGGGGCTGGCAGCGCACCGGCGCGCGCAGGGTCCCGAAACCTGGGTGTGGGAGGCGGAGGAGCTGACCGTCCGGCTGCACGCGCTGCCCCTTGGGGCCCTTGGCGCACCGCTGGGAGGCGACAACGTGCCGCGTCGCGGGCGGGAACACGACAAGGCCATCGAGGAGCGCCGCACTGGTGTGGCGCGAGCCATGACCACGCTGCGTGAAGCGGTTCCCGGAGCGCGGCTGGCCTTCGTGGAACTCGATGGTCGGGACGCCTTCCGCCACGCCAGGCGACGCGCCGACCCCAAGCACGCAATCCGCCTCGGTTGTGCCGACGCGGGCCTGGTGACCCAGTTCATCCGCCCTCCGGACCCGGATGACGACGCGGAGGAAGCTCTCACCGATGCGGGTCTGCGTGCCGCCGCGGCATGGTCGGACGGCCTGCGCCAGACCGGGGTGCGGCTGGTGCCGCGGCACGCGCTCGGTGACGAGCTCATCCCCCCGAACCTGAGTCAGGTGGCTTTCCACCTCGTGGAACGTCGAGTCGACAGCCCCACGGGCAAGCAGCAGTTCACGCCGATCGCGGTGCTCATCCGGCCAGGCGCGAAGTGCGTGCTGGGCAAGTCTGTCGACATGCACACATGGGTGCCGTACCCCGAACTCCTCAAGTCCTTGACGGGACGGGTGGAAGGCAGGAGGAACAGCGCCGAGCAGTCGGCACTCACGGCAGCCTTCGTGAAGAAGACACTCGCCCAGCTGCGCAGTGCTCCGACGCTTGTCCTGGTGCATGCGCAGGACGTCCGGAAGCGTTGGCCGTGGCTGAAGAACGATGGTCTGGAACGGGACAGGCTCGGACTCGACGGCGGTCCCGTTCAGCGGATCGGTCTGTACGGCAAGCAGCTTCGCATCGTCCGGGTTGCCGACGGCAGCCGGGACGAGACGGCACAGTGCTGGGCCGAAGGTGAGGAACTTCATCCCGAACTGGACGGCAGACAGAGTGCGGGGATCGCGATGGGGCTGTGGCGGCCGCAGGCACAGGGTGACTCCGACCGGGTCTTCTACAGCACGATCGGCAAGTCGGGCACGCAGTCCAAGCTCACCAACGACGACGCAAAGCTGACGCCGCACACCAACCCGTCGGGCAAGAACGCGTACCGGCCGACGACGAACGCCTGGAACCCCGACCTTCTCGAACTGACCGCGGCGTGTCTCCAGCCCGGTGACGACGCGGAGGCGTGGGCGGTATTCGTCCACCAGCAACGATTCAGCGAGGACTATCGCGCTGGTCGTGACGGCTTGGCTCTGCCTCTGATCCTGCACCTCGCACGCCTCGCCGACGACTACGCCCTGCCCCACGAGGTGGACGACGCGCTGGATCCGACAGCAACTGCGCCAGTTGTCCTGCCGGATCGTGCGGTACCGAACCAGTTGGCGTTCGACTTCGAAGAGGAGGACGACGAGCAGGAGTGAAACACGGAGATCCTCGGATCAGTCCTTGCGTCCCGTCACCGCGACCGTGACGCCGAGGCCGATCATCGTGAGGCCGCCGATTCCACCGACCAGGGAGAGGCGTCGGGGGGAGCGGGCGAACCAGTCGCGGCCGGCCGCGGCGGCCAGGCCCCACACGCTGTCGCAGGCCACCGCGATGATGTTGAAGATCAGGCCCAGCAACAGCATCTGCGTCATCACGTGGCCCTGGGCGCGGTCCACGAACTGGGGGAGGACGGCGGCGAAGAAGACCATGGTCTTCGGGTTGGCCACACCGACCGCGAACCCCTCCCACAGCGTGCGCAGGCCGCCGCCGTTCCGCGCGGATTCCCGTTCCGTGACCGCGGCGTGCAACGAGCCGCGTTGCCGCCACGCCCTGACACCCAGGTGGACCAGGTAGGCGGCGCCGGCGAGCTTCAGCGTCGTGAAGACGAGCACCGAGCGTTCGACGACCGACCCGACCCCGAGCGTCACGGCCACGACGAGCGCGTAGGCGCCCAGCGTGTTCCCCACGACCGTGGTCAGCGCGGCCCTGCGCCCTTGCGCAAGCGCCCGGCCGATCACGAAGAGCACGCTGGGGCCCGGGATCACGATCAGCAGGAACGACATCGCCGCGAAGGCGAGCAACCGCTCGGAGGACATCATGGGCCCATCGAAGCAGGCGCGGGGCGGTCCCCTCAGCCCAATTTCCCGAGGGTGCCGGGAACCGGCGGAGTACCTGCCGGCCGAGGGTCAGCCGCGGGACAGCAGCCGCAGGCGCAGGGCGAGTTGCAGCTCCAGGGCGTTCTCCGGGCTGTTCCAGTCCGGGCCGAGGAGGGCCTGGACGCGGTCCAGGCGCTGCACCACCGTGTTGATGTGCACGTGCAGCTCCTCCTTGGCCCGGGTCAGGCTCCCGCCGCAGCCGAAGTAGGCGCCCAGGGTGCGCACCAGCTGGGTGCCGCGCCGGTCGTCGTACTCCAGCAGCGGGCCGAGGGTGGCCCTGACGAAACCCTCGACGTCGTGGTCCTCGCCCAGCAGCACCCCGAGGAAGCCGAGTTCGCCGGCGCTCCCGCCGGCTCCCCGGCGGCCCAGCACCGTGAGCGCCTGCAGACAGCGCGCGGCCTCGGCGTGGGCGTCGGCGAGGGCGCGCGGTCCGGCGGCGGGCCCGGCACCGGCCACGGTGACCGGGGCGCCCACCAGGTGGGTGAGCTGCTCGGCGGCGGCGCCGGCCGCGTCGCCCGGCGTGGCCCCGCCGTCCGGGACCAGCATGACCGTACCGGCGTGTTCCGCGCTGACACCGTCGCCGCCGAACAGGTACTGCACGGCGGCGCCCGCCAGCCGGTCGCGCACGTCCGCGTCCGTCGAGGCGACCAGCACCAGATGCGGACGGTTCAGGTCGATGCCGAGATTGCGGCCACGCGCCACCAGACCGGCGGGGTCGCGATCGGGCGCCGTGAGCAGGTCGGTGATCAGGTCGCCGCGCACCCGGTTCTCCGCCTCGGCGACCGAGCGGCGCAGCAGCAGGAGCAGCGAGGTGACGACGCTGCTCCGCTCGAACAGGCGCCGGTCGGGGCCGTCCAGGTCGGGGCGCCCCGACAGCACCAGGCTGCCCAGCATCTCCTGCCCGGCCAGCACCGCGCACACCCACCGTCCGTCGTGGACCACTGCGTGGGCGGTGGCGCGCGACTCCTCGGCGGCCCGCACCAGGGCCGCGGCGTCGTCGGTGCCACCAGTGCCGTCGGTGCCGACGAAGCCCTTCGGGGCGTCCGTACCGCTCGTGCCGGCCGGGGCGCTCCCGCCGGCGCCCCCGGCGCCGTGCGCCGTCGGGGTGAGCGGCCACCCTCCCGCGTCGAACACCGTGACGTCGCCCTCCAGGAGGTCCGCGACGGCGGCGGCCACGTCTGCCACGTCCCCGCCCCGCAGCACCAGGTCGCTGAGCCGGTCGTGGGACTCTTCGGCCCGCTGCATGGCGGCCGAGCGCTCCCGGATGACGGCGTTGGCCTCGGCCAGTTCGGCCAGCGCGACCCGCGCGTCGGTCATGGCCTTCGCCGTGTCGATCGCGATGGCGGCGTGGTTGGCCAGCGAACACAGCAGGGCCACCTCGTCCGGGGAGAAGGTGCGCGGCGTGCGGTCGGCGGCGAACAGGGCGCCGATCACCTTGCCGCCGCTCCCGGAACCCAGCAGCAGGGGAACGCCGAGGATCGCGACCAGGCCCTCGTCCAGGACACCGGCGTCGATGCTGTGCGTGTGGTGGAAGCGTTCGTCCGTGCGGTAGTCGGGCGTGGCGTAGGGCCGCGCGGTCTGCGCGACCAGGCCGCCGAGGCCCTCGCCGAGCTGCAGCCGCAGGTTCTGGAACAGCTCGGACACGGAGCCGTCGGTGACCCGCATGAAGGTGTCGCCCGCCTCCTCGTCGGGAAGCGTCAGGTACGCCGTGTCGGTGCCGAGCAGCATGCGGGCGCGGCGCACGATGGACCGCAGTACCGCGTCCAGGTCGCGCAGCGCCGCGAGGTCGCCGGCGGTGTCGAACAGGGCGGTGAGTTCCGCCTCCCGGCGCTGGTGCTGCCGCAGCGCGCCGCGCACGCGCAACGCGGCCTGGGTGGCCTGCTCGATCTCCGCGAGGTCGTCGCCGTCGACGCCGCCGCGCCGCGCCTCGGTGGCGACGGTGCCGAAGTCCTCGGCGGGGGCACCGGAGGCCAGGAGGTCGAGGAGTCGGCGCAGGTGGGCGGCGACGGACGTGTTCGTGGGCATGGGCGGACCATTGTGAGGAAGGCGGGCAGCTCCCGCAAGGGCGACGGGGTGAGAGGCAGGGCGGGGACGGGAGAGACATGACGGAGGGGGCGGGAAGTCCGCCCCCTCCGTCATCCCACGGCCCTCATGGACGGCTCACGTGGAGGCGGTCTCCTTCGGGTCGGGGGCCGGACGGGCCGCCGCTCCGGGACCGGCCGGCCCGACCGCGGCCAGGTCCGTGCCGCGGGTCTCCCGGGCGGCGACGACGGCGATCACGGTGACGACCGCCGACAGTGCGACGTACACCGAGATCGGGACGGAGGAGCCGTAGGAACCCAGCAGCGCCGTGGCGATCAGCGGGGCGGGGGCGCCGGCCGCGACCGAGGAGAGCTGGGCGCCGATGGAGGCACCGGTGTAGCGCATCCGGGTGGCGAACAGCTCGGAGAAGAACGCGGCCTGCGGGGCGTACATCGCGCTGTGGAAGACCAGCCCGACGGTGACCGCCAGGACGAGCGCCGGGAACGACCGGGTGTCCAGCAGACCGAAGAACGCCCACGACCACGCGCCCACACCGATCGCGCCCACCAGGTAGACCGGCTTGCGGCCGACCCGGTCGGAGAGCGCGCCGAACAGCGGGATCAGGCAGAACTGCACCGCCGAGCCGATCAGCACCGCGTTCAGCGCGGGCTGCTTGTCGATGTCGAGGTGTTCCACGCAGTACGTCAGGACGAAGGCGGTGATCACGTAGTACGAGATGTTCTCCGCCATGCGGGCGCCCATCGCGACCAGGATGTCCCGCCAGTGGTCGCGGACGACCGCGACGAACGGCAACTGCTCGGCCCGCTGCTTCGCCTCGCGCTCCTTCGACCTGGCCAGTGCCTCCTTGAACAGCGGGGACTCGTCGACGGACAGCCGGATCCACATGCCGACCATGACCAGGACACCGGAGAGCAGGAACGGGACGCGCCAGCCCCAGGAGTTGAACGCGTCGTCGCTGAGCACGGTGGTCATCAGGGAGAGGACACCGACGGCCAGCAGATTGCCCGCCGGCGCGCCGCCCTGCGGCCACGACGCCCAGAAGCCGCGGCGCCGGGCGTCGCCGTGCTCGGACACCAGCAGCACCGCCCCGCCCCATTCGCCGCCCAGCGCGAAGCCCTGGACCAGGCGCAGCGTGGTGAGCAGCAGCGGAGCGGCGACGCCCAGCGTGTCGTAGCCGGGGACGCAGCCGATCAGGGTGGTCGAGCCGCCCATCATCAGCAGGCTGATCACCAGGAGCTTCTTGCGGCCCAGGCGGTCGCCGAAGTGGCCGAAGACGACGGCGCCGACGGGGCGGGCGGCGAAGCCGATGGCGTAGGTGAGGAAGGAGAGCAGGGTGCCGGTGAGCGGGTCGGACTCCGGGAAGAAGACCCGGCCGAAGACGAGGGCCGCGGCGGAGCCGTAGAGGAAGTAGTCGTACCACTCGATGGTGGTGCCGACGAGACTGGCCGCGACGACCTTGCGGAGGCCGGCCGGTTTCTTGGGGCTGCCTGGTTCGTTCACGGCGGTGTGAGCGCTGGCCATGTGTGTCACCGTCTCGGGGCGATATGGGTCGGATCCGCCGGGCTCGGGGGACGTCGGGGACGGTCGAGCGGGTCCGGGGGAGTGGGCGGTGGGGGGTGGGGCTATGGGGACGGGGGATGGGGCTACGGGGGTTAAGGGCGCCAGTGGGCCCTCAGTGGGCCGTCCAGCCGCCGTCCAGCGGCAGCGAGGAGCCCGTGACGTAGCCGGTGTTCTCGGCGCACAGCCACAGGGCGGCCCCGGCGACCTCGGCCGGCTCGATCAGCCGCTTGATGGCGGTGCGTTCGAGGAAGACCCGCTCGACCACTTCACCCGCCGGGATGCCGTGGGCGAGCGCCTGGTCCGCGATCTGGTCCTCGACGAGCGGGGTGCGGACGTAGCCGGGATTCAGACAGTTGCTGGTGACGCCGTGGGCGGCACCCTCCAGGGCGACCACCTTGCTGAGCCCTTCGAGGGCGTGCTTGGCCATGACGTACGCCGACTTGTAGGGGCTGGCGCGCAGGCCGTGCACCGAGGAGATGTTGACGACCCGGCCCCACTCCCGCGCGTACATGTGCGGAAGGGCGCGGCGCACGATCCGGAACGGCGCCTCCACCATCACCCGCTGGATCAGGGCGAAGCGGTCCATCGGGAACGCGTGGACGGGGGCGACGTGCTGGAGGCCGGCGTTGTTGACCACGATGTCGGCGTCGTCCGGCAGGGCCTCCACCGCGTCCGGGTCGGCGAGGTCGGCCACGATCGCCGTGCCGCCGGTCGCCGCGGCCACGTCCTTGGCGGCCTCGGCGACCAGGTCCACGACGTACACCTCGGCCCCCGCCGCGGCGAAGGCCTCGGCACAGGCCCGGCCGATTCCGCCGGCGGCCCCCGTGACCAGGGCCTTGCGTCCGGTCAGGAACCGGTGGGTGAGGGGACTCTCGGTGCTCTCCATGGCGGAACACCGTAGGAAGGATGGGAGACCTCGGGCACGTGGGCCCGTCACACAATTCCGGGCCGGCGGATGGTGGCGCCCACCATTCCCTCCCGGGGCCGGCTCGGCGCGATCATTGCCCCTTCGAGCAGCCGGTACTGCTCGGGAGTACCTGGCGGCAGGGGGAGGACATCGGGTAGGAAGTTTGACGACTGCACGTCATCGGAGGAGCTTCCTTGTACAGCCATGAGAGCGCCAGGACGGGCGGGGCCAAGAAGGACGCGCGTGCACCCCACCGATCCGGTCCGGCCCTTCCCGGACAACTGCAGGGCCTGCTCGGCCTTCAGGGGAAGGCCGGCAACGCGGCGGCCGTACAGATGGTCCGTCAGTCCGGGCACGCGGAGCCTCGGTCGCAGCGGCACCGGCACTCCGCCGCCGGGGTGGGCGTGATCCAGCGGCGGGTGAGCCTCCGGGACGCGCAGAATCCGCAGAGCACGCGGGAGTTGAGCAACGAGGAGAGCGTTCGGGCGTTCCTCGGGCAGTACCACGTCTCGATCCTCGAAGGCGTCAAAACCCGCATGGGGGCCAACCTCGGTCTCGGGGCGTCAGGCCGTGTGGAGTTCGCGGCCGTTGCCGTGATCAAGGGGCTCCTGGCCGAGGAGAAGAACCACGTCTACGAGGACAGCAAAGCCGGCGCGGAGGAACTGGTCGAGGTCATCTGCGCCCGCGTCATCAAGACCCTCGCGGAGCCGCAGCGGGCGCCCGTTCCCGCCACTCCGAGCGCGATGCTGCGGCAGATGAACCAGCGGCAGTCGAGTGGCGGCGGTCCCGGGGCGTCCCAGGGCGGGCCGAGCTCCGGTCCGCTCGCCGACGTGCTGGCGAAGCTGGCACGGCAGAAGATGGCCGAACACACGTCGGACAGTCCGTTCTTGACGGGGCTGGGCAAGGGGGCGCAGTCGGCCGTCACCAGTCGGGCCGCGGTGTTCACCGAGCCCGCGCCGAGTGCGGAGAGCGTGACGGAGGGGATGCGCTGGGCAGCCTGGGTCGCGCTCGAGGGCGAGGACAAGGTGCGCCAGGTGGTCGAGCGGGCCGCGCAGCAGGCGAGCCCGGAGGAGAGCCAGCGGCTCATGGCCCAGTTCGACGAAACGCTGGAGTCGAAGAAGCGGGAAATGGAGGGGACCCTCCTCGGCTCCGTGGCGACGAGCGGGGCGGTGGGCCAGGTCGCGAACGCCATCCCGCACCCCGGCATCAAGGCGGGGGTCAAGATCGGGTCGATGATTCTCGGCGGCCTGGCGACGGCCAAGAAGTTCGGCGACGGCGCGGACGCCGTCCAGAAGATCGAGCAGTTCAGCCCCCAGACCTACGGAAAACTCCGGAGCGCCCGTGACCAGGCTCTGAACCAGGCCGCCGACGACTACGTGAAGCGGAGCCACGAGAGCACGATGGAGCAGATGAGGGACTTCGGCCCCTTCGGGTGAGCCCCACCCCCGAGCCCCGCAGTCACGCGCCCCACCCGAGCCCCCGCAGTTACGAGCCTCACCCGAGCCCTCGCAGTTACGAGCCTCACCCGAGCCCCGGCATCACCCGCTCCGCGATCAGCCGCAGTTGCGTGTTCACGTCGGCCGCCCCCGCCAGGTCCCGGCCCGTGAACGCCCTCACCAGAGCGCGGTCGGTGATCGCGCAGATCATGTGGTTGACGCCGCTGGGTGCGATGTCCCGCTCGATCTTCTCCCGGCACTCCTCGGGCGTGCCCGCGACGGAGAGGCGGTCGGCGATCTCCGGGGTGGTCAGTTCGATGCCGCGGGCCAGGTCGCCGGCGCCGATCGCGTCGATGACCGGCTTCAGCTCCGCCGGGTCGACGCCGTTGCGGCGCAGTTGCTCCGCGGGCATGGAGGAGGCGTAGATGCCGACCATGCTGCGCGCCGCCTCCTTGGCGGTCGCCGAGTCGGGCCCGGTGGCGAAGACCACCCAGGCCCCGATGTCCAGCGAGCGCCAGTCCTTGCCGGCCCGCTCCGCGCCCGCCCTGATGTGCCGCACCGCGTAGTCGTAGGCCTCGCGGGTGTAGCTCAGGGCGTGGTGGCAGCCGTCCGACAACTCCCCGGCCGCCTCGAAGGACTTCGGTCCGCGCATCGCGCCGAGCTTCAGCGGCAGCCGGTCCTGGACCGGCCGGGCGAACGTGAACAGCCCGTCGTAGGAGAAGAACTCGCCCTCGTGCGTGATTGCGCCCTCGTCCAGGAACGTGCGCATCACGTGCAGGGCTTCCTTCACGCGGGACAGCGGCCTGGTGCGGGCCCAGTCGATGCGGTACTGGGCCAGCAGGCCGAAGTTGCCGCTGGACAGGACGCCTTCGGCACGCCCGTCCGAGAGCTCGTCGAGCGTGGCGAGGGCCTGGGCGATCAGGGTCGGCTCGCGCAGCGTCACCGGGGAGACGCTGGGGCCCAGGCGGATGCGGTTCGTGTGGCCGGCCGCCGCGGCGAAGAGGAGCCAGAGGTCCTTGTGCCAGGTCTCGTCGGCGGCGTAACAGGCGTGGAAGCCGAGTTCGTCGGCGAGCCGGATCGACTCCAGGGACTCGGCCAGCGGGTAGTCGGGGAGCATCGCGTAGCTGAACTTCACGAGCGACCAACTTCCGTCGTGGGGAACGGTGCTCTGCCTCCACCGAGGATGTGAGGTCACACCGCGGCTGTCCAGAGAGCAAGGCGTCGAAATTTTCGGATGTGTGCCTCCTGCTTTCAGGAGGCTTCGTCGGATGATTCCCGACTGCAGTGTGCAGACAGGGGAGGAAGGCGGATTGAGCTGCAGATATCTTTCGCGGTGGGTGTCTCATGGACCGGCGAAGGTTTCGAAACATCTACCGAAACTGTTGACGCTTGACGAGTGCAGGCCAACACTGGCGCCGTTGTCCGCACCTCCGCAGGAGAGGAACACCCCCCATGAACCTGCTCGTTCAACCGAGGCGCCGCAGACGAGGTCCCGTCACGTTGCTGATCAGGAGTGCGTGGGCCGTCGCGCTGGCCGCGCTCGCCGCGTTGATGCTGCCGGGCACCGCCCAGGCCGACACGGTCGTCACGACCAACCAGGAGGGCACCAACAACGGCTACTACTACTCGTTCTGGACCGACAGCCAGGGCACCGTCTCCATGAACATGGGGTCCGGCGGTCAGTACAGCACCTCGTGGCGCAACACCGGCAACTTCGTCGCCGGCAAGGGCTGGGCCAACGGCGGTCGCCGGACCGTGCAGTACTCGGGCACCTTCAACCCGTCGGGCAACGCGTACCTGGCGCTCTACGGATGGACGTCCAACCCGCTCGTCGAGTACTACATCGTCGACAACTGGGGCACCTACCGGCCCACGGGCGAGTACAAGGGCACCGTCACCAGTGACGGCGGCACCTACGACATCTACAAGACGACCCGCGTCAACAAGCCCTCCGTCGAGGGCACCCGCACCTTCGACCAGTACTGGAGCGTCCGGCAGTCGAAGCGGACCGGCGGCACCATCACCACCGGCAACCACTTCGACGCGTGGGCGCGGGCTGGGATGCCGCTCGGCAACTTCAGCTACTACATGATCATGGCCACCGAGGGCTACCAGAGCAGCGGCAGCTCCAACATCAACGTCGGCGGTACGAGCGGCGGTGGCGGCGACAACGGCGGTGGCGGCGACGGTGGCGGAGGCGGCGGGTGCACCGCCACGCTGTCCGCCGGGCAGAAGTGGGGCGACCGCTACAACCTCAACGTGTCCGTCAGCGGGGCCGACGACTGGACGGTGACGATGAACGTGCCGTCCCCGGCGAAGGTCATGTCGACCTGGAACATCAACGCGACCTACCCCAACGCGCAGACGCTGACCGCCAAGTCGAACGGCAGCGGCAACAACTGGGGCGCCACCATCCAGGCCAACGGCAACTGGACCTGGCCCTCGGTCTCCTGCACCGCGGGATGACCCCACCACCGCACGCCCCGAGAGGAGGAATCACTCGTATGCGTACCGGATCACGCGCCTCGTCGCGCCCCCTGCGCACCCTGGCCACCGGCGTCGCCGTCACCGCGTTCGCCGCCGCCGGCACCGTCGCGGCCGGGAGCGCCGCCCCGGCCCGGGCCGCGGCCTGCAACGGCTACGTCGGCCTCACCTTCGACGACGGCCCCTCCGGCAGCACCCAGTCCCTGCTCAACGCGCTCCGGCAGAACGGGCTGCGGGCCACCATGTTCAATGAGGGCCAGTACGCCGCCCAGAACCCGTCCCTGGTCCGGGCCCAGGTCGACGCCGGCATGTGGGTCGCCAACCACAGCTACACCCACCCGCACATGACCCAGCTCAGCCAGGCCCAGATGGACTCCGAGATCTCCCGCACCCAGCAGGCGATCGCGGGCGCGGGCGGCGGGACGCCCAAGCTGTTCCGGCCGCCGTACGGCGAGACCAACGCGACGCTCCGGTCGGTCGAGGCCAAGTACGGGCTGACCGAGGTGATCTGGGACGTCGACTCGCAGGACTGGAACAACGCCAGTACCGACGCGATCGTGCAGGCCGTCTCGCGCCTCGGCAACGGCCAGGTCATCCTCATGCACGACTGGCCGGCCAACACCCTCGCCGCCATCCCGCGCATCGCGCAGACCCTGGCGAGCAAGGGGCTGTGCTCCGGCATGATCTCGCCGCAGACCGGCCGTGCGGTCGCCCCCGACGGCAGCGGTGGCGGCGGGGAAGGCGGGGGAGGTGACAACGGTGGTGGCGGTGGTGCCTGCACCGCGACACTGTCCGCCGGGCAGAAGTGGGGCGACCGCTACAACCTCAACGTGTCCGTCAGCGGGGCCAGTGACTGGACGGTGACGATGAACGTGCCGTCGCCGGCGAAGGTCATGTCGACCTGGAACATCAACGCGACCTATCCCAACGCGCAGACGCTGACCGCCAAGTCGAACGGCAGCGGCAACAACTGGGGCGCCACCATCCAGGCCAACGGCAACTGGACCTGGCCCTCGGTCTCCTGCACCGCGGGATGACCGAACCCGGGGGCCCGCGCGAACAATTGAACGTGCGGGTCCCCGGACCGGTGGGATACGGTCATGCCTGTTCGGAGGGGGACCAGACATGACGAAACTGAACCAGATCATCGCCGTCGAGAAGGGCGTCAAGAGCAAGTCGCTCCAGGACATCACCGCGGCGCACCAGAAGGTGCAGAAGCCGGCGCTGCTGGCCGGTATCTCGCGCTCGTACCAGCCCAAGGACGAGGAGGGCGAGCAGTTGCCGCCCGAGTCCACCCGGGTGCAGGTGCAGGCCGAGGACGTACTGCGCGAGATGTCCGCGTCGCTGACGCGGCTGTTCGACGTGACCGCGACCAAGGACTGGGCGAACTGCTCGGCCCGCGCGGACGTCACGGTCGACGGGCGGACCGTGGTCGCCGACGTCCCGGTCGGACATCTGCTCTTCCTGGAGAAGCAGCTCGCCGATCTGCACGCGTTCGTCAGGAAGCTGCCCACCCTGGACGCCGCCGAGTCCTGGTCGCAGGACCCCTCCACGGACTGGTGGAAGACGGACCCGGTGCGCACCATCCGGACGAAGAAGGTCCCGCGCAACCACGTCAAGGCCGAGGCGACCGACAAGCACCCGGCGCAGGTCGAGGTGTACTACGAGGACGTGCCCATCGGGTACTGGACCACCGTGAAGTTCTCCGGCGCCCTCCCGGCGCGGCGAGTGAACGAGCTGGTGGAGCGGATCGAGAAGCTCCAGCAGGCCGTGAAGTACGCCCGCGAGGAGGCCAACGGCGCCGAGGTCGTCGACCAGCGGGTCGGTGACGCCATTTTCGGTTACCTGCTCGGCTGAGGCCGGTGACGGGTAGCCTTCACGAACGCCCCCGCGTGCGAGCGCGGGGGTGCGCAACAGGCGCGGGCCGGATTGAGGACCGGCTCGCGCGATGAGCGCAAGCTGAAACTGAAGATCAGCCTGAAGAGGCTCGGGCCGCAACGGTCCGGACCGTCAATCTCAGACTCTCGCTCCAGCTTCAGTATTGCCGCCGATCACCGGCTCGACCGGGGACGGACGAACGCCGTCGAGTGCGAGTTCGAATCTCGTCTGCACCTCTTCACGGTGCGGTAGTTCAAAGGCAGAACGCGATGGCCTGATGACTGATCCGTCCTCTTAAACGCCGCCGGTGTGCGCAATTGGGTGGCATCCCCAGGGGCCCGGGAGCTGGATACGACTCCCGGGCCCCGCCACGTCACGCCGTCCCGCCGTCACGCCGTCCCGCCACGGACTGATGTAGAACTGCTCCGGGCGGGGCGAACCGCGGTGGCGGGCGGTCACGATTCGCTGGCACCGGACGATGCGCCCCGGGGCCGGTCCGCCACCCAGGCCAGGTGCCGGCCGAAGACCTCGCGGGCCTCGGGCGTCAGGGTGCGCAGCGCCACCAGCGCCGTGATCGCGACGTCGCACAGCTCCGCCCGCACGTCGTCCCAGGTGTGCGTGACGCCCTTGCGCGGGTTCTGGCCGGTCGCGCCGATCACCGCCTCGGCGACCTCGCCGACCTCCTCCGACAGCTTCAGCATGCGTAGGAGGAGGCCCTCCCGGCCGCGGACGGGCTGGTCCGCCTCCAGCCACTTCCACAGGTCGTCGATCGTGGTCCACAGGTCGGCTCGCGCGCCGTGCGGGTGGTCGCTCATGTGGAGCAGCGTGCCACGGGGACGGCCGGGTGCGGTCAGTCGAACAGCGGTTCCTGCTGTCCCTCGGCGGCCTTCCGCAGCCGCCTGTTCCGTGCCCCCACGACCACCGTCGTGGCCGCCGCCGTCGCCGCGAGGGCGGCGGGGACCATCCAGTTGCGGTTGACCGCGTGGCCGAGGGCGTGGTCGAGGGAGAGCCGGCCGGGGCCCGAGACCGCGAGGCCCGCCGCCGTCAGGCCGAGGGACGCCGCGTACTCGTAGCCGCCGGCCTGGGCGAAGAAGCCGTTCGGGGCGTGCACCGCCGCCGCGCCGGCCATCGCGCCGACCGCCGCCGCGCCCGCCGCCGGGGTCGCCAGGCCCAGGGCGAGCAGCATGCCGCCGCCCGCCTCCGCGAGTCCCGCCGCGGTGGCGCTGGCCCGGCCGGGTGCGTAGCCCATGGCCTCCATGGCCTGGCCGGTGGCCTCGATCCCGCCGCCGCCGAACCAGCCGAGCAGCTTCTGCGACCCGTGCGCCGCCAGGACGCCGCCGGTGCCCAGCCGGAGCAGCAGCAGGCCCAGATCACGCCGGTCGAAACAGTTCACGTCGGCTCCCTCGTACGCTGCGGGTGGCTCACCCGTCCACCGTCGCCCCTCCGCGCCACGCGGGCCCGCCACAGGCGGCGTTCGGGTGGCGGGGGTGCGGAGCCGGTGTGACGCTGCCGCCATGACGATTCAGACCACGCGACTCAGCGACCCGGCCGTCCGCGCCTTCGTCACCGCCGTCAACGCCCACGACCGCGAGGCCTTCCTCTCGCTGCTCGCCCCGGACGCCACCATGGCCGACGACGGAGACGACCGGAACCTCGACCAGTGGATCGACCAGGAGATCTTCTCCTCCAACGGCCACATGGAGGTCGACAACGAGTCGAACGGCGGTCGCGCCCTCATCGCCCGCTACCGCAACGACACCTGGGGCGAGATGCGCACCCGGTGGGACTTCACCGTGGACGAGGAGGGCCGGATCGCCCGCTTCGAGACCGGGCAGGCGTAACTGCGAAGCAGGAGCAGGAGCAGGAGCAGAAACGGAAACGGTGCGGCAGCCGTTCCGCCCACCGGTGCGACCGGTGCGGTGGAACGGCTGCCGCCTCCCCCCCCTCGGTATGGCTCATGGAGCGTTGTGGAGTACCAACGCTTCAAGTGTGAAGTTCTGGTGAAGGAGATTTGAGCATACGTCCTCCACCGGCCGCAATACCGCGGATTCTGAAATTCCGATCGTGTGACCGGACTCAGCCGCGCCCCACGTACGGCATCGCCGTCGCCAGGACCGTCGCGAACTGCACGTTCGCCTCCAGGGGCAGCTCCGCCATGTGCCGCACCGTGCGCGCCACGTCGGCGACATCCATCACGGGCTCGGGTGCCGTCTCCCCGTTGGCCTGGAGCGCGCCGGTCTGCATCCCGGCCGTCATGTCGGTCGCCGCGTTGCCGATGTCGATCTGGCCGACCGCGATGCCGTAGGGGCGGCCGTCCAGCGACAGCGACTTGGTCAGGCCCGTCAGCGCGTGCTTGGTCGCGGTGTACGCCACCGAGTGCGGGCGCGGAGTGTGCGCCGAGATCGAGCCGTTGTTGATGATCCGGCCGCCCCGCGGATCCTGTTCCTTCATCTGCCGGTACGCCGCCTGCGCGCACAGGAACGCCCCGTTGAGGTTGGTGTCCACCACGTGCCGCCAGGCGTCGTAGGGCAGTTCCTCGACCGGCACGCCGCCGGGGCCGAAGGTCCCCGCGTTGTTGAACAGCAGGTCCAGCCGCCCGAACCGGTCGCGCACCGCGCCGAACAGGGCCGCCACGTCCTCCGGGCGTGACACGTCGGCGCGGACGGTGAGCGGTGTGCCTCCCCCAGTGCCTGAACGGCCTGGGAGGTACCCCCAGCCCGCCGGCGCCGCCGCGGCCGTCTCGGCCAGGGGCTCGGGGCGGCGGCCGGCCAGGGCCACCGACCACCCGGCGGCGAGCAGTTCGACGGCGACCGCCCGGCCGATGCCGGAACCGGCGCCCGTGACGACGGCCACCTTCCGCGTACCGGTGCGCCCTTCGCCGACGCGTCGCTCGGCGGTGCGCTCGTCGGTGCGTTCCTCGTCGCTGGTTCTCACGGTGTTCATGACTCGGCAGCGTACGGGTCGCGGAACATGCGGAACTCATCCGTCCGACATGCGATCGCCATGTCCGCGCCAAGCCCGGGTCGTTCCCGGCCCTTCGAATTCCCCTTGCAACCACCGCAAGGGGAGGAACGGATGACACCCGCGAACCACCAGGTCCCGACCCCGGTCCCGAGCCCGGCCCGGTCGCAGTCCTCGCACGCGCCCGAACTCCGTGCCGCCGCCCGCAGCCTGGGCCGCCGCCGCTTCCTGACCGTGACCGGCGCCGCCGCCGCGCTCGCCTTCTCCGTGAACCTGCCGGCCGCCGGGACCGCGAGCGCCGCCGAGCTGGACGCCGCGCAGCTGACCGCCGACCCCTTCACGCTCGGCGTCGCCTCGGGCGACCCGCAGCCCGACTCCGTACTGCTGTGGACGCGCCTGGCCCCGGTCCCGTACCAGGCCGACAGCGGGCTGCCCGCCAAACGCGTCGAAGTGAGCTGGGAGGTGGCCCTGGACGAACGGTTCCGCCGCGTCGTCAGAAGGGGCCGGACCACCGCCCACCCCGAGTTCCACCACACCGTGCACGTCGAGGTCGGCCACCTCGCGCCCGGCCACGTCTACCACTACCGCTTCCGCGCCGGCCGCTACGTCAGCCCGGCCGGCCGCACCCGCACCGCACCCGCGCGGCACAGCCGGGTCGCCGACCTCACCTTCGGCGTCGTCTCCTGCCAGAAGTACGACCAGGGCTACTACACCGCGTACCGGCACCTGGCCCGGGAGGACGTCGACGTCGTCTTCCACCTCGGCGACTACCTCTACGAGTACGCCGTCAACGCCACCGGCGGCTCCCGCGCCTACCCCGCCGGCACCCTGCCCGCCCACTTCAACCACGAGACGGTGACGCTGGAGGACTACCGGCTGCGGTACGCCCTCTACAAGTCCGACCCCGACCTGCGGGCCGCGCACGCCGCGCACCCGTTCGTCGTCACCTGGGACGACCACGAGACCGAGAACAACTACGCCGACGAGACGCCGGAGAACAGCGTCCCGCCGGAGGAGTTCCTCATCCGCCGGGCCGCCGCCTACCGCGCCTACTGGGAGAACATGCCGCTGCGCAGGCCCCAGCTGCCCGACGGCCCCGACCTTCAGCTCTACCGCCGTCTGCACTGGGGGCGCCTCGCCCAGTTCGACGTGCTCGACACCCGCCAGTACCGCTCCAACCAGGCCTACGGGGACGGCTGGCAGTTCCCCGGACCCGAGTCCGAGGACCCGGGCCGCACCCTCACCGGCGACGCCCAGGAGCGCTGGCTGATCAACGGCTGGCACCGGTCCGACGCCCTGTGGAACGTGGTGCCCCAGCAGGTCACCTTCTCCCAGCGGTACAACATGACCACCACGCCGTCCAAGGTCTCCATGGACTCCTGGGACGGCTACCCCGCCTCCCGCGAGCGGGTGCTGGCCGGCGCGCAGGCCGCCGGGATCGAGAACCTCATGGTCCTCACCGGCGACGTGCACGTCTCCTACGGCTTCGACATCAAGCGCGACTTCGACGACCCGGACTCCCGGACCCTGGGCACGGAGATCGTCACCACCTCGATCACCAGCGGCGGCGACGGCTCCGAGAAGCCGTCCAACTGGGACACCCTCATGGCAGCCAACCCGCACCTGAAGTTCTTCAACGGGCGGCGCGGCTACGCCACGGTGTCCCTGGGCCGCCGGTCGGCGCGCGCCGACTTCAAGACGGTGTCCCACGTCAGCACCGAGGGCGCGCCGCTCACGACCGCCGGGTCCTTCGTGACGGAGGTGGGGGAGCCGGGGCTCAAGCCGGCGTGACGACCGGCTCCGCCGCCTCTCCGGATTCCCCCGTTCCT
Source organism: Streptomyces sp. KPB2 (assembly GCF_003950055.1). Taxonomy (NCBI): domain Bacteria; kingdom Bacillati; phylum Actinomycetota; class Actinomycetes; order Kitasatosporales; family Streptomycetaceae; genus Streptomyces; species Streptomyces sp. KPB2. The sequence continues at coordinate 5,840,293 of NZ_CP034353.1, forward strand.
CCCGTCTCTCCCGGGTAGCGGACGCCGACGCGGTCCCGGATCGCGTCGAGCGTCCGCATCACGGCGAGCGTGCCGTCGAGGGGGACCAGCGGCGACTCGCTCTCCCCGGCGCGCAGGGCCCGCATCACCTCCTCGGCCTCGTGCCGCAGGCTCTCCCGTGGCCCGTCCGCCGGGTCGGCCCGGAACTCCTGCGGCTCCCGGCCGGTGCGGTGCAGCACGAAGTGGTCCGGGAAGAAGAAGCCGTTCGGTACGTCGATGCGGCCCTCGGAGCCGGTGATCGACGCGGAGTTGGGCGTACCGCCGGTGATGGAGCAGTGGAGGGAGGCGAGGGCGCCGCCGTCGTAGCTCAGCAGCGCACCCGTCTGCAGATCGACGCCCTCCTCGGAGAGCACCGCGCGGGCGGCGACGTCCGACGGCTCACCGAGCAGCAGCTGCGCGAACGACACCGGGTACACCCCGAGGTCCAGCAGTGCGCCACCGCCCTGCGCCGGGTCGCGGAGCCGGTGCGCGGGCGGGAAGGGGCCCTCCAGGCCGAAGTCCGCCTGGAGGCTGCGGACCTCGCCGATCGCGCCGTCGTCGACCAGGGTCTTCAGGCGCCGCACCAGCGGGTTGCAGAACATCCACATCGCTTCCATGAGGAAGACGTTCTTCTCACGGGCGAGCGCGACCAGTTCCGCCGCCTCGCGCGCGTTCAGCGTGAACGGCTTCTCGCACAGCACGTTCCGGCCCGCCTCCAGGCACAGGCCGGCCGCCGTCCGGTGCGCCGAGTGCGGGGTGGCGACGTACACCACGTCGACGTCCTCGTCCCGCGCCAGCGTCTCCCAGCCGCCGTACGCCCGCGGTATCCCGAACCGCTCCGCGAACGCCTTCGCCGACGCCTCGGTCCGCGACGCCACCGCCACGACCTCCGCGTCCGGCAGATCGACCAGATCCGCCGTGAATCGCGCCGCCATCCCGCCGGTCGCGAGAATCCCCCAGCGCACCTTCTGCCCGGTCACCGCTGACACCCTGCCCCACCCTCGCTCAGGTTCGTTCAAACGCGTACGAGCTGAGAGCATAGGCGGCGGATCCGTAGGAGAGGGAGGGGCACATGCCCGAGCGCGGGCCGTCCATACCGCATCGGTCACCGGACATGACCACGTCGCCAACGCCGTCATCGTCGTCAACGCCGTCATCGTCACACGTGAACACCGGGGGGCCCGTACGGGCGGCCGGACCGGCGGCCGGACCGGGAACGGGGCCGGCCGCCCGTACGTCGGCCGCCACCCGCCGTATCGGTCTGCTCGTCACGTTCATCCTCGGCAGCCTCACCGCCACGCCTCCGCTGGCGATGGACATGTACCTCCCGGCACTCCCGGAGGTCACCCGGTCCCTGAGCGCGCCCGCCGCCACCGTCCAGCTCACGCTCACCGCCTGCCTGGCCGGCATGGCCCTCGGACAGATCGTGGTCGGCCCCATGAGCGACAAGTGGGGACGCCGGCGTCCGCTGCTGGCCGGGCTCGCCGTCTACGTCGTCGCCACCGCGTTGTGCGCCGTCGCGCCCACCGTCGAGGTCCTCGTCGCCTTCCGGCTGGTCCAGGGACTCGCGGGCGCCGCCGGGATCGTCATCGCCCGCGCCGTCGTACGCGACCTGTACGACGGTGTGGCCATGGCCCGCTTCTTCTCCACCCTCATGCTGATTTCCGGCGTCGCGCCCGTCGTCGCGCCGCTCATCGGCGGGCAGATCCTGCGCTTCACCGACTGGCGGGGCGTGTTCGTCGTCCTCGTCGTGGTCGGCGTGGTGCTCGGGGTGGTCGTGTGGGCCAGGCTGCCCGAAACGCTGCCCGTCGCGGAGCGGCACGCGGGCGGCGTCGGCGACACCCTGCGCGCGATGCGCGGGCTGCTCGCCGACCGCGCCTTCACCGGGTACATGCTCGCGGGCGGATTCGCCTTCGCCTCGCTGTTCGCCTACGTCGCGGCGTCGCCGTTCGTCATGCAGGAGATCTACGGGGCCTCCGCGCAGACGTTCAGCCTGCTGTTCGGCCTCAACTCGATCGGGCTCGTCGTGGTCGGGCAGATCAACGGCAAGATCCTGGTCGGACGGGTCAGGCTGGACCGGGTGCTCGGCCTCGGTCTCCTCGTCGTGATCGCCGCCGCGACCGCGCTGCTGCTGATGTCCCTGGGCGTCTTCGGCGAGGTCGGGCTCGGGCCGGTCGCCGCCGCGCTGTTCGTGCTGATGTCCGCGATGGGCATCAGCCTGCCCAACACCCAGGCGCTCGCCCTGATGCGGGTCAGGCAGTCCGCCGGCTCCGCCTCCGCGCTGCTCGGCACGTCCTCCTTCCTCATCGGTGCCGTCGCCTCCCCGCTGGTCGGGATCGCCGGGGAGGACACCGCCGTACCGATGGCCGTGGTCCAGCTGGCGGCGGCGGTGGTGGCGCTCGGCTTCCTCGTGACCATGTGCCGCGGGCAGGGAGTTGGCAAGGGAGCGGACAACTGAGTGCTCCGAGACTGCGCGGCGACACCCCGGAGCGGGCCGGGCTCGATCCCGAGGGGCTCCGCGGTGTCGTCGCCCAGGTGCACGACCTCACGGCCGGTGAACGCCCCTGGGCCGCGGGCGCCGTGGTGGCCGTCGGGCGCGGGCCCGTGCTCGCCGTCGAGGAGGCGGCGGGGTGGGCGGTGCGTTACGCCGCCTACGAGCCGTACAGCGACACGGGCGTGGAGCTGCCGGCGGACTCCCGGGTGCCGATGAGCGTCGACACGCCCTTCGACCTGGCCTCCCTGACGAAGCTGTTCACCGCGGTCGCCGCCGTGCAGCAGATCGAGCGGGGCACGCTCGGCATCGACGCGGAGGTCGCCGCCTACCTGCCGGACTTCCGGGCCGCGGCCCGGCACCGGGTCACCGTACGACAGCTGCTCACCCACACCTCCGGGCTGCGGCCCGAACTCCCGCTGTACGACTGCGCCGACGATGAGGAACGGCTGCGGCGGCTGCGCGCGGAGCCGCCGGTGGGGGTGCCCGGCACGTACTGCTACTCCGACCTGAACATGCTGCTCCTTCAGCAGGTCCTGGAGCGCATCACCGGCCGCACCCTCGACGTGCTCGTCCGTGACGGGATCACCCGGCCGCTGGGCATGACGGCGACGCGCTTCGGGCCGTGCCCCGGCGCGGCGGCCACGGAGGACCAGCGGCGGCCCTGGGCCAAGGTGGACCGGGGGATGCTGCGCGGGGTCGTCCACGACGAGAACGCGTGGGCGCTGGGCGGGGTGGCCGGTCACGCGGGGCTGTTCTCGACGGCGCGGGACCTCGCTGTCTTCAGCCGGACGCTGCTGGCGGGGGGCTCCCACGGGCCGGCACGGATCCTGGGACCCGACTTCGTGGAGCTGCTCTTCACCGAACCGGGGCTCGGCTTCGTCCTCGACCAGCCGTGGTTCATGGGCGAGCTGGCGGGGCGCGGGACGGCCGGCCACACCGGCTTCACCGGCACGATGCTGGTCCTCGACCGCGCGACGGACACCTTCGCCATCCTCCTCGCCAACACCGTCCACCCCCGCCGCCGCCCCGCCTCCAACGGCCCCCGCGCCGCACTGTGCACGAGGGTGGCCCGAGCGGTACGGGTCTGACGAGCGGGTGCGGATGCCTGCGGCGCCGGTGCGGGTGCCTCCGGCGGTGGGTGGTGCGGGGTGCCTGCGGCGCCGGTGTGGGGTTCGGTGGTGGTGCGGGGTGCCTGCGGCGCCTGTGCGGGTGGGGTGGGGGTGCGCGTTGCGCCTTGGGTTCGGTGGGTGGGTCGGGGGCGTGCCGGGGGGTGTCCGTCCTCGGAACGGCGCGGAATCGGTCGGCCACAGAAGTGGGCTCTGTTGACGCGCCAACCGCTGCGGGCGGACACCCCCCGCCCCGCCCCCTCCTCGCCGTACGCGGCTCTCCGTCGCCCCACGTCACTGCCCCGTCCCCGCCGTACGCGGCTCCCCGCCGATGCCGTCGCCGCCGTCGCTGTAAGCAGCCGCCACGCTGCCCCTCACTGCGGGCAGTCGCCACGCCGCCCCAGCTGCGGGCAGTCGCCACGCCGCCCCAGCTGCGGGCACCCGCCATGCCGCCCCAGCTGCGGGCACCCGCCATGCCGCCCCAGCTGCGGGCACCCGCCATGCCGCCGTAGCTGCGGGCAGTCGTGCCGCTGGGGCGGCACGGGTGGGCGCAGCGGCACCCGGCCAGCGCCGGCCTGCGTTTCCCACGCCGCGCCCGCACCCGCGCCGGGCACCCCGTAACGCCGGGCCGCGTGACCCACCCCGCCCCCACACCCGCGACGGGTGACCGGGCAACCCCGGGCCGGTGGGCCCACCCCGCGGACCCACCCCGCACCCCACGGAGTGCCTCGTACAATCGCCAGGTGAACCACCCCGCCGACACCCTCCGCGCCACCCTCGCCGACCTCGTCGACGGGCTCCCGCCCCGCCAGGCCGCGCAGGCCGTGGAGCGGCTGATCGCCAACTACCGCGGGGACACCCCGACCGACGCCCCCATCCTCCGCGACCGCGCCGACGTCGTCGCCTACGCCGCGTACCGCATGCCCGCCACCTTCGCCGCCGTACGCTCCGCGCTGGCCGAGTTCGCCGCGGCCGTGCCGGACTGGGCACCCGGCAGCCACCTGGACGTGGGCGGCGGCACCGGTGCCGCGACCTGGGCCGTCAGCGACACCTGGGACGGCCCGCGCCCGGTGACCGTGCTCGACTGGGCCGAGCCCGCGCTCGCCCTCGGGCGGGAGATCGCCGCCTCGCTCCCCGCCCTGCGCGACGCCCGCTGGCAGCGCGCCCGGATCGGAGCCGGGCTCAGCGTCGGGAGTGCCGATCTCGTCACGGTGTCCTACGTACTCAACGAGCTGACCGAGTCCGACCGCGCCGCCCTCGTCGACGCCGCCGCCGGCGCCGCGCAGGCCGTCGTGATCGTCGAGGCCGGCACCCCCGCCGGGTACGCCCGCGTCATCGAGGCCCGCGACCGGCTGATCGCCGCCGGGTTCCGGGTCGCCGCGCCCTGTCCGCACAGCGCCGCCTGCCCCATCGTGCCCGGCACGGACTGGTGCCACTTCGCGGCCCGCGTCAGCCGGTCCAGCCTGCACCGGCAGGTCAAGAGCGGTTCCCTCGCCTACGAGGACGAGAAGTTCAGCTACGTCGCCGCCACCCGGCTCCCCGCCGAACCCGCCCCCTCCCGCGTGGTCCGGCGCCCGCAGATCCGCAAGGGCCAGGTCCTGCTCGACCTGTGCGAACCCGACGAGCGGATCAGCCGCCGGACGGTCACCAAGCGCCACGGCGACCTGTACAAGGCGGCCCGGGACGCGGCCTGGGGCGACCCCTGGCCGGCCGGGGACAAGTGACGGGCGTCGTCAACCGCGCCACCGAGTAAGGTCGTTGCGGCCCGACGACCTGGAAGTGGACCTCCCCGTGGAACGTGACGTGCACCGCGCCCTGCGGATCGTGATCGCCGAGGACGACCCGCTGCTGCGCGAAGGGCTCGCCCTGCTGCTGCGGGCCGAGGGGATGGACGTGGTGGCCACCGCGGACACCGCCGAGTCGGTGCTGGACGCCATCGACGCGCACGAGCCCGACGTGGCCATCCTGGACGTGCGCATGCCGCCCACCCACACCGACGAAGGCGTCCGCGCGGCCGTCGAGGCGCGGCGGCGGCGTCCCGGACTCGCCGTTCTGGTGCTCTCCGCGTACGTGGAGCAGTCCTTCGCCACCGACCTGCTGACCGGCGGGGTCGGCGGCCTCGGGTATCTGCTCAAGGAACGGGTCGGCCGGGTCGAGGAGTTCATGGACGCGCTCGGGCGGGTGGCGGGCGGTGGCACCGCCATCGATCCGGAGGTCGTCGCCCAGCTGTTCACCCGGACGCGGCAGGACACCCGGCTGGAGCGGCTCAGTCCGCGGGAGCGGGAGGTGCTCGGTCTGATGGCCGAAGGGTTGGGGAACAGTGCCATCGCCGGGCGGCTCGTGGTCACCGACGGGGCCGTCCACAAGCACATCCGGAGCATCTTCGCCAAGCTCGACCTGTCCCCGGCCGACCAGGTCGACCGGCGGGTGGCGGCCGTTCTGCACTACCTGGAGAACGCTCGGGCGCCGCGTCGCTGAGCCCGGCCGTCAGCGAGACGCGGCGTCTTGTCAACCTGGTAGCTTCGGAGCATGGCCACACAGAAGTCCACCCGCCCGCCCGCCACCGCCGCCGAGCGGCCGCACCCCGACGCCACCCGGCGCAGCCAGCGGTCCCGCCAGGCCATCTACGACGCCGCCCTGGAGCTGGTCGGCGAGGTCGGCTACCCCAAGACCACCATCGAGGGCATCGCCGCCCGCGCCGGCGTCGGCAAGCAGACGATCTACCGCTGGTGGTCCTCGAAGGCGGACGTCCTGCTGGAGGCCTTCCTCGACCTCGGCGACCGGCTCGTGGAGGCCGCCGGCGAGGAGGCGTACACCATTCCGGACACGGGTGACGTCGCCGCCGACCTCAAGGCCGTCCTGCGTGCCACCGTCGATGAACTGCGGGATCCGAGGTTCGAGGCCCCCTACCGCGCCCTGGCCGCGGAGGGCGTCGTCAACGAGGAACTGGGCCGGACCTTCGTGGCGCGGCTCCTGGAGCCGTCGCTTCAGCTCCACGCCGACCGGCTGCGCTCCGCGCAGAAGGCCGGACAGGTGCGGCAGGACATCGACCCGCGGATCGCCCTGGAGCTCTTCGTCTCCCCGCTCGCCCAGCGCTGGCTCCAGCACACGGGGCCGTTCTCCCACGCCTACACCGACACCCTCGTCGACTACGCGCTGCACGGGCTCGCCCCTCGCTGAGCGGGTCGGCCTGACCAGGGAAGTTTGTCCCTTCGCGACCCCGAAGCGCTAAATGGTGGGACGATAGGGCATGCTGGTGCGCACGACGGTGAGGGCAAGGGGATAGATGAGCGCGGAGTTCGGCGGTCGGAGCGGTCTGCAGGGCAAACTCTCCTCGTGGCTGCGCGGACGCCGTCCCAAGGAGGCCGCCGGAGACGGTGGCCGGGAGGACCTGCTGCTCGCCGCCGCCGGTGCGGGACTGCCCCTGGCGCCCGCCGCGCACCCCGCCGGATACCGTTGCTCCTGCGACCGCGTGGGCTGTCCCACCCCGGCCCGGCACCCCGTGTCGTTCGCCTGGCAGACGCAGTCCACCACCGACCGCGCCCAGATCGAGCGCTGGGCCCGGCACCAGCCCGAGGCCAACTTCATCACCGCGACCGGCATGGTGCACGACGTCCTCGACGTGCCGCTCCAGGCCGGTCGCGAGGCGCTGGGGCGACTGCTCGACGCCGGTGTCGAGGTCGGCCCGGTCGCCGAGAGCGACGACGGGCGCATGATGTTCTTCACCCTCACCCGCGGTACGCCCGAGGACGAGGACGAGTGGTGGCCCTGCGAGCTGGACTGCCACCCCGAGACCATGGACGAGCACCCCGGACTGCGCTGGCACTGCCGCGGGTCCTACGTGCTGGTGCCGCCGGCCCGGCTGCCCGGCGAGGGCCGGAGCGTGCACTGGGTACGCGGCGCCGAGCACCCGCTGCCCGACCCGCTGACCCTCCTGGAGACCCTCACCGACGCCTGCGCCCGGCACGCCGGCGAGGAGAGCGACCAGGCGGGTGCCGCCTGGCCCCTGCGCCGCTGAGGATCCGCGACGGACGCGGCGGCTACTCGCCCTTCGCCGACGTCAGGCCCTGGACGCGGCCCAGTACCGACACCGGCCCGTCCGCCGGGTCGAGCGCCACCTCGTTGGAGACGAACTCCATCGTCAGCGACTGCTTGATCTCGCCGTCCGTCAGCGCCAGCACGTCCTTGTTCGGCGTCGGCACCGACGCGCCCCGCGCGGCGGTCTGCTTCTCGAAGTGCCGGGTGGTGAAGAACACCAGCGCCCCGCCGTCCTTCGTCCGCAGCGCCAGCGGCGCGTAGTCGCCGTTCGTCAGCGGCTCGTCGATGTACTGCGTGGCCAGTCCGGGGCGGGTCGACCGCTTCTCGCGCAGCGCGCGCCAGGAACTGGTGTGCGTCCCGTCCGCGAAGGTCTTCCCGCCGTCCTGCAGATACGTCGTGTAGCCCTTGCTCAGCTCGGCCGGCGGCATGCTCACGTCGGTCGCGTTCGCGGGCACGGCCTCCGCCCAGCCGTCCGCGTCGGTCTTGAACTCGGGCACCTTGCCCGGGGCGACCAGCGTCAGATACGCCGCCTCCCAGGTGTCCTCCAGGCCGTCGCGGGTGAACACCAGAAGCCAGCGGGCGTCGCCGCCCTTGTTGGCCTTGGTGTCCGCGAGGAACCAGCGCGGCCAGCCCGCCTTCTTCGGGATGGTGAACTCGGCGTCGCTCAACTCCAGCGGCGTGTGCGTCGGGTTGCCGTCCGGGTGGTTGGCCGCGCCCGCCTCCAGCCGCGCGGAGTCGATCGCGGCGAGGGCGCCCGTCGTACGGTCGGCGTCCAGATCGGCGTCGAACGCCTTGTCGGCCTTGTTGTACGCGGTGGTGAACTGCTCCAGCGCCTTGGCGGCCTCGGCCCGGGTGGCCGAGGGGAGCACCTCGCGCTCACCGTGCACCACCACGCATCCGCTCGCCGCCAACGACAAAGCGGTCGCCGAGGCGGATATGAGCGCGCACTTCTCAAGCCTGCGGGGCCTTCGAGGGCCGCGGTCCTGGCTCATCAGGTTCCTTCACCTTCCCCTTCCCGGAGGCGAACCCTACCGGGGCGAGGAAGAGCGCGAGCGTCGGGACCAGGTACAGCAGCCACACCGTGACCTGGAGGACGGTCGGATCGGGCTGGAAGTTGAACACGCCCTTGAGCAGGGTGCCGTACCAGCTGGAGGGGTCGATCGTGTCGCTGATGTCGAAGGCCAGTTTCGTCAGGCCCGGCAGCAGGTCGGCCTCCTGGAGGTCGTGCACGCCGTACGCGAGGACGCCCGCCGCCACGACGACCAGCATGCCGCCGGTCCAGGTGAAGAACCGGGCCAGGTTGATGCGCAGCGCGCCCCGGTAGAACAGCCAGCCCAGCAGGACGGCGGTGGCCAGCCCGAGGGCCACGCCGATCAGCGGGCGCGGGGTGCCGTCGCTGGCCGCGTGCACCGACGCCCACACGAACAGGGCCGTCTCCAGGCCCTCCCGGCCGACCGCCAGGAACGCGGTGGCCACCAGCGCGCCGGTGCCCATCGCCAGGGCCGCGTCCAGCCTGCCGTGCAGCTCCGCCTTCAGGTGCCGGGCGGTGCGGCGCATCCAGAAGACCATCCACGTCACCAGGACCACGGCCAGGATGGAGAGCGAACCGCCCAGCGCCTCCTGCGCCTTGAACGTCAGCTCCTGCGAGCCGAACTCCAGCGCGCAGCCGAAGCCGAGTGCGATGGCGATCGCGACGCCGATGCCCGCCCAGATGGGCTTCAGGGCGTCCCGGCGGTCCGTCTTGACCAGATAGGCGATGAGGATGCAGACGACGAGGGAAGCCTCCAGGCCCTCGCGCAGTCCGATCAGGTAGTTGGAGAACACGGTTACGCCTCCTTGCCGAACAGCGTGCTGCCCCACCAGTCGTCCGCGTCGCGGACGCCGGGCGGCACGGCGAAGACCGCCGAACCCACGTGCTGGATGTACTCGTTGAGCGCGTCCGTCGCCAGGTTGCGCTGGACGCGGATGAAGCCCGTGCGCACGTCGCGCTGGTAGGCGAGGAAGAACAGACCGGCGTCCAGGCGACCCAGGCCGTCGGTGCCGTCGGTGAAGGAGTAGCCGCGGCGCAGCAGCGTCGCCCCGCCGTTGGAGTCGGGGTGGGCGAGCCGGACGTGCGCGTCGGGCTTCATCGCCTTCAGGAACGGCTCGTCGCGCTCCTTCGCCCTGCCGACCGGCGCGCCCTCACCCTTGTCGCGGCCGAACACGTCCTCCTGCTCCTGCAGGGAGGCCCGGTCCCAGGTCTCGATGTGCATGCGGATGCGGCGGGCGACGAGGTACGAACCGCCCGCCATCCAGGCCGGTCCGTCCTTCTCGGCGGCCCAGACGAACTTGTCCAGGCGGTCCTTCTCCGTGCCCGCGATGTTGCGGGTGCCGTCCTTGAAGCCGAGCAGGTTGCGGGGCGTCTGCTGGTCGGGCGTCGTGGACGAGGTCTTGCCGAAGCCGAGCTGCGACCAGCGCACGACGACCTTGCCGAAGCCGATCCGGGCGAGGTTGCGGATCGCGTGCACGGCGACCTGCGGGTCGTCGGCGCAGGCCTGGACGCACAGGTCGCCGCCGCTGCGCGCCTTGTCGAGGTTGTCCCCGGGGAACTTCGGCAGGTCGGCCAGGGCCTCGGGGCGCCGGTCGGCGAGGCCGAACTTCGTGAAGAGGGACGGGCCGAAGCCGATGGTGAGGGTCAGCCGGGACGGCTTGAGGCCCAGCGCCTCGCCGGTGTCGTCCGGCGGGGCCTCGGGCAGGCCGCCGTAGGCGCCCTCGCCCACCGCGTGACCGGCGGTCATCGCGCGGGCCGCCGCCGTCCACTCCTTGAGCAGCGCGACGAACGCGGCCCGGTCCTCGGTCGTCACGTCGAACGCCGCGAAGTGCAGCCGGTCCTGCACCGGCGTGGCGATGCCCGCCTGGTGCGCGCCGTGGAAGGGGACGGCGGAGCCCGCGTCGGCGCCGGCCGGGTCCACGTCGTCGCCGGTGCGGTCCATCGCCACCGCACCGCCGGCCGCCGCGGCGGCGCCGAGCGCGAGGCCCGCGCCGCCCCAGCCGATCAGCGCCCGCCGGGAGGGGGCGGGGGCCCTGCCGGGGTCGGGGGAGGAGGGCTCGGTGTCCGTCATCGTCGTCTCCCCGCGCCTACTTGGTGACCACGGCCGCGGCGAGCTTGGACAGCGGCTCCGCCAGCGCGTTGACCGCGTCCGACAGCTCCTTGCGGTCCGCCTTGCCGACCTTGTCGTAGGAGGTGAACTCGTAGGAGGAGGTGCTCGGACGGTACTGGTCGAGCAGCTTGTTCAGCGCCCCGAACTGGCGGTCCAGTTCGGTCGTCAGCGCCGCGTCGTTCTCCTTCGCGACCGGCTTCAGCAGCTCGTACGACTTCTGCGCGCCCTCGACGTTGGCCTTGAAGTCGACCAGGTCGGTGTGCGAGTAGCGCTCCTCCTCGCCGGTGACCTTGCCGGTGGCGACCTCGTCGAGCAGTTCCTTGGCGCCGTTGGCCATGGAGGTGGGGGTGATGTCCGCCTTGCCGACCCGCTTCTGCCAGTCCTTCAGGTCGGTGACCAGGGTGGCGGCCAGCTCCTTCTCCCGGTCGCCGATCTTCCCGTCCTGCCACAGCGCCTTCTCCAGGCGGTGCCAGCCGGTCCAGTCGGTCGCCGGGTCCTGGCCCTCCTCCAGGCCGTCCTCGCGGACGTCCACCTTCGGGTCGATGTCGCCGAAGGACTCCGCGACCGGCTCCGTGCGCTCCCAGCCGATGCGGGAGGTGGCGTACGCCTTCTTCGCGCCCTCCAGGTCACCGGCCTCGACGGCCTTCGCGAACGCCTCGGCCTTCGGCAGGGTCTCGTCGGCCTGCGCCTGCACGTACTGGCGGTAGGCGGCCACGGCCTTGTCGAGCCGGGGGTCGCGCTCGGCCGCCTTGCCGCCGGTGGCCTTCACGTCCTGGCGGATGCCCTTGCCCTTCATGCCGGGCTTGCAGGCGATCCGGTAGTCGCCGGCCTTCACCTCGGCGGTGACCCGCTGCTTGGTGCCGGGGCCGATGTTCTCCCGCTCGGTGACCACCCGGTCGTCGGGGAAGAGGAGATAGACCTCGGTGACCTTGGAACCCTTGTTCTCTATGGCCAGTTCGACGTGCCCGGCCGGGAACTCCGACTTCGAGACCTCGCACGTGTCGTCCGTCGCCGTCACCGTGATGACGTGCTCGCCGTCCTCGGCACCGCTCTTCTCCGTGCAGCCCGTGACGGCGGCCAGGGCCGCGACGGTGGCGACGGCGGTGACGGCGGAGAGTCTGGCGGCTCGCATGCGGGGCTCCAAGGGATGGCCGAAAAGTGCGCGTGACGGACCTCTGAGGGAAGGTGAGGCTGGCCTAACATACCTAAGGATTTCCTAAGCAAAACCCGTCCGTGCGGTGATCCGAATCTCATGGACGGTGTATGAGCACGGGTCGGTCACGGTGGCTCAATGAGGTGTTCATAGGAAGGTCAAAGGTGTGCCAAGGATGGCCTGCCGGGGGACGGCGGGGCGTCACGGGGTTCGGTGCGGGACGACGAGCAGCGCCCCGGTGCGCGGGTGCGGGAACACCTCCACCGGCTGGTCGTAGACCTCCGACAGCAGCTCCTCGGCGAACACCCGCGCCGGAGGGCCGTCCGCCGCGATCCGGCCGGAGCGCAGGACCGCCACCCGGTCCGCGTACGCCGCCGCCAGCGCGAGGTCGTGCAGGACGACCACCACCGCGTCCCCGGCCCGCGCCCGCTCCCGGCACAGCCGCAGCACGAGTTCCTGGTGCCTGAGGTCCAGGGCCGCCGTCGGCTCGTCGAGCAGCAGGAGGGGAGCGCGCTGGGCCAGGACCCGGGCGAGCGCGACCCGGGCCCGCTCGCCGCCGCTGAGCGCGGAGAACGGGCGCCCGGCGAAGCCGGTCACCTCCGTGCGCGCCATCGCCTCGGCCACGGCCGCGTCGTCCTCGTCCTCCCGGTCGCCGCCCGCCCAGGGCGCCCGGCCCATCCGGACCACCTCCTCCACCGCGAACGGGAAGGACAGCGACGCCGACTGGGGCAGCACGGCCCGGCGCAGGGCGAGTTCGGGCGCCGACCATGCCGTCACCGCTCGGCCGTGGACGCGTACGACGCCCTCGGCGGCCGGGACGTCGGCGGCCAGCGCGCCCAACAGGGTGGACTTGCCCGCCCCGTTGGGGCCGACCAGGGCGAGCACCTCGCCCGCGCGGACCGTCACGTCCACGCCGTCGAGGACCGGCCGGCCGCCCAGGTGCACGCGCACCCGCTCGGCCTCGGCGAGGACGTCGCCGGGCGCGGGCGGGGGCGGCGGCGCCGGACGGGACGACGGTACGAGCCGCGGCAGTCTCGGTTTTCTCATGCCCAGCCTCCCTGCCGGCGCCGGGTGCGGCGCAGCAGCCAGAAGAAGAACGGACTGCCCAGCAGCGCCGTCAGTACCCCGAGCGGCAGCTCGGCCGGCTCCGCGACCGTGCGGGCGGCCAGGTCGGCGGCGAGCAGCACCAGCGCGCCGAGCAGGGCGCTGCCCGGGATCAGGAACCGGTGCCCGGGGCCCGCCGCCATCCGCAGCAGGTGTGGGACGACGAGCCCCACGAAGCCGATGACCCCGGCCACGCTCACCGCCGCCGCGGTCAGCAGCGCGATCACCAGGACGAGGACGATCCGCAGCCGCTCCACGTCCACGCCCAGGTGCCGGGCCGGGCGTTCACCGAGGGCGAGCAGGTCCAGCCGGCGGGCGTACAGCGGGGCGAGCCCGAGGCCCAGGGCCGCGCACGGCAGCACCGCCAGCACCTTCGGCCAGGTCGCCTGGGCGAGCGAGCCCAGCTGCCAGAAGGCGATCTGGTTGACCGCCGCCGTGTCCGCGAAGAACAGGAACAGCCCGATCAGCGCGCCCGCGAAGGCGTTCACCGCGATGCCCGTCAGGATCAGCGTGACGACCTCCGTACGGCCGCCCGAGCGGGACATCGCGTAGACGACCAGGACGGTGACCAGCCCGGAGACGAAGGCGAAAGCGGACACCGTCCAGGTGCCGAGGAAGTTCAGGCCGAACGCGATGGCGGCGACCGCGCCCACCGCCGCACCCGAGGAGACACCGATGACGCCCGGCTCGGCCAGCGGGTTGCCGAACACGCCCTGCATCAGCGCGCCCGCGCAGCCCAGCGAGGCGCCGACGAGCAGCGCGAGCACGATCCTGGGCAAGCGCACGTTCCACAGCACCGACTCGGCCACCCGGTCCAGTTCCGTGCCGCCGAGCCCCGTCCGGTGCAGCAGCGAGCCGAGCACGTCGCCGACCGGGATCGGGTAGGCGCCGGTGCCGGCCGCGACCGGGACGAGGACCAGCAGGCCGGCCGCGAGGGCGGCGGTCAGCAGCCAGGCGGTGGAGCGCCGGGCGCGGGGGGCGATGGGTTCTGTGGGCGCCGAGGTGTCAACCGGCTTGTCCAGTACGGTCACTTGGCGCCGTCCTCGCCGTGGAGCTGCGCCACGACCGACTTCAGCACCTGGTCGGTGCGCGGGCCGTAGTTGAGCAGTACGCCGTCCTCGACGGAGACGATCCGGCGGTCCATCCCGGCCGGGGTCTGGGCGACACCGGGGATCTTCACCAGCCCGTCGACGCCGCCGACGGATTCGAGTCCCTTGCTCATCACCAGGATCGCGTCCGGCGCGGCCTTGACCAGGGCCTCACTGGTGATGGCGGTGAAGTCCTTGCCGAGGCCGGAGGCGGCCCCGGCGTCCACCGCCCCGGCCGCCTCGATCAGCGAACCGGCGCCGGAGTCCTTGCCGCCGATGAGGTAGACGGAGGCCGAGCCGCGCAGGTAGAGGAAGGCGACCCGCGGCTTCTCCCCGTGCGGAACCTCCGCGCGTACGGCCTCGATCCGCTGCTCCGAGCGCCGGGTCAGCTCCTTCCCGGCTGCCGGTACGCCGAGCGCGTCGGCGACCGCCTCGATGCGCGGGCCCACGTCGTCCAGGCCCTTCGCCGCCTCGACGAAGAGCACCGGGACCCCGGCGGCGCGGATCTGGTCCACCGCCTCCCCGGGGCCCGTGGTGGTCTCGGCGAGCACCAGGTCGGGCTTCAGTGACAGCACGCTCTCGGCGGAGACGTCGTGGCCCCGGGTCACCACCGGGAGCCGCGCCGCCTGCTCGAAGGTGGCGGTGACGTCCCGGGCGACGACCCGGTCGCCGAGGCCGAGGGTGAAGACGATCTCGCTGAGGCTGCCGGAGAGGGGGACGACCCGCTCGGCGCCCTTCACCGTGACCTGCTCGCCGTCGGCGGACCGGACGGTCACCGGGAGCCGGGGCTCGGGTTTCCGCGCGAGCGGTTCGACCCGGTTCGCGACGGACCCCTCGGCCGGGGCGGTCGCCGAGTCGGCCCCGGCCCCGGACGCGGCCCCGGAGGCCGCCCGGGAGGAGTCTCCGCATCCCGTCGCGGTCAGGGCGAGGGCGAGCACGGACAGCAGTGCTCCCGCCAGTCGGTTGCGCAAGCGTCGCACGGTTCCGTCCCGTCCTTTCGTCGACTGCCGTATCAGTCAGTTAGAGCTTAGGTTAGCCTTGCCTTACTTCGCTACCGGCCCCCCGATCCGGAGGACTTCGCATGCCCGCCCGCCTTCGCGCCCTGGTCACCGTGGTGTGCGCGGCCGTTCTCGGCGCCCTGCTGTCCGTGACCGCCGCCCACGCCGAGAGCCGGACCGTGCAGGGCGGACGGCTCGACTGGGGCATCAAGTCCTCGTTCCAGAGCTACGTCACCGGGCCCATCGCCAAGGGCAGTTACTCGCTGACCCAGGGGGCGGCGACCGTCGGCGGCAGTACCTTCCGCTTCCACTCGGCGACCGGCACCTACGACCCCGCCACCGGCGCCTTCCGCGCCGCCTTCTCGGGCGGCGTGCACTTCCTCGGCCACCCCACGAGCGGCGGCGGCCACCAGCTCGACCTCACCCTCAGCCGTCCCACCGTGAGCATCTCCGGCTCCACCGGCACGCTCCACGTGGACGTCACCAGCAAGGCGAAGGACACCGGGACGGTCACGACGTCCCGTCAGGTGCCCCTCGCCTCCCTCTCCCTCGGTGGCATCGACATGCGGGGCGGCGGCGGCACCGTCACCCTGAACAACCTCCCCGCCACCCTCACCGCCGAGGGCGCCCGCTCCTTCGCCGGGTACTACACCGCCGGCACCGCGCTCGACCCGGTGAGCCTGTCCGCCGACGTCGAGGCGCCCGCGCCGGGGCAGGAGAGGCAGCCGTCCGGCACCCCCTCGCCGTCCGCCGAGTCGCCGAAGCCCGCGATGACGTCCGGCGGTGCGATCCGGGACGGCGCCGTCGACTGGGGCGTGCGCCGCACCTTCCGCGAGTACGTCACCGGCGACATCGCCGACGGCACGTGGGCCCTGTCCGCGGGCGCCCAGGACGGCGGCGCGCTCTTCCGCTTCCCCGGCGGCGAGGGCACCTACCGGGACGGCCGACTCACCGCCGACTTCGAGGGCGCGGTGCGCTTCACCGGCGCCCACGGCCTCGACCTGACCCTCAGCGGCGTACGGGTCACCGTGAAGGACGGCAGGGGCACGCTGTACGCCGACGTGACGAGCCCGGACGTCAAGGAGAAGAAGGTGCCCCTGGTCACCTTCACCGCCGGCGAACCGAAACCGGCCGACGGCCTGGTGCGGCTCACCGAGGCCCCCGCGAAGCTCACCGCACGCGGCGCCGAGGCCTTCGGCGGCCTGTACCGGGCGGGCACCGACATGGACCCGGTCTCCCTGGCCGTCGCCCTCACCGCCGACGCGGAACTGCCCGCCCTGCCCGACCTCGGCAGCGATCCCACCCCGAGCGTGAGCCCGCAGCCCAGGAAGACCACCACCCCGGACACCTCCGCCGCGCCCGTCGCGAGCACCACCGACGACGGCGGCTTCCCCGCACTTCCCGTCTCCCTCACGGCCGGCGCCCTGCTGCTGGCGGCCGCGGCCCTCGTGGCCGCCGCCCTCCGCAGGCGCCGCGCCCGGCCCGCCGCGTCCCCCTCGGACCCGGACCAGGGCTGACCACTCCCGCCCCCCGACAGCCAGGAGAACCGACCCATGCCCGTCAGACGACGCCGTTCCACCGCACTCGCCGCCGCCGTGGCCACGGCCACCGCCCTCGGCGCGACCGCCCTCGCCGCCCTGGGCGGCGCCACCACCGCCTCCGCGGCCGAAGCCGCGCTCGCCGACTACGAGTTGACCTGGGGCATCAAGCAGTCCTACCGGACGTACGTCGGCATGTT
Organism: Streptomyces sp. KPB2; assembly: GCF_003950055.1. Taxonomy (NCBI): domain Bacteria; kingdom Bacillati; phylum Actinomycetota; class Actinomycetes; order Kitasatosporales; family Streptomycetaceae; genus Streptomyces; species Streptomyces sp. KPB2. The sequence continues at coordinate 5,857,170 of NZ_CP034353.1, forward strand.
CGGCAGCTTCACCGCCTCCGAGGGCGCCGGCCAGGCCGCGGGCAACGGCGCCTTCACCTTCACCGACGGCACCGGCACCTACGACACCACGGCGCACACCGTCGACCTCGCCTTCCGGGGCAGGCTGGTGAGCGCCTCCGCCGCGCACCACTTCGAGGTCACGCTCACCGACGTGCGCTTCGACAGCGGCGCCGGTGAGATCACCGCCGACGTGACCACGGTCGACACCTCCGGCGCGACGCCCACCAAGAAGGGCGACGACGTGCCGCTCGCCAAGGTCGCCGTGACCCGCACGATGACCGACATGGCGACCACCCTCACCACCGAGGCGGGCGAGTACCTCGGCAGCGACGGCTACGCGGGCGCGGCGGGAGACCCGCTGACGGTGGTCAAGAAGACGCCGCCGACCACGGAACCCACCACCGGTCCCACGACAGGTCCCACGACCGGGCCCAGCGGGGAGCCCACCACCGGGGAGCCGTCCAAGGAGCCGACCACCGACCCGGAACCGACCGGCCCGCAGACCACGCCGGCCACCCGGGAACCGAGCCCCACGGCGAGCACCAGCGCCGCGCCCTCGGCCCCCGCGACCACGGCCCCCGCGACCACCGCCCCCACCAAGGACGAGATCGCCGACGGCACCCTCGGCTGGGGCGTGAAGGAGTCCTTCCGCGCCTACGTCGTCGGCACCGTCGCCAAGGGCCGGGTCACCGTCTCCGGCGGTGCCACCCAGGCCGCCGGGAACGGCGCGTTCACCTTCAAGGACGCCACCGGCACCTACGACACCGACGCCGACAAGCTGACCGCCACCTTCAAGGGCGCCGTCAACTTCAAGGGCCACGAGTCGGGCGGCTCCTACGGCCTCGACCTGACCCTCAGCAACCTCAAGGCCACCCTCGACGGCGGCACCGGCACCCTCCGCGCCGACGTGAACAGCCTCGGCACCCAGACCAAGGGCGTGGTCCTGGCCGACCTCGTGGCGAAGTCCGGCGACCTGAAGGCCGCGCAGGACGTCGTCACCGTCGACGACGTCGCCGCCACGCTCACCGCGGCCGGCGCCAAGGCCTTCGGCGACTTCTACCGGGCGGGCACCGCGCTCGACACCGTCGACCTGTCGGTGGCGCTCAGCGACGACGCCCGACTGCCGGACGGCGGCGGTTCGGACACGTCCGGCGGCACGGGCGGCGGCTCCGGCACGGCGGGCGGCTCCACCGGCGGGGGCACGGGCACCGCCGGAGGCACCGGATCGACCGTCGGCGGCACCGGCACGACCACCGGCGGTTCCCTCGGCGGCGGCAGCCTCGCCTCCACCGGCTCGGACATACCCGGCCCGGCGCTGGGCGCGGCGGCCGGCGTCGCGGTCGTGGTCGGCGCGGGCGCGGTGTACGCGACGCGCAGGCGGCGGGCCCAGGGACAGTCCGCCGAGTAATCCCTTGCGGGCCGGGGCGGCCCAGACCCGATACTGGCCGGATGGAACGGGCGGTGCGGGAAGCGACCGGGGGACCCCTGGTCCTGGACGTGCGGGGCCGCCCCGGCCCACCGCCGTTGCGCTTCGTTCGGGCCCGGGACGGCGGCCCGCCCACGCTCCACCAGGGCGAGGGCCCCCTCACCCGGGCTCGGTGGCACGGCGACGGCTGCTGCCGCGAGCTGCATCTGCGCCGGCTGCCCGGCCACCGCTCCCCGCTGCCGCCCCTGCGCGCCGCGTCGATGCGCGCACCGGACACCGACTGGCGCCACCGCTGCGCCCGGTGGCTGGAGGACACGCCCCACGGGCCGCTGCACGACGGACGCTGGTCGCTCACCGCACGCACGTCGTTCGCCCCCGGCATCTGGACCGAGGACTTCGTACGGGACTGGCCCGACACCGTCCTCGAACTGCTCTGCGGAGGCGGCTGGCACGGCGTTCTGCCCCTGCGCCCGCTCTCCCCGCCCGACGCGCCGCGCGTGAAGGCGTACCGCAAGCACGCCCGGGACGGCACGCTCGCCCCGGTCCTGCTGTGGTGGGTGTCCTTCCTCGACGGGTGGCTGATCCTGGACGGGCACGACCGGGCCGTGGCGGCGCTGGCGGAGGGCGCCGAACCGGCCTGTACGGTGCTGGCCCGGCTGCCGGACGAGGCGGAGTGGCGCCGGACCGCCGACGCGGTCGCCGAGGGCCACGCGGAGCGCCTGTCCCGGCTGTCGGAGCGCCCCGCCGGACCGGGAACCGAACGCCGACGCGCCGCCCTGGAACGCGGGTACGCGGACGCGCTCGCCACCCTTCCGTACGACGAGGCCCCCACCCCGCTCTGGCCGCCCGCGGACGATGCTTGAATGCCCCGGTGACCGACTACGACGTACTGCGGGTCTTCTGCGCGCCGAACGGCGGATACGGCAACGAACTGGGCGTCGTCCGGGACGGATCCGTACTGCCCGAGCCCGAGCGGCGGCAGGAGCTGGCCGCCAAACTCGGCTTCAGCGAGACCGTGTTCGTCGACGACCCCGAGCGCGGCGTCGTCGACATCTACACGCCCACCCTGCGCCTGCCCTTCGCCGGCCACCCCTGCGTCGGCACCGCCTGGCTGCTCGACGTGCCCGAACTCGTCACGCCGGCCGGGGTGGTGGGCGCCCGGCTGGACGGGGAGTTCAGCTGGATCGAGGCCCGGCCCGAGTGGGCCCCGCCGCGCACCCTGCGTCAGTACGCCACCGTCGCCGAGGTCGACGACCTCGCGGTGCCGCCCAAGGGGGAGTGGATCTACGCCTGGGCGTGGGAGGACGAGGCGGCGGGCCGGGTGCGCGCCCGCGCCTTCCCCGGGCGCGACGACGGCATCGACGAGGACGAGGCGACGGGCGCGGCGGCGCTACTGCTGACCGCACGGCTGGGCCGCGCCCTCAACATCACCCAGGGCGTCGGCTCCCAGATCCTCACCGCACCGCAGCCCGAGGGCTGGGTCGAGATCGGCGGGCGGGTGCGCCTGGAGCGGTGACCCGGACGGAGAGCGGGTGACTCAGGCGGACAGCGGGAACTCCTCGCCCAGCGCCCGGAAGACCGCCGTGTTCAGCGCGAAGGCGCGCTTGCACTCGGCGACCACCCGCTGCTTCTCCAGGTCGTCCGCGCGGATGCCGTCCAGCAGGTCGCGGTACTCCCGCTTGAAGGCGGCCGGGTTGGAGATCTCCTCGAAGACGTAGAACCGGACCCCGTCGCCCTTCCTGGCGAAGCCCCAGGTCCGCTCGGCCTTGTCGCGGATGATCTGCCCGCCGGACAGGTCGCCCAGGTAGCGCGTGTAGTGGTGCGCGACGTACCCCGCAGGCCACTCCTCGGCGCACTCGCGCACCCGGGCCGCGTACGCCTCGGTGGCGGGCAGGGCGGTCAGGCCCGCGCGCCAGTCGGCGCCGCGCAGGCGCGCCAGGTCCCGCTCCAGGGAGGCCAGCCGCAGCAGCTCAGGCCGGACGAACGGCCCGGCCACCGGGTCCGACGCCAGCCGTCCGGCGGTGGTCTCCAGGGCTTCGTAGACGAACCACAGCTGCTCGGTGTAGCGCGCGTACGCGTCGACGCCGAGCCGGCCGCCGAGCAGGTCGCTCATGAACGTCGAGGTCTCCGCCTCCACGTGCTGCTCGTGGGAAGCGGTGCGGATGAGCGTCGAGAAGGAGTCCATGAGCATGATTTTCTATGGTTAGGCTTACCTAAGTCAATAGGCTTGCCGACGGGCTGTCGGTAAAAGCGTACCCACCCGGACGCGAAACGGCCCGCCCTCCGGGGAGAGCGGGCCGTCGAACGACGTGCGGACGTGTATCGGTGTCTGTCAGGGCAGCGTCAGGATGTCCGCGCCCGAGTCCGTCACCACCAGCGTGTGCTCGAACTGCGCCGTCCGCCTGCGGTCCTTCGTCACGACCGTCCAGCCGTCGTCCCACATGTCGTACTCGTGGGTCCCCAGCGTCAGCATCGGCTCGATCGTGAAGGTCATCCCGGGCTGCATGACGGTCGTCGCGTGCGGGCTGTCGTAGTGCGGGACGATGAGCCCCGAGTGGAACGACGTGTTGATGCCGTGGCCGGTGAAGTCCCGCACCACCCCGTACCCGAACCGCTTCGCGTACGACTCGATGACCCGGCCGATGATGTTGATCTGCCGGCCCGGCTTGACCGCCTTGATCGCGCGGGCCAGCGACTCCCGGGTCCGCTCGACCAGCAGCCGGCTCTCCTCGTCCACGTCGCCGACCAGGTAGGTCGCGTTGTTGTCGCCGTGCACCCCGCCGATGTACGCCGTCACGTCCAGGTTCACGATGTCGCCGTCGCGCAGCACCGTGGAGTCGGGGATGCCGTGGCAGATGACCTCGTTGACCGAGCTGCACAGGGACTTGGGGTAGCCCCGGTAGCCGAGGGTGGACGGGTAGGCGCCGTGGTCGCACATGTACTCGTGCGCCACCCGGTCCAGTTCGTCCGTCGTCACGCCGGGCGCGATGTGCTTCGCGGCCTCCTCCATCGCCCGCGCCGCGATCCGCCCGGCCACGCGCATCGCCTCGACGGTCTCGGGCGTCTGCACCTCCGGACCGGTGTACGGCGTCGGCGCGGGTTTGCCGACGTACTCGGGCCTGCGGATGTTTCCGGGCACGGAACGGGTGGGGGACAGCTCCCCTGGGACGAGCAGCGACTGGCCAGACATGCAGCGAGTCTAACCAGCACGCATGGGGGAACATGTCGGTGGCGAGAGGAGCTGTCCATGGCCCTGTTCAAGAAGCGCACGGTCGGCAAACCGGGCGAGTGGTACTACTGCCTGGAGCACCAGAAGGTCGAGGAGGGCCCGGACTGCCCGGGCCGGGACCGCTTCGGGCCGTACGCCTCCCGCACGGAGGCCGAGCACGCGATGCAGACGGCCCGCGAGCGCAACCTCGAGTGGGAGAACGACCCCAAGTGGCACGACGCCTCCTCGACGGGGAGCGCCGACGGCGACCGGGACGACTGAGCACGCGCGGAGCCGGTCGGTCACGGGCCGGCCGGTCACCCGCCCGCGGCGTCGGCTGCGCGCCTCTCGCGCAGCCGCACCGCATGCTCGTTCGTCCGCGCGTCGTACGTCATCATCGTCGGCAGGCACAGCGCCAGCAGCCCCACCGCGCCCGCGCACAGCAGCCCGCCCGACCACACCGAGGCCCGCACCCCGGCGAGCGCGGCCGTGCCGCCCGCCCGGACCTGGCCGAGCTGCGGGCCCACCGAGTACGACAGCAGCTCGATCCCGGCGAGCCGGCCGCGCAGCTCGTCGGGGATGGTCTGGTTCCACATCGCGCTGCGGAAGACGCCGCTGACCATGTCGCAGGCCCCGGCGAGGACGAAGCACAGCAGCACCAGCCACACGTTCCCGGCGAAGCCCGCGGCGGCGATCGCCAGGCCCCACCCGGCCGCCGCCAGCACCACCATCCGCCCGTGCCGGTGCACCCGTGAGGTCCAGCCGCTGCTCACGCTCACCAGCAGCGAGCCCGCCGGAATTGCCGCGTACATCAGCCCCAGCGACCACTCGGCGTCCAACTCGTCGGCCAGGAACGGCAGTACCGCGAGCGGCATCGCCAGCAGCATCGCCGCGACGTCGACCGCGTACGTGCCCAGCAGTTCCTTGCGGCTCCACGCGTACCGGGCGCCCTCGGCGATCGCCGCCCACGACGGCCTGCCCGCCTCGTGCGAGGCCGGTGAGGAGGCGAGGCCGGCCACCAGGGCCACGGAGGCGGCGAAGGTGGCCAGGTCCACCGCGTACGCCCAGCCGAGACCCGCGTACGCCACCACCACGCCGGCCAGGGCCGGTCCGGCGATGCCGCCGACCTGCCAGCGCAGCGCGTTCAGTGAGGCGGCGGCGGGCAGGTGCTCGTGGGCCACGATCCGCGGGATCAGCGAGTCCAGGGCCGGGCGCTGGACCGCGCCCAGCGCCGAGGTGAACGCGGCGATCACGTACAGCGGCCACACGGCCGGGCTCGGCAGCAGCGCGTTGACCAGCAGCGCCGCGCACAGCACGCCCTGACCGGCCTCCGTCCACAGGATCAGCTTCCGCTTGTCCCAGGCGTCGGCCAGCGCACCGCCGTACAGCCCGAAGACCACCAGCGGCACCAGCTCCACGGCCCCGATCGCGCCCACCGCCGCCGCCGAACCCGTCAGCTCCTTGATCTGCACCGGGAGCGCGACGAACGTCAGGAAGCTCCCGAAGTTCGTGATCAGCCCGGAGACCCACAGCCGCCGGAAGTCCCGGGACGCCCGCCAGGGAGCAAGGTCGGGCAACAGGGCACGCAGGCCGGCCGGCGGCTCGGCGGGCGTCCCCGCGGGCGCGTCGGTGGGGGAGGTCTCGGTCACGAGGGGCCATCGTCCGGCGGCACACGACCACGGGCAACCGGTTTTCGCGGCGACGGCCACCGGGCGACGACCACCGGTCGGACCACGGCGGCGTGGTCAGCGGCTCGGCCGAGGCAGGTGACCGGCTGTTGCGGTGGCGGGAGGATCAGCGGGACGGCGGCGGTGCCTTGAGGGGCCGGGCGGGGCGGGGCGAGTGGGGCGGCGGAGGCGGGCCGTTTTCCGGCAGGGCCACCCTGACGGCGGTGGTGCCGTCAGGTGGTCGGCCGGGTGGGACGAGCGTCTCCGGAGTCGGCGGCGGGGCGGGAGGGGAGCGGAGGGTGACCGGCTGTTGCGGTGGCGGGAGGGGCCGGGCGGGGCGGGGCGAGTGGGCCGGGGGCGGCGGGCCGTTCTTCGCGGGGGTCACCACCCCGACGGGGGTGGGGCCGTCAGGTGGTCGGCCAGGCGGGAGAGGCGGTCCCGGAAGCGACGGCGGCCCCGGGGCGGCGGCACCGCGTTCTCCCCGGCCGACGCGCTGACCAGGTGCTGCACCGTGTCCAGGTCCAGCTCGGCGCCGTCCGGGACGGTCAGCGTCTCGTGCGCCATCGCCGCCAGCTCCCGCTCGCCCGGCTCCCGGTCGGTGCCCAGCGCCAGCACCGTCGCACCGGCCCGGCGCGCGTCGTGCACCCGCTCCAGGAGCCCGGCGCCGGGATCGTCGGGCGTCACCACCAGCAGCGTCTCCCCGCGCCGGGCCGCCGCCAGCCGCCCCAGGCCGACCGCCAGATGCGCCGGGTCCGAGGGACGCGCGCCGTGCCGGACCAGCGTGGGCGCCAGCTCCGGCGTCCCCGACCAGGCGGCCTCGTCCACCAGGTGCGCCGCCAGGTGCCAGGGCTCGTAACCGGGGGTGCCCACCAGCAGCAGACCGCCCCCGTGCGGCACCACCGACCCGCGCAGCGCCCCCGCGAAGGACCAGGTGGCCCCCAGCCACTCGGTCCCGGCGAGCACTTCCCGCAGCAGCGCGACCCGTACGGCGTCCATGCGGCCGCATCCTGCCGCAGCAGCCTCCGCGCGGTCCGGCGTTCGCCCCGGATTCACCCGGCCGGGGACCGGCTTCCACCCGCCGGGGACCGGCTGCCACCGGGCGGGCCCGTGCTCCCGGGCGGGCCGTCACGGACGTAGGGTCGCCCCCATGACCTCTACCGACAGTGCGGACAGCGCCGCACAGAAGGCCCCCGCCAAGGCTCCGGCCAAGGACCCCTGGGACCTGCCCGACGTCTCCGGGCTGGTCGTCGGCGTACTCGGTGGCACCGGGCCCCAGGGCAAGGGCCTCGCGTACCGCCTCGCCAAGGCCGGCCAGAAGGTGGTCGTCGGCTCCCGCGCCGCCGAGCGCGCCGAGGCCGCCGCCGAGGAGATCGGCTACGGCGTGGAGGGTGCCGACAACGCCGAGACCGCCCGCCGCAGCGACGTCGTGATCGTCGCCGTGCCGTGGGACGGCCACGCCAAAACCCTCGAATCCCTGCGCGCGGAACTGGCCGGCAAGCTCGTCGTCGACTGCGTCAACCCGCTCGGCTTCGACAAGAAGGGCGCCTACGCGCTCAAGCCCGAGGAGGGCAGCGCCGCCGAGCAGGCCGCCGCCCTGCTGCCGGACAGCCGGGTCGCCGCCGCCTTCCACCACCTCTCGGCCGTCCTCCTCCAGGACCCGGAGGTCGACGAGATCGACACCGACGTGATGGTGCTCGGCGAGGCGCGCGCCGACGTGGAGATCGTGCAGGCACTCGCCGGACGCATCGCCGGCATGCGCGGCGTCTTCGCCGGGCGGCTGCGCAACGCCCACCAGGTCGAGTCGCTGGTCGCCAACCTGATCTCCGTCAACCGCCGCTACAAGGCACACGCCGGGCTCCGCGTCACGGACGTATGAGGCGATGGGGGACACTGGTGGGCATCAGTGTCCCCCCGACAGGAGCCGTTCCCATGCCCCGCCTCGCCCTCTACGCCCTGGCCGTCTGCGTCCTCGCCGTGGCCGCCGCCGTCGTCTCCTTCGTGCGGGGCAGCGTCGTGATCGGCGTCGTGTGGGTGCTGCTGTCGGGGCTCTCGTCCAACATGTGCTGGTACTACGTCAAGCGCGACCGGGACGCCCGGCGCACGTCCGCCGCCTCCTGACCGGCGTCAGCCGCCCGGCGTGCACAGCGGGTCGGTCTGCCAGAAGCGGTACAGCTCGAAGCCGCAGTACGTGTCGATCTCGCCGATCCCGAGACCCCGCAGCAACGCGTCGACCGCGTCGAAGAACACGCCGTTGAGCGCCGGGATCCACAGCAGCGCGAACACCAGCAGCAGCCCGAACGGCGCGAGCGGCTCCACCTGCCGCCGCACGTTGTACGACAGCCACGGCTCGATCACGCCGTAGCCGTCCAGGCCCGGCACCGGCAGGAAGTTCAGGATCGCGGCCGTCACCTGGAGCAGCGCGAGGAAGGCCAGCGCCAGCCGGAAGTCGAGCGGCACGCCGTCCAGCGCGTCCAGCCAGAACGGCGCCGTGCACACGACGGCGAACAGCACGTTCGTCAGCGGCCCGGCCGCCGAGATGAGGCTGTGCCGCCACCGCCCCCTGATCCGCCCGCGCTCGATGAAGACGGCACCGCCGGGCAGCCCGATCCCGCCCATGATCACGAAGAGGACGGGGAGAACGATGCTGAGCAGGGCGTGGGTGTACTTCACCGGGTTGAGCGTGAGGTAGCCCTTCGCGCCGACCGAGATGTCGCCGCTGTGCAGCGCGGTGCGGGCGTGCGCGTACTCGTGCAGGCACAGCGACACGACCCACGCGGCCGTCACGAACAGGAACACCGCGAGCCCCGGCTGCTCGGCGAACCCGGTCCAGGTGGCCCAGCCCGTGACCGCGGCGACGGCGACGATCCCGAGGAAGACGGGACTGATCCTCCGGTCACTGGGGCGGGCGGTGGCGGTCGACATGGAACTCCCTGACTGTCGGGCACGCGTGACGGGCACCCGCGGGGTGCGGGACTGCCCGACCGTACCGGGCGCACCGGGGAAACGTCTCGCGGGCGGCGGTCGTTCCGCAACAGCCGGGGGACGGGGACGGGGACGGGGGAGGGGCGGAGGCCGGGCACGCCGCGCGCAGGAAACCCCGTGACCGGCTCCGAGGGCAGCAGGGACAATGGGCCCGTGCGCTATCGCATCCTCGGCACCACACAGGCACTCCGCCCCGACGGCACCGCCGTTCCGCTCGGCGGGGCGCGGCTGCGTGCCCTGCTGACCGTGCTCGCCCTCCGGGCCGGCCGCGCCGTCCCGGCGGGGCTGCTGGTGGAGGAGGTGTGGAACGGCGACCCGCCCGCCGACGCACCGGGCGCCCTGCAGGCACTGGTCGGGCGGCTGCGCCGCGCGCTGGGCGCGGAGGCGGTCGCCTCGGCCGACGGCGGCTACCGGCTCACCGCCGCACCGGACGACGTCGACCTGCACCGCTTCGACCGGCTCGCCGGTGAGGGCACCCGCGCCCTCGCCGACGGCGACCCCGCGAAGGCGGCCGTCGTGCTCGACGACGCCCTCGCGCTGTGGCACGGCCCCGTCCTCGCCGACCTGCCCGACCGCACCGCGGAGGCGGCCCGCTGGGAGACCCGGCACGTCGACGCCCTGCGCGCCCGCCACACCGCCGCCCTGGACCTCGGCCGGGCCGAGGACTCCCTGCCCGAGCTGACCGCCCTGTGCGACGGCCACCCCCTCGACGAGCCCCTCCAGGCCCTGCGGCTGCGCGCCCTGCGCGACACAGGCCGCACCGCCGAGGCCCTGGCCGCCTACGAGGCCGTACGCCACCTCCTCGCCGACCGCCTCGGCACGGACCCGGGCCCGGAGCTGCGGGCCCTGCACACCGAACTCCTGGGTGCCGCCGATCCCGCGGCCAATGCGGCCAATGCGGGCAATGCGGCCACCGCGGCCACCGTGCCGGGCGCGCCGCCCGCCGGGCCCGCCGCCCCCGCCCCGGCCCAGCCGCCTCGTGCCGCGACGCCCCGCGTGCGGGGCAACCTGCGCGCCCGGCTCACCTCCTTCGTCGGCCGGGACGGTGACCTGGAGACCCTGCGCGCCGACCTGGCGAGCACCCGGCTCGTCACCCTCCTCGGGCCCGGCGGGGCCGGCAAGACGCGGCTGTCGCAGGAGGCCGCCGAGGGGGCCGGGGACACCGCGCCCGACGGCGTGTGGCTGGCCGAGCTGGCGCCCGTCGACGACCCCGCCGACGTACCGGAGGCCGTCCTGACCGCCGTCGGCGCCCGCGAGACCGTGCTCTACCGCGCCGGCGCCGAGGAGATGCGGGCCGTCACCGCCTCCGAGGGGCAGGACACCGCCGTCGAGCGGCTCGTCGAGCACTGCGGCCGGCGCCGCATGCTGATCGTCCTCGACAACTGCGAGCACGTCGTCGACGCCGCCGCCCGCCTCACCGAGGAACTCCTCGCCCGCTGTCCCCACCTCACCGTCCTCGCCACCAGCCGCGAGCCCCTCGGCGTACCGGGGGAGTCGCTGCGCCCCGTGGAGCCGCTGCCCGAACCCGCCGCGCTGCGGCTGCTCGCGGACCGGGGCGCCGCCGCCCGCCCCGGCTTCCGCGTCGACGCCGACGAGGAGACCGCCGCCGCCTGCGCCGAGATCTGCCGCCGCCTCGACGGACTGCCGCTCGCCATCGAACTGGCCGCCGCCCGGCTCCGGATCCTCACCCCGCGCCAGATCGCCGACCGCCTCGACGACCGCTTCCGGCTGCTCACCTCCGGCAGCCGCACCGTCCTGCCCCGCCAGCAGACGCTGCGCGCGGTCGTCGACTGGTCCTGGGACCTGCTCGACGCGGACGAACGCGACGTCCTGGGACGGCTGTCCGTCTTCGCGGGCGGCTGCGACCTCGCCGCCGCCGAGGCCGTGTGCGGGCCCGCCGCGCTGGACGCCCTCGGCTCCCTCGTCGACAAGTCCCTCGTCGTGGCCGCCCCCGTGACCGACCGCGGCACCGGCGACGGCATGCGCTACCGCCTCCTGGAGACCGTCGCCGAGTACGCCGGCGAGCGCCTCGACGAGGCCGGCGCCCGCCCCGCGGCCGCCCGCGCCCACCTCACGTACTACCGCGAACTCGCCCGCACCACCGACCCGTTGCTCCGCGGCCCGCAGCAGCTCGCCGCCATCGAGCGGCTGGAGCGCGAGTACGAGAACCTGCGCACCGCCCTGCGCCACGCCGTCGCCGAGCGCGACGAGCAGGAGGCGCTGTGCCTGGCGCTGTCGCTGGTCTGGTACTGGCAGATGCGCGACCTGAGGGTCGAGGCCCGGAACTGGTTCGCCGAGGTCATGGCGCTCGGCCCGGACCCCTTCACCGAACCGGTCCGCCCCGCCCGGCCGCTGTGGGAGCGCTGCACCTCCGCCCCGCCCCCGATGACCGGCGAGGTCCTCGCCGAGGCCCGCCGCGGGGTCCACCTGGCCCATCTGGCCTGCATGGACACCGAACTCGACGCGTGGCAGAACCCGGCGTCCCAGCGCAAGCTGCGCGTCATCGCGGCCACGTACGAGCCGGGGATGCCGCAGACCTGCTCCAGCCCGGGCCTGCTCTGGTTCTTCGCCGTCATGCTCACCGGCGACATGACCCGGCTGCGCGAGATCATGGACGCCACCCTGCGCACCTGCCGCGACACCCCGGGCTACGAGTGGGAGCTGGCCGGCGGCCTGCAGATGCGCGCCCAGATGCTCGCCAACCGCACCGACTGGGCGGGCGACGCGCTCCGCGACGCCGACGAGTCGCTGGAGATCTACCGCCGCCTCGGCGACGCCTGGGGCATGGCCGAGGCCCTCTCCGGACGCGCCGAGGCCCGGGAGCGCGTCGGCGAGTACGGTCTCGCCGCCGACGACTACCGGGCCGCCGCGCAGCACGCCGAGCGGCTCGGCGCCCACGCCCAGGTGGACGTCCTCGACGCCCGTCTCGGCAGTGTGCTGCTGGAGGCGGGCGAGCACGAGGAGGGCGAGCGCATCCTGCGCGACGTCATCGAACGCACCCGGGGGACGGGCCACAACGGCGCGATGCCCGCGGCCCGCCTGTTCCTCGCCGGGCGGCTCGGCACGACCGGGCGGACCGCCGAGGCCGGCGAACAGCTGCGGCTGCTGCGCGAGGAGTTCTCCATCGCCCACTTCGTGGTCTTCGACGCCTTCATCCTCGCCGCGGAGGCCTGGATCGCCACGCTGGAGGGCCGGCACGAGGAGTGCCTGACCAAGGTCCGCCGGTCGCTCGAACGGGCCGAGGACCCGCTGGCGACGGCCATCGCCCCGCACATGCGCTCCGCCTACCTGACCATCGCCGCGATGGCGATGGCCCGCGTGGGCGACCGGAGCCTGGCCGCGGACGGGGCGCGCTGCCTGGGCGCCGCCGACGCCCTGCTGCCGCCGGGCCACGTGTCGACGGGCATGGAGCGCGACGCGCGCGAACGGGCCGTCGAGCGGGTCCGCGAGGCGCTCGGCCCCGAGGCGTACGACGCCGCGTACGCCGAGGGCGGCCGGCTCTCCGCACAGGAGGCCGCCGCCCTCGTCTGACGCGCACGAGCCGTACGGCGCCCGCGCCACGCTCAGGTCTTCGTACGGAACTTGTGGATGGCGACCGGCGCCATCACCGCCGTGATCGCCACCGCCCAGCCGAGCGTGATCCACAGGTCGTGCGCGACCGGCCCGCCCACCATCAGCCCGCGCGCCGCGTCGGCGAGCGTGGACAGCGGGTTGTAGTCGGTGAAGGACTGCAACCAGCCCGGCATCGACTGCGTCGGCGCGAAGATCGACGAGCCGAACTGCAACGGGAACAGCACCATGAAGCCCATCGCCTGCACGGACTGCGCGTTCTTCAGGACCACGCCCAGGGTGAGGAACACCCACATGATCGACGAGGCGAACACCGCGGACAGGCCCACCGTCGCGAACAGCCCGGCCCAGTGGTTGATGTCGAAGCCGACCAGGACGGCGACGATCATCAGCACCGTGGTGGCGAACAGCATCCGCGCCATCTCGACCGCGATCTTCGCGAAGAGCACCGAGCCGCGCCCGATCGGCAGCGACCGGAAACGGTCCATGACACCGGAGTTGAAGTCCTGGCTGAAGCCGGTGCCGACGCCCTGGGACAGCGTCATGCTCATCATCGCGATCATGCCGGGGATCACGTACTGCACATAGCCGTCCTGCCCGCCGCCCAGGGCCTGGCCGATCGACCCGCCGAAGACGTACACGAACAGCAGGGTGAAGACGATCGGCATCAGCAGCGCGTCGAACATCGACTCCGGGTCCTGCCGGATCCACAGCAGGTTGCGGCGGACCAGGGCCCCGGTGTGCCGGACGTGCGCGCGCAGCGAGATCCGCGCGTCGGGGGTGACGGCGGGTGCGGGTGCGGGGGCGGGGGCGGTGGTGGTGGCGCTCATACGGCGACCTCCTCGCGGGCGTCGTCGGTGGCGGGCGCGGGATCCTGCGGGGCACTGGCGCGGTGGCCGGTGAGGGACAGGAAGACCTCGTCCAGGCTGGGCAGTTCGGTGGTGACGGAGGAGACGGTGATGCCGCGCGCGGTGACCGCGCCGACCACGGCCGTCAGCTGCTCGTCGCTGAGGATCGGCACCAGGACGGCACCGCGCTCGGTGTCCACCGTGGTGCTGGCGAGCCCGGTGATGCCGAGTTCGTCCAGGTAGGCGGCGAGCGGGCGCAGCTGGAGCGGGTCGGCCGGGCGGACCCGCAGGGTGCGGCCGCCGACCTTGGCCTTCAGCTCCTCGATGCCGCCGTTCGCGATGACCTTGCCGCGGTCCACGACGGTCAGCTCGGAGGCGAGCTGCTCGGCCTCCTCCATGTACTGCGTGGTGAGCAGCACGGTGACGCCGTCGCCGACCATGCGCTTGACCTCGTCCCACACCTCGTTGCGGGTGCGCGGGTCGAGGCCGGTGGTGGGCTCGTCCAGGAACAGCACGGCCGGGTGCCCGATCATGGAGGCGGCCAGGTCGAGCCGGCGCCGCATGCCGCCGGAGTAGGTGGACGCGGGCCGCTTGCCGGCCTCGGTGAGCGAGAACCGCTCCAGCAGCTCGTCGGCGCGGGTGCGGGCGTCCCGGCGGGACAGGTCGAGCAGCCGGCCGATCATGTAGAGGTTCTCCCAGCCGGGGAGCTTCTCGTCCACGGAGGCGTACTGCCCGGTCAGCCCGATGACCCGGCGCAGCTGCCGCGGCTGCCGTACGACGTCGTACCCGGCGACGTGCGCCTGGCCGGAGTCGGGGGTGATGAGGGTGGACAGGATGCGTACGAGGGTGGTCTTGCCGGCGCCGTTCGGCCCGAGCACTCCCATCACGGTGCCCTCGCGCACGTCCAGGTCGACGCCGTCCAGCGCCTTGGTCTCGCCGTAGTGCTTGACCAGCCCCCGCACGGTGACCGCGCTGTCCGCGGCCCGGGGGATGTCGTCGATTCGCTTCATGCCCCAGACGATGGCAGCGGCCACCGACAAAGCACCGACATCCCACCGACAGCACGGCCTGCGGCACCGACATCCCGCCGACATCCGGTCCGGGAGCCACTCGGCCCCGCCGACGGGGGATGATCGGCGGGGCCGGTGTCGTACCGCGATGGTCTGCTAGTGGACGGAGTGCTCGTCCTGGGGGAAGGTCCCGCCGACGACGTCCTCGGCGTACGCCTTCGCCGCGTCGCCCATGACCTTGCGCAGATCGGCGTACTGCTTGACGAACTTCGGCACCCGGCCGCCGGTCAGCCCGAGCATGTCGGTCCACACCAGTACCTGGGCGTCGGTGTCCGGGCCCGCGCCGATCCCGACCGTCGGGATGTGCAACGTCCGGGTCACCTCGGCGGCCAGCTCGGCCGGCACCAGCTCCAGGACGACCGCGAAGGCGCCCGCGTCCTGCACCGCCTTGGCGTCGCGCAGCAGCTGCTGGGCCGCCTCCTCGCCGCGGCCCTGCACCCGGTACCCCATGGAGTTGACGGACTGCGGGGTCAGGCCGATGTGCGCCATGACGGGGATGCCGGACTCGACGAGCAGCCGGATCTGTTCGTGCGACCGCTCGCCGCCCTCCAGCTTGACCGCCCCGACCCCGGCCTCCTTGATCAGCCGGGTCGCCGAGCGCAGCGCCTGCACCGGGCCCTCCTGGTAGGAGCCGAAGGGCAGGTCGCCCACGATCAGGGCGCGGCTGGTGCCCCGGACGACCGCGGCCGAGAGCATCGTCATCTCGTCGAGGGTGACGGGCACGGTAGTCTCGTAGCCGAGGTGGCAGTTGCCCGCGGAGTCGCCGACGAGCATCACCGGGATGCCGGACTCGTCGAAGACGGAGGCGGTCATGGCGTCGTACGCGGTGAGCATGGGCCACTTCTCGCCGCGCTCCTTGGCGGCGGTGATGTCCCGGACGGTGATACGGCGGTTGATCTTGCCCCCGTACAGCGCCCTGCTCCCGTCGGCGGGGGTGCGCTGCGGCGTCTGGGCAGCCGAAAGCTGCGTCATGGCAACGGCTCCTTCATGTCATCTCGAGGCGCCCTGACGGCGTCCCCGGATCCCTTCCATGGTGGCACCTGTGGCGTGCCGACGGCTAGGGGACCCCCGCCGGGACCTCCGTCACGCGCCATCGCGGGCCATCGCCCGCCATCCCGTGTCATCCCGTCTCATGGGGTCGCTCATGGGGTGAAATGTGCCCGTTGTGTCACAGAGCGGCCCGTCCCGGCGCCGTACGGAACTTCCCGGACGGGCCCGTACGTCCTCGTGCCCGTACGGCCGTCGAGGGACGGCGGGATCGGAACCGATCATCCCCTATGGTGCTGAGTCACAGGGGGCGACGGTGTGCACGGCAGGCAGTGAGGCGACGGTATGGCGCAGCAGGCGTACATGACGGAGACGGACGGCGGCGGCTCGGACCCCGAGCGCCGGGAGCCCCGGATTCGGCGCCTGTTCGACCGGGCCGTCAGCGGCTGGCGGGGCGACCGCCGGATCTGGCGCCGGGGCCTGGTCACCGCCGCCGTCGCGCTCCTCCTGTCGGGCGTCATGGCGGCCCACTCGCACATCCCCAACACCATCGGCAACCTCGGCAGCCTCTCGGAGACCTTCCTGCCGTGGTTCGGTCTGCTGATCCCCGTCCTGCTGGTGATCGCCCTGGTCCGCAAGTCGGCGACGGCGCTGATCGCGCTGGTGCTGCCGGTGAGCGTGTGGCTCAACCTCTTCGGCGGCCTGCTCTTCGACAAGACCGGCTCCGGCGGCGACCTCACGGTGGCCACGCACAACGTCAACGCCGACAACGCCGACCCGGCGGGCACCGCCCGTGCCGTCGCCGCCGCCGGGGCGGACGTACTGGCCCTGGAGGAACTCAAGGCGTCCGCCGTGCCGACGTACGAGAAGGCGCTGGAGGCCAAGTACCCGCACCACGAGGTCGTCGGCACCGTCGGGCTGTGGAGCAAGTACCCGATCAGCGGCGTGAAGCCGGTCGACATCGAGCTGGGCTGGAAGCGCGCGATGCGCGCCACCGTCGCCACCCCGTCCGGGCCGATCGCCGTCTACGTCGCCCACCTGCCCTCCGTACGGGTGAAGCTGGAGGCCGGGTTCACCGCGCGGCAGCGGGACAAGAGCGCCGAGGCCCTCGGCGAGGCCATCGCCGACGAGAAGCTGCCACGCAAGATCCTCCTCGGCGACCTCAACGGCACCATGAACGACCGCTCGCTCACCGCGATCACCTCGCAGCTGCGCTCCCCGCAGGGCGCCGTGGGCAACGGCTTCGGCTTCAGCTGGCCGGCGTCCTTCCCGATGGCCCGCATCGACCAGATCCTGGTCACCGGCGTGGAACCCATGACCAGCTGGACCCTCCCGGCGACCGGCAGCGACCACCTCCCGATCGCCGCGCGTGTGAAGGTCGACACAACGGCCTCCTGAAATTCGCCTGCGGAATACCTGCCCTGAGAGCCTTTGTTCCGTACGGGAACATACAGTCGTCCCCCTGTGTCCCGTCCCCCGTACGGAACCCGCTCTCGAAAGGCGAGACCCTTCATGCCCCTGGCCCTGCTCGCCCTTGCCGTGGGCGCCTTCGGCATCGGCACCACCGAGTTCGTGATGATGGGCCTGCTGCCCGACGTCGCGGACGACCTGGGCATCTCCATCCCCACCGCGGGCCACCTCGTCTCCGCGTACGCGCTCGGCGTCGTCATCGGCGCCCCGCTGCTCGCGGCGGCGACCACCCGGATGTCCCGCCGCGCCGTCCTGATCGCCCTCATGGCGCTGTTCGTGGTGGGCAACGCCCTCTCCGCCGTGGCCCCCGGCGAGATCTCCCTCCTGGCCGCCCGCTTCGTCAGCGGCCTGCCGCACGGCGCCTTCTTCGGCGTCGGCGCGGTCGTCGCGACCGGCATGGTCGCGCCGGAACGCAAGGCCCGCTCCGTCTCCCTGATGTTCCTGGGCCTCACCGTCGCCAACATCGTCGGTGTCCCCGCCGCCACCGCCATGGGCCAGCAGCTCGGTTGGCGGGCCACCTTCCTCGGCGTGAGCGCGATCGGCGTGGCGGCGATAGCGGCGCTGGCCCTCCTCGTCCCGCGCGACAGCGCCCCCGCCCCCACGACCGGCCTGCGCGGCGAACTGGCCGCCCTGCGCTCCCTGCCCGTCTGGCTGGCGCTGGGCACGACGGTCGCCGGCTTCGGCGCGCTCTTCGCCGCGTACAGCTACATCACGCCGATGCTGACCGACGCCGCCGGGTTCGCCGAGACCAGCGTGACGCTGCTGCTGGCCCTCTTCGGCGTCGGCGCCACCGCGGGCAACCTGCTGGGCGGCCGCCTGGCCGACCACTCCCTGCGCGGCACGTTGTTCGGCGGCCTGGCCTCCCTGGTCGTCGTGCTGGCGTTGTTCCCCCTGCTGATGCGTACGCCGGTCACGGCCGCGGTGTCGGTGGCCCTGCTCGGCATGGCCGCCTTCGTCACCGGGTCCCCGCTCCAGCTGATGGTGATGGAGAAGGCCGCGGCCGCCCCGTCCCTCGCCTCCTCCGCCAACCAGGCCGCCTTCAACCTCGCCAACGCCGGCGGCGCCTGGATCGGCGGCCTGGCACTCGCCGCCGGGTTCGGCGTCACGTCCCCGGCGACGGCGGGCGCGGCGCTGGCCGTCCTCGGCCTGGCGGTCGCGGGCACGGCTTGGGCGGTGGACCGACGCCGGGTCACCATGGGTGCGCTGCCCGGGCGCGAGCGGGTGGTCGCGGGGCACGTGCCGGAGGCGGTGGAGACGGTACGACGGTGACGGGTCCCCGCCCGGCGCGCGTCGGCGGAAAGCCCCGTGCGGCGCGGCCCGCCCCCGCAGCATGATGGGGACCATGACCGTCCACATCACCACCCCCGCCCGCCTCGGTGAGACGCGGCTGCCGGACGGACGTCTGCTCGGCTGGGCCGAGTGGGGCCCGCAGGACGGCACGCCGGTTCTGCTGTGCCCCGGCGCGGCCACCAGCCGACGCCTCGGCTTCGGCCCCGGAGCCGTGGCCGCCCTCGGCATCCGTCTCGTCGCCGTCGACCGGCCCGGCCTGGGCGCGTCCACGCCCGCACCCGGCCGGAGCTTCGCGGACTTCGCCGCCGACGTGCGGGAGTTGTGTGCCCGGCGCGGCTTCGACCGCCCCGCCGTGGTCGGCAACTCGCAGGGCGCTCCGTTCGCCCTCGCCTGCGCGGAGGCGGGCCTCGCCTCCGCGCTGGCCCTGGTGTCGGCCGCGGACGAGGTGGCGGCCCCCGAGTTCGCCGCCGTACTGCCCGCCGAACTGCGTGCGTTGACCGAACGCGCGGTGCACGACCCCTCGGGCGCCGAGGAGTTCTTCGCGGGTTTCGACGCGGAGAGGATGTGGGGCCTGGTCATGGACGGCAGCCCGGACTGCGACCTCGCCGTGTACCGGGACCCCGGCTTCTCCGCCGCCTACCGCCGCGCCCTCGCCGAGGGATTCGCCCGGGGCGCGGCGGCCGGCTACGCCCGTGACACGGTTCTGGCCATGGGACCGTGGCCCTTCGACCTCGGCTCCCTCGCCCTGCCCGTCGACATCTGGTACGGCGAGCACGACACCGCCCACTCGCCCGACCACGGCGCCTTGCTCGCCTCCCGCATCCCCGGCGCCCGCCGCCGCGTCGTCCCCGGCATCGGCGGTGCCCTGCTGTGGACGCACGCCGAGGAGATTTTGACGTCGCTGACGCACGGCGCGGCCCGCTGACACCGCCGGGAACGGTGCCGCACGTCCGAGTGACAGAGGGCCCGTATCCCGTCACCCTGCGTTGCCTCCCCGTCTAACGTGACGCCCATCGCGACAGGACGCGTACGGCGGAGGGGTGCGGATGCCGACGAACGGCGGGGCGGACGAACCGGGTTGGGAGGTCGACCCGGACGACGAGTGGGGCGTGGCCGTCCTCACCACCGTGGGCAGACAGCTGAAGCTGCGCCGCGAGGCGGTGGGCATGCGCGCGGGCGACTTCGGGGTGGCGGTCGGTTACGGGGAGGACCTCGTCTACAAGGTCGAGGGCGGCAAGCGGATCCCCCGCCGGGAGTACCTGGAGAAGGCGGACCAGGTTCTCGACGCGGGCGGGCTCATCGCCGCGGCCTGGGAGGACGTGAAGAAGGTCCGCTATCCCAAGCACGTGCGAGAGCTCGCGAAGCTGGAGGCCACGGCGGTCGAGATCTCGCTGTACGCCAACCACAACATCCACGGCCTTCTCCAGACCGAGGAGCACATGCGGTCGCTCTTCGACACATGGCTGCCCGCGTACACGGAGGAGGAGACCGAGCGCATGGTTGCGGCACGGTTGGCTCGCCGGTCGGTGTTCGAGCGATCCCCGGCGCCGACGTTCAGCTTCGTCCAGGAGGAGGCGACGCTGCGGCGGCCCGTAGGGGGCAGAATGGCGTGGCGTGGGCAGCTCGAACGACTGCTGGAGTTGAGTGAGTTGCGAAGCGTCTCGATTCAGGTGATGCCGACCGCCTGCGACGAACACTTCGGCACGGGCGGCCTGATCGAGGTGCTGAAGTTCCCAGACGGTACGGCGGTCGGGCGCTCCGAAGGGGCGTTCAGCGGGCGGCCCGTGTCCGACCCCAAACAGCTCCGGATCCTCGAACTGCGCTATGGCATGATCCGGGCCCAGGCTCTCACGCCCCGAGAGTCGCGGGCCGTCATCGAGCAGATGCTTGGAGAGTCATGATCCCGGTCACCGCACCCTCGGAAGCCCCCGGTCCCGTCTGGTTCAAGAGCAGTTACAGCAGCAGCGGAGACGGCAACGACTGCGTCGAGGTCGCGATAGCCCCCGCCACCATCCACATCCGCGACTCCAAGCGCCCCGACGGCCCCCGCCTCTCCGTCGCATCGGCGACGTGGACGACGTTCGTGGCCTGGCCGGGCGCGTTCAGTCCTCGGGCCTGACCTTCGACGCCACGAACAACAGCCCTGCCGTTGCGGCGATGAAGACTCCGGCCAGTTCTTCGTAGCCCTGGAAGTAGGCGACGGGGACGGCGATGCCGCACGCTGCTCCGAGCAGCTCGAAGGTGCCCCCGATCAGCCGCCGGGGGCGATTCGCGGGCGGGGGGTGATGGGGGTTCGGCGGGCTTCGCCAGTAGTGGAGGGGGCCCGCCCTGGGCTTCCAGCCGTCTTCCCGGAGCCGCAGATACTCCGGGTGGTGGCGGGCGTAGCCCATGCGGCGGGGCGCCAGGCGTCGCCACGGCAGCCGGCCCCGGCGGATGGCGATCCACCCGAGCCCCGGCAGATAGGCGACGGCCGCCCAGACCGCCGCGACGACCCGCTCACCGGTCGAGGGCGACAGGATGCCCAGCAGCCGGTCCAGCTGGCCACTGGCGGCGTAGGCGATCAACGCGGCCAGGGAGAGCACCGCCGCGGTCTGCTCCAGCTGGTGCCCGGTGTGGCAGCGGGCACAGCGGGGCACGGACACGATCTCCATCCGCCAGGTGGAGCGCAGGACGACGATCCACGGGGTCATGGTGGTGTCCGTGTCCTTGTGCAGCCCCAGGACGCGGTCGTGCCACGACGGTGCTGTGGCCTCGCCGCAGAACCAGCACTCCCGCACCACGAGTCCCTTCCCCCGGCCGTTGCGCGATGTGGAGGGCAGTGTAGGTGCGGTCGCCATCGACGCCAACAGCCCGCCGAGCGGAACCCGATGGGCCCCGGACGAGGTGGTCCGGGGCCCGGGGTGGTGCGAGGCTGCGGTCGGGTCAGACGCTCGTGGTGTGGGCGTTGGCCGCCGCGCCGCCGAAGGGCGCCGAGACGCCGAGGCCGCCGGTGAGGGCGAACGGGCCGGACTCCGCGTGGAGGCCGGCCGCGAGGGCGCCGTCGCCCGCGACGAGGGCCGCGCTCGCGGTGAGGCCGATGCCGCCGGACACCTGGTCCAGGTCCGTGTCGGAGAGCTGGGCCGTTTCGACCTGGGGGACAGTGTTCATGGCAGGTCTGTTCCTTTCGTGGGGAAGGGGAGCGGTGCGGCGCGCATGCCCGGCATCCGGAGTTTGGGGCCTCCGGAGGGGCCACCGGCGTGCCGCGCACCGATCAAAGCACGGGGGTGAACGGCCCACCATCCGCGAGCCGTTGACCGCCGCCGCCCGGCGTCGCCGCGTTCATCAGTGTGTGAATGCGGTCAGGGAAAGCGCCCGGATCTTCACGCCACCCGCTCAGGCCGCGAGGCTGTTGGGCGCCACGAGGCCCACAGCCCGCCCCGGAGGGCGTCCACCGCATCCCGTACGTGCGACCGGTCGGTGAACCCCGTGGAGATTCACGGGTTGTTCGGCGCCGATCCGCACCCCGGAGCATGCCACCCGGGGTGTGACACATCGAGGGCCGGCGGTTCGTGACCGCCGGCCCTCGTGTCCGCGCGGCTGGACAGCCGCCGGTCGGCCCTACAGCACCGGCAGCGACTTCTTCAGCTCGAACGCCGTGACCTGGGAGCGGTACTCCTCCCACTCCTGGCGCTTGTTGCGGAGGAAGAAGTCGAAGACGTGCTCGCCCAGGGTCTCGGCGACCAGGTCGCTGCGTTCCATCAGGGCGAGAGCCTCGCCCAGGTTCTGGGGGAGGGGTTCGATGCCCAGGGCGCGGCGCTCGGCGTCGGAGAGGGCCCAGACGTCGTCCTCGGCGCCCGGCGGGAGCTCGTAGCCCTCCTCGATGCCCTTGAGACCGGCGGCGAGGAGGACGGCGTAGGTCAGGTACGGGTTGGCGCCGGAGTCGATGGAGCGGACCTCGACGCGGGCCGAGCCGGTCTTGCCGGGCTTGTACATCGGGACCCGGACCAGGGCCGAGCGGTTGTTGTGGCCCCAGCAGATGTAGGACGGGGCCTCGCCGCCCGCGCCCGCCGTGCGCTCCGTGCCGCCCCAGATCCGCTTGTAGGAGTTCACCCACTGGTTGGTGACCGCCGACGTCTCCGCCGCGTGCCGCAGCAGGCCCGCGATGAAGGAGCGGCCGACCTTGGAGAGCTGGTACTCGGCGCCCGACTCGTAGAACGCGTTGCGGTCGCCCTCGAAGAGGGACAGGTGCGAGTGCATGCCCGAGCCGGGGTACTCCGAGAACGGCTTCGGCATGAAGGTGGCCTGGAGACCCTGTTCCAGGGCCACCTGCTTCATGACCAGGCGGAACGTCATGATGTTGTCGGCCGTGGAGAGCGCGTCGGCGTAGCGCAGGTCGATCTCCTGCTGGCCGGGGGCACCCTCGTGGTGGGAGAACTCCACCGAGATGCCCATCGACTCCAGCATCGTGATCGCCTGGCGGCGGAAGTCCATGCCGATGTTCTGCGGGGTGTGGTCGAAGTAGCCGGAGTTGTCGGCGGGGGTCGGCACCGAGCCGTCGACCGGCTTGTCCTTCAGCAGGAAGAACTCGATCTCCGGGTGGGTGTAGAAGGTGAAGCCCAGGTCGGAGGTGCGGGCCAGGGCGCGCTTGAGGACGTAGCGCGGGTCCGCGAAGGACGGCGAGCCGTCCGGCATGAGGATGTCGCAGAACATGCGGGCCGTGCCGGGGGCCTCCGCGCGCCAGGGCAGGACCTGGAAGGTGGAGGGGTCCGGCTTGGCGATCATGTCGGACTCGTAGACCCGGGCGAAACCCTCGATCGCGGAGCCGTCGAAGCCGATGCCCTCGTCGAAGGCCTGCTCCAGCTCGGCCGGGGCCACGGCGACGGACTTGAGGAAGCCCAGCACGTCCGTGAACCACAGGCGTACGAACCGGATGTCGCGCTCCTCCAGCGTCCGGATCACGAACTCCTGCTGCTTGTCCATCTTCCGCTTCCCCATCCTTGCTGGTCAGGCCGCCTGTATCCGATGCGGCGGGAGGTGGCCCTGCACCTGAGCATCACACCACAGCGCCGTTACGTACGCGTTGCCGACCTCGCTGGGCCGGCCCACCCCGTGACCGCAGCGTAGAGGCCACCTGTTCGATCGGGCCATTCCTGCGATCCGGCCGGGACAGATCCTGTGCCCGGCCTACGAAGGACCGGCCTCGCCCCATTACGATCAGCGGACCTCACGCTCCTCCGTCCCGAGATTTCTTCCCAGAAGGGCAACACCCCATGGGTTCCGCCAAGAAGAGCAGCAACACGGCGCGACAGGCCCGCATAGCCGAGATGCGGCGTGCCGAGGAGGCCCGCAACCGCCGCAACCGGATCCTCACGATCACGCTCAGTACCGTGGTCGTCGCCGCTCTCGTCGTCGGCGGCGTCCTCGTGGTCCGCTCGCAGTCCGACGACTCGGACGGCATGGAGTCGAAGGGCGACGGGACGAAGACCTCCGGCAAGTTCGTCACCGGTGCCGACGGGCTGCGCACCTGGGAGGGCGACCTCGGCCGCAACCACGTCACCGAGAAGGTGACCTACCCCGTCGAACCCCCCGTCGGCGGCGACCACAACCAGGTCTGGATGAACTGCAACGGCGACGTCTACACCAAGCCGCTGAACAACGAGAACGCCGTGCACTCGCTGGAGCACGGCGCCGTCTGGGTGACGTACACCGACAAGGCGCCCAAGGCCGACGTGGAGAAGCTGGCCGCCAAGGTCAAGAAGACGCCGTACTCGCTGATGAGCCCCGACGACAAGCAGAAGGACCCGATCGTGCTGTCCGCCTGGGGGCACCAGCGCACGGTGACCGGCGCCGACGACCCGAACGTGGACAAGTTCTTCGAGAAGTTCGTCCAGGGCGAGCAGACCCCCGAGCCGGGGGCCGCGTGCACCAACGGGCTCTCCCAGTGACGGCGCAACGGACCGGCTGGATCGCCGGTGCCGCGGCGGCGGTGCTCGTCGCGGCCGGCGGCATCACCTACGCGGTCGCCGGGGACGACGGCGGCACCCGGGCCCCGTCCGCCGACTCCGCGGACGCCGGGTTCGCGCGGGACATGTCGGTCCACCACCAGCAGGCCGTGGAGATGTCGTACATCGTGCGCGACCGCACCGACGACGAGGAGGTGCGGCGGCTCGCGTACGACATCGCGCAGACCCAGGCCAACCAGCGCGGCATGATGATCGGCTGGCTCGACCTGTGGGCGCTGCCCAAGGTGTCGTCCGACCCGCCGATGACCTGGATGGGCATGGGCGACGCGCCCTCCGCCGGCGAGGGCTCGCTGATGCCGGGCATGGCCACCGACGCGGAGATGAAGAAGCTCGGCACGCTGAACGGCAAGCAGGCCGAGATCTTCTACCTCCAGCTGATGACCGAGCACCACAAGGGCGGCGTCCACATGGCGAAGGGGTGCGTCGAGCGGTGCACGGTCGGCGTGGAGAAGCGGCTGGCCCAGGGCATGGTGGAGTCCCAGGAGTCGGAGATCCGGCTGATGGCCGACCTGCTGGCCGAGCGGGGCGCGAAGCCGGTCAGCCCTCGCGCTTGAGGTCGGCCAGCACCTTGTGCAGCGGTTCCGCCACCCGGCGCCGGTACTCCTGGATCGCCCAGCCGTTGCCGTCCGGGTCCTTGAAGTACATGAAGGTCGCGCCGTCGTCCGGGGCGTACTGCACCGGCTCCGACACCTCCAGGCCCCGCGCGGTCAGCTCCGCGTGGGCCGCCTTGATGTCGGCGACGCAGAGCTGGAGGCCCTGGTACGAGCCCGGTTCCGGCTTGGTCTGGCCCTGGGCCATGTCCCAGATGGCGTCCCCGAGGGCAACCGAGCAGCCGGAGCCCGGGGGCGTCAGCTGGACGATGCGCATGCCCGGCATGACCTCCTGGTCGATGTCGACGTGGAAGCCGACCTTGTCCCGGTAGAAGTCCCGGGCGCGGTCGATGTCGGAGACGGGGAGCGGGATGACTTCGAGCGTGAAGTCCATGGCATGACTCCTTGGGCTTGCGTCGGTCGCGGTGTCAGTCGAGCACAGCGTCAGTAGGGGGCGCCTTCCGGCGCACGCGGGTCCGCTGCCGCCCGGGCCTCGGTGATCGAGTCGAGCAGGCGCCGGGCGTTCGCGGGCGAGCGGAGCAGATACAGCGTTTCCGCGCATGTCGGCGAGTACTCTTCCGGCGCAAGCGGCACGTCTCCCTCGCGGCGTGAGTCGTGGACCAGTGCGGCGTCCTCGCCCACCTGCCGGGGCGGCGGGGCCGGACGGTGCCGGGGTCGGCCATCACGGGACACGGCATCATCTCTTCCTGCTTCCTGGGGAGCGCCTGGTACAAGCTATCGCCTTTGCACGCCGGGCAGACCCTGTTCGGTGCTCCGCGGCCGTTCCCCGGTTACGCTCGGCCCGTACGACCTTGATCCCGCGGAGCCCGTGGCCCGCACAGTGCGACAGGAGGCCGAGATGACGGCGCCGGGGCGCAGGAGCAGTACCTTCACGCGGCTGCTGCGGCACGGTTTCACCGACCCCTCCGCCGCCGAACGGCTCCTCGACGGCGCCGAGCTGGCCGAGCTGCGCGCCGACCCCGTCCTCCTGGAGGCCCTGGGCGCGACCGCCGACCCGGACCTCGCCCTGCACGGACTGGTGCGGCTCCTGGAGGCGCAGCCCGACCCCACCGCCCGGCAGGAGCTGCTGGACACCCTGATAGCGGCCAAGCCGCTGCGCGACCGTCTCCTCGGAGTGCTCGGCGCCAGCGAGGCGCTCGGCGACCACCTCGCCCGGCACGCCGGGGACTGGCAGGCCCTGGTGACGTACGAGCCGCGGGACCTGCACCGCGGGGTCGAGGAGTTCGAGCGGGGGCTCGCCGAGGCCACCGACCCGGTCTCCCTGCGCGTCGCCTACCGGCGCTGCCTGCTGTCCATCGCCGCCCGCGACGTGTGCGGCACGATCGACGTCGCCGAGACCGCCGCCGAGCTGGCCGACCTCGCCACCGCCACCCTGCGCGCCGCCCTGGCCCTCGCCGAGGCCGCCGCACCCGAGGACGCGGCGCGCTGCCGGCTCGCGGTGATCGCGATGGGCAAGTGCGGCGGACACGAGCTGAACTACGTCTCCGACGTCGACGTGATCTTCGTGGGCGAGCCCGCCGACGGCGTGGACGTCGACGAGACCAAGGCGCTGCGCGCCGCCACCGCGCTCGCCTCGCACATGATGCGGATCTGCTCGGAGACCACCGTCGAGGGCTCCATCTGGCCGGTCGACGCCAACCTCCGGCCCGAGGGCCGCAACGGCCCGCTGGTGCGCACCCTCAGCAGCCACGTCGCCTACTACCAGCGCTGGGCCAAGACCTGGGAGTTCCAGGCGCTGCTCAAGGCCCGCCCGGTGGCCGGCGACCCCGGCCTCGGCGCCGAGTACGTCGCCGCCCTCCAGCCCCTGGTGTGGCAGGCCGTCGACCGCGAGAACTTCGTCCCCGACGTGCAGAAGATGCGCCGCCGGGTGGTGGAGAACATCCCCGTCGCCGAGGTCGACCGGCAGCTCAAGCTGGGCCCCGGCGGACTCAGGGACGTCGAGTTCGCCGTGCAGCTCCTCCAGTTGGTGCACGGACGGGCCGACACTTCCCTGCACAGCGGCACGACCCTGGACGCGCTGGAGGCGCTCGCCGCGGGCGGCTACGTCGGCCGCGTCGACGCCGCCCAGCTCGACGAGGCGTACCGGTTCCTGCGCTCCATGGAGCACCGCATCCAGCTGCACCGGCTGCGCCGCACCCACCTGGTGCCCGAGGACGAGGCCGACCTGCGCCGCCTCGGCCGCTCGCTGGGCCTGCGCACCGACCCCGTCGCCGGGCTGCTGCGCGCCTGGAGGCGGCACGCCTCCGTCGTCCGCCGGCTGCACGAGAAGCTGTTCTACCGGCCGCTGCTCGACGCCGTCGCCCAGCTCGCCCCCGGCGAGGCCCGGCTCAGCCCCGAGGCGGCCCGGGAGCGCCTGGTCGCCCTCGGGTACGCCGATCCGGCCGCCGCCCTGCGGCACCTGGAGGCGCTGGCGTCCGGCGTCACCCGCAAGGCCGCCATCCAGCGCACCCTGCTGCCGGTGCTGCTCGGCTGGTTCGCCGACTCCGCCGACCCGGACACCGGGCTGCTCAACTTCCGCAAGGTCTCCGACGCCCTCGGCACCACCCCCTGGTACCTCAGGCTGCTGCGCGACGAGGGCGCCGCCGCCGAGAACCTCGCCCGTGTCCTGTCGGCCGGGCGGCTCGCCCCCGACCTGCTGATGCGGGCCCCGGAGGCCGTCGCGCTGCTCGGCGACGGGGTCGCCGGGGGACTGCGGCCGCGCGGGCGGGCCCAGCTGGAGCAGGAGACCCTCGCCGCGGTCCGCCGCGCCGACGACGCCGTACAGGCCGTCACCGCCGTGCGCGGCGTACGGCGCCGGGAGCTGTTCCGCACCGCCGCCGCCGACATCGTCGGCTCCTACGGCACCGAGGCCCAGCCCGTCGAGGCCGACCAGGGCGCCCTGGTGGACCTGGTCGGCGGCGCGGTGTCCGACCTGACGGCGGCGACACTGGCGGGGACGCTGCGGGCGGTCGTACGGGACAAGTGGGGCGACGTCCTGCCCACCCGGTTCGCGATCATCGGCATGGGCCGCTTCGGCGGACACGAGCTGGGCTACGGCTCCGACGCCGACGTGCTCTTCGTGCACGAGCCCCGCGACGGGGTGGACGAGCGGGAGGCCGGGGACGCCGCCAACAAGGTCGTCGCCGAGATGCGCCGCCTGCTCCAGGTGCCGAGCGCCGACCCGCCCCTGCTGATCGACGCCGACCTGCGGCCCGAGGGCCGGTCGGGGCCCCTGGTGCGGACCCTCAAGTCGTACGAGGCCTACTACCGGCGCTGGTCCCTCGGGTGGGAGTCGCACGCGCTGCTGCGGGCCGAGTTCGTCGCCGGCGACGAGGACCTGGGGCGGCGCTTCGTCGAGCTGATCGACCCGCTGCGCTATCCGGCGGGCGGGCTCACCGAGGACGCCGTACGGGAGATCCGGCGGCTCAAGGCCCGGATGGAGTCCGAGCGGCTGCCGCGCGGGGCCGACCCCAAGCTGCACGCCAAACTGGGTCCCGGCGGCCTGTCCGACGTGGAGTGGACCGTGCAGCTGCTCCAGCTGCGGCACGGGCACGAGGTCGCCGGGCTGCGGACCACCAGGACGCGCCCGGCGCTGGCCGCCGCGCGCGACGCGGGGTTCGTGTCGGCGGAGCACGCCGAGACCCTCGACGAGGCGTGGGTGCTGGCCACGCGGGTGCGCAACGCGGTGATGCTGGTCCGGGGGCGGGCCGGCGACACCTTCCCGACTGACCCGCGCGAGCTGGCGGCCGTGGGCCGCTATCTGGGCCACGGGTCGGGTCACGCGGGGGACATGCTCGACGAGTACCGCCGCACGGCCCGCCGGGCGCGGATGGTGGTGGAGGAGCTGTTCTACGCGTGACGGCTGCCGCCTCGGCTGCGCCCCCGCGTCACTTCTGCTGGGGTTGAGGCCGGGGGTCGCGCGGCCCGGCGCTGACGGGGTGCCGCTGCGCCCACCCGTGCCGCCCCAGCGGCACGACTGCCCGCAGCTGGGAGGGAAGGGCATAAGGCATCCGCCCGTACCAGACGTAAGCCAACCCGTACCCGAACGCCAGACACGCCAAGCCCCCCACCGCGTCCAGCCAGAAGTGGTTCGCCGTGGCCACGATCACCACCAGCGTCAGCGCCGGATACACCAGCCCCAGCACCCGCACCCACGGCACCGAGGCCAGCGCGAAGATCGTCAGGCCGCACCACACCGACCACCCGATGTGCATCGACGGCATCGCGGCGTACTGGTTGGACATGTTCTTCAGGTCCCCGGACGCCATCGACCCCCACGTCTCGTGGACCATCACCGTGTCGATGAAGTGCCCGCCGGTCATCAGCCGGGGCGGGGCGAGCGGATACAAGTAGTAGCCGACCAGGGCGACGCCCGTCGTCGCGAAGAGCACCAGACGGGTCGCCGCGTAACGGCCCGGGTGACTGCGGTAGAGCCACACCAGGACACCGAGCGTCACCACGAAGTGCAGCGTGGCGTAGTAGTAGTTCATGCCGACCACGAGCCATGTCACCGAGTTCACGGCGTGGTTGACGGTCTCCTCGACGGCGATGCCGAGCTGCTGCTCGACCCGCCAGATCCAGTCGGCGTTGCGCAGCGCCGCGGTCCGCTGTTCCGGCACCGCGTTGCGGACCAGGGAGTACGTCCAGTAACTGAGCGCGATCAGCAGGATCTCGAACCAGAGGCGGGGCCGGCGCGGGGCGCGGAGCCGGCGCAGGAGGCCCTTCCCCGTCGTCTCGGTGACGGGGTGCGGAACGCCGTTCTCAAGGCGTTCCCCAGTCCTCACGGTCACGTCACCCATAGGCATGAAGTCTGCCAGAAAAGCCTTCTCCCACCGATCATCCCCCAGGCCGGTCCGGCCCGCATCCGGCACCCGGTGCCGCGAGCCGCGGATCAGGGCCGGCCGCGCTCGCCCGGTG
This sequence comes from Streptomyces sp. KPB2, assembly GCF_003950055.1. Taxonomy (NCBI): domain Bacteria; kingdom Bacillati; phylum Actinomycetota; class Actinomycetes; order Kitasatosporales; family Streptomycetaceae; genus Streptomyces; species Streptomyces sp. KPB2. The sequence continues at coordinate 5,887,218 of NZ_CP034353.1, forward strand.
CCGACGCCGTCGAGCCGCGCACCACCAGCTCCGGCATGAACACGAACTCGCTGTGCGGCGCGGGCGTCCCGCCGATCTCCTCCAGCAGGGTGCGCACCGCCGCCTGCCCCATCGCGGGGACCGGCTTGCGGACGGTGGTCAGCGGCGGGTCGGTGAAGGCGATCAGCGGCGAGTCGTCGAAGCCGACGACCGAGACGTCCTTGGGCACGTCCAGGCCCAGCCGGCGGGCCGCCCGTATCGCGCCCAGCGCCATCATGTCGCTGGCGCACACCACCGCCGTGCAGTCCCGCCCGATGAGCGCGGAGGCCGCCGCCTGGCCGCCCTCCAGGGTGTACAGCGAGTGCTGGACCAGCTCCTTCTCCACCGTCTCCGCCTCCAGGCCCAACTGCTCCTGGACGGTGCGCACGAAGCCCTCGATCTTGCGCTGCACCGGGACGAACCGCTTCGGCCCGAGGGCCAGCCCGATCCGGGTGTGGCCGAGCGAGACGAGGTGGGTGACCGCGAGGCTCATCGCGGCCCGGTCGTCGGGGGAGATGAACGGCGCCTGCACCTGCGACGAGAAGCCGTCGACGAGGACGAACGGCACGCCCTGGGCGCGCAGCCGCTCGTAGCGCTGCATGTCGGCGGTGGTGTCGGCGTGCAGTCCGGAGACGTAGATGATGCCGGCGACCCCGCGGTCGACCAGCATCTCGGTCAGCTCGTCCTCGGTGGAGCCGCCCGGCGTCTGGGTGGCGAGGACCGGGGTGTAGCCCTGGCGGGTCAGCGCCTGGCCGATGACCTGGGCCAGCGCCGGGAATATCGGGTTCTCCAGCTCCGGGGTGATCAGGCCGACCAGGCCCTCGCTGCGCTGCCGCAGCCGCACGGGCCGCTCGTACCCCAGCACGTCGAGGGCGGCGAGCACGGACTGGCGGGTGGTGGCTGCGACGCCCGGCTTCCCGTTGAGGACGCGGCTGACGGTCGCTTCGCTCACTCCCGCCTGGGCGGCGATGTCGGCAAGCCGTGTGGTCACAGGGGTGGACTGTACCTGTCGGCCGCCTCCTTGCACACCGATCGGGCGCCGTGGACGGCCTGTTGGGCGGCCCGTCGGACGGCCCGGCGCGGGCTGCTGCGTCATCGCGCTCCCTCGTGAAAGTGGTGGCAAGAGCTTGCAGAGTCTTGCACAACCGGCCCGATACCGCTCGGGCCCCGTAAACAAGCGTCTCATGACGGTCGCCGAGAGGTCACGCCCGGATAACTTCGGAGATCTCTTGCACATTTTTGCTGCAAGACCTTTCGCCGGGCTTTCAACGCTGTTACGTTCACGTCGCCCGACGGCGGCAAGGACGCGGTCGGTGTCGGCAGGAGCGGCGGACGGGCCCGCACCCTGCACCACACGGGCTTTCACCCTCAAGGAGAACTCATGCGGCGTGGCATAGCGGCCACCGCTCTGGTGGCGTCCCTCGCCCTCGCGGCGACGGCGTGCGGCGGGGACGGCGACAGCGACAGCGAGTCCGGCGGACCGGTCACCATCACTTACTGGGACACCTCCAACGCGACCAACGAGGCGCCGACCTACAAGGCCCTGGTCAAGGAGTTCGAGGCCGCCAACAAGGGCATCAAGGTCAACTTCGTCAACGTGCCCTTCGACCAGGCGCAGAACAAGTTCGACACCGCCGCCGGTTCCAAGGGCGCCCCCGACGTGCTGCGCTCCGAGGTCGGCTGGACGCCCGCCTTCGCCAAGAAGGGCTTCTTCCTGCCGCTGGACGGCACCGAGGCCCTCGCCGAGCAGGACAAGTTCCAGCCCAACCTGATCGAGCAGGCCAAGTACGAGGGCAAGACCTACGGCGTCCCGCTGGTCACCGACACCCTCGCCTTCGTCTACAACAAGGCACTGTTCGAGAAGGCCGGCGTCGAGGTCCCCAAGACCTGGGACGACCTGAAGAAGGCCGCCGCCACCATCAAGGACAAGACCGGCGTCGACGGCTACTGGGCCTCCACGGCCGGCTACTACGCGCAGCCGTTCCTCTACGGCGAGGGCACCGACACGGTCGACGCCGAGGCCAAGAAGGTCACGGTCAACTCGCCCGAGGCCAAGAAGGCCTACGGCACCTGGCTGAGCCTCTTCGACGGCAAGGGCCTGCACAAGGCCGACACCACCGCGGACGCCTACGCCCACATCCAGGAGGCGTTCGTCAGCGGCAAGGTCGCCTCGATCATCCAGGGCCCGTGGGAGATCACCAACTTCTACAAGGGCTCCGCCTTCAAGGACAAGAACAACCTCGGCATCGCCACCGTCCCGGCCGGCTCCACCGGCAAGGCGGGCGCCCCGACCGGCGGCCACAACCTGTCGGTCTACGCCGGCTCGGACAAGGCCCACCAGGAGGCGGCGCTGAAGCTCGTGAAGTTCATGACCTCGGCGAAGTCCCAGGAGACCGTCGCCCTGAAGAACTCCACGCTGCCGACCCGCGACGACGCCTACACCGCCAAGGTCAAGGCCGACCCGGGCATCGCCGGCTTCCAGACGGTCCTGCCCGCCGCCCAGCCGCGCCCCGCGCTGCCCGAGTACAGCTCCCTGTGGACGCCGCTCGACGACGAGCTGCCCCAGATCGCCGGTGGCAAGAAGTCCCTGGACGAGGGTCTGGGCGACGCCGAGGCCGCGATCACCAAGCTGGTGCCGGACTTCAGCAAGTGAGTCCGCGTGGCCGCCGGGTCCCCACCCTCGGGGGAGGGACCCGGCGGCCACCGGCCTGCGCCGCACCCCTGATCCTCCGATCCTCCCGATGATCGCTCCCGAAGGTGTCGAACCATGACAGTCACCATCGACCGCGCGACCGGCAAGCGCCGCGGTGACCGCGCCCCGCGGCCCGGCCTCGGCCGGCGTCTGAAAGACGGCTACCAGAAGCACTGGTACGCCTACGCCATGATCGCGCCGGTGGCCGTCGTGATCGGCGTCCTCGTGCTGTACCCGCTGGGGTACGGCCTCTACCTCACCCTCACCGACGCCAACAGCCTCAACAGCGCGCGCACCATCGGCGTCAACGAGATCGAGGCCACCTACAAGTTCGTCGGCCTGGACAACTACGCCGACATTCTGTGGGGCCCGACCGCCTACGACCGCTTCTGGTCGCACTTCATCTGGACCATCGTGTGGACGGCCGTCTGCGTCGGCCTGCACTTCTTCATCGGCCTCGGGCTCGCCCTGCTGCTCAACCAGAAGCTGCGCGGCCGCACCCTGTACCGGCTGATCCTGGTCCTGCCCTGGGCCGTGCCCACCTTCGTCACCGTCTTCGGCTGGCGCTTCATGCTCGCCGACCAGGGCATCATCAACTCCGCCCTGGACTGGCTGCACCTGCCGACGCCCGCCTGGCTCGAGGACACCTTCTGGCAGCGGTTCTCCGCGATCATGGTCAACACCTGGTGCGGTGTGCCGTTCATGATGGTCTCGCTCCTGGGCGGCCTGCAGTCCATCGACAACAGCCTCTACGAGGCCTCCGAGATGGACGGCGCCAACGCCTGGCAGCGCTTCCGCTACGTCACCCTGCCCGGTCTGCGCTCGGTCAGCTCCACCGTCGTCCTGCTCGGCATCATCTGGACCTTCAACCAGTTCGCCGTGATCTTCCTGCTGTTCGGCAACACCGCCCCCGACGCGCAGATCCTCGTCACCTGGGCGTACCAGCTCGGCTTCGGACAGCAGCCGCGCGACTTCGCGCAGTCCGCGGCCTACGGCATCCTGCTGCTGGCCATCCTGATCGTCTTCACCTCCTTCTACCGCCGCTGGCTGAACCGCAATGAGCAGCAGCTCGCGAACTGAGGCAGGAGCCGCCATGAGTACAAGCACCGCACCCACCAAGGCGCCCGCCGAGCAGGTCACCGCGTCCACCGCACCGCCGCGCAAGGTCCGTGGCCGCGGCGAACGCAGCCGCGCCGCGTCCCTCGCCTCCCACGGCGTGCTGACCCTCGCGAGCCTCATCGCGCTCTTCCCGGTCGCCTGGCTGGTCTACCTGTCCCTCGGCCCGGACAAGAACGACTACCTGCACCCCGGGCGCATCTGGTCGAAGATGACCTTCGACAACTACGCGTTCGTGCTCCAGGACACCAACTTCTTCCACTGGCTGAAGAGCTCGCTGCTCGTCTCGCTCGGCACCACCGTCATCGGTGTGCTGGTCGCCGCGACGACCGGCTACGCGGTCTCGCGCATGCGCTTCCCCGGCTACAAGAAGCTCATGTGGGTCCTGCTGGTCACCCAGATGTTCCCCATCGCGGTCCTGATCGTGCCGATGTACCAGCTCCTGTCCGAGCTCCAGCTCATCGACAGCTACTTCGGTCTGATCCTCGTCTACTGCTCCACCGCGGTGCCGTACTGCGCCTGGCTGCTCAAGGGCTACTTCGACACCATCCCGTTCGAGATCGACGAGGCCGGACGGGTGGACGGGCTGACCCCGTTCGGCACCTTCTTCCGGCTGATCCTGCCGCTGGCCCGGCCGGGCCTCGCGGTCGCCGGCTTCTACAGCTTCATCACCGCCTTCGGCGAGGTCGCCTTCGCCTCGACGTTCATGCTCAGCGACACGAAGTACACCTTCGCCGTCGGCCTGCAGAGCTTCATCAGCGAGCACGACGCGCAGCGCAACCTGATGGCGGCCACCGCCGTGCTCGTCGCGATACCCGTCTCCGCGTTCTTCTACCTCGTGCAGAAGAACCTGGTGACCGGCCTCACCGCGGGCGGCACGAAGGGCTGACCGCCCGACCGTCCAGGGCCGAGAGCCCGACCCGGAAACGTCCGGCCGCGGTGCCCATCCGACCCCGCTGCACCGCGGCCGGCCGCCTCTTCCGCCACCGACGCCTCCACTCCGTTCCGCTCCGTTTCGCTACGTACCAAGGACGACATGAGCCAGCAGCCTTCCGCCGCACCGGCCCCCACCTCCGCCGTCGCCACCGTCTCCGAGCGCCACGACTGGTGGCGGGACGCGGTCATCTACCAGGTGTACCCGCGCAGCTTCGCCGACAGCAACGGCGACGGCATGGGCGACCTGGAGGGTGTCCGCACCCGCCTGCCCTACCTGCGCGACCTGGGCGTGGACGCCGTGTGGCTCAGCCCCTTCTACGCCTCCCCGCAGGCCGACGCCGGCTACGACGTCGCCGACTACCGGGCCGTCGACCCCATGTTCGGCACCCTGCTGGACGCCGACGCGCTGATCCGCGACGCCCACGCGCTGGGCCTGCGCATCATCGTCGACCTGGTGCCCAACCACTCCTCCGACCAGTACGAGTGGTTCAAGCGCGCCCTCGCCGAGGGCCCCGGCTCCCCGCTGCGGGACCGCTACCACTTCCGCCCCGGCAAGGGGAAGAACGGCGAACTGCCGCCCAACGACTGGGAGTCCATCTTCGGCGGCCCCGCCTGGACCCGGGTCACCGAGCCCGACGGCACGCCGGGGGAGTGGTACCTGCACCTCTTCGCGCCCGAGCAGCCCGACTTCAACTGGGAGCACCCGGCCGTCGGCGACGAGTTCCGCTCCATTCTGCGGTTCTGGCTGGACATGGGCGTGGACGGCTTCCGCATCGACGTCGCCCACGGCATGGTGAAGGCCGAGGGGCTGCCCGACCTGGGATCCCACGAGCAGTTGAAGCTGCTGGGCAACGATGTCATGCCGTTCTTCGACCAGGACGGCGTGCACGCCATCTACCGGCAGTGGCGCCGCATCCTCGACGAGTACTCCGGTGAGCGCATCTTCGTCGCCGAGGCCTGGACCCCGACCGTCGAGCGCACCGCCAACTACGTCCGCCCCGACGAGCTGCACCAGGCGTTCAACTTCCAGTACCTGGGCACCCACTGGGACGCCGAGGAACTGCGCACGGTCATCGACCGCACCCTCGACGCCATGCGCCCCGTCGGCGCCCCCGCCACCTGGGTGCTGTCCAACCACGACGTCACCCGGCACGCCACCCGCTTCGCCAACCCGGCGGGCCTCGGCACCCAGATCCGCCTGGCCGGCGACCGCGAGCTGGGCCTGCGCCGCGCCCGCGCCGCCACCCTCCTCATGCTGGCCCTGCCCGGCTCGGCCTACGTCTACCAGGGCGAGGAACTGGGCCTCCCGGACGTCGTCGACCTGCCCGACGAGGTGCGCCAGGACCCGGCGTACTTCCGCGGCGCCGGCCAGGACGGCTTCCGCGACGGCTGCCGGGTACCGATCCCCTGGACCCGCGAGGGCTCCTCGTACGGCTTCGGCGACGGCGGCAGCTGGCTGCCGCAGCCGGCGGGCTGGGGCGAGCTGAGCGTCGAGGCGCAGACCGGCGAGCCCGGCTCCACCCTGGAGCTGTACCGCGAGGCCCTGGCCGTCCGCCGCGCCACCGCCGACCTCGGCGCGGGCGACGCGGTGGAGTGGCTGCGCGCCCCCGAAGGCGTCGTCGCCTTCCGCCGCGGCGACTTCGTCTGCGTCGCCAACACCACCGGCGAGTCGGTCGCCCTGCCCGCCTACGGCCGCGTCCTGCTGGCCAGCGGCGAGATCACCGAGACGTCCGGCGAGGCGAAGGTCCCGGCGGACACCACGGTGTGGTGGACCCGGGCCTGACACTCCCTCGGGCCGTCGAAGGGCCCGCCGCTTCCCACGGGGAGGTGGCGGGCCCTTCGCACGTCCGCCCCGGATGGGGCGAGCAAGTCCTGTGAAAATCCTTTCCGTTACTTTCGCAAGTCTTGCTGCAAGCCTTGCGGCAGCGCTACGGTCTCGCCGGGGTCGGACCCGAACGAGCCGTACTCGCAAGGAGCTCACGCCTGTGATACCGAGATGGCCGGTGCCTGTCGCGCGCCGTACCGCACGAGTGAGACGGGTCGCGGCCGTCACCGTGACCGCGCTCGCCGCCGCACTGCTTCCCCCGCTCGCCGCGCGCGCCGACGCCCCGCCCGCGCCCCCGTCCGACGCGAAGCTGGCGAAGACCGCCGCGCGTCACGACCTGACGCGTGAGCAGTTCTACTTCGTCCTGCCGGACCGTTTCGCCAACGGGGACGCCGGGAACGACCGCGGCGGTCTGACCGGCACCCGGCTCGCCACCGGCTACGACCCCACCGACAAGGGCTTCTACCAGGGCGGCGACCTCAAGGGCCTGACCGAGAAGCTCGACTACATCAAGGGCCTGGGCACCACCTCCATCTGGATGGCGCCCATCTTCAAGAACCAGCCCGTCCAGGGCACCGGCAAGGACGCCTCGGCCGGCTACCACGGCTACTGGATCACCGACTTCACCCAGGTCGACCCGCACTTCGGCACCAACCAGGACCTCAAGAACCTCATCTCCAAGGCCCACGCCAAGGGCATGAAGGTCTTCTTCGACGTCATCACCAACCACACCGCCGACGTCGTCGACTACGAGGAGAAGTCCTACGACTACCTCTCCAAGGGCGCCTTCCCGTACCTGACCAAGGACGGAAAGCCCTTCGACGACGCCGACTACGCGGACGGCGAGCGCCGCTTCCCCCGCGTGGACTCCGGCTCCTTCCCGCGCACCCCGACGGTCCCGGCCGCCAAGAAGAACCTCAAGGTCCCCTCCTGGCTCAACGACCCGGCGATGTACCACAACCGGGGCGACTCCACCTGGGCCGGCGAGTCCGCCACCTACGGCGACTTCAACGGCCTCGACGACCTGTGGACCGAGCGTCCCGAGGTCGTCAGCGGCATGGAGAAGATCTACCAGCGGTGGGTCAAGGACTTCGCCATCGACGGCTTCCGGATCGACACCGTGAAGCACGTCAACATGGAGTTCTGGACGCAGTGGGCGACCGCGCTGGACGCCTACGCCGCCAAGAAGGGCCGCGACGACTTCTTCATGTTCGGCGAGGTCTACTCCGCCGACACCTCCGTCACCGCGCCCTACGTCACCCAGGGCCGCCTGGACTCCACGCTGGACTTCCCCTTCCAGGACGCGGCCCGCGCCTACGCCTCCCAGGGCGGCAGCGCCCAGAAGCTCGCCTCCGTCTTCGGCGACGACTACAAGTACACGACCGACAAGGCCAACGCGTACGAGCAGGTCACCTTCCTCGGCAACCACGACATGGGCCGCATCGGGACCTTCCTGAAGCAGGACGCCCCCGAGGCCACGGATGCCGAACTGCTGCAGAAGGACAAGCTCGCCAACGAGCTGATGTTCCTCAGCCGCGGCAACCCGGTGATCTACTACGGCGACGAGCAGGGCTTCACCGGCGCCGGCGGCGACAAGGACGCCCGCCAGCCGATGTTCGCCTCCCGCACGGCCGACTACCTCGACGACGACCAGCTCGGCACCGACCGCACCCACGCCGAGGCCGCCTACGACACGAGCGCCCCGCTCTACCGGCGGATCAGCGCCCTCGCCAAGCTCCGCAAGGCCAACCCGGCCCTCGCCGACGGTGTCCAGACCGAGCGCTACGCGGCCGACGGCGCCGGCATCTACGCCGTCTCCCGCACCGACGCGAAGACCGGCACGGAGTACGTCGTCGCCTTCAACAACGCCGGCACCGAGAAGAGCGCCACCTTCGCCACCGGCTCGGCCGGCATGGCCTTCCGCGGCATCTACGGCACCGACGCCACCGTGAAGTCGGGCGCCGACAAGAAGGTCACCGTCACCGTCCCGGCCCGGTCGGCCGTCGTCCTCAAGGCCGCGGGCCCGCTCGCCCGGCCCGCCGCCGAGCCGACGATCACCCTGCACGCCCCGGCCCCCGGCGCCACCGGCACCGTCGAGCTGAGTGCCGACGTCGCGGGCGGACAGCTCAACCGCGTCGTCTTCGCCGCCCAGACCGGCGACGGCAAGTGGCGCACCCTCGGCACCGCCGACCACGCCCCCTACAAGGTCACCCACACCATCGGCGCGGACACCCCGGCCGGCACCGCCCTGCGCTACAAGGCGGTCGTCGTGGACTCGGCCGGCCGCACCGCGAGCGCCACGGCCGCCTCCAGCACCGGCACGCCGCCCGCGGAGGAGGTGCCCACCGCCGCGTCCCGCGACTACGCGGTCGTCCACTACAAGCGCGCGGACGGCAACTACGACGACTGGGGCCTGTACGCCTGGGGCGACCTCGCCGACGGCGAGGCGACCACCTGGCCCGAGACCCACCCCTTCACCGGCCGCGACGCCTACGGCGCCTTCGCCTACGTCAAGCTCAAGCCGGGCGCGTCGAACGTCGGCTTCCTCGTCATCGACAAGGACGGCAACAAGGACGTCGCCGCCGACCGCACCATCGACGTCACCGAGACCGGCGAGGTGTGGATCGAGCAGGGCAAGGAACAGGTCGCCACGGAGCGGCCCGAGTACCCGGCCCAGGACACCACCAAGGCCGTACTGCACTACCAGCGCGCCGACGGGAACTACGACGGCTGGGGCCTGCACGTCTGGGGCGACGCCGCGAACCCCACCGACTGGGCCAAGCCGCTCCAGCCGGTCCGGACCGACCCCTACGGCGCGGTCTTCGAGGTGCCCCTCACCGAGGGCGCGAGCAGCGTCAGCTACATCGTCCACAAGGGCGACGAGAAGGACCTGCCCACCGACCAGGCCCTCGACCTCAAGGCCGACGGCCACGAGGTGTGGCTGCTGAGCGGTCAGGAGGAGTACCTGCTGCCGCAGCCCGCGGGCTCGGCCGCGGCCGTCGACCTCACCACCTCCAAGGCGGTCTGGATCGACCGGAACACCGTCGCCTGGAACGGCTCCGACGGTGCCGCCTCCACCCAGCTGCTCGCCTCCCGCACCGGCTCCATCGCCGCCGAAGACGGCAGGCTCACCGGCGACGACCAGCAGTGGCTCCGCCTCACCAGGAGCGCCCTCACCGACGCCCAGAAGGCGAAGTTCCCGCACCTGAAGGAGTACACCGCCTGGTCGGTCGACCCGCGCGACCGCGACCGGGTCCGCGAGGCCCTGCGCGGCCAGGTCGTCGCCTCCCAGCGCACCGCCAATGGCGCGCTGCTCGCCGCGACGGGCGTACAGACCGCCGGCGCCCTGGACGACCTGTACGCGGACCGGGCGACCAAGGCCGACCTCGGCCCGGTCTTCCGGCACGGGCGGCCCACCCTCTCCGTGTGGGCGCCGACGGCGCAGGACGTGAAGCTGGAGATCGGCGACCGCACCGTGCGGATGCGCCGCGACGACGCCTCCGGCGTCTGGTCCGTCACCGGCCCGAAGTCCTGGACGGGCAAGCCCTACCGGTACGCCGTCAAGGTGTGGGCGCCCACCGCGGGCGAGGTCGTCACCAACAAGGTCACCGACCCGTACTCCCTCGCCCTGACCACCGACTCCGAGCGCAGCCTCGTCGTCGACCTGGACGACCGCTCCCTCGCCCCGCGCGGCTGGGAGCACTACCGCAAGCCCGAGGCCGTCCCGCTGCGGGACGCGCAGATCCAGGAGCTGCACATCCGCGACTTCTCCGTCGCCGACCCGACGGCGGACGCGGACCACCGGGGCACCTACCTCGCCTTCACCGACGAGAAGAGCGACGGCTCCAAGCACCTGCGCGAGCTGGCCGGGGCCGGCACGTCCTACGTGCACCTGCTGCCCGCCTTCGACATCGCCACCATCCCCGAGAAGAAGTCCGAGCGGACGACGCCCGACTGCGACCTCGCCTCCTACCCTGCCGACTCCGACAAGCAGCAGGAGTGCGTGACGAAGGCCGCCGCCAAGGACGCCTTCAACTGGGGCTACGACCCGTACCACTACACGGTCCCCGAGGGCTCCTACGCCACCGACCCGGACGGCACCGAGCGCACCGTCGAGTTCCGCAAGATGGTCAAGGCCCTCAACGACGACGGCCTGCGCGTCGTCATGGACGTCGTCTACAACCACACGGCCGCGAGCGGCCAGGCCAAGACCAGCGTCCTCGACCGGATCGTGCCCGGCTACTACCAGCGGCTGCTCGCCGACGGCTCGGTCGCCAACAGCACCTGCTGCTCCAACACCGCCACCGAGAACGCCATGATGGGCAAGCTCGTCGTCGACTCGGTCGTCACCTGGGCCAAGGAGTACAAGGTCGACGGCTTCCGCTTCGACCTCATGGGCCACCATCCCAAGGCCAACATCCTCGCGGTCCGCAAGGCGCTGGACGAGCTGACGCTCAAGAAGGACGGCGTCGACGGCAAGAAGATCATCCTGTACGGCGAGGGCTGGAACTTCGGCGAGGTCGCCGACGACGCCCGCTTCGTCCAGGCCACCCAGAAGAACATGGCCGGCACCGGCATCGCCACCTTCTCCGACCGGGCCCGCGACGCCGTGCGCGGCGGCGGCCCCTTCGACGAGGACCCCGGCGTGCAGGGCTTCGCCTCCGGCCTCTACACCGACCCCAACTCCTCGAAGGCCAACGGCACCGAGGCCGAGCAGAAGGCCCGCCTCCTGCACTACCAGGACCTGATCAAGGTCGGCCTGACCGGCAACCTCGCCGACTACGCCTTCACCGACACCGACGGCAAGGAGGTCAAGGGCTCCGAGGTCGACTACAACGGCGCCCCCGCCGGATACGCGGCGGCACCCGGCGACGCCCTCGCCTACGCCGACGCGCACGACAACGAGTCCCTGTTCGACGCGCTCGCCTTCAAGCTGCCCAAGGACACCTCCGCCGACGACCGGGCCCGCATGCAGGTCCTCGCCATGGCGACCGCCACCCTCTCGCAGGGCCCGGCGCTCTCCCAGGCGGGCACCGACCTGCTGCGCTCCAAGTCGCTGGACCGCAACTCCTACGACAGCGGCGACTGGTTCAACGCCCTGCACTGGAACTGCGCCGACGGCAACGGCTTCGGCCGGGGCCTGCCACCGGCCGCCGACAACCAGGACAAGTGGCCCTACGCCAAGCCCCTGCTGGACACCGTGCGGGTCGGCTGCCCGCAGATCAACGGCGCCTCGGCGGCGTACCGGGACCTGCTGAGGATCCGCAGCGGCGAGAAGGACTTCTCCCTCGCCACGACCGCGCAGGTGCGGTCCCGGCTCTCCTTCCCGCTCTCCGGCGAGGACGAGACACCCGGGGTGATCACCATGAGCCTCGGCGACCTCGTCGTCGTCTTCAACGCCACGCCCGAGAAGCAGGAACAGCGCGTCGGCGCGGCGGCCGGGACCGGCTACCGGCTGCACCCGGTGCAGGCGGCGGGCGCGGACCCGGTGGTGAAGGAGTCGGCGTACGCGGCGAAGACCGGCACCTTCACCGTGCCGGCCCGCACCGTCGCGGTCTTCGAGCGGACCGGCTGAGGGCGGGGGATCTGCGGTTAGGGTGAGCCCTGCTGTTGACGTGCCGAACGCAAACGGGAGGGCTCATGCCGCAGATCACCGTCGACTACTCCGGTCGGCTCGCGGACGACTTCGACCGGCCCGCCTTCGCGCGGGCCCTGCACGAGGCCGTCGTCGAGATCGCGTCCGCCAGGCCGCCGGCGTGCAAGACGCAGTTCCGCCGCACCGAGGACACCGTGGTCGGCCCCGACACCGAGGGGCACGCCGTCGTGCACGTCACGCTCGGGCTGCTCGCGGGCCGCACCGACGAGACCAAGGTGCGGCTGACCGAGGCCGTCCTGGAACTGCTGCGGCAGTACGCCAAGCCGGGCGACGGCCTCGCCCTGCACGCCTCCGCCGAGGTCCGCGACCTGGACCCGTCGTACCGCAAGTTCGAGACCGAGTAGCCGGACGGGCCGGCCCGGGCCTCACGAGAGGTCGCGGCGGCCCAGCCAGGCCGGCCGCACCGGCACCCCGTCCGCGTCCAGCTCGGGCTCCCGCGCGGCGACGGGCGCGGGCGGGGCCGCCTCGGCCACCGGCTCCCTGGCCGTTCCGGCCTCCGGTTCCGGCAACGGTTCCGGCACCGGTTCCGGTTCGGGTGCCCGAGGCGCCGCGGAGTCCGTCAGCAGCTCCGCCACCGTGAACCGGGTCACGAACGACTGCCAGGCCCCGTCCACCACGAGCAGGAACCCGTCGCCGACCCGCAGCAGGCGACGCCGCCGGGGGCTGAGGGGGTGGGTGGGGGAGTAGCTCCGCGCCCGTCGCTCCAACTCGGCGAGCGCCTCCTCGCGGGACCCGGTGACGTGCGCCACGACCTGGGCCTCGGTGTGCTTGCGCTCCCCGGTGCCCAGGGTCGTCTCCACGACCAGCCCCCACGTCGGCGCGGCGCTCACCGGGCCGTCAGGGCGAGCAGCCGCTCCACCAGGTCCGCGAAGGGACCGTCGTCCGGCTCGTCGGCGAGGACCCGGCGGACGAGCGCGCCCGTCTCCTCGTCCCGGGCGGCGCTCACCGCGAGCAGCGCCGCGAAGTCGTGCACGAGCTGGACCTCCAGCTCGGCGCGCGGGATGCGGCGGCCGTCCAGCCAGATCAGCGCCGTCGACTCGGCGAGCGAGATCCAGGAGCGGACGACCAGTTCCAGCCGAGCGGGCGGCTCGGTGACGTCCAGGTGCGAAAGGATCTGGACATACGCGGCCTGCCGTACGGAGTCCACCAGTGCGTTGGTCGTCGAGGAACCGACGGCCGGGCCGCCGCGCATCAGGGCGGAGAAACCCGGGCCGTGCTCGTCCACGAAGTCGAAGTACCGGCCCATCACGCGCAGCAGCCGCGCACCCAGCGGGCCCTGGTGCGGCTCCACGAACCGGGCCGCCAGATCGTCCGAGGCGCGCTGCAACGCGGCCTCGTACAGGCTGAGTTTGCCGGGGAAGTAGTGGTAGACCAGCGGGCGCGAGATGCCCGCGGCCGACGCTATCTCGTCGATGGAGACCTCGTCGGGCGAGCGGCGGCTGAACAACTCCAGCGCGACGCCGATCAACTGCCGCCGCCGCTCCTCGACGCCCATCCTGCGGCGTACCCCGGTAGTCATACGAACACCTTACCGATCGAATCCGGCCCCCGAACGGGCCGGACCGGACATCGGTGTTCACATGTCGAGCACGAGCCGTGTACCCCGGCACCGGGACACGCAGATGAGCATCGAGTCGCCGCGCTCCGAGTCGGTCAGCAGGTCGTCCCGGTGATCGATCTCGCCCTCCAACACCGTCTGCTGGCAGGTCCCGCACCACCCCTGCTCGCACGAGTACGGGGTGTTGGGCAGCTCGGCGCGCACGGCGGCCAGCACCGAGGAGTCGCCGGGCACGGTCAGCGTGCGCCCGCTGCGGTGCAGTTCGACCTCGAACTCCCCGTCGCCGTCGGCCGTCGTGCGGGGCGCGAACCGCTCCAGGTGCAGGGCGGCGCCCGCGGGAAGGCGCTCCTCCACGGCCGCCATCAGACCCTCCGGACCACAGCAGTACACGGCCGCGCCCGCCGGGAGGTCCGCCAGGAAGGCGTCGAGATCGGGCCGCCCGTCCTCGTCCTCGGGGACGACGGTGACGCGCCCCCAGCCCTCGGCCGGGGGTACCCCCGGCCCGCTTCGCCCGCCCTCCGGGGCCAGCTTCTCGACCTCCTCCAGGAACGGCATCGACGCGCGCGTCCGCCCGCCGTACAGCAGCCGCCACTCGGCGCCCTCGGGCAGCGCCCGCAGCATGGGCAGCACGGGCGTGATGCCGATGCCCCCGGCGACGAACGCGTAGGCGGGGGCGTCGACGAGGGGGAAACGGTTGCGCGGGCCGCGCACCTCCAGCTCCGTGCCCTCCTGCACCTGCTCGTGCAGCTCGCGCGAACCGCCCCGCCCGTCCTCGACCAGCCGCGCGGCCACCGTGTACGACGAGGTGTCCTCCGGATCGCCGCACAGCGAGTACTGCCTCACCAGGCCCGACGGCAGGACCAGGTCCAGGTGGGCACCCGGCTCCCAGCGGGGCAGGTCGGTCCCCTCCAGGCGCAGCCGCACCACCCCGTCGGCCAGCCGCTCGTGCGCGGTCACCAGCAGCGTCAGCGCGCGGGGGCGGGGCGGCCCGGAGGCCGACGGGCGCGGGGCGGACCTCGTCCGGGGCGGCGAGCCCGGCGTCCGGCGCCGCACCGCGCCCGCGCCCACGACGAGCGCGGCGCCGGCCGCGAGGAGCAGGGTCGTCGGCTTCCGCAGCCGTGCCATGAACGGGACAGGCTTGTTAGACATGGCGTCAATGTACTGAGCGGTAAGTCCGCGGGGAACCCTTCTGCCGAGACTTGTTGACGCCGATGTCAGCAAGCGACCCGGTCGCGGTGGACGGTGGCTAGCGCAGTCCGCCGATCGTCCGCCCGCTCTCCAGCGTGCCCTTCAGCTCGGCCCGCGCACCCTGCTCGGCCTTCGCCGTCAGCAGGTTCCCGTCGGCGGAGTCGCTGATACCGCCGGTGGCCTCGATCGACGTCGTGCCGCGACTGGCCGCGGCGAGCAGATACCAGTGCCCGCCCTCCGACTTCCACAGCACCCCGGCCAGCACGTGCGGATCGCGCTCACCACAGGCCGGCACGTCCTGCGCCCTCGCCGCCACCGCGCCCTGCGCCCCGCCCGGCGTACGGAACTGCGCCAGCACCCGCGCCCCTTCGCCCCGCCAGGTCTCCGCGCGGGTGCACACCCAGTCGCCCGAGCCCGTCCCGTCGGGCAGCGGCTGCTCCGCGAACTCCCAGGCGTTCACCGACCGGACCCCCTGCCCGCGCACCGCGCCCAGCGAGCAGGCGTACGGCGCCCAGGCGTCCAGCGCCTCGGCGCCCGAGGCGTCCTTCGCGGCACCGGGGCGCCCGGCGGTGAGGCGGGCCGGCACCAGCTCGCCCAGGTCGGTCACCACCCGGGTGTCCGAACCGTCGGTCAGCTCCAGCGCGTTCCACGACGTACAGGCGCCGGACTGCTGCTGCACGGGGCTGGCCAGCGGGGACGTCACACCGTCGGTGAGCGTCAGCTCCTTGGGGCCGGAGCCCGGCTCGACCAGATCGCGCGCGGCCACCTCCGTCACCCAGGGGGCCGTCAGATAGCGGACGTTCCCGTCGGCCCGGCCCAGCACCACCGCGGTCGCCGTGGCCCGGCCGGCCCCGTCGGTCCGCGCGAAGTCCAGGGCGGCACCGGCGGAACCGTTCTCCGGCTCGGCGTACCGGACGAGGCGCAGACCGTCGTGCAGGATCACCACCCGCGCGTTGTCCACGTTCCCGGCGTACAGCAGCTGCGGCGGACCGGCCGGAGCGCCGGTCTGGGTCCCCGGCGTCGCCGACACCCCCACGCTCTCGCCGGGCCGGGCCCAGACGGCCAGGGCGCGGCGCAGCAGCTCCTCGTCGCCGGTGAGGTCACCGCGCGCCGGCCACACCGAGAAGTCCGTGCGCGCGGACGTCTCCCAGACGGCGGGCGCGACCCTGGTGAGTTTCCCGGGGTCGAGCGCGGCCTCGGCCGCCGGGTTGCGCGCGTACGGCGGGGCGGCGGCACCGTCCGGCCCCCAGCCGTCCCCGGGCAGGCCGAGCAGCGCCCCGCACACCACCAGCGCCGCCCCGGCGACCAGCGCGGCCTTCGTGTGCTGACGCCGGCGCAGCAGATCGGTCGGGCGGGCCTGCAGCGAGCAGGGGTCGAACTCGGGGGAGCCCAGCAGTGCGTACTGCCCCGGCACCCCGTCGGCCTCCCGCAGCGCCGCGTCCGCGTCGGCCACCCCGGCGGCCGTCAGCACCTGCCGCACCCCGTCGTCGGGCAGCCGCTCCAGACCGCGCAGCACGTACGCCGCCCGGCCCGCGCCGGACAGCGCGGACAGCGCCTGGTCCAGGGCGAGTTCGTCGGCGCCGCCCGAGCGCGGGAAGAGCTTGAGGCCCCGCACCTGGGGCAGCAGCGGCGGCAGCTGGGACCGCCTCGGCCACGCCCTCCGTCGCAGCGGCAGCCCCGCCTCCAGCGCCGTACGCACCACCCTGAGCCGGACCAGCGCGTACCCGGGATCGACCTCCCGGCCGGTGGACTGGGCCGGGATCACCGCGGTCGTCGTCCGGTTCCGGGGCAGGGCGCGCTGGGTGAGGGCGTGTGCGGTCAGGACGCGACGGCCCCGGCCGAGGCCCGGCGGCAGCACCAGATAGGCCAGCCGGGCCAGGCGCGGATAGTGCTCGACGAGCGCGGCCTCGGCCTGCTCGACGTCGACGACCGGGTCGGACGGAGAGGCGGAGGACGGTGCGGGGCGCGGGGCGACATCCTGTGGCTGCACGTTCAGCAGAACGAGCGAACCGGGGGATGGTCACCGTTCCACCGCGCCCCACGGCGAGCCGGGCTACTCCTCCTCGGGGTCCACCTCCACCAGCTGCCGCGCATAGTTGGCCATCGACCTCTGGTACCGGGGGAGATGTGGAGCCAGCGCGCCGAGCACCAGGGACAGGCCCTCGCGGTCGCGGCCCATGCTCGACAGGCAGAGCGCGAGACACGCGCGCACCGCGTCGTCCAACTCGTCCGGCGGCGCGACCAGTTCCGGCGAGAGCAGCTTCACGCCCTCCTCCGGGTGCCCGGTGTTGCGCAGGGAGCTGGAGAGCTGGATCTTCGCCCGGCGCCCCTTGTACGGGCTGACCTCGCCGAGCCCGCGCTCCAGCGCCTCGCGGTACAGCGGCACGGCCCGGTCGGAGTGGCCCGTGGAGTCCCAGGCGCAGGCCCGCTCGAACAGGCCGAGGGGACTGTCCGCGGGCAGCTCGTCGGCGAGGGCGTCGATCACCGCCCGGAAGTCGGCGGCGTCCTCCTCGGCGTAGTCGTCGAATGCCGCCCAGGCGGCCGTCACGCGCTCTTCCCAGTCCTGGTCCACCCCGCCACTCTCGCACGGTCCAGGCACAAGGGCACGCGGGTTCCTGAGTACTTCGCGCGCCGCGCCCGTATCGATGGCGAGAGCCCCTCTTCGGGGGCTCCGTGCGGCATGTCGCACCGGCGGACCGGAGGAACACATGAGGCTGACCCGACCGATGCTCGCGCCGGCCGCCCTGGCGGCGGTCCTGGCACTGACGGGCTGCGGCGCCGACGGGGACGGCGGGGCCGCCGTGCCCGAGACGGCGACCGGCAGCCTGGAACACCTGGCCGCCGAGGCGAAGTGCGCGCCGGACATGCAGACCGACGCCGACACCATCCGCCAGGCCCTGTGCGGCAAGGGCGACGAGAAGTACGTCCTCGCCACCTTCGCCACCGACCGCGGCCAGCGCGAGTGGATCAACACCGCGAAGGACTACGGCGGTTACTACCTCGTCGGCCGCAAATGGGTCGCCGTCGGCCACGAGGACGTGGTGGCGGACCTGCGCGGCCGGCTCGGCGGAATCCTGGAGCAGGGCGTCCAGCACGGCGGCGGCGGGCACGACGCCGGGCACTCCGGCGGGCACGGTGAACACGCCGCGCACGGCGGCTGACCGCAGGCACGGGAAGCCGAAGAGGGCCGGTGGCGGATCCCCGCCACCGGCCCTCTTCCGACCGAAGGTCCCCGCGCCGCTACTGGCAGTCCTCGCCGCGGTTGATGCAGTCGACCACCTTGTTCATCAGGTTCTCGTCCATGACGTTGATGAAGTCGTTGTGGTCGGTGATCGGCTTGTGCAGCTGCTCCGGGAAGCTGTCCACGGCGTAGGGGTTCCGCACCTGGCCGTTCTCGACGGTCGGGGTGGGGATGTCGTACGCGAGGCGGATCTGCAGCTGGGGGATGGCCTGGAAGCCGTTCGGGCAGCTGCCGTCCTCCTGGACGAAGGCCATGTGGTCCCGGTGGTTGGCGCTGTCGATGTTCTGACCGTCCCAGCAGCTCTGGAAGTTGGTCGTCCGCAGTACCTGGCTGCCCTCGGGGCACAGCGGGTACTTGTCCGTCACCTGCCGGTCCTCGAAGCCCGAGCAGCTCCACGAGGTGTTGGCGTTCGCGTCGCCGTTGGTGAAGGACTTGGCGTCACCGGTGATGATGCGCAGGAACTTCGGCATCGCGACCACGTCGCCCTGCCTGCTGCCGACGAACTGGATCCGGGCCTCGGCGGGCTTGAGGATCTTGCCGATGTTGCCCTCGGCACCACCGCCCTGGTCGCCCGCGTCGAACTCCTGCGTACCGTCCTGGAGGCGCAGCACCGGCCAGTAGTACGTGGACTTGTCGCCCTGGTTCTGGCAGGAGGTGTCCGCGTTGGCCAGGTCCTCGTCGCTGGAGAAGGCGTCGTTGTCCTGGTTGCCGACGTAGTCGTGCGTGTGGTGCGCGCCGTTGTCGACGCCCGGGGCGGCGATCAGGTTGTCGCTGTTGAACAGGTTGTTCTCGTTGACGCCGCAGTCGGTGGTGAAGGTGCCGGTGGAGCCGCCGTCGCCGTTCGCGGCGAGACCGTTGCGGTTGTTGCGGGAGTTCGGCTGTACGTCGTTGATGTCGACGAAGTCGTCGGCGACCGGGCCCGCGACACCGTTGCCGTTGTCGTCGTTGCCCTCGTTGCCGCCCTGGTTCTGGCCGTCGCCGTTCTGACCGCCGCCGTTCTGGCCGTCGCCGTTCTGCATCTGGTCCGCGGGGCGGCCCTGGCACTCGGCCAGCTGGTCCAGGTTGTCGTCGGCCTTGCCGCCGGCCCGGTTGATCTCCAGCTGGATCCGGTCGATGATCGCCTTCCGCCGGTCCTTGAGCGGGCCGAGAATGGCGTTCTGGACGAACTGCGCGTCACCCGCCTGCGCCCGCCGTGTGGTGGCCAGGCGCTGGTAGGCGTCGGTGATCTGGCTGTCCATCGTGGCCAGTTCGCCGTCCACCTCCCCGCGCGCCCGGTCCGGCACGTCCCGGATCTCCTGGCCGACGTCGGGGCAGTCGATCGTCGCCACCTGCGCGGCGGCCGACCTGGTCCGGTTGTGGCCGGAATGCTCCTCGTGCGCCGAAGCGTAGAAGTTGGCCCAGACGAGTCCGCCCCCGCCGACCGCCAGGGCCGCCGCCCCGGCAACGATCTTGGTGGCCAGCGGCGTACGGCGTTTTCTTGTGTTGCGTCCCATGGAACTCCTCAAACTTCCTTGCGGAGGCATCGCTTGCGGGGCATCGAGGGCGCCCGACAGGGGTGAAGCGGCTCCCATCCATACGGAAGCCGCTCCGGAGGTGTTCACCCGTGTGGGGAATTGCCGGGTCCCGTGGGACGCGTGGGACGTGCGACAGGGTCAGCGGCCGCGGTCCAGATACGCCAGAACCGCCAGGACACGGCGGTTGTCGTCGTCCGAGACCTCCAGGCTCAGCTTCGCGAAGATGTTCGCCGTGTGCTTGGCGATCGCGCGCTCCGTGACGACGAGTTTCCCGGCGATCGCCGCGTTGGTCCGGCCCTGCGCCATCAGCTCCAGCACCTCCAGCTCGCGGGGGGTGAGCCGCTCCAACGGCCGGTCCTCCGCCGCCCGCCGGCTGAGCAGCTGCTGGATGACCTGCGGGTCCATCGCCGTACCGCCCGCCGCCACCCGCCGTACGGCGTCCACGAACTGCTCCGCGTCGAACACCCGGTCCTTGAGCAGGTACCCCACCCCGCCGCTCCCGTCGGCCAGCAACTCGCGCGCGTACAACTGCTCCACGTGCTGGGAGAGGACCAGCACCGGCAGTCCGGGCCGGTTGCGACGGGCCTCCAGCGCGCACTGCAGGCCCTCGTCGGTGAGCGTGGGCGGCAGCCGGACGTCGACCACGGCGACGTCCGGCTTCAGCTCGGCCAGGGCCCGGGACAGCTCGGGGCCCGTCTCGACGGCGGCGGCGATCTCGAAGTCGTGGGCTTCCAGGAGCCGGACCAGCCCGTCGCGCAGCAGGAACAGGTCTTCGGCTAGGACAACACGCAAGGGATCTCCATGGTGACCATGGTGGGGCCGCCCGCGGGCGAGCCGACGGCCAGGACGCCGTCGAATGTACCCAGTCGCCGCTCCACCCCGGCCAGGCCCGAGCCCGCTCCGATCGCGGCGCCGCCCTTGCCGTTGTCCGTGACGGAGACGCGCAGCAGGCCCTCGCCGTGGTGGATGTCGATCCAGATCCGGTCGGCGCCGGAGTGTTTCACGGCGTTGGTGAGCACCTCGCTGACCGCGAAGTACGCGGCCGACTCCACGGGGGCCTCGGGCCGGCCGGGCAGGTCCACGTCGACCTCGACGGTGACGGGCAGCCGCAGCGCCAGCGCGCGCACCGCGTCGCCCAGGCCGCGCTCGGCGAGCACCGGCGGGTGGATGCCGCGCACGAGTTCGCGCAGCTCGGTCAGGGCGTCGGCGGAGGAGCGGCGGGCCTGGGCGAGCAGTTCCCTGGCCTTCGCCGGGTCCTTCTCCAGCAGCGCCTCGATGGTGCCCAGGTCCATGCCCATGGCGACCAGCCGGGCCTGCGCCCCGTCGTGCAGGTCGCGCTCGATACGGCGCAGTTCGGCGGCGGAGGTGTCGACGGCGTCGCGCCGGGTCTCGGTCAGGACCCGTACGCGCTCGGCGAGTTCGGTCCGGCCCGAGCCGAGGATCGCCCCGGTGAGCCGGAAGTGGGTTCTCAGCAGCAGCGGGGTGAGCCAGTGGGAGGCGACGAGGAGCACGGCGCCCAGTACGGCGGCGAAGAGGGCGGAGGCCTGGCCGGTGACCTTGACGAAGCCGTACCAGTACCCGTCGGGCAGCACCCGCCACAGCCCGGCCGCGATGGCGAAGCCCTCCAGCGGGTAGAGGGCCAGCACGAAGGCGAGCAGTGCGGTGACGGCGCCCGCCGTCATGTCGACGGGCAGCCACAGGACGTCCCGCCAGGTCGCCGGGTCACGGAGCATCCCGAGGGTGCGGGCCCACGGGTTGGCGTCCGCGGGCAGCGGCCGGTAGCCCCGCTGGATCCGTACCCCGCCCCACTCCGCGGCGAGCAGCCGCCGCCAGTCCGCGAACTTCCGCACGCCGGTCAGCACCCACGGCGTGGTGACGATGCCGATCCCGATCGGGACGAGGGCGATGGACACGAGGCTCAGGCAGAAGCAGAGCACCGCGCCGGGCAGGGCGATGAACGTCAGTGTCAGTCCCCGCACGGCCGCCAGCGCGACATCCCGTGTCCGGGTCCGGGCCGGGGTCCGCGCCTGCCGTGTGCCGCTCTTCGTCTCGATGCTCATGGCATCAGTCTCGCCGAGGCGCCGGCGCGGGGGCACTGGGCCGGGCACCCCGGTCAGGGGGTGGTGCCAGGTACACCCGCGCCCTCCGGAGGACCGTCGGCCGAGGCGAGGGCCTTGGCCTCCGTTTCCGGGTCCAGTCCGACCGGGGGCCGGTCCGGGCGCCGGGGTGCGGTGCCGCCGATGTCCCGCAGCCAGGTCCAGGTGTCGGCCACCGTGTCCTCGACGGGCCGGCAGGCGAGGCCCGTCGCCCGGGCCCGGGTGACGTCCGCCGTGTGCAGGGCGTCGTACAGGTCGCTGTCCGGGGGCGTCCACACCGGCAGTTGCACCCAGGGCTCGATCCCGGCGGCGAGGACGGTCGCGGGGTCGGTCCAGCGCAGCTGCGCCGCGCCGCCCGTGACCCTCGCGCAGGCGTCGAGCAGGCCGCCCATGGTGGTGTGCCCCGGCGGGGAGACCAGGTTGTACGGTCCGCTCAGCTCCCGCTCCACCGCGCCGAGCGTCCAGTCGGCGAGATCGCGGACGTCGATGTACTGCAGGGGCAGGTCGCGCGGGCCCGGTGCGAGGACCGGCCCGCCGCGGGCGACGCGGTTCAGCCACCACGGCAGCCGGCCGACGTTCTCGTACGGGCCGAGGATCAGCCCGGCCCGTACGAGCACGGAGCGGTCCGCGCCGAAGGCGTCCGTGGCGGCCAGTTCCCCGCCCCGCTTGTCCCGGGCGTAGTCGCTCTGTCCGGCGTCCGCCGAGGCGCCCTCGACGAGCGGGGCGTCCTCGGCGCACCCGGCGGGCGGGGGCCAGGCGTACACCGAGCGGCTCGACACGTACACGTACCGTCCGGCGCGGTCCCGCAGCAGCCGCGCCGCGTCTCGGACCGCGCGGGGCGCCGCCGACCAGGTGTCGACGACGGCGTCCCACGTGCCCTCGGCCCCGGCCAGGGCGGCGAGCCCGTCGGGCGCGGTGCGGTCGCCGTGCAGCGCCCGCGCTCCGGCCGGCGGGGCGTGCCGTCCGCGGTGCAGGACGGTCACCTCCCAGCCCCGGCCGAGCGCCGCCTCGACCACGGCCCGCCCCACGAACTCCGTACCGCCCAGCACCAGTAGCCTCATACCGGTCACTGTGCCGGGTCCGGCGACCGGAGGGAACGGGCCTCTGCCGTCGGCAGATTGACGCGGCGGCTCAGCGGCCGGCGGGCGGGGTGTACTTGTAGCCGACGCGTCGCACGGTCTGGATGGTCTGCCGGTGCTCCGTGCCGAGCTTGCGGCGCAGCCGGGCCACGTGCACGTCGACGGTGCGGCCGTCGCCCACGTGCCCGTAGCCCCACACCGTGGTGACCAACTGGTCGCGGGTGTGCACCCGGTTCGGATGGGCGACGAGGTGGGCGAGCAGTTCGAACTCCAGGTAGGTCAGGTCGAGTTCGCGTCCGTCGACGGCGGCGGTGCGCCGCGCCGGGTCGATCCGGACGAGCGGGTTCTCCGCGCGGCCCGGGCCAGTGCTCCGGGGCCGGGCCTGCTCCGGGGCCGGGAACGGCGGTTGCCGGTCGGCGGGGACGAGGACGAGGTAGCCGACCATCGGCGGGTGTCCCGGGAGCGTCGGCAGGGTGTGCTCGGGTGCGGGCAGCCAGGTGGCGCCCGGCGGCAGCAGGTCCGCCACCTCGTCCGGGGCGACGGCGCGCAACCGGTGCCGGGGGCCGCCGGAGTCGGGGAGGACGGTGGGGGAGTCGAGGGAAACGGTGGACAGGGAACGGGTGGTCGCCATGAGACGTCAGCTCTTTCGCGCGAGAGGTTCGTCGGGAGGGGCGACGGGCGCGCGTGCGTGGTCGCGGCGCGTCGCGGGACGTACGTCGTGCGCACCGGCGGCAGGCGCAGAAGGCCTGGGAGGTACGGCTTCTAGCGGGCCGGCGCGATCGTCGCGCGGCAACACACCCGGTCGAAGTCGTCGTGCTGACGGGAAGGCCAGAAGGGCTCGAGGTCATGGCGACCCGTCGCTGCGTACTTCCGGAAGCCGACCATGGGCTCATTGAAGCAGACGGCGGCGGGGGAGAGGAGACTCCTCTCAGTGTGTGGACACCGACTGGCTCGAACCAGCCGCCGGACCGGTCAACCCTCCAGCCTTTTGCGCCAGTTCAGTGGGGAGACCTCGATCGCTCTGCCCGGGTCGCCGTTCCACTCCGTGGACAGTCCGGACCCCGCGAACGCCGCCACGACCTCGTGCCCGACGGCCGTGGTCGTCTCCTCCGAGCCGTCGAAACCGCCGTAGTGCAGCATGAGCCCGTATCCCTCGGCGGCGGCCTCGGTGCTCTGCCGGTGGAAGAAGACGAAGCCGCGGGCGCCCTCGCGCTCCGCCCCTATCTCCGCGGTGCCGCAGCCGCGGCAGCAGGCGAAGTTCTCCCGGGCGGTGACACCGGCCGCGTCCAGGGCCCGGAAGACCCGGGTGAGGCGGTCCGGGTCGGTGATCTCCTCGCCCCAGGTCTCCTGCTCGGCCAGCCGCTCCAGCCAGAGCCGGTCCACCAACTGCCAGGCCTGGGCCCGGGACACCGGCCGCTCGTCGTCGGCGTCGGGGTCGCGGTACTCCTCCGCGATCTCGACCAGCGTCTTGCGGCTGTCGTACCCGCAGCTCAGCCGCTCCCGGATCAGCCGCTCGACCTGCTGCCGGACCCCGTCCGGCAGCTCCGGAACGTCCTTCTCGGGCCCCAGGTCGATCGGCTCCCAGGCCACGCCCGCGTCCCAGCCGGGCTCCCGGCGTGCCCAGCCGGTCAGGAGGTCGGCCACGCGGCGGGGGTCGTCGAGGTCGGTGCCGAAGAACGCGTCCGCGGCGGCCCGGTACTCCAGCCGGTACTCCCCGCCCTCCTCGTGCCACACCTGCGCGAACACGTCGGGGATGTCCGGTATCCGCTGCACCACCAGGAAGCGGTCGCCGGCGTGGCCGATGCGCGTCACCAGCTCCCGCAGCTCGGCCGCCCGGATGCGGGCGTGCGTCTGCCAGTTCTCCGTCTCGACCCTGATGGCGAGGTCCCCGTCGATCTCCATGACCCCACCATCGCACGGGCCACTGACAACGCTCCCCGGTGGCCGAGCGGCCGGGGAGCGTCGTAGTGACCCGGTCTCAGACCTGGCCGGCCTTCTCCAGCGCCGTGCAGCAGGTGTCGACGAGCAGGCGCGTCACGACGTACGGGTCGACGTTGGCGTTGGGACGGCGGTCCTCGATGTAGCCCTTGCCGTCCTTCTCGACCTGCCACGGGATGCGCACCGAGGCGCCGCGGTCGGAGACGCCGTAGGAGTACTCGTTCCACGGGGCGGTCTCGTGCAGGCCGGTGAGGCGGTCGTCGATGCCGGCGCCGTAGTTCTTGACGTGGTCCATCGGCTTGGAGCCCTCACCGAGCGACTCGGCGGCGGTGATGATCGCGTCGTAACCCTCGCGCATCGCCTTGGTGGAGAAGTTGGTGTGCGCGCCCGCGCCGTTCCAGTCGCCCTTGACCGGCTTGGGGTCGAGGGTGGCGGAGACCTCGAAGTCCTCGGCGGTGCGGTAGAGCAGCCAGCGGGCCACCCACAGCTGGTCGGAGACCTCCAGCGGGGACAGCGGGCCGACCTGGAACTCCCACTGGCCGGGCATGACCTCGGCGTTGATGCCGGAGATGCCGAGACCGGCCTTCAGGCAGTTGTCCAGGTGCGCCTCGACGACGTCGCGGCCGAAGATCTCGTCCGAGCCGACACCGCAGTAGTAGCCGCCCTGCGCGGCCGGGAAGCCGCCCTCGGGGAAGCCGAGCGGACGGGAGCCCTTGAAGAAGGTGTACTCCTGCTCGATGCCGAAGACCGGCTCCTGCGCGGCGAAGCGCTCGGCCACCCCGGCCAGTTCGGCGCGGGTGTTGCTCGGGTGCGGCGTCAGGTCCGTGTCGAGGACCTCGCACAGCACCAGGATGTCGTCGCCGCCGCGGATCGGGTCGGGGCAGGAGAAGACCGGCCGGAGCACGCAGTCCGAGGAGTTGCCCTCGGCCTGGTTGGTCGAGGAGCCGTCGAAGCCCCACAGCGGCAGGGCGTCCAGGCCGGCGGGGGCATCCGTGATGATCTTCGTCTTGGAACGGAGCTTGGCCGTCGGCTCGGTGCCGTCGATCCAGATGTACTCGGCCTTGAAGGTCACGGG
Organism: Streptomyces sp. KPB2; assembly: GCF_003950055.1. Taxonomy (NCBI): domain Bacteria; kingdom Bacillati; phylum Actinomycetota; class Actinomycetes; order Kitasatosporales; family Streptomycetaceae; genus Streptomyces; species Streptomyces sp. KPB2. The sequence goes on from NZ_CP034353.1 coordinate 5,913,150, forward strand.
GGCCACATCCTTCGGGGTGGGTCTCGCCGCACTCGCGGTGCTGGGGCGGCAGGGGCGCCGCGTCTGCTGCCGTGCAGCGTGCCAACGGGCGATTTCCCGACCGTTGCCCGTATGTGAACCCCGTGTTACCTGGGGTCCTTGTGGTGCGGCTCACGCCCGTCGTCCCCGGCCGCCTCCCGTACGCCGGTCAGGAAGCCCCGGATCGCCGCCAGTTCCCGCTCGTCGTATCCGCGCAGCAGCTCCACCGTCCGCCCGATCAGCGGTCCGAAGTGGGCCCGGCCCAGCGCGACGGCCCGCTCGTCCACCTCCACCGTGACCCTGCGCCGGTCCCGTGCGTCGCGTACCCGCCGCACGTGTCCGGCCTGCTCCAGCCGGTCGACCAGCGCCGTGGTCCCCGCGGAGTTCAGCCCGAGCGCGGTGCCCAGGCGCCCGGCGGTCATCGCCTCGCCCGCGCGTGCGGCGTCCATGAGCGCGATGAGCGCGCGGACGTCGGTGGGGTGCATGCCGTTGCGCTGCGCGAACCGCGCGCTGTGCGCCCCCAGTTCGACGGTGACCGCGCGCAGCAGATGGACGACCTCCATCTCCGGCCCCTGGTCGGGCATGCCGCTCCTCCCGCATTTCCTCGCTCGACAAGTATCTCGCCCAACGAGAGAATACCGTTGACGCACGAGAAGCGGGAACAGGGAACAAGCGAAACAGGGGGCACCACTCATGAGCGCTCACGGCCCGTACGACGCCGGCCGGTTCCACGACGCCTACGACAAGGTCATGGCCAAGTGGCCCGGGGGGACCGGGTCGGTGACCGTGCCCACCCCCTTCGGCGAGACGCACGTCCACGTGACCGGCCCGGCCGGTGCCCGCCCCCTCGTCCTGCTGCCGGGCGGCGGTGCGGCGACCTCCGCGTCCTGGTACGCCCAGGCCGCCGAGCTGTCCCGCACCCACCGGGTCCACGCCGTCGACCTGGTCGGCGCCCCCGGCCGCAGCACGCCGGCCGGCGACCGCCACCCCCGTACGGTCGCCGACCTCACCGGCTGGCTGGACGCTCTCCTCGACGGCCTCGGCATCGCGGAGACCGACCTCGGCGGGCACTCCTACGGTGCCTGGATCGCCCTGCACCACGCCCTGCACGCCCCCGGCCGGGTACGCCGCCTGTTCCTCCTGGACCCGACCCAGTGCTTCGCCGGGTTCAAGGCGGCCTACCTGCTGCGTGCGCTGCCGATGCTGCTGCGACCCACGCCCCGCCGCGTCCGCGCCTTCCTGGACTGGGAGACCGGCGCGACCCCGCTCGACGCCGACTGGCTCGCCCTCCAGGAGGCCGCCGTCGGCTTCCCGGAGCGCCGGCCGGTCACCGGACCGCGCCCGGCCCCCGACGCGCTGCGCGCCCTGGACGTGCCGGTCCTGCTGCTCCTGGCCGGGAACAGCAGGACGCACGACCCGGCCGGGGTGGCGGCCCGGGCGCGGACCCAGCTGCCGCACGTGGAGACCGCCGTACTGCCGGACGTCTCCCACCACGCGCTGCCGCAGGCCGCACCGCCCGGGCTGGGCCGCCGCCTCGCCGACTTCCTCGCCGCGCCGGACCGGCCCTAGCGTCGGCGGCCTCGGGCACTCAGCCGACCTTCTCGATCAGCGCCCGCCGGATCAGGAACTTGCCCTCCTCCCGGACCTGTTCGAACGCCGCGTTGTTGAGCAGCGCGCAGCTGCCCGAGACCGAGTTCACCTCGACGGTCGTGGACCTGCCGTTGTCGAGGTTGGTCACCTTCAGCCTGGTGCCCACGGGGAACTGATTGCTGGAGGCGGCGGGTGCCCCGCCCTCGCCGGAGAGGGTGACGGTGGAGCCGGCGCAGACCTGCTCGCCGGCCCGCGCGGCCTCTCCGGCCCCGGCGCCCGCCCGGTCCCCGGCCGGGCCCCCGGCCTGTTCTCCGGCGTCCTGCCGGGCGTCCCGACCCGCGGCCTGTCCGGCGTCCTGAGCGGCGTCTTGTGCGGCCTGGGAGTCCTGAGCCGACTCCCCGACCGCGCAGCCGGACGCCGCCTGCTTGCGCTCGATCTCCGCGACGACCGCCTCGCGGTTCTCGATCCGGGCGGCGGACTGCGCGTCCGGGTTGGCCCGCTGGCCCTCTATGAACCGCTGGTTGTTGCCGAGCGCGGTGGCCAGGCCCTGGCAGACGCCCGAGTCCTGGGCGGCCTTCGTCCGCGCCTGCTGGGTGGGCTGCGCGGCGTTCGACGCGTTCGCCATGACGAAGGCGCCGCCGCCCGCCACGGTCGCGGCGCCCACCAGGAGCGCGATCTTCTTCTTCGTGCCGACAGTTCTCCTGCGCGACATGCGCGCCTCCTGAAGAGGTAGGGGAGCGTACGCCGCTATGTACGAGATACCGAACGGAGTTACTCAGCGGTCACGTCGACGTGCGTACGTAACCTGCGTCACACGCCCCGGGGTCGCCCCCGCCCGTCCTCAGCCCTCCTCGTACGCCACCACGTTGTCGTTGACGTACTGGAGCAGGTCCTCGGTCTGCCGGGTGAGGTCCGCCTCCCCGGTCTCCGAACCGTCGCCCCACTGGCCGTTCGCGAACACCACCGACCGTACGGTCATCAGCCGCCGGAACACGCCGGGCGACCCGGGCGGCACCGTCGGCAGCCCCGCCCCGGGCGGCGGATCGAGCGACACCGTCTGGTACGTCACCGGGTCCATGGAGGCCATGCCGAACACCGCCCCGGCGTCCTCCGCGCGCACGAAGCTCGCCACCGTCACGGACACCTGCGAACGCCGCTCGGCGTCCGTGAACAGGGCCGTGGTGAGCCGGGAGCAGCCCTCGCCCTGCTCGGCCAGGGCGGCCAGATCCTGCGACATGCCCCGGGCGCAGTCGGTGGTCGTGGCGAGGTCGACGCGCTCGTACCGGGAACCGTCGGCCAGGCGCACGGCCGACTCCGGGAAGGCCTGCTCGGGGCGTACGACCGGCCGCGCGAGCAGCGACGCCAGGGCGGAGGGGGCGTCGGAGGGCAGGCTCCCGGTCACCGAGGGGACGGCGGCGGGCGTCACGGTCGCCGAGGCGCCCGGCGCGGCGGCGGGGGCGTCGTCGCCGCCCGTGTACATCAGGGCGCCGCCGGCGACGGCCGCGGCGAGGACGACGCCCGTCGCCGCCAGTACCGCCGGCCGGACGCGGCCGCGTCGGCGGCGCTGCTCGGCGGGCCAGGGGGCGGGGGCGGCGGAGGGGGCGTACGGACCGTACTGCTCGGGCTGCTGCCCGTACGGCTGCGGGTGTCCGTACGGCGGCTGCTGTCCCTGGGGTATGTGCCCGTGGGACGGCCCTTGATCATCGTGGGTCATGGCCGCGCAGGGTAACAGCGAGGACCACCCCGAGTCGCGGCGCGCGACAAGTCCCGACCTACCGGGACAGAGCGTCCCTGACCGCCTCATCGGTGCGGCCCACCACGGCCGTTCCGTCGTCCGCCGTGATGATCGGGCGCTGGATCAGCTTGGGGTGTTCGGCGAGTGCGGTGATCCAGCGGTCGCGTGACGCCTCGTCACGGGGCCAGTCCTTCAGGCCGAGTTCCTTGGCGGCCGCCTCCTGGGTGCGGGTGATGTCCCACGGTTCGAGTCCGAGCCGGGCGAGCACCCCGCGGATCTCCTCCGCGCTCGGTACGTCCTCCAGGTAGCGGCGGACGGTGTAGTCGGCCCCTTCCGCGTCGAGCAGGCTGATCGCGCTGCGGCACTTCGAGCAGGCCGGGTTGATCCAGATCTCCATGCCGCACACGGTATCCGGAGGGCGCGGGAACTCGTTCACCACGCCCGTCACAGCGGCCCCGAAAGGCCTTGTGGTCAGGGGCTTTTGTCAGTGGTGGGCGGTAAAATAGAAGCAGTGTTCGAGGGTGTCGCCGGGAAGTCCGGACGGCACCCCGACCGCGACAGGAGGATGCCCGTGCCCGCTGCCGCACTGAAGCCGAAGCCGTTGCCCACCCAGTCCACCGCCAAGCGGCCCGTCCTGCTCGACCTGCCGTACGAACCCGTGGAGAAGCGTCCGCTGCCGGCGGGCCGCCCCCGCGAGTGGTACATCACGCACAACCGCCGGCTCAAGGCGATGCGGCTCGCCATCGCCCTGCTGGACTCCGGCGTCTACCTGCCCAACCAGGCGCGCAACGAGAGGATACGGAGCGCTGCGCTGACCATCGGGGTTCATCCGCCGTCGGACACGACGTGCCACATGGTGCGGGCGTTGATGCGGTACTCGCGGTGACGTCGGCGCCGGGTGCCGTGTCTTTTCGCGGTGCCCGGCGCCTGCGTCGCCCTCTCCGGGGGCTGCCGCCCCCAGGCCGCCGCTTCGGCCTGAACGGCCTCGTCCTCAAACGCCGGACGGGCTGGATGATGCCGGCCGGTGCTCGGAGGGCTGACGGGCTACGCCGACAACTCCCGTTCCAGCGGCGTACGGAACCGCGGGGTGACCCGGGTCGTGCCCACCCAGGACGTCAGGCGCTCCGCCTCCGCTCCGATCGCGGTCTCCGCGTCGCGGCCGACGCCCTCGGCGTCCAGCAGCCGCCAGACGATCTCGCCGTCCGGCCGCTGGGCCCAGCCGCCGATCACGCGGCCGTTCCACCACACCGTGGGGCCGACGTTGCCGCTGCGGTCGAACAGCGCCGGCCGCAGCTCGGGGGCGAGGTACCAGTCCCGCTGCTGCCAGCCCATCGCCGTCGGGTCCAGGGCGGGCAGCAGCGCCGCCCACGGCTCGCCCGGCCCGGCGACCGGGCCGGCGTCCCCGGCGACGACGTACCCCGTGCCCTCGTCCAGCGAGACCGCCTCCGCGCCCATCGCGGTCAGCGCCCGGCGCACCTCCGTCACCCGCCACCCGGTCCACCACTTGAGGTCGTCCTCGGTCGCCGGCCCGCACGCCGCCAGCCAGCGCCGCAGCAGCTCCGCCTGCGCCTCGCCCGGATCCAGCTCCGGATGCTCGGGCGCCGGAGCCCAGCGGAACTGACTGGACGTCCACGAGCCCAGCGGCCGGCCCCGCACCACCTTGCCCTCCACCCCCAGCACCCTCAACAGGCGGGTGGAGACGGTGTGCACCCCCTCGTAGCTCTTCCCGGCCGCGTAGGCGAACTGCTCCTTCAGGCGGGGTTCGTCGCGGGCCAGTTCGGCCGCCGTGGCCTGGCCGCGCCGGGCCAGCGCGGCCAGTGCCGACTCCTCGACCTCCGTCAGCCAGGCGGCGTCCGGCGCGCCGGCCTCGGCCATGTTCTTCAGCAGCCTGGCCCGCTCCCGGGCGGCGACGGTGCGGCCGGTGGAGGCGTGCACGACCGCCGTCAGCTCCGTCGGGAACACGAACACGGTGTTCCGCATGCCGTGCATCCGCACCAGCGTCCCGTCGTCGTACAGCGCCCGCTCCGTCTCGCCCACGGTCTTCGCCGCGTCCGCCAGCCGCGCGCCCACGGCCAGGTGGACCGTCGCCGGGTCCGTGCCGTGCAGGGCGACCAGGGAACCGGCGACCTCCTCCGGACCCTCCGCCCGCGTGGCCGCCGCCAGCCGGTGCCGCAGGGCCAGCCGGCCCCGCCGTTCGGTCGCGTCGATGTGCCGTCGTGCGCCCTCACCCATACAGGTCCTCCGCCCGTCCGTACGTCCGCGGCGTCCTCGGTCCGGCCGTGCGCCCTCGGTACGCGTCCTCGGTAGGGACATCGTGCCCGACACCACTGACAGGCGGGGGCCAACGGCGGTCACAGGCCGGGCGCGCCCCAGACCGGGAACCAGCGGCCCAGATCACCCTCCACCGGCAGCTCGGCGGCGAGCGCGGCGCGTATCCGCAGCTCCAGCGCGTTGTCCCGCTGCCGCCGTTCACCGGGCAGGGGAGCGAAGGGGTAGAACGTGCCCCGCTTGTAGAGGTAGACGAGGGCGAGCCGCCGCCCGTCGTCCTGCGCGAAACCGGCCAGGGAACACAGCAGCCGCGGCCCGAAGCCGCCCGCCTCCAAGATGCTGTTCACCGCGTGCAGGTCGTTCACCAGGAGGGGCAGTTCGTCCGGGGAGCGGTGCGAGATGAGCCAGGAGTATCCGTAGGAGTCGTGGGTCAGATCCACCGGGGTCCGGCCGGCGTCCGCGTCCAGCAGGGCGCGGATCTCGCGGTGCGTGCGCTCGAAGGCGGCGCCCTCGACCGTCGCGAAGCACACCGCCCCCTGCCCGGTCGGCCGGAAGCCGGCCGCGGCCTCCAGGCCCACCGCCGCCGAGGGCAGTGCGAAGAGCCGGTCGAGATCGGGCCCCACCGCCCTGGACCGGCCGAGCAGGATGTCCAGCAGTCCCATGCCCTGGTGTCCGTCCTTCCCGCGGCCGCCCGCGTCTCAGGCCTTGCCGGGGGCCGTCGCCTCGCCCAGCTCGGTGGAGATCCGGCCCAGCTGGTCGAGCCGCTGCTCCAGGCTGGGATGAGTGGCGAAGATCCGGCTCAGGCCGGGCTCGGCACCGAAGGCCGGGGTGAAGTAGAAGGCGTTGAAGGCCTGGGCCGTGCGCAGGTCCTTGGTCGGGATGCGCGCGATGTCGCCGGTGACCTTGGTGAGGGCCGCCGCCAGCGCCGAGGGACGCCCGGTGAGCAGGGCCGCGGCCCGGTCCGCCGCCAGCTCCCGGTACCGGGACAGGGCCCTGATCAGCAGGAAGCTGAGCGCGTACACGGCGGCCGAGACGCCCATCACCACGGCCAGGACGGCCATCGTGTTCTGGTCCCGGCGCCCGCCGAAGAGCTGCGAGTAGAAGGCGAACCGCACGATCAGCCCCGCGATCACGCCGAGGAACGACGCCACCGTGATCACCGCGACGTCCTTGTGCGCCACGTGCGACAGCTCGTGCGCGAGCACGCCCTCCAGCTCCGCGGGCTCCAGCCGCCGCAACAGCCCGGTGGTGACGCACACCACCGCGTTGTCCGGATTGCGGCCGGTCGCGAACGCGTTCGGCATCTCCATCTCCGAGACCGCGACCACCGGCTTCGGCATGTCGGCCATCGCCGCCAGCCGGTCCACCACCCCGTGCAGCTCCGGATACTCGTCCCGCTCCACGACTCGGCCGCGCATCGCGAACAGCGCGATCCGGTCGGAGAACCAGTACTGCGCCCCGAAGAGCAGCGCGACGATCACCACGACCAGCACCCAGGACTTCAGCAGGGCGATCAGCGCGGCGACGAAGCCCACGTACAACAGACCGAGCAGGAACAGCGTGACCCCCATGCGCACGGTCAACCGCCGGTCACTCCGGAAGCGGCTCTGCATCTGCACCACCTCGCAGTCGGGCACTCGTCCCGATGTCCAGTGTGCACCCGGCGCCCCGGAAACTAGCGGGTGCCGAGCGCCGACAGCCGCCCCGTGATCCGGTCGAACAGGTCCGTCAGCGGCTCCCCGATGTCCCGGCCGAACTCGGTCAGCCCGTACGTGACCTGCGGCGGCGTCGTCGGCTCGACCTTCCGCCAGACCAGGCCGTCCTCGACCAGGACGCGCAGGGTCTGGGCGAGCATCTTCTCGCTGATGCCCTGGATGCTCTCGCGCAGCTCGTAGAAGCGGAGGTCGTTGCGGCGCAGGGAGATCAGCACCCAGATGCCCCACCTGCTGGTCACGTGGTCGACCACGTCGCGCGCCAGGCAGTCGGTGTGAAACACGTCATACCGTTCGCCGGTCTCGACCCGCCTGCGCTGCACGCCTTCCGTCATGTCATGAGCTTACCTCCAGGTATGCCCTTACCAAAAGTTAGTCGGCCCTCCTAGCTTGAAGGTCCACAAAGCACATCCGAGAAGGAGCTGGACATGATCGTGGTGACCGGGGCGACCGGGAACATCGGGCGGCCGCTGACGCGGGCGCTGGCAGAGGCGGGCGAGCAGGTGACGGCGGTGTCACGGCACCCGGCGCCGGTGCCGGACGGGGTCCGCCACCTGGTGGCCGACCTCGCCGACCCGGCCGGCCTGCGGCCCGCGCTGACCGGGGCGAAGTCGCTGTTCCTGCTGCTCTCCGGCGACCTGCACGCCCTCGGCGCCAACCCCGCCGACATCGTCGGCGAAGCCGCCGACAGCGGGGTCCGCCGTATCGTCCTGCTCTCCACGCTCGGCGTGGTGACCAGGCCCTTCGGGGCGACGCGGATCGCGATGCGGGCGCTGGAGGACACGGTGCGGGAATCCGGCCTGGAGTGGGCCGTCCTGCGGCCCGGCGGCTTCGCCTCCAACGCCCTGTGGTGGGCCGAGTCCGTCCGTGAGCGACGGGTCGTCGCCGCGCCCTTCGGCGACGTCGGAGTGCCGGTCGTCGACCCCGCGGACATCGCCGCGGTGGCGGCGGCCTGTCTGCTGGACGACCGGCACACCGGCGGTGCGTACGAGTTGACCGGCCCGGAGGTGATCACGCCGCGCGGGCAGACGGAGGCGCTCGCCGCCGCGCTGGGTTCACCCGTGGCGTTCCACGAGCTGACCCGCGACGAGGCCATGGCCGCCATGGCACGCAGCATGCCGGCGGAGCTGGCCGACGACACGCTGGACATCCTCGGCAACCCGAGCCCGGCCGAACTGCGGGTCAGCCCCGACGTCGAGCGCGTCCTCGGCCGCGCCCCGCGCCCGTTCACCGACTGGGCCGCCCGCAACGTCGCCGCGTTCCGCTGAGCCCGGCGCCACCGGCAGGCAGGTCTAGTAGGGCGCCCGGAAGTTGATGTACCCGAGCAGCACGATCACCGCGGCCACACAGCCGAGCACCACGGCGGTGGAGACCCACGACGACCGGCGCCCGGAGCCCACGTGCTCGGGATCGGCGCGGAAGGGGACCGGTCCGGGAGGGTTCTCCTTCCAGCGCGCCGCGAGCATCCGGGCCCGCGCCGAGGGCTCCTTGTGCTCGGCGCCGTCCGCCCATCTCAGGTCGTACTCGCGCTCCTCGTCGTCCCGATCCGGCATCTCCGGCACTCTCCCCGTCCCCCTGACTCGAACAACCGTCCAAGACACATGATCCCGGCACGCCCGGGCCCTGTGAAGTGTTTTCGGCCACGCACGACGGCGCCCCCGCCCTCCGGGAAGGTCCGGAAGGAGGGGGCGCGGGCGCCGAACGGCTCGGGCACGGGCCCGGTCGATCACACGTCGAAGTACATCTCGAACTCGTGCGGGTGCGGACGCAGCTGCAGCGGCGCGATCTCGTTGGCGCGCTTGAAGTCGATCCACGTCTCGATCAGGTCCGGCGTGAACACGTCGCCCTGGAGCAGGAACTCGTGGTCGGCCTCCAGGCGGTCGAGGACCGCGCCCAGCGAGGTCGGGACCTGTGCCACGTTCGCGTGCTCCTCGGGAGCCAGCTCGTAGAGGTCCTTGTCGATCGGCTCGGCCGGCTCGATCTTGTTCTTGATGCCGTCCAGGCCCGCCAGCAGCAGCGCCGAGAAGGCCAGGTACGGGTTGCCGGAGGCGTCCGGGGCGCGGAACTCGACGCGCTTGGCCTTCGGGTTCGAGCCCGTGATCGGGATGCGCATCGCGGCCGAGCGGTTGCGCTGCGAGTACACCAGGTTGACCGGCGCCTCGAAGCCCGGCACCAGGCGGTGGTAGGAGTTCACCGTCGGGTTGGTGAAGGCCAGCAGCGACGGGGCGTGCTTGAGGATGCCGCCGATGTAGTAGCGGGCGGTGTCCGACAGGCCGGCGTAGCCCTGCTCGTCGTAGAAGAGCGGCTCGCCGCCCGTCCACAGCGACTGGTGGACGTGCATGCCCGAGCCGTTGTCGCCGAAGATCGGCTTCGGCATGAAGGTCGCCGTCTTGCCGTTGCGCCAGGCCACGTTCTTGACGATGTACTTGAACAGCATCAGGTCGTCGGCGGCGGCGAGCAGCGTGTTGAACTTGTAGTTGATCTCGGCCTGGCCGGCGGTGCCCACCTCGTGGTGCAGGCGCTCCAGCTGGAGACCGGACCGCTGCAGCTCCAGCGACATCTCGGCGCGCAGGTCGGCGAAGTGGTCGACCGGCGGGACCGGGAAGTAGCCGCCCTTGTAGCGGACCTTGTAGCCGCGGTTGTCCTCCAGGGCACCGGTGTTCCAGGCGCCGGCCTCGGAGTCGATGTGGTAGAAGGACTCGTTCTCGGCGGTCTTGAAGCGGACCGAGTCGAAGACGTAGAACTCCGCCTCCGGGCCGAAGTACGCCGTGTCGGCGATGCCCGTGGAGGCCAGGTACGCCTCGGCCTTCTTCGCCACGTTCCGCGGGTCGCGGGAGTACTGCTCGCCCGTGATCGGGTCGTGGATGAAGAAGTTGATGTTGAGCGTCTTGTCCCGGCGGAACGGGTCGACGCGCGCGGTGGACAGGTCGGGGCGCAGGGACATGTCCGACTCGTGGATGGCCTGGAAGCCGCGGATCGAGGATCCGTCGAAGGCCTGCTCGTCGTCGGGGTCGAACGCCTCGGCGGGCAACGTGAAGTGCTGCATGACGCCCGGCAGGTCGCAGAACCGGACATCGACGAACTTGACGTCCTCGTCCGCGATGAACTTCTTGACGTCGTCGGCGTTCTGGAACATCCAGCTCCTCCTACTCCCGACCGTCCCGCCGGGTTGGTAGATCGTTCGTGCGGCCAGTGCGGGTGGCACACGCTTCCTCGACCCTAGGGACGGGTGATTTCTCGGGCGTGACCCATTTGTTTCGCAGAAGTTAACCGGCTCCCTGCCCAGCCTAGGCCGGATCGGGGACCCTCACACCCCACCGTCCCCGGTCCGTATACGGGCGCAGTACCGTGGTCGGGTGGACAACAGGCAAGCAATCGGCTCGTGGCTCTCCGGCCCCCGCGCGGCCGTCGAAGAGGCCGGCGCCGATCTCGGATACCGCGGCGAGCAGCTCGGTTTGCCCGAGGAGGGACCGGGCTCGATCGCCCGCCCGGGCAGGCGGCTCGGCGCGCTGGCCGTCGACTGGATCCTGTGCTCCCTGATCGCATACGGCCTGATCACGGGCAGCTACGGGCAGACGGCGAGCAACTGGACCCTGCTGATCTTCTTCGTCCTGAGCGTGCTGACCGTCGGCACGATCGGCTCCACCCCCGGCAAGCGCCTCTTCGGCCTGCGGGTCGTGGACGTCGCCACGGGCCGGCCCAGCCCGCTGCGCGCCCTGCTGCGCTCGGTCCTGCTCTGCCTCGCCCTCCCGGCGCTCATCTGGGACCGCGACGGCCGGGGCCTGCACGACCGGCTGGCGCGCACCGTGGAAATCCGGGTCTGACCCGCACGCACCAGGACGACGACGCCGGTAGGCGACGGGGGCGGCCCGAGTGGATCGGGCCGCCCCCGTCGCCGTACCGGCGTCTCGGAGTCCTGCGGGTCAGCGCTGCCTGGGGTTGCCGCCGCGGGGCATCCTCATGCCCTTCGGCATCGGGCCCTTGGGCAGCGGCATGTTGCTCATCAGGTCGCCCAGGGCACGCAGCCGGTCGTTGGTCACGGTGACCTGCGGGCCGCTCAGGACGCGGGGCAGCTTGAGCATGGTCGTGCGCAGCTTCTTCAGCTCGACCTGACCCTCGCCGGTGCCCACGATCAGGTCGTGCACCGGGACGTCGGCCACGATGCGGTTCATCTTCTTCTTCTCGGCCGCGAGCAGGGACTTCACCCGGTTCGGGTTGCCCTCGGCGACCAGCACGATGCCGGCCTTGCCGACCGCGCGGTGCACCACGTCCTGGTTGCGGTTCATCGCCACCGCGGGGGTCGTCGTCCAGCCCCGGCCGATGTTGTCCAGTACGGCCGCCGCCGCGCCCGGCTGTCCCTCCATCTGGCCGAAGGCCGCCCGCTCGGCCCGGCGCCCGAAGACGATCGCCGTCGCGAGGAAGGCGAGCAGCACGCCCAGGATGCCGAGATAGATGGGGTGACCGATCAAGAAACCGATCCCGAGGAGGACACCGAAGACGACGATGCCGACACCCGCGAGCACAAGACCGATCTTCTTGTCGGCCTTGCGGGTCATCTTGTAGGTCAGAGCGATCTGCTTCAGTCGCCCGGGGTTCGCAGCGTCCGCTGCGGGTTCCTTCCTCGCCATGGCACGAAGTCTACGTGCCCCCGAAAGCGCCGACGACGGCAGTGCCCGGCGGCGGGGAGACGGGAGGGCCGGGAGCCGGGCTCAGGGACGGCCGGCGACGGACTGCCGCAGCGCGCGCTCCGTCTCGATGCGGTCCTTGGCACGGCGGCGGTCCTCGAGGACGGAGTTCCACGCGTTGCGCCGGGCGGTGCGCTGGCCGCCGCTCATCAGCAGCGACTCGACGGCCCGCAGGGCGGTGCCGAACGACGGGATGGCGGTGGCGCGGACGGTGGTGGCGCGAACGGGCGCGGCCTGCATCGTGAAGGTCCCCCCTCGGTACGGCTCCGGGTGCGGAGACTGGTGTACGCGGTGGTGTACGTGATCGTGCACGTGCTGTGATTCCAGGGTCACTGATTGGTGTTACCAGGGCGTGACCCGCCGGTCAAACGCACATGAAGCCGCGTTGCCGGGCCGTGGAACGGGCGCGCGGCCCCGACCGGTGCCCTCATCAGCGAGGACGGTCGGGGCCGCGGCATCTCGGCCATTACTGGCGAGTAGTGACTTGTGCGGGAATTCACACGGTGGCGGACCGGCGCTGCTCCATGGCCATTCCGTAGAGCCGTCCCGCCCGGTACGAGGACCGGACCAGCGGGCCCGACATCACGCCGGAGAAACCGATCTGCTCGGCCTCCTCCTTGAGCTCCACGAACTCCTGCGGCTTGACCCAGCGCTCCACGGGGTGGTGGCGCACGGACGGGCGCAGGTACTGCGTGATGGTGATCAGCTCGCAGCCGGCCTCGTGCAGTTCCTTCAGCGCCTCGCTGATCTCCTCACGGGTCTCGCCCATGCCGAGGATCAGGTTCGACTTGGTGACCAGGCCGTAGTCGCGGGCGTCCGTGATGACCTTCAGGGAGCGCTCGTAGCGGAAGCCGGGGCGGATGCGCTTGAAGATCCGCGGGACCGTCTCGACGTTGTGCGCGAAGACCTCGGGGCGGGAGTCGAAGACCTCCCGGAGCAGCTCCGGGACCGCGTTGAAGTCGGGGGCCAGCAGCTCGACCTTGGTGCGGCCGTCGGCGCGCTCCGCAGTCTGCTGGTGGATCTGGCGCACCGTCTCCGCGTACAGCCAGGCGCCGCCGTCGGGGAGGTCGTCGCGGGCGACGCCGGTGATGGTGGCGTAGTTCAGGTCCATCGTGACCACGGACTCGCCGACGCGGCGCGGCTCGTCGCGGTCCAGCGCCTCGGGCTTGCCCGTGTCGATCTGGCAGAAGTCACAGCGCCGGGTGCACTGGTCGCCGCCGATGAGGAAGGTCGCCTCGCGGTCCTCCCAGCATTCGTAGATGTTGGGACAGCCGGCTTCCTGGCAGACCGTGTGCAGGCCCTCGCTCTTCACGAGGTTCTGCATCTTGGTGTACTCGGGGCCCATTTTCGCCCGGGTCTTGATCCACTCGGGCTTGCGCTCGATGGGGGTCTGGCTGTTGCGGACCTCCAGGCGCAGCATCTTGCGTCCGTCGGGTGCGACTGCGGACACGACCGGCTCCCTAGCGTTTGATTCTTCGGCGTTCTTCAGGGTACGCCCGTTGATTTGTTGGTCGGCGTTGGTGCTGGCCTCTGGGGGCTGCCGCCCCCAGGCCCCCGCTTCGGCCCTGACGGGCCTCGTCCTCAAACGCCGGACGGGCTGGATTTATGCCCCCGGCGCCTGGATTTGTGCCGCCGGGCCGGAGCTGTGCCGCCGGGGCGGATTCATGCCGCCGGGGTCTTCTCGATCTCTCTCGGCTTCAGGTCCGCGTTCTCCAGGATGTCCCGCAGGTGGCGCTCCACCACCGGGAGGACCTCCTCGATGGTGACGTCGCGGCCGAGTTCGTTGGCCAGGGAGGCGACGCCCGCGTCGCGGATGCCGCAGGGGATGATCTTGTCGAACCACTTGTTGTCGGGGTTCACGTTGAACGAGAAGCCGTGCATCGTGACGCCCTTGGCGACCCGGATGCCGATCGCGGCGATCTTGCGGTCCTCACGGCGCTGGCCCGCGTTGGACGGGGCGTACTCGGGGCCGTTGAGCCGGGGGTCGAACTCCTCGTCCGTCAGGCGCGGGTCGAAGTCCAGGGACAGGCCGCCGAGCTTCGGGCGCCGCTCGACCGGGTCGCCGAGGACCCAGACGCCACTGCGCCCCTCGACCCTGGTGGTCTCCAGGCCGAACTCCGCGCAGGTGCGGATCAGGGCCTCCTCCAGGCGCCGGACGTGGGCCACCACGTCGACGGGGCGCGGCAGCTTCTGGATCGGGTAGCCCACCAGCTGGCCCGGGCCGTGCCAGGTGATCTTGCCGCCGCGGTCCACGTCGATGACCGGGGTGCCGTCGAGGGGCCGCTCGCTGTCCTCGGTGCGCCGGCCGGCGGTGTAGACCGGCGGGTGTTCGAGGAGCAGCACGGTGTCGGGGACCTCGTCGGCGAACCGCGCGGCGTGCACCCGGCGCTGTTCGTCCCACGCCTCCTGGTAGTCGACGCGTTCGGCACCGAAGCCCATCCGGACGAAGCGCAGCTCACTCACGGCACGTGCCTCCCTGCAAGGTCGTAAGGCACGAAGCGTGCCCACGCCACTGTACGACCGTCCGTGCGTCGTCAGCCGGGCGGGCAATCCTCACACGATCGGATGAATGCCGGGTGAATTGTGCGATCGGGCGCTTACTCTCCGCTACATTCACGCCTTCACGAGGCCATAAGGGCTGCTCACAGGCGCTCCGGGCACTTCGAACGCCCGGAAGGCAGGAGACCGCACCGCACCATGACGGAACGACCCGCGCAGCGCACCGCCAACCGCCAGCTCGCCGCGCTCATCGCCGAAGCGGGGTTCTCGAACGCGGGTCTCGCGCGACGCGTCGACCAGCTCGGACTCGAACACGGCCTGGACCTGAGATATGACAAGACGTCCGTCACCCGGTGGCTGCGCGGCCAGCAGCCCCGCGGCACCACCCCGGCCCTGATCGCCGAGGTCTTCACCCGGCGCCTGGGCCGCCGCCTGACCGCCCAGGACCTCGGCCTGGACGCCTGCGCGCCCGTCTACGCGGGCCTGGAGTTCGCCGGGAGCCCGGAAGAGGCGGTCGACATCGTCGGCGGGCTGTGGCGCAAGGACTCCGGCAGCCATGCCGAGCTGCGGAAGATCGCCTTCACCCCGGCCGGGCTCGTCGTGCCCAGCCGGGACTGGCTGATCGGCCGCGCCGACGAGAAGGTGGCCCGCACCGAGGTGCCCGTCCGCATCCCCGCGCAGGGCCGCCCCGCGACCCCGAGGCTCGCCGTCCCGCTCGACCCGTCCAGGCGCCGGACCCCGGCCGAACGCGGCCCGGGGCAGAAGGTCAGCGGCGGCGACCTCGCCGCCCTGCGCTCGGTCGGCGAGCTGTTCCGCAGCCTCGACGACCGGTACGGCGGCGGACACGCCCGCCAGGCCCTCGTGCGGTACCTGGAGCACGAGCTGGAGCCGATGCTGCGCGGCACCTACGGCGAGCAGACCGGCCGGCGCCTCTTCGCCGCCGCCGCCGACCTGACCCGGCTCGCCGGCTGGACGTCGTACGACATCGCCGCCCACGGACTCGCCCAGCGCTACTTCGTGCAGGCCCTGCGGCTGTCGCAGGCGGCGGCGGACCGGGCGTACGGCTCGTACGTGCTGGTCACGATGAGCCGGCAGGCCGTCTACCTGGGGCACGGGCGGGAGGCCGTCCAGCTCACGCGGGTCGCGCAGCAGGGGGTCGGGACCTCGGCGCCGCCGGTCGTGCAGACGCTGCTGCACGCCGCGGAGGCGCGGGCGCACGCCGTCCTCGGGGAGGTGCGGGCCTGCACCGCGGCCCTGGTGCGCGCCGAGCGGGCGCTGGAGGCCGCCCGGCCGGGCGACGAGGTGCCCCACTGGGCGCGCTTCTTCGACGAGGCGCAGCTCGCCGACGAGTTCGGGCACTGCCACCGCGACCTGCAGCAGTTCCGCGCCGCCGCCCAGCACGCGGAGCGCTCGCTGCAACTGCGCGCCCCCGTCTACGCCCGCAGCCGGTTGTTCAGCCGGGTCGTCCTCGCCACCGCCCGGCTCGGCCTCGGCGAACTCGACCAGGCCTGCCAGCTGGCCGCGGAGGCGGCGGGGCAGGCGGCCGAGATGCGCTCGGTGCGCGCCACGGAGTACGTCCGCGACTTCGAACGCCGACTGGAGCCGTACCGGGACGCGGCCCCGGTCCGGGGATACCGGGACAAGGTGGCGGCCCTCGGGTAGGCATGCGCCGCCGGCCGCGCCGACGGTGACGGTCCGGGGCAGCCCCGGCCCACCCACCGGGACCACGCCGCCGCCCCGGACGCGGTGCCCGTCCGGGGGCGGTTCCGGGTACTGGGGGCCGTCCCCGGCCGGGACGGGCTCGGGCGGGGTGGTGCGCGGTCGCGTGAGGTGTCGCTCGCTCCGGCGTCCCCGCCGTGAGTGTCGGCGCGGTGCCCTCGCGGGCCCGGATCGCTCGGGCGGTCCCGGGGAGTCGGGTCCGCCCGGGCGGGTGGTGCCGGGCCGCTCGGACGGTGCCGGGCTGCTCGGGCGTGCTAAGCCGCCTGGGCCGGGCCCAGGGATTCCGCCGAGTGCATCGGGCGGTTCAGGCCGAGGTCCGACAGGATCGCCGCCGAGGCGCGGTGGCCCGAGTGGAGCGCGCCCTGGACGGTGCTGGTGTCCCGGTGGTCGCCGCACACGTACAGCCCGGCCAGCAGCCGTACCGGCCTGCGCGGGTCGTGCGGCGGGCGCATCGCGGGCACCGCCTCGGGCGTGTGGTGCACGGCGAGGGTCTCCCAGCGGGTGGTCGGGGTGCCGTAGAGGCGGGCGAGATGGATGCGTACGGCGGTGTCGAGGTCGGGCGGCGGAGGGCCGAGGACCGTCGACGAGACCAGGGTGCGGCCGGCGGGCGCGCGGGACGGGTCCACTCGGCTGATCTGCGCCGTGTGGGCGACCGGGCCGCCGCGGTCGGCGTCGAGCAGCAGGGACGCGCCGGTCGTCGGCGGTTCGTCGGTGGTGTGGTGGACCACCGTCACCGGGTGGAAGTCCGGTACCCGCAGGCCCGGCAGCAGCTCGGCCGCCGCACGGGCGTCGGTCGCCACCAGGACGGCCCGGCAGCGGATGACGCCGTGCTCCGCGGTGGTCACGGCGTTGGTCGCCACCGAGGTGACGCGCACCCCGGTGTGCACGGTGCCCGGCGGCAGCGACTGCGCCATGTGCTCCGGCAGGGCCTCCGCGCCGCCCTCCGGCAGCGCCAGCCGCCCGCCGGCGAAGGCGCGCAGCGCGAGGTCCGCGCACCGGCTGGAGGTCGTGAGGTCCGGGTCGTACAGCAGGGCGGCGAGCAGCGGACGCAGGAATCCGTCGATGGTGCGGGCCGGCAGCCCGCGGGCGGCCAGCGCCCGGGCGGCGGGCAGCTCCGGGCGGGCCAGCAGCCGCTCGGCCGGGGTGTGCGCCAGCCGGGCCAGCGCGGCACCGAGCCGGGCCTGGTCGACCGCGGTGCCGAGTGGGGCGCCCGCGCGGGTGCGGGGCGCGGTGGCGGGCCTGCCGGGCGCGGCCCCCGGCGCGTGGATCGTGCGCCGGGGCGCGGACATCGAGCGAGGGGCGCTCGCCAGGGCGCGCACCGCATGGAGTGCGCTCCGTACGCCCGCCGGGGTGCCCGCGCGGTGGTGCCGGCCCTCGCTGTGCAGCAGGACACCTGGGGCGAAGGGCAGCAGCGCGAGGCCGTCGAGCCCGGGGGTGCGGCGCAGTTCGGGATACGCCGTGGACAGCAGCTGTCCGATTCTGTCGAGCCGGAAACCGTCGACCTTCTCGGTGGCCATCCGGCCGCCCACCGCATGGGCGGCCTCCAGGACCGTAGTCGTCACTCCTGCGCTGGTCAGCCGTTCCGCCGCGGCGAGTCCGGCGATCCCGGCCCCCACGACGACGACGTCCGCCTGGTACGCGGGCTCAAGCACGTGCCCCTCCTCGAGGTTGCGCGGCCGCTGGGAACGTCATGCCCTCAACAGCCTTGCGGAATCACCGAGTTCGAGACGAGGTTAGGGTCAGGAACGGTCAGGGGGAGTCGCACGGAGGCGGTACACGGTCGCACACCGGTCGCATGCGGGGGCGATACGGCCGCTGTTCGGTCGTCACTCGGTCGCCAGGCGGTTGTCAATCGGTTGTCAAACGGTCAGCGGCCGGTCGCTGTTCGGCCTCGTCCAGTCGGCCGGAGGGGCGGTGAGCGACGCTTCCACCCCTACAGCGCCGCCCGGATCGCCCCGTCGATCTCCGGGAACGCGAAGCGGAAGCCCGAGTCCAGAAGGCGGGTGGGAAGGACCCTGGCGCTGCCGAGCACGTCGCCCGCCATCTCGCCGAGCACCGTCCGCAGGACCGGCGCGGGCACCGCGAACGGCGCCGGGCGGTGCAGCACCCGCCCCATGGCCACCGTCACCTCACGGTTCGTCACCGGCTGCGGGGCGGTCAGATTGAACGGGCCCGACAGGTCGTCCCGGTCCATCAGGTGCCGGATCGCCGCCACCTCGTCGTGCAGCGCCACGAAGGACCAGTACTGCGACCCGTCGCCCAGCCGCCCGCCGAGCCCCGCCCGGAAGAGCGGGAAGAGCCGCCCCCAGGCCCCGCCCCCGCGCGCGACGACCAGCCCGGTGCGCGGGAACACCGTCCGCACGCCCGCCTCCCGGGCCGGGGCCGCCGCGGCCTCCCACTCCACGCACAGACCCGGCAGGAAGCCCTCACCGGCGGGCGCGCTCTCGTCCACGGGCCGGTCGCCGGTCTCCCCGTAGAAGCCGATCGCGCTGCCGTTGACGAAGACGCGCGGCGGTCGCTCCAGCGAGGCGACGGCCTCCGCGAGCGCCGTCGTGCCGTGCACCCGGCTGCTGCGGATGCGCGTCTTGTACGCGTCGCTCCAGCGGCGGTCGCCCACCCCCGCCCCGGCCAGATTGACCACGGCGTCGCAGCCCTCGAGCCCGGACGCGTCCACCCGCCCGTTCTCGGGGTCCCAGCGGACCTCGTCCGGCCCTCCGGGCGCGTGCCGCACCAGGCGCACCACCTTGTGCCCGTCCGCGGTCAGGGACCGCACCAGCGCGCCGCCGATGAGACCGGACGCACCGGCCACCGCGATGCGGGAACGTCCCGTGCCCAAGCCTCCGTCGTTCACGCGTCCGTCGTTCATGGTCCCATCCTGCCGGGCGGCCCGGAGAAAACCGCGGAACGGTCCTCCCCACCGCGTCGTACAGTGACCGTCATGCCAGCCCCGCACATACGCAACGCCAGGTCCGAGGACGAGCAGCCGCTGCGCCGGATCGACCTGGAGACCTGGTCCCACCTGCACGCCGTCTCGCCCCCGCCGGGGCCGGACGACCCCTTCTTCCGCGACACCTGCGGGCCCGAGGCCCACCTGGTCGCCGAACTCGACGGCGCCGTCGTCGGCTACGTCCGGCTCGGCTTCCCCACCCCGCTGGCCTCCAACACCCACGTCCGCCAGATCCGCGGCCTCGCCGTCGCCGGCGCGGCCCGCGGCCACGGCGTGGGGCGGGCCCTGGTCCGGGCCGCCGTCGAGGAGGCCCGGCAGGAGGGCTTCCGCCGGATCACCCTGCGGGTCCTCGGCCACAACACGGCCGCCCGGAAGCTCTACGAGTCGGAGGGCTTCGTCGTCGAGGGCGTACAGCCCGAGGAGTTCCACCTCGACGGTCAGTACGTCGACGACGTCCTGATGGGACAGATGCTCACGATGTGACCGGCTCGCCCGTGTCCACCGCCCGGGTGGCGTCCGCCGCGTCGCGTGCCTCCGGGGCCACCTCCGCCGCCGTCAGCACATAGCCGGTCTCGGCGTCGGAGGTGGAACGGGCGAACACCACGCCGTACACCCGGCCGTCGGTGGTCAGCAGGGGTCCGCCCGAGTTCCCCGGGCGGACCGTGGAACGGATCGAGTAGATCTCCCGGGTGACGCTCTCGTCGTTGTAGATGTTCTGGCCGGTGGCGCGGATCCGGTTCGCCACCGTCGCCGCCCGCAGGTCCAGGGCGCCGTCCTGCGGATAGCCCGCGACCACCGCCGCGTCGCCCCGCGCGGCGTCCTCGTCGAACCGCAGCACCGGCGCCCGCAGGTCGGGGACGTACAGCACGGCCACGTCCTTGTCCGGGTCGAACAGCACCACCCGCGCCTCGTACGCCGGGCCCACCCCGCCGACCCGCACGGTCGGGTCGTCGATGCCGGCCACCACGTGTGCGTTGGTCATCACGTGCTCCGGCGCGTACACGAAGCCGCTGCCCTCCCGGCCCTGGGTGCCGGCCACGCCCTCCACCTTCACCGTGCTGAGCTTGGCCGCCCGGGTGGCCGCGGGCGTGACGCTGTCGCCGGACGGCTCGGCGACCTCGGCGGCCGCATCGTTCTCGAACGGGTTGAAGACCTGCGGGAACCCGGCCTCCGACAGCGCTGACGTCGCCCGTGAGAACCAGGCCGGGGTGGTGTCCGGCATCACCCGCTGGACCCCGCCCAGCACACTCGAATCCCGGATCGCCGAGGTGAGCAGCGAGGACGAGGAGGCCGCCAGCACGCTCGCCGCGACCCACGCCACGATCAGCGCCGCCGCCGCGTTCGCCACCGCCCCGCCGACCCCGTCGGCCACCCGGAGCGGACCGGCGTCCAGCTCGCGGCGCAGCCGCAGCGCGAGCCGCCCCGCCAGTTCGTGACCCACCATCGCCGGCAGCAGCACCGTGACCACCGCGACCACCGTCGCCGCCGTCGAGCCACGCGCCACCAGGTCCGTCACCCACGGCAGGACCCACACGCCGAGCACCGCACCGCCCACGAAGCCGGCCAGCGACACACAGCCGGCCACCAGCCCGCGCCGGTACCCGGACGCCGCGTAGGCCAGCACCACCAGCAGCAGCACAATGTCGAGTAGGTCCACGCGAACCGCCTTTCTGCCGGACCCCGGGACCCTCAGTACGTGCCGTACCGGGCCGATGATCAGCCTGAGGCGCACGGGTGTCCGAAAACGGCTACCCCGTGCGAGCGAACGTGTGCGGTCAACCGTGAAACGCCGTGCACCGGGACGATGGTTCCACCGGGTGGCACACCACACATCGCGGACAGAGCGGATCCGCCGGACAGTAGGACCATGCGAGTCTTCCGAGGACCGCGCCGGGCCCGGGAGCGCCGTACCTCCGGCATACCCGGCGCCGCCCGCACGCCGGTCGCGGCCCGGGCGCTGCTCGGCGCCCTGCCCGGCCTCGCCGCCGTCGCCGCGCTCTTCCTGTGCGCGAACGGTGTGGAACGGGCGGCCGACGAGCAGACCGCCCGCGCCGCCCCGGCCGCCGCCGCCGACCGGTACGCCGCGCCCCGGCCCGACATCGTGCCCCGGTCGGTCTGGCTGGGCGACGCCGCCCGCGCCCAGCCGGCCCCGCGCTACGACGACAAGGTCGTCGCCGTCTTCGTCCACCACACGGACACGCCGAACGGCTACGACTGCGCCGACGTGCCGGCCATCCTGCGCGGGGTGTACCAGGGACAGACCGGCGCCCGGGACTGGGACGACATCGGCTACAACTTCGTCGTGGACCGCTGCGGCACCATCTACGAGGGCCGGGCCGGCGGGATCGACCGGCCCGTCACCGGCGCCCACACCCAGGGCTTCAACCACCGCACCACCGGGATCGCCGCCCTCGGCACCTACACCGCGGGCGTGCCCGTGCCCGACGCGCTGACCGACGCGATCGCCGCCGTGGCCGCCTGGAAACTGGGCGAGAGCGGCACCGACCCGCGGGGGAGGGTCGCCCTCGTCTCCAGCAACGGCCTCAGCCGGTTCGCCGCGGGCGCCACCGCCACGCTGCCCGCCGTCGCGGGCCACGACGACGGCTACGCGACCAGCTGCCCGGGCGCGGCCCTCACCGCGCGCCTCGGCGACATCAGGGACACGGCGGCCCGCCTCCAGGGGCGCGCCTGACTCTCAGTCCGGCCCGAACTTCGCCCACAGGCGGGGCAGGCGCTCGGCGAGGGCGCGGTCGTTCTCCAGGTCGATCGGCGCACCCAGCGGCTCGGCGGGCGCGGGCGCGATGCCGAGGTCGGGAGCGACGGCGCCGGTGAGCTGCTCGTACGCCTCGTCGGCCGCGTATCCCAGCTCCTCGCCGTCGCCGTCCAGCTCGTCGTCGAAGTCGTCGAGCAGCTCGGCGAGCGAGTCGGGATCGTGCACGGCACCCTCGTACACCTCGCGGCCCTGGCCGATCAGCCAACAGCGGAAGAAGTCGAACGCGTCGTCGCTGGCCCCGCCCAGGAGCACCCACGCGGCGGCCCACAGGTCCCAGGCGCAGGCGCGGTTGTAGCGGGCCTCGAAGTGACGGGCGAAGTCGAGCACCAGGTCCGGGTCCATGCCGAGCAGCCGCTCCACGAGCAGGTCGGCCTGGTCCTCGGGATCACCGTCAGCGCGCTGCCGCGTGTCGTCGATCAGCTCCCAGAACTCCGTCTCGTCCATCACGGGTCCAGCATCTGCCCTGCACGCGGGTGACGCACGCGGAGTGCGGCGGATCGTTATCCACGGGTGCCTCCGGCGGTGGCGCGGGGTGCCTGCGGCGCCGGTGCGGGTTCGGTGGGGGTGCGGGGTGCCTGCGGCGCCGGTGCGGGTTCGGTGGGGGTGCGGGGTGCCTGCGGCGCCGGTGCGGGTGGGGTGGGGGTGCGCGTAGCGCGGTGGGTTGTCTGTGGGTCGGGGTCGTGCCGGGGGGTGTCCGTCCTCGGAACGGCGCGGAATCGGTCGGCCACAGAAGCGAGCTCTGTTGACGCGCCAACCGCTGCGGGCGGACACCCCCCGCCCCGCCCCCTCCTCGCCGTACGCGGCTTTCCGTCGCCCCACGTCACTGCCCCATACGCGCCGTACGCGGCTCCCGCCGTCGTCGCTGCGAGCAGCCGCCCCGCCGCCGCAGCTGCGGGCAGTCGTGCCGCTGGGGCGGCACGGGTGGGCGCAGCGGCACCCCGCAACGCCGGGCCGCGCTCCCCGCCTGTGCCCACACCCGCGCCGGGTGACCGGGCAACCCCGGGCCGATGGGCCCACCCCGCACCCGCGCCGGGTGCCACGCCGACGCCGGGCCGGTGGGCCCACTCACCCGTCGGCTCACCTCCCGTACAACCCCGCCAACCGCCCCGCATCCCGAGCGAAGCGTTCCCGCAGGGGCGTCGGTGCCAGCACCTCCACCTCCGGCCCGAGCACGCGGAGCTGCTCGTGGGCGACCTCCTCCGACTCCACCGGCAGCGTCACCGTCACCCAGCCGTCCGCGTCCGGCGCCCCCGCGGCCTCCAGCGCCTCCCGGGCGGACAGCGCGTCGACGGCGTACGGCAGCCTGCGTACGCCGTCGGCAGACAGCCGCGCCACGACCTCCGCCCGCAGGATCGACCGCGCGAACTGCCCGGCCCGCTCCGCCCAGAACGCGGGCAGATCGAAGTGCTCGTCCCGCTCGAAACGCTCCCCGCCCGCCTCCACCGCCGTGAAGCGGTCGATGCGGTACACGCGGAATGCACCGTCACCCGTCGCCCGCGCGACCCTCGCGCACAGGTACCAGACCCCGGCCTTCAGCACGAGGCCGTACGGCTCCAGCTCCCGGACGACCTCCTCCTCCCCGCGCCGGTAACGCGCCGCGACCCGCCGGTCGTCCCAGACCGCCTCCGCCACCGCGGGCAGCAGCTCGGGCGTCTCCGGCTCGCGGAACCAGTTCGGCGCGTCCAGGTGGAACCGCTGCGCCGCCGTACGGGAGGCGTCCCGCAGGGAGGGGAGCAGGGCCGCCGACACCTTCAGGCGGGCCGCCGAGGCCGCGTCCTCCAGGCCCATCTCGCGCAGCGCCCCGGGGACCCCGGACAGGAACAGTGCCTCCGCCTCGCCCCGGGCGAGCCCGGTCAGCCGGGTGCGGTAGCCGCCGATCAGGCGGTAGCCGCCGGCCCGGCCCCGCTCCGCGTACACCGGCACGCCCGCCTCCGACAGGGCCTGCGCGTCCCGCGTGACGGTTCGCTCCGAGACCTCCAGCTCCCGGGCCAGCTCCGCGGCGGTCATGGCCGGGCGGGACTGGAGGAGCAGCACCATCTTGATCAGGCGGGCAGCACGCATCCCCACATGATGCCGGAGGACGCGGAAGGCCCCCGCCGTGGTGGCGGGGGCCTTCTCTCACTGCCCGAGACTCACAGGCCGTAGCGCTCGCGCGCCTCCTTCACGGCCGTCGCCTTGACCTCGCCGCGCTTGGCGAGCTGGGCCAGGGCCGCGACCACGATGGACTCGGCGTCCACCCCGAAGTGGCGGCGGGCGGCGTCACGGGTGTCCGACAGGCCGAAGCCGTCGGCACCCAGCGACGAGTAGTCCTGCTCGACCCACTGCGCGATCTGGTCCGGGACCTGGCGCATGTAGTCGGAGACCGCGAGGACCGGGCCCTCGGCGCCCTGCAGCGCCCGGCGGACGTACGGCACCCGCTCCTCGCCGCGCAGCAGTGCCGCGTCGGCGTCCATGGCGTCCCGGCGCAGCTCCGTCCAGGAGGTCGCGGACCACACGTCGGCGGCCACGCCCCACTCCTCGGCGAGCAGCCGCTGCGCCTTGAGCGTCCAGTGGATCGCCGTGCCGGAGCCCAGCAACTGGATGCGCGGGGCGTTGGCGGCGGGCGTGAGACCTGCTGTCTCCGCCGTGTTGAAGCGGTACAGGCCCTTGACGATGCCCTCGTCCACGCCGGACGGCTTGGCCGGCTGCGGCATCGGCTCGTTGTAGACCGTCAGGTAGTAGAAGACGTTCGGGTCCTCGCCCGGGGCCGCCTCGCCGTACATGCGGCGCAGACCGTCCTTGACGATCGTCGCGATCTCGTACGCGAACGCCGGGTCGTAGGAGAGGGCGGCGGGGTTGGTCGCCGCGATGGCGGGGGAGTGGCCGTCCGCGTGCTGGAGGCCCTCACCGGTGAGGGTGGTGCGGCCCGCGGTGGCACCGACCAGGAAGCCGCGGCCGAGCTGGTCGCCGAGCTGCCACATCTGGTCGGCGGTGCGCTGCCAGCCGAACATCGAGTAGAAGATGTAGAACGGGATCATCGCCTCGCCGTGCGTCGCGTACGCGGTGGACGCGGCGATGAAGTCGGCCATCGAACCGGCCTCGGTGATCCCCTCGTTGAGGATCTGGCCGTTCTTGGCCTCCTTGTAGTACATCAGCTGGTCGCGGTCGACCGGCTCGTACGTCTGGCCCTTGGGGGAGTAGATGCCCAGGGACGGGAAGAGGCTCTCCATGCCGAAGGTGCGTGCCTCGTCGGGGACGATCGGCACCCAGCGCTTGCCGGTCTCCTTGTCGCGGACCAGGTCCTTGACCAGGCGGACGAAGGCCATGGTGGTGGCCACGCTCTGCGAGCCGGAGCCCTTGTCGAAGGCCGCGAAGGCCTTGTCCGCGGGGGCGGGCAGCGGGGCGAGGGGGTGCACGCGACGGGCGGGGGCCGGACCGCCGAGGGCCGCGCGGCGCTCCTGGAGGTAGCGGACCTCCGGGGAGTCGGCGCCCGGGTGGCCGTAGGGGACCACGCCGTCGACGAAGGCGCTGTCCGCGATCGGCAGGCCGAGCAGGTCGCGCATGTTCTTGAACTCGTCCACCGAGAGCTTCTTCATCTGGTGGTTGGCGTTCTTCGACGCGAAGCCGGTGCCGAGGGTGTGGCCCTTGACCGTCTGGGCCAGGATCACGGTCGGCGCGCCCTTGTGGGCGAGCGCGGCCTTGTACGCGGCGTACACCTTGCGGGACTCGTGACCGCCGCGCGAGAAGTGGAAGCAGTCGAGGATCTTGTCGTCGGACAGGAGCTTCGCCATCTCGGCGAGCTGCGGGTCCTTGTTGAAGAAGTCCTCGCGGATGTAGGCGGCGTCGCGGGTCTGGTACGTCTGGACCTGCGCGTCCGGTACCTCGCGCAGGCGGCGTACCAGCGCGCCGGTGGTGTCGAGCTGGAACAGCTCGTCCCAGGCGGTGCCCCACAGCGACTTGATGACGTTCCAGCCGGCGCCGCGGAACTGGGCCTCCAGCTCCTGCACGATCTTGAAGTTGGCGCGGACCGGACCGTCGAGGCGCTGCAGGTTGCAGTTGATGACGAAGGTCAGGTTGTCCAGGCCCTCACGGGAGGCGAGGGTGAGCGCGGTGGTGGACTCCGGCTCGTCCATCTCGCCGTCACCGAGGAACGCCCACACGTGGGAGTTGGTCAGGTCCTTGATGCCGCGGCTGGTCAGGTAGCGGTTGAACCGCGCCTGGTAGATCGCGGAGATCGGGCCGAGGCCCATCGAGACGGTGGGGAACTCCCACAGCCAGGGCAGTCGGCGCGGGTGCGGGTAGGACGGCAGACCGTTGCCGCCGGCCTCGCGGCGGAAGTTGTCCAGCTGCTCCTCGTTCAGACGGCCGTCGAGGAAGGCGCGGGCGTAGATGCCGGGGGAGGCGTGGCCCTGGATGTAGAGCTGGTCGCCGGAGCCGTCACCCTCCTTGCCCTTGAAGAAGTGGTTGAAGCCGGTCTCGTAGAGCCAGGCCGCGGAGGCGAAGGTGGCGATGTGGCCGCCGACGCCGTGCTTGCTGCCGCGGGTCACCATCGCCGCCGCGTTCCAGCGGTTCCAGGCGGTGATCCGCTGCTCCATCGCCTCGTCGCCGTCCACGGCGGGCTCGGCGGAGGTGGGGATGGTGTTGACGTAGTCCGTCTCGAGGAGCTTCGGCAGCGCGAGGCCGGCGCCCTCGGCGCGCTCCAGCGTGCGGCGCATCAGGTACGCGGCACGGTGCGGCCCGGCCGCCTTGGTGACGGCGTCCAGGGAGGCCTGCCACTCGGCGGTCTCCTCGGGGTCGCGGTCCGGGAGCTGGTCGAGCTCGCTCGGCTGGATGGCTTTCGGGTCGGTCGTCATGTCGCCGCCTTCCTCAGTCGAAGGGGGTTCCCTCATCGGCAAGGGTTCGGGGGTGCCCTAGGTCTTTGGCAGGACAGGGCTGGGCTCCGGTGGGAGTCCAACGTGACTGTAACTCCCTGATCGATGATCGATCAAAGGGTTGAGGGGCAAAACCTCTTGATCACGAGAAAGTCGGCACGGGGTGCCTCCGGCGGTGGCACGGGGTGACCTTGAAGTTGGGGGTTTGTGCAGGTGAGCGCGGTGCGGCTCGGGTGGTTCCGCTGTGTGGCGCCTGCGGGTGCGTCGTGGTTGATCGCGCAGTTCCCCGCGCCCCTGGGAACGGCTGCGCCGTTCTTCAGGGGCGCGGGGAACTGCGCAAAAGGGGGTCTGGGGGCGGAGCCCCCAGGGACGGGACGGGACGGGGCGGCGGGGGCGAAGAAGAACTAGGGGCGCGGGGCGCAGCCCAGGACGTGGGACTTGACGATCTCCGGGATGCGCGGGTCCCGGCGGCGGAAGGCGGCGACCAGCTCCTCGTGCTCCTCCGCGTACGACTGCTGCACCGTCCCCAGCCACCGTATCGACAGCGCCGTGAACACCTCGATCCCCAGCCCCTCCCACGTGTGCAGCAGCACCGAGTTGCCCGCCGCCCGCACCAGCTCCCGGTGGAAACCCACCGTGTGCCGCACCTGGCCGGTGCCGTCGGAGACCCGGTCGGCCTCGTACAGCGCGGCGACGTGCGGTTCCAGGGCCGAGCAGTCCACGGCGAGCCGGTCCGCCGCCAGCTCGGCCGCGATCGCCTCCAGGCCGGCCCGGACCGGGTAGCTCTCCTCCAGGTCGGCGGCGGTCAGGTTGCGCACCCGTACGCCCTTGTTCGGCGCCGACTCGATCAGCCGCAGCGACTCCAGCTCCCGCAGCGCCTCCCGGACCGGCGTCTGGCTGACCTCCAGCTCGGTCGCGATCCGCCGCTCCACGATCCGCTCGCCCGGCTGCCAGCGCCCGCTGATGATCCCTTCCAGGATGTGCTCGCGGATCTGTTCGCGCAGCGAGTGGACGACGGGCGCGGTCATGGGAGCTCCTTCGGGAGGGTCCCCTTTCGGACCCCTGGGGCGGCTGACGTTTAGACAATACGGCCGTCACGGCGGGCGGGAAGGGCGCATGGGGGCGCTTTTACGCAGGTGAGACGAGACTTACACAGCGTGCCCCGGCCGGAACACGGCGGTGCCCCCGCCCGGAAGGATCCGGGCGGGGGCACCGTACAGGCCCACTTGCGAGGGGGAATTACAGGCCGAGCTCGACCTCGAACTCGCCCGCCTCCAGGATCGCCTTGACCGCCGTCAGGTAGCGGGCGGCGTCGGCGCCGTCCACCAGACGGTGGTCGTAGGACAGGGTCAGGTACGTCATGTCGCGGACGCCGATGACCGGGCCGTCCTCCGTCTCGATGACGGCCGGGCGCTTGACCGTGGCACCGATGCCGAGGATGGCGACCTGGCCCGGCGGCACGATGATCGTGTCGAACAGCGCGCCGCGCGAACCGGTGTTGCTGATGGTGAAGGTCGCACCCGCCAGCTCGTCCGGGCTGATCTTGCTGGCCCGCACCTTGCCCGCCAGGTCGGCGGTCGCCTTGGCGATGCCGGCCAGGTTGAGGTCACCGGCGTTCTTGATGACCGGGGTCATCAGGCCCTTCTCGGAGTCCACCGCGATACCGATGTTCTCGGTGTCGAAGTAGGTGATGGTCCCCTCGGCCTCGTTGATCTTGGCGTTGATCGGCGCGTGCGCCTTCAGCGCCTGGGCCGCCGCCTTGACGAAGAACGGCATCGGCGAGAGCTTGACGCCCTCACGCGCCGCGAACGCGTCCTTGGCACGGGCGCGCAGCTTCATCAGACGGGTGACGTCGACCTCGACGACCGACGACAGCTGGGCCTGCTCGTGCAGCGCCTTGACCATGTTGTCGCCGATGACCTTGCGGATGCGCGGCATCTTGACTGTCTGGCCACGCAGCGGGGAGGCCTCCAGGACGGGGGCCTTCTTCGCGGCGGGCGCGGCCGGGGCGGCGGCAGCCGGAGCCGGGGCGGCCTTCGCGGCCTCGGCGGCGGCGACGACGTCCTGCTTGCGGATACGGCCGCCGACGCCGGTGCCCTTGACGGTGGACAGGTCGACGCCGTTCTCGGCGGCGAGCTTGCGCACCAGCGGGGTGACGTAGGCGCCGTCGTCCACCGGCTGGGCGGCGGCCGGGGCAGCCGGGGCGGCGGCCGGGGCCGGCGCGGGCGCCGGGGCGGCGGGAGCCGGCGGCGCCTGCGGAGCCGGGGCGGCCGGAGCCGGAGCGGCCTGCGCGGGGGCCGGGGCCGGAGCCGCCGGAGCCGGGGTGGGCTCGGGCTGGGCCGGGGCGGCCGGAGCCTCCTGGGCCGGGGCCGGGGCCGCGGCCGGGGCGGCACCCGCCGCACCGATGACGGCGAGCTTGGCGCCGACCTCCGCGGTCTCGTCCTCGCCGACCACGATCTCCAGCAGGGTGCCGGAGGCGGGCGCCGGGATCTCGGTGTCGACCTTGTCGGTCGAGACCTCGAGCAGCGGCTCGTCGGCCTCGACGCTGTCACCGACCGACTTCAGCCAGCGGGTGACGGTGCCCTCGGTGACGGACTCGCCGAGCGCGGGCAGGACGACGTCCGTGCCCTCGGCGGAGCCACCGGCGGCGGCGTCGGCGGTGGGAGCGGGCGCCGGGGCGGCCTGCTCGGTGGACGGGGCGGCCGGGGCGGGCTCGGGAGCCGGCTCGGCGACCGGCTCGGCCTGCGGGGCCTCGGCGGCGGCGGGGGCGCCGCTGCCGTCGTCGATCAGCGCCAGCTCGGCGCCGACCTCGACGGTCTCGTCCTCGGCGACCTTGATGGAGGACAGCACGCCGGAGGCGGGCGCCGGGATCTCGGTGTCGACCTTGTCGGTCGAGACCTCGAGCAACGGCTCGTCGGCCTCGACACGCTCACCCTCGGCCTTCAGCCAACGGGTGACGGTGCCCTCGGTGACGCTCTCGCCGAGCGCCGGCAGGGTTACGGAAACCGCCATGGTTTCGGTTGCTCCTTACGAAAGTGCGGAAGTCTGTGTCGTCGCGCCCGAAGACCTGAGCGGTCAGTCGTGCATGTGGAGCGGCTTGCCGGCCAGCGCCAGGTGGGCCTCGCCGAGCGCCTCGTTCTGCGTCGGGTGGGCGTGGATGAGCTGGGCCACCTCGGCCGGCAGCGCCTCCCAGTTGTAGATCAGCTGCGCCTCGCCGACCTGCTCGCCCATACGGTCGCCGACCATGTGGACGCCGACCACGGCACCGTCCTTGACCTGGACGAGCTTGATCTCGCCCGCGGTCTTCAGGATGCGGCTCTTGCCGTTGCCGCCCAGCGGGAACTTGATCGAGACGACCTTGTCCGCGCCGTACACCTCCTTGGCCTTGGCCTCGGTGAGGCCGACGGAGGCGACCTCCGGGTGGCAGTACGTCACCCGCGGCACGCCGTCGTAGTCGACCGGGACGGTCTTCAGGCCGGCGAGCCGCTCCGCCACCAGGATGCCCTCGGCGAAGCCGACGTGCGCGAGCTGGAGGGTGGGAACGAGGTCACCGACGGCGGAGATGGTCGGGACGTTGGTCCGCATGTACTCGTCCACGAGGACGAAGCCGCGGTCCATCGCGACGCCGTTCTCCTCGTAGCCCAGGCCCTGCGAGACCGGGCCGCGGCCGATGGCGACGAGCAGGACCTCGGCCTCGAACTCCTTGCCGTCGGCGAGGGTGACCTTGACGCCGTCCTGGGTGTACTCCGCCTTCTGGAAGAAGGTGCCCAGGTTGAACTTGATGCCCCGCTTACGGAAGGCACGCTCCAGGAGCTTGGAGCTGTTCTCGTCCTCGACCGGGACCAGGTGCTTGAGGCCCTCGATGACCGTGACCTCGGAACCGAAGGACTTCCACGCGGAGGCGAACTCCACGCCGATGACGCCACCGCCCAGGACGATCGCGGACTTCGGCACGCGGTCCAGCGTGAGGGCGTGGTCCGAGGAGATGATCCGGTTGCCGTCGATCTCCAGACCCGGCAGCGTCCTCGGCACGGAGCCGGTCGCGAGCAGGACGTGGCGGCCCTCGACGCGCCGACCGTCGACGTCGACGGAGGTGGGGGAGGAGAGGCGGCCCTCACCCTCGATGTAGGTGATCTTGCGGGAGGCGACCAGACCCTGCAGGCCCTTGTACAGGCCGGCGATCACCTCGTCCTTGTACTTGTGCACGCCCGCCATGTCGACGCCCTCGAAGGACGTCTTGACGCCGAACTGCTCGCTCTCGCGGGACTGGTCGGCGACCTCGCCCGCGTGGAGCAGGGCCTTGGTGGGAATACAACCGTTGTGCAGGCAGGTGCCGCCAAGCTTGTTCTTCTCGATCAGGGCGACGTCCAGGCCCAGCTGCGCCCCGCGCAGGGCCGCGGCGTAACCACCGCTGCCACCGCCGAGGATCACTAGGTCGAAAACGGTGCTGGCGTCGTTCGCCACGTCACGTCCTCCATGCATGTGCGCCACGCCGGTCTCCAGTGACCGGTCGGCGGCTGGTGTCCGGCCGCTCTTTGTTCTCGGCCCTTGGGTGGGCCCTGTCCTGCCGGGCTCCATCTTCGCACTTGTGAGAGACGAACGAGACGTGGGGCCGGGGTGTGAGACACCCCACGTTCACATGAGCGGACTCCCCTGCGGTTCTTCTCGGCCGACGCCGGGACAGCCCACCAAGGGGCGCGGGGAACTGCGCGACGAGCCACGACGGACCCGCTGCCGCGCAATCACCCGCACCCCCGAGTTCTCAGGCGTACGTCAGCCGAGATCGCCGAGGGCAACCCGCTCGGCGACCCGCACCAGCGTGCGTACCGCCGTCCCCGTGCCGCCCTTCGGCGTGTACCCGAACGGCCCGCCTTCGTTGAAGGCCGGACCCGCGATGTCCAGGTGCGCCCACGTGATGCCCTCGCCGACGAACTCCCGCAGGAACAGACCGGCCACCAGACCGCCGCCCATCCGCTCACCCATGTTCGCGATGTCCGCGGTCGGCGAGTCCATGCCCTTGCGCAGGTGCTCCGGCAGCGGCATCGGCCACGCCGGCTCGCCCGACTCCTCCGCCGCCTCGTGCACCGCGGAGCGGAACGCGTCGTCGTTCGCCATGATCCCGTACGTCCGGCTGCCCAGCGCCAGCATCATCGCGCCGGTCAGCGTCGCCACGTCGATGATCGCGTCCGGCTTCTCCAGCGAGGCCGCCCACAGCGCGTCGGCGAGCACGAGCCGGCCCTCGGCGTCGGTGTTGAGCACCTCCACCGTCTTGCCGCTGTACATGCGCAGCACGTCACCCGGGCGCGTCGCGGAGCCCGACGGCATGTTCTCGGCCAGCGCCAGCCAGCCGGTCACGTTGACCTCAAGGCCGAGCCGCGCGGCGGCGACGACCGCGGCGAACACGGCGGCGGCGCCCGCCATGTCGCACTTCATCGTCTCGTTGTGCCCGGCCGGCTTCAGCGAGATGCCGCCCGAGTCGTAGGTGATGCCCTTGCCGACGAAGGCGAGGGACTTCTTCGCCTTGGGCGAGGTGTACGACAGCTTCACCAGCCGCGGACCCGACGCCGAACCGGCGCCGACGCCCAGGATGCCGCCGTAGCCGCCCTTGGTCAGCGCCTTCTCGTCGAGCACCTGCACCTTGATGCCGTGCTCCTTGGCCGCGGCCTGCGCCACCGCCGCGAACGCCTCCGGGTTCAGGTCGTTCGGCGGAGTGTTGACCAGGTCGCGGGCGCGGTTCAGCTCCTCGGCGACCGCCGCGGCGCGCTCGATGGCGGCCTTGTACGCCTTGTCGCGGGGCTTGCCGCCCAGCAGCGCGGCCTCCGCCAGCGGGGCCTTGCCGTTGCCGTTGCCCTTGGCGGGCTTGGTCTCCTTCGCGGACTCCTTGTACGCGTCGAAGGAGTACGCGCCGAGCAGCACGCCCTCGGCGACGACACCGGCGTCGGCGGCGTCCGTGAGCGGCAGGGCGAAGGCTGCCTTCTTGGCGCCGGCCAGCGCACGGGCGGCCGCGCCGGCGGCCCTGCGCAGCGCCTCCGCGTCGAAGCCGGCGTCCTTCTCGGGCTCGGCACCGAGGCCCACCGCCACGACGACGGGTGCCTTGAAGCCGGACGGCGCGGGCAGCTTCGTCACCTCGCCCTCGGCGCCCGAGGCGCCGAGGGTCTCCAGGACGCCGGCGAGCCGGCCGTCGTAGGCCTTGTCCACGGCTTCGGCGCCCGGTGCGACGGACGGGCCGTTCGCGCCCTTGGCGACACCGATCACGATCGCGTCGGCCCGGAGGCCGGGCGCCGCGGCGGTGGAGAGAGTGAGAGCAGTCACGGTGGTGAAATCTCGCTTCCGTATGAAGTCTGGTGTGGCCGAATGCGGGTGGGTCGACCGGGCCCGACATCCGACCCTAGATCCCTCCTGCGATGCGGTCCTCGCCTGGGCAGGCGAACACTCGGCACGAGCCTACGCTCGCCCCCGGCCGCACCCCCTCCCGCGGGGCCGCGGTTTCCGCGCCGAGCCGTGGATGGGAGATCATTCCGGGAGTACGCCGCCACCCCAACCGCACTCTGGAGCAACCCCCGTGAGACGCCCGGTCCTGTCGACAGCCCTCCTCCTGCTGCTGCTCGCGGGCTGCACGTCGGCCCCCGGCGACGACGGTGCCGGCGGCGGGGACGCCGCCCACTGGCGGCCGACGCCGGGCACCGCCTGGCAGTGGCAGCTCAGCGGCAAACTGGACACGTCCGTGGACGTACCGGTCTACGACATCGACGGCTTCGACCACGACGGGGCCACGGTCGCGGGTCTGCACGAGGACGGACGCAAGGTCATCTGCTACGTCTCCACCGGCGCCTGGGAGGACTTCCGGCCCGACGCCGACGCGTTCCCGGCTCAGGTGCTGGGCAAGGGCAACGGCTGGGAGGGCGAGCGGTGGCTGGACATCCGCGCGACGGACGTCCTGGAGCCGCTGATGGCCGAGCGTCTCGACATGTGCCGCGACAAGGGCTTCGACGCCGTGGAGCCGGACAACATGGACGGCTACAAGAACGACACCGGCTTCCCGCTCACCGGCGACGACCAGCTCCGCTACAACCGGCTGATCGCCGAGCTCGCCCACGATCGCGGGATGGCCGTCGGCCTGAAGAACGACCTGGACCAGATCCCGGAACTCGTCGACGACTTCGACTTCGCCGTCAACGAGCAGTGCGCCCAGTACGGCGAGTGCGCCGACAACCGGCCGTTCGTCGACGCGGGCAAGGCGGTCTTCCACGTCGAGTACGAGCTGCCGACGGAACGCTTCTGCGCCGACTCCCGTGAGCTACGGCTCAGTTCGATGCTGAAGAAGTACGAACTGGACGCTTGGCGCGAGGCCTGCTGACGCGCTGCCTGCCGAGGTCTGCCGAGGTCTGCTCAGGCCTGCCCACGCCTGGGCCTCGCACCGGTCAGCCCAGGACCAGCACCACCAGCGCGGTCGTGGCCGCCGTCTCCGCCACCCCGCCGAAGACGTCGCCCGTGACGCCGCCGAAGCGGCGGACGCAGTGCCGCAGCAGCAGTTCGGCGAGGGCGATCGCGCACACGACGGCGAGCGCGGTGCGCAGGGCGTCGTACGGGCTCAGGGACGCGCCCGCCGCCGCGGCGGCCAGGGTGACGGCCGCCGCCGCGGTCAGCGCCCGGCCGGTCGGGACGACTCCGGCGACCGCCGCGCCCAGTCCCTCCGGGCGGGCGGCGGGCACCCCGGCCCGGGCCGCCGTCGTGAGCGCCAGCCGGGCGGCGGTCGCCGACACCACGGCGGCGAGCGCGCCCCGGGCCCACGAGCCGTCGTAGGCCTGGGCGAGGGCGGCCACCTGGGCGAGGAGCGTGAACAGGAGGGTGAGTACGCCGAACGGCCCGATGTCCGACTGCTTCATGATCCGCAGGGCGTCCTCGGCGGGTTTGCCGCTGCCCAGACCGTCGGCGGTGTCGGCCAGCCCGTCCAGATGCAGTCCGCGGGTGAGTACGGCGGGGACGGCGGCCGTGGCGACCGCGGCGAGCAGGGTGCCGGCGCCCAGCGCGAGCAGCAGCAGCCCGGCGGCCGCGGCGAGGACGCCCACGGTCAGCCCGGCCAGCGGGGCGCACAGCATGCCGCCGCGCGCGGCGTCGCGGTCCCAGCGGGTCACCTTGACGGGGAGCACGGTGAGAGTGCCGAAGGCGAACCGGAGGCCGTCGGCGGAGGGGGTCTGGAGCACCGGCGCAGACTACCCGGCGGTCGGCGGGGCGTTGCCGGGCCCCGGTGGACGTATCGCCGTAACGTGCGCACATGGGAGATTGGTGGCAGCGCAACATCATGGAACCGGGCAAGCTGCCGCTGCTCCTCGCGCTGACAGCGTTCGTGCTGACGTTCGCGGTCACGCGGGTCATCACCCGTCTGATCCGGGCGGGCAAGGGGCCCTTCGGCAACGTCAAGGCGGGCGGGGTGCACGTCCACCACGTGGTCCCCGGGATCGTCCTCACCGTCGTCGGCGGCTTCGCCGCGGTCGCGGGAGGGCGGCACGGGTTCGGGTCCGCGGTCGCGGCGGTGGTCTTCGGCATGGGCGCGGGGCTCGTCCTGGACGAGTTCGCGCTGATCCTGCACCTCGACGACGTGTACTGGAGCGAGGCGGGGCGCAAGAGCGTGGAGGTCGTGGTGCTCACCGCGGCCCTGGTCGGGCTGGTCCTGGCGGGCTTCACGCCC
Organism: Streptomyces sp. KPB2; assembly: GCF_003950055.1. Lineage (NCBI taxonomy): Bacteria > Bacillati > Actinomycetota > Actinomycetes > Kitasatosporales > Streptomycetaceae > Streptomyces > Streptomyces sp. KPB2. The sequence goes on from NZ_CP034353.1 coordinate 5,948,635, forward strand.
TTCGGCGTCGACGGCGTGAGCCAGGACGAGTTGCAGGACCGCGCGAACGTCATCGCGACGGTCGCCGGGAACTTCCTCTTCTCCCTCCTCGCCCTGGCCAAGGGCAAGGCGCGACTCGCGATCTTCGGGGTCATCGTGCCCGTGATCGCGCTGGTCGGCGCGGTCCGCCTGGCCCGTCCCGGGTCTCCGTGGGCCCGCCGCTTCTACGCCCGCCGCCCGCGCGCCCGCGCGAAGGCCCGCCTCCGCGCCTACCGCCACGACCGCCGCTGGTCCGGCCCCCGCCGCGCGGTCCAGGACTGGATCGGCGGCCGCCCGGACCCACGATGACGACGCGGGTGCCTCCGGCGGTGGGTGGCGCGGGATGCCTGCGGCGCCGGTGCGGGTGCCTCCGGCGGTGGCGCGGGGTGCCTGCGGCGCCGGTGCGGGTTCGGTGGGGGTGCGCGTAGCGCCTCGGGTCCGGTGGGTGGGTCGGGGGCGTGCCGGGGGGTGTCCGTCCTCGGAACGGCGCGGAATCGGTCGGCCACAGAAGTGAACCCTGTTGACGCGCCAACCGCTGCGGGCGGACACCCCCCGCCCCGCCCCCTCCTCGCCGTACGCGCCTGCGGGCCGCCCCACGCCACTGCCCCATACGCGCCGTACGCGGCTCCCCGCCCTCTAGCTGCGGGGCAGTCCGCTACGCCGTCGCCGCCATCACTGCACGCAGTCGCCACGCCGCCCCAGCTGTGGGCACCCGCCACGCCGCCCCAGCTGTGGGCACCCGCCACGCCGCCCCAGCTGCGGGCACCCGCCACGCCGCCCCAGCTGCGGGCAGTCGTGCCGCTGGGGCGGCACGGGTGGGCGCAGCGGCACCCGGCCAGCGCCGGCCCGCGTCCCCCACCCCGCGCCCGCACCCGCGCCGGGCACCCCGCAACGCCGGGCCGCGTGACCCACCCCGCGCCCACCCCCGCGCCGGGTGACCGGGCAACCCCGGGCCGGTGGGCCCACGCCGGGTGCCACGCCGACGCCGGGGCGCGGGACCCCGCCCGCAGCCGCCCCGGGTGACCGGGCAACTCCGGGCCGGTGGGCCCACCCGCGCCCGCGCCGGGTGACTAAGGAACCCCGGCGAACGACGCCGTGTTCACTCGCCGGCGTTCACGGCCTCGCCGTCGGAGACCTCCGGCAGTTCCGCCGCCAGGGACGCCGCCGCCTGCACCAGGGGCAGCGCCAGCAGTCCGCCCACCCCCTCGCCCACCTTCACGCCCTGGGACAGCAGCGGCTCCATGGCCATCCGGTCCAGCGCCTTCGCCTGCCCCGGCTCTCCGCTGTCGTGCGCGGCCAGCCACCAGTCCGGCGCCCGGAAGGCGACCCGCTGCCCGACCAGCGCGCACGCCGCCGTCACGACGCCGTCAAGGATCACCGGCATCTTCCGCACCGCGCTCTGCAGCAGGAAGCCCGTCATGGCCGTGAGGTCCGCGCCGCCGACCGTGGCGAGCAGTTGCAACTGGTCGCCGAGGACGGGGCGCGCGCGGCGCAGCGCGTCACGGATCGCCGCGCACTTGCGCATCCAGGTCAGGTCGTCGATCGGCAGCCCGCCCCGGCCGGTGACGACCGACGCGTCCGTCCCGCACAGCGCCGCCACCAGGACGCCCGCCGCCGTCGTACCGCCCACGCTGACGTCGCCGAGCACCACCAGGTCCGTGCCCGAGTCGGCCTCCTCGTCGGCCACCGCCATCCCGGCCCGGAAGGCGGCCTCCGCCTCGTCCGGGGTCAGCGCGTCCTCGATGTCGATGCGTCCGCCGCCGCGCCGCACCCGGTGTCCGGCCACCTCGGCCGGCAGCGTCTCGGGGTCGCAGTCCAGGGCCATGTCGACGACGCGCACGGGGACGTCCAGACGCCGGGCGAGCACCGACACCGGCCGGCCCCCCTCCAGCACCTCGCGCACCAGTTCGCCGGCACCGCCCGCGGGCCGCGCCGAGACGTCCAGCTCGGCGATCTTGTGGTCACCGGCGAAGAGCACCACCCGGGGCCGCACGACGGGCCGTACCGGTACGGCGGACTGCGCGGCCGCCAGCCACTCGCCCAGGTCGTCCAGGCGGCCCAGGGAGCCGGGCGGGACGGCCTGACGTTCCCGGCGCGCCTCCGCGTCGCGGCGGACCCCGCCGTCCGGGCGCTCGATCAGGTCGGTGAAGTCGTCGAGATTCAGCGAGCTCATTCGCCGAACAGTACCGGCCCCGGTCGAACGCGGTGGAAGGCCCGTGGGCGGCAGACCCGGGCTGCGTCGTTGCGCCCCGGAGCGCGATCACCTACGTAACGTTTTGCCTGGATTGTCATAGGTCCCTCGCGTACGTCCCCTCGTACGCCCTCGTCTCGTGTCGGGAGCCGCCCGTGTCCGGACCCTCCGCCCCCTCGGTGCCTCCCGTCCCCTCGTACGGGCCGTACCGCCGGGACTGCCCCTGGTGCGGTTCGCGGCGGCTGCGGGCCCGGCTGCGCGGAGACGGGCCGCGGCAGGGCGCACCCCACCGGTCGCCGGTCGAGCGGTGTGCGGACTGCCGGCACGTCTTCCGGAACCCGCCGCTCCCGCCCGCCGCCGAACACCCCGTGGTCCGCGCCGGCGTGCGGGTGCGGCACGGTCTGGCCGCGCGTGCGATGTTCCGCCACTGCCCCGAGCCCGAGAGCTGGCTGGACGTCGGTACCGGGGACGCCGACTTCCCGCTGACCGCCCGCGCGCACTTCCCCTACACCTCGTTCGACGGCCTCGACCCCACCCATCGGGTGCTGCGGGCCCGCGCGGTGGAGCGGGTGGAGGAGGCGTTCGTCGGGCGGCTGACCGATCATCACATCGCGGTCCGGCTGCGGGAGCGCTACGACGTCGTCAGCCTCTTCCAGTACCTGGAGCGGGTCGCGGACCCGCGCGCCGAACTGCGGGGCGCGCTGCGGGTGCTGCGGCCCGGCGGGCATCTGCTCGTCGACGTGGCCGACCCGCGCCGGCTGTTCCCGGTCCACGCCGTCGGGCTGAACGCCGAACTCGTGGCCCAGGGCTGCACCGTCCTCACCGGCGCCCGCGCCCACCGCGTCATCGCCCGCAAGGACGCCTCGGTCTCAGCCGCGTAGCACCAGCGCCTGGCCCGCCACCACGAGCAGCACCTGCTCGCACTCGGCGGCGAACGCCGCGTTCAGGCGGCCGAGTTCGTCGCGGTAGCGGCGGCCGGAGGCGGTGGCCGGGACGATGCCCGAGCCGACCTCGTTCGACACCGCCACCAGCGTGCGCCGGGTGGTGCGGACCGCCTCCGTCAGCTCCCGGACCCGGTCCCGGAGCGCCCGTTCGCCGCCGTCGGCCCACTCCGCGTCGTCCCACGCGCCGACCGCGTCCATCGCGTCCGTCAGCCACAGGGACAGGCAGTCGACGAGGAGGGGCGGGCCCTCGTCCTTCAGGAGGGGGACCAGGTCGCACGTCTCGGCGGTCTGCCACGAAACGGGGCGGCGTTCCCGGTGCGCGCCGACCCGGGCCGCCCATTCGGCGTCGCCGGCCCGGGAGCCGCCGGTGGCCACGTAGAGGACGTCGGGGAAGGACTCCAGGCGGCGTTCCGCCTCCACCGACTTGCCCGACCGGGCGCCGCCCAGCACGAGGGTGCGCCGCGGTACGTCGGGCACGTCCTCGTACGAGCCCACCGCCAGCGTCGTGCCGTCCGGCACCGCCCGCGCGCCGGCCGCCGCGAGCCGCCGTCCCAGCTCCCGGCCCGGCGGCACGTCGTGGTCCAGGTGGACGGCGACGACGTCCGTCGTCGGGCCCACCGCGCCCACCGCCCGCAGCCTCGCCAGCGCGTCCGGCCGTCCCACGACGTCCGCGAGGACGAGGTCGTACGGCTCCGCCGGCGCCTCCAGACCCGCAGGCGCCCCGCCCGGCGGCACGTACAGGAGCCGCCCGCCGTCCGGTCCCGTCACCGCGTACCCGGTGCCCGGCGCGTCCAGCGCCACCGCCCGCACCCGGTGCCCGGTCAGCAGCGCCAGCTCCCGCCCGTCCGGCACCCGGCCCGGCTGCGGCAGCCCGGCCGGCACCTCCACGGCGGGACCGTCGTGCGGGTGGGAGAGCAGCACCTGCCGTACGCCGGCCAGGGAGCGCCCGGCCCGGGCCGCGGCGAACGCGGCGCCCGGCGTCAGGTCGAGCAGCAGCGCACCGTCCACCAGCAGCGCGGTCGCCGCGCGCGCGTCCTCGCCCTGCGCCGCGGCACAGGCCGCGCAGGGACAGTCGGGGCGGGGCAGTCCCGCGGGGGCACCGGTGCCGAGCAGAGTCACGTCCACGCACCGATTTTCCCCGGTCGCCCGGCGACGTGCGCGCCCGAGTCCCCCGAGGGGCGTGCGACGCCTTCTACGGCGCACCCGCGTCAGCGCATAGGCTGCGGGCGGGGGCCGGACCATGATCCGGCTTCCGCACTGCATGTGCTCACATCTGGGAGGCGTACATGGCGGCATGGACGTGGCGGTTCGAGACGGCCGGCGGGACTGAGGTCCAGCCCGCGGTGCAGCCGGAGGAGTTCACCACGCAAGGGGACGCCGAGTCCTGGATCGGCGAGCACTGGAAGGACCTCCAGGAGGGCGGCACCGACCAGGTGCGGCTCTTCGAGGACTCCACGGAGATCTACGGCCCGATGAGCCTGCACGCCGAGGAGGCCGAGGCCGAGGCCGGGTCCGAGGCCTGAGGGGCCGAGGGCCGGGTTCGCGGCTCGTGGGCGGGCGGAGGCGGGCTCCCCGTCACTGCTCGCCCAGCGTCACCTCGGCGGTGCGCTCGTCGCCGTCCCGGGTGTACGTCACCTTCGTCCGGTCGCCCGGCCGCATCGACGCCAGCGCCTCGGACAGCGAGGTGATGGTGGTGATGTCCGTGTCCCCGAGCCTCACGATGACGTCCCCGGGCCGCAGCCCCGCCTTGTCGGCGGCCCCGCCGTCGCTCACCTCGACGACGGCCACACCGGCCGGCCGGTAGCTGTCGTCGACGACCGTCCGGGCGGTGATGCCCAGCGCGGCCCGGCCCGAGTCGGTGACCTTGCCGTCCTTGACGATCTGATCGGCCACCGTCGTCACCATCGACGCCGGGATCGCGAACCCGATGCCGGGCGCCGCGCTGTCGCCGAGACCCGGGTCGGTCGCCGCCAGCGTCGGGATGCCGATCACCTGCCCGTCCAGGTTCACCAGGGCGCCCCCGCTGTTGCCGGGGTTGATGGCCGCCGACGTCTGCACCATGTTGGCGATGGTCGCGCCCGTGCCGCCCCCGCTGCCGCCCTCCGTGACGGTCCGGCCGATCGCCGACACGATGCCCTGCGTCACGCTGGAGGACAGGCCGAGCGGCGAACCCATCGCCAGCACGATCTGCCCGACCTCGACCTTCGCGGAGTCCGCGAACCGGGCCGCCTTCATGCCGTCGGGCACCTTGTCCAGCTTGATCACGGCCAGGTCCTGCTCCGGGTAGGAGGAGACGAGCTTCGCTCCCAGGGCGCCCTCGTTGCGGGCCGTGGTCACCCGGAAGGACTTGCTGTTCCCGACGACGTGCGCGTTGGTGACGACGTGCCCCTTGTCGTCGTACACGATCCCGGAGCCCAGCGAGTCGCCCGCCTGGATCTGCACCACCGACGGCAGGACGTCCTTGATCACCCGCTCGTAGTCGGCCTGCAGATCGTTGGCCGCGCTCTGCGCCGCGGCCTGCGCCGTGTCGCCCTCCCGGGCGCTCTCCGAGTCCCGTCCGGTCCCCGAACCGGCGTCGGAACAGCCGCCCAGCAGCAGCACGGAGCAGGCCAGGACGGCGATCGGAGCGAGCAGCCGGGACGGGCGGGCGCGGGAAGTGTCCATGGCTCGAGTCTCGCCGCGCCCCGGACACCCGGCCCCCGGTGAACACCCGAACGGGCGAAGCCCCGGCTAGCCGCGCACCCCGCACAGGTGGAGCAGCGCCGCGACCGAGCGGTACGGGTCGGTCCGGCCGGCCCGCTCCTCGGCGGCCAGCAGGGCATCGAGGCCGTCGGGCGGCACGGCCGCGTCGGGTGCCGTGTCCGTGAAGACCCGTACGCCGTACCAGGTGTGCAGCGGCGCGCCGATGCCCGCGAGCTTCGCCGTCAGCGTCGCCAGCCGGTCCGCGCGGACGTCGAGGCCCAGGCGGTTGCGGTAGTTGACGGTGTCGAAGGCGGCCAGCGCGCCCGCCCAGTCGCCGTGCAGGCCGGGGCGCAGCGCGAGCGCGTCGCCGTTGCGCACCACCAGCGACAGCAGGCCGCCGGGTGCCAGCATCCGGGCCAGTCCCGCGAGCAGCGGATCGGGCTCCTCGACGTACATGAGCACGCCGTGGCACAGCACCACGTCGAAGCTGCCCGGCAGGAAGTGCACGCCGGTGTCCCGGCCGTCGCCCTCCACGATCCGCATCCGCTCCCGGATGCCCTCCGGCTGCCCGGCCAGCGCCTCCCGGGCGGCCGCGATCATCGTCGCGTCCCGCTCCACGCCGGTCACCTGGTGCCCGGCCCGGGCCAGCCGCAGCGCCTGGGTGCCCTGGCCCATCCCGACGTCGAGCACGCGCAGCCGCCTGCCCACGGCGAAGCGCCCGGCTATCTGCTCGTCCAGCTGACGGGCCACCATCTCCTGCCGGACGACATTGCGAAGCCCGGACAACCCGGCCGTCCAGGCCTCGGCCGCGTCCCCGGTGAACGGCGTCGTGCTCAGGGCCGCTCCCCGCGCTTGACCTGCGGCTTGGGCAGCCGGAGCCGGCGCATCTGGAGGGAACGCATCAGGGCGTAGGCGACCGCGCCGCGCCTGCGCTCGTCCGGGAAGCGCTCGGCGAGCCGCTTCTTCAGCCGGAAGCCGGTGACGATCGAGTCCAGCACGATCAGCACGATCACGATCAGCCACAGCAGCAGCGCGATGTTCTGCAGCGAGGCCACCCGGATCATGCTCAGCACGAGGATGATCACGGCCATCGGCAGGAAGTACTCCGCGATGTTGAACCGCGAGTCGATGAAGTCGCGCGCGAACCTGCGGACCGGGCCCTTGTCACGGGCCGGCAGGTACCGCTCGTCGCCCTTGGCCAGCGCCTCGCGCTGCCGCGCCATCGCGGTCCGCCGCTCCTCGCGCTGCCGCTTGGCGGCGTCCTTGCGCGTCATCGGCGTATTGGCGACGCTGCGGCGCTGGGACTGGGCCGCACTGCGCTTGGGCGTGGGCCTTCCCTTGGGGGCCTGCGGGTCACGGGGCTGCTTGGAGTCGGTCACCGGCGCACTGACGGCGCTCTGGGCCTTCTCATCCTTGGCACGGCTACGGAACACAAAACCCAAGGGTACGGGGTGCCGGGGTGTGGACCCCAGCCCGGTGGGGAACGATCCGGCAACGCCGGACGTCTGTAAGTGGACAGAGCGGAAGTACGGAGCGGATGGTGCGTACGCGCCCGGCCACCTGGACTTTCCGGACAACCCCGGGAAGCACCTACTCCCTGCGCCGGACGGGGAACGTACGCAGTCGTCCTTGGGGATGAGCGCATCCGTCCCCGAACAGTGCGGTAATGGATGCAGGGCCCGTACTGTGGGTTCTGTTGCAGTCGCTGGAGCTGGAGTCGGTCAGAAGGGGGCGCGCGAAGCCCATGAGCGGTGTCATGAAGCGTATGGGGATGATCTTCCGCGCGAAGGCCAACAAGGCCCTTGACCGGGCCGAGGACCCGCGCGAGACCCTCGATTACTCGTACCAGAAACAGCTGGAGCTGCTGCAGAAGGTGCGCCGCGGCGTCGCCGACGTGGCCACCAGCCGCAAGCGCCTGGAGCTGCAGCTCAACCAGCTCCAGTCCCAGTCGGGCAAGCTGGAGGACCAGGGCCGCAAGGCGCTCGCGCTGGGCCGCGAGGACCTGGCCCGCGAGGCGCTCTCCCGTCGCGCCGCGCTCCAGCAGCAGGTCACCGACCTGGAGACGCAGCACGCCACGTTGCAGGGCGAGGAGGAGAAGCTCACCCTCGCGGCCCAGCGTCTCCAGGCCAAGGTGGACGCCTTCCGGACGAAGAAGGAGACCATCAAGGCCACCTACACGGCGGCCCAGGCGCAGACCCGCATCGGCGAGGCGTTCTCCGGCATCTCCGAGGAGATGGGCGACGTCGGCCTGGCCATCCAGCGGGCCGAGGACAAGACCGCCCAGCTCCAGGCCCGGGCCGGCGCCATCGACGAGCTGCTCGCCTCCGGCGCCCTCGACGACCAGTCCGGCATGCACAAGGACGACATCCAGGCCGAGCTGGACCGGCTCTCCGGTGGTACGGATGTAGAGCTGGAACTGCAGCGCATGAAGGCCGAGCTGGCCGGGGGCTCCACCGCCGACCGCCAGGCCATCGAGGGCGGCCAGGGTCAGGGCCAGGCCCCGTCGCAGTCCCAGCAGCAGCCGCAGGACACCCCGCGCTTCGACAAGCAGTAGCCCACGCCTAGGAGGGCCGACATGATCGTACGGATCATGGGGGAGGGACAGCTGAAGCTGGCCGACGGCCGGCTCACCCAGCTGAACGAGCTGGACGACGAACTCCTCGCCGAGATGGAGAACGGCGACGGCCCCGGCTTCCGCGCGACCCTCCAGGCCCTCCTGGCCAAGGTCCGCGAACTGGGCGACCCGCTCCCCGACGACGCCCTCGAGCCCTCCGACCTCATCCTCCCGTCCCCGGACGCCACCTTGGAGGAGGTCCGGGAGCTCCTGAGCGACGACGGGCTCATCCCGGGCGGGACCTGACGAACGACGCCGGTGGCGCGTGCCGCGGCTCATACGGCGCCTTGTTGACGCGCGTCTCGGTTCATCCGGCCCGTCCGGTGCCTTCGCGAGGCCGGTGGGTTCATCCGGCCCGTCCGGTGCCTTCGCGAGGCCGGTGGGTTCATCCGGCCCGTCCGGTGCCTTTGCGAGGCCGGTGGGTTCATCCGGCCCGTCCGGTGCCTTTGCGAGGCCGGTGGGTTCATCCAGCTCGTCCGGTGCCTTTGCGACGCTGGCCGGTGCATCCAGCCCGTCCCCGGTGCCTTTGCGACGCCGGTCGGTATATCCAGCCCGTCCGGCGTTTGAGGACGAGGCCCGTCCAGGGCCGAAGCGGGGGCCTGGGGGCGCAGCCCCCAGCAGGACGCCCACTGCATGCGGGCCCCCTCATAAGACACCCCCACTCCAGCTACCGTAAAAAACCGTGAGCACCCTCGCCCGCGCCCGCTGCACCATCGGCGCCCACCCCTCCGCCCTGGACGCCGCCATCGCCGCGGCCGTCCTGGTCTGCATGGTCGCCGGCTCCTTCGTGGACCCGCACGGCCCGGAGAGCGTCAGCTGGGGCCTGCGCACCCCCGACGCGCTCAGTCTCGCCCTCATGACCGTCGGCGCCGCCGCGCTCGCCTTCCGCCGCCGGGCGCCGATGGCGGTGCTCGCCGTCACCGGCTGCGTCTCCGTCGTCGAGAGCGTCACCGGCGAGCCGCGCGCCCCCGTCGTCATGTCCGCCGTGGTCGCCCTCTACACCGTCGCCGCCTCCACCGACCGGCCCACCACCTGGCGGGTCGGCCTGCTCACCATGACGGTGCTCACCGGCGCCGCCATGCTGGCCGGTCCGCTGCCCTGGTACGCGCAGGAGAACCTCGCCGTCTTCGCCTGGACCGGCATCGGTGCCACCGCCGGGGACGCCGTGCGCAGCCGCCGTGCCTTCGTGCAGGCCATCCGGGACCGGGCGGAGAAGGCCGAGCGCACCCGCGAGGAGGAGGCGCGTCGCCGCGTCGCCGAGGAACGGCTGCGCATCGCCCGCGACCTCCACGACGTCGTCGCCCACCACATCGCCCTGGTCAACGTGCAGGCCGGGGTCGCCTCGCACGTCATGGACAAGCGGCCCGACCAGGCCAAGGAGGCGCTCGCCCACGTACGGGAGGCCAGCCGCTCCGCGCTGGACGAGCTGCGGGCCACCGTCGGCCTGCTCCGCCAGTCCGGCGACCCGGAGGCACCGACCGAGCCCGCCCCGGGCCTGGCCCGCCTCGACGAACTCGTCGGCACCTTCCACCACGCCGGGCTGCGGGTCGAGGTGGCCCGCACCGACCAGGGCACCGAGCTGCCCGCCGCCGTCGACCTGGCCGCGTACCGGATCATCCAGGAGGCGCTGACCAACGTGCAGAAGCACGCGGGCCGGCAGGCGAAGGCCGAGGTCAGCGTCGTACGGGTGGGGCCGAACATCGAGGTGACCGTGCTCGACGACGGGACGGGCGACGGTGAGGCCCCGGACGCTCCCGTGGAGGGCGGCGGGCACGGGCTGCTCGGCATGCGCGAGCGCGTCACCGCCGTGCGTGGCACCCTCACCACCGGCCCCCGCTACGGAGGGGGTTTCCGCGTGCATGCGATCCTTCCGGTCAAGAGCCGCACCGACGCCGCCACCCAAGCCACGGGGGACCCCGTATGACGATCCGTGTCCTGCTCGCCGACGACCAGGCGCTGCTGCGCAGCGCCTTCCGGGTGCTGGTCGACTCCGAGCCCGACATGGAGGTGGTGGGGGAGGCGTCCGACGGCGCGGAGGCGGCCCGGCTGGCCGCCGAACGGCGGGCCGACGTGGTGCTGATGGACATCCGGATGCCGGGCACCGACGGACTCGCCGCCACCCGCATGATCAGCGCCGACCCGGCCCTCGCCCACGTCCGCGTGGTCATACTGACCACCTTCGAGGTCGACGACTACGTGGTGCAGTCGCTGCGGGCCGGCGCCTCCGGCTTCCTCGGCAAGGGCTCGGAGCCCGACGAGCTGCTCAGCGCGATCCGCGTCGCGGCCGGCGGCGAGGCGCTGCTGTCGCCGACCGCCACCAAGGGACTGATCGCCCGCTTCCTCGCCCAGCAGGGCATGGACGACGAGGACCGCGACCCGGCCCGCGCCGAGCGCCTCGAATCGCTGACCGTGCGGGAGCGCGAGGTGCTGGTCCAGGTGGCCGGCGGGCACTCCAACGACGAGATCGCCGAGCGCCTCGAGGTCAGCCCGCTCACCGTGAAGACCCACGTGAACCGCGCCATGGCCAAGCTCGGCGCCCGCGACCGGGCCCAGCTGGTCGTCATCGCGTACGAATCCGGGCTGGTACGTCCAAGGGTGGAGTGAGGGCCGCCCGCGCGTACTGCGGAGGGAGTAGGCGCGGGATAAGGAAATGGACCTGGGGCCTAGGGATGCGGGGCCCCGCATGGCTCAGGGTGTTGGGGTGGGCGCTCACGTGTGTCGCCCGCGCCCGGCGCTGCCATGTGCCCCGTCCCCCGCTCGGCCACAGAAGAGAGACCCTGATCCATGTCCTGGCTGTCGAGATTCAGCCTCGCGCAACGGGCCCTGATAGGGCTGATGTCGATCGTCGCGCTCGTCTTCGGGGCGATCGCGATTCCGCAGCTCAAGCAGCAGCTGCTGCCCACCATCGAACTGCCCATGGTGTCGGTGCTGGCCCCGTACCAGGGTGCCTCGCCGGACGTGGTCGAGAAGCAGGTCGTCGAGCCCATCGAGGACAGCCTCGAGGCCGTCGACGGGATCTCGGGCGTCACCTCCACGGCCAGTGAGGGCAACGCCGTCATCATGGCGTCCTTCGACTACGGCCCGAACACCCAGCAGCTCGTCGCCGACGTCCAGCAGGCCGTGAACCGGGCCCGCGCCCAGCTCCCGGACGACGTGGACCCGCAGGTCATCTCCGGCTCGACCGACGACATCCCGACCGTCGTCCTCGCCGTCACCTCGGACAAGGACCAGCAGGCGCTGGCCGACCAGCTCGACAAGACGGTCGTCTCCGAGCTGAAGGACATCGACGGCGTCGCCCAGGTCGTGGTGGACGGCGTCCGCGACGTCCAGGTCACGGTCACGCCGGACCCGGCGAAGCTGGCCGCGGCCAAGGTGGGCCCGCAGGCGCTCGCCCAGTCCCTCCAGGCGGGCGGCGCGACCGTCCCGGCCGGTTCCTTCGACGAGGCGGGTGCCAACCGCACCGTCCAGGTCGGCGGCGGCTTCACCTCGGTCGAGCAGATCCAGAACCTCATGATCACCGGTGAGGGCGTCGACAAGCCGGTCCGCCTCGGCGACGTCGCCACCGTCAAGGAGGAGGAGGCCAAGGCCGACTCCCTCACCCGCACCAACGGCAAGCCGTCCCTCGCGGTCGCCGTGACGATGGACCACGACGGCAGCGCGGTCTCCATCTCGAACGCCGTCGAGGACAAGCTCCCCGACCTGCGCGAGCAGCTCGGTTCCGGCGCGACCCTCACCGTCGTCAGCGACCAGGGCCCGGCGGTCTCCAAGGCCATCTCCGGCCTGACCACCGAGGGCGGGCTCGGCCTGCTCTTCGCCGTGCTGGTCATCCTGGTCTTCCTGGCGTCCATCCGCTCCACCCTGGTCACCGCGGTCTCCATCCCGCTGTCGGTGGTGCTGGCGCTGATCGTCCTGTGGACGCGCGACCTGTCGCTCAACATGCTGACGCTGGGTGCGCTGACCATCGCCATCGGCCGCGTCGTCGACGACTCGATCGTGGTCCTGGAGAACATCAAGCGGCACCTGGGCTACGGCGAGGAGCGCAAGGACGCCATCCTGGGCGCCGTCCGCGAGGTCGCCGGGGCGGTCACCTCGTCCACGCTCACCACGGTCGCCGTGTTCCTGCCGATCGGTCTGGTCGGCGGCATGGTCGGCGAGCTGTTCGGTTCCTTCAGCCTCACCGTCACCGCGGCGCTGCTCGCGTCCCTGCTGGTGTCGCTGACGGTCGTCCCGGTGCTGTCGTACTGGTTCCTGCGGCCCCCGAAGGGCACGCCCGAGGACGCGGCCGAGGCCCGCAGGCTGGCCGAGGAGAAGGAGGCCAAGAGCCGCCTGCAGCGCTTCTACGTCCCCGTCCTGCGCTTCGCCACCCGCCGCCGGCTGATCAGCGTGGCCATCGCGGTCGTCGTGCTGCTCGGCACCTTCGGCATGGCGCCGCTGCTGAAGACCAACTTCTTCGACCAGGGCGAGCAGGAGGTCCTCAGCGTCAAGCAGGAGCTGAAGCCCGGCACCAGCCTCGGCGCGACCGACGAGCAGGCCAAGAAGGTCGAGAAGCTGCTCGGCGAGACCGAGGGCGTCAAGGACTACCAGGTCACCATCGGCTCGTCCGGCTTCCTGGCCGCCTTCGGCGGCGGCACGGACAGCAACCAGGCCTCGTACCAGATCATGCTGGAGGACTCGGCGTCCTCCGAGGACGTCCAGGACCACATCGAGGACGGGCTGGCCGAGCTCGGCGACGGCATCGGCACCACCACGGTCGCCGCCGGCGACGGCTTCGGCAGCCAGGATCTGAGCGTCGTCGTCAAGGCGGCCGACGCGCAGGTCCTCCGTGAGGCCTCCGAGCAGGTCCGCAAGACCGTCGCCGGCCTCGACGACGTCACCGACGTCACCAGCGACCTGGCGCAGAGCGTGCCGCGCATCTCGGTCAAGGCCAACGCGAAGGCCGCCGAGGCCGGCTTCACCGACCAGAGCCTCGGCGCGGCCGTCGCCCAGGCGGTGCGCGGCACCCCGGCGGCCAAGGCGACGCTGGACGACACCGAGCGCGACGTCGTCATCAGGTCGGCCCGGCCGGCCACCACGATGGCCGAGCTGAAGGCCCTGAACCTGGGCGCGGTGAAGCTCGGTGACATCGCCACCGTGCGGCTGGTGGACGGCCCGGTCTCGATGACCCGCATCGACGGTCAGCGCGCGGCGACCATCACCGCCAAGCCGACTGGCGACAACACCGGCGCGGTCAGCGCGGACCTCCAGTCGAAGATCGACGGCCTGGACCTGCCGGCCGGCGCCACCGCCGAGATCGGCGGCGTCACGGCGGACCAGGACGAGGCCTTCGTCAACCTGGGCCTCGCCATGCTCGCGGCCATCGCCATCGTCTTCATGCTGCTGGTCGGCACCTTCCGGTCGCTGGCCCAGCCGCTGATCCTGCTGGTGTCCATCCCGTTCGCGGCGACCGGCGCGATCGGCCTGCTCATCGCCACGGGCACCCCGATGGGCGTCCCCGCGATGATCGGCATGCTGATGCTGATCGGCATCGTGGTCACCAACGCCATCGTGCTGATCGACCTGATCAACCAGTACCGCAAGCAGGGCTACGGCGTCGTCGAGGCCGTGATCGAGGGCGGCCGCCACCGCCTGCGCCCCATCCTCATGACGGCCTTGGCGACGATCTTCGCCCTCCTCCCGATGGCGCTGGGCGTCACCGGCGAGGGCGGCTTCATCGCCCAGCCGCTGGCAGTGGTCGTCATCGGCGGCCTGATCACCTCGACCCTGCTCACCCTCCTCCTGGTCCCGACCCTCTACGCGATGCTGGAACTCCGCAAGGAGCGCCGTGCGAAGAAGCGGGCCGCGAAGAAGGGCGGCGGCGACGTGCCGCCGCAGGCGGCAGCCTCGGACGAGCCGGAGCCGGCGCAGGTCTGAGCGACGCGGAGTGCCGTAGGGGTGCTCCCGCCGAGTCGCGGGAGCACCCGGCAACCGAACGGCCCGTCCCGGGAAGCACCCCGGGACGGGCCGTTCGCCGTTCGACACCGGGACGGACGCTTCACCGGGGAAAAGGTTGTAGCGGAAGTCGGGGGAAGCCGTATGGGATTACGCACATCGTGAAGCCGTGACGACTGCGGAACGGCATCCGCTTGGTGGTGGGGAGGGGGAGGGCCTCCGCCTCAGCATCGAGTGGAGGGGGTTGAACCCATGGCCGACGTGGGTGAACGCATGCCGAAAGCTCAGGAGATGCGGACGAGGGCGGCGATCTTCGTCCAGCGCGTCGGCAGGCGCGGCAGGCTTCCGCTCGACTACTCCGTGGCCAGTCTCCGGGTCGCCGACTTCCTTCTCGACGGACTGCGCAGGAGCGGTGCCGAAGAGGCGCGAGGCGGTGAGGTGCTGCTCGATCTGGGGGCGTACGTGGGCGAGGTGCTCGTCCGCCGTGCGGGCGCGACGTGGATCGACTTCGACGCGGACCAGCAGGCGTACTTCGGGCAGCCGGTGGGCGTGCGGATGCCGGACGGGCGGGTGTGGAACCCCCTGGGCAAGGTCCGCAACTGCTTCGCGGCTGGCAGTGCCCAGGAGTCGTTGCGCACCTTCTACTTGACGTTGCACGGCAGGGCGCGTGGTCGTCGGCCGGTCGCCTGACAGGGCGCCCCGCCCGGCACAGGTGTGGTGGCCGGGCGGGGCGCGCACGCGCGGGGGCCGGTTACGGCAGGGCCAGCATCCGTTCCAGGGCCAGCTTCGCGAAGGCCTCCGTTTCCTTGTCGACCTCGATCCGGTTGACCAGGGTGCCCTCGGCCAGCGACTCCAGCGCCCAGACCAGGTGCGGGAGGTCGATGCGGTTCATGGTCGAGCAGAAGCAGACCGTCTTGTCGAGGAAGACGATCTCCTTGTCCTCGGCGGCGAAACGGTTCGCCAGCCGGCGGACCAGGTTCAGCTCGGTGCCGATGGCCCACTTGGAACCGGCCGGGGCCGCCTCCAGGGCCTTGATGATGTACTCGGTCGAGCCGACGTAGTCCGCCGCCGCCACGACCTCGTGCTTGCACTCGGGGTGCACCAGGACGTTCACGCCCGGGATGCGCTCGCGCACGTCGTTGACCGAGTCGAGGCTGAAGCGGCCGTGCACCGAGCAGTGGCCCCGCCACAGGATCATCTTCGCGGCGCGCAGCTCCTGCGCCGTCAGCCCGCCGTTCGGCCGGTGCGGGTTGTAGACGACGCAGTCCTCCAGGGACATGCCCAGGTCCCGCACCGCGGTGTTGCGGCCCAGGTGCTGGTCGGGCAGGAAGAGGACCTTCTCCCCCTGCTCGAAGGCCCAGTTGAGGGCGCGCTCGGCGTTGGAGGAGGTGCAGATGGTGCCGCCGTGCTTGCCGGTGAACGCCTTGATGTCCGCCGACGAGTTCATGTACGACACGGGCACGACCTGCTCGGCGATCCCGGCCTCGGTCAGTACGTCCCAGCACTCGGCGACCTGCTCGGCGGTGGCCATGTCCGCCATGGAGCAGCCGGCCGCCAGGTCGGGCAGGACCACCTTCTGGTCGTCCGAGGTCAGGATGTCGGCCGACTCCGCCATGAAGTGCACACCGCAGAAGACGATGTACTCCGCCTCCGGACGCGCCGCCGCGTCCCGGGCCAGCTTGAAGGAGTCGCCCGTGACGTCGGCGAACTGGATGACCTCGTCGCGCTGGTAGTGGTGACCGAGCACGAAGACCTTGTCGCCGAGCTTCTCCTTGGCCGCACGGGCACGCGCGACCAGGTCCGGGTCGGAGGGCGAGGGCAGGTCGCCGGGGCACTCCACACCGCGCTCGCTCCTCGGGTCGGCCTCGCGGCCGAGCAGCAGCAGGGCGAGGGGCGTCGGCTGAACGTCGAGCTCCTGGGGTTGGGCGGTGGTCACGACACGCACCCTTTCTACTTTTCGGTCGACCCTTTTCGTCGAATTGACGTTATCTATCATAACCGGTTCACGTCACTTTGACGATGCCCATAGTGTCGGTGTGACGTGAATCCCGGCCTCCGAGCCACCGTCCCCGCGCCGTTCCCCGTCGCCGTCCCCGCGCCGTTCCCGGCCGCCGTCCACAGCCGCTGACCGTCGGCGGGGGCGTGTGCGAGCATGAAGGGGACGCCGAGGCAAAGACTCGGCCGTGCCCGGAATGAATCCGCGGCTCCGTCGGTTGACACCGTCGGCAAGCAGTCTCCGTACAACCCGGGAGAGATGTAGATGTCCGTATCGGACGAGACCACCACCGTCACCGACGGCATCATCCTGACCGACGCCGCCGCGGCCAAGGTCAAGGCCCTGCTCGACCAGGAAGGCCGCGACGACCTTGCCCTGCGCGTCGCCGTCCAGCCCGGCGGCTGCTCCGGCCTGCGTTACCAGCTCTTCTTCGACGAGCGTTCGCTCGACGGTGACGTGGTGAAGGACTTCGGCGGCGTCAAGGTCACCACCGACCGCATGAGCGCCCCCTACCTCGGCGGCGCCACCATCGACTTCGTGGACACGATCGAGAAGCAGGGCTTCACGATCGACAACCCGAACGCGACGGGCTCCTGCGCCTGCGGCGACTCCTTCAGCTGACCGCCGGCAGCCGACAGCGGGCGGCAGCCGAAAGGCGGCAGCCGACGGCCGACGGCTATGCGCGCGGCACCGAAGTGCGAGAAGGGCGGCGGCCCGGGATTCGTCCCGGGCCGCCGCCCTTCCGTCATGCCCCTGTTGCGTCGTGGGCGTCACCGGCCCCCGGACGGGGCGGGCAGCCGCGCGCCCGGCTTGTGCACCGGGACGTCCTTGCCGTCCGAGCCCACGACCGTCCGGTCGCCGAGCGGCTTGTCGAGCCGCACCGTCCGCTCGTATTCCTTGGCGATCAGGATGCAGACCTTGTCCGGATGCGGGGTCTCGGTCACCGTGACGGTCACCTTCCCGTCGCTCTCCTTCGCCTTCGCGTCGTAGTCGGAGCACACGCCGCCGGTGAAGTGCACGGTCAGCTCGCCGTCGGCGGCCGTGTAACCGCTCACCCGCACGTCCCGCGGCTCCCCGGGCTTCGAGGTCGGCTCGTCGGACGGGGCCGGTGAGGCGGGCGAGGCGGGGGACGCCGTCGTCAGGTACTTCGGGTCGACCGCCGGGTACGTGACCGTGACGGCGTCGTCCGCGCCCGGTGCCCGCACCTCGAACAGCCAGGACGGCACCAGCGTCGGCCGCCCCCGCACCGGGTGCGCGGCCAGCCCGAACACCGCGTCCTCGACGGTGGCGACCTGCTTCTTGCCCGCCCCGGGCTTCTCCGGCGCACCGGTCGGCGGGGCGCAGGGCAGGTCCGCCCCGTCCTGATGCGGTACGGGACTCGCACAGCCGCCGATGCCCCCGACGCTCCCGGCCCCGGTACCGGCGCCCGGCGCGTTCAGCAGCGCCAGCGTCCGCTCGGCGTCCAGGACCGGATACGTGTCCCCCTTGACCGGCGCCTTCACCTGCCCGCTGCCGCCGACCACCTCGCCCAGCGCGCTGACGACCACCCCGGTCGTCCAGCCGTACGTGGGCAGCCCGCCCACCTCCGGTGCCGCGTTCACGGCCCGCCGGGCGCCCATGACCTGGCTCGCGTCCAACTTGGCGTCGTCCTGGCCCAGCGCCTTCAGCACCGGTGCCGCCGCCTTCTTCGCGGCCGCCTCGCCCACCGGGTTCCCGTCGGCCGACGGGGCCTTGCACTCGGCGCCCTTCTTGCAGTTGTCCGTGCGGGGCGTGTACCGGTGGAAGGTCCAGGTGCCCGGCGCCTGCCGGTCCACCGTGAGCAGCGGACCCGAACCGTCCTTCGCGTTGCCGACCTTCCAGGCCCCGCCCTGGACCCGGGGCGCGCCCTCCAGCCCCAGCGCCTGGGCCAGCCGCGCCACCTCGGCCTCGGTGACGTCGCCCTTCGCCCGGTACACGGGCGCCGAACCGGGGCCCTCGGGGAGCGGCCCGTCGGCGCGGTAGGTGACGCCGTACGGGTTGGGCTCGCCGGGCGCGATGCCGTTCGAGCCGCCCTCGGGGGACGCCGCGGCGTAGTCGTCGAGGGGGAGCGGCGGGGGAGTGTCGTCGCCCGGGGCCGGGTCCGCGCCCGACGACGTACCGCCGTCCGTGTCGTCCCCGGCGGCCGACGTGGCCAGGTAGGCGCCGCCGCCCCCCATGATCAGCACGGCGGCGGCCACCGACGCGACCGCGACCGCCCGGGGGCGCCGCCGCGCGGGACGCCCGGTGCCCGCCTCGTCGTCGGCGGCGGCGTCGTCGTTGTCGGGTCGCTCGGTGTTCACCGCATCGCTCCTTCGGCTGTTGCTGGGGACAGCGATGGGACGCGGTGGAGCGGGATCCGGTTCCCGGTGACGGCACACGTCGCCCGGACGGCCCCCGCAACACCACTCGAACGGCCCACCGGCCGTCCGAACGGCCGACGCGTGGCGCGAACGGCCGACGAGTGGCCCGAACGCGCCCCGTGCCGCCCGGAACGCGCCGGAGCCGCCCCGCGGCGCTCAGTCGCCGTAGTCCGACATCGCCTCCAGCAACCGGGTCGACGCCGGAGGCACCCGCACGCCGTGGATGAGGGCGAGCGGCACCGGCCGGACGGAGGCGTCGGCGGGCGCCGACCAGCGCGGGGTCATCCGGGCGCAGTCACCGCGCAGCGACGCCAGGTCGCCGTCCAGGTCGGCCGGGGCGGGGTCGGCGGTCCTCAGGTTCGTCATGACAGAACCGTAGGCACGTCCCGTCCCGCGGAGAAAGTTGTACTACCGGGTAGTTTCGCCTGCTTCAGCCTGGGGGCGCCGCCGGGTAGCGTGAACCGTCAACCCGCCTCCCCTCAGGAGAGAGTCCACGCCGTGCGCATCGCAGTCACCGGCTCCATCGCCACCGACCACCTCATGACCTTCCCCGGCCGCTTCTCCGACCAGCTCGTGGCGGACCAGTTGCACACGGTCTCGCTCTCCTTCCTGGTCGACCAGCTGGACGTACGCCGGGGCGGCGTCGCCGCGAACATCGCCTTCGGCATGGGGCAGCTCGGCACCCGGCCGATCCTGGTCGGCGCGGCCGGCGCGGACTTCGACGAGTACCGGGCCTGGCTGGACCGGCACGGCGTCGACACCGGCTCGGTCCGCATCTCCGAGACCCTGCACACCGCCCGCTTCGTCTGCACCACCGACGCCGACCACAACCAGATCGGCTCCTTCTACACGGGCGCGATGAGCGAGGCCCGCCTCATCGAGCTCAAGACCGTCGCCGACCGCGTGGGCGGCCTGGACCTGGTCTCCATCGGCGCCGACGACCCGGAGGCGATGCTCCGGCACACCGAGGAGTGCCGGACCCGGTCCATCCCCTTCGCCGCCGACTTCTCCCAGCAGATCGCCCGGATGAACGGCGACGAGATCCGGATACTGCTGGACGGGGCGACCTACCTCTTCTCCAACGAGTACGAGAAGGGGCTCATCGAGACCAAGACCGGCTGGACGGACGAGGAGATCCTCGGCCGCGTCGGCCACCGCGTCACCACCCTCGGCGCGCGGGGCGTGCGCATCGAGCGGGTCGGCGAGGAGACCATCGAGGTCGGCGTCCCCGACGAGGAGCGCAAGGCCGACCCCACCGGCGTCGGCGACGCCTTCCGCGCGGGGTTCCTGTCGGGGCTGGCCTGGGGCGTCTCGCTGGAGCGGGCGGCGCAGGTCGGCTGCATGCTGGCGACGCTCGTCATCGAGACGGTGGGGACGCAGGAGTACCAGTTGCGGCGCGGGCACTTCATGGAGCGGTTCACGAAGGCGTACGGGGACGAGGCCGCGGGGGAGGTCCAGGCGCACCTGGGCTGAAGCGAAGGGTGCGACTACGGGGGTGCCCCTTGATGTGCGGTGTCGTGTGCGGGTGCGTGGGGGTCATTTGCGCCCACGCGGCGGAGCCGCACATCGACACAGCCCCGCGCCCCTGGGTGAGTCAGCTCATCCGGCGCACCAGGTAAGCCGTGCCCCGCTCCGCCTGCTCCTCGCCCACGTACTCCTGCCCCCGCATCTCGCACCACGCCGGGATGTCCAGGCGGGCCGCCTCGTCGTCGGAGAGGACGCGGACGGTGCCGCCGACGGGGACGTCGCCGATGACCTTGGCCAGTTCGATCACCGGAATGGGGCAGCGCCGGCCCAGCGCGTCCACGACGAGGTCGGGGCCGGCCGCGCGGATCGTCCCCGTCGCGGCCGGCGCCCCCAGCTTCTCGCGCACCGCGGCCACCGTGCCCGGCAGCACCTCCAGGAACCGTTCGACGTCCTCGGCCACGGTCCCCGGCGGCAGCGACACCCGGACGTTGCCCTCGCTGAGGACGCCCATCGCCTTCAGGACGTGGCTCGGCGTCAGCGTGCTGCTCGTGCAGGACGATCCGGACGAGACGGAGAAACCGACACGGTCCAGCTCGTGCAGCAAGGTCTCTCCGTCGACATAGAGACACGAGAAGGTGACGACTCCGGGCAGGCGGCGCACCGGATCGCCGACCACCTCCACGTCCGGCACCAGGGCCGGCACCCGGGCCCGGATCCGCTCCGTCAGCTCCCGCAGCCGGGCCGCCTCCGCCGCCGCCTCGGCCCGCACCGCCCGCAGTGACGCCGCCGCGGCCACGATCGCCGGCAGGTTCTCGAAACCGGGTGCCCGCCCCGACTCCCGCTCGTCCCCGGGCCCTTGCGGCGCGAACCGGACACCCTTGCGTACGGCGAGCAGCCCCACCCCCGAAGGCCCGCCCCACTTGTGGGCGCTGCCCGTCAGCAACGACCAGTCGCCCTCGACCCGCCCCCAGCCCAGCGACTGGGCCGCGTCCACCAGCAGCGGTACGCCTGCCGCCCGGCAGGCCTCCGCCACCTCGGTCACCGGCTGTTCCGTGCCCACCTCGTGGTTGGCCGACTGGAGACAGGCCAGCGCGGTGTCCTCGCGCAGGGCCGCCGCGTACGCCGCCGGGTCCACCGCGCCCGCGCGGTCCACGCCCACCTGCGTGAGACTCCCGCCGTCGGCCTCGTGCGCCTCGGCCGCGTGCAGTACGGAGGAGTGTTCGACCGCTGACACGATCAGGTGCCTTCCGATGCGCCGCCGCCCGGCCAGCGCCCCCGCCACCCCTGAATGCACCGCTCGTGTCCCCGAAGGGGTGAACACCAACTCGTCCGCCCGGCACCCCACGCACTCGGCCGCCGCCTCCCGAGCGGCATCCAGCAGCAACCGCGCCCGCCGCCCCTCCCGGTACAGCCGAGCGGGATCGGCCCACCCCTCGTCAAGAGACGCCAACAGCGCCTGCCGGGCAACGGGATGAAGGGGAGCAGCGGAAGCAGCATCGAAGTAGGCCACAGGCCAACGCTAGAACGCCGGGGACTGCAGCGCCCCGCCAGGGGCGCGGGGCTGTGACATGTGCGGCTCCGCCGCGCGGGCGCGACAAGCCACGACGCACCGTCAGCCGCCAACGAAACCGCACCTCCCCGTTCCGCAGGCGCCCCCATCCCACCCTTAAAGAGTGACCCCCGGCGCGTATGCCACCCTCCCCGCGACCCCCCGGAGGGCGTCGGCTAGGGTTTGGTCCGCATAAACATCAAACCCCTGCCCGACGCAGGGCGGCGACCGACCAGCGAGAAGGCAGGCCGCAGCCAACCGCGCGGGCGAGACTCTCGGGAAGGCGCTACGTGAGTCCCAACGGCTCCGACCGCTCGCCGCGGCGCCCGATGCGGCGGAAGCTGCTGCAGGCACTGACCGCGGGCCTGGTCCTGGCGACCGCCACCGGTTGCACATACGAGGACTTCCCCCGCCTCGGTATGCCCACCCCAACCACGGAAGAGGCTCCGCGGATCCTCTCCCTGTGGCAGGGCTCCTGGGCTGCCGCGCTGGCCACCGGCGTGCTGGTGTGGGGCCTGATCCTGTGGAGTGTCTTCTTCCACCGGCGCAGCCGCACCAAGGTCGAGGTCCCTCCACAGACCAGGTACAACCTGCCCATCGAGGCGCTGTACACCATGGTTCCGCTCGTCATCGTCTCGGTGTTGTTCTACTTCACCGCTCGTGACGAGTCCGATCTCATGAGCCTCAACAAGAAGCCCGACCTCACGGTCAACGTGGTCGGCTTCCAGTGGAGCTGGTGCTTCAACCACATCGAGGACGTCCCGGGCTCCACCGGCGACGCCAAGACCTCCAAGGAACTGGCCGGCATCCCGGACCGGTTCGTCGAGGACTTCCCGGCGAACGCCGGCGGTGTCTACGACTGCGGTACCCCCGGCACCCGGAACCCGCAGACCAACAACCCGGGCCCGACCCTCTGGCTCCCCAAGGGCAAGACGGTCCGCTTCGTCCTGACCTCGCGTGACGTCATCCACTCCTTCTGGGTGGTGCCGTTCCTCATGAAGCAGGACGTGATTCCGGGCCACACCAACGCCTTCGAGGTGACCCCCAACAAGGAGGGGACCTTCCTGGGCAAGTGCGCCGAGCTGTGCGGCGTGGACCACTCCCGGATGCTGTTCAACGTCAAGGTCGTCTCCCCGGAGCGCTACGAGCAGCACCTCCAGGACCTCGCGAAGAAGGGGCAGACCGGTTACGTTCCCGCGGGCATCGCTCAGACGAGCCACGAGAAGAACCGGGAGACGAACAACCTGTGAGCATCCTCAACGAACCCCAGGGTGCCTCGGCAGCGGAGGACTCGTACGAGAACGAGCTGCCGGTACGGCGCAAGCAGCCCGGCAACGTCGTGATCAAGTGGCTCACGACCACTGACCACAAGACGATCGGCACGATGTACCTGGTGACGTCGTTCGCGTTCTTCGTGATCGGCGGCGTGATGGCGCTCTTCATGCGCGCCGAGCTGGCCCGGCCGGGTCTGCAGATCATGTCGAACGAGCAGTTCAACCAGGCGTTCACGATGCACGGCACGATCATGCTGCTGATGTTCGCGACGCCGCTGTTCGCGGGCTTCGCGAACTGGATCATGCCGCTGCAGATCGGCGCGCCGGACGTGGCGTTCCCCCGGCTGAACATGTTCGCCTACTGGCTGTACCTGTTCGGCTCGACGATCGCGGTGGGCGGGTTCCTGACCCCGCAGGGCGCGGCCGACTTCGGCTGGTTCGCGTACTCGCCGCTGTCCGACGCGGTGCACTCGCCCGGTATCGGCGGTGACCTGTGGATCATGGGTCTGGCCTTCTCCGGCTTCGGCACCATCCTCGGCTCGGTCAACTTCATCACCACGATCATCTGCATGCGCGCGCCCGGCATGACGATGTTCCGCATGCCGATCTTCACCTGGAACGTGCTGCTGACCGGTGTGCTGGTCCTGCTGGCCTTCCCGGTGCTGGCCGCGGCCCTGTTCGCGCTGGAGGCCGACCGCAAGTTCGGTGCCCACATCTTCGACTCGTCCAACGGCGGCGCGTTGCTGTGGCAGCACCTGTTCTGGTTCTTCGGGCATCCAGAGGTGTACATCATCGCGCTGCCGTTCTTCGGCATCGTCAGTGAGATCATCCCGGTCTTCTCCCGCAAGCCGATCTTCGGCTACATGGGTCTGATCGGCGCGACGATCGCGATCGCGGGTCTGTCGGTGACCGTGTGGGCCCACCACATGTACGTCACGGGCGGCGTGCTGCTGCCGTTCTTCTCCTTCATGACCTTCCTGATCGCGGTCCCGACCGGTGTGAAGTTCTTCAACTGGATCGGCACCATGTGGAAGGGCTCGCTGTCCTTCGAGACACCGATGCTGTGGTCCACCGGCTTCCTGATCACCTTCCTCTTCGGTGGTCTGACGGGTGTCATCCTGGCCTCGCCGCCGCTGGACTTCCACGTCTCGGACTCGTACTTCGTGGTGGCGCACTTCCACTACGTGGTGTTCGGCACCGTGGTGTTCGCGATGTTCGCCGGCTTCCACTTCTGGTGGCCGAAGTTCACCGGCAAGCTGCTGGACGAGCGCCTGGGCAAGATCACGTTCTGGACGTTGTTCGTCGGCTTCCACGGCACCTTCCTGGTCCAGCACTGGCTGGGCGCCGAGGGCATGCCGCGCCGTTACGCGGACTACCTGGCGGCCGACGGCTTCACCGCCCTGAACACGATCTCGACGATCAGCTCGTTCCTGCTCGGCATGTCGCTGCTGCCGTTCTTCTACAACATCTGGAAGACGGCCAAGTACGGCAAGAAGATCGAGGTGGACGACCCCTGGGGCTACGGCCGTTCGCTGGAGTGGGCGACCTCCTGCCCGCCGCCGCGGCACAACTTCCTCACGCTGCCGCGCATCCGCAGTGAATCCCCGGCCTTCGACCTGCACCACCCCGAGATCTCCGCGCTGGACCAGCTGGAGAACGTCGGTCACGGTGAGAAGGCCCTCGCCGGCGGCAAGGAGGCCGGGAAGTGAAGATCCAGGGCAAGATTTTCATCTGGCTGAGCGTCTTCCTGCTCGCCGTGGCGATCGTCTACGGCTACTGGTCGAAGGAGCCCGCGGGCACCACGGCGCTGTTCCTGGCCTTCGGCCTGGCCATCATGGTCGGCTTCTACCTCGCCTTCACGGCGCGGCGGGTCGACGTGGGCGCGCAGGACAACACGGAGGCGGACGTCGCGGACGACGCCGGCGAGGTCGGGTTCTTCAGCCCGCACAGCTGGCAGCCGCTGGCGCTCGCCATCGGCGGCGCCTTCGCCTTCATGGGCATCGCCCTCGGCTGGTGGCTGATGTACTTCTCGGCACCGATCCTGCTGATCGGCCTGTTCGGCTGGGTCTTCGAGTACTACCGCGGTGAGAACCGCACCCAGTAGCACGCGCCGAGCCCGAAGGGGCCCGGACACTCCGTCAGGGGTGTCCGGGCCCCTTCGTCTGTCGTACCGCCGCTCACTCGTCCGGCTTATCCACCGTGCCGCCGTTGACGTCTCTCCTTAGCGTGAGTCCATGAGCAACACGGTTCACTTCCAGGCGCGGGGGCGTACGGTCGTCGGCTGCACGCTGCTGGTGATGGCCCTCGGCGCGAGCGTCACCGCCTGCAGCGGCGACGCCGACGACCCGCTGTCCGCCACCCCCTACGACGCGGCCGGCCAGATCTCCTTCAACGGCCCCACGGACGCCGGGAAGAAGGCCGACCCGGACAAACCCCTGGAGGTGGTCGCCGAGGGCGCCGACGGGCGCATCACGGACGTCACAGCCGTGGACGCGACCGGACGCTACGTCGCGGGCGAGCTGTCCGCCGACGGCGCCCGCTGGCACAGCACCTCACCGCTGGCCGCCAACGCCAGCTACACGGTGCGTGTCAGCACCGAGGACGGCGACGGGGCGCCGGGCCGCAAGGTGCTCACCTTCGAGACCGGGAAGCCGGGCGCCAAGAAGGCCCTGGACGTCGTCTTCGGGCCCAAGGCGGGCGCGTACGGCGTCGGCCAGCCCATCACGGCGGAACTCAGCCAGCCGGTCAAGGACCCGGCCCAGCGGGCCATAGTGGAGCGCGCCCTGAAGGTGGACTCCACGCCCGCGGTGAAGGGCGCCTGGTACTGGGTGGACGACAAGAAGCTCCACTACCGGCCCGAGGACTACTGGCCCGCCCACGCCACCATCCAGGTCCACAGCACCCTCGACGGCATCAAGATCGGCGACCGGATGTGGGGCGGCAAGGCCAAACCCCTGAAGATCACCACCGACGACCGCGTCGTCGCCGTCACCGACGCCGCCGCGCACACGCTGACCGTCTACCAGGACGGCGAGGCGATCCGGGAGATCCCGGTCACCACCGGCAAGCCCGGCTTCGAGACCCGCAACGGCGTCAAGGTCGTCCTCGGCAAGGAATCCTTCGTACGCATGCGCAGCAGCACCGTCGGCATCGCCGAGGGCTCCTCGGAGTCGTACGACCTGCCGGTCTACTGGGCCACCCGGGTGACCTGGAGCGGCGAGTACGTGCACGCCGCCCCCTGGTCCGTCGGCTCCCAGGGCATCGCCAACGTCAGCCACGGCTGCGTCGGCATGAGCACCGACAGCGCGGAGTGGTTCTTCAACGAGGTCCAGGAGGGCGACCTCGTCGAGGTCGTCAACTCCGGCGGCGAAACGATGGAACCCTTCGGCAACGGCTTCGGCGACTGGAACATGGACTGGGCGAAATGGCGCACCGGCAGCGCCCTGACGGGCACCGCGGGGAACGCGTCCGGCACGGCAGAACAGGCCCGCCTGCGACCGGAGAGCGCATGAAGACGCCGTCCGGGGCAGTGCCGTCAGGGGCGCGGGGAACTGCGCGACCAGCCACAACGGCGCCGCACCCGCCCATGCCACCCGCACCCTCGAGCTGGAAGGCGCCCTAAACCCCCTGCAGCCTCTTCTCCCGCAGCAAAGCGGCCAGCGCCGACGCGAACTCCACCGGCTCCACCGGCGCCGTCACCGCCGCCTCCGCCCGGCTCCAGGTCGCCAGCCACGCGTCCTGCGGCCGTGCGATGAGCAGCAGCACCGGCGGGCACTGGAAGACCTCGTCCTTGATCTGGCGGCACATGCCCATGCCGCCCATGGGCACGGCCTCGCCGTCCAGGACGCAGACGTCGATCCCGCCCTTGTCCAGCTCCTTGAGCACGGCGGCCGGGGTCGCGCACTCCACGAACTCGACCACGGGCACGTCCGGAGCCGGCCGGCGGCCGGTCGCGAGCCGCACCTGTTCGCGGGTGTTGGAGTCGTCGCTGTAGACCAGCACCGTGGCGGTCGCCTGCATGCTTCCTCCGATACGCGGTGAGACCGGTGAAGGCTGTCGTAGCCCGTTGGGGCGGATGCTACTCCCTCGAACGCCCCGTCAGCACTGGTTCGGACAGGCCTTCGACAGGCCACCGACGGGCCGTTCGATGGGCCATCCGGGCCGTACAAGCAGGGGGAACACACCGAACGGCACCCCCCGGGGTGAGGGCGGGATAAGCGACCGACATAATGTCGGTCGTGGCGACAGCAACGACAGTAGAAACCGGGCACGCGCACCCGTCGGTCAACCGGCCGAACCTCACCAGCGTCGGAACCATCATCTGGTTGAGTTCCGAGCTGATGTTCTTCGCGGCCCTCTTCGCGATGTACTTCACCCTGCGATCGGTGACCGGCCCGGACTTCTGGTCCGAGAAGGCCGACGCGCTGAACATCCCGTTCTCCGCGACGAACACCACGATCCTGGTGCTCTCCTCCCTCACCTGCCAGCTCGGCGTGTTCGCGGCCGAGCGCGGGGACGTGAAGAAGCTCCGGATGTGGTTCATCGTCACCTTCGTGATGGGTGCGATCTTCATCGGCGGTCAGGTGTTCGAGTACACCGAGCTGGTCAAGCACGAGGGCATCTCGCTCTCGTCGGACCCGTACGGCTCGGCGTTCTACCTGACCACCGGCTTCCACGGACTGCACGTGACGGGCGGACTGATCGCCTTCCTGCTGGTCCTGGGCCGCACCTACGCGGCCCGGAGGTTCACCCACGAGCAGGCGACCGCCGCCATCGTCGTGTCCTACTACTGGCACTTCGTCGATGTGGTCTGGATCGGCCTGTTCGCCACGATCTACCTGATCAAGTAGTCGCGGCACGCACCCGCGCAATACCAGAAGCATCGACGCAGAAGATCCTGACACCGGGGTAATCCGTGAAAAAGCTCTCCGCACGACGACGCCATCCGCTGGCGGCACTCGTCGTCCTACTCCTCGCGCTGGCATGCACAGGGGGGCTGTACGCCGCGTTCGCACCCGCGAGCAAGGCGCAGGCCGATGAAACCGCCCAGTCCCTCGCCATCGACGAGGGCAAGAAGCTCTACGCCGTCGGCTGTGCCAGTTGCCACGGCACCGGAGGGCAGGGCACCACCGACGGTCCGAGCCTGGTCGGCGTGGGCGCCGCGGCCGTCGACTTCCAGGTGGGCACCGGCCGCATGCCGGCCCAGCAGCCGGGCGCGCAGGTCCCGAAGAAGAAGGTCATCTACTCCCAGGCGGAGATCGACCAGCTCGCGGCCTACGTCGCCTCGCTGGGTGCCGGTCCGGCCATCCCCTCGGAGGAGAAGTACGGCCCCGAGGGCGCGGACATCGCCAAGGGCGGTGAGCTGTTCCGCACCAACTGCGCGCAGTGCCACAACTTCACCGGCAAGGGTGGCGCCCTGACGCACGGCAAGTACGCGCCGAGCCTCGAGGGTGTCGACCCGAAGCACATCTACGAGGCCATGCAGACCGGCCCGCAGAACATGCCCTCCTTCCCCGACACCACGCTGTCGGAGCAGAACAAGAAGGACATCATCGCCTACCTGGACGCGGTCAACAGCGACGACACCGTGGACCCGGGCGGTCTGTCGCTCGGCGGCCTCGGGCCGGTCAGCGAGGGCCTGTTCGGCTGGATCTTCGGCCTGGGAGCCTGCATCGCCGTCGCCGTGTGGGTCGCCGCTCGGACCGCAAAGGCCAAGAAGTCATGAGTAGCCAAGACATTCCAGAAGAGAACCTGCCGGCTGAGCAGGGCGGCACGCACGTGCCGAAGCCCGCGGACGACAAGCACCCGTTCGCGGACCCGGGGCTGCCGCCCCACGAGCACCGGATCCAGGACATCGACGAGCGGGCCGCCAAGCGGTCCGAGCGCACGGTCGCCCTGCTGTTCACGGTGTCCATGCTGGCCACCATCGGCTTCATCGCCTCGTTCGTCGCGATCCCGCAGGACAAGTCGATCTACGTCTTCCCGATCGGGCACATCAGCGCGATGAACTTCGCGCTGGGCCTGACGCTGGGCGTGGCGCTGTTCACCATCGGCGCGGGCGCCGTCCACTGGGCGCGCACCCTGATGTCCGACGAGGAGGTCGCCGACGAGCGCCACCCGATCGAGGCGGACCCCGAGACCCGTGCGAAGGTCCACGCGGACTTCAAGCAGGGTGCCAAGGAGTCGGTGATCGGTCGGCGCAAGCTGATCCGCAACACGATGCTGGGCGCGCTCACGCTGGTGCCGCTCTCCGGCGTCGTCCTGCTGCGCGACCTCGGTCCGCTGCCCGGGACGAAGCTGCGCCACACGCTGTGGTCCAAGGGCAAGCTGCTCGTCAACATGAACACCAACGAGCCGATGCGCCCGTCGGACATCGGGGTCGGTTCCCTCACCTTCGCCAAGCCCGAGGGCCTGGAGGAGCACGACCACGACTTCCAGAACGAGATCGCCAAGGCCGCCCTGATGATCATCCGGCTGGAGCCGGACTCCATCAAGGACAAGCGCGAGCTCGAGTGGTCGCACGAGGGCATCGTGGCGTACTCGAAGATCTGCACCCACGTCGGTTGCCCGATCTCCCTGTACGAGCAGCAGACGCACCACGCGCTCTGCCCCTGCCACCAGTCCACCTTCGACCTTGCCGACGGCGCCCGGGTCATCTTCGGTCCCGCCGGTCACCCGCTGCCGCAGCTGCGCATCGGTGTGAACGACGAGGGGTATCTCGAGGCGCTCAGCGACTTCGACGAGCCCGTCGGTCCTGCATTCTGGGAGCGCGGATGAGTACTGCAGACAACGACGCACCCCGCTCTCGCGGGAAGGCACCGGCCGGCGAACGCGTCGCCGACTGGGCCGACGGCCGGCTGGGGATCTACTCCCTGGCCAAGGCCAACATGCGCAAGATCTTCCCCGACCACTGGTCGTTCATGCTGGGTGAGGTCTGCCTCTACAGCTTCATCATCATCATCCTCACGGGTGTGTACCTGACGCTGTTCTTCCACCCGTCGATGAACGAGGTCACGTACCACGGCTCGTACGTCCCGATGCAGGGACAGCTGATGAGTGAGGCGTACAAGTCGACGCTCGACATCAGCTTCGACGTGCGCGGCGGTCTGCTGATCCGGCAGATCCACCACTGGGCGGCGATCATCTTCCTCGCCGGCATGTTCGTGCACATGATGCGCGTCTTCTTCACCGGCGCGTTCCGCAAGCCGCGCGAGATCAACTGGCTGTTCGGCTTCCTGCTGTTCGTCCTCGGCATGTTCACCGGTTTCACCGGCTACTCGCTCCCGGACGACCTGCTCTCCGGCACCGGTGTCCGCTTCACCCAGGGCGCGATCCTGTCCGTGCCGATCGTCGGCACGTACATCTCGATGTTCCTGTTCGGCGGGGAGTTCCCCGGGACCGACTTCGTCGCCCGGTTCTACTCGATCCACATCCTGCTGCTGCCGGGCATCATGCTCGGGCTCGTGGTCGGCCACCTGATCCTGGTCTTCTACCACAAGCACACGCAGTTCGCGGGCCCCGGCAAGACCAACAAGAACGTCGTCGGCATGCCGCTGCTGCCGGTGTACATGGCGAAGGCGGGCGGCTTCTTCTTCCTGGTCTTCGGTGTCATCGCGGTGGTCGCCGGCATCGCCTCGGTCAACCCGATCTGGAGCATCGGCCCCTACCGTCCGGACCAGGTGTCGACCGGCGCCCAGCCCGACTGGTACATGGGCTTCGCCGAGGGTCTGGTCCGCGCCATGCCGGGCTGGGAGATCAACCTCTGGGGTCACACACTGGTCCTCGGTGTGTTCGTCCCGCTGGTGATCTTCGGAATCTTCCTGGCGCTCATCGCCCTCTACCCGTTCATCGAGGCGTGGGTGACCGGGGACAAGCGCGAGCACCACATCCTGGACCGGCCGCGCAACGCCCCGACCCGTACCGCCTTCGGCGTCGCCTGGGTCACCGCGTACATGATCATGCTGATCGGTGGTGGCAACGACATCGTCGCCACGCACTTCCACCTGTCGATCAACGCGGTCACCTGGTTCGTGCGGATCGGGTTCTTCGTCGGACCGGTCATCGCGTTCGTCGTCACCAAGCGGATCTGCCTCGGCCTCCAGCGCCGGGACAAGGACAAGGTGCTGCACGGCCGCGAGTCGGGCATCATCAAGCGCCTGCCGCACGGTGAGTTCATCGAGGTGCACGAGCCGCTCAGCCAGGGCGCGCTGCACACGCTCACGGCGCACGAGCAGTACAAGCCGGCCGAGATCGGCCCCACGGTCGACGAGAACGGCGTCGAGCGCAAGGTGAAGGGCAGCGAGAAGCTCCGCGCCAAGCTCAGCGAGGCCTACTACGGCGAGGAGTCGCAGATTCCGAAGCCGACCGTCGAGGAGTACAAGGAGATCACGAGCGGCCACGGCCACCACTGACCCTCCAGCGTCGCCACACCACGATCGAAGGGCCCCGTCCGTTCCGCGGACGGGGCCCTTCGACCGTGTCCGGGCTGGATAGGGTGGAAGCGCAATCCCCCGTCCACGACTTTCCGCACGACACACGATTCAGGAGCGGCTCATGAGCGCTGTGACCCCCGCTGGAGGCGACACCGCGGCGGGCCGCTCCTGGCCCGCCCTGCTGAACGGACTGCTGGACGGCCGCGACCTGTCCGCGGACGACACCGCCTGGGCGCTGGACGTGATCATGCGCGGCGAGGCGACCGACGCGCAGATCGCCGCCTTCGCGGTCGGCCTGCGGTACAAGGGGGAGACGGTCGAGGAGATCTCCGGCCTCGTCCGCACCATGTACGAGCACGCCAACGTGATCGAGGTGCCGGGCGAGACCGTCGACATCGTCGGCACCGGCGGCGACGGCGCCAAGACGGTCAACATCTCCACCATGTCCGCGATCGTCGTGGCCGGCACGGGTGCGAAGGTCGTCAAGCACGGCAACCGGGCCGCCTCCTCCGCGTCCGGCGCCTCCGACGTCCTGGAGAAGCTCGGGGTCAACCTGGAGCTGACGCCGAAGCGGGTGGCCGAGGTCGCCGAGGAGGCCGGCATCACCTTCTGCTTCGCGGTGAAGTTCCACCCGGCGCTGCGCCATGTGGCGGCGGCCCGCGGCCAGCTCGGCATTCGCACGGTGTTCAACTTCCTGGGCCCGCTGACCAATCCGGCCCGGGTGAAGGCCCAGGCGATCGGCGTCGCCCACGCCCGGATGGCACCGATCATCGCCGGCGTCTTCGCCGAGCGCGGCAACTCCTCGCTGGTCTTCCGCGGCGACGACGGCCTCGACGAGCTGACCACGACCGCCACCTCCCGGGTCTGGATCGTGCGCGACGGCTCGGTGACCGAGGAAACCTTCGACCCGCGCGACGTCGGCATCGAGCTGGTGCCGGTCGAGGCGCTGCGCGGCGCCGACGCCTCCTACAACGCCGACGTCGCTCGCCGGCTGCTGGCCGGCGAGACGGGCCCCGTACGGGACGCGGTGCTGCTGAACTCGGCGGCGGCCCTGGTGGCCCTGGAGCCGGGTCCGGGACCGCTGGCCGAACAGATCCGGGCCGGGATGGACCGGGCCGCGGAGTCGATCGACTCGGGCGCGGCCAGGCGCGCCCTGGAGCGCTGGGTGGCGGCGACCCACGCGTAGTCGCCGCCTACGCCCCCGCGTGTGACGTGCGTCCCGCGATCCGGACTCGGGTTGCGGGGCGCCGATCACTTCCCCTAGGTTTTTCGACAGGTCATGAGTGACAGTCATGAGGCCCCGGCCGACTGTCCGGCAACCCTCCGTCCGTGGCGGGGTGCCCCGGGTGAAGACCAGGTCGTGGACAGCAAGGTCCACGGCAAGCGCGGACCCCTCGCGGAACCAGGGGTCCTGGGTCGTCCGAGGGAGTCTTCCGTGAACCAGCGAATGCGATAGGGCCGCAGAGCCCCGCCTCCGCACATCCCTTTTCTTCTCTTTCGCAGCGCCCTGCCGCGCGCTGGTTCTCACGGGAGTCCGTCATGTCCGCACCCGCCCCTGCCTCCGTCACCGCTGCCTCCGCCATCGCCGCCCCGCTGCCCGTCCTCGGCCGGGACGTCACCGTCCCGCTCGTCACCGGCGGGGAGGTCACGTACGCCGCGCTCGACTACGCCGCCAGCGCGCCCGCGCTCCAGCGGGTCTGGGACGACGTCGCCGCCTACGCCCCGTACTACGGCAGCGTCCACCGGGGCGCCGGGTACCTGTCGCAGCTGTCGACCGACCTGTTCGAGAACGCCCGCCGGACCGTGGCCGACTTCCTCGGCTGCCGGGACGACGACCAGGTGGTGTTCACCCGGTCCACCACCGACTCCCTCAACCTGCTCGCCGCCGCGCTGCCCGCCGGGAGCCGGGTCTTCGTCTTCGAGACCGAGCACCACGCCTCGCTGCTGCCCTGGCGCGAGGCCGACGTGACGTACCTGGACGCCCCGCGCACCCCCGCGCAGGCCGTCGAGACCCTGGAGCGGGCCCTGGCCGCCCGCGAGCCGTACGGGCCCGCCCTGGTCTGCGTGACCGGTGCCTCCAACGTCACCGGCGAGCTGTGGCCTGTGCGCGAACTGGCCGCCGCCGCGCACGCGCACGGCGCCCGGATCGTGCTGGACGCCGCCCAGCTCGCCCCGCACCACCCGGTCTCGGTGGCCGACCTGGATGTCGACTGGGTCGCCTTCTCCGGCCACAAGCTGTACGCCCCCTTCGGCTCCGGTGTGCTGGCCGGGCGGGCCGACTGGCTGCGCGAGGCCGAGCCGTACCTCGCCGGGGGCGGCGCCAGCCGCAGGGTGAGCCGGCGTGCCGACGGCGGCGTGGACGTCCAGTGGCACGACAGCGCCGCCCGGCACGAGGCCGGGTCGCCCAACGTCATCGGCGCGTACGCCGTCGCCTCCGCCTGCAAGGCGCTCACGGAGGCCGGCTTCGACACGCTGGTGGCCCGCGAGGAGTACCTGATCCGCAAGGTGCGCGAGGGCCTCGCCGACGTCCCCGAGGTCCGCGTCCTCTCGCTCTTCGGCGACGACGCGCCGCGTGTCGGGGTGCTCTCCTTCGTCGTAGAGGGCTGGAACAGCTCGCACTTCGCCGCGGCCCTCTCGGCCGAGTACGGCATCGGCGTGCGCGACGGCCTCTTCTGCGCCCACCCGCTGCTGCGCACCCTGCTCGGCAGCGACCCGCAGGCGCAGGGCGAGTGCGGCGCCCCCGAGGCGGCACCCGGGGAGAAGTCCCTCAACGCCGTCCGGGTGAGCTTCGGCGCGGGCACTCCGGACGAGCACGTCGAGCGGTTCGTGAACGCCGTCAAGGAGCTGGTGAGCGACGGCGCCCGGTGGAACTACCGCACCGAGGACGGCCGTTGCGTGCCCGACACCACCTCGGCCGCCGACGCCTGAGCGGGCGGACCCGCCAGGCCCGCTCGATCCGTCCGGCCCGGCAACCGCGAGCCCAGGAGGATCATCCGCAGCGCCCGTTCCGTGGCGTCCGTCAGGAGTTCCGAGGCTCGCAGCAGCGCGTCCGCGAGGGCCATCGGCGCCGGCAGGATGCCGTGGCAGGCGTCCACCCCCGGCACGTCGTGCGCGCCCTCGCCGAGCGTGCCGGCCAGGGCGAGGACGGGACGGCCGTGCAGCTTGGCGCGGCGGGCCACCTCGGCCGGGACCTTGCCGCGCGGCGTCTGGTGGTCCAGCGCGCCCTCCGCGGTGAGGACCAGGTCGGCGCGGGCGAGCCGGGCGTCCAGGTCGAGGTGGTCGAGCAGCACGTCGAAGCGGGGCAGCAGCCGGGCCCCGACTGCGGCGAGCCCCGCGCCGAGACCGCCGGAGGCGCCGGTGCCGGGGCCGGTGCGCAGGTCGGTGCCGACGACACCGAGGTCGCGGCCGACGACGCGCGCCCAGTTCTCCAGGCCGGCCGACAACTCCTCGACCTGTGCGGGCGTCGCCCCCTTCTGCGGGCCGAACACCCGGGCCACTCCGCGCTCTCCGCACAGCACGTTGAACGGGTTGCAGGCGACGAGCAGTTCGGTGTCCTTCAGCCGGGCGTCCAGGCCGGAGGGGTCGATACGGGCGAGACGGGCCAGCTCCCTGCCGCCGTGGGGGAGTTCGAGGCCGTCCGCGTCGAGGAGCCGGGCCCCGAGCGCCTGGAGCGCGCCGGCACCGCCGTCCGACGTACCGGAGTCGCCGCAGCCGACGAGGACGCGCCGCACCCCGGTGTCGAGCGCGGCGCGGATCAGCTCGCCGACGCCGTAGGTGGTCGTGGCCCCCGGGTCGCGCAGGCCGCGCGGGACCAGGGAGAGACCCGCCACGGCCGCCATCTCCACCACCGCCGTGTCCCCGGCGCCGAGCAGCGCGAAGTGGGTGCCGACCGGTTCTCCCACCGGGCCGGTGGCGGGCAGCGCGACCAGGCGCCCGCCGGTCGCCGAGGCCAGCGCGACGGCCGTGCCCTCGCCGCCGTCCACCAGCGGGATCCGGTCGATCTCGGCATCGGGCAGGACCCGGCGGACGCCCACCGCGATGGCGTCGGCGGCGGCCTGCGCGGACAGGGACTCCTTGAAGCCGCTGGGGGCCACGACGACACGGCTCAGCACGGAGGACGCGGAGGACGCGGAGGGCACAGAGGGCACAGAGGGCATGGAGGGCTCCTTCAGCGGGTCACTTCAGCGGGTCACGGGTACGCCGAGCAGCGGCCAGACGGCGGCGGCGAAGAACAGCACGAGCGCGGCGGTCAGCGGCGCCAGGACGGCGGACAGCCGGAGCAGGTCGCGCGGGGTGTAGGTGGGGACGCCGGGGACCTCGGAGAAGAGCGTGACCGGCTTGGCGGAGGCCGGCAGCGTGTGGCAGAAACCGGCCGCCGCCGTGGACGCGAGCGCGGCGGTGACCGGATTGACCCCGGCGCCCACGGCCGCGGCGACGACCAGCGGCACCAGCACCGAGGAGCGGGCCGAGCGGGACTGGAGCACCAGGTGGGCCGCCGTGCTCACCGCCACCACGACGCCGAGGAAGACCGCCGGCCCGACGTGCCCGGGCAGCCCCGACACCAGCCACTTCGCCGCGCCGGAGTCGGCGAGCGCGACCCCCATCGCCATGGTCGCCGCCATGAACAGCAGCAGCGACCAGGGCACCGTCTTCAGCGCGTCCTTGAGCCCCACGGTGCCGAGCGCGGGGGAGGAGGCGACGACCGCGCCGATCAGCGCCACGCCGGCGGGGGAGACCTGGTGCAGGGGCTCGCTGCACCACAGGGCCACCACCGTGGCCAGGAGCAGCGCGCAGCGCTTCTCCGCCTGTGTCCAAGGGCCGGTGACCGGGCTCTCGCTGTGCCGCTGTATCTCCTCGGCGGTGATGTGGACGGGGCCCTCGCGGTCCGCCCGGCGGGTGGTGGTCAGCAGGACCGTCTCGGCGGCGAGATGGGAGGAGGCGACGGCCAGCGGCAGGCCGAGCAGCAGCCACTGGGTGAAGCCGATCCGGTCCCCGGTCGCCTCCCACAGCACCGACACCGTGATCAGATGCGCGCCCGCGCCGATCAGGGTCGCCACCGCCGACAGCAGGATCACGGTCGGGAAGAGCAGCGCCAGCATCACGACCAGGCGCCTGCGGTCCGCCAGGGCCTTGGCGAGGGCGAGGAACACGGGCAGCGCGAGCGCCGCCCGGCCCGAGGTGGCCGGCACCGCGAACGCCGTGACGACCAGCGCGGCCGTCGTCAGGTGCGTCAACTGCCGTACGGTGCGCGCCCCGCCGACCAGGAAGGCCGCCGCCCGCCCCGCGAGCCCGGTCCGGGCCACCGCCGCCGCGAGCACGAAGGCGCAGATCAGCAGCCACACCGTGGCGTCACCGAGGGTGCCGAAGAGGGTGTCGCTGCTGATCACGCCGGTCGCGGTCAGAGCCAGCCCGGCACCCAGCGCGATGTACGTGTCGTCGACCGGCGTACCGATCCAGGCGCAAGTGGCCAGCGCGAACACGGCGAGGGTGAGGCGCGCGTCGCCGCCGAGGGCGGGGAAGTTGGCGGGGACCGCCAGCAGCGCGCACAGGGACAGCGCCACGCACAGGGCCGCCGCCAGGCGGAGGTTCAACGTCACGCCCTCGAGGGTTCTCCCGGGCGGTGAGTCCTCAATGAGCCCGACATGAAGGAAACCTCACACGAAAGCCGGTTATTCAGCCGGTCGTCCCACCGGTCATCCCGGCAGCCGGTACCCCATGCCCCGCACCGTCTCCACCCGCTGGGCCCCCAGCTTCTTGCGCAGCGCCCGCACGTAGACGTCCACGATGTTGGAGCCCGGATCGAAGTCGTAGCCCCACACGTGGGACAGGATCTGCTCCCGCGACAGGACCTGCCCCGGATGCCGCAGGAACAGCTCCAGCAGCACGAACTCACGGGCCGTCAGGTCCACCGTCCGCTCCCCGGAGCGGGCCCGGCGGGTGCGCAGGTCCAGGGAGAGGTCGCCGGACCGCAGCACCGTCACCTCGGGCGCCCTGGCCGCCGTACGCAGCCGCAGTCGTACCCGGGCGAGCAGCTCCTCGAAGCGGAACGGTTTGGTCATCCAGTCGTCGGCGCCGCCCTCCAGGCCGGCCACCGTGTCCCGCACGGAGTCCCGCGCGGTCAGCACGATCACCGGGGTGGTCACCCGGGACTCGCGCAGCTCGCGCAGGACCGTGAAGCCGTCCCGGCCGGGCAGCCCGATGTCCAGGACGACCAGGTCGAAACCGCCGGTGAGGGCGTACTCGTAGGCGGCGTCGCCGTCGGCGACCGCGGTGGTGGTGAAGCCGTTGGCGCGCAGGCCCTTCTCGACGAAGGAGGCGATGCGCTCCTCGTCCTCGACGATGAGGATGCGGTTCATGGTCGTGCCTCTTCCAGAGTGAGTACGAAGGTGGCGCCGCCGCCCTCGGTGGCGCGCAGCTCGGCCCGGCCGCCGTGGCCCTCGGCGATGGCCCGCACGATCGACAGCCCGAGTCCGGCCCCCGTGCCGCGCACCCCGCGCCGGGCCGTGCCGCGCCGGAAGCGCTCGAAGATCACCTCGGCGTCCTGCGGCTGGACGCCGGGTCCCGAGTCGGCGACGTACAGCTCGATGCGCGGGCCGTCGGCGCGGGAGCCTATGCGGACCCGCTGGCCCGCCGTGGTGTGCTGCACGGCGTTCTGCGCGAGCTGCACCATCGCCTGGGTGATGCGCTGGGGGTCGAGCCGGGCCTCCCGGTCGGCGACCTGGTCCAGCACCCACTCCCGCTCGCCCAGGGTGCGGGCCTTGACGAAGACGTCGGCGGTGAGTTCGGCGAGCTGCACCGGTTCGGGGGTGACGAAGTCGGGGCGTTCGGCCTTGGCCAGCAGCAGCAGGTCCTCGACGATGCGGCTCATCCGGTCCAGCTCGTCGGTGACCAGGCGGACGGTCTCCTCGCGCTCCGCCGGGTCGTCGCCCATCAGCTCCAGATGGCCGCGGACGATGGTGATCGGGGTGCGCAGTTCGTGCCCGGCGTCGTCGACGAACCGGCGCTGGGTGGCGAAGGCGCGCTCCAGGCGGTCCAGCATGGCGTTGAACGTCTCGGCGAGGGCCGCCACGTCGTCGTGGCCGTGCACCGGGATGCGCCGGGTCAGGTCCTGCTCGGTGAGCTGGGCGGCGGTCGTGCGCACCAGCCGTACCGGTTTCAGGATGCGGCCCGCGACCACCCAGGCGATGCCGGTCGTCATCAGCAGGGCGACGCCGGAGATGGCGAGCAGGACGCGGAACACCTCGTCCGCGCGCGCCTGTTCGCGCCCCGGGTGGAAGGCGACCACGAACGCGGCCGCCGGTTCGCCGCCGTAGCGGGCCACGGTGACCTTGGCCCAGCGGATCTCGCCCTCGGGCCGGTCCAGGGTGCCGGTGGAGTCGGGGGAGGCGTAGATGCGGCGGCGGGCGTCGGCGTCCTCGTGCAGGGGCCGGTCGACCGGGATCTCCCGCTGCTGGATGATCTGCGTGGGCCTGCTGCTGCCGACCTCGCCGACCAGGCCGACCAGTTCCTCGTCGAGGTCGGCGTACTGCCGCTCCAGGAAGACCCGCAGCAGCCGCCCCGGGTCGGTGAACGGGCGGCCGGTCTCCGGGTCGAAGCCCTGTTCCTCGAAGTTGGCGAACTCGCCGGCCTCCTGGGCGAGCAGGCCGCTGATCCGCTGGTCGGTGTCGCGCAGCAGGATCGAACGGGTGGTCGCCGCGACCGAGGCCAGCGCGACGGCCATCACGAGCAGCAGCCACAGCAGGATGCGGACCCGGGCCGAGACCCGGCGGCGCTCGCGCTCACCCGTCGCCGGGTCCGTCGTCGGCGTCGCCGCCCCGGTCGTCGTCATCGTCGTCATCCGAAGGGCCGTCGGTGACCGGCGGCCGCGTCACCACCTGGTCGCTGGGCGTCGGCTCGGGCGAGGAGGTCGGCTTCGGGCCGGGGGAGCCGCTCTCCAGCTCCACCTTGGCCGGGACCCTGGGCTCCTGCGGGCTGTCGGTCAGGGCGAAACTGGTCGCGGCGATGCCGAGGGGGATCAGGACGACGGCCGCGAGGGCCGCCATGCGGCGGGAGAAGACCATGCGGTGGATTCTGCGCGGGGTGTCCGGCGGGCCGGATGAATCCCGGATGAAGGACCCTTCATGTCCGGCTGCGGATTGCTGCGGGTTCGCTGTGGCTGGTCGCGCAGTTCCCCGCGCCCCTTTGGGGGCGCTTCCCGCTCGGGGTGATCAGTTGTCCAGGCCGATGGCGAAGGCCGCTTCCAGGTCGTGCTGGGAGTAGGTGCGGAAGGCCACGTGGGTGTCCGTGCCCTCCACGCCCGGGATCTTGCTGATGCGGCCGGGGATGACCTCGGCCAGGTCCTCGTGCCGGCTCACCCGCACCATGGCGATCAGGTCGTAGGTGCCGGTGACGGAGAAGACCTCGCTGACGCTCTCCAGCGCGGCGATCTGCTCCGCGATCTCGGGGATGCGGTCCACGCTGGTCTTGATGAGGACGATCGCGCTGATCACGGCTGGTTCTCTCCCTCGGGCGCCGTCACTGGAACGCTCTTCACTCTAGCCGCAGGCCCGAACCGCACCCAGGCGAAGGCGAAGCCCAGACCGAAGCCCACCAGGTGCGCGAGGTAGGCCACCCCCGGACCGTCGCCGGCCCGCCCCGCCGCCATCCACTGCAGGGTCACCCAGAACGGCAGCACGACCCAGGCCGGGAAGCGCAGCGGCAGGAAGAAGAGGAAGGGCAGGAGGCTGGTCACACGGGCCCGCGGGAAGAGGAACAGGAACGCGCCGAGGACCGCGGAGATCGCCCCCGAGGCGCCGACCAGGGACTCCTGGGAGTGGGCGTTGGCGCCCGCGTAGCCCAGCAGGGCCAGGTAGCCGCAGCCGAGGTAGAACAGGGCGAACTGGAGCCTGCCCATCCGTTCCTCGGTCATCGCGCCGAAGACGTAGAGGAAGAGCATGTTGCCCAGCAGGTGCACCCAGCTGCCGTGGACGAACAGCGCCGTGGCCGGGGTCAGCGCAGACCCGGGGGAGTCCTCGAACAGTTCTGCGGGGATCACGCCCCAGCGCCGGAAGTAGGCGCGCTGCGCGGCCAGCAGTTCCTCCCCGGTGCCGTACACCGGATTGAGACCGGCCGCCGGGCTGATCAGGAAGAGCAGGCAGCACAGGGTGATCAGCGTGTACGTCACCGGTGCCGTCCGGCGCCGGGACGGCCCGGCCGGGGCGAGCCTCCTGACCGCCGCGAGCGTGGTGCGGGCCGCCGTGCTCCAGTTGCGGATCATGAACACAGAGCATGACGTAACGGGCGCGGGGGGTCATAGCGCCTCGCCGCCGTGGACACGCGGGCGTCGGGTACCCGCCAGGCCGTAGGGTTACGAGCCACACGCACCGGGGGAGCCCGGCGCGTCACCGACACCGGAAGAGAGCGAACAGCCACGATGACGGTTCCCCTGCCGACCGACACGACGCGATGGCGCTGCACCCTCTGCGGCAACCTCACCCGCTTCGACGTGACCCGGGCCTCGAAGGTCGTCGAGTACGTGCATCTCGACCTGGCCGGCGAGCCGACGGTGGAGGAGCGCGAGGTGCTCAGTGAGACCATCGAGTCGGTGCGGTGCCGCTGGTGCAACGCCGTGGACCAGGTGGAACTCGTGGACAGGCCGGATGCCGCCTCCTGAGCGGAGCGGCCCCGCACAAGGCGATTCCGGCCCGGGATCGCCCTGAGACATTGGGGTGACGGATGGTGGAGACACACGGCGGGGGGCCGGGCGACGGCGCCGCTGAGGTGCTCGACCGCCCGCTGCCCGACGGCGTGCGCCGCCGGGTCGTGCAGATCGTGTCCGACGGCTTCGGCTCGCTCACCCTCGGCGAGCTGCCCGCCCAGCTGAGGCAGTACGCCAGGTTCGCGCCGAACCGCCGGGTCAAGTTCGCCGGCAACGCCATGGCCGCCGCCGTGGAGACCGACGCGCTCTTCCGGCAGCGCATCGGCGAGAAGCTCCGCGACGCCCAGCCCGAACTGGCCGGCGCCCTGGACGCCGGGTCCGCGCTCCCGGCCGCCGACCCCCTGGACGTGGCCGCCGCCGCCTACGTGCTGCGCCCGCACGGCTGGGTGAAGCTGGTGACCGCCGCCGGTGAGGAGGCGCAGCGCGCGGACGCCGAGCGCGCCGACGAGGAGAGCCGCGCGGAGCTGGAACGACTGCGCGAGGAGCTGTCCCGGGCCCGGGAGCAGACCAAGGGCGAGAGCGAGCGGCTGCGGGCCGAGCTGGACGCGGCGAAGCGGGAGACCGAGTCGCTGCACCGCAAGCTGCGCTCCGCCCTCAGCGACGTCAAACGCGGCGAGGCGGCCCTGCGCAAGCTCCGGGCCGAGACGGACGCCGTGCGCGCCGATGCGCACACCCGGGTGTCCGCCGCCGAGAGCGAGACCCGACGGCTCAAGACCCGCCTCGGGGAGGCGGAGGCCGCCCTGGAGGCCACCCGCAAGGCGGCCCGCGAGGGACGCAGCGTCGAGGACATGCGCGTACGGCTGCTGCTCGACACCCTCCTCGACGCCACCCAGGGGCTGCGCCGCGAGCTGGCGCTGCCCCCGGTGTCCGTGCGGCCCGCCGAGACCGTGGACGCGGTCGAGCCGGGCCGGATGACGCCCAAGGACATCGCCAACCGGGCCCTGTCCGAGAACGACCCGGCGATCCTGAACCAGTTGCTGGCGCTGCCCCAGGCCCATCTGGTCGTCGACGGCTACAACGTCACCAAGACCGGCTATCCGCAGATGCCGTTGGAGAAGCAGCGGCTGCGGCTGCTCGGCCAGCTCTCCCAGCTCGCCGCGCAGACCGGCGCCGAGATGACCTGTGTCTTCGACGGGGCCGAACTGGTGGCGCCCGTGCTGCTCGCGCCGCCGCGCGGGGTGCGGGTGCTGTTCTCCAAGCCCGGTGTCACCGCCGACGAGCTGATCCGCCAGCTGGTGCGGGCCGAACCGCCGGGCCGGCCGGTCATCGTCGTCTCCACCGACCGCGAGGTCGCCGACGGCGTGGCGCGCGCCGGCGCACGCCCGGTGGCGTCCGCGGTGCTCCTCAAGCGGCTTTCCTAGCCCCTCATCACTTCCGCACCAACCGTAACGTAGGCGCTCTATGCCCGAATTG
This sequence comes from Streptomyces sp. KPB2, assembly GCF_003950055.1. Lineage (NCBI taxonomy): Bacteria > Bacillati > Actinomycetota > Actinomycetes > Kitasatosporales > Streptomycetaceae > Streptomyces > Streptomyces sp. KPB2. The sequence goes on from NZ_CP034353.1 coordinate 5,991,218, forward strand.
ACGGAACCGTCACGCAACGTAGTGTCAGATGGGCGTCACTGCAGGTGAGTTGCGGCAAATAACGCGGTGCGTAACCGTGATTTTTCGGCGGAGGATTTGAACTGATCACGAGTGGGTCACTAGGGTCACCCTTCGAACCCTCGAACGGGTGATCCCTCTCAAGAAGGAGCTCGTCTCCGTGGCGTCCCACCGTCGTCCCAAGCAGCCGAGCCGCACGCGTGTGACCGTGCTCACCACCGCTGCCGCCGCCGCTGTCGCTCTCAGTTCCCAGGCCGCCAACGCCGCCCCGAGCGAGAAGCCGAGCAAGGACGAGGTCAAGGCCAAGGTCGACAAGCTCTACGAGGAGGCCGAGCAGGCCACCGAGAAGTACAACGGCGCCAAGGAGAAGCAGGAGAAGCTCCAGAAGGAGATCTCCACCCTCCAGGACAACGTCGCCCGCGGTCAGGAGGAGCTCAACGAGCTGCGCGACGGCCTCGGTTCGATGGCCAGCGCCCAGTACCGCTCCGGCGGCATCGACCCCTCCCTCCAGCTCTTCCTGTCCGCCGACCCGGACAACTACCTGGACAAGGCCTCCACCCTGGACCAGCTGAGCGGTCAGCAGGTCGAGGCGCTGAAGAAGATCCAGGAGAAGCAGCGCGACCTGGCCCAGCAGCGCTCCGAGGCCTCCGAGAAGCTCAAGGACCTCTCCGCCACCCGCACCGAACTGGGCAACAAGAAGAAGGAAGTCCAGGGCAAGCTCTCCTCCGCGCAGAAGCTGCTCAACACGCTCACCGCGCAGGAGAAGGCCGCCCTCCAGCAGGAGGAGCAGCGCGCCAACCGCACCAGCGAGCGCCAGGTCCTCTCCGGCAAGACCACCCCCGCCTCCGGCCGCGCGGGCGCCGCCTTCGCCGCCGCGCAGAGCAAGATAGGCACGCCGTACGTCTACGGCGCCACCGGCCCGTCCTCCTTCGACTGCTCGGGCCTGACCTCCTGGGCGTACGCGCAGGCCGGCGTCGGCATCCCGCGGACCTCCCAGGCACAGGCCAACTACGGCACGCGGATCTCCTCGATGAGCCAGCTGCAGGTCGGCGACCTCGTCTTCTTCTTCAACGACCTGCACCACGTCGGCCTCTACGCCGGCAACGGCCAGGTCCTGCACGCGCCGCGCACCGGCACGAACGTGCGCTACGAGTCGATGAGCACCATCGGCGGCCCCTTCATGTTCGGCGTACGGGTCTGACCCGAGGGCCCGGGATCCCGAGGCCCGCGCCACCCGAAGTCACCCCTGCCGTACCGCCCGTTCGGGCGAATCGCGTCCGGGCCCTGTGACCCCCCGCCCCGCCGGTGACCTGCGTCAGCGGCGGGGCGTCGCGCTGCGCGGCCCCGGAGGTCGTTGGCCGGTGCCCCGTCGCGGGGTTACTGTCTGCCGCGTTTCCCCGTCCGTCAGCGGAAGGAGTGCGGCTTCCCGTGGGGTCCCATCGCCGCCTTGCACCATCCGGGTTCGACCGCGGCTCCACCGCCGCCGTCGGCCTGCTCTCCGTGGCCGCCGCACTCCTGGGCGCCGTACCGGCCACGGCCGCCCCGCACGACGACCGGCGGGCGGAGGTGGACCGGCTGCACGCCGAGGCGGAGCGGGCGACCGAGGCCTACAACCAGGCCGACGCGCGCACCGACCGGCTGCGCGAGGAGGTCGCGACCGCGCAGGACTCCATCGCCCGGCAGCAGCAGCACGTCAACACCCTGCGGGACGCGCTCGGTTCGCTGGCCGGTGCCCAGTACCGCTCCGGCGGCGTCGACCCATCGCTGGCGCTGCTGCTCTCGGCCGAGCCGGACGACTACCTCGACCGGGCCCTGGTGCTGGACCGGATCACCACCCGCCGGGCCGGGGAGCTGAAGGAACTCCAGCAGGCGATGCGCGACCTCGCCCAGGACCGTGCGGAGGCGGCTGCCAAGCTGACCGAGCTGGAGAAGGGCCGCAAGGCCGTCGCCGCCCACAAGAAGACCGTGGAGCGCAAGCTCGCCAAGGCCCGCGCCCTGCTCGCCGCCCTGCCGGACGACGAACGCGCCGCCTACCGGCGCGGCTCCCGCTCCGGCCGCGAGGACCTGACCGCCCTCGCCGGTGCCGCCGCCCCCGCCTCCGGCCGGGCCGCCGCCGCCTTCGCCGCCGCCCGCTCCGCCCTCGGCAAGCCGTACGTCTGGGGCGCCAACGGCCCCTCCGGCTTCGACTGCTCGGGCCTGACCCAGTGGGCGTACGCGCAGGCCGGCGTCGGCATCCCGCGCACCTCGCAGGCGCAGACCGGCGCCGGACGGCACGTTTCCCTGGCCGAGGCACGCCCCGGCGACCTGGTCGCCTACCGCGACGACGCCAGTCACATCGCCATGTACGCCGGCAACGGCCAGGTGATCCACGCCCCCTACCCCGGCGCACCGGTGCGCTACGACCCGGTCGGCATGATGCCGATCTCCTCGGTCACCCGGGTGTGACCGGCGCGGGCCCGCAGGCCGCCCGCTGAGGCCTCTCGCAGCCCGTGCCGCCCTTCCCGGCCCCCGGCGACGGGCGAGGCCTCTCCCGGCGTCTTCGCCCCCGCCGCCGGTGCGGTCCACCGCGGCCCGGGCGGCGGCCCTCGGCGGCCCGTTGAGGCCTTTCGCAGCCCGTGCCGCCCTTCCCGGCCCCCGGCGGCGGGTGGGGCCTCTCCCGGCGTCTTCGCCCCTGCCGCCGGTGCGGTTCCACCGCGGCTCGGGCGGCGGCTCCCGGTGGCCCGTTGAGGCCTTTCGCAGCCCGTGCCGCCCTTCCCGGCCCCCGGCGGCGGGTGGGGCCTCTCCCGGCGTCTTCGCCCCTGCCGCCGGTGCGGTCCACCGCGGCTCGGGCGGCGGCTCCCGGTGGCCCGTTGAGGCCTTTCGCAGCCCGTGCCGCCCATCCCGGCCCCCGGCGGCGGGTGGGGCCTCTCCCGGCGTCTTCGCCCCCGCCGCCGGTGCGGTCCACCGCGGCCCGGGCGGCGGCCCCCGGCGGCCCGCACGGACCGCCCGGGTGCCTGCTCCGCACGCCCGCCACGTCCGCGGCCCCCACGCACCTCGCCCGCTGCCTTCCGCCGCCCCCGCCCGTACGATCGGGAAGGTGGCTGGTCGCAGGCGGGTGTCGGGGTCCTCGGTGGTGGTGCTGTGCCTGCTGCTGGCCGGGCTCGTGGGCTGCGGCAGCCGGAGCACGACCGACTCCGACCGGACCGACGTCCAGCGGGTGCTGGACCGGCGCGCGGCGGCCGTCCTCGCCCACGACGCGACCGCCTATGCGCGCACCGGCACCGGCACCGGCTTCGGCAACCTGAGCGCGATCCCGCTGGCCGCCTGGTCCTACCGGGTGCGGGAGGTGGACCGCACCGGCGACCGGGCCACCGCCGACGTCGAGCTGCGCTACCGCGTCGAGGGCTACGACCGGGGCGCCGTCGCCACCGGCCGCACGGTCCGGCTGAGCCGGGACGGCAGCGGCGGAGGCTGGTCCGTCGACTCCGACCGGCCCGCGAAGAAGTCCGGCCAGCAGCCCTGGGACCAGGGCGCGGTCCAGGTCGTCCGCGGGACGCACAGCCTCGTCCTGGGCGTCGGGCAGCCCACCGACACCCTGCGCCGCTTCGCCGCCCTGGCCGACCGGGCGGTGCCCGCCGTCTCGGACGCCTGGGACGGCGACTGGGCCCGCCGGGTCGTCGTGGTCGTCCCCCGCTCCCTGGAGGGCATGGCGGGCCTGCTCGGGTCCCCCGCCTCCTCCTACCGGGGCATCGCCGCCGTCACCACCGGGGAGACGGGCGGCCGGGAGCGCGCGCCCGCGGACCGGATCATCGTCAACCCCGACGCCTACGGGCTCCTCGGCGACCTCGGCAAGCAGGTGGTGCTCACCCACGAGACCACCCACGTCGCCACCCGCGCCGACACCACCTCCGCCACCCCGCTGTGGCTCTCCGAGGGGTACGCCGACTGGGTCGGCTACCGCGACAGCGGACGCACCCCAGCCCAGGCCGCCCCCGAACTGGCCGGCGCGGTCGCCGGTGGCGAGCTGCCCGCGCGGCTGCCGATCGACGACGACTTCGGCTTCACCGCCGACGCCGAGGAACTGGCCCGGGCGTACGAGGGCGGCTGGCTGGCCTGCCGGATGATCGCCGAGCAGTGGGGCGAGGACCGGCTCGACGCCTTCTACCGCGCCGTGGGCGCCCACGACGAGCGCGCCGGCGCCGTGGAGGACGCGATGAGGAAGGTGCTCGGAACGACCCCGGACGACTTCACGGCGCGCTGGCGGGAGTATCTGCGGACGCGGCTCGGCTGAGCGGCTCCGGCTCCCCGGCCCCGACCGGCGTCCCGCGCCGCCGCACCGTGTCCCGCCACAGGACCCGGGCGCCGACCACGGAGGCGGCCACCAGCAGGCCGTTGCGGACGGCCAGCAGCGCGATGCCCAGCGGGGTGCTCGTCACGACGTCGCCGAACAGGAGCGGGAACTCCAGCACCGTCACCAGGCTCGCCACCAGCACCAGGGTGACCGGCACCCGCATCCGGCTCGCCCGGAAGCACCAGCAGACCGCACCGAGGCCGATCAGCCACACCAGGTACTGCGGGCTGATCACCCGGCTGGTCACCGTGAACATCAGCACCGCCACGAAGGCCGCGTCCGCCGCCGTGTGCGCCGCGAACCGCGCGGCCACCGGCCGCCGGGCGGCCGCCAGCCGCCACAGCAGCAGCCAGCCGAACGCCACCGCGCTCAGCCCCAGCGAGACCGTGCCCACCGTGCCCACGTGCGGGCCCAGGAACTCCATCGAGCCGTAGTTCAGCAGCACCCCGCCCTCCCAGCCGAAGTGCCGGGCGACGTGGAAGACCAGCGAGCCCAGCGACTCGACCTCGATGCCCCGCTCGCGCTGGAACGTCAGGAACGCGAACCCGCCGGGCATCGACACGGCGAACAGCGCGGCGAGCCCCGCGCCGCTCAGCACGGCGGCGACCCACGGCGCCCGCCCCCGCATCCCGAGCAGTACCAGCGCCGGCCACACCTTCAGCAGCGCCCCCAACGCCGCCAGGCCCCCCGCAACGCGCGGATGCCGGGCGGCGGCGAGCAGCGCGGCCACCGCGACGGCGGTGACCATCACGTCGTAGCGGGCGTACACCGTGGGACCGAGCAGCGGCACGCCCACCACCCACACCCACGCACCGCGCGGCGAGCGCCCCGCCCCCCGCCCCGCGTGCCACAGCAGCGCGAGGACGGCGGCGTCCGTGACGCAGACGAGGACGAAGAACGCCGTCGGGTACGTCAGGAAGGGCAGCAGGGCGGGGGAGAGGATCGCCAGGGCCGCGGCCGGCGGGTACTGCCAGGTGACGTCGTCCAGCGGAAACGTTCCGGTGCCCAGGACGTCGTACCAGCCCCGGTAGATGACGGACACGTCGCTCGTGACGTCCGGGCCGGGGAAGACCAGCACCTTCAGCACGAACAGCAGCAGCACCAGCCGCGAGGCGCCCCAGGTCGACAGCAGCCACACCGGTGACCGCCTCGCGTCCTTCGTCTTCACGTGCTCCCTGCCCGTCCGTGCCCGCCGGTCCATGCCGCCTTCTGGTGCGGACATGATGACCCGGACACCTGTACGCGTGCCACAGGAGGCGACCCCGCCCGGCACCCGGCGACCGGTTCGGTAGGGTCGGCGACGTGCGCAAGACCTTGATCGTAACGAACGACTTTCCGCCCCGTCCGGGCGGCATCCAGGCCTTCCTGCACAACATGGCGCTGCGCCTGGACCCCGAGCGGCTCGTCGTCTACGCCTCCACCTGGAAGCGCGGCCGCGAGGGCGTCGAGGCCACCGCCGCCTTCGACGCCGAGCAGCCCTTCACCGTCGTACGGGACCGTACGACCATGCTGCTGCCGACGCCGGGCGCCACCCGGCGGGCGGTGGGCCTGCTGCGCGAGCACGGCTGCACCTCGGTGTGGTTCGGGGCGGCCGCGCCCCTCGGCCTGATGGCCCCGGCCCTGCGCAGGGCGGGCGCCGAGCGCCTCGTCGCCACCACCCACGGCCACGAGGCGGGCTGGGCCCAGCTGCCCGCCGCCCGGCAACTGCTGCGCCGGATCGGGGAGTCGACGGACACGATCACCTACCTCGGCGAGTACACCCGCTCCCGCATCGCGGGCGCGCTCACGCCCGAGGCCGCCGCCCGGATGGTGCAACTGCCGCCCGGCGTCGACGAGAAGACCTTCCACCCGGCCAGCGGCGGCGACGAGGTGCGCGCCCGCCTGGGCCTGACCGACCGCCCCGTCGTCGTCTGCGTCTCCCGCCTGGTCCCGCGCAAGGGCCAGGACACCCTGATCCGCGCCATGCCCCGCATCCTCGCCGCCGAGCCGGACGCCGTCCTCCTCGTCGTCGGCGGCGGCCCCTACGAGAAGGACCTGCGCCGCCTCGCCGCCGAGACCGGCGTGGCCGACTCCGTCCACTTCACCGGCCCCGTGCCCTGGTCCGAGCTGCCCGCCCACTACGGCGCCGGCGACGTCTTCGCCATGCCCTGCCGCACCCGCCGCGGCGGCCTCGACGTGGAGGGCCTGGGCATCGTCTACCTGGAGGCCTCGGCAACCGGCCTGCCCGTCGTCGCTGGCGACTCGGGCGGCGCCCCCGACGCCGTACTCGACGGCGAGACCGGCTGGGTGGTCCACGGCAACGACCCGAACGAGTCCGCGGACCGCATCACCACCCTCCTCGCCGCCCCGGAACTCCGCCGCAGGATGGGCGAGCGGGGCCGGACGTGGGTGGAGGAAAAATGGCGCTGGGACCTACTGGCGGAGCACTTGAAGGCGTTGCTGTAACACGGTCCCCTGGGCAGCACCGGGGACTGAAGACACCTAGGGGCGCGGGGAACTGCGCGACAAGCCACGACGCACCCGCACTCGCCCGCGGCGACAAGGGGGCACCCCACAAGGCGCCCCCTCCCCACTACTTGGCGTAGATCGCCTCGATCTCGTCCGCGTAGTCCTTGGCGACAACATTCCGCTTCAGCTTCAACGACGGCGTCAAATGCCCCGAGTCCTCGGTGAACTGCGCCCCCAGCACCCGGAACTTGCGCACCGACTCAGCCTTCGACACCGCCGCGTTCCCGTCGTCGATCGCGTCCTGGATCGCCGCGAGCAGCTCCGGGTCCTCCCGCAACGACACCGCGCTGGAGCCGGCCGGCTTCCCGTGCTCCGCGCACCAGCGGCCCAGGAACTCCTCGTCGAGGGTGACCAGCGCGCCCACGAAGGGCCGCCCGTCGCCGACCACCATGCACTCCGCGACCAGTGCGTGCGCGCGGATGCGGTCCTCTATGACGGCCGGGGCGACGTTCTTGCCGCCGGCGGTGACGATGATCTCCTTCTTGCGACCGGTGATCCGCAGGTAGCCGTCCTCGTCGAGGGTGCCGATGTCGCCGGTGTGGAACCAGCCGTCGGCCAGCGCCTCGGCGGTCGCGCCCGGGTTGTTCCAGTACTCCTTGAACAGGTGCTCGCCGTGCAGCAGCACCTCGCCGTCGTCCGCGATGCGCACCACGGAGCCGGGCAGCGGCTGGCCGACCGTGCCGATCTTCTGCCGGTCCCACGGGTTGAAGGCGGTGGCCGCGCAGGACTCGGTCAGGCCGTAGCCCTCCAGGACCGTGAAGCCGATGCCGCGGAAGAAGTGGCCGAGCCGCTCGCCGAGCGGGGCGCCGCCGGAGATGGCGTACTCGCCGCGCCCGCCGAGGACCGTACGGAGCTTGCTGTAGACCAGCTTGTCGAAGACCTTGTGCTTGATCTTCAGGCCGACGGACGGACCCGACGGGGTGTCCAGGGCCTTGCTGTACGCGATCGCGGTGTCCGCGGCGCGGTCGAAGATCTTGCCCTTGCCGTCGGCCTGCGCCTTGGCGCGCGCCGAGTTGTAGACCTTCTCGAAGACGCGCGGCACGCCGAGGATCAGCGTGGGCCGGAAGGCGGCCAGCTCGTCGGTGAGGTTCTTGATGTCCGGGACGCAGCCCAGCTTGATCGGCGCGATCATCGGCGCGACCTGCACCAGCCGCCCGAAGACGTGCGCGAGGGGCAGGAAGAGGAGGACCGAGCACTCACCGGTGCGGAAGAGCGGCCGCAGCCGTTCCACCACGTTCCCGCACTCGGCGAAGAAGCTGCGGTGGGTGAGGACACAGCCCTTGGGGCGGCCCGTGGTGCCGGAGGTGTAGACGATGGTCGCGGGGTCGTCGGCCTTGGCGATCGAGCCCCGCTCCTCGACGGTGCGGTCCGTGACGTCCTGGCCCAGGCGACCCAGTTCCTCCACGCCGCCCGCGTCGATCTGCCAGACGTTCTTCAGGGCGGGCAGCTGCTCGCGCACCGACTCGACGGCGGCGGCGTGCCCGGCCGACTCCACGACGCACGCCGTGGCGCCCGAGTCGCTGAGGATCCACTGCACCTGCTCCGGCGAGCTGGTCTCGTACACCGGCACGGTGATCGCGCCCGCGCTCCAGATCGCGAAGTCCAGCAGGGTCCACTCGTACCGCGTGCGGGACATCAGGCCGACCCGGTCGCCCGGCTGGACGCCGGAGGCGATCAGACCCTTGGCGGCGGAGTGCACCTCGGCGAGGAAGGCACGCGCGGTCAGGTCCTGCCAGGCGCCGCCCGCCTTCCGGGCGATGACGGCGACGTCGGGATGCTGCGCGGCGTTTCTGCGGACGATGTCGGTCAGGTTTCCGTCCGCGGGGACCTCGTACAAGGCCGGAAGGCTGAACTCGCGCAAGACTGCTGCTCCTCATAGGGCGCCGGCGCCACGACACTGTGTGATGCGACGGTGCGGTCCAAGGCTCGGGCAAGTGCTCGGGAAACTCATGCGGAATTCACATGTTGAAACCCAGAGCACGACTGGACTGCCCGGACGTTACCCGCCGGTATGCGTTCTCCGACAGGGGGTCCCCACGAGATGTTCGCTGCGTCACACGGATGGGGTTTGCTTTGCGCACAGTAGTCGACGGATCAACCGACCAGCCAGTAACCGCAGGTCCGGCCGCCACTGTTCACATCAGCCGCGCGCTGCTTACGCTTGATCGCCATGGCACCCACACCGCCCCGTAACACGAGCACGCGCGTCCACGTGGTCAGCGACGTCCATGGCAACGCCCGCGACCTGGCCAGGGCCGGCGAGGGCGCCGACGCCCTGATCTGCCTCGGGGACCTGGTCCTCTTCCTCGACTACGCCGACCACTCGCGCGGCATCTTCCCCGACCTGTTCGGCGTCGCCAACGCCGACCGCATCGTCGCGCTGCGCACCGCCCGCCGCTTCGACGAGGCCCGGGAGTTCGGGACGCGGTTGTGGGCCGGGGTCGACGGGGACCGGCGGGAGCTGATCGAACGGGCGGTGCGCAAGCAGTACGCCGAGCTGTTCGCCGCCTTCCCCACCCCCACCTACGCCACCTACGGCAACGTCGACGTGCCGCCGCTGTGGTCCGAGTATGCCGGTCCCGGCACCACCGTGCTCGACGGGCAGCGGGTGGAGATCGGCGGCCGCGTCTTCGGTTTCGTCGGCGGCGGGCTGCGCACCGCGATGAACACGCCGTACGAGATCAGCGACGAGGCGTACGCCGCGAAGATCGAGGCCGTCGGCGAGGTGGACGTGCTGTGCACGCACATCCCGCCCCAGGTGCCGGAACTGGTCTACGACACGGTGGCCCGGCGCTTCGAGCGGGGCAGTCTGGCGCTCCTCGACGCGATCCGCCGCACCCGCCCCCGGTACGCCCTGTTCGGGCACGTCCACCAGCCGCTGGTCCGGCGCATGCGCATCGGGGCGACCGAGTGCGTGAACGTCGGCCACTTCGCGTCGACGGGACGGCCGTGGGCGCTGGAGTGGTGAACGTGCGCGGCGAACCCGTGCAGGTGGGTGGTGGCATCCGCCGTCGCGGTGCGCGATAGCCTTCACGCGGCACACACGTGCGCGTCATGCGCGCACGACCACCTCAGTAGCGGCCCGCATCCGGAGGAGCCACGGCGATGGCGGAACACACCAGCTCGAGCATCACCATCGAGGCGGCACCCGCCGACGTCATGGCGGTGATCGCCGACTTCGCGCGCTACCCCGACTGGACGGGCGAGGTGAAGGAGGCCGAGGTCCTCTCGACCGACGCGCAGGGGCGTGCCGAGCAGGTCCGACTCGTCATGGACGCCGGCGCGATCAAGGACGACCAGACGCTGGGCTACACCTGGACCGGCGAGCACGAGGTCTCCTGGACGCTGGTGAAGTCCCAGATGCTGCGCTCCCTCGACGGCTCCTACCTCCTCCGCCCGGCGGGCACCGGCACGGAGGTCACCTACCGCCTCACGGTGGACGTCAAGATCCCCATGCTCGGCATGATCAAGCGCAAGGCGGAAAAGGTCATCATCGACCGAGCCCTGGCCGGCCTGAAGAAGCGCGTGGAGTCGAAAAAGTAACGCAGCCGCGGGCAGTGGCCACGCCGCCGTAGCCGCGGGCAGTCGCCAAGCCGTCGTAACTGCGGGCAGTCGTGCCGCTGGGGCGGCACGGGTGGGCGCAGCGGCACCCCGGCAGCGCCGGGCCGCGCTCCCCCCCCCGAGCCCCAGCGCCGGGTCACCAGCCAACCGGCGGAGCCCCAGGTACCGTTCACCCCCATGCGCACCCTCCTGCTCACAGGCCCCGGCGGCACCGGCCGTACCACCGTCGCCGCCGCCACCGCGCTCAAGGCCGCCCGCGAGGGCACCCGCACCCTCCTCCTCGGCACCGACCGCGACGACACCCTCGGCGCCGTACTCGGCGTGCCCACCGGCCCCGCGCCCACCCCCGTCGCCCCCGGCCTCACCGCGTGGCGCCCCGACGCCGCCCAGGGCTTCCGGGACGCCCTCGCCGCCCTCCAGGACCGCGCCGCCTCCGCGCTCGACCTGCTCGGCGCCTCCCGCCTCGACCCCGAGGAGCTGACCCCGCTCCCCGGCGCCGACGACCTCGCCCTGCTGCGCGCCCTGCGCGAGGCCGCCCTCGCCGAGGCGCACGACCTCCTCGTCGTGGACCTCCCGCCCGCGCCCCGCGCCCTCGCCCTGCTCGCCGCGCCCGAGGAACTGCGCCGCAGCCTGCGCCGCCTGCTCCCGCCCGAACGACAGGCCGCCCGGGCCCTGCGCCCCGTCCTCGGCCGGCTCGCGGGCGTCCCCATGCCCGCCGAGGCGCTGTACGAGGCGACCGCCCGCTGGGAGCTGGAACTGGCCGCCGCGGAGGCCGTCCTGGCCGACCGGAACACCACCGTCCGGCTGGTCGCCGAGCCGGGGCCGGCCGGAGCCGACGCCGTCCGCGCCACCACCCTCGGTCTCGCCCTGCGCGGCCTGCGCACCGACCTGCTGGTCGCCAACCGCGTCCTGCCCGAGGACGTCCCGGCGGACAGCTGGCTCGGCGGCCCCCTCGCCCAGCAGCGCAAGACGCTGGAGGAGTGGCAGGGCACGTACGACGTCCACGCCGTCGCCCACCTCGGCCGCGACCCGCGCGGCACGGACGACCTCGCCGCCCTCGACGTGCCCGGCGTCAACCCGGCCGCCTCCCCGGTCGAGTGGCCCGTCACCGACCGGCTGGCCGAGGACGGCGTCCTGGTCTGGCACATCCCGCTGCCCGGCGCCGTACGCGAGGAGCTCGACCTGGTCCGCCGCGGGGACGAACTGGTCGTCGCTGCGGGTCCGTTCCGCCGCACCGTCCCGCTGCCCTCCGCGCTGCGTCGCTGCACCGTGGACGGGGCCGCGCTGCGGGAGGACACCCTCGCCGTCCGGTTCGCGCCGGACCCGGGGCTGTGGCCGCGGGGACGATGACCCGACGGGGGCCGGGGCCGTTCGGGTAACGTCGTAAGGACGAACCGTAGTCAGGAGTCCGTCATGAGCGAAGAGCTCCCCCCGTCCGAGGCGCCCCGCCCCGACGAGGCCGACACGGTCGACGAGACACGTGCGACCGACGAGACGCGTGCGACCGACGAGACGCGTGCGACCGGTGAGACGCGAGCGACCGCCGAGGCGCATGCCACCGACGCCGACGCCTGGGCGACGGCGTGCGCCGAGGACCTGGAGGCGGAGAAGGCCCGCCGCCGTGCCGAGTACGGGCCGCCGCCCGGCTCCGCCGCCGAGGAGCTGCGCCGGCTCGTCGACACCGTCGCCGACAAGCTGGCCGGCCTCCAGTCCCCGCTGCTCGGCCAGGTCGCCGGGCCCGCCGCCCAGCAGGTGGTCCGGCAGGTCGTCCAGCAGGCGAAGGCCGCCGTCGAACCGGTCATCGAGCGCAACCCGGACGTGTTCGACCACCTCGCCGCCGCCGGCGGCGAACTCCTCGCCGCCTACCGCTCCGCCGTCCAGAACCAGGAACGCCGCTGGACCACCGGCGACACCGCCGCCAAGGATCCGAGCGACCCCCGCGACCAGGGCGAACGCGGCACCGACGGCCGGGACGAGGACGACGGCGGCACCGGTCCGGGCCAGCGCATCGACCTGGACTGAGCCCCGCCTCGGGTACGGTTGCCCTTAGCGGGGCTCGACCGAACTGAGGGATTCATGGGACTCACCATCGGCGTCGACATCGGCGGCACGAAGATCGCGGCCGGCGTGGTCGACGAGGAAGGCAACATCCTCTCGACCCACAAGGTGCCGACCCCCACCACACCCGAGGCCATCGTGGACGCCATCGCCACCGCGGTGGAGGGCGCGCGCGTGGGGCACGAGATCGTCGGCGTCGGTATCGGTGCCGCCGGATACGTCAACCGCCAGCGCTCCACGGTCTACTTCGCGCCCAACATCGACTGGCGCCAGGAGCCGCTCAAGGAGAAGGTCGAGGCGCGCGTCGGCCTCCCCGTCGTCGTGGAGAACGACGCCAACGCCGCGGCCTGGGGCGAGTACAAGTTCGGCGGCGGCAAGGGCCACCGCAACGTCATCTGCATCACCCTGGGCACCGGCCTCGGCGGCGGCATCATCATCGGCAACAAGCTGCGCCGCGGTCACTTCGGCGTGGCCGCGGAGTTCGGCCACATCCGCATGGTGCCCGACGGCCTGCTGTGCGGCTGCGGCTCGCAGGGCTGCTGGGAGCAGTACGCGTCGGGACGGGCGCTGGTGCGGTACGCCAAGCAGCGTGCCAATGCCACCCCCGAGCGCGCTGAGGTACTGCTCGCGCTCGGCGACGGCACCCCCGACGGCATCGAGGGCAAGCACATCTCGGTCGCCGCCCGCCAGGGCTGCCCGGTCGCCGTCGACTCCTACCGGGAACTGGCCCGCTGGGCCGGCGCCGGCCTCGCCGACCTGGCCTCGCTCTTCGACCCGTCCGCGTTCATCGTCGGCGGCGGCCTCTCGGACGAGGGCGACCTGGTCCTCGACCCGATCCGCAAGTCGTACAAGCGCTGGCTGGTCGGCGGCAACTGGCGCCCGGTCGCCGACGTGATCGCCGCCCAACTCGGCAACAAGGCCGGCCTGGTCGGCGCGGCCGACCTGGCCCGGGAACCCGACCCGATCATGTAACGGTCGCTTTTCGAGCGACGGGATCCGTCCCGACCTCAGGGGCGCGGGGAACTGCGCGACAAGCCACGTATTACCGGCAGTCGCCCACGAACCTCGCGCCCCGAGCTCGTAGGCGTACATTGATCAACATGGAGCAGCTCCCCAACTCCCAGACAGAACCCGACGGTTCCGCGGTCGTCCGCGTCCTGAGCTACAACATCCGCTCGCTGCGCGACGACACCGACGCCCTCGCCCGCGTCATCAAGGCCTGCGCGCCCGACCTGGTCCTCCTCCAGGAGGCACCCCGCTTCTTCCGCTGGCGCAAGAAGATCACCCGGCTCGCCGCCGCCAGCGACCTGGTCCTGCTCTCCGGCGGCGCCACCGCCGCCGGCCCCGCGCTGCTCTGCTCCCTGCGGGCCACCGTGGAGCGCACCGAGGACGTGCTGCTTCCGCTCACCCCCGGTCAGCACCGCAGGGGCCTGGCCACCGCCGTGGTCCGGTTCGGCGGGGCCCGTCTCGGCGTCCTCAGCACCCACCTGTCGCTGCGGGCCGAGGAGCGCCACCAGCAGGCCGGCCTGCTCCTCGACCACCTGGCCGGCCTCGGCGTGCCGCACGCCGTGGCGGGCGGGGACCTGAACGAGCGCCCCGGCGGCCGCACCTTCCGGCGGCTCGGCGACGGACTGCGCGACTGCTGGACCGCCGCGCCCTGGGGCGGGGAGTACACCTTCCCCGCCACCGCCCCCGACCGCCGTATCGACGCGGTCTTCGTCACCGAAGGCGTCGAGGTGCTGGGCTGCGGGGTGCCGTCGGGACTGCCCGGAGTGGCGGAGGACGACCTGAGGGCGGCCACGGACCACCTCCCGGTCCTGACCGCCCTCCGCGTACCCGCGACCCCCGCCTGACCGGAGTCCGGCCGACCGGCTACACCACCGCGCCCCGCCCCGGATCGTCGTCGTCCTCGTCGTCCGTCCGCATCCGCACGACCAGGGTGGCGAAGCCGCCGAGGAAGCCGCCGATGCTCAGGGTCGTCAGCCACCAGGTCATGTCCCAGCCGAGCAGCACCGCCAGCAGGAGCAGCACGGGGCCGCCGATCACCCCCAGCCAGGCGAACTTCGCGGTGGGGTCGGCATCGGGCAGCGGCGGCGGCTCGGGCGGCACGAAGTGGCCCTCGTCGTCCGGGTCGAAGTCGTCGTCGGACGGCTCGGCGGGCGTGTGGTCGCGGGGACCGACACCGGGCGCGAACGCGACGGAGCTGCCCAGCGGCCGGTCCGGGGCGGGCCGGTCCGCCGACGGCTTCTCGTCGTTCACCTCCGGCTCCAGCAGCGCCAGGTCCTCGACCGACTTGAAAGGCTTCGCGCCCGGCGGATCCGGGGGCTCCTCCCCGTACCCGGCGACGATCGCGTCCCAGGCGGCGGCCTCGTCGAAGGGCACGTCCTGCGCCCCGGGCCCGCCGTCCGCGGCCGGCTCCCGCCCCTCGCGGTGCTCCCGCTCCAGGTCCCGCTCCTCGCGGTCCTCGCGGTCGGAGTCGTGCTCAGCCACCTGCGGCCGTCCCTTCCTCGCCGAGACCGGACTCCGGTTCTTTGACGGAACCGGGCGCGAGCCGGCCGATGAACGCGACGCTCTCCGCGAAGATCCGGTCCGCATCGTGGTCCAACGTCGCCACGTGGTAGCTCTGTTCCAGCAGGATCTCCGTCACGTCCGTCGAGGACACCCGGCCCAGGATCCGCGCCGAGTCGGCGGGCGGCACCACGTGGTCCTGCGGGCTGCGCAGCAACAGCAGCGGCTGGGTCACCTGGGGCAGGTCGCCGTCGGCCAGCCGGAAGAAGGCGCGCAGCGAGTGCGCCGAGTGCAGCGGCACCCGGTCGTACCCCAGCTCCGTGCTGAGTGGCTTGGCGATGTCGCTGGCGATGCCCTTCGTGGCCGGCACCAGGTGGCGCAGGAGGGGCAGGGCGTGCTGGGCGACGCCGTGCATGCGGTTCGCCGGGTTCACGACGACGACGCCCGCCACCGCGTCCCCGTGCTTCGCGGCCAGCCGCAGCGCCAGCGCGCCGCCCATGGACAGGCCGGCCACGAAGACCCGGGCGCAGCGCTCGCGCAGGGCGCGCAGCTCGCGGTCCACCTCCGCGTACCAGTCCTGCCAGCCCGTGACCTGCATGTCCTGCCAGCGGGTGCCGTGCCCGGGCAGCAGCGGCAGCGTCACCGTCAGGCCGCGCTCGGCCAGATACCGGGCCCAGGGACGCAGCGACTGCGGGGAACCCGTGAAACCGTGACAGAGGAGGACGCCGGCCTCCCCGCCCTCGTGGCGGAACGGCTCGGCTCCGGGCAGCACCGGCACGTCTCGGTCTCCTGTCGTCAGGGGGGACTCGCGGGTCTTTCACCGTACGCGACCGCACTGACACCGACCAGGGCCGTCGGGGCCATTGACGGTGTCCCGGGATAAGGTCTGACCCACGGACACGGGAGGCACTGGGTTGTTGTACGGCACGATGAAGCTCACCATCGGAGGGTCGCTGAAGCTTGCCTTCCGGCCCTGGGTGGAGGGCCTGGAGTACATCCCGGCCGACGGCCCCGCCATTCTGGCGAGCAACCACCTCTCGTTCTCCGACTCGTTCTTCCTGCCCGCCGTCCTCGACCGCAAGGTGACCTTCATCGCCAAGGCCGAGTACTTCAACACGCCCGGGGTCAAGGGCAGGCTGACCGCCGCCTTCTTCAAGGGCGTGGGCCAGCTCCCCGTGGACCGTTCCGGCGCGCGCGGCGCGGGAGAGGCCGCCATCAAGAGCGGCATAGAGGTCCTGGAGCGCGGCGAGCTGTTCGGCATCTACCCCGAGGGCACCCGCTCCCCGGACGGCCGCCTCTACCGCGGCAAGCCGGGCGGCCTCGCGCGCGTGGCCCTCGCCACCGGCGCGCCCGTGATCCCGGTCGCCATGATCGACACCGAGAAGATCCAGCCGCCCGGCCAGGTGATGCCGAAGCTGATGCGTCCCGGCATCCGCATCGGCAAGCCGCTGGACTTCTCCCGCTACCAGGGCATGGAGCACGACCGCTTCGTGCTCCGCGCGGTGACCGACGAGGTCATGTACGAGATCATGAAGCTCTCCGGCCAGGAGTACGTCGACATGTACGCGACCGCCATGAAGCGGCAGCTCGCGGAGGCGGCGAAGGCCGAGAAGGAAGCGGGCAAGGCGGCGAAGGCCGGGAAGGACCGGGCCGGGACGTAGCCCGGGAAGGGCCCGGGGAGGGGGGAACATGGCCAGGCGCGAGAGAGTCATGAGGATGTCGGTCGAGCTGCCGCTGTGGCGCGCGCTCGCCGGCTACCGCGTGCTCACCATGCTGTACGCGATCGGGTTCTTCGCCACCGCCTACTCCGGGTTCGCCCGCCCCTGGCTCGCCGTCGCCTACTACGCCGTCCTCTTCGTCTGGACCCTGGCCACCCTCCCCAAGGTCACGAACGCCGCGAACTGCACCAAGCGGTTCCTCGCCGCCGACCTCACCGTCGCGCTCACCGGCATCCTGCTCACGCCCTTCGCCGACGCCCACGAGCGCGTCATGGACGGCGGTCCGACCCTGCCGTCGATATGGACCGCCGGTTCCGTGCTGGCCTTCGCCATCAAGGGCGGCTGGCGCTGGGCCGCCGTCGCCTCCACCCTCGTCGCCGTCGCCAACCTGGTCGAACGCGGCACCCCGGCCCGCGACACCGTCCACAACGTCGTCCTCGTCTGGGTCGCCTCCATCGCCATCGGCTACGTCGTCGAGGTCGCCCGCGCCTCCGAGCGCACCCTCGCCCGCGCCCTGGAGATCGAGGCGGCGACCAGGGAGCGCGAGCGCCTCGCCCGGGACATCCACGACAGCGTGCTCCAGGTGCTGGCGATGGTGCAGCGCCGGGGCGCCGTCATCGGCGGCGAGGCGGCCGAACTGGGCCGGCTGGCCGGTGAGCAGGAGGTGGCCCTGCGCACCCTGGTCTCCGGGGGCCTGGTGCCCGTCTCCCGTGTGTCGGAGGACGCCGCGGAGGGCGCCGTCGTCCGGATGGTCGAGGAACCGGAGGGGGCCGACCCGGACGGCCCCGTCGACCTGCGCGCCCTGCTCGCCCCGTACGCCGGCTCGCTGGTGAACCTCGCCGAGCCGGGCGCCCCGGTCCTGCTCGCCCCGGCGGCCGCACGGGAGCTGGCGGCCGCGGTGGGCGCCGCGCTGGACAATGTCCGCGAGCACGTCGGTGAGCAGGCCCGCGCGTGGATCCTGGTCGAGGACGAACCGGACGAGGTGATCGTCACCGTCCGCGACGAGGGGCCCGGCATCCCGGACGGGCGGCTGGCCGAGGCCGAGGGCGAGGGCCGGCTCGGCGTGGCCCTGTCGATCCGCGGCCGGCTGCGCGACCTCGGCGGCACGGCCGAACTGATCTCGGTGCCCGGCCAGGGCACCGAAGTCGAACTGAAGGCACCGAAGAAGACCGCCGGTACCCGCGGTACCGGCGCACGGGGGAAGGCAGCGGATCATGAGTGAACGACAGGGCCCGATCAGGGTCATGGTGGTCGACGACCACCCGATGTGGCGCGACGCCGTGGCCCGCGACCTGGCCGAGTCCGGCTTCGACGTGGTCGCCACCGCCGGTGACGGCGACCAGGCGGTGCGCCGGGCAGCCGCCGTCGCGCCCGACGTCCTCGTGCTCGACCTCAACCTGCCCGGCAAGCCCGGCGTCCAGGTCTGCAAGGAGGTCGTCGGCACCGACCCGAAGCTGCGTGTCCTCGTGCTCTCGGCGAGCGGGGAGCACGCCGACGTGCTGGAGGCGGTCAAGTCCGGCGCGACCGGCTACCTGCTGAAGTCGGCCTCCACCGAGGAACTGCGGGACGCGGTGCGCCGTACGGCCGCCGGCGACCCGGTCTTCACCCCGGGACTCGCCGGACTCGTCCTCGGCGAGTACCGCCGCCTGGCCTCCGAACCCGCGCCCGCCGCGGGCACCGACGACCCCGGCGCGCCCCGGCTCACCGACCGGGAGACCGAGGTGCTGCGCCTGGTCGCCAAGGGCCTGAGCTACAAGCAGATCGCCGAACGCCTCGTCATCTCCCACCGCACCGTGCAGAACCACGTCCAGAACACCCTCGGCAAGCTCCAGCTGCACAACCGCGTGGAGCTGGTGCGGTACGCGATAGAACGGGGTCTGGACGACGCGTGACCCGCGCGGGACAGTGGACTGGCCTCAACCACCCACTGTGGCAAGGGGATCACGCGATGAAGGTCGGAGTACTGACCGGCGGCGGCGACTGCCCCGGGCTCAACGCCGTCATCCGGGCCGTCGTCCGCAAGGGCGTCCAGGAGTACGGCTACGACTTCACCGGCTTCCGGGACGGCTGGCGCGGCCCCCTGGAGGGCGACACCGTCCCGCTCGACATCCCGGCCGTCCGCGGCATCCTGCCCCGCGGCGGCACCGTCCTCGGCTCCTCGCGCACCAACCCGCTCCAGCAGCGGGACGGCATCCGGCGCATCAAGGACAACCTCGCCGCACTCGGCGTCGAGGCGCTCATCACCATCGGCGGCGAGGACACCCTCGGCGTCGCCACCCGCCTCGCCGACGAGTACGGCGTGCCCTGCGTCGGCGTCCCCAAGACCATCGACAACGACCTGTCCGCCACCGACTACACCTTCGGCTTCGACACCGCCGTCGGCATCGCCACCGAGGCCATCGACCGGCTGCACACCACCGCCGAGTCCCACATGCGCGTCCTGGTCGTCGAGGTCATGGGCCGGCACGCCGGCTGGATCGCCCTCCACTCCGGCCTGGCCGGCGGCGCCAACGTCATCCTCATCCCCGAGCAGCGCTTCGACGTCGAGCAGGTGTGCGCCTGGGTGACCTCCCGCTTCCGGGCCTCCTACGCCCCGATCGTGGTCGTCGCCGAGGGCGCGATGCCGCGCGACGGCGACATGGTGCTCAAGGACGAGTCGCTGGACTCCTACGGGCACGTCCGGCTGTCCGGGGTCGGCGAGTGGCTGGCCAAGCAGATCGAGAAGCGCACCGGCAACGAGGCCCGCACCACCGTCCTCGGCCACGTCCAGCGCGGCGGCACCCCCAGCGCCTTCGACCGCTGGCTCGCCACCCTCCCCCACTGCCTGAACGGCGTGGGGGGACCCCCATCGGCCTGCACGCCGTCGACTGCGTGCACGACGGGGACTTCGGCAAGATGGTCGCCCTGCGCGGCACGGACATCGTCCGCGTCCCGATCGCCGAGGCCACCGCCCGGCTGAAGACCGTCGACCCGGCGCTGTACGACGAGGTCGGCGTCTTCTTCGGCTGACCGGCGAGGGACTGGCCGCTGACCGGCGAGGGACCTGCCGCTGACCGGCGGGGGTGAGCCGAGGGCCGTATATTCGGCCCGGAGCCCACCACCACGGGAGCGGTCATGGAGATCCTTGCCTTCGGCGTACAGGCCGACGAGAAGCCCCTGATCGAACGCGCCTTCGGCGACCACGAGGACGTCCGCTGCCTGGACGTCTTCCTCAATGGGGACACCGCCCCCATCGCGGCCGGCCACGAGATCGTCTCCACGTCCGTCAACGCCGACCTCGGCGCGGAGGTCCTGGAGATCCTCGCGGCCGGCGGCACCCGGATGGTGGCCCAGCGCTCCACCGGCTTCAACAACGTCGACCTGGCCACCGCCGAGCGGCTCGGCATGACCGTGGCCCGGGTGTCGTACTACTCGCCGTACTCGGTCGCCGAGTTCGCCTGGGCCCTCGCCATGGCCGTCAACCGGCGGATCGTGCGCGCCTCCATCCGCACCCGCGACTTCGACTTCCGCCTCGACGGCCTGATGGGCCGCGACCTGCACGGCCGCACCGCCGGCGTGCTCGGCACCGGCAAGATCGGCGAGGCCTTCGCCCGGATCGCCCACGGCTTCGGCATGCGCCTGCTCGGCTGGGACGTCGCCGAGAACCCGGCCTGCGCGGAGCTGGGCATGCGCTACGTCCCCAAGGACGAGCTGCTCGCCCGCTCCGACCTGATCACCCTGCACGTCCCGCTGATGGCCGAGACCCGGCACCTGATCGACGCCGCCGCGCTGAGGGCGATGCGCGACGACGCCATCCTGATCAACTCCAGCCGCGGCGGACTGATCGACACCGCGGCCCTCGTCGGCGAACTGCGCGCGGGCCGGTTCTCGGGCGTGGGCCTGGACGTGTACGAGGCGGAGGCGGGCCTGTTCTTCCTCGACAAGTCCCTGGAGGCCGTCGAGGACGACACCCTGGCCCGCCTCGTCACCTTCCCGAACGTGCTGGTCACCTCGCACCAGGCGTACTACACCGAGGACGCCGTCGGGCAGATCGTCGAGACGACCGTGCGCAACGTCCTCGACTACCGGGCGGGCCGCCGTTCGGAGAACGTGCTCGTCCCGCGCAGCTGACCGGCCAGCTCCCGCACGATCGCCGTGCCGTTCAGCGTCAGCACCGACTCCGGGTGGAACTGCACCCCGGCGAAGCCGTCACCCCGCAGCGCGTGCACCTCGCCGCCCGCCGAGCGGCTCACCTCGATGCCGTGGGCGGCCAGCTCCAGAGCGGCCTCGTCGTCGCAGCGCGCCGTGAAGCTGTTGTAGAAGCCGACCGTCTCCCGCCGCCCGAACAGGTCGATCTCCGTCTGCGCCCCCTGGTACGGCACCTCCTTGCGGACGATGCCGAGCCCCAGCTCGGCCGCGATCAGCTCGTGTCCGAGGCAGACGCCGAGGACGCCGTGCCGGTGCGTCCCGAGCACCTCGGCGGTCAGGGAACGCAGGAAGCGCATCTTGCGGTCGGCCCGGTCCGAGGGGTCACCGGGTCCCGGCCCCAGCACCACCGGGCCGCCCCCGTGCCCCAGTACCGCCTCGCGCAGCCCCGGCTCGTCGTACCGCCGTACGCTCACCGTGAGCCCCGAGGAGCGCAGCACGTGCGCGAGCATCGCCGTGAAGGTGTCCTCCGCGTCGACGACCAGGGCGTGCCCGGTCAGCGCGGCCGACGGCTCCTGCATCCGCAGCCAGAACGGGGCCAGCGAGGCGCGGCGCCCGTCCAGCGCGGCCCGCACCCGGGGATCATCGGCCAGCCGCGGACGCTCGGCCTCCGCCCGCGGCCGGGCCGGACGTACGCCCAGCGCCGCCAGTACGCCGGCCGCCTTGGCGTGGGTCTCGGCGACCTCGCCCGCCGGGTCCGAGCCCCGCACCAGAGTGGCGCCGACCGGCACCCGCAGCCGGCCCTCCGCATCGATGTCGGCGGTGCGGATCAGGATGGGGGAGTCGAGCGTCTGGGGGCCGGCGGAACGCCCGGGGCCGTCCCCCGGGTCCCGCCCGAGCAGGGCCAGCGCGCCGGCGTAGTAGCCCCGCCCGCCGGTCTCGTGCCGCTCGATCACCCGGCAGGCGTTCTGCACCGGCGAGCCGGTGACCGTCGCCGCGAACATCGTCTCCCGCAGCACCTCCCGGGCGTCCAGGGAGGACTTGCCGCGCAGCTCGTACTCGGTGTGCGCGAGGTGCGCCATCTCCTTCAGCCGCGGGCCGACGACGACGCCGCCCATGTCGCCGACGGTGCACATCATCTTCAGTTCCTCGTCGACGACCATCGACAGCTCCTCGATCTCCTTGCCGTCGGCGAGGAAGTCGAGCAGGTGCTCGGGGGTCGGCCCCTCCGCGGGGTAGCGGTACGTGCCGCTGATCGGGTTCATGACGACCGTGCCCCCGGACATCCGCACGTGCACCTCCGGGCTGGCCCCGACCAGCGTGCGGTCCCCGGTGTGCACGACGAACGTCCAGTACGCGCCCCGCTCGCCCTCCAGCAGCCGCCGGAACAGGGCCAGCGCGTCGGCCCGCCCGAACCCGGGGATCCGCCCCTCGTACGTCCGCCGGATCACGAAGTTGGCGCCCTCGCCGCGCCCGATCTCCTCGTCCAGGACCCGGCCGACGGTCCGCGCGTACTCCTCGTCCCCGACGTCGAAGCCGCCGCCCTCGACCCGCACCTCGTGCGCGGGCAGCTGCGCCAGCGCCTCGGCGAGCGGGATGCCGTACCGCTCCTCGGGGGTGAGCATCAGCAGCGGGGTGCCGTCGTCGCGGACGTCGAAGCCGCGTTCGCGGATCTGCCGGAAGGGGACGAGCGCCAGGCCTTCGTCGGGCAGGTCGGCGAGTTCGTCGTGCTCCGTGACCGGGCCGAGCAGCAGTTCCACGAGGTCGTGGTCGTGGCCCGGGGCGCGGCGGCGCAGCAGGGCGAAGGGGCGGGGGTCGGTCAGGAGGCTGTCGAGCGGTGTCATGGTCCGTGTCCTTCTCGGTTCGGCGGAGAGTTCGTCGGAGAGGAGGAACGGACCCGGGCTCGGAAACGCCGAAGGCCGCCCCTCGGGCGGCCTTCGCGGAGTCTTGCGTCGCGCGCAGTCAGTGGGCCGCCGGATGAGCGGTCCACCACCAGTTCTGGGTCGAGTGCGCGAACATGGCGTCGACCCTAGCGCATCCGCGCGCGGCGCCGCGGCACGTCCCGCGATGCGGGACGGCCGCGGCGCACCGCATCAGATGATCATGCCGTACGTGTTCCAGCCGCCGCCGATCCTGGTGCGGCCCTTGAACGGCGCCGAGGCGCTGCCGGTGCCCTGGTAGAACCAGAGCACGCCGTCCTTGTCGCGGGCGATCAGGTCCGGCACCCCGTCGCGGTTCAGGTCGCTCGGGCCGTTCAGCATGTCGTACACGTACCAGCCGCCGCCGACCCGGGTGCGGGCGTCGAACACGGCCGACGCGTCGCCCGTGCCCTTGTACAGCCACAGGACGCCGCTCTTGTCGCGGGCGATCAGGTCCGGCTTGCCGTCGCCGGTGAGGTCGCCGGTGTCGGTCAGCATGTTGTAGACGGACCAGCCGCCGCCGATCCTGGACTTGGTCTCGAAGGGCGCGGCGGTGTTGCCGGTGCCCTTGTAGAGCCACAGGACGCCGCTCTTGTCGCGGGCGATCAGGTCCGGCCTGCCGTCACCCGTGAGGTCCCGGGCGCCGGTGATCGTGTCGTAGACGGACCAGCCGCCGCCGACCCGGGTGCGGGACTCGAACGGCTCTGTCATGTCGCCGCTGCCCTTGTAGTACCAGAGCACGCCGCTCTTGTCGCGGGCCACCGCGTCGCCGGTGCCGTCGGCGCGCAGCGCCGTGAGCGTCGTCACCGCGTTGTAGGTGTTCCAGCCGCCGCCGATGCGGAAGCGGCCGAAGAACGGCGAGGAGGCGCTGCCGGTGCCCTGGTACTGCCACAGCACGCCCGAGGAGTCCCGGCCGAGGATGTCGTACCGGTCGGTGCCCGGGTCGGGCGCGGTGCCCTTGACCAGCTGGACGTCGGCCGTGCGGACGTAGCCGATGCGGTGGTTGAAGCGGATCGGGTAGTACGTGGTGTCGCCCACGACCACCGTGCGCGAGCCCTCGCCCGAGCCGTCGATGTTGCCGCTGTTGTAGTACGAGCCCTTCATGGCGCCGCCGGCCAGGGCGTACTTCTGCCCGGAGAGGACGCCGTACTTGCTCAGCGACTCGTTGTTCTTGCTCTGGACCGGCACTCCGGTGCCCGTGTACGCGCTGTCCTCGGGGTAGGCGCGCCCGTACACCGGTATGGAGCTCGCCCCGGCCTTGGCCGTGACCACGTCCGGCGTGCCGACGGCGGCGGCGAACTGGCCGCCCCGGTTGTAGAACCAGGCCTTCTTGCCGCCGTACCAGATGGCCGTCCAGTCCTGCCGTGCCTCGGCGACCACGAACTCGCCGCCGGCCAGGACCTTGTTGCCCCAGTTCCAGCCCTCGGACCAGGACTGGCTGCCCAGGTACGGGTCGGTGAGCATGGCCGAGGAGGTGGACGGCGAGGAGTAGAGGTAGACGAAGTTCGCCGGCTGCTTGGGGACCGAGGAGCCGCCGTTGGTGATCTTCGGCTGGTTCGCCGTGGTGAACGGCGGGACGACGCGGATCACCTGGCCGGGCCGGTACGGGCCGCCCGGGCCCTCGGCGCCGGTCGGGGCGCCCAGCAGGTCCATGTAGTGGTTCCAGTCCCAGAACGGGCCCGGGTCCCAGTGCTGGGACTTCACGTTGCCGTCCAGGACGCCCGGGACCTCGTCGTGGCCGAGGATGTGCTCACGGTCCAGCGGGATGTCGTACTTGCCGGCCAGGTACTTCACCAGCGCGGCCGACGACTCGTACTGCGGCTCGGTGTACCAGCTGCCGTCCTTGATCGCGTAACCCTCGTGCTCGATGCCGATCGAGTGCATGTTGAGGGTCTTGTTGGCCGCGTGCCACGCCTCGTTCTTCGTCTCGACCATCTGGGTGACCAGACCGTCGGAGGCGCGGATCAGGTAGTGGGCGCTGGCGTACGAGTACGAGTTCTGGAAGACGCCCAGGGCGCTGCTGTAGCTGCCCTCGGTGTCGTGGATCACGATCGAGGTGATCTCGTGACCGGCCGTGGGGCGGCTCGCGATGTTGTAGTTGCCCCAGTCGTCGATGCCGCCGTTCTGCTTGTAGGCGGCCGGACGGAAGTCGCAGTTCAGGCCGGACGGGCACTCGGGGGTGGGGGCGGCGGAGGCCGCGGCCAGCTCCAGGTCCGTCGTCTTTTTCGGCTCGACCGCCGGGTCGGCCGGCAGCGTCAGGGACTGGCCGTCGGCGGTGACGCGCTTCTCACCGGTCTTGATCGACTCGAACACGCGCTTCGCGAAGAGCTGGGCGCCCTTGTGGTCCGGGGCCTGGCTGGCCCGGGCCACCGCCGGGTACCAGGCGCCGGGGTCCTCGGGCAGCGAACCGGTCGCGTCCTTCTGGTACTTGGCCAGCAGCGCGGCGCCCGCCCGGATGCTCTCGCCGGTGTCGCTCTGCACCTTCTCGGCCGACGCGTCGATGAGGCCGGCCGCCTCGTCCAGGGTGTGCAGCCGCGGGTCCTCGGTGTCGACGGGCTTCTCGTCGAGGCTCTTGAGGGCCTTGTCGGCGTCGAAGTGCTTCTCGACGACGGGGTCGCCGCTGCGGTTCATGTGCTCGAGCCGGTGCTCGCGCTCCTCGGCGGCGCTGCCGTTCTCGAGGCTGTCCGCGTCGACGTCGGTGAGACCCATGACGTTGTACGCGCCGGTGGTGCTCGGCAGGCCGTCGTGGTCCTCCCAGCGCGTCTGCCGGTAGGAGACCGCCATCAGCACGCTCTGCGGGACGTCGAACTCCTCGGCGGCCTGCTCGAACTCGCTCTGCAGCCGGGCCCCCGGGGCCACGGACGCCTGCGCCGGGTCCGAGCCGAGCAGGCCGGGCGAGGCCAGGGCCAGGCCGCCGGCCGTGGCGGCGACGGCCACCGCCGAGGCGACGCCGTAGACGAGCATTCTCTTCTTCTTGCGGTCTCTTCGATGGTCCGCGCTCAAAACCCCACCCCGGTATGCCCTCGATATGAATATGTGTGTGAGTCCGCTGTGATCCGAACTACAGAGGCGCGTGAGGCTACCAACCCGGGCGCGGGGTCCTGCACGGGGGTCCCGTCTCACCTGTCGAGCGATGGGAAAACCGCGTCGCGTGACCCCGTAGTGTTAAGGGGTGACCGTGAACGCTAAGACCAGCGCGAGCGCTGGCAACACCTGGCGAGACCTGCCCGCGGCGCAGCAGCCCGAGTACCCCGACACCGAGGCTCTGCGCGCAGTGATCGCGGACCTCGAGTCGTATCCGCCGCTCGTCTTCGCGGGCGAGTGCGACCAGCTGCGCGCCCGGATGGCGTCCGTCGCCAAGG
The DNA here is from genome assembly GCF_003950055.1 of Streptomyces sp. KPB2. Taxonomy (NCBI): domain Bacteria; kingdom Bacillati; phylum Actinomycetota; class Actinomycetes; order Kitasatosporales; family Streptomycetaceae; genus Streptomyces; species Streptomyces sp. KPB2. The sequence continues at coordinate 6,017,325 of NZ_CP034353.1, forward strand.
GAGAGGCGTTCCTCCTCCAGGGCGGCGACTGCGCCGAGGCCTTCGACGCGGTGTCCGCGGACCACATCCGCAACAAGCTCAAGACGCTGCTCCAGATGGGCGCCGTCCTCACCTACGCCGCGTCCGTGCCCGTGGTGAAGGTCGGGCGGATCGCCGGCCAGTACTCCAAGCCGCGCTCCAAGCCGACCGAGACCCGCGACGGCGTGACGCTGCCGACCTACCGCGGCGACTCCGTCAACGGCTTCGACTTCACCGAGGCGGCCCGGGTCCCCGACCCCGAGCGGCTCAAGCGCATGTACCACGCCTCGGCGTCCACGCTGAACCTGGTGCGCGCCTTCACCACCGGCGGCTACGCCGACCTCAGGCAGGTGCACGCCTGGAACCAGGACTTCGTGAAGTCCTCCCCCTCCGGCCAGCGCTACGAACAGCTCGCCCGGGAGATCGACAACGCGCTGAACTTCATGCGGGCCTGCGGCACGGACCCGGCCGAGTTCCAGACCGTCGAGTTCTTCTCCTCGCACGAGGCGCTGCTGCTGGACTACGAGTCGGCCCTCACCCGCGTCGACTCGCGCACCGGGCAGCTGTACGACGTCTCCGGGCACATGGTGTGGATCGGTGAGCGCACCCGGCAGCTGGACCACGCGCACATCGAGTTCGCCTCGCGGATCCGCAACCCGATCGGCATCAAGCTCGGCCCGACCACCACGGCCGAGGAGGCGCTGCAGTACATCGAGCGGCTGGACCCGGAGCGCGAGCCCGGGCGGCTGACCTTCATCGTCCGGATGGGCGCGGACAAGATCCGCGACAAGCTCCCGGAGCTGGTGGAGAAGGTCACCGCGTCCGGCGCGACCGTCGCCTGGATCACCGACCCGATGCACGGCAACACCTACGAGGCGGCCTCCGGCCACAAGACCCGCCGCTTCGACGACGTGCTCGACGAGGTCAAGGGCTTCTTCGAGGTGCACAAGTCGCTCGGCACCCACCCGGGCGGCATCCACGTGGAGCTGACCGGCGACGACGTCACCGAGTGCGTGGGCGGCGGCGACGAGATCTTCGTCGACGACCTGCACCAGCGCTACGAGACGGCCTGCGACCCGCGGCTGAACCGCAGCCAGTCGCTCGACCTGGCGTTCCTGGTGGCGGAGATGTACCGGGACCAGTGACGGTCCGCCCCACGGCGGGCGGGTGAAATGGGGCGCGGGTCACACGGGATCCGCGCCCCTCCCACTTTTGCCGGCCTTGCGCGATGGGTAAGGTTAGGTTTGCCTCACCGATCAGTCGGGCCCTCCGGTCGTCGGTACGGCACGACTTTGTACCCCGCTCGGGAGGTGAACCGCGTGTTCGTCTGCAGCTGCTTCGGTGTCACCGAGGAACAGGTGAAGAGTCACGCGGAGGCCGGCGCGTGCACGCCCCGGCAGATCGCCTCCGCCTGCAAGGCGGGCACCGACTGCGGCGGCTGCGTACGGCGCATCCAGGCCCTGCTCGGGCGCGGCGCCTGCCCCCGCCGGCAGCTGGCCGACCAGGGCGCCCCGGTTCTCGCGGAGCTTCCCGAGGCGGCCTAGCCCCGCCGTTCTAGGAGGCGGCCTAGCCCCGCCGTTCTAGAGGGAGCCCGGTCCCGACGGGTCCGGCTGGGTCTGCTCGATCACCGTCGACAGGTACAGCGACTCGCCCAGCTTCTCGACCAGGTCGAGCTGGGTCTCCAGGTAGTCGATGTGGTGCTCCTCGTCGGCGAGGATCGCCTCGAAGACGTTGGCCGACGTGATGTCGTGCTTGGCCCGCATCACCTCGATGCCCCGGCGCAGCCGGTCGATCGCCTCCAGCTCGATCTCCCGGTCGGCCTGGAACATCTCGGTCACGCTCTGGCCGACCCGCACGTGGAAGAGGCGCTGGTAGTTCGGCAGGCCGTCCAGGAGCAGGATGCGGTCGGTGAGCACCTCGGCGTGGCGCATCTCGTCGAAGGACTCCGCGCGCGTGTACTTTGCGAGCTTGTGCCAGCCCTTGTGGTCCTGCAGCTTCGCGTGCAGGAAGTACTGGTTGATGGCCGTGAGCTCGGCGGTCAGCTGCTCATTGAGGAACTCGATGACTTCCGGGTCGCCCTGCATCGCTTGACGCTCCTTCGAACGGGAACAGGCGTGTTGCGCGGCATGATTGCACCGGCGTCGAAGATCGTCCAGTAAGTCTTGACTTAGTAAGTAAGTACAGGCTTAGTCGCTTTGGTGGTGATTGAGGGCGTTTTGCCCGAATGTAAGTGGGGCGGGTCAGGGGCATCGGTCCGGGTCTGTCAGGATGGAGGCATGGGTCAGCCGGTGGAACACGGATCGGGAGAAGACGGTTCGCAAGGAGCGTCGCGGTTCGAGCTCCCGCCCGGGCAGCGACTGCAGCGCGGCTGGCCCGTCACCCACTACGGACCGGTCCCCAAGTTCCGGCCGGAGCGCTGGGAGTTCCGGGTCTTCGGCGCCACCACCGACGACGAGAAGCACGGCTGGACCCACGACGAGTTCACCGCCCTGCCGTACACCACGGTCGTCGCCGACCTGCACTGCGTCACGAAGTTCAGCATGCTCGGCTCCGAGTGGGGCGGCGTCCCGGCCGCCGCGATCCTGGAGCTGGCCCCGCCCGCGCCCGCCGTCACCCACGTGATGGTCTGGGCCGAGTACGGTTTCAGCTCCAACCTCAGGCTGTCCGACTTCGCCGCCGAACGCACCCTCTTCGCCACCCACAAGGACGGCGAGCTGCTCACCGCCGAGCACGGCTTCCCGCTGCGGCTGATCGTCCCGCACCTGTACGCCTGGAAGGGCCCGAAGTGGGTCCGCGGCATCGAGTACATGACCGCCGACCGGCGCGGTTTCTGGGAGGAGCGCGGCTACCACAACATCGGCGACCCGTGGCGCGAGCAGCGCTACTCCTACCAGGAGGAACCCGGGGACGGCCCCGAGCTGTGACCCGGCCCCGGTGGGCGGATCAGCCGTCGCGCAGCTTCTTCAGCCGCTCCACGTCCGCCGCGTGCCCCTCCTTGCCGCCGGGCGTCTCGATGACCAGCGGCACCCCCTCGGTCGCGGGGTGGGTCATCAGCGCGCGGAAGGGGTCCTCGCCGATGTGACCGGCGCCGATGTTCTCGTGCCGGTCCTTGTGCGCTCCCGCCACGTCCTTGGAGTCGTTGGCGTGGATCAGCTTCAGCCGGCCCTCGCCGACCGTGTCCACCAGCAGGTCGAGGGTCCGGTGCATGCCGGAAGGGCCGGTCAGGTCGTGGCCCGCCGCGAAGATGTGGCACGTGTCCAGGCACACCCCGAGCTTCGGATGGGCGTCCAGCGCCTCGAAGTACGGCCCGAAGTCCCAGGTCCGCGAGCACAGCGAGGCGCCCTGCCCGGCGGTCGACTCGAGGAGCAGGTACGGGTCGTCGTCGTGGGTCAGCTCGTCGAGCAGCGGAAGCATGTGTTCCCGCACCTGCTTCAGCGCCACCGCCCGGTCCCGTCCGCCGGTCGCGCTCCCGGTGTGCACGACGACGCCGAGCGCCCCGATGGCCCGCCCGCGCCGCAGCGAGTGCCGCAGGGACTCCACCGACCGCTCCACCGTCGCCTCGGTGTGCGAACCGAAGTTGATCAGGTACGGCGCGTGCACGTACGCCGGGATCGACTCGGCCGCACAGGCCTCGCGGAAGGCCTCGTCCTGCTTCGGGTTGCCGACCGGGGTCGCCCAGCCGCGCGGGTTGGCGACGAAGACCTGCACGGTCTCCGCCTTCAGCTCACGGGCGTAGGACAGCCCCACGGAGTGCAGCCCGCCGGCCACCGGGATGTGGCCGCCGACGGGGTTGCGGGGGAGGACGGCGGGTGAGGGGGCCGTGGGGGAGGGGGCGGACCGTTGACTCTTCACCCATCCAGGGTGTCATGCGGCCGGCGGTGCCCCGTCACCTGATGGTGATCTTGATGGTGGACCCCTCGGGAGCCGTGTCCCCGCCGTCCACGGACTGCTTCTCGACGGTGTCGCCGAACAGTCCGAGCAGGCCGCGGTCCTCGTCCACGTCGAAGCCGGCGTCCTGGAGCTTCCGCTTGGCGTCGTCCACGTTGTCGCCGACCACGTCCGGGACCTCGATCATCCGGGGGCCCTTGGACAGCGTGAGCGTCACCGTGTCGCCCTCGGCGGCACGGCCGCCCGCATCCGGCGTCTGCCGGGCCACCTGGCCGCTGTCGTACTCCGAGTTCACCCGCTCGTCGGCGACCTTCACCTTCAGGCCGGCCTCCGTCAGCTCGCTCTTCGCGTCCTCCAGGTCGTCGCCGGTGACGTCCGGGACGTCGATCGGGCTGCCCTTGCTGACCACCAGGGCGACCGCGGAGCCCGCGCGCACGGTGGTGCCCGACCGGGGCTTGGAGGAGATCACGAAGCCCTTGGCCACCTCGCCGCTGAAGGCCTTGGTGACCATGCCGGGCTCCAGGCCCTCGTCCTCCAGCAGCTTGCGCGCCTTGTCCAGCCGGTAGCCGGACACGTCCGGCAGCTTCACGGTGTCGGGGCCGTCGGAGACGGTGAGGGACACGGAGTCGTTCTTCCGGATGCGGTCGCCCACTCCGGGGTCGGTGCTGATGACCTTGCCGCGCTCCACGGTGTCGCTGTAGGCGTGCTTCACCTTGCCGACGTCGAGACCGGCCTCGTCCAGCCGGTCCCGGGCCTGTGCCTCGGTCTTGGACAGCAGCGGCGGCACCTTGGTGAACTGGCCGGAGTTGATGTACCAGACGCCGGTGCCGACCCCGAGCACCAGCAGGACGGCGACGACGATCGCCAGCGGACCGCGTCGCGGCCGGGGCAGGCGGGACCGGGGCGGGGCCGGCGGGGGAGCGGAGAGCCGACTGGTGCGGTGGACCCCGTCCGTGCCGGGCCCGCCGTCGGCGCCGAACGCGCCGTCGCCCTCGTCCTCGTTGACGGGCAGCGGGCGGGGCATCGTCAGCGCGCGCGGGATGACGCTCGTACGGTCCTCGGCGTTGTCGTGTTCCGCGGCGAGGGCCTGCGGCGGCACCGCGTCCAGCTGGTCCGCGCTCAGCGCCGCACGCGCCTCGCGGGTCCGCGCGAGCAGCGCCACCGCGTCGTGGGGCCGGATCTCCGGGTTGCGTGCCGTCGCCGCGGCGACCAGCTCGTCCAGCTCGAACGCCATCTCCGGCACGGCGGCCGACGGCGGCGGCACGTCCTCGTGCAGGTGCTTGTAGAGCACCGCGGCGGGCGAGTCCCCGTCGTGCGGCTTGGCGCCGGTCAGCATCTCGTACAGCACGACACCGCACGCGTACACGTCGACCCTGGGATCGGCCGTGCCGTGCTCGATCTGCTCGGGCGCCAGGTAGGAGACGGTGCCGAGGACGGCGCCGGTGGTGCTGGTGACGGTGTTCACGGCCCGGACCAGGCCGAAGTCGGCGACCTTGACCCGGCCGTCGTCCCCTATGAGCACGTTCTCCGGCTTCATGTCCCGGTGCACGAACCCCGCCCGGTGCGCGGCACCGAGCGCGGCGAGGACCGGCTCCAGGATGTCCAGCGCGGCCCGCGGCCTGAGCGCCCCGCGCTCGCGCAGCACGTCCCGCAGGGTGCAGCCGGCGATGTACTCCATCGCCAGGTAGACGTACGCCCCCTCGGCCCCCTGGTCGAAGACCTGGACGACATTGGGGTGGTCGAGCCGCGCCACCGACTTGGCCTCGCGGATGAACCGCTCGACGAAGGTGGCGTCGGTCGCGAGCGTCGGGTGCATCACCTTCAGCGCGAGCACGCGGTCCAGGCGGGTGTCCACGGCCCGGTAGACCGTGGCCATCCCGCCGACCGCGATCCGCGCCTCGACGCGGTACCGGCCGTCGAGCACCTGCCCGACGAGAGGGTCCTGAAGGGTCGTGTCCACGCAGGGAGTCTACGAGCCGACACCGACACCCCGTGTCGTCGAGCGGAATCGGGCCGGTACTGCAGCGCATCTGTGACGCTTCCCACGCACCGTGCGCCGCCGACGGCGGCGCACCCTCGCGGGTCGGGCCACCTCTTGCCCGACCGGAAACGGGTGGTGCGCGGGTGGGAGACGAAACCCGGTGCGGCGCAGGCTCACTGAAAAGCGGGCCGCTCCGGATCCAGCACCGCCAGGCCCTCCGCAGGAGACGACGCCTCGGCGAAGTGCCGCCGCGGAATCCGCCCCGCCCGCCGGGCCAGCCGCCCCGCCTCCACGGCGTACCGCATCCCCTCCGCCATCAGGACCGGCTCCTGCGCCCGCGTCACCGCCGAGGCCAGCATCACACCCGCGCACCCCAGCTCCATCGCCAGCGCCACGTCCGACGCCGTACCGGCCCCCGCGTCCAGGATCACCGGCACGCGCGCGTGCTCCACGATCAGCTGGAAGTTGTGCGGGTTGCGGATCCCGAGCCCCGAGCCGATCGGCGAGCCCAGCGGCATGATCGCCGCGCACCCGACGTCCTCCAGCTTCCGCGCGAGCACCGGGTCGTCGTTGGTGTACGGCAGCACCGTGAAGCCGTCGTCGACCAGCGTCTCCGCCGCGTCCAGGAGTTCGACCGGGTCCGGCAGCAGGGTGCGCTCGTCGGCGATGACCTCCAGCTTGACCAGGTCCGTGCCGAGCGCCTCGCGTGCCAGCCGCGCGGTCAGCACCGCCTCCCCGGCCGTGAAGCAGCCGGCCGTGTTCGGCAGCACCCGGATGCCGAGCCGCTCCAGCACGGACAGCACCGACCCGTGCACCGAGGCGTTCACCCGCCGCATCGCGACGGTGGTCAGCTCCGTCCCGGAGGCCACCAGCGCGCGCTCCAGCACGTCCAGGCTGGGCGCCCCGCCCGTACCCATGATCAGGCGGGACCCGTACGACGTGCCGTCGAGGACAAAGGGATCGTCAGCCATGGTCAGCCTCCTTGGACGGCGGTGAGGACCTCGACACGGTCGCCGTCGGCCAGGGCGGTGGCGGACCACTGCGCGCGCGGGACGACGGTTTCGTTCAGGGCGGCGGCCACTCCGGACGGTGCCGCGGTGAGCGTGCCCACCAGCGCGTCCAGGGCCGTACCAGGAGCCACCTCGCGCGGCTCGCCGTTGACGGAGATGTTCATGCGGACTGCTCCGAGAGGTGCGGGAGTGGGGGAAGCGCGGGAACGGCGTCGAAGCGGCGCGGCGTGAAGGGGCGCCCCTCCTCGGGCAGCCTCCCGGTGGTCAGGGCGTGCGCCATGACGTCGCCGGTGACCGGGGTGAGCAGAACGCCGTTGCGGTAGTGGCCGGTGGCCAGCAGCAGGCCGTCCAGGGCGGTCGGGCCGAGCAGCGGGGCGTTGTCCGGGGAGCCGGGGCGCAACCCCGCGCGGGTCTCCGTCAGCGGCAGCTCCGTGATGCCGGGGACCAGCTCGTGCGCGTCGCGCAGCAGCTCGTAGACGCCGCCCGCGGTGACCGTGGTGTCCCAGCCCAGCTCCTCGCTGGTGGCGCCGACGACCAGCTCGCCGCTCTCGCGGGGCACCAGGTAGACGTGGTTGCCGCGCACCACGGCGCGCACCGTCCGGTTCAGCAGCGGTCCGTGCGTCCTCGGCATCGTCAGCCGCAGCACCTGCCCCTTCACGGGCCGCACCGGCGGCAGTACGGCCTCCGGCACGCCCGCGAGGCGCCCGCTGAGGCTGCCCCCGGCCAGCACCACCTGCCCCGCCTCCAGCGCCGTGCCGTCGGCGGTGACGACACCCGTGGCCCGGTCCCCGCGCCCGACGGTGAGCCGCTCGGCCCACACCCGGTGGAAGACCACGCCCGCCCGCTCGCAGGCGGTCACCAGCGCGTGGGCGAGGCGGCGGGGGTCGATCTGGTGGTCGCCGTCCACCCGGAGCCCCCCGCGCACGCCCGGCGCGAGCATCGGCTCCAGGCGTCGGCACTCGCGCCCCGACAGCCACTCCGACTCCAGGCCGGACCGCTGCTGGAGCGCGTGCAGCTCACGCAGGTGGGCGCGGTCGTCGGCGTCCAGCGCGACGGCGAGCGTGCCGCAGCGGCGGTACCCGAGGTCCCGGCCGGTCGCCTCGGACAGCTCGGCCGCGAAGTCCGGGTAGCGGCGGGCCGAGGCGAGGTTCAGCGCGAGCAGCGTCTCCTCGCCGTAGTGCAGCTCCGTGACGGCGGCCAGCATCCCGGCCGCCACCTGGGCCGCGCCGCCGCCCGGCTCGGGGTCCACCAGGGCCGTGACCAGCCCGCGCTGCGCGGCCCGCCAGGCCGTGACCAGCCCGACGATCCCGCCGCCGACGACGAGCACGTCGGACGTACGGGGGGTTCGAGGTGTGTGTGGAGGCGTGTGTGGTGGAGACGACATGGGCGTCCAGCCCCTCCCTTCGCCGGCATGACCCGGATCAGGTTCGTACGGTCGGAGGCCGCCAGCCTCCCTCTCAGCCCGGTGCGTCCGGGCTCCCGCGAGTGCCTTGCGTCGGCCACCCTAGCCCGCGGCGCGTCGCCCGGGTAAGGGAGCCTCCCCGACGGAGCAGAACCCCGGGGGCCGCCGATCCGCGCGGCCGCCGGCTCGTCGGGCACGCGCGCCGACCGACGAAACGCCGGGTGTCTATGGTGATCGGGTGAGTGAGCAGACGCGGGAGCGGGGACAGGGACCGGCGGCGGACGCGGAGCGCCGGGTGGTCGTGGTGGGCGCCGGGATGGCGGGCGTGCAGACCGCGGTCGCCCTGCGGGAACAGGGCTTCACCGGCCCGGTGACCCTCGTCGGCGCGGAGCCGCACCAACCGTACGACCGGCCCCCGCTGTCCAAGGCCGTCCTGCTGGGCACCGCCGAGGGCTCCGCCTTCGACGTCGACTTCGAGGCGCTCGGCATCACCCTCCGGCTGGGCTGCGAGGCCCTGGGCGTCCGCCCCGGCGCACACGTCCTGGACACCTCCGAGGGCCCCGTGCCCTACGACTCCCTGGTCCTCGCGACCGGCGCCGAACCGGTCCGGCTCCCCGGCGCCGAGGGCGTGCCCGGCGTGCACCTGCTGCGCACCCTGGACGACGCCGAACGGCTGCGCCCGGTGCTCGCCCGCCGGCACGAGGTCGTGGTCGTCGGCGCGGGCTGGATCGGCGCCGAGTTCGCCACCGCCGCGCGCGAGGCGGGCTGCGCGGTGACCGTCGTGGAGGCCGCCGACCGGCCGCTGGCCGACGCGCTGCCCGCCGAGGTCGCCGCGCCGATGACCGACTGGTACGCCGAGGCGGGCGCCGAACTGCGCACCCGCGCGCGCGTGGAGCGCGTCGAGCCCGGCGGCCCCGGCGAGCCCGCCCGTGTCGTCCTCGACGACGGCACCCGGCTGCCGGCCGGCGCGGTCGTCGTCGGCATCGGCGCGCGCCCGGCCACCGGCTGGCTGGCGGGCTCCGGCATCGCGCTCGGCGCGTACGGCGAGGTCCTGGCCGACGACCGCCTGCGCACGTCCGCGCCGGACGTCCACGCGGTCGGCGACTGCGCCTCCTTCCCCTCCGCCCGCTACGGCGAGCGGCTGCTCGTGCACCACTGGGACAACGCACTCCAGGGCCCGCGCACGGTCGCCGCCGACATCGTCGGAGCCCCGACGGGCGAGGCCCCGGCGGCCTACGACCCGGTGCCGTACTTCTGGTCCGAGCAGTTCGGCCGCTTCGTCCAGTACGCCGGTCACCACACGGCCGCCGACACCACCCTGTGGCGCGGCGACCCGGCGAGCCCGGCCTGGACGGTCTGCTGGCTGCGCGAGGGCCGCCTGGTCGCCCTGCTGGCGGTGGGGCGCCCCCGTGACCTGGCGCAGGGCAAACGGCTGATCCAGGCGGGCACGACGATGGACCCGGACCTGCTGGCCGACCCCGCGAAGCCGCTGAAGGCGACGACGGCCGCGTCGGCGTAGCCCCGGCGCGGTCCGGCCCGGTCCGGTTTCCGACTGTCAGTGCCAGGTGGCAGGCTGGGGGCGTGACCGAGATTGACGCAAAGACCGATGCTCTCGTGCCCGCCTGGCTCACCGTCCCCGACATCGCCGAGAAGCTCGGCGTCGAGGTGACCCGGGTACGCCAGCTGATCAAGGAAGGCCAGCTCATCGCCGTCCGCCGCGGCGAGAACCGCGCGCTGCACGTCCCGGCGGTCTTCATCGACGAGGACAAGGTCGTCAAGGGCCTGGCCGGGACCCTGACACTGCTGCGGGACGACGGCTTCACGGCCGAGGAGATGCTGGAGTGGCTCTTCACGCCCGACCCGAGCCTGCCCGGCACCCCCGCCCAGGCCCTGGCCGAGAACCGCGGTACGGAGGTGAAGCGCCGCGCCCAGGCGCTCGCCGTCTGACCGCCACGGCGCCGGCCTGTCACACCGCGTGATCGCGGCCGATCCGCGACCTCGCCGGTCCGGTCCGTCGCACGGTTGATCCGCCACACCGCCCGGCGTACGAGCCGCGGACCACGGCCCGGGAGGGGCCCGGTCCGCGGCCGTGTGCCAGAATCGCGCGGCCCGGTCCCGGGCCCGCGCCACCGAACCGGGGGGACACCCGCATGCCCGACACCGCCCCGACCACCGCCCGCGCCCGGCTCGCCGACGCCAGGCTCTACCTGTGCACCGACGCCCGCCGGAGCCAGGGCGATCTGCCCGAGTTCCTGGACGCCGTGCTCGCCGCCGGGGTCGACATCGTCCAGTTGCGGGACAAGGGGATGGAGGCGGCCGAGGAACTGGAGCACCTGAAGGTGTCCGCCGAAGCCTGCGCCCGCCACGGCAGGCTCCTCGCGGTCAACGACCGCGCGGACGTCGCGCACGCCGCCGGCGCCGACGTGCTGCACCTCGGCCAGGGCGACCTGCCGGTGCCCGCCGCCCGCGCGATCCTCGGCGACGACGTCCTGATCGGCCGTTCCACGCACGCCGAGTCCGAGGCGGCCACTGCCGCCGTCCAGGACGGCGTGGACTACTTCTGCACCGGACCGTGCTGGCCCACCCCCACCAAGCCCGGCCGCCACGCACCCGGCCTCGACCTGGTCAGGTACACGGCGGCGCTGGGCACCGACCGCCCCTGGTTCGCGATCGGCGGCATCGACCTCGGCAACCTCGACGAGGTGCTGGAGGCGGGCGCCCGGCGCGTGGTCGTCGTCCGCGCGATCACCGCCGCCGACGACCCCGGCGCGGCGGCGGCCGAGTTCGCGAAGCGGCTGCGGCAGGTCCCGGCAGGGGAGTAGCCCCGCGCAGCCGCGAGCGGGCCGGGTGTCCAAAAGGTGGACAACAACTCGACAATATGGACAAATGTCCCCCATCCGGTTGGGGGACCGCCGCACCCTGGCTAACCTGCCGGTATGGCCCTCGGAACCGCAAGCACGAGGACTGATCGCGCCCGCACGGTGCGCGACATCCTCGCCACCGGCAAGACGACGTACTCGTTCGAGTTCTCGGCGCCGAAGACGCCCAAGGGCGAGAAGAACCTGTGGAGCGCGCTGCGGCGGGTCGAGGCCGTGGCCCCGGACTTCGTCTCCGTGACCTACGGCGCCGGCGGCTCCACGCGCGCGGGCACGGTCCGGGAGACCGAGCAGATCGTCGCCGACACCACCCTGACCCCGGTGGCCCACCTCACCGCCGTCGACCACTCCGTCGCCGAACTGCGCAACATCATCGGCCAGTACGCCGACGCCGGGATCCGCAACATGCTCGCCGTGCGCGGCGACCCGCCCGGCGACCCGACCGCCGACTGGATCGCGCACCCCGAGGGCCTGACGTACGCCGCCGAACTGGTCCGGCTCATCAAGGAGTCGGGCGACTTCTGCGTCGGCGTCGCCGCCTTCCCCGAGATGCACCCGCGCTCCGCCGACTGGGACACGGACGTGGCGCACTTCGTCGACAAGTGCCGGGCGGGCGCCGACTACGCGATCACCCAGATGTTCTTCCAGCCCGAGTCCTACCTCCGGCTGCGCGACCGGGTCGCCGCGGCCGGCTGCGAGACCCCGGTCATCCCGGAGGTCATGCCGGTGACCAGTGTGAAGATGCTGGAGAGGTTGCCGAAGCTCAGCAACGCCTCGTTCCCCGCGGAGCTGAAAGAGCGGATCCTCGCAGTCAAGGACGATCCCGCGGCGGTACGCTCGATCGGGATCGAGTTCGCCACGGAGTTCTGCGCGCGGCTGCTGGCCGAGGGTGTGCCCGGACTGCACTTCATCACGCTCAACAACTCCACGGCTACGCTGGAAATCTACGAGAACCTGGGCCTGCACCACCCACCGCGGGCCTAGACCGGCCGCACGTATTTGCGACACACTGCGTAACGGCCACTGGGAGAGGGGCGTACATGGGCTGGACGGTCCTCTACATCGCGTTCGGCGTCGTCGCGCTGTGGCTGCTCGGCGAGGTGCTGTTGCAGTACAAGGCGCGGCTGCGCTGGCGGCTGCTCGCCTTCGGCGGTTTCGTCGGCGTCGTGGCCGGTGTGCTGATGTCGAACGTGCTCGTCATCGGGGTCGGCGCGGCCGCCTTCGCGGTCGGCCAGACCTACGTCACCCTGTCGTTCCGCCGCGGCTTCGAGGCGGGCTGGGCGGTCAACGCCCCGGCGAGCCTCGTCGGCAGGCGCGCACGTCCCGAACGGGACCGCCACGACCCGGCGTTCGAGACCCCGGGACCCGAATCCGCCGCGGGCGACCGGGACCACCACGACGGCTACGACGAGCACGCCCAGGGGCCCGTCGCGGGCCAGGACGGCCCGCCCTACGGGGCCGACGACTACGACCGCGACGACGTCTTCACCCCCGCCCGCCCCACCGCCGACCCCACGGCCGCGGAGACCACCGCCGTCTACGCGCCGCAGCCCATGCCGGACGACACCGGCTCGTACGGCGTGTACGCCGACTCCGGTTACGGCACCGGCCAGCAGCAGGCGGCGGCCGCGCCGGGCGCCGACCAGGCCTACGCCTACGACTACTCGGGCTACGGACAGCAGCAGGGCTACGGCTACGACACCGGCGCGCAGCAGCAGTACGCCGCCTACTCCGACCCGTACATCGGCACCCACACCTACGACGGCGGGTCGTACGACACCGGCGCCTACGACACGACCGGTGGGCAGCAGTACGGCCAGCAGGGTTACGGGCAGGACCCGTACGCCACCGGCGGCACCGGTGCGCCCGGCGGCTACGGCGGCGAGACCCCGGCCGGCGGGGTGTGGGTGCCGCAGCAGCGCAGCACCGACGACCCCTACGGCGGCGAACTCCCGGCCGAGCAGCCGTATCCCTACCAGGGCAACGACCAGACGCAGGGGTCGAGCCAGGGCTACGACGAGCAGTACCGCTTCTGAGCCCCCGGCCGGTCTTCGCCGGGCGCCCGTCGGCGGCTCACTGGGAGCCGCGGAACTCCGGTCCCTCCACCACGAGTCCGGCGACCAGCGCGCCCGACATGCCCGCGTGCGGGAGCCCTCCGCCGGGGTGCGACCAGCCGCCGACCGTGAACAGGCCGTCCGTGCGCGTCGAGTTCGCCGCGTGCAGCAGGCGTCCGGCGGCCCCCGCCAGCGCCGGCGCCGGGATCGCGCCGTCGGGCACACCGGTGTCCGCCGCGACCTCGGCCGGGGTGCGCACCTCGTGCCACAGGAGGCGGTCGCGCAGGCCGGGCACCGCCCGCTCGGCGACGTCGATCAACTGCTCGGCCCAGCGGGCGTACACCTCGGGTGTGGGCCCGTCGGACGCGTCGCCCGGGGCGGGCACCACCGCGGAGAGGGTGACCGCCTCGTGGTCCGCGTCCGGGACCAGCGCGGGGTCGTCGGGCCGCAGGACGGTGACCGTGGGCCGCGCGGCCATCCCGGGAGCGGCGCCGAACAGGCGGTCCAACTCGGCCGCACGGTCCGCCGCGTGCACCACCGTCCGGTGCGCCGTGCCGCCGGGGCGCCCGCCCCGCAGCGCCAGCAGCACCGTCAGCCGGCTCGCCCCGCCGCGCTGTGCCGGCACCTCGCCGTCGGTGCGCACCGGTGATCCGCCGTGGAGGCGGTCCAGCACCGCCGGTGCCACGCCGGAGACCACGAACCCGGCCTCCTCCACGGTGCCGTCGGCCAGCTCCACGCCGGCCACCCGGCCGTCCTTCTCGACGATCCCGGTGACCTCCGCCTCGAAGCGGAACTCGACCCGGCGGGCCAGGCACCGCTCGTACACCGCCCGCGCCAGCTCCCGCAGACCGCCGCCGCGCACGTACCACATGCCGAACGCGTACTCCATGTACGGCAGTACGGCCGCGTTCGCCGGGGCGGTGCGGGGGTCAAGGCCGTACGCGAGGGCGTGGCTCTCCAGCAGGGCGGCGAGCCGGGGGTCGCGCAGCTCCCGGGCGGCGACCTCGGCGAGCGTGCCGGCCCGGCGGGTGCGCAGCAGCCGCTTGTGCGGGACCGCCGGATAGGGCTCGCGCTCGGCCAGCACCCGCCAGTTCGGCCAGAGCGGCTCCTCCAGGAGGGGGCGGCGGGTCCGGTCCCAGGTCTCCCGGGCCCGCACCAGGAAGTCGCCCCAGCGCTCCCCGGCGCCCGCACCGAGCGCGGAGTCCAGGGCGGCGACGACACCCGCCCGCGAGGCGTTCGGCAGCGAGACCTCCGTGCCGTCCGCGAAGACGTGCCGGCACGACGGGTCGACCTGGACCAGCTCGACGCACGACTCCAGCGGCTCCTTGCCGGTCTTCACGAACAGATCGCGCCAGACCGCGGGCAGCGGAAGCAGACCGGGGCCGGTGTCGAAGGAGAACCCGTCCCGCTCGAAGCGGCCCAGGGCTCCGCCGTAGGTCCGCGCCCGCTCGTACACCACCACCCGGTGGCCCGCGACGGCCAGCCGGGCGGCCGCCGCCATGGCGCCCGTCCCGGCGCCGATCACCGCAATCCGTGCCATGCCAGGGACTTTATCCGCCGCCACCGACACCCCCGTGCGAGGGCTGAGCACCGCGACGGACGTCCGGGTGACCGGTCGGCGGGGCCGGGCCGTGGGGCGGGGTGCGCAGAGCTGAGTAGGTGTACTCAGTCCGGCAGATGAGTACGCGCGCGGATGGGCTCCGACCTGCGCGAACGAGAGAGTGGAGACACGGAGAGGGGCACGGCTCCGGCACCGGCGGCACGGGGCGCCGGAACGGAGCCGGGCCCGCGATCCGCTCCTTCCGCCGACCGCGGTCGGCGGGAGCGAGACGGGGGAGCCCGGAGGGACGACCGGCGACGGGGGTTCCGACGGGGGGACGTACGGGGGAGCAGGAGAAGGCGCCGGTTCGTGGCGGCCCGCGGGGGACGCGGCCACCACGGACCGGCGCTCTTCGTGCCCGGCCGACCGGTCAGCGGTCCGCCACGGTCGCTCAGCCGCCGTCCGCTCAGCCCCTGCCCGTGCTCAGCCCCGGCCGCGCTCAGCCCCGGCCGCTCACGCGGCCCTGGAGCAGCCGCGACAGCGCGGCGTGCACGTCGTCCAGGGAACGCTCCGGCTGGAACGCCTTCCAGTCCAGCGCGGCCACCAGGACCATGCCGACGAGCGCGGCGGCGGTCAGCGGCACGTCGATCTCCGCACTGAACTCACCACTGGCCACACCCTCGCGCAGCACGCCCTCCACCACCGCCACGGCCTCCTGCCTGACCACCAGCAACGTGGACTGCCAGGCCCGGTTGGTGCGCCACAGCTCGGCCACGTACAGCTGGGTGAAGGCCGGGTACCGGTCGATGAAGACGAGCCCCGCGCGGATCATCGCGTCCAGGGCGTCGACGCGGTCGAGGCCCTCCCGGGCCGCTTGTTCCGCCGCCCGGCGCAGCGAGGCGGTCAGGAGGCCGACGCCGTGCCGCAGCAGCTCCTCGAAGAGGACGGACTTGCTGGCGAAGTTGTAGTAGACCGTGCCCTTCGCGACCCCGGCCCGCTCGGCGATCTCGTCCACGGTGGTGGCGGAGAACCCCTGCTCGGCGATGAGGGTGACCGCCGCCTCGTACAGCTTCTGCCGGGTGGCCTCGCGACGACTGCCGCTCTGCGAGGCGGTGCTGCTGCTTTCCATGCTCCCGATTCTCACAGCACCCCGCCGACGGCCGTCACCGCAGCCCGGACCGGGGCCGCGCCGACCGCCGCACCGAACGGTTGATCGAAACAAAAGTCCAGGTCAGAACGGATTGTCAGTGGCATACCTCACGATGGGCACATACGGCACCTCCTGCCAGGAGCGTGCCGTCACGGAGACGACAGGAGGATCGTCATGGCCCACTCGTCCGCAGCCGCCGCCCGGCGGCGCCGCGCAGCCGGCCCTGCACCCTCACTGACCGGACCGGCGAGCGACGTGCACCCCGTGCTCCGCCGGACAACAGCCCCGCCCGCCGCCCTCGACCTGCTCGCCCAGGCCCGGGCCGGACTGGAAGAGGCCGCCGTCCTCGAAACGCCGAACGAGCGGTACGCGACGGCCCATCTCGCCGCCCTGCGCACCGCCGCCGCGGTGCTGGCCGCGCGTGGCCGCCCGGAGACCAGCCCACGGGCCAGGGCCCGCATCCGCAGCGCCTGGGAGGTGCTGCCCGAGATCGCGCCCGAGCTGTCCGACTGGAGCGCCCTGTTCGCCTCCGGTGCGCGCCGCCGGGCCCGGGCCGAGGCGGGCATCCAGGGGGCCGCGGGCACCCGGGACGCCGACGACCTGATACGCGACGTGGCGATGTTCCTGCGCCTGGTGGAGCGGATGCTGGTCCTCCAGCCCGTGCTGCCCCAGCCGCGCCCCGACACGGACCCACCGGGCCCGGAGCGCTCCGACCGCCCCGACGCCGGTCACCCCGGCCGGGACCTGCCGGACGCGGGCTGACCGGGGAGGGCACGGGTGACCGGGTGGTGAACGGGTGACCGGCGGGCGCGGCGGAGGCAATAGGGTGGGAGACGCCTGAAGCCTCCCCCTCCCCGCGCCGGGCGGGGGCGGCAGCCCGTTTCGCTCCGCCCGTTTCCGGGGCGGTGCCGCGCCGAGGAGTCAACAGCCGTGTCGGACCCGATGCGCCCGCCCGCCTCCCACCCCCGACCGCAGACGGCGTCGCCGCGCTCCGAGCCCTCCCGTTCCCGGTCGGCCCTTCGTACCGCCGTGGTCTGGGACGTCCTCCAGGACGCCCTGGACCGCCGGGTCAAGGCCACGGGCCGACAGACGCTGGACGTCCTCGACACCGGCGGCGGCAGCGGCAACTTCGCGGTGCCCGTGGCCGGCCTCGGCCACCGCGTCACCGTCGTGGACCCGAGCCCCAACGCCCTGTTCGCCCTGGAGCGCCGCGCGGCCGAGGCCGGCGTCGCCGAGCGCGTGCGGGGCGTCCAGGGCGACGCCCGCGGCCTCTTCGACGTGGTCGAGCGCGGCGGCTACGACGCGGTGCTGTGCCACGGCGTCCTGGAGTACGTGGACGACCCCGCGGAGGGCGTCCGCAACGCGGTGGCGGCCCTGCGCGCCGACGGCGTCCTCAGCCTGCTCGCCGCCGGCCTGGGCGGTGCCGTGCTCGCGCGCGCCCTCGCCGGCCACTTCACGGAGGCCCGGCAGGCCCTGGCCGACCCGGACGGCCGCTGGGGCACGGGTGACCCGGTGCCGCGCCGGTTCACCGCCGAGCAGCTCACCGGTCTGGTCGAGGCCGCCGGGCTCCGGATCGGCGCCGTGCACGGGGTACGGGTCTTCGCCGACCTCGTCCCCGGCGTGCTGGTGGACACCGAGCCGGGCGCCGTGGACGCGCTGCTGAAGCTGGAGGCCGCGGCGGCCGAACTCGCCGCGTTCCACTCCGTGGCCACGCAGCTCCATGTGCTCGGTGAGACACGAGGTGCCGAAGAGTCCTGAGCGTCCGCCGGGGTAAGCCGCTGATCAGGGACGCGACTGCAGATGGAGTACGCCACAGGCCCCCCGAACGGGGGGCAGTCGCCGTATGATCGAGGGAGACGGCCCGGCATGACGGGTCGGCCGCTGGGGAATGGGAACTTCAGCGAGCCGGCACGGCCATGACGGAGTCCGGTTGGTCAATTGGCGCAGAGGGGCGGGTTTCACGGGGGCGATTCCCTGCCTATCCTGAAGAGACCCCCCGGGTCGCCCCGGCGACTGCACGATGAGGAGGACTCCGTGCCGCTCTCGGAGCACGAGCAGCGCATGCTCGAGCAGATGGAGCGAGCGCTGTACGCCGAAGATCCCAAGTTCGCGACAGCGCTCGAGGGAAGCGGGCTGCGTACGTACACCCGGCGACGGGTCTACCAGGCGGTCGCGGGCTTCCTCGTAGGTATTGCGCTCCTCATGGCCGGAATGGTCGCCCAGCAGGTGTGGCTCAGTGTGGTGGGCTTCCTGGTCATGCTGGGCTGCGCGGTTCTCGCCGTGACCGGCTGGCGCAAGGCCCCCAAACCGGGCGAGCAGCAGCAGGCGGCCGGTGCCGGACCGCAGGCCGCGCGCCGCCAGGGAAGGCAGAAACGCTCGATGATGGACCGCATCGACGAGCGCTGGCAGCGTCGCAGAGACGAGCAGCAGGGCGGCCAGTAGCGCCCCGGCAAGCGCTCACCAGGACATCCGCGTGAGGGGGTGACCACCGTTCGGGTGGTCACCCCCTCACGCGTGCCGGAAAGCGCCCGAAGCCGGCCACAAGCCCCCGAGGGGGTCCGCAGTGACCTGGTCGGCAGTGACCGCGACGGGGACCTGAAGCGGCCCGGGAGAACCAGCGGCGCGGTGAGTGCCCCAGGCAGCCCAGCGCGGTGCCCTGAGTGTCCGAGCCCCCAGAGAGCTGTGGGCGCCGCCCCGGCCGGGCCGGCGCCCGTTCGGCTCAGCCCTGCTGGTCCGACGTCCTGCGCCACACCGGGCGAGCCGTCGCGGCCCGCCGTTTCAGGGCCGTCCACCGGACCGACACCGCCCAGGCCACCCGTACGGCCGAACGCGGCGCGAGCCGTGCGCGCCACCGCTTGGCGCGGCCGGCCGTGGCCCGCAGACCGGCGGTGGCCAGCCGGACGTCCTCCGTCAGCCCCGCCGTCAGACGCGGGCGCGGCGCGTAGAGGACCTGCTCCACGGCGTCCGCCACCCGGTGCACCGCCGCCGCGGCCGCCGCGTCGAGCCGGCCCAGCCGGACGACGCGGGCCGCCGCCTTGCGGGTGGTCTGCGACTCCTCCGGCAGGATCCCGAGGTCCCACGCCGTGTCCATGAGCTCCTGCCACACCGCGAGGGTGTGCGGACCGGCGTCCGCCTCACCGCGGCCGTGTGCCCCGAGCCGTACCGCCCTGACGCGCAGCCGCCACAGCATCGGCGCGAGCGGGATCAGCAGCACGACGAGCCCGGCCAGGGCCCAGCCCAGCAGCGCGTACCACTTCGGTCCGTCACCGCCGGTGACGGGCACGGCCGCCGCCGACTCGGTGGCGCAGGCGTCCAGCTTCTTGTCCTGCGGGGAGCAGGCGTCGCTCTCCGAGGGCGCCGCCGACGGCTCCGTCCGGCTGTTCCGCGAGGGCAGGGCGGGATCCGGCACCGTACTGCCCGGCCGGTCCGTGATGGTGTACGCCGGGGTCGAGCCACGCGTCGGCGTCGGCTCGAACCGGGTCCAGCCCACGCCCTCGAAGTACACCTCGGGCCACGCGTGCGCGTCCCGCAGCCCCACCGAGACCGAGCCGTCCGCCTGCGGGGAGCCCGGCGCGAAGCCCACCGCGACCCTGGCCGGGATGCCCAGGGAGCGGGCCATCGCCGCCATGGCGAAGGAGAAGTGGACGCAGAAGCCCTCCTTCTCCTTCAGGAACCGGGCGATCGCCTCCGAGCCGCTGCCGATGTCGACCTGCGTGTCGTACTCGAAGCCGCCGTTGACCGCGAAGTACTCCTGGAGCTTGACGGCCTGCTCGTAGGGGTTCGCGGCGCCGGCGGTGACCTCGCGGGCGGTCCGGGAGACCACCTCGGGCAGCGAGTCAGGCAGCTCCGTGTACTCGCGCCTGAGCGCCGCCGACGCCTGGGGCGCCGCGGCGAGCTGCTGCGCCGTCGGCTGCAGGCTCAGGCTCCGGACCTCGTACGTCAGCCCGCGGGTGTTCTGGCCGTGGTCGCCGACCAGGGTCATGCCGACCGGCTCGTAGCGCCAGTTGCCCGCGACGCGCACGCCGCTGGGCGGATAGGGCATCGGCAGCCAATCCTGGGCGAAATCGTCCGCGGCCGAGATCAGGGTCCGGATCTCCGTGCGCCTGATGTCGGGGCCGAGACCGGCCGGGGTCGGGAACGTGCCGTCCGGCACGGCGGTGATGTGCCGCTTGGACGGCTTCCAGGTCGTGCCGTCGAAGTCGTCCAGGGAGACGATGCGCAGGTACAGGTCGGACAGGCTCTCGGAGTCGGTCTGGAGGGTGAGGACCTCGCGGTCCTCGTTCACGTTGAGACTGTCCCGCAGGGAGACCAGCGGGTTCACCGCGGAGATCGTGCCGCCGCCCCCGGTCCCGGAACCCACGCCGCCGCGGGCGCTGTCCAGCAGCCCACCGTCCATCGCGGGCAGGGCGAGCGGCACCACCAGGGCGATGCCCAGCGCGAACGCGCCGATCCGGCGTCCGGCGCGGACCGGGGCGAGCGCGCGCCCCTGGTCCGCGCCCGGGGAGCGCGGAGAGCCGCCGAAAACACGGCCCCACTGGGAGAGCCGGTCACGTCCCTCGGCCAGCAGCAGCATCAGATAGCCGGCCGCCGCGACCAGGAACCACAGCCAGTCGGCGCTGCCCTCCGACAGCCCCGCGGCCACCGAGTAGAGCGCGAGCAGCGGCAGGCCGGCCGGGGCGGCGCTGCGGAAGGACACCGCGAGGGTGTCCACCAGCAGTCCGATCACCAGGACGCCGCCGACCAGCATCAGCCGGATGCCGTCCGACTCCAGCGGCGCCGGGATCGCGTACCGGGCGATGTCGTCGCCGCCCTGCTGCAGCAGATCGGCGAAGTGCTGGAAGGCCTGCGGGCCGGGGACCAGACCGGCGATCGCCTGCTTCCGGGCGAAGACCAGGGTCAGCAGCACCAGCGTGACCAGGGCCTGCGCGGCGATGGTCAGGGGCCGCGCCAACGGCACCCGCCGCGCCACCGCGCCCACCCCGGACTGCACCGCCAGCAGCACCGCCGCCTGCAGAATCCACGTGGCCGGGTCGACCAACGGCAGCAACGCGCACGCCGCCATCAAGGTGGCCGCCCAAGCACACAACGCCAACCGCGCCCGCCCGCTCATCGCGCCGCCTTTCCGCCGGTCGGGGTCGTGAGGGTGGTGCGTTCGTGGTCCGCCGCGCGCCACAGCCCCTCCACCGTGGCGCCCCGGGGGACGGTCACGGCGGTCCAGCCGGACTCGCGGAGCATGCGCAGCCGTTCCGCGCTCCTGTCCAACGGGCCGGGGACGTCGGCCGGTTCCCGGGACCAGGTCTCGCTGTCCAGGAGGAAGGCGAGGGCGCCGCCGCTGCGCTGCCGCATCTTCGCGGCCACCGCGGCCTGCTCCTCGTCCAGGTCGCCGAAGAAGGCGACCAGCAGCCCCTCGTTCCCGCCGCGCAGCGTGTCGTACGCCGGGGACAGGTCCGTGCCGTCGGAGTGGTCGATCACCGCGAGGGTGTCCAGCATCAGGCCCGCAGCATCGGCCGTGCCCTGGCTCGCCCCCGCGAAGCCGTCGCCCGGCACCGAGTCGCCCGTGTCGGTGAGCAGCCGGACCGAGAAACCCCGCTCCAGCATGTGCACCAGCACGGACGCCGCGCCCGACACCGCCCACTCGAAGGCCGAGTCGGGACCCGCGCCCTCGAAGGCCACCACCCGGGTGTCCAGGAGCACCGTGCACCGTGCCCGCTGCGGCTGCTCCTCGCGGCGCACCATCAGCTCGCCGTACCGCGCGGTGGAGCGCCAGTGCACGCGGCGCAGGTCGTCGCCGTACCGGTACCCGCGCGGGATCACGTCGTCGTCGCCGGCCAGGGCGAGTGAGCGCTGCCGGCCCTCGCCGTACCCCTTCGCCTCCCCGCTCAGCCGCACCGGCGGCAGCGCCTCCACCCGCGGGATCACGGTCAGCGTGTCGTACGTCGAGAAGGAGCGGGTCAGCTCGCACAGGCCGAACGGGTCGGTCAGGCGCAACTGCAGCGGGCCCAGCGGATAGCGGCCGCGCAGGTCGGAACGGACCCGGTAGGACACCTCGCGGCGGCCGCCCGGCTCGACCCGGTCGAGGACGAAGCGGGGCCGCGGGCCGAGCACGTAGGGCACCCGGTCCTGGAGCATCAGCAGACCGGTGGGCAGCCGGGAGACGTTGTCGACGCGCAGATGGACCCGGGCCTCGCTGCCCGCGGGCACCCGCCCGGGGGAGAGCCGGCGACTGCCCGCGACCCGGTAGCGCGTGCGGTAGAGCACGGCCGCGCAGAGCAGGGGCAGCACGCCGAGGAGCAGCCCGACGCGCAGCAGATCGCTCTGTCCGAGGACATAGGCGCAGACCGCGGCCGCGATGCCGGCGGCCAGGAAGGAGCGTCCGCGGGTGGTCAGTCCGGCCAGCGCGGTCCGGACGCCGCCGCCCTCGCCCCGGTCCTCCCCGGCCCCGGCCGTCCCCCCGGCGTCCATCACAGCCTCCGCGGCGGCTGCTGACCGTATCCCGGCGTACCGCGGCCCACACCGAGGCCCGTCTGCGGCCGGGGCTCGGCCGGCACCGGGGTGTGCTGCAGGATCTCCTGGACGACCTGCTCGGAGGTGCGGCGGTTGAGCTGGGCCTGCGCGGTCGGCAGCAGCCGGTGGGCCAGGACGGCGACCGCGAGGGCCTGCACGTCGTCCGGCAGCGCGTAGTCCCGGCCGCTCAGGGCGGCGGACGCCTTCGCCGCGCGCAGCAGATGCAGCGTGGCACGCGGCGAGGCGCCGAGTCTGAGATCCGGGTGGGTGCGGGTCGCCGCGACCAGCTCCACCGCGTACCGCCGGATCGGATCCGCCACGTGGACGCCGCGGACCGCCTCGATCAGCTTCAGGATCTCGTGCGCGTGCGCCACCGGCTGCAGATCGTCCAGCGGGCTGACCCCGCCGTGCACGTCGAGCATCTGCAGCTCGGCCTCCGGACTCGGATAACCGATGGAGACCCGGGCCATGAAACGGTCCCGCTGGGCCTCCGGCAGCGGATAGGTGCCCTCCATCTCGACCGGGTTCTGCGTCGCCACCACCATGAAGGGGCTGGGCAGCTCGTAGGTCTGGCCGTCGATGGTGACCTGGCGCTCCTCCATCGACTCCAGCAGCGCCGACTGCGTCTTCGGCGACGCGCGGTTGATCTCGTCCCCGATCACCACCTGCGCGAAGATGGCGCCCGGTTTGAACTCGAAGTCCCGGCGCTGCTGGTCCCAGATGGACACCCCGGTGATGTCCGAGGGCAGCAGGTCCGGCGTGAACTGGATCCGGCGGACCGAACAGTCGATGGACCGCGCCAGCGCCTTGGCCAGCATCGTCTTGCCGACCCCGGGGACGTCCTCGATCAGCAGGTGTCCCTCGGCCAGCAGCACGGTCAGCGAGAGCCGTACGACCTCGGGCTTGCCCTCGATCACGTTCTCCACCGAACCGCGGACCCGATCGACCACGGCGGTCAGATCTTCCCCCACGCTCCCGTACGCTCGCGCGGCGGCGCCCCCATGGCTCGCCTGATCGTCATAGGTCGTCACCCGGCCCTCCTCGGCCTTGCCCCGCACTCCTGAGAAATGGGGGTACCCCAACTTGCCGGGCCGGTCCCTCTCCACGGACCGGCCCACCCCGAATCACGGACGCCGCCCGGAAAAAGTTCCGGTGCGACACCACTTCCCGCATTCTTGCCGCCGTTACCGATTCGTGTCACTGCCTGTGGACAACTGGCCGCGACATGTCGGCCCTTACGGCCCGTGCGGCGCGCGGCACGTGCCCGGCGGGAGCGTCGGGGCGGGCCGGCCACCGCATCAGGCAGGGTCGACCTCGCGCAGCAGGCCCGTCTTCACGTCGAAGACGAAACCGCGCACGTCGTCGGAGTGCAGCAGGAACGGCGAGGTGCGCACCCGCTCGATCGACTGCCGCACGTCCTGGTCGGCGTCCCGGAAGGCCTCCACCGCCCACACGGGACGCTGGCCGACCTCCAGCTCCAGGTCGTGCCGGAAGTCCTCGGTGATGGACTCCATGCCGCAGTTGGTGTGGTGGATGAGGGCCACGCTGCGGGTGCCGAGCGCCCGTTGGCTGATGGTCAGGGAACGGATCACGTCGTCGGTGACGACGCCGCCGGCGTTGCGGATCGTGTGACAGTCGCCGAGCTTCAGACCGAGCGCGGCGTGCAGGTCGATGCGCGCGTCCATGCACGCCACGACCGCGACGCGCTGGACGGGACGGGCGTCCATGCCGGGGTCGCTGAACGCCGAGGCGTAGCGCTCGTTCGCTTCGACGAGCCGGTCGGTGACGGTGTGGTCGGCCGTGGCGGAGTCGGGGCCTGCGGGTACCGATGCAGAAGTCGTCATATCCATGACGTTACTGGCCGTCCCGGCCGGTGGCCCGCTGCGAAGCGGGACAAAGAATGTCATCGAGGCGCGTTGTGAGCCAATCCACAGGGTGGTGCGAAGGCGGCCGTACGGGTGAAAAGCCCCGCGGTGCCGGTTTGCGGGCGCCGTCGGCCGCGACGCGCAGGCCGGTTGATTGACCGGGCGACACGGTGGACTAAAGTGACGCGAAGCGGGAGGCGAGGATCTCCCTGCTGGACTGAAATCCCCGGAGACCTGGGCGACGTCCCGCCAGATCTCCCCACGTGCGCGGCGCGTACGTACGGCTCGGCCTCCTCCCGCTCCCGGCCGGCCGACGCTTTTGGCGCCGGCAGGCCTCCCCTTCAGATGCGAGCGGGAGGGGACCCGGCGGTGCGTGTCGCCGTGCCGGACCTGAGAGGCCGCCCCACTTGAGCCAGAGTCGACACGTCCCGGTGATGCTCCAGCGGTGTCTGGACCTGCTGGCGCCCGCCCTTCAGAAGCCGGGAGCCGTGGTCGTCGACTGCACGCTGGGACTCGGCGGGCACAGCGAGGCGCTCCTCGAACGCTTCCCCGAGGCCCGGCTCGTGGCGCTCGACCGCGACAAGGAGGCCCTGCGCCTGTCCGGCGAGCGGCTCGCGCCGTACGGCGAGCGCGCCACCCTCGTGCACGCCGTCTACGACGAGCTGCCCGACGTACTCGACCGGCTCGGCGTCCCGCGTGTCCAGGGCGTGCTGTTCGACCTCGGCGTCTCCTCCATGCAGCTCGACGAGGCCGACCGCGGGTTCGCCTACGCCCAGGACGCCCCGCTCGACATGCGGATGGACCAGAGCACCGGCATGAGCGCGGCGGAGGTCCTCAACACCTACCCGCCCGGCGAACTCGTCCGCATCCTGCGGGCGTACGGCGAGGAGAAGCAGGCCAAGCGGATCGTGTCCGCGATCGTGCGCGAGCGCGAGAAGGAGCCGTTCACCAACAGCGCCCGCCTCGTCGAGCTGATCCGCGCCGCGCTGCCGCAGGCCGCCAAGCGCACCGGCGGCAACCCCGCCAAGCGCACCTTCCAGGCCCTGCGCATCGAGGTGAACGGCGAGCTGTCCGTGCTCGAGCGGGCGATCCCGGCGGCCGTCGAGTCGATCGCGGTCGGCGGACGGATCGCCGTGCTGTCGTACCACTCGCTGGAGGACCGGCTGGTCAAGCAGGTGTTCGCGGCCGGCGCCGCCAACACCGCGCCACCCGGTCTGCCCGTCGTCCCCGAACGCTACGCGCCGCGCCTCAAGCTGCTGACGCGCGGTGCCGAACTTCCCACCGAGGAGGAGATCGCCGAGAACCGGCGGGCGGCACCGGCACGGCTGCGCGGCGCCGAGCGCATCAGGGAGTCCCTCGGGTGAAGGGAGTCCCTCGGATGGACCGAGCGAGGCAGGCCGGAAACGGGCGGGTGCGGACGACCCCACCGGGCCGAGGGGAGGGCGAGTGAACAGGAAACCCGAACTGAGGGGCAGGGCGGCCCGCCTCGCCCGGCTGCTCCCGACGGGCGGCGCCCGCGGCCAGGCGGCCCGGGCACCCTTCGTCCTCCTGGTCGTCGTCCTCCTCGGCGGCGGTCTCATCGGACTCCTGGTGCTCAACTCCGCCCTGAGCGAGGGCTCCTTCCAACTGGACGACCTCAAACAGCGGACCAAGGAACTCACCGACGAGGAACAGGCGCTCCAGCGGGACATCGACGCCTACTCCGCCCCACGGGCCCTCCAGCGCCGCGCCCGCGAACTGGGCATGGTCCCCGGCGGCGACCCCGCCTTCCTCGACCCCGACGGAAGCGTCAAGGGCTCGCCCAGCCCCGCGCCCGCCGCGGCCACCCCCCTCGTGCTCGCCCCCGAGGCGCTGACCGCGACGTCCGGCAGCCCGTCCGCGCCCACCCCGTCCGCCTACGCGGAACCGTCCGCGCCGGCTCCCACGTCCACCACCGCGGGCACGTCCGCCACCCCCACCCCGGCGGCGAAGCCCACCCCGACCCCGACTCCCGGCAGGTGACGGAAGTGTCCGACAGGGAACCGCCGCGCCGCCGCGTGCCCGGACCCGCCAGGCCCGTCCGCCCCGGCGGCGGGCGCCGCCCGGGACCCGGCACCCGGCCGGCCCGCAGGCCGGGCCCGCCCCGGCCGGCGCCCCGCGCCTTCCGGCTGGGCAGCCCGCGCCCCCGCCTGCGCATGATCGGCCTCGCGCTGACCCTGGTGCTGGCCGCCTTCGTCGTACGGCTCCTTCAGGTGCAGGCCGTCGACGCCGGCACGTATTCGGCGAAGGCCGAACAGAACCGCTACGTCGTGCACACCCTGCCCGCCGAGCGCGGCGGGATCACCGACCGCAACGGCGTCGCCCTCGCGACCACCGTGGACTCCTACGACATCACCGCCGACCCCACGATGTTCACCCGCGAACAGCTGAAGGTCGACGACGGACCCGAGCAGGCGGCGGCGCTGCTCGCGCCCATCCTCGGCCAGGACCAGGAACACCTGGCCGACGTGCTCCGCCCGAAGAACGAGAAACTGCGCTACGTCCGTCTCGCACGCCGGCAGACCCCCCAGGTCTGGAAACAGATCAAGGATCTGAAGACCGCGCTCACCACCAAGGCGGAGACCGACAGGTCCGCCGTCAACGTGCTCGCCGGCGTCTTCGCCGACCCCAGCAGCAAGCGCGTGTACCCGGGCGGCGACCTCGCCGCCGGCATCCTCGGCTGGGTCGGTGCCGACGGCAAGGGCGGCGGCGGCCTGGAACGGAAGCTGGACAAGACGCTGGCCGGCGAGGACGGCAAGATCCGCTACGCCCAGTCCGGCGGGCGCCAGGTGCCCACCGCCGGATCCACCGAGACGCCCGCCGTGCCCGGCAGCGACGTCGAGCTCACCATCGACCGCGACATCCAGTGGGCGGCGCAGCACGCCATCAGCGAGCAGGTGAAGAAGTCCAAGGCCGACGGCGGCTATGTCATCGTCCAGGACACGCAGACCGGCGAGATCCTCGCCATGGCCAACGCGCCCAGCTTCGACCCCGGCGACCTCGCCCACGCCGACCCGGACGCCCTCGGCAACGCCGCCCTCCAGGACGCGTTCGAACCCGGCTCCACCGCCAAGGTGCTGTCGATGGCGGCCGTGCTGGAGGAGAACGTCGCCACCCCCGGGACCCACATCACCGTCCCCAACCGCCTCAAGCGCGGCGACCGGCTCTTCAAGGACGACATCGACCACCCGACCTGGTACCTCACGCTCAACGGCGTGCTCGCCAAGTCCAGCAACATCGGCACCATCATGGCCACCGGCGAACTGGGCAAGACCCAGGCCGAGGCCAACAAGGTGCTCTACTCCTACCTGCGCAAGTTCGGCCTCGGCGGCTACAGCGGGCTCGGCTTCCCCGGCGAGACCAAGGGCATCCTCGCGCCGCCCGACCAGTGGTCGACCTCGCAGCAGTACACGATTCCTTTCGGCCAGGGCGTCTCCGTGAACGCGCTCCAGGCGGCCTCCATCTACTCGACCATCGCCAACGGCGGCGTCCGGATCGAACCCACGCTCGTGCGCGGCACCAAGGGCGCCGACGGACGCTTCACCCCGGCTCCCGAGCCCAAGAAGACCCGCGTGACCAGCGAGAAGACCGCGAAGACCCTCGCGCGGATGCTGGAGTCCGTCGTCGACGACGAGGAGGGCACCGGCACCAAGGCCCGCATCCCGGGCTACCGGGTGGCGGGCAAGACGGGCACGGCCAACCGCGTGGATCCGGCCACCGGCAAGTACCACGGCTACACCTCGTCCTTCGCCGGGTTCGCCCCCGCGGACAAGCCCCGCGTCACCGTCTACTGCGCCATCCAGAACGCCACCGAGGGCAGCTACTTCGGCGGCCAGATCTGCGGCCCCATCTACAAGCAGGTCATGGAGTTCGCCCTGAAGACCCTCCAGGTACCGCCGACCGGCGCCGACCCCGCGAACCTCCCGGTCACCTTCAAGCCCTGAGCCGCACCGCCCCACAGCCACCGAGCCCGTACCGAGCCAGCGCCGTTTCAGTACCGAGCCACCAGGAACCACCCGTGACAACGATCACCCCCGACCCCGGGAACCAGAACAGCCCTTCCCCCTCGCTTCGCCCGCAGGCGGGTACTCCCGGTACGCTCACCGCCGTGCCACACCCTGATCAGTCCCAAACCACCCAGAAGGGCCACCCCGTGACATACCCGGGACCGCCCCGGCCGGTGCGGATCTCCGCCACCCCCCTCGCGGAACTCGCCGATCAGCTGGGTGTCACCGCTCCGGACGGCTCCGCCGAGGTCACGGGCATCACCCACGACTCGCGCGCCGTCCGCCCCGGTGACCTGTACGCCGCCCTGCCCGGAGCCCGCGCCCACGGCGCCGACTTCGTCACCCAGGCCGCCGGCCTCGGCGCCGCCGCCGTGCTGACCGACCCGGCCGGCGCCGAGCGCGTCGCCGCCGCCGGACTGCCGGCGCTCGTCGTCGGCGACCCGCGCGCGCGGATGGGCGAACTGGCCGCGACGATCTACGGCCACCCCGGCCGCGACCTCCTCCAGATCGGCATCACCGGCACCTCCGGCAAGACCACCACGGCCTACCTGGTCGAAGGCGGTCTGCGCACGGCCAAGTCCACCGGGCTGATCGGCACCGTCGAGATGCGCATCGGCGACGAGCGCATCAAGTCCGAGCGGACCACCCCCGAGGCCACCGACCTCCAGGCCCTGTTCGCGGTGATGCGCGAGCGCGGCACCGAGGCGGTCGCCATGGAGGTCTCCAGCCACGCCCTGGTGCTCGGCCGCGTCGACGCCTGCGTCTTCGACATCGCGGTCTTCACCAACCTCAGCCCGGAGCACATGGAGTTCCACTCCGGCATGGAGGACTACTTCCAGGCCAAGGCGCAGCTCTTCACGCCGAAGCGGAGCAGGCTCGGCGTGGTCAACGTCGACGACGAGTACGGGCGCCGCCTCGCCAACGAAGCCACCGTCCCGGTCGTCACCTACTCCGCCGAGGGCCACCCGGACGCCGACTGGCGCGCCGACGAGGTCGAGGTCGGCCCGCTGGACTCCACGTTCACCGTGCTCGGGCCGAAGGGCGAGCGGATCACCGCCAAGTCGCCGCTGGCCGGGCCGTTCAACGTGGCGAACACCCTCGCCGCGATCGTCTCCCTCGCCGCCGCCGGGCTCGACCCGCAGGCCGCCGCCGACGGCGTCGCCGCCGTACCGGGCGTGCCGGGCCGGCTGGAGCGCGTGGACGAGGGCCAGCCCTTCTTCGCGGTGGTCGACTACGCCCACAAGACCGACGCCGTCGAGTCCGTCCTGCGGGCCCTGCGCAAGGTCACCGAGGGCAAGCTGCACGCCGTGCTCGGCTGCGGCGGCGACCGGGACACCACCAAGCGGGAGCCGATGGGCGCCGCCGTGGCCCGGTTCGCCGACACCGCCGTACTGACCTCCGACAACCCCCGCTCCGAGGACCCCCTCGCGATCCTCGCCACCATGCTCCAGGGCGCGGCGTCCGTGCCCGCGCACGAGCGCGGCGAGGTGCAGGTCTTCGAGGACCGGGCCGCCGCCATCGCCGCCGCCGTCGCCCGGGCCGAGCCCGGCGACACCGTGCTGGTGGCCGGCAAGGGGCACGAGCAGGGCCAGGACATCGCCGGAGTCGTCCGCCCCTTCGACGACCGCCAGGTACTGCGCGAAGCCATCAAGAAGACCCAGGGATGAGATCCCCGATGATCCAAGGGACGAGATCCCGAATGGTCCAGCCGATCCTGATCCTGATCCAGGGGACGAACTTGTGATCACCCTCTCACTCGCCGAGATCGCAGAAGTCGTCGGCGGGCGGATGTACGACATACCGGACGCGTCCGCCGAGGTCACCGGGCCGGTCGTCCGGGACTCCCGGGAAGCCGGGCCCGGCAGCCTCTTCGTCGCCTTCGTCGGCGAACGGGTGGACGGCCACGACTTCGCCGCGCAGGTCGTCGAAGCGGGAGCGGTGGCCGTCCTCGGCTCCCGCCCCGTCGGCGTGCCCGCGATCGTCGTCGACGACGTCCAGGCCGCCCTCGGCGCCCTCGCCCGGCACGTCGTGCACCGCCTCGGCACCACCCTCGTGGCCCTCACCGGGTCGGCCGGCAAGACCAGCACCAAGGACCTGATCGCCCAGGTACTGCGCCGCAAGGCGCCCACGGTGTTCACGCCCGGTTCCATGAACAACGAGGTCGGGCTGCCGCTCACCGCGCTCACCGCCACCGACGAGACGAAGTTCCTCGTCCTGGAGATGGGCGCCCGCGGCATCGGCCACATCCGGTACCTGTGCGAGCTGACCCCGCCGCGCATCGGCCTCGTCCTCAACGTCGGCTCCGCGCACATCGGCGAGTTCGGCGGCCGGGAGCAGATCGCCCGGGCCAAGGGCGAGCTCGTCGAGGCGCTGCCGCCGGCCGAGGAGGGCGGCACCGCGGTCCTCAACGCGGACGACCCCCTCGTACGGGCCATGGCCTCCCGAACGAAGGCGAAGGTGCTCCTTTTCGGAGAGTCCGACGAAGCGGACGTTCGCGCCGAGAACGTGCGACTCACGGACACCGGACAGCCTTCCTTCAGCCTTCACACACCCTCCGGTGCAAGCGATGTGACCATGCGCCTGTACGGTGAGCATCACGTGTCGAACGCGCTCGCCGCGGCCGCCGTCGCCCACGAGTTGGGCATGTCCGCAGACGAGATCGCCACCGCGCTCTCCGAGGCGGGCTCCCTCTCCCGCTGGCGGATGGAGGTCACCGAGCGCCCGGACGGCGTGACGGTCGTCAACGACGCCTACAACGCGAACCCCGAGTCCATGAAGGCCGCACTGCGTGCGCTGGTGGCCATGGGCAGGGGGCGTCGTACGTGGGCGGTGCTCGGCAAGATGGCCGAGCTCGGGGACGAGGCGCTCGCCGAGCACGACGCGGTCGGACGGCTCGCCGTCCGGCTCAACGTCAGCAAGCTCGTCGCGGTCGGGGGCAGGGAAGCCCAATGGCTGCAACTGGGCGCATATAACGAGGGTTCGTGGGGTGAGGAGTCGGTGCACGTGTCCGACGCACAGGCGGCGGTCGACCTGTTGCGCAGCGAGTTGCGCCCGGGGGACGTCGTGCTCGTGAAGGCGTCCCGTTCGGTGGGTCTGGAGAGCGTCGCCTCGGCGCTGCTCGAGACCGGCGCCGAGGGTGAGGTTGCCGCCCGATGATGAAGCAGATCCTGTTCGCAGGAGTCATTGGCCTCTTCCTGACGCTGGTCGGCACCCCGCTGCTGATCAAGCTTCTGGCCCGCAAGGGCTACGGCCAGTACATCCGGGACGACGGACCGCGCGAGCACGCCAGCAAGCGCGGTACGCCGACCATGGGTGGTATCGCCTTCATCCTGGCGACGGTTGCCGCGTACTTCCTCGCCAAGGGCATCACCAGCTACCTGGACCCGGACATCGACGCGGGGCCGACCTTCTCCGGTCTGCTGGTGCTCGGCCTGATGGTCGGCATGGGCCTGGTCGGCTTCCTCGACGACTACATCAAGATCGTCAAGCGGCGTTCGCTGGGCCTGCGGGCCAAGGCGAAGATGGCCGGCCAGCTGCTCGTCGGCATCGCCTTCGCCGTGCTCTCGCTGCAGTTCGCGGACAACCGGGGCAACACCCCGGCCTCCGACAAGCTGTCGTTCATCACCGACTTCGGCTGGTCCATCGGCCCGGTGCTGTTCGTCATCTGGGCCCTGTTCATGATCCTCGCGATGTCGAACGGCGTGAACCTCACCGACGGCCTGGACGGCCTGGCCACCGGCGCCTCCGTCCTGGTCTTCGGCGCCTACACCTTCATCGGTGTCTGGCAGTTCCAGGAGTCCTGCGCCAACGCGCTGACCCTGACCAACCCGGGCGCCTGCTACGAGGTGAGAGACCCGCTCGACCTCGCGGTGGTCGCCTCCGCTCTGATGGGTTCCTGCCTCGGCTTCCTGTGGTGGAACACCTCGCCGGCCAAGATCTTCATGGGCGACACCGGTTCGCTCGCGCTCGGCGGTGTGCTCGCGGGTCTGGCGATCTGCTCGCGCACCGAACTGCTGATGGCCATCCTCGGCGGCCTGTTCGTCCTGATCACCATGTCGGTGGTCATCCAGGTCGGCTCCTTCCGCCTCACCGGTAAGCGGGTCTTCCGGATGGCGCCACTCCAGCACCACTTCGAACTCAAAGGCTGGTCCGAGGTCCTTGTCGTGGTCCGTTTCTGGATCATCCAGGGCATCTGCGTGATCGTCGGACTCGGCCTCTTCTACGCGGGATGGGCAGCGGACAAGTGACCTCCTCGGTGCCTTCGGAATTCACCGGCAAGCACGTCACCGTCGCCGGACTCGGCGTCTCCGGCGTCCCGGCCGCCAAGGTCCTGCACGGACTCGGCGCGCACGTGACCGTCGTCAACGACGGCGACGACGAGCGCGCCCGGACACAGGCGGCGGAGCTGGAGGCGCTCGGCGTCACCGTGCGCCTCGGCGACGGGGACACGCTTCCCGAAGGCACCGAGCTGATCGTCACCGCACCCGGCTGGAAGCCCACCAAGCCCCTGTTCACGGCCGCCGGGCAGGCCGGTGTCCCGGTCTGGGGCGACGTGGAGCTGGCCTGGCGGCTGCGCGGCCCGGACGCCGCGCCCTGGCTGGCGGTCACCGGCACCAACGGCAAGACCACCACCGTCCAGATGCTCGCCTCGATCCTGAAGGCGGCCGGTCTGCGCACCGCCGCCGTCGGCAACATCGGCGTCTCCCTGCTGGACGCGGTCACCGGCGACACCGAGTACGACGTCCTCGCCGTCGAGCTGTCCAGCTACCAGCTCCACTGGGCGCCCTCCCTGCGCGCCCACTCCGCCGCCGTGCTCAACCTCGCCCCGGACCACCTCGACTGGCACGGCTCCATGGAGGCCTACGCCGCCGACAAGGGCCGCATCTACGAGGGCAACCGCGTCGCCTGCGTCTACAACGTCGACGCCACCGACAAACCGTCCACCGAGGACCTGGTCCGCGCCGCCGACGTGGAGGAGGGCTGCCGGGCGATCGGCTTCACGCTCGGCACGCCCGGGCCGTCCCAACTCGGCGTCGTGGAGGGCCTCCTGGTCGACCGCGCCTTCGTCGAGGACCGGCAGAAGAACGCCCAGGAACTCGCCGAGGTCTCGGACGTCAACCCGCCCGCCCCGCACAACATCGCCAACGCCCTTGCCGCCGCGGGCCTGGCCCGCGCCTTCGGCGTCTCCGCCGCCGCCGTACGGGACGGGCTGCGCGCCTTCACGCCGGACGCCCACCGCATCGCGCACGTCGCCGACGTGGACGGGGTGGCGTACGTGGACGACTCCAAGGCCACCAACACCCACGCCACCGAAGCCTCCTTGGCGGCCTACGAGTCGATCGTGTGGATCGCCGGCGGACTGGCCAAGGGAGCGACCTTCGACGAGCTGGTCGCGGGCGCGGCGAAGCGGCTGCGCGGCGCGGTCCTCATCGGCGCCGACCGCGCCCTGATCCGCGAAGCCCTGGCGCGACACGCCCCCGAAGTACCCGTGGTCGACCTCGACCGGACCGACACTGGTGCGATGCTCCAGGCCGTCCAGGAGGCACGGCGGCTCGCCCGGCCGGGCGACACGGTGCTGCTGGCCCCGGCCTGTGCCTCCATGGACATGTTCACCAACTACAACCAGCGCGGTGACGCGTTCGCGCAGGCCGTTCGCGAACTCGGCGCCTGACCCGGCCGCGCTCCCGCGCCGGGTGAACTCGGGAGGACGCGTGGGACGGTCCATGCCGACGTACAGCGGAGGCAGCGATGCCCGGTAGTCCCCAGAGCCGCACCGGGCGTCCGCCCGTCCAGCGGGCCGTCAAGCGACCCGCCGCGCCGCGCCCGCCGCGCGAGAACCCGGTGCTGAGCCTGTACCTGCGTCTGCGCCGCGCCTGGGACCGGCCGCTGACCGCCTACTACCTGATCTGCGGCGGCAGCGCGCTCATCACCGTGCTCGGCCTGGTGATGGTCTACTCCGCCTCCCAGATCACCGCGCTCCAGCTGTCGCTGCCCGGCTCTTACTTCTTCCGCAAGCAGGCCCTCGCGGCGCTGATCGGCGCCGGCCTCCTGGTCGCCGCGATGAAGATGCCGGTCAAGCTGCACCGCGCCCTCGCCTACCCCATCCTCGCCGGGGCCGTCTTCCTCATGATCCTGGTCCAGGTGCCGGGGATAGGAGTCGCGGTCAACGGCAACCAGAACTGGATCTCACTGGGCGGCTCCTTCCAGATCCAGCCCAGCGAGTTCGGCAAGCTGGCCCTGGTGCTGTGGGGCGCCGACCTGCTCGCCCGCAAGCACGACAAGAAGCTGCTGACCCAGTGGAAGCACATGCTGGTGCCGCTGGTGCCGGCCGCGTTCATGCTGCTCGGGCTGATCATGATCGGCGGCGACATGGGGACCGCGATCATCCTCACGGCGATCCTGTTCGGCCTGCTGTGGCTGGCCGGTGCGCCCACCCGGCTGTTCGCGGGCGTGCTGTCCATCGCCGTGCTGCTCGGCTTCATCCTCATCAAGACCAGCCCCAACCGCATGGCCCGGCTCAACTGCCTCGGCGCCACCGACCCCGGCCCCGGCGACTCCTGCTGGCAGGCGGTGCACGGCATCTACGCCCTCGCCTCGGGCGGACTGTTCGGTTCCGGGCTCGGCGCCAGTGTGGAGAAATGGGGCCAACTCCCCGAAGCGCACACCGACTTCATCTTCGCCGTCACCGGTGAGGAACTGGGCCTGGCGGGGACGCTGTCGGTACTCGCCCTGTTCGCGGCTCTAGGCTATGCGGGTATCCGCGTGGCCGGACGCACGGAGGACCCCTTCGTGAGGTATGCCGCGGGAGGCGTGACCACCTGGATCACGGCCCAGGCCGTGATCAACATCGGTGCGGTCCTCGGACTGCTGCCGATCGCCGGCGTCCCGCTCCCGCTGTTCTCCTACGGGGGTTCCGCCCTGTTGCCGACCATGTTCGCCGTCGGTCTGCTGATCGCCTTCGCGCGTGACGAACCCGGTGCGCGGGCGGCGCTTGCGCTGCGGCAACCTCGCTTTGGTAGAAAGCGGGGAGCCAGGGGACCCGCGGTCAGGCGGAGCCCCCGGAGTTGGAACACGATGCGACGGCGCGCCTCGGCGGCGCGTTCGTCCGGAGAGCGGTGAATTTCGGTGCATG
The DNA here is from genome assembly GCF_003950055.1 of Streptomyces sp. KPB2. Lineage (NCBI taxonomy): Bacteria > Bacillati > Actinomycetota > Actinomycetes > Kitasatosporales > Streptomycetaceae > Streptomyces > Streptomyces sp. KPB2. The sequence continues at coordinate 6,052,770 of NZ_CP034353.1, forward strand.
TCGTACTCGCCGGCGGAGGAACCGCGGGCCACATCGAGCCCGCGCTCGCCCTCGCGGACGCCCTGCGCAGGCAGGATCCGACCGTGGGGATCACGGCCCTGGGCACGGAACGCGGCCTGGAGACCCGCCTGGTGCCCGAGCGCGGATACGAGCTGGCGCTGATCCCGGCCGTACCGCTGCCCCGCAAGCCCACCCCCGAGCTGATCACCGTCCCGGGCCGGCTGCGCGGCACCATCAAGGCCACCGAGCAGATCCTGGAGCGCACCAAGGCGGACGCGGTCGTCGGCTTCGGCGGTTACGTCGCGCTGCCCGGCTACCTCGCGGCCAAGCGGCTCGGCGTGCCGATCATCGTTCACGAGGCCAACGCCCGCCCCGGCCTGGCCAACAAGATCGGCTCGCGCTACGCCGCGCAGGTCGCCGTCTCCACCCCCGACAGCAAGCTGCGCAACTCCCGCTACATCGGCATCCCGCTGCGCCGCTCCATCGCCACCCTCGACCGTGCCGCCGCCCGGCCCGAGGCCCGCGCCATGTTCGGGCTCGACCCCAACCTGCCGACGCTGCTGGTCACCGGCGGTTCGCAGGGCGCCCGCCGCCTCAACGAGGTGATCCAGCAGGTCGCGCCGTGGCTCCAGCAGGCCGGGATCCAGATCCTGCACGCGGTCGGTCCCAAGAACGAACTGCCGCAGGTCCACCAGATGCCGGGGATGCCCCCGTACATCCCGGTAAGTTATCTGGACCGGATGGACCTCGCGTACGCCGCCGCGGACATGATGCTCTGCCGCGCGGGCGCGATGACCGTCGCCGAACTCTCCGCCGTCGGGCTCCCGGCCGCCTACGTCCCGCTGCCCATCGGCAACGGCGAACAGCGGCTCAACGCCCAGCCGGTGGTCAAGGCCGGTGGCGGACTGCTGGTCGACGACGCGGACCTCACGCCCGAGTGGCTCCAGCAGAACGTCCTGCCCGTACTGGCCGACCCGCACCGGCTGTACGAGATGTCCCGCGCCGCCGCCGAGTTCGGCCGCCGGGACGCCGACGACCTCCTCGTCGGCATGGTGTACGAGGCGATCTCCGCCCGTGCGCACCGCTAGACACTGACGGAAGGCAGGGGAGCGTGGCCGGACCGACCACCGCCGAACGCGGTGCGCGCCAGCAGGAGTCGTCCGGCCCGCCCCGCGCGCGCCGCTTCCGCCCGCCCCGCCTTCGTATGATCATCATCCTCGCCGTGGCGCTCGTGCTCGTCGCGGGCGGAACCGTCTGGGTGCTCTACGGCTCGAACTGGACGCGACTGGAACAGGTGTCGGTGTCGGGAACGCGCGTCCTGACGCCCGCGCAGGTGCGCGAGGCCGCCGACGTGCCGGTCGGGAACCCGCTGGTCTCGGTGGACACGGAAGCGGTCGAGGCCCGACTGCGCCGGAAATTGCCCCGCATTGACGAGGTCGAGGTGGAGCGTTCCTGGCCGCACGGAATCGGGCTGAAAGTGACGGAGCGTACTCCGGTCCTGATTGTGCAAAAGGCCGGAAAGTTCGTGGAAGTGGACGATGAAGGCGTCCGTTTCGCCACGGTTTCCCGCGCTCCGAAAGGCGTGCCCGAGCTGGAATTGGAACCCACCCGTTCCGGTTCCGCCGCGGCGAGCCTGCGCCGCTTCGACGACGACCGCCTGGTGCGCGAGGCGGTACGGGTGGCCGGCCGGCTCCCGGACCGGGTCGCCCGGGACACACGGGTCGTCAAGGTCCGTTCCTACGACGACATCTCGCTGGAGTTGAGCGGCGAGCGGACCGTGTCGTGGGGGAGTGGTGAGCGGGGTGTGCGCAAGGCGCGCGCGCTCACCGCGCTCATGAAAGCGACGCCGGACGCACGGCACTTCGACGTGAGTGTTCCCACCGCCCCGGCGTCATCCGGGAGTTGACGGGTATACGCGCAGGCCAGCACCCTGGTTGGGCAGCGCTACGGCTGATCACATAGGGTGAAAAGAAAAACGGGAGGTTCGGCGTGTTCGTTGAACGTGCGCCACTTGTCGACTTAGTGTCCTGTTCGGAAGAGTCCAAGGAACAGACACACTGGTAACCCTAAACTTCAGCGTTAGGGTTCGGGTCGGCACTACGGACCGTCCCAATCGGCATCAGTCGTCGGGTCGCGGGGGCATCAGTGCTTCGGCGGTCGGGCGACACGTAACTCGAGGCGAGAGGCCTTCGACGTGGCAGCACCGCAGAACTACCTCGCAGTCATCAAAGTCATCGGTGTCGGCGGCGGTGGTGTCAATGCCATCAACCGGATGATCGAGGTCGGTCTCAAGGGCGTCGAGTTCATCGCCATCAACACCGACGCACAGGCGCTGTTGATGAGCGACGCCGACGTCAAGCTCGACGTCGGCCGCGAACTCACCCGCGGACTCGGCGCCGGAGCCAACCCGGCCGTCGGCCGCAAGGCCGCCGAGGACCACCGCGAGGAGATCGAGGAGGTCCTCAAGGGGGCCGACATGGTCTTCGTGACAGCCGGTGAAGGCGGCGGCACCGGCACCGGCGGCGCACCCGTCGTGGCCAACATCGCCCGTTCGCTGGGCGCCCTCACCATCGGCGTGGTCACCCGCCCGTTCACCTTCGAGGGACGGCGCCGGGCCAACCAGGCCGAGGACGGCATCGCGGAACTCCGCGAAGAGGTCGACACCCTCATCGTCATCCCCAACGACCGGCTGCTGTCCATCTCGGACCGCCAGGTCAGCGTGCTCGACGCGTTCAAGTCCGCCGACCAGGTGCTGCTCTCCGGTGTGCAGGGCATCACCGACCTCATCACCACGCCCGGCCTGATCAACCTGGACTTCGCCGACGTCAAGTCGGTCATGTCCGAGGCCGGTTCCGCCCTCATGGGCATCGGCTCGGCCCGCGGCGACGACCGCGCGGTGGCCGCCGCCGAGATGGCCATCTCCTCCCCGCTCCTGGAGGCGTCCATCGACGGCGCCCGCGGGGTCCTGCTCTCCATCTCCGGCGGCTCCGACCTCGGCCTGTTCGAGATCAACGAGGCCGCCCAGCTGGTCAGCGAGGCCGCCCACCCCGAGGCCAACATCATCTTCGGCGCGGTCATCGACGACGCCCTCGGCGACGAGGTGCGGGTCACCGTGATCGCGGCCGGCTTCGACGGGGGCCAGCCGCCCTCCAAGCAGCGGGACAACGTCCTCGGCGCCTCCTCCCAGGCCAAGCGCGAGGAGCCCGCTCCGGCCCGGCAGCCCGAGAGCCGTCCGTCGTTCGGCTCGCTCGGCAGCGTCAAGCCGAAGGAGGAGCCGGAGCCGGCCCCCGCCCCGGAGCCGGTGAGCGACCTGCCGCCGGTCTCCCCGCCGCCGGTCCCGCCGTCCCGCACCTACTCGGACAGCGCGGCCGAGGAACTGGACGTGCCGGACTTCCTGAAGTGATAGGACAGCGCGACACCGTGAACGGCGCGCACTTCGGCTTCACCGACCGGTGGGGCGGAGTGAGCGCCGTTCCGTACGAGGAGCTCAATCTCGGCGGCGCGGTCGGCGACGACCCCGCCGCCGTCACGGCCAACCGGGAGCTGGCGGCCAAGGCGCTGGGCGCCGACCCGGCCCGGGTGGTCTGGATGAACCAGGTGCACGGTGCCGACGTCGCCGTGGTCGACGCGCCCTGGGGGGACCGCCCGGTCCCGCGGGTCGACGCCGTCGTCACCGCCGAGCGCGGTCTCGCCCTCGCCGTCCTCACCGCCGACTGCGTGCCCGTCCTGCTCGCCGACCCGGTCGCCGGCATCGCCGCCGCGGCCCACGCCGGCCGGCCCGGACTGGTCGCCGGGGTCGTCCCCGCCGCCGTACGGGCCATGACCGAACTCGGCGCCGACCCCGCCCGGATCGTCGCCCGCACCGGACCCGCCGTGTGCGGCCGGTGCTACGAGGTGCCCGAGGAGATGCGCGCCGAGGTGGCCGCCGTCGAGCCGGCCGCGTACGCCGACACGAGTTGGGGCACGCCGGCCGTCGACGTGAGCGCCGGAGTGCACGCACAGCTCGAGCGCCTCGGGGTGCGCGACCGGGCGCAGTCGCCGGTGTGCACCCGGGAGTCGAAGGACCACTTCTCGTACCGACGCGACCGCACCACCGGGCGGCTCGCGGGCTATGTCTGGCTGGACTGATGGGGCATGACGGACCGTAAGCAGGAACTCGCCGCGAATCTGGCGAAAGTGGAAGAGCGCATCGCCGCCGCGTGTGCGGCCGCTGGCCGCCCGCGCGAGGACGTGACCCTCATCGTGGTCACCAAGACCTACCCGGCGGACGATGTGCGCATTCTCTCCGAACTCGGGGTGCGGCACGTCGCGGAGAACCGTGACCAGGACGCCGCGCCGAAGGCCGCCGCATGCTCGGATCTGCCGCTTTCGTGGCATTTCGTCGGTCAGTTGCAGACCAACAAGGTGCGTTCCGTGGTCGGTTACGCGGACGTCGTGCAGTCCGTGGACCGGGCCAGGCTCGTCACGGCCCTGTCCAAGGAGGCCGTACGAGCCGGCCGCGAGCTGGGCTGCCTGCTCCAGGTCGCGCTCGACGCGGGGGAGAGTGGACGCGGGGAGCGCGGGGGCGTCTCGCCGCAAGGAATCGAAGAGTTGGCCGACCTGGTCGCCGGATCGGACGGGCTCAGGTTCGACGGGCTGATGACCGTGGCCCCGCTCACCGGCGAGTACGCGGGACGCCAACAGGCGGCGTTCGAGCACCTCATGGATTTGTCGACCCGCGTGCGCCGAACCCATCCGGCTGCGAACATGGTCTCCGCAGGAATGAGTGCGGACCTCGAACAGGCCGTGGCCGCCGGAGCGACACATGTACGCGTCGGCACTGCGGTACTCGGAGTCCGCCCCGGGCTCGGGTAACGTCGCCAAGAAGTCGGACCACAGCAGAAAATATGGTCATTACCGCCGAAAGGCGGACGCAACGACCTCGTGGATCGCAGGCACTTGGAGTCGTCAGCAGATCCACCACAGAGCGGAGGACTCAGAGCATGGCCGGCGCGATGCGCAAGATGGCGGTCTACCTCGGCCTCGTGGAGGACGATGGGTACGACGGCCGGGGGTTCGACCCCGACGACGACTTCGAACCCGAACTGGACCCGGAACCCGAGCGGGATCACCGGCGCCACGAACCGGCGCACCAGTCACATGGTTCACATCAGCCCCAAAGGGACGAAGAGGTACGAGTCGTCCAACCGCCCGCGCAGCGCGAGCCCATGCCCCGTTCCTCTTCGCTCGCGGCGGAATCGAGTCGTCCGGCGCGCATCGCGCCCGTGGCGTCCATCACACAAGAACGCGCAAGCCTGGAAAAGAGCGCACCGGTCATCATGCCCAAGGTCGTGTCCGAACGAGAGCCCTACCGGATCACCACGCTTCACCCCCGGACCTACAACGAGGCCCGTACCATCGGGGAACACTTCCGTGAGGGCACTCCGGTGATCATGAATCTCACTGAGATGGATGACACAGATGCGAAGCGACTTGTCGACTTTGCGGCCGGTTTGGTGTTTGGTCTTCACGGCAGTATCGAGCGGGTGACGCAGAAGGTGTTCCTGCTGTCTCCTGCTAACGTCGATGTCACGGCGGAGGACAAGGCCCGCATCGCAGAGGGCGGGTTCTTCAACCAGAGCTGAGACGCACCACCGGCAGTGAGCAAGACACACGGATCCGACAACGGGTCCGAGAGATGGTTCAGGGGAGAGGGAAGCAAGGGTCATGAGCGTGGTCCTGGATGTCGTCTACATCGCGCTGATGTGCTTCCTCATCGTGCTCATCTTCCGGTTGGTCATGGACTACGTCTTCCAGTTCGCCCGCTCGTGGCAACCCGGCAAGGCGATGGTGGTCGTTCTGGAGGCCACCTACACTGTCACCGATCCACCGCTGAAGCTTCTGCGGCGGTTCATCCCGCCGCTGCGTCTCGGGGGCGTGGCGCTCGACCTGTCCTTCTTCGTACTGATGATCATCGTCTACATCCTGATCTCGATCGTGAGCCGGCTGTGATCGATGAGAGAGATACGGGCTTGCCGAATGCCGACGACAACGTTGAGGTGAAGAGATGCCGTTGACCCCCGAGGACGTGCGGAACAAGCAGTTCACGACCGTCCGCCTCCGAGAAGGCTATGACGAGGACGAGGTCGATGCCTTCCTCGACGAGGTCGAAGCCGAACTGACCCGACTGCTCCGCGAGAACGAGGACCTGCGCGCCAAGCTGGCCGCCGCCACGCGCGCGGCCGCGCAGAACCAGCAGAACATGCGCAAGCCTCCGGAGCCGCCGCAGGATCAGCAGCAGCAGCACCAGCAGCAGGGTCCGCCGCAGCAGGGCGGCATGCCCCAGCAGGGCATGCGAGGTCCCGGCGCTCCGGTGCCCGCCGGCATATCGGGCCCGCCGCAGCAGCAGATGGGTGGCCCCATGGGTGGTCCGCCCCAGCTGCCGAGCGGTGCCCCGCAGCTGCCCGCCGGCCCCGGCGGACAGGGTGGCCCGCAGGGTCCCGGCCCGATGGGCCAGGGTCCGGGGCCGATGGGCCAGGGCCCGGGTCCGATGCAGGGCCAGATGGGTCCCGGTCCGATGGGTGGCCCCATGGGCGGCCCGCAGGGTCCCGGCGGCCCCGGTGGTCCCGGCATGCCCGGTCAGGGCGGCCCGGGTGGCGACAGCGCCGCCCGCGTCCTCTCGCTGGCCCAGCAGACCGCCGACCAGGCGATCGCCGAGGCCCGTTCCGAGGCCAACAAGATCGTCGGCGAGGCGCGTTCGCGTGCCGAGGGTCTGGAGCGGGACGCCCGTGCCAAGGCGGACGCCCTGGAGCGGGACGCGCAGGAAAAGCACCGCGTCGCGATGGGCTCCCTGGAGTCCGCCCGCGCCACGCTGGAGCGCAAGGTCGAGGACCTGCGCGGCTTCGAGCGCGAGTACCGCACGCGGCTGAAGTCCTACCTGGAGTCGCAGCTGCGCCAGCTGGAGACGCAGGCGGACGACTCGCTCGCCCCGCCGCGTACGCCCGCGACGGCCTCGCTGCCGCCGTCCCCGGCGCCCTCGATGGCACCGGCCGGCGCGAGCGCCCCGTCCTACGGCGGCAACCAGTCGATGGGCAGCGGTCCGAGCCAGTCGGGTCCCTCCTACGGCGGTCAGCAGCAGATGTCGCCGGCGATGACCCAGCCGATGGCGCCGGTGCGGCCGCAGGGGCCGTCGCCGATGGGGCAGGCGCCTTCGCCGATGCGAGGGTTCCTGATCGACGAGGACGACAACTGAGTTGTAGTACGGCGTAGCCGTCGGCAACGTTCAGGGCGGGCCCCGGGTTTCTGACCCGGGGCCCGCCCTTGTGCGTACACCCAGCTGCGGGCAGTCGTGCCGCAGGGGCGGCACGGGTGGGCGCAGCGGCACCCGGCAAGCGCCGGGGAGCGAAACCCACCCTCGGCTCACACCGGCGGACAGCACTGGGCCCGGCGCCCCTCGCGTGAGGGAGGCCGGGCCCAGGTACTGCCAGGCGGCTACTGCTTGCGCAGGCGGAACACCAGGGACAGCCCCTCGTCCGTGAACGGCGCGCCGTACGTGTCGTCCGCCTCGCCCTGCGCGAAGTCCGTCGCCAGGACCTCGTCGGCGATCAGGCCCGCGTGGTCGGTCAGCGCCGCGATCGTCGCCGGGTCCGTGGCCGTCCAGCGCAGGGCGATCCGGTCGGCGACGTCGAGGCCGCTGTTCTTGCGGGCCTCCTGGATCAGACGGATCGCGTCCCGCGCGAGGCCCGCCCGGCGCAGCTCCTCCGTCAGCTCCAGGTCGAGCGCCACCGTCGCGCCCGAGTCGGAGGCGACGGACCAGCCCTCGCGCGGCGTCTCGGTGATGATCACCTCGTCCGGAGCGAGGGTGATCGTCTCGCCGTCGACCTCCACCGAGGCCGTGCCCTCGCGCAGGGCGAGGGACAGCGCGGCGGCGTCCGCGCCCGCGACGGCCTTCGCGACGTCCTGCACCCGCTTGCCGAACCGCTTGCCCAGCGCCCGGAAGTTGGCCTTCGCCGTCGTGTCGACCAGGGAACCACCGACCTCGCTGAGCGAGGCGAGGGACTCGACGTTCAGCTCCTCCGTGATCTGCGCGTGCAGCTCGGGGGAGAGCGCGTCGAAGCCCGCCACCGCGATCAGGGCGCGGCTGAGCGGCTGCCGGGTCTTGACGCCCGACTCCGCGCGCGTGGCACGGCCCAGCTCGACCAGGCGGCGGACCAGGACCATCTGCCTCGACAGCTCCGGGTCGATCGCCGTGAGGTCGGCCTCCGGCCACGAGGACAGGTGGACCGACTCCGGCGCGCCCGGGGTGACCGGCACGACCAGGTCCTGCCAGACCCGCTCGGTGATGAACGGGGTGAGCGGCGCCATCAGCTTGGTGACCGTCTCGACGACCTCGTGCAGGGTGCGCAGCGCGGCCTTGTCGCCCTGCCAGAAGCGGCGGCGGGAGCGGCGCACGTACCAGTTGGACAGGTCGTCGACGAACGCGGAGAGCAGCTTGCCGGCCCGCTGGGTGTCGTACGCGTCGAGCGCCTGCGTGACCTGGTCGGTCAGCGCGTGCAGCTCGGAGAGCAGCCAGCGGTCCAGGACCGGGCGGTCGGCCGGGGCCGGGTCCGCCTCGCTCGGCGCCCAGCCCGAGGTGCGGGCGTACAGGGCCTGGAAGGCGACCGTGTTCCAGTACGTGAGGAGCGTCTTGCGGACGACCTCCTGGATGGTGCCGTGGCCGACCCGGCGGGCCGCCCACGGGGAGCCGCCGGCCGCCATGAACCAGCGCACCGCGTCGGCGCCGTGCTGGTCCATGAGCGGGATCGGCTGCAGGATGTTGCCCAGGTGCTTGGACATCTTGCGGCCGTCCTCGGCGAGGATGTGGCCGAGGCAGACCACGTTCTCGTAGGACGACTTGTCGAAGACCAGCGTGCCGACCGCCATCAGCGTGTAGAACCAGCCGCGGGTCTGGTCGATGGCCTCGGAGATGAACTGCGCCGGGTAGCGGCTCTCGAACAGCTCCTTGTTCTTGTACGGGTAGCCCCACTGCGCGAACGGCATCGAACCCGAGTCGTACCAGGCGTCGATGACCTCCGGCACGCGCGTGGCCGTCTTCCCGCAGCCGTCCTGCGGGCAGGCGAAGGTGACCTCGTCGATGAAGGGGCGGTGCGGGTCCAGGGCCGACTGGTCGGTGCCGGACAGCTCGGTCAGCTCCGCGCGGGAGCCGACGACCGTGAGGTGGTCCTCCTCGCAGCGCCAGATCGGCAGCGGGGTGCCCCAGTAGCGGTTGCGGGACAGGGCCCAGTCGATGTTGTTGTTCAGCCAGTCGCCGTACCGGCCGTGCTTGACCGCCTCCGGGAACCAGTTGGTCTTCTCGTTCTCCTGGAGGAGCCGGTCCTTGATCGCCGTGGTGCGGATGTACCAGGACGGCTGCGCGTAGTAGAGCAGTGCGGTGTGGCAGCGCCAGCAGTGCGGGTAGCTGTGCTCGTACGGGATGTGCTTGAAGAGCAGGCCCCGGGCGTCCAGGTCCTCGGTCAGCTTCTCGTCGGCCTTCTTGAAGAAGACGCCGCCGACCAGCGGGACGTCCTCCTCGAAGGTGCCGTCGGGGCGGACCGGGTTGACCACCGGCAGGCCGTACGCGCGGCAGACCTTGAGGTCGTCCTCACCGAAGGCGGGGGACTGGTGGACGAGGCCGGTGCCGTCCTCGGTGGTGACGTAGTCGGCGTTCACCACGTAGTGCGCGGGCTCCGGGAACTCGACCAGCTCGAAGGGGCGCCGGTACGTCCAGCGCTCCATCTCGGCGCCGGTGAAGGACTGCCCGGTGGTCTCCCAGCCCTCGCCGAGCGCCTTCCCCACCAGCGGCTCGGCGACGACGAGCTTCTCCTCGCCGTCGGTCGCGACGACGTAGGTGACCTCGGGGTGCGCGGCGACCGCGGTGTTGGAGACCAGGGTCCACGGGGTCGTCGTCCAGACGACCAGCGCGGCCTCGCCGGCCAGCGGGCCGGAGGTCAGCGGGAAGCGGACGTAGACGGAGGGGTCGACGACCGTCTCGTAGCCCTGGGCCAGCTCGTGGTCGGACAGGCCGGTGCCGCAGCGGGGGCACCAGGGGGCGACGCGGTGGTCCTGGACCAGCAGGCCCTTGTTGAAGATCTCCTTCAGCGACCACCAGACGGACTCGATGTACTCCGGGTCCATCGTGCGGTACGGGTCCTGGAGGTCTGCCCAGTAGCCCATGCGGGTCGTGAGCTCTTCGAAGGCGTCGGTGTGGCGGGTCACCGACTCGCGGCACTTCGCGTTGAACTCGGCGATGCCGTACGCCTCGATGTCCTGCTTGCCGGAGAAGCCCAGCTCCTTCTCCACCGCCAGCTCCACGGGCAGGCCGTGGCAGTCCCAGCCGGCCTTGCGGCCCACGTGGTAGCCGCGCATCGTGCGGAAGCGGGGGAAGACGTCCTTGAAGACGCGCGCCTCGATGTGGTGGGCGCCGGGCATGCCGTTGGCGGTGGGCGGGCCCTCGTAGAACACCCACTCGGGGCGGCCCTCGGACTGCTCCAGGCTCTTGGCGAAGATCTTCTGCTCGCGCCAGAAGTCGAGCACCGCGTGTTCGAGCGCGGGCAGGTCGACCTGGGCGGGTACCTGGCGGTACTGAGGCGTTGTCATCAGCGAGCTTCCTCCGGCGGACGTGCTGCCTTCCGTCGGAGGGACGAGAGCCGTGCTCCCGCGGTACCACCCTCCTTGGCCCGGCCGGTGCGTCGTGTGCTCCGGTGAGCCCCCTCATTGGGGTCGCGAGCCGGTTCTACTCGCCGCGGCTGTCCTGCCACGGCTTTCTTCCGGCGGCTCCGGGGTGATCTTCACGTCGCGCTCGCCCCCGGGCTCACACCGTCCCCGGGTCGCTCTGGGCTGCTGACGCCGCTACTCGTCCCCATCCACGCTTTTCGCTGCGCCCAGTGTACGGCGCCGCGCGGACAGCGGCCGACCGGTTTTGGCGTGACCCGAATGCCGCCGTCCGAGGTCCGTCCCCCGGACGGACCGGCCGGGGGACGTTCCGGCGGATTACCGGGCGGGGAGCTGGGCACAACGCATGCATGCTCGCCGCGCGGCGCACGGTGGGCGGGCGAGTCGGGCGGCGTGCCCCGTTGCCGCGGGACCGGAGTCGATTTATCGTCCCAGCACGATTCGCGCGCAAGATCACAATATGTGAAGGGGCCGCGGCCATGGTGGCGAAGAAGAAGACGACGGCCGCGAAGCAGGGCGCCGCCGAGGAGAGTGCCGCGGAGCAGGACCCGGAGAAGAAGGCGGCGAAGAAGGCGGCGGCGAGGAAGAGCCCGGCGAAGAAGGCCGCGGCGAAGAAGACCGCGGCGAGCGCCAGCACGGCGAAGAAGAGCACGGCGAAGAAGAGCACGGCCAAGAAAGTGGGCGCGGCCGAGGCCGCGGAGCAGACGGGAGCCACGACGGTGGTTGCGAAGAAGACTCCTGGCACGGCCACGGCGGCCAAGACCGCTGTCCCCAAGGCCCGCGGCACCGCCGCGGACCCCGGCGAACTCGCGGTACGCCCCGGCGAGGAACCCTGGACCCCGGAAGAGGTCGAGGAGGCGCGGGGCGAGCTGCAGTCCGAGGCCGACCGGCTGCGCACCGAGATCGACTCCTCCGAGCGGTCGCTGCAGGGCATGATGCGGGACTCCGGCGACGGCGCGGGCGACGACGAGGCCGACACCGGCAGCAAGAACATCACGCGCGAGCACGAGCTGGCGCTGGCCGCCACCGCGCGCGAGGTGCTCACCCAGACCGAGCGCGCCCTGGAACGCCTGGACGCGGGCACCTACGGCCTGTGCGAGAACTGCGGCAACCCGATCGGCAAGGCGCGGATGCAGGCCTTCCCGCGGGCCACCCTGTGCGTCGAGTGCAAGCAGAAGCAGGAACGGCGGTACTGAGCCGGTACTGGCCAGCAGCCGGGACGGGTGGCGTGCCGTACCCTCGTCCTCAGTCAAGGACCTAGGCTGAGGGACTCACGTGGCAGAGGCGGAGCGCATCATCGGTACTCCGGACACCCCGGAAGCGGCGGGGGACGGGCAGGAGCGGCCCGACGCCGAGCAGGAGCAGACGCCGGAGCCGGCTCCGGAGCGCCCTCGGGGCAAGCGTCGGGTCGCCGTGCTGTTCGCGGTCGCGGTGTTCGCGTACCTGCTCGACCTGGTCAGCAAGATGATCGTGGTCGCGAAGCTGGAGCACCACGAGCCGATCGAGATCATCGGGGACTGGCTGCGGCTCGCGGCGATCCGCAACGCGGGCGCGGCCTTCGGCTTCGGCGAGGCCTTCACGGTCATCTTCACGGTGATCGCGGCGGCCGTGATCGTCGTGATCGCCCGCCTCGCGCGCAAGCTGCGCAGCCTGCCCTGGGCGATCGCGCTCGGCCTGCTGCTCGGCGGTGCCCTGGGCAACCTCACCGACCGGATCTTCCGCGCGCCCGGCGTCTTCGAGGGCGCGGTCGTGGACTTCATCGCGCCCAAGCACTTCGCCGTGTTCAACCTCGCCGACTCGGCGATCGTCTGCGGCGGCATCCTGATCGTGATCCTCTCCTTCCGGGGCCTGGACCCGGACGGGACCGTCCACAAGGACTGACCCGCACGGGGGGCCCGGTTGTCCACAGGGGCCCGATCGTCCACAGGGACTGAGCGCGCGTTCGGGCGGGCCCGGGCCGTCCGGCATACTCGACGGGTGAGCACGATTCCCGAGATCCGTACCCTGCCCGTGCCCGACGGCCTGGAGGGCGAGCGCGTCGACGCCGCCATCTCCCGCATGTTCGGCTTCTCCCGCACCAAGGCCGCCGAGCTGGCGGCGGCGGGGAAGGTGCAGGTCGACGGATCGGTGGTCGGCAAGTCCGAGCGGGTCCACGGCGGCGCCTGGCTCGAGGTCGAGATGCCGCAGGCGCCCGCGCCGGTGCAGGTGGTCGCCGAGCCCGTCGAGGGCATGGAGATCGTGCACGACGACGAGGACGTCGTCGTGATCGTCAAGCCGGTCGGCGTCGCCGCCCACCCCTCCCCGGGCTGGAACGGCCCGACCGTCATCGGCGGACTGGCCGCCGCCGGGTTCCGCATCTCCACCTCCGGCGCCGCCGAGCGCCAGGGCATCGTGCACCGCCTCGACGTCGGCACCTCCGGGCTGATGGCGGTGGCCAAGTCCGAGCGCGCCTACACCTCGCTCAAGCGCCAGTTCAAGGAGCGCACGGTCGACAAGCGCTACCACACGCTGGTGCAGGGCCACCCCGACCCGACCAGCGGCACCATCGACGCCCCCATCGGCCGCCACCCCCAGCACGACTACAAGTGGGCCGTCACCGCCGAGGGCAAGCCCTCCGTCACCCACTACGACCTCATCGAGGCCTTCCGCGCCGCCTCCCTGCTCGACGTGAAGCTGGAGACCGGCCGCACCCACCAGATCCGCGTCCACATGGCCGCCCACCGCCACCCCTGCGTCGGCGACCTGACCTACGGCGCGGACCCCACCCTCGCCAAGCGGCTGCGGCTGACCCGCCAGTGGCTGCACGCCGTCCGCCTCGGCTTCGAGCACCCCGGCACCGGCGACTGGGTCGAGTACGCCAGCGACTACCCCGAGGACCTCCAGCAGGCCCTCGACCAGGTCCGCGAGGAGACCTACGGATGAGCACCCCGAGCCCGGCCCCGGCCTACGAGATACGCGTCGCCGAGGACCCCGCCGACCGGGACGCCTGCTTCGCGGTGCGCAAGGACGTCTTCGTCGCCGAGCAGAAGGTCCCCGAGGACATCGAGTACGACGCCCACGACGCCGACGCGGTGCACGTCCTGGCCGTCCGCGCGGACGGCGTCCTGCTCGGCACCGGCCGCCTGCTGCACGGCGCGGCGGCCGCCGCGAAGAACGGCGACGGCGACCCGGCCGTCGGCTCCCTGGGCCGGCTCGCGGTGACCGCGGCGGCCCGCGGGCTCGGCGTCGGGGCCGCGCTGGTGCGGGCCGTGGAGGACGCCGCACGCGCGCGCGGCCTCACCGCCGTGGACCTGCACGCGCAGACCCACGCTCTGGGATTCTACGAACGGTTGGGGTACCAGGCGTACGGGCCCGAGTTCCCCGACGCCGGGATCCCCCACCGCGCGATGCGCCGCTCGCTGTAGCCAGGGCGCCGGACCGGCCGGTGGGGCCGGTGGCGTGGCAGGCTTGGGGCCGCCGGGTGAACACCCAGACCACAGCCCCTAGACCCCACCGGAGCGGTGACCGTGGATCAGCTGGCCCTGTTGTTCATGCTGTTGCTCGGGGCCCTGCTGAGCGTCCCGATCGGTGCCCGGCTCGGACTGCCGGCGCCGGTGCTGATGACCGTCCTCGGGATCGTCCTGGCCCTGCTCGACTTCGTGCCCAACGTCGACATCCCGCCCGAACTGATCCTGCCCGGGCTGCTGCCCCCGCTGCTGTACGCCGCCGTGCGGCGCACGTCCTGGCGGCAGTTCGCGGCCAACAAGCGCCCGATCTTCCTGCTGGCCGTCGCCCTGGTCTTCGTCACGATGGTCTGTGTGGCCTCCGTGGCCCACACGATCGTGCCGGGTCTGCCGCTCGCCGCCGCCTTCGCGCTGGGCGCGCTGGTGGCGCCGCCCGACCCGGTCGCCGCGACCGCCGTCGCCGGGCAACTGGGGCTGCCGCGCCGCCTGGTGTCCATCCTGGAGGGCGAGGGGCTCTTCAACGACGTGACGGCCATCGTCCTGTACCACGTGGCCATCGCCGCGGCGGTCGGCGGTTCCTTCTCGCCGTGGGAGGCCGGGCTCGACCTGGTGCTGTCCGCCGTCGTCGCCGTCGCGGTCGGGCTCGCCCTGGGCTGGGGCTCCAACAAGCTCATGAGCGTGCTGGGCGACCCGACCCTCCAGATCGGGCTGACGCTGCTGGTGCCGTTCGTGAGCTACGTCGCCGCCGACGAACTGCACGGCTCGGGCGTCCTCGCCGTACTCACCACCGCCATGTTCCTCGCCGAGTACGCCTCGGACGCCGACGACGTGATGACCCGGCTCGGCGGCCACACCGTCTGGGACGTGGTCGACACCCTGGTCACCGGGGTGGCCTTCGGGCTGATCGGGCTCGAACTGCACAACGCCGTCCGTACCGCCTCCGGCCGCTGGACCCAGCTGCTCGGCTGGGCGGCGGCGATCCTGGTCGTCGTCGTCCTGGTCCGGCTGCTGTGGCTGCTGCCGGCAACCTGGCTGACCCAGCGGCTGCACGCCCGGCGCGACCAGGACGAGGACATCCCGACCAGCTGGCGGGAGACGGTGGTCATGTGGTGGGCGGGGATGCGGGGCGTGGCCTCCGTCGCGCTCGCCCTGGCGATCCCGCTGGAGACCGACGACGGGGCGCCCTTCCCGCACCGGGAGGAGATCGTCTTCGTCGCGTTCGGCGTGATCATGGGCACGCTGCTGCTGCAGGGCCTGACGCTGCCCTGGCTGGTGGGCCGGCTCGGGGTGCGGGCGGACACCGAGCGGGAGCAGGAGTTCGAGCGGGGCCTGGCCCTGCGGGCGGCCAAGGCGGCCAAGCAGCGGCTCAAGGAGATCGAAGCGGTCGAGGAACTGCCGGAGGAGCTGTCCGAGCAGATGCTGCGGCGCGCCTTCGACATCGGCATACGCATCAGCCCGGACCTCGGGGACGAGGAGCGCCGGGAGGCGCAGGAGCAGCGGGCGCGGCGGATCAAGCGGGTCCGGCGCATCCAGGGCGAGATGCTGAGCGCCGCCCGGCACGAGGTGCTGGCCGCCCGCAGCGAGCCCGGCGCCGACCCGGAGATCGTCGACCGGGTCCTGCGCCACCTCGACGTGCGCAGCCTGCGCTGACCCGCGTGCGCGGGCCCGCGCGGGTCACCGGCTCCGGCTCTTCGTCGGCCGCTGCGTGAAGTGGCGGGACCCCGCGTCCGAGGGGCGGTGGTGGCCCGCGTCAGGGGAGCGGTGGGAGTCCGCGTCCGCGTCGGGGGAGCGGCGGGCGTGCGGAAGGTCCTCGTGCAGCGGGCGCGGCGCCGCCTGAGCCGTGTTGATCCGCGGCAGCGCGTACGGGTGCTCGTCGGCCAGCCAGCGGATCATCCCCTCGCGGACCGTGACCCGTACCGTCCAGATGTCGTCCGCGTCCTTCGCCGTCACCAGGGCCCGCACCTCCATGGTGTTCGGGGTGGTGTCCGTGACCGTCAGGTTGTAGCTGCGCCCGTCCCAGGCCGGGCACTGGCGCAGCAGGTCGCGCAGCCGCTCCCGCATCGCCTCCAGCGGCGCCGTGTGGTCGAGGTGCCAGTAGACGGTCCCGGTCATCTGCGGGGTGCCGCGCGACCAGTTCTCGAACGGCTTCGAGGTGAAGTACGACACCGGCATCGTGATCCGGCGCTCGTCCCAGGTGCGCACCGTCAGGTAGGTCAGCGTGATCTCCTCGACGGTGCCCCACTCCCCGTCCACCACGACCGTGTCGCCCATGCGCACCATGTCGCCGAAGGCGATCTGGAACCCGGCGAACAGGTTGCCCAGCGTGGACTGGGCCGCCACACCGGCGACGATGCCGATGATCCCGGCCGAGGCCAGCAGCGAGGCACCGGCCGCGCGCATCGCCGGGAACGTCAGCAGCATCGACGCCACGGCGACCACGCCGACGATCGCCGTCACCACCCGCATGATCAGCGACACCTGGGTCCGCACGCGCCGCACCCGGGCCGGGTCCCGCTCGGCGTGGGCGTGCGCGTACCGGGAGTAGGACGTCTCGACGACCGCCGCGGCGATCCGGACCACCAGCCAGGCCGCCGAACCGATCAGCGCCAGCGTCAGCGTCCGGCCGACCGCGGTCCCGTGCTCGGGGAACACCTCGGCCTCGACGTACGACCCTCTCAGCAGCGCCGAGCAGAGCACGATCTGGTACGGCACGCGGGCACGGCGCAGCAGCCCCCACAGCGGTGTCTCGGGGTGGCGTCCGTCGGCCTTGCGCAGCAACAGGTCGGTGGCCCAGCCGATGACCAGGGTCAGCAGAACCGAGCCGCCGACCACGATCAGCGGGCGGAGTATCGTCTCCATCCCTCGAACGTAACCGGCCGCGCGGGCCTGTGAACCTGTGACTTATCTCCCGCCGGGGGGCATCGCCGCGCGCCGCGTCGTCGCACCCGGCTGGCACCATGGCCTCATGAACATCGTGCTCTTTCACTCGACCCTCGGCCCGAGGCCCGCGGTGCGGCAGGCCGCCGACCGGCTGCGCGACGCCGGGCACCAGGTGTGGACCCCGGACCTCTTCGAGGGCCGTACCTTCGACACGGTCGAGGAGGGCATGGCCCACCAGGACGGGATCGGCCGGGAGGAGCTGCTGAAGCGGGCGGTGCTGGCCGCCGCTCCCTACTCGGAGCGCGGGCTGGTGTACGCCGGGTTCTCGCTCGGCGCCTCCATCGCCCAGACCCTCGCCCTCGGCGACCACCGGGCGCGCGGGCTGCTCCTCCTGCACGGCACCTCGGACCTCGCGCCCAACGCCTCGGTCGACGAGCTGCCGGTCCAGCTGCACGTTGCCGAGCCGGACCCCTTCGAGACCGACGACTGGCTCAGCGCCTGGTATCTGCAGATGGGCCGGATCGGCGCCGATGTCGAGGTGCACCGATATCCCGGCGCCGGTCACCTGTACACCGACCCGGAGCTGGACGACTACGACGCGGAGGCGGCCGAGGCCACCTGGCGGGTGGCGCTCGGCTTCCTCGAGACCCTCCAGGAGGCTCAGACCGGGGCGTAGACGCGCTCGACCCGCTGCGTGCCGCTGCGGGTGCGGTAGGAGCGGGCCCAGGCGGAGGTGGCGTCCGCGTCGGCGCGGTCGGAGACGACGTAGTAGTCCATCTGCGCCCGGTCCGCGGTGACGTCCAGCACGCCGTAGCCGTGCCGGTCGGTGTCGACCCAGTGCACGTGCCGGTTCGCGGCCCGGATCACCGGCGCCGCGATCGCCGAGACGGTGCCCTCGTGGACCTTCACGATGTCGTCGAGGTTGTCCGAGGTCACCGACGTGACGACGAACTCCGTGGCCGCCGACGCGGACAGCGGATAGGTCCCGGCGTTGTACGGCACGTCGTTGGCCCAGGCCATGTGGATGTCGCCGGTCAGGAACACGGTGTTGCGGACCGCGTGCGCGCGCAGGTGGGCCAGCAGCTCGCGGCGGTCGTCGGTGTAGCCGTCCCACTGGTCGGTGTTGAGGGCGATGCCCTCCTTCGGCAGCCCGAGCAGCTCGGCGAGCGGTCCGAGCAGCGAGGCCGGGAGCGAACCGACCGCGAACGGCGAGATCATCACCGGGTTGCCGACCAGCCGCCAGGTGGCGTCGGAGGAGGCGAGACCGGACTTGAGCCAGTCGAGCTGGGCGCGGCCGGTGAGGGTGCGGTCCGGGTCGTCGACCTCGCCGTTGCCGAGCGCCACCTGCTGCGAGCGGAAGGTGCGCAGGTCGAGCAGCGAGAGGTCGACGAGCTTGCCGAACCGCAGCCGCCGGTAGGTGGTGCCGGCGATCGCCGGGCGCACCGGCATCCACTCGAAGTAGGCCCGCTTGGCGGCACTCTGCCGCGCCGCCCAGGTCCCCTCGGCGCCCTCCGTGTGGTTCTCGGCGCCGCCCGACCAGGTGTCGTTGGCGATCTCGTGGTCGTCCCAGATGGCCACCACCGGCGCGGTGGCGTGCAGGGCCTGGAGGTCGGGGTCGGTCTTGTAACGGCCGTGCCGGATCCGGTAGTCGGCGAGGGTGAGGATCTCGTGGGCCGGGGCGTGCGGGCGCACGACGGTGTCACGGTTGGCGTACTCGCCGGTGCCGTACTCGTAGATGTAGTCGCCCAGGTGCAGCCAGGCGTCCAGATCGCCGCGGGCCGCGAGATGGCGGTACGGGGAGAAGTATCCGGCCTCCCAGTTGGCGCAGGAGACCACGCCGAAGCGCAGACCGGTGACGGCCGCGTCGTGCGCGGGGGCGGTGCGGGTGCGGGCGACGGGGGAGTCGGTGGGGCCCGCGGAGAAGCGGAACCAGTAGTCCGTGGCGGGCGCGAGGCCGCGGACGTCCGCCTTGACGGTGTGGTCGGAGGCGGCCGTCGCGGTGACGGTGCCCTTGGCGACGACGTTCGTGAGGGCCTTGTCCGTCGCGACGACCCAGCTCACGTCGGTGTCCGGGCCGGTACCGGACCCGGGTATGGCCTCGGGCACCGGGGTCACCCGGGTCCACAGCAGGATCCCGTCGGGCAGGGGATCGCCGGAGGCGACGCCGTGCAGGAAGGCGGGGGCCGCGTCGGCGGCGCCGGCGGGAAGGGCCGCGGCGAGCGGGGCGGCCAGAACGGCGCCGGCCGCCGCGGCCTTGACGACCGTACGGCGGCTCGGGGTCCGGGAGTTCGCGGATGTCTCGTTGTCTTCGGAGGCTCTGTGTCGACTGGTCACGGCCGATCAGGTTACTGATCGGTACGCGCGCGAGTGGGCGAACTCGCGAAAGTTCGCCCACTCGTCAGCCGGCGATCACCGGAATCGACGGACTCACGGACTCACGGAATCAAGGAATCACCGGGTCACTTGGTGACGCCCGCGTCCTTGAGCGCCTTCTGCCACGCGTCGGGCGTGCTCGGGGTCTCGACCACCTTGTCGTTGATCTTGATGGTCGGGGTCGACTGGACGCCGTCGGACTCGTCGAAGGACTTGCTCATCCGCATCGCCCAGGCGTCGTAGGTGCCCTTCTCCACGGCGTCCTGGAACTTCTTGTTGTTCTTCAGGGCGTCGACCGAGTTCGCCACCTTGATCAGGTAGTCGTCCTTGGCGAACTCGTCGGTCGACTCCTCGGGGTGGTACTTCGTGGAGTAGAGCGCCGTCTTGTAGTCGACGAAAGCCTCCGGGCTGACGTTCAGCGCCGCACCGAGCGCGCTCAGCGCGTTCTTCGAGCCCTCGCCGCCCAGGTTGCCGTCGAGGAAGGTGCCGATGGTGAAGGACAGCTTGTAGTCGCCGTCCTCCATGCCCTTGTTGACGCTCTCGCCGATGCTCTGCTCCATCGCCGCGCAACCCGGGCAGCGCGGGTCCTCGTAGAGGTGGACGACGTTGTCGGACTTGGACTCGCCCATGACGATCGTGGTGCCGTCCTTGCCGGAGGTGTTGGCCGGCGCCACCACCTTCGCCTCGGCGGCCTTCTCCCAGCCGGAGGGCTTGTTGCCCTGCACGACGGCGTAGCTGATGCCGCCGGCCGCCGCCAGCACACCGACGATGGAGGCGGCCACGACGACCTGCCGCTTGACCTTGTCGCGCTTGGCCTGGCGCTCGCGCTCCTGGCGCAGGCGCTCACGGGCCGCCGTCTTCGCCGCCTGGCTGTTCCGCTTGCTCATGATGATGATCTCTCCGGGGACGCGCACACGGGGGTGTGCGGAAGTACGTATGGGGGGACTGCCGTGCTCGGTGGGTGCTCGTGCGACTGCTGCGGCTCGGGTGCCGGGTCACACGAGGGCGGTCACCGGGCGCGGCGGTCCGCGACGTCCCAGGGAGTGCGTGAGGATCCGCTCACGGGCGCCGGCCGTGCGGCGGACCGGGGGCACCGGGCGGCGCGCCGCCGGGGCCCGGCGTGCGCTCACGGCCGCGACGGCGAGCAGCAGCGGCCGGAAGGTGGTCGCGGCCACCGCGCCGAGCAGCTGGGCCAGGGCCCGCTCGCCGCGCCGCAGCCAGGCCGCCGCGAGCAGCCCGACGCCGACGTGCGCGCCCAGCAGCAGCCAGGCGGTGCCGGGGTCGGCCTGGGCCAGCACCGATGCCATCCGGTCGGTCTCGGCCCCGGTGACCCGGGTCAGCGGGGCCGTCACCCCGGCGTGGATGCCGGTCCCGTCGCCGCACAGCACGTCGAAGCCGACCGAGCGCAGCGGGCCCGCGACGGGGCCGCCCGCCCGGCCGTAACAGACGTGCTGGCCGGTGGTGAAGACGGTGTCGGCGGCCAGCTCCAGCGGGATCAGCAGGGCGGCGATCCGCCCGAAGCCGCGCTCGCGCCGCCCGGCCAGGGCATAGGCGATCAGGAACACGGCGGCCGCGACGGCGGCCACCGTGGGCAGCGGCAGCGGAACCCCGGACAGCAGCACGTGCGACGCGGTGCTGAGGGTCACGGCGAGGGCCGTGAACAGCGCCGCGCGTACGGCTCTGAGCGGGGTTCCGGATATGTCCATAGCAGTAGAAGAGTGTGTCACGGGGTCCGGTAAGGGACCCCTAAAGGGTTCCTGTGAGAATCCCGACGGTCACAGACCCGGGATGCGGCCGTTGCGGAACAGGTCGACGAAGGTCTGGTGGTCGGCACGCGCGCGTGCGCCGTACCGGTGCGCGAAGTCGATCAGCAGGGGCGCGAAGCCCTCCTCGTCGGCCGCGATCGCCGCGTCGATGGCCCGCTCCGTGGAGAACGGCACCAGGGACTCCCCGGACTGGTCGTCGGCCGCCGCGTGCATGGTCGCGGTCGCCCGGCCCAGGTCCGCGACGACCTCGGCGATCTCCTCCGGGTCGTCGATGTCGCCCCAGTCCAGGTCGACGGCGTACGGCGAGACCTCCGCGACCAGCTGCCCTGCGCCGTCCAGCTCGGTCCAGCCCAGCCACGGGTCGGCGTGCGCCTGGAGGGCGCGCTGGGAGATCACCGTGCGGTGGCCCTCGTGCTGGAAGTAGTCCCGGATGGCCTGGTCGGTGATGTGCTGGGAGACGGCCGGGGTCTGGGCCTGCTTGATGTAGATCACGACGTCGTTCTCCAGGGCGTCGCTGTTGCCCTCCAGCAGGATGTTGTACGAGGGCAGGCCGGCCGAGCCGATGCCGATGCCCCGGCGGCCGACGACGTCCTTCACGCGGTAGGAGTCCGGGCGGGCCAGGGAGGACTCGGGGAGCGTCTCCAGGTAGCCGTCGAAGGCCGCGAGCACCTTGTAGCGCGTGGCGGCGTCCAGCTCGATGGAGCCGCCGCCGGGGGCGAAGCGGCGCTCGAAGTCCCGGATCTCGGTCATCGAGTCCAGCAGCCCGAAGCGGGTCAGCGAGCGGGCCATCCGCAGCGCGCCCAGCAGCGGCCCCTCCGCGGTGTCCAGCGTGAAGGGCGGCACCTCGTCGCTCTTGGCGCCGGTGGCCAGGGCGTGGATCCGCTCGCGGTACGCGACCGCGTACACCCGCACCAGCTCGGAGATCTGCTCGTCGCTGAGGGCCTTCGCGTAGCCGATCAGGGCGACGGAGGCGGCGAAGCGCTTGAGGTCCCAGGTGAAGGGGCCGACGTAGGCCTCGTCGAAGTCGTTGACGTTGAAGATCAGCCGGCCCGTGGAGTCCATGTAGGTGCCGAAGTTCTCCGCGTGCAGGTCGCCGTGGATCCACACCCGGGAGGTCCGCTCGTCCAGGTAGGCGCCGCCGGGCTGGTCACCGAACTCCGGATCCTCGGTCAAATCGCGGTAAAAGAGGCCGGCGGTGCCGCGGTAGAACGCGAAGGCCGAGGCCGCCATCTTCCGGAACTTCACGCGGAACGCCGCGGGATCCGCGGCCAGCAGCCGGCCGAAGGCGGTGTCGAAGACGGCGAGGATCTCCTCGCCGCGCCTCTCCTCGTTGAGCTGCGGGACCGACATGCCTGGTGCCTCCTGGTGCGGGTGGTGCCTGACGAGTGGAGCGGATCTCCACTCGGGCCAACGTTCGAACGGGTGCGGGAGTGCCCGTCCCCGAAGGTACGCGTGGGGACCCCCGGAGTGTCAGTCCCGAGGCATAGACTTCGACGCTGACCCCCCGGACCGACCGCTGCCCGTCGCCCGTCCGTCGCCCGTAGTTCCCTGAGGAGGCCGAACGTGTCCAAGCCGCCGTTCACGCACCTGCACGTCCACACCCAGTACTCGCTGCTGGACGGTGCCGCGCGGCTCAAGGACATGTTCAACGCGTGCAATGAGATGGGCATGACGCACATCGCCATGTCCGACCACGGCAACCTGCACGGGGCGTACGACTTCTTCCACTCCGCGCAGAAGGCCGGGGTCACCCCGATCATCGGGATCGAGGCCTACGTCGCCCCCGAGTCCCGGCGCAACAAGCGCAAGATCCAGTGGGGCCAGCCGCACCAGAAGCGGGACGACGTCTCGGGTTCGGGCGGTTACACCCACAAGACGATGTGGGCGACCAACAAGACGGGGCTGCACAACCTCTTCCGGCTCTCCTCCGACGCGTACGCCGAGGGCTGGCTGCAGAAGTGGCCCCGGATGGACAAGGAGACCATCAGCCAGTGGTCCGAGGGCATCGTCGCCTCCACCGGCTGCCCCTCCGGCGAGGTCCAGACCCGGCTGCGCCTCGGACACTTCGACGAGGCGCTGAAGGCGGCCGCCGACTACCAGGACATCTTCGGCAAGGACCGCTACTTCCTGGAGCTGATGGACCACGGCATCGAGATCGAGCACCGGGTCCGCGACGGCCTGCTCGAGATCGGCCGGAAGCTCGGCATCCCCCCGCTGGTCACCAACGACTCGCACTACACCTACGCGCACGAGGCGACCGCCCACGACGCCCTGCTGTGCATCCAGACCGGCAAGAACCTCTCCGACCCGGACCGCTTCCGCTTCGACGGCACCGGCTACTACCTGAAGTCCACGGACGAGATGTACGCCGTCGACTCCTCCGACGCCTGGCAGGAGGGCTGCGCCAACACCCGCCTGGTCGCCGAGATGATCGACACGACCGGCATGTTCGAGAAGCGCGACCTGATGCCGAAGTTCGACATCCCCGACGGCTTCACCGAGGTCACCTGGTTCCAGGAGGAGGTCCGCCGCGGCATGGAGCGCCGCTTCCCGGGCGGCGTCCCCGAGGACCGCCAGAAGCAGGCCGAGTACGAGATGGACGTCATCATCCAGATGGGGTTCCCGGGCTACTTCCTCGTGGTCGCCGACTTCATCATGTGGGCCAAGAAGCAGGGCATCGCGGTCGGCCCCGGCCGAGGCTCCGCGGCCGGTTCGATCGTGGCGTACGCGATGGGCATCACCGACCTCGACCCCATCCCGCACGGCCTGATCTTCGAGCGGTTCCTCAACCCCGAGCGCGTCTCCATGCCCGACGTCGACATCGACTTCGACGAGCGCAGGCGCGTCGAGGTGATCAGGTACGTGACCGAGAAGTACGGCGCCGACAAGGTCGCCATGATCGGCACGTACGGCAAGATCAAGGCGAAGAACGCCATCAAGGACTCCGCGCGCGTGCTGGGCTACCCGTACGCGATGGGCGACCGGCTCACCAAGGCCATGCCCGCCGACGTCCTCGGCAAGGGCATCGACCTCAACGGCATCACCGACCCGACGCACCCGCGCTACAGCGAGGCCGGCGAGATCCGCTCGATGTACGAGAACGAGCCGGACGTGAAGAAGGTCATCGACACCGCGAAGGGCGTCGAGGGCCTGGTGAGGCAGATGGGCGTGCACGCCGCCGGCGTGATCATGTCCAGCGAGCCCATCGTCGACCACGCCCCGATCTGGGTGCGGCACACCGACGGCGTCACCATCACGCAGTGGGACTACCCGCAGTGCGAGTCGCTCGGCCTGCTGAAGATGGACTTCCTCGGCCTGCGCAATCTCACGATCATGGACGACGCCGTCAAGATGGTGAAGTCCAACAAGGGCATCGACCTCGACCTGCTGTCGCTGCCGCTGGACGACCCCAAGACCTTCGAACTGCTGCAGCGCGGCGACACGCTCGGCGTCTTCCAGTTCGACGGCGGCCCGATGCGCTCCCTGCTGCGGCTCATGAAGCCGGACAACTTCGAAGACATCTCCGCCGTGTCGGCCCTGTACCGCCCCGGCCCGATGGGCATGGACTCGCACACCAACTACGCGCTGCGCAAGAACGGCCTCCAGGAGATCACGCCGATCCACAAGGAGCTGGAGGAACCCCTCCAGGAGGTCCTCGCGGTCACCTACGGCCTGATCGTCTACCAGGAGCAGGTGCAGAAGGCCGCCCAGATCATCGCGGGCTACTCGCTCGGCGAGGCCGACATCCTGCGCCGCGTGATGGGCAAGAAGAAGCCCGACGAACTGGCGAAGAACTTCGTCCTCTTCCAGGCCGGAGCCCGGAAGAACGGCTACAGCGACGAAGCCATCCAGGCCCTGTGGGACGTCCTGGTCCCCTTCGCCGGCTACGCCTTCAACAAGGCCCACTCGGCCGCGTACGGCCTGGTCTCCTACTGGACCGGCTACCTGAAGGCCAACTACCCGGCCGAGTACATGGCCGCCCTGCTCACCTCGGTCAAGGACGACAAGGACAAGTCGGCCGTCTACCTCAACGAGTGCCGGCGCATGGGCATCAAGGTGCTGCCGCCCAACGTCAACGAGTCCATGTCGAACTTCGCCGCGCAGGGCGACGACGTGATCCTCTTCGGCCTCTCCGCCGTGCGCAACGTCGGCACCAACGTCGTCGAGTCGATCATCAGGTGCCGCAAGGCCAAGGGGAAGTACGCGTCCTTCCCCGACTACCTGGACAAGGTCGAGGCGGTCGTCTGCAACAAGCGCACGACGGAGTCGCTCATCAAGGCCGGCGCCTTCGACGAGATGGGCCACACCCGCAAGGGCCTCACCGCGCAGTACGAACCGATGATCGACAACGTGGTCGCGGTCAAGCGCAAGGAGGCCGAGGGCCAGTTCGACCTCTTCGGCGGCATGGGCGACGAGCAGAACGACGAGCCGGGCTTCGGACTCGACGTGGTCTTCGGCGAGGACGAGTGGGACAAGACCTATCTCCTCGCCCAGGAGCGGGAGATGCTCGGCCTCTACGTCTCCGACCACCCGCTCTTCGGCCTGGAGCACGTGCTGTCCGACAAGGCCGACGCGGGCATCTCCCAGCTCACCGGCGGTGACTTCGGCGACGGCGCGGTCGTCACCATCGGCGGCATCATCTCCGGCCTCCAGCGCAAGATGACCAAGCAGGGCAACGCCTGGGCCATCGCCACCGTCGAGGACCTCGCCGGCTCCCTGGAGTGCATGTTCTTCCCGGCCACCTACCAGCTGGTGTCCACGCAACTCGTCGAGGACGCCGTGGTGTTCGTCAAGGGACGCCTCGACAAGCGGGAGGACATCCCCAGGCTGGTCGCGATGGAGCTGATGATCCCCGACCTGTCCAACGCCGGTGCCAACGCGCCCGTCGTGCTCACCATCCCGGCCACCCGCGTCACCCCGCCGATGGTCAGCAGGCTCGGTGAGATCCTCACCCACCACCGGGGCGACAGCGAGGTGCGGATCAAGCTCCAGGGGCCCACGAAGACGACGGTGCTGCGCCTGGACCGGCACCGGGTGAAGCCCGATCCGGCGCTGTTCGGCGACCTGAAGGTGCTGCTCGGGCCGTCCTGTCTGGCGGGCTGAGCGGAGAAACGAGCGAGGGGCGCCCCCGGTTGCCGGGTGCGCCCCTCGTCGTGGATGTCAGTTGTGGCCGAAGCGCTTGTTCCGCTTGCGCGCGGCCGCGTCGCCGGGCGTCGTCAGCTGCGGGGAGTGCTGCTCCTCGCGGTCCAGCACGGCCGCCTCGGCCGTCTGCGGGGAGCGCTCGGACCGGGGCTGCTTACGATCACGGTTGTTCTTGTTCTTGGCCATGGTGATCTACCTCCTGAGGGGGATCTAGGGGCCAGGGCCGGAACCAGATTCACACAGCCCAACAAAGAACGCATATCGGGCAATTACCGTCCGTGACGCGGCCCGTCGGGGTGCGGGACCCCGAAACGCCACGCCGAAGATCGAGTTCGGGCCGTTAACCTCCCCGCGGTCGGGCAGACTCGAAGGAAGCCCGAAGCAAACCTCCCGGAAAGAGGGTGGATCGCGTGGACCGCTGCATCGTCCTGGTGGACGCCGGGTATCTGCTGGGGGCCGCCGCGAGTCTCCTGGCAGGAGAGCCCTCGCGCTCGCGCATCACCGTCGATCACGCCGCCCTCATCCAGGGGTTGCGCGACCGCGCCGAGTCCGACACGCAGCAGCCCCTGCTGCGCATCTACTGGTTCGACGGCGCCCCCGACCGCGTCCCGCAGCCCGAGCACCGACGCCTGCGGGTGATGCCCCGGGTCACCGTTCGGCTGGGCGCCCTCACGCGCAGTGACGGACGCTGGGCGCAGAAGGGCGTGGACGCCGCCATGCACGCCGAACTGACCGAACTGGCCCGCAACCGCGCCTGCTCCGACGTCGTCCTGGTCACCGGCGACGGCGACCTGCTGCCCGGCATGATGGCCGCCAAGGAGCACGGAGTCGCCGTCCACCTGTGGGCCGTCCAGGCCGCCGACGGCGACTACAACCAGTCCGAGGACCTGGTCGCCGAGGCCGACGAACGCCGCGTCCTCGACCGTACGTGGATCACCAGGGCCGTACGTGCCAAGGAGGTCGGCGGCATCTGCGCGCCGCCGCCCGTGCCCCGCCCCGAGATCGCCGCCATCCTCTCCGCGCCGCTGCCCGAGTCCGCCCTCTCCGCCGCGGGCCGGCGGCCCGCCGAGGCGCCCGAGCACCCCACCGCGGCGGCCGCCGCGCCGAGCGGCACCGACGAGCGGGCGGCGCCCGCCAAGGGCGTTCCCACGCCCAAGGACCTGGCCGCCCTGCGCGCCCCCGGCGCCCACCCCGCCCCGCAGCCGGCCAACGCCACCCTGCGCTGGTCCTCCGACAAGGGCTGGGTCGACCGGCCCGCCGCCGAGCCGTCCGAGGCCGCCTCGCTGCCGACGCTGGCCCAGCTCACCACGGCCGAGCAGCGCTGGGCCGACCGCGAGGAGGACATCACCACGGTCGGCGGCGACCCGTACGAGGTCGGGCAGGTCTTCGCCCGTCGCTGGCTGGAACGCCTCGGCGACCACGCCCACCTGCAGAAACTCTCCGGGATGTACCCGCGCATCCCGCACCGCGTCGACGGCGAGCTGCTGCGCTACGCGGCCCGCTTCGGGCTGCTCGCGCACAAGGACGACCAGATCGACGAACACGACCGGTACGCGATCCGGGCCGGCTTCTGGCGCGAGGTCGACGTGCGGACGGCGACCGAACGCACGCCCGCGGCGGAGTGAGGCGCTCCCGGCCCATCCCGGCACTGCCCCGGCACGACCCCCGGCAGACCTCCGCCGCACCCGGCTGAATCGACACTTATGGGCGGACCCGGGGACGGACCGGAGGGACCGACCCCGTACTCTCGTCCCTTGTGAGTACGCGCGCGGCACAGGCACCTCGACCCGGTGGCGATGCCGTGTGCGTGGTGCGCGAACTGACCAAGACCTACCCGGCCGTGCGCGGCAGGCGCGGCACCCCGGCCGCCCCCGAGGTACGGGCCACCGACGACGTCACCCTGGACATCCGCCGCGGTGAGATCTTCGGACTGCTCGGACCCAACGGCGCCGGCAAGTCCACCCTCGTACGCCAGCTCACCGGCCTGATGCGGCCCGACGGCGGCAGCGTGGAGATCCTCGGGCACGACATCGTGCGCCACCCGGAGCGGGCCGCGCGGATCCTCGCCTACCTGGGCCAGGAGTCCAGCGCCCTGGACGAGCTGACCGTGTCGCTCGCCGCCGAGACCACCGGACGGCTCCGCGGCCTCGAGGTGCGCCGGGCCCGCGCCGAGCGGGACGCCGTGCTCGAGGAGCTGGGTCTGACCGGGCTGGCCGGCCGCCCGATCAAGAAGCTCTCCGGCGGCCAGCGCCGCCTGGCCTGTTTCGCCGCCGCCCTGGTGGGGGAGCGCCCGCTGCTCGTGCTGGACGAGCCGACCACCGGCATGGACCCGGTGGCCCGGCGCGCGGTGTGGTCGGCCGTCGACCGGCGGCGCGCCGAGCACGGCACCACCGTGCTGCTCGTCACCCACAACGTCATCGAGGCCGAGACCGTCCTCGACCGGGTCGCCGTCCTCGACCGGGGCCGCGTGATCGCCTGCGACACGCCGTCCGGGCTCAAGGAGAAGGTCGCCGGAGAGGTCCGCGTCGACCTGGTGTGGCGCGAGAGCGCGCCGCTGGGCGTCCCGGAGGTCGCCGCCCTGCGCGACCGCGTCGTCGAGTCGGGGCGCCGCTGGACGCTCCGGCTCGCCCCCGAGGAGGCCCGCGCGGTCGTCGCCACCGTCACCGGCGGCGCCGCCTTCGCCGCCCTGGACGACTTCACCCTGGCCACGCCCAGCCTGGAGGACGTGTACCTGGCGCTGGGCGGCGCCGCGCGGCAGGGGCTGGTGAGGGCGTGAGCACGCGAGCGGTGAGCACACCGGCCGCAGCATCCGTACCCGTCGGGGCGAGCGCACCCGTGCGGGTGACCGTTTCGAACGACCCCGGGAACGATCCCGAGAACGACCCGAGCGAAGGGGAGCAGCGCGACGTGAGTGTCGTACCCGCCGATGCCCTGCAGGGCGCTGCCCCGGCAGCCGAGGGGCGGCACCCGGCCGGCCCGGCCGAGCTGGGGCCCAGGGCGCGGCTGTGGCCCTCCCTGGTGGCCGTGTACCGGGCGCAGCTCTCCCGGGCGCGGGTCGCGCGCATCCCGCTGCTGTTCGTGGCGACCTTCCAGTCGATCGGCATCATGATCCTGATGCGGGGCGTCGTGGACGGCGGGGGCGAGGCGCGCGCCGTGGTCGCCGGATCGGCGGTGCTCGTCGTGGCCTTCGTCGCGCTGAACCTCCTCGCCCAGTACTTCGGCCAGCTGCGCTCCAGCGGCGGCCTCGACCACTACGCGACGCTGCCGGTGCCGCCCGCCGCCGTGGTGCTGGGCGCGGCGGGCGCGTACGCGTCCTTCACCGTGCCCGGGACCGTGGTCACGGCGGTCTTCGGATGCCTGCTCTTCGGACTGCCGATGACCCACCTGTGGGTGCTGGTCGCCGTGATCCCGCTGGCGGGTGCCGCGCTCGCCGGACTGGGCGCAGCGCTGGGCCTGCTCGCGCCCCGGCCGGAGTTCGCCACGCTGCTGGGCCAGCTCGGGATGTCGGCGGCCCTGCTGCTCGGCGTGCTGCCGCCCGAACGGATGCCGCAGGTGGTGCGCCTCGCACGGGACCTGCTGCCCTCCACGTACGGTGTGGAGGCCTTCGCCCGCACCTTCGGCGAACGGCCCGACTGGGGCTTCGTCCTCGGCGACCTCGCGGTGTGCGCCGCGGTCGGGGTGATCTCGCTGGCCGTGGCCACCTGGGCGTACCGCCGGGCCGCCGTCCGGTGACGCGCCGCACAGGCGGGTTTGGCACGATGGCACGGTGACCGCACCCTTGACTCCGCCACCGCCGCCGAACGAACGTCCGTCGTACCAGGGCGGGCCGGTGCCACCGCCCGTCGGCGCGCACGCGGTGGGCGCCGACGCGGTGGGTGCCGCGCCCGGCGGCCCGTACGACCCCCACGGTGATCCTCATGGCGAACAGGACGGCCCCGGGATGTTGAAGGAAGTGCGGCAGGCCGCCGTGACCGTGGTGGCGGTCGCGCTCTTCGGTGCGCTGCTGGGCGTGCTGTGGTGGAAGCTGGCGCCGAGCGTGCCGCTGGTGGGCGACGTGGTCGGCGACAGCTGGGTCGTCTACCTCAAGGACTCCGAGGGCGAGCAGGCGATCGGCGTCGACGGAACGTTCACGCTGCTCGCGCTGGCGTTCGGGGCGGTCAGCGCGGTGGTGGTCTTCCTGCTGCGGCGACGCGGGGGAGTGCCGCTGGTGGCGGCGCTCGGCGTCGGCGGGCTGCTCGGTTCGCTGCTGGCGTGGCGGCTCGGGGTGTGGCTCGGGCCGGCCCAGGACGTGATCGCGCACGCGAAGGACGTGGGCAAGGGGGTCACGTTCTCCGCGCCGCTGAAGCTGGGGGCGAAGGGGGCGCTGCTGGCGTGGTCCTTCGCGGCGCTCGTGGTGCATCTGGGGTTGACGGGGCTGTTCGGCCCCCGGGACCCGGAGCCCGATCCCTGGCCGGGGCCCGGGCAGTATGCGGCGGGGCCGTACGGGGGCGGGGGCAAGTAGGGCTGCGTCCGGCTCGCCGGGGATGGGTGCGCGGCCCGGCGTCGCGGAGTGCCCCCCACTCTCGGCTTCGCTCGGGCGGGAGGCCGGGCGGGGTCAGGGGCGTGCGATCGGGGCCAGGGTCGCGTGGGTGAGGTCGGCCAGGTCGGTGGGGGAGAGTTCGACCTCCAGGCCGCGGCGGCCTGCCGAGACGCAGATCGTGGGATGGGCCGAGGCCGAGGCGTCCAGGACGGTCGCGAGGCGCTTGCGCTGGCCCAGCGGGGAGATGCCACCCCGCACATAGCCCGTGGTGCGCTCGGCCAGGGCCGGGTCGGCCATCGCCGCGCGCTTGCCGCCGGCCGCGGCCGCCAGCGCCTTGAGGTCCAGCTGGCCCGCCACCGGCACCACCGCGACCGTCAGCGTCCCGTCGACGTCCGCCACCAGCGTCTTGAACACCCGCTCCGGGGAGACCCCCATCGCCTCGGCCGCCTCCTCGCCGTAGGACGGGTGGGCCGGGTCGTGCTCGTAGGCGTGGACCGTGTACGCCACTCCGGCCGCCGTGAGCGCCACCGTCGCGGGGGTGCCGCCGGACTGCTGCTTCTTGTTCGCCTTGCTCGGCTTCTTCGCCATGGGAGCCAGTACCTCAGTTGAGACTCGTCGGGCCGCGCGTCAGGTCCTGCGCCGGCAACGACGGCAGCGTACGGATGATGGAGGTCTCGGAGCGAAGGAGTTTCAGCTCGTCCCGCAGCCGTGAGGCGGTGTCCGGGGCCTGGAGCAGACGCTGCTTGGTCGGCGTGTCCAGCATCATCGCGGCGGCGACCAGGTAGGAGACCACGCCCGGTTCGTCCGGCAGGTCGGAGCCGGTCGCCAGCGACCGCTCACGGGCCCCCGCCAGCCGCTTCTGGTACTGCCGGAAGGACCGCAGCACGCCCTCGGCCAGCGCACCCGCCTCGTCGCCCGGTTCCTCGGGCAGGGGCTCCAGCTCGGCGGTCAGGAACGGGCCCGAGGCGTCCACGGAGGCCAGCCGCACCCGGGTGGTGCCGGTGGCGAGCACCTCGAAGGTGCCGTCGGCCCGCTCGCGGATCGTCGCCGCGTCCGCGATGCAGCCCACCTTGTGGAACGCCTTGAGCGGGTCGGCCCCGAACCCGGCCGTCGGCCCGTGCTCCACGGTGGCCGTCGGGTCGGGCAGGCCGGGGGCGCTGCGGGCCACCTCGTGGCCGTCGCGGATCGCCACGACGGCGAACCGGCGTGGTTCGTCCTCCGGGGTTTTCAGCAACTCGCGCATCATGGCGCGATAGCGCTCCTCGAACACGTTGAGCGGAAGCACCAGCCCCGGGAACAGGACGGAGTTCAGGGGGAAGAGGGGGAGCCGGACGGTGGTCACGTCGCAGAAGCCTAATGGGCGCCCGTCTCCAGGTGCGCGCGGACGTCCGCCCGCACCTGGAGGAAGCGGCCCAGCGGGTCGGGGTCGTCGGTGTCCCGGTCCCACGGGAAGGACGTGACGTACGGGCCGGTCAGCCGCAGTTGCTCGGCGGCGTCCCGGTGGCGTCCGAGGCGTACGAGGACGTAGACGAGCAGGTTCCGCAGCTCCGCCGCCCACGGATCGGCCGCCGGGTGGGCCGCCGAGAGGGCGGTGGCACGGTCGGCGGCGGCGTCGAGGCGGGGGCGGTGCGTGCGTACGGTGGCGGCGGTGGCGCCCTCCGCGGAGGCACCCGGGCCCGTGCCCGGCGCCGTCAGGCAGGCGAAGGCCGCGCGCAGGGGCAGGGCCCGTACGAGCGCGTCCTCGGGGGCGTCCTGGGCGGCCGTCTCCGCGAAGTCCAGGCACTCGCCGTGGGCGCCGGGCGAGGTGTCGGCCAGGTACTCCAGGGCGGCGACGTGACTGCCGTAGTGGTGCGGGGAGCGGCGGACCGCCTGTTCCCACAGCCGCTCGAACTCGGCGTGCGGGGCGCGGGCGCCCCGTGCGGCGTCCAGCGCGGTCCGCCACGGCACCGGGTCGACGGGACCGGCGGCCTCGGCGGCGGAGACGACCGCCGGGATCACCTCGCGCAGGAGTTCGGTGCGGGCCGGTGAGTCCCAGTGACGGTGAACCGTCAGCCGGGCCGCGACCAGCAGGGCGTCGGGGTCGTCCGGAGCCGTGGCCCGCCAGGCGTCGAGCCACTCGGCACGGGAGCGGGCGAAGGCGGCGAGCCGGGTCGCGTAGCGGTCGCGGTGGTCCCATTCGGCGTTCGCGCGGGTACCGGCGAGGAGACCGGCCGCGGGGACGTGCTCGCCCCGGGCCGCCGCGACGAGGGCGGGGGCGAGGCGGTCGTCGGGGGCGTCGAGGAGCACGTCGTCGTCCGGGGCGGGCCGCGGTGACCGGGAACGGGCCCGGGCAGCGGCGGTCCGCAGAAACGCGCGCAACATGGCCAGTACGACGGCCGAGACTCCGGGATGGTTGTGCGCCCCCGCCCCCTCCTTCCCCCGACCGGGCCCCCGTGCCCGCGCCACCCGGACCTCCACGCCCGCGCCGACGCTGGCCGCACCGCACGCGCGCGGTATGCGTCGCCCGGTGCGGTCGGCCCTGGTGGGGCTCGGGAGCGGGAGGCGGGGTGCTCGGGTGGTGGTCAGCTTCTGCGGAGCAGGCGGGTCGCGCCCGCTGCCACTGTCGTCGCCAGGACCCAGCCCAGCAGGACCAGGGCCGTCGACAGCCACTGCCAGCCGTCGTGCAGCTGCCAGAAGCCCACCTGGCCCAGGTCGATCACCGGGAGGAGGAGGTCGAGGGCGTAGAGCGCCGGGTTCCAGTCCGGGTGTTCGCCGTTCTTCAGCGGGGGCGGTTCCGCGCGGGCGAAGGCGAGCGAGCCGGCCGCCCACAGCACCGCCATCCACACCGCCGCCCGGCCCGGCCGGTAGCCGTAGGCGACCGTCCAGTCCTGGGCGTAGCCCACCAGCTTCGCGGCGATGGGCAGGCTCTCGCGGCGCCTGCGGTGCTTGGCGAGCAGCACCTCGCGGGCGTCCTCGTCCTCGCCGCCGGCCCGCAGCACGGCGGCGAGCCGCTCGTACGGCTC
This sequence comes from Streptomyces sp. KPB2, assembly GCF_003950055.1. Lineage (NCBI taxonomy): Bacteria > Bacillati > Actinomycetota > Actinomycetes > Kitasatosporales > Streptomycetaceae > Streptomyces > Streptomyces sp. KPB2. Next base: position 6,086,584 of record NZ_CP034353.1, read on the forward strand.
CGGGTGGTACTCGGCGGTCGCGGCGCCCACCCAGCGCAACCGCTTCGCCAGCGGGAACGGCCCGCGCGGCACCAGGTTCTCGTAGGCGAAGCCGCCCATGTGCAGCCGCCCGGGGCCCGGCCAGCTGTCCGCCCGGTCCATCAGGTTGACCACCCGCGCCCCCGACAGCACCACCCGCCCGCGCGCCGGACGCTCGCCCAGGAAGCGCAGCTCGGGCGTCTGCACCCGGCGCAGCGACAGCTCCTGGTCGTCGGTGAAGGTGAACCGCGCGTGCTCCAGGTCCAGCGCGTCGCCGAACCGCCCGTCGTCGAGCCGTACCCCGCCCTCGCACTCGAAACGCTGGATGCGGGTGCCCTGCGCGGGCGTGGTGCCGCGCAGCAGCGGGCTGCCCAGGCCCGCCGGGGTCAGGTACAGCGTGCGCTCCACCGTCAGCTGCGGGGCGTTCAGCGCGTGCCGCGTGTACGGGTTGAGGAGCCGGGCGCCGCGCAGGCTCAGCGACACGCCGACCTGGGCGCTGCGCAGACTCACCTCGCCGTGCGACTCCAGCATCTCGGCCTGGAGGTCCTGCCCGACCGTCATGCCGTCCGCCGCTATCGAGCGCCCGCTGCGGTCCCGGTGCACGATCGCCTGGTTGAGCAGCAGGTCGGTGCCTATCTGCGCGTCCGTGAGCCGGATGCCGCCCGGGAAGCGGGAGCGCGGCAGGTGCAGGTCGCCCTCGGTGTGCAGCCGGGCCGCCTCCAGGCGCGGCACCGCGCAGTCCACCAGCCGCACCGTCGTGAACCGCGTCTCCGGCAGCAGCACCTCCCGGTCGAAGCGGCAGCGCCGCAGCTCCACGTACGGCACCACCGTGCCGCCGGCCAGATCCATCGTGTCGCTGATCCGCACGCCCACCAGCTGCAGCGAGGACACCCGGCCCGCGAGCGCCGGCGGACCGTCGAGGAGCAGCCAGCACACGATGCGGGCCCGCACCGTGCGCTCCGGCCCCCACGGACGCCCGCCGTGCGGGTCGTCGACGAGCGCGTCGCCGCTGCTCAGGTCGTACACACTGCCGTTGCGGAAGGCCTGCCACATGCCTGCCTCGGCGGTGGTCAGGTCGTCCGGCAGCTCTCCGTCACGATGGCCGGCCCCCTGCGTCACGGTGCTTCACTCCCTCCCCACCTACTCGTCGGTCGCTCACCCTTCGTACAACCGTTCATGCCCACTGAGTGACCTGTCGAACACTCAAAGTGAGCACGGATCGCGTGAGTTCACCGTGGGGCGTGAGGTCCGTCGCGTTCCGTATCAGCCACTGATACGCGCGGACCGTGCCGGACGCGGGTCTGAGAGAATTGGTTCCGTGATCTCCCGAATCGATCTGCGCGGCGACGCCCTCCCCGAGGGCCCCGCCCTGCGCGACCTGCTGCCCCGAGCCGACTTCGACGTCTCGGTCGCCCTGGAGAAGGTGCGTCCGATCTGCGAGGCCGTGCATCATCGCGGGGACGCGGCGCTGATCGACTTCACCGAGCAGTTCGACGGCGTCCGGCTGGAACGGGTGCGCGTCCCGGCCGAGGAGCTGACCCGTGCCCTGGAGGGGCTCGACCCGGACGTGCGCGCCGCGCTGGAGGAGTCCATCCGCCGTGCCCGGCTCGTCCACCGCGAGCAGCGCCGGACCACCCACACCACGCAGGTGGTGCCCGGCGGTTCGGTCACCGAGAAGTGGGTGCCGGTCGAGCGCGTCGGGCTCTACGTGCCCGGCGGCCGCTCGGTGTACCCGTCGTCGGTGGTCATGAACGTGGTGCCCGCCCAGGAGGCCGGCGTCGGCTCGATCGCGCTCGCCTCGCCCGCGCAGGCCGAGTTCGGCGGCATCCCGCACCCCACCATCCTCGCCGCCTGCGCCCTGCTCGGCGTCGACGAGGTGTACGCCGCGGGCGGCGCCACCGCCGTCGCGATGTTCGCGTACGGCACCGAGTCCTGCCCGCCCGCCAACATGGTCACCGGCCCCGGCAACATCTGGGTCGCCGCCGCCAAGCGCTTCTTCACCGGGAAGATCGGCATCGACGCCGAGGCCGGACCGACCGAGATCGCCGTCCTGGCGGACTCGACCGCCGACCCGGTGCACGTCGCCTCCGACCTGATCAGCCAGGCCGAGCACGACCCGCTGGCCGCCGCCGTCCTGGTCACCGACTCCGTGGAGCTGGCCGACGCGGTGGAGAAGGAGCTCCAGCCGCAGGTCGAGGCCACCAAGCACGTCGAGGACCGGATCCGCCCGGCCCTGGCCGGCCGCCAGTCCGCGATCGTCCTCGTCGACGGCCTGGACGAGGGCCTGCGGGTCGTGGACGCCTACGGCGCCGAGCACCTGGAGATCCAGACCGCCGACGCCGCCGCCGTCGCCGACCGGGTCAAGAACGCCGGCGCGATCTTCGTCGGCCCCTGGGCGCCCGTCTCGCTCGGCGACTACGCGGCCGGGTCCAACCACGTCCTGCCCACCGGCGGCTGCGCCTGCCACTCCTCCGGCCTGTCCGTGCAGTCCTTCCTGCGCGGCATCCACATCGTCGACTACACGCGCGACGCGCTCGCCGAGGTCGCGCGGCACGTGGTGACGCTGGCGGAGGCGGAGGACCTGCCCGCGCACGGCGCGGCGATCAAGGCGAGGTTCGAGTGGAAGGTTCCGGAGAGCAAGTGACGTTCGGCATCGACGATCTCCCCGTACGGGACGAGCTGCGCGGCAAGTCCCCCTACGGCGCGCCCCAGCTGGACGTGCCGGTACGGCTGAACACCAACGAGAACCCCTACCCGCTGCCCGAGGCACTGGTCGAGCGGATCACCGAGCGCGTCCGCGAGGCCGCCCGCGACCTCAACCGCTACCCCGACCGGGACGCGGTCGAGCTGCGCACCGGACTCGCCGAGTACCTGACCAACACCTCCGGGCACCCCCTGGACGTGAGCAACGTCTGGGCGGCCAACGGCTCCAACGAGGTCATCCAGCAGCTGCTGCAGACCTTCGGCGGCCCGGGCCGCACCGCGATCGGCTTCGAGCCGTCGTACTCGATGCACGGCCTCATCGCGCGCGGCACCGGCACCGGCTGGATCTCCGGGCCGCGCCACGAGGACTTCACCATCGACGTGCCCGCCGCCGTGCGGGCGATCGCCGAGCACCGCCCGGACGTCGTCTTCGTCACCACCCCCAACAACCCGACCGGCAACGCGGTCCCGCCCGAGACGGTCCTCGCGCTCTACGAGGCGGCGCAGGCGGCCAAGCCGTCGATGGTCGTGGTCGACGAGGCGTACATCGAGTTCAGCCACGGTGCCTCCCTGCTGCCGCTGCTGGACGGCCGGCCGAACCTCGTCATCTCGCGCACCATGTCGAAGGCGTTCGGCGCGGCGGGCCTGCGTCTCGGCTACCTCGCCGCGCACCCGGCCGTCGTCGACGCCGTCCAGCTAGTACGGCTGCCCTACCACCTGTCGGCCGTGACCCAGGCGACCGCGCTGGCCGCCCTGGAGCACACGGACACGCTGCTGAAGTACGTCGAGCAGCTGAAGACCGAGCGGGACCGGCTGGTCGCCGAACTACGGGCCATCGGCTACGAGGTGACCGAGTCCGACGCCAACTTCGTCCAGTTCGGGCGGTTCGCGGACTCCCACGCCACCTGGCGGAAGATCCTCGACCGGGGCGTCCTGGTCCGGGACAACGGCGTACCGGGATGGCTGCGGGTCACCGCCGGCACCCCGGAGGAGAACGACGCGTTCCTCGACGCGGTACGTGAAGTCAAGAAGGAGCAGAACACATGAGCCGCGTGGGACGCGTGGAGCGCACGACCAAGGAGACCTCGGTCCTCGTCGAGATCGACCTCGACGGCACCGGCAAGACCGACATCGCCACCGGCGTCGGCTTCTACGACCACATGCTCGACCAGCTCGGCCGGCACGGTCTGTTCGACCTGACCGTCAAGACCGACGGCGACCTGCACATCGACTCCCACCACACCATCGAGGACACCGCCCTCGCGCTGGGCGCCGCCTTCAAGCAGGCACTCGGCGACAAGGTGGGCATCTACCGCTTCGGCAACTGCACGGTCCCGCTGGACGAGTCCCTCGCCCAGGTCACCGTCGACCTGTCCGGCCGCCCCTACCTCGTGCACACCGAGCCCGAGAACATGGCGCCGATGATCGGCGAGTACGACGTGACGATGACCCGGCACATCCTGGAGTCCTTCGTCGCCCAGGCCCAGATCGCCCTGCACGTGCACGTGCCCTACGGGCGCAACGCGCACCACATCGTGGAGTGCCAGTTCAAGGCGCTGGCCCGGGCCCTGCGCTACGCATCCGAGCGCGACCCGCGCGCCGCCGGCATCCTGCCTTCCACGAAGGGCGCGCTGTAACCCATGAACGGTACGTCCACCGCACTGATCGTCGTCGGCCTCTTCCTGGCCGGCGGCATCTACTCCTTCGCCAGGCAGCAGATGCCCAAGGGCCTGATCGTGCTGCTCTCCATCGGCGCCGGCATGTGTCTGCTCGCGGGCGTCCTGAGGCTGGAGGTCTGGAGTTGACCGCCGCCAAGAAGGTCGTCGTCTTCGACTACGGCTTCGGCAACGTCCGCTCCGCCGAACGCGCCCTCGCGCGCGCGGGCGCCGACGTCGAGATCACCCGCGACTACGACAAGGCCATGAACGCCGACGGGCTGCTCGTCCCCGGCGTCGGCGCCTTCGCCGCCTGCATGGACGGCCTCAAGGCCGCCCGGGGCGACTGGATCGTCGACCGCCGGCTGTCGGGCGGACGCCCGGTCATGGGCATCTGCGTCGGCATGCAGATCCTCTTCTCGCGCGGCATCGAGCACGACGTGGAGGCCGAGGGCCTGGACGAGTGGCCCGGCACGGTCGGACCGCTGCAGGCCGACGTCGTGCCGCACATGGGCTGGAACACGGTGGAGGCACCGGCCGACTCCCAGCTCTTCGCCGGCCTGGACGCGGACGCCCGCTTCTACTTCGTGCACTCCTACGCCGTCCACGAGTGGACCCAGGAGGCGCACAACCCGCTGATCGCCGAGCCCAGGGTCACCTGGTCCACGCACGGCAAGCCCTTCGTGGCCGCCGTGGAGAACGGCGCGCTGTGGGCCACGCAGTTCCACCCCGAGAAGTCCGGCGACGCCGGAGCGCAGCTCCTGACCAACTGGATCGAGACCCTGTAGAGATGAGCCCGGTAGAGATGAGCAAGCTCGAACTCCTCCCCGCCGTCGACGTCCGCGACGGCCAGGCCGTCCGCCTCGTGCACGGCGAGTCGGGCACCGAGACCTCCTACGGCTCCCCGCTGGAGGCCGCCCTCGCCTGGCAGCGCTCCGGCGCCGAGTGGCTGCACCTGGTCGACCTGGACGCGGCCTTCGGCACCGGGGACAACCGCGCGCTGATCGCCGAGGTCGCGAAGGCCATGGACATCAAGGTCGAGCTGTCCGGCGGCATCCGCGACGACGACACCCTCGCCGCGGCCCTGGCCACCGGCTGCACCCGGGTGAACCTGGGCACCGCCGCCCTGGAGACCCCCGAGTGGGTCGCCAAGGTCATCGCCGAGCACGGCGACAAGATCGCGGTCGGCCTGGACGTCCGGGGCACCACGCTGCGGGGCCGCGGCTGGACCCGCGACGGCGGCGACCTCTACGAGACGCTGGACCGCCTGAACAAGGAGGGCTGCGCCCGGTACGTCGTCACCGACATCGCCAAGGACGGCACCCTCCAGGGCCCCAACCTGGAGCTCCTGAAGAACGTCTGCGCGGCCACCGACCGCCCGGTCGTCGCCTCGGGCGGCGTGTCGTCCCTGGACGACCTGCGTGCGATCTCCGGGCTCGTCCCGGCCGGTGTCGAGGGGGCCATCGTCGGGAAGGCCCTCTACGCGAAGGCTTTCACGCTGGAAGAGGCCCTGGAGGCTGTGTCGACATGACGTCCGAAGCCGTATGGCGCGTGCAGAGCGGCAGTCCCTGGGAAGAGTCCTTCGGTTTCGCACGCGCCGTGGCGGCGGGCGACCGGGTCGTCGTGGCGGGCACCACCGCCTTCAAGGGCGACGTGCTGTACGGCGAGGGCGACCCGTACGAGCAGACCAAGGTTGCCTTCGCCACCGCGGTCGAGGCGATCGGCGAGTTCGGTCTCGGCATCGAGTCCGTGATCCGGACCCGTGTGTACCTGGCGCATTCGCGCGACGTCGACGAGGTGGGCCGTGCCCACAAGGAGCTGTTCGACTCCGTACGCCCGGCCACGACCCTGCTGGTCGTGGAGGGCTTCATCGACTCGCGGGTCCTGGTGTCAGTCGAAGTGGAAGCGTATAGAGGAGCCGTGGATTCATGACCCTGGCGGTCCGAGTCATCCCCTGCCTGGACGTGGACAACGGCCGGGTCGTCAAGGGCGTCAACTTCCAGAACCTGCGCGACGCGGGCGACCCCGTCGAGATGGCCAAGGTGTACGACGCCGAGGGCGCCGACGAGCTGACGTTCCTGGACATCACCGCCTCGTCGGGCAACCGCGAGACGACCTACGACGTGGTGCGCCGCACCGCCGAGCAGGTGTTCATCCCGCTGACCGTCGGCGGTGGGGTGCGCACCGCCGAGGACGTGGACAAGCTGCTGCGGGCCGGCGCGGACAAGGTGGGCGTGAACACGGCCGCCATCGCCCGCCCCGACCTGATCCGCGAGATCGCCGAGCGGTTCGGCCGCCAGGTCCTGGTGCTGTCGGTCGACGCCCGCCGCACCGAGGCGGGCACCTTCGAGGTGACCACCCACGGCGGCCGGCGCGGCACCGGCATCGACGCGGTGGAGTGGGCGCACCGGGCGGCCGAGCTGGGCGCGGGGGAGATCCTGCTCAACTCGATGGACGCGGACGGTACGAAGGACGGCTACGACCTGGAGATGCTGGCGGCGGTCCGGGGGCACGTGAGGGTCCCCGTGATCGCCTCGGGCGGCGCGGGCAGCCTCGCCCACTTCGCCCCGGCGGTCGAGGCGGGCGCGGACGCGGTCCTGGCAGCCTCCGTCTTCCACTTCGGCGACCTGCGGATCGGCGAGGTCAAGACCGCCCTGCGCGAGGCGGGCCACCCCGTTCGGTAGTTCGACAGGTCACCCCTGGTAGTGAAGGCGGTAGTGATCCCGGTGGCGGCCCGGCTATGGTGCTCATATGCCTGGGATCACGATTGAGTTCACCGAGGAAGAGCTGGCAGAGCTGCGCGCGGAGGCCAAGGAGCAGGGCGTCGCGATCAAGCGGTTGGCGCACGACATACTGACCGAGGACGTGGTGCGCCGACGGCAGAAGCAGCGGTTCGTGGAGGGGGCTTCGAAGAAGGCCCGCGAGATCATGGCCGACTTCGAAGAGCGCTTCCCGAGGGGCCTGCGGTGACGCTGTACGTGGACACCGGCTGGGTCCTCAACATCCAGGTGAACGTGTCACCTCAGAACACGCCGATCCGGGACTGGGGCGCGCTGCACTGCATGGTCGAGCGGCACAGGTACGAGCGGGTCGCCGGTGAGGCCTACTACGAGGAGGTGCCCGCGCGGGCCGCGACGTTTCTGCACACCGCGCTGCGGTTGAGGCCCTTCACCGACTACAACGCGTCCATCGGTGTGGCCTGCGCCTGGGAGTACATGGAGCAGTCCGGGTTGCCCTTCGAGTTGCCGTACGGGGAGATGGCCAAGCTCGTCTCCGACATCCGCAGCGACGAGGCCGACCTCAACGAAACCGCCCGCCTGCTCCGCGACTGGGCTGCATGACCCGGTGTCCGACCTCACCGACATAGCCGCCCGCCTGGCCCACACCGCCCCGGAGCGCCCCGCCCACCGTGACCCCAACGTCCTGCGCTGGGTCGGTGCCTACACCGCGTCCATGGTCGGCGACATGGTGTTCTTCCTCGCGCTGTCCTGGGCCGCCGTGCAGAACGGCACTCCCGCGCAGGCCGGCCTCGTCACCGCCGTGAGCGCGGTGCCCCGGGCGCTGCTCATGCTCGGCGGGGGAGTGGTCGCCGACCGGCTGGGGCCGCGCCGGGTCGTCATCGGCAGCGACACCGTACGGTGCGTCACCGTCCTCGCGGTCGCCGCCGTGCTCTTCGCGGCCGACCCCGGGCTGTGGCTCCTGGCCCTGCTCGCCGTCGTCTTCGGCACCGTCGACGCCGTGTTCATGCCCGCGGTCGGAGCGCTTCCGGCGCGGATCACCCACAAGGACCAGCTCGCCCGCGTCCAGGGCATGCGCGGCCTCGCCATCCGCTTCGCCGCCGTCGTGGGCGCACCGCTCGGCGGGCTCGGCGTGGCGCTCGGCGGCGCGGCGGCGGCCTTCGCCTTCGCCGGGCTGCTGATCGCCGTGTCCGTGCCGCTGCTGATCTCCGTCCGGATACGTGACCTCCCCGCCGACGACGCGAGCGCCGCGCGGGAGACCACCGCCTGGCGGGACCTCGTGGGCGGGCTCCGCTACGTCCGCCGGCACCGCGTCCTCGGCCCGCTCATGGTGGCCATCGCCCTGGGCGACCTCGGCTTCGTCGGCCCCCTCAACGTGGGCCTCACCCTGCTCGCGGACGAGCGCGGCTGGGGCGCCTCCGGGATGGGCTGGGTGCTCGCGGGCTTCGGCACGGGCGCCGGAGTCGCCGCCCTGCTGCTCACCGTACGGGGACGCCTGCCTCGCGCCGGGTGCGTCGCCGCCGGCTCCATCATCCCCGGCGCGGCCGCGATCGCCGCCCTGGCCCACGCGCCCGGCCTCCCCGTGGCCGTCGGCACGGCGGTGCTCGTCGGCCTGCTCACGGGGCTCAGCGGCGCCATGTGCGGCGCCCTGCTGCAGACCCAGTCCGACCCCGCCTACCTGGGGCGCGTCACCGCCGTCGGCGGCATCGTCAGCCTGGGGATCGCGCCGCTGAGCATGCCCCTGTCCGCCGCCGCCATCGGAGTCTGGGGCACCGGCCCGGTCTTCGCCGTCAGCGCCGCCGTCTGCGGCCTCGGCGGGGTCGTCGCCCTGTGCGCGCCCGGCGTACGGCGGGCCGAGCTGCCGAAGTGAGCGACCCGCCCGGGGCTCAGATCCCGAGCTGCTTCGTCTCCCGCAGCCTGGCGATCGCGTCCTTCTCGCCCTCCAGCTCCACCTTCGCGGCGTCCTGCCGGCCGTACGCGAACATCAGCAGCTCGGACGGCTCGCCGGTGGCCGTCACCACCGGCGTGCCCCGGTGGGCGACCGTCGTCTGGCCGTTCGGGCGGCGCAGCACCAGGCCGGTCGGGATGCCCCGGCCCATCAGCCGGGCGGCGCGCTCCAGGCGGGACCACAGGGCGTCCTGGAAGACCGGGTCCAGCTCGCGCGGCGACCAGTCCGGCTGGGCCCGGCGGACGTCCTCGGCGTGGACGTAGAACTCGACCGTGTTCGCCGCCTCGTCGACCTGCTTGAGCTGGAAGGGGGAGAAGCGCGGCGGGCCCGTGCGGATCAGCTGGAGCAGCTCCTCGTACGGCTTCGCGCCGTACTCCTCCCGCACCCGGTGCAGACGGGACGCCAGCGGCTTGATCAGGGCGCCACCGGCCGCGTCCGGACGCCGCTCGCGCACCACCACGTGCGCGGCCAGGTCACGGGTCCGCCAGCCCTCGCACAGGGTCGGCGCGTCCGGACCCGCCGTCTCCAACAGGTCCGCGAGCAGAAGTCGTTCACGCTTGGCGAAAGTCGACATGGAGTCAGCCTACGGCGCCCGGCCGGGTCCGCCCAATGGACATCCCGCAGGCGTGTCCGTCCCGCGCGGCACAATGGGCGCATGACCAGCAGCTCCCCCACCGGCGGCGGCCCCGGGCGGCCCAGCCCCCTCGCCCCGGAGATCGCCGACCGCCTCAAGCGCAGCGCCGACGGCCTCGTGCCCGCCATCGCCCAGCAGTACGACACCGGGGAGGTGCTGATGCTCGGCTGGATGGACGACGAGGCGCTGCACCGCACGCTGACGACCGGACGCTGCACCTACTGGTCCCGCAGCCGCCGCGAGTACTGGGTGAAGGGCGACACCTCCGGCCACTTCCAGTGGGTGAAGTCCGTGGCACTGGACTGCGACGCCGACACCGTGCTCGTCAAGGTCGACCAGGTGGGCGCCGCCTGCCACACCGGCGCCCGCACCTGCTTCGACGCCGACGTGCTGCTCGCCGAGGACGCCGCGGACACCGGCGCGCCCGGCGCGGATCAGTAGGGTCTGCCGCCATGGACGTCACGCATGACATGGACCTCGACACCTTCCGCAAGCTGGCCGCCGACCGCCGGGTGATCCCGGTGAGCCGCAAGCTCCTCGCCGACGGCGACACCCCGGTGGCGCTGTACCGGAAGCTCGCCGCGGAGCGCCCCGGCACCTTCCTGCTGGAGTCCGCGGAGAACGGGCGATCCTGGTCCAGGTACTCCTTCGTCGGCGTCCGCAGCGCCGCCACCCTCACCGAGCAGGACGGGCAGGTCCACTGGCAGGGCACCCCGCCCGTCGGCGTCCCCACCGACGGCGACCCGCTCGCCGCCCTGCGCGCCACCGTGGAGGCCCTGCACACCCCGCGCGACCTCGCCCACGACCTGGGCCTGCCGCCCTTCACCGGCGGCATGGTCGGCTACCTCGGCTACGACATCGTGCGCCGCCTGGAGAAGGTCGGTCCCGGCGAGCGCGACGACCTGAAGCTCCCCGAGCTGACCATGCTGCTCACCAGCGACCTCGCCGTCATGGACCACTGGGAGGGCTCGGTCCTGCTGATCGCCAACGCGATCAACCACAACGACCTGGAGACCGGCGTCGACGAGGCCTACGCCGACGCGATCGCCCGCCTGGACGCCATGGAGTCCGACCTCACCCGCGCGGTCGCCCAGCCGCCGGCCGCGCTGCCGCCCTCCGAGCTGCCCGAGTACACCGCGCGGTGGGGCGGCCCCGACTTCCAGGACGCCGTCGAGGACATCAAGGAGCGCATCCGCGCGGGCGAGGCCTTCCAGGTCGTCCCCTCCCAGCGCTTCGAGACGCCCTGCACGGCGAGCGCCCTCGACGTGTACCGGGTGCTGCGGGCCACCAACCCCTCCCCGTACATGTACCTGCTCCGCCTCGACGGCTTCGACGTCGTCGGCTCGTCCCCCGAGGCGCTGGTCAAGGTCGAGGACGGACGCGCCCTGGTGCACCCCATCGCCGGCACCCGCCCGCGCGGCGCCACCCCGCAGGAGGACCAGGCCCTCGCCGACGAGCTGCTCGCCGACCCCAAGGAGCGCGCCGAGCACCTGATGCTCGTCGACCTCGGCCGCAACGACCTGGGACGCGTCTGCGAACCCGGCTCCGTCGAGGTCGTCGACTTCATGTCCGTCGAGCGGTACTCGCACGTCATGCACATCGTCTCGACGGTCACCGGACGGGTCGCCCCGGACCGCACCGCCTTCGACGTCCTCACCGCCTGCTTCCCGGCCGGCACCCTCTCGGGCGCGCCCAAGCCGCGCGCCCTGCAGATCATCGACGAACTCGAACCCTCCCGGCGCGGCCTGTACGGCGGCTGCGTCGGCTACCTCGACTTCGCCGGCGACTCCGACACCGCCATCGCCATCCGCACGGCGCTGCTGCGCGACGGCACGGCCTACGTCCAAGCGGGCGCCGGCGTGGTCGCCGACTCCGACCCGGTCGCCGAGGACACCGAGTGCCGCAACAAGGCGGCGGCGGTGCTGCGGGCCGTGCACACGGCCAACCGGCTGACGCAATAGGGGCAAACGGCGGGAGCGGTGGGGCGATTCTCACGTCGGAGATTCCGAACCCCGGGTGATGGTTCGCCCGGGGTTCGGGTGATAGTGGAGTACGTGACAGCCGTTCCTCACCCCCGCACCCCAGCCGCAGGACCCGCCCGGGCCGGCCGCCGGAGCCTCGCCGTCGCCCTGCTGTGCGGCGCGCTCGGCGCCGCCGTCGCCCTGCTCGCCACCCGGCAGGAATGGGCGGAGGGCACCGCGACCGTGGCCGGCGGCGCCTTCCCGCTGACCGCCAAGGGCAGCGACGTCACGGGCGTACCCGCGGCGCTCGCCATAGTCGGTCTCGCCGCGCTCGTCGCCGTCTTCGCCGTCCGCCGCGCCGGCCGCTTCGCCGTCGCCGCCGTGCTCGCGCTCAGCGGCGCGGGCACCGTCGCCGCCGCCCTGGTCGGCGCCTCCGACGGCTCCGCCCTGGACGACCAGGCGGCCAAGGCGGCCGGCGACACCTCGGCCACCGTCGACGCGCTCTCCCACACCGCCTGGCCGTACGTGGCGGCCGTGGGCGGCGCCCTGCTCCTGCTGGCCGGCCTGCTCGCGCTGCGCTACGGCCGGCTGTGGCCCGCGATGTCCGGCCGCTACGAGCGCGACGGCACCCCGCGCCCGCGCCGCAGGCCGCAGACCGTCGACCCGGACCGCCCCGAGGACCTGTGGAAGGCCATCGACCGCGGCGAGGACCCCACCAGCGCCTGACCCCTGCCGGGACCCGCGTTCACCCGCTGGCGCACCCCCGCTCACGGCCCGTGCCCCCGTGCGGGACAATGGGTGCGAGCGTCCTGCTCAGACATGGCACACAGCAACGAGGAGCAAGCAATGGCGGGCAGCAGCCACGGTCACACCCCGGCCGCCTGGACCGGTGTCATCATCGCCTTCATCGGTTTCTGCATCGCGGGCATGTTCATGGTGGCGGCCCAGCCGTGGGGCTTCTGGGCCGGCATGGCGGTCGTGCTCCTCGGTGGTGTCGTCGGCTACATCATGAAGATGATGGGCCTCGGCCAACCGAAGCAGAACCACTCCGTGCACCAGGTCTCCGGCGAGCACGCGCAGGCCGGCGCCAAGGGCTGACCGAACGGCGGTCACGGACCTCCTGAGGGGCGGATCGGCACACGGGTGCCGGGACCGCCCCTCATGTGCGCCCGGGTGCCGCCGGGGGCAGAATGCGGGACGTGGACGTCGAGAGCGGGAAACCCAGCCGGACCAGCACCCCACAACTGCGGGGCACGGCCCTGCGCCTGGCCGTTCCCGGCGGGGTGCTCGCGGCCGTCGTGGGGGCCTTCGCCTACGTCGGCAGCGTGGACCCGTACGAGCCGGGCCACTACCCCGTCTGCCCCCTGCTGCGCTTCACGGGCGTCTACTGCCCCGGCTGCGGCGGCCTGCGCAGCGCCCACGCCTTCGTCCACGGGGACCTGACGGCCGCGCTGCACGCCAACGCGCCCGCCGTCCTCGCCTACCTGGGCTTCGCCGTGCTGTGGACCGTCTGGGTGGTTCGCGTGGCGCGGGGCCGTCCGGTGCGGGTCGACCTCGGACCGGTCCACCTGTGGACGCTGGGGACGTTGCTGGTGGTTTTCACCGTTGTCCGGAACCTGCCGTTCGGTGGCTGGCTGATCCCTTGATCATCCATGGAGTGTCCAGGTAGTGGGATCGCGATCAGGTGGATGCGGGACCGGTGCCCGGCTCCGGATACCATCACAGTGACCACACGTTTTGCCGTCTGAAAGGGGGCCGCTCGCGTGAGTGTGCTCGACGAGATCATCGACGGAGTCCGTGCCGACCTCGCGGAGCGGCAGGCGCGCGTCAGCCTCGACGAGCTCAAGGAGCGCGCGGCCAAGGCACGCCCCGCCCAGGACGGCGTGTCCGCGCTGCGCGGCGACGGCGTCAAGGTGATCTGCGAGGTCAAGCGGTCCAGCCCCTCCAAGGGCGCGCTCGCGGCCATCGCCGACCCGGCCGGACTCGCCGCCGACTACGAGGCGGGCGGCGCCGCCGTCATCTCCGTCCTCACCGAGCAGCGCCGCTTCGGCGGCTCGCTCGCCGACCTGGACTCGGTCCGCGCGCGCGTGGACATCCCCGTCCTGCGCAAGGACTTCATCGTCACCTCGTACCAGCTGTGGGAGGCCCGTGCGCACGGCGCCGACCTCGTGCTGCTGATCGTCGCGGCCCTCGAACAGCCGGCCCTGGAGTCGCTGATCGAGCGCGCCGAGTCCATCGGACTCACCCCGCTGGTCGAGGTGCACGACGAGGACGAGGTCGAGCGCGCGGTGGACGCGGGCGCCAAGGTCATCGGCGTCAACGCGCGCAACCTGAAGACGCTCGAGGTCGACCGCGGCACCTTCGAACGGGTCGCCCCGGAGATCCCCGCGCACATCGTCAAGGTCGCCGAATCCGGCGTCCGCGGCCCGCACGACCTCATCGCCTACGCCAACGAGGGCGCCGACGCCGTCCTGGTGGGCGAGTCCCTGGTCACCGGCCGCGACCCCAAGACGGCGGTCTCCGACCTGGTGGCCGCCGGCGAACACCCGGCACTCCGCCACGGCCGGGGCTGACACGCCGGTAAGCTGACCCCGATGACCCCCGTACCCACTCCGGCCCCCCGGGACCCGTACGCCCGCCTCGCACGCGGCTGCCGGCCCCGGGGCTGCCGCGCGCCCGCACGCCGGGTGCACGGCCGCCGGGTGCGGTACGTCATCGGGGACGAGCCCGGGCAGGTAAACGGACGGCGATGGCAACGCCCCGTCCTTTAGGGGCGCGGGGAACTGCGCGACCAGCCACAGACGGCAGGCAGCCGACAAGAGGTCCCCGCCCCCACGGCGATTAGTCACATCAGACACTCACCGTGAGGTACCCGCATGCCCAGCAACTTCTTCATCCCCGACCCGGAGGGTCAAACCCCCTCCGCCGAGGGTTACTTCGGCGCCTACGGCGGCAAGTTCATCCCCGAGGCCCTCGTCGCGGCCGTCGACGAGGTCGCCGTCGAGTACGACAAGGCGAAGTCCGACCCGGAGTTCGCCCGCGAGCTGGACGACCTCCTCGTCCACTACACGGGCCGCCCGTCCTCCCTCACCGAGGTCCCCCGCTTCGCCGCCGAAGCCGGCGGGGCCAGGATCTTCCTCAAGCGCGAGGACCTGAACCACACCGGCTCGCACAAGATCAACAACGTGCTCGGTCAGGCCCTGCTCACCAAGCGCATGGGCAAGACCCGCGTCATCGCCGAGACCGGCGCCGGCCAGCACGGCGTGGCGACGGCGACGGCCTGCGCCCTCTTCGGCCTCGACTGCACCATCTACATGGGCGAGATCGACACCCGCCGCCAGGCCCTCAACGTGGCCCGGATGCGGATGCTCGGCGCCGAGGTCATCGCCGTGAAGTCCGGCAGCCGCACGCTGAAGGACGCGATCAACGAGGCGTTCCGCGACTGGGTCGCCAACGTCGACCGCACCCACTACCTGTTCGGCACCGTCGCGGGCCCCCATCCCTTCCCGGCGATGGTCCGCGACTTCCACCGCGTCATCGGCGTCGAGGCCCGCCGCCAGCTTCTGGAGCAGGCCGGACGGCTGCCCGACGCCGCGATCGCCTGCGTCGGCGGCGGCTCCAACGCCATCGGCCTCTTCCACGCCTTCATCCCCGACACCGGCGTACGCCTCATCGGCTGCGAGCCCGCCGGGCACGGCGTCGAGACCGGCGAGCACGCGGCCACCCTGACCGCGGGCGAGCCCGGCATCCTGCACGGCTCCCGGTCCTACGTCCTCCAGGACGACGAGGGCCAGATCACCGAGCCGTACTCGATCTCGGCCGGCCTGGACTACCCCGGCATCGGCCCGGAGCACGCCCACCTCAAGGACTCCGGCCGCGGCGAGTACCGCGCGGTCACCGACGACGCCGCCATGCAGGCCCTGCGCCTGCTGTCGCGCACCGAGGGCATCATCCCGGCCATCGAGAGCGCCCACGCGCTGGCCGGCGCCCTGGAGGTCGGCAAGGAGCTGGGCAAGGACGGGCTGATCGTGGTCAACCTGTCCGGCCGCGGCGACAAGGACATGGACACCGCCGCCCGCTACTTCGGGCTGTACGACACCGACGCCGAGGTCGCCGCCGACGGGACCGGCGCCGCGGAGATCGAGGGGGACGCCAAGTGAGCGGGAACGTACAGCTGCTGAACGACACCCTCGCGGCCGCGAAGTCCGAGGGCCGCGCCGCCCTGATCGCCTACCTCCCGGCCGGCTTCCCGACCGTGGACGGCGGCATCGAGGCGGTCAAGGCCGCGCTCGACGGCGGCGCCGACGTCGTCGAGGTGGGCCTGCCGCACAGCGACCCGGTGCTCGACGGCCCGGTGATCCAGACCGCCGACGACATCGCCCTGCGCGGCGGCGTGCGGATCGCCGACGTGATGCGCACCGTCCACGAGGCGCACGAGGCCACCGGCAAGCCGATCCTCGTCATGACGTACTGGAACCCGATCGACCGCTACGGCGTGGAGCGCTTCACCGCTGAGCTGGCCGAGGCGGGCGGTGCCGGGTGCATCCTGCCCGACCTGCCGGTCCAGGAGTCGGCGCTGTGGCGGGAGCACGCGGACAAGCACGGGCTCGCCACGGTCTTCGTGGTCGCGCCCAGCAGCAAGGACGCGCGGCTCGCCGAGATCACCGCGGCCGGCAGCGGCTTCGTCTACGCCGCCTCCCTCATGGGCGTCACCGGCACCCGCGAGTCGGTCGGCGCGCAGGCCGAGGACCTGGTGCGGCGCACCCGCGCCACCACCGACACCCCCGTCTGCGTCGGCCTCGGCGTCTCCAACGCCGCCCAGGCCGCCGAGGTGGCCGGCTTCGCCGACGGCGTGATCGTCGGCTCCGCCTTCGTCAAGCGGATGCTGGACGCGCCCGACGACGCGGCCGGCATCGAGGGCGTCCGGGCGCTCGCCGCCGACCTGGCGAAGGGCGTGCGCGGACAGGCGTGAGAGCCCGCACCTGCCGGACGGGCACATGACAGGGGTCCCTCGTACGAGTGGACCTGGGACCGGGGAGGCGCGCTGCGCCTCCCCGGTTCGTTCTGCGGGGTGTGAGCGAGAAGAACCGACAGGGAAAGCGCAGCGCCCGCGAGAAGCTGGCGGCCGAGCGCGCGAAGCAGAAGTCCAGGGACAAGCGCCGCCGTGCGCTGATCGTCGGCGCGAGCGTGGTCTGCGTCCTGGGACTCGCGGCGGTGATCGGCGTGATCGCGGCGAACGCGGGCAAGGACGACGGCACCGAGTCGACCGGCCCGATCGTGGTGCCCTCGGGCGCACAGGGCAAGGACGGCCTCGCGATCCCCGTCGGCGAGGAGAGCGCCAAGTCGAAGCTCACCGTCTGGGAGGACTTCCGCTGCCCGGCCTGCAAGGCCTTCGAGCTGGCGTACCGCGACACCATTCACGAGCTGACCGACGCGGGGAAGCTCAAGGTCGAGTACCACCTGGCCACGATCATCGACGGCAACATGGGCGGCACCGGCTCCCGCAAGGCGGCCAACGCGGCGGCCTGCGCCCAGGACGCCGGAAAGTTCCCCGCGTACCACGACGTGCTGTACGACAACCAGCCGCCGGAGACCGACGACGCCTTCGCCGACGAGGACAAGCTGCTCGACCTGGCGGGCAAGGTCGACGGCCTCGACACCACCCTCTTCCAGGAGTGCGTGAAGAACGGCAGGCACAACAGCTGGGTGGAGAAGTCGAACAAGGCCTTCCAGGACGGCGGCTTCAGCGGCACCCCCACGGTGCTCCTGGACGGCAAGAACATCTACCAGGACCGCTCCATGACCCCGGCCAAGCTGAAGCAGATGGTGGAGGACGCCAACAAGTAGCGCGCCCGCTCGTTACGGACCCGTAGCCGGGCTGCCCGCCGCGCTCCCCGTCCGACACGGTAGCGTCGACCCTGCCATGGAACTTGCCTTCATTCCCAGCCCGTCGCGCGGGGTGCTGTACCTCGGTCCCATCCCGCTGCGCGGCTACGCGTTCTGCATCATCATCGGTGTCTTCGTTGCCGTCTGGCTCGGCAACAAGCGCTGGATCGCCCGGGGCGGGCGGCCGGGCACGGTGGCCGACATCGCGGTCTGGGCCGTTCCCTTCGGCCTGGTCGGCGGACGCCTCTACCACGTGATCACGGACTACCAGCTGTACTTCAGCGAGGGCCGTGACTGGGTCGACGCCTTCAAGGTCTGGGAGGGCGGACTCGGCATCTGGGGCGCGATCGCGTTCGGCGCGGTGGGCGCCTGGATCGGCGCCCGGCGCCGGGGCGTCCCGATGCCCGCGTACGCCGACGCCGTCGCCCCCGGCATCGTCCTCGCGCAGGCCATCGGCCGCTGGGGCAACTGGTTCAACCAGGAGCTGTACGGCAAGGCGACCGACCTGCCGTGGGCCGTGGAGATCACCTCGACGGCCGACGGACGGGTGCCGGGCACCTACCACCCGACCTTCCTGTACGAGTCGCTGTGGTGCATCGGCGTCGCGCTGCTCGTCATCTGGGCCGACCGCCGCTTCCGGCTGGGCCACGGGCGGGCCTTCGCCCTCTACGTCGCGGCGTACTGCGCGGGCCGGTTCTGGATCGAGTACATGCGCGTCGACGACGCCCACCACATCCTCGGCCTGCGCCTGAACAACTGGACCGCGCTCTTCGTGTTCCTGCTCGCCGTGCTGTACATCGTGCTCTCGGCGCGGATGCGGCCGGGCCGGGAGGCCGTGGTGGAGCCGGGCGCGGAGACCGCCGACGGAGCGGCCGGGGCCGACGGGGAGAAGGACGCGGGGGCGGCCTCCGCGGACGCCGGCGCCGACGACCCGGACACCGCGAAGAAGGACAAGGACGCGGACACCCCGGGGAAGACCGACGCCCCCGAGGACACGGGCGACGCGGCCGACGCCGAGGACGCGGCGGACGCCGAGGGCGTGAAGAACGGCGCCGACTCCGCCAAGAAGGGCTGACCCCGCCCGACGTACGTGCCGCCGAGGGCGCCCGGGACTTCCCCGGGCGCCCTCCGCGCGTGCGGGGGGGGCAGGGCTCAGGACAGGGTGGGCCGCCTGGCCAGCGACAGGGTGCGCCGGGCCGTCGCCACCACCGCCGCGTCGATGAACCGGCCGTCCGGCAGCGCCTGCGCGCCCGGCTGCACCGAGGCCGCCTTCACGATCGTCTCCGCCTCCTCCAGCTCCCGCTCGGTCGGCAGATACGCCCGCTCGATGATCGGCAGCTGGCGGGGGTGGATCGCGGCCCGCCCCAGGAAACCCAGGGCCCGCCCGTGGGCGCAGGACGCCGCCAGGCCCTCCAGGTCCCGGGTGTCCGGATGCACCGTCTGGGACGGCGGCGCCAGGCCCGCCGCCCGCGCGGCCACGACCACCCGCGAGCGCGACCAGTCCAGGCCGGCGTCCCCGCGCACGCCCAGGTCGGCCCTCAGATCCGCCTCACCGAGGGCGATGCCGCGCAGCGCCGGGTGCGCGGCGGCGATCCGGTACGCCCGCTCCACCCCCAGGGCCGTCTCCAGCAGCGCGTACAACGGCGGCCCGCCGGTGCTCTCGGCGACCTCGGTCACCTGCTCCGGCGCCGTCACCTTGGGCAGCCGCAGCCCGGACAGCCCCGGCAGCGCGGCCAGCGCCGCCAGGTCCCCGGCGGCGAGCGGACCGTCCAGGGCGTTGACACGGACGTGCACCGGCACCGGCTGCGGCTCGCCGAGCAGCTCGGCCGTGGCGTCGCGCGCGTACTCCTTGCGGTCGGCGGCGACCGCGTCCTCCAGGTCGACCACCACCACGTCCGCACCGGCGGCCAGCGCCTTGGCCACCACCCGGGGCCGGTCCCCGGGGGCGTACAGCCAGGTCAACGGGGGTGTGGTCAGCGATACGGTCCGGGATGCGGTCATACGACGCCCTCCTCGCGCAGCTCCTTGACGTCCGCCGGGGTGAGCCCCAGCCCGGTGAGCACCTCCTCGGTGTCGGCGCCGTGCGGGCGGCCCGCCCAGCGGATCGCGCCCGGGGTGGCGGAGAGCCGGAAGAGGACGTTCTGCATCCGCAGCGGGCCCAGCTCGGGATCGTCGACCGTGGTGACGGTGTCCAGGGCCTGGTACTGCGGGTCGGCCATCACGTCCCGCACGTCCTGGACCGGCGCCACGGCCGCCTCGGCCTTCTCGAACGCGGCGAGCACGTCGGCGCGGGAGTGCCGGGCGATCCAGTCGCCCACCGCCGCGTCCAGCACGTCCGCGTGCCGGGCCCGCTCGGCACCCGTCGCGAACCAGGGCTCGTCGATCAGCTCCGGGCGGCCCACCAGCCGCATCACCCGCTCGGCGACGGACTGCGCCGAGGTGGACACGGCGACCCAGGTGCCGTCGGCGGTGCGGTAGGTGTTGCGCGGTGCGTTGTTCTGCGAGCGGTTGCCGGTGCGCGGCTGGACGTGTCCGAGCTGGTCGTACCAGAGGGGCTGCGGGCCCAGCACGGTCAGGATCGGCTCGATGATCGCCATGTCGACGACCTGGCCCTCGCCGGTGCGCTCCCGGGCGGCCAGCGCGGTCATCACCGCGTACGCCGTCGCCAGCGCCGCGATGGAGTCGGCGAGGCCGAACGGCGGCAGCGTCGGCGGCGCGTCCGGCTCGCCGGTCATCGCGGCGAACCCGCTCATGGCCTCGGCGAGGGTGCCGAAGCCGGGGCGGCGCGCGTACGGGCCGAACTGGCCGAAGCCGGTGACCCGGGTCAGGACCAGGCGCGGATTGACGGCGGACAGCTCGTTCCAGCCCAGGTCCCACCTCTCCAGGGTGCCCGGCCGGAAGTTCTCGACGACGACGTCGGCGGTGGCGGCGAGCCGGAGGAGGGTGGCGCGCCCGGCGGGCTTCGACAGGTCCAGGGTGATCGTGTGCTTGTTGCGGCCCAGCAGCTTCCACCACAGCCCGATCCCGTCCTTCGACGGGCCGTGCCCCCGGGACGGATCGGGCCGGGTGGGGTGCTCGACCTTGATCACCTCGGCGCCGAAGTCACCGAGCATGGTGGCGGCGAGCGGCCCCGCGAAGAGGGTGGCGAGGTCGAGGACGCGCAGGCCGGCCAGCGGGGCCGGGGAGGCGGCGGGGGCGGCGGTCGCAGAGGTCACGTCGGGCTCGGGCATGGGCGGGTGGCCTCCCGGTGGGTGAGGTGGGCGAGGGTGTCGAAGCCGGTGCCGTCGAACTCGCCGACGGAGGTGGCCAGACGGTTCTTCAGCGGGGCCGTCCAGTGCTCGGGCAGCGCGCCCGGGGAACCGGCGAGCAGCCCGGCGACGCCGCCGACGGTGGCGCCGTTGGAGTCGGTGTCCCAGCCGCCGGAGACGACGCGCGAGACCGAGCCGGTGAAGTCGCCGTCCGCGTGGGTGAGCGCGGCGGCGATCAGGGCGGCGTTGGGAACGGCGTGCACCCAGTGGTGCGCGGGGGAGTGCACGGCGTGGAGCTCGTCCACGACCGTGTCGAAGTCGTCGTGCGCGCCCGCGAGCCGTACGGCGTGCCGGACGGCCCCGGCGAGACGCGAGCCGGGCGGTACGACCGCGAGGCCCGCGCGCAGACAGGCGTGGACGTCGGGCGCGTCGGCGGGGGCTGCGGTGGCGATGACGGCCGCCGCGAACATCGCCGCGTGTACGCCGCCCGCGGTGTGGGTGAGGGTCGCATCGCGGTGCGCCTGCTCGGCGGCGGCGCCCGGGTCGCCCGGGTTGGTCCAGCCGTGCACGTCGGCGCGGATCAGGGCGCCGATCCACTCGCGGAAGGGGTTGCGGTGGCGGGCGGTGTCCGGAGGCTCGATGCCGGTCAGGAGGTTGCGGTGGGCGACGCGCTCGGCGGTGAAGGTGCGGCCGGGCGGGAGTTCGTCGAGCCAGAGGCGGGCCACGTCGTCGGTGGTGAAGGCCCTGCCGTGGCGCTGGAGGAGCAGCAGGTTCAGGAGCGGGTAGTTGAGGTCGTCGTCCTCCGGCATGCCGTCGATGTTCTCGGCGAGGGAGGTGGGCGCGGAACGCCGGTTCCAGGGGTACCCGGCGAGCAGGTCGCGGGGGACGCCCCGGGCCGTGAAGTACGAGGTCGGGGGCCAGTTGCCGGCGGCCCGCCCGAGGAGGCGGATGCCGGTCAGGGGCAGCTTCTCGACGGGCTTGCCCAGCAGGCACCCGACGGCGCGACCGAGCCAGGCGGCCTCCAGACGGGAGGGGGACACGGCGCGGGCGGGGCGCGGGGACGGCCAGTCGGGGCACAGCGCCCTGATCCGGTCGAGGTCCGTGGGCTCGGCGTCCGCCGACGGGCACGGCAGGCGGGCCAGTTCGTCCAGGAGGTCTTCCGCGAGCCGGCGCAGGCGGGGGGAGACCGGGCGGGCGGAGGCGCCCGCCCGGTCTGGTGCCTCGCCGCCGCCCGCCGCCCGCCAGCGGGCCGCCACCGCCGCCGCGTCGCGGCCGTCCAGCCGCGCCTGGCGCAGCTCGTGGCCGACCAGGTCCTCGGGCTGCACCCAGGTCAGCCGGAGCATCCCGCGCCCCCGATCGCGGTGAACGCCTCCTCGTGCGCGCGGCGTCCGCGCACGTCCCGCTCGAAGACCTCCCGTGCGACCTCGGTGAGCGTCGCCGCCGGTGCCCACAGGTCCAGGCGGCTCGCCTCCGCGACGGTCTTGGCCCAGTCCTCGGGCACCGGCGATCCCAGGGCTCCGGCGAGCGCGCCCGCCATCGTGGCGATGGAGTCGCAGTCGCGGCCGTAGTTGACCGCGCCGAGCACGGCGTGCCGGAAGTCGCCGCCGGAGACGAGCAGCATGCCGAGGGCGACGGGCAGTTCCTCGATCGCGTGCAGGCGCGAGGGGCGGCGGGCGCCGAGCGAGGGGGCGCGGTAGTCGGGGCCCACGGTGTCGTACGGGGCCACCGCCGCCCGCAGCGGTGCCAGCGCCGACTCGAAGTCCGAGTGGCGGGCGGCCACGTCGCACACGGCGCCGATCGCCGCCCGGGTGCCGTCCTTGGCCAGGGCCAGGCAGGCGGCCACCACGGAGTCCGGGGTCGCCCCCGGCTCGCACGCCGCGGCCACCGCCGCCGCGAAGACGCCGGCCGCCTCACGGCCGTACGACGACTGGTGTGCGCCCGCGACGTCCAGGGCCTCGGCGTAGGCCGCCGCGGGGTTCGCCGCGTTGACCAGGCCGACCGGGGCCATGTACATCGCGGCACCGCAGTTGACGATGTTGCCGGTGCCGGCCTCGCGCGGGTCCACATGGCCGTAGTGGATGCGCGCGACCAGCCACTTCTCGGCGAGGAAGATCCGCTGGAGGGGGAGCGCCTCGGCCTCCAGCTCCGGGATCCAGCGCGGGTTCGTGATCAGGTCGGGGACCAGGTGCTCGGCGACCGCGTACGCGTCGAGGTGGTCGCGGACCGTGCCGTAGACCCGGACCAGCGCGTGGGTCATCAGGGTGTCGTCGGTGACGTGGCCGTCGCCCTTGTGGTACGGCGCGAGGGGACGGGCGGTGCGCCAGGCGTCGCCGCTCCAGGGGCCGACGACGCCGTGGACGCGGCCGCCGTGGCGTTCGAGGATCTGCTCGGGGGAGTAGCCCTCGACGGGGCCGCCGAGGGCGTCGCCGACGGCGGCGCCGACGAGCGCGCCGGTGACCCGCTCGTCGAGGGGCACGGTCGTCCGGTGGTCCGGGGATGCGGAGGTCGTGGAGGTCATGGGGCGGTGCGTCATGGGGCGGTGCCTCGTCCTTCCGGTCGGGACGCTTGCGTGGCGTGCAGGAGAGCGGCGAGTTCGACCAGGTCGGTCCCGGTGAGCCGGGGCAGTACGCAGCCGGGCAGGGTGCGGCAGGCGTCCCGCCAGGACGCGGGGAGCGACGTGCCGCCGCCGAGCGCGCCGGTGAGGGCGCCGGCCAGCGCGGGGGCGGAGTCCGCGACCCGGGACAGACAGGCCGCCGCCGGCACCGCGTCGGCGATGCGGCCCCGGGCGGCGCGGGCCAGGGCGAGGGCGACCGGGACGGTCTCGGCGGCGGCGATGCCGTAGCTGTAGACGTGGTCGACGATGCGGTGCTCGAGGAGCGGGACCAGGGCGAAGGTGCTCTCGGCGTCCGCCGCGAGGGCCAGGGCCTGGCGGGCGTTGCGGCCGATCTCCGTCGCCTCGGGGAGTTCGGCGAGCGCGGCCGTCGTACAGGCGTCCACGTCGGCGCCGTCGAGGGCGCACGCCAGTGCCGCCGCCATCGCCCGGGCGCCGTGCACGCCGTCGCCGTCCTGGGTGTAGCGGGCGTCGAACTCGGCGAGGTCGGCGGCGGGGCGCGGGGCGCCGGGGTGGGCGACGGCCAGGACGCAGGCCCGTACGCAGGCGGCGTCGTCGAAGTAGTGCGGGTTGTCGTGGCCGGTGGCGGGCGGGCGCAGCCCGGCGGCGAGGTTGCCGAGCCCGGCGCGCACCGAGATGCGGGCGCGCAGGGGCAGGACCGCCGACTCGACCTCGGGGGCGCGGTCGGCCGCCGCGGCGACCTCGCTGGCGACGGCGTTCCAGGTCAGGTCGATCGCGGCGCGCATCCGGCGGTCCCGGCTCAGGTCCCCGAGCAGGCTGTCGTCGCCCGCCCGCAGCACCGCCTCCACCGCGAACGCCGCCCACTCGGCGTCGTCCGAGGGGCCGAGGCGCAGCGGTTCCGGCGGCTGGTTCAGGGCGATGGGGACGGGGAGGGTGGTGGTCGCGTTCTGCTCGGCGAAGGTGTCCAGCTCGCGGGTGAGCCGACGCGTCCACTCCGGCATCCGGGCGGCCCGGTGCCGGGCGGCCGGCCAGCCGGCGGCGTCTCCGGCGGCGAGCCCGAGCAGCAGCCCCTCGATGCGGTCGGCGAGCGACACGGTGCCACCGGCCGCCACGGCCGGCTCCGCTCCCGGCCGGTGCCCGCTCCCCGCGAACCCGCTCGCCTCCGGCACACCGGGCCCTTCGACGTACGCCGTGACACCCGTCGCCCGAACCTCACCCCGCGCCCGGCTCACGACATCGCCTCCGCCCCGTGGGCGCCCGGCGGCACGGCTCCCGCGCCGGGCTGTGTGGGCTTCGGGGTGGGTGGCCCCGGTTCTGTGCTCTGGGGTGTTTGCACCGCGTCCGGTGGTGGGGCTGCCGTGCCCGGCCGTGTGGGCTTCGGGGCGGGTGGATGCGCGGCCGGACGGGGCGGGGGCCGGGTGCCACCGTCGCCGAGCGGGAGCGAGCCGGTGGGCGCTTCGCCCGGTACGCGGGCTGCGGCCGTCCCGGGACCTGGCGTCGCCCGCCCCGTCTCCTGCACCGACGCCTCGATCGCCTCCGACGGCGCCCGCCCGGAGTCCCCCGCCACCCACGGCGCCTCGCCGGCCGCCTGCACCTTGCCCGGCCGCACCCGCATCCGTTCCGCGCCCGGAGGCGCCACCGGCGTCGCCGGGGCCACTGGCGCAGGCTCGGCGTCCGGTGGCGGGGCTTCCGCGCCCGGTGGTACGCGTACCGGGCCGGACGGCACCTCCGCCGGGTGTCGGGGCACCCCCTCCGCGTTCTCAGGCTCCCGGGGCACTCGCACCGTGGTCGCTGGCACCTCCGCCGGGCCCCGGCTCTCCGCGGCCGGTGGAGAGGCTCGTGTCAGGAGGTCCGCCACCTCCAGGACGTGGTGGCCGGCCATCGTCGGCAGGCAGGTGCCGCGGGCCGGGCCGATGGCGGCGGCCCAGTCGGGCGGGATGGCGTGGACGCCCCGGGTCGCGCCGGCCAGGGCGCCGGCCACCGCGGCCGTGGTGTCGGCGTCGCGGCCCATGTTGACGGCCGTCAGCACCGCGTCCGTGAAGTCGCCGTCCGCCGCCGCGTACGCGCCGAAGGCGAGGGCGACGGCCTCGGGGGCCAGGTCGGTCCACGGGTAGCCGCCGATGACCACCGCGGAGCGCACCGCACGTTCGCCGCGGTGGGCCGCCGTCATGGCGCGGCGCAGACAGCGCGCCGTCCAGGAGTCGTCCGGGACCACGGCCAGCGCGGAGGCCACCACCGCGACGGTCGACGCCCCGGCCATCGCCGCCGCGACGCCCGCCGCCACCGCCTGGCCGCCGTAGATGCCCTCGCCCTCGTGGCTGACGGAGCCGTCGATCGCCGCCAGCCGGGCCGCCTCCGCCGGGCGCCCGGCGGCGAACACGCCGTGCGGCGCGGCCCGCATCGCCAGTCCGTCGCTCCAGGCGTGGCGGTGCTGGGCGGAGATCGGGGCGGCCAGGCCCCGGCGCAGGTTCTCCAGGGTGCCGCGTTCGCTGAAGCCCGCGCCCCGGAACGGGCCCTCCTCCCGGTCCGCGATCCACTCGTGCCAGGCCGTCTCCACATGGGCCTGGGTGAGCGCGGCGCCGTGGCGGGCCAGCAGCAGGCCCGAGAAGATCGCGTACTCCGTGTCGTCGGTACCGGCGGGCCGGTCGGCCACGTATCCCGTGATGCGGCCCCAGCGGGCGCGGATCTCCGAGGGCTTCATGTTCTCGGCCGGCGCCCCGAGGGCGTCCCCGACGGCCAGCCCGAGCAGCGCGCCCCGGGCCCGGTCGCGGAGCCCGACGGCGCCCTGGGGCGCGGGGACCGGGGGAATGCAGGCGGTGGATGCCATGCGGCCTCTCCTCTCCCTCGGCACATCTGTCCCCGGTGCGGTGCGCACCGCAGCCGAACCGGGCGCAGCGTCACCCGGTCGACATATGAGCAAGCATGATCACGAATGAGTACGGAGAGGTAAAGCCGCAGGTAAGCCCAGCCTTTCCTTGCTGGCGAGGCGGAAATGATCGGCGTAGATTGAGTGTTGTTAAAAAGTGGAATGAGTCCAAACTAGCTTCCGGGGGATCCCGAATGGCCATCATCGAGACCGAGGCGGCGCTGCACGAGGCGCACCGCGACAACCACACCCACCGCGACGTGAACGGCGGCTGGCTGCGCCCCGCCGTCTTCGGCGCCATGGACGGACTGGTCTCCAACCTCGCCCTGATGACCGGTGTCGCCGGCGGTACGACGAGCCAGCAGACCGTGGTGATCAGCGGACTCGCGGGGCTGGCCGCCGGCGCCTTCTCCATGGCCGCCGGCGAGTACACCTCCGTCGCCTCCCAGCGCGAGCTGGTCGAGGCCGAGCTGGACGTGGAGCGCCGCGAGCTGCGCAAGCACCCGGCGGACGAGGAGGCCGAGCTGGCCGCGCTCTACGAGGCGCGCGGCGTCGAGCCCGAGCTGGCCCGCGAGGTCGCCCGCCAGCTCTCCAGCGACCCCGAGCAGGCGCTGGAGATACACGCCCGCGAGGAGCTGGGCATCGACCCCTCCGACCTGCCCTCGCCCACCGTCGCGGCCGTGTCCTCCTTCGGCTCCTTCGCGCTGGGCGCCCTGCTCCCCGTCCTGCCCTTCCTGCTCGGCGCCAGTGCGCTGTGGCCCGCCGTACTGCTCGCGCTGGCCGGGCTGTTCCTGTGCGGCGCGGTGGTCGCCAAGGTCACGGCCCGCAGCTGGTGGTACAGCGGCCTGCGGCAGCTCGCCCTCGGTGGCGCGGCCGCCGGTGTGACGTATCTCCTGGGCAGCCTGTTCGGAACGGCCGTAGGATAGCCCGGCTCGAACCTATGCGGCCCTCCGCATAAGTAGTCGCCACTCGCAGCCGTTACTCGCTGGTTTCGAGTGCGTAATCTCCGGGCATGAGCCGTAAGCGCTGTGGGCAATGAGGCCTGCCGCGCATCCGCGGAGTGGGCGACGACGCTCCCTCCGCGCCCTCGGGCCGACGGGCATCGATCTGTTCGCTTCGGTCCCCACAGCCTCCACCACGGGTACGGAACCCCCACCGCACCCCGTCGGTGTCCGCATGTTGGAACGGATTGTCCCGTTTACCGAGAACCAATCCATCATGTAGCCTGCACCAAATTTTTCAGCGACTGCTGCACCACCGCAGAGGGCCAACGTCGTCCCTCGGCACTTGCCACATGCCAGATGACGACGACGGGAGAGCCGATGCGTACGCCGCGCCAGCCGTCCCAGCACTCCGCGAATGGCCAGAACTGGTCCTTCATGGATGCTCGCCCTGCCGCGCAGGGTATGTACGACCCCCGCAACGAACACGACGCGTGCGGCGTCGGTTTCGTCGCCACCCTCACCGGCGAGGCGTCCCACACCCTGGTCGACCAGGCACTCACCGTGCTGCGCAACCTGGAGCACCGCGGCGCCACCGGCTCCGAGCCCGACTCGGGCGACGGTGCGGGCATCCTCTCCCAGGTGCCGGACGCCTTCTTTCGCGAGGTGGCCGGATTCGAACTGCCCGAGGCCGGGTCGTACGCCGTCGGTATCGCCTTCCTGCCGGTCGAGGGCACCGACGACGCCGTCGCCCGCATCGAGGCCATCGCCGGCGAGGAGGGCCTCACCGTCCTCGGCTGGCGCGAGGTACCGGTCGCGCCGCAGATGCTCGGCGCCACCGCCCGCTCGACCATGCCGGTCTTCCGCCAGATCTTCGTGACCGACGGTGCCTCGCAGGGCATCGCCCTGGACCGCCACGCCTTCGCGCTGCGCAAGCGCGCCGAGCGCGAGGTCGGCGTCTACTTCCCGTCGCTGTCCGCGCGGACCGTCGTCTACAAGGGCATGCTCACCACCGGCCAGCTGGAGCCGTTCTTCCCGGACCTGTCCGACCGCCGCTTCGCCTCCGCGATCGCGCTCGTGCACTCCCGGTTCTCCACCAACACCTTCCCGAGCTGGCCGCTCGCCCACCCGTACCGCTTCGTCGCCCACAACGGCGAGATCAACACGGTCAAGGGCAACCGCAACTGGATGCGCGCCCGCGAGTCCCAGCTCGCCTCGGACCTGTTCGGCTCCTCCGCGGACCTGGAGCGGATCTTCCCGATCTGCACGCCGGACGCCTCGGACTCCGCCTCCTTCGACGAGGTCCTGGAACTGCTCCACCTGGGCGGGCGTTCGCTGCCGCACTCCGTGCTGATGATGATCCCGGAGGCGTGGGAGAACCACGACTCCATGGACCCGGCCCGGCGCGCCTTCTACCAGTTCCACTCCACGATGATGGAGCCCTGGGACGGCCCCGCCTGCGTCACCTTCACCGACGGCACCCAGGTCGGCGCCGTGCTCGACCGCAACGGTCTGCGCCCCGGCCGCTACTGGGTCACGGACGACGGCCTCGTCGTCCTCGGCTCCGAGGTCGGCGTCCTCGACATCGACCCCGCGAAGGTCGTCCGCAAGGGCCGCCTCCAGCCCGGCCGCATGTTCCTCGTGGACACCGCCGAGCACCGCATCATCGAGGACGACGAGATCAAGGCCCAGCTCGCCGCCGAGCAGCCGTACGCCGAGTGGATGGAAGCCGGCGAGATCGAGCTGTCCGACCTGCCCGAGCGCGAGCACATCGTGCACACCCACGCCTCGGTCACCCGCCGCCAGCAGACCTTCGGGTACACCGAGGAGGAGCTGCGGGTCATCGTCGCGCCGATGGCCAAGGCCGGCGCCGAGCCCATCGGCTCCATGGGCACCGACTCGCCGATCGCCGCGCTCTCCGACCGTCCCCGGCTGCTCTTCGACTACTTCACCCAGCTCTTCGCCCAGGTCACCAACCCGCCGCTGGACGCCATCCGCGAGGAACTGGTCACCTCGCTGCGCTCCTCGCTCGGCCCCCAGGGCAACCTGCTCGACCCGACGGCCGCCTCGTGCCGCAGCGTCCTGCTGCCCTTCCCGGTGATCGACAACGACGAGCTGGCCAAGCTCATCCACATCAACGCCGACGGCGACATGCCCGGCTTCAAGGCCGCGACCCTCTCCGGTCTCTACCGGGTGCACGGTGGCGGCGACGCGCTGGCCGCGCGCATCGAGGAGATCTGCGCCGAGGCCGACGCCGCCATCGAGAACGGCGCCCGGCTCATCGTCCTGTCCGACCGCCACTCGGACGCCGAGCACGCGCCGATCCCCTCGCTGCTGCTCACCGCCGCCGTCCACCACCACCTCATCCGCACCAAGCAGCGCACCGAGGTGGGCCTGCTGGTCGAGGCCGGCGACGTCCGCGAGGTCCACCACGTCGCCCTGCTCATCGGCTTCGGCGCCGCCGCGGTCAACCCGTACCTCGCGATGGAGTCCGTCGAGGACCTGGTCCGCGCGGGTACCTTCCTGCCCGGCATCGAGACCGAGCAGGCCATCCGCAACCTGATCTACGCCCTCGGCAAGGGCGTCCTCAAGGTCATGTCCAAGATGGGCATCTCCACCGTCGCCTCCTACCGCGGCGCCCAGGTCTTCGAGGCCGTCGGCCTGGACGAGGCCTTCGTCGCCAAGTACTTCAACGGCACCGCCACCAAGATCGGCGGCGTCGGCATCGACGTCGTCGCTCAGGAGGTCGCCGCCCGCCACGCCAAGGCCTACCCGGCCAGCGGCATCGCGCCGGCCCACCGCGCCCTGGAAATCGGCGGCGAGTACCAGTGGCGCCGCGAGGGCGAGCCGCACCTGTTCGACCCGGAGACGGTCTTCCGCCTTCAGCACTCCACGCGCTCCGGCACGTACGACATCTTCAAGAAGTACACCGAGCGGGTGAACGAGCAGTCCGAGCGGCTGATGACGCTGCGCGGCCTGTTCGGCTTCAAGTCGGACCGGCAGCCGATCCCCCTCGACGAGGTCGAGCCCGTCTCCGAGATCGTCAAGCGCTTCTCCACCGGCGCCATGTCGTACGGCTCCATCTCCCAGGAGGCGCACGAGACCCTCGCCATCGCCATGAACCAGCTGGGCGGCAAGTCCAACACCGGTGAGGGCGGCGAGGACCCGGAGCGCCTGTACGACCCGGCGCGCCGGTCCAGCATCAAGCAGGTCGCTTCCGGCCGCTTCGGCGTGACCTCCGAGTACCTGGTCAACGCGGACGACATCCAGATCAAGATGGCCCAGGGCGCCAAGCCCGGCGAGGGCGGCCAGCTGCCCGGGCACAAGGTCTACCCGTGGGTCGCCAAGACCCGGCACAGCACCCCCGGTGTCGGTCTGATCTCCCCGCCGCCGCACCACGACATCTACTCGATCGAGGACCTGGCCCAGCTGATCCACGACCTGAAGAACGCGAACCCGCAGGCGCGGATTCACGTCAAGCTGGTCTCCGAGGTCGGCGTCGGCACGGTCGCCGCGGGTGTGTCCAAGGCGCACGCGGACGTCGTGCTCATCTCCGGCCACGACGGCGGCACCGGCGCCTCCCCGCTCACGTCGCTCAAGCACGCGGGCGGCCCCTGGGAGCTGGGCCTGGCCGAGACCCAGCAGACCCTGCTGCTCAACGGCCTGCGCGACCGCATCGTCGTCCAGACCGACGGCCAGCTCAAGACCGGCCGCGACGTCGTCATCGCCGCGCTGCTGGGTGCCGAGGAGTTCGGTTTCGCGACCGCGCCGCTCGTCGTCTCCGGCTGCGTCATGATGCGCGTCTGCCACCTGGACACCTGCCCGGTCGGCATCGCCACCCAGAACCCGGTCCTCAGGGAGCGGTTCTCCGGCAAGGCCGAGTACATCGTGAACTTCTTCCGGTTCATCGCCGAGGAGGTCCGCGAGATCCTCGCCGAGCTGGGCTTCCGCTCCATCGAGGAGGCCGTCGGCCACGCCGAGACCCTCGACGTGACCCGCGCCGTCGACCACTGGAAGGCGCAGGGCCTCGACCTGGCCCCGCTCTTCCACGTGCCCGCACTGGCCGAGGGCGCGGTGCGCCACCAGACCGTCGCCCAGGACCACGGCCTGGAGAAGGCGCTCGACAACCAGCTGATCAAGCTGGCCGCCGACGCGCTGGCCGCCCCGGACGCCGCCCAGGCCGCCCCGGTGCGCGCCCAGGTCGCCATCCGCAACATCAACCGCACGGTCGGCACCATGCTCGGCCACGAGGTGACGAAGAAGTTCGGCGGCGGCGGGCTGCCCGACGACACCGTCGACATCACCTTCACCGGCTCCGCCGGCCAGTCCTTCGGCGCCTTCGTCCCGCGCGGCATCACGCTGCGCCTGGAGGGCGACGCCAACGACTACGTCGGCAAGGGCCTGTCCGGCGGCCGGATCGTCGTCCGCCCCGACCGGGGCGCCGACCACCTCGCCGAGTACTCCACCATCGCCGGCAACACCATCGGCTACGGCGCCACCGGCGGCGAGATGTTCCTGCGCGGCAAGGTCGGCGAGCGCTTCTGCGTCCGCAACTCCGGCGCGCTGGTCGTCTCCGAGGGCGTCGGCGACCACGGCTGCGAGTACATGACCGGCGGCCACGCGGTCGTCCTCGGCGAGACCGGGCGCAACTTCGCGGCCGGCATGTCCGGCGGCATCGCCTACGTCGTCGACCTCGACCGCGACAACGTCAACGTCGGCAACGTCGACGCGATCCACGCCCTGGACGACGCCGACAAGGACTGGCTGCACGACGTGGTGCGCCGCCACGCCGAGGAGACCGGGTCCACCGTCGCCGAGAAGCTGCTCGCCGACTGGCCCGCCGCCGTGGCGCGCTTCAGCAAGCTCATCCCCAGCACGTACCAGGCAGTGCTCGCCGCCAAGGACGCCGCCGAGCGAGCCGGTCTCTCCGAGACCGAGACCACCGAGAAGATGATGGAGGCGGCGACCAATGGCTGATCCCAAGGGCTTTCTGAACCACGGACGCGAGGTCGCCAGGACCCGCCCCGTCGAGGAGCGCGTCAAGGACTGGAACGAGGTCTACGTCCCCGGCTCCCTGCTGCCGATCATCAGCAAGCAGGCCAGCCGCTGCATGGACTGCGGCATCCCGTTCTGCCACAACGGCTGCCCCCTCGGGAACCTGATCCCCGAGTGGAACGACTACGCCTACCGCGAGGACTGGTCGGCCGCGTCCGAGCGCCTGCACGCCACCAACAACTTCCCGGAGTTCACCGGCCGCCTGTGCCCGGCCCCGTGCGAGTCGGCGTGCGTGCTCGGCATCAACCAGCCGCCGGTCACCATCAAGAACGTCGAGGTCTCGATCATCGACAAGGCGTGGGAGACCGGGGACGTCGCCCCGCGCATCCCCGAGCGCCTGTCCGGCAAGACCGTCGCCGTCATCGGCTCGGGCCCGGCGGGGCTCGCCGCCGCCCAGCAGCTCACCCGGGCCGGCCACACCGTCGCCGTCTACGAGCGCGCGGACCGCATCGGAGGCCTCCTCCGCTACGGCATCCCCGAGTTCAAGATGGAGAAGCGGCACATCAACCGGCGCATAGAGCAGATGCGCGCTGAGGGCACCCGCTTCCGCACCGGCGTCGAGATCGGCCGCGACCTCAAGGCGACCGACCTGAAGAAGCGCTACGACGCCGTCGTCATCGCCGCCGGCTCCACCACCGCCCGCGACCTGCCGGTCCCCGGCCGCGAGCTGAACGGCATCCACCAGGCGATGGAGTACCTGCCGCTGG
This sequence comes from Streptomyces sp. KPB2, assembly GCF_003950055.1. Classification (NCBI taxonomy): domain Bacteria; kingdom Bacillati; phylum Actinomycetota; class Actinomycetes; order Kitasatosporales; family Streptomycetaceae; genus Streptomyces; species Streptomyces sp. KPB2. Next base: position 6,119,516 of record NZ_CP034353.1, read on the forward strand.
CCAACAAGGTCCAGGAGGGCGACTACGTGGCGCCCCCGATCACGGCCGAGGGCAAGCACGTCGTCGTCATCGGCGGCGGCGACACCGGCGCCGACTGCGTGGGCACCGCCCACCGCCAGGGCGCGGCCTCCGTCACCCAGCTGGAGATCATGCCCCGGCCGGGCGAGGAGCGGAACCCGGTCTCGCAGCCGTGGCCGACCTTCCCGATGCTGTACAAGGTCACCAGCGCCCACGAGGAGGGCGGCGAGCGCGTCTACGCCGTCTCCACCACCCACTTCGAGGGCGACGAGGACGGCAACGTCCAGTGGCTGCACATGAGCGAGGTCGAGTTCGTCGACGGGAAGCTCACGTCGAAGCCGGGCACCGAGCGCAAGATCCCGGCCCAGCTGGTCACCCTCGCCATGGGCTTCACCGGCACCGACAAGGAGAACGGTCTGGTCGACCAGTTCGGCCTGGCGCTCGACGCACGGGGTAACATCGCCCGGGACGCCGACTTCCAGACCAACGTGCCGGGTGTGTTCGTCGCCGGTGACGCCGGCCGCGGCCAGTCGCTCATCGTCTGGGCGATCGCCGAGGGCCGCTCGGCCGCCCGCGGCGCCGACCGCTTCCTGACCGGGGCCAGCGACCTGCCGGCCCCGATCCGCCCGACCGACCGCGCCCTCGCGGTCTGACGGACGGAACAACCGAAGAACGTCCCGCACAAAGGCGTGCGGAACACTGATGGCGCCTGCCCCGTCCCCGACCGGACCAAGGGCAGGCGCCGTCGCATGCTCAGGGCACCCGGTAGGTGTCCCCGTACATCTCCCACACCAGCGGCGTCGCCAGCTTCATGTTCCCGGCCGCGAGGAACCGGCGCTGGGCCGTGTCGACGCGGGAGGTGTCGATGCCCGGGCGCTTGGCCTCCATGGCCTGCTTGCGGACGTCCAGGAAGGTCTCCAGGTAGGCCTTCTCCGAGCCCCCCTGCCCCGGCGTCCTCGCCTCGGCCATGGCCCGCTCGCGCAGTCCGTAGAAGCCCTCGGCGTCCGTGTCCGGGCCGTGGAAGACCATCGCGTCGTAGTAGACGAACTGGCCCAGCGTGCCCAGGCCGTCCAGCTTGGCCAGCCGCACCGCCGGTTCGAAGTAGACCCGGTCGCGCTCCGCCTCCTGCGCCTCGCGGAACGCCGGGACCTCGGCCTCCGCCCGCCAGGCCGCCGTGAAGCCCGGGTCCAGGCCCTCGTGGGAGTCGCTGCCGTCCACCTTGCGCAGGGCGGGCAGGTACGTGGCCAGACCGTTGTCCGGGTGGTCCTCGGTGTAGCGCTCGACCAGCATGAGCAGGTCGTGGGTGCCGGTGCAGAAGCCGATGATGCCCGCGGTGTACCCGTCGCCGTCCCCGACGTCCTCGATGCTGCCGTAGGCGGTGCGCCACTTCGTGGTCGAGTTCTCGGCGCTGGACACCAGCTGCTGGGCCAGCTCCTTCTTCGCCGGTGCGGCCAGCCCCGGCGGCAGGTCGGCGATGAGCGCGTCGTCCGCCTCCCGTTCCTCCTCGGCCCGGTCCTTGGCGTCGTCGCGGGCCGACTTGGCGGTGGCCGGGGACGAGGAGGACGCGGAGGATGCGGTGCCCGCCGAGTCGGCCGAGTCGTCCGGCACGGCGAGGTACACGCCCGCGGCGATCACGGGAAGGGCCCCGAGGAGCAGCACTCCGACACGTTTCACAGGGGGACACCTCTCATAGGGGGACACCTCTCACAGGGGAACACTTCCGCCGGTCAGTTCCGACACCTTCACCGCCGCAGTCACCGCCAGCAGTACCACCAGCCCGGCCCCCGCCCCGGCCTGCACCGCGACCCGGCGTCCGTCCCGGGGCGCGTACGCGTACGCCAGGGCCAGCGCACCGCCCACCAGCAGGCCGCCGAGATGACCCTGCCACGAGGTGAACCAGGCCGACACCACCAGCCACAGCAGCAGCCCGGCCATGAAACGGTTGACCCGCCCCCGCTCGGCGCCCAGCCTGCGGTGCAGCACGTAGTACGCGGCCCCCACCCCGAAGACCGCCCCGGACGCGCCGATCGAGGCCTGCGCGGGATCGGTGAGGACCAGTTCCAGGACGGAACCGCCGAGTGCCGACAGCAGGTACAGGACGGCGAACCGCGCCCGGCCGAGCATCAGCTCCACCACCTGCCCCAACTGCCACAGCACGACCATGTTCAGCGTGATGTGCACCAGCCCGAACGTGCCGTCGAAGGGCGACTGGTGCAGGAAGGCGCTGGTGAGCATCCGTTCCCACTCGCCCCCGGCCACCCCCTCCACCCGCAGCGGCCCGGAGCCCAGGAACAGGCCGTCACCGCCGGGCAGAGGGGTGCCGTCCGGACCGACCAGCCGCGAACCCACCATGGCGAACCGGTCCACGAGCCCCGGCCGCACCAGCTCCGCGAGGTACGCCAGCACGTTCAGCGCGAACAGTACGTACGTCACCACGGGCGTCGTCGAGATCCGGCCCCCGACGAGCGTCCGGGCCTGCCGTACCGACCGCGCCCCCTCCTTCACGCACTCCGGACACTGGTGGCCGACGGGCGCCTCGCGCATGCAGTCGGGGCAGATGTACCGCTCGCAGCGGGTGCAGCGGACGTGGCACTCCACCGCGGGATGGCGGTAGCAGGTGGTGGCGGTGGACTCGGAATCCACGGGGGCCGGCTCCTCGGGACGGGCGGACGGTGAGCCGGTGGGGGACGGCGGCGAACAAAATAACGAATGCCGGTGGACCGGCCGGGAGGCGGGGTGCGCCGTGCCGTACCCTCGGCACCCGTACGACGCACGGCAGGGATGACAGGGGGAGTCCGCATGGCCGCGATCAGTCTCACCAAGATGCGGGAGAGCGCGCCCGCGCTGGTCGATCTGTACCAGACCGCCGGTGTGTCGCTCACCAAGCACGGCATGGACGGGACCCGGGCCGCGGTCTACCTCGTCGTCGACTACTCCGGCTCCATGAAGCCGTACTACAAGGACGGCAGCGTGCAGGCGCTCGCCGACCGGGTGCTGAGCCTGTCCGCCCACCTCGACGACGACGGCACCGTGCCGGTGGTGTTCTTCTCCACCGACGTCGACGCCGTCACCGAGATCGCGCTCGCCGACCACCAGGGGCGGATCGAGCGGATCGTGGCCGGGCTCGGGCACATGGGCAAGACCAGCTACCACCTGGCCATGGACGCCGTCATCGACCACTACCTGGACAGCGGCTCCCGCCACCCGGCGCTGGTCGTCTTCCAGACCGACGGCGGCCCGATCAACCGGCTGGCCGCCGAGCGGTACCTGTGCAAGGCGGCGCCGCTGCCCCTGTTCTGGCAGTTCGTCGGCTTCGGCGACCCGGACAGCCGCCAGTTCGACTACCTGCGCAAGCTCGACGAACTCGCGGTGCCCGGCAAGCGGGTCGTCGACAACGCCGGCTTCTTCCACGCCGGCCGCGACCCCCGCAAGGTCACCGACGCGGACCTCTACGACCGGCTGGTGGCCGAGTTCCCCCAGTGGCTGGCGGCCGCACGCGCCCGGGGCATCGTGCGGGCCGACTGAGCGTCGCCGGTCAATGCCTGAGGGAGAAGCCCAGCACGACCCGGGCGGACACCTCCACCACTCCCGGAGCCAGCGGGCCCGGCGGGCCGCCGCCCGCGGAGGCACGGAACGCGGCGACGGGCTCCGACTCCACGTCCTGGATGTGCAGGACCGGCCCCAGCCGCGCGTCCGCCGCCTCCGCGTACACCTCGGCCTTGCGACGGGCAGCGGCCACCGCCCTGCGCCGCGCCTCGTCGAGGAGCGCGGACCGGTCGCGCACGTCGAACTCGACGCCGTCGATCCGGTGCGCGCCCGCCTCGACCACGTCCGCGATCAGCCGCTCCAGCCCGTCCAGCCCCTCGGTCTCCACCGCGTACGAGGCCTGGCACCGGTACCCGAGCATCCTGCGGCGACCGCCGTGACCGTCGTACTCCGAGCTGAGGCCCAGCCGGGAGCCCGAGACCGAGGCGTCCGGCACCCCGTGCCGCCGCAGCACCTCCCGCAGCCGGGCCACCGCCTCCCCGGCCCGCTGGAAGGCCTGCTCCGGCGACTGTTCCAGGACGTCCACCGCTGGCCTCACCCGCGCGACCGACGGTTCGGCCCGCATCGTGCCCGAGCCGAACACGCTGATGCCCCAGGGTTCTTCGATGGCCTGTGTCATACGGGCATTCAAGCAGCGCCCCCGCCCCCCGCGCCCCCGATTACGTGTCGCACTCCAGCACCGTCCGGCACAGCCCGCACCGCGCCCGTACCCGCCCCCGCACCGGCACCCTGATCCGCTGGTGACACGTCGGGCAGGGGAACGACACCCGCAGCTGCCCCGGGGTCTGAGCCGTGAACGTGTACGCGTCGCCGTCCGCAGCCGCACCGGCCGGGTGCGGATCCTGGGCGTGGCGGCGGTCCCGGGCGTAGCGGCGGCGGCCCGCCCAGCCGGCCGCCGTCAGCGGCGGCTGCTGCTCGTCCCGGCGCGCCCGGGCCAGCCCCTTGCCGTACGCCGTGTACGCCTGCGGACTGGTGAACCACACCGACGGATCCTCGCCGAACACCAGCGCCCGCTTGGCCAGCACGTAGCCGAACTCCTCCGGCGTCAGATACCCCAGCTTCTGCGAGGACGCCGCGTCCTCCCGGTAGGCGTCCAGGAGCAGCCAGCCCGCGCCCAGGTAGGTCGCCGCCGTGTCGGTCAGGATCTCGTTGGCCCGGGTGCCCGGGAAGGACAGGTCCAGACGGTGCAGGTAGACGTGCATCACCTCGTGCGCGAGCGCCGCCCCGATGTCCCGGCGATGCGTGCGGAAGCGGTCGTTCAGCTCGATGAAGTACTCCGGTCCCGCCGTCAGTTCCACGTTCGCCGCGTGGGTCATCTCGCGGAAGGAGACGATCATGCGGGCGTCCGGCAGCCGGTAGTGCCGCACCAGCTCGTGGGCCACCCGCTGCGCGCCCAGATACAGGTCGTCCGTGTCGCAGAACGCCACGTCCACCGGGGCCACACTGGCCGAGAAGGTCCGGACGGTGTCGTACGACAGCCGCCGGTACAGCGCCGTGACCGCCTCCCGCACCGTCTCCAGGTGCGGGAAGCCGTGCTCGACCGGTCCGCCGTTCGCCACGCCCTACCCCCAAGACGCCTGAACCCTGCTCCCTGAGTCCTGCTCGTCCCACTGTAGGAGCCGTACGGGGACCGTGCGGCGTTCAGCGCCTGAGACGGTCTGCGACAGCCGGGCCGGCGCCCGTAGGGTGTGCGCCCATGACCACCAGCAACACCGGTACCGGTGCCGTCGAACCCGCCGCCCGCGAGGAGCTGGACCGGCTGCGGGACAGCATCGACAACATCGACGCGGCCGTCGTCCACATGCTCGCCGAGCGCTTCAAGTGCACCCAGCAGGTCGGCCACCTCAAGGCCCGCCACCGGCTGCCGCCCGCCGACCCGGCCCGCGAGGCCCAGCAGATCGCCCGGCTGCGCGCCCTCGCCGAGAGCGCCAAACTCGACCCCGCGTTCGCCGAGAAGTTCCTGAACTTCATCGTCGCCGAGGTGATCCACCACCACGAGCGCATCGCCGAGAGCAACGACACCGCCGGCGCACCGGCCGCCGACTGAGACGGCCGCGCCCCCGGCCTCGGGGGCGCACGCCGGGAGAGTGCGACGGCCGCGCGGCGGAGCGGACATACCGCGCGTACCGAACCGCCTCTGTGCCCTGCCCACCGCATCAGGCAGCATGTCGTGCATGTCCGTACTGACGCGCGACGAAGCGCAGACCCGTTCCCGGCTCCTCGACGTCCACCACTACGCGATCGACCTCGATCTCACCCGTGGGGACGAGACCTTCGACTCCCGTACCGTCATCCGGTTCACCGTCCGCGGCGACACGGACAGCACGGACACGTTCGTCGAGGTCAAGCCCGCGGAGCTGCGCGCCGTCACCCTGGACGGACAGCCCCTGGACCCGGCCGCGCTCGACGAGAACCGGCTGGCGCTGAAGAACCTCGCGCCCGGCGAGCACGAACTGCGCGTCGACGCCGCCATGCGCTACTCCCGCACCGGCGAGGGCATGCACCGCTTCACCGACCCCACCGACGGCGAGACCTACGTCTACACGCAGCTCTTCCTCGACGACGTCCAGCGCGTCTACGCCGCCTTCGACCAGCCCGACCTCAAGGCCGTCTTCGACCTCACCGTGACCGCCCCCGAGGGCTGGACCGTCCTCGCCAACGGCATCACCGAGCACACCGGCGACGGCCGCTGGAAGGCCGCCACCACCCCGCTGATCTCCACCTACCTCGTCGCCGTCGCCGCCGGTCCCTGGCACTCGGTGCGCACCGAGCACCGCGGCCTGCCCTTCGGCATCCACTGCCGCCGCTCGCTCGCCCCGCACCTGGACGCCGACGCCGACGAACTTTTCGACGTCACCCGCGCCTGCTTCGACCGGTACCACGAGAAGTTCACCGAGCCCTACCCGTTCGACTCCTACGACCAGGCGTTCGTCCCCGAGTTCAACGCCGGCGCCATGGAGAACCCCGGACTGGTCACCTTCCGCGACGAGTTCGTCTTCCGCTCCGCCGTCACCGAGACCCAGCGCCAGACCCGCGCCATGGTCGTCGCCCACGAGATGGCCCACATGTGGTTCGGCGACCTCGTCACCCTGCGCTGGTGGGACGACATCTGGCTGAACGAGTCCTTCGCCGAGTACATGGGCTACCAGACCACCGCCGAGGCCACCCGTTTCACCGACACCTGGACCGACTTCGGCGTCACCCGCAAGGCCTGGGGCTACGACGCCGACCAGCGCCCCTCCACCCACCCCGTCGCCCCCGAGGACGTCCGGGACACCGCCTCCGCCCTCCTCAACTTCGACGGCATCTCCTACGCCAAGGGCGCCTCCGCCCTGCGCCAACTCGTCGCCTGGCTCGGCGAGAAGGACTTCCTGGCCGGCATCAACACCCACTTCGAACGGCACAAGTTCGCCAACGCCTCCCTCGCCGACTTCATCGACTCCCTCGCCGCCGCCACCGACCGCGACGTCCACGCCTGGGCCGACGCCTGGCTGCGCACCACCGGCGTCGACACCCTCACCCCGAGCATCGCCGGCGACAACGGCAGCCGCGTCCTCACCGTCCACCGCACCGGCGAGCGCCCCCACCGCATCGCCGTCGGCCTCTACGACCAGGACCCGGGCGAGGAGGGCCGCCTCACCCCGCGCGAACGCCTCGACATCGACGTCCCCCAGGACGGGCCCCGGCCCATCGGCAAGCTCCCCGCCCTCGTCGTCCTCAACGACGGCGACCTGAGCTACGCCAAGATCCGCTTCGACGCCGACTCCTTCCGCGCCGTCCGCGAGAGCCTGTCCGGCCTGCCCGACCCGCTCACCCGGGCCGTCGTCTGGAACGCCCTGAGGGACGCCGTCCGCGACGGCGAACTCCCCGCCGCCACCTACCTCGACATCGCCCGCACCCACCTCCCGCACGAGACCGACCTCGCCCTCGTCGACGGCGTCCTCGCCTTCGCCGCCGGCCAGGTCGCCGACCGCTACGTCACCCCGGAGCAGCGGCCCGCCGCCCTGAACACCCTCGCCGAGCTGTGCCGCGACCTCATCCGCCGCACCGAGGACGGCGACCACCCCGGCCTGCGCCTGATCGCCGTGCGCCACCGCATCTCCACCGCCGCCCACCCCGACACCATCGCCGCCTGGCTCGCCGACGGCACCGTGCCCGGCGGGCCCGAACTCGACCCCGAGCTGCGCTGGCGCATCCTCACCCGGCTCGCCGTCCTCGGCGCCACCGACGAGGCCGCCATCGCCGCCGAGCTGGCGAGCGACCCGAGCGCCACCGGCCAGGAGGGCGCCGCCCGCTGCCGCGCCGCGCTGCCCGACGCCGAGGCCAAGGCCCGCGCCTGGGACGCCATGTTCGCCTCCGACGACCTGTCCAACTACCTGTTCACCGCCACCGCCCAGGGCTTCTGGCAGCCCGAGCAGGCCGACCTCGTGGCCGGCTACGTACCGCGCTACTACACCGAGGCCGTCGCCCTCGCCGCCCGCCGCGGCCCCGCCATCGCCGACGCCGCCGGACGCTGGGCCTTCCCCGCCCACGCCGTCGACGCCGACACCCTCCGCCTCGGCCGGGAGTGCCTCGCGGACGCCGACCCGATCCCCGCCCTGCGCCGCAAGCTCACCGACCAGCTCGACGACCTGGCCCGCGCCCTGCGGGTACGGGAGGCGAACACCGACTGAGCCCGGACGCGGCCGGCCCCCTCTCCGGCGGGGCGGGGGAGGGGACCGGCCGCGAGGCCCGGTGACGGGCCGCCGGGATACCCCTTTCGGGTTGGATCACTGAGCTGTCCGGGCGTACGCGCATCCGTGCGTACAAGCTGGAACCCCAGTCCCCGTGCCCCAAGGACGGCTCATGGGCCTGCCGCCCCTCGCCTCGGGCCCGCACGGCACCGACGCCCTGCGACCCCTGCTCGACACCGTGCTCGACGCCCTGCGCACCGGCACGGCCGCACGCGGCGGCCCGCTGCCCCCGGGCGGCCCCGACGCCGTCGCCGCCCGGGTGGCCGACGCGGCCGGCGACATCCTGCCCGACCGGGGCGAACCCGACGCGCTCCGCGTCCTGGTCACCGCGCTCGCCGAAGGCGCCGCCGACCCCGCCCACCCCCTGTGCGCCGCCCACCTGCACGCCCCGCCGCTGGCCGTCGCGGCCGCCGCCGACCTCGCCGCGAGCGTCCTCAACCCCTCCCTCGACTCCTGGGACCAGGCACCCGCCGCCTCCGCCCTGGAAGCCCTCGTCACCCGCGCCCTCGCCCGCGAGGCCGGCGCCGCAGACGCCCTCGTCACCACCGGCGGCACCGAGTCCAACCAGCTCGCCGTCCTGCTCGCCCGCGAGACGCACGGCGCCCACCTGCGGCTGGTCCACGGCGAGAACGCCCACCACTCCCTGCCCCGCGCCGCCCGGCTGCTCGGCCTGCCCGACCCCGTCGTCGTCCCCGCCCCCGCCGGCACCCTCGACCCCGCCGCCCTCGACGAGGCGCTCACCCAGGTCCCCGGACCCCACCTGGTCGCCGCCACCGCGGGCACCACCGACGCCGGGCTCATCGACCCGCTCCCCGAGATCGCCGGCCGCTGCGCCGCCCACGGCGCCCGCCTCCACGTCGACGCCGCCTACGGCGCGGGCCTCCTCTTCAGCGACCGGCACCGCCCACGGCTCGCGGGACTGGAGGCCGCCGACACCGTCGCGCTCGACCTGCACAAGCTCGGCTGGCAGCCGATCCCCGCCGGCCTCCTCACCGTCACGGACACCGCCGACCTCGCCGCCCTCCACCACCGCGCCGACTACCTCAACGCCGACGACGACACCGACGCCGGACTCCCCGACCTCCTCCACCGGTCCCCGCGCACCAGCCGCCGCCCCGACGTCCTCAAGGCCGCCGTCACCCTCAAGACCCTGGGTCGCGCCGGGCTGGGCGCGCTCGTCGACACGGTCTGCTCCCTCGCCGGGGACTTCGCCGGCCTGGTCGAGGAACACCCCGGGTTCGTGCTGCACGCGGCGCCCACCATCAGCACGGTCCTGTTCCGGCCCGCGGACGCCACCGACGACGCCGTCGCCGCCGTACGCCGCACCCTGCTCGCCACCGGCCGCGCCGTCCTGGGCCGCGCCCGCGCCGACGGCCGGCTCTGGCTCAAGGCGACCCTCCTCAACCCCCACACCCGACCGGAGGACCTCGCCGCCCTCCTGACCCTCGTGGAAGGACACACCCCCCGATGAACGCCGCCCCGCACCCCGGCCCCGACGCCCCGCGCGACCTCGTCGGCATCGGCATCGGCCCCTTCAACCTCTCCCTCGCGGCCCTCGCCGACCCCCTCACCGGCCTCGACACCGTCTTCTACGAACAGCGCCCCGACTTCCGCTGGCACCCCGGCCTGCTCATCGACGGCGCCCGCGTCCAGGTGCCCTTCCTCGCCGACCTCGTCACCCTCGTGGACCCGGCCAGCCCCTGGACCTTCCTCAACCACCTGAGGGCCAGAGAACGCCTCTTCCCCTTCTACTTCGCCGAACGCTTCCACATCGAGCGCGCCGAATACGACGCCTACTGCCGCTGGGTCGCCGAGAACCTGCCCGCCCTCCGCTTCCACCACCAGGTCGACGCGGTGCGCTGGAACCCCGAACGCGACCTCTTCGAGGTCGACTACACCCAGCTCGACGCCGACGGGGAGGCCGAGGCCCTCGGCCGCACCCACACCCGCAACGTCGTGCTCGGCGTCGGCACCGAACCCCACGTCCCCGACCCGCTCAGACCCCTCGTCGAGGACCCCGCCGTCCCCGTCGTCCACGCCGCCGACTACCTCCGCCACCGCGACACCCTCCAGGCCGCCGGACACGTCACCGTCATCGGCACCGGCCAGTCCGGCGCCGAGATCTTCCTCGACCTGCTCCGCCGGCGCCCCACCGGCCGCGAGCGCCTGCACTGGCTCGGCCGCACCGAGGCCCTCGCCCCGATGGAGTACTCCAAGCTCGGCCTGGAACACTTCACCCCGGACTACACCCGCTACTTCCACGGCCTGGCCGAACCGGTCCGCGACCGCCTCGTCGCCGCCCAGTGGCAGCTGCACAAGGGCATCGACGCCGACACCACCGCCGCCATCCACGACGAGCTCTACCGCCGCACCCTCGACGGCGGCTGGCCCGACACCACCCTCACCCCCGGCGTCCACGTCCGCACCGCCGGCCGTATCGGCGCCACTCAGGTCGAACTCCACCTCGAACACGAACAGCAGAAGACCCGCTCCCGCCTCACCACCGACGCCGTCGTCCTCGCCACCGGCCACCGCGAACGCCCCCTCGGCCGCCTCCTCGCCGGTCTCGACCCCTACATGCGGCGCGACAGCCGCGAACGCCCCCGCGTCGACGACCGCCACCGCCTCGTCCTCGACCCCTCCGTCACCGGCAACGTCTACGTCCAGAACGCCGAGACGCACACCCACGGCGTCGGCACGCCCGACCTCGGCCTCGCCGCCTGGCGCAGCGCGACCATCCTCAACGACCTCACCGGGCAGGAGCCGTACCCGCTGCCCGGCCGCACCGCCTTCACCACCTTCGGCCTGGAAAACGGCCGGCCCCAGATTCCGTCCGCACGCCACCACCGGGTACTCACCCCGCTGGTGGACGGAATCTGAGGCCGCCTCACATGTCCTGCGCGCAGCGGGTCAGAACACGGGCTCGCCGTCCCGAGTCAGCGACCAGTCCACGGACGCGAAGTCCTTCGGGTCCAGCACGCCCTTCTCCGTCGCCCACTCCGCGATCCGGGTACGGATCTCCGTCGACTCCGACCACAGCTCCTTCGCCGACGCCACGTGCGGGAAGGCGCCACCGCCGTTGGCCCGGTAGTTGTTCACCGCCAGCACGAACTGCTGCGCGTCGTCCAGCGGAGCACCGCCGTAGGTGAGGTTCCTGATCCGCGAACCGGCCGCCTGCGCGACGTCGATCTCGTACTTCAGCCCCGACACGTAGTCGTAGTTGTAGTCCGGGCGGCCGTTCGCGTTGGTCAGCTTGTCCACGTCCACCGGCGCACCGGCGGCCGTCCGCACGTAGTACTCCGCCGAGTACTCCAGGTAGGCCCGCACCTGCGCGCCCGTCAGCAGCTTCGCGACCAGCGTGTTGTCGTACACGTACAGGCTCGACAGATCCCGGATCGTCACGTCGCCGGCCGGGATCTCGGAGGTCCGCGAGAACGGCGACGCCTGCGCGAGGACCGGCAGCGCGGCATACTCCGTGCCCGCGAGCGCCGCCTTGACCACGTCCTCCTGCACCTTGGTGATCAGGTCGATGATCGGGGCGTCCTTGTACCGCGCCTCGACCGTCGTCAGCGTCTCGGTGGCGGTGCCGACGACCTGGTTGACGTACGCCACGACCTTCGCGTGCTCGTCCTTCAGCAGGTTCGTGATCCGCGGGTCGTCCTCGACCGTGCTGGAGTTGCGCAGCGACGCCTTCACCGACTCGGCGTGCCAGCGGCCCCGCTCGAAGACCAGCTCGAAGTCGAACAGGGTGAGCCGTTCGGCGTAGCACAGCGGCTCAGAGAGGACGACGGTCCTCCCGGTCTCCTCGTTGACGACCTTCAGCTCCGCGATCTCCTCGTGCGCGTGCCCCACCAGGATCGCGTCGATGCCCGGCACCTGCCGTGCCACGTTGGCCGCCGCGTTCTCGACGTAGGGGACCTGGTCGCCGTAGGAGGAGGTGCCCGACGAGCCCGAGTGGGCCGACACGACCACGACGTCGGCGCCCATCGAACGCAGCTTCGGCACCCATTTGGCCGCCTGCTCCTCGAGCCCCGGGAAGGCCAGCTTCCCCTGCACGTACGCCTTGTCCCAGATCGCGATGCCCGGGTTGGTCAGCCCCAGCACCGCCACCTTCACCGGCGGCGCGCCCTTCACCCGGAACGTCTTCATGAAGTACGGCGGGAAGGCCGGCTTCAGCGTCTTCGCGTCCACCGCGTTCGCGCCGAGCAGCGGGAAGTCGCACTGCTCCTCGAACCGGCGCAGCGTCTCGATGCCGTAGTTGAACTCGTGGTTGCCGAGGGCCACGGCGTCGTAGCCGATCGCGTTCATCGCCTGCGCCATCGGGTGCACCGGGCCGCCCTCGGCGGTGATCGGGTCGACCTTGGCGTAGTAGTACGTCAGCGGGGTGCCCTGGATGGTGTCGCCCGCGTCCACCAGCAGCGTGTTGTGGCGGCCCTTCTCCTCACGGACCTGGTTCACCAGGGTGGAGATCCGGCCGAGGCCCTGGGCGTTGCCCGCCGCGTCCGTGTACTCGGCGTCCTTGAAGTAGTCCCAGTTGAAGACGTGCCCGTGCAGGTCGGTGGTGCCGAGCACGGTCAGCGCGTACCGCTTGGGCTTCCTGCCCCTGTGCCCCTCGTGCGCGGGCGCCGCCGCCTCGGCCGCCGGAGCCGCCGCCGCGCCGGCCAGCGCGACCCCCGCCCCCGTCACGGCGGACCTGCTCAGGAATGTACGGCGGTTCAACGGCATGACTGACTCTCCTCGGAGACCCGTGCAGACAGTGGCAACGCGCGTAGATTCTGTCCTGAACATGCCTCCTGTCAAGAGGTGCGACCCCACCCGAATGCTCATCAGAGCGCGCCGCCGCACAATTCAACACTTGTCAATGTCCCTTTACTCAAAGGTTGTTGAGTGGTCATGCGTGGCCAATTCGCTACCCGGCAGTAAGTCATAGGCTCGAACCATGCGCCGAGCAAAGATCGTCTGCACCCTTGGTCCCGCCACCGACTCGTACGACCAGATCAAGGACCTGGTCGACGCCGGAATGGACGTCGCCCGCTTCAACTTCAGCCACGGCACCCACGCCGAGCACGAAGAGCGCTACCACCGGGTCCGCAAGGCGTCCGACGAGACCGGACGCAGCGTCGGCACCCTCGCCGACCTTCAGGGTCCGAAGATCCGCCTCGGCCATTTCGGTGAAGGACCCGTACTCCTCGAACGCGGCGACACCTTCACCATCACCGTCGAAGAGGGCGTCGAGGGCGACCGTCATGTCTGCGGCACCACCTATGCCGGCCTCGCCGAGGACGTCACCCCCGGTGAACGCGTCCTCGTCGACGACGGCAAGGTCTGCCTCGAGGTCACCGACGTCGACGGACCCCGGGTGCGCACCAGGGTGGTCGAGGGCGGCATGGTCTCCGACCACAAGGGCCTCAACCTCCCCGGCGTCGCCGTGTCCGTGCCCGCCCTGTCGAAGAAGGACGAGGACGACCTCCGCTGGGCGCTGCGGGCCGGGTTCGACGTCGTCGCCCTCTCCTTCGTCCGCAGCGGACGCGACGTCCTCGACGTGCACCGCATCATGGACGAAGAGGGCCGCCGTCTCCCCGTCATCGCCAAGGTCGAGAAACCGCAGGCCGTCGAGAACATCGAGGACATCGTCGCCGCCTTCGACGGCATCATGGTCGCCCGCGGCGACCTCGGCGTCGAAATGCCCCTGGAACAGGTCCCGATCGTCCAGAAGCGCGCGGTCAAGCTCGCCAAGCGCAACGCCAAGCCGGTCATCGTCGCCACCCAGATGCTCGACTCGATGATCGACAACGCCCGCCCCACCCGCGCCGAGGCCTCCGACGTCGCCAACGCCGTCATCGACGGCACCGACGCCGTGATGCTCTCCGGCGAGACCAGCGTCGGCAAGCACGCCACCGACACGGTGCGCACCATGGCCCGCATCGTCGAAGCGGCCGAGGAGGACATCCTCGCCAAGGGGCTCCCCCCGCTGACCGAACGCAACAAGCCCCGCACCCAGGGCGGCGCCGTCGCCCGCGCGGCCGCCGAGATCGGCGACTTCCTCGGCGCCAGGTTCCTGGTCGCCTTCACCCAGTCCGGCGACACCGTCCGCCGCCTCTCCCGCTACCGCTCGCCCATCCCGCTGCTCGCCTTCACCCCCGAACCGGCGACCCGCTCCCAGCTCAGCCTGACCTGGGGCGTGGAGACCTTCCTCGGTCCGCACGCCGACTCCACGGACGCGATGGTCGACCAGGTGGACGAACTGCTCACCCGCTACGGGCGCTGCGAGAAGGGTGACGTCGTGGTCATCACGGCCGGCTCACCGCCGGGGGTGTCGGGTACGACGAACCTGGTGCGCGTGCACCACATCGGGGAGGACGACAGCTGAATGGGTGTCATCACTGCACATGAGGGGCCTTCGAAACGAAGGTAAAGTGCCCCGGGTGGGACTCGAACCCACACTGAATGCCTTTTGAGGGCATCGTCTCTGCCGATTGGACTACCGGAGCCTCTTCGAACCGAAGGTCAGTGTAGCCCCTCGGTGACTCAAACATACAGGAGCTAGGTAGGCTCTTGTCAGCAGTACCCCTGCCCCGAACGAGGAGCTCACGTGACCGCCCCCGAGTCGCCCCAGCCCGTAGACGTGCCCGACGACGACCAGTCGCACGTTCCTCCGCTGACGACCCGTGTCGTCATCGCCGAGGACGAGGCGCTCATCCGGCTGGATCTCAAAGAGATGCTGGAGGAGGAGGGGTACTCCGTCGTCGGCGAGGCCGGTGACGGTGAGCAGGCCGTCGAGCTGGCCCGGGAGCACAAGCCCGACCTGGTCATCCTGGACGTGAAGATGCCCAAGCTGGACGGCATCTCCGCGGCCGAGAAGATCGCCGAGGAGAACATCGCGCCGGTGCTGATGCTGACCGCCTTCTCGCAGCGCGACCTGGTGGAACGCGCCCGGGACGCCGGGGCGATGGCGTACCTGGTGAAGCCGTTCAGCAAGAGCGACGTGGTGCCGGCGATCGAGATGGCCGTCTCGCGCTTCACCGAGCTGAAGGCGCTGGAGAAGGAGGTCGCCGACCTCAGCCAGCGACTGGAGACCCGCAAGCTGGTGGACCGCGCCAAGTCGGTGCTCCAGACGGAGTACGGCCTGACCGAGCCGGCCGCCTTCCGGTGGATCCAGAAGACCTCGATGGACCGGCGGATGTCGATGCAGCAGGTGGCCGAGGCGGTCATCCAGGACGCCGAGGAGAAGAAGGCCTCCAAGGGCTGAGCAGACGTGGTGAAGGCCCGCGTCCCCGGAAGAGGGGGCGCGGGCCTTCGTCGTACGGTCTGCCGGAGGCGGCGTCAGTCCTCGCCGAGGTAGGCCTTGCGGACCGACTCGTCGTGGAGGAGGTCCTGGCCGCTGCCGGACAGGACGATGTTGCCGACCTCCATGACGTGGCCGTGGTCGGCCAGGGAGAGGGCGGCCTGGGCGTTCTGCTCGACGAGCAGGATGGTGGTGCCCTGGGACTTCAGCTCGGCGATGGTCGCCATGATCTTCTGCATCATGATCGGCGAGAGGCCCATGGAGGGTTCGTCGAGCATGAGCAGCTTGGGCTGGGACATCAGCGCGCGGCCCATGGCGAGCATCTGCTGCTCGCCGCCGGAGAGGGTGCCGGCGGCCTGCTTGCGGCGTTCCCCGAGGATGGGGAAGAGGTCGTAGGCGTGCTGGATGTCCCTCTCGATGCCGGCCCGGTCGCTGCGCAGGAAGGCGCCGAGGCGCAGATTGTCCTCGATCGTCATGCGCGGGAAGATGTGCCGGCCCTCGGGCGAGTGGGCGAGGCCCAGCGAGACGATCTGGTGGGCGGGGACCTTCTTGAGGGACTTGCCGCCGAACCTTATCTGGCCGCCGACCGGCTTGAGCAGCCCGGACAGGGTGCGCAGGGTCGTGGTCTTGCCCGCGCCGTTGGTACCGATGAGGGTGACGACCTCGCCGGCGTCGACCTTGAAGGAGATGCCCTTGACGGCCTCGATCTTGCCGTAGGCGACGCGGAGGTCCTCGACCTCGAGCAGTGCGGTCATCGGTCGTTCTCCTTGCCGGCCGCGGTGTCCGTGGTGGTGTCGGCCTCGGCGGTCTTCGCGGCTCCGCCGGTTTGCGCGGCCTGTGCCTGGGCGGCTTCGGCGGCCTCCACCTCGGCGGCCTCCGCGGCGCCGGGGTCGTCGGCCAGAGGTTCGCCGAGGTAGGCGGCGACGACGCGTTCGTCGCCCTGCACCGTGGCGCTGTCGCCCTCGACGAGCTTCTCGCCCTGGACGAGGACGGCGACGCGGTCGCAGAGGTTGAAGATGAACCGCATGTCGTGCTCGATGACGAGGACGGCGATGCCCTTGTCGCGGATGGCGAAGACCAGTTCCTCGGTGGCCCGCGTCTCCTGCGGGTTCATGCCGGCCGTCGGCTCGTCCAGGAGCAGCAGCCCCGGCTCGCTGGCCAGCGCGCGGGCGATCTCCAGCTTGCGCTGCTCGCCGTAGGGCAGGTTGCGGGCGAGGTGCTCGGCCTTGGGCGCGAGTCCCACGAACTCCAGGAGCTCCAGGGCGCGTTCCCGGGACGCCTTCTCCGCACGGTGGAAGCCGGGGCCGCGCAGCACGGCCGACCAGAAGCCTTCCTTGGTCCGGGTGTGGCGGCCGACCAGCACGTTCTCCAGGACCGTCATGTTGGCGAACAGCCGGATGTTCTGGAAGGTGCGGGCGATGCCCGCGGCGGTCACCTTGAAGGACTTGGCCGGCAGTACCCGGTCCTTGTAGCGGACCTCGCCCTCGGTCGGGATGTAGAGGCCGGTCAGGCAGTTGAAGAAGGTCGTCTTGCCGGCGCCGTTGGGGCCGATCAGGCCGACGATCTCGCCGCTGTTCACGGTGAGGTCCACGCCGTTGACGGCGGTCAGTCCGCCGAAGCGCATCGTGACACCGCGTGCGTCGAGGATGGGGGTGCCGGGGGCGGGAGCGCCCGGTGCGGTGTCCTTGGTGGTGGTGTCGGTGGTCATGGTGGTCAGGCCCCTGTCTTGCTCAGGACTGCGGGCGCTTCGTCCTCTTCGTGGAACTCCAGCTTCCGGCGCCGGTTGGCGATGAGACCCTCCGGGCGGAAGCGCATCAGCAGGACCAGCGCGAGTCCGAAGGCGAAGAGCTGGTAGTCGTCGAGGAACTGGAGCTTGTTGGGAATGAGGAAGAGCAGCGAGGCGCCGATGAGCGGACCGGCGATGGTGCCCATGCCGCCCAGTACGACCGCGGCGAGCAGGAAGGCCGAGTTGGGCGGGGTGGTGCCGGCGAAGAGGTACTGCTCGGGGGTGACGGTGTAGGTCACGTGTGCCTGGACGGTGCCGGCGAGTCCGGCGAGCGAGGCGCCGACGGCGAACGCGATGAGCTTGACCCGGAAGCCGTTGATGCCCATGGCGAGCGCGGCGGTCTCGTCCTCGCGGATGGCGACCCAGGCGCGGCCGATGCGGGAGTCGCCGCTGCGCCGGAAGACGAGGACGACGACGGCCGTGATGATGAGCATCAGGAAGAAGTAGTTGGCGAACCGGCCGATGGTGAAGCTGCCGAACTCGTGCGAGATGCCGAGGTCGAAGCCGAGGACCTTGAGGTCGGGGATGGACGAGATGCCGTTGGAGCCGTTGGTGACGTCCGGGCCCGAGGTGCCGTCCAGGTTGTTGGCGGTGATCCGGAAGATCTCGCCGAAGCCGAGCGTCACGATGGCGAGGTAGTCGCCGCGCAGCCGCAGGGTGGGGGCGCCGATGAGGACGCCGAAGATCAGTGAGGCGGCGGCGCCGACGAGGACGGCGCCCCAGAAGGGGAGGTGCAGGTCGAACGGGGAGCTGGGGGAGCCGGAGACCATGGAGGCGGCGTAGGCGCCGACACCGAGGAAGGCGACGTAGCCGAGGTCGAGCAGACCGGCGAGGCCGACGACGATGTTCAGGCCGAGGGCGACGGTGGCGAAGATGAGGATGTAGACGCCGATGGTGGCGTACTGGTCGTCGGACTGGGTGAAGGGGAAGCAGGCCGCCGCGACGAAGGCGCCGCAGACGGTGATGTTCTGGTGCCGTGCGGTGATCTCGGAGGCCTGGGCGATCAGGCCGGACTTGTTGAGGGCGGCGAAGCCGAAGCCGGCGGTGATGAGGAAGCCGACGAAGAGCTCGTCGTACTCGGTGCCGATGCCGTAGGTGAAGACGAACAGGCCGGCGGCGAGGATGGCGACGATGATCAGGATCTCGGCGTAGGACGGCAGGGCGCGCACGGGGCGCGGGCTGCCGGAGGCGAAGGCCGCCTTGACGGTCTGCCAGTTGTGGGCGCTGTTGTGCCTGAACTGCTCCCAGCCGGTGTCGTCCGGGTCGAACGGGTCGGGCTCGGGGCGCTCGACGGGCAGGGCGAGGGAGCCGATCAGGGCGATCAGGGTGACGGCGGCGGCCAGGTAGCCGCCGGGCTCCAGGTTGACGAGGCCGCCCAGTTGGGCGCTGATCGCGATGACCGTGTACCAGGTGGTGGCGAAGGCGGCGAGGGCGGCGAACCTGAGGGCCGCGTCGGCACCGGCCGGCACGAGCCAGCGCAGGCCCTTGACGCCGTACGACGCGAGGCCGATGAGGGCGGTGAGGGCGCCGGCGACCAGCACCAGCACCTGGAGGCCGCCCGGGTAGCCGTAGACGGTGAGGTCGCCGGGGAACTCCGCGGTCCAGGTCCAGGCGAGGAAGGTGGAGACGACGGTGAGGACGCCGCCGCCGGTGGCGAGGGCGCGGCCGATGTGCGCGGGGATGCCGATGAGGCCGGAGGTGTCGCCCGCGGCGGGGGCACCGGTGTTCTTCGGCGCGGTGGTCTGTGTGGTCATCGGTGTCACGCCCTGTCCGCAACGCGTTCGCCGAGCAGGCCCTGTGGCCTGAACAACAGCACGAGGATGAGGAGGATGAAGGCCCAGACGTCGGACCAGGACTGGCTGCCGAACTTGTCCAGGCCGGGGATGTCGGCGATGTAGGCGGTGGCCAGGGTCTCGGCGACGCCCAGGGTGATGCCGCCGATCATGGCGCCGTAGATGTTGCCGATGCCGCCGAGGACGGCCGCGGTGAACGCCTTGAGGCCGAGGATGAAGCCCATCTTGAAGTCGATCTGGCCGTACTTGAGGCCGTTGGCCACGGCACCGACGGCGGCGAAGACGGCGCCGAGCGCGAACGCGACCACGATGATGCGGTCGGTGTTGACGCCCATCAGCTTGGCGGTGTCCGGGTCCTGCGCGGTGGCCTGCATGCCCCGTCCGGTGCGGGTGCGCATCACGAAGAAGCCGAGGATGGCCATGCTCACCGGGGCGGCGATGAACAGGAAGATGTCGCCGGTCTGCAGGGTGACGCTGCCGATGTGGAACGGGCCGCCGTCGATCTGCGGGAAGGTCCGGGCCGACTTGGCCTCGGGGTACCAGGCCCACACCGCCTGCTGGAGGGCGAGGGAGAGGCCGATGGCGGTGATGAGGGGCGCGAGACGGGGTGCGCCGCGCAGGGGCCGGTAGGCGAACCGTTCCGCCCCGACGGCGACGGCGACGGAGACGACCATGGCGCCGAGGAGCATCAGGGGCAGGGCGATCAGCATGGAGGTGCCGTCGGGCAGGATGTAGACGTAGACCGTGAGTGCGCCGAAGGCGCCGGTCATGAAGATCTCGCCGTGGGCGAAGTTGATGAGCTGGACAATGCCGTAGACCATTGTGTAGCCGATGGCGATCAGCCCGTACATGGATCCCAGTAGCAGGCCGTTGACCAGCTGCTGCGGCAGTTCGTTCACCGCATGTCCTCCGAGACTTTCGGATAATCGACGGATGTGGCCGGATGCGAGTCCGCGCGGGGCGCCTGTGGAACAGCGCCCCGCGCGGCTCGTGGGCTGTGGTGCGGGTGTCCTGGGTCAGCCGGTGAAGGTGCCGGACTTCACGGAGCCCCACGCACCGTTCTCGACGGCGTACACGGTGAGCTGCTTGTTGGTGGCGTCACCGAACTCGTCGAAGGAGACCTTGCCGGTCACACCGTCGAAGGAGACGTCCTGCATGGCGTCGACGACCTTGGCCCGGGCGTCGCTGGGGAGCTTCCCGTCGTTGGCCTCGACGACCTTCTTGACGGCCTCGATGATCGCCCAGGCGGAGTCGTAGGAGTAGCCGCCGTACGCCTCGTAGGCCTCCTTGTATCCCGCGGCCTTGTAGTTCGCGACGAATTCCTTGGCGGAGGGGAGTTCCTCCACCGGGGCGCCGACGGAGGTCGCGAGGTCGCCGTTGCCGCTGGCGCCGGCGAGCTTGATGAAGTCGGCGCTGTAGATGCCGTCGCCGCCGACCAGCGGAATCTTGGCCCCGGCGGCCTTGATCTGCTTGCTGAGCGGTCCGGCCTGCGGGTATTCGCCGCCGTAGTAGACGACGTCGGCGCCGGAGTTCTTGACCTTGGTGGCGACCGCGTTGAAGTCCTTGGTGTCCGGGTTGATGTGCTCGGTGCCGACCACCTTGCCGCCGAGCTTCTTGAACTCCTGGGTGAAGGTGGCGGCGAGGCCGGCGCCGTAGGTCTTCTTGTCGTCGATGACGAAGACCTTGCGCTTCTTGGAGTCGTTGTAGACGTACTGCGCGGCGAACGGGCCCTGGATGGCGTCCGTGGTCGCGGTACGGAAGTACGACTTGTACGGCCGGACCTTCTTGGTCTGCCAGTCCACGCCCTGGGTGAGGGCGGGGTTGGTGTTGGCGGGGGAGACCTCGACCAGTTTGGCCGTGTCGAAGACCTTCTGCATGGACTCGCCGACCGAGGAGTTCAGCGGGCCCACGACGCCGAGGACCTTGTCGTCGGCGACGAACTTGGTGGCGTTCTGCTGGCCGACGGAGGGCTGGCCCTGGTCGTCGAGGGCTTCGACCTTGAAGGTGATGCCGTCGACGGTCTTCTCCTTGTTGGCCGTCTTGGCCGCGAGGTCCGCCGAGTTCTTGATGCCGAGGCCGAGCGCGGACAGGTCGCCGGTCAGCGGGGCGTCGACGCCGATGACGACGGTGGTGCCACCGCCGCCGTTGCCGGAGTCCGAGCCGCCGTCGTCGTCGCGCGAGCCGCAGGCGGTGAGGGTGAGCGCTCCCGCCGCCAGAGCGGCGGTGATGGCGATGAGCGAACGTTGACGCACGATCAGTCCTTTCCCTGGCACGGCCGCTTCCCCGTGGAGGCGGTCGAGTCGAGCGCGGGGCCGAAATGACAATCCGACGGCGCGGTGACTGGCCGTGACTCTAAGCGTGTGTAGGGAAGGTGGAGGAGGGTCTGACTCAGGCTGTGACTCTCTTGTTATGACACCGGGTATTGCAGAGCGGTACTGGCTGGGAAGAAGGGCTGAATTCAGGCCGATTCGCCCTGTCCGCATGGTGAGAACCCGCAGGACCGGCGGGGCATGTTCAGGTGTCTGGGGCGTTTTGGTGATTACCTGGAATCGTTGCTGCAGGCGACCTCGAGGGTCCGGGAGAGGTCTCGCGCATAGCGCGTCCCCAGGATGAAACTGTGCGCCTCTATTGCACGCGCATTACGCAGCGTTACATCCAGGAAAGGGAGTCCTGGATTCCGGGGCGCTTTTTCACATTCCGTCACCCGGAGCGTGACAATGATCTTGCGGGCCGAATGCGATTTTGTCTGGAAAGGTGCCGCGGGGGAGGAGGTCACCGACAGGCCGTCGTAGGGCTGGGTCAGCCGCGTCACGGTCACGGGCGGTCCCGAGCGCACGCTCAGCAGCACCGTGAAGCTGAAGCCGTCGGCCGCGGTCCCCGGGGAGCCGGTCACGGGGGCCACGTAGACGAGGTCGATCGCCTGGGACGGGTACGGCGGCGGGGGAGCGGGGGGCGGCCGGCTCGCGTACAGGTAGCCGCCGCCCGCCAGGACGGCGAGCGTGGCGGTGGCGGCGAGGACGATCCGGCGGTGGCGTCCGTGGATCAGCGCGAGCCGTCCTGGCGGCCGGGGCGGCGGCGCCTCCTGGACGCGGGTGTCCTCACCCGGTTCGACGGGGCCGATGCCGCTCACGACTGCCACGGGCCGTGGCTCGGACCGCCGTCGCGGTACCCGTCGGTGCACGCCTGCCGGACCTGGCGGTCGATCAACTCCCGGGCCGACCGGGTGCCTTGGTCCCGCTTCGCGGTCCGCGCCGCGTCCACGACCTCCCGCAGGATGTCGTACTGCCGGTTGGACAGTCCCATCGACTGATAGTCGCCGTAGGGCTCGCCGCCGTCCAGCATCTCGCGCGCCCAGTAGCCGACGGCGCTCACGCACAACTCCGCGCCGGACAAGGGGCGCGGGGGCCGCGTAAGCCCGGACGACGCGGACGTGCCGGGCGCGCCACGGGCGGAACCGTCCGCTCCGTCACCGGAGTTGCCGCAGCCGACGGCCGCGGCGATCCCGACGGCCGTCACCAGCGTCAGCGCCGCCCGACCCGGCCGGAGTGCCCCTCCCCGTCCCATGCCCCGACGCTATGGCCCGGGACGAGCGGGGGCAACGGCCCGGGCACGGGTGCCGCGCGCCCGGTGATCGCCGGTGCAGCGAGCGCACGCCCGCCCGGTGGTCGCCGGTGCAGCGCACGTCCGCCCGGTACGTCGCACGCCGCCCGGTGATCGCCGGTGCAGCGCACGCCGTCGGCGCACCGCACACCCCGGCCTGGGTGCCCGGCGTGGGGCTCAGGCGGCGGTGCCCGCCCCGGCGCCGTCGCCGGGGTTCACGTCCCGCAGCAGGCAGGTGAGACGGGCGGTGCACACCCGGCGGTCCTGCTCGTCGCTGATCACGACCTCGTACGTCGCCGTCGAACGCCCCCGGTGCACCGGCGTGGCCACCCCGGTGACCAGGCCGGAGCGGACCCCGCGGTGGTGGGTGCAGTTCAGGTCGACCCCGACGGCGATCTTGGAGGCGCCGCCGTGCAGCATCGAGCCGACCGACCCGAGCGTCTCGGCCAGCACGGCCGAGGCGCCGCCGTGCAGCAGTCCGTACGGCTGGGTGTTGCCCTCGACCGGCATGGTGCCGACGACCCGGTCCGCCGACGCCTCGACGATCTGGACGCCCATGCGCGTGCCCAGGTGCCCGGCGGAGAACAGTGCGGGCAGGTCGACGCCGAGCGCGGCGTACTCGTCGATGACCTCCTGCGGGAACTGCACCTGCTGCTGCTCGCCCATGGCCGGCTCCGTTTCGTCGATCCGTCTGTCTGCCGGCCGATCGGTCACCGGTGACCGGCCGGCCGCTTGGTCAGGCTTGGCCTCGCTGAGCGAACGCTCAGTCGGTCGCCGATTGTTCCAGACGGACGACCACGGACTTGCTGGCCGGGGTGTTGCTGGTGTCCGCGGTGGCGTCCAGCGGCACCAGGACGTTGGTCTCCGGGTAGTACGCCGCCGCGCAGCCCCGGGCCGTCGGGTAGTGCACGACGCGGAAGCCGGGCGCCCGCCGCTCCACCCCGTCCCGCCACTCGCTCACCAGGTCGACGTACGAGCCGTCCGCGACGTCCAGCTTCCGGGCGTCCTCCGGATTGACCAGGACGACGCGACGGCCGTTCCTGATGCCCCGGTAGCGGTCGTCCAGGCCGTAGATCGTGGTGTTGTACTGGTCGTGCGAGCGCAGCGTCTGCAGCAGCAGCCGCCCCTCGGGCAGCTCGGGGAACTCGACCGGCGCGGCGGTGAAGTTGGCCTTCCCCGTGGCCGTCGGGAAGCGGCGCTCGTCGCGCGGGGCGTGCGGCAGGGCGAAGCCGCCGGGACGCGCCACGCGCGCGTTGAAGTCCTCGAAGCCCGGCACGACCCGCCCGATGCGGTCGCGGATCGTCGCGTAGTCCTTCTCGAAGTCCTCCCACGGCGTGCGGCTCTCCTCGCCCAGTACCCGGCGCGCCAGCCGGCACACGATCGCGGGCTCGGACAGCAGCTGCCGGCTCGCGGGCTCCAGCCGGCCCCGGGAGGCGTGCACCATGCCCATGGAGTCCTCGACGGTCACGAACTGCTCGCCGCCGTCCTGGAGATCGCGCTCGGTGCGGCCCAGCGTCGGCAGGATCAGCGCCCGCGCACCCGTGACCGCGTGCGAGCGGTTCAGCTTCGTCGACACGTGCACGGTGAGCCGCGCGCGGCGCATGGCCGCCTCGGTGACCTCCGTGTCGGGGGAGGCGGAGACGAAGTTGCCGCCCATGGCGAAGAACACCTTCGCCTCGCCGTCGCGCAGCGCGCGGATGGCCCGTACGACGTCGTAGCCGTGCTCGCGCGGCGGCGCGAAGCCGAACTCCTTCTCCAGGGCGTCCAGGAACGCGGGCGCGGGCCGCTCGAAGATGCCCATCGTGCGGTCGCCCTGCACGTTCGAGTGGCCGCGCACCGGGCACACGCCCGCGCCGGGGCGGCCGATGTTGCCGCGCAGCAGCAGGAAGTTGACCACCTCGCGGATGGTGGGCACCGAGTGCTTGTGCTGCGTCAGGCCCATCGCCCAGCACACGATGGTGCGCTTCGAGGCGAGCACCATGCGCAGCGCCTCCTCGATCTCCGCGCGCGTGAGACCGGTCGCCGCGAGCGTCTCGTCCCAGTCGGCGGCGCGGGCGGCCGCGGCGAACTCCTCGTAGCCGTGCGTGTGTTCCTCGACGAAGGCCTCGTCGACCGCGCCCTCGGTCTCCAGGATCAGCTTGTTGAGGAGCCGGAAGAGGGCCTGGTCGCCGCCGAGCCGGATCTGCAGGAACAGGTCGGTGAGGGAGGCGCCCGCGGTGAGCCCCTTGGGGGTCTGCGGGTTCTTGAAGCGCTCGAGTCCGGCCTCGGGCAGCGGATTGACGCTGATGATCCTCGCGCCGTTCGCCTTCGCCTTCTCCAGGGCCGAGAGCATCCGCGGGTGGTTGGTGCCCGGGTTCTGGCCCGCCACGATGATCAGGTCGGACTTGTAGAGGTCCTCCAGCAGGACGCTGCCCTTGCCGACGCCGATGGTTTCGGACAGCGCCGAGCCGGACGACTCGTGGCACATGTTGGAGCAGTCCGGCAGGTTGTTGGTGCCCAGCTCGCGCGCGAAGAGCTGGTAGAGGAACGCCGCCTCGTTGCTGGTGCGCCCCGAGGTGTAGAAGACGGCCTCGTCCGGCGAGTCCAGCGCGGCGATCTCCTCCGCGACGATGTCGAAGGCGCGCTCCCAGGTGACCGGCTCGTAGTGCTCACCGCCCTCCGGAAGGTACACCGGGTGCGTCAGCCGGCCCTGCTGGCCCAGCCAGTAGCCGCTGCGGGTGGCGAGGTCGGCGACGGGGTGCGCGGCGAAGAACTCCGGGGTGACCCGGCGCAGGGTGGCCTCCTCGGCCACGGCCTTCGCGCCGTTCTCGCAGAACTCCGCCTTGTGCCGGTGGTCGCCCTCCGGCCAGGCACAGCCCGGGCAGTCGAAGCCGTCCTTCTGATTGACGCGCAGGAGCGTCAGCGCCGTCCGCTTCACACCCATCTGCCGCTGTGCGACCCGCAGGGTGTGGCCGATCGCCGGGATGCCCGCCGCCGCGTGCTGCGGCTCCGTGACCTGCGGCGCGTCCTGAACCGGATCACCCTTGGGCGGCTTGGTCGCCATCGCGCGCTCCTTCGCTTACGCGTTGTGAAGTACGTCTCCGATCCTTGCACGAGCCGCCGACACCGTCGTCGCTCGGGGCGGGACGGGTCTACTGGCGCCGGGCGGTGGGGCGCGCGCCAAAGGGGCGCGGGGCTGTGCTGGATGTGCGGCTCCGCCGCGTGGGCGCGACCAGCCACGACGCACCCGCACCGTAGAAGTGCCCCCGTGCCACAGGCGCACCCGGCACCGGCTGTCAGTGCCGCATGGCAGGATCGGAGTCGTGGCGAAGACAGCATCGAAGAAGACCGACAGCACCTCCGGCGACCGACCGCGGCTGATGCTCATGGACGGGCACTCCCTGGCGTACCGCGCGTTCTTCGCGCTGCCCGCGGAGAACTTCACGACCGCGACCGGCCAGCCGACCAACGCGATCTACGGCTTCGCGTCGATGCTGGCCAACACCCTGCGTGACGAGGCGCCCACGCACTTCGCGGTGGCGTTCGACGTCTCCCGCAAGACCTGGCGGTCCGAGGAATTCACCGAGTACAAGGCGAACCGCTCCAAGACCCCGGACGAGTTCAAGGGGCAGGTCGAGCTGATCGGCGAGCTGCTCGACTCCATGCACGTCCCCCGCTTCGCCGTCGAGGGCTTCGAGGCGGACGACGTCATCGCCACCCTCGCCACCGAGGCCGAGGCCGAGGGCTTCGACGTGCTGATCGTCACCGGCGACCGGGACTCCTTCCAGCTGGTCAGCGAGCACACCACGGTCCTCTACCCGACCAAGGGCGTCTCCGAGCTGACCCGCTTCACACCGGAGAAGGTCTTCGAGAAGTACGGACTGACCCCCGCCCAGTACCCCGACTTCGCGGCGCTGCGCGGCGACCCGTCCGACAACCTGCCCGGCATCCCGGGCGTCGGCGAGAAGACGGCCGCGAAGTGGATCAACCAGTTCGGGTCCTTCGCGGAGCTGGTCGAGCGCGTAGACGAGGTCAAGGGCAAGGCCGGGCAGAATCTGCGCGACCACCTGGAGTCCGTCAAGCTCAACCGCCGGCTCACCGAGCTGGAGCGGCGCGTCGAGCTGCCGAAGACGGTCACCGACCTGGAGCGGACGGCGTACGACCGCAAGGGCGTCGCGGTGATCCTGGACACCCTGGAGATCCGCAACCCCTCCCTGCGCGAGCGGCTCTACGCCGTCGACCCGGGCGCCGAGGAGGCCGAGGCCGCCCCGGTGGTCGCGGACGGCGTGGAGCTGGACGGCACGGTGCTGGGCACCGGTGAGCTGGCCGGCTGGCTCGCCGAGCACGGAGAGCAGCCGCTCGGCGTTGCCACGGTCGACACCTGGGCCCTGGGGACCGGCTCGGTCACCGAGGTCGCGCTGGCCGCGGCCGACGGGAAGGCCGCCTGGTTCGACCCGACCGAGACCGACGAGGCCGACGAGACGGCGTTCCGGACCTGGCTCGCCGACCCGGACCGGCCGAAGGTCCTGCACAACGCCAAGGGCGCCATGCGCGTCTTCGCCGAGCACGGCTGGAGCGTCGCCGGCGTGGGCATGGACACCGCGCTGGCCGCCTACCTGGTCAAGCCGGGCCGCCGCTCCTTCGACCTGGACGCCCTGTCCCTGGAGTACCTGCACCGTGAGCTGGCCCCCGCCGCCGCAGCCGACGGGCAGCTCGCCTTCGGCGCGGACGAGGGCGCCGAGGCCGAGGCGCTGATGGTGCAGGCCCGCGCCGTCCTCGACCTGGGCGAGGCCTTCGAGGGCCGGCTGGCGGACGTCGGCGCCGCCGACCTGCTGCGCGACATGGAGCTGCCCACCTCCGCGCTGCTCGCCCGCATGGAGCGGCACGGCATCGCGGCCGACCGGGAGCACCTCCAGGCCATGGAGCAGATGTTCGCGGGCGCCGTCCAGCAGGCGGTGAAGGAGGCGCACGCGGCGGCCGGACGAGAATTCAACCTGGGCTCGCCCAAGCAGCTCCAGGAGGTCCTCTTCGGCGAGCTGAACCTGCCGAAGACCAAGAAGACCAAGACCGGCTACACCACCGACGCCGACGCCCTGGCCTGGCTCGCCGCCCAGACGGACAACGAGCTGCCGGTGATCATGCTCCGCCACCGCGAGCAGGCCAAGCTGCGCGTCACGGTGGAGGGCCTGATCAAGACGATCGCCGCGGACGGCCGCATCCACACCACGTTCAACCAGACGGTCGCCGCGACCGGCCGCCTCTCCTCCACGGACCCGAACCTGCAGAACATCCCGGTCCGTACCGACGAGGGCCGCGCCATCCGCCGCGGCTTCGTGGTCGGCGAGGGCTTCGAGTCCCTGATGACGGCCGACTACAGCCAGATCGAGCTGCGGGTGATGGCCCACCTGTCCGAGGACGCGGGCCTGATCGAGGCGTTCACCTCCGGCGAGGACCTGCACACCACCGCGGCGGCCCAGGTCTTCTCCGTCGAGCAGTCGGCCGTGGACGCGGAGATGCGCCGCAAGATCAAGGCCATGTCCTACGGTCTGGCGTACGGCCTGTCCGCCTTCGGCCTCTCCCAGCAGCTCAACATCGAGGCGGCCGAGGCCCGCGGCCTGATGGACGCCTACTTCGAACGCTTCGGCGGCGTACGCGACTACCTGCGCCGGGTCGTCGACGAGGCACGGGCCACCGGCTACACGGCCACCCTCTTCGGCCGCCGCCGCTATCTGCCCGACCTCAACAGCGACAACCGCCAGCGCCGCGAGGCGGCCGAGCGCATGGCCCTGAACGCGCCGATCCAGGGCACGGCGGCCGACATCGTCAAGATCGCCATGCTCAACGTGGACAAGGCACTGAACGAGGCCGGTCTCGCCTCCCGCATGCTCCTCCAGGTCCACGACGAAATCGTCCTGGAGATCGCACCCGGCGAGCGCGCCAGGGCAGAGGAACTGGTCCGCCGCGAAATGGCCAACGCGGTACAGCTCAGGGTCCCCCTGGGCGTCTCAGTCGGCGCAGGCACCGACTGGGAATCGGCAGCCCACTAACCCTCGGCTGCGGCTGAGGCTGCGCTGCGGCTGCCGCTGTCTGCCGCGGCCGTTGTCTGCCGCGCGGGCTGCACGCTGTCCGCAAGCCGCCCTGGTCGCGGGCAGCAGCCGTGCCGCCGTCGCCGCCGCTCCGCCGTCGCCGCCGCTCCGCCGTCGCTGCGGGCAGTCGTGCCGCTGGGGCGGCACGGGTGGGCGCAGCGGCACCCCGCCACGCCGGGCTGCGCACCCGCCCCCCCGCCCGCCCCCGTGCCGGTCACCTCGTAGCGCCGGGTGGGCACCCGCCCCGTCCGGGGCCCGGGGCGACCGCCCCGTCGGCCCCGGACCGCACACGCTGCCCCCGGGGCCGGCCACACAGGCGCCCCGGAGCGCACGCACCCCACAGCCCACAGCCCGCGCCGGAGGCAGGGAGCACCCCGTTCCACCCGCCCGCCCGCCCCCATCACTCCGGTGGCCCCCGACGAAACGCCCCGCCCCCGCTCTCCCCCCAGGATGCGGGCATGGGTATACGCATGCTCCACCACCGGACGACACCGGCACGGGCACGCACCGACGGACCCGCCCGCGTGCCACTCCTCCCGGTCCCGGTCTTCGCACCGGGCGCAAGTACCGGCCGCACCCCCGCCACCCTCACGACGGTCCTGCACCGCACCGCGAAGGTGCTCCGCGGCAGACTCGTCCCCCGGGCCACCGGGACCGCCGTCCCGCACGAGACACCCGCCTGGCACCTGTGGGCCGACCTGGCCCGCGGCTACCTCGCGCTGGCGCTCACCCTGCTGCCCCGGCCCCGCCCCGCCCGCACCTTCACCGTGTTCGTGGCGAACACCGACCCCCTGGGCACACGGCCCGGAGGCCCGGCTCCGTACTGACGCCCCCGGCGGCACGGCGGCCGGGTGAGGGAGGGCGAGCGCCACCACGATTCCTCATATGAGCAAGTGGTGAATATCGGGCACGAACGGGTGCCCGTGCAAAGCAAGTTGTCGTAGGGTCGCCTGCGGCCCCGTATGGGTCGGACGGACGAGGACGCGTGGGCGTTCAGGGGAGGGGTTCACTCTATGGCGGCGCATTTCGACAGGAGGCTCCGCAAGGCGGCGGTCACCACCACCGTCGCGGCGGTCGCGGTCGCGGCCCTGTCCGCGTCCCAGGCCCCCGACGTGACGGCCGACGGCAACGGCAGACAGACCACCTCCGACAACGTGCCCACGTCCGACACGCCCGCCGCGGACAGCGCCACCGGCAACTCGCCCTACTACACCGACCTGCCGCCGCTCAACAGCCCCAGCCCGGCCCCGACCACGGGCACTCCCACGTCCCCGGGCTCGTCCGAGGCCGGCATCCCCGCGACCGTCCTCGACGCCTACAAGAAGGCGGAGTCGGAGCTGCGCCGTGCCAAGCCCGGCTGCAACCTGCCCTGGCAACTGCTCGCCGCCATCGGCAAGGTGGAGTCCGGTCAGGCCCGCGGCGGCCGCGTCGACGCCAACGGCACCACCATCGGCAGGATCATCGGCCCGCAGCTCGACGGCAACGGCTTCGCGCTCATCAAGGACACGGACAACGGTGTCTACGACGGCAACAGCAGTTACGACAACGCCGTCGGACCCATGCAGTTCATCCCGTCCACCTGGGCGTGGGCGGGCCGCGACGGCAACGGCGACGGCAAGGAAGACCCCAACAACGTCTACGACGCCGCGCTCGCCGCCGGCCACTACCTGTGCCGCTACGACTGGGACCTGTCCGTCCAGGCCGACCTCAACCGCGCGATCCTCAGCTACAACAACTCGCAGGACTACCTGAACACGGTCCTGTCGTGGCTGGAGCACTACCGCAAGGGCACCCACGAGATCCCGGACGGCACCGGCAGCCTTCCGGTCGGCCGCAGCGACGACCCCAACGCGGGCGCCACTCCCCCGCCGGGCCGCACGGGCGCGAACCCCGGATCCCGGGCCCCGAGCACCCCCAGCCCGAGCAAGCCGCCGGCCTCGGAGAAGCCCACCAAGCCGGGGAGCCCGAGCACCAAGCCGCCGACCGACCCGGCGCCGCCGACCGAGACCCCCACCCCCACACCCACGCCGACGCCCACCGACACCGTTCACCATCTGGAGAACGCCGGCACCACGGGCCTCACCGCGACCGCGGGCGACACCTTCGCCAAGAAGATCAGCACCCGCGCCGAGACCAAGGCCGGCGACGCCGTCGGCAAGGTGCGCATCCGCTTCACCGTCCTGGGCGACACGGACGCCACCTTCACCGGCGGCGAGAAGGTCGCCGCGGTCACCACCAACGCCTCCGGCGTGGCCGTGGCGCCCGCGCTGGTGGCGGGCGAGCAGACCGGTGCGTTCACCGTCCGCGCCACCGTGGTCGGCCGTACCGTCCCGGGACTCGACTACAAGGCCACCGTCACCGAGCGCGTCGCCGACACCCTCACCAGCACCGGTACGAAGGAGCTGACGTGCACGCCGGGCGGCGAGTTCGCCGACCAGGTGGAGGTGAAGGCCACGCTCAAGGGCGCCGTCGCGGACAAGGTCGCCGTCACCGCCACCCTCATCAAGTCGGACGCCGACCCGACCGAGAACGACAAGGGTCCCTACTTCAAGGACGCCGACGGCAAGGCCGTCCGCACCCTGACCGGCCGGCAGACCGACGCCGAGGGCCTGCTGCGGCTGCCGAAGCTGTACGCCGACGACACCGAGGGCACCTACATCCTCCGGCTCACCACGCCGGGCGGCGCCACCCTCGACATCACCCTGAAGGTGGCCGAGCCGGCCGAACCGACACCGGACCCGTCGACCGCCCCGTCGACGGCCCCCTCGGCCCAGCCGTCGACCGAACCGACGGCGTAGGAGCCGTCCCGCCCGCACCCGGCGGGGCGCTCTCCGCCCCGCCGGGCCGCGGTCACTTCCCGATCCGTGCCTTCGTGTACCGCGTCGGCTCCGCCGTGGCCGGGTCCTCGGGCCACGGATGCTTCGGATACCGGCCGCGCAGCTCCGCCCGTACGCCCCGGTATCCGTCCTGCCAGAAGGAGGCCAGGTCCGCGGTGACCGCGGCGGGACGGCCGGCGGGGGAGAGGAGATGCACCAGGAGCGGCACCCCGGCGACCTCCGGTGACCGCTGCAGCCCGAACATCTCCTGCAACTTCACCGCGAGGACGGGCTGTTCGGGGTTGGTGTAGTCGATCCGGATCCTGGACCCACTGGGGACGACGATCCGTTCGGGGGCCAGCTCGTCGAGCCGCGCCGCCTCCCCGGAGGCCCAGGGCAGCAGCCGTGCCAGCGCCTGGCCGGCGTCGATCCGCCCCAGGTCGGCCCGCCGCCGGGCCCGGCTCAGCTCGGGCTCCAGCCACTCGTCCACGCGCGCGAGGAGCGCGTCGTCGGACACGTCCGGCCAGGGCTCGCCGAGATGTCGCCGCAGGAACGCGAGCCGCTCGCGCAGCAGGTCGCCGTCGGCCGACCGGCGCAGCAGCCCGAACCCTTCCCTCCGCAACCCCTCCAGCAGCGCGCCCCGTACGAGACCGTGGTCGGCGTCGGCGAGGGGCCGCGCCGCGAGCTCCACCGCCCCGAGCCGCTCGACGCGCCGGGCCACCACGTCACCGTCGGCCCAGTGCACCTCGTCCCGCCGCGTCAGCAGCGCCCCTGCCGCGAGCCGCGCGGTGTCCTCGTCGACGACCGCACCGAGCTGCACGCGCGCGTGCCCCTTGCCCACGGGCCGGTCGGCGACGGCGACCGCGATCCACGGCGCCCCACGCAGCGCGGACGTCTCCGACAGCTCCGCCCGGGTACCGGACACCATCAGGTACGAACCGCCGTCCTTCCTGGCCACCCGCTCCGGAAACGCCAGAGCGGCCACCAGCCCGGCGAGCACGTCCTCCCCGACCCGCGGCCCGGGCCCACCGCCCGCGCCCTCGACGGCGCCTCGCAGCCGCCGCACCTCGGCCCGCCAGCGCGCCCCGTACGCGTCGCCGCCACGCCGAGCGGCCCGCAGCACGGCCGCCAGGTCGTCCCCGTACTCCCGCGGCGGCTCCTCACTCAACAGCCCCACCACCTCGGCCACCACCTCACCCCCACGGCCGCCCCGGCCCGCGCGGTCCCCACCAGCCACACGGTCGCCCGCCCCGGAGGCAGCCGCTCCGGGGCGGCCGGTCCCGGCACCACCTGATCCGGAGGAGCCCGTCCCGGAACCGTCGGTGTCACCGGGCCTCGCCCCGGGGGTGTCCGTCGCCGCGGTGCCCGCCCCGGAGCCACGTCGTCCAGCAGTGCTCGTTCCGGCGCGAGTTTCGGTGGGGCCCGTCCCGGAGGTGCCGGGCCGCGGTGCACCCGCACCGCGGTGTGCTGTCCCGGAGCCCTCGGTCCCGGCGCTCCCGGCCCGGGAGGACGCCGGGCGTGCGGTGTCGCCGTCGGCGTGGTGTGGGTCCGGCGTCTTCGCCGGCGAGGACCCCGGGCCCGAAGACCGCGCGCCGGAGCGGCCAAGGGACGGCGAAGACTGCGCACCGGAGCGGACGGGAGATGCCGTCGCTTCGGAGGCGGGCCGGCGGGAAACTTCCGCGCTCAGCTCCTCCGCGTCCAGGAGGGCCCGGCCCAGCCGGGGATGCACTCCGAGGCGGGCCAGTCGTGTGCCCCGTGCCGTCGCGCGCCCGGCCGCGTCCACCGCGCCGACCGCTTCCAGCACCGACCGGGCGGCCGACATCGCCCCGCCAGGCGGCGGATCGAGCAGCGCCAGTCCGGACGCGTCCGGATCGCCCCAGCAGGCCGCCTGCAACGCGAACGCCGTCAGGTCGGCCACCTTGATCTCCGGCGCCGGGAACCGCGGCAGGCGGGCGTCCTCCGCCTCCGCCCAGCAGCGGTACACCACCCCCGGCGCCTCACGCCCGGCCCGGCCCGCCCGCTGCCGTGCCGCCGCCCGCGACGCCCGTACCGTCGTCAGCGCGCTCAGCCCGCGCGCGTGGTCCACCCGCGGCTCCCGCGCCAGGCCCGCGTCCACGACCACCCGCACGCCCGGAACCGTCAGCGACGACTCGGCCACCGCGGTCGCCAGCACCACCCTGCGCCGCGCCCCGGGCGCCAGCACCGCGTCCTGCACGGCGGCGGGCGCCCGACCGTGCACCTGGAGCACGTCGACGTCCCCGAGCGCCCCCAGGTGCCCGGCGACACGGGAGATCTCGCCGACGCCCGGCAGGAAACACAGCACGTCCCCGTCCCGCTCGGCCAGCGCCCGCCGCACCACCGACGCCACGTGCGTGAGCAGCGCCGGGTCCACCCGCATCCCGTGCGGCGGTCGCACCGGCCGCGCCGGTGGCGCCCAGACGACCTCGACGGGGTACGACACCCCCGGCGCCTCGACGACCGGCGCGTCGCCCAGCAGCCGGGACCAGCCCTCCGCGTCGGTCGTGGCGGACGCGGCCACCAGCCGCAGCTCAGGACGCAGGGCCTGCCGCACGTCCCACAGGAACGCCGCCGTCGTGTCCGCGTCCAGATGCCGCTCGTGGCACTCGTCCAGCACCACGACGTCGACGCCCGTCAGCTCCTGCTCCCGCTGGAGCCGCTGCAGCAGCACACCGGTCGTGACGACCTCCACGCGTGCGTGGCGCCCGACCACCCGCTCGCCGCGCACCGTGTACCCGACGCGCTCGCCCGGCTTCTCGCCCAGCAGCCACGCCATCCGCCGCGCCGCCGCCCGCGCCGCGATCCGCCGCGGCTCGGCCACGACCACGCGCCGCGCGGGAGCGCCCTCCCCGCCCAGCAGCCCGGCCAGCGCCAGCGGTACCAGCGTGGTCTTCCCGGTGCCGGGCGGCGCGACCAGCACCGCCGTGCCGTGCCCCTCCAGGGCGTCGTGCAGCGCGGGCAGGGCACCGCGCACGGGCAGCGCGTCCAAGGCGTCGTAACGGATCACGCCCCCAGTGTCGTACGTCCGCGAAACCGCCCTCCGCGCGCGCGTGGCAGCGACGCTCCGGTACGGCTCAGTCGCGCTCGCAGACGAAGATCGCCGTCCCCGGGATCAGGTGCCCGCGCAGCGGGGACCAGCCGCCCCACTCCGAGGTGTTCCAGTCGGGCCACTCCGGCTCCACCAGGTCCACCAGGCGGAACCCGGACGTCACCACGTCCCGCACCCGGTCCCCGAGCGTCCTGTGGTGCTCGACGTACACCGCGAGGCCCTCGTCGTCCTGCTCCACGTACGGGGTGCGGTCGAAGTACGACGCGGACACCGACAGCCCCTCGGGACCCGGCTCGTCCGGGAACGCCCAGCGCAGCGGGTGCGTGACCGAGAAGACGAAGCGGCCGCCCGGCCGCAGCACCCGGCGCACCTCCCGCAGCACCAGCCGCGGGTCGGCGACGAACGGCAGCGCCCCGTACGCCGAGCACGCCAGGTCGAACGCGCCGTCCGCGAAGGGCAGCACCGCCGCGTCGGCGCACACCAGGGGGAACGAACCGCCGATGCGCAGGGCGTGCTGGAGCTGGCGGTGGGAGAGGTCCAGGGCCACCGGACGGGCGCCCTGGGCGGTCAGCCAGCGCGAGCACTGGGCGGCGCCGGCGCCGATCTCCAGGACGTCCTTGCCCTTCAGCTCCTCCGGCGGGCCGAGCAGCTCGGCCTCCACCTCGTCCAGGCCCTCGGGACACCACACGAAGCGGTCGTCGCCGAGGAAGGTGCCGTGCTCGGTCTGGTACTCGTCCGCGTTCCGGTCCCACCAGCCGCGGTTGGCCCGGGAACTCTCCGTGACACCTGCGGCACGCCGGGTCGCCTCCGGCTCGGGTTCTTCGGCTCCGTCGGCCCCGAATGCGGCCTCGGACGTTACGGGCTCTTGGATGACCGGCTCCCTCGTACTAGTCTGCGGGCTCTTCCGTGCCGCCCGTCCCGCGTGTCACACAAGGGGCATCCAGGGGTCCGTGTGGCCTCGGGAGACGGCTTTTGTGCCGGGTATGCGAGGATCCGCCCCGGGTGGGCGGCTTCGTGCATTGACCCTGCCCGGCTGCCCCCGTATGCTACAAGTTGCGCTGCGGGCCTGCGCACCTCAGACGTAGCAGGTCGCGCTCGCATCTGTTGTATGTCCCCTCGGTTCTCGAGGCGTCACCAGTGGATTTCGGTGAGGCTTCCTTGGCTGTCCGGCTTCTGCAGAGCGAAACGGGCTCCCGGCGTAAGCAGTACCTACGACTTCAATGTCCGTACCGGAGCCCTTTCCCACATGACGAGCAGCACCGAGACCACCGCCACCACCCCGCAGGTTGCGGTCAACGACATCGGTAACGAGGAAGCCTTCCTCGCCGCGATCGACGAGACGATCAAGTACTTCAACGACGGCGACATCGTCGACGGCGTCATCGTGAAGGTCGACCGGGACGAGGTCCTGCTCGACATCGGTTACAAGACCGAAGGTGTCATCCCGAGCCGCGAGCTCTCGATCAAGCACGACGTCGACCCCAACGAGGTCGTCGCCGTCGGTGACGAGATCGAGGCCCTGGTCCTCCAGAAGGAGGACAAGGAAGGCCGCCTGATCCTCTCGAAGAAGCGCGCCCAGTACGAGCGTGCCTGGGGCACCATCGAGAAGATCAAGGAAGAGGACGGCATCGTCACCGGTACCGTCATCGAGGTCGTCAAGGGTGGTCTCATCCTCGACATCGGCCTCCGCGGCTTCCTCCCGGCCTCCCTGGTCGAGATGCGCCGCGTCCGCGACCTCCAGCCCTACGTGGGCAAGGAGCTCGAGGCGAAGATCATCGAGCTGGACAAGAACCGCAACAACGTGGTCCTGTCCCGCCGTGCCTGGCTGGAGCAGACCCAGTCCGAGGTCCGCCAGACGTTCCTCACCACCCTCCAGAAGGGTCAGGTCCGTTCCGGCGTCGTCTCCTCGATCGTCAACTTCGGTGCCTTCGTGGACCTGGGTGGCGTCGACGGTCTGGTCCACGTCTCCGAGCTGTCCTGGAAGCACATCGACCACCCCTCCGAGGTCGTCGAGGTCGGCCAGGAGGTCACCGTCGAGGTTCTCGACGTGGACATGGACCGCGAGCGTGTCTCCCTGTCGCTGAAGGCGACCCAGGAAGACCCGTGGCAGCAGTTCGCCCGCACCCACCAGATCGGCCAGGTCGTGCCCGGCAAGGTCACGAAGCTGGTGCCGTTCGGTGCGTTCGTCCGCGTGGACGAGGGCATCGAGGGTCTGGTCCACATCTCCGAGCTGGCCGAGCGCCACGTGGAGATCCCGGAGCAGGTCGTCCAGGTCAACGACGAGATCTTCGTCAAGGTCATCGACATCGACCTCGAGCGCCGCCGCATCAGCCTCTCGCTGAAGCAGGCCAACGAGGCCTTCGGTGCCGACCCGTCCGCGGTCGAGTTCGACCCGACCCTGTACGGCATGGCCGCGTCCTACGACGACCAGGGCAACTACATCTACCCCGAGGGCTTCGACCCCGAGACCAACGACTGGCTCGAGGGCTACGAGACCCAGCGCGAGGCCTGGGAGACGCAGTACGCCGAGGCCCAGCAGCGCTTCGAGCAGCACCAGGCGCAGGTCATCAAGTCCCGCGAGGCGGACGAGAAGGCCGCTGCCGAGGGCGTCGACACCGCGGGTGCGGCCCAGGCCGCGTCCGGCAGCGGTGGCGGCGGCTCGTACTCCTCCGAGGGTGGCGACAACTCCGGCGCCCTCGCGTCGGACGAGGCGCTGGCCGCGCTGCGCGAGAAGCTGGCCGGCGGCCAGAGCTGAAGCTCTGCACACCGGCCGCTGACACACAGCGGTTGAAGCACAGCGGTTGACCGAGGGGCCGCACCTTCCGAGGTGCGGCCCCTTCGGTGTTCCTCCTGCGGGAATGCCCCACCCCACAACGGCGTTGTCACTTGTGAACACAAGGAGGGGAGCGGTCACTGTGCTTGATCCGCAGGATTTGTACGCCTGGGAGCCGAAGGGCCTCGCCGTCGTCGACATGGCACTCGCCCAGGAGTCTGCCGGACTGGTCATGCTGTACCACTTCGACGGATACATCGACGCCGGTGAGACCGGCGACCAGATCGTCGACCAGGTGCTCGACTCGCTGCCCCATCAGGTCGTCGCCCGCTTCGACCACGACCGGCTGGTGGACTACCGGGCCCGCCGGCCGCTGCTGACCTTCAAGCGCGACACCTGGACGGACTACGAGGAGCCGACCATCGAGGTGCGGCTCGTCCAGGACGCCACCGGGGCGCCCTTCCTGATCCTGTCGGGCCCCGAGCCGGACGTCGAGTGGGAGCGGTTCGCGGCCGCCGTACGGCAGATCGTGGAGCGGCTCGGCGTGCGCCTGTCGGTGAGCTTCCACGGCATCCCCATGGGCGTCCCGCACACCCGGCCCGTCGGCATCACCCCGCACGGCACCCGCACCGATCTCGTGCCGGGCCACCGCAGCCCCTTCGAGGAGGCGCAGGTCCCCGGCAGCGCGGAGGCGCTCGTCGAGTACCGGCTCGCGCAGGCCGGCCACGACGTGCTCGGCGTCGCCGCGCACGTCCCGCACTACATCGCCCGCTCCCCGTACCCGGACGCGGCGCTGACCGTCCTGGAGGCGATCACCGCGGCGACCGGCCTGGTGCTGCCGGGCATCGCGCACTCCCTGCGCACCGACGCCCACCGCACCCAGACGGAGATCGACCGGCAGATCCAGGAGGGCGACGAGGAGCTCACCGCCCTCGTCCAGGGCCTGGAGCACCAGTACGACGCGGCCGCGGGCGCCGAGACCCGGGGCAACATGCTCGCCGAGCCCGTCGAGATCCCCTCCGCGGACGAGATCGGCCGCGAGTTCGAGCGGTTCCTGGCGGAGCGGGAGGGCGACGGCTGACGCCGTGACCGGCACCCTCTAGGCTGCCGCTCATGTTGAAGGTAGGCCTGACCGGCGGGATCGGTGCCGGCAAGAGCGAGGTGTCCCGGCTCCTCGTCGAGCACGGCGCGGTACTCATCGACGCCGACCGGATCGCGCGCGAGGTCGTCGCTCCGGGGACGCCGGGACTCGCCGCGGTCGTGGCGGCGTTCGGCGAGGACGTCCTCGCCGAGGACGGCGGCCTGGACCGGCCCAGGCTGGGCTCGATCGTCTTCTCCGACCCGGAGAAGCTGGCCGTCCTGAACGGCATCGTGCACCCCCTGGTCGGTGAACGCTCCCGTGCGCTCGAAGAGGCCGCCGCCGAGGACGCCGTCGTCGTCCACGACGTCCCCCTGCTCACGGAGAACGGCCTGGCACCGCTGTACGACCTCGTGGTCGTCGTGGACGCCGACCCCGCCACCCAGCTCGACCGGCTGGTACGGCTGCGCGGCATGACCGAGCAGGACGCACGGGCGCGCATGGCCGCGCAGGCGACGCGAGAGCAGCGCCGGGAGATCGCGGACGTGGTCGTCGACAACGACGTACCGCTGGAGGAGCTGCGGCGCCGCGTGGAAGAGGTGTGGGCCGACCTGGTGCGCAGGGCGCACACGCAAGCGCACCCGGACCGGCGCACGGAATAGCGAACCTCTCGCGCGCGTTGATCCCTTGCAGCGAGGGAAGGACTCAGCCGTGCCCGAGACAAGCGGTCCGAGCGGACGTACTCCGGAGACTGACGTCATCGACTTCCGTGCCGCCGAGCAACTGCTCGCCGCGCGGGACCCGCGTGGTGCGGTGAAGCTGCTGGACGGGGTCATCGGCGCCCATCCGGAGAACACCGCCGCGCGGATGCTGCGCGCGCGTGCCTTCTTCGCGGCGGCGCAACTGCGACCGGCCGAGCTGGAGTTCACCATCGTCCTGGAGCGGGAGCCGGACAACGCGTTCGCGCACTTCGCACTCGCCCGCACCTATGAGCGCCGAGGCTGCCCCGACCAGGCCCGACGCCACTTCCGGCTGGCCGCCGCACTGGACCCGAACCCGGAGTACCTGCAGCAGGCGCGGTTCGACTCCTGACGGTCCCACCTCCGGCGGGGCGGACCGGCCGTCGCGGCCGTCAGCGCTTCGGCGGGAGGTACGGCGGGATGTTCCGGCCCGGCTGGTAGTGCGGGCCCTGGCGGATGTGCCGC
Source organism: Streptomyces sp. KPB2 (assembly GCF_003950055.1). Lineage (NCBI taxonomy): Bacteria > Bacillati > Actinomycetota > Actinomycetes > Kitasatosporales > Streptomycetaceae > Streptomyces > Streptomyces sp. KPB2. The sequence goes on from NZ_CP034353.1 coordinate 6,159,281, forward strand.
AGGATCACGGTCAGGTCGACCGTGGCGACGAGCCACAGCACACCGCAGGCGAGCGCCCATCCGAACCGTCCCGTGAGCGCGAAGGCGGCCGTGCCGAAGATCGCCCAGACCAGCCCCCACAGGCTCAGCCAGAAACGCGCCCGCAGCGCACTGCGCGCGGTGGTCGGTTCACTGCCCGTACGCATCGGTTCACCACTCCTGTAATGAACGTACTCCGGCGGGCCGCGCGGGGGAAACGACGCGTGCGGTGCGGCCGGCCGCACCGCACGACGGGACGCGTTCACTCGGTCGGGTGAACCGGCCGCAGAGGGGAACGGGTGTGCGGGGGCGGGCCGTTGGACGGGCATGGAGCTGAAAATGCGAGAGGGATACCAGGGCACGGGGCCGGGGGCCATCACCCCGGACGGCTGCGCGGTCGAGCTCTATTCACGGCTGCCCGCCGGAGCCGAGCCGGACATCATCGCCGCCGCCGTGCCCGAGGGCGCGCGGATACTGGAGCTGGGCAGCGGGGTGGGACGCATGACGCATCCCCTGCTGGAGCGCGGCTTCACCGTCACGGCGGTGGACGAGTCCGCCGAGATGCTGGAGCGCGTGCGCGGTGCGCGCACCGTGTGCAGCCCGATCGAGGACCTCGACCTGGGCGAGCGCTTCGACGTGGTGATGCTGGCGTCGTTCCTCGTGCACGCCGGGGACGTCGAGGTCAGACGGGGGCTGCTGCGCACCTGTGCCCGGCATGTCACGGACGACGGCTGTGTACTGATCCAGCGCGAGGGGGCGGACTACCACTCGAACCTGCCGCGTGAGCGGGTGGACCCCAGCGGCTTCACCGTCCGGATCCTGTCGGCGGACCCGGTGGGGGACGGGGTCAATTCGGTCCGGGCGGAGTACGAGTTCCCGGACGCGGTCTGGACGCAGACCTTCCGGGCCCGGCCGCTGACCAGGGAGCCGTTCGAGGAGGCGCTGGGGGAGGCGGGACTCGCGGTGGACCGGTATCTCACCGACGACGGGACGTGGGTGAGGGCGGTGCCGGTCCGGCGATGAGTTCCGGTGCGACGGGCGGTCTGTATCCCCGACAGCAGCACGGACCGCTCACCACGGGAGACCTCCATGTCCGACACCACCGCTTCCCCCGCTCGCACCGTTACGGCCCGTGGCCGTGGGCTCCGCATCGCCCTGCGCGTGGTGCAGGTGCTCCTCGCGGTGTTCTTCGCCGTCGCGAGCGCCCTGCCCAAGCTGATCGCGCACTCCTCGGCGGCCGACACCTTCGCCGAGATGGGCTGGGGCACCGCCGGCATGTACGCGATCGGCGTCCTCGAGCTGGCGGGAGCGGTCGCCCTGCTGGTCCCGGTGCTCCAGTCGGTGGCGGCGACGGCCCTGAGCGCGCTGATGGTGGGCGCGTTCGTCGTCCAGCTCACCTACTTCGACGGCGAGAACGCGGCGACACCGCTCATCCTGATGGTGCCGCTCCTGATCGTCGCCCGGGCCCGCCGCGGGCACAACGAGGAGCTGCGCCGCCTGGTGCGGGCCCGGGTCCGGCGCGGCTGACCCGGTCCGGCGCCGGGCGTGCCACGGCCGCCCTCAGGGCCTGCTGCCGGCATCCCTTCGGGAGCTGCTCAGGCCCTCCAGCCCGCGCAGGCGGTCCATCTCGCGGCGGTCTCGCTTGGTCGGGCGGCCGGCTCCCCGGTCGCGGACGCCGGCCGGGGCGACGGCCTCGCGGGGCGGGGGCGGCGGGGAGTTGTCGACGTAGCACTGGACGGCGACCGGCGCACCGACGCGCTTGCGGATCAGCCGCTTCACGACGACGACGCGTTCCCGGCCCTCGTGGCGCAGGCGCACCTCGTCGCCGACGCGGAGCGCGTACGCGGGCTTCACCCGCTCGCCGTTCACCCGGACATGGCCGCCGCGGCAGGCGGTGGCGCCCAGGGAGCGGGTCTTGATCAGCCGGACGGCCCAGATCCAGCTGTCCACGCGGACGGTCTCGCCGTTCTGCGGCCCGGCGGCCTCGGCTGCGGCGATCGCCGCGGCGGTCTTCGGGTCCGGTGTCGCGGCGGTGGCAGCGGCGCCGTCCTGCGGGGCGGCCACCGGGCCGCTCCCGCCTTCGTCATGCTCGGAAGCCATGCCTCGACCTTAACCGCCCGGCACGGTGGCACGGGCCGCGTTTTCCGGGGCCCGGCGGTGGTGGACTTACGGTGGACGCATGGACAACGGCGGCCTTCCCGTACTCGACCGGCGCATCGCGGGCTGCCGAGCGTGCCCGAGACTGGTCGAGTGGCGGGAGGAGGTGGCCCGCACCAAGCGGGCGGCGTTCGCCGACTGGACGTACTGGGGCAGGCCGGTGCCCGGATTCGGGCCGCCGGACGCGCGACTGCTGATCCTCGGGCTGGCCCCCGCCGCCCACGGCGGGAACCGCACCGGCCGGATGTTCACCGGCGACCGTTCCGGGGACGTCCTGTACCAGGCGCTGTACGACGTCGGCCTCGCCTCGCAGCCCACCGCGGTCAGCGTGGACGACGGCCTCGAACTGTACGGCGTACGCATCACCTCCCCGGTGCACTGCGCCCCGCCCGCCAACAAGCCCACCCCTGCCGAACGGGACACCTGCCGGGCCTGGCTCGTCCAGGAGCTCGAACTGCTGAGGCCGACGCTGCGGGCGGTGGTCGTGCTCGGCGCCTTCGGCTGGCAGGCGGCGCTGCCCGCGTTCGCCGGGGCGGGCTGGACCGTGCCCCGGCCCCGCCCGGCCTTCGCACACGGCGCACACGTGACGCTCGACGCTGCCGACGGGCCGGACCTCCACCTCCACGGCTGCTTCCACGTCAGCCAGCGCAACACCTTCACCGGCCGACTCACCCCCGAGATGCTGCGCGACGTGCTGCGCACGGCGGCGGAGACGGCGGGGCTGCCCACCCGGTGAGGCCGCACCCGCAAAAGGGATGAGCGCCCGCAGCCGCCGCGGCTACGGTGCTCCGATGGGCCTGTATCCGGAGATCGAACCGTACGACCACGGCATGCTCGACGTCGGCGACGACAACCGCGTCTACTGGGAGACCTGCGGAAACCCGCGGGGCAAGCCCGCGCTGGTGCTGCACGGAGGACCCGGCAGCCGTGCGAGCCCCGGCCTGAGGAGGTACTTCGATCCCGCCGCCTACCGGATCGTCCTCCTCGACCAGCGCGGCGCCGGACGTTCGCTGCCCCGCGCCGGCGCCCACGACACCGACATGAGCGTCAACACGACCGCCCACCTCATGGCCGACCTGGAGCGGCTGCGGGCCCACCTGGGCATCGAGCGGTGGCTGGTGTGGGGCGTGTCGTGGGGCTCCGTGCTGGGCCTGCGGTACGCGCAGACGCACCCCGGGGTGGTGACCGAGCTGGTGCTGACCGGGGTCGCCACCGGCTCCAACGCCGAAGTGGCCCTCCTGACCCGCGGGCTGGGACACATCTTCCCCGAGGCCCACGAGCGATTCCTCGCCGAACTGCCCCCGGACGAACGCGACGGCAACCTCGCGGCCGCCTACAACCGTCTGCTGGAGTCCCCGGACCCGGCGGTCCGCGAGCGTGCCGCGCGGGCCTGGACCGACTGGGAGACGGCGACGATCCCGGCACCGCCCGGCTCGGTCGCCCGGTTCCGGGACCCGGAGTTCCGCCTGGGCTTCGCGCGTACCGTCACGCACTACTGGGGCAACGACCACTTCCTGGGCGACGGCAACGACGAGGGCGTCGTCCTCAGGGACGCGCACCTGCTGAAGGGCGTCCCCGGCACCCTGGTCCAGGGCAGCCTCGACTTCGGCAACCTCCTCGGCATCGTCTGGCGGCTCCATCACGCCTGGCCGGACAGCGAGCTGGTGGTCGTGGACGAGGCGGGACACGACGCCGGGACGGCCGGCGACGAGGCCCTGATCGCGGCGACGGACAGGTACGCGCGCGGCGACACCGGAGGGTGAGGCCCTAAGGACGCCACACGTAGCGCACGTCCGGCTCGCGCTCCTCGTTGCGGTCGCCGTCCGTCCACTCCACGGGCTTGAAACCGTGCCGCGTGTAGAAGCGCCGAGCGGGCGCGTTGACCTGGAAGGTCCACAATGAGAGCCCGTCCGCCCGGCGCTCCTTGGCCAGGGCGACGAACCGGTCCCCGATCCCACGACCGCGCCGCTCGGGGGCGAGGTACAGCTGAGACAGCTCCTCGCCCTCCAGCGCCATCACGCCGTCCACCGCGCCGTCGGCCCCCTCCGCCACCCAGGTCTCGTACCGCTCCACCACCACGTGCCGGAACCAGGCACGGACCTCGGCGTCCGAGTGGGGCCGGACCACGGTGGGCAGCGCGGCGGAGAAGGACCGCAGCCAGACGTCGGCCGCCGCACGGGCGTCGGCGGCCGAGGCGCGCCGCAGCACGACCGCGTCGGCGTTCTCGCCCGGGCTCACGGACGGCCGTCCTCCGGCACGACCGCGGTCGCGGTGATCTCCACCAGTTGTCCCGGATAGCCGAGGCAGGCCACCCCGAGCAGCGTCGAGGAGTGCGGACCGGCGCTCAGCCCGGACGCCTCGACGACGTCCCAGACGGCGGACAGCGCGGCGGTCCCGGTGCTCACGACGTACACGTCGGTCGACACCACGTGCTCCAGACCGCTCCCGACGGCGCGCAACTGCTCGGTGAGGTTCGCGATCACCTGCTCCGCCTGACGGACCGGATCGCCCTCCCCGACCAGCTTCCCCTCGGCGTCGAGCGGGACGGAACCGGCGAGCAGAGCGAGCCTGGTCCCGGCCTCGACGACGGAGGCGTGGGAGTAGGCGGGCGGCGGAAAGAGACCGGGCACGGTCACGCGCTGGATCACGTGGACTCCTGGAAGACGGACGGACGGCCTCCCGATCGTCCGTCCTCCGCCCGCACCACGCACCCGAATTACCGTCACCCGCGGCCGTGCCCCCGAACCCGTCGAGCGCGCGATCGTCACACGCGCGCAACACGCGCGTTCCCGTGCCGCGCACGTGCTCCCTTATCGTTGGCATCACGGCGTTGACAGCACGTCGTTGTCACCACGGCGTCGACACCACGTCGTTGGCATCACGTCGTTGTCACCACGCACACCCGCCCGGCCACCGTCGTCCGAAGGCTCACCACCGCCCTCGACCGGACGACAGGAGCCCCGCATCCCGTGTTCCGCACCGCCCGCCGCGCCCCGCACGCCCTTCCGCCCTGGCTCGGCCACGCCCTGAACGCCCAGCGCGGTCCCGTGCCGTGGAACGCGGTGGTCCGGGGTGCCCTGGCCGGCGGCCCGCTGCTGATCGCGGCACTGGTCGCCGGGCGGGCCTCCCTCGGGGTCGTCGCGGCGATCGCCGCCATGCTGGCCGGCATCAACGACCGTCCCGGCAGTCGCCGTACCTCCGTGCGACGGATCGGCGTACCCGCGCTCGCGGGGGCGGCCGGGCTGCTCGCCGGGACGTACGCCGGGTCGCACCTGGGGGCCGTGGCGCTCACCGCGCTGCTGACCGGGCTCGGGCTGGCCGCCGGAGCCGTCAGCGTGATCGGTCCCGTGGCGTCGGCGACCGGGACGCAGTTGCTGGTCGGCAGCGCCGTGGGCGCCGGGATGCCGCTGCCCGACCCCGGCTGGCAGACCGTGCCGGCCTTCCTCGCCGGGGCCGGCTGGCTGCTCCTGCTGCGGCTGGTGCTGCCCACGCCCGCCGCTCTCACCGGTGACCTGCGCCTCGACTTCCGCTTCGACGGGGAGCGGGCGGCCGTCGCCGACGTCTACGAGGCCGTCGCCGCGCTGCTCGACGCGATCGGTACCGGGGACGCCGTCGCCCGGCGGGCCGCGCTCACCGCCGCTCTCGACCACGCGCAGGACGCGCTCGCCGGACCCCGGCTGCGGCGCCGTGCCTCGACCGCGGCCGAACGGCGGCTGCACGCCCAGTACGCGGCCGCGCTGCCCCTGGGCGAGGCCGCGACCGCGCTCGCGTGGGCGGAGCAGGCCGTGCCCGCCCGGGCCGCCGAGGGGCCCCGGCGGCTCGCGGCGGCCGTCCGCGGCAACAGCCCCGCCGGGCCACTGCCCGCGCCCTGCCGGTCCGACCCCGCCCTGCGCGCCCTGGACGACGCACTGCTGCACGCGGCCGAGGCCTTCGACCGGGGCAGGGGACCGGACCTGCACGTCCGGAGGCGGTCGCCGCGCTCCGTGGCGCGGGTGGTGCTCGGCGCGGGCGGGCGGGAGTACGGGCTGCGGGCCGGGCTGTGCTTCGGTGCCGGCGCCGCCGTCGCCCAGGTGCTGCACCACGGTCACTGGTACGGCTCCCACCAGCACTGGTACTGGCTGCCCGCCACCGCCGTCTTCCTCGTCAAGCCCGACCTCGGCCCGCTCGTGTCCCGGGTGCTGTGCCGGGTGGCCGGGACGGTGCTGGGGGCGCTGCTGTTCGCCGGGTTCGCGGCCGTGCTGCCCCGGCCCGAGGGGCTGGTCGTCCTCGTCGCGGTCTGCGGTGCCCTGGTGCCGGTCGCCGCGCGGCACTTCGCCGCGCAGACCACCGTCGTCACCGTCCTCGTCCTCTCCCTGGTCATGGTCGGCGGCGAACCGCCGGCCTCCGCGGGCCGTATCGGGGAGACGCTGCTGGCCTGCGCGATCGTGCTCGTGGTGGGGCACCTGCCGATGCCGGGGCAGCGGGGCGCCGGCATCCGGGCGGGCGTAGAGGCCGCCGACGCCGCCGCGCACGCCTACCTCACCCACGTACTGAGCGAGTCCGACGACCGCGCCACCCGCTGGACGCTGCGCCGCGAGGCGTACCGCTCCCTCGCCGAGGCCCGCGCCGCCATCGCCCGGGCCGCCGCCGAACTGCCCGCCCTCGCCCGGCACTCCGAGGGCACCGACGAGGTCGCCGCCGTCCTCGAACGACTCGTCGACACCACCACCGCGTGCGCGGTGCACCTCGACGACACCGGGCGGCTCACACCCCGGCACACCGAACGGCTCGCCGCCCTGCGGGACGAACTCGCCGAGCGGCGCGGACGGATGGGGCGGCGGCACCGTACGTTGGCGGCATGACGCCTCCCTCTCCCGGGCCCGCCGATCTCGTCGTCACCGGCTGCACCGTCCTCGTGCACGACGACCGGGAACGGAACGGCTTCGAGCAGGACCGGGCCGGCGTCGTGCGCGACGGGACCGTCGACTCCGTGACCACCGCCGCCGCCGGTGCCGCGGTGCCCGCCGCCGCCGGTGCCGCGGTGCCCGCCGCCGACCGCATCGACGCACGCGGCCAGGTCGCCCTCCCCGGGCTGATCAACTCAGAAGTCCGCCGAGGGCGACCCCCGCTGGCTGACCTCCCGCCAGGCGCTCCACCACGCCACCGTGCAGAGTGCCGAGGCCGTCGGGCTGGGGGACTCCGTCGGCCGCATCGCACCGGGGCGGCGCGCCGACCTGATCCTCGTCGACCTCACCGGCCCGCACACCCAGCCCGTGCACGACCTCGCCGCCACGCTGGTGCACAGCGCACGCTCCGCCGACGTGCGCACCACGATCGTCGACGGGCGGGTCCTCATGCGGGACCGCGAGCTGCTCACCGTGGACCTTCCCGAGACGGTCCGGGAGCTGGCGGAGCGGCTGCCCGCCCTGACCCACCGGGGCCACGGGCGTCGCATCCAGGAGTACGACACGTGAAAGGCCTGCTCAGAGCGTTCTCAACGGCCTCTTGAAAAGAATCTTGCCGGGCAGCGATGAGTTCCGCTCCGCCCTTCGGTCACCACCCGGACGGCCCGTCCGCTTCGGGCCGTCGGCCGTCGGACCGAAGCACGACGCATGTCGCACAGGAGGCTGGAACCATGTCGCTGCCCGAGATCGTCACCCGCGCGGACTGGCGCGCGGCGCGCGAGGCCTTACTGGTCAAGGAGAAGGCGGCCACCCGCGCGCGTGACGCCCTCAACGCCGAGCGGCGCGGGCTGCCCATGGTGGAGGTCGACAAGGAGTACGTGTTCGAGGGCGGCGACGGCAAGGCCACCCTGCTCGACCTCTTCGAGGGCCGCGAGCAGCTCGTCGTGTACCACTTCATGTTCGCGCCCGAATGGGAGGCCGGCTGCCGCAGCTGTTCGGCGTTCCTGGACCAGATCGGCCACCTCGCCCACCTCAGGGCCCGCGGCACGTCGTTCGCGGCCGTCTCCCGGGCGCCGTATCCGAGGATCCTGCCGTTCAAGGCGCGGATGGGCTGGACGCTGCCCTGGTACTCGTCGTACGTCAGCGACTTCAACACCGACTTCGAGGCGACCCTCGAGCACGAGGGCGAGCTGGTGGAGCGGCCGGGACTCAGCTGCTTCCTGCGGGACCGCGAACGGGTCTTCCACACCTACTCGACGTACGAGCGGGGCCTGGACGGGCTGGGCTCGACCACCAGCCTGCTCGACCTGACCGCGCTCGGCCGGCGGGAGCCGTGGGAGAAACCCGAGGGACGCGCGTCGGCTCTCGGTGCTCCCGCGGGCAGTGGGAGAGTCCGCTATCACGACGAGTACGGGGACTGAGACGCTCGGTGGCGAAAACGGCCGAACGGCCGAGGCGCGGATCACACTTCGTGGTGAACGAGTGTCAACCATGTCTCAGTACCATCACCACGCGAGGCATTCGCTCCATGGTTGGCGTTTAACTCTACGAGTACAGCGCTACATGGAGGTGCGGAGTGAACGGGCGAACGGTGCTCGAACGCTTTCCCGCCGGCGGACCGCGGGGATCCTGGCCGGCGGAGGAGTTCGCACAGGCGCGGCGTCTGGAAGGCCTGCCGGCCGAGGTCGTCATGGACCTCGCCTCGGACATGTTCCTCGTCGTCGTGCGCCGCGGCGACGGCGTGGGTGACGCGGCGGCCTGACCGCCGCCGCCCGGTGCCTACGCGCTGACCGTCCGCGACCAGGTGGGCGTCGTGTTCGTCAGCCGGCACAGGGCCAGGTACAGCGGGATGGGCGGCGTATAGGGAACCGTGCCGTCCGAGCGGTGCAGCAGGCCGGGGAGGCCCGCGGCCCCCGGCACCACCGCACCGGTGGCGTAGCGCGCGGGCGCCGGCCACTCCAGGGCGTAGTCGGAGTCGGACGGAACGATCCACCACCAGTGCGTCTCATCGGCGTAGACGCACCCCACGCGCGGCAGCCGGGGCAGCACCTGCTGGGCGAGGAGGGCGGGCACCGCCACCGCGTCGCAGCCCAGCGGTGCGGTCATGCCGTCCGGCACCGGCAGTCTCACGGACGTCCGGGCGGTGTGCCGTCCGCGTTGGATGCGGACCATCGTGTCCAGGCCGAGCGGTCGGATGCCGGACGCAGCCCTCATAGCCATTCGGTCCCCGTTCCGTGGCGTGTTTCCCGGCTTTCCCGGCGGCGGGACTCCGCCTCGCCGTCGTCCCCCGGGGCGTCCGCGGGGCCGGGCTTCGGTCGGGCGCCCCAGCCCAGGTCGTTGCGGGGCGCCGAGGGGGCGAGCGGTTCGTCGGCCCGGCGCGGCAGCTCGGCCCAGACCAGCAGTCCGGGGCCCTGCTCGTGCGCGCCCCAGGCGTCGCACAGGGCGTCGACGAGGATCAGACCCCGGCCGTGCTCGTCCTCGGGCTGCTGATCGGCCGAGGGGTGGGGCTGGCCGGGGGCGCAGCCCTCGTCGCGCACGGCTATGCGGACCAGATCGTCGGCGTCGTGCAGCTCGCACACTATGTGCCTGCTCGCCGTGTGCACGATCGCGTTGGTCACCAGTTCGGAGACCACCAGGGCCGCGGTGTCACAGGTGTCCTCGCACACCGCCCAGCCGCTCAGCCGGGCCCGTGTCAGGCGTCTGGCCTGCGAGGGAGAGCCCGGATGAGCGGCCAGCTCGAAACGGAACCGGCGCTCGGCGGCGGTGGCTCCCGAGGAGCCGGCTCCCATGGCGGCACCGAGGCCCAGGGAGCCCACGGTGGCGTCTGTTCCTAAGGGCGCGGACGGAATCACGCTTGCCACTATCGCCCCGCCGTGAACACTTGGCAAGTGTCACTCTGAAAAATGCAGAGTGCTGTGTGACGTTCTGGACGGCCGTGGCACACTGCTCGCAACAGCACGTCGAGCGGCGCCACTTCAGGCTGTTCGAAAGGCCTCGGCCATTCGAACAGGTCTTCGAATGGCGCCGCCGGGCTGTCCGCATCAGGACACGCCGGGGCTCGCCGCGGCTGCCCGGACAACGGAACAGGGACGCAAGGACTCTTTCAGGACTCTTCAGGAGGTGGGCGGTGAGCGAGCCGCGGTCCGCGCCGACGGTCGGCCAGGTCGTACTCGGCCGGCGCCTGCTGGACCTGCGGGAACGCGCCGGTCTCAAACGCGAGGAGGCCGCCCGCATCCTCCGCGTCGCCCCGGCCACGGTGCGCCGCATGGAGATGGCCGAGGTCGCCCTCAAGATCCCGTACCTCCAGCTCCTGCTGAAGGCCTACGGCGTGAGCGACGAGGAGGCCGACGCCTTCGTCCGGCTGGCCGAGGACGCCAACAAGCCGGGGTGGTGGCAGCGCTTCCACGACATCCTGCCCGGCTGGTTCTCGCTGTACGTCAGCCTCGAGGGCGCGGCCTCCCTGATCCGCTCCTACGAGCCCCACTTCGTCCCCGGGGTGCTGCAGACCGAGGACTACGCGCGCGGGGTGCTGCGCTCGGGCGCCGTCGGACAGACCCGGCCGGACGACATCGAGCGCCACGTCGACCTGCGCATGCAACGCCAGGAACTGCTCACCCGTAAGGACGCACCCCGGCTGTGGGTCGTGATGGACGAAACCGCGCTGCGCCGCCCCGTCGGGGGACCGGAGGTGATGCGTGCCCAGGTCGACCGGCTGCTCGAGGCCGCGAAGCTGCCCAACGTGACGCTGCAGATCGCCCCGTTCGCGAACGGGCCGCACCCCGGCACGTACGGGCCCTTCGTGCTGTTCCGATTCGCCATGCCGGAACTCCCGGACATGGTCTACAGCGAGTACCTGACCGGCGCCGTCTACCTCGACGCGCGCGCCGAGGTGGCGACCCACCTCGAGGTCATGGACCGCATGGCGGCGCAGGCCGCCACGGCACATCGCACGAAGGAGATCCTCCGGGATCTCCGCAAGGAGCTGTGAATGAACCGCATCAAACCCCAGCGCCCGCCACTGACCCGCGGTGAGCGGATTTACAACGGCATGCCCGCCCGTGAGCTGGGCAGCGAGGGCTGGCACAAGCCGTGGAGCGGCGGCAACGGAGGCAACTGCCTGGAGGCGATGAAGCTCGCCGACGGCCGGATCGCGGTACGGCAGTCCACCGACCCGGACGGGCCGGCGCTGATCTACACCTCGGCCGAGATGACGGCGTTCATCGAGGGAGCGAAGGCGGGAGAGGCGGACTTCCTGCTGTCCTGAATCCTGCGCCCCTTGATTGTTGTTTTTTAAGCTGTTTGGCACTGAGTCGATCACCCATCGCGACGAGAACTCAACACCTGGGAGTGCGTCATGACCGGGCAACATCCCACCGCCGGGATCGACACGAGCAAGCCGCACCCCGCGCGGATGTACGACTGGTATCTCGGCGGAAAGGACAACTACCCGGTCGACGAGGCGATGGGCCGGCAGATGCTCACCCTCGACCCGAGGGTGCCGGTGATGGCGCGGGTCAACCGCGCTTTCATGCACCGTGCCACCCGATGGCTGGCGGCCCACGGCACACGGCAGTTCCTGGACGTCGGCACCGGTATACCGACCGAGCCCAACCTGCACCAGGTCGCCCAGGAGACCGCGCCCGACGCCCGCGTCGTCTACTGCGACAACGACCCCATCGTGCTGGCCCACGCGGCGGCCCTGCTGCGCGGCACGCCCGAGGGGAAGACCGAGTACCTCCAGGCCGACGTCCGGGACCCGGACGCCGTCCTGGAGGGCGCCGGGAAGATCCTGGACTTCGACCGGCCGATCGCGCTGTCCCTGGTCGCCCTGCTGCACTTCGTCTCCGACGAGGACGGGGCGCACGACCTGGTCCGCCGGCTGCTGGACGCGCTGCCCTCCGGCAGCCACCTGGTGATGACCCATGCGACGGCCGACTTCACCCCTAAGCAGTCGCGGGCGGCCACCGAGCAGCTCCGGGCCGCCGGAGTCACCCTGGCCCTGCGCTCGCGCGAGGAGTTCACCCGCTTCTTCACCGGCCTCGACCTGGTCGAACCCGGCGTCCAGGTGCCCCACCTGTGGCACCCCGAACTGGGCGACCCGGTCGCCGGCCAGGAGGACGGCGTCATCCCGGGCTACGGGGCGGTGGCCCGCAAGCCCTGACCTGCCGCGGCGGCACACGGTCGCCGCCTGACGCCTGACGCCTGACGCCTGACGCCTGACGCCCGACGGACGACGGCCGAGGGCTCAGGCGAGGGCCAGTACGTACGCGACCGCCGCGGCGGCGGAGGCAACCGCACGGACGTGGTTCCACGCCGTCCACTCCCGGACGTAGCCGGGCCAGCGGCCGGCCGCCTCCGCCGAGCCCGGCTCCAGCCGGAGCAGCGCGGTGTTGCGCGGCACGTTGGCGCCGGCCGTGACCCCGAACGCCCCCACCAGGTAGAGCGCACTGCCGAGCAACAGCTCCACCGCCGCCTCCTCGGGCCACACCACCAAGGTCACCACGGCGATCACCGCGGCCAGCACCGCCGTTCCGAGGAACACCGACATGAAGGCCGGCCGTACCGCGGCCGTGTTGATCGCGTTCATCGCGGCCACCCCCTGCGCGGGCGGCAGCGCGGCGAGCCCTCGCATGACGAAGGTGGAGAAGGCGCAGAAGACACCGGCCGTCACACCGGTCCCCAGCACGCCCAGCACCGTCAGCACGAAGTACGGTCCCTCGATCATGTCCTGCCCACTCCCACCCGTCGAGTGGCCGCCGGCCCGGTGGCCGCCCGCCGTCGTCCCCCAAGTCAACCGCCGCACCGGCACGGTGACCATGGCCGAGCGCCGCACACCCATGCGCGAGCGTCCAGGAGACCGGGGTGGCGACCGGCACGACGGGGGACGGGCCGAGTGACGCATCATGGGCGGGTGCGACTGGAAGCGATCACCTGGGACCGGCTCGGCGACCGGCTCGCCGAGCGCCTGCTCGACCTGGAGCCCGCCGACGGCAGCGCCTGGACGCGCGTCGCCCTCGACGGCGCCCCGGCCGCCCGCCCCGGCGACCTCGCCGACCGCATCGGCGAGGCGCTGCGCGTCCGCGGCCGCCCCTCCCTCGTCGTGGGAACGGAGGGCTTCCTGCGGCCCGCCTCGCTCCGCCTGGAGTACGGGCACCAGGACGCCGAGTCCTACTACAACGGCTGGTACGACACCGGAGCCCTGTGGCGCGAGGTCTTCGACCCCGTCGGGCCCGGCGGCGACGGGCGGGTCCTGCCCGACCTGTGGGACCCGGTCACCGACCGCGCCACCCGCAGCCCCCGCGCCCGGCTGCCCGCCGGCGGTGTGCTGCTGCTCCACGGCCCCTTCCTGCTGCGCCACTGGTTCCCCCTGGACCTGAGCGTCCACCTGGTCCTCACCCCCGGCGCGCTGCGCCGCCGCACCCCCGAGTCCGAGCACTGGACCCTGCCCGCCTTCGAGCGCTACGACGAGGAGAGCGACCCCTCCGGCACCGCCGACGTCCTGGTGCGCGCCGACGATCCACGCCGTCCCGCCTGGAACGGCTGACCCGGCGGGCCGCTGACGCCGCAGGGCCGCTGCCGCCGGAGCGTCGCCCCCTTCGGGCAAGCCGGACAACTGGGATGATCCCAGCATGACGCGAACCGACGGATACCTCCTCGACAACGCTCAGGCCGAGGCTGCGGAGCGCTTCGACGCCTTCGCCACACTCTTCGACCCCACCACGTTCCGGCACCTCCAGGCGCTCGGCGTCGGCCCCGGGTGGCGCTGCTGGGAGGTCGGGGCCGGAGGCACCTCGGTGGTGTCGTGGCTGGCCAAGCGGGTGGGACCGACCGGCAAGGTCCTCGCGACGGACATCGACACCTCACGGGTCGCCCCGGCCGGCCGGCCGCCCGTCGAGGTCCGGGCGCACGACGTCGGCGCGGAGGAACCGCCGGGGGACGGCTTCGACCTCGTGCACGCCCGGCTCGTACTCGTCCACGTCCCCGACCGGGAGCGGGCGCTGCGGTCCATGATCCAGTCCTTGCGCCCGGGCGGCCGCCTCCTGGTCGAGGACGCCGACCCGGCACTCCAGCCGCTGCTCTGCCCCGACGAGCACGGCCCCGAGCAGGAGTTGGCGAACAGGCTCCGGCACGGCTTCCGCCAACTGCTGTCCCGGCGGGGCGCCGACCTGTCCTACGGCCGCCGGCTGCCCCGGCTGCTCAGGGAGGCGGGCCTGCGCCAGGTGGAGGCCGACGCCTACTTCCCGGTCACCTCGCCCGCGTGCGCCGCCCTGGAGTCCGCGACCGTACGGCAGATCCGCGACCAGCTGGTCTCCGCGGGGGTGGCCTCCCACGACGACATCGACCGCCACCTCGCGAACGTCGCGGCCGGGGGCATGGACCTCGCGACGGCACCGATGATCTCGGCGTGGGGGCGCAAGGGGTGAGGGGCGACCACCCGTCACGTGAGGGGACCGTCGCCATCCGTCGCGAGGGGCGACCGGCGCCGCTCGTCGCATGAGGGTGACTGCAGCTGTTCGCCGGCGCCTCGCGGGCCGGCCGCTCGCGGAGGTCTCCCGCCCACCCCTTCGACCGCCCGGGCGCCCGCCCGGCACCCGGCGGCCGCCGCGGCCTCGGGCTCCGCGCCCCCGAGCAGCGCGGCGAGGAACGCGCCGGTGAAGGCGTCACCGGCGCCCGTGCTGTCCCGCGGCGACGCCGCCACCGCGGCGACCCGTGCGCCCACGGTGCCGGACCGGGCCACCAGCGCCCCTTCCGCCCCCAGCTTGGCGACCACCAGCGGAACGTGCCGGCTGAGCTTCGCGGCCGCGTCCGCCGCGTCGGGCAGCCCCGTGAGCAGACACGCCTCGGCACGGCTGGGCAGCAGCACGTCCACGCCCTCGACCAGGCCGAGGAACCGGCCGACGCCCAGCTCGGCGAGGAACCCGGCCGACGCCGGGTCCAGGCTGACGGGCACCCCACGCGCGCGTGCCGCCGCCAGGACGACCGACACCAGGGCACGGCCCGGCGCCGAGAAGAGGAGATACCCCGACAGGTGCAGCCGGCCCACCCCGTCCAGCAGCGCGTCCGACCAGTCGTCCGGCCCGATCAGCAGCGAAGCCCCACTGTCCGTCAGGAACGTCCGCTCGGCCGAGTCACCGGTGTCCACGAGGCAGATCACCGTGCCCGTGGGCGCCGACGCGTCGACGACGAGCATTGGACGTACCCCGCACGCCGCCAGCTCCCGCTCGTGCCACGCGGACGCGTCGGCGCCCACCCGGCCCAGCATCCGTACGTCCGCGCAGCCCGTGTACGCGGCCCAGCAGGCCACGTTGGCCCCCGCCCCGCCGGGCAGCCGCCGGATCGAGGCGGCGGTGTCCGTGCCGGCGGCCAGCGGCCCCCGGTGCCGGGCGACGACGTCCGTGACCACGTCCCCGACGACCAGCAGCGCACCGTCCGGGGCGGTGCTCATGCCCCGGTCCAGGCCGCCGCGATCCGGGCCGCGAGCCGCACGTTGCCCCGCACCGCCGCCAGGTTGGCGCTCAGCGAGGCGCCGTCGGTGAGCCGTACCAGGCGTTCGAGGAGGAACGGCGTGACCGCCTGACCGGTGACACCCTCCGCCTCGCACGCGTGCAGCGCGTCGGCGAGCACACGCGCGTGGAGCGCGGGATCGAGCTGCTCCTCCTGGGGAACCGGGTTCGCGACCACGAGCGCGGACGGCGGTCCGTCCAGGGCGTCCTGCGCCCGCATGACCGCCGCCACCTGCTCCGGGTCGTCCAGCGTCCAGTCCACGGGGTGTCCCGAGTCGGACAGGTAGAAGCCGGGGAAGCGGTCCGTCCCGTAACCCGCCACCGCCACCCCCAGCGTCTCCAGCCGCTGCAGGGTCGCCGGGACGTCCAGGATCGACTTCACGCCGGCGCAGACCACCGTGATCCGGGTGCGGGCCAGCAGTCCCAGGTCGGCCGACTCGTCCTGGGTCACCGTCCACTCCCGGTGCACCCCGCCCAGCCCGCCGGTCGCGAACACCCGGACGCCCGCGAGGGCCGCCAGCAGGGCGGTCGCCGACACGGTGGTCGCCCCGCTCGCCCCACGGGCCACCGCGAGCGGCAGGTCCCGGTGCCCCAGCTTGCGGATGCCGTCCTCGTTGGCGACCCGCTCCAGCTGCTCCTTGTCGAGGCCGACCTGCGGCCGTCCGTCCAGCACGGCGATCGTCGCCGGTACGGCGCCCTCCCGCCGCACCGCCTCCTCCAGCTCCCGCGCCACCAGCAGGTTGCGCGGGCGCGGCAGGCCGTGCGCGATGATCGTGGACTCCAGGGCCACCACGGGGCGACGCGCGTCGAGCGCCTCCCGCACCTCTTCCGACACCACAAGCTGCACGCGCCTGCCTCCTGTCCGACGGTCTCCCTCGGCTCCGCTCTCCCTCATCCCTGGCGGGCGGGAGCCCCGGCCAAACCCCGCCGGTGCCGGAACAAAACCGTTGCGGCCCCCGGGACGGGACACCAGCCTGGGGCCATGACAGACAACACGACACGTCTCGACCACGTAGTCCTGTGGGTGCGCGACCCGGTCGCCGCGGCCGGCTTCTACGAGGAGAACCTCGGCTGGGAGCCCCTGCGGCTCGCCGAGTACACCGCGGGGACCGTGAGTTTCCCCTCCGTGCGGATCAACGACGAGACCATCCTCGACCTCGCACCGCGGTCCATGGCGGCCCGCATGCGCATGCTCCCGGGAGCCGACGCCAGTGCCGGGCATCCCGTCAACCACATCTGCGTGTCCCTGCCCGCCGACGACTTCGACGCACTGCGCGCCCGTCTGCAGGAGCAGTCCCTACCGGTCTCGGACCTCTCGCACGACTCCTACGGCGCCCGCGGCCCGGCCAGGCGGAGCTTCTACTTCGGCGACCCGGACGGCAACATCGTCGAGGCCCGGCACTACGACTAGCGGACCCGGTCCCGCCCTGCCCGAGCCGTCCGTCAGAACAACGGCTCGGGCAGGACGCCCTCCAGCGCGAGCAGCCGCCGCTTGGTGTCCACGCCGCCACCGAACCCGCCGATGCCCCCGTCGCTCTCCACGACCCGGTGGCACGGCACGACGACCGGCAGCGGATTGGCCCCCATGGCCAGGCCCACCGCCTGCGCGGCGCCCGGCTGACCCACCCGGCCGGCCAGGTCGCCGTAGCCGACGACCGAGCCGTAGGGGACGCCGGACGCCAGCTCGCGCAGCACCTGCCGGTTGAAGCCCGAGATCAGCGACCAGTCCAACGGCAGGTCGAAGTCGCGCCGCCGGCCCGCGAAGTATGCCCGCACCTGGTGTATCGCCTCGGTCAGCAGCGGGGAGCCGGGCGCCTCGACGGGCTCCGTGCCCAGCCGGGCCGCGAGCCTCTCGAGCGCCCGGTCGCGCGCCGCGTCGGTGGCGTGGAACACGACGTTGACCAGACCGTCGCGGGTGGCGGCCAGCAGCAGCGGGCCGATGTCGGTGCCGACGACGGTCCACACGACCCGCTGCTCGTTGTGCCCATGGCTGTCCATGCGCCCACCGTACGGCCCGCCACTGACAACGCCCCGCCACTGACAACGCCCCGCCACGGGCAGCACCCCGCCACGGGCAGCACCCCGCCACGGGCAGCACCCCGTCGGTGCCACGGCGCCCGGGTCAGTCCACGGCGTCCCGCACCACGTCGGGCTTGTTGGTGATGATGCCGTCGACGTCGTATCCGGCGACCCGGCGCGCGGTGTCCGCGTCGTTCACCGTCCAGGTGAGCACCTCCAGCGGCCTGCCGTGCGGGCCCGTGAACGCGTGCACCGCGGACACGTAGCCCATGGACAGGGAGCCGTGCGACGGGTTGATCTGGTCGGCGAACTCCGCGTACGCCGGCAGGTCCGAGACGGCCGGAGTGCCGAGGAACCCGGTCTTGACGGCGGGCTTGAGGTCGTGGACCGTCCGGATGCTGTCGGCGTCGAAGCTCTGCACGACCAGCCGTCCCGCCACGTGCCGCCGGTCGAGCCAGCCCTCGTTGGCGAGCACCTTGAGGGTCTGCTGTTCGATGCCCGGGTACAGACCGGGGCTCTTCAGCTCCAGCAGCAGCTTCTGGTGGTTGTGGTCCACGCGGTTCACGTACTGCTCCAGCGTCGGCACGTGCGCGCCCGCGTACTGGGGCCCGAACCAGCTTCCCGCGTCCAGCCGCGCGATCTCCGCGGCCGTGAAGTCCTTCACCTTCCAGGGCGACCGGTCCGGGAAGACCTCCTCCACGTCGGTCGTGCGGGCCAGGCTCTCGTCGTGGAGGACGACGAGTTCGCCGTCCCGGGTGCGCTGGACGTCGTTCTCCACCCAGCGGATGCCCAGCTCGGCGGCCCGGTCGACGGCGGCCAGCGTGTTCTCCGGCGCGTACCCGGAAGCACCCCGGTGGGCCACGACCGTGGGCCCGTCGCCGCCCGCCTCGTCGGCCCGGGCGTGCGAGAGGGGAGCCGTGAGGGCGACCCCCAGAAGAGCGGTGGTCGTGACGGCTACTGCGCGTACGTGCATGCGTACTCCTCGCCTCGAACGATCACGGACAGCACCACTGTGACATCAGAGAGTCAACAAGAGAGGGGTGCGGAGTGGCCACAGGCTGAATGGAGTTGCTCAACTACGCTCACGCAGGCGGCACAACTGGGGCGAGACCGTGATTCTTTGCCGGAGAATCGTTCGACCATTCCGGTGGAAGTCATACTCTCTGCCACGACCCTGATCGTTCGCGCGGTTCCGGGAGGGGGCGCACATCGGAAGGAACCGGCACACCACCGGGGCGTAAGTAGGCGGAAAGGCAGCCGCAGATGCACAACACGGTCGACGGATTCAGCTACGGACTCGTCACACCGCTGGTGGCCTACCTCATGGCCTGCCTCGGCGGCGCCCTCGGCCTGCGCTGCACCGCCAGGGCCACGCTGGTCAGCCGTTCCTGGCGCGCCGGATGGCTCGCCCTCGGCTCGGCGGCGATCGGCTCCGGCATCTGGACCATGCACTTCGTCGCGATGATGGGATTCACGATCGAACACACCCCGATCCGCTACGACTGGCTGATGACCTTCGCCAGCCTGGCCGTCGCCATCGTCATGGTCGGCGTCGGGATCTTCATCGTCGGCTACCGGGGCGCGCGCGGTACGGCCCTGTTCACCGGCGGCACCCTCACCGGCCTGGGCATCGCCTCGATGCACTACCTCGGAATGGCCGGGATGCACCTGGACGGGCAGCTCACGTACAACACGCTCACCGTCGCCGCGTCGGTCGTCATAGCCATGGCCGCCGCCACCGCCGCCCTCTGGGCGGCCGGGCAGGTCCGGGGCTTCCTGTGGAGCGTCGGCGCGGCCCTGATCATGGGACTGGCCGTCACCGGCATGCACTACACCGGGATGGCCGCCCTCCGGGTCCACGTCACCGGCACGGCCGAGCCCGCCGTCGGCGGATCGTCCGCCGAACTGCTCGCCCCCATGCTGATCGGCCCCCTCGCCTTCCTCCTCCTCGCCGGCGTCGTCGTCCTGTTCGACCCGCTGATGGTCATGGGGAGGCCCGCCGTGGTCCCCGTCGAGCGGAAACCCGGCGTCCCCGCCCACTCCGAGGCCCCGCGCACGGTCCGGCACCCGGCACACCACCTCGCCCGCCGCACCCGCCGCCCCCTCGCCCACCGGCACTCCCGCGCCCCGCAGAACCGCTGACCGGGACCCGTTGTCAGTGCGGGGTCGTACGGTGGAACCCATGCGGCCCGTTTCCCAGATCGAACGCACGGTGGCGCCCTTCGAGGTCGTCAGCCCCTACCAGCCCAGCGGCGACCAGCCGGCGGCCATCGCCGAGCTGGCCCGGCGCGTCCAGGCAGGCGAGAAGGACGTCGTCCTGCTCGGCGCCACCGGCACCGGCAAGTCCGCCACCACCGCGTGGATGATCGAGAAGGTCCAGCGCCCCACCCTGGTCATGGCGCCGAACAAGACCCTGGCCGCCCAGCTGGCGAACGAATTCCGCGAGCTCCTGCCGAACAACGCCGTCGAGTACTTCGTCTCGTACTACGACTACTACCAGCCCGAGGCCTACGTCCCCCAGTCGGACACCTACATCGAGAAGGACTCCTCGATCAACGAGGAGGTGGAGCGCCTGCGCCACTCCGCCACCAACTCGCTGCTCACCCGCCGCGACGTCGTCGTGGTCGCCTCCGTCTCCTGCATCTACGGCCTCGGCACCCCGCAGGAGTACGTGGACCGCATGGTCCCCCTCCGGGTCGGCGAGGAGCACGACCGGGACGAGCTGCTGCGCCGCTTCGTCGACATCCAGTACACGCGCAACGACATGGCCTTCACCCGCGGCACCTTCCGGGTGCGCGGCGACACCATCGAGATCTTCCCGGTCTACGAGGAGCTGGCCGTCCGCATCGAGATGTTCGGCGACGAGATCGAGGCCCTGTCCACGCTCCACCCCGTCACCGGCGAGATCATCAGCGACGACCAGCAGCTCTACGTCTTCCCGGCCTCCCACTACGTCGCCGGCCCCGAGCGCCTGGAGCGGGCGGTCAACGACATCGAGAAGGAGCTGGCCGAGCGCCTGACCGAGCTGGAGAAGCAGGGCAAGCTCCTGGAGGCCCAGCGGCTGCGGATGCGCACCACGTACGACATCGAGATGCTCCGCCAGATCGGCTCCTGCTCCGGCGTGGAGAACTACTCGATGCACTTCGACGGCCGCTCGCCCGGCTCCCCGCCGAACACCCTCCTCGACTACTTCCCGGACGACTTCCTGCTCGTCATCGACGAGTCGCACGTCACCGTGCCGCAGATCGGCGCGATGTACGAGGGCGACGCCTCCCGCAAGCGGACCCTGGTCGACCACGGCTTCCGGCTGCCCTCCGCGCTCGACAACCGCCCGCTGAAGTGGGAGGAGTTCCAGGAGCGCATCGGGCAGACCGTGTACCTGTCGGCGACCCCGGGCGCCTACGAGCTCTCCCGGGCGGACGGCGCCGTCGAGCAGATCATCCGCCCCACCGGCCTCGTCGACCCCGAAGTCGTCGTCAAGCCCACCGAGGGCCAGATCGACGACCTGGTGCACGAGATCCGCATGCGCACCGAGAAGGACGAGCGGGTCCTGGTCACCACCCTCACCAAGAAGATGGCCGAGGACCTCACCGACTACTTCGTGGAGCTCGGCATCCAGGTCCGCTACCTCCACAGCGACGTCGACACCCTCCGCCGCGTCGAGCTGCTGCGCGAGCTCCGCGCCGGCGAGTACGACGTCCTGGTCGGCATCAACCTGCTGCGCGAGGGCCTGGACCTGCCCGAGGTGTCCCTGGTGGCGATCCTCGACGCCGACAAGGAGGGCTTCCTGCGCTCCGGCACCTCCCTGATCCAGACCATCGGCCGCGCGGCGCGCAACGTCTCCGGCCAGGTCCACATGTACGCGGACAAGATCACGCCCGCGATGGAGAAGGCCATCGACGAGACCAACCGCCGCCGCGAGAAGCAGATCGCGTTCAACAAGGCGAACGGCATCGATCCCCAGCCGCTCCGCAAGAAGATCAACGACATCGTCGCCCAGATCGCCCGCGAGGACGTCGACACCGAGCAGCTCCTCGGCTCGGGCTACCGCCAGGCGAAGGAGGGCAAGGCCGCCAAGGCCCCCGTGCCCGCGCTGGGCGGCCAGACGGCCGGCGGGACCAAGGCGGCCAAGGGCCGGGCCAAGGAGACGGCGGTCACCGACCGCCCGGCGGCGGAGCTGGCCGGACAGATCGAGGACCTGACCACCCGGATGCGGGCCGCCGCGGCCGACCTCCAGTTCGAGATCGCGGCCCGACTGCGCGACGAGGTCTCCGAGATGAAGAAGGAACTGCGCCAGATGAAGGAGGCGGGCCTGGCCTGACTGGCCCGTCCGGACAGCGCACTGTGTTGCAAGACCGACACAAAGCGCGGACCGGGGTGGGTCACTGTCAGTGCCCCTGCGTAGGGTTCTGGTCAACCGCGGGTACCGCGGCAACAGGGGACAGTTCGAGAGGGGATCAGCGCGTGACCGTCAACATGACCAAGGGTCAGGCCATCAGTCTGCAGAAGAGCGACGGCGGCAGCCTGACGTCGGTGCGCATGGGTCTCGGCTGGCAGGCGGCTCCCCGGCGCGGCCTGTTCGGTTCGCGCACCCGGGAGATCGACCTGGACGCCTCCGCCGTCCTCTTCGCGGACAAGCAGCCGGTCGACGTCGTCTTCTTCCGCCACCTGGTGAGCGACGACGGCTCGGTGCGCCACACCGGGGACAACCTCGTCGGCGGTGTCGGCCAGGGTGGCGACGACGAGGCGATCCTCGTCGACCTGCAGCGCGTTCCGGTCCACATCGACCAGATCGTCTTCACGGTCAACTCCTTCACCGGCCAGACCTTCCAGGAAGTGCAGAACGCCTTCTGCCGCCTGGTCGACGAGACCAATGGCCAGGAGCTCGCCCGCTACACCCTGGCCGGCGGCGGTGCCTTCACGGCCCAGATCATGGCCAAGGTGAACCGGGCGGGCCAGGGCTGGGCGATGACCGCCATCGGCACCCCGGCCAACGGCCGCACCTTCCAGGACCTGATGCCGGCGATCCTGCCGGTCCTGTAGCGGGCGGCCGCAGCAGTCCGAGACGGAACGGGCCGGTCCCGCCCGCGGGACCGGCCCGACCCGCATGACGCCTCGCGGGTGACGCACGAACGACACAGGGGGAAAGGCGATGACGGCCGAGCTGACGCGGGGACAGAACCACCCGCTTCCCGGGGCTCGTCTCGAGATCCGGATCTCGGCCGGTACGCCGGTCGTGGCCGGAGCCACGCTCGGCGACGAGAATGGCACCGTCCACGGTGCCGAAGGGGTGGCCCACCCGGGCGCGCCCACCCTGCCGGGCCTGGAGGTCTCCCGGCAGGCCGCCGCCGACCACCGTCTCGCGGTGGACCTGGACGCCATGCCGGACACCGTGCACCGCGTCAGCGTGCTGCTCGCCCTGCCCGCCGGCGGGAGCGGCCCGGCCCGGTTCGGCGCCGTCGCCGCGCCCTTCGTCGCCGTCACGGGCCTCGACGGCGACGAGGTCGCCAGCTACACCCTCACCGGTCTGGAGGCCGAGTCCGCCGTCGTCGCCCTGGAGCTCTACCGGCGCCAGGGCGCCTGGAAGGTGCGCGCCGTCGGCCAGGGGTACGCGGGCGGCCTCGCCGAACTCTTCACCGACCAGAAGCTGTCCCGGGCCCATCAGCTCGCGGCGAGCATCCACGAGGCGGTGGCGAGCGGACTGGCCCGTTCGATACCGGCTCCGCCGGCCACCGCCCCGGCGCACCGACCTGACCACGGCACCGCGCCCCGGACCGGCCCGGGCGGCACCGCCGGCCCCGTGCCGCCGACGTCTCCGTACGACTCCCAGGGGGCCTCCGGCCCCGGCCCGCAGACGCCCGGGGCGCCGGGACAGCACGGAGCGCAGCAGCCGTACACGGGCGGCCCGGGTGGCGGCCCGGTCGGCCCCGGGGAGCCCGCCGCCGGTCAGCCGGCCGCGCCTGCCGCAGGCGGCCCCATCGACTACAGCCACCCGCGCCGGCAGACCGCGGCACCGCCCCCGCCCCCGCCGGCCGCGCCCCCGGCCGAACCGGGGCAGCCAGCCCGGCCCGTCGCCGGTGACGCCACCGGCTGGTCCATGGAGGAACGCCTCTACAACCAGGTGTGGGGCATGTTCGAGGACCTGGCCCGCACCACGGCCGCCTACCGCAGCGCCGTCGACTTCGCCGACTCCCGGATGGAGAAGGAACTCGACCAGGCCCTGTCCGACCCGCGCAACCGGATCGGCGGGCAGGGCGACGCCGCCCGGGAGGCGGCGCGCGGCCGGCACGCTCAGTTGGTGTCCCAGGCCAGGGAGGTCCTGGACCGGGACGTCGCCCAGCTCGTCGCGGAGGCCGAGGTCGTCGAACCCGCCCTGCCGGCCGCCTTCGCGCGCTGGGACAACCCCGTCTGGCACGCCTACCGCGTCCCCATGGAGATCCCGATGGCCGTGCGGCTCGGCGATCTGCATCTGCCCGAGGCCGACCGCATACGCGTCCCGATGCTGATCCGGCTGCCGCTCGAGCGCGGCCTGTGGATCGACAGCGGGCGCTCGGCCTCGCTCGACGGCTCCTTCGCCGACTCCCACGAGATGCGGCGCCTGGGCCTGGAGACGGCCGTGGCCCACGCCGCCCGGCTGCTCGCCGTCTACCCGGCGGGCGAGTTCACCGTGCACGTCATCGATCCGGCCGGGTCGGGGGCGCAGGCGCTGGCGCCGCTGGTGCGCAGCGGGGTGCTGGCCGCGCCGCCCGCCCAGGGAGCGGCGGGGGCGGCGGACGTGCTGGCCCGTCTCACCCAGCGCGTCGACCTGGTGCAGATGGCGCTGCGCGGGGGAGCGCCGGACGCGCTCCCGCCCGGCCTCGACACCTCGCAGCAGCTGCTGATCGTCAACGACTTCCCGCACGGCTTCGACGACCGGGCCGTCAACCAGCTGCGCTACCTCGCCGACGAGGGGCCGACCGTCGGCGTCCACCTGATGATGGTCGCCGACCGCGAGGAGTCCGCCGGGTTCGGACCCTTGCTCGATCCGCTGTGGCGCTCGCTGCTGCGGCTGACGCCGGTGGCCGACGACCACCTCGCCGACCCTTGGGTCGGACATGCCTGGACCTACGAGCCGCCGCTCGTGCCGCCCGGCAGCCAGGTGCTCCAGCAGGTGCTCGCGCAGGTCGCCGCCGCCCGTGGCTCATGGGGACGATGACCGCCTCCCAACTGGGCTTTTGAGCTTTATTTGCAAATCTCTTTACCTTCCCTTGGTGATTGGGGTACTGTCGTCCGTACGGAGGGGAGTACTCCCTGTCTGCTGCGGCGTACCCGTCAATACGGATCAGGCCAGATCCCGGGGCGTCGGCCCGTGGTTCGGGCGCATCACGCGTCCCGGGCCGGGGTGGAAGAGACCTCCGGCAGCGACGACGCTGACATCTGCCGTGTGACGTACTGCCGGAGGCGTAGTGGAAGTCTCGACGACCCTGTGGGTCCTGACCATCGTGGGCCTCGCCGCCCTCATCGCGGTCGATTTCTTCATCGGCCGCAAGCCGCACGACGTATCGATCAAGGAAGCCGGCATCTGGACCGGCGTCTGGATCGCCCTGGCGGGCCTCTTCGGGCTCGGCCTGCTCCTCTTCGGCGGCGGTGAACCCGCCGGCGAGTTCTTCGCGGGCTTCATCACCGAGAAGTCCCTGAGCGTGGACAACCTCTTCGTCTTCGTCCTGATCATGGCGAAGTTCGCGGTGCCCTCGCAGTACCAGCAGCGGGTCCTGCTGATCGGTGTCCTCATCGCCCTGGTCCTCAGGGCGATCTTCATCGCCGCGGGTGCCGCGATCCTCGCCAGCTTCGCCTGGGTCTTCTACATCTTCGGTGCCTTCCTCATCTACACCGCCTGGAAGCTCATCCAGGAGGCACGGGCCGACGAGGAGGACGAGGAGTTCGAGGGAAACAAGCTCCTCAAGGCCGCCGAGCGCCGCTTCGGCGTCGCCGACCGGTACCACGGCACCAAGCTGTGGATCGAGGAGAACGGCAAGCGGATCATGACCCCGATGCTGGTCGTGATGCTCGCGATCGGCACCACCGACGTGCTCTTCGCGCTCGACTCCATCCCGGCGATCTTCGGCCTGACGCAGGACCCGTACATCGTGTTCACGGCCAACGCGTTCGCCCTGATGGGTCTGCGCCAGCTGTACTTCCTCATCGGCGGACTGCTGAAGAAGCTGGTGCACCTGTCCTACGGCCTGTCCGTGATCCTGGGCTTCATCGGCGTCAAGCTGGTGCTGCACGCCCTGCACGAGTCCGGCGTCCACGTCCCCGAGATCAGCATTCCGGTCTCGCTCGGCGTGATCTGCTCCGTCCTGATCGTCACCACGATCACCAGCCTCCGCGCCTCCAAGAAGCAGGCCGAGGCGGAAGCGGCGGCGGCCGAGAGAGGCGACGCCCCGAAGGACAGCGTCGAGGCCTGATCCACCCGGGCCGGGGAGCGGCGAGCGGCGAGGAGCCGTTCGCCGCTCCCCGTTGTCCGGCGGCCCCGGCCCGCCCGGCGCCGTCGGTGGGCGAAGGGCCCGGAGATCCGGCGTGCGGGCCCCGTCCCCCTCTGCGACGATCACCGCATGGTCACCGGTCCCAGGGCGCTCCTCGCACAGTGGACGACCGTCACGCCCGTGATCGCGGTCGTGCTGCTCGTTCTCACCTGGGGCCGCTCGCTGCCCGGCGTGGTCGTCGCGCTGCTCACGATCGTCCTGGCGGGATCCGTCCTGGCCGCCGTGCACCACGCCGAGGTGGTCGCCCACCGGGTCGGCGAGCCCTTCGGCTCCCTCGTCCTCGCCATCGCCGTCACGGTCATCGAGGTCGCGCTCATCGTGACCCTGATGGCGGACGGCGGCGACAAGAGCGCGACCCTGGCCAGGGACACCGTCTTCGCGGCCGTCATGATCACCTGCAACGGCGTCGTCGGCCTCAGCCTCCTGGTCGCCTCCCTGCGGCACGGCATCGCGGTGTTCAACCCGGAGGGCACCGGCGCCGCCCTCGCGACGGTGGCGACCCTGGCCACCCTCAGCCTGGTCCTGCCGACGTTCACCACCAGCGCGCCCGGCCCCGAGTTCTCCACCGTGCAGCTGACCTTCGCGGCGCTGTCCTCGCTCGTCCTCTACGGCCTGTTCATCGCCACGCTGACCGTGCGGCACCGCGACTACTTCCTGCCGATCACCCGGCAGGGCGAAGTGATCACGGCCGAGGAGCACGCCCACGCACCGTCCTCACACACGGCCCTGTTCAGCCTCGGGATGCTGGGCCTGGCACTGGTCGGCGTCGTCGGCCTCGCGAAGGGCGTGTCGCCGACCATCGAGAGCGGGGTGGAGGCCGCCGGACTCCACCACGCCGTCGTCGGCGTCGTCATCGCGCTGCTGGTCCTGCTCCCCGAGACCATCGCCGCCGTGCGCTCCGCACGCCGCGACCGGGTGCAGACCAGCCTCAACCTCGCGCTCGGCTCGGCCATGGCCAGCATCGGCCTCACCATCCCCGCGGTCGCCTTGGCCTCGCTGTGGCTCTCCGGACCGCTGGTCCTGGGCCTCAGCTCCATCCACATGGTGCTGCTCGCCCTGACCGTGGTCGTGGCCTCCCTGACGGTCGTACCGGGCCGGGCCACACCCCTGCAGGGAGGCGTCCACCTGGTGCTCTTCGCGGCCTATCTGGAGCTGGCCGTCAACCCGTAGACCGGCGGGAGACTCAGTAGGTCACGGTGATGCGCCGCGCGGGTCCGTCGACCCGCACGGTGCCCCCGTACGGGACGACCACCTGCGGATCGGTGTGGCCGAGGTCCACGTCGAAGACGATCATGGTGTCCGGGGCATAGGCGCGCATCGCGCGCAGGACCGCAGCCCGCTGCTCCGCCGCGTACCGGTCGGCCTCCTCGGGGCTGTTGGGGTGCTGGAACGACCACGTCTTCGGGCGGCCCATCAGCAGCGCCGAGAAGCGGCCGAGCAGCCCGCGCTCGCCCATGTTGCGCAGGATGCGGAAGACCTCCTCCGCGGCCGGCAGTTCCTCGGACGTCTCCAGGAACAGCACGTCACCGTCGTACTCCGCGGGATCGCGCGCGATCTCGCGGTCGGCCATCAGCAGCCAGGCGAGGATCTCCAGGCAGCCGCCCCAGGTACGTCCCTCGACCACCCGGTCGGCGTTCTCCCAGGACCAGCCGGTCCCGGGGCGCGCCCCGGGTTCGGTCTCGAAGGTCGCAGGGTCGGCCCAGTCGCGGTCGACGTCGTTCCAGCGCTCGGCGGACCGCAGTTCGTAAGGCCCCGGGGTGAACAGCGCGGCACGCAGCGAGTCGGCGGTCTGCGGGTGCAGGGCGCCGGGACGGCCCAGCTCCACCATCACGCTCGCGCCGTGGAAGCCGACGATCCCGGTGTTGCGCAGGTAGGCGAGCAGGTTGGTGTTGTCGCTCACGCCGAAGAACGGCTTCGGGTTGGCCCGGATCAGCTCCCGGTCGAGCAGCGGCAGCACGGTGATCTGGTCGTCGCCGCCGATCGACGCGAACACCGCCTTGATGCCGGGGTCGGCGAAGGCCGCGTGGAGGTCGGCGGCACGCTCGGCGGGCGACGCGCCCATCTTCCGGGTGGCCGGGTACTCGACCGGCTCGAGACCGTACTCCTTGCGCAGCCGCTCCAGGCCCAACTCGTAGGGGAGCGGGAAGAGTCCGGGCAGTCCGGACGCGGGGGACACCACCGCGACGCGGTCGCCCGGCGAGGGCTTGGGCGGGTACGCGATCACCGTCATACGCGGAGAGTACGGCCCGCCGACGCATCGGCGCACCGTGATAAACCGGGGACCGAGCAGCGGTCGCGCAAGGGCCGCCGCACCCCTCACGGACCGGAGGAACCGTGCCCCGCACCCTGGCGACCGCCCCGATCATGATCCTCAACGGCCCCAACCTGAACCTGCTCGGCCAGCGCCAGCCGGAGATCTACGGCTCCGACACCCTCGCCGACGTCGAGGCACTGTGCGTCAAGGCGGCGGCCGCGCACGGCGGCACGGTGGACTTCCGGCAGTCCAACCACGAGGGGGAACTGGTCGACTGGATCCACGAGGCCCGGCTGCACCACTGCGGGATCGTGATCAACCCCGCCGCGTACTCGCACACGTCCGTCGCCATCCTGGACGCCCTCAACACCTGCGACGGGCTGCCGGTGGTCGAGGTCCACATCTCCAACATCCACCAGCGTGAGGCGTTCCGGCACCACTCCTACGTCTCGCAGCGCGCCGACGGCGTGGTCGCGGGATGCGGGGTGCAGGGGTACGTCTTCGGCGTGGAGCGGATCGCGGCCCTGGCCGGGGCCGGTGCGGCCAGGACCTGAGACGCCGGGGCCGCCGGCCGAGGGCGGGGATCGGGAGGCCGGCGGCCCGTGCCGCCCAGGAGCCGTCGATCCTGTGCGGGGCTGCCACCAGTCGACCGCGCCGCACCACCGCGGCGGGAGCGCGCGCGGACCGCGGGTGTGTGCGAACGCTTCACACGGGGCGCGCGCGGAGGCGCGAGGGCGCGGGCCCGCACGTCCGTACGCGCCCGTCCGCCCGTCACCGGCGCGCGACCGCCCGCCGCCGGCCGGCGTGCCCGACCGTCACCAGCCGCGCGCCCGCCATTCCGGCAGGTGCGGCCGCTCCGCGCCGAGCGTCGTGTCGTTGCCGTGCCCGGGGTAGACCCACGTCTCGTCCGGGAGCGTGTCGAAGACCTTGGTCTCCACGTCGTGGATCAGGCTCGCGAACGCCTTCGGATCCTTGTGGGTGTTGCCCACACCGCCCGGGAAGAGACAGTCCCCGGTGAACACGTGCGGATGCCCGTGCGGGTCGTCGTAGACCAGGACGATGGAGCCCGGCGTGTGTCCGACCAGGTGGCGTGCGGTGAGCTCCACCTGCCCGACCCGGATCGTGTCGCCGTCGTCCACCAGGACGTCGGTCGGCACCGGGATGCCCTCGGCGTCGTGCCGGCCGGCGTGGGTGCGGGCGCCGGTGGCCGCGACGACCTCGGCGAGCGCCTGCCAGTGGTCGCCGTGCCGGTGGGTGGTGACGACGGAGGCGATGCCGTCGTCACCGATCGTGCCGAGCAGGGTGTGCGCGTCGTTGGCGGCGTCGATCAGCAGCTGCTCGTCGGTGGCCCGGCAACGCAGCAGATAGGCGTTGTTGTTCATCGGGCCGACCGCGACCTTGGTGATCATCAGGTCCTTGAGCTCGTGCACGTCGGCGGGTCCGCCGACCGTCACCTCTCCGCTGTACGTCATGACGGCCAGCCTAGCGCCGGGGGCGGCCCGCAGACCGCCTCCCGTCCGCCCGTCTACAGGGGAGGCAGCGCCGGCAGCGGGCCGCCCTCCGCCGTGAGTGCGGAGCCCTCACGGCGACCGGCGAGCCAGCCGAGCAGATCGGCCGGGGGACCGGTGACGGTCACCTCGGGGGTGTCGGCCTCCCGCCCCGTGCGCCACGCGCGCGTGCCGTCCGTGAGCCGGGTCGGCGGCACGTCCGGGTGCCCGGCGAACCGGGCGGCGAGGAAGTCGATCTCCCGCGCGGTGAACTCCGTCGGAAGATCCTCCAGCTCGTACCCGATGCCCAGGTCGACGTGGTGCAGCTCCACCTCGACCCAGCGCCGGAACGGCACCCTGGAGGCGGAGTCCGTGACGCCGTTGCGCAGCTCCACGGTGCGGGACCAGTCCGCCGGCGCCGCTCCCGTCCCCTGGAAGCGGGCCGCGCTCTCGCGCAGGTCCGCGAGCTGGGCGTCGAGGGGGCGCGGGGCGTCCCGCTCGATGTCGGCGTCCCTGGCCTCGCCGGAGACGTACATGGGGCGCCCTTCGAGGACGTTCACCAGAGCGTCGGCGTTGCGGGCGAGGTGGGCGAGGACGTGACCGCGGCTCCAGCCGGGAAGCCGTGACGACTCCGTCACGGACGCGTTGTCCAGTTTCCCGACCGCGGTGAGCAGCCGCTCGGTAGCGTCACGTACAGACGCCAGGTCATGAGCGTGATCAATCATGCTGCTGACCCTAGACCGCACCACACCTTCGGGTGAAGGTTGTGGACGACCCCCGCAATTCGAATGCACGTGCTATAAGCTCGACTGCGGCGTCGGGCATGCTGGGAAGTCGGGGTTTGTTGACAACCGGTGAATCCGACCGGCGTTGTCAGTGGCTCCCCCTAGTCTGAGAAAGACGGGGGCCCCGCCCCTGTCACTTCTCTCAAGAAAGGTGCGGACCGGCGTGGCCGACCGTCTCATCGTCCGTGGCGCGCGCGAGCACAACCTGAAGAACGTCTCGCTCGACCTGCCTCGTGACTCGCTCATCGTCTTCACGGGCCTGTCCGGGTCGGGCAAGTCCTCCCTGGCCTTCGACACCATCTTCGCCGAGGGCCAGCGGCGCTACGTGGAGTCGCTCTCCTCCTACGCCCGGCAGTTCCTCGGCCAGATGGACAAGCCGGACGTCGACTTCATCGAGGGCCTCTCCCCGGCGGTCTCCATCGACCAGAAGTCGACCTCGCGCAACCCGCGCTCCACGGTCGGCACCATCACCGAGGTCTACGACTACCTGCGCCTGCTCTTCGCCCGCATCGGCAAGCCGCACTGTCCCGAGTGCCACCGGCCCATCTCGCGCCAGTCGCCGCAGGCCATCGTCGACAAGGTCCTGGAGCTGCCGGAGGGCAGCCGCTTCCAGGTGCTGTCGCCGCTGGTGCGTGAGCGCAAGGGCGAGTTCGTCGACCTCTTCGCCGACCTCCAGACCAAGGGCTACTCCCGCGCGCGGGTGGACGGCGAGACCGTCCAGCTGTCCAACCCGCCCACGCTGAAGAAGCAGGAGAAGCACACCATCGAGGTGGTCGTCGACCGCCTCACGGTGAAGGACTCCGCCAAGCGGCGCCTGACCGACTCCGTGGAGACCGCGCTCGGCCTGTCCGGCGGCATGGTCGTGCTCGACTTCGTCGACCTCCCCGAGGACGACCCCGAGCGCGAGCGCATGTACTCGGAGCACCTGTACTGCCCGTACGACGACCTGTCCTTCGAAGAGCTGGAGCCCCGTTCCTTCTCCTTCAACTCGCCCTTCGGCGCCTGCCCCGACTGCTCCGGCATCGGCACCCGCATGGAGGTCGACCCGGAGCTGATCGTCCCCGACGAGGACAAGTCCCTCGACGAGGGCGCCATCCACCCCTGGTCGCACGGACACACCAAGGACTACTTCGGCCGCCTGATCGGCGCCCTCGCCGACGCGCTCGGCTTCCGCACGGACATCCCCTTCGCGGGCCTGCCGCTGCGCGCCCGCAAGGCCCTGCTGAACGGCCACAAGACCCAGGTCGAGGTCCGCTACCGCAACCGGTACGGCCGCGAGCGCCGGTACACCACGGCCTTCGAGGGCGCGATCCCCTTCGTCAAGCGCCGGCACAGCGAGGCCGAGAGCGACTCCAGCCGCGAGCGCTTCGAGGGCTACATGCGCGAGGTGCCCTGCCCCACCTGTGAGGGCACCCGCCTCAAGCCCCTCGTCCTCGCGGTCACCGTCATGGGCAAGTCGATCGCCGAGGTCTCGGCGATGTCCATCAGCGACTGCGCGGACTTCCTGGGCGAGCTGACGCTCAACGCCCGCGACAAGAAGATCGCCGAGCGCGTCCTGAAGGAGGTCAACGAACGGCTGCGGTTCCTGGTCGACGTCGGCCTGGACTACCTCTCGCTGAACCGCGCGGCGGGCACCCTCTCCGGCGGCGAGGCCCAGCGCATCCGGCTGGCCACCCAGATCGGCTCCGGACTCGTCGGCGTGCTGTACGTCCTGGACGAGCCGTCCATCGGCCTGCACCAGCGCGACAACCACCGGCTGATCGAGACCCTCGTCCGGCTCCGGGACATGGGCAACACCCTCATCGTCGTCGAGCACGACGAGGACACCATCAAGGTCGCCGACTGGATCGTCGACATCGGTCCCGGCGCGGGCGAGCACGGCGGCAAGGTGGTGCACAGCGGTTCCGTCAAGGAGCTGCTCGACAACGCCGAGTCGCAGACCGGGCTGTACCTGTCCGGACGCAAGGCCATTCCGCTGCCCGACATCCGGCGCCCGCAGGACCCCTCCCGGCGCCTCACCGTGCACGGCGCCCGGGAGAACAACCTCCAGGACATCGACGTGTCCTTCCCGCTGGGCGTCTTCACCGCCGTCACCGGCGTCTCGGGCTCCGGCAAGTCGACGCTGGTCAACGACATCCTCTACACCCACCTGGCCCGCGAGCTGAACGGCGCGCGGAACGTCCCGGGCAGGCACACGCGCGTGGACGGCGACGACCTCGTCGACAAGGTCGTCCACGTCGACCAGTCGCCCATCGGCCGCACCCCGCGGTCGAACCCGGCGACGTACACCGGCGTCTTCGACCACATCCGCAAGCTGTTCGCCGAGACGACGGAGGCGAAGGTCCGCGGCTACCTGCCCGGGCGCTTCTCCTTCAACGTCAAGGGCGGCCGCTGCGAGAACTGCGCGGGCGACGGCACCATCAAGATCGAGATGAACTTCCTCCCGGACGTCTACGTCCCGTGCGAGGTCTGCCACGGCGCCCGGTACAACCGGGAGACCCTGGAGGTCCACTACAAGGGCAAGTCCATCGCCGACGTGCTGAACATGCCGATCGAGGAGGCGACCGACTTCTTCGAGGCGGTCCCCGCCATCTCCCGGCACATGAAGACCCTCAAGGACGTCGGTCTCGGGTACGTCCGGCTCGGCCAGTCCGCGACCACCCTGTCCGGCGGCGAGGCCCAGCGCGTCAAGCTCGCCAGCGAGCTGCAGCGCCGCTCCACCGGACGCACGGTCTACGTCCTGGACGAGCCGACCACCGGTCTCCACTTCGAGGACATCAGCAAGCTGCTGACGGTCCTCGGCGGCCTGGTCGACAAGGGCAACACCGTCATCGTCATCGAGCACAACCTCGACGTGATCAAGACCGCCGACTGGGTCGTCGACATGGGCCCCGAGGGCGGCGCCGGCGGTGGCCTGGTGGTCGCCGAGGGCACGCCCGAGCAGGTCGCGGGTGTCCCCGCCAGCCACACCGGCAAGTTCCTCCGGGACGTCCTCGGCGCCGACCGGGTCAGTGACGCGGCCCCGGTGACCAGGCCGCGCAAGGCGGCGAAGACGGTCGCGACCAAGGCCACCGCCAGGAAGACCGCCACCAAGGCGGTCACCGCCACGGCGGCCAAGAAGGCGACCGCCGCCAAAACGGCCAGGACCGCCAAGACGGCCAAGAAGGCCGCCACGCCCGCCGCGAAGAAGACCACGCGGACGAGCAAGGCCTGAGTGCGGTCGGCGGCGCCGGACCCCATGGGTGAACCCCTGGGTCCGGCGCCGCCGCCGTCCGTCAGCCGGTGACCTCGTGGGCGTACGGCGGTTCCGCGCCCGCCCGGGAGCAGGTGACCGCGGCCGCGCGGGCGGCGAAGCCCAGCAGCCCGGCCCAGCCGTCCGGCCCCAGCGCGGCCACGGCCGCGTCGCCGAGGGCGTTCCGCGCCGCGAGGCCGTGCAGCAGGGCCGCGTTCACCGTGTCGCCCGCGCCGATCGTGTCCACCACCTCGACGCGTTCGCCCGGCACCGTGTACTCGCCCCCGTCGCGGGTGAACGCGGTCAGGCCGTCGCCGCCCCGGGTGACCACGACCGCGGCCGGTCCCGCCGCGAGCCACTCCCCGGGGGTGCCGCCGAGCCACTCGGCGTCCTCGGCGGACAGCTTCAGCAGCGACACCGACGGCAGCCAGCTCTTGAACCGGGCCCGGTAGGCGTCAGGGTCCGGGATCAGCCCGGCCCGGATGTTGGGGTCCAGCGCCGTGAACACGCCCCGCGCGGCCGTCTCGCGCAGCAGTTCCTCGTACGCGCTCGCGCCCGGCTCCAGCACCAGCGAACACGTCCCGAAGGAGACGGCCCGGGTGCCGGTCGGCAGGCCGGCGGGCAGCGAGAACAGCCGGTCAGCGGTCCCGTCCACGTAGAACGAGTACGCGGCCGAGCCGTCCGCGTCGAGCGAGGCCACGGCGAGGGTGGTCGGCTCGGCCCCGCGCTGCACCGGCGAGACGTCCACGCCGGTCTCGCGCAGCCGGTCGAGGAGCGCCTCGCCGAAGGCGTCGTACGACACCCGTGAGCAGAACGCCACGGGCGAGCCGAGGCGGCCCAGCGCGACGGCGGTGTTGTACGGACCGCCGCCGAGCGCGGGCCGCAGCGCGGCGAGGGCGCCCGTGCCCTGCGGTACCAGGTCGATCAGTGCCTCACCGGCGACGACGATCACGGGAGGGTCCTTTCGTTGGCCTTGGCATGGGCTTGCGCATGGGGTTCTCCGGACGGCCCGGCGAGCCGCCCGGACCGCTCCGGGAGCCGCCGGGGCTGCTCGGCGCAGCCGCAGGAGGTGCGGTGGACGAAGGAGCAGGGCAGCCGTACGGTCCGCGCCGGCCGGTCCGGCGCGGCGAGGCGGTCGAGGAGCAGCCGCACGGCCCGCGCACCGATCTCCCTGCTGGGCTGGGCGACGGCGGTGAGCCCGGGTGAGAAGAGGTCCGCCCAGGCGAAGTCGTCGAAGCAGCACAGCGCGAGGTCGCCGGGCACGGACAGGCCCCGCTCGCGGACGGCGCGCAGGGCGCCGATGGTCATCGCGTTGTTGGCGGTGACCAGCGCGGTGGGCGGCACCGCCAGGGACAGCAGCTGCGCCGTGGCCCGTTCGCCGCCGGCCGCCTCGGAGTCGCCGTGCACCAGCAGCCGCTCGTCGTAGGGCAGACCCGCGGCGGCGAGGCCGTGCCGGTACCCGGTGATCCGCTCGCGGGTCGTGCTGAACCCCGGCCGGCCCGCGACCAGGCCGATCCGGCGGTGGCCCAGCCCGGCGAGATGACCCACCAGCCCCGTGGTCGGCTCGGCGCCCTCGGCGCAGACCTGGTCGAAGCGCGGGGCGTCCTCGGCCTCCGGCACGTCGACGACCCGGTCGAGGAACACGGCCGGCACCCGGTGGCGGGTGAGGTAGGCGACCAGGTCCCGGGGCTCGGCGGAGGGCGCGACGATCATGCCGTCCACACGCCGCTCGTGCAGCAGCCGGACCACCTCGCGCTCGTGCCCGGGGTCGTCGTGCGGGTCGGCGATGAGCAGGCCGTAGCCGTGCTCCAGGGCGGCGGCCTCGACGCCCTGGAGGATCTCCGTGAAGTACGGGTTGCTGATCGCCGACACCGCGAGCCCGATGGAACGGGTGCGCGAGGTCACCAGGGAGCGGGCGAGGGTGTTCGGCGTGTAGCCCAGCTCCTCCACGGCGTCGAGCACCGCCTGGCGGGTGTGGGGCAGCACCGGGCGGGTGCCGTTGAGGACGTGCGAGACGGTCGCCACGGAGACACCGGCACTCCGCGCGACATCGGCCATGGTCGCCACCGGCGCACCCCCTTCGCTCACGTCCCCGCCCGGACCTGTCACTCGCGTCCCCGCCCGGACCTGTCACTCACGTCCCCGCCCGGACCCGTCGCTCACGTCCCGCTCCGGCCGGACCGTACCCCACGCGCCAGGGGCGCGTAAACGCTTGCGCAAGCGTTTACGCGCTGCCGGACGGCGACCCGCCTCCGGGCCACCCGGCCCGCGGGACCACCCGCCCGGCCGGATATCGTCGGCCCTGTGGCGCACCTCCCGCTCACGCCCCGCCCGGCCCCGAACCCGACCAGTGGAGACCTCATGCCCGGCCGCCCCGCCCCGAGTCGCCGTACCGTCCTGCGTTCGGTGGCCGTCACGCCCGTCGCCGGACTCGGCCTGGCCGCCTGCTCCCCGGGCGACGACGGCGCCGCCCCGGCCAGGCCGACCGCACCCGTGGACCTGGGCGCGGACGGGGAGGTCGCCAAGGGCGCGACGAAGCTGTTCCCGGACGGGAACGTGGTGGTCAGCCGCGCCGAGGACGGCTCCCTGAAGGCGTTCAGCACGGTGTGCACGCACGCGGGGTGCCCCATCAAGAAGCTGGAGGGCACCAAGCTCGTCTGCAACTGCCACGGCAGCGAGTTCGACGCCCGCACCGGCGAGGTGCTGCACGCCCCGGCGACCGTGCCGCTCATCGAGCTGCCGGTCGAGGTGAAGCAGGGCCGGATCGTCGCGAGCCCGGGGACCTGACCGTCAGGAGCCCGACCGTCAGGAGCCCGACCGGGAGCAGCCGACGCCCTCCCCGGCGCCGCAGCCGACGCCCTCCCCGGGGCCCCGGCGTCCTACTCCCAGTCCCAGCCGATCCCCAGCATCCCCGACCTGACCCGCGGCTCCACGAGATGCACCGAGCGGTGCAGTCCGCTGAGCGCCAGCTCCTGCCGGCCACCGCGCGGCGCCGCCGGGGAGTGCTGCGTGAACCGGTGGCAGCGCACCGGAAGGGCCGCGACGTCGAACCGCACCTGGAGCGCGTACTGCCCGCCCGCGACACCGAACCCGCGGACGTACTCGCGCGACACACCGGCCGTGCCGTCCTCGACTCCGTAGCGGAAGAGGTGGGTGTCGCCGGCCCCCAGCCGCGTGTCGAAGAGCAGCTCGGTCACCAGCAGGCCGGTCTCGTGGTGGGTGCGCACCCGTCCCGTGCGGCAGTTCTCCAGGGCGTGGACGGTCATCCGGGCGGGGACGCACCCCGGGTCGCCGTAGTGGACGGCGACGAAGCGGTCGACGCCGTCCCGGTGTGCGCGGACGATGAGGTGCGACTCGCGGCCCGCCAGCTCACGGCCGGGCCCGACGCGGATCCGTTCGTGGTGCCCGAGGGTGTGCACCCCGCCGTCCGGCGACGGGTGCCCCAGTTCGGCCAGCAGCCCGTCAAGGACGCCCGAGGCCGCCAGGTGGGCGCGGTAGGAGCGGCCCGCGGGCCGTCGGTCGCGGTCCGTTGCCTCGGCGCCGGACTCGGCGAGCAGACGTATCAGCGACTCCTCGGGCAGCTGGAGTATCTCCTCCAGGGCCCGCACGGCCCGCAGGGACTCCGGACGCTGCGGGCGCCGGGCCCCCTGCTGCCAGTAGCTCAGGCTCGTGACGCCCACCTTCACCCCGTGGCGCGACAGATGGTGCTGCACACGCTGCAGCGGCAGCCCACGCGCGGCGATCGCCGCGCGCAGCGCGACGTGGAAGGGGCCACCGCGCAGGGCCGAGTCGAGTTGCGCCGTGGCGACGTCCGCGTGCTGTGTGGCGTGCGGCATGCAGGGGCCCTCCTGTGAAGTTCACGACGGCTGGTCAGACCGTCGACACGGATCGGCCGGGGCCGCCCCCGGTCGCGGCGCAGAGGTCTTCACATCCGTACGCCGCGCTTCAGGCCCCGAGTCCCCCCGCATTGAAGCGTGTTGACCTAGTCCGGACAACACCTGACGCCCGACCGTCACGCGCTCCTGGCCGAGAACGCACGGGCCCGCCCTCCCGGCTGCCACCCACCGTGACCGGCCGGCCCCGCACCGTCTTCCCCGCCGGCGGTCCACAGGGGCCCGGCCCGTCGTCCACAGCCCCGCCGCGGTGTCGGTCCGCGCCAGTAGGGTGTGAGTCATGGCCGACCCCTCCAGCTACCGCCCCAGGCCGGGAGAGATCCCGGACACCCCGGGGGTGTACAGGTTCCGTGACGAGCACCGCCGGGTGATCTACGTCGGAAAGGCGAAGAGCCTGCGCCAGCGCCTGGCGAACTACTTCCAGGACCTGGCGCACCTGCACCCGCGCACCCGCACCATGGTCACCACGGCCGCGTCCGTGGAGTGGACGGTGGTGTCCACGGAGGTCGAGGCACTGCAGCTGGAGTACTCCTGGATCAAGGAGTACGACCCCCGGTTCAACGTCAAGTACCGCGACGACAAGAGCTACCCGTACCTCGCGGTGACGATGAACGAGGAGTTCCCGCGCGTCCAGGTGATGCGCGGCCACAAGAAGAAGGGCGTGCGCTACTTCGGGCCGTACGGACACGCCTGGGCCATCCGCGACACGGTCGACCTCCTGCTGCGCGTCTTCCCGGTGCGCACCTGCTCCACGGGCGTCTTCAAGAACGCCGCCCGCACCGGCCGCCCCTGTCTGCTCGGCTACATCGGCAAGTGCTCCGCGCCCTGCGTCGGCCGGATCACGCCCGACGACCACTGGGACCTGGCCGACGAGTTCTGCGACTTCATGGCCGGCCGCACCGGCACCTACCTGCGCCGCCTGGAGCGGCAGATGGCCGACGCCGCGGAGGAGATGGAGTACGAGCGGGCGGCGCGCCTGCGGGACGACATCGGGGCCCTCAAGAAGGCGATGGAGAAGAGCGCGGTCGTGCTCGCCGACGCCACCGACGCCGACCTGATCGCGGTCGCCGAGGACGAGCTGGAGGCCGCCGTCCAGATCTTCCACGTGCGCGGCGGACGCGTGCGCGGTCAGCGCGGCTGGGTCACCGACAAGGTGGAGGAGATCACCACCGCCGCCCTCGTCGAGCACGCCCTACAGCAGCTGTACGGCGAGGAGAGCGGGGACGCCGTGCCCAAGGAGGTCCTGGTCCCCGCCCTGCCCGACCCGGTCGAGCCCGTCCAGCAGTGGCTCACCGAGCGCCGGGGCTCGGGCGTGTCGCTGCGCATCCCGCAGCGCGGCGACAAGAAGGCGCTGATGGAGACCGTCCAGCGCAACGCCCAGCAGGCCCTCGTCCTGCACAAGACCAAGCGCGCCTCGGACCTGACGACGCGCTCGCGCGCGCTGGAGGAGATCGCCGAGGCCCTCGACCTCGACAGCGCCCCGCTGCGCATCGAGTGCTACGACATCTCGCACCTCCAGGGCGACGACGTCGTGGCCTCCATGGTCGTCTTCGAGGACGGGCTGGCCCGGAAGAGCGAATACCGGCGGTTCCAGATCAAGGGCTTCGAGGGACAGGACGACGTCCGTTCCATGCACGAGGTCATCACCCGCCGCTTCCGCCGCTATCTCGCCGAGAAGGAGAAGACCGGCGAGTGGGCGGACGGCGAGTCGCTCACCGACGGCGGGCAGCACGCCGACGGCGGGCAGCACCCCGGCGGCGGGCAGCACCCCGGCGGCGACGCCGGTCCGGGTGGCCAGGCCTCCGCACCGGACGACGGCGAGGCGCTCACCCACGGCCCGGCGCTCAAGGACGACGACGGCCGGCCCAAGAGGTTCGCCTACCCGCCGCAGCTCGTCGTGGTCGACGGCGGTCAGCCGCAGGTCGCGGCCGCCCAGCGGGCGCTGGACGAGCTGGGCATCGACGACATCGCCGTGTGCGGTCTCGCCAAGCGCCTGGAGGAGGTCTGGCTGCCCCGCGAGGACGACCCCGTCGTCCTGCCCCGCACCAGCGAAGGCCTCTACCTGCTGCAGCGGGTCCGCGACGAGGCCCACCGCTTCGCGATCACCTACCAGCGCACCAAGCGCGCCAAACGCTTCCGCGCCGGACCGCTCGACGACGTGCCCGGCCTGGGGGAGACCCGCAAACAGGCGCTGATCAAGCACTTCGGTTCGGTGAAGCGGCTGCGGGCGGCGACGATCGACCAGATCTGCGAGGTGCCCGGCATAGGCCGCAAGACGGCCGAGACCGTGGCCGTGGCCCTGGCCGGGGCCACCCCGGCCGGGCCCGCCGTGAACACGGCGACCGGAGAGATCATGGATGACGACGACGGGGCACCCGAGACGACGGCGGATGCCCCGGGGGAGCCCGTGTCCGCGGGCACCCCGGACGAACGACGGGGGCAGGAGAGATGACCGAGCACGAGGCACGGCCCGCAGCCGGACGAGAACAGACGCAGGCCGCGGCGGCACGAGAACAGACCCGCGACGACGGAGCACAGGTGAGTACGGGCAAGGAAACAGCCGGGACGCACGAAGCGGCCATCCCCGAGCTGGTGATCATCTCCGGCATGTCCGGGGCAGGCCGCTCGACGGCCGCCAA
Organism: Streptomyces sp. KPB2; assembly: GCF_003950055.1. Lineage (NCBI taxonomy): Bacteria > Bacillati > Actinomycetota > Actinomycetes > Kitasatosporales > Streptomycetaceae > Streptomyces > Streptomyces sp. KPB2. The sequence goes on from NZ_CP034353.1 coordinate 6,199,677, forward strand.
GTGTCTGGAGGACCTGGGCTGGTTCGTCGTCGACAACCTCCCGCCCGCGCTGATCCCCACCATGGTGGAGCTCGGCGCCCGCTCCCAGGGCAACGTGGCCCGCATCGCGGTGGTCGTGGACGTCCGAGGACGGCGCTTCTTCGACAACCTGCGCGAGTCCCTCGCGGACCTCGACGCCCGCGGCGTCACCCGCCGGATCGTCTTCCTGGAGTCCTCCGACGACGCCCTGGTGCGCCGCTTCGAGTCGGTGCGCCGCCCGCACCCCCTCCAGGGCGACGGCCGCATCGTGGACGGCATCGCCGCCGAGCGCGAGCTGCTCCGGGAGCTGCGCGGCGACGCCGACCTGGTGATCGACACCTCCAGCCTCAACGTGCACGAGCTGCGCGCCAAGATGGACGCCCAGTTCGCCGGCGAGGAGGAGCCCGAGCTGCGGGCCACGGTGATGTCCTTCGGCTTCAAGTACGGCCTCCCGGTCGACGCCGACCTCGTCGTCGACATGCGCTTCCTGCCCAACCCGCACTGGGTCCCGGAGCTGCGCCCCTTCACCGGCCTGAACGAGGAGGTGTCGAGCTACGTCCTCAACCAGCCCGGGGCCAAGGAGTTCCTCGACCGCTACGCCGAGCTGCTCCAGCTGATCGCGGCGGGCTACCGTCGGGAGGGCAAGCGCTATGTGACCGTCGCCGTCGGCTGCACCGGGGGCAAGCACCGGTCCGTGGCCATGTCGGAGAAGCTCGCCGCCCGGCTCGCCGCCGAGGGCGTGGAGACGGTGGTCGTCCACCGGGACATGGGACGGGAATGACAGGGGAATGACAGGACGCACTCCGCGGCTGAGCCGGCTGCGCCGGGTGGTGCCCGAGGGGCGCGGCGGCAGACCCGCCGACGCCCGCGCGGCCCGGCCCGAACAGACGCGCGGCGGCAAGCCGCGCCGCCGGGGCGCCCAGCCCAAGGTCGTCGCTCTCGGCGGCGGCATGGGCCTGTCCGCCTCGCTCGCCGCGCTGCGCCGGATCACCGGCGACCTCACCGCCGTCGTCACCGTCGCCGACGACGGCGGCTCCAGCGGGCGGCTCCGTGACGAGCTGGGGGTGCTGCCGCCCGGTGACCTGCGCAAGGCGCTCGCCGCGCTGTGCGGGGACGACGACTGGGGCCAGACCTGGGCCCGCGTCATCCAGCACCGCTTCCAGTCCCAGGGCGACCTGCACGAACACGCGGTCGGCAATCTGCTGATCGTCGCCCTGTGGGAGCAGCTCGGCGACCACGTCCAGGCGCTGGACCTGGTGGGCAAGCTGCTCGGCGCGCACGGGCGGGTGCTGCCCATGTCCGCCGTCCCGCTGGAGCTCCAGGCCCTGGTCAGGGGCCACGACCCGGAACGTCCCGACGAGGTGGACACCGTACGGGGACAGGCGACCGTGGCGCTCACGCCGGGCGAGGTGCAGTCCGTGCACCTGGTGCCCAGCGACCCGCCGGCCGTCCCCGACGCGGTCGACGCCGTCCTGGACGCCGACTGGGTGGTGCTGGGCCCCGGCTCCTGGTTCTCCTCGGTCATCCCGCACCTGCTCGTGCCCGAGCTGCTGGACGCCCTGGTCGAGACGAAGGCGCGCCGCGTGCTCTCGCTGAACCTCGCCCCGCAGCCCGGAGAAACTGAGGGCTTCTCACCGCAGCGTCATTTGGAGGTTTTGGGACGACACGCCCCTAAACTCGCCCTGGACGTGGTGCTGGCCGACGAGGCCGCCGTGCCCGACCGTGACTCGCTGACCGACGCCGCGAAACGGTTCGGCGCCGCGGTCGAGCTGGCTCCGGTCGCCCGGACCGACGGGACCCCGAGGCACGACCCGGAGCTGCTGGCCGCCGCGTACGACCGTATTTTTCGGATGCATGGAAGGATCGGCCCATGGCGATGACGGCAGCGGTGAAGGACGAGATCTCCCGGCTCCCCGTCACCCGGACCTGCTGCAGAAAGGCGGAGGTCTCCGCCGTTCTGCGGTTCGCCGGCGGCCTTCACCTGGTGAGCGGGCGCATTGTGATCGAGGCGGAGCTGGACACCGCGCGGGCGGCCCGCCGGCTCAAGCAGGACATCCTGGAGATCTTCGGGCACGGTTCGGAGCTGATCGTGATGGCGCCCGGCGGGCTGCGCCGCGGTTCGCGCTTCGTCGTCCGGGTGGTCGCCGGCGGTGACCAGCTGGCCCGGCAGACCGGCCTGGTGGACGGCCGGGGACGGCCCATCCGGGGGCTGCCGCCGCAGGTGGTCTCGGGGGCCACCTGCGACGCCGAGGCCGCCTGGCGCGGGGCCTTCCTGGCGCACGGCTCGCTCACCGAGCCCGGCCGCTCCTCCTCCCTGGAGGTGACCTGCCCGGGCCCCGAGGCGGCGCTCGCCCTGGTCGGCGCCGCCCGTCGGCTGTCGATCCCCGCCAAGGCCCGCGAGGTGCGCGGCGTGGACCGGGTCGTGGTCCGCGACGGCGACGCGATCGGCGCCCTGCTCACCCGGCTCGGCGCCCACGACTCGGTGCTGGCCTGGGAGGAGCGCAGGCTGCGCCGCGAGGTCCGCGCCACCGCCAACCGGCTCGCCAACTTCGACGACGCCAACCTGCGCCGTTCGGCCCGCGCGGCCGTCGCCGCCGGCGCCCGGGTCCAGCGCGCCCTGGAGATCCTCGCCGACGACGTGCCCGAGCACCTCGCCGCCGCGGGCCGGCTGCGCATGGAGCACAAGCAGGCCTCCCTGGAGGAGCTGGGCGCCCTCGCCGACCCGCCGCTGACCAAGGACGCCGTGGCCGGGCGCATCCGCCGCCTGCTGGCCATGGCCGACAAGCGGGCCTCCGACCTCGGCATCGCCGGCACGGACGCCAACCTCGGCGAGGAGCTGGCCGACAACCTGGTCGGCTGACCGCACGGGCCAGGACCGCCGACGCACGGTGCCGCCGGCGAGCCGACACCGCCGCGGAGCCGACACCGCCGACGAGCGGATACCACCAACAGGCCGGTACCGGAGCCCACTTGGGTGACCGGTACCGGCTTCGGCGTGTCCCTGCCGGGCTCTTGACTCGATCATGAGCTGTCATGAGCCTGGCACCTGTTCGCCACTGTGGCGGACCCAGGCCTGTCGGACAGGCCCCACCTAGGGGGGTTCATGAGACGAAGAGCGAGATCGATCCTCGCCGTCGGCGCGCTCCTGATCGGCGGAGCGAGCTTCGCACCCATCGCCCAGGCACAACCCGCGGACCCGGCGACCCCGGACGCGAACGAAGTGAAGGTCTTCCGCGCCGACGTCACCAAGGAGCAGGTACCCCTGCTGCTGGCCGCCGGCCAGGACGGCCACGAACTCGGCGAGCAGGTACCCGACCGCGGCACGGCCGCCGTCGAGCTCTACCTCACCGAGAAGCAGGCCGGCACGCTGGAGAAACAGGGCGTCGACCTCACCGAGCACACCCTGTCCGCCCAGTCCGAGAAGCGGGTCGAGAGCGCCGCCGACGGCGTCTTCCGCCCGTACAGCGGCAGCGGCGGACTGCGCGAGGAGATCCTGCGCACCGCCCGGGAGAACCCCGGTCTGACCAAGGTCGTCTCCATCGGGAAGACCGTGCGGGGCCAGGACATCCTGGCGCTCAAGCTCACCAAGCACGCGAAGAAGTCGAGGGACGGCTCCAAGCCGGCCGTCCTCTACATGTCGAACCAGCACGCGCGTGAGTGGATCACCCCGGAGATGACCCGGCGGCTGATGCACCACTACCTGGACAACTACAAGAAGGACCGGCGGATCAGGAAGATCGTCGACTCCACCGAGCTGTGGTTCGTCCTGTCGGCCAACCCCGACGGCTACGACTACACCTTCGAGAGCGACGACAACCGCCTCTGGCGCAAGAACCTGCGCGACGTCAACGGCGACGGCACCATCAGCACCGGCGACGGCGTCGACCTCAACCGCAACTTCGCCTACAAGTGGGGCTACGACGACGAGGGCTCGTCCCCCAACCCCACCAGCGAGACCTACCGCGGCGCGAGCCCCGGCTCCGAGCCCGAGACCAAGGCGCTCGACGCCTTCCAGAAGCGGATCGGCTTCACGTACGGCATCAACTACCACTCCGCCGCCGAACTCCTCCTCTACGGCGTCGGCTGGCAGGTGGCCACCAACACCCCGGACGACGTCCTCTACAAGGCGCTGGCCGGCACCCCCGACAACTCCGCGATCCCCGGCTACCACCCGCAGGTCTCCTCGGAGCTGTACACCACCAACGGCGAGGCCGACGGACACGCGGCCAACGTCAACGGCATGGCGATGTTCACCCCGGAGATGTCGACCTGCCAGACGGCCTCCGATGTGGAGCCCGACGACGAGTGGAACGCGCGCGACTGCCAGTCGGGCTTCAACTTCCCCGACGACGAGAAACTGATCCAGGAGGAGTTCGCCAAGAACATCCCCTTCGCGCTCTCCGTCGCCGAGACCGCCGCCCACCCCGACCGTCCGTCCTCCTCGGTCGGCCTGGACGCCGCCGACTTCACCCCGGCCCCCTTCACCACCTCCTACGCGCGCGGCGCCGACCAAGAGGTCTCCGTCGTCGTCCGCAAGTCCGTGCGCGACAAGGAGCTGAAGTACCGCGTCAACGGCGGACGCACGCACGACGCGACGCTGCGGCCCTGGCGGGGCGGCGAGACGTACGGCGGCGAGGACAACCTCTACTTCGACGAGTACCGGGCCAAGGTGCGGGGCGCCGACCCCGGCGACCGCGTCGAGGTCTGGTTCACCGGAGAAAAGCCGCGAGGCAGCCACGACCGGCACGGCAAGCGCACCGAGAGCGAGCACTTCACCTACACGGTCGCCGAGCGGCCCCGCGCCGACGTCCTCGTCGTCGCCGAGGAGGGTGCGAAGGCCACGCAGACCCGGACGTACGTGGACGCCCTCAAGGCCAACGGCCGGCGCGCCGCCGTCTGGGACGTCGCCGCCCAGGGCGCCCCCGACGCGCTCGGCGTCCTCGGCCACTTCGACACGGTCGTCCACTACACGGGCGCCGCGGTGCCCGGCAACGCCACCCAGCTCCAGCTGCGCGCCTTCCTCAACGAGGGCGGCAAGCTGATCGAGGCCGGCGAGCAGGCCGGCGGCGAGGTCGACCTCGGCGGCGGCACCCTCTCCGACGACTTCAGCCAGTACTACCTGGGCGCCTACACCCGCACCGCCACCTCCGGCGCCACCGGCTTCGCGGGCTCCGGCAAGCTCGACGGGGCCGGCGGGACCCTCGGCGACGCCCCCGGCAACCCGCTGGACGCCGCCGGGGCGTACAGCGTGACCTCCGACGAGCTCGACCCCGGCACGTACCCGCAGTTCGCGAGCGCGGGCGCCGGGAAGTTCGCCGGGACGGTCAACCCGTACGGGCCCTACGCGGGGGAGTGGATGGCCGCCGCCGTCCACACCGACGACGCCTACAAGCGCCTCACCCGCACCGTCGACCTCACCGGAGTCACCGCCTCCGACCGCCCCGTGCTCCGCACCCAGCTGCTGTGGGACACCGAGCGCGGCTACGACCACGCCCTGGTCGAGGCGCACACCACCGGCGCCGACGACTGGACCACCCTGCCCGAGGCGAACGGCGCCACCGGCACCGCCGTACCCGCGGAGTGCGCGGCCGGGTTCTACATGGCCGGGCACCCCTGGCTGGCGCACTACCTGACCCTGTCCGACGACGGCTGCACCGCGACCGGCACCACCGGCCAGTGGAACAGCCTCACCGGCTCCTCCGGCGGCTGGAAGCAGGTCGAGTTCGACCTGAGCGCCTACGCCGGGAAGTCCGTCGAGCTGTCGATCGCCTACGTCACCGACCCGGGCAGCGGCGGCCGGGGCGTCCTCGCCGACGAGGCCTCCCTGGTCGTCGGCGGCACGGCGACGCAGACCGAGGGCTTCGAGACCTCGCTGGGCGCCTGGCGGGTCCCGGGACCGCCCGAGGGCAGCCCCGCCGTCCTGAAGGACTGGACCCGCACCGGGACCCTGTTCCAGACCTACGGCGCGGTCACCACGGACGACACGGTGCTGCTCGGCTTCGGCCTGGAGCACCTCGCCGAACCGGCCGCCCGCGCGGCGCTGGTCCGGCAGGCGCTGCATGCCCTGGACGAGTGAATTCCGGTGTGCGGGGGACTGACCCGGTGTAGCGAAATCGGGTGATCGGTCCCCGTCGCCCAGGGCGGTCCGTACCCCTACTGGCGGGTACGGACCGCCCTGCCGGGTATGGGCCGTCTCGATGTCACCCCCGACGCCGTAGGGAGGTAGGGTCGGAGGTGGTCGGGGACATCCCAAATACAGCTCGCCGGCACATCGGGCCGGCGTACCAACGAGGAGATCGGTTCGTGACGATCCGCGTAGGCATCAACGGCTTTGGCCGCATCGGTCGTAACTACTTCCGCGCGCTGCTGGAGCAGGGTGCGGACATCGAGATCGTGGCTGTCAACGACCTGGGTGACACCGCGACCACCGCCCACCTGCTGAAGTACGACACCATCCTCGGCCGCCTCAAGGCGGAGGTCTCGCACACCGAGGACACCATCACCGTCGACGGCAAGACCATCAAGGTCCTGTCCGAGCGCAACCCGGCCGAGATCCCCTGGGGCGAGCTGGGCGTCGACATCGTGATCGAGTCGACCGGCATCTTCACGAAGAAGGCCGACGCGGAGAAGCACATCGCCGGTGGCGCGAAGAAGGTCCTCATCTCGGCCCCGGCCAAGGACGAGGACATCACCATCGTGATGGGCGTCAACCAGGACAAGTACGACCCGGCGAACCACCACGTCATCTCCAACGCCTCCTGCACCACCAACTGCGTGGCGCCGATGGCGAAGGTCCTCGACGAGAACTTCGGCATCGTCAAGGGCCTGATGACGACGGTCCACGCGTACACGAACGACCAGCGCATCCTGGACTTCCCGCACAAGGACCTGCGCCGCGCCCGTGCCGCCGCGGAGAACATCATCCCCACCACCACGGGCGCCGCCAAGGCCACCGCGCTGGTCCTGCCGCAGCTCAAGGGCAAGCTCGACGGCATCGCGATGCGCGTCCCGGTCCCGACCGGCTCGGCCACCGACCTGGTCGTGGAGCTCCAGCGCGAGGTCACCAAGGACGAGGTCAACGCCGCGTTCAAGAAGGCCGCCGACGACGGCGACCTCAAGGGCATCCTGTTCTACACCGAGGACGCGATCGTCTCCTCGGACATCGTCGGCGACCCGGCCTCCTGCACCTTCGACTCCTCCCTGACCATGGTCCAGGAGGGCAAGTCGGTGAAGATCCTCGGCTGGTACGACAACGAGTGGGGCTACTCGAACCGCCTCGTCGACCTCACGGTCTTCGTCGGCAACCAGCTCTGATCCACTTCAGCAAGGCACCTCATGCGGTAGCAGGGCTCGGGCAGCGCAAGGTCGCGCTGTCCGGGCCCTGCGTCGCGTCCGCCGCCACCAGCCCTCGTAGGATCACGAGCGATCCGAGAATCCAGGAGCCCTCTTGAAGACGATCGACGAACTGCTCTCCGAAGGCGTCGCGGGCAAGCGCGTCTTCGTCCGCGCCGACCTGAACGTCCCGCTGGACGGCACCACCATCACCGACGACGGCCGCATCCGCGCCGTGGTGCCCACCGTCAAGGCGCTGGCCGACGCGGGCGCGCGGGTGATCGTGGCCTCGCACCTGGGCCGCCCCAAGGGCGCCCCGGACCCCGCCTTCTCCCTCGCCCCGGCCGCCGCCCGCCTCGGTGAACTGCTCGGTGCCGACGTCGCCTTCGCCGAGGACACGGTCGGCACCTCCGCCGAGGCCGTCGTCTCCGGCCTTGCCGACGGCGGCGTCGCGGTCATCGAGAACCTGCGCTTCAACGCCGGTGAGACCAGCAAGGACGACGCCGAGCGCGCCGCCTTCGCCGACAGGCTGGCCGGCCTCGCGGACGTCTACGTCGGCGACGGCTTCGGCGCGGTGCACCGCAAGCACGCGTCCGTCTTCGACCTGCCGAAGCGGCTGCCGCACTACGCCGGGTACCTCATCGCCACCGAGGTCGGCGTGCTGAAGAAGCTCACCGACGACGTGCAGCGCCCGTACGTGGTCGCCCTCGGCGGCGCCAAGGTCTCCGACAAGCTCGCCGTCATCGACCAGCTGCTCGGCAAGGCCGACCGGCTGCTCATCGGCGGCGGCATGGCGTACACCTTCCTCAAGGCCAAGGGGTACGAGGTCGGCATCTCCCTGCTCCAGGAGGACCAGATCCCGGCGGTCCAGGAGTACATCGAGCGCGCCGAGAAGAACGGCGTCGAGCTGGTCCTGCCCGTCGACGTCCTGGTCGCGCCCGAGTTCCCGGACCTGAAGACCAAGGCCCCGGCCAACCCCACCACCGTCGCCGCGGACGCCATCCCGGCCGACCAGGAGGGTCTGGACATCGGTCCCGAGACCCGCAAGCTGTACGCATCGAAGCTCGCCGACGCCGCCACCGTCTTCTGGAACGGCCCCATGGGCGTCTTCGAGCACCCCGACTACGCCGAGGGCACCAAAGCGGTCGCCCAGGCCCTCGTCGACGCCCCGGGCTTCACCGTGGTCGGCGGCGGCGACTCCGCCGCGGCCGTGCGCACGCTCGGCTTCGACGAGAACGCATTCGGCCACATCTCGACCGGCGGCGGCGCCTCCCTCGAATACCTCGAGGGCAAGACGCTCCCCGGCCTCGCCGCACTGGAGGACTGACCCCGATGACCACCCGCACGCCGCTGATGGCGGGCAACTGGAAGATGAACCTCAACCACCTCGAGGCCATCGCCCACGTCCAGAAGCTCGCCTTCGCCCTCGCGGACAAGGACTACGACGCCGTCGAGGTCGCCGTCCTCGCCCCCTTCACCGACCTGCGCTCCGTGCAGACCCTGGTCGACGGGGACAAGCTCAAGATCAAGTACGGCGCCCAGGACATCTCCGCCCACGACGGCGGCGCCTACACCGGCGAGATCTCGGGCCCGATGCTGGCCAAGCTGAAGTGCGCGTACGTGGCCGTCGGCCACTCCGAGCGTCGGCAGTACCACGCCGAGACCGACGAGATCGTGAACGCCAAGGTCAAGGCCGCCTACAAGCACGGTCTGACCCCGATCCTGTGCGTCGGCGAGGAGCTGGACGTCCGCGAGGCGGGCAACCACGTCGAGCACACCCTCGCCCAGGTCGAGGGCGGTCTCAAGGACCTCCCGGCCGAGCAGGCCGAGACCGTCGTGATCGCCTACGAGCCCGTGTGGGCCATCGGCACCGGCAAGGTCTGCGGCGCCGACGACGCCCAGGAGGTCTGCGCGGCGATCCGCGGCAAGCTCGCCGAGCTGTACTCCCAGGAGCTGGCCGACAAGGTCCGCATCCAGTACGGCGGCTCCGTCAAGTCCGGCAATGTCGCCGAGATCATGGCGAAGCCCGACATCGACGGCGCCCTGGTCGGCGGCGCCTCGCTGGACTCGGACGAGTTCGTCAAGATCGTCCGCTTCCGCGACCAGTAGCCGGCTCCCGGGTCGAGAGGCAGATCGACCAGTGAGTATGCGCTAGCGGCGATACGTCGTACCCTTGCGGGGGCATGGTGGCCTGCTGTCACCGTGCCCCCGTCGTTCATCCGAATCCGAGGAAGTTGGTCCAGCCGTGGTTTTGGGGTTCTCGATCGCCCTGATCGTCTTCAGCCTGCTGCTGATGCTGCTGGTGCTGATGCACAAGGGCAAGGGCGGCGGTCTCTCCGACATGTTCGGTGGCGGCATGCAGTCGTCCGTCGGCGGCTCCTCGGTCGCCGAGCGCAACCTCGACCGGATCACCGTCGTGGTCGGTCTGCTCTGGTTCGCGTGCATCGTGGTGCTCGGCCTGCTCATGAAGGCCAACAACTGACCCGTCACGGCGACCCGTCAGCACATCCGCACGTAAAGCCCCATGTCCGGTACGCGCTCCACCGCGCGGCCTATCATGGGGCTTGCGTCTGCGCATCGGAGCTTGTAACTCCAATCACTGGACGCGCGTTGGGCCTTACGTAGACTGAGGCGCTCGCAGCGAAGCGAAACGCCGACTCGCTTTGCGGCACCATCACGCAGGGAGTTACGACCGTGGCAAGTGGCAACGCGATCCGGGGAAGCCGGGTCGGGGCGGGGCCGATGGGCGAGGCCGAGCGCGGCGAGTCCGCGCCGCGTCTGCGCATCTCCTTCTGGTGCTCCAACGGACACGAGACACAGCCGAGCTTCGCGAGCGACGCCCAGGTCCCGGAGACCTGGGACTGCCCGCGCTGCGGCTTCCCCGCCGGACAGGACCGGGACAACCCGCCGGACCCGCCGCGCACCGAGCCCTACAAGACCCACCTCGCGTACGTGCGCGAGCGCCGCAGCGACGCGGACGGCGAGGCGATCCTCGCCGAGGCGCTCGCGAAACTGCGCGGCGAGATCTAGCGGCCGACGTCCGACGTGAACGCAGACGGCCGTACCAGGCTGCACCAGAGGCCCGAATGGGCCGCGCTGACCAAGCATCGCGAGCAGCTCGGCGAGGTGCGGCTGCGTGAGCTGTTCGCCGCGGACCCGGGGCGCGGTGCCGGCTGGACGCTCCACGTCGGTGACCTGCGCATCGACTATTCGAAGCATCTGGTCACCGACGAGACGCTGGGCCTGTTGCAGGAACTGGCCGCCGCGACCGATGTGTTCGGGCTGCGCGACGCGATGTTCCGCGGTGAGCGCATCAACCTCACCGAGGACCGGGCGGTCCTGCACACCGCGCTGCGGGCGCCGCGGGACGCGGTGATCGAGGTCGACGGCGAGAACGTCGTGCCCAAGGTCCACGCCGTGCTGGACAAGATGGCCGGCTTCGCCGACCGGGTCCGCTCCGGCGAGTGGACGGGCCACACCGGCAGGCGCATCAAGAACGTCGTGAACATCGGCATCGGCGGCTCCGACCTGGGCCCCGCGATGGCCTACGAGGCGCTGCGGGCCTTCACCGACCGTGCGCTGACCCTGCGCTTCGTGTCCAACGTGGACGGCGCCGACCTGCACGAGGCGGTCCGGGACCTGGACCCGGCCGAGACCCTGTTCGTCATCGCGTCCAAGACCTTCACCACGATCGAGACGATCACGAATGCCACCTCGGCCCGTTCCTGGCTGCTGAACGGCCTCGGCGGCGAGGAGAAGGCGGTCGCGAAGCACTTCGTGGCGCTGTCGACGAACGCCGACAAGGTCGCGGACTTCGGCATCGACACGGCCAACATGTTCGAGTTCTGGGACTGGGTCGGCGGCCGGTACTCCTTCGACTCGGCCATCGGTCTGTCCCTGATGATCGCCGTCGGCCCGGACCGCTTCCGGGAGATGCTCGACGGGTTCCGCATCGTCGACGAGCACTTCCGCAACGCCGAGCCCCGGGCCAACGCACCTCTGATCCTGGGCCTGCTGGGTGTCTGGTACGGCGACTTCCTGGACGCGCAGTCGCACGCGGTGCTGCCGTACTCGCACTACCTGTCGAAGTTCACCGCCTATCTCCAGCAGCTGGACATGGAGTCCAACGGCAAGTCGGTGGACCGGGACGGGAAGCCGGTGCAGTGGCAGACCGGGCCGGTGGTGTGGGGCACGCCCGGCACCAACGGGCAGCACGCCTACTACCAGCTGATCCACCAGGGCACGAAGCTGATCCCGGCGGACTTCATCGGCTTCGCCCGCCCGGTGGCCGAGCTGAGCGAGGAACTCAAGGCCCAGCACGACCTGCTGATGGCCAACTTCTTCGCCCAGACCCAGGCCCTCGCCTTCGGCAAGACCCCCGACGAGGTACGCGCCGAGGGCGTGCCCGAGGAACTGGTCCCGCACAAGACCTTCCGCGGCAACCACCCCACCACGACGATCCTGGCCGCCGAACTGACCCCGTCCGTCCTCGGCCAGCTCATCGCCCTCTACGAGCACAAGGTCTTCGTCCAGGGCGCGATCTGGAACATCGACTCCTTCGACCAGTGGGGCGTCGAACTCGGCAAGGTCCTCGCCAAGCGCGTCGAACCCGCCCTCACCCAGGGGACGGAAGTCCCCGGCCTGGACGCCTCCACCAAGGCACTGGTCGCCGCCTACCGGGAGCTGCGCGGCCGGCAGTGAGCCGGAACGGGGGCGCCGGTCGCCCCGCCCGTACCGGTCAGGCCACCGCGCTCAGTGTGTCCGCGAGCCGCCGCCGGGCCGCCCGCGCCGACGGCACCGCGGCCAGCGCCGCCGCACCGAGCACGGCCCCCGCGCCCACGACCACCAGGAGGACGGGGGAGGGGGACCGGGCGATCCCCGCGCCGATGCCGCTGGAGGCGCCCTGGGCGTCGATCAGCCAGTGGGCGAGCGGCAGGCCGAGGACGGCGGCGAGGAGCACGGCCGCCAGCGCGGTGCAGGCCGTGGCCGTGACGGTGATGCCGGTGATCTGGCGCGGGGAGAGCCCGATCGCCTTGAGGGCGAGTAGATCCCGTTCGCTCTCCCGGACGGTGCCGCCGATCGCCGTGAGCAGTTCGATCAGACCGACGAGCGCGAGGACGGCGACCAGTCCGAGGACGACCCCGCGCAGGGGGGAGAGCCCGTCGGCCGGGTTCGCCACGGCATGCACGTCGAGCCTGCCGTGCCCGGCCTCGGTGAGCCGCCCGGCGACCTCGTCCGGGTCGGCGCCGGTGTGCAGACGCAGCTGGTAGAGGGCCGGTTCGAGCCGTGGATCGTTCTCCCGGAGGGTGTCCAGGGAGGTCGAGATCACCCGGCCGGCGTTCTCCGGCTCGATGCTGCGGCCCACGATGTGCAGGATCTGCGGCCGGTCGCCGACGGTCATCCGCACCCAGTCGCCGACCTCCACCTCCAGCAGGTCCAGCAGTCCCTGCCCGGCCACCGCCTCGTCCGGTCCGTGCGCGCGGCGGCCCTCGGCCAGCGCGTACGGGTAGGGGTCCGCCCGAGTGCCGAGCCCGCGCAGCGCGATCGTCGCGGTCTGCCCCGGCACGAGGGCGGCCACCTCGACGCCCGGGTAGGCGGCGGCGACCCCGGGGTCGCGCTCCAGCAGGGCCCGGGTGCCGCGCTCATCGGCACCGGCGTCCACGCGGACGGTCAGCGCGGTCGGCAGGCCGATCTGCTCGGGCCGGCTGTGGAAGCGGTCGATGGTGGTCCACGCGCTCATCGCCACCACGATCAGCAGCAGCGGCAGCGTGAGCCGCGCCACCGTGGCCAACGAGCGCGGGCGGCGGGCGAACGCCTTGTGCCAGCCGAGTACGAGCGCCGGCGGCACACGCACCTCCAGCGCGCGCACCCCGGGCGACGCGTCGGCACCCGGCGCACCGGCTCCGTCGGAAGCCTGGACCCCAGGCCCCCGGACCCCAGGCCCCCGTACGCGGGCCCCCACAGGCACCCGGAACCCCGGCAGCCTCAGCACCCGCCGATGCGACGCATCGGCACCCGGCGCACCGACTCCGTCGGAACCCCGGACACCAGGCCCCCGGGCGCCACGCCCCCGTACCCGGACTCCCACCGGCACCCGGAACCCCCGCAGCCCCAGCACTCGCCGAGCCGCCCCGGACAGCCCGCCGCCCTGTGCCCCCGCCGGGCGCGGCAGCGGAACCGGCGGCACCCGGCCCGCCCGCCACGCCGCGAGGCCGGTGGTGGCGCCGATGAACAGCACCGCGCACGCCGGTACGACGAACAGCGCGAGCGTGTGCCCGGGCAGCCCCTGCCACACCCCGACCGCGTCCCCGAGCCGCCCCGGCACCCGGCTGCCGAGGGCCTGGGTGAGCGCGGCGGCGGCCACCGCGCCGAGCAGTGCGTAGGCGAGGTGCTGGAGCAGGAAGACCCGTACGACCTGGCCCGGTGTGAAGCCGATCGCCTTCAGCACCGAGATGTCCCGCAGATGCCCCCGGATCCGGGTGCCGATCGCCCCGTGCACCGCCAGTCCCGCGGCGAGCAGCGCGCCCAGCCCGAACAGGCCGAGGACCTGACCGAGCAACCGGTTGTCGCCCTGGGCCTCCGCGCGGGCCTGCTCCCAGGTGGAGACCTGCCCGATCGCCCCGGCACCCAGCACGGTCACCGCCCGCTGCACGGCGTAGTCCGTCTCCCCGGGATCGGTCAGCCGCAGCCCGATCACCTGGCCGCCCGGCTCGGGCACCGCGGCCGGCGGTGCCCACACCAGGCCCGGCTGCTCGCCCGGCCGGTAACGGCGTTCGGGGCTGTCGGCGATGCCGAGCACCGTGAGGGTGCGCGGGGTGCCGGGCAGGGTCAGGGTGTCGCCGGGCTGGGCCAGGAGCGCGCGGGCGAGGCGGGTCTCCAGGACCACCCCGTCGGGGTCGCCGGCGTCGAGCCAGTGCCCGGCGGTGAGCAGCGGGCGCCCCACGTCGGGCCGCTCGGCGGTGCCGCGCAGCTCGACGGAGGCCCGGGTGCCGCGCACGGCGACGGTGGTGGCGGCGGTGGGGTAGGGACCGGCGACGGACTGGACGCCGTCCAGCGCGGCCAGCCTCCCGGTGTCGGCGGCGCGGTCGGTGTGCAGCCAGACGTGGGCGCCGCGCGCCTGCGTGAAGACCCGCTGCCAGGGGTTGGTCGCGTACCCGAACAGGGCCGTGGCGAGCAGCAGCGACGCGACGATCCCGGCGGTGGCGAGAACGAGGAACAGCGCCTCGCCCCGGTGGCTGCGCAGATCGGAGTGGGCCCAGCGCAGGGTGGCTCGCACGGCCTCAGCCCTCCGGTGCGCGGTGCGCGCGGTGGTCGTACGCCCGCATGTCAGTCCCTGAGTTCCAGGACGGCGGACGCCCCGGGACGGCGGCGCGGTGGCGCGGCGGCGTCCAGTTCGGCGTCGTCGGCTATCCGCCCGTCGAAGAAGCTGATCACCCGGTCGGCGGCGCTGGCGAGCCGCGCGTCATGGGTGACCAGCACGATCGTCTGGCCCCGCTGGTGGAAGCGGGACAGCAGCCGCATCACCTCGCGGGTGCCCTTGCTGTCCAGGCTGCCCGCGGGCTCGTCCGCCAGCAGCAGCGGCGGATGGTTGACCAGCGCCCGGGCCAGCGCGACCCGCTGCTGCTCGCCTCCGGACAGCTCGCCGGGCATGCTGCGCTCCTTGCCCGTCAGTCCCAGCTCCGCCAGCAGCTCCTCCCGCTCGGCGCGCGCCCGCTTCGGCGGCAGCCCGGCGAGCAGGGCGGGCAGCTCCACGTTGTCGGCGACGGACAGGTCGGAGACCAGGTTGAAGAACTGGAAGACGATCCCGATCCGCTTCCTGCGCTCGACGGCCCAGCGCGCCTCGCCGTAGGCGTCCGTGCACGCGCCGTCCAGCCAGAGGCTGCCCGCGTCCGGTCGCTGGAGCCCGCCGAGCAGGTGCAGCAGCGTCGACTTCCCGGCGCCGGACGGCCCGGTGACCGCCACGAACTCGCCGCGCCGCACCGTCAGGTCCACCCCGCGCACGGCGTGCGCCGGTGCCCCCTCGCCGTGGTGCGTCTTGACCAGGCCCTCGGCGCGCAGCACGGGAGCGGGGTCGGCACTCGCCCCAGCGCTCACTCCAGCTCCTCCAGCTCTTCCTGGCACCGTTCCAGCCAGTCGAGGTCGGCCTGCAGGTGCAGCATCGCGCCCTCGATGAGGAGGTGGGCGATGCGGTTGTCCCGGTCTTCGGCGGCGGCCAGCTTCGACAGCTGCCGCATCGTGTTCAGGTACTGCCGCCGCTGCTTGTTGATCAGGGCGATCTGGTCGGCGAGCCCGGTCTGCGGAGCCAGGGCGAGCTTCATGAAGAACTCGTCCCGCACCCGCGGCTCGTCCGCCGTCTCCTCATACCAGGCCCGCAGCTCGTCGCGCCCGGCGTCGGTGAGGTGGTAGACCTTCTTGTTGGGCCGGCTCGACTGCTCGACGTCCTCGCCCTCGATCAGTCCCGTCTTCTCGAGACGGCCGAGGGTGACGTAGATCTGGCCGACGTTCGGCTGAGGGTACGCGGAGCCCAGCAGTTGCTCAAGGTCCTGCTTCAGCTCGTAGCCGTGGGCCGGACCGCGGGCCAGGAGAGCCAGGAGGTGCAGGCGCACTCAGCCGTCCTCCCGCTTCTGTTCGAGTCCCCGGATGTGCTCCACGCCCTAGTATCGCCCATACCTAACAGGTATACATGGCCTCTGACCCGGGACGAGGACGCCCGGTGCCGGTGCGAGCCAGTGAGCCCGGTGTACGAGGGTGTACAGGGAGGAACCTATGCGGTGGATCCACGCCGCCGGTAGGGGCCTCCTCGTCCTCCTCGTCGTCCTGACCGGGTACGCCGCCTCCGGCGCCCGCGCGCAGGAGGGTGCCGCGAGCGGCCGGGGACCGCTCACCCTGGCCACCGCCGGGGACCTGACCGGCTACCTCGGCCCGCTGCTCGAAGGCTGGAACCGCGCCCACCCCGGCGAACGGGTCACCCTCGTCGAACTGCCCGACTCCGCCGACGAGACCCGCGCGCAGATGGCCACCGACCTGCGCGACGGCGGCCGGCACCGCTTCGACGTCCTCAACATCGACGTCAACTGGACCTCCGAGTTCGCCGCCGCCGACTGGATACGCCCGCTGCCCCGCGACCGCTTCCCGCTCGGCACCTTCCTGCCGCCGGTCGTCGGCACCGCGACCTACGACGGCCGGCTCTACGCCGTCCCGTACGTCACCAACGCCGGCCTGCTCCTGTACCGCAAGGACGTCCTCGCCGCCGAGGGCGTCCCGCCGCCGCGCACCTGGGCGGAGCTGGAGCGGTACGCCGAGACCATCGCCCCGAAACACGGACTGGACGGCTACGCGGGCCAGTTCCTGCCCTACGAGGGCCTGACCGTGAACGCCGCCGAGTCCGTCTACTCGGCCGGCGGCAGCATCCTCGGCGACGAGGGCGAACGCGTCACCGTGAACTCGGCGGCGGCCCGCGAGGGCATCGGCTTCCTGGCCCGCGGGGTGCGCGAGGGCTGGATACCGAAGGCGGCGCTGACCTACAAGGAGGAGGAGTCCAAGCAGGCCTTCCAGGACGGCCGCCTGCTCTTCCTGCGCAACTGGCCCTACGCCTACGTCAGTGCCTCAGCCCCCGACTCCGCGGTCGCCGGGAAAGTCGGCGCCGTACCGCTGCCCGGCCCCGACGGCCCCGGCACCAGCGTCCTCGGCGGCTCCAACCTGGCCGTCGGCACCCACGCCGAGCACCCCGACTCGGCCGCGCGCCTCATCGCGTACCTCACCAGCGAGCGCGTCCAGCGCCAGGTCCTCACCCGCGGCGCGCTGCCGCCCGTACGGGCCGACCTGTACGAGGACCCCGAGCTGATCGAGGCGTTCCCCTACCTGCCGACCCTGCGCGAGAGCGTGCTCGCCGCCGCCCCACGCCCCAAGAGCCCGCGCTACGACCAGGTCAGCCTGGCCGTGCAGGCGGTCGTGCACGACGCGATGACCGGGCGGCAGACGCCCGAGGCGGCGGTGCGACGGCTGGCGCGCGAGCTGGCAGCCATCTCGCGGCACTGAAACCCGCTAGTTACGCGTTAGGTAACGCCGACGTCTCATCTGTGTTCTCAATGCGGTGAAAAGTCCGCATATAGATACCCAAGCGCTCGACAGCTTTCGTTCCGTTCGTTGACACCCC
The DNA here is from genome assembly GCF_003950055.1 of Streptomyces sp. KPB2. Classification (NCBI taxonomy): domain Bacteria; kingdom Bacillati; phylum Actinomycetota; class Actinomycetes; order Kitasatosporales; family Streptomycetaceae; genus Streptomyces; species Streptomyces sp. KPB2. Next base: position 6,217,183 of record NZ_CP034353.1, read on the forward strand.
CGCGACACCGCTACCTAACATGCATGCACAACAGCGACGGCTCTCAACAGACAGGTCCTCGGGGTGAACAGGCACCACTGGTGGCGTGACGCGGTGATCTACCAGGTCTACGTCCGCAGCTTCCTCGACAGCACCGGCGACGGCGTCGGTGATCTCGCCGGCGTCCGGTCCGGACTGCCCTACCTGCGCAAACTCGGCGTGGACGGGATCTGGCTGAGCCCCTTCTACCCCTCGCCCCAGCACGACCACGGCTACGACGTCGCCGACTACCGGGGAGTCGACCCGCTCTTCGGCGACCTCGACGAGTTCGACGCGCTGGTCGCCGCGGCCCGGCGCCTCGGCATCCGGGTCCTGCTCGACATCGTCCCCAACCACTGCTCCAGCGAGCACCCGTGGTTCCGCGAGGCGCTCGCGTCCCCGCCCGGCAGCCCGGCCCGCGCCCGCTTCCACTTCGCCGACGGCCGCGGTCCGGACGGCGACGAGCCGCCCAACAACTGGCACGCCATGTTCGGCGGCCCCGCCTGGACCCGGGTGACCGAGCCCGACGGCCGCCCCGGCCAGTGGTACCTGCACATGTTCACGCCCGAGCAGCCGGACTGGAACTGGCGCACCCCCGAGGTCGCCGCCGAGTTCGACCGGATACTCCGCTTCTGGCTGGACCGGGGCGTCGACGGCTTCCGCATCGACGTCGCCGCCGGCCTCTACAAGCACCCCGAACTGCCCGACTCCCCGGACCCGGAGGCCGACGCCCGCACCCGCGACTCGGTCAACCCGCTGGCCTGGAACCAGCCCGAGGTGCACGACGTGTGGCGGCAGTGGCGCGCGGTCTGCGAGGAGTACACCGCCCGCGACGGCCGCGAACGCCTCCTCGTCGGCGAGGTGTCGGTCCCCAGCGCCCGCGAACACGCCCGCTACGTCCGCCCCGACGAACTCCACCAGGCCTTCTTCTTCGACCTCCTCGGCGCCCCCTGGGACTCCGACGCCTTCCGCAAGGTCATCTCCGAGGCCATGCAGGACATCGCCGGCACCGGCTCCACGGTCACCTGGGTCCTCAACAACCACGACCAGGTCCGCACCGTCACCCGCTACGGCGAACCCGCCACCGACGGCAGCGGACTCGGCACCGCCCGCGCCCGCGCCGCCGCCCTCCTGATGCTGGCGCTGCCCGGAGCCGCCTACATCTACCAGGGCGAGGAACTGGGCCTGCCCGAGGTCGTCGACCTGCCCGACGACGCGCTCACCGACCCGATCTTCCACCGCACCGGCAGCCGTGCCCGCGTCCGCGACGGCTGCCGGGTGCCGCTGCCCTGGTCGGGCCAGGCGTCCCCGTTCGGCTTCACCGCGGGCGACGGGAGTGCCAAGCCCTGGCTGCCGCAGCCCGAGTACTTCGCCGAGTACGCCACCGACCGCGCCCTCGCCGACACCCGCTCCTTCTGGCACCTCTACCGCGACGGCCTGCAACTCCGCTCGGAACTGCCGCAGCTGGGCGAGGGCACCCTGCGCTGGCTCGACACCCCGCCCGGCGTCCTGGCCTTCGTCCGCGGCGACGGCCTGGTCTGCGCCGTCAACTTCGGCACCGCCCCCACGCCCGCCCCTGTGCCGGGCGCCCCGCTGCTCGCCAGCGACGGCCCCTGTCCGCCCGGCGTCCTGCCCGGCTCCACCGCCGCCTGGTGGATCGCCGACCTCTGACCTCGCCTCCGACCTTTTCCTGCCCGACCCTCGAAGGGACATCAACGATGATGCGACGACACGGCACCACCCTGCTCACCGGCTGCACCGCCCTCGTTCTCGCCCTCGGCGCCACCGCCTGCGGCGGCTCCGGACCCGTCACCGCGGGCGGCGGCGACAAGGCGCTCAGCGGGCAGTCGGTCACCGTGGCCGGCGTCTGGTCCGGCACCGAGCAGGAGAACTTCCAGAAGGTGCTGGACGCCTTCACCGAGAAGACCGGCGCCAAGACCTCCTTCGTCTCCACCGGCGACAACGTCTCCACCGTCGTCGGCAGCAAGATCGAGGGCGGCAACGCCCCCGACGTCGTGATGGTCCCGCAGGTCGGCGTGCTCAAGCAGTTCGCCGGCAACGGCTGGCTGAAGCCGCTGTCCAAGACGGCCCGGAAGTCCGTCGGCACCAACTTCGCCGACGTCTGGCAGACGTACGGGACCGTCGACGGCACCCTCTACGGCCTCTACTTCAAGGCCGCCCACAAGTCGACCGTCTGGTACAGCCCCGAGGCCCTCACCCAGGCCGGGGTCGAGCCGCCGAAGACGTACGACGAGATGCTCAAGGCCGGGCAGACCGTCTCCGACTCCGGGCTCGCCGCCTTCTCGGTCGCCGGGCAGGACGGCTGGACACTGACCGACTGGTTCGAGAACGTCTACCTCTCCCAGGCCGGACCCGAGAAGTACGACGCCCTCGCCGCCCACGAACTGAAGTGGACCGACGCCAGTGTGGTCGAGGCGCTCACCACCCTCGGCAAGCTCTTCAAGGACAAGCAGCTCGTCGCGGGCGGCCAGAAGGGCGCCCTGAACACCGACTTCCCGGGCTCGGTGGAGAAGGTCTTCGGCCCGAAGCCCGAGGCCGGCATGGTCTACGAGGGGGACTTCGTCGCCGGGGTCGCCAAGGACCAGTTCGGCAAGGAGATCGGCAAGGACGCGAACTTCTTCCCGTTCCCCGCGGTCGGCGGCGGCGAGGCACCCGTGGTCAGCGGCGGCGACGCGGCCGTCGTCCTCAAGGACGGCAAGAACTCCAAGGCCGGCATGGCGCTCCTGGAGTACCTGGCGACGCCCGAGGCCGCGGCCGTGTGGGCGGAGGCGGGCGGCTTCCTCTCCCCGAACAAGAACCTCGACCCCGCCTCCTACGGCGACGACGTCACCCGGGCCACCGCCGAGTCCCTCGTCGGCGCCGGGAACTCGGTCCGCTTCGACATGTCCGACCAGGCACCCGCGGCCTTCGGCGGCACCAAGGGCACCGGCGAGTGGAAGATCCTCCAGGACTTCCTGCGCGACCCCTCCGACCCGAAGGCGACCGCGGCCGCACTGGAGACCGCGGCGGCCAAGGCCTACAAGGGCTGAGGGCCGACCGGTCATGACCTTCACCCTGGTGAAAGAGGCGAGCCCGCCCGCCGCTCCCGGCCCGGCGCCCCTGCGGCGCCCCCGGCGGCGCCGGGCGGCCGTCGCCCTGCTCTTCGTCCTGCCCGCGCTGCTCCTGCTGGGCGCCCTCGTCGTCTACCCCGTGCTGTTCTCCGTCGGCCGCAGCTTCTTCGACGCCTCCGGCACGCGCTTCGTGGGCGGCGAGAACTACACCGAGATGTTCCGCGACCCGGCCACCCTCAAGGCCATCCGCAACACGGCGATCTGGGTCGTCGTCGCGCCCACCCTGCTCACCGGCCTCGGCCTGATCCTCGCCGTCCTGGTGGAGAAGGTCCGCTGGGCCACCGCCTTCAAGCTGCTCCTCTTCATGCCGATGGCGGTCTCCTTCCTCGCCGCCGGCATCGTCTTCCGGCTCGCCTACGACCACGACCCGGACAAGGGCGTCCTCAACGCCGCGGTGACCGGCGTGCACGACGCCTTCGCCGGCACGGCGAGCTACCCGGGCGCCCGCGCGCGGGAAGGGCAGGGCGACGGGGGCCTGGTCAAGGCGGCGGACGGCTCCTACCGCACGAGCGCGGGCGTGTCCCCGGGCGACACGGTGGCCCTCGGCCTGGTCGGCGTGGGCCCCGACGACCTGCCCTCCGGCGCGGAGTCCGCGTATGGGTCGGCGGGACGGGACGCCGCCGGCGACGAGGTGCGCGGGGTCGTCTACCTGGACTTCACGCCCGGCGGGGGAGGGGAGCAGGGCCGGGTGGACCGGCGCGAGAGCGGGCTGCCCGAGATGAAGGTCGAGGCGGTGCGCGACGGCCGTACGGTCGCCACCACGACCACCGGCGACGACGGAGCCTTCTCCTTCGAAGGGCTGGATCCGGGCTCCTACACGGTGAAGCTCCCCGCCTCGAACTTCGCCCCGCCCTACGAAGGCGTCTCCTGGCTCGGACCCGCGCTCGTCACGCCCGCCATCATCGGGGCGTACCTGTGGATCTGGACCGGGTTCGCGATGGTGCTGATCGGCGCCGGGCTGTCCTCACTGCCGCGCGACGCGCTGGAGGCGGCGCGGATGGACGGCGCCAACGAGTGGCAGATCTTCCGGCGCATCACCGTGCCGCTGCTGGCACCCGTCCTCACGGTCGTCTTCATCACCCTCGTGATCAACGTGATGAAGGTCTTCGACCTCGTCTACATCATCGCGCCGGGACCCGTGCAGGAGGACGCGACGGTGCTCGCGACGCAGATGTGGCTGGTGTCGTTCGGCGGCGGCAACAACCAGGGGCTCGGCAGCGCGCTGGGCGTGCTGCTCCTGCTGCTCGTCGTCCCGGCCATGGTCTTCAACGTCCGCCGCTTCAAGAGGAGTCAGCGATGAGGAGTCAGCGATGAACGCCGTCCGGCGGTACCTGGGCAACGGGGTCGTCCAGGCCTTCCTCGTGCTCATCGGGCTGGTGTGGATGACGCCGCTGGCCGGGCTGTTCCTGTCCTCGCTGCGGTCGTCCGAGGACACGGCGAAGGGCGGCTGGTGGACGGCCCTGGCGAGCCCGGGGCAGCTCTCCCTGGACAACTACTCGGCGCTCCTCGGCAACTCCGGCATCACCCAGGCCTTCTGGAACACGGTGCTGATCTCCGTGCCGACGACCGTGCTCGTCGTGGTCGTCGGAGCGCTCGCCGGGTACGCCTTCGCCTGGCTGGACTTCCCGGGGCGCGAGACGATCTTCCTGGTCGTCGTCGCGCTGCTGGTGGTGCCCGTGCAGATCGGGCTGCTGCCGGTCGCCAAACTCTTCGGGCAGCTGGGCCTGTTCGGCACCATCCCGGGCGTCGTGCTCTTCCACGTCGCCTACGGGCTGCCGTTCGCGGTGTTCCTGCTGCGGAACTACTTCGCCGAGATGCCCAAGGAGATGCTGGAGGCCGCGCGCATGGACGGCGGCAACGAGTGGCGGATCTTCACGCGGCTGGTGCTGCCGGTCGGGAAGCCGGCCATCGCCAGCCTCGCCATCTTCCAGTTCCTGTGGGTGTGGAACGACATGCTGGTCGCACTGCTCTTCGCGGACAGCTCGTCGCAGCCGCTGACGGTGGAACTCCAGTCGCAGATCCGGCAGTTCGGCAGCAACATCGACGTGCTGGCACCGGGGGCGTTCCTGTCCCTGGTGGTACCGGTGGTGGTGTTCTTCGCGTTCCAGCGGCATTTCGTGCAAGGGGTTATGGCGGGGTCCGTGAAGTGACGGAGGGGGTGGGGCGGCGGGGAGGTTTTCGCCCCCGCCGCCCCTTCCCGTTCCCGTCCCTGGGGGCTGCCGCCCCCAGACCCCCGGCTTTCGGCCTGGACGGCCTCGTCCTCAAGCGCCGGACGGGCTGGATCAGGCCGACGCGGGTGGATACAGGGACCTCGGCAACTGCGAAGCCGCCGCCGCGTCCAGGAGCCACAGGGTGCGGGTGCGGCCGCGGGCGCCCGCGGCCGGGGCCTGGATCTCGCCCGTGCCCGACAGGGCCATCGCCACCGCGTTCGCCTTGTCCTCGCCCGCCGCCAGCAGCCACACCTCACGGGCGGCGCGGATCGCGGGGAGGGTCAGGGAGATGCGGATGGGCGGCGGCTTGGGCGAGCCGTGGACGCCGATCACCGTGCGCTCCGACTCCCGGACGCCCGGGTGCTCCGGGAAGAGCGACGCCACGTGGGTGTCCGGGCCGACGCCCAGGAGGAGGACGTCGAAGGACGGGACCGCGGCGTGGTTCTCGGGGACGGAGGCCGTGGCCAGCTCCTGCGCGTAGGCCGCCGCTGCCGCCTCCACGTCCGAGCCGTAGGGGCCGTCGGACGGCGCCATCGCGTGCACCCGCTTCGGGTCCAGCGGCACCGCGTCCAGCAGGGCCTCGCGGGCCTGGGTGACGTTGCGCTCCGGGTCGCCCTCCGGCAGGAAGCGCTCGTCGCCCCACCACAGGTCGAGCCGGCCCCAGTCGATCGCGTCCCGGGCCGGGGAGCCGGCCAGCGCCGCGAGCAGACCGTTGCCGTTGCGGCCGCCGGTGAGGACCACGGACGCGCTGCCCCGGGAGGCCTGCGCGTCCACGATCTTCGTGATCAGGCGGGCCGCCGCGGCCTCGGCCATCAGCTCCTTGTCACGGTGCACGACCAGCTGCGGGGTGTCGCTCATTTCGCCGCCGCCTTCCTCACCGGTGTCTTCTCCTGCGCCGCGTCCTTCGCGGGAGCCTTCGCGACCGTCCCGACGGGAGCGGCGACCGCGAGGGCTCCCTCGTCGGCCGGGTCTCCTTTGGCCGGCGCGTTCAGCCGGTCCACGCCGTACCGCAGCGCCGAGGCGTAGGTGTCGTCCGGGTCCAGACGCCGCAGCTCCTCCGCGATCAGCTCGGCCGTCTCACGGCGCTTGAGCGCGACCGCGCGGGCGGGCTGGCCCTGGATGGAGAGGTTCGCCAGCGTGCCGTCGGCCCGGTCCAGGACGACCGGACCGCAGTCGGTGTCCATCCGGACCGCCGTCAGACCCGGCCCGTTCGACACCGTGCGCCGCACCGGCACGTCCAGCCGGTCCGCGAGCCACATCGCCAGCAGCTCGCAGCTCGGGTTGAACTCCTCGCCCTCCACCTCGACCGACTGCACCTCGCAGTCGACCTGGTCGAGAGCCGCCGCCAGCATCGAGCGCCACGGCGTGATGCGGGTCCAGGAGAGGTCGGTGTCGCCGGGCGCGTAGGCGTCGGCGCGGGCCACCAGCTCCCGTATCGGCTCCTCGCAGGCGTAGGTGTCGGTGACCCGGCGCTGGGCGAGCGCGCCCAGCGGGTCCTTGGCCGGGTCGAGGGGCGCGTTCACCGGCCACCAGACCACGACCGGCGCGTCCGGCAGGAGCAGCGGCAGGACCACCGACTGGGCGTGGTCGACGACATCGCCGTACAGCCGCAGCACGATCGTCTCGCCGGTGCCCGCGTCCGCACCGAGGCGGACCTCGGCGTCCAGCCGGGACGTGGTGCGGTCCCGGGGGGAGCGCGAGACGCGCTTGATGACGACGAGCGTGCGCGAGGGGTGCTCGTGCGCGGCGTCGCTCGCGGCCTTCAGCGCGTCGTAGGCGTTCTCCTCGTCGGTGACGATGACCAGCGTGAGCACCATGCCGATGGCCGGGGTGCCGATGGCCCGGCGGCCCAGCACCAGCGCCTTGTTGATCTTGCTGGCGGTGGTGTCCGTGAGGTCTGTCTTCATGGCCGGCGCCAGCTCCGTCCGTCTCGCTCCAGCATGTCGTCCGCCTCGGCGGGCCCCCAGGTGCCGGCCGGATACTGGGCCGGGGTGCCGTGCGCGTCCCAGTACTGCTCGATCGGGTCGAGGATCTTCCAGGACAGCTCGACCTCCTCCGTGCGCGGGAAGAGGTTGGCGTCGCCCAGGAGGACGTCCAGGATCAGGCGTTCGTACGCCTCCGGGCTGGACTCCGTGAAGGACTCGCCGTAGGCGAAGTCCATCGACACGTCCCGGATCTCCATCGACGTGCCCGGCACCTTGGAACCGAAGCGGACGGTGACGCCCTCGTCGGGCTGGACGCGGATGACGATCGCGTTCGAGCCGAGTTCCTCGGTGGCCGTGGTGTCGAAGGGGGAGTGCGGGGCGCGCTGGAAGACGACCGCGATCTCCGTGACCCGGCGGCCCAGGCGCTTGCCGGTGCGCAGGTAGAAGGGGACGCCCGCCCAGCGGCGGTTGTCGATGCCGACCTTGATCGCGGCGTAGGTGTCGGTCTTCGACTTGGGGTCGATACCGTCCTCTTCGAGGTAGCCGACGGCCTTGGCGCCGCCCTGCCAGCCGGAGGCGTACTGCGCGCGCACCGTGTCGCGGCCCAGGTCCTTGGGGAGCCGGACCGCGCCCAGCACCTTGGTCTTCTCCGCCGCCAGCGCGTCCGCGTCGAAGGAGGCGGGCTCCTCCATCGCGGTCAGCGCGAGGAGCTGGAGCAGGTGGTTCTGGATGACGTCGCGGGCCGCGCCGATGCCGTCGTAGTAACCGGCCCGGCCGCCGATGCCGATGTCCTCGGCCATCGTGATCTGCACGTGGTCCACGTAGGACCGGTTCCAGATCGGCTCGAACATCGTGTTGGCGAAGCGCAGCGCCAGGATGTTCTGGACGGTCTCCTTGCCCAGGTAGTGGTCGATGCGGAAGACCTGGTCCGGGGCGAAGACCTCGTGGACGATCGCGTTCAGCTCCTCGGCCGACCTCAGGTCGTGGCCGAACGGCTTCTCGATCACCGCGCGCCGCCAGGAACCGCTCGACTGGTCGGCCAGCCCGTGCTTCTTCAGCTGCTGGATGACCACCGGGAAGGACTTCGGCGGCACCGACAGATAGAAGGCGAAGTTGCCGCCCGTGCCCTGTGCCTTGTCCAGCTCCTCGATGGTGCCGCGCAGCCGCTCGAACGCCTCGTCGTCGTCGAAGGTGCCCTGGACGAAGCGCATCCCCTGGATGAGCTGCTGCCAGACCTCCTCGCGGAACGGGGTGCGGGAGTGCTCCTTGACGGCGTCGTGCACGACCTGGGCGAAGTCCTCGTGCTCCCAGTCGCGGCGGGCGAACCCGACGAGCGAGAAGCCCGGCGGCAGCAGACCCCGGTTGGCGAGGTCGTACACGGCGGGCATGAGCTTCTTGCGGGACAGATCGCCGGTGACGCCGAAAATGACCAGACCCGACGGCCCCGCGATGCGCGGGAGCCGTCGGTCTGCGGGGTCACGCAGCGGATTGCTGCTCGACAATTGTCAGCCCTTCGAGGGAGCGAGGCGCTTGAGCTCCGCCTCCGTGGACTTCAGCAGGTCGTTCCAGGCCGCCTCGAACTTCTCGACGCCCTCGTCCTCCAGGAGCTGGACCACCTCGTCGTAGGAGATCCCGAGCTTCTCGACCGCGTCGAGGTCGGCACGGGCCTGCTCGTACGTCCCCGCGATGGCGTTGCCGCCGATCTCGCCGTGGTCCTCGGTGGCGAACAGCGTCGCCTCCGGCATGGTGTTGACCGTGTTCGGCGCGACCAGGTCGGTGACGTACATGGTGTCGCTGTACGCCTTGTCCTTCACACCGGTCGACGCCCACAGCGGACGCTGCTTGTTGGCACCGGCCTTCTCCAGGGCGGCCCAGCGGTCGGTGCCGAAGACCTCCTCGTACGCCTGGTAGGCCAGGCGCGCGTTGGCGACGGCGGCCTTGCCGCGCAGGGCCTTGGCCTCGTCGGTGCCGAGCGCGTCGATCCGCTTGTCGATCTCGGTGTCCACGCGGGACACGAAGAAGGACGCCACCGAGTGGATCTGCGAGAGGTCCAGGCCGCGCTCCTTGGCCTTCTCCAGGCCGGTCAGGAAGGCGTCCATGACCTTGCGGTAGCGCTCCAGCGAGAAGATCAGCGTGACGTTGACGCTGATGCCCAGGCCGATGGTCTCGGCGATCGCCGGGATGCCGGCCTCGGTGGCCGGGATCTTGATCAGCGTGTTGGGCCGGTCCACCAGCCAGGCCAGCTGCTTGGCCTCGGCGACCGTCGCCCGGGTGTTGTGGGCGAGCCGCGGGTCGACCTCGATGGAGACCCGGCCGTCCTTGCCGCCGGTGTTGTCGAACACCGGGCGCAGGATGTCGGCGGCGTCCCGGACGTCCGCCGTGGTGATCATGCGGATGGCCTCTTCGACCGTCACCTCGCGGGCGGCGAGGTCGGTGAGCTGCGTGTCGTAGCCGTCGCCCTGCGAGATCGCCTTCTGGAAGATCGACGGGTTGGTGGTGACGCCCACGACGTGCTGCTGATCCATCAGCTCGGCGAGGTTGCCGGACGTGATCCGCTTGCGCGACAGGTCGTCCAGCCAGATCGCCACGCCTTCGTCGGAGAGGCGCTTGAGTGCGTCTGTCATGGAAATTGCATCTCCTACTACGTGTCGTATATGAGCGTCAGCGCTGTGCGGCGGCGAGGGATTCCCGCGCCGCGGAGGCCACGTTCTCGGCGGTGAAGCCGTACTCCGCGAAGAGCACCTTGGCGTCCGCCGACGCACCGAAGTGCTCCAGGGAGACGATGCGGCCGGCGTCCCCCACGTACTTGTGCCAGGTCAGTCCGACCCCGGCCTCCACCGCGACCCGGGCCTTCACGGACGGGGGCAGGACGCTGTCCCGGTACCCCTGGTCCTGCTCCTCGAACCACTCCACGCACGGCATGGACACCACACGGGTCGGCACGCCGTCGGCCTGGAGCGCCTCACGCGCCTCCACGGCCACGTGCACCTCGGAGCCGGTGGCGATCAGGACCACCTGCGGTGCGGCGCTCTGCCCTTCGGGCCCTTCGGCCTCGAACAGCACGTAGCCGCCCTTGGCCGCGTCGTCGTTCGGCTCGTACGTCGGCACGCCCTGGCGGGTGAGCGCGAGACCGTGCGGCCCGCCCTTGCCGAACTCCTTCGTCCAGCGGCGCTGGATCTCGCGCCAGGCGATCGCCGTCTCGTTGGCGTCGGCCGGGCGGACCACGTTCAGGCCCGGGATGGCGCGCAGCGAGGCCAGGTGCTCGACCGGCTGGTGGGTCGGGCCGTCCTCGCCCAGACCGATGGAGTCGTGCGTCCACACGTACGTCACCGGCAGGTGCATCAGCGCGGACAGCCGTACCGCGTTGCGCATGTAGTCGGAGAAGACCAGGAACGTTCCGCCGTAGACGCGGGTGTTGCCGTGGAGCGTGATGCCGTTCATCTCCGCGGCCATCGCGTGCTCGCGGATGCCGAAGTGGATGGTGCGGCCGTACGGGTCCGCCTCCGGCAGCGGGTTGCCCGCCGGGAGGAAGGACGACGTCTTGTCGATCGTCGTGTTGTTGGAGCCCGCGAGGTCGGCCGAGCCGCCCCACAGCTCCGGGACCACCGCGCCGAGCGCCTGGAGCACCTTGCCGGACGCGGCACGGGTCGCCAGGCTCTTGCCCGCCTCGAAGACCGGGATCTTCTCCTCCCAGCCCTTCGGCAGCTCACCCTTGGCCACGCGGTCGTACTCGGCGGCGCGCTCCGGGTTGTTGTCCCGCCACTGCTGGAAGGACTTCTCCCACACCGCGCGGGCCGCCTGCCCCTTGTCCAGGGCCTTGCGGGTGTGCGTGATGACCTCGTCGGAGACCTCGAAGGACTTCTCCGGGTCGAAGCCCAGGACCCGCTTGGTCGCCGCGACCTCGTCGTCGCCGAGCGCCGAGCCGTGCGCGGCCTCGGTGTTCTGGGCGTGCGGGGCGGGCCAGGCGATGATCGAGCGCATGGCGATGAAGGACGGCCGGTCGGTGACCTTCTTCGCCTCCTCGATCGCGTCGTAGATCGCGTTCGGGTCCAGGTCGCCGTCCGGCTTCGGGGCGATGCGCTGCACGTGCCAGCCGTACGCCTCGTACCGCTTGCAGGTGTCCTCGGAGACGGCGGTCTCGGTGTCGCCCTCGATGGAGATGTGGTTGTCGTCCCACAGCAGCACCAGGTTGCCGAGCTTCTGGTGGCCGGCCAGCGAGGACGCCTCGGCGGAGATGCCCTCCTGGAGGCAGCCGTCACCGGCGATGCAGTAGACGAAGTGGTCGAAGGGGGACTCGCCCTCGGCGGCCTCCGGGTCGAACAGGCCGCGCTCGTAGCGGGCGGCCATCGCCATGCCCACCGCGTTGGCGACACCCTGGCCCAGCGGGCCGGTCGTGGTCTCCACGCCCGTGGTGTGGCCGTACTCCGGGTGGCCGGGGGTCTTCGAGCCCCAGGTGCGGAAGGACTCCAGGTCCGCCAGCTCCAGGCCGAAGCCGGCCAGGTACAGCTGGGTGTAGAGGGTCAGGGACGAGTGCCCCGCGGACAGCACGAAACGGTCGCGCCCGACCCAGTTCGCGTCGGCGGGGTCGTGCCGCATCACCTTCTGAAAGAGGGTGTAGGCGGCGGGCGCCAGGCTCATCGCCGTACCCGGATGGCCGTTGCCAACCTTCTGTACGGCATCGGCGGCCAGGACGCGGGCGGTGTCCACGGCCCGCTGGTCCAATTCGGTCCACTCGAGGTCTGTGGTGGTCGGCTTGGTGCTCACCCTGAGTCAGGGCTCCTCTCCACATGTCGGTTGCCGGTGCACGGGTGCACCGGCTGCCGGCGCGTCCGTGAGTCGGCCGGCCAAGGCCGAGCCTACCCCCGTAAGTACGTGCGTTTTTCCGCTGGAAACCAGACTGCCGGGACTCTTCTCGATCCGCCTGTCGACTGGGCGAAACCGCATTCGGCAAGTGAATACGGAGCCGCTCATCTGACTGCTCAATCGACTCTCCGCGCGCCCGTCGGAGCGCCCGCGCCAACACGAGCCCACCCCCGCGAAGGCCGAGGTATGGGCAACGTCTAAAGTGGCGTGGTACGCGCGAGCCTTTACCGCCACTTCACACGGTGGGGCTTGCTGGGAGTCTCTGTCAGGGGTGTGCGTGACGGCCGTTGAATCCCGTCCTGCGGGGGTTATCGGGACGAGCCAGAGCCCGAGTCACCGGCCGTTCGGGGCCCGTGTCAAGGCGTTCGTGGCGCTGACCAAGCCGCGGATCATCGAGCTTCTGCTGATCACCACCGTTCCGGTGATGTTCCTCGCCGAGCAGGGTGTTCCGAATCTGAAGCTGGTGCTGCTGACCTGCGTCGGCGGCTATCTGTCGGCCGGCGGCGCGAACGCGCTGAACATGTACATCGACCGCGACATCGACGCGCTGATGGACCGGACCTCGCAGCGCCCGCTGGTGACCGGCATGGTCAGTCCCATCGAGTGCCTCGTCTTCGGCATCACCCTGGCGATCGTCTCGACGCTGCTGTTCGGGTTCACCGTCAACTGGCTGTCGGCCTGGCTCTCGCTCGGCGCGCTCCTCTTCTACGTGGTCGTCTACACGATGATCCTCAAGCGGCGCACCTCGCAGAACATCGTCTGGGGCGGCATCGCCGGCTGTCTGCCGGTGCTCATCGGCTGGTCCGCCGTGACCAACTCGATGTCCTGGGCGCCGATCATCCTCTTCGGGGTGATGTTCTTCTGGACGCCGCCGCACTACTGGCCGCTGTCCATGAAGGTCAAGGAGGACTACGCGCGCGTCGGCGTGCCGATGCTCCCGGTGATCGCGTCCAACAAGGTCGTCGCCCGGCAGATCGTCATCTACAGCTGGGTGATGGTCGCCGTGTCGCTGCTGCTGACGCCGCTCGGCTACACCGGCTGGTTCTACACGGCGGTCGCCGTGGCGGCCGGCGGCATGTGGCTGTGGGAGGCCCACGGGCTGCAGAACCGCGCCAAGGCCGAGGTCACGGGCGGCAAGCTCAAGGAGATGCGGCTCTTCCACTGGTCCATCACCTACGTGTCGGTGCTGTTCCTCGCGATCGCGGTGGACCCCTTCCTGCGCTGAGCTCCTGCCGCGACGGGCGGGGTGCGTGGTCAAGGCCACGCACCCCGCCCGTCGCCGTTTGATCTACCCGTCGGTAGCATCCTGGTCATGGCAGACACGCAGCAGGTGGACACGGAGCAGGCCGGCGCGAAGGGCGGCTGGGCCGACCGGTGGGACGCGTTCGAGGTGAACCGGACGGCCGGGCGGATCGAAGCCTTCGCCAAGGCCCACGGCGGTGCCGAGGCCCAGGTGGCACACCTCGGCGAGCGCGGCGCCCGGATCGTCCTCGTCGGTGCGGACGGCGCCTGGGGCGACCTGGTCGCGCGCACCCACGAGCGGGCGCGCAAGGCGGTGGAGAAGTCCGGGATCACCGTCCACGAGGACTTCGACGGCGAGTTCGCGGCCAAGGTCACCACCGGCCGCTACGAGTGGTCGCGCATGGCGGGCATCCAGGTCGGAGGCCCGAGCAACACCTGAGACCGGGTTCACCCGTTAGGACCGTAGGAAGCCGTATAGGCGAACGGTCCCAGCACGGGGAGCCCGGATGATCGAAACGCCGTCCCTGGTGGACCAGTACTGCCACGGCGTCCTGCGAACGGAGCTGGGCCTCGGCACCTTCGAGGCCCAGCTGGCCCGCACCGAGGGCCCGCCCGCCCCGGGCACCACCCTCTTCGACACCCAGACCGGCTTCGCGGTACGCCGCTGGTGCCCGCCCTTGCTCGGCCTGGAACCGCACTGCCCGCCCGCCCGCTACCTGGCCCGGCGCCGCGAACTGGGCGTCATGGAGGCCGACCGCAGGCTGCTGCGCGGCAGCGGCATCACCACCTACCTGGTCGACGCCGGGCTGCCCGGCGACCTCACCGGCCCCACCGAGATGGCCACGGCCGCGGACGCCGACACCCGCGAGATCGTGCGCCTGGAACTCCTCGCCGAGCAGGTCGCCGACACCTCCGGCACCGTCGAGTCCTTCCTGGCCAACCTCGCCGAGGCCGTGCACGGCGCCGCCGCGAACGCGGTCGCCTTCACCTCCGTCGCGGGGGTACGGCACGGCCTCGCCCTCGCCCCGGAGCCGCCCGGCGCGGGCGAGGTGCGCGGGGCCGCCGCCCGCTGGCTCACCGGGCGCGAGGTCGGCGGGGAGCTGAGCGACCCGGTGCTGCTGCGCCACCTGCTGTGGATCGCGGTCGCCTCCGGCCTGCCGCTCCAGCTGCACGCGGGCCTCGGCGAGCCGGGACTGCGCATCGACCGCACCGACCCGGTCCTGCTCACCGACTTCGTGCGGGCCACCGCGGGTCTCGGCACCGACCTGGTCCTGCTGCACGGCTACCCGTACCATCGCCACGCCGCCCACCTGGCCGGCGTCTTCCCGCACGTCTACGCCGACTCCGGCGCCGCCCTGGTGCGCACCGGCGCCCGCGCGGCGACGGTCCTCGCGGAGATCCTGGAGCTGGCCCCCTTCGGCAAGATCCTCTTCTCCAGCGGCGCCCAGGGACTGCCCGAGCTGCACGTGGTCGCCGCCCGCCTGTTCCGCGAGGCCCTGGGCAGGGTGCTGGGCGCCTGGGTGGCCGAGGGGGCGTGGGCGCTCGGGGACGCGCAGCGGGTGGCCGCGATGATCGCGTCGGGGAACGCGGGACGGGTGTACGGGCTGGAGTGACGGGTGTACACACCGCGGTGACGCCGCTGTACACACCGGAGCGATGCGCCGAGACTGGGGCGCATGCCGACCGACGCCCTGCTCGACCGCTTCCTCACCGGCCTCGCGCCCCTCGACCCCGTCGCCGTCTGGGCGCACGGCTCACTGGGCGCGGGCGACTACCAGGAGGGCCGCAGCGACCTCGACCTGATCGCGGTCCTGCCCCGGCCGGCCACGGCCCGCACGGCCTGGCGCATCGGACTGCTCCACGCCCGGCTGCGCGACGAGCCCCTGGCCGGACTGCTGCACTGCACATACCTGTCGCCGGACACGCTCGCCGACCCGGCCCGGCGGCATCCGACCTGGGCCCACGAACAGCTGTTCAAGCGGCCGGTCACCCCCGTCACCCGGCGCGAACTGCACAGCTTCGGCCGCGTCCTGCACGGCGAGTCGCCGAATCGGCTGCTGCCTCCGGTACCGGAGGCGGAACTGGACGCCTTCGTCGTCCGTGACCAGCGGGACTTCTGGCGGCCGAACGTGCGTAGGGCGGAGCTGTGGTCGCAGGACGTCTGGGTCGACCTGGGCCTGATCACCTTCGCCCGCGCCACCGTCACGCTGCGGGAGGGCCGCCTGATCACCAAGCGGGAGGCGCTGGCGGAGCTGCCCGCCCTGGGCGCCCCCGGCGAGGTCGTCGAGGACGTCGCCGAGCGGCGGTACGGGAACGGCGAGCGGCCCGCGGCCACGGCGGAGTGGACCGCGCGCCGCGCCGAGCTGACCCGGAGCTACCTGGGACCGGCCATCGACACGCTGGTGGCGTCGTACTCCTGAGCGGGCAGTCCGGGCGCCGTCTCCTCGGGCCGCTCGCGCAGCGCCAGCAGCACCCGCAGCACCGCGATCCACATCAGGCACGAGCCGAACATGTGCAGGCCGACGAGGATCTCGGGCAGGTCGGTGAAGTACTGGATGTAGCCCACCGCACCCTGGGCGAGCAGCACCAGGAACAGGTCACGGGTGCGGGCCAGCGGGCCCTTGGGGGCGTCCACGGCCTTCAGCACGAACCACAGGGCGAACGTCAGCGTGACCACGATCCACGCCAGGACGGCGTGCGCCTTGCTGATCATCTCCCAGTCGACCGGCATCCGCGGCACGTCGCTGGAGTCGCCCGCGTGCGGTCCCGCGCCGGTGACCACGGTGCCGACCGTGATCAGCAGTGCGGAGACGGCGACCATCACCCACACCAGCTGCTGCACGGACCTGCCGACCAGCGGGCGCGGTGCCGCGTCGCCCTCCCGGGTGCGCTGCCACATCACCGTGGCCAGCGCCAGCAGCGCCGTCGTCGCCACGAAGTGGGCCGCGACCGTGTACGGGTTGAGCCCGACGAGCACGACGATGCCGCCGAGCACCGCATTGCTCATCACGACCCAGAACTGGGCCCACCCCAGCAGGGTGAGGCTGCGCCGGTACGGCTTCTGCGAGCGGGCGGCGATGATCGCCCAGCCGACCGCGGCACACAGCACGTAGGTCAGCATGCGGTTGCCGAACTCGATGATGCCGTGGAAGCCCATCTCGCTCGTGGTGGTGAGCGAGTCGTCGGTGCACTTGGGCCAGGTCGGGCAGCCGAGCCCGGAGCCGGTGAGCCGGACGGCGCCGCCGGTGACGACGATGATCACGGACATCACGAGGGGCGCGAGGGCCGCCCGCTGAACCGTCCGGGGGTGCGGGGTCCAGCGCGCGGCGATGAAGGCGAGCGGGTTGCGCACGGCGGCTGCGGCGTCGGCGCGGGTCACGTTTGGCACGCCGTCCATCGTAGGCGCCCGCTTGTGCACGCTTTCACGAGGGTCCGTCCTGTGGCATGTGTCCCTACTCCCAGCGGAAGAACTTCCCCGCGGCCGCGAGCCCCGCGACCGCCCACACGGCGAGGATTCCCAGGTCGCCCCAGGGCATCGAGGCCCCGTGCTGGAGCACGTCCCGCAGTCCGTCCGACAGGGCGGAGATGGGCAGCAGCCCCAGCACGTCCTGTGCCGCGTCCGGGAACCTGTCCAGCGGCACGATCACCCCGCCACCCACCAGGAGCAGCAGGAAGACCAGGTTCGCGGCGGCCAGCGTGGCCTCCGCCTTCAGCGTGCCCGCCATCAGCAGACCGAGCCCGGAGAAGGCGGCGGTGCCGAGGATGAGGAGCAGCAGCACGGCCCCCGGGTTGCCCTGCGGCGACCAGCCCAGCGCGAAGGCGATCACCGTCAGCAGCACGATCTGGAGCACCTCGGTGACCAGGACCGACGCCGTCTTGGCGGTCATCAGCGCCCAGCGCGGCAGCGGGGAGGCGGCCAGCCGCTTCAGCACCCCGTACCGGCGCTCGAAGCCGGTGGCGATGGCCTGGCCCGTGAACGCCGTCGACATCACCGCCAGCGCGAGGACGCCGGGGGCGAGGAAGTCGACCGCCTCCCCGGCCCCGGTGTCGATGATGTCCACGGAGCTGAACAGCACGAGCAGCAGCGTCGGGATGATCACCGTCAGCAGCAGCTGCTCGCCGTTGCGCAGCAGCATCTTCGTCTCGAGCACGGCCTGCGCCGCGATCATCCGCCCGAGCGGTGCGGCGCCGGGCCGGGGGGCGTACGTCCCCGTGCCGCCGGGCGTGCCCGTGTCCCCAGGGGTCCCTGTCGTCGTGGTCACCCGCGCAGCTCCTTGCCGGTCAGCTCCAAAAAGACGTCCTCCAGCGTGTGCCGCTCCACCGAGATGCGGTCCGGCATCACCCCGTGCTGCGCGCACCAGGACGTCACCGTCGCCAGCAGCTGCGGGTCGATCTTGCCGTTCACCCGGTAGGCACCCGGGGTCGTCTCGGCGGCGGCGGAGTCCGGGGGCAGCGCCTTGAGCAGGGACGCGACGTCCAGTCCGGGCCGGCCGGTGAACCGCAGGGTGTTCTCGGCGCCGCCGCGGCACAGCTCCTCGGGGGAGCCCTGGGCGACGACCCGGCCGGCGTCGACGATGGCGACGTCGTCGGCCAGCTGCTCTGCCTCGTCCATGTGGTGCGTGGTGAGGATCACCGAGACGCCGTCGGCGCGCAGGTCCCGGACGAGGTCCCAGGTGGCGCGGCGGGCCTGCGGGTCGAGTCCGGCGGTCGGCTCGTCCAGGAACACCAGCTCCGGGCGGCCGACCACGGCCATCGCGAGGGCGAGCCGCTGCTGCTGCCCGCCCGAGAGCCTGCGGTAGGTGGTGCGGCCGCACGAGCCGAGACCGAGCCGTTCGATCAGCGCGTCGACGTCCAGCGGGTGGGCGTGCAGCTTCGCCACGTGGCGCAGCATCTCGTCCGCGCGGGCGCCGGAGTAGACGCCGCCGGACTGGAGCATCACACCGATCCGCGGGCGCAGCCCGGCGCCCTGCCGCACCGGGTCCAGGCCGAGGACACGCACGGTGCCGGAGTCCGGTCTGCGGTATCCCTCACAGGTCTCGACGGTGGTCGTCTTGCCCGCCCCGTTGGGACCGAGCACGGCGGTGACACCCGTGCGGGCCACCAGGTCGAGGCCGTTCACCGCGGTCTTCGTGCCGTACCGCTTCACCAGGGCCTGGACCTGGACCACGGGCTCGCTTCGCATGGGTCACGAGTTTAGGGAGACGGACGACCGCCCGGGCGCGCGGGTGTGGACAACCTCCTCACACCGGCGACGGGGCTCACTCGCGGGGGCGGTGCACGGGCAGCCACCGCTCGGCGTGGGCGACCGCGTCGGCCAGCGGGAACAGGCGTGCGTCGGCCGCGCCGACCCGGCCGCGCACGACGGGGCGGTCCCGTTCGAAGTCGTGCCCCAGTTCGTCGAAGCGCTCCGACGTGATCGACACCTCGGTCACCCGCTCCCAGCCCACCGGTCCCGGGCGCCCCACCTCCACCAGCGGGGCGGGGATCCGGTACTCGGCGAGGTGGAAGGCCGTGCACGCGTCGTAGCCCGCGCCGAGCAGCAGGACCCGGGCGCCCAGCCGTTCCAGCGTGGCCAGAGGGCTGCGCTCGCCCAGCCGGCAGTCGGTCGCGTGCCCCGCGACCACCTCGGCGGCGCGGGCGCCGAGGGCCGCGAAGGAGGTCTGCGGATGGGCGCTGCGCCGGGCGCCCGGCCAGGTGCGCACCGTCTCCGGGACCACCCCGACGCCGCGCGAGGGCGTGATCAGCGGGTCGTACGGGGGCGTGGCCGCGCGCACGGTCTCCCACCACTCCTCGGGCACCGGCGGGCTGGTCCACAGGGCCGGGTCGGAGAGGTCACCGGTCTGGGTCGGGACCACCAGGGTGCCGCCCGGACCGAGGACGTCGAGGAGCGCCTGGACGACCGCGACGGGGCCGCCGCAGACCCAGCCGAGGGAGCTGAGGGAGGAGTGCACGAGGAGCGTGTCGCCGGTGTGCACCCCCAGTTCGCGCAACCCGGCGGCGAGCGTGCCGCGGGTGACGAGTGGGCCGGTCGGAGGGGGTGTGGGCATGCGGGGGAGTGTCCCGGAAGGCGGGTGCGGACGCCAGTGAATTGGCCCGCGGATGATCGATCAGAGATCGTTTCCGCAGGTCACCTTAGGTATGCCTAAGTGACGCAGGGCACCGTCGGATGATCCGGACGCGGCTTGCCCGGTCCCGAGGAATTACGCAACAATGGCGTTGTGAAAAACGTCGGTGAGGCTCCGCAGGAGGAACTCGCGACCGGTGAGCGGTCCACCCGCAACCGTGTCGCGCGCTCCATCCTGGACCACGGGCCGTCCACTGTCGCCGAGCTCGCCGGGCGCCTGGGCCTGACCCAGGCCGCCGTCCGGCGCCACCTCGACGCCCTGGTCGCCGACGACGTGGTCGAGGCCCGCGAGCAGCGGGTCTACGGCGCGCGCACGCGCGGACGGCCCGCCAAGGTCTTCGCGCTCACCGACTGCGGCCGGGACGCCTTCGACCAGTCGTACGACAAGCTGGCCGCCGACGCCCTGCGCTGGATCGCCGAGCAGCAGGGCGGGGAGCAGGCGATCGCCGCCTTCGCCCGCGCCCGGATCGCCGCCCAGTCGGGCGCGTACCGCAAGGCCGTGGAGTCCGTCCCCGCCGAGAAGCGCGCGGAAGCGCTGGCCAGGGCCCTGACCAAGGACGGGTACGCTGCTACCGCGCGGAGCGCGCCCCACCCCCAGCAGGGCGAGCAGCTGTGCCAGCACCACTGCCCGGTCGCCCACGTCGCGGAGCAGTTCCCGCAGCTGTGCGAGGCGGAGACGGAATTTTTCGCCGAGCTGCTCGGTACGCATGTACAGCGGCTCGCGACCATCGCGCACGGCGACGGGGTCTGCACCACGTTCATTCCGAAGACTTCGCACGCGCCACCGACGGCGCGCGCGCCCAAGAACACCGCTCACGCATCTGCAAGCACGGCCGGGAGGAACCCCGCATGACTCTCCCCACGGAGACTGCTCACCCTGAGCTCGAGGGCCTGGGCAAGTACGAATACGGCTGGGCCGACTCCGACACGGCCGGCGCCTCTGCCAAGCGCGGTATCGACGAGGACGTCGTCCGGGACATCTCCGCGAAGAAGAACGAGCCGGAGTGGATGACCAAGCTCCGCCTCAAGGGCCTGCGCCTCTTCGAGAAGAAGCCCATGCCGAACTGGGGCTCGGACCTGTCGGGGATCGACTTCGACAACATCAAGTACTTCGTGCGCTCCACGGAGAAGCAGGCGGAGTCCTGGGAGGACCTGCCCGAGGACATCAAGAACACGTACGACAAGCTCGGCATCCCCGAGGCGGAGAAGCAGCGCCTGGTCGCCGGTGTCGCCGCGCAGTACGAGTCCGAGGTCGTCTACCACCAGATCCGCGAGGACCTGGAGGAGCAGGGCGTCATCTTCCTGGACACCGACACGGCCCTGAAGGAGCACCCGGAGCTCTTCAAGGAATACTTCGGCACCGTCATCCCCGTCGGTGACAACAAGTTCGCCTCGCTGAACAGCGCCGTGTGGTCCGGCGGCTCCTTCATCTACGTGCCGCCGGGCGTGCACGTCGAGATCCCGCTCCAGGCCTACTTCCGCATCAACACGGAGAACATGGGCCAGTTCGAGCGGACCCTGATCATCGTCGACGAGGGCGCCTACGTGCACTACGTCGAGGGCTGCACCGCGCCGATCTACAAGTCGGACTCGCTGCACTCCGCGGTCGTCGAGATCATCGTCAAGAAGAACGCCCGCTGCCGCTACACGACCATCCAGAACTGGTCGAACAACGTCTACAACCTGGTCACCAAGCGCGCCGTGGCGTACGAGGGCGCGACCATGGAGTGGATCGACGGCAACATCGGCTCCAAGGTGACGATGAAGTACCCGGCCGTCTACCTGATGGGCGAGCACGCCAAGGGCGAGACCCTGTCCATCGCCTTCGCGGGCGAGGGCCAGCACCAGGACGCCGGCTCCAAGATGGTCCACATGGCGCCGAACACCTCCTCCAACATCGTCTCGAAGTCCGTGGCGCGCGGCGGCGGCCGCACCTCCTACCGCGGTCTCGTCGAGATCGGCGAGGGCGCCCACGGCTCCAAGTCGAACGTGCTGTGCGACGCGCTGCTCGTCGACACCATCTCCCGCTCCGACACGTACCCCTACGTGGACGTCCGCGAGGACGACGTGTCCATGGGCCACGAGGCGACCGTCTCCAAGGTCTCCGAGGACCAGCTCTTCTACCTGATGAGCCGCGGTCTGAGCGAGTTCGAGGCGATGGCGATGATCGTGCGCGGCTTCGTCGAGCCGATCGCCAAGGAGCTGCCCATGGAGTACGCCCTCGAGCTCAACCGGCTGATCGAGCTGCAGATGGAGGGCGCGGTCGGCTGACCCCCGCCCCCACCGCAGTCACCAGATCCAGGAACGTAGGAAGAGAGCAGACCGACAGCCATGGCTGAGGCTCAGAACATCCCCGTGGGGTCCACCACCGCGGGCCAGATCGCGGTGGCCGCCGAGTCGACCGTCGCCACGCGCATGAGCGCGCCCGCGTCCTTCGACGTGGCGGACTTCCCGGTCCCCCACGGCCGCGAGGAGGAGTGGCGGTTCACCCCGCTGGAGCGGCTGCGCGGGCTGCACGACGGCACCGCCGTCGCCACCGGTGACGGCGTGAAGGTCGACGTCGACGCGCCCGAGGGCGTCGTCGTGGAGACCGTCGGCCGCGACGACGCGCGCATCGGCAGGGCCGGCACCCCCGTGGACCGGGTCGCCGCCCAGGCCTACTCGGCGTTCGAGAAGGCCGGCGTGATCACCGTCCCCAAGGAGACGGTCCTCACCCAGCCGATCCGCGTCACCGTGCACGGCGAGGGCGGCACCGCCTACGCCCACCAGGTCGTCGAGCTGGGCGCCTTCGCCGAGGCCGTCGTCGTCATCGACCACACCGGTGACGCGGTGCTCGCCGCCAACGTCGACTACGTCCTGGGCGACGGCGCCAAGCTGACCGTCGTCTCCGTACAGGACTGGGACGACAAGGCCGTCCACGTCGGCCAGCACAACGCGCTGGTCGGCCGCGACGCGACCTTCAAGTCCTTCGTCGTCACCTTCGGCGGCGACCTGGTCCGCCTCCACCCGCGCGTCGCCTACGCCGGGCCCGGCGGCGAGGCCGAGCTGTTCGGCCTGTACTTCACCGACGCCGGCCAGCACCAGGAGCACCGCCTCCTGGTCGACCACAACGTCCCGCACTGCAAGTCCAACGTCGTCTACAAGGGCGCGCTCCAGGGCGACGACGCGCACGCGGTCTGGATCGGCGACGTGCTCATCGAGGCCGCGGCCGAGGGCACCGACACCTACGAGATGAACCGCAACCTCGTCCTCACCGACGGCGCGCGGGTCGACTCCGTGCCGAACCTGGAGATCGAGACCGGCGAGATCGTCGGCGCCGGTCACGCCTCCGCCACCGGCCGCTTCGACGACGAGCAGCTCTTCTACCTGATGGCGCGCGGCATCCCCGAGCTGGACGCCCGCCGCCTGGTGGTCCACGGCTTCTTCGCCGAGCTGGTCCAGCAGATCGGCGTCGCGGACATCGAGGAGCGGCTGCTCAGCAAGATCGCTCAGGAGCTGGAGGCGTCGGTCGCATGACCTTCGTACGCGTCTGTGGAGCGGACGAGCTGGAGGAGGACACCCCCAAGCGGGTGGAACTCGACGGCACGCCGATCTCCGTCGTGCGGACGGAGGGCGAGGTCTTCGCGATCCACGACATCTGCTCGCACGCGAACGTCTCGCTGGCCGAGGGCGAGGTCGACGACTGCCACATCGAGTGCTGGCTGCACGGCTCGCGCTTCGACCTCCGCTCCGGCAAGCCCGACAGTCTTCCGGCGACGCGCCCCGTCCCCGTATACCCCGTAAAGATCGAAGGGGACGACGTGCTCGTCTCCCTCACCCAGGAGTCCTGAGGCACCCATGGCAACGCTTGAAATCCGAGACCTGCACGTCACCGTCGAGGCCGACAACGCCACGAAGGAGATCCTCAAGGGCGTCGACCTCACCGTGAAGCAGGGCGAGACGCACGCCATCATGGGCCCCAACGGCTCCGGCAAGTCGACCCTCGCCTACTCGCTGGCCGGTCACCCCAAGTACACGATCACCGGCGGCTCCGTCACCCTCGACGGCGAGGACGTCCTGGAGATGTCCGTCGACGAGCGCGCCCGCGCCGGCCTCTTCCTCGCCATGCAGTACCCGGTCGAGGTCCCCGGCGTCTCCGTCTCCAACTTCCTGCGCACCTCCGCCACCGCCGTCCGCGGCGAGGCCCCCAAGCTGCGGCACTGGGTCAAGGAGGTCAAGGAGGCCATGGAGCGCCTCAACATGGACCCCGCCTTCGCCGAGCGCAACGTCAACGAGGGCTTCTCCGGCGGTGAGAAGAAGCGCCACGAGATCCTCCAGCTCGAGCTGCTCAAGCCGAAGGTCGCCATCCTCGACGAGACCGACTCCGGCCTGGACGTCGACGCCCTGCGCGTCGTCTCCGAGGGCGTCAACCGCGTCCGCGAGACCGGTGAGGTCGGCACCCTGCTGATCACGCACTACACGCGCATCCTGCGCTACATCAAGCCCGATCACGTCCACGTCTTCGCAAACGGCCGCATCGCCGAGTCCGGCGGCGCCGAGCTGGCCGACAAGCTGGAGGCCGAGGGCTACGAGGCATACACGAAGGGCGGCGCATCCGAGTGACACAGCTGCCGGGCCTCCTCGACACCGAGGCGATCCGCAAGGACTTCCCGATCCTGGACCGAGTGCTCCACGACGGGCGGAAACTCGTCTACCTCGACAACGCCGCGACCTCGCAGACCCCCCGCCAGGTCATCGACGTGCTCGACGAGTACTACGAGCAGCACAACGCCAACGTCCACCGTGGCGTGCACGTCCTCGCCGAGGAGGCCACGGCGCTGTACGAGGGCGCGCGTGACAAGGTCGCGGAGTTCATCAACGCGCCCTCGCGCGACGAGGTGATCTTCACCAAGAACGCCTCGGAGTCCCTCAACCTGGTCGCGAACATGCTGGGCTGGGCGGACGACCCCTACCGCGTGGACCACGACACCGAGATCGTCATCACGGAGATGGAGCACCACTCCAACATCGTGCCGTGGCAGCTGCTGGCGCAGCGCACCGGTGCGAAGCTCCGCTGGTTCGGTCTCACCGACGACGGCCGCCTGGACCTGTCCAACATCGACGAGGTCATCACCGAGAAGACGAAGATCGTCTCCTTCGTGCTGGTCTCCAACATCCTGGGCACCCAGAACCCGGTCGAGGCGATCGTGCGCCGCGCCCAAGAGGTCGGCGCCCTCGTGTGCATCGACGCCTCCCAGGCCGCGCCGCACATGCCGCTGGACGTGCAGGCGCTCCAGGCCGACTTCGTGGCCTTCACCGGCCACAAGATGTGCGGCCCGACCGGCATCGGTGTGCTGTGGGGGCGCCAGGAGCTCCTGGAGGACCTCCCGCCGTTCCTCGGCGGCGGCGAGATGATCGAGACCGTCTCGATGCACTCCTCCACGTACGCCCCGGCCCCGCACAAGTTCGAGGCGGGCACGCCGCCGATCGCCCAGGCGGTCGGACTCGGCGCGGCGATCGACTACTTGAACTCGATCGGCATGGACAAGATCCTCGCCCACGAGCACGCGCTGACCGAGTACGCGGTCAAGCGCCTGCTGGAGGTCCCGGACCTGCGCATCATCGGCCCCACCACGGCCGAGGAGCGCGGCGCGGCGATCTCCTTCACGCTGGGGGACATCCACCCCCACGACGTGGGCCAGGTCCTCGACGAACAGGGCATCGCGGTCCGGGTCGGACACCACTGCGCCCGCCCCGTCTGCCTGCGCTACGGAATTCCTGCGACCACGCGAGCGTCGTTCTATCTGTACTCCACGCCGGCCGAGATCGACGCACTGGTCGACGGCCTGGAGCACGTACGGAACTTCTTCGGCTGACGGGACGAGCGAAGAGCATGAAGCTGGACTCCATGTACCAGGAAGTCATCCTGGACCACTACAAGAACCCGCACGGGCGGGGCTTGCGGGATGGCGACGCCGAGGTCCACCACGTCAACCCCACCTGCGGGGACGAGATCACGCTCCGCGTGAAGTACGACGGCACGACGATCAGCGACGTCAGCTACGAGGGCCAGGGCTGCTCCATCAGCCAGGCCAGCGCCTCCGTGCTGAACGACCTGCTGGTCGGCAAGGACCTGGCCCAGGCGCAGCGGATCCAGGAGACCTTCCTGGAGCTGATGCAGTCCAAGGGCAAGGTCGAGCCCGACGACGCGATGGAGGAGGTCCTGGAGGACGCGGTCGCGTTCGCCGGGGTCTCGAAGTACCCGGCCCGGGTCAAGTGCGCCCTGCTGAGCTGGATGGCCTGGAAGGACGCGACGGCCCAGGCGCTGGAAGGCGCCGACGCCGAGAAGGAGACGACGGCATGAGCGAGACCGTGGAAATGAAGCCGGCCTCGGAGGAGGAGCTCCGCGAGGCCCTGATGGACGTCGTGGACCCCGAGCTGGGCATCGACGTCGTCAACCTCGGCCTGATCTACGGCATCCACGTCGACGAGGCGAACATCGCCACCGTCGACATGACCCTGACGTCGGCGGCCTGTCCGCTGACCGACGTGATCGAGGACCAGGCCAAGTCCGCCACGGACGGCCTGGTCAACGAGCTGCGCATCAACTGGGTCTGGATGCCGCCGTGGGGCCCGGACAAGATCACGGACGACGGCCGCGAGCAGCTGCGCGCGCTGGGGTTCAACGTCTGAGCCACACCGGCAGCACTGGTCAGGGAAACGGCGGCGCCTTCGGGTGCCGCCGTTTCCCGTGTTCGCACCCGCCCGCGTCCGTCGTTATGTACGCTCGTACACATGGGATATCTGCTCCTGGCCGGAGCCATCGCCGCCGAAGTCGCCGGCACCACCGCCATGAAGTACAGCGAGGGCTTCAGCAGGCTGGTGCCGTCCCTGCTGACGGCCCTCGCGTACGTCCTCTCCTTCACGCTCCTCGCCCAGACCCTGAAGGTCCTCGCCGTCGGCACGGCGTACGCCATCTGGGCCGGAGTGGGCACGGCCGCCATCGCCACCATCGGCGTGGCCTTCATGGGCGAGGGAATGACGCTCACCAAGGCCGCCGGCATCGCGCTGATCATCGTCGGTGTCGTCGTCCTCAATCTGGGCGGGGCGCACTGATGGCCCGCCGCCACGACCCGGAGCGCCGCCAGCGCATCATCGACGCCGCGATCCGCGTCGTCGGGCAGAAGGGCATCGCCGGCCTCAGCCACCGCACCGTCGCCGCCGAGGCGGACGTGCCGCTCGGCTCCACGACCTACCACTTCGCGACCCTGGACGACCTCATGGTCGCCGCCCTGCGCCAGGCCAACGAGGGCTTCGCCAAGGTCGTCGCCGCCCACCCCGCCCTGTCCGACCCCGGGGCCGACCTGCCCGCCGAACTGGCCCGCGTCCTCGGCGAGTGGCTCGGCGGCGACCGCACCGGCGTGGAGCTGGAGTACGAGCTGTACCTCGCCGCCCTGCGCCGCCCCGCCCTGCGTCCCGTCGCCGCCGAGTGGGCCGAGGGCGTGGGCGCCCTCCTGGCCGCCCGCACGGACCCGGTGACGGCCCGCGCCCTGGTCGCCGTCCTCGACGGCATCTGCCTCCAGGTCCTGCTGACGGACACGCCGTACGACGAGGAGTACGCGCGCGAGGTGCTGGCCAGGCTGGTCCCCGCGCCCGGTACCCGAGACGGCCGGGGTCCCGGCTCGCTTCCACCGGCGGCGGCCGGTTAGGTTGCCCTCATGACCGACACGACTGCTCCCCGCACCACCGGCGCCGTGGCCGCCGGCCTCGCCACGATCGCCGCCGACGGCACCGTCCTCGACACCTGGTTCCCGGCCCCCGAGCTGACCGACGAGCCCGGTCCCTCCGGCACCGAGCGCCTGAGCGCCGAACGGGCCGCCGAACTCCTCGGCGGCGGCGCCACCGCCGCGGTCGGTCCGGACGCCCGCCGCGGTGTCGAGGTGGTCGCGGTCCGCACGGTCATCTCCTCGCTGGACGAGAAGCCGCTCGACACGCACGACGTCTACCTGCGCCTGCACCTGCTCTCCCACCGCCTGGTCAAGCCGCACGGCCTCAGCCTGGAGGGCCAGTTCGCCTTCCTCGCCAACGTCGCCTGGACCTCGCTGGGCCCGGTCGCCGTGGACGACATCGAGAAGGTCCGCCTCAACGCCCGCGCCGAGGGCCTGCACCTCCAGGTCACCTCGATCGACAAGTTCCCCCGCATGACGGACTACGTCGTCCCCAAGGGCGTCCGCATCGCCGACGCCGACCGCGTCCGCCTCGGCGCCCACCTCTCCGCGGGCACCACGGTCATGCACGAGGGCTTCGTCAACTTCAACGCCGGCACGCTGGGCACCTCGATGGTCGAGGGCCGCATCTCCGCGGGCGTCGTGGTCGGCGACGGCTCCGACATCGGCGGCGGCGCCTCCACCATGGGCACCCTCTCCGGCGGCGGCAACGTCCGCATCACCATCGGCGAGCGCTGCCTGGTCGGCGCCGAGGCGGGCGTCGGCATCGCGCTGGGCGACGAGTGCGTGGTCGAGGCCGGCCTCTACGTCACCGCGGGCACCCGCGTCACCATGCCCGACGGCCAGGTCGTCAAGGCCCGCGAACTCTCCGGCGCCTCCAACATCCTCTTCCGCCGCAACTCGGTCACGGGCACGGTGGAGGCCCGCCCGAACAACGCCGTGTGGGGCGGCCTGAACGACGTCCTGCACAGCCACAACTGAGCCGACGCCGGTTCGCCGAGCGCCCTTTCCGCATGCCGCGGGGAGGGCGCTCGGGCGTTCGGGGGAGCCGCGGGGAGCGGTCCGCGGCGCTCACCGTTTCAGGGCCCGGTACCTCTTCAGCAGCGCGCTGACGCGGGCCTGGTCGGCGGCTCCGTTCAGCTCGGTCAGGAGGTCGTCGGGGCACAGTTCGTAGTGGTCGCCCCACCAGCGGCGGCCCTTGGTGTCCCAGATGCGGTAACCGCCCGGGACGCCCCGGGCCACGTAGCGTCTTCTGCTCATCGCGGGCAACCGTATCCGCACGTACGGATGACTGCCCGTGACCTACCGGTGGGCTCGGCTGATGAAGGGGTGGACGCAGAGTCCGATCACACGCCGATCAGACGAGACGAGGGGCCCGGGATGACGACGAACGAGAGGGCGGGGGCCGTGGGGCGCCTGCTGGCCGGGGCGGGAGCCGCGGTGCTGGTGTGCCTGGCCACGGTGGGAGCGGCGCACGCGGACGAGACCACCACCGGGTCGCACAACGGCCCCAGGGTCGGCCTCCTCAACGTCCACGTGGGGCAGATCGACGACCCCGCGGAGGACGTCCTGGAGCACACCCTGCTCTTCGGTGACGGCTACGCCTGGAACTGAGCGGTGCCGGCGGCCAGTTCCCCGTAGGCCGCCAGCAGACCGGCCGTGGTCCCCGGGTCCGCGGGCCGCAGCGGTGCGCGGACCGGCCCCGCCGGCAGGCCCAGCGCGCCGAGCAGGGCCTTCGCGGTGACCGTGCCGGGCAGGCCGGCCGCCATCATCGACTCGATGAGCGGGACCGCCCGGCGCTGCAGCAGGGCGGCCCGCCCGGTGTCGCCCGCGTCGAAGGAGTCGAGGACGGACCGGAACAGGCCCGGCACGACGTTCGCGACGGTGCTGACGCATCCCGCCGCGCCGATCGCGTAGAGGGCGAGCACCTGTTCGTCGCAGCCCGCGTAGTACGCCAGATCCGTGCGGGAGAGCACCTTCTGGGTGCCGAGGAGGTCGTACGCGCAGTCCTTGACGGCGACGATCCGGGGGTGCCCGGCCAGGCGGACGACGGTGTCGGGTTCGATGCGGGTGCCGGTGCGGCCCGGGATGTCGTACAGCATCACGGGCAGGCCGCTCGCGTCGGCGACCTCGCGGAAGTGCGCCTCCAGGGCGTCCTGCGGGGGCCTGCTGTAGTACGGCGCGACCACCAGCAGTCCGTCCGCGCCGGCCTTCTCGGCGGCCAGTGCCAGTTCCACGGTGTGCCGGGTGTCCGCGGTGCCGACCCCGGCGACGAGTGCCGCGCGGTCGCCGACCGCCTCCCGGACCGCCGCCACGAGCGCCGCCTTCTCGGCGTCCGACGTGGTCGGCGACTCGCCGGTGGTGCCGGACAGCACCAGGCCGTCGCAGCCCCGCGCGACCAGGTGCTCGGCGAGGCGCCGGGCGCCGTCGAGATCGAGCGCGCCGGACTCGGCGAAGGGCGTGACCATGGCGCACAGGGTGCGGCCGAAGGGGGCGGGGCGGCGGGCGTCTGTCGTCATGGGAGTAGTGTCGGCGGCCCGACGGTGTAGCTCCACTTAATTCTCCTACGAGGTATCTGTAAGGGGTGCTTCGCGGACAGGTGGGCGCGGTACGGGTGCGGGTAGTGCCGCTCGGGCCGGGGTACCCGGGGTGCTCCGAACCGAGAGGAGGCGGGAACCCGTGACCGGAACCATGCACACCAGGCCGGTGCGCGACGAGCAGCACTCCGTGGGCGAACTCGTCGGGCAGGCCACCGAACAGCTCTCGCGCCTCGTGCGCCAGGAAGTGGCCCTCGCCAAGATGGAACTGGCCGAGAAGGGCAAGCGCGCCGGGGTCGGCGGCGGAATGCTCGGTGCCGCGGGCGCCATCGCCTACGTGGGCCTGTTCGCCCTGGCCGGCACGGCCGTCGCCGCGCTCTCGCTGGTGCTGCCCGTCTGGGCCGCGGCGCTCATCGTGACGGGGGCGCTCTTCGTGATCGCCGGCATCCTGGCCGTCACCGGTCGCGCCCAACTCCGCCGGGCCGTACCCCCCAAGCCCGAGCAGACCCTCGGCAGCGTCAGGGCCGACGTCGACCAGATCAGGGAAAGGGCACATCGATGACCGACGCGACGAGCCGGGACGGTACGAGGAGCGGCTCCACCGCGCAGCCGGTCGGAGGGGCCAAGGGCCCCGACGAGCTGCGGCAGCAGATCGAACGGACCCGCGGCGAACTCGGCGACACCGTGGAGGAACTCGCGGGCAAGGCCGACGTGAAGGGCCGCGCCAAGGCCCGGGCCGCCGACCTGAAGGACAGGGCCGGGGCCATGTCCGTGCAACTGCGCAGCTCCGCCGCACACGCCGGACACGCCGTACAGGACAAGGCGGGCCGGGCCGGTCGCACGGCGCATCACCGCGCGGGGCGGGCCCAGGACGCCGCGGAGCGGCACGCGCCGCCTGGCCGGGCGCGGGGCGCGGTGCGCGCGGGGCTCGGGCATCCGCGCGCCGTGCTCGTCGCCGGGGCGGCGGCGGGTGTGGTGGTCGCGGCGGGCCTCGTGCGGCGCCGTCACCACGGGTCCTGCTGAGAACACGCTGCCGGGAGGGGCTTGACCTCAACCTTGGTCGAGGTCCGAGGGTGGTGCGTGCACCCACCGTGCGCGCACCACCCTCGCGGTGCGCCCGACGACCACCGACCACCGGAGGCCGGCATGACCCGCCGCACCGACGCCCACCCCCAGCTCACCCGCCCGGACGCCCTGGCGCCCTTCTTCAGCACCTGGCGAGTGGGCACCCCCGAACGGCAGCGGCAGACCGTCGACGCCATCGCCCGCACCTGGGAGAGCCGGCCCTGGCCCGCCAACGACCTGCGCGGCTACCACGTCTACACCGGTCATGACGGCAGCACCCTGCTCCACCACTCCCAGTGGGCGAGCGAGCAGGCCTACGAGGCCTTCGCCAAGACGCACCGGCAGGAGCGCGTCGACGAGATCGACACCGCCGTACCCGGCATCGAGCGGCTGGCGCTCAACCGGTACCGGCGCTACCGCAGCGCCACCCGCGAGGACCGGGCGGCAGCCGTCGTCCCCGGCTGCATCGTGATCGTCGACGTCGAGTTCGAGGGACCCGACCCTGACCGGCAGCGCGCCTGGGTCGACGCCGTCTTCGAGGCCCTGGAGAGCGAGCCGGACCCGCACCCCGGAGGCATCTCCGCCCACTTCCACCTCAGCACCGACGGCACCCGGGTCCTCAACTACGCCGAGTGGGAGAGCGCCCAGGCCCACATCGACGCCCTCGCAGCACCCGGCGACGGCGTCGGCTCGGCGACGCCCGCGTGGGAGCGGGTCCAGAACTGGCCGGGTCTGAAGAGCAGCACGGTCGGCCGCTACGACCACGCGCTGGGCCTCGTGCCCCGCTGAACCCGCCCCCGGAGCGCGCCGGTTACGGACGGAACCGCAGCACCTGCGGGTCGTGGTCGCTGATCTGGTCGTGGAACTCGGCGTTGACGTGGACGCTGTCGTAGGACAGGTGGCCGCGGCGGACCGACGGACTGACCAGGATCTGGTCGAGCACCTGGCTGTTGCCCTGGTAGACGTACGAGTAACGCTCCCTCCGCGGCAGCGACTTCACGGCCGACCACAGGGCGCCGCCGTCCTCCAGCAGGCGCGCGGTCTCGGAGAACTCGAAGTCGTTGATGTCGCCGAGGGCGACGACGTCCGCGTTCTTCTGGGCGGCCAGGATCTCCTTGACGAAGGTGTTCACCACCTTCGCCTGGGCGTGGCGCTGGGTCTCCGAGCCGCGCGACGGCGGCTGGTACTGCGCCGTCAGACCCTGGTCGCCGCCCTTGGAGTTGAAGTGGTTGGCGATGACGAACACCGTCCGGCCGCGGAAGACGAACTCGCCCGCCAGCGGCTTGCGGCTGTCCTCCCAGGCCGGGTCCGCCGGGTCGACCCGGCCGGGGGAGAGGGTCAGCGCCGCCTTGCCGCGCACCTTGCGCACCCCGGTCGCCGTGGTGGCGTCGCCGCCCGCACGGTCGGTGAAGGAGACCCGCTCCGGGTTGAACAGGAACGCCTGGCGGATGTTGCCGCCGGGCTGGCCGCCGTCCGCCTTGTCGACCGGGTCGATGCCCCGCCAGTCGTAGCGCGGGCCGCCGGCCGCGACGATGGCGTCGATCAGCTTCCGGACCGTCTCGTCGGCCGCGACGGTGCCGTCGTCCGTGGCGCCGTTGTTGTCCTGGATCTCCTCCAGGGACACGATGTCGGGCGACTTCAGACGGTGCACGATCGTTTCGGCGTGCGCGGTGAAGGTGTCGTCCGACGGGTCGAGGTTCTCCACGTTGTACGTCGCCACCGCCAGCTCGCGCGCGCTCTGTCGGCGCGTCGACTCGCGCTCCGTACCGCCGCTCTCCAGGGTGCCGATCTCGCTCGCGACCAGGGTGTAGCCGCCGTACTGGTTGTAGTCCAGCGGACCGGCGGTGGTGCCGGCCAGCCTGTCGCCCACGTTCGCGTCGGGGAAGTCGGCCGGCTTGCCCAGCGACTGGATCTGCAGCCGGCCGGAGTTCTGGTCGTCGTAGGAGCCGTAGACCGTGCCGCCGCGGCGATTGGCGTTCTCCCAGGGCTTCACCGTGACCCACAGCTCGGTGTACGGATCCGAGGCGCCGACGACGCGGGCGTCGGACACCCGGACGTTCATGCCCTCCAGGGACTCGTAGTAGTCCAGGGCGTACCGCGCGGGCTTCAGCGGCAGGGCGTTGACCGAGCCGTTCGCGCCCGGGTCGCCCTTGGGAGCGTACGCCCGGGGCACGGAGCGGGCGGAGACGGTCGTCGCGGCCGGGAGCGCGTTGCCGCTCGAGACGACGGAGACCGTCGGGCGGGTGATCTCGGTCAGCGACTGGTTCCCCGACGACGTGCCGCCGGGCACGTACTCCGAGACCGTGCCGGAGACGGTGACCGCGTCACCGACGGCGACCTCCGGAGCCTTGCCGGTGAAGACGAAGACGCCCTCGCTGGTGGCCGGGTCGGCGTCCGGCTGCGGGTCCTGGATCCAGAAGCCCTTGGAGGAGCCGTAGCCGCGGACTCCGGTGACGATTCCG
This sequence comes from Streptomyces sp. KPB2, assembly GCF_003950055.1. NCBI lineage: Bacteria > Bacillati > Actinomycetota > Actinomycetes > Kitasatosporales > Streptomycetaceae > Streptomyces > Streptomyces sp. KPB2. The sequence goes on from NZ_CP034353.1 coordinate 6,250,466, forward strand.
GCCACGTCCGTGACCTGCTTGCCGGCGTACGGCGACAGCCTGGTGCTGCCCTGGACGTCGTGGACGCGCACGGGATCGGCCGCTGCCGAACCGGCGTGCGCGGGCACGGTGAGGACGACGGTGGACGCGGCCGAGCAGACGGCGGCGACGGTGAGCGCGGCGAGGCGCGCGGAGGACTTGCTGGCCAACGGATCCCTCCGGGGACGTGACGTGGCGCGGGGACTCTACGCGCGTCAATCTCCAGCCTGGTCCGGCCAGTTGTCAAGGTTTCGGCCATGTACACCACTCGACGGGGAGATGAACCGGGCGGCATGGGGCGAAACCCGTCTAGGCTGGGCCGTTGAGCCGTACGCGGTCCCAACGCGGCCGTACGGTGGTCAAGAGGCGCGCGAGGAGAAACTTCCGATGTCAGACAGCTCCACCCTGCCGCCCGCACGGCTGCGCCCGGAAGCGGAGCTGGCCCGCGACGCGCTGTCCGCGCCGGTGCTCGCCCGGGCCGCGCGGCTGGCCCGCTGGGCCGGTCCCGACACCCGCGTCGACGCCGGGGGCGGACTCGTCGAGGAACAGCTGCCCGCGGCGGCCGAACAGCTCGGGCTGAGCGGGGACGACGCCGCCGCCCACGCGAGCGAGGCCTGGCGGATCGCCGTGGACACCGGGCTGGTCGAGATCACCGACGAGGAGGCGGGCACCGTGACCGCCGGCGAGGACCTCGCCCTGCTCACCGGTTCCCCCCAGGACGTGCTCGGCGTCTGGCTCACCGCCCTGGAAGCGGTCCTCGCCGACGCGAGCGTGCCCGACCTCGACGACCTGGTCGACGCGATGGCCGAGGGCGGCGAGGTCGACCTGTCCTCCCTCGACTGGGACCCCGACGCCGAGTCCGAGTTCCTCGACGGTGTGCTCGGCAACCTCTACCTGCTCACCGTCGGCGAGGACGGCCCCGGCGACGCCCCGGTGCCGCTGCCCGCCCTGGCCGCCTCCGTGATCGTGCCCAGCGACATGGGCGAGCCCAGCAACGAGGTCCTGGAGCAGGTGTCGGACGCGATGATGCGCCTGGACGACCAGTTCCGGCTCCTCGAACCGGTCGGCCTCGTCGAGTACCAGCCGGTCGACGAGGCGCTCATGGCCGACGCCGACGAGGAGCCCGCCGCCCCGGTCGACGAGGCCGACGTCACCCGCTACGGCATGGTGCGGCTCACCCCGCTCGGCCTGTACGGACTGCGCGCCCGGCTCCTGGACGCCGGCTTCGACGCCCCGGCGGTCGGCGACCTCGCCGACAAGGGCGCCGACGCGCTGCTCGACGGCACCGCCCCCTTCCCGCCGGCCGCCGCCCACGCCGAGACCGAGCTGTGGCTGGCCGGACGCGGCCCGCTCGACGCCGCCCGCGAACTGCTCGCGGCCGCCCGCGGCTTGGACCCCGGCGCGCCCCTGCGCCGGCTCCGCTGCCAGCAGGCGCTCTCCCTCGTCGGCGCCGAGGCCGAACCCGCGCTGCGGGAGGTCCTCGACGACGCCGAACTGGGCGGTCTGGCCCGCGTCTGGCTCACCGAGCACGGGGCGCGGGACGTACCGGCCCCCTCGCAGGACATGGTCTTCTGGCTGACCATCGACACCGTCGCCGCACAGCTCGCCGCCGAAGGCAACTCCGAGGAACTGCGTGCCCTGGTGGAGGGCCTCGCCCAGCAGCACAGCGGCTTCTTCGACACGGCCTGGCGGGTCGAGCACCCCGCCACGCCGGACGTCCTCGAGGCGATGGGACGGCTGCACCCCGACAAGAAGATCGCCAAGGAGGCCCGCAAGGCGGCGTTCAAGGCCCGCTCCCAGCAGGGCGGCTGAGCGCCCCGGGGCGGCGTACGGGGACGGGACGGCGGCCGAGCGGCGAGTGGAACGTGTCGGCCGCCGAGTGCCGGGCGGAACGGGGCGGCGGCCGAGCGGCGTACGGGACGCGGCAGGCGGCGGCGGGCGGTGGCCCGGGGTGGGGGAGAGGTCTCCGCCAGTTCAACTTCCGTTCAGGCACCGCCGGGACTCCCGTTCAGGCGCGGGCGGAACCGTGACGCCGGACCGAGGTCCGCCACCCTCCACGGCCCGCCCCACCGTCACAGGAGACACCATGTCGCTCACCCGCAGGGACTTTGCCGGCCGATCCGCGCTCACCGGCGCCGGGGTCGTGCTGGCGGGCAGCGTCGGCGCCCTCGCCACCGCCCCCAACGCCCTCGCGTCCACGGACACCGACAGCGTGGGGGAGGAGCACGGCCGCGGACACGACCACCACCACGGCCACGGCGGGGTCGGCTACGGTCCCCTGATCCCCGACCCGGACGGCATCCTCGCCCTGCCCGCCGGCTTCCGGTACGAGATCATCACCCACTCCGGCCGGACCAGGCTGGAGTCCGGCGAGTACACCCCGTCCAACCACGACGGCACAGCCGCCTTCGACGGCCCGCGCGGCACCACCCTCCTCGTCAACAACCACGAACTCGGCGGCCACCGCGACGACTGGCCGCACCCCGTCCCGCTCACCGAGGGCCTCGTCTACGACCCGGCCGCCGCCGGCGGCTGCACCGTCGTCGAGGTCCGTCGCGGCGGCCACGTCGCCGAGTGGGTCGGCATCGCCGGCACCGCCACCAACTGCGCGGGCGGCAGCACCCCGTGGGGCACCTGGCTGACCTGCGAGGAGACCGAGGACAGGGCCGGCGAGGAGGGGATGACCAAGGACCACGGCTACGTCTTCGAGGTCGACCCCGAGGACCGCCGCGCCAACCGCGACCCCAAGCCGATCAAGGCGCTCGGCCGCTACGCCCACGAGGCCGTCGTCATCGACCCCAAGCGCGGCCACGCCTACCTCACCGAGGACGCCTCCGGCCCCAACGGCCTGCTCTACCGCTGGACCCCGCCGGAGCACTTCCGGCACGGCCGCGGCCGGCTGCGCACCCTCGCCGACGACGCCGGGGTCCTCCAGGCCTTCAAGTGCTTCGACTCCGGCGGCAAGTTCGTCGACGACCTCTCCCGCGCCACGAAGACCGGCACCGTCTACGGCGTCGACTGGGTCGACGTCCCCGACCGCGACGCGAAGACCACCTCCGTGCGCAAGCAGTTCGCCGCCGGCGAGGTCACCCGGGCGCGCAAGCTGGAGGGCATGTGGTGGGCCGACGGCGGCGCCTACATCGTCTCCTCCTTCGCCCGTGACGAGAGCCCCGGCCGCCCGCACGACGGCCAGGTCTGGTTCTACGACCCCAAGCGCCGCACCCTGACCCTGAAGGTCCTGCTCGGCGTCAACGCCGACCCGTCCGCGGACGGCGCCTTCGACGGCCCCGACAACATCACCGTCTCCCCGTACGGCGGCCTGGTCATCGCCGAGGACGGCGACGGCGTCCAGCACCTGTTCGGCGCCACCGACAGCGGGCGCACCTACCCCATCGCCCGCAACGAACTGAACCTGGGCGCCGAGGACGACCCCGAGTACAGCGAGTTCACCGGCGTCACCTTCTCGCCCGACGGCCGCACCCTCTACGCCAACATCCAGACGCCGGGCATCATGCTGGCGATCACGGGGCCGTGGAAGCGGCAGCGGCGCTAGAACTGGGAGTCACTCTTACGGGTGCGCCTGTCCGATTCGTCAGCTGGCAACTGGCGCCGGACATACTGTCCTCACATGTCCAAGTCATGTGAACAGTGCGGAAACTTCGTGAAATCGCCTCGCAGGCGTTTCTGCAGCAATCGGTGCAGTCTCGCGGGGACCGTGAGGCAACGGGCTGATGCGAAGCGCAGACCCAAGCCGCCGTGCCCGCAGTGCGGAAAGCCCGTCCTGACTCGAGGTGCCGTGCACTGCGGCAGAGCCTGCGCCAACACAACCCGCCGAGAACAAGCGGAGGCGCGACGCGGCGAGCCCGTGCCGTGCCTCCGTTGCGGGGCGACGGAACGACGCCGTCGGTCCAGCGGTCCGTACTGCTCGTGGGAGTGTTTCAATGAGGACCGCTACGAGCGAACAGGTACGTTCGCGCGGTGGCTTGCTGCCTGGCGATCCGGCGAGGTCACCGGTACCAGGGAAGACGGCCGTCCGGATTGGCGGGTGAAGCAAGCTCTGGTGCTGCTCAGAGGGCAGCGATGCGAGACCTGCGGATGGGCGGAGGTGAATCCGGTGTCTGGAAGAGTGCCGCTGCACGTCGACCACATCTCGGGCGACCGTTCGAGAAACCGTCCGGAAGACGTCCGACTGCTGTGCCCGAACTGCCATGCGCTGACTCCCAACTACCAGCACCTGAACAACCCGAAGGTGCAGCCCGTCCGGCAGAAGCAGAGCCGCCGCTATCAGGAGGTCTGGCTCGGTGAACGTACGGCCTAGCAGACGAGGGAGGCCTGCCCGTCCAACCGGCAGGTCGTCGCCTCCGTCCTGCGGCGGCCCGACGAGCCCGGTGAGCTGCTCGCGTACTGGACCGCGACGTACGGCCGCGCCGTGCCCAAGCCGGTCAAGCGGGGGATCGCCGACGCCGTGCGGCGGCTCTACCACGGCAAGTCGCTGCTGAAGTACGACACCGCGTCCAAGGGTTACCGCTTCGGCGACATCCTCAACCTGGTGCACGCGGCGCCCGACCCGGACAAGCCCTGGCAGGGCGAGCTGTTCCAGTACGCCCTCGACCGCCGGCACAACCCGGACACCGCGGTGCCGCCCGCCTCGAACCGCGTCCTGACCGCGCACCGCGAACTGATGGCGCTGCCCGTCGACCAGCGGCGAGCGGTGGTCACGGCGCCCGACGGCGCCGAGCGGCTCGCCGCGGCGGGCATCACGTGGGAGATGCTGGCCGGCTGGCTCCAGGGCCCGATGGACAAGGACGCCTGGGAGGCGGTGATCCCGTCCATGGGAACGATGGCGCTCGTCCGCAACCTGCGGAACTTCGACGAGGCCGGTGTCTCGGACGAGGTCGCCGCCCGGGTCGCGGCGCGGATCAGCGACCCGGCCGAGGTGGCGCGCTCGCGGCAGTTCCCCTTCCGCTACCTCGCCGCGTACCAGCACGCGCCGTCGCTGCGCTGGTCGTACCCGCTGGAGCAGGCGCTCGGCCACTCGCTGGCCAACGTGCCCGCGCTGGGCGGCCGGACGCTGATCCTCGTGGACCGCTCGGGTTCGATGTTCTACTCCCGGCTGTCGGACCGCTCCGAGCTGACCCGGGCCGACGCGGCGGCGGTCTTCGGCACGGCGGTGGCGCTGCGGGCGGCCGACGCGGACCTGGTCGAGTTCGGTTCGTCGAGCAACCGCGTGACGTACCGCAAGGGCGAGTCGGTGCTGAAGATCCTGGACCGGTTCCGCGACCTCGGCGGCACCGACACCACCGAGGCGGTACGGCGCCACTACCAGCGGCACGACCGGGTGCTGATCGTCACCGACGAGCAGTACACGTACAACCGGCACGGCGACCCGACCGAGCAGATCCCGGCGCACGTGCCGGTCTACACCTGGAACCTCGCCGGGTACCGGGCGGGCCACGGCCCGTCGGGACGGGCGAACCGGCACACGCTCGGGGGTCTTTCGGACGCGGCGTTCCGGACGGTCCCGCTGCTCGAGGCGGGCCGGGACGCCGACTGGCCCTGGGCGGCCTGAGCCGACCGCCGTCCGAGGTCCGGCCCGGCCCCGCACCTGGTCGCGGGGCCGGGCCGCACTCTTGTCGGGCGACCCTCCTGACATCTAACATTTCAATCGTGTCCATCCGACCCGTCTCCCGGACCCTGCTGAGGGACCGCGCCTACGAAGCCATCCGGGACGCCATCGTCGCCGGGGAGATCGAACCGGGCGCGGTCGTGCGCGACGCCGACCTGGCCGAGCGGCTCGGCCTGTCCCGCGCCCCGGTGCGCGAGGCCTTCTCCCGGCTGGTGGACGAAGGGCTGCTGGAGAGCAAGCCGCAGAGCTACACCAGGGTCACCCCGGTCGTCGCGGCCGACGTGCGCGACGCCGCCGCGGTCGTCGCCGCCATGCACGAACTGGTCACACGGGTCGCCGTCCCCCGGCTCCGGGAGAACGACCTGGACGCCATGCGCGAAGCCAACGCCCGGTTCGCGGCAGCCGTCCGCGCGGGTGATGTCGACGGCGCGCTGCGCGCCGACGACGACCTGCACCAGGTCCTCGTCCGCACCGCCGCGAACCGGGCCGCGGCCGCCACCGTCGCCCGCTACACCCCACTCATCCGCCGGCTGGAGCGCCGCCGCTTCGGCGAGGCCGGCACCTGCCGGTCGGCCGGGCTGCACGAACAGCTCATCGAGGCCTGCGCGGCCCGGGACACCGGGACGGCGCTGCGGGTGACGGCGGACATCTGGCGCGGTCTCGAAGAACTCGCCGACACCGACTGAACCGGGAGTACCCATGTCCCTCTCCGCGTACGAGCGTTACCCGCTGCTCCTCGGTCCGTCGCCCGTGCACCCCTTGGAACGCCTCACCGAGCGGCTCGGCGGAGCCTCGCTCTGGGCCAAGCGGGAGGACCTCAACTCGGGCATCGCCTACGGCGGCAACAAGACCCGCAAGCTGGAGTACCTGGTCGCCGACGCGCTCGCCCAGGGCTGCGACACCCTCGTCTCCATCGGCGGCGTGCAGTCCAACCACACCCGCCAGGTCGCGGCCGTCGCCGCCCGCGCTGGCCTGCGCTGCGTGCTGGTGCAGGAGAGCTGGGTGGACTGGCCCGACGCCGTGTACGACAAGGTCGGCAACATCCTGGTCTCCCGGCTCGCCGGGGCCGACGTGCGGCTGGTGAGGGCCGGATTCGGGATCGGCTTCAAGGAGAGCTGGGAACAGGCCCTCAAGGAGGTCGAGGACGCGGGAGGCAAGCCGTACGCCATCCCCGCCGGCGCCTCCGACCATCCGCTCGGCGGGCTCGGCTTCGCCGGCTGGGCCTACGAGGTCGCCGAGCAGGAGAGGGAACTGGGCGTCTTCTTCGACACCGTGGTGGTCTGCTCGGTGACCGGGTCCACCCAGGCCGGCATGGTGGCCGGGTTCCGCGCCTTGGAGGAGGCGGGCGGGCGGCCCCGGCGCGTCATCGGCATCGACGCGTCCGCGGACCCCGCCCGCACCCGCGAGCAGATCGCCCGGATCGCCGACCGCACGGGGCGGCTCATCGGCGTGAGCGGCGCGCTCACCGAGGCGGACGTCGAACTCGACGAGCGGTACCACGCGGGCACGTACGGCATTCCCGACGACACCACCCTCGCGGCGATGCGGCTCGCCGCCCGGACCGAGGGCATGGTCACCGACCCGGTCTACGAGGGAAAGTCGATGGCCGGACTGGTCGACCTGGTCACCCGGCGCGAGATCGGCGCCGACGCCACCGTGCTCTACGCCCACCTCGGCGGACAGCCCGCGCTGAACGCCTACAGCGCGCTGTTCTGAGCGCGGCGGTCGCGCTCGACCGGTCTCGAAGGGAGCGCCCTCGCGCGGTAGGGTGCGGCGACGGACCCCTGTGTGCAGAAAGGCCCGGGATGGCGCAGGTCAGGCCCATGCGGGCGGATGCGCGGCGTAACCGTGAGCGGTTGCTGGCGGTCGCGGCGGAGGCGTTCGCCGAGCACGGTGAGGGTGCCTCCCTGGACGACATCGCCCGGCGTGCCGGGGTGGGGGTGGGCACCCTGTACCGGCACTTCCCGACGCGGCAGGCGCTGCTGGAGGCCGCCTACCTGGAGCGCCTCGAAGCGATCGCGGCCCGCGCCGACGTGATCGCGGCCGCGCGGCCGGCGGGTGCGGCGCTGCTGGCGTGGCTCGACGAGCTGGCCGTCGGCATGCTCCAGGTGCGCGGCCTGAAGGCGCTGCTCGGTACGGCCGTCACCGGCGGCGGACCCGCGTGCGGCGACTGCGTGCGGGGCGCGGCGACCCGGCTGGTGCGGGCCGCGCAGGAGGCGGGGCAACTGCGGCCGGACGTCGAGCCGGTCGAGGTGCTGCGGCTGCTGCACGGGGTGGTGACGGCGGCCGAGGCGGCCGACGAGGTGGACGGCACGGCCGTACGGCGGTATCTGTCGCTGGTCATGGAGGGACTGGGACGGGGGTAGGGGCGCCCGCCGCCGGGCGCCCCCGTGCGTCCCGGTCGGCTACAGCGCCTGCGCGGCCGGCTTCACCATGCCGCGGACCGTGCGGGACTTGACGAAGTCGCCCATGGCGGTCATCTCCCACTCGCCCGAGTACTGGCGGATCAGCTTCGCCATCATCACGCCGGTCTGCGGCTCGGCGCTGGTGAGGTCGAACCGGACCAGCTCCTCGCCGGTGGCGGCGTCCAGGAGGCGGCAGTAGGCCTTGGCGACCTCCGTGAACTTCTGGCCGGAGAAGGAGTTCACCGTGAAGACCAGGCCGGAGACCTCCTGCGGGAGCCGGCCGAGGTCCACGACGATCACCTCGTCGTCGCCGCCGCCCTCACCGGTCAGGTTGTCGCCGGAGTGCTTGATCGCGCCGTTCACGATGGAGAGCTTGCCGAAGTAGCAGCTGTCGATGTGGTTGCGCTGCGGGCCGTAGGCGATGACGGACGCGTCCAGGTCGATGTCCTTGCCGCGGTACGCCGGCTCCCAGCCGAGGCCCATCTTGACCTGGGAGAGCACCGGCCGGCCGCCCTTGACCAGGGAGACGGTCTGGTTCTTCTGGAGGCTGACCCGGCCCTTGTCGAGGTTGATCTTGCCGGTGCCCGGTGCGGGGGCCGGCGGAGCGGCGGGCGGGGCGGGCGGCGCGGCCGGCATCGTGGGCGCGGCGGCGGGCGGGGGCGGCGTGGCCGCGTGGGACCGCTGCGGGGCCGCCGGCTGGGCCGGGGGAGCGGCCGGCGCGGGCTCCTCCACCGTGACGCCGAAGTCCGTCGCGATGCCGGCCAGGCCGTTGGCGTAGCCCTGGCCGACCGCGCGGGCCTTCCAGGCGCCGTTGCGCAGATAGACCTCGACGATGACCAGGGCGGTCTCGGCGCCGAGCTGCGGGGGCGTGAAGGTGGCGAGGACGGAGTTGTCGTCCGCGTTGCGGATGGTGGCGGTCGGCTCGATGCCCTGGAAGGTCTGGCCGGCGGCGTCCGGGCTGGCGGTGACGACGATCTTCTCGATGCCCGGCGGGACGGCGGCGGTGTCGACCGTGATCGCGTCCGGGGCGGTGCCGCCGCCGGAGCGGTAGGTCACGCCCTGGCCGGTGGGCTGGTTGTAGAAGATGAAGTCGTCGTCGGAGCGCACCTTGCCGTCGGCGGTGAGCAGCAGGCCCGATACGTCGAGCCGCACGGGCGCGGCGACGTCCACCGTCACGCGGGCGGCGGAGAGGGGGATGTTCGAGCCGGGGGTCATAGCTGTCATGCCCGGTGAACGAGCGAGGGCGTTTTACCGTTCCCTTACCCGGGGGCCAATCGGGTTCGCGGCCCCGAGCGACGGGTCGGCGCCCGGTCAGCGGCGGTTTCGGGGGTGGTTGCGGGCCGTGCGTTCGTTGCCGTGCTTGTAGTTGCCGGTCCAGCGGGCCATGACCAGCTGGGGGTCGCCCGCCGTGACCTCTTGCAGGAAGCGGGCGGCCCGGGAGCCGTTGAGGGTGGTGGCGGGGTGGTTGTGGTGGGTGATGTGGACGGTGCCGGATGCGGTGGCGGTGTAGGCGAAGCCGTTCGGGTTGGGCATGGCGGGATGGTAGGAGGCGGCGGTGGGGGCGGCCCAGTGGATTTCGCCCCCGCCGCCCCTTCCCTCCCCCACTCTCGGCTTCGCTCGAGCGGGAGGTGCCCCCATCGTCCCTGGGGGCTGCCGCCCCCAGACCCCCGCCTTTCGGCCTGGACGGCCTCGTCCTCAAACGCCGGACGGGCTATGAAGTCACGGCACGACTACGATCTTGCGGCCCACGCCCGCCGCGAACTGCTCCAGGGCCTGCGGGTAGCGGTCCAGTTCGATGCGGTCGCTGATGAAGACGTCCGGGTCCAGGACACCGTTCGCGAACAGTTCCGCCGCGCGTTCGTAACTGTGGAGGACGGCCATCGAGCCGGTGATGGTGATCTCCTGGTTGTAGATGCGGTACGGGTCGATCTGGACGCGCGTCGCGTAGTCGGCGACGCCGAACTGGAGGAAGGTGCCGGCCTTGGCGACGCGGTCCAGGCCGTCCTGGATCGCCGCCGCGTTGCCCGTGGCGTCGATGACCAGGTCCCAGCCCTGGGGGCGGTCCAGCTCGTCCGGGGTCGCCGCCGACGCCGAGACGCCGAGCTTGCGGGCCGTTTCCAGGCGGGTCGGATTGAGGTCGACCATGTCGACGCTGGCCGCGCCGGTCCGCTTGGCCAGCTCCAGCATCATCAGGCCCATCGTGCCGGAGCCGTAGATCAGGACGTGGGCGCCGAGGCGGGACTGGAGGACGTCGTAGCCGCGGACAGCGCAGGAGAGCGGCTCGATCAGGGCCGCGTCCTGGGTGCGGACGTGCTCGGGGAGCTTCACGCAGTTCGCGACCGGCGCCACCGCGTACTGGGCCGCGCCGCCCGCCGTGGTCACGCCGATGGCCGCCCAGCGTTCGCAGAGGTTGTTGTGGCCGGTGCGGCAGTAGCGGCACTCGTAGCAGTAGAGGGAGGGGTCGACCGCGACCCGGTCGCCGACCGACACCTCCGTGACCCGGTCGCCGACGCCGACCACCGCGCCCGCGAACTCGTGGCCCGGCACGATCGGGAGCTTGGGCGCGAACTCGCCCTGGAGGATGTGCAGGTCGGTGCCGCACAGGCCGCAGGCGGCGACCTCGACGACGACCTCGCGCGGCCCTGGCGTCGGGTCGGGGACCTCGGTGACGACGGCGCGGCCCACGGACTCGATGACGGCGGCCTTCATTTCACGGCTCCCAACGACAGGCCCTGGACCAGTTTGTCCTGGGCGGCGAACCCCGCGGCGAGCACCGGCAGGGAGATGACGAGCGACGCGGCGCACACCTTGGCCAGGAAGAGGCCCTGGCTGGTGATGAAGCCGGTAAGGAAGACGGGGGCGGTCTCGGCGACCACGCCCGTCAGGACCCGGGCGAAGAGCAACTCGTTCCAGCTGAAGATGAAGCAGATCAGGGACGTCGCGGCGATGCCCGGCAGGGCGATGGGGGCCACCACGCGGACCAGGATGGTGGGCAGTTTCGCGCCGTCCACCCGGGCCGCCTCGATGATCGCGACCGGGACCTCGGCCAGGAAGGACTGCATCATCCAGACCGCGATCGGCAGGTTCATCGACGTGTAGAGGATGACCAGCAGCCAGATGTTGTCCAGCATGTCGGTGTTCTTGGCGAACAGGTAGATCGGCAGCAGGCCCGCCACCACCGGCAGCATCTTGGTGGAGAGGAAGAAGAACAGGACGTCCGTCCACTTCTTCACCGGGCGGATGGACAGGGCGTAGGCGGCGGGCAGGGCCAGGACCAGGACGAAGAGCGTCGAGGCGATCGACGCCACCGCCGAGTTGATCAGCGCCGGCCAGGGGCTGGCGCCGCCCCCCGCGCCGAAGAACTCGCGGTAGCCGTCCAGCGTCAGGGAGGCCGCGAAGGAGGGCGGGTTGGTGGCCGCGTCCGACTCCGAGTGGAAGGAGGTCAGCGCCATCCAGGCGATGGGCAGGAAGAAGACGATGCCCACCAGCCAGGCCACCAGGCCCAGGCCGGCACCGGCCCTGCGGCGGGTGCGTACGGGCGGCTTGGCGTCGGTGACGATGGGGCGTACGGCGGTGGCGCTCATGCGCGGCCGACCTCCTCGCGGAACAGGGACGACACCACGCGCAGCGCGAAGGTGGCGATGATGATCGAGCCGATGACGACCAGGACGCCCGCGGCCGAGGCGAGCCCGTTCTCGTGGGCCTGGTAGAAGCTCTGGTAGACGGTGTAGGGCAGGTTGGCCGTGCCCAGGCCGCCGGACGTGATCGTGAAGACCGCGTCGAAGTTCTGGACGATGTAGATCGAGCCGAGCAGGGCGCCGAGTTCGAGGTAGCGGCGCAGGTGGGGCAGGGTGAGGTGGACGAAGATCTGCCAGTCGCCCGCGCCGTCCACCCGGGCGGCCTCGATCTGCTGCTGGTCCCGGCTCTGCAGTCCGGCCAGCAGGATGAGCATCATGAACGGCGTCCACTGCCACACCAGCGAGGCCTCGACCGCGAGCAGCGGGGTGTTGGAGATCCAGTCCGGCTGGGGTCCGCCGACGTAGTGCAACAGGCCGTTGAGCAGGCCGTACTCGGGGTTGTAGAGGACGTGCTTCCAGAGCAGGGCGGCCGCCACCGGGACCACCAGGAACGGCGCGATCAGGAGGGTGCGGACCACGCCGCGGCCCTTGAACCTCCGGTCGAGCAGCAGGGCGAGGGCCAGGCCGAGGACCAGGCTGGCCAGGACGACCGCGACGGTCAGCAGGATCGTCGTCCACACCGACTTGCGCAGGGCGGGGTCGCCGAGGACGTCGCCGTAGTTGGCGAAGCCGGTGAAGCTGCGGGCGTCCGGGTAGAGGGCGTTCCAGTCGAAGAAGGAGATCACCAGCGTCGCCACGAAGGGCAGCTGGGTGACCACGATCATGAAGACCAGGGCGGGCAGGAGCGGGGCGCGGGTGGCCCAGGCGCGCAGCCGGTTGGACGGCGGGCGGACGGTGGGGCGGGTGTTCTCGGGTGCGGCCGAGGGGGCCGTGGTCGTGGCGGTCATCGTCCCTCGTACTCCTCGGAGATCTGCTCGGCGAGCTGCTGGGACTTCTTCAGGGCCTCCTCGACGGACTGGCGTCCGGCGATGGCCGCGCTGATCTCCTGCGAGACCTTGGTACCGAGGTCGGTGAACTCGGGGATGCCGACGAACTGGATGCCGGGCGCGGGCCGCGGCTGCAGGCCGGGGTCCTTGGGCCTGGCGCCCTCGATGGCCTTCCTGGTCATCTCCTGGAAGGCGGCGGCCTCCTTGACGTAGGCCGGGTTCTCGTACGTCGAGGCGCGCTTGCCGGCCGGGACGTTGGACCAGCCGATCTCGTCGCCGACGAGCTGCTCGTACTCCTTGCTGGAGGCCCAGGAGACGAACTTCCAGGCCTTGTCGGAGTTGCGGGAGGCCTTCTGGATGCCCCAGGCCCAGGTGTAGAGCCAGCCGGCGGAGTCCGTCTTCTCCACCGGGGCGGGCGCGTAGCCGATCTTGCCCTTGACCGGGGAGTCGGCGGCGTCCAGGGAGCCGGCCGCGGAGGTGGCGTCGTACCACATGGCGACCTTGCCCTGCGTCATGTTGTTCAGGCACTCGGCGAAGCCGGACTGGGCGGCGCCGGACTCGCCGTGCTCGCGGACGAGGTCGACATAGAACTTCGTCGCCTTCTCCCACTCGGGGGAGTCGAGCCGGGCCTGCCAGTCCTGGTCGAACCAGGTGCCGCCGAAGGTGTTCACGACCGTCGTCAGGGGCGCCATCAGCTCGCCCCAGCCTGGCAGTCCGCGCAGGCAGATGCCCTTCATGCCGGGCTCGGCCCCGTCGAGCTTCTCGGCGAAGTCCGCCACCTGGGTCCAGGTGGGGTGCTCGGGCATGGTCAGGCCCGCCTCGGCGAACAGGTCCTTGCGGTACATCAGGAAGGACGACTCGCCGTAGAAGGGCTGCCCGTAGAGCTTGCCGTCGTCGCCGGTGAGCGACTCGCGCATCGGGCCGAGGATGTCCTCCTCGTCGTAGCCCGGGTCCTCGGCGACGTAGGAGTTCATCTCGTGCAGCCAGTCGTTGCGGGCGTAGATCGGTATCTCGTAGTTGGAGAGGGTCGCCACGTCGTACTGGCCGGCCTGGTTGGCGAAGTCCTGGCTGATCTTGTCGCGGACGTCGTTCTCGGGCAGGACGGTGAAGTTCACCTTGATGCCGGTGTCCTTGGTGAAGTGGTCCGCGGTGAGCTTCTGCAACTCGACCATCTGCGGGTTGTTCACCATCAGGACGTTGATGGCGTTGCCGCCGGATCCGGCGCCGCCCGCCCCGACCCAGCAGCCGGTGAGCAGCGGGGCGAGCAGCGTCCCTGCGGCGGCCATGGCGAGCGTGGCTCGCGGCCTCCGTCGGCTCTGGGTTCGCATGGATCGCTCCTGAACGTTTGGGGAGGTAAGGGGATATAAGGGGCAGTGAGGGGTGTGGATGTGCCGTGCGGGGAGGAAAGGGGAGGGGACGGGACGGGGTGTGACGGTGTCTCAGACGCGGATGACCTGGGGGCCGAGCAGCGAATAACGGTGGGCCTCGGCCGTGGGGAGCAACGTGCTGGTGACGACGGCCTCCAGGGCGCCGACCTCCGCGAAGCGGCAGAAACTGGCCGCGCCGAACTTGGTGTGCGCGCCGACGAACACCGTGCGGCGGGCGGCCCGGACGGCCTGGGCCTTGACCTCGCAGACCGCCGGGTCGGGGGTGGTGAGACCGTGCTCGCGGGAGATGCCGTTGGCGCCGATGTACGCCAGGTCGATGACGAAGCCGGCCAGCATCTTCGTCGTCCAGTGGTCGACGGTGGCCAGGGTGCCCGAGCGGACCCGGCCGCCGAGCAGCAGGACGGAGGTGTCGCCGGCCTCGGCCAGCGCGCCGGCCACCGGCAGGGACGCGGTGACCACGGTCAGCGGCCGGTCGCGGGGCAGGGCCTCGGCGATGAGCTGGGGGGTGAAGCCCTCGTCGATGAAGACCGTCTCGGCGTCGCCGAGCAGTTCGGCGGCGGCGGACGCGATCCGGCGCTTCTCGGGCACGTGGCTGGTGGCCCGGAAGGCGAGCGTGGTCTCGAACCCGGCGCTCTCCACCGGGTAGGCGCCGCCGTGGGTGCGGCGGACCAGGCCGTGGTCCTCCAGGGCGCGCAGGTCCCGTCGTACGGTCTCCTTCGCGACGCCCAGTTCGGCGGCGAGCGCGGTGACGTCGACCGAGCCGGTGGCGCGGGCGACCCGCACGATCTCGTGCCGGCGCTCTTCCGTCGTCCTCGTGCTCATGCCGAACACCTGCCTCACCGCCTCGTCGCCGTGTGGTTGCCCGTTCGGGCCCGCGTGGCCCTTGGGGGAAGTTCTACAGGCGTCCTGCGGCACTGACCAGGCCTGTTGCGGATCCGATACTGCCCGGTTGTGCCCGTTTGCGGTGCCGGGTGCCCGTCTCGGACCTGGGGCGCAGCGCGCAGCGGGGTGAGAACGGGCAGTGCGGATGCCCGCATGCCGAAGCGGACGGGCCCGTTCGGTGCCCGTCCGCCTCTTCGGGGGTGCTGTGGGGTCGTCTTCCGGTCAGTACGGCCAGATCGGGGGGTCGGTCACGAAGTGGCCGCCCAGGCACGCGTGCGCGGGGTCGTCCGGGTCGAGGTCGCCCTGTTCGGCGAGGAGCTTGGCGGCGTACGGCTCGGAGTCGTCCTGCGGCTCGTAACCGAGCGCCCGCGCGGAGGTGAGGTCCCACCACAGGCGGGTGTTGGCGGAGGAGCCGTGGACGACGGTGTGCCCGACGTTCTCGGCGGTGAGCGCCGCGTGGAAGAGGCGGGCGCCGTCGGCGGGGCTCATCCACACCGAGAGCATGCGCACGCTGGTCGGTTCCGGGAAGCAGGAGCCGATGCGCACGGAGACGGTCTCGATGCCGTGCTTGTCCCAGTAGAGCTGGGCCAGGTCCTCGCCGAAGCACTTGGACAGGCCGTAGAAGGTGTCCGGGCGGCGCGGCGTCCCGATCGGGATGAGGGGGTCGTCGCCCTGCGGGCGGGGGGTGTAGCCGACGGCGTGGTTGGAGGAGGCGAAGACGATGCGGCCGACGCCCTCCTCGCGGGCGGCCTCGTACAGGTTGTACGTGCCCTCGATGTTCGCCGCCAGGATCTTCTCGAAAGAGGCTTCCAGGGAGATGCCCGCGAGGTGGATGATCGCGTCGACGCCCCGGACCGCCTCGCGCAGGGCGTCCCGGTCGGCGAGGTCGGCGACGATCGCGTCCGGCTCGTCCTCGACCGGGCGCAGGTCGAGCAGGCGCAGCCGGTAGCCGTGGCCGGGGAGCAGTTCCCGCATCAGGGTGCCGAGGCCGCCGGCGGCGCCGGTGAGCAGGACGGTGCGGGGAGCGGGCATCCTCGGGACTCCTAGGTCTCCTGAAGCGGCGGCACCCGTACGCCGGGCGGGGCACCGTGACCGGTTGTACGAGTGCGTGCCTCGTGTTCATATGCGTGGACACGCTAAGGAACCGGTGGTCACGCGTCAAGAGGGCGCCTGCTTGACGGTGTTCGCCGGGCGGCTTAGCGTGGTCGCGTTCAGAAATATAGACGCAAATCATAAGTGTGACGACGACGGTCGTGATGCGACCACGCACACGGAATGGGGAGCGCCCGTGACCTCAGCCCCTCTCGCCGCCCGGCTCA
The DNA here is from genome assembly GCF_003950055.1 of Streptomyces sp. KPB2. Lineage (NCBI taxonomy): Bacteria > Bacillati > Actinomycetota > Actinomycetes > Kitasatosporales > Streptomycetaceae > Streptomyces > Streptomyces sp. KPB2. Next base: position 6,266,668 of record NZ_CP034353.1, read on the forward strand.
CCGTGCCCAGCGGACCGCTGTTCTTCCCCGTCACGGCGTACGGACCCGACGGCGGGCTCGACCTCGACGTCTTCCGCACCCATGTGCGCCGCGGGGTCGAGGCCGGTGCCGCCGCCGTGTTCGCCTGCTGCGGCACCGGCGAGTTCCACGCCCTCACGCCCGAGGAGTTCGCGGCCTGTGTCCGCGCGGCCGTCGAGGAGAGCGCGGGCCGGGTGCCCGTGCTCGCGGGCGCGGGCTACGGCACCGCCCTCGCCGTGCGCTACGCCCGCCTCGCCGAGGAGGCCGGGGCCGACGGGCTGCTCGCCATGCCGCCCTACCTGGTGCACGCCGGGCAGGAGGGACTGGTGCGGCACTACCGGGAGGTGGCCGCCGCGACCCCGCTGCCCGTGATCGTCTACCAGCGGGACAACGCCGTGTTCACCCCCGAGAGCGTCGTCGAACTCGCCCGCACGGACGGCGTCGTCGGCCTCAAGGACGGGCTCGGCGACCTCGACCTGATGCAGCGCATCGTCAGCGCGGTGCGCACGGAGCTGCCCGGCGAGGAGTTCCTGTACTTCAACGGACTCCCGACCGCCGAACAGACCCAGCTCTCCTACCGCGCACTGGGCGTCCCCCTCTACTCCTCCGCCGTGTTCTGCTTCGCCCCCGAGATCGCCGTCGCCTTCCACCGGGCGCTGCGCGAGGGCGACGACACCACCGTGCACCGCCTGCTGGACGGCTTCTACCGGCCGTTCGTCGAACTGCGCGCCCAGGGCCGCGGATACGCCGTCGCCCTGGTCAAGGCGGGCGTACGCCTGCGCGGCCTGGACGTGGGGGAGGTGCGCACGCCGTTGCAGGAGCCGGCCGAGGACCACGTGAAGCAGCTCGCGCGGATCATCGAGCGGGGTCAGGCGCTGCTCGCGGAAGGAGCCGCCCGGTGAAGGCGTCGGCATTCGTCTACCCCTGGGACGTCAACGGCGACCCGCAGGCCCCGGCGCGCATCGCGGACCTCGGCGTGGCGCAGGTGACCCTCGCCGCCGCCTACCACTCCACCCGCGCCCTCACCCCCCGCCACCCGAGCCACCGCGTCGTCACCGCCGAGTACGCGGCCGCCCTCTACCCGCCGGACGGCGCCCGCTGGCAGGACCGGGCACTCCGCCCGTACGAGTCCGGCGACTGGGCCCCCGGCGACGCGTACGGCGAGGCCGCCGCCGCCCTGGCGGACGCGGGCCTCGACGTGCACACGTGGGTCGTCCTCGCCCACAACTCCCGCCTGGGTGCGGAGCACCCGCACACCTCCGTCGTCAACGCCTACGGCGACCGCTACCCCTGGGCGCCCTGCATCGCGCAGCCCGCCACGCGCGCGTACCTCACCGACCTGGCCGCCGAGGCGGCGGTACGGCCCGGCGCGCGCGGCACGGAGCTGGAGTCCCTCGGCTGGTACGGCCTCGCCCACCTGCACGCCCACGACAAGACCGGCGGGGTGCCCCTCGGCGACGCCGGGCAGTACCTGATGTCGCTGTGCTTCTGCCCCGACTGCCGCGCGGGCTACGGCACCCGGGGCCTCGACGCCGGTGAACTGGCCGCCGCCGTACGCACCGCGCTGGAGCCGGTGTGGCGGGGGACGGAGCCGTCGGACGGGGGCTGGGCGGGCGTCGGGAAGCTCCTCGGCGAGGCGGCGGCGAACGCCACGCGCGCGTGGCGGGACGACCGGGCCCGCACCCTCCAGGAGGCGGCGGTCTCGGCGGTCCGCGCCGCCGCACCCGACGGCTTCCAGGTCCTGCTGCACGCCGACCCGGTCTCCTTCCACTGCGGCGCCAACGCCGGCGTCGACCCCGCGCACGTCCTGTCCGTCGCGGACGGCGTGGTCGTCCCCTGCACGGGCGGCGCGGGCCTGCTGACGCCGTTCGCCGAACAGGCCGTCGACGGCGCCGTCCTCGCCGCCAACCTCACGGTGGTCTCCGGCATGGGCGGCAGCCCCGGCACCCTCGCGGCCGACGCGGCCCGCGCGCGGGAGCTGGGGGCGACGGAACTGCGGCTGTATCACGCGGGGTTGGCGTCGGACGGGGATCTGGAGGCGGTGCGGGCGGGGCTCGGGGCCGCCGCGTAAGGTGTGGACGAGGGCGTCCTGGCCGGTCGTCACCGACCGACCCCGGTAGCCCTCGTCGCGCTCTGCGAAGGGGATGCCCATGGAACTCGCCCAGGTCCGCCTCCCGGTCACGGACTTCGCCGGCTGCTACCGCTACTACCGGGACGTGCTGGGGCTGAAGCCGCAGTTCGAGGCGGAGGACGGCCCGTACGCGAAGTTCGCCCCGGACGGCGGCACCGCGGGCATCGCCCTGCAGGACCGCGCGCAGATGGCCCACGTGCTGGGCGAACTCGCCGCCGAGCCGGCCGGTCACCGGTCGCTCGTCGTCCTGCGGGTCGACGACCTGGACCGGTACTGCGAGGAGCTCACCGCGCGGGGAGCCGTGCTCCTGCGTGGTCCGGCCCCCATGACGGACCGCATGCGGGTCGCCCACCTCGTGGATCCGGAGGGGAACATCGTCGAACTCCAGGAGTGGCTGGCCCTACGCGGGTGACGGCGTGCGCCGGTCGGTCGGCCTCCGGGCCGGCGCCAGTGCCGCCGCCGTCGCCAGCAGCACCGTGCCCAGGGCCGGCAGCAGCAGCCACAGGCCGACCGTCTCCACCAGAGCCGCGCCCGCGGCCAGGCCGAGGACGTTCGGGGCGAAGACCAGGGAGTTGGCCGTCGCCGAGACCCGGCCCAGCAGGGGCCCCGGCGTCTCGCGCTGCACGGCGGTCAACGCGGCGATCAGGACTGTCGGCAGGCCCAGGCCGACCGCCACGCTCGACGCCCAGACAACCGCGTCGGACGGGACCGCCCGCACCGCCACCGCCACCGCGAACAGGGCGATCCCGGCCGCCCCGAACCGGCGCGGGCCCAGGCGGCGCAGAGCGGGGCCGGACAGGATTCCGACCGTCACCGAACCGGCGCCCTGGACGGCGTACAGGACACCGGCGTAGGCGGGGGAGCGGCCCAGGTTGTCGACGACGGCGTACAGGGTGGCGCCGCCGACGCCCGCGCACAGCATCGTCACCCCGCCCGCGAGGACCAGCGGGCGCAGCCCCGGGTGCCCCCACAGGTACCGGGCGCCCTCCGCCGTCTGCCGCCGCCAGTTCACCGTGGGTCGCTCCGGTGGCGCCTCCCGCACCCGCAGGGCCGCGTACACCCCCGTGGCCAGCACGAACGTCGCCGCGTCCAGTGCCGCCACGCTCGGGCCGCCGTACGCCGCGTAGAGCCCCGCACCGGCGAGGGGCGCGACCAGCTTCATGCCCTCGTTGGCGGTCATGCGCAGTCCGTTGAAGTCGCCGAGCAGGCCGGGATCGACGGCGGCGGCCACGAGTGCCGACTCGGCCGCGTCCTGCACGACACCGGCCACGCCGTACAGGAACAGCACCGCGAACAGCAGCCACAGGGCTCCCCGTGAGTCGACCGCGAAGAGGGTGAGCAGGAGACCGGCCGGCAGCAGGTTCGCGGCGATCAGCAGCGGTTTGCGCCGGACCCGGTCGGCGACCGTGCCGAGCGCGGGTCCGGCCAGGGTCGGCGCCCAGAGCGCGAGCAGACACAGCGCCGCCAGGCCGTCCGAGCCGGTGAGGTCCTTCGCCCACACGCCCGCCGCCAGACCGAGCGCCGAGCTGCCGAAACCGGACACCACCACCCCGGCGAGATACAGGCCGGCGTTGCGGTCGCGCAGGACACGGGCCAGGGGCCAGGGGGCCCGCCCCGCCTCCCCGGTGTCCGTCGTTCTTGTCGTCATGCCTGGTCATCGTGGCGCTAAGGCGCGACGACCGGCATCGGGCAGGTGACCTATGCGCGGGCCCCGGAGACCGATGAGTTTCGCTGTCGTGATCGGTCTACCCACCGACAGAGCGAGCGCACGTTCCCGGGAGACACGGATGACACACGAGACCACCACCGCCACCCTCGACCTCGGACCGCAGACCCGGATCCTGGCCCGCCTCGCCGACGGCGTCCGCGAGGACCGGCTCGCGGACCCGACGCCCTGCCCCGACCTCGCGGTGCGCAACCTGCTCGGGCACCTGACCGGCCTCGCCTTGGCCTTCCGCGACGCCGCGCGCAAGGACCTGGGACCCACCACGGACACCAGCCCCGAGGCGTCCGTGCCGGACGTCGGGCCCGGCTGGCGCGAGGAGCTCGCGAAGGTCCTCGGGGAGCTCGCCGACGCCTGGCGCGAGCCCGACGCCTGGACCGGCATGACCCGGGCCGGCGGCATCGACCTGCCGGGCGCCGTCGCCGGTGCCGTCGTCGCCGACGAACTGGTCATCCACGGCTGGGACCTGGCCCGCGCGACCGGCCAGGAGTACACCCCCGACCCGGCCGCGCTGCGGGCGGCCTACGGGCTGCTCGCCGCTGCCGCGGACGAGTCCGACCGGGACCAGGGCATGTTCGGGCCGGTCGTCGCCGTGCCCGCCGACGCGCCGCTGCTGGAGCGCGCGGTGGGGCTGAGCGGGCGCGACCCGGGCTGGACCCGCACCGCCTGAGCGAGGCGGCACCCGGACAACCTCCTCCGGGCGACTCCCTCCAGACAACTGCCTCCGAACAACTTCCTTCGTCAGGAGCATTGACGTCGCCGCGCGCCCCTCTTACCTTCAACGCGTCGTACTCCGTACGTCATATATGAGACGCGATACGCGAGATCTGATGTCCGAGATCGGTCCGCGCATCCGACGCGAGATTCCGAGAGGCGCGCATGACCTCTGTGCCCACGCCGATCCCCTCCCGCACGCAGTACGTGCTGGAGGAGATCAAACGCCGCATCCTCACCGGCCGGCTCACCCCCGGTCAGGCCCTGGTCGAGACCGACCTCGCCGCACAGTTCGGGGTGTCCAAGACACCGGTGCGCGAGGCGCTCAAGACGCTGGCCGGGACCGGACTGGTGGTGATGAGCCAGTACAAGGGCGTCACCGTGCGCATGGTGGACGCGGACATGGCGCGCGAGGTCTACGACGTGCGGCTGCTCCTGGAGCCCGAGGCCCTGCGGCGCGCCGTGCGCCGCGGTGCCTCCCTGGAGGCCGCCCGGGACGCGCTCACCCAGGCCGACCGGGCCACGGACACGGCCGAACGGTCGCTGGCCAACCGGGAGTTCCACCGCGCCCTGTACGTGCCGTGCGGCAACCCGCTGCTCGGCCGGATGCTCGACGAGGTCCGCGACCAGGCGGCCCTCGTCTCCGCGGTCGCCTGGGCCGCCGACCCCTCCTGGGAACGGGAGGCCGGCGAGCACCAGGAGATCCTGCGCCTCGCCCTCGCCGGTGACGCGGACGGCGCGGCCCGCGCCCTCCACGCGCACATCGCGTCCTTCGTCGAGCGGGCCTTCCCCGAAGCGGGGACCGCGGCCCAGGAAGAGGACGGTCAGGCATGACAGCGACGTTCGAGACCCAGCGGGCGGCCCTGGCCGACGTGGTGGCGATCCCGGTGACCCCGTTCGCCGAGGACGGCACCGTCGACCCCGCCACCTACCGGGCCCTGCTGCGTCGTCTCCTCGACGGTGGCATCACGACCCTCACCCCCAACGGCAACACCGGAGAGTTCTACGCCCTAGACCCGGCCGAGCGCCGCCTCGTCACCGAGCTGACGATCGAGGAGACCGGCGAGCGCGCGGACATCCTGGTCGGTGTCGGCCACGACCTGCCGACCGCGGTTGCCTCCGCCCGGCACGCCCGCGAGCTGGGCGCCTCGATGGTGATGGTCCACCAGCCTGTCCACCCCTACGTCTCCCAGGGCGGCTGGGTCGACTACCACCGCGCCATCGCCGAGGCCGTGCCGGAGCTGGGCGTGGTGCCCTACATCCGCAACCCCCAGCTCACCGGCGCCCGCCTCGCCGACCTCGCCGACGCCTGCCCCAACGTCATCGGCGTGAAGTACGCGGTGCCGGACGCCTCGAAGTTCGCCGCGTTCGCCCGCGACGCCGGCCTCGACCGCTTCGTCTGGGTCGCCGGGCTCGCCGAGCCGTACGCCCCCTCGTACTTCAGCGCGGGCGCCACCGGCTTCACCTCGGGCCTGGTGAACGTCGCCCCGGCCGTCTCGCTGAACATGATCGAAGCGCTGCGCTCCGGCGACTACCCGGCCGCCATGAAGGTCTGGGAGCAGATCCGCCGCTTCGAGGAGCTGCGCGCCGCCAACGGCTCCGCCAACAACGTCACCGTGGTCAAGGAGGCCCTCGCCTCGCTGGGCCTATGCCGCCGTGAGGTCCGCCCGCCGAGCAAGCCGCTGCCGGAGAGCGAGCGCGCCGAGGTCGCCGCCATCGCCGCGGGGTGGTCCATATGACCCCGAGGAAGTCCCCGGAAGAGCTGCGCAGCCACCAGTGGTACGGCACCGACGGACTGCGCTCCTTCAGCCACCGCGCCCGCACCCGCCAGCTCGGCTACCTGCCCGAGGAGCACCTCGGCAAGCCCGTCATCGCCATCCTCAACACCTGGTCCGACATCAACCCCTGCCACGTCCACCTGCGCGACCGCGCCCAGGCGGTCAAGCGGGGAGTGTGGCAGGCGGGCGGCTTCCCCCTCGAATTCCCGGTCTCCACGCTCAGCGAGACCTTCCAGAAGCCGACCCCGATGCTCTACCGCAACCTCCTCGCCATGGAGACCGAGGAGCTGCTGCGCTCCTACCCGGTCGACGGTGCCGTGCTGATGGGCGGCTGCGACAAGTCCACGCCCGCCCTGCTCATGGGCGCCGCCACGGTGGACCTGCCCGCGGTCTTCGTCCCCGCCGGGCCCATGCTCCCCGGGCACTGGCGCGGCGAGACCCTCGGCTCCGGCACCGACATGTGGAAGTACTGGGACGACAAGCGGGCCGGCCTCATCGGCGACTGCGAGATGCAGGAGCTGGAGAGCGGCCTGGCCCGCTCGCCCGGCCACTGCATGACGATGGGCACCGCCTCCACGCTGACCGCCGCCGCCGAGGCCCTCGGCGTCACGGTCCCGGGCGCCTCCAGCATCCCGGCCGTCGACTCCGGGCACGACCGGATGGCCGCCGCCGCCGGACTGCGCGTCGTCGAACTGGTCCACCGGGACCGGAAACTGAGCGACATCCTCACCGCCGACGCCTTCGAGGACGCGGTCACCACCGTGCTCGGCCTCGGCGGCTCCACCAACGCCGTGATCCACCTGATCGCCATGGCGGGCCGCGCCGGAGTCACCCTCACCCTGGACGACTTCGACCGGATCGCCCGCACCGTCCCGGTGCTCGCCAACGTCCGCCCCGGCGGACAGACCCACCTGATGGAGGACTTCCACTTCGCCGGCGGCCTGCCCGGCTTCCTCTCCCGCATCACCGACCTGCTCCACCTCGACCGACCCACCGTCTCCCACGACACCCTGCGCGAGCAGCTCGACGGCGCCCTCGTCCACCACGACGACGTCATCAGGCCCCGCGACAATCCGGTCGCGAGCGAGGGCGGGGTCGCCGTCCTGCGCGGCAACCTCTGCCCGGACGGCGCCGTCATCAAGCACATCGCCGCCGAGCCGCACCTGCTCAAGCACACCGGTCCCGCAGTCGTCTTCGACGACTACAGGACCATGCAGCGCACCATCAACGACCCGGAGCTGGGCATCACCGCCGACAGCGTGCTGGTGCTGCGCAACGCCGGCCCCAAGGGCGGTCCGGGCATGCCCGAGTACGGCATGCTGCCCATCCCCGACCACCTGCTCAAGCAAGGCGTGCGGGACATGGTCCGGATCTCCGACGCCCGGATGAGCGGCACCAGTTACGGCGCGTGCGTGCTGCACGTGGCCCCCGAGTCGTACGTCGGCGGACCGCTCGCCCTGGTGCGCACCGGCGACCCGATCACCCTCGACGTCGAGGCCCGCACCCTGCACCTGGGCGTGGACGACGAGGAGCTGGAGCGCCGCCGGGCCGCCTGGACCCCGCCGCCCGCCCGCTACGAACGGGGCTACGGCGCGCTCTACAACGAACAGATCACCCAGGCCGACACCGGCTGCGACTTCGAGTTCCTGGCCCGCCCGGGCAAGGTGCAGGACCCGTACGCCGGCTGACCCCGGTACGCCGGCCGAACCCCTACTCCAGCTCAACCCCGTACGACACGAACCGCCTCCGCACAGCCCTGCCCGCCGAGAAAGCGCTTCCTGTACGACACCCGCACGACGTAGACGTAACTGAACGGAGAACTGTCATGGCCCAAGCCGCAGCCGTGGCGAAACCGCCCGCGCCACCCCGGCGGCGCCGTGCCTCGGCCACGCCGCGCAGGCTCCCGTACCTGCTGATCGGACCGGCCGCCCTGCTGATGCTGGGCTTCATCGCCTACCCGGTCATCAGCGTCTTCTACTACAGCCTGCAGGAGTACAACCCCACCAAGCCGTGGCGGAACGGCTTCGCGGGCTTCGACAACTTCGTCAAGATCTTCACCGACGACGCGGTCTTCTGGGACACCCTCACCTTCAGCGCCAAGTGGGTCTTCGTCGAGGTCGGACTGCAACTGCTCTTCGGCCTGGCGCTGGCCCTCATCGTCAACCAGACCTTCGTGGGCCGGGGCATCGGGCGGGCGCTGGTCTTCTCCCCGTGGGCCGTCTCCGGCGTGCTGACCTCGGCTATCTGGGTGCTGCTCTACAACTCCCAGACCGGAGTCACCCGTTACCTCGCCGACATGGGCATCGGCTCGTACGGCACCAGCTGGCTCTCCGACACCTCGACCGTGTTCTCCGCGGCGGTGGTCGCCGACCTCTGGCGCGGCGTGCCCTTCTTCGCGATCCTCATCCTCGCCGACCTCCAGTCCGTCTCCAAGGACCTGTACGAGGCCGCCGAGGTCGACGGGGCCAGCCGCGTCAAGCAGTTCTGGCACATCACGCTGCCGCACCTGAAGGACGCCATCATCCTGTCCACGCTGCTGCGCGCGGTGTGGGAGTTCAACAACGTCGACCTGCTCTACACCCTGACCGGCGGCGGACCCGCCGGCGAGACCACGACGTTGCCCCTGTACATCGCCAACACCAGCGTCGACGCCCACGACTTCGGCTACGCGTCGGCCCTCACCACGGTCGCGTTCGTGATCCTGCTCTTCTGCTCGATCGTCTACCTGCGGCTGAGCAAGTTCGGAGGCGAGAACAAGTGATCACCAAGGAGGCCACCGCGCCCGCCCCCGCCCCCGCGCGGGCCGACCACGCACCACCGCGGCCGGCGAAGAAGCGCCGCCCCGCCTGGGACGAGGTGCCCCGCTGGCAGATCTACCTGCCGCTCGGGATCTACCTGGTCTTCACCCTGATCCCGTTCTACTGGATCCTGCTCTTCGCGGTGCGCCCGGCCGGCTCGACCTCGCTCGTGCCCTGGCCGATGACCACCGACCACTTCGAGAAGGTCTGGACCGACCGCGGCTTCGGCACCTACTTCACCAACAGCGTGTACGTCGGACTCGCGACCCTGGTGATGACCACGCTCGTCGCCCTGGCCGGCGGCTACGCCCTCGCCCGGTTCGACTTCAAGGTCAAGCGGGGCTTCATGCTCGCCCTGCTCTGCTCCCAGTTCGTGCCCGGCGCGCTGCTGCTCGTGCCGCTGTTCGAGATCTTCGCCGGGCTCCAGATGATCAACTCGCTGGGCAGCGTCATCATCGCCGAGACGGTCTTCCAGCTGCCCCTGTCGATCATCCTGATCAGCAACTTCATCAAGAACGTGCCGTACTCCCTGGAGGAGGCCGCCTGGGTCGACGGCTGCGGACGCTTCCGGGCCTTCCGGATCGTCGTACTGCCCCTGCTGCGGCCGGGACTCATCGCGGTCGGTTCCTTCGCCTTCGTGCACTCCTGGAACCACTTCCTGTTCGCCCTGATGTTCCTCAACAACCAGCACAAGCAGACCATCCCGGTCGGCCTCAACTCCCTGATGAGCGCGGACAGCGTCGACCTCGGCGCGCTCGCCGCCGGCGGCATCGTCGCCGCCGTCCCCGTCGTGATCGTCTTCGCCTTCATCCAGAAGTGGCTGATCACCGGCTTCAGCGCGGGGGCGGTGAAGGGATGACCCCGGTACCCGTCGTCCTCGCCGGCGCCCGCGGCCACGGCCGCTGGCACGTCGCCAACATCCGCCGCCTGGAACGGGCGGGCCTGGTCCGGCTGGCCGGCATCTGCGAACTGACCCCGCTGACCGAGGAGGAGGCCCAGGGAGCACTCCCCGAGCAGTCCGCCGACTTCGGCGCACTGCTGGACTCCACGGGCGCCCGGATCGCCGTGATCTGCACGCCGATCCCCACCCACACCGACCTCGCGCTGACCGCCGCCCGGCGGGGGGTGCACCTGCTCCTGGAGAAGCCCCCGGCGCCGTCGTACGCCGAGTTCCGGCGGATGGCCGACGGGGTCGCCGAGGCCGGGGTCGCCTGCCAGATCGGGTTCCAGTCGCTGGGCTCGCACGCCGTGCCCGCCATCCGGGAGCTGGTCGCCCAGGGCGCCATCGGGGAGGTCGTGGGCATCGGCGCGGCCGGCGCGTGGGTGCGCGACGAGGCCTACTTCCGCCGGGCGCCCTGGTCGGGCAAGCGGCGGCTGAACGGCGCCGACGTCATCGACGGCGCGCTGACCAACCCGCTGGCCCACGCCGTCGCCACCGCCCTCGCGCTCGGCGGCACCGCCCGCGCCGAGGACGTCACCGGCATCGAGACCGAGCTGAGCCACGCCAACGACATCGAGGCCGACGACACCTCCTGCGTGCGGATCGGTACCGAGCGCGGGCACCGGGTCACCGTCGCCGCCACCCTGTGCGCGGAGCGGGCCGGCGAGCCGTACGTGCTGGTGCACGGCTCCAGCGGCCGCGTCACCTTCTGGTACAAGCAGGACCGCGTCCTGCTCCAGCGCGGCGGCCACGGCCCCGAGGAGTTCCAGCACGGGCGCACCGACCTGCTGGAGAACCTGGTCGACCACCTCGCCACCGGTGCGCCGCTGCTGGTGACCCCGGACGAGACGGGCGCCTTCATGCGGGTCGTCGAGGCGATCCGCCGGGCGCCCGACCCGGAGCCGCTGCCCGCCGCCGCCTGGCGCCGTGTGCCCGGGGAGATGCGCCGCGTGGTCCCCGGCATCGACGCGCTCGTGGCCGCCGCCGCCGACACCCTCTCCCTCTACTCCGAACTGGGCGCGCCCTGGGCGCCGCGCACCGAGCACCCGCGACACGAGGTGAGCACCCGATGACCGGAACCGACTCCCCGGTGCTGCGCGTGGCGGGCCGCCCCGTCGCCCGCTACGTCACCCGGCCCGAGCTGCCCCACCGGCTCTCCCCGCGCCCCTACCTGCACCCCGTCACCACCCTGGCCGGCACGGCCGTCACCGAGTTCAGCCCTGCCGACCACCTCCATCACCTCGGCGTCGGTGTCGCCGTTCCCGACGTCGAGGGGCACAACTTCTGGGGCGGGCGCACCTTCGTCCGGGGCCGGGGGCCGACCGAGCTGGACAACCACGGCACCCAGCGGCACACCGCCTTCCAGCTCCGCGACCCCGACGGCTTCGTCGAGGAACTGCGCTGGGTCGCCGCCGGCACCGAGCTGCTGCGCGAGCGCCGCACGGTCGCGGCCACCGAACTCACCGCCACCGCCTGGGCACTGGACTTCACCTTCTCCCTCACCAACGTCACCCCGGACCCGCTCAGCCTCGGCAGCCCCGCCACCAACGGGCGCCCCGGCGCGGCCTACGGCGGCTTCTTCTGGCGCGCCCGCAAGGAGAGCGCCGCGCCCAGGGTGTTCACCGCCGAGCGGGAGGGCGAGCGGGACGTGCACGGCGGCAGCGCGGACTGGCTCGCGCTGAGCGGGGAGACCTGGTCGCTGGTGTTCGCCGGCGCCACCGAACGCACCCGGCGCGACCCGTGGTTCGTGCGTACCGAGGAGTACCCGGGGGTCGGTTCCTCGCTGGCCCACGAGGAGCGGGTGACCGTCGCCCCCGGCGACACCCTGGTCCGCCGGATCGTCACCGTCGTCGCCGACGGCCGCCTCGACGCGGACGGCGCCGCCGCCCTCGTCCGCAAGGCGGTGAGCCCGTGACCGCCGCCCAGGCCGTCCCCGGAACCCCGGGGACGTACACCAACCCCGTCCTGAACGCCGACTGGTCCGACCCGGACGTGATCCGCGTCGGCGACGACTTCTACCTGACTGCCTCCAGTTTCGGCCGCGTCCCCGGCCTGCCCCTGCTGCACTCCCGGAACCTGGTCGACTGGACCCTGGTCGGGCACGCCCTGGAGCGCCTGGAGCCCGAGCGGGAGTTCGCCCGGCCCCGCCACGACTGCGGCGTCTGGGCACCGTCCCTGCGCCACCACGCGGGCCGCTTCTGGATCTTCTGGGGCGACCCGGACCAGGGCGTCTTCCAGGTCAACGCCCCCGACATCCGGGGCCCGTGGAGCGCGCCCCACCTGGTCAAGGCGGGCAAGGGGCTGATCGACCCCTGCCCCCTGTGGGACGAGGAGACCGGCGAGGCGCACCTCGTGCACGCCTGGGCCCGGTCCCGCTCCGGGATCAAGAACCGCCTCACCGGCCACCGCATGCGCCCCGACGGCACCGGACTCCTCGACGAGGGCAAGGTGATCGTCGACGCCGACCGGCTCCCCGGCTGGTTCACCCTGGAGGGCCCCAAGCTCTACCGGCACGACGGCTGGTACTGGATCCTCGCCCCCGCCGGATCGGTGGAGACCGGCTGGCAGGGCGCCTTCCGCTCACGGGACTTCTTCGGACCCTACGAGGAGAAGGTCGTCCTGGAGCAGAAGGACACCGACGTCAACGGCCCCCACCAGGGCGGCTGGGTGCGCACGGAGTCCGGCGAGGACTGGTTCCTGCACTTCCAGCAGCGCGGCGCGTACGGCAGGGTGGTCCACCTCCAGCCGATGACGTGGTCGCCGGACGGCTGGCCGGTCCTGGGCGACGACGGCGCCCCGGTCACCGAGCACCCGCGCCCCGCCCTGCCCCCGCAGCCGCCCGCAGCGCCCGCGACCGACGACGACTTCCCCGGCGGACGGTTCGGCCGCCAGTGGTCGTGGACGGCCAACCCCCGGGCCGGCTGGGCCACCCAGCACGCCGGGGACGGGCTGCGCCTGGCCTGCGTCCGCTCGGCCGACGCGCACGACCTGCGCCTGCTGCCGGGCGTCCTCACCCAGCGCTTCCCCGGCGAGCCCTCGGTGATCGAGGTCGAACTGCGGCTGGACAGCGAGGAACCCGGGGCGCGGGCCGGGCTCGCGGTGCTCGGCGACGCCTACCGCTGGATCGGGCTCCAGCGGGACACCGACGGGACCGTGCACCTGGTGCACCGGTTCGCCGAGTCGGTGGCCGAGGCCGAGCGGGACGCCGACCGGCCCCGCCCCGCACCCGGGGGACGGGCGCGGCTGCGGATCGAGACGGTGCCGGGGGCGCGCTGCCGCTTCTCGTACGACCTCGGCGACGGTCCGTGTCCCGTCGGCCGGGAGTTCGCCGCCACCCCCTGGCGCTGGGTCGGCGCACTGCTCGGCCTGTTCGCCCTCGCACCCGCCGGCCAGGGACAGGCCGGCACCGCCACCTTCACGCGGTTCCGCGTCGGGCCCCACCGAACCCACTGAACCCTCTCAACCCACTGAACCCCCACGTTGTCGTTCCACCGCCTTGTTCGATCCAGAAGATCCGGAAGAAGAGAGCCGACCAATGAGGATCAGCATGCTCAGCAGCAGAGACAAAGGCGCAGTCAGGCGCCGCACGACCGCCGCCGTCGCCCTGGGGGCCGTGCTCGCGCTGACCGCCACCGCCTGCGGTGACGACGGCAGCGGCGCGGGCGGCGGCGAGGGGGCCGAGGGCAGCGGCAAGGGGAAGATCACCTTCTGGGACAACAACGGCGGTATCCGTACGGCCGTCTGGAAGACGATCATCGCCGACTTCGAGAAGGCGAACCCGGACATCGACGTGGAGTACGTCGGCATCGCCGCCACCGAGTACCAGTCCAAGGTCGACACCGCCCTCCAGGGCGGCGGCCTGCCGGACGTCGGCGGCGTGACGGCGTCGATGCTCGCGGGCTTCTCCGCGCAGGGCGCCCTGGAACCGCTCGACGACCGGCTCGCCAAGTCGCCCCTGAGCGACAAGCTCAACAAGGACATGGTCGAGTCCCTGAAGGCCGCCGGCGGCGGCGACGGCACCCTGTACTCGATGCCGACCTCGGCCAACAACGGCGTCCTCTACTACCGCACCGACCTGTTCGAGAAGGCCGGTCTCGACGCGCCGACGACGTGGGACAAGTTCTACGCCGCCGCCGAGAAGCTGACCGACGCGGGCAAGAACGAGTTCGGCTACACCATCCGCGGCGGCTCCGGCTCCATCGCCCAGGCCCTCGACGCGATGTACGGGCAGTCCGGCATCACCTCGTTCTGGGACGCCGGCAAGAAGAAGACCACGGTCAACGACCCGAAGAACGTCGAGGCGCTGGAGAAGTACGCGGCCCTCTACAAGAAGGTCACGCCGGCCGCCGACGTCAACAACGACTTCGCCAAGATGGTCGCCCAGTGGGACACCGGCACCATCGGCATGCTCAACCACAACCTGGGCTCCTACCAGGACCACGTGAAGGCGCTCGGCGTCGAGAAGTTCCGCGGCATCCCGCAGCCGGTCGGCCCCTCCGGCAAGCGGGTGCAGGTGTCCAACCCGGTCGACGGGCTCGGCATGTTCAAGAGCTCCAAGAACAAGGAGGCCGCCTGGAAGTTCATCGAGTTCGCGACCTCCAAGGAGCAGAACTCGAAGTTCAACGAGTCGGCCGGGCAGGTGCCGTCCAACACCGAGGCCGCGAACGACGCGTGGATCCAGAAGGCCGAGCCGACGAAGCTGGCGGCGCAGGCGCTGAACGACGGGTCCACGACCATCGTCCAGCTGCCGTACTACCTGCCGGACTGGAACACGCTGTCCAAGTCGGAGAGCGAGCCGGGGTTCCAGAAGGTGCTGTTGGGTGACATGAGTGCGAAGGACTTCCTGGACGGGCTGGCCGAGAAGCTGAACGAGGCGCAGGCCGAGTGGACGGAGCAGATGGGTTAGTCGGCGGTTTCGGTTTCGCCCCGGGCGGTCCGTCGTTCGTTGCGGGCTGCGGGCCGTCCGTGGCTTGTCGCGCAGTTCCCCGCGCCCCTAGGTGACTTTTCCACCCCCGAGTTGAAAGGTACCCCCGCGTGTCGCTCAGCCGAAGGCAGGTCACTGCCGCTGCCGTCTCCTCCATTCCTCTGGCGTTCGCCGCCGCCCAGACCGCCCACGCCGGCGGACGCCACCACCACCCCCGCACCCTCTACATCGCCGGGGACTCCACCGCCGCGCAGAAGTACTCCGACGCCGCGCCCGAGACCGGGTGGGGCATGGCCCTGCCCTTCTTCCTCCGCAAGGAGCTGGAGGTCGCCAACCACGCCGTGAACGGGCGGAGCTCCAAGAGCTTCGTCGACGAGGGGCGGCTCGACGTCGTCCTCGGCGCGATCCGGCCCGGTGACCTCCTGCTGATCCAGTTCGCGCACAACGACGAGAAGGACGAGGACCCCACCCGCTACACCGAGCCCTGGACAACGTACCAGGAGTATCTGCGGATGTACGTCGACGGGGCCCGGGCCCGCGGGGCGCGGCCGGTGCTGGCCACGCCCGTCGAGCGGCGGCGGTTCGACGCGGCGGGGAACGCCGTGCCGAGCCACAAGGAGTACCCGGCGTCGATGCGGGCGCTCGCGCGGCAGGAGGGCGTGGCGCTGCTCGACGTGCAGGCGCTGTCGCTCGCGCTGTGGCAGCGGCTCGGCGTCGAAGGGACCAAGGCGTACTTCAACTGGACCGCCACCGAGCAGGACAACACCCACTTCAACCCGCCGGGCGCGATCGCGGTCGCCCGGCTCGTCGCCCGGGAACTGCTGCGCGGGCGCGTACTGGCGCACCGGGACGTGCGCCGGCTGGACGAGGAGATCCCCGAGTCCTGGATCAGCTGGCCGGAACCGGCCACCGCGTAACACCCCGCACACCCTTACCCCGATACCCCGAGAAGCAGGGAGAAGCGCACCATGAGCACTCAGGGATGGCATGGGCATGCCACGAAGAGAACCGCCGCGCTCGTCGGCTGCACCGCCCTCGTGCTGGGCCTGACCGCCGCCACGGCCGAGGCCCGCCCCGGGCACCACCACCCCCGGGACACCGCCCGCCAGACGCTGCCCGCGGGCGACGGCTGGGCCTCCCACGGCACCGGAACGACCGGCGGGGCCG
This sequence comes from Streptomyces sp. KPB2, assembly GCF_003950055.1. Classification (NCBI taxonomy): domain Bacteria; kingdom Bacillati; phylum Actinomycetota; class Actinomycetes; order Kitasatosporales; family Streptomycetaceae; genus Streptomyces; species Streptomyces sp. KPB2. Next base: position 6,282,861 of record NZ_CP034353.1, read on the forward strand.
CCGCCGACGCGGAACACGTGTACACCGTCTCCACCTGGGCCGAGTTCAGGGCCGCCCTCGCCGCCGACGGCACCGCGCCGCGGATCATCAAGGTCAGGGGCACCGTCGACGCCGTCTCGGAGGGCTGCGAGGCCTTCGCCGCGCCCGGCTACGACTTCGACGCCTACCTGGAGAAGTACTCCCCGGAGAACTGGGGCATGGAGACCGACCTGAGCGCCGAGCCCGACGACAGCCCCGAGGGCCTGCGCCGCGCCTCCGCCGCACAGCAGGACCGGTCGATCAAGGCGAACGTGCCCTCCAACACCACCATCATCGGCGTCGGCCGGGGCGCCGCGCTCAAGGGCGCCAGCCTCCAGATCAAGGGCGTGGACAACGTCATCGTCCGCAACCTGACCTTCGAGAGCCCCGTCGACTGCTTCCCGCAGTGGGACCCCACCGACGGGGACAAGGGCAACTGGAACTCCGAGTACGACAGCGCGGTCGTGTACGGGTCGACGCACGTGTGGCTGGACCACAACACCTTCACCGACGGCGAGCACCCCGACAGCGCGGCGCCCACCTACTTCGGCATGCTCTACCAGCAGCACGACGGCCAGCTCGACATCGTCAAGGGCGCCGACTACGTCACCGCGTCCTGGAACGTCTTCACCGAGCACGACAAGACCATCCTGATCGGCAACAGCGACAGCGAGTCCACCGCCGCCGTCGACCGCGGGCACCTGAAGGCGACCTTCCACCACAACCTGTTCAAGAACCTCGTCGAGCGCGCGCCCCGCGTCCGCTTCGGCCAGGTCGACGTCTACAACAACCACTTCGTCGCCTCCGACGACTACGCCTACAGCTTCGGCGTCGGCAAGGAGTCCGCGCTCGTCGCCGAGCACAACGCCTTCACCCTGCCGGCCGGCGTCAGCCCCGCGAAGGTGCTCAAGCGCTGGAACGACTCGCCGCTCAGCGCCGCCGACAACCGCGTCAACGGCCGCACCGTCGACCTGATCGCGGCCCACAACGCGGAGAACCCGGACGCCGTCCTCCGCTCCGGCGCGGGCTGGACGCCCACGCTGCGCACCAAGGTCCTGCCGTCCCGGGCGGTCCCCTTCGTCGTCGACCACGGCGCGGGCGCCGGCCGGCTGCGCTGACGGGCACCGACACCCGACCCACGAACCGGGCCGGGGCGCCCGCACCGCCCCGGCCCACCCCTCCAAGGAGCACCCGCATGCACCGACCCGCCCCCTCCCGCAGAGGCTTCCTCCTGACGACCGCCGGCGCGGGCGCCGCCCTCGGCCTGGGCCTGGCGACCGCCGGCAGCGCCGTCGCCGGCACCCGGCCCCGCCCGCGTCCCTTCGGCCGCTACGGCTCACCCGCCGCCCGCCGCACCGCCAGGACCCTGTACGTCGACCCGCACGGCCGCGGCGACTTCACCTCCGTCCAGGCGGCCGTCGACGCCGCCGCGGGCGACGGCTGGACGCTGGTCCTCGCGCCCGGCACCTACCGCGAGACGGTCTCCGTCGACACCGGCCGCACCGGAGCGACCTGGATCGGCGCCTCCGGGGACCCCCGCGACGTCGTCATCGTCTACGACAACGCGGCCGGCACCCCCAAGCCGGACGGCTCCGGCACCTACGGCACCAGCGGGTCGGCCACCACCACCGTGCGCGCCGACGGCTTCACCGCACGCGCCATCACCTTCGCCAACGACTGGCTGCGCGCCGACCGGCCCGACTGGACCGGCACCCAGGCCGTCGCCATCAAGGTCATGGGCGACCGGTCCGCCTTCCACGACTGCCGCTTCCTCGGCCACCAGGACACCCTCTACGCCGACACCCGCGACCTCTCGCTCTTCGCCCGCCAGTACTACGAGCGCTGCTACGTCGAGGGCGACGTCGACTTCGTCTTCGGCCGGGCGACCGCGGTGTACGAGCAGTGCCACTTCCGCACCCTGGTCCGCCCCGACCTCGACGCCGCCCCGTACGGCTTCGTGTTCGCGCCCTCCACGGCGGGCGCCAACCCGCGCGGCTACCTGGTGACCCGCGGCCGCGTCAGCAGCGAGGCCCCCGACGGCTACTACAAGCTGGCCCGCCCCTGGGTGCCCAGCTCCGACACCACCGCCCGCCCGATGCTCACCGTGCGCGAGACCCACCTCGGCGCGGGCATCGACGCGGTGGCCCCGTACGCCAACATGCGCGACGCCCACCCCTGGCAGGAGCAGCGGTTCGGCGAGTACCGCAACACCGGGCCGGGCGCCGCGGTCACCGTCCCCGAGAACCGGCCGCAGCTCACCCGTGCCGAGGCCGCCGCGCACACCCGGGAGGCCTACCTCGGCGACTGGCGGCCTTACGACCGGCAGCCGTACGGCGGGCGGCACTGACCCCGGCCGACCGGGCCCGCGCGGCCGGTACTTGACCTGCTTGACGCGATCTTTGCCAGATACGGGGGCGCGAATCCGGCCACGGGTCTCGCGCCCACCCGGGTGACGCGCGTAGAAACATGTGCCATGCATAAGCCACTGCGCATCGCGACCGTCACCGCCGCCTGTGCCGTCGCCGGTGCCGTCCTGTACGGCACGGGCGCCGCCACCGCCGGCCAGTCGACCGCCAACTCCACGCACGAGCCGTACAACATCGGCGTGCTGGCCAAGGACATCGACGCCTATTACGGCACCACGCTCGACGACGACGGCGTCTACCAGGCCTCGCCGGACAGCCCCTACGCCGCCGACCTGGCCCGCATCGACGCCGCCGCGAAGAAGCAGATCGACCGGGCGGCCCGCGCCGCGCACCACAAGCACACCAGGCCCGCGGTCGTCTTCGACATCGACGACACGCTGCTCCTCAGCCTCGACTACGAGAAGAAGAACAACTACGGCTACGACAGCGCCACCTGGGCCGCGTACGTCGACCGCGCCGACCGCCCGGCCGTGCCCGGCAGCCCCGAACTGGCCCGGTACGCCGAGAAGAAGGGCGTCGAGGTCTTCTACAACTCCGGTCTGAGCGAGGCGCAGCGCACCGCCGCCGTCGAGAACCTGAAGAAGGTCGGCGCCGAGGTGAACCTCGACGCCGGCCACATGTTCCTCAAGGACAAGGCGAACCCGCCGTCCTACCTGGCCCACTGCGCCACCCCCGGCACCTGGAAGTGCACCACCGTGCAGTACAAGGCGGGCACCCGTCGGCACATCGAGCGGGACCTCGGGTACGACATCGTCGCCAACTTCGGCGACCAGTACTCCGACCTCCAGGGCGGCTACGCGGACCGCACGTACAAGCTTCCCAACCCGACCTACTTCGTGGAGTAGCGCCCGGCAACGGCGGGGACGGACCCCAGGGTCGGCACGACCGGCTCGATCGTTCCGTCGGGGGCGAACTCCAGCCGGTCGATCGTGGTCTCCCGGTGGGTGCCGTCCCCGCCGGGACCGCCGGGGCCGTTCAGCGCGAACCGGTGGTAGACGATGTACCAGTCGTCGGTGCCGGGCGTGTTGACCACGGAGTGGTGGCCGGTGCCGAGGATGCCGTACTCCGGGCGCTTGGACAGGATCGTGCCGCGCTTTGTCCACGGGCCGAGCGGGGACGGGCCGGTCGCGTAGGCGACGTGGTAGTTCGCGCTGCGGGTGTCGTCCTCGGACCACATGAAGTAGTAGGTCCCCTCGCGCTTGACCACGAAGGAGCCCTCGCGGAAGTTCTCCGGGGTGATGTCCCGCACCCGGGAGGCGTCGAAGGACACCATGTCGTCGTCGAGCGGGACCCCGTACCCGTGCCCGTTGCCCCAGTACAGGTACGCCTGCCCGTCGTCGTCGGTGAAGACCGACGGGTCGATCATCTGGCCGTCGAACCGCCCCTTGGCGACCAGCGGCTTGCCCAGCGCGTCCGTGAAGGGACCGGCCGGGGAGTCGGCCACCGCGACGCCGATCTGCTGCTCGGCGCAGAAGTAGAAGTAGTACTTGCCGTCGCGTTCGGCGATCGCCGGGGCCCAGGCGTTCTTGTCGGCCCAGGACACGTCCGGCCCCAGGTCGAGGATGACGCCGTGGTCCTTCCAGTGGACCAGGTCCTTCGAGGAGAACGCCTTGAACCGGGTGCCGCTCCAGCCGGCGAAGCCGTCCGTCGTCGGATAGATCCAGTACCGGCCGTCCATGTACCGCACGTCGGGGTCGGCGTACAGGCCGGGCAGGACCGGGCTGCGGGTGGGCACCGCCTCGACGGTCCAGGTGCGCCTCGTGCCGTCGGCGGCCGTCACCGTGTAGGTCTGCGGCCTGCGGAAGTCGCGGCGCGTGCCGGACGGCGGGCTGAGCGTCGCGCCCTCGCCCACCCACAGCTTCGGGGCGAGGTGCCGCAGGTTCGTGCGGGGCTCCATCGGCAGGACGACCTTGCCGGTGTCCTCGCTGACGATCGCGTACCCCTTCTGCCCGCGCGCCGTGGCGTCCACGACCGAGGCGGGGCTCGCCGGGTAGGCGGCCAGCAGCCGGTCGTACTCCGCCTGGGTCACCGGTATCACCGTGCCGTGCCGGGGGCTTGCGGGCAGCTGGTAGTCGGTCGACGGCGTCCACCTGCCCGAGTCGAGGTCGGTGGTCTCGAAGGGGAGGTAGCCCCGGCCGCCGTACTCGTCGACGAACAGGTACCACTTCTCCTCGGTGTTCGACTTGAACACCGTCGGCCCCTCGCCCCGGTCCATCGCACCGCTGCCGATGCAGTCGGAGACGAAGTCGTACGAGGTATCGGTGAGCGAGGACGACTTCTCGGCGGTGATGAACTTCGAGCAGGGGGAGCCGGAGGACGGGTCGCGCTCGTCCTTGGTGTAGCGGTAGTAGGTGCCCCCGTGCTCGACGACCGTCGAGTCGATGACCGAGTAGCCCGGGTCGTTCCAGACCTTCGGCTCGCTGAAGGTGCGGAAGTCCTTCGTGGTGGCGTACAGCATCTTGTTGTACGTCGAGCCGGTGTGGTCCGGGTCGTCCTCGGCGTAGAGCTTGGAGGCCCAGAAGACGACGTAGGCGTCCAGCTCGTCGTCCCAGTAGGCTTCCGGCGCCCAGGTGTTGCCCGCGTTGTCCGGGGACACCTTCACCAGGCGCTGGTCGGTCCAGTGGACCAGGTCGGTGGACTCCCAGACCATGATCGACTTGCTGCCGTGCCGCTGCACCTCGTCCCAGCTGCCGCTGCTGCCCCGGTACATCCGCAGGTCGGTGGCGATCAGGTAGAACCGGTCGCCCTCGGGGGAGCGGATCACGAACGGGTCGCGCAGGCCCTTCTCGCCGATCGTGGAGGTCAGCACCGGCTTGCCCGCGTTCAGTTCACGCCAGTGCAGGGCGTCGTTGCCCCGGCTGAGGGCGTAGCGGATCTGCTCGCCGTCGGCGGTGCCCTCGCCGGTGAAGTAGGCGAAGAGATAACCGGCGTACGCGGGCTTCGGCGCGGGGGGCGCCCCCGGACGGGCGGTACCCGGAGGGGCGGCGAGCAGGGCGAGGAGGAGAGCCAGGAAGGGGACCAGAAGCGTGCGACGGGCGGTGTGACGGCGCATGACACTTCCTGTCGGAGTCTGATTGATTATGTTGGATAGCGCGCATCTGGAGTGTCGCCAGTGGGGGCCGGGGCGTCAACGGGATGGCAGCGATTTCTTTCGACCCGTCGTGTGATGGTCGAGATAGCGAACGCTTCGCCGGTCGGGGACCCCTACGAGTCGTCGTCGCGGGGCGCGAAGTCGCCCCGCACCGACAGCCGTTCCGACGCGGCCGTGGCCGTCGCCGCGTAGCGGTCGCCGCGGGCGTCCCGGCCACCGCGCTCGTGGTTGTACTGGCCGGCGAACACCCACTCACCCGCCGGGACCGTACGGCCCCGTTCGAGCGTCCACCGGTAGACGAGGAAACCGTCCCGCTCGTCGACCGTGAACGCGAAGTCGTCCTCCGGGAGCGACCGCCAGGCCCCGGTGGAGGTGACCGACCCGGTCTGCGCCACCCTCAGTTCGACGGTGAGCGCGGTCAGAGGAGTGCGCGTCCTGAGGGTCAGGTTGCTCTGCGCCCAGTATTCGTTGCTGTGCGGGTCCACCGAACCGCCGGACCACAACGGGCCGTCCGCGGCCCCGGAGGCGGGCGGCCGGCTCGTGGCGGGATCCTCGGCTGACGGCGCGGAGGTCGGCGAGGCGGCGACCGGGCGCCGGGCGGGAGCCTCGTCCCGCGCCGCCGACGTGACCGCGTAGCCGCCCAGCGCCAGGACGCCGGCCACTGCCGCGGCGGCCCCGGCCACCCGTACCCAGCCCGGCAGCGCGGGGCGGCCCGGCACGCGGTCCCCAGCGGTCATGCCGCGTTCGACCCGGGCCAGCATCCGGGCCCGGTCGGGCTCGTGCGCTCCGGCCGCCTCGTGCAGCCGGGCCCGCAGCGCGTCGTCCGCGTCCCGCCGCGGTCCGGTCATCGGGTGCCTCCCGCGGCTCCGCCGCTGCGCGCGATCGCCGCGTGCACCTGCCGGGGAGCACGGGGAGTCGCCCGGGTGCCGAGCAGTCGCTGGAGTTCGGCCACCGCCTTCGACGTCTGGCTCTTGACCGTGCCCACCGAGACGCCCAGGGCGAGCGCCGTGTCCCGCTCCGAGAGGTCGAACGCGTGCCGCAGGACCACGCACGCCCGCTTGCGGAACGGCAGCCTGCGCAGCGCCTCCTGCACGTCCACCACGCCCGCGACGTCGGGATTCTCCGTCCGTTCCTCGCGCTGCGACCAGAACAGGGCGACCCGTCTGCGCTCGCGCACGGCGGTCCGGACACGGGTACGGGCGAGGTTGGCGACCACCCCGCGCGCGTACGCCACCGGGTGGTCGGCCGCGCGGACCCGGTCCCAGCGGTGCCACAGGGCCAGCAGGGCGTCCGCCGCGAGGTCGTCGGCGGCGTCCGGCTCGCCGGTCAGCAGACGGGCGAGCCGGGCCAGTTCGGCGTAGTGGCGCTCGAAGAAGGCGTGGAACTCCGCGGCGGCGGCGTCGTCGACGACTGTCCCCACGGCGGACTCTCCTCGCAGCGGCTTCCCGGGTGCCGAACACCGTACGGCAGACCGAACCCGAGCGGCCCCCGGAAAGTCAGCCCTTGAGCGCCGCCTCCATCATCGCCTTGGCCACCGGGGCCGCCAGGCCGTTGCCGCTGACCTCGCTGCGGGCCGCGTCGGACTGCTCGACGAGGAGCGCCACCGCGACCTCCTTGTCCGAGGTGTCGGACTTGGCGTACGACGTGAACCAGGCGTACGGCGTCTTGCTGTTGTTCTCGCCGTGCTGGGCCGTGCCCGTCTTGCCGCCGACCGTCGCCCCGGCGATCTGCGCGTTGGACCCCGTGCCGTCCTCGACGACGGTCTGCATGGCCGACTGCAACTGGTCGGCGGTCGAGGAGCTGACGATCCGCTTCGAGTCCGGGTCGGTGTGGTCCTCCAGGACGTCGCCGCCGCTGTCGGTGACCTGCGACACCATGTACGGGGAGACCAGCTCGCCGCCGTTGGCCAGGGCCGCCGAGACCATCGCCATCTGCAGCGGGGTCGCCGTCACGTCGAACTGGCCGATGCCCGTCAGGGCCGTCGAGGACCGGTTCATGTCCTTCGGGTAGACGCTGGTGTACGCCCGTACCGGCACGTCCTGCGACTCGTCGTTGAAGCCGAACTTCTCCGCCGTGGCACGCAGCTCGTCCTGGCCGAGGTCGACGGCCATCTTCGCGAAGACGTTGTTGCACGAGTACTGCAGGGCGGTGCGGATGGTGGCGTTCTCGCAGGGGGCGTTCGGGTTCTCGTTGGTGAGGTCCGTCGCGGTGTCCGGGAGCGTGTACGGGTCGGGGCTGTCGGTCTTCACGTCCACCGAGTCGTACAGCCCGTTCTCCAGCGCGGCGGCGGCCACCACCAGCTTGAACGTCGAGCCCGGCGGCAGCGGCTGGCGCAGTGCGCGGTTGGTCAGCGGCTTGTCGGGATCACTGGTCAGCTTCTCCCAGGCCGCGCCGGCGGTGTTGGCGTCGGTCAGCGACGTCGGGTCGTAGGAGGGGGTCGACACGACCGACAGGATTCTGCCCGTCTTCGGGTCGATCGCCACCGCGGCGCCCTTCTTGTCGCCCAGCGCCTCCAGCCCGGCCTTCTGCACGTCCGGGTCGATCGTCGTCACCACGTTGCCCGGTTCGGCCCGGGTGCCGGTGACGGTGTCCATCACGGTCTTCAGCCGGGGGTCGGTGCCGTTGAGCACGTCCTGGTAGATGCCCTCCAGCTGGGTCGGCGCGTACGCCTGCGAGGCGTAGCCCGTCACCGCCGCGTACAGCTTCCCGTCCTTGTACGTGCGCTTGTACGCGAGGTCGCCTCCCTCCGTCGGCGCCGAGCCGGTGATCGACCGGCCGGCCACGATGATGTTCCCGAGCGGCTCCGCGTACGTCTCGATCGCGCCCCGCCGGTTGTCCTTGTCGTCCGCGAGCGCCTGACCCTCGTAGAACTGCACCCAGGTCGCCCTGATCAGCAGAGCGAACACCAGGAGCAGCGTGAAGACGGAGGCGCGCCTGATCGTCTTGTTCATCCCGTTCATCCCGACGGCAGGACGAACGGGGCGGAGGCGATCGTTCCCATGTGCCCCGTTTTCTCATCTTTCTCATCTTTCTCATTCTTCTCATCGCCCGTTCATGAAGCCCGCCTCGTAGGCCCGGATCACCGCCTGGGTGCGGTCCCGGGCGCCGGTCTTCGCCAGCACCGCCGCAACATGGGTCTTCGCCGTGGCCGGTCCCACTCCCAGCCGCCCGGCGATCTCCGCGTTGGTCAGCCCGGTCGCCATCAGGCGCAGCACCTCGCCCTCGCGTTCGGTGAGCCGCGCCACCCAGGCCGGGGCGGCGGGGTTCGCGCGCGCGTGCTCGGCCGCCAGCGTCCGCACCGCCGACGGGAACAGCAGCGTGTCGCTGTGCGCCACCAGCCGCACGGCCCCGACGAGGGTGTCGGCGTCGGCGCGCTTGAGCAGGAAGCCGGCGGCGCCGGCGCGCAGGGCGTCGTAGACGTAGGAGTCGTTCTCGAAGGTGGTCACGACGACGATGCGCGGCGGCTCGGCGAGCGTGGCGAGGATCTGCTCGGTGGCGCGGATGCCGTCGACCTCGGGCATGCGGACGTCCATCAGCACCACGTCCGGCCGGACCTCGCGCACGACGGAGACGGCCTCGGCACCGGTGGCGGCCTCACCGGCGACCTCCAGGTCGGGTTCGGCGGAGAGGATGGCGCGCAGGGCGGTACGGACCATGCGCTCGTCGTCGGCGAGGACGACCCGGATCGGTGGGTGGGTCACGAGGTTCCCTTCAGCGGCAGCCGGACGTGGAGCCGCCAGAGGGGCCCCGCGGCGCCCGCCTCGGCCGCGCCGCCCAGCAGCCGGGCCCGGTCGGCGATACCGCGCAGGCCGTGCCCGCCGCCGGGGCGCGGGGCGGGAACGGCCACGCCGAACGGGTTCTCGACGGTGATCCGCAGGTGGCCGTCCAGCACCTCGACGCGCAGCGCCACGGTGACCTTCTCACCCGCGTGCCGGAGCGCGTTGCTCAGCCCCTCCTGCACGATGCGGTACGCCTCGCGGGAGACCGGCGCCGGCAGCGCCCGCGGGTCGGCGACGGCGGCGGCGACGGTGGCGTCCACGCGCAGGCCGCCCGCGCGGGTGCGGCGCAGCAGGTCGTCGAGGTCGCCGGCGAGCGTCGGCGCGGGCGCGGCGCCCCAGCCGTCACCGGTCGCGTCGCCGTCGCGCAGTACGCCCAGTACGGCGTCGAGTTCACCGACCGTACGACGCGTGGTGTCCTCGATCGCGGCGAGCGCCTCGCGGACGAACTCCGGGTCGGCGTCGAGCAGTCGGCGGGCGGCGCTCGCCTGGAGGGTGACGGCGCTCAGGGCGTGGCCGACGGAATCGTGCAGCTCACGCGCGAGCCGGTTGCGGACGGCCAGGTCGGCGGCGCGCGCCTCCGCCGCCGCGACCCGGTCCTCGGCGGACGGGCCGAGCAGGGCCGGCGCCCAGCGGGCCAGCAGCGCGCCGACGGCCGCGGCGCACCCGGCGAGGGCGAGCAGCATGGCGGCGCCCGCGAGCGGCGACAGGACGAGCGTCCAGGTGTGCCCGAAGAGGCCGGGCAGCCCCGGCCACCCGTCGCGCAGCACCGGCACGAAGGGCAGCACGATCAGCGTGACCGCGAACGGCGGCACCGCCAGCGACATCCCCGCGACGATCCCGCCGGCACCGAGATGCAGCGTGAACCAGGCCGCCGTGCGGCCCTTCTCGCCCTTCGTCCGGGCGGGCCCGTACGCGAGCCGCTCCGCCTCGACGCCGCACAGCGACCGCACCACCCCGGACTCCAGGGGACGGGTGAGGGGAAACAGCGAGGTGACGGCGGCGAGCGGCAGCCCGAGGGCGAAGGAGGCCAGTTGGAGGGAGAGCGAACCGAAGACGTTCTCACCCCCCGCGAGGGGACCGACGACGACCGAGCCGACGAGGACGTACGGCATGGCGAGCGCGCCGCCGAGGATCAGATGGATCCACCTCAGGCGCGCCCGCCGCCCGAAGAGCGACCGGCCGAGCGCGGTCACGGCCGAATACGGGTGGCGGCCGACCGCCGGACGAGGAAGTGGGCGCAGGCTGAGACGAGGAGCAGGCCGACGGTCATCTGGGCAGCGTAGGTGAGGACCGTCAGCCGTGTCGGGCGGTCGGCGGGTTCGCCCGGCCCGAGCAGCGAGGCGAGGAGCATCCAGCCGCCCCAGCAGGCCACGGCACCGGAGCACACCCAGGCGGTGGCGAGCGGCACGGCGACCGGCAGGACGCGTGCGCGGCGGAACGCGAGCGCCACCCCGGCGCCGACGGCCAGGACGAGGAAGGCGACGTACAGCCCCTCGAGCACGTAGAAGTCGCTGGTGCGGTCCGCCGCCCGGTCGGCGCCGAGCCCGGCGGCGGAGCCACAGGCCCACAGCAGCCGGACGGCGAACGGGAACAGCCCGAGCACGGCGGCCACGGCGACGGCGATCCTCGGGGTCCTCCCGGTGGCGGTGGACGGCAGGTCCCACGTCCGCCCGCGCCACAGGTGCCCCCAGCGGTCCCGGGCGTACAGCACGAACAGCGCGCCCAGGGCGAGACCCTGCACGATGAACCCGCCGTACACGACCCCGAACACCCACTCGTGCAGGAAGGGGTCCCGCCGGGGGTCGGAGGCCGTGGCGACCCCGCCGGTGAACGCCCGTGCGAGGAGTTGCAACGGGAACCCGGCCATGATCGGCGCGAGCAGCCCGGTGGCGACCCAGACCGGGAACGCCAGCGACCAGGCGGGCACCCGGCGCCCCCAGGGCCGGGTCAGCACCAGCGCCAGCACGATCACGCAGCTGTCCAGCAGGAGCGAGACCCCGTTGGCAACGATCATCGCCACCCGGTGGTCGAGCAGCGTGCTGCCCTCCGGGATGCCGACGTGGCTCCCGCCGATCCAGGCGGCCTTGAGCGCGAGGTACGGAAGGCAGGCCACGACGGCGACCGCCCGCAGCAGCCGCCGGCCCCGGGCGGGCCCCGGGTCCGTGGGCGGTGCCGGGGAGAGCGGGGCCGGCCGGGTGGTGGCGGTGGCGGGTGTCGGTGTCATGCGTCCACGCTCCCGCGGGCACGCCCGCGGTACGTCCTGCGCCGTGACGATCCGCCTCCGCCGCGCGGCGGAGACGCACCCCTCAGCGGGTCATCCCGCCAGGTGCAGGACGACCTCGTCGATCTCCTCGCCCCGGGCCGGCGCGAACCCCCGCGCCCGCGCGCTGGTCACGAAGCCGCACTTCTCCAGCACGCGCCGCGACCCCGCGTTGTCGGCCGCCGCACGGGCGTACAGCGGGCGGTCCCGGACCTCGGCGAGCAGGGCCCGCAGCGCTGCCGTCGCCACGCCCCGTCCCCAGTACGCCCGGTCCACCCAGTACGTCACCTCGCGTTCACCAGGCTCCCCGTACACCGCCGTGCTGCCGATGACGTCACCGTCGCCGAGGATGGTGCGCACGACGTCCCGGGAGGCGCGGATCTTCCGCCAGTGGGCCGTGAACGCCTCCCAGTCGGCCGGATCCCGCGGGGTGAAGGCCGCCATGCGCAGGGCCTCCGGATCGTTCATCTGCCGGAAGAAGACGGGCAGATCGCTGTCGTGGACCTCGCGCAGTGCGATGTGCATGGATCAGAGCCTACGCGTGGCCAGCGTCAGCCGGTCCCGAGCGTCGAACAGCGCGTCCTTCACCATCTGTTCGTGCGCGGGCGTCAGCCGCGCCACCGGCACGGAGCAGCTGATCGCGTCCCGCGCGGGGGTGCGGTAGGGGACCGCCACCCCGAAGCAGCGCAGTCCCAGCGTGTTCTCCTCGCGGTCCACGGCGAAGCCCTGCTCCCGGACCTGGTGCAGTTCCTCGATGAGCTTCTCCCGGTCGGTGATGGTGTGCTCGGTGAGCGCGGGCAGCGACTCCGGCAGCATCTTGCGCACCTGCTCGTCGCTGTACGTGCTCAGCAGCGCCTTGCCCAGCGAGGTCGAGTGCGCGGGCAGCCGGCGGCCGACCCGGGTGAACGGCCGCAGATAGTGCTGGGACTGGCGGGTGGCCAGGTACACCACGTTCGTGCCGTCCAGGCGGGCGAGGTGGATGGTCTCCGTCGTGTCGTCGGAGAGCCGGTCCAGCGTCGGCCGGGCCGCCGCGACCACCTCGTCGCCGTCGATGTACGAGGTGCCGACCAGCAGCGCCCGTACGCCGATGCCGTACCGCGTGCCCGTGGCGTCCGTCTCCACCCAGCCCAGCTCCACCAGCGTGCGGAGCAGCATGTACAGGCTGGACTTGGGATAGCCGACGGCCTCCTGGACCGACGCGAGGGAGTGCATACCGGGGCGCCCGGCGAAGTATTCGAGCAGCTCAACCGTCCGCACCGCGGACTTGACCTGCGCTCCGCCCCCAGTCTCGACAGCCGACATCGCCCTTGACCCCTTCGTTCGACGAGAAGCTGAAGTTATAGTCTCGAACAGCATATTCATCAGTAGAGACAGCGTTCAGTATATCGAACGAGTTCAGTGCAGAGCACGTGGAGGGACCCGCGGTGGCAGCAGCACCAGTCTGGAGTGTCGACCCCCGTACCGGGAAGCAGCGTGAACAGGTCGCCGTGGAAGCCACGGCCCAGGAGGTGGACGCCGCCGTCCGCGCCGCGCACGCCGCCCGGGAGGCCCTGGCCGACCGCACGGTCCGCGCGGCCTTCCTGCGGAGCGCCGCCGACGAACTGAAGGCGGCCGAGAGCACCCTGGTCGAGGTCGCCGACGCGGAGACCGCGCTCGGCCCGGTCCGGCTCACCGGCGAACTCGCCCGCACCTGCTACCAGCTGCGGGCCTTCGCCGACATCGTCGACGAGGGCGAGTACCTCGGTGTCGTCGTCAACCACCCCGACGACACCGCCACCCCGCCCATTCCCGACCTGCGCCGCTACAAGGTGCCGCTCGGCGTCGTCGCCGTCTACTCCGCCTCCAACTTCCCCTTCGCCTTCTCCGTCCCCGGCGGCGACACCGCGAGCGCCCTCGCGGCCGGCTGCCCCGTCGTCGTCAAGGCGCACCCCGACCACCCGGCCCTGTCCGAGCTGGTCGCCAAGGTGCTGCGCCGGGCCGCGGCCCGCCATGACATCCCGGACGGCGTCCTCGGCCTGGTCCACGGCTTCGAGGCGGGCGTCGAGCTGATCAAGCACCCGCTGGTCGCCGCGGCCGGCTTCACGGGCTCCGTCCGCGGGGGCCGCGCGCTGTTCGACGCGGCGGCCGCCCGCCCCGTGCCGATCCCCTTCCACGGCGAGCTGGGCTCCCTGAACCCGGTCGTCGTCACGGAGGCGGCGGCCGTGGAGCGGGCGGAGGCCATCGGCGCGGGGCTGGCCGGTTCCATGACGCTGGGCGTCGGGCAGTTCTGCGTCAAGCCCGGCCTGGTCCTCGTGCCGGCCGGTGACGCCGGTGACGGCCTGGTCAAGTCCCTCACCGACGCGGTCAGCGCCACCGACGCCGGGGTGCTCCTCGACCACCGCATGCGGGACAACTTCGTCGCGGGCGTCGCCGAGCGCGCCGCGCTGCCCGACGTGGACTCCCCGGTGACGCCGGGATCCGGCGGCGAGCACACCGTCAGCGCCGGGTTCCTCACGGTGCCGGCGGCGCGGCTGGCGGCGGAGGGCGAGCACGACCTGCTCCTGGAGGAGTGCTTCGGGCCGGTCACCGTGGTGGCCCGCTACCAGGACGAGGGCGAGGTGCGGGGGGTGCTGTCCCGGCTGCCGGGGAACCTCACGGCCACCGTGCAGCTCTCCGCCGAGGAGGTGGCGGGCGAGGGCGCCGGGGCGGCTCTCCTCGCGGAGGTGACGCCGTTGGCGGGGCGGGTGCTCGTCAACGGCTGGCCGACGGGGGTTGCCGTGGCGGCGGCTCAGCAGCATGGGGGTCCTTACCCGGCGACGACTTCGACGTCCACGTCGGTGGGGGGTACGGCCATCGAGCGGTGGCTGCGGCCGGTGGCTTATCAGGGGGTGCCGGAGGCTTTGCTGCCGGTGGAGCTGCGGGACGACAATCCGCTGGGGCTGCCGCGGCGGTTCAACGGGGTGCTGGAGCGGTAGCGCGCCGCAGGGGTGCGGGTGTTTCGCCGGGTGCGGCGCCGTCGTGGCTGGTCGCGCCCACGCGGCGGAGCCGCAAATCGATACAGCCCCGCGCCCCTGAGGGCATGCACTGGGCCTGCGATGATCAGTGCATGACTCTTCAGCTTCCCGAACTGCCGTTTCCCCTCCGCCCTTACGGCCCCGACGGGCACTGGACCTACGCCGACGGTGTGCTCACCGGGGTCGCCGGGGCCCGGCAGGACCGGTTCGTGCCGCCGACCGGGGAGTCGCTGGAGTCCGTGTCCGACGCGCCGCGGTTGCTGGGGGCGCCCGAGGGGGACTTCCAGCTCATCGCGCGGGTGTCGGTCGGGTTCCGGGGTGCCTTCGACGCCGGGGTGCTCTACGTGCACGTGGGGGAGCGGGCCTGGGCCAAGCTGTGTCTGGAGTACTCCCCGGACGTGGCCACCGTCTGCACGGTGGTCACCCGGGGGCACTCCGACGACTGCAACTCCTTCACCGTCGACGGGGAGTCCGTCTGGTTCCGGGTCAGCCGCAGCGGGCGGGCCTTCGCCTTCCACGCCTCCCTCGACGGCGAGCGCTGGACCTTCGTCAGGCTCTTCACGCTGGGGGACGAGAGGGAGACGGGCGCGGCCCTCGTCGGGTTTTTGGCGCAGGCGCCGACAGGGGAGGGGTGCACGGTGACGTACGACCACCTGGAGTTCCGGCCGGGCTGGCCCGCGGATCTGCGGGACGGCAGCTGAACGCCGGGGCGGGAATGGGCGCGGCTGCTTGAACGTTCACGTACGGGGCGGAGAGGGCCTCCGCCGCCGTACGACCTGGAGAAGAGTCGAGACATGCGCGTCGAGATCTGGAGCGACATCGCCTGCCCGTGGTGCTACGTGGGCAAGGCCCGCTTCGAGAAGGCGCTCGCGGCCTTCCCCCACCGGGACGCGGTCGAGGTGGTCCACCGCTCCTTCGAGCTGGACCCCGGGCGGGCGAAGGACGACGTCCAGCCGGTCTTGACGATGCTCACCGCCAAGTACGGCATGAGCGAGGCCCAGGCGCAGGCCGGTGAGGACAACCTCGGCGCGCAGGCCGCCGCCGAGGGCCTGGACTACCGCACCCGGGACCGCGACCACGGCAGCACCTTCGACATGCACCGGCTGCTGCACCTCGCCAAGGAGCGGGGCCGGCACGAGGCGCTGCTCGACGCCTTCTACCGGGGCAACTTCGCCGACGAGCGCTCCATGTTCAACGACGACGAGCGGCTCGTGGACCTGGCCGTCGGCGCCGGGCTCGACGCGGACGAGGTCCGTTCGGTGCTCGCCGACCCCGACGCCTACGCCGACGACGTGCGCGCCGACGAGCGGGAGGCCGCCCAGCTCGGCGCCACCGGGGTGCCGTTCTTCGTGCTCGACCGCGCCTACGGCGTCTCGGGCGCCCAGCCCGCCGAGGTCTTCACCCGGGCGCTGACCCAGGCGTGGGGCGAGCGCACGCCGCTGAAGCTGGTCGACGACGGGGGTGCCGAGGCCTGCGGTCCGGACGGGTGCGCGGTGCCCCAGAACTGAGGGACCGGGTAAAGCACCAGGTGAGACCCAGTGCATAAGCGTTGCTTGGAGGAACCGCGTAGAAATACGCAATGGACGGGGAGGTCACGGGACCGCACAGTGGTGCCATGGAGAGCTTCGAGAATCTCGTCCGTACCGAGTTCGCCCCGAAGACCACGTACCTGAACACCGCCAGCACCGGTCTGCTGCCGGCCCGGACCCTTGTCGCGATGCGTGACGCGGCGGCCTCCGCGGCGGCGGGGCAGCCGCTCGACATGTTCGCCGACGTCGAGGCGGCCCGGGCCGCCTACGCCCGCCTCGTCGGGGTTCCCGCCACCCGGGTCGCGATCGGCGCGTCGGTCGCCACGTTCAGCGGGCTCGTCGCCGCGTCGCTGCCGCCGGGTGCCGAAGTCCTCACCGCCGAGGCCGACTTCAGCTCCCTGGTGAATCCGCTGCACGCGCGCGGCGACCTCAAGGTGCGCAGCGTGCCGCTGGAGCGGATCGCCGAGTCCGTGGGCCCGGACACCGCGCTCGTGGCGGTCAGCTCCGTGCAGTCCGCCGACGGGCGGATCGCCGACCTCGCCGGGCTGCGGGACGCCGCCCGGGCACACGGCGCGCGGACGCTGATCGACGCCTCCCAGGCGAACGGCTGGCTGCCGACGGCCGCGGACGACTTCGACTTCGTGACCGCCGTCGGCTACAAGTGGGTGCTCTGCCCGCGCGGCGTCGCCTTCCTCGTCGTACCGGAGGACCTGGGCGCGGCGGCCGGGCTGACCCCGCTGTTCGCGGGGTGGGCGACCGGGGAGCGCCCCTGGGACAGCTGCTACGGCCCCGTCGAGGAATACGCGCACTCCGCCCGGCGGTTCGACGAGTCTCCCGCGCTGTTCTCGTACACCGGCGCCCGGCATTCGCTGGCCCTGATCGAGGAACTGGGCGTCGACGTCGTGCACGCCCACGACACCGGCCTCGCCGACCGGTTCCGCGCGGGGGTGCGCTCGCTGGGCCACGAGCCGGTGGACGCACCGGGCTCGGCGATCGTCTCGGTGCCGGGTCTCGGTCACCGGCAGGGCGAGCTGGGCGGGGCCGGCGTCCAGGTGTCCGACCGGGCGGGCAACCTGCGGGCCGCCTTCCACGTGTACAACACCGAGGCCGACGCGGACCGGCTGCTCGACGTGCTGTCGGGCTGAGCCCCGAGTCCCCGGGGGACAGCATCGGGCAGGGGCCTCCCGTCCCACACGAAAAGGCCCCTGCCCGAGTCTCAGACGCGGGTCACTTCACCGGGGTGAAGTCCCGCGCGCCGATGCTGTGATTTCCGGGGGACAACCCCCGGACCCCCGGCCGGCTCGGCTCACCGTACGGGAGTGAAGTCCCGTGCTCCGATGAACTCCGGCCGCCGGATCGGCGCCGCGAACGGCTCCACGGCCGCGTTCTCCACGCTGTTGAACACGATGAACACGTTGCTGCGCGGGAACGGCGTGATGTTGTCGCCCGACCCGTGCATGCAGTTGCAGTCGAACCAGGTCGCCGAGCCGGCCTTGCCGGTGAACAGCTTGATGCCGTACTCGGAGGCCATCTTCGTCAGCGCCTCGTCGGACGGGGTCCCCGCGTCCTGCATCTGCAGGGACTTCTTGTAGTTGTCCTTCGGCGTGGCCCCCGCGCACCCGAGGAACGTCTTGTGCGACCCCGGCATGATCATCAGACCGCCGTTGGTGTCGTAGTTCTCCGTGAGCGCGATCGAGACCGAGATCGTGCGCATGTTGGGCAGGCCGTCCTCGGCGTGCCAGGTCTCGAAGTCCGAGTGCCAGTAGAAGCCGCTGGCCCCGAAGCCGGGCTTGACGTTGATCCGCGACTGGTGGACGTAGACGTCCGAGCCCAGGATCTGCCGGGCCCGTCCGACCACGCGCTCGTCGCGCACCAGCTTGGCGAAGACCTCGCTGATCTTGTGCACCTCGAAGACCGAGCGGATCTCCTTGGACTGCGGCTCGACGATGGAGCGCTCGTCCGCGCGGATGGCCGGGTCGGTGGTGAGCCGCTCCAGTTCGCGCTGGTACTCGGCGACCTCGTCCGGCGCGATCAACTGGTCGATGGCGAGGAAGCCGTCGCGGTCCAGGGACTGCAGGTCACCCGCCGAGACCGGGCCGGGCGTGTCCGGGGAGCCCCAGACCACCGGGTCCTGCCGGGGGGTCGCCACCTCGGTCGCGCCGCGGGTGGGATAGAGGTCGGTGACGTTCGTGGTCGTGGTCACGGTGACTCACACCTCCTCGGTGAGCAGCGGGTAGACGCCGTTCTCGTCGTGATCCTCCCGTCCGGTGACGGGCGGGTTGAAGACACAGATGCAGTGGAAGTCCTCCTTGACCTTGAGCGTGTGCCGCTCGTGGCCGTTGAGGAGGTACATCGTGCCCGGCGTGATGTGGTACGTCTTCCCCGTCTCGCGGTCGGTCAACTCGGCGTCGCCCTTGGTGCAGACGACGGCCTCGATGTGGTTGGCGTACCACATCGACGTCTCCGTACCCGCGTACAGGATCGTCTCGTGCAGGGAGAAGCCGACCTTCTCCTTGGCGAGGACGATCCGGGTGCTTTCCCAGGTGCCGGACGCGCTCTTCACGTGCCGGTCGGTGCCTTCGAACTCCTTGAACGAACGGACGATCACGGTGTTGCGATGCCTCCTAGGTGAAGGATGTGCAAGGGGCCCCGGCGCCTTCGGCCGCGCGGGCGGAAGGCGCCGGGAGTATCAGTGGTGCCCGACGGCCGGGCCGTCGGACGGTCGAGCCGACGGTCAGGCCGTCTCGCGCACGGCGCGGGCGAGGGTCTTCATGCCCTCGTCCAGCTCGTCGGGCGTGATGGTGAGCGCCGGCAGCAGCTTGACGACCTCGCTCTCGGGGCCGGACGTCTCGATGAGCAGCCCGAGCTCGAAGGCGCGCTTGGCGACGCGGCCCGCGCGGCCCTTGTCGTGGAACTCCAGGCCCCAGACCAGGCCGCGGCCTCGGTACTCCTTGACGTCGGCGAGGTTCTCCTCGGTGATGGCGATCATGTGCTGCTCGACCTGCTCGCCGCGCTTGCGGGTCTGCTTCTCCATCGCCGACCCGTCGGCCCAGTACGCCTCCAGCGTGGCGGTCGCCGTGACGAAGGCCGGGTTGTTGCCGCGGAAGGTGCCGTTGTGCTCGCCCGGCTCCCAGACGTCCAGCTCGGGCTTGAAGAGGGTCAGCGCCATCGGCATGCCGTAGCCGCTGATCGACTTCGAGACGGTGACGATGTCCGGCGTGATGCCCGCCTCCTCGAAGGAGAAGAACGCGCCGGTACGGCCGCAGCCCATCTGGATGTCGTCGACGATGAGCAGCATGTCCTGGCGCTCGCACAGGGCGGCCAGGGCGCGCAGCCACTCGGCCCGGGCGACGTTGATGCCGCCCTCGCCCTGCACGGTCTCGACGATCACGGCGGCCGGCTTGTTCAGGCCGGAGCCCTGGTCCTCGAGCAGCCGCTCGAACCAGATGAAGTCCTCGACGGTGCCGTCGAAATAGTTGTCGAACGGCATGGGCGTGCCGTGCACCAGCGGGATGCCCGCGCCGGCCCGCTTGAAGGCGTTGCCGGTCACCGCGAGCGAGCCCAGCGACATGCCGTGGAAGGCGTTGGTGAAGGACACGATCGACTCGCGCCCCTTCACCTTGCGGGCCAGCTTCAGCGCCGCCTCGACGGCGTTGGTGCCCGTCGGGCCCGGGAACATGACCTTGTACGGCAGGTCCCGCGGGCGCAGGATCGTGTTCTGGAACGTCTCCAGGAAGCGGCGCTTGGCGGTGGTCGACATGTCGAGCCCGTGCGTGACGCCGTCCCGCTCCAGGTAGTCGATCAGCGCGCGTTTCAGGACGGCGTTGTTGTGCCCGTAGTTGAGCGAGCCCGCTCCGGCGAAGAAGTCGAGGTACTCGTGGCCGTCCTCGTCGTACATGCGGCTGCCGACCGCACGGTCGAAGACGGTGGGCCAGCCGCGGCAGTAGCTGCGCACCTCGGACTCGACGGTCTCGAAGACGCTGAGGTCGGGCTGGGTGATGGTCACGACGAATCGCTCCTCGTGGGGTGAGGGTGGGAGAGGAAGGTCGTACTGATCCGGGGACCGGTGCGGTCCGCCGGGAAGTCTGGGGGCCGGACTGGCACGGGGTGCCGGGCCGTCCGGGCGGCCGGTCAGCCGGTGGCGGACAGCGGGCCTATGCGGTACAGGACCTCGGGCTCGTGCGGTCCGTCGGGGAACACGGCGGTGTCGAACAGCACCTCGCGCTCCACCCGGGCGCCGCGACGCTCGGCGAACGAGGTGAACAGCCGCTGGGAGGCGGTGTTGTCGGGGGAGATGGTGGTCTCCAGGGTGGTCAGCCCCTGTTCCGCGACGGTCCGCTCGGCCAGCCCGTCGAGCAGGGAGGCGGCGAGCCGGCGCCCGCGGTACGCCTCGTCCACCGCCACCTGCCACACGAGCAGGGTGTCCGGCCGGTCCGGACGTACGTATCCGGTGACGAAGCCGACCGGCTCACCGTTCTCGTCGCGGGCGACGGCCGACGTGGCGGCGAAGTCCCGGCACCAGAGCAGATAGCTGTAGGAGGAGTTGAGGTCGAGGACCTTGGAATCCCTCGCTATCCGCCACAGGGCGGCCCCGTCGGCCACTCTCGGACGATCGATTTGCAGGTCTGCTTGCGCGGCAGTCATGCAAATTGAATTTACCCAGGGAAAAATGAAATTGCATCGCCGGATGGGGTTACGAATGAGCGCCCCGTGTGTTATCACGCGGGCGCGTGCTTCCGCGCGAGCCGGCGGCGTTATGGGGCGATTTGTGGGGGGCGCAAGCCGCAAAACGGGCAGCATGTGGATCGGGTCACAATCGCGTAACCCGTGCGAGACGTGTCCGAAATGTGAAGATCGGCGCTCGTGAAATTGTTGTGTTTAGGTCCAGGGAAAGCGGGCAGAAGAATACGGGAAGCTGCGCTGAGTGGAATTCCCTAATTCTGCTTGTGTGAGCATCGGGAATTCCCTCGAATTCATCCGCCCGTGGAGTCGGTCGAAGCGTCGGCCGAAGCGCCGGTTCCGGCCGGCGCCTCCCACGCCTCCTCGACGGCCCTCCGGGCGGCCTCCAGGTCCGCCTTGCGGCCCCGCTCGGCCAGCGCGGCACCCAGTGCCGCCAGACAGCCCTGTACGGCCCCGCGCGTCGCGTCCGGACCGTAGTGGTTGACCCGGATCATCTCGGCCGCCAGCGCGCCCCCGCCCGCCGCCAGCGGCAGCGCCGGGTCCGATTCCAGGGCACGGGCCACCAGCGCGGAGGCGTCGACGTCCGCCGGCGTCCGCAGCGTCGTCGCGACCGGCGCCGCGTCCTTCGCCTCGTACACGTACGGCTCCAGACCGCCCAGCGCGAGCGCACCGGCCCGGGTCGCCGCCGCGGCGGACGCGTGCCGCGCCATCACCGTCGCGGCGCCCTCCGCCTCGATGCGCTCGACGCACGCCTCCAGCGCGAGCATCTCCAACTGCGCCGGCGCGTGCAGCAGCGCCTTGCGCCCGCCGTCGATCCAGCGCTCCTTCCAGTCCAGGAGCGAGAGGTAGGAGCGGCGCGGCGCGTTCGGGTTCGCCGCCATCCGCGCCCAGGCCCGCTCGCTCACCGACACCGCCGACACCCCGGCAGGGCCGCCCATCGCCTTCTGCGCGCCGATCACGCACAGGTCCACGCCCCACGCGTCCGGCAGCACCGGCTCGGCGCCCACGGAGGCCACCGCGTCCAGGTAGAACAGCGCGCCGTGCGCCCGCACCACCTCGCCGATCTCCGCGACCGGGTTGGTGTTGCCGGTCGCCGCCTCGGCGTGCACCAGGGAGACGAAGTCGATCTCCGGGTGCTCGGCGAGGGCCTGGCCGATCCGCTCGGCGGAGACGGCCGTGTGGAACGGCACCGCGAGGTCGTGCACGGTCGCGCCGCAGTCCCGCAGCCAGTTCCCGAAGGTCTGCCCGTACGGCCCCGTGATCACGTTCAGCGCGACGGTGCCGGGACCCGCGGCGGCGCGGATCGCGCCCTCCAGCGGCAGCAGCGCCTCGCCCTGCATGACCACCACGTCCTGCGCGGTGCCCAGCAGACGCGCGACCCGGTCCTCGATCGCGGCGAAACGGCCGGCGCTCAGCGGGGCGAGATCCAGGAAGGGATGGGTCACGGCGGTGCTCTTTTCAGTAACGGCAGGTGTCCGGCGCGGGTACGCGGCGTACGGAGTCGAGAGTAACCATGGCGCCCGCCCGCACTCGCGCCGGAGTGCTTCCGTTGCGACACCCCCACGCCCGGAATCATGGCTTCCGTCACAGCCGGGCGGTCGCCGGACTGATGGACTGGCCCCGTGCTCGCTCTCGTGCTGCTGGTCCTCGTCGCGGTGGTGACGGCCGTCGTCCTGCGCCGGCGCGCCGACGCGTACCCCCGTGCGCGGCTGCCCCCGGCGGCTCTCGCTCCCGCGCCGCGCAAGCCGGGCGCGCCCTTCCGCGTCGTCGCCGCGGTCGCGGGCTGGGCCGCAGGCCTGCTCTACCTCTGGGGCCTGGTGTGCGTCGGGTTCGCGGCCATGGACGCGGAGGACGGCGGCACGGACTCCCTGCCACTGCGGCCCTGCCGAACCGGCGTGTCCCCGAAGCTGTCCGGGCGGGTCGTCGACTACTCCGTCTCCTACCTGCCCCTGCGCTTCAGCTGCGAGACCGTCGACGGCGAGGCCTACGACTCCGCCGACGTCCCCGGCTACGTCAATCCCGGCGTCGCCGTCCTCGCCCTGACCGCGGTCGCGGGCGCCGTCGCGGCCGGTTGGGCGACCGAGTCGCGCGCCCGCGCGGCAGCACGCGGGGGCGGCCGGTGACCGGCCTCGGACACGTGTGCGGGCACCGTTTAGGGTGCGGGGCATGAGCGAACGCGCGGTGCTGCACGTGAAGGGTCGGGTGCTCGTCGGGCCGGAGGAGGTCCGGGACGAAGTGTGGGTGATCGACGGCCGGATCTCCTACGACCGGCCCGCCGGCGCCGCCGACGTCCGCACCGTCGAGGGGTGGGCGCTGCCCGGCCTGGTCGACGCGCACTGCCACGTCGGCCTCGACCAGCACGGCGCCGTCCCCGCGGACGTCGCCGAGAAGCAGGCGCTGACCGACCGCGAGGCGGGCACGCTGCTCATCCGTGACGCGGGCTCGCCCTCCGACACCCGCTGGATCGACGACCGCGAGGACCTCCCGAAGATCATCCGGGCCGGCCGGCACATCGCCCGCACCCGCCGCTACATCCGCAACTACGCCTGGGAGGTCGAGCCCGAGGACCTCGTCGCGTACGTCGCCCAGGAGGCTCGGCGCGGTGACGGCTGGGTGAAGCTGGTCGGCGACTGGATCGACCGCGACCTCGGCGACCTGTCGGCCTGCTGGCCGCGCGGCGCCGTCGAGGCGGCCATCGCGGAGGCGCACCGGCTGGGCGCCCGCGTCACCGCGCACTGCTTCGCCGAGGACTCCCTGCGGGACCTGGTCGAGGCCGGCATCGACTGCGTCGAGCACGCCACGGGGCTGACCGACGACACGATCCCCCTGTTCGCCGAGCGCGGGGTCGCCATCGTGCCCACCCTCGTCAACATCGCCACCTTCCCCGCGCTGGCCGACGGCGGCGAGGCGCGCTTCCCGCGCTGGTCGGCCCACATGCGCCGGCTGCACGAACGCCGCTACGAGACCGTGCGCAACGCCTACGACGCCGGCGTCCCGGTCTTCGTCGGCACCGACGCGGGCGGTGCCCTCGCCCACGGTCTGGCCGGTGCGGAGGTCGCGGAACTGGTCACCGCCGGCATCCCGCCCGTCGAGGCCCTCGCCGCGACCACCTGGGCCGCCCGGCGCTGGCTCGGCCGCCCGGGACTGGACGAGGGCGCACCGGCGGACCTGGTGGTGTACGAACAGGACCCGCGCGCGGACGTGCGCGTGCTCACCGCTCCGCGCCGGGTGGTGCTGAACGGGCGGGTCGTCGGTTAGCCGACAGGAGTGACGCAGGGGAACACCCGTACGGCGCGATGCGAAAAGGGTTCGAAACGGTACGCCGAAACCCCACGAAGGGGTGAAGTGCCCCGAGTTCGCTGACCGTTCGGCGGACGCGGGGACATTCTGTCCGGGTCCCAAGCACGTCGCTCATGCGTGCCCCGCACGCATGTCTCACTGGGGGTCCCACCACCTTGAACGGCAACACCTTCCGCATGCCCGCACGCCGTCTCGCCACCGTCGCGGCGGCCACGGCCCTGGCCGCGGGCCCCGCGACCCTGGCCGGCGCGGGATCCGCCCACGCGACCGGCGACCACGGGCGCGCGAGCGCCACCGTGCTGCGCACCGGGCTCGACGTCTCCCTGCTCGACAAGACCGTGAACGTCCCGCTCGCGGTCACCCTCAACGAGGTGCAGGCACCCGAGAGCGCCGAGAAGACCGCGCTCACCGCCCGGCTGGACGGCGTCGACGGCGGAAAGCCCTTCAGCGTCCTGCGCGCCGACGTCGCCGAGGCGAAGGCGACGGCCACCGCCGCGAAGAGCGAGGGCACCACGACGCTGGCCCGCGCCGGGCTCCACGTCCCGGGCCTGCCGCTGCTGTCGGTGATCGAAGTGCAGGAGGTCACCTCCACGGCGACCTGCGAGGCCGGGAAGAAGCCGGTCGCCGACGCCAACCTGCTGGGACCGGTGACCGTCCTCGGCAAGAAGGTCACGCTCACCGCCGGCGGGACCACGGACGTGAAGGTGCCCGGAGTCGGCGAGGTACGGCTCGACCTCTCGAAGACGGAGACCACCTCCCGTACGGCCGCCGCCACCGCCCTCGAACTCAAGGTCCACGTCAACCCGCTCGACCTGAACGTCGCCGAGGTCGACGGCACCGTCACCCTGGCGAAGGCGACCTGCGAGTCCCCGACCGCCCCCGCGGACGAGGCCGACCAGCCCCCGGCCGAGCAGCCCCCGGCCCAGCAGGACGCCGACCCGGCCGCCGAGCCCGCGGCCGACGTCAAGGCCCAGGGCACCCGCACCGAGGCCGACCTGGCCGAGACGGGCGGCAGCTCCGCGACGCCGTACGTCGCGGCCGGCGCCGCGGCCCTGGTCCTGGCGGGCGGCGGCGCCCTGGTGCTGGCCCGGCGCAGGCGGGGCTGACGGGCAGGCGGGACTGGCCGGGGCAGCGCCGTCGGACCGTTCCGGCCGGGGTGTCCGTCCGGAGGCGGTCGTGCCCGAGGGGGGGGGCGGCAGCTCGTCGGTGCCGTCCGTCGCGGCCGGTGCCGCAATCCCGGTTCCGGCGGGGCCCCGGTGCTTGCCGCGACGGGACCGGTTGGGGCGTCGAGAGCGGCCTCGGCCGAGGGGCGGCCGGGGTCCGTAACGAGGTGGGGGCGGCGGTCCCGGCCCGGCCCCGCTTGCCGCGAGGTGACCGGTTGGGGCGTCGAGAGCGGCCTCGGCCGGGGGTCGGCCGGGGTCCGTAACGAGGTGGGGGCGGCGGGCCCGGCCCGGCGGGGCTTGCCGTGGGGGGACCGGTTGGGGGTGTCGGGCAGTGGCCTCGGTTGGGGGGCTGGCCGGGGTCCGTAGTGAGGCGGGGGGTGGCGGTCCCGGCCCGGCGGGGCTTGCCGTGAGGGGGCAGGTCGGGGGGTCGGCCCGGGCCCGTAA
Organism: Streptomyces sp. KPB2; assembly: GCF_003950055.1. NCBI lineage: Bacteria > Bacillati > Actinomycetota > Actinomycetes > Kitasatosporales > Streptomycetaceae > Streptomyces > Streptomyces sp. KPB2. The sequence continues at coordinate 6,308,544 of NZ_CP034353.1, forward strand.
CGAGGCGGGCCCGGCCCGGCGCGGGCGGGGCCGACCGTGAGGGGGCCGGGCGGGGCCGTACTGCGTGCGCGTCAGGCTGGGGGCGTCGGCGCCAGTGCCCGTCGCAGCGCGCGCAGGAAGCCCTCCGTCGTCGTCCGGTCCCGTACCGCCAGGCGCAGCCACTCCTCGCCCAGCCCCGGGAACGTGTCCCCGCGCCGCACCGCGTAGCCCAGGCCGCGCAACCGGTGCCGTACGGCGGCACCGTCCGGGACGCGGACCAGCACGAAGGGGCCCTCGGCCGGACCGGCGGCCCGCACCCCGGCGTCCGCGAACTCCGCGAGCCCGGCGACCAGACGGTCCCGGTCGGCGGCGATGCGGTGGGCGGCGTGGGCGGCCTCCGCCAGCGCGCGGGGTGCCACACACGCCTCGGCGGCCGCCAGCGCGGGCGTGGAGACCGGCCACAGGGGCTGCGCGCGCTCCAGTTCGGCGATCGTCTCCGGGGCGGCCAGGACGTACCCGATGCGCAGCCCCGCGAGGCCCCACGTCTTGGTGAGGCTGCGCAGGACGACGAGCCCGGGTACGTCCGTCCGCCCGGCCAGCGCCTCCCGCTCATCCGGCACCGCGTCCATGAACGCCTCGTCCACGACCAGCGTCCGCCCGGGCCGGGCCAGCGACGCCAGCCCGTCCGCCGGGTGCAGCACCGAGGTCGGGTTCGTCGGGTTGCCGACCACCACCAGGTCGGCGTCCTCGGGTACGGCCGCCGGGTCGAGACGGAAGCCGACCGCCGCCCGCAGCAGTACCCGGCCGACCGCGTGCCCCGCGTCCCGCAGCGCTGCCTCGGGCTCGGTGAACTGGGGGTGCACGACGACCGGCCGGCGCACCTTCAGCGCCCGCGCCAGCAGCACGAACGCCTCCGCCGCGCCCGCCGTGAGCAGCACCCGCTCCACCGGCAGCCCGTGCCGCGCCGCCACCGCCGCCCGCGCCGCCCGCCCGTCCGGATAGGCGGCGAGCGAGCCGAGCGAGGCGGCGACGTGCTCCCGCAGCCAGGCCGGGGGAGTGTCCGCGCGGACGTTCACCGCGAGGTCCACCAGCGCCGAACCGTCGTCGCGCACCTCGGCGTCCCCGTGGTGCCGCAGGTCCGGGCCGCCGGGATCAGTGTGCGTGGGAGTGTGCGTGTCCATGCCCGTGATGGTGCCCGTGGTGGTGGTCGCCGTCGTCGTCGGGGTGGAAGTGCGGCTGCTGCGGCAGCCCCACCTTGTCCTCGAACCCCGGCAGCGCGATCCGGTACACGCAGCTGTCGCAGTTCATCCGGAGATCGCCCTTCACGGCCTCCTCGTACCGCTCCCACACCAGGTCGAGCAGCTCCGGCTCGGGACCGATGACGTCCGCCGACCGCACCTCCGTCTCCGGGTGCGCGGCGGCCCACTCCTCGGTCTGGTGCCGGACCCGGTCCGGGAGGATGCCGGTGAACAGGAAGTACGGCAGCACCACGACCCGCCGCGCCCCCAGCCGCGCACACCGGTCCAGGCCGCCCGGCACGTCCGGCTTCGCCAGCGACACGAACGCCGTCTCCACCGCCGCGTAACCGCGCCCCTCCCACAGCAGCCGCGCCGCCTTGAACACCTCGGCGTTGGCATCCGGGTCCGTCGACCCGCGCCCCACCAGCAGCACGGTCACCTCGGACGGGTCCCAGGCCGGGTCGACCGCCTCCGCGAGGCGTCGCTCCAGCACCCGCAGCAGCGCGGGGTGCGGGCCCAGCGGACGCCCGTAGGTGTAGGAGATGCCGGGGTGGCGCTCCTTCTCCCTCGACAGCGCCGCCGGGATGTCGCCCTTGGCGTGCCCGGCGGAGACCAGCATCAGCGGCACCGCCGCGAACCGGCGCACACCGCGCTCCACCAGCTCGGCGACCGCGTCGCCCAGCGGCGGCGGGGACAGCTCGATGAAGCCGCCCGCGACGGGCAGTTCGGGGTGGCGTCGGCCCAGCTCGCGCACGAAGTCGCGGAACGCCTCGGCTCCGGCCTCGTCCCGGGTGCCGTGTCCGGCGATGAGCAGGGCGGGCGGGGTCGTCACAGGTTCTCCTCGGATGTCTCGGATGCGGGTGTCTCGGATACGGACGTCCCGGACCCCGAGGGCCGGGACGAAGCGGCGGGGGAGCGGCGGGACGCCGGGTCGTCCTGCCAGCGGTAGCCGCGCGGCGTCACCATGCGCCCCGCGATCTTTCGGGTCGCGGAGTTGCCCACCGTGACGACGGTCATCATGTCCACCGTCGCCGGGTCGAGCGCGGCCAGCGTGGACAGGCGGCTCGACTCGTCGGCCCGCGACGCGTTGCGCACCACGCCCACCGGGGTCGACGGCTCCCGGTGCTCGGCGAGGATCGCCAGCGCCTTCGGCAACTGCCAGTCGCGGCCCCGGCTGCGCGGGTTGTAGAACGTCACGACGAGGTCCGCCTCAGCCGCCGCCCGCACCCGGCGCTCGATCACCTCCCACGGCGTGTGCAGGTCGGACAGGCTGATCGACACGTGGTCGTGGCCCAGCGGCGCGCCCAGGATCGCCCCGGCCGCCAGCGCCGCCGTCACGCCCGGCACCCCGACCACGTCGATGTCGTCGCTCGCCTCGGCCAGCGCGGGCGAGGCCATCGCGTACACCCCGGCGTCCCCGCTGCCGATCAGCGCGACGGCGTACCCGCGCCGCGCCTCCTCGACCGCGGTCCGGGCCCGCTCCTCCTCCGCGCCGAGCCCCGACTCCAGCACGCGCGTGCCGGGCCGCAGCAGATCGCGGATCTGGTCGACGTACTGGTCGAGCCCCACCAGCACCGACGCCCGCCGCAGCTCGGCCCGGGCCCGCGGCGTCACCAGGTCCCGGGCGCCCGGCCCGAGCCCGACCACCGCGAGCCGTCCGCGCCCGGGCCGCCGCACGACCGCACAGGTCGCCATCGCGGGCACCGCCGCCGACTTCCGCTTGGGCACGAGGAGTTCGCCCCCGCGCACCAGCGCCGCCGCCTCCGCGACCGACGGGGTGCCCACGGCGGCGAGCGGCGCGTCGGAGGGGTTCGGCACCTCGACGCCCGCCAGCGTGTCGGCGGCGTACGTCACCAGGGGCACGCCCAGCCGCTCGGCGGCCCCGACGATCCCGGGCTCCTCCGCCTTGGCGTCCACGGTGGCCAGCTCGGCGACCGACGCGGCGGACAGCCCCGCCTCGCGCAGGGCCTCCTCCACCAGCCCGAACACCTCGTCGACCGGTGCGCCCCGGGAGGCGCCGACCCCGACGACCAGGGACGGCGGACGCAGGACGGCCTCGCCCCCGGCCGGTTCCACGGCACGGTCCGTCACCCGGATGCCGTAGGCCCCGTCGGCGGTGACCGGCAGCGGCGGCAGCGGCCACGCCACCTCCGCGCGCAGCGCCACGGGTTCGCCGTCCAGCAGCGCCCGCGACACCCCGGCGACGTCGCCCTCGACGGGCAGCCCGAGCGTGTCCAGGCCGGCCAGCCCCACCGCGTCGGTCGCCGTCGTCACCACCGGCTCCGCGCCCAGCACCTCGCCGACCGCGCGGGCCAGTTCGTTGGCGCCGCCGCCGTGCCCGCCGACCAGCGACACGGCGAACCGGCCGCCCTCGTCGACGCACACCACACCCGGGTCGGTCCGCTTGTCGTCCAGCAGCGGCGCCACGAGCCGGACCACCGCGCCGGTGGCCAGGAAGCACACCAGCCGGTCGCACTCGGCGAACGCGGTCCGTACGGCGTCCGCGACGGGACCGTCGTACACGCGCGTGCGCTCCGGCCACGCCGCGGCCAGCCGGTCCCGCGCCGCCGCTCCCGCCGCCGTGGCGGAGATGAGGCCGATCAAGGGGCAACTCCTTCGATACGGCTGTGCGGCCGGACGCCCCACAGCAGGAAGACGGGATTGGTGGCCGCGAGCCGGGTCACGTCACCCGGCAGCGGCGCGAGCCGGGAGGACTGCAGCAGCACCCCGTCGCACTCGAGACCGGCGCCGAGCAGCGCCTCGCGGGCCGCCGGCACCCGGTCCAGCGCGGCCACGGCGACGACCACGACGCGCCGGGCCCGCCGCGCGCACTCGGCGACGATCGCGGGCAGTTCGCGCCCGCCACCGCCCACGAACACCGCGTCCGGGTCCTCGCCCAGTCCGGACAGCACCCCGGGCGCCGCCCCGTGCACCACCCGCACGTCCACACCGTGCGCGGCGGCGTTGGCACGGACCCGCCCGACCCCGTCCGGCGTCTTCTCGACGGCGGTGACGGCGGCCCCCAGCCGCGCGCACTCCACGGCCACCGAGCCGGAGCCCGCGCCGACGTCCCACACCAGGTCGCCGGGGCGCGGCCCGAGGCGGGCCAGCGCCAGCGCCCGCACCTCGAACTTGGTGATCATCGAGTCCCGGTGCACGAACGCGTCCTCGTCCAGCGCCCACCCGGCCGGACCGGGACGCGGTCCCGCGACCGCCCGCACCGGCCCCAGCACCCGTGCCTCGTCCAGGCACAGCACCACACTCACCGCCGTCCCCCAGTCGCGGACGGCCGCCTCGGCGGGCGTCACCCGCTCCACGCGCTCCTCGGCCGAGCCCAGTGCGGAGGCGACGACGAACACCCGCCCGTCGTCCCGCAACGCGGCCCCCAGCTCCGCCGGACCGGCCCCGGGACCGGTCAGCACGGCGACCTTCGGGTAAGCCCGGCACAGGTGCACCGCGGTCCTGAGGTCCCGCCCGTGCGCGCTGGCCACCACGGCGTCGTCCCACGGCAGCCCGGCCCGGGCGAAGGCCGCCGCGACCGAGGACACCCCCGGCCGCACGTCCAGCCGCTCGGACCCGAACCGCTCGGCCAGCGCCCGCACGATCCCGAAGAACCCCGGATCACCGGAGGCCAGCACGGTCACCGGCCGCCCCTCGGCGACGTACTCCGCGACCGTGTCCAGAGCGGGCGCCAGCGCCCCGAGGACCACCGTCCGGGCCCCCTCCGGCAGCCGTACGGCGTCCAGGTGCCGCCGTCCGCCGACGACCAGCTCCGCGCCGTCGGCCACGTCCTCGGGCGGCGGGGAACCGGTCCCCGCCCCGACCACCTTGATCACGTGCTCGCACCCCGCGCACGCAGTTCCCGGCGCGCCTCGGGGTCGGCCTTGCGATAGCCGTGGAAGTGCCCCGGGTGGTAGAGGTGCGAGCGGGTGCCGTGCGCGTCGAGGGCCGGGCCGACCAGGAACAGGGTGTGCTTCCAGAGCTTGTGCTCCTTGACCGTCTCCTCCAGCGTCCCGATCGTGCACCGCACGACCAGTTCCTCCGGCCAGGTGGCCTGGTAGGCGACGACGACCGGCGTGTCCGTCGGGTAACCGCCCTCCAGCAGCTCCCGCACCAGCTGGCCGCTGCGGGCCGCCGACAGGAAGACGGCCATGGTCGTCCCGTGCCGGGCGAACTCCCGCACCTCCTCCCCGGGCGGCATCGGCGTCTTGCCCCCGCCGAGCCGGGTGAGGACCACGGACTGCGCGACCTCCGGAATGGTCAGCTCCCGCTGCGCGAGCGCGGCCACCGCCGAGAACGCGGAGACCCCGGGCACCACCTCGGTCGCGACACCGAGCTCCGCGCACCGGTCGAGCTGCTCCTGCGTGCCGCCCCACAACGCCGGGTCGCCCGAGTGGATGCGGGCCACCCGCAGCCCCTCCTCGCGGGCCCGCCGGTACACGGCGACGACGTCCTCCAGCGACATCGTGGCCGAGTCCAGCACCTCGGCGCCCTCGCGCGCGTGCTGGAGCACCTCCGCCTGGACGAGGCTCGCCGCCCAGATCACCACGTCCGCCTCGGCGATGGCACGCGCCGCACGGAACGTCAGCAGATCGGCGGCGCCGGGACCGGCACCGACGAAGGTCACCCTGGCCTCGGAATCCATCGTGTTCGGTCCTCTCCTGTGCATCCTGGTCTGCGTCCTGTTCCTGTGCGCGCTGCGCATATTTACTGCGGTTGCCGCTGTCGTACGCGCGTGAACGCGGCGTGATCGGATACCAAGGGCCCATGGCGGTCTTCGTCGCGCTCGGCGCGTTCCTGATGACGCTGGCCGGCGGCTGGACGGCACAGCGCGTGACCGACCGGCGCCACCTGGTCCTGGGCCTGGCCGGCGGCCTCATGCTGGGCGTGGTCGGCCTCGACCTGCTGCCGGAGGCCCTGGAGGCGGCGGGCGACGAGGTGTTCGGCGTGCCCGCGGCCCTGCTGCTCTTCGTCGCCGGCTTCCTGCTCGCGCACCTGGTGGAACGCCTGCTGGCGGCCCGCCGCGCCGCCCACGGCGCCGACGAACACGGCCACCGCTCGCCCGAGGTGGGCCTGACGGCCGCGGCCGCGATGGTCGGGCACAGCGCGATGGACGGCGTGGCGATCGGCGCCGCCTTCCAGGTCGGCGGCGGCATGGGCGCGGCGGTCGCGATGGCGGTGATCGCCCACGACTTCGCGGACGGCTTCAACACCTACACACTGACCAGCCTGTACGGCAACGCGCGCCGCCGCGCCATCGCCATGCTGGTCGCCGACGCGATCGCCCCCGTCGTCGGCGCGTCCTCCACGCTGCTCTTCACGATCCCGGAGGAAGCGCTCGGCGCCTATCTCGGCCTCTTCGGCGGCGTGCTCCTGTACCTCGCGGCGGCCGAGATCCTCCCCGAGGCCCACCACGAGCACCCCGCCCGCTCGACCCTGCTGTGCACGGTCGCGGGCGCCGCGTTCATCTGGCTGGTGGTGGGCATCGCGGAGTGAGCGCCGGGAACGGGAGGCGGTCACAGCTTCCCGCCCCGCCCGCCCTCGCGCCGGGCGGGCGCGATGAGCGTCGACAGATACGGCAGCGGCGCCCCGTCCAGCTCGCCAGCCGGCCGTACGGACTCCTCCGGCAGCCCCAGCGCCGACCCCCACACGGCGTCGTCGAGGCGCCCGCTCTCCCGCAGCGCCTCGGCCACCTCGGCCGCCTGCCGGCCGAACTTGTAGGCGACCACGGTGCCGGGCCCGTGCAAGGCGTCCTTGAGCACGGCGGACCCCGCCGTGACCGGCACCAGCGTCAACGGCTCGGTCCCCTCGGTCAGCACGGCCCCCGACCGTGCCGCGAGGTCCTGCATGGCGGTGATCCCCGGCACGGTCTCCACGACCGTCCCCGGCACCAGCGCGCCGACGGTCTGCGCGAGGTAGGTGAAGGTGGAGTACACGTTGGGGTCCCCGATGGTCGCGAAGGCGACGGCGGCGTGCTCCCGCAGCAGCCCGGCCACCCGCTCCCCGGCCGCGTCCCAGGCCGCCTCGCGCCGCGCCCGGTCGGTGCGCTCGTTCAGCGCGAACACGACCCGCACGACCTTCTCGGCGCCCACGTAGTGCAGCACGGTCGCCTCGGCGCGGCCGCGCTCGCCGGTGTCCATGACGGGCACGACCACGACATCGGCGCCCCGCAGCGCGTTGACCCCCTTCACGGTCACCAGCTCGGGATCCCCGGGCCCGACCCCCACACCGATCAGCCTGCTGCTCATGACGTCCGGCACCTCTCCACGAACCGACGGGCGACACCGGGCTCGGCCGCCCAGTGCGTGTGCAGATAGCTCGCGTGCACACCGCGCTCCACGAATCCCTCGACGCGCCGCTCGGGCGCCCGCATCCCCCAGGCCGGCGCGGCCCCGGCCCCCGGCTCCACCACCGTCCGGTGGAACTCGTGCCCCCGCATCCGCGTCCCCGCCCCGGCCAGCGCGCTGTCGGACACGGCCACGGCGTCCCGGTAGCCCAGCGTCAGCCGCTCCGACATCCGCGCGGCGGCGTCCAGCACCCCGCACATCGGCAACCCGTCCAGCTCCCGGCACAGATACAGCAGCCCCGCACACTCGGCGGCCACCGGAGCACCGCTCAGCGCCAGCTCGGCGACGGACTTGCGCAGCCCCTCGTTCGCGGACAGCTCGGAGGCGTACACCTCGGGGAACCCGCCCCCGATCACGAGCCCGGCGGTCCCCTCGGGCAACTCCTCGTCCCGAAGCGGATCGAACGTGACGACCTCGGCCCCGGCGGCGGCGAGCAACTCGGTGTGCTCGGCGTAGGAGAACGTGAAGGCGGCCCCTCCGGCGACGGCGACGCGCGCTTTCAGCCCGTCCGGCGCTTGAGGACGAGGCCCGTTCAGGGCCGAAAGCGGGGATCCGGGGACGGCAGCCCCCGGGGTAGGGACGGGAAGGGGCGGCGGGGGCGAGAAATCCAAGGCATCGTCCGCGTCCCAAGCCGCACAGGGCAACGCACCCGCACTGCGCGCCAACCCGACCAACGCCTCCAGATCACACCCGTCGGCCATCTGCGCGGCCATCGCCGCAACCGCCTCCACCGCCTGCGCACGCCGCTCGGCAACGGGTACCAAGCCCAGGTGCCGTGCAGGCGTCTCCACGGGAGCGGCCCGCCGCAACACTCCAAGGACCGGCACCCCGACGGAGTCCACCGCCTCCCGCAACAACCCCTCGTGCCGGTCCGACGCGACCTTGTTCAGGATCACGCCCCCGATCCGCACCTCCGGGTCCCAGGACACGAACCCGTGCACCAGCGCCGCCACCGACCGCGACTGCGACGACGCGTCCACGACCAGCACCACCGGCGCCCGCAACAGCTTCGCGACCTGCGCGGTGGACGCCAGCTCCCCCTCGCCCGCCGCCCCGTCGTACAGCCCCATCACGCCCTCCACCACGGCGATGTCGCACCCCCGCGCCCCGTGCAGGAACAGCGGCCCGACCAGCTCGGGCCCGCACAGGTACGCGTCGAGGTTGCGCCCCACCCGCCCGGTGGCGAGCGCGTGGTAGCCGGGGTCGATGTAGTCGGGCCCGACCTTGTGCGGCGACACGGCGAGCCCGCGCCCGGCGAGCGCGGCCATCAGCCCGGTGGCGACGGTGGTCTTGCCGCTCCCGGACGAGGGCGCGGCAATGACCAGCCGGGGAACACCGGAATCGGGAGAGGTCACCACTCGATGCCCCTCTGCCCCTTCTGCCCCGCGTCCATCGGATGCTTGACCTTGGACATGTCGGTGACGAGATCGGCGCACTCCACCAGCGCGTCGGGCGCGTTCCGCCCGGTGATCACGACGTGCTGGGTCCCGGGCCGCTCGCGCAGCACGGACACCACCTCGTCGGTGTCGACCCACCCCCAGTGCATCGGGTAGGCGAACTCGTCCAGCACGTACAGCTTGTACGTCTCGGCGGCCAGGTCCCGCTTGACCTGCTCCCAGCCCTCCCGGGCCTTCTCCTCGTTGTCCAGCTGCGCGTCCCGCTGGACCCAGGACCAGCCCTCGCCCATCTTGTGCCAGTCGACCGACCCGCCCTCACCGCTGGCGCCCAGCACCCGCAGGGCGTTCTCCTCGCCGACCTTCCACTTCGCCGACTTGACGAACTGGAACACCCCGATCGGCCACCCCTGGTTCCAGGCCCGCAGCGCCAGCCCGAAGGCGGCGGTGGACTTGCCCTTCCCGATCCCCGTGTGCACCACGACCAGCGGACGGTTGCGCCGCTGACGGGTCGTCAGGCCGTCGTCCGGCACGACACTCGGCTTCCCCTGCGGCATTACGCGGCCCTCCTGGTCGCCTGTACGTCCTTCACCAGCCCGGCGATCGAGTCGGCCCGCAGCTCGTCCAGCGTCACCGCCGTACCGCCCAGCTCACCCGCGAGCCGCCCGGCCAGCCCGAGCCGCACGGGTCCCGACTCGCAGTCCACGACGACGGAGGCGGTGCCCTCGGCGGCGAACAGCCGCGCGGCACGCCCCGCCAGCGCGACGGGCTCGGGACCACCCGTGGCCCGCCCGTCCGTCACGACGACGACCAGCGCCCGCCGCGCCGGATCCCGCAGCCGCTCCACCCGCAGCACCTCGTGGGCACGCAGCAGCCCGGCGGCCAGCGGCGTACGCCCGCCCGTCGGCAGCGACTCCAGCCGCACCGCCGCCGCGTCCACCGACGAGGTCGGCGGCAGCGCCACGTCGGCCGCCGAACCCCGGAAGGTCACCAGCCCCACCTTGTCCCGCCGCTGGTAGGCGTCCAGCAGCAGCGACAGGACGGCGCCCTTGACGGCGCTCATCCGCTGCCGCGCCGCCATAGACCCGGAGGCGTCCACGACGAACAGCACGAGGTTGCCCTCACGCCCCTCGCGCGTCGCCTGCCGCAGGTCGTCCCGGCGCACCACCAGCCCCGGTCCGCTGCGGCCCCGGGCCCGCTGGTGCGGTGCGGCGGCCTGCACGGTGGCGGCCAGGTGCAGCTTGGTCAGCGCGCCCCGCGGCCGCCGGGCGCCCGTGGTCCGTCCGTGCTCGGTCCGCGCCCGTGAACGCCGCCCGGCGGCGCCCTCACCCAGCCCCGGCACGCTCAGCACCTTGGTCCGGAACGGCTCGGCGGCACGCGCGGGGGACTGCTCACCGCCACCACCGGACGGCTGCGGCTCACCGTCCTCCCCGGCCTCGGGGCGCGCGGCGGCGTCCCCGTCGCCCTGCGGCGCGTCGTCGGGCTCGGGCTGCCCACCGGGACCGCCGCCCGGCCCCGGGTCGGGATCGTCGTCCCCGTCGTGACCGTCCCCGTCCGACCCGCCGAACTCCTCCAGCGTCTCGTCCAGCTTGTCCTCGTCCAGCCCCGGCGCGTCGAACGGATTGCGCCGCCGCCGGTGGGGGAGCGCCAGCAGTGCCGCCTGCCGTACGTCCTCCGCGAGCACCTCCGTCCGCCCGGCCCAGGCCGCCAGCGCGGTCGCCGTCCGGGCCATCACGATGTCGGCCCGCATGCCGTCCACCTCGAAGGCCGCGCAGGTCGCCGCGATCTGCCGCAGCGCCCCGTCGCCCAGGCGCACCGACGGCAGCAGCTCCCGCGCCGCCACGATCCGCGCCCGTACGGCGGCCTCCTCGTCGGCCCAGCGCGCGGCGAAACCCGCCGGGTCGTCGTCGTACGCCAGCCGGCGCCGTACGACCTCCACCCGCTGGTCGGGCTCGCGCGAGGCGGCGACCTCGACGGTGAGGCCGAACCGGTCCAGCAACTGCGGACGCAGCTCGCCCTCTTCGGGGTTCATGGTGCCGACCAGCAGGAACCGCGCCGCGTGCCGCACCGAGACGCCCTCGCGCTCGACGTAGGAGGCGCCCATCGCGGCGGCGTCGAGGAGCAGGTCGACCAGGTGGTCGTGGAGCAGGTTGACCTCGTCGACGTACAGGATCCCGCGGTGCGCGTCGGCCAGCAGCCCCGGCTCGAAGGCCTTCACGCCCTCCGCCAGCGCCCGCTCGATGTCCAGGGCGCCCACCAGCCGGTCCTCGGAGGCGCCGACGGGCAGCTCGACCATGCGGGCCGGGCGCGAGGCGAAGGCACCCGGCGCGTGCGGGCCGTCGGGGCAGCCCGGGTCGGGGGCGTCGGGGTCGCAGGAGAAACGGCACCCGGAGACGACGTCCACCTCCGGCATCAGCGCCGACAGCGCCCGCACGGCCGTGGACTTCGCGGTGCCCTTCTCGCCGCGCACCAGCACACCGCCGACGGCCGGGGAGACGGCGTTCAGCAGCAGCGCGAGCCGCAGGTCGTCCTGGCCCACGACGGCCGTGAACGGGAACGGGGTACTCACTTGTCGTCGCCCTCCAAGTCGCCTTCGAGCTCCAGATAGGTGGCGCGCAGCCGCTCCAGCGTCTCCGCGTCGGGTTCGGCCCACAGGCCGCGGTCGGCCGCCTCCAGCAGCCGCTCGGTGATGCCGCGCAGCGCCCAGGGGTTGGACTTCTTCATGAAGTCCCGGTTCTCCGGGGCGAAGACGTACTCGGCGCTGAGCCGCTCGTACATCCAGTCGTCCACGACCCCGGCCGTGGCGTCGTAGCCGAAGAGGTAGTCCACGGTGGCCGCCATCTCGAAGGCGCCCTTGTAGCCGTGGCGCCGCATCGCCGCCATCCAGCGCGGGTTGACGACGCGGGCGCGGAAGACGCGGTGCGTCTCCTCGCCCAGCGTCCGGGTCTTCACCTGGTCGGGGGTGGCCGAGTCGCCGACGTACGCCTCCGGGCTCTCGCCCGTCAGGTGCCGCACCATGGCGACCATGCCGCCGTGGTACTGGAAGTAGTCGTCGGCGTCGACGAGGTCGTGCTCACGTGTGTCCACGTTCTTGGCCGCCACCGCGATCCGCCGGAACGCGGTCTCCATGTCCCCGCGCGCCGCCCGCCCGTCCAGCCCGCGCCCGTAGGCGTAGCCGCCCCACACCGCGTACACCTCGGCGAGGTCCGCGTCGCTGCGCCAGTTGCGGGCGTCGATCAGCGGCAGCAGACCGGCGCCGTACGCGCCCGGCTTGGAGCCGAAGATGCGGGAGGTCGCCCGGCGCCGGTCGCCGTGCTCGGCGGTGTCCTCGTCGGCGTGCGCGCGGACGAAGTTCTGCGAGGCGGGCTCGTCCAGCTCCGCCACCGCCCGCACCGCGTCGTCGATCAACCCGACGACGTGCGGGAACGCGTCCCGGAAGAACCCCGAGATGCGCACCGTGACGTCCACGCGCGGCCGGCCCAGCTCCGCGAGCGGCACCACCTCGAAGCCCGTCACCCGGCGCGAGGCGTCGTCCCAGACCGGGCGGCAGCCCAGCAGCGCCAGGATCTCGGCGATGTCGTCGCCCTGGGTGCGCATCGCGGAGGTGCCCCACACCGTGAGGCCGACCGACTTCGGGTACTCACCGGTGTCGGTCAGGTACCGCTGGATCAGCGAGTCGGCCAGCGACTGGCCCACCTCCCAGCTCAGCCGGGACGGGATGGCCTTCGGGTCGACGGAGTAGAAGTTGCGGCCGGTCGGCAGGACGTTGACCAGCCCGCGGGTCGGGGAGCCCGACGGTCCCGCCGGGACGTAACCGCCGTCCAGGGCCCGCAGGATGTGTTCGATCTCGTCCGTGGTCCGGGCGAGGCGGGGTACGACCTCCGCGCAGGCGAACTCCAGCACCGCCACCGCGTCGGGAAGTTCGGTGCCCAGCACGTCGTGGACCAGGCCCGGGACGGCCGCCGGGTCCCATGCCCGCAGCTCCATGCCCTCCGCGATCCGCCGGCACAGCTGCTCCAGCAGGTCGATCGCGTCGGCCGCCGAACGGGCCGGACCGTCCACCAGGTCCGTCAGCTCCGCCGGCACCTTCACCGGGGCGCCGGGCGCGGCCAGCAGTTCCTTCTCCACCAGGCCGAAGTGCTCGGCCAGGGACGCCCTGAGACCCGGCAGCGCGTTCGCCTGTCCGCCCCACACCTGCGAGGCGCGCAGCACCGCGAGGACGAGGTTGACGCGCGGCTCGCCGACCGGGCCGCCGCCCAGGATGTGCAGGCCGTCGCGGATCTGCACGTCCTTGATCTCGCACAGGTAGCCGTCGATGTGCATGACGAACTCGTCGAAGTCGTCGTCGTCCGGCTGGTCGTCCACGTGCAGGTCGTGGTGGAGCTCGGCGGCCTTGACCAGCGTCCAGATCTGCGCCCGGACCGCCGGCGCCTTCGTCGGGTCCAGGTCGGAGACGAGCGCGTACTCGTCGAGGAGCTGCTCCAGCTTGGCCAGGTCGCCGTAGGTGTCGGCGCGGGCCATCGGCGGCACGAGGTGGTCCACCACCGTCGCGTGGCCGCGCCGCTTGGCCTGGGTGCCCTCGCCGGGGTCGTTGACGATGAAGGGGTAGATCAGCGGCAGGTCGCCGAGCACGGCGTCCGGCGCGCAACCGGCGCTCAGCCCCAGCCCCTTGCCCGGCAGCCACTCCATCGTGCCGTGCTTGCCCATGTGCACGATCGCGTCGGCGCCGAAGCTGTGCTCCAGCCAGCGGTAGGCGGCCATGTAGTGGTGCGACGGCGGCATGTCCGGGTCGTGATAGATCGCGATCGGGTTCTCCCCGAAGCCGCGCGGCGGCTGGATCATCACCACGACGTTCCCGAACTGGAGGGAGGCCAGCACGATGTCGTCGCCGTCCACGTACAGCGAGCCCGGCGGGTCGCCCCACGCCTCCCGCATGCCGTCCCGGAGTTCGGGGTCGAGCCTCTCGAACCACGCCCGGTAGTCGGCCAGCGGCACCCGCGCGGGCGCCGCCGCCAGCTGGTCCTCCGTCAGCCACTCCACGTCGTGGCCGCCGGCCTCGATCAGCCGGTGGATCAGCTCGTCGCCCTCGGAGGGGTACTCGGTGACCCCGTACCCCGCGTCCCTGAGCGCGTCCAGCACCCGCACCGCCGACGCCGGCGTGTCGAGACCGACCGCGTTGCCGACCCGGGAGTGCTTGGTCGGGTACGCCGTGAAGACCAGCGCGAGCTTCTTCTCGGCGTTCGGCTTGTGCCCGAGCGCCGCGTGCCGTACGGCGATCCCGGCGACGCGCGCGGCCCGCTCGGGGTCGGCGACGTAGACCGGCACGTCGTCCGGGCCCTGCTCCTTGAAGGAGAACGGCACCGTGACCAGCCGCCCGTCGAACTCCGGGATCGCGACCTGCATCGCCGCGTCCATCGGGGAGAGCGCGGCGTCCGAGGCCTCCCAGGCGGCCCGGGAGGAGGTGAGGCAGAGTCCTTGCAGCACCGGGATGTTCAAGTCGGCCAGCGCCCCGATGTCCCACGCCTCCTCGTCACCGCCTGCCGACGCCTGCGAGGCGTGCGTGCCGCCCGCCGCGAGGACGGTGGCGACCAGGGCGTCGGCCCGGCCCAGCAGCTCGTACAGCCCCGGGTCCGCGCCGCGCAGCGAACCGCAGTACACCGGCAGCGCGTTGGCGCCGCGCGCCTCGATCGCGTCGCACAGCGTGTCGACGAACGCGGTGTTGCCGCTGAGCTGGTGGGCGCGGTAGAAGAGCACGCCGACCGTGGGACGGCCCTCGATGAAGGGGCCTTCGCCGTGGACGCCGTACTCCGGCATCTTCCGCGGCTCGTCGAAGCCCTCGCCGGTCAGCAGCACCGTGTCGGACAGGAACCGGGCGAGCTGGGTGAGGTTGTCGGGGCCGCCCTCGACCAGGTAGCGCAGCGCCTGAGCCACCACCCCGGCCGGAACCGACGACTCGGCCATCAGCTCCGCGTCCGGCACGCTCTCGCCGCCGAGCAGGACCGTCGGGAGGCCGGCGGCCCTCAGCGCGGCCAGCCCGTCCTCCCAGGCGCGCTTGCCACCGAGCAGGCGGACGACGGCGAGGTCCGCGCCATCGACCAGGTCCGGCAGCTCCTCGCGGACGTCGATCCGGGTCGGGTTGCCGATCCGGTAGGCGGCGTCCGACGCGCGGGCCGCCAGCAGGTCCGTGTCGGCGGTCGACAACAACAGCACAGTGCTCATGCGGGCGCTCCCGGTGGAATGAAGGGCAGTCCTTGCGGCGCGCCGGACTCGATGAGCCGCCACAGCGCGTCGGTGTCCGCGTGGTGTTCGATCAGGTCGCCGAGCCGGTCGAGCTGCTCCTCGCGCAGCGCGGCGAACGAGGTGTCGGGGGCCGGCACGAAGCGGCGGCCCGCGGCGGCGGCCACCTCGCGCAGGAACGCCCGCCGGAAGCCGTCCGACTCCAGCGAGCCGTGCCAGTGCGTCCCCCAGGTCTGGCCGACCCGGCAGCCGTCCAGGAAGGGTTCACCTGCTACGACTTCGGCGACCCCGTGGTGGATCTCGTACCCCTCGACGCGCTCGCCGAGGGCCTCGCCCACCGGCCGGGTGAGGGTCTTCTCGCGGTCGAACCGCACCCGGACGGGCAGCAGCCCCAGCCCGTCCACGTGCCCGGCGCGGGACTCGACGTCGTCCTCGATGTGCTCGCCGAGGAGCTGGAAGCCGCCGCAGATCCCGAGCACGGGCCGCTGCTCGGCGGCCCTCCGGGCGATCGCGTCCGCGAGCCCCCGCTCCCGCAGCCACTGAAGTGCCCGCACCGTCCCGCGCGTCCCCGGCACGATCACCAGGTCGGCGTCGGCCAGCTCCTCCGGCCGGTCCACGAACCGCACGACCACGCCCGGTTCGGCGGCCAGCGCGTCCACGTCCGTGAAGTTGGACATCAGCGGGACCGCGCAGACGGCGATCCGCAGCACGTCCTCGCCGACCGGCGGCGCGACGGCCGACTCCCGCACCGTGCCGCGCAGCGAGACGCGCAGGCCGTCCTCCTCGTCGATGCCGAGCCCGTGCCGGAACGGCAGCACGCCGTACGTCCGCCGCCCGGTGAGGCCGTGCAGCATCTCCAGCCCGGGCTCCAGGAGCGACACGTCGCCCCGGAACTTGTTCACGAGGAACCCGGCGACCAGCGCCTGGTCCTCGGGCGCCAGCAGCGCCACCGTGCCGAAGAAGGAGGCGAAGACGCCGCCGCGGTCGATGTCGCCGACGACCAGGACGGGGAGGCCGGCGCCCCGCGCGATCCCCATGTTGACGATGTCGGTGCGGCGCAGGTTGATCTCGGCCGGGCTGCCCGCGCCCTCGCAGATCACCGCGTCGTGGGAGGCGCGGAGTTCGGCGAGCGAGTCGAGCACCGTGCCGAGCAGCCGCTCCTGACGTCCACCGTGGTAGCCGCGGGCGCTCATCTCGCCGACGGGCCTGCCCAGCAGCACGACCTGGCTGCTGCGCTCCCCGCCGGGCTTGAGCAGCACGGGGTTCATGTGCGCGGTCGGCTCCACCCGGCAGGCCTGGGCCTGCATCGCCTGGGCCCGTCCGATCTCGGCGCCCTCGCGGGTCACGAAGGAGTTGAGCGACATGTTCTGCGCCTTGAAGGGCGCCACCTTCACGCCCTGGCGCACCAGCCAGCGGCAGATCCCGGCGGTGACGACGCTCTTGCCGGCGTCGGAGGTGGTGCCGGCGACGAGCAGGCCACCGTTCATGACGTACGTCCCTTCGTGACGCCCCGGTTCTTCGAGGAGGCGGCCTGTCGCACGAGCAGCCGCGCGCCCGCGCACACGCCCAGCGCCAGCCAGCCCACGCGCCGGGACAGGCGTACGGCACGGTCGATGTCGCCGGTGCCGGACGCCCGTACGGCGCGGCCCGCCGCCCCGTTGAGGACGGGCCGGTGCTCGATGCGCCCGCCGTAGGAGAGCGTCCCGCCGAGCCGCACGCCGAGGGCGCCCGCGAACGAGGCCTCCACGGGCCCGGCGTTGGGGCTCGGGTGCCGTGCGGCGTCCGCGCGCCAGGCCCGTACGGCGCCCCGCGGGTCGCCACCGGCGACGGTGGTCAGTACGGCGGTCAGGCGGGCGCCCGGCCAGCCCGCGAGGTCGTCGAGGCGGGCCGAGGCCCAGCCGTAGCGGCGGTACCGGGGCGACTTGTGGCCGACCATCGCGTCCAGCGTGTTGACGGCGCGGAAGCCGAGCAGCCCCGGCACTCCGGCGACGGCACCCCACACGAGGGCGCCCACGACCGCGTCCGAGGTGTTCTCGGCGACGGACTCCACGACGGCCCGGGCGATTCCGTCGGCGTCCAGCGCCTGCGGGTCCCGCCCGCACAGGTGCGGCAGCCGGGCCCGGGCCGCCTCGACGTCCCCGGCCTCCAGGGCACGGCCGACGGCCTTCGCCTCGCGGGCCAGCGAGGTGCCGCCGACCACGGCCCAGGTGGCCGCCGCGGTCAGGGCGACGGAGGCGGCGGGGGAGCGGCGTACGGCACGGGAGGCGGCCAGCCCGAGGGCGGCGGCGCCACCGGCACACACGGCGGTGTGCACGGCGCCCCGGCCCCGGTGGTCCCGCCACAGCACCTGTTCCACGGCGCCCGCGGCACGGCCGAACGCGGCGACCGGGTGTCCGCGGCGCGGGTCGCCGAGGAGGAGGTCGCCGAGGAGGCCGGCGGTGGCGCCGTACGCGAAGACGCGTCCGGCACGCATGGGCTCAGCCGGTCACACGGGCAGGGAGGCACCTGGTACGGGGCGTCGAGCGGTGGCGGCAGCCGGGCATCGCGTCATGTCCTCACTCAGGGTGTCCACGCCCTGGTTCGAAGAGTCCGGCGGTGAGAGTTCCTGGCTCCCGGGGGTTCCTGTTCCCCGGTCACAGTGGCGGGACCGCGCCGGATTCGCACCGGGCTTCCTCTCCTGCCGCCGTAGATGGCCCAGGAAGTCCACCACGGTCCGCGAACACCCGTCAACCTGGCGTTGACCTGCGACGGGGGAGTGTGCGAAGGCCCACACAGGCGCGGTGTGCGCCGGCACGCGAAAAGGCGGGGCGCGGAACGGTTCGAGTCCGTTCCGCGCCCCGCCCCGCAGCGTGCGCCCGCGGCCGGGCGACGCTCAGGCGACGATCAGATAGATCCCGTACGCCACCGCCGCCGTGCAGGCCGCGAAGCAGGCGTACGCGCCGGCGACCGCGAGGGTCGCGGTGCCGCCCTGGGCGACGGCCCGCTCCTGGCGGGAGAGGCCGACGATGCCGAGGGTGAACAGGCCCACCAGGGCCACCGTGACCACGAGGCTGACGCCGAAGACGGAGCCGAGGGCTGCCCAGTCGATGCTCATGGAGGTTCGCTTCCTTCGTACCCGGGACGCGGGCTCAGACGGTGGTGGCCGAGGGGGCCTTGGGGTCGGGGGTGGCGGCCGGGGCCGCGACGGTGGCCGTCAGGTCCTCGGTGGTGCCCGCCGGGGGCGGCGACACGGCGGCCATCGCCGTGGTGACCACACCGGCCGGCTCGGCGGCCCCGGGCTCTCCGGTGTCGACGACGTTGGTGTGGTCGACGACCTCGCGGCGGGAGATCCGCCAGATCGCGAAGCTGGAGGCGACCAGGAAGACCGCGACCAGGGCCGTGCCCCAGTCGCCGGCGCGGCAGACCCACTCGGCGAGCGCGGCGACCAGGGCCGCGGCGGGCAGCGTCAGGCCCCAGGCGACGAACATCCGGGTGGCCGTGGACCAGCGGACCACGCCGCCCTTGCGGCCGAGACCCGCGCCCATGACCGCACCGGAGACCGAGTGCGTGGTGGAGAGGGAGAAGCCGAGGTGGGAGGAGGCCAGGATGACCGTCGCGGCGCTGGTCTGGGCGGCGAAGCCCTGCTGCGGCTGGAGGTCGGTCAGGCCCTTGCCCATGGTGCGGATGATGCGCCAGCCGCCCAGGTAGGTGCCGAGCGCGATGGCCAGGCCCGCGGACAGGATGACCCACACCGGCGGGTCCGAGTCGGGGGCGAGCGAGCCGCCGGCGATCAGGGCGAGGGTGATGATGCCCATCGTCTTCTGGGCGTCGTTGGTGCCGTGCGCCAGCGAGACCAGGCCGGCGGAGGCGATCTGGCCGGCGCGGTAGCCCTTCGCGGCGGCCCTGCCGTCGGCCTTGCGGCCCAGCGAGTACGTCATCCGGGTCGCGAGCAACGCCGCGAGGCCGGCCACGATCGGGGCGGCGATCGCGGGGAGGAGCACCTTGGTGACGAGCACGTCGCCGTTGACCGCGCCGATGCCGGCCGAGGCGACGGCGGCACCGATCAGGCCGCCCATCAGGGCGTGCGAGGAGCTGGACGGGAGTCCGACCAGCCAGGTCAGCAGGTTCCAGAGGATCGCGCCGACCAGTGCGGCGAAGATGACCTCGGGACGGATGCCGGTCTCGTCGACGAGACCCTTGGAGATCGTGTTGGCGACCTCCACGGAGAGGAAGGCGCCTACAAGGTTGAGGACGGCGGACATCGCCACCGCCACCTTGGGCTTGAGCGCACCGGTCGAAATGGTCGTTGCCATCGCGTTCGCGGTGTCGTGGAAACCGTTCGTGAAATCAAACGCGAGTGCGGTTACCACCACAATCGCGAGGATCAGCGAGAAGCTTTCCATTTACCCAGGCAATCGTTCGAGGTCGTTGGCGCGTCGAACGTAGGTAACCAGGGTGAACGGAAGATGAACTGAGCAGGGCGTCACGGTGACCGGAAGCGGTGTCCGAGCCTCCCTCTGCGTGCCCGCTCCGGTGCTCTCCGGAGACGTCCCTGGCAGGATCACCGGGAGGCCGTTCGGCGACGGCACGCGAGGGGCCCGCGGACGGCCCGGGAGGAGACGGTGACTGTGACGTATTCGCGGGCCGGAGGGGCGGAAGGGGCCGCTGAGCCGGCCCGGGAAACGGCCGGGGACCCGACCGCGGAGCCGGCCCGGGAGGCGGCCTGGGCGGAACTCGTCGCGACGGCCCGGCGGACGGTCGCCGACGGGCTCGTGGTGGGCACCTCCGGGAACGTCTCGGTGCGCGTCGGCGACACGGTCCTGGTCACCCCGTCGGGTGTGTCGTACGACCGTCTGGCCGCGCACGACATGACCGGCGTCGACCTGGACGGACGGCAGGTGCTCGGCACCCTGGTCCCCACCAGCGAACTGCCCATGCACCTGGCCGTGTACCGCGCCGACCCCGGCGCCCGGGCCGTCGTCCACACCCACGCCGTGCACGCCACGGCGGTCTCGCTGCTCGTGCCCGAACTCCCGCCGGTGCACTACATGACCGCCGCGCTCGGCGGCCCCGTCCGGGTCGCCCCGTACGCGGCCTACGGCACCGACGAACTCGCCCGCGGCATGCTCGACGCCCTCGCCGGCCGCACCGGCTGCCTGCTCCGCAACCACGGCACCATCACCTACGGCGCCTCGCTCGACCAGGCCTACGACCGCACCGCCCAGCTCGAGTGGATGTGCCGCCTGTGGCTGACGGCCTCCTCGGTGCCGGGCCACTCGCCGTCCCTGCTGACACCGGCCCAACTGGCGGAGGTCGCGGAGCGCCTGCGGGGATACGGCCAGCGAGGCTGACACCGGGGCCGGTCCGGGCGCACCCGTCCGCCCGGCAGCCCCGCCGCACGACCCGAGTCCACTCGCCACCGGACCGATCCGTCCACACGCCGAGGCACCCGCGCCGCATGCCGGGCGCATCGGGCCGGACAGCGGACATCACACAGCGCGCCGAGACGCCGGGCGGGAAGATGCCGCGCGGGGGCCGGACGTGCCCCGCCGGGCCCGGAGGTGCCGCGCGCGGGCCGGAGGTGCTGCGTCGGGCCCGGAGGGCGCTGCGCCGGGTCCGGGGACGCCGTGGTGGCCCCGGAGGATGCCGCGTCGGGCCGGGAGGTGCCGCGCAGGGCGCGAGAGGGCGCAGTGTGCCCGGAGGGTGCCGCAGTCGAACGCCCAGCCGTCGCGTCGGAGCAGCAGGGTCGCCCTTCGGTGGCGACGGGTGACCCGGGCGCGCCCTGTGATGCGTGGGTGGACGGCTCAGGGGGTACCGGCTACGGGACACGAGCACCCTCGTCACCCACTGTCACGCGTCCACTGGCCGCCCGAGGACTCCCCCAGGAGACTGGCCCCATGCGCACTGTCACCGCAACGGCAGCCGCCGTCACCGCAGCCCTGGCGACCGGGGCGGCGAGCGTCGCCGCCGGCCGGCTCGCCAGCGACGCCGCGCTCAAGGCGCCCCCCGGCCGGCCCCTGCCCACCGAGCCCCGGCTCACCGTGCACGGCACCGCCGCCGGCCAGATCACCCTCACCCGGGATCTGGCCGCGCTGCGCCCCGGCCGGTACGGACTCGCCGGCGACGGGTCGCACGCGGTCGTCGGCCCGGTCCTCGGCACCGCCGAACACGGCGCCGACACCGTCGTACGCCGCCTCGAAGGCGTCACGCACGGCACCCTCGAGGCCGGCGACCGGGCGTGGTTCACCCCGAACCTGTACGTCGGGAACCCGGGCACGGCCCTCGGCATCGACTACACCGACGTCGAGGTGCCGGGGGAACTCGGTCCGCTCCCGGCCTGGTTCGTGCCCGGGGCCCGCCCGACCTGGATCATCGCCGTGCACGGCCTGGCCGCCACCCGCGAACACGCCCTGAACCTGATCGCCCCCCTGCACCGCAGGAACGTCGCGGTCCTCGCCCTCGCCCACCGCGGCGACGTCGGCGCGCCGCCCTCGCCCGACGGGCTGCACCACTTCGGCGAGACCGAGTGGCGCGACGTGGACGCGGCCGTGCGCTACGCCCTCGACCACGGTGCCCGCCAGGTCGTCCTGCTCGGCTGGTCCACCGGCGCCACCATGGCCCTGCGCACCGCCGCGCTCTCCGGCGTGCGCGAGCGCATCGCGGGTCTCGTCCTGGACTCCCCGGTCCTCAGCTGGGAGACCACCCTGCGCGCCCTGGCCGCCGCCCGCCGCGTCCCCGGCGCGCTCCTGCCGCTCGCCGTCCGGGCCGCGCAGGGCCGCGCCGGTCTGCACGCCGACCGGGACGCCGGCATGGCGGGCCTGTACCGCCCGGCGGTTCCGACCCTGATCTTCCACGGCCCCGGCGACGCGGTGGCCCCCTGGCGCCTCTCCCGCCGCCTCGCCGACACCCACTCGCGCCTGGTCGCCCTCCACACCGTCCGCGACGCCCCGCACGGTGCCATGTGGAACGCCGACCCCGAGGACTACGAGGAGACCCTCCGCCGCTTCATGACCCCCCTGGTGTGACCCCGCGGCACCCCCGTCACGCCCCCGTCCGCCGTTGTGCCGACGTGCGTCGCTCCCGTTCCGGTTGACGCCGTACCAGTGGCCTGATCCGGTGCCCGGGCAGCGCGCCCGGGCCTCGCGTCCGCCGTCCCAGGAGGCTGCCGGGGCATTCCGTTTGGGTTTTCGGACCGTCAACCGGAAGACTGCACCCGTGACGTCCCGTATCCCGCGCGACTCCAGGCTTCGACTCGTCCGCCCGCGACCCCTGGCCGCCGCCCCCCAAGCGATCAATCAGCGGCGTCCGCGCCGCCCCGCGCCCCGCCCGCCGGAAGGCACACCGGCCCGGTCGGAGCTGGCCGGAATGGCACGCTCCGGTCTTGCCGACGCGGCCCGCGTCGCCCGCTGGGCCGACTCCGCCCTCGGCCCCGGCCGCGGCAGCGCGACCGCCGACGGCAAGGCCACCCTGTCCGACGCCACCGCCGAGCACGCGGCCCGCGAACTGGGCCTCACCGTGGCCAAGGTGCGCGCGGACTGGGACACCGCCCGCCTCGCCGGACTGATCGAGGTGCACGGCGACACCGCACGTCCCGGCTGGCGGCTGCGCGCCTGGAACCGCGACGACAGCGCCGTGCTGCGCGGCTGGGTCGCCCTCTTCGACGCCTGGTCGCTCGCCCACCCCGAGCCCGCGGAGGAGCCCGCCGTCGTCGCCGAGGTCGTCTCCGCGATGCCCCAGGTGCTCTCCTTCCTCCAGCTGTCCGCCGGACCCGTCCCCGTGGCCCAGCTCCTGGACCTGCTGGAGCAGCGCGTCACCGAACTGCGCACCGAACGCTGCGAGGTGCCCTACGGCCCCCGCCTGGAGCCCGGCACCCCGGGCGCCGAGCCGGAACCGGACCCCGCCACGGACACCCCGCTCGCCCCGCTCCTCGACTGGGCCCTGCACGCCCTCGCCTCCGTCGGCGCCCTCACCTGCGGCGACGGACACGCCACGCTCACCCCGCTGGGCAGCTGGGCGGTCTGGGTCAAGCTGGAGCAGATCTGCGTCGCCGCGCAGAGCCCGGCCGGCCACATCGAGCAGTCGGCCGAGGGCATGCTCCGCGGCTGTGCCCGGCTCCGCCCCAACGCCGCCCGCGACGAATACCGCGCCTGGCTCGCCGCCCGCCCCGTGGGCAGCGCCGTCGCCGAACTGATCGGCGCCGCCCGCGGCGAGGACGCCCTGCTGCGCGGCCTGGCCTTCGACGCGCTGCGGGTCGTCGGCGCCCCCGCCGAGCCCGACGTGCGCGGCGTCCTCGACGAGCCGACGCTGCGCCCGTACGCCCTGTTGTGGCTGGCCGAGCACGACGGCGCCGACCCCGAGGACGCGCACGAGGTCCTCACCCGGCCGGAGGCCACCTGGCTGTGGGTCGACACCGCGGCGGCCGTCGCCGACCACGGGGAGGCGCCGCTGCTCGTGCGGCACCTGGAGTCGGCGGTGCAGCCCACCGTCCCGGCCCTGCTCGACGAGGTCCGCGCCGTCGGCCACCCCCGCACCGTGCAGGTCCTGGTCGCCCTCGCCGCCGCGCATCCCGACCCCGCGCTGGCCAAGGCCGTCCGCCGGGCGGCCTTCCAGGTCCACACCGGGGGCGGCTGAGCCCGGAGGGGCCCACGGGCGCCGCGCCGGAGGCTACCCGCGTACCTCCGGCGCGTAGGTCCCGAAGCTCCAGACGTTGCCCTCCAGATCGCGGGCCATGTAGTCCCGTGAGCCGTAGTCCTGGTCGGTCGGGGGCATCAGGATCTCCGCGCCGTGCTCCACGGCCCGCCGGTGGTGGGCGTCGACGTCCGCCACCACGACGTACACCCCGGTGGGGCCGCCCTTCTTCATCGCCTCGTCGAAGCGGCCGCCCTTGCCCTTCGAGCCGAGCATGACCACGCCGTTGCCCTGGCCCAGCTCGGCGTGGGCCACCGAGCCGTCCTGGTCCTCGTAGACCGCGATCTCGGTGAAGCCGAAGGCCTCGGTGAGCTGTCGGATCGCCGCCTTGGCGTCCGCGTACCGGAGCGTCGGGCAGATGCTCGGGCGCCCGCTGTCGTTGCCTGCCATGCCGATCACTTCCTTGTGAGCCGGGTGAGTCGGTGGTCCGTGGTGCTTTTGGACCCGTTCGCCCAGTCTTCCACCGGCCACTGACAACGGTCGCGGGGAAAAGCGCTTGCACCGCCCCGTTAGACTGGCCCTCATGGCCATTCTCCTCGTGCACTAGACGGCGGGATCCTCCACAGCCGCCCACCCCGCCAATCCACCCGCCCAGGAGTCTGACCGTGATCTCCGCCTCCGGCATCGAGCTGCGCGCCGGTGCCCGTGTCCTCATCGAGAGCGCCACCTTCCGCGTCGCCAAGGGCGACCGCATCGGCCTGGTCGGCCGCAACGGCGCCGGCAAGACCACCCTCACCAAGGTCCTGGCCGGCGAGGGCCAGCCCGCCGCCGGTGCCGTCACCCGCTCCGGCGAGGTCGGCTACCTCCCGCAGGACCCGCGCACCGGCGACCTCGACGTCCTCGCCCGCGACCGCATCCTGTCCGCCCGCGGCCTGGACGTGCTGATCCGCAAGATGCGGGAGAACGAACAGCGCATCGCCAACGGCCAGGGCGCCACCCGCGACAAGGCGCTCAGGCAGTACGAGCGCCAGGAGACCGAGTTCCTCACCAAGGGCGGGTACGCCGCCGAGGCCGAGGCCGCCACCATCGCCGCCGCGCTCAACCTGCCCGACCGGGTGCTCGGCCAGCCCCTGCACACGCTCTCCGGCGGTCAGCGCCGCCGTATCGAGCTGGCCCGGATCCTGTTCTCGGACGCCGACACCCTGCTCCTCGACGAGCCCACCAACCACCTCGACGCCGACTCGATCATCTGGCTGCGGGACTACCTGAAGACCTACCGCGGCGGCTTCATCGTGATCTCCCACGACGTCGACCTGGTCGAGACGGTCGTCAACAAGGTGTTCTACCTGGACGCCAACCGCTCCCAGATCGACGTCTACAACATGGGCTGGAAGCTCTACCAGCAGCAGCGCGAGGCCGACGAGAAGCGCCGCAAGCGCGAGCGCGCCAACGCCGAGAAGAAGGCCGCCGCCCTGCACTCGCAGGCCGACAAGATGCGCGCCAAGGCCACCAAGACCGTGGCCGCGCAGAACATGGCCCGCCGCGCGGACAAGCTGCTCTCCGGCCTGGAGGCGGTCCGCCAGTCCGACAAGGTCGCCAAGCTCCGCTTCCCGGAGCCCGCGCCCTGCGGCAAGACCCCGCTCACCGCCGAGGGCCTGTCCAAGTCGTACGGCTCGCTGGAGATCTTCACCGACGTCGACCTGGCCATCGACAAGGGTTCCCGGGTCGTCATCCTCGGCCTCAACGGCGCGGGCAAGACCACGCTGTTGCGCCTGCTCGGCGGCGTCGAGAAGCCCGACACCGGCCAGGTGATCGAGGGCCACGGCCTCAAGCTCGGCTACTACGCGCAGGAGCACGAGACCCTCGACCCCGAGCGCTCCGTCCTGGAGAACATGCGCTCGGCCAACCCCGACCTCGACCTCGTGGACGTCCGCAAGACGCTGGGTTCGTTCCTGTTCTCCGGCGACGATGTCGACAAGCCCGCCGGCGTCCTCTCCGGCGGCGAGAAGACCCGGCTGGCCCTCGCCACCCTCGTGGTGTCCTCGGCGAACGTGCTGCTCCTGGACGAGCCCACCAACAACCTCGACCCGGCCAGCCGCGAGGAGATCCTGGGCGCCCTGCGCACCTACAAGGGCGCGGTCGTCCTCGTCACCCACGACGAGGGCGCCGTCGAGGCGCTCCAGCCGGAGCGGATCATCCTGCTTCCGGACGGCGTCGAGGACCTGTGGGGCGCCGACTACGCGGACCTCGTCGCCCTCGCTTGATCGAATGGATGATCCACTGGTGATGGATCATTCGGCCGATCCGTGATCCACCATCTGTGTGAGATCTCCTCATCAAGAGGTGTGTCCTACATCGATTTCGCGGCCGGGCCCCCATTGTCGGGGTCCCGGCCGCGACGCCTTTCTGACCTGGAATTTCGCGGAGAAACCCGTTCGGCCGAACGCGCCCGATTCTCTGGAATCGCAGATTCCGTATGTGGGGACCCGCTCCTGTCGTCACCAGCTCGTCTCATCGACCTTGCCGAATGGGTGGCCATGAGCGCCTGGAGGGGTGATCATGAGAAGACCAGAGCGCACTTCCCATGAGGAGGCACGGGTGGCCGAGACTCTGAAGAAGGGCAGCCGGGTGACCGGCGCCGCGCGCGACAAGCTCGCGGCAGACCTGAAGAAGAAGTACGACGCCGGTGCGAGCATCCGGGCGTTGGCCGAGGAAACCGGCCGCTCGTATGGCTTTGTGCACCGCATGCTCAGCGAGTCGGGCGTCACGCTCCGAGGGCGTGGCGGGGCTACCCGGGGCAAAAAGGCCACATCGGCCTGACGTCCCGGGCGGCCCCCGGCTTGGAACGCGTTCCGAAAGTGATGGTGGCCACCCGGTCGGTCGTCCGACCGCCCGGGTGGTTACTGTGCAGTCACTTAGCCCTGCCGTGGTACGGCGCACCGTCCGGCGCGCGGCGGGGACGACGACCGCACCTTTCGGAGGCGCCCCATGGCTTCGCCCGCCCACGACCCCGGTCCCGCACTCGACCAGGACGGCGTGCGGCTCACCGTCGACGACGCGATCGCCACGGTGACGCTGACCAACCCGGCCAAGCGCAACGCGCAGAGTCCCGCTCTGTGGCGGGCGCTCGCCGAGGCCGGCCGGCTGCTGCCGGGCTCCGTCCGGGCCGTGGTGCTGCGGGCCGAGGGCAAGTCCTTCTCGGCCGGGCTCGACCGGCAGGCGTTCACGCCCGAGGGCTTCGACGGCGAACCGTCGTTCATCGACCTCGCGCGGGGCGGCGACGCCGAGCTGGACGCGACCATCGCCGAGTACCAGGAGGCGTTCACCTGGTGGCGGCGCAGCGACCTCGTGTCGGTCGCCGCCGTGCAGGGGCACGCCATCGGGGCGGGCTTCCAGCTGGCCCTCGCCTGCGACCTGCGGGTCGTCGCGGACGACGTGCAGTTCGCCATGCGCGAGACCAGCCTCGGCCTGGTGCCGGACCTGACCGGCACACATCCGCTGGTGTCCCTGGTCGGATACGCCCGCGCGCTGGAGATCTGCGCGACCGGGCGCTTCGTCGCGGCCGAGGAGGCCGTGAGCACCGGCCTGGCCAACCTCGCCGTGCCCGCGGACCAGCTCGACCCCGCGGTGCACGACCTGGTGTCGGCGATCCTGGCCGCACCGCGCGACGCGGTCGTCGAGACCAAGGCGCTGCTCCAGGGCGCCCAGCGGCGGGACTACGAGGCCCAGCGCACCGCCGAACGGGCCGCCCAGGGACGCCGGCTGCGCGACCTGGCGGGGCTCGGGGAGTAGGAACGCTCCCAGGGGGTGCGGCCCCCGGCGCCGGACGGCGGCCCCGCGCACGTCGCCGGGATCCGCGAGCCCGATCCGCAGCCCGCCGGCCGCACCCTGTTCTCCCCCTGCCCGCCGTACCCCGTTCTCCACCCGCCCGCCGCACCCTGTTCTCCACCCCGCCCACCGCGCCCCGTCCTCCAACCTGCCGCGTCCGTGGCGCGGGCCCGTGCAACCCCGCCTAACGTGGTCAACAGGACTACGACCGGAAGGGACGTACGGCGATGAGCGACATCGAGAGCCACCGAAGCGGACCGGACAGCATCGAGACCTCCGGAACGGTCAAGGGCCAGGCGCTCAGGCGCGGCGGCGGCGACCCCGGCACCCGGGGACGGACCACCATCGCCGACGGCGTCGTGGAGAAGATCACCGGAATGGCGGCACGCGACGTCGCCGGTGTGCACGCGATGGGCAGCGGCATGTCGCGCACCTTCGGCGCCGTGCGCGACCGGGTGCCCGGCGGGACCAAGTCGTCGGGGGTGACCCGCGGGGTGAAGGCCGAGGTCGGCGAGAAGCAGACCGCCCTCGACCTGGAGATCGTCGTCGAGTACGGCGTGTCGATCGCGGACGTGGCCCGGGACGTGCGGGAGAACGTGGTCGCGGCGGTGGAACGGATGACCGGCCTCGAAGTCGTCGAGGTCAACATCGCGGTCAGCGACGTCAAGCTGCCCGACGAGGAGGACGAGGAACCGGAGCCCCGGATCAGGTGAGGGCGACCGTGAGGGAAGAGGACCGAGCGGTGAATGAGGAGAGCGCACCATGAGCATGGCCGTGGTCGGCATGATCGCCGGCATGGCACTGGGCTTCGCCGGCTACTTCGGCGGCTTCGGCGCCTTCCTGCTGGTGGCGGCCCTGGGGGCCGTCGGGTTCGTCGTCGGCCGCCTCCTGGAGGGGGACATGGACCTCGGTGACTTCTTCCGCAGCCGCGACGACCGGCGGCGGTGACCGGCGTGAGCGACGGGGCCGTGAGCGACGGGGTCGGCGAGCTCCTCCAACCCCTGGCCCGGGTGGCGCCCGGCGAACGCGGTGCCACCCGGATCGCCGACCGGGTCGTCGCCAAGATCGCCGCCCGGGCGGCACGCGAGGCGCTCGGCCCACTGCACCCGGACGCGGCGCGCCCGTTCGCCACCGTCGTCGTCCACCACGACACCGCCCGTGTCAGCGTCCACCTGGAACTCGACTACCCGTGCGACATCGGCGCCCGCTGTGCCCGGGTGCGTCACCAAGTCGTCCAGCGGGTACGCGCGTTGGTGGGTATGGCGGTGCCGGAGGTCGTCGTCCGGGTGGAGCGGCTGCACCTGGCGGCGGAGTACGGCGCGAGGCACGGGAGGACGCGATGAGCGAGCCCCAGGGGGCCGGGACGGGAGAGGGCAGCACCCAGCGCCTGCCCGTCGTGGAACGCGGCACCGGGACGGACACGGAACCCGGCCCGTACGAGTCCGGCGTCCCCGACGGGCCCGCCCTCGGCCGGGCCGGCCGCTTCTGGTCCACGCGCCGCGTGCCCGCCGGCATCGTGGCGCTCGTGCTCCTGCTGCTCGCCGGGGCCTTCCTCTACGACGTCGCCGCCGTGCGCGCCGGCCGGTCCGCCCTCGGCTGGCGCCGGGACCTGGCCCGGCAGCTCGCCGAACGGCCCGTCGACGACACGTGGGTGCTGGTCGGCGCGGGAGTCGCCGCGGCCCTCGGGCTCTGGCTGCTCGTGCTGGCCCTCACCCCCGGGCTGCGGCGGCTGCTGCCGATGCGGCGCACCCACCCCGGCGTACGCGCCGCGCTGCACCGCGACGCCGCCGCCACGGTGCTGCGCGACCGGGCCATGGAGGTGTCCGGGGTGCAGTCGGCGCGGGTGCGGATGCGCCGCCGCAGGGCCCGGGTACGGGCGCTGTCGCACTTCCGGGAACTGGACGACGTACGGGCCGACCTGGACGGTGTGCTCGACGGAGCGGTGCGCGGCCTCGGACTGGCCCGGCCGCCCGCCGTGTCGCTGCGGGTCAAGCGCCCCGGACGGAAGGGGTGAGCGCGGTGCTCAGGACCGTGAACCGGGTACTGACCGGACTGGTAGGCCTGGTCCTGCTCGCGCTCGGCGGCGCGGTGCTGGCCGTGGGGTTCGACGCGCCCGCGCCCTCCTGGCGGGTCCACCAGGGGCCGCACGACGTGCTGCTCAGCGACGCCGAACGCACCCGGTGGCGGGACGCCGGCTGGTGGTGGCCGGTCGTCATCGCCGCCCTCGCCGTCCTGCTGCTGCTCGCCCTGTGGTGGCTGGTCGCGGTGGTACGCCGCCGCAGGCTCACCGAAGTCCTCGTCGACACCGGGGACGGCGAGGGCGCCATCCTGCGCGGCAGGGCGCTGGAGGAGGTCCTCGCCGGTGAGGCGGACCGCGTGGACGGCGTTGAACGGGCCGGCGTGCGGCTCACCGGCCGCCGCGACGCCCCGGCGGCCCGGGTCCGGCTGCTCCTCGCCCCCCACGTGGACCCCGGCACGGCCCTGCACGACCTCACCACCCGGGCCCTGACCCACGCCCGCGACTCGGCGCACCTGCCGTCCCTCCCGGCGGAGGTCCGCCTCCGGGGCGTCAAGCACGGGGCCGAACGGGTGAGTTGAGCCGAGCGGGCCGGCTGAGGGGGCCACCGGACAAACGCCCCGGCTGCGCCCCCGCCTGCTCCGTCCCCGCGACGCGCCCACGGCGCCCGCCGTCCGGCCGACGGCTCGAACGGATCGGTGCCGGCACCCGCCGGCAGGCCTAGTCGTCGCGTTCCCGTCGGCGCGGCGGCGCGACGCACGCTCCTCCACTGCCCAAGGGCGTAGGAGACGCCCCCACACGCCGCGCCGGGCGCCGACCACGTCCAGCCAACGCCGGTCGGCGCCCCGCCCGTCCTAGAACCCGTGCCGCACGCCGCCGTCCACCGGGAGCATGACGCCGGTGATGTACGACGCCGCGGGGGAGAGCAGGAACGCGGACACGCGGCCGAACTCCTCCGGGGCGCCGTAGCGGCGCAGCGGGATCCGGGACTCGGCGGCCGCCCTGGTCGCCTCCGGGTCGGCGGACAGCCCGTCCAGCTCGCGCACCCGGTCGGTGTCGACGCGCCCCGGCAGCAGGCCGACGACGCGGATGCCGCGCGGGCCCAGTTCGTCGGCGAGGGACTTGGCGAAGCCAGCGAGCCCGGGGCGCAGCCCGTTGGAGATGGTCAGGCCCGGGATCGGCTCGTGCACCGAGCCCGACAGCACGAAACCGATCACCCCGCCCTCCGCCAGCTCGGCCGCTGCCGTCCGGGCCAGCCGCACCGCGCCGAGGAACACCGACTCGAACGCCGCCTGCCACTGCTCGTCGGTGGTGTCGGCGACGAACCCGGGCGGCGGCCCGCCCACGCTGATCAGCACGCCGTCGAAACGGCCGAAGCGCTCACGGGCGGTCGCGACCAGCCGCCCGGCGGCCTCCGGGTCGGCGTTGTCGGCGGCGACCCCGACCGCGTCCGGCCCCAGCGCCGCGGCCGCTTCCGCGACGCTCTTCTCGTCCCGGCCCGTGACGACCACCTTCGCCCCGTCGGCGACCAGCTCGCGCGCGGCGGCGTTGCCCAGGCCCCGGGTGGCTCCCGTGACAACGTACACCCGGTCCTTCAGTCCAAGATCCATGGCCCTATCCTGCCCTCTCCTCCCCGAACAGGGCGAGGGCCGTGTTCACCAGGCCGACGTGGCTGAAGGCCTGCGGGAAGTTGCCGAGCTGGCGTCCGGCCACCGGGTCGTACTCCTCGGCCAGCAGCCCCACGTCGTTGGCGAGCCCCACCAGCCGCTCGAACAGCTCCCGTGCCTCCTTCGTCCGGCCGGTCGCGTGCAGGGCGTCCGCGTACCAGAACGAGCACACCAGGAACGTCCCCTCGCCGCCCGGCAGCCCGTCGACCCGGCGGCCCTCGGTGCTGTAGCGGCGCACCAGGCCGTCCCGGGTCAGCTCCGCGCCGATCGCGTCGACCGTGCCGACCACCCGCGGGTCGTCCGGCGGCAGGAAGCCCACGCGCGGCACGAGCAGCAGCGAGGCGTCCAGCTCCCGCGAGCCGTAGTACTGGGTGAACGTGTTGCGCACCGGGTCGTAGCCCTTCTCGCACACCTCGCGGTGCACCTCGTCGCGCAGCGCCCGCCACCCGTCGAGGTCACCGCCGCCCAGCTCGGGGTGGTCCTCCAGGGTGCGCACCGCCCGGTCCAGCGCCACCCACGTCATCACCTTCGAGTGCACGAACTGCCGGCGCCCGCCCCGCACCTCCCACAGTCCCTCGTCGGGCTCCCGCCACGCCGTGGCCAGGAACTCCATCAGGGCGCACTGCAGCTCCCACATCTGCGGTCGCGGGCGCATCCCCGCCAGCCGGGCCAGCGACAGGGAGTCCATGACCTCCCCGTACACGTCCAGCTGGAGCTGGTTCACCGCGTCGTTGCCGATGCGGACGGGGATGGACTCGGCGAAGCCGGACAGCCACGGCAGCTCGAACTCGGGCAGCCGCCGCTCGCCCGCGACGCCGTACATGATCTGCAGGTCGGCAGGGTTGCCCGCGACCGCGCGCAGCAGCCAGTCGCGCCAGGCCTCCGCCTCCTCCAGGTAGCCCGCCGACAGCAGGGCGCCCAGGGTGAGAGTGGAGTCGCGCAGCCAGCAGAAGCGGTAGTCCCAGTTGCGCACCCCGCCCGGCTCCTCGGGCAGCGAGGTGCTGGGGGCGGCCACGATGCCGCCGGTGGGCTTGTACGTGAGCGCCTTCAGCGTGATCAGGGAGCGGACCACGGCGTCCCGGTGCGGACCGTCGTAGCGGCAGTGTGCCGCCCACTCCCGCCAGTCCTCGACGCTGTGCTCCAGCGACACGTACGGGTCGATCAGCGGTGGCCGCGGTTCGTGCGAGGGGTGCCAGGTCAGCACGAACGCGACCTTCTCGCCCGCGGCCACGGTGAACTCCGCGTGCGTCCCGAAGTCCTCGCCCCAGGTGTGCACCTCCGGCTCGCTGCGCAGCCACGCCGAGTCCGGCCCCGCGACGGCCACCCGGTGCCCGTCGGCCCGGCGCACCCACGGGACGATCGAGCCGTAGTCGAAGCGCAGCCGCAGCACGCTGTGCACGGTGACCTCGCCGCTCAGGCCCTCCACGATGCGCACGAGGTCGGGGGCGCGGTCGCGCTGGGGCATCAGGTCGGTGACGCGGACCGCACCGTCCTCGGTCTCCCACTCGGTGTCCAGAACGAGGGTGTCCGGCCGGTAGGCACGCCGGGTGCAGCGCTCCGCGCCCTTGGGGGCGATGCGCCAGTAGCCGTTGTCCTCGTCGCCGAGCAGCTTGGCGAAGCAGGCGGCCGAGTCGAAGCGGGGCAGGCAGAGCCAGTCCACGGAGCCGTCCGTGCCGACCAGGGCCGCGGTCTGCTGGTCGCCGATGAGCGCGTAGTCCTCGATGTCGGGGTGCACGGGTTGACCCCTTCCCGGCCGCAGCCGGAGCAATCGGATCCGCCCGCACGCTCCCTCCGCGCGGCTACACCGTCGCGGGTTCCGCCTCCGCGGGCCGCACGTCCTCGCCGGCCTCCCGCTCGCGCTTCTCGCGGCGGACCAGGAACCACCAGCCGACGGGTACGGCCGCGGCGAACAGCCACCACTGGATCGCGTAGGCGTAGTTCAGCGCGGCGTTCTCGTTGCCGGGCTTGCCGATGAGCTCGGGGGTGTTGTTCTTCGGCTCCGGCGTCTTCAGGACGACGTACCCGCCGAGCACCGGGGCGTCCAGGCGCTCGGCCTGCTGCTCGCTGTTGACGAGCATGATCTGCCGGTCCGGCAGGCCCTCGAGATCCTTGATGCCGCTCGCCTCGGTCGTCTCGTCGGGCATCAGCCGCCCGGTGACGGTGATCTCCCCCCGGGGCGGTGCGGGGATCTCGGGGAACTCCGTCTGACTCGGGCCGTCCGCGGGGATCCAGCCCCGGTTCACGAGCATGACCTTGCCGTCGTCCAGCAGGAACGGGGTCAGCACGTGGTAGCCGATGTTGTCGTCGCCGTCGGTGCGGCGGCGGACGACGACCTCGTGGTCCGTGTCGAAGCGGCCCTTCGCGGTGACGGTGCGGTACCGCTCACGCGTGGTGATCTTCTTGCCGGGTGCGGTCAGCGACTCCACGGGCACCGGCGACGCCTCGAGCGCACGCGCGACCAGGTCGTTCCGGGCGGTGCGCTCCTCGTAGCGGTGCATCTGCCAGAAGCCCAGCCGGATCATCGTGGGGATGAGCAGCACGGCGACCAGCGTGAGGATCACCCACTGGCGGGACAACAGGAAGCGGTACACCCCACGACGGTACAACTCGGTCGTGGGGTGCGATGCGGCGGGTGCGCCCTCGGGCGCCGTGTGCCGGAGGCTAGACCTTGTCGACGATCCCCGCCCTCCCCTCCGCGCGGGCGCAGTGGGCGCCGCAGAACCAGTGGCCGTCGACCTCGACGCCCTGGCCGATGATCTGCACCCGGCAGTGCTCGCAGATGGGGGCCATCCGGTGGATCGCGCAGGAGAAGCAGTCGAAGACGTGCACCGCGCCCTGGGCGTGGACCTCGAAGGTCATTCCGTAGTTGTTGCCGCAGACTTCACATGTCGCCATGCGCCACAGGGTGGGCCGTCCCCGCGGGCACGGCTGGGCGGGCGCCGGGCGAGTCGCCCGGAATCACCCGTCCGTACGGCTCCGCGGCACCGCCTGCCTCAGGACCCGGCGTCCGCCGGCTCGACGTCGGCGAGCAGCTGCCCGAACGCCGCCTCGTCCACCACCGGCGTGCCGAACTGCCGGGCCTTGACCACCTTCGAGGTGCCCGAGTCCGGGTCGTTGGTGACGAGCAGGCTGGTCAGCCGGGACAGGCTGGTCGCGACGTGCAGTCCCGCCTCGACGGCACGGTCCTCCAGCAGGTCCCGCTCGACGGAGGTGTCACCCGAGAAGGCGACCCGCATGCCCTGCTTGAGCCTTTTGCCCTCTTCATACCGGCCCGGGTTGGGATAGGGGCATGCGGGCCTTTTGCGGGAGGGGCGCCAACTGTTCGGCCGGTAGCTGCCGTAGCTCGGCTGCTGCCCGATCCGGGGCGCGGGACGGTCCGACCACTCGGTCAGCGGCCGGCACTCGTGCAGCGGCAGTCGCACACCCCCCGCCGCCGCGGCCAGCAGGCTCGGCCGGAACGCCTCCGCCAGCACCCGCGCGTCGTCCAGCGCGTGGTGCGCCCGCTGCTGCACGACGCCGAAGTGCGCGGCCAGCGACTCCAGCTTGTGGTTGGGCAGCGGTAGGTCGAGCGCCTTGGACAGGGCGATGGTGCACAGCCGATGCCGCACCGGCGCCTCGCGCTTCGCGCGCGCGTACTCGCGGGCGATCATCTGCCAGTCGAAGACGGCGTTGTGCGCGACGAGGACCCGGCCGTCCAGCCGGGCCGCGAACTCCTCCGCGACGTCCGGGAAGAGCGGCGCGTCACGGAGTACGTCGTTCGTCAGACCGTGTATCCACACCGGCCCCGGGTCGCGCTGCGGATTGACCAGGGTGTACCAGTGGTCCTCGACCTCGCCGCGGGCGTCCAGCCGGTAGACGGCCGCCGAGATGATGCGGTCGTCGCGGGCCAGGCCGGTGGTCTCCACGTCGACGACCGCGTACCCCTGCGGATACGCGGCCGGCCACGCCGTGGCGGACGGCGCTGCGGTCGTACGGTCTTCGAGCATGGTCAATGAGGATACGGCCCGGGACCGACACTCCGGTCCGGCAGGTGCCCCGTGCCGTCAAGTCCTTGACGCGGCAGGAGCGTTGCGGCATCCGGCGGGCGCACTCACCAGCGGATCGGCACCGGAAGCGCCGTCAGGAGCCCCGACACCGCGACCACCACGCCCAGCGCGACGACCTCCGCGCGCGCGGGGGAGCAGGCGGCCAGCGGGTCGGCGGCGCGGCTCAGCCGGACCCTGGCCCACAGCGCGAGGACGGCGACGGCGGCCACCAGCACCACCTTGGCGAGCAGGACGCGCCCGTACGCGGTGTCCGTGAGCTGGTCCAGGATCGTGCCGGCCGGCATCCGGCGCAGCGAACTGCACACGCCGGTCGCCGTGAGGGCCGCCAGCAGAACGGCCGCCACGCGCGCGTAGAGCCCCAGCAGGGCGGGCCCCGCCTCGGCGTCCCGCCAACGCCGCAGCACCCGCAGCGCGTACAGCAGACCGCCCACCCACAGCGAGGCGCACGCCAGATGGACGAGGGTCAGAGCGGAGCCGAGCAGCGGGCTGTACTCGGTCGTGGGATGCGCGCGCAGCGCGTCGGCGACGATCACGGCGGCCAGCGGCCAGACCTGGAGCCCGGGCCGGCGGGAGGTCGCGCACAGCCAGGCCGCGAGGAACCCGTTGACCTCCACGAGCGCCAGCTTGCCGTCGCGGGAGGAGTAGAGGCCGCCGACGTCGATGTCGGCGGCGGAGCCCGGCACCAGGTTGCCCGTGGCCACGACCGAGGCCAGCCCCAGGGCGGCGACGAGACCGGCGGCCGCCGCGTACGGCGCCCAGCTGCGCGGCCGGTCCGGGGGAGCGCCGGGCAGGGACCGGGCCAGCCGGTTGACGAAGAGTTCGCCGAGCGGCACGCTCAGCGCGGCGAAGAGCACCGTGCGCAGCAGGCCGATGCCGCCGGTGCCGGGCGCCTCGGCCTCCCCGGTGCCGTGCAGCGCGGGGGACGGGCCGAGCACGGGTATCAGCGCGCCGAGGACCACCAGCACGAGTACGGCCGCGGCCCGGCCGGTGCCGGAGGGCCGCGAGTGCCGTCCGGCACCGCCGGTCCGGGTCGGGGGTCGCATCGAGGTCACCCCAGGATCTTCACCAAGTCGTCAGATCCGGGCAAGTTCCCCCTTCACCAGCCGCGCGCCACGTCGGTCGGTCGGTCGCGGCTTCCCCTGGGCGAGGGCGACTTCGGCGACGTACCGGCAGGTCCTCGTAGGTGTCCGTCACACGGATACCCCCCACGAGTGGGGCGGCGGACCGGGTGGAACCGGTCCGCCGCCCCCGCGTCACGCGCGCGTACCGGTTACCAGGTCACCGCGTCCAGCGCGTCGGCCATGCCCCAGCCGTAGAAGCCGTTGCGGTTCTTCGGGCCCTCGCACACCGCGTCGACCTTGCCGTCGCCGTCGATGTCGTACGGCTTGGTGCACGCCGTGGCGTCGGCCTCGGCGTACAGCAGGGCCTTGACCATCGCCGGGGAGGCGTGCGGGTGCGTCGACTTGATGAGGGCGGCGACACCCGCGACGTGCGGGGAGGCCATCGACGTACCGGCCATGTAGCCCCACTTGCCGCCGGGCAGCGTGCCCAGGATCAGTCCGCTGGTGGCGGGCGGCTCGGGCGTCTGGTAGGCCGTCGAGTCGCCGCCGGGCGCGGCGATGTCGATGACGCCCCGGCCGTAGTTGGAGAAGGACGACTTGAGGCCCTTCGCACCGGTCGCCGCGACCGTCACGACGCCCGGCAGCTGGGTCGGGATGTCCAGGCACTTCGACGGGTCGACCGTCCGGTCACCGGGCGTGGTGTCGTTCGGGGAGGACGGGTCGGTGATCTCGTCGGAGGTGAGGTCGTAGTTCTCGTTGCCGGCCGCGGCGACGTTGACCGCGCCCTTCTTCTCCGCGTACCGCGTGGCCCGCGAGACGGCCTCGACGAGCGCCTTCTGGTCCGGGTCGTCCTTGCAGTTGAAGTACCACGGGTCGGTGTAATAGCTGTTGTTGGTGACGTCCACGCCGTGCTCGGCGGCCCACATGAAGCCGCAGACCACGGCCTCGGTGTAGAAGAAGCCGTCGGGGTTGCCGACCTTGATGCCGGACACCTTGACGCCGGGCGCCACACCGGTCATGCCGATGCCGTTCTTGGCGGCGGCTATCTCCCCGGCCACGTGGGTGCCGTGCGGGCTCTCCGACGCGCTCGGCCGCCAGGCGCCGTCGGTGGTGTCCGGCTTGCCCGCGACGCAGTTGACGGACGCCTCGCGGTCGAAGTTCGGGGCGATGTCCGGGTGCGTGTCG
Source organism: Streptomyces sp. KPB2 (assembly GCF_003950055.1). Taxonomy (NCBI): domain Bacteria; kingdom Bacillati; phylum Actinomycetota; class Actinomycetes; order Kitasatosporales; family Streptomycetaceae; genus Streptomyces; species Streptomyces sp. KPB2. The sequence continues at coordinate 6,346,150 of NZ_CP034353.1, forward strand.
TCGACGCCGGTGTCGAGGACGGCGACGGTCACCTTCTCGCTGCCCAGCGACTTCTCGTGCGCCTTGTCCGCCTTGATGGCGGGCAGGTCCCACTGCAGCGACTCCAGCGGGTCCTGGCCCTCGGCCTTCGCGGAGGTGGCCTCGGCGGCGGCCAGCTCCGCGCCGCTCAGCACCTGCGGTGCGCCCGTGTCGGTCGTGGCGGCCGAGGGCAGCGGGGCGGTGCGGGTGGCACCGGCCGACTGCACGCCGCGCACCTTGCGCACGCTCTTGGCGAAGTCCGGGTTGGCGGAGTGGACGACGATCACGCCGATCCGGTCGTACGACGTGACGATCGTGCCGCCCGCCTTGGCTATCGCGCGCCGCACGGTGGCCGAGGGGCGGTGCCCCGGGGAGACGTTGACGACGTAGCTGAGCGAGGTCCCGTCGGTCGCCGCCGAGGGGGCGGACTCCACCGCGGGTGCCGCGGTGGCCGGGGTGCCCGGCAGGAACGCCAGCGACGCGGCCACGGCCAGGCCGGCCGGGATCGCGAGGGCACGACGGTGACGCGGGTGGGGTGCGGTCATGCGTGGTGTCTCCAGTCCGTCGGGAAAACTCGGGAAACGCGTGCGGAGCGCGGGCCACCCGGGAAACGCAGATGATCCATGGGGTCTCCACATCATCGGCAAACGGCACCTGCCCGAGACACGGGTACGGCTCGGGCAGGTACATGACGTAGTGGTGCAGGGTGAAGCTATCCCCGAAGTCGCTGGCCAGCAATGACCCGCTCAGAGTGACTTCGAAAAGTGCGGCGGGTGTTGAACCGGTCCCCTCGGGGCGCCGTGTCGTTGGGCAGGGAGCCCGAGCACGATCAGCCCCCGTGAATACACCGAGGTCCAAGCCGTCATGTCCGTCGTACGAGGAGACTCCGTGGCCACCGACGCACCGCCCCCCTCGAAAGAGGAGCCCCCCTCGCAAGAGGAGCACCGACTCCCCTCCGCCGAGGAGTTCTCCGAAGTGCAGCAGAGCGCTGAGTTCGCCGAACTGCGCCGCTCCTTCCGCTCCTTCGCGTTCCCGCTGACCGTCGCCTTCGTCGCCTGGTACCTGCTCTACGTGCTGCTGTCGAACTACGCCGGCGGCTTCATGGGCACCAAGCTCTTCGGCAACATCAACGTCGCGTTCGTCTTCGGCATCGCCCAGTTCGTCACCACGTTCCTCATCGCCTGGTGGTACTCGCGGCACGCCGCCGCGAAGCTCGACCCCAAGGCCGAGGCCATCAAGTCCCGGATGGAGGGCGGCGCATGAGCCCCGCACAGTCCGTATTCGCCGCCGAACTGGCCGCCAACGAGGCGAGCGAGCACCGGCCGCTGATCATCACGCTCTTCGCGGTCTTCGTCGCCGCGACGCTGTTCATCACCGTCTGGGCGGGCCGCCAGACCAAGGACGCCGCCGACTTCTACGCGGGCGGCCGCCAGTTCAGCGCCTTCCAGAACGGTCTGGCCGTCTCCGGCGACTACATGTCGGCCGCGTCCTTCCTCGGCATCGCCGGCGCCATCGCCCTCTTCGGCTACGACGGCTTCCTGTACTCCATCGGCTTCCTGGTCGCCTGGCTGGTCGCCCTGCTCCTGGTCGCCGAACCGCTCAGGAACTCCGGCCGCTACACCATGGGCGACGTCCTCGCCTACCGCATGCGCCAGCGGCCGGTGCGCACCGCCGCCGGCACCTCCACGATCGTGGTGTCGATCTTCTACCTGCTGGCCCAGATGGCGGGCGCGGGCATCCTGGTCTCGCTGCTGCTCGGCATCACCTCCGACGCCGGCAAGATCCTCATCGTGGCCCTCGTCGGCGTCCTGATGATCGTGTACGTCACCATCGGCGGCATGAAGGGCACCACCTGGGTGCAGATGGTCAAGGCCGTGCTGCTGATCGGCGGCACCATCCTGATCACCTTCCTGGTGCTGCTGAAGTTCGACTTCAACATCTCCGACCTGCTCGGCAAGGCCGCCGAGAACAGCGGCGCGGGCAGCTCCTTCCTGGAGCCCGGACTGAAGTACGGCGCCACCGGCACGTCCAAGCTGGACTTCATCTCGCTCGGCATCGCCCTGGTGCTCGGCACCGCCGGTCTGCCGCACATCCTGATCCGCTTCTACACGGTGCCCAACGCCAAGGCCGCCCGTAAGTCCGTCAACTGGGCGATCGGCATCATCGGCGCCTTCTACCTGATGACCATCGCCCTCGGCTTCGGAGCCGCCGCGCTCATCGGGAAGGACGAGATCATCGCGTCCAACCCGTCCGGCAACACGGCCGCGCCGCTGCTCGCGCTCCATGTGGGCGGCGTCGACTCGGCCTGGGGTGCGATCCTGCTCGCCACGATCTCGGCGGTGGCCTTCGCGACCATCCTCGCCGTCGTCGCGGGCCTCACCCTGGCCTCGTCCTCGTCCTTCGCGCACGACATCTACGCCAACGTCATCCGCAAGGGCCAGGCCACCGAGAAGGAGGAGATGCGGGCGGCCCGCTGGGCGACCGTCTTCATCGGCATCGTCTCCATCGCCCTGGGCGCGCTCGCCCGCGACCTGAACGTGGCCGGCCTGGTCGCCCTGGCCTTCGCCGTCGCCGCCTCCGCCAACCTGCCGACGATCCTCTACAGCCTGTTCTGGAAGAGGTTCACCACCCAGGGCGCCCTGTGGTCGATCTACGGCGGCCTGATCGTCGCCGTCGGCCTGGTGCTGTTCTCGCCCGTGGTCTCCGGCGACCCGAAGGCGATGTTCCCGGACGTCGACTTCGCCTGGTTCCCGCTGCAGAACCCTGGGCTCATCTCGATCCCGTTCGGCTTCCTCATGGGGTGGCTCGGCACGATCCTGTCCAAGGAGAAGCCCGACGAGGCGAAGTACGCGGAGCTGGAGGTCAGGTCCCTGACCGGCACCGGAGCGCACTGACGCCCTCCGGTCCGACCGTCGCCGACGCGGCCGCTCGTAGATCCCTACGACGCGGCCGCGTCCCGCGTCGTGGGTTCGGGCGGCTGTCGATGTCGGACCCGTCACGTAGGCTCGACGGTGTCGGAGGAGAGAAACGCTCCACCGATCCGCGTCGAGGGAGGGGGCCACGTGCTCATCGACACCTACGGCCGAGTGGCCACCGACCTGAGGGTCTCGCTCACCGACCGCTGCAATCTGCGCTGCACCTACTGCATGCCCGAAGAGGGCCTCCAGTGGCTCGCCAAGCCGGACCTGCTCACGGACGACGAGATCGTCCGCCTCATCGACATCGCGGTCACCTCCCTCGGCATCGAGGAGGTCCGCTTCACCGGCGGGGAGCCGCTGCTGCGCCCCGGCCTGGTCGGCATCGTCGAGCGCGTCGCCGCCCTCGCCCCGCGCCCCCAGATGTCGCTGACCACCAACGGCATCGGCCTCAAGCGCACGGCCGCGGCCCTGAAGGCGGCGGGCCTGGACCGGGTCAACGTCTCCCTGGACACCCTGCGCCCGGACGTCTTCAAGACCCTCACCCGGCGCAACCGCCACCAGGACGTCCTGGAGGGCCTGGAAGCCGCCCGCGAGGCCGGACTGACCCCGGTCAAGGTCAACAGCGTCCTGATGCCGGGGCTCAACGACGACGAGGCCCCCGACCTGCTCGCCTGGGCCGTCGAGCACGACTACGAGCTGCGCTTCATCGAGCAGATGCCCCTGGACGCCCAGCACGGCTGGAAGCGCGAGGGCATGATCACCGCCGGTGACATCCTGACCTCCCTGCGCACCCGCTTCGAGCTGACCGCGGAGGGCGCCGGGGAACGCGGCTCGGCCCCGGCCGAACGCTGGCTGGTCGACGGCGGCCCGCACCGCGTCGGCGTCATCGCCTCCGTCACCCGCCCGTTCTGCTCGGCCTGCGACCGCACCCGGCTGACCGCCGACGGCCAGGTGCGCACCTGCCTGTTCGCCACCGAGGAGACCGACCTGCGCGCCGCCCTGCGCTCCGGCGCCCCCGACGAGGAGATCGCCCGCATCTGGCGCCTGGCCATGTGGGGCAAGAAGGCGGGCGCGGGCCTGGACGACCCGACGTTCGTACAGCCGGACCGCCCGATGTCGGCGATCGGCGGCTAGGCGGGGCCGGACCCGCCGGTCCCGGACCCGCCGGAGACCTCCCGGGCCTCCCACTCGGCGAGCGGGACCACGTCCTTCAGGAAGCCCCGCACCCCGAGGAACTGGGACAGGTGCTCGCGGTGCTCGTCGCACGCGATCCACGTCTTGCGGCGCTCCGGGGTGTGGAGCTTCGGGTTGTTCCACGCCAGCACCCACACGGCGGCGGTCCGGCAGCCCTTGGCGGAGCAGATCGGGGTGGTTTCGTCACTCACGGTTTCTTCTCACAGGTCCCCACACATGGCGACGCCGAGCAGCCACGGGGGGAGCTGCCCGGCGTCGGTCCGTCGCTCCGACGGGGGATGCGGAGCGCGTACGAAGTATGTCACGGCCCATCCTTCCCCGGGCCCGGAACAACACGAATTCATCTGAGCATTTCTTCGGCCTGGCGTGGAATCGACGCCCTTCGGAGGGGGCGCCGCGGTCACGGCCGACCGCGTGACTCACCGGCCGCGCGCGGCCCCGGATCGGCCGTGGCGCCCTCCGGGACGGATTCCGCCGCGCCGTTCCCGGCCCGTGGCGGTGTGATCATCGGCGGGGTCGGCGCCGTCACGAACGTCGACGGCAAGGATGGCGCGTTCTCACGCCCCGCGTTGGCGATCACGACCGCGATGTACGGCAGCGCCGCGCCGAGGATCAGGGCCGCGATCGCGACGTGCCGTTCCACGTTCCACAGGCAGACCGCGAGGATCACCGACAGCGTACGGATCGACATCGAGATGACGTACCGGCGCTGCCGCCCGCGCACGTCCTCCTGGAGGCCAGTCCGGGCCCCGGTGATCCGGAACACCTCGGCACTGCCGCCGGCACTCTGCTTCCGCATCTGGTTCCACCATCCGCCCGCATCGGACTCTCCCCGCCCCGCTCTCGTCCGAGGCCGCTCGGGGAGACCGGTCCCGGACAACTCACCACGTTACGCCGCGTCTGCGCCGCCCACGAGACCGGGGCACCCCCGGTCGGACCGCACCGCGTGCGCCGACCGGCGCAGGCGCCGGTACCCCGTTCGGCCGTACGCGGCATGCGCCGTACGCGGTACGCCCGAACACTGGTGGCAATGCTCGCGTAGAGCCGGACGAGGAGGCAGCCATGGGCTGGTTGTGGGCGATCATCGTGGGATTCGTGCTCGGCTTGATCGCCAAGGCGATCATCCCCGGCAAGCAGCACATGCCGCTGTGGCTCACCACCATCTGCGGCATGATCGGCGCGATCATCGGCAACGCGATCGCCCGCGCGGCCGGCGTCGAGGCGACGGCCGGCATCGACTGGTGGCGGCATCTGTTCCAGCTGGTGGCGGCGATCATCGTGGTCGGCCTCGGCGACGCCGCCTACACCTCGGTACGCGGCAGCAGGCGACGCGAACGCGCCTGACCGCTCCGGCCCCGTACGCCGAAGGGGCGGCCCCGGCAGCCATCGGACCGCCGGGACCGCCCCTCACGCGTGCGCCCGCTCAGGCGCCGGTGACCTCCACCGCGGCCAGGTTCTTCTTGCCGCGGCGCAGCACCAGCCAGCGCCCGTGCAGCAGGTCCTCCTTGGCGGGGACGGCGTCCTCGCCGGCGACCTTGGCGTTGTTCACGTAGGCGCCGCCCTCCTTCACCGTGCGGCGCGCGGCGGACTTGCTGGCCACCAGGCCGACCTCGGCGAACAGGTCCACGACCGGGGCCGGCTCGGCGACCCGGACGTGCGGCAGCTCGGACAGGGCCGCCGCCAGCGTCCGCTCGTCCAGCTCGGCCAGGTCGCCCTGGCCGAAGAGGGCCTTGGACGCGGCGATCACGGCGGCCGTCTGGTCGGCGCCGTGCACCAGCGTCGTCAGCTCCTCGGCCAGCGCGCGCTGCGCGGCCCGCACCTGCGGACGCTCCTCGGTCTGCCGCTCCAGCTCCTCCAGCTCCGCGCGGGAGCGGAAGGACAGGATGCGCATGTAGCGCGAGATGTCCCGGTCGTCCACGTTCAGCCAGAACTGGTAGAACGCGTACGGCGTGGTCATCTCCGGGTCGAGCCAGACGGCGCCGCCCTCGGTCTTGCCGAACTTGGTGCCGTCCGCCTTGGTCATCAGCGGCGTCGCGTAGGCGTGGACCGACGCGTCCGGCTCGAGCCGGTGCAGCAGGTCGAGGCCGGCCGTGAGGTTGCCCCACTGGTCGCTGCCGCCCTGCTGCATCGTGCAGCCGTACCTCCGGTAGAGCTGGAGGAAGTCCATCGCCTGGAGCAGCTGGTAGCTGAACTCCGTGTAACTGATGCCCTCCGAGGACTCCAGGCGCCGGGCGACGGAGTCCTTGGTCAGCATCTTGTTGACCCGGAAGTGCTTGCCGATGTCCCGCAGGAACTCGATCGCCGACAGGCCCTCGGTCCAGTCGAGGTTGTTGACCATCACCGCGGCGTTCTCGCCCTCGAAGGACAGGAACGGCTCGATCTGGCCGCGCAGCCGCTGGACCCAGCCCGCGACGGTCTCCGGCGAGTTCAGCGTGCGCTCCGCGGTCGGGCGCGGGTCGCCGATCTGACCCGTGGCCCCGCCGACCAGCGCCAGCGGCCGGTGCCCGGCCTGCTGGAGCCGGCGCACGGTGAGCACCTGCACCAGGTGCCCCACGTGCAGCGACGGCGCGGTCGGGTCGAAACCGCAATAGAACGTGACGGGACCGTCCGCGAGCGCCTTGCGCAAAGCGTCCTCGTCGGTGGACTGGGCGAACAGCCCGCGCCACTTCAGCTCGTCGACGATGTCCGTCACGGTTCTCGCGTCTCCTACGTGCTCATGCGTGCGTGATGATCTTCAGGCAGTCGGGTGACGGCCGACTACGAGGTTATACGCCCTGACTGACAGAGCTCATATTGAAATCGGGGACCCGCAGAGCCGGCATCGCGGCCCGCGTGAACCAGTCGCCCCACTCCCTGGGCAGCGTCTTCTCCGTGCGCCCCGCCTCCGAGGCCCGCCCCAGCAGGTCCACCGGCGACTCGTTGAACCGGAAGTTGTTCACCTCGCCGACGACCTCGCCGTGCTCGACGAGATAGACGCCGTCCCGGGTCAGCCCGGTCAGCAGCAGCGTCGCCGGGTCCACCTCGCGGATGTACCAGAGGCAGGTCAGCAGCAGGCCGCGCTCCGTGCCCGCGACCATCTCGTCCAGGGAGCGGTCCGGGTCGCCGCCGTCCAGGATCAGGTTGCCGATCGCGGGCGCCACCGGCAGCCCGGTCAGACCGGCGCTGTGCCGGGTGGTCGTCAGCCGGTGCAGCTCGCCCTCCCGGATCCAGTCGGTCGCCGCCACCGGCAGCCCGTTGTCGAACACGGACTGGTCGCCGCCCGAGGAGTGCGCGACCACGAACGGCGCGCTCTCCAGACCGGGCTCGTGCGGGTCACTGCGCAGCGTCAGCGGCAGCGCACCCAGCCGCTCGCCGACCCGGGTGCCGCCTCCGGGCTTGGAGAACACCGTGCGCCCCTCGACCGCGTCCCGCCCCGAGGCCGACCAGTACTGGTAGATCAGCAGGTCCGCGACCGCGGTCGGCGGCAGCAGCGTCTCGTAGCGCCCCGCGGGCAGTTCCACCCGCCGCTGGGCCCAGCCGAGCCGTACGGCCAGATCGGCGTCGAGGGCCGCCGGGTCGACGTCCTTGAAGTCCCGCGTGGCCTGCCCCGCCCACGCCGACCGGGTCCGGTCCGGCGACTTGGCGTTCAGCTCCAGCGTCCCGTTCGGCTGGTCGTGCCGCAGCCTCAGCCCCGTCGACGTGCCCACGTACGTCGATGTCATCTCGTGGTTCGCGAACCCGTACAGCTCCCGGCCGCCCGCACGCGCGCGTGCGAACGCCTCCCCGAGGGCCGGCGCGAAGTCGGCGAACACCGCCGACGATGTCTCGGCGGGCGCGTCGGTGAAGTCCGGCGACCCCGGCCCGCCCGGGACCAGCGGCTGCGCGTCCTCGGCCGGACCGGCACCCCGCGCGGCGGCCTCGGCGGCCCGCACCAGGGGCTCCAGCTCGTCCACGGTCACGGCCGAGCGCGACACCACACCGGACGCCGTGCCCTGCTGCCCGTCGACGGTGGCGACGACCGTCAGCGTGCGCCCGCGCGTGACGCCGTTGGTGGTGAGGGCGTTGCCCGCCCAGCGCAGGTTGGCGGTGGACTCCTCGTCGGCGATGACGACGCACCCGTCGGCCCGGGACAGCTCCAGCGCCCGCTCGACGATCTCGTGCGGCTTGCTGCTGCGGACGCTCATCGACCGGCCTCCTGCGTGGTGTTCAGAATGTTGACTCCCTTGAAGAGGGCGGACGGGCAGCCGTGCGAGACGGCCGCGACCTGCCCCGGCTGGGCCTTGCCGCAGTTGAAGGCGCCGCCCAGGACGTACGTCTGCGGGCCGCCGACGGCCGCCATGGACCCCCAGAAGTCGGTGGTCGTCGCCTGGTACGCCACGTCCCGCAGCTGACCGGCGAGCCGCCCGTTCTCGATCCGGAAGAAGCGCTGACCGGTGAACTGGAAGTTGTAGCGCTGCATGTCGATGGACCAGGACCGGTCGCCGACGACGTAGATCCCGCGGTCGACGCCCCCGATCAGGTCCTCGGTCGACAGCCCGCCCGGATCCGGCCGCAGCGACACGTTGGCCATGCGCTGCACCGGCACGTGCGCGGGGGAGTCGGCGTAGGCGCACCCGTTGGACCGCTCGAAACCGGTGAGCCTCGCGATCCGCCGGTCGAGCTGGTAGCCCACCAGCGTGCCGTCCTTCACCAGGTCCCAGGACTGGCCCTCGACGCCCTCGTCGTCGTACCCGACGGTCGCCAGGCCGTGCTCGGCGGTGCGGTCGCCGGTGACGTTCATCAGCTCGGAGCCGTAGCGCAGCTTGCCGAGCTGGTCGAAGGTGGCGAAGGAGGTGCCGGCGTAGGCCGCCTCGTAGCCGAGGGCGCGGTCCAGTTCGGTGGCGTGGCCGATGGACTCGTGGATGGTCAGCCACAGGTTCGACGGGTCCACGACCAGGTCGTACAGCCCCGCCTCGACGCTCGGCGCCCGCATCTTCTCGGCCAGCAGCTCCGGCATCTCGGCCAGCTCGGCGTCCCAGTCCCAGCCGGTCCCGGTCAGGTACTCCCAGCCCCGCCCGGCCGGCGGCGCCAGCGTGCGCATGGAGTCGAACTCGCCGCTGGAGTCGTCCACCGACACCGCGGTGAGCACCGGGTGCAGCCGTACGCGCTGCTGCGTCGTCACGGTCCCGGCGGTGTCGGCGTAGAACTTGTTCTCGTGCACGGTGAGCAGCGAGGCGTCCACGTGGTCGACCCCGTCGGCCGCCAGCAGCCGCGCGCTCCAGTCGGCCAGCAGCGCCGCCTTCTCCGCGTCGGGCACGCCGAAGGGGTCGATCTCGTACGCCGAGACCCAGGTCTTGTCGGCGTGCACGGGCTCACCGGCCAGCTCGACCCTCTCGTCCGACCCGGCGGCCCTGATCACCTGCGCCGACAGCTTCGCCATCGCCACCGCCTGCGAGGCGACCCTGGCGGCGGCGTCCAGGGTCAGGTCCACGCCGGACGCGAAACCCCACGTGCCGCCGTGCACCACCCGCACCGCGTACCCGAGGTCGGTGGTGTCCGAGGACCCGGCGGGCCTGGCGTCCCTGAGCCGCCACGACGCGTTGCGCACCCGCTCCAACCGGAAGTCGGCGTGCTCCGCACCTAGCGCACGCGCCCGGGCGAGGGCGGCGTCGGCGAGGGCGCGTAGGGGGAGTGCCGTGAAGGCTTCGTCGATGCTGTGAGGCACCTGCGTCTCTTTCTGTCGACGTGACCGGTCGTCTGCCGCGACACCGGGGGCTGCGCCGCATCATGTCGCGTCCGCGGTCCGGCGACCACACCTTTCCCGCCGCGCCAGGGACCGGTTCTGTAGGGACCCGACAGAGAGCCCCGTAAGCCACTGTGGGTGCCCGAGTCTTTGGGGGAGGCCGGGGACCGATAGATTTTCGAGGAAGCCGCCTGCCGTCGCCGTCCGCCGTACGGGTGACCGGGCGGGTGGACGACCGCTAGGGAAAGGGTGATCCGTTGAGCCGCTCGGTTCTCGTCACCGGAGGAAACCGGGGCATCGGCCTCGCCATCGCCCGCGCTTTCGCCGACGCCGGCGACAAGGTCGCGATCACGTACCGCTCGGGTGAGCCGCCGGAGGGCTTCCTGGCCGTCAAGTGCGACATCACCGACACCGAGCAGGTGGAGCAGGCCTACAAGGAGATCGAGGAGACGCACGGTCCCGTCGAGGTCCTGATCGCCAACGCCGGCGTCACCAAGGACCAGCTCCTGATCCGCATGTCCGAGGAGGACTTCACCTCCGTCCTCGAGACCAACCTCACCGGCACCTTCCGCGTGGTCAAGCGCGCCAACCGCGCCATGCTGCGCGCCAAGAAGGGCCGCGTCGTCCTCATCTCGTCGGTGGTCGGGCTCCTCGGCTCCGCGGGGCAGGCGAACTACGCCGCCTCCAAGGCCGGCCTGGTCGGCTTCGCGCGCTCCCTCGCCCGTGAGCTGGGGTCGCGCAACATCACCTTCAACGTCGTCGCGCCGGGCTTCGTCGACACCGACATGACCAAGGTGCTCACCGACGAGCAGCGGGCGAACATCGTGTCGCAGGTGCCGCTGGGGCGGTACGCGCGGCCGGAGGAGATCGCCGCGACGGTGCGGTTCCTCGCCTCGGACGACGCCTCGTACATCACTGGAGCCGTCATCCCCGTTGACGGCGGACTGGGAATGGGTCACTGATCACCATGAGCGGAATTCTCGAGGGCAAGCGCGTCCTGATCACCGGTGTGCTGATGGAGTCCTCCATCGCCTTCCACGCCGCGAAGCTGGCCCAGGAGCAGGGTGCCGAGATCATCCTGACCGCGTTCCCGCGGCCGACGCTGACCGAGCGCATCGCCAAGAAGCTGCCCAAGCCCACCAAGGTCATCGAGCTGGACGTCACCAACGACGAGCACCTCGCCCGGCTCGCGGACGTCGTCGGCGAGGAGCTGGGCGGTCTCGACGGCGTCGTGCACTCCATCGGCTTCGCGCCCCAGGACGCGCTCGGCGGCAACTTCCTGAACACGCCGTTCGAGTCGGTGGCCACGGCCATGCACGTCTCGGCGTACTCCCTGAAGTCGCTGACCATGGCCTGCCTGCCGCTGATGCAGAACGGCGGCTCGGTCGTCGGCCTCACCTTCGACGCGCAGTACGCCTGGCCGCAGTACGACTGGATGGGCCCGGCCAAGGCCGCGCTGGAGGCCACCAGCCGCTACATGGCCCGTGACCTCGGCAAGCAGAACATCCGCTGCAACCTGGTCTCGGCGGGCCCGATCGGTTCCATGGCCGCCAAGTCCATCCCGGGCTTCGCGGACCTCGCCTCCGTGTGGGACAGCCGTTCCCCGCTGGAGTGGGACCTGAAGGACCCGGAGCCGGCCGGCCGCGGCATCGTCGCGCTGCTCAGCGACTGGTTCCCGAAGACCACGGGCGAGATCGTCCACGTCGACGGCGGTCTGCACGCCATCGGCGCCTGACCGGCCGCCTCACCGAGGGCCCGCGTCCCGTGTACGGGGTGCGGGCCCTTGTCTTTCCGCTCGTTGGCTCGTTCGCCGTTCGCCGTTCGCCGTTCGCCCGTTCGTCTTTCCGTCGTCGCCGGAGCGGCGCCCGTGCCGCCCCGGCCGGTGCGCGAGTCAGTCGCCGGGGGGCGGGTCGAACAGCCCCGGACGGCACACGAACGGATAGGCCCCGGCCTCCTCCGCCGCCGTCGCAGCGTCACCCGCGCGGATCGCGTCCACCAGCCGTCCGTGGTCCATGTGCGACGCCGGGGACATGCCCTCGCCCACGTCGCCCCGCAGCCAGTCCCGCAGCACCTCGCTCAGGTCCGCGTACATGGCGGTCAGCACGTCGTTGTGCGAGGCGGCCACGACCGCCAGGTGGAACGTGGCGTCCGCCGCCACGAACGCCTCCGCCTCGCCCGACTCCCAGGCGTCCTCCCGGCGCAGCAGCAGGGCGTCGATCTGCTTGAGGTCCTTCTCCGTACGCCGCTCGGCGGCCAGGCGCGCGGCGGCCGACTCCAGCGTGGAACGCAGCTCGGCGATGTGCCGGGGCTCGGCGCCGGCGAAGCGGCGCTGCATGACGCCGGCCAGCTCACTGGTCGCCACGACGTACGTGCCCGAGCCCTGGCGGATGTCCAACAGCCCGTTGTGCGCGAGGGCGCGGACCGCCTCACGGACCGTGTTCCGGGCGACGCCGAGCTGCTCGACCAGTTCGGGCTCCGTGGGGATGCGTGAACCGACCGGCCACTCGCCCGAGGCGATCTGCTGCCGCAGCGCGGCGATGACCTGCTCGGACAGGGCCGAACGACGGGGATGGCTCAGTGGCATGGCTCACCTTCGCACACGAGCGGACGAGCGTGTGGACAACCAATCATCCCATGATTCTATGATGGGCCACATGGCTAGTGACGAGACCCGGACCGAGATACGTACGGAGGCGAGTACGGACGTGCGCGCCGAGACGCGCGCGGAGAGCGGTATGCGCGAGGTACCCGGCGAGGCGCCCACCACGCGCGCGTGGACGACCTGGACGACCCGGCTGCTGATCCTCGGGATCGTCCTGGCCGCGCTGAACCTGCGCCCCGCCATCACCAGCCTGGGCGCGCTCCTGGAAGAGGTCCGCGACGGGCTCGGCATGAGCGGCAGCGTCGCCGGACTGCTCACCTCCGTGCCCCCGCTCTGCTTCGCCGTCTTCGGCGTCACCGCCCCCCGGCTGGCCCGCCGCTTCGGGCCCGGAGCGGTGGTCTGCGCCGGCATGGTCGCCATCACCGCCGGCCTGCTGATACGCCCGTACGCCGGCGGCACGGGCGGCTTCCTGGCCGCCACCGCCCTGGCGCTGATGGGCATCGCGGTCAGCAACGTCCTGATGCCGGTCATCGTCAAGCGCTACTTCCCCGACCGTGTCGGTTCCATGACCGGCCTGTACTCGATGGCCCTCGCCTTCGGCACCTCCGTCGCCGCCGCGGCGACCGTGCCCGTGACGAACGCGCTGGGCGGCCACTGGCAGCCCGGTCTCGCGGTCTGGGCCGTACTGCCGGCCCTGGCCGTCGTGCCGTGGCTCCCCTTCGTACGGAACCGGAAGGCGCCGACGGCCGCCGGACCGTCCGCGTCGGAGCCGCGGCGGGAGAGCGCCCGGCCCGCCGAGAAGCCGGCGGACCAGCCCCCGCTGCGGATCACCCGCAGCCGTACGGCCTGGGCGCTCGCCGTCTTCTTCGGCCTCCAGGCCACCGCCGCCTACATCACGATGGGATGGATGGCGCAGATCTTCCGTGACTCGGGCGTCTCCGCCGGCACCGCCGGGCTGCTGCTCGCCGTCATCATGGTGATGGGCGTGCCGCTCGCCTTCGTCATCCCGCGCGTGGCGACCCGCCTGCCCCACCAGGGCCCGATCGTGCTGGTCCTGGGCCTGTGCGGACTCGCCGGATACGCCGGTCTGTACTTCGCCCCGGTCGGCGGCGCCTGGGCCTGGGCCCTGCTGCTCGGCGTCTCCAACTGCGCCTTCCCGCTCGCGCTGACCATGGTCGGCATGCGGGCCAGGACGGGCGCGGGTGTCGCCCAGCTCTCCGCCTTCGCGCAGAGCACCGGCTACCTGATCTCCATTCCGGGTCCCCTCCTGGTGGGCGTCCTCTACCAGCACAGCGGTGGCTGGGGACTGCCGATCGCGCTGATGAGCGCGCTGATGGTGCCGCAGATCGTGGTGGGCGTCCTGGCGGGGCGCGACCGCACGGTGGAGGACGAGGCGGCCCGCTGAGCCCGGCGGGCGGTGCGTCGCTCGGTGCGCGCTCGGTGCGTCGCTCCCACTGGCCGATCCGCCGAGCCGGCCGGTGGGGCGCTGGGAGCCGTCCGCGCGGGGGATGCGAGACTTGCCGTATGCCAGTCCTCGATCCGAACCCCCAGCAGGGCCAGAAGAAGATGCTGATCGTCTTCGGCTCCTTCCTCGCGATCTTCGTGATCATCGGCGTCATCGCGACCATCGCCTCTCCGTGACGCCGCCCTCACCGAATGGATGGTGGGGTTAACCCCCCATCCCCTAGGGGGTGAGGGTCAGGGTCAAGTGGGTGGACCTCCGGATGGGTTGGGTCCCGCGGATTCCGTAACTTCGAGATGTGCCCGCGACAGGCGGGCCGCGGAGCACGGACCAGGGACGCCCGAAGACCAGCGGAGGCACTCATGTCGGCCCCTATTCAGACCCGGCCTCCCCAGGCGACCCGGGGCGGTGTCGACATCCGGTTGCCCTGGTGGGCCGTGGCCCTGCCCGTGCTGGCCTTCGTCGCGCTGCTCCTGCTCATCCTCAATCCCGCCGACGCCCACGCGGCCGCCGAGCAGCCCGCGATAGCCCAGCTGCTGGAGCGGGTGGAGCAGCTGACCGCACGCTGAGCGCCGACCGCGCTCCGTCACGGGCCCCCGGCCCTTCGTGGTGGATCCGCATGTCAACTCCCAGAGCCCCGTGGCCTGTTTCATGCGAAGCTGGATGCCATGAGCGTCGCAGAACCCCGCAGGATTGTTCTCTTCCGGCATGCGAAAGCCGACTGGCCACAGGTGAGCGACCACGAGCGGCCGCTCGCCGACCGGGGCCGCATGGACGCCGCGGAGGCCGGGCGTCGGCTCGCGGACACCGGAGTCACCTTCGACCAGGCCCTGTGCTCCACCGCGGTCCGCACCCGGGAGACCTGGAAGCTCGCCGTCCAGGAGTTCCCGCACCGGCCGAAAACCGTCTATGAGGAGCGGATCTACGAGGCCTCGCCCGGCGAGCTGATCGCCGTGCTCAACGAAACCCCCGACGACCTGTCGAACGTGCTGGTGATCGGCCACAACCCGGGCATGGAGGCACTGACCGAGATCCTGGCCGGCTCCGCCGAGGCCGAGGTCCGCGAGCGGATCAACCGCCGGGGCTTCCCGACCGCCGCCTTCGCCGTCCTGACCTTCACGGGCTCCTGGAAGGACGTGGAGCCGGGCATGGCCACCCTGGTCGACTACTGGGCGCCGACCGACTGACCGCATCCGCGGCACGGGGCCCGGCACCCTCGCGGTCCGGGCCCTCGTCGTGCCGGGCGTCCGCCCGTTCCGCCGCCTCCGTCCGGTTCGCCGACCTTCAGAGGCGCTCGGCGGAGAGACCGAGGCTGTCGCCGAGACCCTCGTCCAGCGTGTCCGCGGCCTCGACCTCCTCGCGGGTGATGCCCAGCAGATACAGCACCGTGTCCAGGAACGGCACGTTCACCGCGGTGTGCGCCGCCTCGCGCACCACCGGCTTGGCGTTGAAGGCGACGCCGAGCCCGGCCGCGTTCAGCATGTCCAGGTCGTTGGCGCCGTCGCCGATCGCCACGGTCTGCGACAGCGGTACGCCCGCCTCGGCGGCGAACCGGCGCAGCAGCCGCGCCTTGCCCGCCCGGTCCACGATCTCCCCGGTCACCCGGCCGGTCAGCCTGCCGTCGACGATCTCCAGCGTGTTGGCCTGCGCGAAGTCCAGCCCCAGTTGCTCCCGCAAGGCGTCGGTGACCTGGGTGAAGCCGCCGGAGACGACCCCCACCTGGTAGCCGAGCCGCTTCAGGGTGCGGATCAGGGTGCGGGCACCCGGCGTCAGCCGCACCTCGGCGCGCACCTTGTCCACCACCGAGGCGTCCAGGCCCGCCAGCAGGGCCACGCGCGCGTGCAGCGACTGCTCGAAGTCCAGCTCCCCGCGCATCGCGGCCGCGGTCACCTCGGCGACCTTGTCCTCGCAGCCGGCGTGGGCGGCGAACAGCTCGATGACCTCGTCCTGGATCAGCGTGGAGTCCACGTCCATCACGACCAGGCGCTGCGCCCGCCGGTGCAGCCCCGCCGCGACCACCGCGATGTCCACGCCGAGCGCCGCGGCCTCGGTGGCCAGGGCCGTGCGCAGCGGTTCGGTCTCCACGCCGGAGACTGCGAACTCGACGGCGGTCACCGGGTACTTGGCCAGCCGGAAGATACGGTCGATGTTGCTGCCGGACTCGGTGATCCGGGCCGCTATGGCGGCGGCCGCCTCCGCGGTGAGCGGGTGCCCCAGCACCGTGACCAGGGAGCGGCCGAGGCCGCGCGGCCGGTTGTCGCCGATGCCGGAGATGATCTCCGCCTGCAGCTTCAGCGACTCCGCCCAGCTGTGGACGGTCGCCCGGAGATCGCCCTCCAGTCCGCGGGGCGGCTCGGTCACGAGCGCGCACAGCACGATCCGGCCACGGGTGACGACCTGCTCGATGTCGACGACGTCGACGGAGTAGGCGGCGAGGGTGTCGAAGAGGCCGGCCGTGATGCCGGGCCGGTCCTTGCCGAAGATCTTGACGAGAAGCGTGGGAACGTCAGAGGTCTGCGTAGCGCTCATGGTGTTCCCACCGTATCCGGCACCCGGTGCCGCCCGCTCCCGAGGTCCGCCTGGCGGACAGCCGGCGCGGAGAGGCGCGCGGGTCCACGCGGCAGGGGCGGCAGCGGGGTTCGGTCCCGGCGCACCCGAAGCCCCGATGCCCACGCCGCACCGTAGGGACACCAGGGGCGCCGTGCGACCCGGCCTTCTCCACGGTCAGCCCAGGTGAGCGGGAGACAGGTGCTCCTCGCCTCGGGCGGTGAGGCGCGGCACGATGGTTGCCGGCGGCCGTCCTTCACTGTCCGTCCCCGGGTTGTCTTGGCGGGGCGGGAGGAGGTGGTGGAGGGGGCGGAGGACGCTCGCCCCAGGGTCGGGACGGGCGGCGTTCCCCCGGCCGCGGCGGCCGTCCCGGCGGAGGGGCGAGCGGCCCGGCCACCGTGGGGGCTCCGTACACGTCGTCGTCGGCCTGCCGATCCGCCCCCTCGTCGGCCCGCCGGTCCGCCCCGTCGTCCTCCTGCCGGTCCGCCGCACCGTGCTCCTGGCCCGCCCAGTGGTCCCACCGGTCCGCCGCGGCGGCCTCGCGCCCGGCCCCGTAGTCCTCCTCCCCGCCCGTCCCGTCGGCCTCGCGCGCCGCCCAGTGGTCCTCCCCGCCCGTCCCGTCGGCCCCGCGCCCCGCCTCGTCGCCGTACGGCCCGGGGCCGGAGCCCCGACCGCCGACGCTGTTCCCTCCCGGTCGCGCCGGGCCCGTCTCTCCCAGCGCCTGCTCCTGCCTTCGCGTCGCCCGCGGCTCCTGCCCGTGTCCCTGCCAGGCGCCCCGGTCCCGCCCTTGCCCCCACCCCGTGCCGCCGTCGGGCGGCGGTGTCCCGGGCTGCGTATGGCCCGGCCCCGGCAACCGCGTCGCGTCGGGCGGGCGCGCGTCTTCGGGTTCCCATCCGCTCGGTGCCGTGCCGGAGCCGGGCCCGGCTACCTCCCCGGACCACACGTAGGGATGCGTGCCCGGGCCGGGCCCCCGCCGGTACGGCTCACCCGGCCGGTACGGCTCCGAGGGCGCCCCCACGGACGTCACGCCGCCGCTCCCACCACCCGCACCGAAACCCTCCGTCACCGCCCCGGCACTGAGTGCCAACCTCGACGCCCGTGTCCCCACCGCCCCGCTCACCCGCGCCAGCAGCGCCCCGACGGCCCCCGCGCCCGCACCCCACACCGCGCCCAGCAGCAGTGCCGCCCCGAGATGTCCGCGCAGGTCGATGCCCGCGCCGAAGGCGTCGATCCCGAGCACGGACAGGGAGGCGTCCACGGACACCTCCGTGAGCCACGACAGCAGCGGCAGCGTCAGCGCGCCGGTGACGCCCAGCCGCAGCGCACAGCGCCCGGTGAAGGCGAGCGAGCGTGCCTCACCCGGCCCCACCGGCGTCCGGACCGCCGTCAGCACCCCGGCCAGCAGCATCGTCAGCGCCGCGGCCACCCCGAGCAGCCACACCCGCCCGTCCGCTTCCGCCAGCCGCCCCAGCGTGACCGGCTCCCCGGTGCCCGAGCCGAGCAGGTCGTCCAGGGGAGCCGGGAGGACGCCGACCAGCGCGCCGGTGGCCCGCCCTTCCCAGGGCACGAACAGGCCGACGGGGAGACCGAGCCAGACCCCGTTCGGCGTTCCCAGCAGTGCGGCGCCGACGATCCGCCGGGGACGGTCGTCGCCGATCGCCGCCCAGGCCGCCGCCGCGAGGCCGGCCGCCACCGTCGTCAGCGCCACCGTGACCAGGGCGGACACTGCCGGCCGCACCACCCGGTGCACCGCCTCGCACCCGCGCGGCAGCGGAGTGCGGCGCGAGGCCAGCAACGCGATCAGCAGTACTCCCGCGGACCAGACGAGACCGCCCAGCAGCGTCGGCGCGGTGTCGATGGTGAACCCGACGGCGGCCCGGGCGTCGACGAGGTCGCCGATCCGGTCGGGCAGCAGCCCGCCGATGTCGCCGCCCACGTCACCGAGCCCCGGAATCTCCGGCCCGCCGCCACCGCCGTCGCCCCCGGGCAGGTCGTCGAGCCCGAGCGAGGCGCCGTCGATCGTGACGACGTCGTGACCCGCCCAGGCCAGTCCGCCCGTCATCGCCACGAACAGCGCGACCACCGCGCCCCCGCGCGCGAGGAGTTCGGCGGGGGAGACGACAACTCCGGCCGCCCGCAGGGACCGCAGGAAGAAGAACGACAGGAACAGCGCGCCGACCAGGCTCACGCCCAGTGGCGTGATCTCGATGGCCGTGTGCGCCTCGGCCCCTTTCAGTCCGAACGCGGACACATCACCGTCCGGAGTGACCGACCCACCCGCCCCGAGCGCCACGACCGCCGCGGTCATCGGTCCCAGCGAGCCCGCCGCGTCCGCGTCCAGCAGCCGCAGACCGAGCACAGCCGTACCCGCCATGCCGATCAACGCCCAGCTCACGGAGGCGACCGCGGACAGCAGGACGTCGCCCCACGGCACACGGATGCCGTACCCCTCGGTTCCGACGCTCGTGGACGCGCTCATGGCAGACCCCCCGATCCGCTGCGCGGTCAGGTTGCCGCGCATGTCCCCCTCGCGTGGAATACCACTCTCCGGGCAGGTTTCAACCCCGTCAACGGGAACGGCCGATGGGTGCCTACGCAGTTTTCACAAGGCCCGACTTTCGGTCAGGGGGGCGAGCCTGAAATAGTTCCCCCCGATGTTCGACATCCCTAGACTCCCCGCGACGGGAGCACATCGGGGGACAACTCAGTGGGGCATGGAGTGCCGGAACTCGTACTGGAATCCAATGGACGGACCTGGACGCTCGATCCGTCCCGGTCATACGCGCTAGGGCGCGATCCGCAGGGGGAGCTTGTTTTCGACGATGCCAGGGTCTCCTGGCGGCATGCCACGATCAGTTTCAACGGCCGCAGCTGGGTGGTCGAGGATCACGGCAGCACCAACGGCACGTTCGTGCACGGACAGCGCGTCCAGCAGATGGAGCTCGGCGCCGGCACGGTGCTGAACCTGGGCAACGCGACCGACGGGCCGCGCGTGAGCCTGACCGGTGCGCAGGCCCCGGCCGGCGCACCGCAGGCCCAGCCACAGCCGCAGCAGCAGCCGTACGCCGCGCAGGGCGCCAACGCGGGCTGGGCCCAGCAGGCACCGCCGGCGCAGGAGCCGGTCGCGCAGCAGACCCCGCCGCAGCAGGCGCCGCAGCACGGTCACCCGCACCAGGCCCAGCAGGCCGGCTGGCAGCAACAACAGCAGCAGCCGCAGCAGGCCGCGCCGCACTTCCCCCAGCAGCAGGGCCCCGGCGGCGCGGCGGGGGCGCCACCGGTCTACGGCGACCGCAGCCCGACCACGTTCCACCAGTTCTCGCTCGGCCGCGTGATGCGCATCGGCCGTGCCCTGGAGAACGACCTGGTCGTCTCCGACCTGCAGGTCTCCCGCAATCACGCGGAGTTCCACTCGACGCCCGACGGGCGCATGGAGATCCGCGACCTGGGCTCGCACAACGGCACGTACGTCAACGGCCAGCCGATCCCCAAGGGCGGCACCCAGCTGCTGGGCCCGACCGACATCGTCGGTGTCGGCCACTCGACGTTCCAGATCGTCGGCGACCGGCTCGAGGAGTTCGTCGACACCGGTGAGGTCTCCTTCTCCGCCCGTCACCTGACCGTCACGGTCGACGGCGGCAAGCAGATCCTCAAGGACGTCTCCTTCGGCGTACCCGAGAAGTCGCTGATCGCGGTCATCGGCCCCTCGGGATCCGGCAAGTCGACCCTGCTCAAGGCGCTGACCGGCTACCGGCCCGCCGACCAGGGCGAGGTCCTCTACGACAACCGGAACCTGTACAAGCAGTTCGCCGAACTGCGTCAGCGCATCGGTCTGGTCCCGCAGGACGACATCCTGCACAAGGAGCTGACCGTCAAGAAGGCGCTCAAGTACGCGGCGAAGCTCCGCTTCCCGGCCGACACCACGGCCGCCGAGCGCGACGCCCGCATCGACGAGGTGCTGCGCGAGCTCAAGCTGGACATCCACAAGGACAAGAAGGTCACGTCCCTGTCCGGCGGCCAGCGCAAGCGCGTCTCCGTCGCCCTGGAGCTGCTCACCAAGCCGTCGCTGATCTTCCTGGACGAGCCGACCTCCGGCCTCGACCCCGGCATGGACCGCGACGTCATGCAGCTGCTGCGCGGCCTCGCCGACGACGGCCGCACCGTCCTCGTCGTCACCCACTCGGTGGCCGAGCTGGCGACCTGCGACAAGCTGCTGGTGATGGCGCCGGGCGGCTCGGTGGCGTACTTCGGCCCGCCCGAGGAGGCGCTGAACTTCTTCGGCTACGACACCTGGGCCGACGTCTTCTCCGCCTTCGAGAACTACCGCGACTACGACTGGGCGGGCCGCTGGAAGGGCTCGCAGCACTACCAGATGTACGCCGCGGACCTGGACGCCGTCGCCCCGCAGTCCGTACAGGTGCCGCCCATGCAGGCGATGAAGCCGCCGAAGCCACAGGGCTGGATGTCCCAGTTCGTCACGCTGGTGCGGCGCTACGTGT
The DNA here is from genome assembly GCF_003950055.1 of Streptomyces sp. KPB2. Classification (NCBI taxonomy): domain Bacteria; kingdom Bacillati; phylum Actinomycetota; class Actinomycetes; order Kitasatosporales; family Streptomycetaceae; genus Streptomyces; species Streptomyces sp. KPB2. The sequence continues at coordinate 6,367,088 of NZ_CP034353.1, forward strand.
CGGTGATCGCCTCCGACAAGGGCTTCCTCGCCCTGATGGTGATCCTTCCGGCCGTGCTGGGCGCGGTGAGCCTGCTCATCGACGCGGACAAGGGCCTGCTGCCCAACCCGGCCAACCCGCAGACCGGCCGGATCATCCCGAACGGCACCGCCACCACGGTCCTGCTGATCCTCGCGGTCGGCGCCTGTTTCGCCGGCGCGGCGAACTCGGTCCGTGAGCTGATCAAGGAACGCGTGATCTACGAGCGGGAGCGCGCGACCGGGCTGTCCCGGTCCGCGTACCTGATGTCCAAGGTCTTCGTGCTCGGCCTGATCACGGTGTTCCAGGGCCTGCTGGTCGGCGTGATCGGCTTCGCCAGCCGCGAGATCCCGGAGGAGGGGCTGGTCCTCGGGGGGATGACGCTGGTCGAGCTGTCCCTGCCGATCATGGCCCTCGGCTTCACCTCGATGATGTTCGGCCTGGTCATCTCCTCGCTGGTGAAGACCGCCGAGAAGACCATGCCGCTGCTGGTGATGTTCGCGATCATCCAGGTCGTCTTCACCGGCTGCCTCTTCGCGCTGAACGGCGCGGTCGGCGTCAACCAGTTCTCGTACCTGATGCCCTCGCGCTGGGCGGTCGCCGCCGCCGGTGCCACGCTGGACTTCAACAAGATCAGCCCGCCCGAGAAGGGGGCCGAGGCCGACCCGCTGTGGGAGCACACCGTCGGCGCCTGGGGCCTGGACATGGTCGCGCTGATCGTCCTCGGCGTGATCTGCGGCTTCTTCGTGGCCCGCTTCCTGCGCCGGCACGAGCCCGAGGTCATGCGCAAGTAGCCCGGAATCCGTCGGCGGGCCCGCAGGCCCCCGCACGCCCCGAAGGGCGGCGCCCCGTCAGGAGGGTGCCGCCCTTCGGCATACGGTGCGGCGTCGGCGACGTCGTGAAGAGGTCCGCGCCGACCTCAGTACGCGCTGTCGACGTTGTCCATGGTGCCGTACTTGTCCGCGGCGTAGTTGCACGCGGCGACGATGTTGGCGACCGGGTCGTAGATGTTCTTCGAGGTTCCGGGCACGTGGTAGGCCTTGAACGTCGGCGGGATGACCTGGAGCAGGCCCTTCGACGGGATGCCGTTGATGGCGTTGATGTCCCAGTCGTTGATGGCCATCGGGTTGCCGGAGGACTCCCGCATGATGTTGCGGTGGATGCCCTCGTAGGAGCCGGGGATGCCGTGCTTCTTCATGATGGCCCGGGCCTCGCGGATCCAGCCGTCGAGGTTGTTCGGGTAGGACTTCGGCGCGGCCTTCTTGACCTCCGTGCGCTGGGCGGAGCGGCTGGTGGACTCCTTCGCCTCACGCTTGGCGGCGGCCTTCTCGGCGGCGGCCTTCTTCTCGGCGGTCGCCTTCTTCGCGGCCGCCTCCTGCTTGGCCTCGATCGCGGCGACCTTCTGGCTGGCGCCGGCGAGCTGGCCGGTGACACCGGCGTGCACGTCCTGGATCTGCTTGGTGCTGTACGCCACCTTGGCCGTCGGAGCGGCCTCGCTCGTGGTCGTCGTCTGACCGCTGGCCGGGACGGCGGTGAGGGCGACGGCGGCGGCGCCGAGCGCGCCGACGCCGGCGATCGCGGCCTTCTGGTTGCGGTTCAGGGAACGACTGCGGCCACGGGGGAGGATGTTCTTGAGCATGGCGGGATAGACCTCTTCGAATAGCGCGGAGGTCGCTCTCGTCCGGTGGGGACAGTTGGTGCTTCCGGCACAAACGCCGCGGGGGAGAACCCACGGCGCTGAGCGACGAGAGCAATTCTTAGCGGCCGCAAAATCCGGAGGCAAAGGTGTGACGTACGATCCGGGATAGTGGATCAGGGAACGGCAAAGCGGGGCAGATTGGACCATCTGCCCCGCTCAAAACGGACGAGTCGTTCTCCTACTCCCCTTCGTACGTGACGTGCGCCCTATGCCCGGGCTCACATCGACCCCCCGCCGTTCTCACTTTTGGTTGCTGAAGCAATGCGATGTGTAAGGGGGTGTGCGACGCCCTGCTACGGCAGCAGGAGATGGACGTCCCCGAACTCGTGCCACAGGTACCGGCCCCGCACCGCCGCCTCGTACCCGCGGTCGATCGCCGCCCGCCCCGCCACCGCCTCCAGCATCAGCAGATGCGAGGCCTCGGGCTCGTGCAGGCCCGTCAGCAGCCCTTCCACCACCCGCACCCCGCGCTCAGGAGTCACCACCAGATCGGTCCACCCGGCCCGGGCCCGCACCACCCCGTCGGCACCGGCCGCCGACTCCACCGCCCGCACGGCCGTCGTCCCCACGGCCACCACCCGCCCGTCACCGGCGCGCGCGGCGTTGATCAGCCGCGCCGACGCCTCCGGCACGGCGAAGCGCTCCGGATACGGCGGCTCGTGCGACTCCGCCGACGCCACCCCGGTGTGGAGCGTCACCGGCGCGAACTGCACCCCGCGGCTCACCAGCTCCGCCACCAGCCGCGCCGTGAAGGGCCGCGCCGCGCTCGGCATCTCCGCACTGCCCGTCCCGTCCGCGGCCGGCAGCGCGAACACCGTCTGGTAGACGGACAGCGGCTGGTCCCGGTCCGTATAGGAGTAGCGAATGGGCCGCCCGTGCTCCCGAAGCAGCTCGGGCACCGCCACCCCCGACACCCGCGCCCACCACAACCGCTCGCCGCGCGCACTCAGCGGTTCCTCCAGCGCCAGCCGGGCCCCACCCGGCAACCGCACCTTCGTCCCCGCCAGACCACCGCACCCGAGCCCCACCACTCCCAACGCACGCGCGCGCGTAGTGCCTCTCCCGTCCGGTTCCCGCAGCTCCACCGCCCACCGGCCGTCGTCCCCGCGCGTGGAGAAGTGCACCACCACGCGCGCGTGCCCGACCCGGCCGTCCACGGCGGCGGCCAGCGTGGGCGAGGTGTTGACGACCAGCAGATCACCGGCCCGCAGCAGCCCCGGCAGCTCCCCGAACGCGTGGTGCGACACCTCGGTGCCGTGCGACACCAGCAGGCGAACGCCGTCCCGGTCCAGGCCCGGCCCCCGCTGCTCCACCGGCACCCGGGCCGACAACTCCTCCGGGACCCTCACCGCCAGCGACGACATCACCGCGCCTCCAGCAGCGCCGGAGCCCCGTAGCGCCCACTCGCGGGCCGCTCGTCCAGCAGCCGCAGCAACGCCGGCACGACACTCGCCGGATCCGGCCGCGGATCGTCGTCGTCCGGTACGGCCGCGGCGTACAGATCCGTGGCCATGTCCCCCGGATCGACCGCCCACACCCGCAGCCCCGGCTCCTCGGCACCCAGCACGGCCGCCAGCTGGTCCAGAGCCGCCTTGGACGCCCCGTAGCCGCCCCACGTCTCGTACGCCTCGGCGGCCGCGTCCGAGCTGACCGTCACCACCGCGCCCGCCGGAGCCGCCCGCAGCAACGGCAGCGCCTCCCGCACCAGGCCGAGCGCGGCCACGACGTTCACCTCCAGGGCCCGCCGCAGGCCCTCCAGGGGCAGCTCCTCCAGCCGCACCAGCGGCTCGGCGCCCAGCGCGCTCGCATTGCTGACCAGCAGATCCACGCCGCCCAGCCGCCGGGCCTGAGCCACCAGCCCCGCCCGGTGCCCGGAGTCGGTGACGTCGCCGGGCAACGCCGTCACGCGCGTGCCGTACGCCTCCAGCGCCGTCGCCGTCTCCTTGAGCACCTCCGGGTTCCTGGCGTCCAGCACCAGGTCCCATCCCCGTGCCGCCAGGGCCTCGGCGAGCGCCCGGCCCAGTCCCTTGGACGCCCCCGTGATGATCGCAACCGGCATGACACACGTCCCCTTCGTCGTCCCCGCCGCCCGTCCGGCCGGCGTGGGCCCAACGTAGGAACCCGGCGCCGCCGGTCACCTCGGGCACGGGTCCCGACCGGGGCGGGCCCTTCGCCCTAGGCCCGGCGGGCGGGACCCGGGACCTAGTCCCACGGCCCTAGGCGACGCCCGTCACCGGGCCGATCCCGCCCCCACCCCCCGCGGGTACCGTGAGGACATGAGTCACGGCCCCCGGTCCGGCCTCACCGCGGTGAGTTCCGCGCTGCTGGCCATGAGCAGGCACCTCGAGGTGCGCGACGTCCTCAAGACGATCGTCGCCTCGGCCCGCGAGCTGCTCGACGCGCAGTACGCCGCCCTCGGCGTCCCCGACGACCACGGCGGCTTCGCCCAGTTCGTGGTCGACGGCGTCAGCGACGAGCAGTGGAAGGCCATCGGCCCCCTGCCGCGCCAGCACGGCATCCTCGCCGCGATGCTCCACGAGGCCACCCCCGAGCGCCTCGGCGACGTCCGCAAGGACCCCCGCTTCGGCGGCTGGCCCTCCGCCCACCCCGACCTGATCGACTTCCTCGGTCTGCCGATCCGCGACGGCGACGAGGTCATCGGGGCCCTCTTCCTGGCGAACAAGAACTGTCCGAAGCCGGAAGGCACCTGCGGCTTCACGCAGGACGACGAGGAACTGCTCGGCATCCTCGCCCAGCACGCCGCGATCGCCCTCACCAACGCGCGCCTGTACGAGCGCAGCCGTGAGCTGACCATCGCCGAGGAGCGTTCCCGCCTCGCCCACGAGCTGCACGACGCGGTCAGCCAGAAGCTCTTCTCACTGCGCCTGACCGCCCAGGCCGCCACCGCCCTGGTCGACCGCGACCCCGCACGGGCCAAGGGAGAGCTGCACCAGGTCGCCACGCTCGCCGCCGAGGCCGCCGACGAACTGCGCGCCGCCGTCGTCGAGCTGCGCCCCGCCGCCCTGGAGGAGGACGGCCTCGTCGCCACCCTGCGCACCCAGATCCAGGTCCTCGACCGCGCCCACACCGCCCGCGTCACCTTCACCGGCCGCGGCGTCAAGGCCCTGCCCGCCGCCCAGGAGGAGGCGATGCTGCGCGTGGCCCAGGAGGCCCTGCACAACGCCCTGCGCCACTCCGGGGCGGAACACGTCGACGTGACCCTGCACCGGCGGGGCACCGCAACCGTCCTGCGCGTCACCGACGACGGCGGCGGCTTCGACCCCCGCACGGTGCGCCGCGCCGGACGCCACCTGGGCCTGGTCTCCATGCGGGACCGGGCGAACGGCACCGGCGGCCGGCTGACCGTGCGGTCCGCGCCCGGCGAGGGCACCACGATCGAGATGGAGGTTCCCGGTGGCTGACGCGATCAAGGTCCTGCTCGTCGACGACCACCAGGTGGTCCGCCGGGGACTGCGCACCTTCCTGGAGGTACAGGACGACATCGAAGTGGTCGGCGAGGCCGCCGACGGCGCCGAGGGCGTCGACCGCGCCCAGGAGCTGAAACCCGACGTCATCCTCATGGACGTCAAGATGCCCGGCATGGACGGCGTCGACGCCCTGCGCAGACTCCGGGAACTGGACAACCACGCGCGTGTGCTCGTCGTCACCAGCTTCACCGAGCAGCGCACCGTCGTCCCGGCCCTGCGCGCGGGCGCCGCCGGATACGTGTACAAGGACGTGGACCCCGACGCGCTGGCCGGCGCCATCCGCTCCGTCCACGCCGGCCACATCCTGCTCCAGCCCGAGGTCGCGGGCGCCCTGCTGAGCCAGGAGGAGAGCGGCTCCGGACCGGGCCGAGCCGGTTCCCTCACGGAGCGGGAGCGCGAGGTGCTGGGCCTGATCGCGGACGGCCGCTCCAACCGGGAGATCGCACGTGCGCTGGTCCTCTCCGAGAAGACCGTGAAGACCCACGTCTCGAACATCCTCATGAAGCTCGACCTCGCCGATCGCACCCAGGCCGCCCTGTGGGCCGTGCGCCACGGGGTGACCGGCTGACCCGGTACGCGACGACGCGCCGGAGGGTTCCCCTCCGGTCGGAGATTCATACCGTCGTGGGAATGTCCCCCATATGGCGCATCCTTCGAGGGGTCCGGCCGTTCTTCAGTGCGCACCGCGGCGACTGCCCCGGTGATCGCAAGGAGGGCTCGTAAGTGAAGAACCTGAAGAAGGCAGCGGCCGTGACGATGGTGGCCGGCGGGCTGATCGCCGCCGGTGCGGGCATGGCCTCCGCCACCGACGGCGGCGCCCACGCCCACGGCGAGGCCATCGCCTCCCCGGGCGTCGCCTCCGGCAACCTGGTCCAGGCGCCGATCCACATCCCGGTCAACGCCGTCGGCAACAGCGTCAACGTCATCGGCGTCCTGAACCCGGCCTTCGGCAACCTGGGCGTCAACCACTGACCCCAGTCGCCAACGATGCCTGCGGCCTCCCGGGCTCCCGGGAGGCCGCATCGGCATCAACCAGCCCGTCCGGCGTTTGAGGACGAGGCCGTTCAGGCCGAAAGCGGGGGCCTGGGGGCGCAGCCCCCGAGACGGTGACACCAGCACGGAGCACAGACCGGAGAAACGGTCACCGCATCCCCCGCTCCACCACAACGGAGTTGTACGCCGCGACCTGCGCCCGCCGGGCCACCCGCTCCACCGGCCTGAGCGCATCCCCCCGCGCGGCCATCTCGGACGCGCTCACCGCACCCCCGTGCCCGTTCTCGGACGCCAGCGACACCAGCATCCCCACCCGCTGCGCCAACTCCAGCACCCGTACCGCCCGCGGCGGATACCCCGGCGCCAGCACCTCCCGCCCGGACGACCGCTCCGCCCGCGCCCGGTACGCCGCGACCGCGGCCTCCGCCACCGGCCCCGACCCGGCGACGTCCAGCCGCGTCAGCACCTCCGTCGCGTCCCGCAGCGCCTCCGCCAACTCCCGCTCCGCCTCCCCGAGCGAGGGCACGTCCGCCGGCGGGGCCTCCCGCGCCGGCAGGCAGTGCCACACCACCTCGACGTGCACGTCACCCTCGGGCCCCGCCTCGTACACCTCCGGCACCAGCCCCAGCGCCGCCCCCTCGCAGATCACCGCCTCCTCGGCCTCCAGGGCCCGCGCGTTGAACTCCGGCGGCCCGCTCAGCCCCAGCGGATGCCCCGGCGCGGGCAGCGCGACCCGCAGCCCGCTCGCCCCGAGCGCCCGCAGCCGCCCCAGTGCGAGCGTGAGACCGACCGGCGCGTCCTCGCCCGGCAGCTCCGCAACCCGGTGCACCGCGTCGTCGCCCACGATCGCGACCGCGGCGTCGTCCGGCGAGACCATATGGGCAATAAGGGCATTTCCCCAGGCGGCAAGGCGCCCTGCGCGTGGTTCCGAGAGCATGCCCCCACCCTAAGGACCGGACCGATGGAACAGTGAAGCCGACCGGTGGCGTAGATTTCGTGGAGGGGCCTGCGCCCACCGGCGCCGCGGCCCGAGTCACAGGTGTACGCGACAGCCGAGACCGGCCACAATGCAAGGGGAGACAACGCGCTCATGAGCGATGTTCTGGAGCTTCAGGACGTATCCGTGGTCCGCGAGGGCCGGGCTCTGGTGGACCAGGTCTCCTGGTCGGTCAAGGAGGGCGAGCGCTGGGTCATCCTCGGCCCCAACGGCGCCGGCAAGACCACCCTCCTCAATGTCGCGTCCAGCTACCTCTACCCGAGCACCGGCACCGCCACCATCCTCGGCGAGACCCTCGGCAAGCCCGGCACCGACGTCTTCGAGCTGCGCCCGCGCATCGGCGTCGCCGGCATCGCCATGGCCGACAAGCTGCCCAAGCGCCAGACCGTCCTGCAGACCGTCCTGACGGCCGCGTACGGCATGACCGCCGGCTGGCAGGAGGAGTACGAGGACATCGACGAGCAGCGCGCCCGCGCCTTCCTCGACCGCCTCGGCATGACCGAGTACCTGGACCGCAGGTTCGGCACCCTCTCCGAGGGCGAGCGCAAGCGCACCCTGATCGCCCGCGCCCTGATGACCGACCCCGAGCTGCTCCTCCTCGACGAGCCCGCCGCCGGCCTCGACCTCGGCGGCCGCGAGGACCTCGTCCGCCGCCTCGGCCGGCTCGCCCGCGACCCCATCGCCCCCTCCATGATCATGGTGACCCACCACGTCGAGGAGATCGCCCCCGGCTTCACCCACGTCCTGATGATCCGTCAGGGCAAGGTCCTGGCCGCCGGCCCCCTGGAGCTCGAACTCACCTCCCGCAACCTGTCCCTGTGCTTCGGACTCCCGCTCGTCGTCGAGCAGGCCGGGGACCGGTGGACCGCGAAGGGACTCCCGCTGTCCTGACCCGCCCCCCGTGCGCCCTGTCCCCGACGTCCCCAACGGACCTACCATGACAGCGTGAACGACATCGACGCATGGGTGTGGTGGCTCGTCGCCGCGGCAGCCCTCGGGATCCCGCTCGTGGTGACCGCGATGCCGGAGTTCGGGATGTTCGCCGTCGGCGCGGTCGCCGCCGCCGTCGCCTCCGGGCTGGGCGCGGACCTGGTCGTCCAGGTCCTCGTCTTCGTCATCGTCTCGGTCGCCCTCATCGCCGTCGTACGGCCCGTCGCCGCCCGGCACCGCGCCCAACAGCCCCAACTGGCCTCCGGCGTGGCCGCGCTGAAGGGCAGACAGGCCGTCGTCACGGAGCGCGTCGACGCCGCCGGCGGGCGCATCAAACTCGCCGGAGAGATCTGGTCGGCACGCGCGCTGGACGCAGGGCGGGTCTTCGAGCCCGGCGAGGAAGTGGACGTGGTGGAGATCGACGGAGCCACGGCCGTCGTCATGTGACCCCGCCGTGCCACAAGTGGCCCGAACGACCCCCGAGTCGCGCGACGGTCTGTCAGACTCGACCAGCAAGATCCTCAACAGCCGTAAGATCAGCAGTAGTCAGAGCCAGACAGCGGTCTGGTCGCCAATAGGATCTGCCGGAGCGCCGAGGCGGAGAAGGGGACGGGGACAACCACGATGGAACCGATCATCATCGTCCTGATCATCCTGGTGGTGTTGGTCTTCATCGCCCTGATCAAAACCATCCAGGTCATTCCACAGGCCAGCGCCGCCATCGTCGAGCGCTTCGGCCGCTACACGCGGACCCTCAACGCGGGCCTCAACATCGTGGTCCCGTTCATCGACACCATCCGCAACCGCATCGACCTGCGCGAACAGGTCGTCCCCTTCCCGCCGCAGCCGGTGATCACCCAGGACAACCTGGTCGTCAACATCGACACCGTCATCTACTACCAGGTGACCGACGCCCGCGCCGCGACCTACGAGGTCGCCAGCTACATCCAGGCCATCGAGCAGCTGACGGTCACCACCCTTCGCAACATCATCGGCGGCATGGACCTGGAGCGCACCCTGACCTCCCGCGAGGAGATCAACGCGGCCCTGCGCGGCGTCCTCGACGAGGCCACCGGCAAGTGGGGCATCCGCGTCAACCGGGTCGAGCTCAAGGCCATCGAACCGCCCACCTCCATCCAGGACTCGATGGAGAAGCAGATGCGCGCGGACCGCGACAAGCGCGCCGCGATCCTCCAGGCGGAAGGTGTCCGGCAGTCCGAGATCCTGCGCGCCGAGGGCGAGAAGCAGTCCCAGATCCTGCGCGCCGAAGGTGAGGCCAAGGCCGCCGCCCTGCGCGCCGAGGGCGAGGCCCAGGCCGTCCGCACCGTCTTCGAGGCCATCCACGCCGGCGACCCGGACCAGAAGCTGCTCTCCTACCAGTACCTCCAGATGCTCCCGAAGATCGCCGAGGGCGACGCCAACAAGCTCTGGATCGTCCCCAGCGAAATCGGCGACGCCCTCAAGGGCCTCTCCGGCGCCATGGGCAACATCGGCGGCCTGGGCGGCGGTTCGGGCAGTGGAAGCGGCAACGGCGGCGCAAGCGTCCCGGCCCAGGAACGCCGCGAGAAGCCGTCGATCGACTAGGCGGCACCACTTGGCGCAGGGTTCCATCCGCGCCCCCGCAAGGGGCGCGGGGAACTGCGCGACAAGCCACAACGGGCCCGCAGCCAGCGATGCACATCACCCCCACGGCGCACACTCACGCCGCGTCCAACACCAACCACTCCGGCAGCGCGGCGAAGTCGTCCCGGGCCAGCGCCAGCAACATCGCATCCGCGGGAGTCGGCTCGAACGGCTCCCGCAGCAACGGCATCCCCGCCTGCTCCGGCGTCCGGTTCGCCTTGCGGTGATTGTCCTCCGCGCACGAGGCCACCGTGTTCAGCCACGTGTCCTGCCCGCCGTGCGACCGCGGCACCACGTGGTCGACGGTCGTCGCCCGCCGCCCGCAGTACGCGCACCGGTGCCGGTCCCGGACCAGCACCCCCCGCCTCGACCACGGAGCACGTCTTCGGAACGGCACCCGGACGTATTGGCACAGCCTGATCACCCGCGGCGCGGGTATGTCGAGCGCGGCTCCGCGCATCCGCAGCGAGGGGTGGGCCTGCTCGACGACGGCCTTGTCCTGGAGCACCAGAACGACGGCTCGATTCAACGTCACCGTCGACAACGGCTCGAAGCTCGCGTTCAGCACCAGCGTGTCCCGCATACCAGCCCACCTCCCGTGCGCACCGGCCCACCCCCTGGCGGGCTGGGAACAACTCTGGCCGGGCACGCCGGGATGGACAACGCAATATCTGCTGCTCCAACGAGGGATGCCCCCTCGCCACCCCCGGCAACAAAAATGCCCGCCCCTGATCCATTCCAAGACCGGGGGCGGGCAAACGTTCCATGAACGCTCGGAACACTCAGCTGTCCGCGGGCACCTCGTACTCACCGATCAGCTGGGCACGCGCGATCGTGTGGAACCGCAGGTTGAAGCCGACGAAGGCGGGGGTGCCGTCCGCGTCCGGACCGAGCTTCTCCTGGTCCACGGCGTACACCGTGAACACGTACCGGTGCGGTCCGTCCCCGGGCGGCGGCGCGGCACCGCCGAACTCCTTGCTGCCGTAGTCGTTGCGCGCCTGTACGGCCCCCGCGGGCAGCCCCTCGAACGCGCCGCTGCCCGCGCCCACCGGCAGCTCGGTCACCGAGGCCGGGATGTCGAACACCACCCAGTGCCAGAACCCGCTGCCCGTGGGGGCGTCCGGGTCGTAGCACGTCACGGCGAAGCTCTTGGTCTCGGCCGGGAATCCCTCCCACCGCAGATGCGGCGAGGTGTTCCCGGCCGCGTGGACCTGAGCGTCCTTGAGCGTCCCGCCCTCCTGCACGTCCTCACTCGTGACGGTGAACGACGGCACGGGCGGGTGGAAGTCATGGGGGAGCGGACGCCGCTTCAGCTCGGTCACCTCGGTACCTCCTGATGTTCTGGTGCAGAGACGACCGAGCCTACGGGCTTCCCCCCCCCTGGATCCCTCAGAACCAGTTGCGCTTGCTGCCGACCTCCGACAGCCACTGGTTGAGGTACGCCGTCCAGTCGGTGCCCTGGTAGTCGTTCAGCCCGACCTTGAAGGAACGGAACGTGTCGCTGCCCTCGCTGAACAGTCCGGGCTTCTTGTCCATCTCCAGCACGACGTCCATCGCCTGGGCGTCGGCCACGAAGCTCAGCTCGACCTGGTTCAGCCCGCGGTACTGCTGCGGCGGGAAGAACTCGATCTCCTGGTAGAAGGGCAGCTGCTGCCGCGTACCCCGGATGTGACCGCGCTCCATGTCCGCGCTCTTGAAACGGAAGCCCAGGCCGATGAACGCGTCCAGGATCGCCTTCTGCGCCGGCAGCGGGTGCACGTTGATCGGGTCCAGGTCACCGGAGTCCACGGCGCGCGCGATCTCCAGCTCCGTGGTGACGCCGATGTTCATCCCGCGCAGCGCCTGACCGTCGATCATGGTGATCGGCGTCTCCCACGGAATTTCGAGACCGAACGGCACCGCGTGCACCGCACCGGCCTTCAGCTCGAAGGCACCGCCGAGCCGCACCTTGGTGAACTCGATGTCCTGCTTGTACTCCTGGTCGCCGCTCTCCACCTCGACCTTGGCCTGGAGTCCGACCGACAGCCCCTCGATCTCCTGGTCGACGGACCCTCCCTGGATCCGCACCTCGCCCTGGACGACACCCCCCGGAACGACGTTGACCTCGCTCAGCACGGTCTCGACCGAAGCCCCGCCGGCCCCCAGGCTCGCGAGCAGCTTCTTGAACGCCATGTCTCTCCCTCTCCAGGCTTACGTGTGGATCCTCGATCCATACAAACGCGATCCGGCCGTGGCCGGTTCCGCGCCCCACACCCTGGCAAGGCGGACGCTCCCTGACCACCCCGCGCACGGTCCCGGCTGCGTTACGCTCGGACGGCATGATCGCGAGCCCCGACCGTACGCCCCTGCCCAGGAACTTCTTCGACCGCCCCATTCTCGAGGTGGCACCCGACCTCCTGGGCCGCATCCTGCTGCGCAACACCCCGGACGGTCCGATCGCCCTCCGCCTGACGGAGGTGGAGGCCTACGACGGCCAGAACGACCCGGGCTCCCACGCCTACCGTGGCCGCACCCCCCGCAACGAAGTGATGTTCGGCCCGCCCGGCCACGTGTACGTCTACTTCACCTACGGCATGTGGTTCTGCATGAACCTGGTGTGCGGTCCCGAGGGGCGGGCGAGCGCGGTTCTGCTCCGGGCCGGCGAGATCATCGAGGGCGCCGAGCTGGCCCGGACCCGTCGGCTCTCCGCCCGCAACGACAAGGAACTGGCCAAAGGCCCGGCCCGGCTCGCCACCGCCCTGGGCGTGGACCGCGCGCTGAACGGCACGGACGCGTGCACCTCCGAGGACACCCCGCTGCGCATCCTGACGGGTGCTGCCGTCCCCGGTGACCAGGTACGCAACGGCCCCCGTACGGGTGTGGCCGGCGAAGGCGGCGTCCACCCCTGGCGCTACTGGGTCGCCGACGACCCGACCGTCAGCCCTTACCGGGCACACGTCCCGAGGAAGCGCCGAAGTTGACTCTCCTTTGGCAGACGCGTAACGTAGCCCGAGCCGCTTGACCCGGGTACGGCAATCGCCTGCAGCCGGAAGCGGCCAACCCACTACCTACGACTTCCCTTAGCGGGAGCGACTTCGGCATGTCCGCATGCTCGAATTCGAACTCGCGGGACTCGATTATGAGTCCCCGGAGAAATCGGCTAACGTAGTGAATGTCGAAAGGCCGACGAGCGAAAGCCGGAAGCTGACGACAAAACCCGCCGACAGGGAATCTGATCGAAAAGGATCTGATAGAGTCGGAAACGCAAGACCGAAGGGAAGCGCCCGGAGGAAAGCCCGAGAGGGTGAGTACAAAGGAAGCGTCCGTTCCTTGAGAACTCAACAGCGTGCCAAAAGTCAACGCCAGATATGTTGATACCCCGTCTCCGGCTATCAGGCTGGGACGAGGTTCCTTTGAAACACACAGCGAGGACGCTGTGAACGTCGGGACTATTCCTCCCGATGTTCCGCTCTCGTGGTGTACGCCGGATAACCGGCAAACATTCACGGAGAGTTTGATCCTGGCTCAGGACGAACGCTGGCGGCGTGCTTAACACATGCAAGTCGAACGATGAACCACTTTCGGGTGGGGATTAGTGGCGAACGGGTGAGTAACACGTGGGCAATCTGCCCTGCACTCTGGGACAAGCCCTGGAAACGGGGTCTAATACCGGATACTGACCTGCCAGGGCATCTTGGCGGGTCGAAAGCTCCGGCGGTGCAGGATGAGCCCGCGGCCTATCAGCTTGTTGGTGAGGTAATGGCTCACCAAGGCGACGACGGGTAGCCGGCCTGAGAGGGCGACCGGCCACACTGGGACTGAGACACGGCCCAGACTCCTACGGGAGGCAGCAGTGGGGAATATTGCACAATGGGCGAAAGCCTGATGCAGCGACGCCGCGTGAGGGATGACGGCCTTCGGGTTGTAAACCTCTTTCAGCAGGGAAGAAGCGAAAGTGACGGTACCTGCAGAAGAAGCGCCGGCTAACTACGTGCCAGCAGCCGCGGTAATACGTAGGGCGCAAGCGTTGTCCGGAATTATTGGGCGTAAAGAGCTCGTAGGCGGCTTGTCGCGTCGGTTGTGAAAGCCCGGGGCTTAACCCCGGGTCTGCAGTCGATACGGGCAGGCTAGAGTTCGGTAGGGGAGATCGGAATTCCTGGTGTAGCGGTGAAATGCGCAGATATCAGGAGGAACACCGGTGGCGAAGGCGGATCTCTGGGCCGATACTGACGCTGAGGAGCGAAAGCGTGGGGAGCGAACAGGATTAGATACCCTGGTAGTCCACGCCGTAAACGGTGGGCACTAGGTGTGGGCAACATTCCACGTTGTCCGTGCCGCAGCTAACGCATTAAGTGCCCCGCCTGGGGAGTACGGCCGCAAGGCTAAAACTCAAAGGAATTGACGGGGGCCCGCACAAGCGGCGGAGCATGTGGCTTAATTCGACGCAACGCGAAGAACCTTACCAAGGCTTGACATACACCGGAAAGCATCAGAGATGGTGCCCCCCTTGTGGTCGGTGTACAGGTGGTGCATGGCTGTCGTCAGCTCGTGTCGTGAGATGTTGGGTTAAGTCCCGCAACGAGCGCAACCCTTGTCCCGTGTTGCCAGCAACTCTTCGGAGGTTGGGGACTCACGGGAGACCGCCGGGGTCAACTCGGAGGAAGGTGGGGACGACGTCAAGTCATCATGCCCCTTATGTCTTGGGCTGCACACGTGCTACAATGGCCGGTACAATGAGCTGCGATACCGCAAGGTGGAGCGAATCTCAAAAAGCCGGTCTCAGTTCGGATTGGGGTCTGCAACTCGACCCCATGAAGTCGGAGTCGCTAGTAATCGCAGATCAGCATTGCTGCGGTGAATACGTTCCCGGGCCTTGTACACACCGCCCGTCACGTCACGAAAGTCGGTAACACCCGAAGCCGGTGGCCCAACCCCTTGTGGGAGGGAGCTGTCGAAGGTGGGACTGGCGATTGGGACGAAGTCGTAACAAGGTAGCCGTACCGGAAGGTGCGGCTGGATCACCTCCTTTCTAAGGAGCACATGGCCGACTGCAAGCAAATGTCTTGCACGGTTGCTCATGGGTGGAACGTTGACTACTCGGCACGGTTTCCTTTGATGGATCACTAGTACTGCTTCGGCGTGGAACGTGAGTCCGGGCAGGGACCGGGTCGGGCACGCTGTTGGGTGTCTGAGGGCACGGCCGTGAGGCTGGGTCTTCGGTTGCCGGCCCCAGTGAACTTGCTGCTTGCGGCAGGGTGATGGGTGGTTGGTCGTTGTTTGAGAACTGCACAGTGGACGCGAGCATCTGTGGCCAAGTTTTTAAGGGCGCACGGTGGATGCCTTGGCACCAGGAACCGATGAAGGACGTGGGAGGCCACGATAGGCCCCGGGGAGTCGTCAACCAGGCTTTGATCCGGGGGTGTCCGAATGGGGAAACCCGGCAGTCGTCATGGGCTGTCACCCGCTGCTGAACACATAGGCAGTGTGGAGGGAACGCGGGGAAGTGAAACATCTCAGTACCCGCAGGAAGAGAAAACAACCGTGATTCCGGGAGTAGTGGCGAGCGAAACCGGATGAGGCTAAACCGTTCACGTGTGAGACCCGGCAGGGGTTGCGTGTGCGGGGTTGTGGGATCTCACTTCTGTTGTCTGCCGGCAACAGGGCGAGTCAGAAACCGTTGATGTAGGCGAAGGACATGCGAAAGGTCCGGCGTAGAGGGTAAGACCCCGTAGTCGAAATGTCAGCGGCTTGCTTGTGAGACACCCAAGTAGCACGGGGCCCGAGAAATCCCGTGTGAATCTGGCGGGACCACCCGCTAAGCCTAAATATTCCCTGGTGACCGATAGCGGATAGTACCGTGAGGGAATGGTGAAAAGTACCGCGGGAGCGGAGTGAAATAGTACCTGAAACCGTGTGCCTACAAGCCGTGGGAGCGTCGGATACGTGCTTGCACGTATCTCGTGACTGCGTGCCTTTTGAAGAATGAGCCTGCGAGTTTGCGGTGTGTTGCGAGGTTAACCCGGGTGGGGAAGCCGTAGCGAAAGCGAGTCCGAACAGGGCGATTCAGTAGCACGCTCAAGACCCGAAGCGGAGTGATCTAGCCATGGGCAGGTTGAAGCGGCTGTAAGAGGTCGTGGAGGACCGAACCCACCAGGGTTGAAAACCTGGGGGATGACCTGTGGTTAGGGGTGAAAGGCCAATCAAACTCCGTGATAGCTGGTTCTCCCCGAAATGCATTTAGGTGCAGCGTCGTGTGTTTCTTGCCGGAGGTAGAGCACTGGATAGGCGATGGGCCCTACCGGGTTACTGACCTTAGCCAAACTCCGAATGCCGGTAAGTGAGAGCGCGGCAGTGAGACTGTGGGGATAAGCTCCATGGTCGAGAGGGAAACAGCCCAGAGCATCGACTAAGGCCCCTAAGCGTACGCTAAGTGGGAAAGGATGTGGAGTCGCACAGACAACCAGGAGGTTGGCTTAGAAGCAGCCACCCTTGAAAGAGTGCGTAATAGCTCACTGGTCTAGTGATTCCGCGCCGACAATGTAGCGGGGCTCAAGCGTACCGCCGAAGTCGTGTCATTCATACAATAGGGCCAACGCCTGTATGGATGGGTAGGGGAGCGTCGTCTGCCGGGTGAAGCAGCACCGGAAGGTAGTTGTGGACGGTTGACGAGTGAGAATGCAGGCATGAGTAGCGATACAAACGTGAGAAACGTTTGCGCCGATTGACTAAGGGTTCCTGGGTCAAGCTGATCTGCCCAGGGTAAGTCGGGACCTAAGGCGAGGCCGACAGGCGTAGTCGATGGATAACCGGTTGATATTCCGGTACCCGCTGTGAAGCGTCAAACATCGAACCAGGCGATGCTAAGTCCGTGAGACCGCCTGCTGCCGGCTTTGCCGTCAGTGGGAGTGGTGGAGCCGACGAACCAGACCTGTAGTAGGTGAGTGATGGGGTGACGCAGGAAGGTAGTCCATCCCGGGCGGTGGTTGTCCCGGGGTAAGGGTGTAGGCCGCAAGGTAGGTAAATCCGCCTTGCATACGGCTGAGACCTGATGCCGAGCCGATTGTGGTGAAGTGGATGATCCTATGCTGTCGAGAAAAGCCTCTAGCGAGTTTCATGGCGGCCCGTACCCTAAACCGACTCAGGTGGTCAGGTAGAGAATACCGAGGCGTTCGGGTGAACTATGGTTAAGGAACTCGGCAAAATGCCCCCGTAACTTCGGGAGAAGGGGGGCCACACCTGGTGACCGGATTTACTCCGTGAGCTGGGGGTGGCCGCAGAGACCAGCGAGAAGCGACTGTTTACTAAAAACACAGGTCCGTGCGAAGCCGTAAGGCGATGTATACGGACTGACGCCTGCCCGGTGCTGGAACGTTAAGGGGACCGGTTAGCTTGGATTCGTCCAGGCGAAGCTGAGAACTTAAGCGCCAGTAAACGGCGGTGGTAACTATAACCATCCTAAGGTAGCGAAATTCCTTGTCGGGTAAGTTCCGACCTGCACGAATGGCGTAACGACTTCTCGACTGTCTCAACCATAGGCCCGGTGAAATTGCACTACGAGTAAAGATGCTCGTTTCGCGCAGCAGGACGGAAAGACCCCGGGACCTTTACTACAGTTTGATATTGGTGTTCGGTTCGGCTTGTGTAGGATAGCTGGGAGACTGTGAAGCTCGCACGCCAGTGTGGGTGGAGTCGTCGTTGAAATACCAGTCTGGTCGTGCTGGATGTCTAACCTGGGTCCGTGATCCGGATCAGGGACAGTGTCTGATGGGTAGTTTAACTGGGGCGGTTGCCTCCTAAAGAGTAACGGAGGCGCCCAAAGGTTCCCTCAGCCTGGTTGGCAATCAGGTGTTGAGTGTAAGTGCACAAGGGAGCTTGACTGTGAGACCGACGGGTCGAGCAGGGACGAAAGTCGGGACTAGTGATCCGGCGGTGGCTTGTGGAAGCGCCGTCGCTCAACGGATAAAAGGTACCCCGGGGATAACAGGCTGATCTTCCCCAAGAGTCCATATCGACGGGATGGTTTGGCACCTCGATGTCGGCTCGTCGCATCCTGGGGCTGGAGTCGGTCCCAAGGGTTGGGCTGTTCGCCCATTAAAGCGGTACGCGAGCTGGGTTTAGAACGTCGTGAGACAGTTCGGTCCCTATCCGCTGTGCGCGTAGGAGTCTTGAGAAGGGCTGTCCCTAGTACGAGAGGACCGGGACGGACGAACCTCTGGTGTGCCAGTTGTTCTGCCAAGGGCATGGCTGGTTGGCTACGTTCGGGAGGGATAACCGCTGAAAGCATCTAAGCGGGAAGCCTGCTTCGAGATGAGGACTCCCACCCACTTGATGGGGTAAGGCTCCCAGTAGACGACTGGGTTGATAGGCCGGATCTGGAAGCACCGTGAGGTGTGGAGGTGACCGGTACTAATAGGCCGAGGGCTTGTCCTCAGTTGCTCGCGTCCACTGTGTTAGTTCTGAGGCAACGACCGTTGCCGGCTTTGAGCAGAACGCATAATTAAAGAGTGTGCTTGTTCGCTCGAAACCATTAGGGTTTCGGTGGTCATAGCGTAGGGGAAACGCCCGGTTACATTTCGAACCCGGAAGCTAAGCCTTACAGCGCCGATGGTACTGCAGGGGGGACCCTGTGGGAGAGTAGGACGCCGCCGAACAATCTTTGGAAAGGACCCCTGGTCCCCAGCGTTCAGCTGGGGACCAGGGGTCCTTTCGTTTTTCCAGGGCGCACCGGGTACCCGGCTGCGCGAGAATGACTTGCGGTACCGAAGACAGGAGTCACCGATGTCCACCAACTCTCCCGACGACCGACCGGAGCGCGACCAGCGGCGACGGGACAGTGGTGACCGCGATGACCGTAGGGGTCAGCGCGGAGACCGTGGCGGGTTCCGTCGCGACGACCGTCGAGGCGATGACCGCGGCGGACAGCGCGGCGGTTTCCGCCGTGACGACCGTGACCGTGGCCCGCGCAGGGACGATCGCGATCGTGGTGGTGACCGGGGCTTCCGTCGTGACGACCGGGGTGGTGACCGTCCGTCCTACCGGCGCGACGACCGTGACGACCGCCGGGACCGCGGCGACCGTCCGTCCTTCCGCCGCGACGATCGCGGGGACCGCGGTGATCGTCCGACCTTCCGCCGCGACGACCGTGACGACCGCCGGGACCGCGGCGACCGTCCTGCGTACCGACGTGACGACCGTCGTGACGACCGGCGCGATGACAGGGGTGGCTTCGGCCGGCGTGACGACAGCCGGCGGGACGACCGTGGAGGGCAGCGCGGCGGTTTCCGTCGTGACGACCGCCGCGATGATCGGCGTGATGACCGCCGTGACCCCCGCCGCGACGACAACCGCGGTGGCGGTTACGGGCGTCGGGACGACCGCGATCGGGGTGGTGACCGGGGCTTCCGTCGTGACGACCGGGGTGGTGACCGTCCCTCCTATCGGCGCGACGACCGCGACGACCGCCGGGACCGCGGCGACCGTCCCTCGTACCGCCGCGATGACCGCCGTGACGACCGCCGTGATGATCGGCGTGACGACCGCCGTGACGACCGCCGTGACAGCCGTCCCCCCTTCCGGCGCGACGACCGCGGGGACCGTGGTGACCGCAGTGGCTTCCGTCGGGACGACAACCGTGGTGACCGCGGTGGCTTCGGTCGGCGGG
This sequence comes from Streptomyces sp. KPB2, assembly GCF_003950055.1. NCBI lineage: Bacteria > Bacillati > Actinomycetota > Actinomycetes > Kitasatosporales > Streptomycetaceae > Streptomyces > Streptomyces sp. KPB2. The sequence continues at coordinate 6,386,476 of NZ_CP034353.1, forward strand.
ACGACCGGCGGGACGACGGACGGGGCGGCGACCGCGGCGGCTTCCGCGGGCGCGACGATCGTGGGGGACGTGGGCCCCGGCGCGACGACCGCGGTGGGCGACCCGGGGGCTACCGGGGGCGTGACGACCGGCAGGGCGGCGGTGGGCGTTTCCGCGAGGAGCGGGACCGCGACCGGGACCGTGAGCCGATCAAGCGCCTGCCGATCCCCGAGGAGGTCACGGGCGACGAGATCGACAAGGACGTGCGGCAGGAGCTGCAGAGCCTGCCCAAGACGCTGGCCGAGGACGTCGCCAGGAACCTGGTGATGGTCGCGCGGCTGCTCGACGAGGACCCGGAGGCCGCGTACGGCTACTCCAGGGTGGCCCTGCGTCTGGCGTCCCGTGTCGCCGCCGTACGCGAGGCGGCCGGGTTCGCGGCGTACGCCAACCAGAAGTACGGCGAGGCGCTGGCGGAGTTCCGGGCGGCGCGGCGGATGACCGGATCCGTCGAGCTGTGGCCGGTCATGGCGGACTGTGAGCGTGGGCTCGGGAGGCCGGAGAAGGCGCTGGACATGGCCGGTGCCCCCGAGGTGCACAAGCTGGACAAGGCCGGCCAGGTCGAGATGCGCCTCGTGGCGGCCGGTGCCCGGCGTGACATGGGGCAGCTGGACGCGGCCATCGTGACGCTGCAGAGCCCGGAGCTGGCCTCCCACTCCGTCCAGTCCTGGACCGCGCGGCTGCGGTACGCCTACGCCGACGCGCTGCTGGCCGCGGGCCGGGAGCAGGAGGCGCGGGAGTGGTTCGCGAAAGCGGTCGAGTCCGACCGGGACGGCAGCACGGACGCCTCCGACCGGCTCGCCGAGCTGGACGGCGTGGAGTTCATGGACGCCCTGAACGAGGACGAGGCCGAGGACGGGGACCGGGGCGAGACCGAGTCCGGTAGCGGCGTGGAGCGTGCTTCCGCCGAGGACGGCGACGAGGACTGACGTTCCGCACGACGAGAGGGGGCGGGCCCGTGAACCGGGTCCGCCCCCTCTCCGCGTCGTGGGCCGGGTCAGGCGTCGAGCGTGCGCAGCACCAGGCCGGAGGCCGGCTTCGGGCCGAAGGACGTCGACTTGCGGGGCATCGTGACGCCCTGTCGGGCCAGTTCACGGACGACGTCCTCGCGGACGGGGTGCATCAGCACCGCCGTACCGCCGTCGCGTTCGGCCTTCTCGACGGTGGCCGCCGTGTCGTGGATGTAGGAGACGTGGGCCGCCGAGTCGTCGGGGACGTGCCAGACATGGGCGAGAAGCGTGGCGTGCAGGACGGTGGCGTCCAGCGTGCGCCAGGCCTCGGGCCGGTCGGTGGGAACCGTGCGGGCCAGCAGGCCGGGGTCCGGCCGGTCGACGAGGTGGAAGGCGCCGTCGCCGGCGAGGAGGAAGGCGTTGCCCGTGTCGGCCGCCTTCGCCAGGGTGTCCAGGGAGGCGTCCAGCGGTGTGTCCAGGCGGCGGACGCGGAAGTGCCCGTCCAGGGCGGCCACGGCGTCGGGCACCGGGAGGTCGTGCAGCAGGCGGTGGATGGCGCGGACACGGAGCGGATAGCGGGCCGTGTCGACCAGGAGGACGAGTCCGTGGTCCCAGGGGCTGGGGGAGGGGTGTTCCGCGCGCAGGGTGCGGTAGGTCGCCCAGCGATGGTGGCCGTCGGCGATGAGCGCCTGGTGGCGGGACAGCTCGGTCCGGACCCGGGCCACGGCGTCCGGGTCGGTGACCGACCACAGGCGGTGGCAGAAGCCGTCCTCCGTGGTCGTGGAGAGGAGCGGCGGCCGTTCGGCCGTGTGTTCCACGAGGGCGGTGGTGGCGGGCGTTTCGCCGTCGCCGCGGTAGGTCAGCAGGAGGGGTTCGAGGTTGGCCCGGGTGGCCCGCATGAGCGCCGCGCGGTCGGCGACGACATGGGGCATGACGTCCTCGTGCGGCAGGACCACCTGCTCCGACGGGTCCGACACGCGCACGGCGCCGATGATGCCGCGCTGCAGCATGCCCTCGCCGTCGCGCTGTTCGTAGACGTACAGGCCCGGTTCGGGGTCGGGGGTCAGGACGCCCTCCGCCGTCCAGCGCCGCAGGGTGCGGGCGGCCTGCTCGTTGCGTGCCTCGGGCGTGGCGGCCTGGGGCAGGATCAGCCGGACGATGTTGTACGGGTCGGCCGACTCCAGGTGGAGCAGGCCGTCGGGGCGGACCACCACGTCGTAGGGAGGGGAGGTCACGGCGGCCAGGCTGCCGACCCGGTCGGGGTCGTAGCGGAGGCCTCGGAACGGGGTGAGTTCCAGGCCCCGGCGCGCCGTTGCTTCCGGGTGACCTGCAGAGTTCATCCCGGCATCGTACGTGTGTCAGTGGCATGGGGGATGATCGGGGGAAAGGCGACCAACGAGGAGCGATGCGGAATGAGCCGGAGCGTCAGGACGAGTCCCGAGGGCAGTGGGCAGGGCCTGAACGAGGCCTATGACACGGCGCTGCTCGACCTGGACGGTGTGGTGTACGCCGGGGGGAACGCGATCGTGCACGCCGTCGAGTCCCTCGGTACCGCCCGGGACGGCGGCATGCGCCTGGCGTACGTCACCAACAACGCGCTCCGGACGCCCGACACGGTGGCCGCGCACCTGACGGAGCTGGGGATAGCGACGGACGCCGGTGACGTCATCACCTCGGCGCAGGCGGTGGCCCGGCTGATCTCCGAGCAGGTGCCCTCGGGGGCGCGGGTGCTGGTGATCGGCGGTGAGGGGCTGCGGGTGGCGCTGCGCGAGCGCGGTCTCGAGCCCGTGGAGTCGGCCGAGGACGATCCGGCAGCCGTCGTGCAGGGGTTCGGTGGCCCGGAGCTGCCGTGGGGCCGGTTCGCCGAGGCGTGCTACGCGATCGCGCGCGGTGTCCCCTGGTACGCCTCCAACACCGACCTGACCATTCCCAGCGCCCGGGGGATCGCCCCGGGCAACGGCGCGGCGGTGGAGGTCGTGCGGATCGCGACCGGCGCCGAGCCGCAGGTCGCGGGGAAGCCGCTGCCCCCCATGCACCGGGAGACGATCCTGCGGACCGGCGCCCGGCGCCCGTTGGTGGTGGGCGACCGGCTGGACACGGACATCGAGGGGGCGTTCAACGGGGAGGTCGACTCGCTGCTCGTCCTGACCGGCGTGACCGACGGGGCGCAGCTGCTGGCGGCGCCGCCGCAGCACCGGCCGACGTACGTCGACGCCGACCTGCGCGGGCTGCTCACCGGCCAGCCGGAGGTCACCGGCGGTGCGGACGACGGCTTCCGGTGCGGCGGCTGGACGGCGACGGCCGGCGAGGAGCGGCTGGAGCTGGCGGGCGACGGCACCCCGCTGGACGGGCTGCGGGCCCTGTGCGCGGCGGCCTGGACGGCGGGCGGGGAGCGGGGCTGCGGGCTGGACTCGGGGAAGGCGCTGGCGCGGCTGGGATTGTGAGACGGCGTATCGGGGCAGGCGCCCGTTCGCGGGCCGGGGGCGTGTCGTGTCCGGGTGCGTCCGGGGGGTCACGGGCCGGGACGAGCCGTGCCCCGGAGGGCTCGGGGATCGTGATCGATTGGCAGGGTAGGCTAACCTAACTGCGTGTTGGTCGACAGTCCCCCCGAACAGCGCGCGGAGACCGCTCCCGCGCCGCCCTCCAAGCGCCGCGTCCTGCGCGCAGCGGGGCTGCCCGTCTCCGTCGCGGTCCTGGTGTGCGTCGCGATGGCGAGCATCGCGATCGGCGCCAAGGACCTGTCCCTGGCACAGGTCTGGCACGGCCTCTTCCACGACACGGGCACGTACGGCGACGTCGTCGTCGGCGAGCGGCTGTCGCGGACCGTGCTCGGCCTGCTGGCCGGCGCCGCCCTGGGCCTCGCGGGAGCCGTGCTGCAGGCACTCACCCGCAATCCGCTGGCCGACCCCGGACTGCTCGGCATCAACGCCGGCGCCTCGGCGGCCGTCGTCACGGGCATCACCTTCTTCGGCGTCACCTCGCTGACCGGGTACGTGTGGTTCGCGTTCGCCGGTGCGGCGGGGGTCGGCGCGCTGGTCTGGTTCCTGGGCGGCAGCCGGGGGGCCACGCCGGTGCGGCTGGTGCTGGCCGGCACCGCGATCAGCGCCGCGCTCTTCGGCTACCTCCAGGCAGTCATGATCATGGACGACGCGGCGCTGGGCCGGATGCGCTTCTGGACGGTCGGTTCGCTCGCCTCGGCGACGACCGGCACCATCCGGGAGGTGCTGCCCTTCTTCGTGGTGGGCACCGTGCTCGCCCTCGCGCTCGCCCGGCCGCTCAACGCCATGGAGATGGGCGACGACACCGCCAAGGCCCTCGGCGCCAACCTGAACCGGACCCGGGCGCTGTCCATGCTCGCCGCGACCGTGCTGTGCGGCGCCGCGACCGCGGCCTGCGGGCCGATCGTGTTCGTCGGGCTGATGATCCCGCACATCGTCCGCTCCTTCACCGGACCCGACATGCGCTGGATCCTGCCGTACGCGGCGATCCTGTCCCCGGTGCTGCTGCTCGGCGCGGACGTCCTCGGCCGGATCGTGGCACGGCCCTCGGAGCTCCAGGTCGGCATCGTCACCGCCGTCCTCGGCGGGCCGGTCTTCATCTTGCTCGTACGACGGCGGAGGACGGCCCAGCTGTGAAGAACGGGAACGACCGCAAGACCGTGAAGACCAGCCGTGCCGTGCGCAGCCCGGGCGGGCTGTCCGTCCGCCTGGACGTGCGGGCGACCGTCGTGGTCGCCCTGCTGCTGCTCCTGGCCCTCGCCGCGAGCGTGCTGCTGATCGGCACCGGCGACTTCGACATACCGCCCGCCGACGTACTGAAGACCCTGGTCGGCCGGGGCGACGCCGGGCAGGAGTTCATCGTCAACGAACTGCGGCTGCCACGGGTCCTGGTCGGGCTGCTGGTCGGCGGCGCCCTCGGCGTCGGCGGCGCGCTCTTCCAGGCCATCTCCCGCAACCCGCTCGGCAGTCCGGACGTGCTGGGTCTCGGACAGGGCGCGACGGCCGGCGCGCTCATCATGATCGTCCTGTTCTCCGGCAGCTCCGCCCAGGTCACCGTCGGCGCCCTCGTCGGCGGCCTGGTGACCGGCCTCGCCATCTACCTGCTCGCCTGGAAGCGGGGCGTGCACGGATACCGGCTGGTCCTGGTCGGCATCGGTGTCTCCGCGATCGTCACGGCGGTCAACGGCTACCTGATGACCCGGGCCGACATCGTCGACGCCTCCCGCGCCGTCGTCTGGATGACCGGCTCCCTCAACGGCCGTGACTGGGACCAGGTCTGGCCCCTGCTCGGTCTGTGCGCCGTGCTCGTCCCGCTCGTGCTCACCAACGGACGGGCGCTGCGGATGATGGAGATGGGCGACGACGTCTCCTACGCCCTCGGGGTGCGCGTCGAGCGGGTGCGGGCGCTGCTGATGGTGGCCGCCGTCCTGCTCACCGCCGCGGCCACCGCCGCCGCCGGACCGGTCAGCTTCGTCGCGCTCACCGCCCCGCAGCTCGCCCGGCGCCTGACCCGCTCGCCCGGCCCCAACCTGGTGCCGTCCCTGTGCATGGGGGCCGCCCTGCTGGTCGGCGCGGACTTCGTCTCGCAGCGGGCCTTCGGTGCCGACCAGTTGCCCGTGGGCGTCGTCACCGGCGTACTCGGCGGCGTCTACCTGCTGTGGCTGCTGGTCACCGAGCGCAAGGCGGGCCGGATATGAGCGCCGGCAGCGGCGACCGCAGCGGGACGAACAACCCAAGGAGCAACGTGAACCGTCTGTCCGCCGAGAACGTCACCCTCGCCTACGACCAGCGGGTCATCGCCGAGAAGCTGTCGGTGGAGATACCCGACAACTCCTTCACGGTGATCGTCGGCCCGAACGCGTGCGGCAAGTCCACCCTGCTGCGGGCCCTGTCGCGGATGCTCAGGCCGAGCGACGGCCGGGTGCTGCTCGACGGGTCGGTCATCCAGTCGATGCCCGCCAAGCAGGTCGCGCGGACCCTCGGCCTGCTGCCGCAGTCGTCCATCGCGCCCGACGGCATCACCGTCGGCGACCTCGTCGGCCGCGGCCGCTACCCGCACCAGGGCATCCTGCGCCAGTGGTCGGCCGAGGACGAGCGGGTCGTCCAGGAGTCGATGGCGCAGACCGGCATCGCCGAACTGGCCGACCGCTACGTCGACGAGCTCTCCGGCGGCCAGCGCCAGCGCGTGTGGATCGCCATGGCGCTCGCCCAGCAGACCCCGCTGCTGCTGCTCGACGAGCCGACGACCTACCTGGACATCCAGCACCAGATCGACGTCCTCGACCTGTGCGCGGAACTGCACGAGGAGCAGGGCCGCACCCTCGTGGCCGTGCTGCACGACCTCAACCACGCCGCCCGCTACGCCACCCACCTCATCGCCCTGCGCGGCGGGGAGGTCATCGCCGAGGGAGCGCCGAAGGACGTCGTCACCGCCGACCTGGTCGAGCGGGTCTTCGGGCTGCGCTGCCAGATCATCGACGACCCGGAGACGGGCACGCCGCTGGTCGTGCCGGCCGCGCGCAAGGGGCGTACCCAGCGGGAGAAGGCGGCCGTTACAGGAGCTTCCTGAGCCGGAACAGGTCGCGCAGGCCCGCCTCCAGCTTCACCCGGCCCGCGCCCCAGGCGCGGGCGAAGTTCAGTTCGCCCGCCACCAGGGCCACCAGGTCGTCGCCGGTCATCGCCAGCCTGATCTCGGCCTTCTCGCGCGGCGGCCCCTCCAGGGTCTCGCGCACGTCGATGCGGCCGTCCGCCATGCGTCCGGCGAAGGTGACGTCCAGGTCGGTGATGTGGCAGCTCACCGAGCGGTCCAGCTCCGTGGCCGCCCGCACGTCCCCCTCGGCGCCGCGCATGTTGTCCGAAAGCTTGTCGAGTGCGGCACGGCACTCCTCAGTCGTCGCCATCGGGACCGACCGTACCGCAGCGCCGCGCGGTAGCGTCGGGGCATGAGCGACGCAGTACCGGAGCCGGACTCCGAGACCGAGGAGGCGGAGCCCGGGCCGCACACCGACCCCGGGTACGAGCCGGCCGCCCCCGCCCCGCTGGACGTCCCGCGCGTCCCCACCGGGAACGCCGAGGTCGACGCGCGGCTGGCGCGGCTGGCCGACGCCGACCACCTGGCCACCGACGGACACGTCGAGGTGTACGAGGATGTACACCGGGGGCTGCGCGACGCGCTCACCGCGCTCGACGCCCGCCAGGGACCTCCGGAGCCCCCGGGGCGCCCGGGACCACCGGCGCCCCCGCCGCCATCACCGTACGACCGCAGGAGCTGAACCGAACGTGGCAGGAGTCGCACGCCGCCGTCTCGACGCGGAGCTGGTGCGCCGCAAGCTGGCGCGCTCGCGCGAGCACGCGAGCCAGCTGATCGCCGCCGGACGGGTCACCGTCGGCAAGACCGTCGCGACGAAGTCCGCCACGCAGGTCGAGACCGCCGCCGCGATCGTGGTGAGGGCCGACGACAGCGACCCCGACTACGTCTCGCGCGGCGGGCACAAGCTCGCCGGCGCCCTCGCCGCGTTCCTGCCGCAGGGCCTCGTCGTCGAGGGGCGGCGGGCGCTGGACGCCGGCGCGTCCACCGGCGGTTTCACCGACGTACTGCTGCGGGCGGGCGCCGCGCACGTCGTCGCCGTGGACGTCGGATACGGACAACTCGCGTGGAGTCTCCGGCAGGATGAACGCGTCACCGTCAAGGACCGTACGAACGTACGCGAGTTGACGTTGGAAGCGATCGATGGGGAGCCCGTGGACCTGGTTGTGGGGGATCTGTCCTTCATCCCGCTCGGGCTGGTACTGCCCGCCCTGGTGCGGTGCACCCGGCCGGACGCCGACCTGGTGATGATGGTGAAGCCGCAGTTCGAGGTGGGGAAGGAACGACTGGGCAGCGGGGGAGTGGTACGCAGCGCGCAGCTACGGGCCGAGGCGGTGCGGGGCGTCGCGCAGCGGGCCTGGGAGCTGGGGCTCGGGGTGAAGGGGGTCACCGCCAGTCCGCTGCCCGGTCCCTCCGGGAACGTCGAGTACTTTCTGTGGCTGCGGGCCGGTGCCGGTGAACCGGACCCGGCCGATGTTGACCGTGCAGTGGCGGAGGGGCCGCGTTGACACAGAACCGAGCGCGTACTGTTTTCCTGCTCGCCCACACCGGACGCCCCGCTGCCATTCGCAGCGCGGAGCTGGTGGTCAAGGGGCTGCTGCGGGCCGGGATCGGCGTCCGCGTCCTGGAGGCCGAGGCGCGCGACCTGCCGCTGCCGGGCGAGGTGGACCTGGTCGGCGAGGCCACTCCGCAGTGCCTGGACGGGTGCGAGCTGCTGATCGTGCTGGGCGGCGACGGCACGCTGCTGCGCGGCGCCGAGTTCGCCCGCGCGTCCGGGGTGCCGATGCTCGGCGTCAACCTCGGGCGGGTCGGCTTCCTCGCGGAGGCCGAGCGCGACGACCTCGACAAGGTCGTCGACCGGGTGGTGAACCGGGCCTACGAGGTCGAGGAGCGGATGACCGTCGACGTCGTCGTGCACCGCAACGGCGACATCGTGCACACCGACTGGGCGCTGAACGAGGCCGCCGTGCAGAAGGCGGGCGCCGAGAAGCTGCTGGAAGTCGTGCTGGAGATCGACGGGCGGCCGGTGACCGGGTTCGGCTGCGACGGCATCGTGCTGTCGACGCCGACCGGGTCGACGGCGTACGCCTTCTCGGCCGGGGGGCCCGTGGTGTGGCCCGAGGTGGAGGCGCTGCTGATGGTGCCGATCAGCGCGCACGCGCTGTTCGCGAAGCCGCTGGTGACCTCGCCGGACTCGGTGCTCGCCGTCGAGGTGCTGCCGCACGTCCCTCCGGGGGTGCTGTGGTGCGACGGGCGGCGGACGGTGGAGCTGCCGCCGGGGGCGCGGGTGGAGGTGCGGCGGGGGGCGGTGCCGGTGCGGTTGGCTCGGTTGCACCATGCGTCGTTCACCGACCGGCTGGTGGCGAAGTTCGCGTTGCCCGTTTCCGGGTGGCGCGGGGCGCCGCACTAGCGGTCCCGAAGGGGTGGTTTTCGTGCGTCGCGGGCTGCGGGCACGTTGTGGCTGGTCGCGCCCCGCGGCGCAGCCGCTATCAGCACAGTCCCGCGCCCCTGAGCGGCGTCCACCGCACGGCGCTGCAAGGGTGGGCTGTGTGCGCTTTCCGGCCTCGACCTCGTATGGTCGTGTCCGTGCTTGAGGAGATGCGGATACGGTCGCTCGGGGTCATTGACGACGCCGTGGTCGAGCTGTCGCCCGGGTTCACCGCTGTCACCGGTGAGACGGGTGCCGGCAAGACGATGGTGGTCACCAGCCTGGGCCTGCTGCTGGGCGGACGCGCGGACGCGGCGCTCGTGCGGATCGGGGCGAAGAGCGCGGTCGTCGAGGGGCGCATCGCCGTGCCCGACGACGCCGCTGCCGCCGTCCGGGCCGAGGAGGCCGGGGCCGAGCTGGACGACGGGGCGCTGCTGATCAGCCGTACCGTTTCCGCCGAGGGGCGCTCGCGGGCGCATCTGGGCGGGCGGTCGGTGCCGGTGGGGATGCTCGCCGAGCTCGCCGACGAACTGGTGGCCGTGCACGGGCAGACCGACCAGCAGGGGCTGCTCAAGCTGTCCCGGCAGCGGCAGGCGCTCGACCGGTACGCGGGCGACGCGGTCGCCGGGCCGCTCGCCAAGTACGCCGAGGCGTACCGGCGGCTGCGGGCCGTGGTCACGGAGCTGGACGAGATCACCACGCGCGCGCGGGAACGCGCCCAGGAGGCCGACCTGCTGCGCTACGGCCTCGACGAGATCGCCGCGGTCGAACCGCGCGCCGGTGAGGACGTGGAGCTGGCGGAGGAGGCGGAGCGGCTCGGACACGCCGAGGCGCTCGCGTCGGCCGCCACGGCCGCCCACGCCGCCCTCGCGGGCAATCCGGAGGACCCCGAGGGCGTGGACGGCGCGACGCTGGTCGCGGGCGCCCAGCGGGCCCTGGACGCCGTACGGTCGCACGACCCGGCGCTGGCCGCGCTCGCCGAGCGGATCGGCGAGGTCGGCATCCTGCTGCGCGACGTGGCCGGGGAACTCGCCGGGTACGCCGACGACCTGGACGCCGACCCGCTGCGGTTGGCGGCCGTCGAGGAGCGGCGGGCCGCGCTCACCGGGCTGACCCGGAAGTACGGCGAGGACATCGCCGCCGTCCTCGGCTGGGCCGAGCAGAGCGCCGCGCGGCTGACCGAGCTTGATGGCGACGACGAGCGGATCGGCGAGCTGACCGCCGAGCGGGACGCCCTGCGGGCGGAACTGGGCGGGCTCGCCCAGGCGCTGACCGACGCGCGTACCGAGGCCGCCGAGCGGTTCGCCGCCGCCGTGACCGCCGAGCTGGCCTCGCTCGCCATGCCCCACGCGCGCGTGTCGTTCGAGATCCGGCAGACCGAGGACGAGCAGGGCGTCGAGGTCGGCGGGCGCACGGTGGCCTACGGCCCGTCGGGCGCCGACGAGGTCGAGCTGCTGCTCGCCCCGCACCCCGGCGCGCCGCCGCGGCCGATCGCCAAGGGCGCGTCCGGCGGTGAGCTGTCGCGCGTGATGCTGGCCGTGGAGGTCGTCTTCGCGGGCACCGACCCGGTGCCGACCTATCTCTTCGACGAGGTCGACGCCGGGGTGGGCGGCAAGGCGGCGGTGGAGATCGGCCGGCGGCTGGCGCGGCTGGCGAAGAGCGCGCAGGTCGTGGTCGTCACGCACCTGCCGCAGGTGGCCGCGTTCGCCGACCGGCAGCTCCTGGTGGAGAAGACCAACGACGGCTCGGTGACGCGCTCCGGCGTGAAGGTCCTGGAGGGCGAGGACCGGGTCCGGGAGCTGTCCCGGATGCTCGCCGGTCAGGAGGACTCCGAGACGGCCCGCGCCCACGCGGAGGAGCTGCTGGAGACGGCCCGGGCGGACCGGTAGGAGGTCCCGCCGGCGGGGCACCGTCGGGGGCGCTGCGCGCAGGCACCCTTCGCCGGGCTCCGGGGCGCTTCGGGACGTGCGCCCCGGTGGCTCGGGGCGCACGCGCCACCTTCACTCGTACGGGTGAAGCGGTTCGCCGTCGTCGTCCCACCGTCGGTCCGCTCGCGGCGGTCGTCGTTCCCGGAACACCCGTACGGCCTGGCATCCTTGACGCAGCGGCGCACCCGAATGCGCGCGGCGCGCCCCGTCCGCACCATCCTTCTGTACGTTCTTCGTGACCGTCCCCCGCCGAACACCAGGAGCCCCGGCCAGGTGACCCCCGTGAGCAGCCACTCACCGCACGGCCAGTCGTCGCTGCGCACCGTGCAGGTGCTGGGCGGCGGCAACGCAGGCAGCAGCACGCACGTGCGCTCGCTGGCCGCGGGGCTCGTCGCACGGGGCGTGAAAGTGACCGTGTGCGCCCCCTCCGATGCCGAGTACACCTACGACTTCACGGGCGCCGGAGCCGACCACGTGCCCGTGCCGCGCAGCAGCGACCCCGTCTCCGTGGCCGCGCTGCGGACGGTGTGCGCGGACGCCGACCTGGTGCACGCCCACGGACTGCACGCCTCCTTCCGGGCCGTGCTGGCCCTCGGCGGGCGGCGCGTGCGCACCCCGCTCGTCGTCACCTGGCACGACCGGGTGCACGCCGAAGGGGCCCGCGCCCAGCTGCTGCGCGTCCTGGAGCGGCGGGTGATGAAGGCCGCCACCGTGGTGCTCGGCGCCACCTCGGAGCTGGTCGACGGGGCACGACGGACCGGCGCGCGGGACGCCCGGCTCGGCCCCGTCGCGCTCCCCGCCCGGCCGGGCCCGCCGCCCGGACCCGAGGACCCCGACCGGCTGCGCCCCAAGGTCCGGGCCGAACTCGGCGCCGTCGACCGCCCGTTGCTGATCGCGGTCGGCTCCCTCGACCGGCACCGGGGTTACGACGTCCTGCTCGACGCTGCCCGCGTGTGGCGCCGCCTCAACCCGGCGCCGCTGGTCGTCGTCGCCGGGGAGGGGCCGCTGCGCGGGGAGTTGCAGGCGCGGATCGAGGGCGAAAGGCTGCCGGTGGTGCTCGTCGGCAGCCGCGACGACGTGCCCGAACTGCTGGCGGCGGCCGACCTCGCGCTGCTGCCGAGCCGCCGGGAGCCGGGGCGCTCCCTCCTCGCCCAGGAGGCCCTTCACGCGCGCGTGCCGCTCGTCGCCAGTGACGTCGGCGGCATCCCCGAGCTGGTCGGCGCCGCCGCCGAACGGGTGCCGCCCGGCGACGCGGTGGCGCTCGCCGACGCCGTGGTCCGCCTGCTCGCCGACCCGGCGCGCCAGGAGGAGTTGCGGGAACGGGGCGTACGACAGGCGGCCACCTGGCCGACGGAGGACGAGACCGTCGCCCAGGTCCTGAGCATCTACGACGAGTTGACGCAGCCCACGCCGTTGCTCTAGGCACCCGTCCCGGCGCCCCGGCCGCTACGGAACGTGCCGGCGGGCGCGCAGGGCCAGGCTCAACGCCAGTACGGTCTGCGGGTCGTCGAGGTCCGTGCCCAGCAACTCCCCGATCCGGGCCAGCCGGTTGTAGAGCGTCTGCCGGTTGAGATGGAGCTCGCGCGCCGTCTCCGCCTTGCGGCCGGCGTGCGCCAAGTACGTCTGGAGGGTGGGCAGCAGAGGTGGTTTCGAGCGGTCGTCGTGGTCCCGCAGCGGGCCGATCGCCCGGTCCACGAACGCCGCGAGGTCCGGATGGTCGCGCAGCCGCCACAGCAGCAGATCGATGTCCAGACGCCGGGCGTCGTACCAGGGCCGGTCGGTCAGGCCCTGCGCCGCCGTCGCCGTCTCCGCCGCGTGCCTGAGACCCGCCGACGCCGCCGCCCAGCCGCCGGACACACCGACCACCACGACCGGCGGCTGCGCCCCCGGCCGCCGCATCCCGGCCCGCTCCACGCCCGCCCGCAGCGCCGCCGCGACCCGGTCCGCGATCGTCACCCGCTCCGACTCCGAGCGCAGCCCCAGCAGCAGCGGCACCCGGCCCTCCACCGGCCGCACGCCCAGCAGCACCGGCACCCCCACCGACGCCAGCTCCTCGGCGACCGCGCGGGCCAGCACCGCCCAGCCGCCGCCCGCCGGGGACAGGGCGTCGCCGAGCCGCATCACCACCGGGAGCAGCGGTCCGGTGCCCGGCTTGAAGCCCAGGACGCGGGCCTGCGCCGGGGCGTCCTGCGCCGTGATCCGGCCCTCCGCGAGGTCGGTGAGGAAGTCGCCCCGCCCGCGCGCCGCCAACTCCTCCTCCTGCCGCGCCTGCATCAGCACCACGGCCAGGATGCCGGCCGCCCGCTCCGCCGCCATCCGGTGCACCGGCGCCAGCGGGGACCGTACCGGCAGCAGCACGAGGCGGGCCCGCACCGACCCGGTGCCGGGCCCGCCGCCCGGCACCTCCACGAGGACCGAGCCCGCCGGGGGCGGCGCGTCCTTGTGCGGTCCCCGCAGCCCCTCCCAGACCTGGAGCGGGTCGGCGCCCTCGGGGCCGGAACCGGCGGCGTACAGCAGGCGGCCGTCCGGGGTCTCCAGGAACACGGGGTTGCCGGCGAAGTCGGCCAGGATGCCGAGGACCTGGGGCACCCCGCCGCCGCCCAGCAGGGCCTCGGTGCAGCGGCGGTGCACCTCCTCGGCCCGCTGGAGCAGCGCGTAGTGGCCGTTGACGATCTCGGTGTGGATCTCCTCGGTGACCGTCACGAACGGCACCTCGCGGTGCAGCTGGACCAGCGGCAGCCCGGCCGCGCGGGCGGTGTCCACGAGGGCCGCGGGGAGCCGGGCGAAGCGCGGGCCCAGCTCCACGACGAGGGCCGCGATGCCGCGCTCGGCCAGCGTGCGCACGAACGCCCGCTGTTCGGCGGGGCGGGTGCCCAGGCCGTACCCCGTGGTCAGCAGCAGTTCGCCGCCCTTGAGGAGCGAGGCGATGTTGGGCACCTCACCGGCGTGCACCCAGCGCACCGTGCGGTGCAGCCGGTCGGCGCCCGCGAGAACCTCCGGCAGACCACTGCGCAGCCCGGGCAGCTCCAGTGCCCGCCGCACCGTGATCCCGGCGCCCTGGGTGTCGAATCCGCTGTTCATGCCGCTGTCCATGAGCCGGACGCTACCCGCGCGAGCCGCCGACGGGCACATCGCGTGAGGGCGCCCCGCGCCGGTGAGTCACGCGGGCCGGATGTTGTGGTTGAACCGGAACACGTTGTCCGGGTCGTACCGACGCTTCAGCTCCCCGAGCCTGCGGGTGTTCTCGGTACCGAGCCCGGCCACCACCCGGTCCGCGCCCTCGTCGCCGATGAAGTTCAGGTACACCGCCCCGGTGCTCCACGGCCGGACGTCCGCGCGGACGTCCTGGACCCAACGGACGGCGCGTTCGTCGTCGTCCGGGTCCTCCCACACCCCGAAGGGGTGCACCACCCAAGCGGCGTCCCGGTAGGGCACCGGGTACTCGGACGGACCGTCGGAGATCGCACCGCCCTGCGGGAACAGGGTGTGCTGAGTGCCGCTCGGCACGGGCATGGAGGCCGCACGGGCGCAGTACACGGCCACCGCTTCGTCGGGCAGCCCGGTCAGGTACTCGGCCGACCAGTAGTTCCGCAGTCCCGGCGGGTCGTCGAGCATGCACTGCAGATCGGCGTAGGGGACCGCACCGACGACCTCGGCCTCGTGAGGCGGTGCCAGCAGAGGCTCGGCGAGTTCGCGCAGGCCCGCCTCGGGGCCGACGTAGGTGAAGAGCGCCCCGCACAGCAAGCGGCCCACCAGGTGAGTTGGCACGAATGGCGCGGGCGGACCGGTGAAGTAGAGGACGCCGCCGCCTGCCTCGTCCGGACCCGACTCGATGATGTCCCGATAGGTGCGGACGACGTGCTCGCCGGACTCCGGCGGGTAGAGCACGAGGGCGATGGAGAACTCCGGCAGCTCGTGCAGCTTCAGGGTGAGCGCCGTGGCGATGCCGAAGTTCCCGCCGCCGCCGTGCAGTGCCCAGAACAGGTCGGCGTTCTCGTCGGGGCCGGCCCGGACCCTCCGGGCGTCGGCGGTGACCAGTTCCACACCGAGCAGATTGTCCACTGCCAGTCCGCACCAGCGGTCCAGCCAGCCGGTGCCGCCGCCCAGCACGAAGCCGCCGACACCGGTGGTGGACGCGCGGCCGCCGGTGGTGGCGAGGCCGTAGGGCTGTGTGCCACGGTCGAGGTGGCTCATCGTCGCCCCGCCGCCGACCTGCACCGTCCCGGCCGCGGGGTGGACCGTCACCTCATGCATCAGACGCAGGTCGATCACCAGACCGCCGTCGTTGAGGGCTTGGCCGGACACACTGTGACCGCCGCCGCGAACCGCGATGGGCAGGTCCTGCTCCCTGCCGAAACGCACGGCGCGCACCACGTCGTCCTCGTGCGCGCAGCGTGCGATCACGGCGGGCCGCCGATCGATCATGGCGTTGTGGACGGTCCGGGCCTCGTCGTAACCCGGGCCACCGGGGATGAACACCTCGCCGGTGAGTTCCTCGCGCAGCGCGGTCACCGCCGCATCTGCCGTCGAGAGGGAAGTCATGGCCGCCCCCTTCCGGAAAGGGTTGGGGTTTGTCTCCAGCCTAGGCGGGTACGGCCACTCCTTCCTCCTGAGTGTTCTCAGCCCCCGTACGCCCCGCTCGCCGTCAGCCTGAGAGCGGTGTCGATCAGCGGCACGTGGCTGAAGGCCTGCGGGAAGTTGCCCACCTGGCGCTGCAGGCGGGGGTCCCACTCCTCGGCCAGGAGACCGAGGTCGTTGCGCAGGGACAGCAGCTTCTCGAAGAGCTTCCTGGCCTCGTCCACCCGGCCGATCATCGCCAGGTCGTCCGCCATCCAGAACGAGCAGGCCAGGAAGGCGCCCTCGTCGCCCGGCAGGCCGTCGACGCCCTCCTCCTCGCCGTCCGTCGGGTAGCGCAGGATGAAGCCGTCCGAGGTGGACAGCTCGCGCTGGATCGCCTCGATGGTGCCGATGACCCGCTTGTCGTCCGGCGGCAGGAAGCCCATCTGCGGGATCAGCAGCAGGGAGGCGTCCAGCGCCTGGGAGCCGTAGGACTGCGTGAAGGTGTTGCGTTCCTTGTCGTAGCCCTTCTCGCACACGTCCCGGTGGATGTCGTCGCGCAGCTGCTTCCAGCGCTCCAGCGGGCCGTCCGCGTCGCCGGACTCGATCAGCTTGATGGTGCGGTCGACGGCGACCCAGGCCATCACCTTGGAGTGCACGAAGTGGCGGCGCGGGCCGCGCACCTCCCAGATGCCCTCGTCCGGCTCGTTCCAGTGGTCCTCCAGGTAGCGGATCAGCTTGAGCTGGAGCACCGAGGCGTAGTCGTTGCGGGCCAGGCCCGTCATGTGGCCCAGGTGCAGGGCCTCGGTCACCTCGCCGTACACGTCGAGCTGGAGCTGGTGGGCCGCGCCGTTGCCGACCCGGACCGGGGTGGAGCCCTCGTAGCCCGGCAGCCAGTCCAGCTCCGCCTCGCCCAGCTCCCGCTCACCCGCGATGCCGTACATGATCTGCAGGTTCTCGGGGTCGCCCGCGACCGCGCGCAGCAGCCACTCGCGCCAGGCCCGGGCCTCCTCGCGGTAGCCGGTGCGCAGCAGCGAGGACAGCGTGATCGCGGCGTCGCGCAGCCACGTGTAGCGGTAGTCCCAGTTGCGGACGCCGCCGATGTCCTCCGGCAGGGAGGTGGTGGGCGCCGCGACGATGCCGCCGGTGGGGGCGTACGTCAGGGCCTTCAGCGTGATCAGGGAGCGGACCACGGCCTCCCGGTAGGGACCGTGGTACGTGCAGTGCTCGACCCAGTCGCGCCAGAAGTCCTCCGTCGCCACCAGCGACTGCTCGGGCTCCGGCAGCGCCGGCGGCTCCTTGTGCGAGGGCTCCCACGAGATGGTGAAAGCGATCCGGTCACCCGGCGCCACCGTGAAGTCCGCGTACGTGGTCAGCGCCTTGCCGTAGGTCTCCGCCTCCGTGTCGAACCACACCGAGTCCGGGCCCGCGACCGCCACCGTGCGGCCCTCCTGCTTGTGCACCCAGGGCACCACCCGGCCGTAGCTGAACCGCATCCGCAGCTCCGAGCGCATCGGCACCCGGCCGGAGACGCCCTCCACGATGCGGATCAGCTGCGGCGCGCCGTCGCGCGGCGGCATGAAATCGATCACCCGGACGGTGCCGCGCGGGGTGTCCCACTCGGACTCCAGGATCAAGGAGTCGCCGCGGTAGGTGCGCCGGGCGGCGGTGGGCGGTTCGGCGCCGGGGGCGTAGGCGGGGCCGAGCCGCCAGAAACCGTGCTCCCCTGTGCCCAGCAGGCCGGCGAAGATGGCATGCGAGTCGAAGCGGGGCAGGCACAGCCAGTCGACTGTGCCGTCCCGGCAGACCAGGGCAGCGGTCTGCATGTCTCCGATGAGTGCGTAGTCTTCGATGCGCCCGGCCACGTGCAACTCCAGTCGAACGGCCACGTCACCCCGCGTGGGGGCGGTCGCTAGTGCGGTCAGCGGTCAAGGGTGGGGTCAGGGGTCTGGGTCAGGAAATGTGGGTCGAGGGATGTGTGCCCCGCGTGTCATGCCTCGTTGAGCCATGAAGCAAAGCAGCCGTTCGGCCCGGAAGCCAAACGTGGTGCCCCGAGGGACAATTGTTGCTCAACGAACGGACGAGCTCTCGTTGTTCCGGTGGTGACGGGCGAGGGGTGGTGCCGTGTCGCCGGGCGGGCTCGGCAGCGAACGTCCGAGCAGGATACGACGCACGTAGATGATCTGTGTGCCGCTCGGGGCAAGCCGGGTCCGCCGAACGGGTGAGCGCGGGGTGAGGAATCGGTGACGTTCCCCTCTGCGTGTCCGGGCGTGCGCGGAGGGTGGCCGGAAGCCATCGCCCCGAGGCGCTGTTACGCTGGTAGCCCGTGGACCGGTGGGAGAAGAACCCCGGAACCGCAGCGACGGCGCCGCCGACGACTCCCGGTACGACCGGGGCGGAGGACGAACGCACCGCACCCCAGACCGCGACCACGGGAGCCCCCTCTTGGCCATGCCGCCCAAATCCTCGACGACCAAGCACATCTTCGTCACCGGGGGTGTCGCCTCCTCGCTCGGCAAGGGGCTCACCGCCTCCAGCCTCGGCATGCTGCTCAAGGCCCGGGGCCTGCGCGTCGTGATGCAGAAGCTCGACCCGTACCTCAACGTCGACCCCGGCACGATGAACCCCTTCCAGCACGGTGAGGTGTTCGTCACCAACGACGGCGCCGAGACCGACCTGGACATCGGCCACTACGAGCGCTTCCTCGACCGCGACCTGGACGGCACCGCCAATGTGACCACGGGCCAGGTGTACTCGGCCGTGATCGCCAAGGAGCGGCGCGGCGAGTACCTGGGCGACACCGTGCAGGTCATCCCGCACATCACCAACGAGATCAAGCACCGCATCCGCCGCATGGCGACGGACGAGGTCGACGTCGTGATCACCGAGGTCGGCGGCACCGTCGGCGACATCGAGTCGCTGCCGTTCCTGGAGACCGTCCGTCAGGTCCGGCACGAGGTCGGCCGTGACAACGTCTTCGTCGTCCACATCTCGCTCCTGCCCTACATCGGCCCGTCGGGCGAGCTGAAGACCAAGCCCACTCAGCACAGCGTCGCCGCCCTGCGCAACATCGGTATCCAGCCGGACGCGATCGTGCTGCGCTGCGACCGCGAGGTGCCGACCGCGATCAAGCGCAAGATCTCGCTGATGTGCGACGTCGACGAGGCGGCCGTGGTGGCCTGCCCCGACGCCCGCTCCATCTACGACATCCCCAAGGTCGTCCACACCGAAGGGCTGGACGCCTACGTCGTCCGCAAGCTGGACCTGCCCTTCCGCGACGTGGACTGGACGACCTGGGACGACCTGCTCGACCGCGTGCACCAGCCCGAGCACGAGATCGTCATGGCCCTGGTCGGCAAGTACATCGACCTGCCCGACGCCTACCTCTCGGTCACCGAGGCGCTGCGCGCCGGCGGCTTCGCCAACCGGGCCCGCGTGAAGATCAAGTGGGTCACCTCCGACGACTGCAAGACCCCGGCCGGTGCCAAGGCGCAGCTCGGCGACGTCGACGCGATCTGCATCCCCGGCGGCTTCGGCGAGCGCGGCGTGACCGGCAAGGTCGGCGCGATCAAGTACGCCCGCGAGAACAAGATCCCGCTGCTCGGCCTCTGCCTGGGCCTGCAGTGCATCGTCGTCGAGGCCGCGCGCAACCTGGCCGACATCGCGGACGCCAACTCCACCGAGTTCGACCCGGCCACCGCCCACCCGGTCATCTCCACCATGGCCGAGCAGCTGGACATCGTGGCCGGCGAGGGCGACCTCGGCGGCACGATGCGGCTCGGCATGTACCCGGCCAAGCTGGCCGAGGGCTCCATCGTGCGCGAGGTCTACGACGGCAAGGAGTACGTCGAGGAGCGGCACCGCCACCGCTACGAGGTGAACAACGCCTACCGCGCGGAGCTGGAGAAGAAGGCCGGCATCGTCTTCTCGGGCACCTCCCCGGACGGCAAGCTCGTCGAGTACGTCGAGTACCCGCGGGACGTCCACCCGTACCTGGTCGCCACGCAGGCCCACCCGGAGCTGCGCTCGCGCCCGACCCGTCCGCACCCGCTCTTCGCCGGGCTGGTCAAGGCCGCGGTCGAGCGGAAGACGTCGAAGTAACACACCAGTTGTACGGTGGCCGGGGCACGCGCATTCAACGGCGCGGGCCCCGGCTTTCGCGTACGTCTGGAAGGGCAGGTCAGGCAATGACGGGCAGCACGATCAAGGACACTCCCGAGGAGTGGGAGATCCGGGGCAGCCAGACCCCCTTCCGGGGCAAGAAGACCTCGGTCCGCACGGACGACGTGGTCATGCCCGACGGCTCCGTCGTCTCCCGCGACTACCAGGTCCACCCCGGTTCGGTCGCCGTCCTCGCCCTGGACGAGGAGGGCCGGGTGCTGGTCATCAAGCAGTACCGGCACCCCGTGCGCGAGAAGCTCTGGGAGATCCCGGCCGGGCTGCTCGACGTTCCCGGCGAGAACCCGCTGCACGCCGCCCAGCGCGAGCTGTACGAGGAGGCGCACGTCAAGGCCGAGCACTGGCGGGTGCTGACCGACGTCTACACCACGCCCGGCGGCTGCGACGAGGCCGTACGGATCTTCCTCGCCCGGGGTCTGTCCGAGGCCGCCGGTGAACGCTTCGAGGTCGAGGACGAAGAGGCCGACATGGAGCTGACGCGGGTGCCCGTGGCGGACCTGGTCCGGGGGGTGCTCGCGGGGGAGCTGCACAACAACTGCCTGGTCGTGGGTGTGCTCTCGCTGGTCGCCGCGGAGCACGGCGACGGCCTCGACGCCCTCCGTCCGGCCGAGGCGCCCTGGCCGGCGCGGCCCTTCGAGGCGTAGGCCCGTCCGGCGGATCCGGTCGCAGGAAACCCGCGGCGCCCCACTGCCGCCGATGAACGGGGGCGGCGGTGCCCCTCCCGCCGGCGCAGCGGAACGTGGCGGAGTCTGCGACCGACGACGACGCCCTGGACGACCCACGCCCTTGAGGCAGTGGGGGAGAGTGCGCCGGCCCCCGCGTCCGCGGCATGAACCGCCGGGCAGGCCCCCGGTGCGCGGCGGTACCCAGCGAGTCACGGGTGCGGACGCCGCCGGGCGGGTCGCGCAGCCGTTCGGCGCCCGGGTGCCACCCGCGTCCAGAACCGACCGCCCGGCGTTGCCCTGGCCGGTGGCCGGTGGCCGGTGGCCGGTGGCCGGGGTCAGGGGCCGCGTGCCTGGGGCGGGTAGACCCGGTCGGTCGCCGGGCCGGACCGTGCCCGTGCGCGAGCCGCCCCACCCGAGGCCGGGCCCGGGTCCCGGCCGGCGCTGCTTCGCCTTCGGGCCCGACCGGTGTGACGATCGGTTGATCTGATCGGGGGATGTGCCCGCCGCGCTCCGCCGGGAACGTCGCAGAGCGTGAACTAGGCTCGGGAATCGCCCGAACCGGGCTTCCGGCGGGCACCGGCGTGCGGTGGGATCGGGAGTGTGGCCCGTGACGGATCAGGCGGTGGACACGGACGGCGTACGGCTGTCTCAGGACCCTGCTGAGGAGAGCGGGTTCCTCGGCCGCACCCGGGAGCTGAAAGAGCTGCGCGCCGACATCGAGCGCGCCGGCCTCGACACCCTCTCCGGCCGCAAGGCCCCCCGCGCGCGCGTGCTGCTCATCGCGGGCCGACCCGGCTCGGGGCGCACCGCACTCGCCGAGGAGCTGGCCGCACAGGTCGCGGACGCCTACCCCGACGGCGTCCTGCGGGCCAGGCTGAGCGAGCCGGACGGCACCCGCGTACCCGTCGCGCGCCTCGCCCGGGACCTGCTCACCGAGCTGGACCGCACCGCCCCGCCCGGCGCCGACGAGGACGACCTCACCGAGGCGCTGCGGGCCTCGCTCGCCGACCGCAGGGTCCTGCTCCTGCTGGACGCCGTCGCCGACGCCGAGCAGGTCGACGCGCTGCTGCCGGACACCCCGGACTGCCTGGCCGTCGCCGTGGCCGAGGGCCCGCTCACCGGCATCGCGGACGTCCGCCCCTGCACGCTGGGCGGCCTGGACACCAAATCGGCCGTGGAGCTGCTGTCCCGCCACACCGGCTCGGTCCGGATCACCGTCGACCCCCGGGCCGCCGAACAGCTGGTCGAGCTCTGCCAGGCCCAGCCCGCCGCCCTGACCCTGGCCGGCGGCTGGCTCGCGGCCCGCCCCCAGGCGGCCGTCGCCGACCTGGCCAAGCACCTGCACGCGGAGGCCGAGGAAGGGAGCGCGCTCGACCGCGTCTTCCGCCTCGTCCACGCCTCCCTGCCCGGCACCGCCGCCCGGATGCTGCGCCTGCTCTCCCTCGCCCCGGCCGGCCTGGTCGACCCGCACACCGCCTCCGCGCTCGCCGGCTGCTCGGTGAGCGGCGCCCGCACGACCCTGGACGACTTCGTCTCCCTCGGTCTGCTGCGCGCCGCCGACTCCCCGCTGCCCGAGTACGAGGTCCCCGGGTGCCTGCACGAGCGGCTGACGCGCCTCGCCCGCAAGCACGAGCGGCCCGCCGAGCTGCAACTGGCCCGGGCCCGCATGCTGGAGCGGACGGTGCGCCTGCTCCAGTCCTGCCGGGCGGTCACCGAGACCGACAGCCCGCAGGCCCGCGAGAAGGTCCTCGCCACACCGCGCGACCTGCGCTTTCCGCACCCCAGGGCCGCCGCCGACTGGCTGCGCGCCCGACGCCCCGCCCTGCTGGCGGCGGCCCGCCTCGCGGTCGCCGACGGTGAGCTGGACACCCTCGCCCGCCGGCTCATGTCCCAGCTGGTGCGGGCCATGGTCGCGCACTTCGGCACCCAGGCGGCCGCCCCCGACCTGTACGGCGTCCACCGCCTCGTCCTCGACGTGGCCGAGCGCCGCGAGCTGCCCCGGGAGAAGGCGGCGGCCCTGCTGAACCTGGCCGACCTGGACGCCCGTACCGGCCGTACCGCCGAGGCCCTGGTGCGCTACCGGGCCGCGCTGGACGCCGGACGCGAGGCGAACGACCCCTACGCCACCGGCCGCGCGATGGAATCCGTGGGCGGCGCCCACCTGGAGCTGGGGGACTACGACCGCGCCGCCGACTGGTTCGGCCGGGCCCTCGCCCAGCGCCTCGCCCGGGACGAGCGCGCCGACGCCGCCCGGGTCTACGGCCGTATCGCCACCGCCCACACCTACGCCGGACGCTACGGCGAGGCGGTGCGGTCCTGGCGGGCCGCCATCGCCGGGTACCGCAGGACCGGCGACGTGGCCGCGCACGCGCGGGCGCTGTCCGAGCTGGCCCGGGTCCAGGAGTACGCCGGGCGCCCCGAGGAATCGCTGCGCACCTGTCAGGAGGCCGTCGACTGGGCCCGCCGGGCCGAGGACGACCGGCTCCAGGCCGCGCTGCACCTGCGGCTCGCCGACACCCTCGACCGGCTCGGCGACCCCACCGCGGCCGGGCTGCAGCGGAGCGCGGCCGAGCGCATGTTGAGGGAAGATCCCGCAGACGCCTGCGAAATCCGTAGCGCAGAGTCTGAAGATTAATGCTTTGAAAGGCTAGACAGAGGGAACACCTTCATTAAACTGGCTCTGCCGCACTTTCTCCTGCGGTCTGACCCGGTGTGCCCGCGCTTGAGCGGGTATGCCTTGTAATAACCCATCCTCTGAGCCAAGGACCGTGATCCACGTGAAGGTCGGCATCCCCCGCGAGGTCAAGAACAACGAGTTCCGGGTGGCCATCACCCCCGCCGGCGTGCACGAGCTGGTGCGCCACGGTCACCAGGTCGTCGTCGAGCGCGACGCCGGCGTCGGCTCCTCCATCCCCGACGAGGAGTACGTGGCGGCCGGTGCGCGCATACTCGACACCGCCGACGAGGTCTGGGCCACCGCGGACCTGCTCCTGAAGGTCAAGGAGCCGATCGCGGAGGAGTACCACCGCCTGCGCAAGGACCAGACGCTCTTCACCTACCTGCATCTGGCCGCCTCCAAGGAGTGCACGGACGCGCTCGTCGAGTCCGGCACCACCGCCATCGCCTACGAGACGGTCGAGCTGCCGAACCGCGCGCTGCCGCTGCTGGCCCCGATGTCCGAGGTCGCGGGCCGGATCGCCCCGCAGGTCGGCGCCTACCACCTGATGGCCCCCAACGGCGGGCGCGGCGTGCTGCCCGGCGGCGTGCCCGGCGTGACCCCCGCCAAGGCCGTCGTCATCGGCGGCGGTGTCTCCGGCTGGAACGCCACCCAGATCGCCGTCGGCATGGGCTTCGACGTGACCCTGCTCGACCGCGACATCAACAAGCTGCGCGAGGCCGACAAGATCTTCGGCACCAAGGTCAAGGCCGTCATGTCCAACTCCTTCGAGCTGGAGAAGGCCGTCCTCGATGCCGACCTCGTCATCGGCGCGGTGCTCATCCCGGGCGCCAAGGCCCCGAAGCTCGTCACCAACGAGCTGGTCTCCCGCATGAAGCCGGGCAGTGTCCTTGTCGACATCGCGATCGACCAGGGCGGCTGCTTCGAGGACTCGCACCCGACCACGCACGCCGAGCCGACCTTCAAGGTCCACAACTCGGTCTTCTACTGCGTCGCCAACATGCCGGGCGCGGTGCCCAACACCTCCACCAACGCGCTGACCAACGCCACGCTGCCCTACATCGTCGAGCTGGCCGACCGCGGCTGGGCCGAGGCGCTGCGCCGCGACCCCGCGCTGGCCAAGGGCCTCAACACGCATGACGGCAAGGTGGTTTACCGCGAGGTCGCCGAGGCGCACGGCCTGGAGTATGTCGACCCGGCGACTCTGCTCGCCTAAGTCATCAAACGGCAAAGGCGATACGTCAACAGGCGTCGTCAACCCCGCACACCCGGCCGGACCTTGCCCGACAAGGTCCGGCCGGGTGTGTGTATGGTCACTTTGCGATTCTCGGTCAACTCGCCTCGAACGTAACGCTTCAACCGATTCGCGCACCGGTGAAACCTGCTGTGCGACGGCCGTACGCCCTTGACAGAGGGATGTTTCATTGCCGACACATCGGGCCGGGTCCGGCGGATTGTGTTGCTGCGGACGGCCGACACGCCATAGAGTCGCCGAACGTCGGCATGGTGCCACGCTGACCTGTCTAGAAGTTCCCTGGTCACCAAGGAGGTAAGACGACTTGTGAATGAGTCGACATTTACTCCCGGGGGTGGTCAACCAGGAATGCCGGCACGGACCAGCGGTCCCGGGCGTCTCGAGGCCGTCGGCTCCGTAGCTGTACGCACCTCCGCAGCCGACCACCACAGTCCGCAGGCAACTCGGACAGCACACATGAGTATGGATGGCCAACACGTGAACGCCATGGCCGGCGACGGAAGTGGCGCGCCACGCAACCACTTCGCCGACTACGACGAACTGCCCGAGGGGCACTTCTACGACCCGGACGCGGAGTACGAGCCGGATCCCGAGTACGCCGCCACGCTCGCGCCCGACGCGGCCCGACAGCGCCGTGAGCGTATCGGCCCGACCGGACGCCCGCTGCCGTACTTCCCGATCCCGGGCCCGCTGACCGAGCACGGTCCCGCCAAGATCATCGCGATGTGCAACCAGAAGGGCGGCGTGGGCAAGACCACGTCGACCATCAACCTGGGTGCCGCGCTCGCCGAGTACGGGCGCCGGGTGCTGCTCGTCGACTTCGACCCGCAGGGCGCGCTGTCGGTCGGCCTCGGCGTCAACCCGATGGAGCTCGACCTCACCGTCTACAACCTGCTCATGGAGCGGGGCATGGCGGCCGACGAGGTGCTGCTGAAGACCGCGGTCCCCAACATGGACCTGCTGCCCAGCAACATCGACCTGTCGGCGGCCGAGGTGCAGCTGGTGAGCGAGGTCGCGCGCGAGTCCACGCTGCAGCGGGCGCTCAAGCCGCTGATGGACGACTACGACTACATCGTCATCGACTGCCAGCCCTCGCTCGGTCTGCTCACGGTCAACGCGCTGACCGCCGCGCACAAGGTGATCGTGCCGCTGGAGTGCGAGTTCTTCGCGCTGCGCGGTGTCGCGCTGCTCACCGAGACGATCGAGAAGGTCCAGGAGCGGCTCAACCCCGACCTGGAGCTCGACGGCATCCTCGCCACGATGTACGACTCGCGCACGGTGCACAGCCGTGAGGTGCTCGCGCGGGTCGTCGAGGCGTTCGACGACCACGTCTACCACACGGTCATCGGACGCACGGTCCGCTTCCCGGAGACCACGGTCGCCGGGGAGCCGATCACCACGTACGCGTCCAACTCCGTCGGTGCCGCCGCCTACCGCCAGCTCGCCAGGGAGGTGCTCGCCCGGTGTCACGCCGAGTGAGTCTGCCGGGGGCCGACGAACTCTTCCGTACGACAGGGGGAATGGCGCTCCAGGCGTCCACCCCGCGGCGACCGGCGGGCGGCGAGGCCCGGGTGCCGGCCCCGGCGGGGGAGAGCGACCAGGCCGCCGCCGAGGACGCACCGCAGTCGGTGCCCGCCCAGGGCGGTGACGGCGAGGGCGCGGAACATGCCGCGGCGGACGCGGAGCCGGGCTCGGCGGGCGAGTCGCGCACCCGCGGCACGGAGCGTGCCGCGCGGGGCTCCGGGCCCGGCACGGGCGCGCAGGAAGGTTCTGCCGCCCCCGGCGCCGACCGGCCCCGCAAGCGCGGCCGGGCCGCCGCACGGCGCCCCAGCGGGCGTGAGCGCCACGACGAGAAGATCACCGTGTACGTCTCCGCCGAGGAGCTGATGGACCTGGAGCACGCCCGCCTGGTGCTGCGGGGCGAGCACGGCCTGGCCGTGGACCGGGGCCGCATCGTCCGCGAGGCGGTCGCCGTGGTCCTCGCCGACCTGGAGACCCGCGGGGACGCCAGCATCCTCGTACGACGGCTGCGCGGGCGGTAGCGGTAGCCTGCGGGGGCCATGACCTCGAACGACGCCCCCCACCCCGGCCGCACCCCGCGCGCCGGCCGCCGACGTGCGCTGGGCAGGGGGCCGGGGGCGCCGGCGGCCGCGCCGCTCACCGCGCAGACGCCCTCCGGCGACGGCGCGTCCGGGACCGCCGGAGCGGCACCCGCCGAGCAGGACCTCCGGGCCGGACCGGCGCCCGCCGGACCGGCCGCCGCATCGGCCGCCGACCCCGGAGACCCGGCGAGGATCCACGAGATGGCGGCGCCGGACGCGGAGGAGTACCACCCCGGGACTCCGGGCGCGGCTGCGCCCGAAGCGGGACCGGACCCCACCGGCCACGCCGGGGCCACCGGAGTGGAGTCCGCCGAGCAGGGCCTTCGGGGCGGAGCCTCTGCCGGTACTTCGGACGCCGGGGCGACCGGAACGGAGCCGGATGCCACGGGCCACGCCGGGGCCATCGGAGTGGAGTCCACCGAGCAGGGCCTTCGGGGCGGAGTCTCTGCCGGCACTTCGGACGCCGGGGCGACCGGAACGGAGCCGGATGCCACCGGTCCGGAAGTGCCCTCGGCGGCGGAGCCGCCGGACGCGGACACGGGCACGGAGGAGGCGGCGATCGGGCGGGCCCCGGTCGAAGCCGGCCGACAGGGCGCCGCGCGTGCCGATCAGTCAGCACGGGCGGGTGGCCCGCCCGACGCGGCTCCCGCCACGGATCCGCCACCCGTGCCGGGACAATCTCCCCGGGCGGCGGACCACGACGGTCTCGCGCCGGTCGAGCGGCCGGTCCCGGCGACCGGGGCGGTCGCAGCGGCCGACGCGTGTGCGGCACCGGCCGCCCCGGGCGCGCCCGGGGGTGTCGGGCCGGAGCCCGGCGTCGGGCCCCGCGGCAGCGTGCCCCCCACGGGTGGGGAGCCCGCGGTCGGCGGGCCGCAGGACGCACCGCGAGTCGGCGGTGAGGAGGCTTCCGGGGCACACGCCGAGGAGGGCTCCGGGCGGCACGGCGCCGCCTCGTCCCAGAAGCCTTCGGAGGACATCACCGACGAAGCCGGCGACGGTGTCTTCAAGGTGCGGCTGGCCAACTTCGAGGGGCCGTTCGACCTGCTGCTCCAGTTGATCTCCAAGCACAAGATGGACGTCACCGAGGTCGCCCTGTCGAAGGTGACCGACGAGTTCATGGCGCACATCCGGGCGATGGGGCCGGACTGGGACCTCGACCAGACCACCGAGTTCCTGGTGGTCGCGGCGACGCTGCTCGACCTCAAGGCGGCCCGCCTGCTGCCCGCCGCCGAGGTCGAGGACGAGGCCGACCTGGCCCTCCTCGAAGCCCGCGACCTGCTCTTCGCCCGCCTGCTCCAGTACCGCGCGTACAAGCAGATCGCGGAGATCTTCAACGACCGGCTGGCCGCCGAGGCCCGCCGTTACCCCCGTACCGTCGGCCTGGAAGCCCACCACGCCGAGCTGCTGCCCGAGGTCGTCATCAGCATCGGCCCCGAGGGGTTCGCCAAGCTCGCCGTGAAGGCGATGCAGCCCAAGCCCAAGCCGCAGGTCTACGTCGAGCACATCCACGCCCCCCTGGTCAGCGTGCAGGAGCAGGCCGGGATCGTCGTCGCGCGGCTGAGGGAACTGGGCGAGGCCAGCTTCCACGTGCTGGTCCGGGACACCGAGGACACCCTGACCGTCGTCGCCCGCTTCCTGGCCCTCCTGGAGCTGTACCGGGAGAAGGCCGTCGAGCTGGACCAGGAGACCGCGCTCGGCGACCTGCTGGTGCGCTGGACCGGCGGCGACGGGGAGACGCAGCCGGTGGTGACCGATGAGTTCGACCGGCCGCCCGAGACGCCGAAGGAGGAGCAGAAGGCATGAGTGAAGCAACCACCGAGGCTCCGGACCAGCCGGACGGCGTCGCCGCCCTCGCCCTCAAGCCGGCCCTGGAGGCGGTCCTCATGGTCGTCGACGAGCCCGCGACCGAGGAGCAGCTGGCGAAGATACTGCGGCGGCCCCGGCGGCGGATCGCGGACGCCCTGCGCGAGCTGGCCGACGAGTACGCCGTCCAGGGGCGCGGCTTCGAGCTGCGCCTGGTCGCGGGCGGCTGGCGCTTCTACAGCCGGCCCGAGTACGCCGCGGCCGTCGAGGGCTTCGTCCTGGACGGCCAGCACGCCCGCCTCACCCAGGCCGCCCTGGAGACCCTCGCCGTCGTCGCCTACCGCCAGCCGGTCAGCCGCAGCCGCGTCTCCGCCGTCCGCGGCGTGAACTGCGACGGCGTGATGCGCACCCTCCTGCAGCGCGGGCTGGTCGAGGAGGCGGGCACGGAACCCGAAACAGGTGCGATCCTGTACGTGACGACGAACTACTTCCTGGAGCGGATGGGCCTGCGCGGCCTGGACGAGCTCCCGGAGCTCGCGCCCTTCCTCCCGGAGGCGGAGGCGATCGAGGCCGACACGCTGGAAGGGGTCCCGTCGTTCGATCCGGACGCCCCGGATGCCGGGGACGCAGACGACAAGACGGAATTTTGATGCGAAGCAGCAGCGGCAGGAACAGCAGCGGAAACAACGGCGGGAGCCGTGGTGGCAACAGCGGCGGCCGCGGCGGGAGCAGCGGGGGCCGCGGCAACTACCGCGGCGCCGGCAACAACCGCGACGACAAGCAGGGCGGCCGTCCCAAGAAGCCGCGCCCGGAGGAGCGGCGCTACGACGTGGGCCCCGGCGCCACCAAGGACGGCCCGAAGTCGGGCCGCGGTCCCTCGGCCCGGGGCGGCGCCAAGGGCGGCCCCAAGCGGCCCCAGCAGCGCGGCCGCAGCGCGCCCGCCACGTCCCGCGAGTACGAGACGCGGGCCGAGGAGCGCAACCGCGAGCGGTACGCCGGGAAGAAGGACGTCAAGCTGCCCAAGACCTTCCCGGGCGCCGAGCAGGAGGGCGAGCGGCTGCAGAAGGTCCTCGCGCGCGCGGGCTACGGCTCCCGGCGCGCCTGCGAGGAGCTGATCGAGCAGGCCCGGGTCGAGATCAACGGCGAGATCGTGCTGGAGCAGGGCCGCCGCGTCGACCCGGAGAAGGACGAGGTCAAGGTCGACGGCCTGACCGTCGCCACGCAGTCGTACCAGTTCTTCTCGCTCAACAAGCCCGCCGGTGTCGTCTCCACCATGGAGGACCCGGAGGGCCGCCAGTGCCTCGGCGACTACGTCACCAACCGTGAGACCCGCCTCTTCCACGTCGGCCGGCTCGACACCGAGACCGAGGGCGTCATCCTGCTCACCAACCACGGCGAGCTGGCCCACCGCCTGACCCACCCCCGGTACGGCGTGAAGAAGACCTACCTCGCGCACATCGTGGGCCCGATCCCGCGCGACCTCGGCAAGCGCCTCAAGGACGGCATCCAGCTGGAGGACGGGTACGCGCGCGCGGACCACTTCCGGGTCGTCGAGCAGACCGGCAAGAACTACCTGGTCGAGGTCACGCTCCACGAGGGCCGCAAGCACATCGTCCGCCGGATGCTCGCGGAGGCGGGCTTCCCCGTCGACAAGCTGGTGCGCACCGCCTTCGGCCCGATCACGCTGGGCGACCAGAAGTCGGGCTGGCTGCGCCGGCTGTCCAACACGGAGGTCGGGATGCTGATGCAGGAGGTCGACCTCTAGGTCTCCCACATCTCCGAGGGTTGTTCCGAGCGCCCGCCTTCTTTATAGTCGTACTGACTATTAAGGGGGTGGGTGTTTCGTGCACGGCTACGACAAGCACGCTTTCGAACCCTTCGCCGTCACCGTCGACCTCGCCGTCCTCACGCTGCGCGCGGGCGCGCTGCACGTGCTGCTCGTCGAGCGGGGCCAGGAGCCGTACGCGGGCCGCTGGGCGCTGCCGGGCGGCTTCCTGCTGCCCCAGGAGTCGGCGGAGACTGCGGCCCGGCGCGAGCTGGCCGAGGAGACCGGCCTCGCGGACGTGACCGGGCTGCACCTGGAGCAGCTGCGGACCTACAGCGAGCCCGACCGCGACCCCCGCATGCGGGTCGTGTCCGTGGCCTTCGCCGCGCTGCTCCCGGACCCTCCAGAGCCGCACGGCGGCGGTGACGCGGCCGAGGCCCGCTGGGTGCCGTACGACGAGGCCCGCGGCCTCGCCTTCGACCACGACCGGATCCTGGCCGACGCCCGGCACCGCGTCGGCGCCAAGCTGGAGTACACCTGCCTGGCCACCGCCTTCTGCCCGGCCGAGTTCACCCTCGGCGAGCTGCAACAGGTCTACGAGACGGTGTGGGGCACGGCCCTGGACCGGCCGAACTTCCGCCGCAAGGTCCTCGCCACCCCCGGCTTCGTCGAGCCCGTCCCGGGCGCCGCCCGCCTCACCGGAGGCCGCGGCAAGCCCGCCGCCGTGTACCGCGCGGGGCCGGCCACCACCCTGCACCCACCGCTGCTCCGCACCTCTCGGGAAGGACGCCCCGCATGACCACGACCCCCGGCACCAAACGCGCCGCCACCGGAGCGCTCATCGGCCTCGCCCTCGGCGACGCGCTGGGCTTCCCCACCGAGTTCAACGACGTCCCGTCGATCCTCGCCAAGTGCGGCCCCTGGCGGGAGATGGAGCTGCCCCGGCCGGCCGTCGTCACCGACGACACGCAGATGACGCTGGCGCTGGGGAAGGGGCTGCGGACGGCGATGGACCGGGGCGTCCTGGCACCCGAGGCGATGACCGAGCCGGTACGGCAGGAGTTCATCGCCTGGAACCGCTCGCCCGACAACAACAGGGCCCCCGGCAACACCTGCCTGCGCGCCTGCGACCTGCTGGAGCGCGCCGACCGCCCCTGGCAGGACGCCAGTCAGATCCACTCCAAGGGCTGCGGCGCCAATATGCGCGTCGCGCCCGTCGGCCTCGTCCCCGGCCTCAGCGACGAACAGCGGGCGGGCGCCGCCCAGTTGCAGTCCGCGCTCACCCACGGGCACCCCACCGCGCTCGCCGCCTCCGACCTCACCGCACACGCCGTACGACTGCTGGCGGAGGGCGCCGAGCCGACCGGCCTGGTCGGGCTGCTGCGCTCGTACGCCTACGACAACCGCACCCGGTACCACGAGCGCTGGCTCGGCGACCTGTGGAGCCGTTCCCAGGACCCGACGCCCGAGCACTTCATCGCGCGCGGCTGGGACGAGTGCCTGGCCACGCTCGACCGGCTCCAGGAAGCGGTGCGCACCGTCTCGCCCGAGACCGACCCCTGCCTGGCCGTCGGCGAGGGCTGGATCGCCGAGGAGGCCATGGCGGCCGGGCTGCTCTGCTTCCTGCTCTTCGTCGACGAGCCGCTCACCGCCCTGCGCCGCGGCGCCTGCACCTCCGGCGACTCCGACTCCATCGCCTGCCTCGCGGGCGCCTTCGCGGGCGCGCACCTGGGCGCCGACGCCTGGCCGGCCGACTGGGCCGACCGCATCGAGTACCGGGGCGACCTGCTGGCCCTCGGCGCCCTCTGGGACGCTTGAGCCCATGATCGACGCCCTCGACATCGACCTGGCCCCGGTGGTGGCCGAACAGCCCTTCCCGGTGCTGTTCGCCACCGTCTCCGGCGCCCACCTCTACGGCTTCCCCTCCCGCGACTCCGACGTCGACCTGCGCGGCGTGCACCTGCTGCCCGCCGCCGACCTGGTCGGGCTGCGCGAGCCGGAGGAGACGCGGTCGCGGATGTGGGACCGGGACGGCGTCGAGATGGACCTGGTCACGCACGACCTGCGCAAGTTCGTCCGGCTGATGCTCCGCCGCAACGGCTACGTACTGGAGCAGCTGCTCTCCCCGCTGGTCGTGCACACCACCGAGGCGCACCGGGAGCTGGCCGCCCTCGCGCCGGGTGTTCTCACCCGCCACCATGCCCACCACTACCGGGGATTCGCGGGCACCCAGTGGCGGCTGTTCGAGAAGACCGGCCAGCTGAAGCCGCTCCTGTACACCTTCCGGGTGCTGCTCACCGGCATCCACCTGATGCGCACCGGCGAGGTGCAGCCCCACCTGCCCACCCTCGTCGAGGAGATCGACACCGCTCCGGGGTACCTGCCCGAGCTGGTCGCCGCCAAGGCTGAGCGCGAGCACGGGGACGCGGGGGTCGACCACGCGCGCGTGCGATCCGACGTGGAGCGGCTGCACGCCGTGCTGGACGAGGCCCAGGCCGCCTCAGCGCTTCCCGACGCCCCGGCCGGGTACGACGCCCTGCACGACTTCGTCGTACGGGTCCGGCTGGAGCGCTGAGGCTCGGCGGGTGCGGATCAGGAAGTCCTCCACGCGGCGCCGGTCCGGCTCCTCGGGGAGCGGGCTGTGCCGGGTCGCCTCCTCGCCCTCCCGCGCCAGGAGGTTCATCCGCGCCTCCACCTCCGGCCAGGGCACCTCGCCGCGCTTCACGGCGAGCAGCGACTCCCGCGCCTCACCGACGTCGATCGTCAGGACGCCCGTGCGCAGCAGGTCGCGGGCGCTGGTCAGCAGCCTGAGCAGGTGCATCGCGTGCTTCCAGCGCGGGGCGCCGTGGGTGCGCACGTCGGCGTCGAGCTTGCGGCGCTGACCGTGGGCGTAGCGGGTGAAGGTCTCGTAGGCCCGGCGGGAGAGGAACGCCTCGCGGAGGGCGAGGAGTTCGCGGCCGGTGTCGTCCACCGACTCCACGAGCGGGGAGTGCAGGCACTCCAGGATGTTCGGGTTCGCGCGCAGGGCCAGCTCGCAGAAGCGCTCCAGCTCCCAGCTGAACTGCTCCTCCCCGGGACCCTCCACATGCGTGGGCGGCTTCTCGAAGCGCCAGTACAGCGCGGTCGGCGCGAGGAAGACGCCCCGGCGGTCCGTGTCGCTGTCCTCCGTCGCCAGACCGAAGGCGCGCGAGCCCATGACGCAGGAGTAGATCGTGTGGTCGCGGACCAGGGTCGCGTGGTTTCCGGGGGGTTCGGGGCGCATGGCGGGAGCGTACGCGGGCGGCTCACGCCAGGCGGATCGAATTTCCCTCCACCGTGATCCGCTTCCCGGGCAGCGGCTTCGTCGCCGGGCCCCGCACGACCGAGCCGTCGGCGACGGCGAACCTGCTGCCGTGGCAGGCGCAGTCGATGGTGCCGTCCCGCGCGTCCGAGACGACGCAGCCCTGGTGGGTGCAGACCGCCGAGAACGCCTTGAACTCGCCCTTCCGCGGCTGCGTCACGACGATCTTCTCCTCGGTGAGGACCTTGCCGCCGGCGACCGGGATGTCACCCGTGCGCGCCAGCTCCTGGCCCGGTGAGGCGGCCGAGGAGTCGTCGTCGCCTCCGCCGCCGCAGCCCGCGCAGAGCGCCGCCGCGCCCGCGCCCGTGCAGCGGAGGACCGTACGGCGGCTCGGGGTGTGGGTCATGTCGCAACTCCGGGGGAGAGGGCTTCCGGGCGGTGGGGCCAGCGTCTCAGGGGACGGGCGCCCCGGGCCGGTACGCGGCGGCCTGACTAGGCTGGACGGACCAAGAACCGATACACGCGTCAGCAACATCGGCAGCAACGTCAGCAAGGAGCATCGCCGTGGCGGTACGAGCGGTCCGGGGCGCCGTCCAACTGGAACGGGACGAGGCCGGGCACATGGACGAGCAGGTCGCGGCCCTGCTGACCGCCCTCATGGAGCGCAACGGCCTGACGGTCGACGACCTGATCAGCCTGTGGTTCACCGCCACCCCCGACCTCCACAGCGACTTCCCGGCCGCCGCCGCCCGCGGGCTCGGCATCACCGACGTGCCGCTGATCTGCGCCCAGGAGCTGGACATCGAGGGCGCGATGCCCCGGGTCGTGCGTGTCCTCGCCCACATCGAGTCCGACCGGCCGCGCGCCGACATCGCCCACGTCTACCTCGGCGCCGCCGCGGCCCTGCGCAAGGACATCGCCCAGTGAGAACCGCACTCGTCATCGGCACCGGCCTCATCGGCACCTCCGCCGCCCTCGCCCTCACCGACCGGGGCGTCACCGTCCACCTCGCCGACCACGACCCCGAGCAGGCCCGCACCGCCGCCGCGCTCGGCGCCGGCACCGACGAGGCCCCGGACGGCCCGGTCGACCTCGCGATCGTCGCGGCACCGCCCGCCCTGGTGGCCGACGTGCTCGCCGACGCCATGACCCGCGGCGTCGCCCGGGGCTACCTCGACGTCGCCAGCGTCAAGGGCGGCCCCCGGCGGGAGCTGGAGGCGCGCGGGCTCGACCTGTCGGCGTACCTCGGCACCCACCCCATGTCCGGCCGGGAGAAGTCCGGCCCGCTGGCCGCCACCGCCGACCTCTTCGAGGGGCGCCCCTGGGTGCTGACCCCGACCCGGGACACCGACACCGAGGTGCTGAACCTCGCCCTGGAGCTGGTCTCGCACTGCCGCGCGGTGCCCGTCGTGATGGACGCGGACGCCCACGACCGCGCCGTGGCCCTCGTCTCCCACATGCCCCACCTGGTCTCCAGCATGGTCGCCGCGCGTCTGGAGCACGCCGAGGAGGCCGCCGTACGGCTGTGCGGGCAGGGCATCCGCGACGTGACCCGGATCGCCGCCTCCGACCCCCGGATGTGGATCGACATCCTCTCCGCCAACCCGGGCCCGGTCGCCGACCTGCTCACCGACGTCGCCGCCGACCTGGAGGAGACGGTACGGGCCCTGCGCGCCCTGCAGTCCTCCGACGAGGACAAGCGCCGCGAGGGCGGCACCGGCATCGCCGAGGTGCTGCGGCGCGGCAACGCCGGGCAGGTCCGCGTCCCCGGCAAGCACGGGTCGGCGCCGCGGGCCTACGAGACGGTGGCCGTCCTCATCGACGACCAGCCCGGCCAGCTGGCCCGCATCTTCGCGGACGCGGAACGGGCCGGGGTCAACGTGGAGGACGTACGGATCGAGCACGCGACCGGGCAGCAGGCGGGTCTGGTGCAGCTGATGGTCGAGCCGAAGGCCGCCGCCCTTCTCACGGCGGCCCTGGAGGAGCGGGGCTGGGCGATCCGGCAGTGAGCGCGGGGCGCCGGACGCCTGTCGGAGGGGTCCCAGCGGCCCGGTAACCTTGTGCGGGACGCGTTCGCGTCCCGCACACCACCCACCGCACCGCACCAGGAAGGTGTCCCCCCGTGGAAAACGGCGCCGCCCCGACCGCCCCGGCCGTGATTGTCGCCATCGACGGCCCCTCCGGCACGGGCAAGTCGAGCACGTCGAAGGCCGTCGCCGCCCAGCTCGGCCTCAGCTACCTGGACACCGGTGCCCAGTACCGGGCGATCACCTGGTGGATGGTGAGCAACGGGATCGACACCGACGACCCGCACGCCGTCGCCGCCGCGGCCGGCAAGCCCGAGATCGTCTCCGGCACCGACCCGGCCGGCCCGACCATCACGGTCGACGGCGTGGACGTGGCCGGCCCGATCCGCACCCCGGAGGTCACCTCCAAGGTCAGCGCGGTCAGCGCCGTACCGGAGATCCGCGCCCGGATCACCGAGCTGCAGCGCTCCATCGCCGCCGCCGCACCGCTCGGCATCGTCGTCGAGGGCCGCGACATCGGCACCACCGTGCTGCCCGACGCCGACCTCAAGATCTTCCTCACCGCCTCGGCGGAGGCCCGCGCCGCCCGCCGCAGCGGCGAGCTGAAGGGCGCCGACGTCAACGCCACCCGCGAGGCCCTGATCAAGCGGGACGCGGCCGACTCCAGCCGCAAGACCTCCCCGCTGGCCAAGGCCGGCGACGCGGTCGAGGTGGACACCACCGCCCTCACCCTGCCGCAGGTCATCGAGTGCGTCGTCACCCTCGTCGAGGAGAAGCGGGCGGGCAAGTGACCGCATCCTCCACAGCGCCCGTCCCCTCGGAGAAGGGCGCCGAGGTCGGCCGGCGCATCGGCGTCGGCCTGATGTACGGGCTGTGGAAGCCGCGCGTGCTCGGCGCCTGGCGGGTGCCCGCCACCGGCCCGGTGATCTACGCCGTCAACCACTCGCACAACATCGACGGCCCGATGGTCATGGGCGTGGCGCCCCGGCCGACGCACTTCCTGATCAAGAAGGAGGCGTTCGTCGGCCCGCTGGGACGCTTCCTGACCGGCATCGGCCAGCTGAAGGTGGACCGCCACTCCACCGACCGCACGGCCATAGGGCAGGCGCTCGGTGTGCTGGCGGACGGCGGCGTGCTCGGCATCTTCCCGGAGGGCACCCGGGGCGAGGGCGACTTCGCCTCCCTGCGGGCCGGGCTCGCCTACTTCGCGGTGCGCAGTGGCGCCCCGATCGTCCCGGTCGCGGTGCTGGGAAGCACGGACCGTCCCGGACGGTTGATAAAGGCGCTGCCCCCGCTGCGCTCCCGGGTCGACGTCGTCTTCGGCGACCCCTTCGACGCGGGCGACGGCAGCGGGCGGCGCACCCGCAGGGCACTGGACGAGGCCACCGAGCGCATCCAGAAGCAGCTCACCGCGCACCTGGAAAACGCCAGGCGCCTCACCGGGCGCTGAGTGACACTTGAGTAGTGGATCACCCGGTACAGGGGTGTTCCACCGATCACCACGATGAACGAGGTACGGACTTCATGAACGACCACATCCACCCCGAGGGCTCGGGCGAGGAGCACGACCACGGGGCGCTCGGCGACGCCGAGTACGCGCAGTTCATGGAGCTGGCCGCCGAAGAGGGCTTCGACATCGCGGACGTCGAGGGCGCCATCGAGGAGGCCGGGCACGGACCGCTGCCGGTCCTCGCCGTCGTCGGCCGCCCCAATGTCGGCAAGTCGACCCTCGTGAACCGCATCATCGGCCGTCGCGAGGCCGTCGTCGAGGACAAGCCCGGCGTCACCCGCGACCGCGTCACCTACGAGGCCGAGTGGGCGGGCCGCCGCTTCAAGGTCGTCGACACCGGCGGCTGGGAGCAGGACGTCCTCGGCATCGACGCCTCCGTGGCCGCGCAGGCCGAGTACGCCATCGAGGCCGCCGACGCCGTCGTCTTCGTCGTGGACGCCAAGGTCGGCGCCACCGACACCGACGAGGCGGTCGTCCGGCTGCTGCGCAAGGCCGGCAAGCCCGTCGTGCTGTGCGCCAACAAGGTCGACGGCCCCAGCGGCGAGGCCGACGCCTCCTACCTGTGGTCGCTGGGCCTGGGCGAGCCGCACCCGGTCTCCGCGCTGCACGGCCGTGGCACCGGCGACATGCTCGACAAGGTCCTGGAGGCCCTGCCCGAGGCCCCGGCGCAGACCTTCGGCACCGCAGTCGGCGGCCCGCGCCGCATCGCCCTGATCGGCCGCCCCAACGTCGGCAAGTCCTCCCTGCTGAACAAGGTGGCCGGCGAGGAGCGCGTCGTCGTCAACGAACTGGCCGGCACCACCCGCGACCCGGTCGACGAGCTGATCGAACTGGGCGGCGTCACCTGGAAGTTCGTCGACACGGCGGGCATCCGCAAGCGCGTCCACCTCCAGCAGGGCGCCGACTACTACGCCTCGCTGCGCACCGCCGCCGCCGTCGAGAAGGCCGAGGTCGCCGTCGTCCTCATCGACGCCTCCGAGTCGATCTCGGTCCAGGACCAGCGGATCGTCACCATGGCCGTCGAGGCGGGCCGCGCCATCGTCGTCGCCTACAACAAGTGGGACACCCTCGACGAGGAGCGCCGCTACTACCTGGAGCGGGAGATCGAGACCGAGCTGGGCCAGGTGGCGTGGGCGCCGCGGGTCAACGTCTCGGCGCAGACCGGCCGGCACATGGAGAAGCTCGTCCCGGCCATCGAGACCGCCCTGGCGGGCTGGGAGACCCGGGTCCCCACGGGCCGGCTGAACGCCTTCCTCGGCGAGCTGGTCGCCGCCCACCCGCACCCGGTGCGGGGCGGCAAGCAGCCGCGCATCCTCTTCGGCACCCAGGCGGGCACCAAGCCGCCGCGGTTCGTGCTCTTCGCCTCCGGCTTCATCGAGGCGGGCTACCGGCGCTTCATCGAGCGCCGGCTGCGCGAGGAGTTCGGCTTCGAGGGGACGCCGATCCATATCTCCGTGCGGGTGCGCGAGAAGCGCGGCGCGAAGAAGAAGTAGCGCGCACGACTACGACGTCAAGCAGCGCGTACAGCCAAGGGAGAGCGCGCCCCGCTCGGGGCGCCCTCTCCCTTGGTCGTCCGGCCGCTGTACGGCGGTCAGGTGCCGGATCGCGGGGCCGGGGGCAGTGCCGCCGGGACGTGGTGCGTGCCGCCGACGCGCTGCCACACCGACTGCTGGCCGACGCGGGCGCTCTGGGCCCCCGCGCTGTAGGCGCTGTAGGCGCTTCTGCCGCGCGGGATGCTCCGGAAGGCCGTGAATCCCAGCTCCTCCTCACCGCTGCGATCGCCGGGCAGCGATCGGAAGGACCGGACGTACTCGGCGTAGAGCGCGTCGTAGATCGGCGTGGCCGAGGGGCCGCCGTGGCGGTGGAAGGCGTCGTATGCGTACACGTATGTCCAAACGACCTCGCGCGGGAAGGGATGCGGCCCCCGGGACAGCCGTTCGGCGGCCGTGCGGAAGGGCTCAGGTTCCCGCCAGCGGCAGCGCGGCCGCGACCAGCTGTCCGTTCGCCGCCGCCTTGTCCAGCGCGTCCCGCAGCAGGTCCTCGCGCGGCTGCCGGCCGATGGACCCGACGGGTGCCGCGAACATCAGCACCTGCTGGTGCTTGTTGGCCGCCGTGCGCCAGCCCTCGGTGACCTGGAGCGGCTGGTGCGCCTGCCACCAGGCGACCGGCCGGCCGCCGTTCGTCCCGGGCTGGAGCACCGCGTGCAGCTGGCCCATCGCGAGCAGCACCGACCAGCCGTGCAGCACGGCCGGCGCGGTGGACAGCTCGGTGACCGGCATGAAGCCCTGCTCGATCAGCAGCGGCAGGAAGTCGTCGCCGGAGCCCACCGTGCCGGGCCGCGCGATGGGCGCGGTCGGTTCCACCACGAGGGCCGGGTGCAGCTCCCCGGCGATGAGGATCAGTCCGCTGGTCACCCCGAGCACGGCCTGCTCGGGGGCGGCCTTCTCGGGGGCGGCGGGAGCGGGCTCGGAGCGGGCCTGGTCGGCGCTGATGGACCGCACGGCCCCCTGGAGCTGCTCCTCGGTGACCTTGACGACCTGCGAGGGCAGGCAGCCGGCGTGGGCGAAGGCGAGCACGGCGGTCTCGTCCCCGATGAACAGGACGGTGCTGGTGCGCTCCTGCTCACAGTCGCCGGGAGTGCGGCAGGACGTGCAGTCGTAGCTGCCCGGGGCGGACTCCCCGGCCAGCAGGCGGTCGGCTTCTTCGTCGCCGATCTCGGCGCGTACGTCGTCGCTGACGTCGAGCATGCGCGGCACGGGTGGCTCCCTCGGGATGCGGTCGTGGCCGGACCGGGTGGCTCCCGGGCCGTGATCCGGGCGGGTCCCGGCTCATGCAAAGACAACGGGCGATCCGTGGCGGGAGTCACGCCCCGTGGCCGACGGAATCGAACCATGCGACCCACCAGGTCTTCCGGGCGTCGCGACCGTCGCCGTGCCCCCAAGTCGACTGCCGTGAACAGGGGTTGAGCCGACGGGTCAGCTCTGGCCGGCCTGCCCGTGAGTCGACAAATCATGAAATCAGCGAATGAACAGGGTGACTGGAAATGGTCGTCGCCGAGCGGTCGCCCCGGTCGTGACCACATCGCAATCGGACACGGACAACCAGAAGGCGGGGTTCCGGGTCTAACCGGACGACGACAAGCCCATGGGAGGAACCGCACCGCATGACGCCGCCGGCCCCGCCGGCCGCCCCGCTGCGCGCCGACTGCATCGGCGACTCCGCGGGCGGTCTGACCTTCGACGTCGCCGCGCGCGGAAACCCCGGGGCGGCCCTGCTCATCCTGCGCCGCCGCGGCTCCGACGAGGCCGTCGACGCCGCCGGAGACACGGTGAGCCTGCCGCTGGCCCCGGCGGCAGCCGGCCGGCTGCGCGCCGCGCTGCCCAGCAGCGTGTCCCTTCCCGAGGGCCGCTGGGACGCGTACGCCCGCCTCTCCGACGGTGAGCCGCGGCGCCTGGTGCCCGGCGTCACTGATCTGCGCTCCCTCGCCGACCGCACTCCCAGCGGGCTGCTCGGCCATGTCGCCGTCCGCATCCCGTACGCCACCCGGCAGGGCAACCTCACCGTCCGCAGCTGGCTGCGCGCCCCGCACGCCGAGGCGGTGGACCTGCGCCTCACCGGCGGCGGCCTGACCGTACGCGGGCGGGTGTACGGCACCCAGCTCGTGCCCGGGGCCGACGCGGAGCTGCGCGCCCGGCCGGGAGACGGGGACGGCGGCCGGGACGGCGGCGGCGTGCGCCGGGTGGAGGTCGTCGCGGAGCGGACCGAGTTCGCCTTCACGGTGCCCTACGGCGGCCTGGCGCCGGGCGTGTGGGACCTGTGGCTGCGGCCCGCCGGTGACCACGGCCCGGCGGTGCGCCTCGCGCGGCTGCTGGACGACGTCGCCGACAAGAACCCGGTCTTCACCTTTCCCCGCGCCCGCGTGCGCACGCCGCACGGCCCCGTGGAGGCCGGGCCGTACTACACCCGGGACAACGACCTGTCGCTCGCCGTCGTCGCGCTGGACGCCTGAACGCCTGAACGCCTGAAGCCGGACCGCCGCGGGATGCGCGGGACGGGACCGCTGGCGTGTCCGATGTTCGATTCGTGTAAGCGATCCGCGGGCCCTTCCGCACGGCGCACGGAAGTGTGTTCGGGAGTCTCCGGGCGTGAAATGCGGAGTGCCGCCGGGCCGACCCGAGTGCCTTTTCCGCTCGCCTATTCGACGGGGTACCGCGACGCGCGACAATTCACCTGGGCGGTCTTCGGAACTTGGGCAAAATCGTCCGTCCGTGTGAACGCGTTCCAGCAAAACGCGCATCATGATCCTGTGACAGAAATGTGACCGTAGGTGCACCCGTGACCCGTGTTACCGGCGTGGGCTTCCCCGCTCCCCGGGCAGGGCATAGCGTGGCGGCATGGCACCGATTCCGACCCCACCGGCCGAACCCCAGGACAGCCCGGACACCTACGTGGGCCTCGATTCCGGCGCGGCCGAACGGCTGGCGCGGGAGCGGGGCTGGTCGACGGTGCGGTCCCTGGCACCGGGCACGGTGATCACCATGGAGTACCGCGTGGGCCGCCTCAACTTCGAGGTGAAGGACGGCCGGGTCGCCCGGGCCTGGAAGGGCTGAGACCCGCCGCACGCGCCCCCGACGGCACGCTCAGCCGCCCGACAGGGGGCGTGCCGCCGGGGCCGAGCTGCGCGGGTGGCGGTCGGCGTGCGGCGGCCGGCGGCTGCCGGCCGGGGTCACCGGCGAACGGTCCGAGCGGGCCGTGTGCGGGCCCGGCGCCAGGTGGGCCGGGGCACGGGCGGTACGGGGCGCGGCGACCGGCTCGCGGGCCGGTGCCTCCGCCCGGCCGGAGCCCGGCGGCGTGACCGCGACGGGCGGGCCGACCGGCCGCCGTGCCGTCCTCTGCCGGCCGCGGCGGGCGTACCAGCGGTCGCGCAGGCCGAGGATCCACGCCTCCGCGCGGGTGATCAGCGGCTCGAACCACGGGAGCGCCAGCAGGATCAGCAGCCCCGCCGCCCAGCCCAGGAGCACGTCGCTGAGCCAGTGCGTGCCGAGGTAGACGGTGGACATGCCCACCCCCAGCGAGGTGACCGCGGACAGCGCGGACAGCCAGCGCCGGGCACGGTGCGTCGAGGCCAGATAGGCGAGGATGCCCCAGGTCACGACGGCGTTCGCGGTGTGACCGCTCGGAAATATATCGCCGCCGAGCCACATCTCGTTGGCGCCGATCGTGGTCGCGTAGTGGGGTCCGAGGCGGCCCATGCCGTACTTGGCGGCGCCGACCGTGACGTTCAGCAGAAGCAGGGAGACCCCGAGGGCCAGCAGCGGACGCAGCGTGTGCTGCCGCCAGGAGCGCCAGCCGAGCCAGGCCGCGACCATCACGGCGGTGGGTCCGCGCTGGCCGAGCACCACGTAGTAGTCGACGAACGCGTGGATCTCGGGCCACTGCTGGTAGGGCCGGAAGAACATGACCTGCCAGTCGAGCCGGACCAGCCACGAGGTGATCACCACGGCCCACACGATCGCGAGGTAGAACGCGAGGGTTCCGGCGAACAGCGCGAACCTGTGCCGGGACATCTCCGGCGCGTCCAGGAGCTCCGGTCGTTCCGGCTCCCGGTCCAGTCTCGCGAACACCCGGTCCAGACGGGTGGGCTTCCGTTCGGTACGCACCCAATCGACGTTACAGCGAGTGAGGAGTGATCCCTGACGAATCAA
The DNA here is from genome assembly GCF_003950055.1 of Streptomyces sp. KPB2. Taxonomy (NCBI): domain Bacteria; kingdom Bacillati; phylum Actinomycetota; class Actinomycetes; order Kitasatosporales; family Streptomycetaceae; genus Streptomyces; species Streptomyces sp. KPB2. The sequence goes on from NZ_CP034353.1 coordinate 6,428,929, forward strand.
CGGCTTTGTGATGACGATGTGATGTGGGATTCCTCTCAGCGGGTGCCCTATTTCCGGGTAATCCGCAATCCCGTTCGGCGGTGGACTTCAATTCCTTTGATCTGTCCGGTCGGCGGTTTTATCGTGCTTATGAATGAGTTCACCGAATGCTGGTACGGAATTGGCCCGCCGGTCAGGGCGGGCCGGAGCCGTTCAGCCAGAAGGCCCCGTACACGGCGGACACCGCCGCGACACCGCACACGACCGCCGCCGACCTGGCGGTACGCAGCCGGGCCAGGGCCACGGCCAGGGGGAACAGCAGCGGGAACGCGGGCAGCAGCAGCCGGGGCTTCGAGCCGAAGTAGCTCGACGCGCACAGGGCGAGCACGGTGACGACCCCCGCGTACACCAGCAGCGGGAGCGGCTGGCGCTGCCGTACGCACACCACGCACAGCCGGGCCAGCAGCGCGACCGCGACGATCAGCCCGACGCCGGCCAGGGCCGCCGGGAACGAGGTGAACTTCCCGGCGACGAAACGAGCGAAGGCCACGCCCCCGTCGAAGCCGTTGCGCCAGCCGGCCTGCACGTCGAGATAGCCGAACGGGCCCTTGCCGGTGCGGTGGCCGACCCACAGGACGTAACCGGCGGCGCCCAGGGGCGCGAGCAGCATGCCCAGCACCCGCCGAACGCCGCGCCCGCCGTCCGTACCGCCCTCGCGCCGGTCGCGCACGTACGCCGTGAGCGCGGCCGCCCACACCGCCGCCGCCACCGCGAGCCCGACCGGGCGGGTCAGCCCGGCCAGCGCGGCCAGCGTTCCCGCCGTCACCCAGCGCCCGGTCAGCACCGCGTACAGCGACCAGGCGGCCAGGGCTGTGAACAGGGACTCGCTGTACGCCATCGACTGCACGATCCCGACCGGCAGCACGGCCCACAGCAGTACCGCGCAGACGCCCGCGCGGCGACCGTACACGTGGTCCGCCACCGCGAAGATCCCCCAGGCGGCGGCGAGCGAGGCGAGCAGGCTCACGACGAAGCCCGCGTCCGCGTACGACAGCGGGGAGACGGCCGCGCCCAGCCGCTCCAGCCAGGGCAGCAGCGGGAAGAAGGCCAGGTTGGAGTGGACGTCACCGTTCGGCAGCCGCACCTCGTAGCCGTATCCCAGCTCGGCGACCCTGGTGTACCAGAGGGAGTCCCAGCGGGCCGTCAGCAGCGTGTACGCGCTCTTGTCGCGCGTGGCGCTCCACACGGCCAGGGCGAGCAGGCCCAGCGCGCGTACGGCGGCGTAGCCGAGGAGCGCCGGGGCGGCCCGACGCAGGACACCGGACGGGCCCGGGGCGCCGAGGCGGCCCGCGGTGCGCGTTTCAAGATCGGTCACGGACTCGATTATCTGCCGGGCGCGAGGGCCGCCGGTCCGCCGGGCGGGCGGGACGGCGGCCGCAGTGGCGCACGCCACACGGGTGAGGCGGGATGTGTGAGGCCTGCCACGTGTGCACCGCACGGTCTGGCGTACTCTGGCGAATCACTCGCGTTCCGTTGCACGGCCCGGAGCCCCCCGCTCCCCTCCGGCCGAGCCGCAGGGGAGTCCCCACCCCACGGCCCGCCGGACGCGAGGGAACATCTTGGAGGTACGTACATGTCCGGGACGACCACGGCTGCCGCCGCGCCGCGCCGTCGGGCGGCCGGGGCCGGTGCCAACCGCTGGGTCGTCCTCGTCGTCCTCTGCGTCAGCCTGCTGCTCGTCGCCGTCGACGCGACCGTGCTGCACGTGGCGGTCCCCGCCGTCACCGAGGACCTCAGGCCCGGCGCCATCGAACTGCTCTGGATCGTCGACGTCTACCCGCTCGTCTGCGCCTCGCTGCTGATCCTCTTCGGCACGCTGGGCGACCGGGTGGGCCGCAGACGGGTCCTGCTGCTCGGCTACGCCCTCTTCGGCGTCGCCTCCGCGCTCGCGGCCCTCGCCGAGAGCGCCCAGGTGCTGATCGCGGCCCGTGCGCTGCTCGGCGTCGGCGGCGCCATGATCATGCCGGCGACGCTGTCGATCCTGCGGCAGGTCTTTCCCGACCGGCGGGAGCGGGCGCTGGCCATCGGCATCTGGAGCGCCGTGGCCGCGGTCGGCGCGGCGGTCGGACCGCTGCTCGGCGGTTTCCTGCTGGAGCACTTCTGGTGGGGCTCGGTCTTCCTCGTCAACATCCCGCTCATGCTGGTCAGCCTGCCGGTGGGGCGGCTGCTGCTGCCCGAGTCGAAGGGCGACGGCCGCGGGCCCTGGGACGTGCTCGGCGCGCTGATGGCGGCGGGCGGTCTGTTCGGCGTCGTGCTGGGGGTGAAGCGGCTGGGCGGCGGCGAGCCGGTGGCCAGCCTGCTCACCCTGCTGCCGCTGGTGGCGGGCGCGGCGCTGCTGGCGGGTTTCGTACGCCGACAGCGACGGCGCGCGCACCCGCTGGTGGACCTCGCGATGTTCCGGCGGCCGGCGTTCAGTACGTCGGTCGGGTGCATCGTGCTGGCCATGCTGGCCCTGGTGGGGCTCGAACTGATCGCGGCGCAGTACCTGCAACTCGTGCTCGGTCTTTCCCCGCTGGAGACCGGGCTGCGGCTGCTGCCGCTGACCTTCGCGGCGATGGGGGCGGGGCTGGCGGGCGCGCGGCTGCTGCGGCGGTTCGGGCCGCGGCGGATGGTGTGCGCGGGGTTCTGTCTGACCGCCTTCGCGGTGCTGCTGCTGACGGCGATGGGCCGCGCCGACAACTGCGCGCTGCTGCTGACCGGGTTCGTGCTGCTCGGCTTCGGTCTGGAGACGACGCTGTTCGGGGCGTACGAGTCGATGCTGAGCGAGGCGCCGCAGGAGCAGTCGGGAGGCGCGGCGGCGATCGGGGAGACCTCGTACCAGCTGGGCGCCGGGATCGGCATCGCCCTGCTGGGCAGCGTGATGAACGCGGCGTACGCGCCCGGGCTGACGGGCGGCGTGCCGGGGGTGCCGTCGTCGGCGTCGGTGGCGGCGGGGCATTCGCTGGGGGAGGCGTACGAGGTTGCCGCGCGGCTCGGGGGGCCGGCGGGGGTCGCGCTGCGGCGGGCCGCGGGGGACGCGTTCGTGCACGGGCTGCATGTGACGTTGGTGGTGAGTGCGGGGTTGTTGCTGCTGGGGGCGGTGATGGCGTTGCGGTTGCCGCGGGTGATGCAGTGCGAGGAGGTTTCGGTGCCGGCGCCTCGGGGTGCCGTGGAGCCCCAGTCCCGTGTCTCGGTGTGACCCCGTCCTCACCCACCCACGCACCACCCGTTCACCATCGGCCGAGGGGTGGGCGTTTCACGTGGGTGGCCTAGGAGCGTCGGCGGCTGCGGGCCGTTTTCGCGGGTCTCCCACCCATGCACCACCCGTTTGCCGTCGTCCGCGAGGCCGTCGGCAGTGGACGGGGCTGCCGGGAGGCAGCGGGCGGCCGTGTCCTGCTGCCGGGCATGTACCGCAAGCCGCCGACGGTGGATCAGCCCCACGGGCGACGTCCACTCCGCTCTTGACGGTGAACGGGTGGTGCGCGGGTGGGTGACGGGCATGGTGGACGTGTGGGGCGCCGCATCGTAACGTCGGCAACGACAGCCGTGACTAGCGGCGCTAGTTTTAATAGTTCCGGAGGGTGTCCCATGGCCGCGTCCCCCAAGTTGCCCGCGTTCGACCCCGCCGACCCCCTCGGCATCGACGACCTGCTCGAGCCGGAGGCCCTCGCGATCCGGGACACCGTACGGGGCTGGGCGACCGACCGGGTGCTGCCGTACGTCGCGGACTGGTACGAGAAGGGCGAGCTGCCCGGGATCAGGGAGCTGGCGCGCGAGCTCGGCTCCATCGGCGCGCTCGGGATGTCCCTCGACGGGTACGGCTGCGCCGGGGCCAGTGCCGTCCAGTACGGGCTGGCCTGTCTGGAGCTGGAGGCGGCCGACTCCGGCATCCGCTCCCTGGTCTCCGTGCAGGGCTCCCTCGCCATGTACGCCGTCCACCGCTTCGGGAGCGAGGAGCAGAAGCAGCGGTGGCTGCCGCGCATGGCCGCCGGTGAGGTCATCGGGTGCTTCGGGCTGACCGAGCCCGACCACGGGTCCGACCCGGCCGCCATGCGCACCCACGCCAAGCGGGACGCCGGTGGCGACTGGGTGCTCAACGGGCGCAAGATGTGGATCACCAACGGCTCGGTGGCCGGTGTCGCCGTCGTCTGGGCGCAGACCGAGGAGGGCGTCCGGGGCTTCGTCGTCCCGACCGACAGCGCCGGCTTCTCCGCGCCCGAGATCAAGCACAAGTGGTCCCTGCGGGCCAGCGTCACCAGCGAGCTGGTCATGGACGACGTACGGCTGCCCGCCGATGCGGTGCTGCCGGAGGTGACCGGGCTGCGCGGGCCGCTGAGCTGTCTGTCGCACGCCCGTTACGGGATCGTCTGGGGCTCGATGGGGGCGGCGCGCAGTTCCTTCGAGGCGGCCCTGGAGTACGCGAAGTCGCGGGAGCAGTTCGGGCGGGCCATCGGCGGGTTCCAGCTGACCCAGGCCAAGCTCGCCGACATGGCGGTCGAACTGCACAAGGGGATCCTGCTCGCCCACCATCTCGGGCGGCGCATGGACGCCGGCCGCCTGCGTCCCGAGCAGGTCAGCTTCGGCAAGCTGAACAACGTCCGCGAGGCCATCGACATCTGCCGTACGGCGCGAACGATCCTCGGCGCCAACGGGATCTCGCTCGAATACCCCGTGATGCGGCACGCGACGAACCTGGAATCGGTGCTCACCTACGAGGGCACCGTAGAGATGCACCAGCTGGTGCTGGGCAAGGCGCTCACCGGACTCGACGCCTTCCGGTAGGAAGCCGGTACCGGTAGGAGTCCGGCGGGGTGGGGCGGGGCCGTGGTGCGCGGCCCCGCCTCAGCTCTGGTTGAAGAAACCGTCGGAACGGTGCGCGGCGGGCTCGCCGCTGATGACCTGGGTGTCGGCCGGGCTCAGCAGGAACACCCGGGTGGACACCCGCTCGATCGAACCGCGCAGGCCGAAGATGAGTCCGGCCGCGAAGTCGACGACGCGCTTGGCGTCGGTGCCCTCCATGGCCGTCAGGTTGACGATGACCGGGACGCCGTCCCGGAACAGCTCGCCGATGGCCCGTGCGTCCCGGAAGCTGTCCGGGGTGACCGTCGCGATGCGGCGGCCCTTCTCCTCGGCCACGTCCGAGGCCACCTTGACCCGCGGGTCCGTGACCCAGGCGTCGCCGGTCTCGTTGCCCTCGGAGTAGTCGTCGTCGTAGTAGCGCTCGTCATCGTTGTCGTCGACGAGGCCGAGCCACGCACTCGCCTTGCGTACCGATCCCATGGACGCCTCCTCTCACAGCGGTCTTTCGTGCTTCCGCATCCCTATGGTCATCCATGATGCGGACGTCGCGCCAAGTGGATAGACGCCGCGCGGGGGGTTTGTGACGGTACTGGTGCACAGCGGATCCGTCGAGAGTCCTTGTGTCCCAAGGGTCGTTTCCCAAACGGCTGCTGACTGTGAGTGAAATATGATTCTTCACGGCACACGGGTGAGGGCGGGTGCGTACGGGTGATGGCGGTGGTCGGTACGATGCCGCAGCTCAGCGTCGTACCAATCACGGGGGAGCGTCGTGTTCGGAATCGTCAGGCCGTGCAGGCACCGGCTCGGGGAGAGCCTCGCGAGCCAGTGGATGGCTCATTTGTGCGGGTTGTGCCTCGCACTGCGCAAGGACCACGGACAGTTCGCGCGGATCGTGACGAACTATGACGGGCTGCTCATATCGGTTTTGACGGAGGCTCAGGCGGAGCGCGGCGGTGCGGGTGCCGGGCGGCGCACCGCCGGGCCCTGCCCGCTGCGCGGGATGCGCACCGCGTCCGTCGCGCACGGTGAGGGCGCCCGGCTCGCGGCGGCCGTCTCTCTCGTACTGGCCTCGGCCAAGGTGCGCGACCATGTCGCCGACGGCGACGGCCTGCTGGCCCGCCGGCCGGTCGCCCTCGCCGCCCGCCGGATCGCCGGCGGCTGGGACGCGGCCGGGGCGCGCGGCGGCAGCGCCGTCGGGTTCGACACCGCCGTACTGGTCGACGCCGTGGACCGGCAGGGCGGCATCGAGGCGCTCGCCGGGCCCGGTACGCCGCTGCTCACCGTCACCGAGCCGACCGAGACCGCGACCGCCGCCGCCTTCGCGCACACCGCGCACCTCGCCGGCCGGCCGGACAACGCCGCGCCGCTCGCCGAGGCCGGGCGGCTCTTCGGAAGGCTCGCCCACCTCCTGGACGCCGTCGAGGACCGGGCGGCCGACGCCGCGTCCGGCGCCTGGAACCCGCTCACCGCCACCGGGACGCCGCTCGCCGAGGCCCGGCGGCTCGCCGACGACGCCGTGCACGGGGTGCGGCTGGCCCTGCGGGAGGCCGAGTTCACCGACGGGCGGCTGGTGCACCGGCTGCTCGTGCACGAGCTGGGCACCTCCGTGGACCGCGCGTTCGGCACCGTCTCGTGCGCCCACGCCGGCCATCCGTACGCCCCTCCCGGCAGCGCCCCGGGCGCCCCCGGTGCGCCCGGCGGCCCCGGTGGTCCGACGCCCCCGGAGCCGCCGCGCCGCGACCGGCGCGGGCTGCTCGCGGGCTGCGCCGTGTGGCTCGGGCTGGCCTGCACGTGCCAGATGTGCTGCGGCACCTACCACGACCCGTGGAGCGGTCAGCGCAAGGAAGGGCTCTGCTCCAACTGCGACTGCGGAAACTGCTGCGACTGCTGTGACTGCTGCAGCAACTGCTGCGGCGACGACGGGTGCGGCTGCGGCTGTGACGGGTGCGACTGCGGTTGCAGCTGCTGAGGCTCCGTCAGCCTCCGTCGGTCCGGCACGGCTCGGCACGGTTCGGCGCGGCTTGACTCGGCGGGGGCAGGCCCGGTCATCCGGAGGGGCGACTTCCGGACATCCCCGCCGAGGCCGCGAAGGGCGAACCGCACCGAAGGTCAACGGTTGGTGATGGGGAGTCGGGTAAAAGTCGTTCAAAGCTTGACGGCCGAAAGGCACTCTTGCGCCGACCGGTCGTTCGGCCGAATACTCCAACCTCAGCGCTTGTCAGGGGCACGACGTTTCCGGAACCCGGAGGTCCGTCCCTGGCTGCGCCTCACGGGCCCCAACCCCACAAGAGGGGCCCCCGACTTCCCCTGTGGAGGAACGAAAAGTGAGGATCAAGCGCACCAACCCCCGCAGCGGCATCACGAGACGGACTCGGCTGATCGCCGTATCCACCGGCCTCGTGGCCGCCGCCGCCATCGCGATCCCCAGCGCGAACGCGGCACCCACCCCGGCCACCTTCAGCACCGCCGAACTGAACAGCGCCAGCGGCGCGGTGCTCCAGGCCGACGTCCCCGGCACCGCCTGGGCCGTCGACAGCAAGTCCGGCCGGGTGCTGCTCACCGTCGACAGCACCGTCTCCCAGGCCGAGATCGCGAAGATCAAGGAGCAGGCCGGCGACAAGGCCGGCGCGCTCACGATCAAGCGCACCCCCGGCACGTTCAACAAGCTCATCCAGGGCGGCGACGCCATCTACGCGAGCAGCTGGCGCTGCTCCCTCGGCTTCAACGTGCGCACCAGCAGCGGCGCCGAGTACTTCCTGACCGCCGGTCACTGCACCGACGGCGCCGGCACCTGGTGGTCCAACTCCGGGCACTCCACCGTGCTCGGCTCGACGGCCGGGTCCAGTTTCCCGGGCAACGACTACGGCATCGTCCGGTACACCAACACCTCGGTCAGCAAGCCCGGCACCGCGGGCGGCGTGGACATCACCCGCGCGGCCACCCCGAGCGTGGGTACCACCGTCATCCGTGACGGCTCCACCACCGGCACCCACAGCGGCCGGGTCACCGCCCTGAACGCCACCGTCAACTACGGCGGCGGCGACATCGTCGGCGGTCTGATCCAGACCACGGTCTGCGCCGAGCCCGGCGACTCCGGCGGTCCGCTCTACGGCAGCAACGGCACCGCGTACGGTCTGACCTCCGGCGGCAGTGGCAACTGCTCCTCCGGCGGTACGACGTTCTTCCAGCCGGTGACGGAGGCCCTGAACGCCTACGGCGTCAGCGTCTACTAGACCGCACGGCGGCGTGACCCGGCCTGTCCCGGGTCACGCCCGAGCGCGGCCGGCAGCGTGACGAGCCCCCGTACACCGGAGCGACGGTGTGCGGGGGCTCAACCCGTGCTGCCGGGCGAGACGATGCCGTTCTCGTAGGCGAACACCACGGCCTGGGCGCGGTCCCGCAGCTGGAGCTTGGCGAACATGCTGCCGATGTGGCTCTTCACCGTCGCCTCGGTCACGACCAGGTGCGCGGCGATCTCCGGGTTCGACAGGCCCCTGGCCACCAGGAGGAGGATCTCCCGTTCCCGCGGGGTGAGACCGGCCGGCGCGGTGGCCCGCGGCCGGACGGGTGCGGCGCGGGTGGCGTAGTCCTCGATCAGCCGGCGGGTGATCGACGGCGACAGCAGGGCCTCACCGGCGTGCACGACCCGGATCGCCTCCAGCAGGCGGGCGCGCGAGGCGTCCTTCAGCAGGAAGCCCGACGCACCGGCCCGCAGCGCGCCGAAGACGTACTCGTCCAGGTCGTAGGTGGTGAGGATCAGCACCCGGGGCGGGGAGCCGGAGGCGGTCAGCCGGGAGGTGGCCTCGACACCGTCCATGCCGGGCATGCGGATGTCCATCAGCACCACGTCGGGGCGCAGAGCGGCGGCCCGGTCGAGCGCCTCGCGGCCGTCGGCGGCCTCGCCCACCACCTCGAGGTCGTCCTGGGTCTGCAGGAACAGCCGGAAGCCGATGCGGATCAGCTCCTGGTCGTCGACGATGAGAAGACGGATGGTCATGCCTCGTCCTCGACCTCCCCGCTCTCCGCGACCGGCAGGCGGGCGGTCACCACGAATCCGTCGGCGGTACGGCGGGCGTCCAGGGTGCCGCCCGTCACCGCGGCACGTTCCCGCATCCCGAGGATGCCGTGGCCGCCGCCGCCCTCGGCTCCGCCACCGCCGTCGTCCTCGACCGTGACGCGCAGGTGCGTCCGGCCGTAGTGGAGCGTCACCGCGACCCGGGTGGGGTCGGTGTGTTTGAGCACGTTGGTCAGCGCCTCCTCGACGATGCGGTAGGCCGACAGTTCCAGGCCGCCGGCCAGCGGCCGTGCCGTGCCGGTGATCTCCAGTCGCACGGGCATCCCGGTGGTCCGGTACTCGGAGACCAGCTCGTCGAGCCGGCCGAGCGACGGCTGGGGCCGCCACTGCGCGCCGTTGTCCGGCGTGCGCAGCAGACCGAGGATCCGGCGGAGCTCGGCCAGGCTCTGCTCGGCGTTGACCTCGACCCGTTCCAGGGTCTCGGCCGCGACCCGGGGCTCGGTCGGCAGGATGTCCCGGGCGCCGCGCACGCCGATCAGCGTGACGGTGACCGAATGCGCGACGATGTCGTGGAGTTCGCGGGCGATGGAGGTGCGCTCCCGCTGTGCCGCGATCTGGTCGAGCTGCTCGCGCTCGCGTTCCAGGGTGGCCGCGCGGTCCTCCAGCGCTCGGGTGTAGCGCCGCCGGGTCTGGAGGTACGAGCCGAGCGCCCACGCGCCGATCGAGACGGGCAGCGAGGAGATGCTCGCCGACTGGAGGAACAGCGCCGTCGGGACGAGCGCCGCCACCGAGACGCTCCGCTCGCGCAGGTCGGCGAGCGAGGCGAGGGCGACCACGACGGGCGCCCCGCCCGGCGAGTAACCCAGCGGCAGGAGCACCGCGGCACCCGCACAGGCCGCGACGAGCACCGTCAGGGGCGCGCGGCGGCGGACGAGCAGGGCCGAGCCGGCCAGCACCGTCACCACGACCGGGGCCACGGCGACCGGGGGCCCGTCGTCGCAGAGCAGTCCGGTCTCCACCCCGGTCGTGATCGTCGCCAGCGCGAGGTCGAACAGCGCCGAGCGGCGCGCGACCGCCAGGCCGTACGCCGCCCGGATCCGCCGGAGGAGCGCGTTCACGCCAGGTCGCGCCGTCGCTCGACGAAGACCGCGACCAGGGCGACCGCGACCGTCCAGGCGGCCAGTACCCATCCGGCCGAGACCACCGACAGGATCGTGTGGTGCGTCATCCGGCTCGCCGGCGGTCGGCCGGGCCACTCCCGGACCGGACCGTCAACGACAGGTCGTCGACCGCCGTTCTGCGGCCGTAACGCTTGGTCAGCCCTTCGACCCTGATGACCGGCGGATCCCCGGCAGTTCGTGAAGAAGTCATGTCCGAAGCCTCCGGCGCGGTGATCTCCCCGTCATCCGCCCACGGTCGAAACCCGGACTCCCGCCGTGGGCGGAGACCGCGGCCGCGCGCCCTCCTCCGGCGCGCGCACCGGGGCCCGCTCGCGACAGAGAGGTGAAGGCCGTGTGACCACACTGGAGTTGTCGTGCGCACGTCCTGAAGTCGACCTTGTGTACGGCCTGTGGGATCGGAAGAGTTAACGCTCGTCAACCAGCCTTCCGGTGCACGGGGTCCCCACAACCTCGTGCACCGCCCCCCCACAGGAGGACGTGAGTTGAAGCACCGACGCATACCCAGGCGGCGGGTCGCCGTGGTAGGTGCGGGCATCACCGCACTGGTCGCGGCCGGGGTCACCTTCCAGACCGCGAACGCCAGCGAGGCCCCCACGGCCGCGGCGCCCGAGACCCTGTCGGTCACGGCGGCCGGAAAGCTCGCTTCCACGCTGCTCAGTGACCTGGGCACCGACGCGGCGGGCACGTACTACGACGCGCAGGCCAAGAGCCTGGTCGTCAACGTGCTCGACGAGAACGCCGCGCAGACCGTCGAGGAGGCCGGCGCCAAGGCGAGAGTCGTCGAGAACTCGCTCGCCGACCTGAAGAGCGCGCGCACCACCCTCACCGAGGACGCGACCATCCCGGGCACGTCCTGGGCGACCGACCCGACCACCAACAAGGTCGTCGTCACCGCCGACCGCACGGTCTCCGAGGCCGAACTGGCCAAGCTGACCAAGGTGGTCGACGGACTGGGCGCCAAGGCCGAGCTCAAGCGGACCAAGGGCGAGTACAAGCCCTTCGTCTCGGGCGGCGACGCCATCACCGGAGGCGGCGGGCGCTGCTCGCTCGGCTTCAACGTGACCAAGGGCGGCGAGCCGTACTTCATCACCGCGGGGCACTGCACCGAGTCCATCTCGACCTGGTCGGACTCCTCCGGGAACGTCATCGGCGAGAACGCGGCCTCCAGCTTCCCGGACAACGACTACGGCCTGGTCAAGTACACCGCCGACGTGGACCACCCGAGCGAGGTGAACCTCTACAACGGCTCCTCGCAGGCCATCTCGGGCGCCGCCGAGGCCACCGTCGGCATGCAGGTGACCCGCAGCGGCTCCACCACCCAGGTGCACGACGGCACGGTCACCGGCCTGGACGCCACCGTGAACTACGGCAACGGCGACATCGTCAACGGCCTGATCCAGACCGACGTCTGCGCCGAGCCCGGCGACAGCGGCGGCTCGCTCTTCTCGGGCGACAAGGCCATCGGCCTCACCTCCGGCGGCAGCGGCGACTGCACCTCGGGCGGCGAGACCTTCTTCCAGCCGGTGACGGAGGCCCTGTCGGCCACCGGTACGCAGATCGGCTGAGCCGTACCCGCACACCTGTGAAGTCCCGTCCCGCGCGCGAGGGGCGGGACTTCCGCGTGTCCGCGTGGGCTTCCGTGTGTCCGTCCTCGGCCGCGCCCCCGTGCCCGTACGGCGGTCAGCCGGTCGGCGCGGCCGAAGTGGGCGGCAGCTCCTCCTCCTGCCGTCCCCGGCGCGGCAGCACGGACGCCAGCATCGTGATCACCGTCCCCAGGACCGCCCACGCCCACAGCACCAGGAGGGCGGCGGTCGTGTCGTTCCCCTTGAAGTAGGCGATCGAGCGGGCCGCCCAGGTGCCCGCGCCCGGCGGCAGCGCCGGGCCGATCGCCCTCCAGAACGGCGGCAGCAGCGGCAGCGGGAAGGCGCCGCCCGCGCTCGGGTTGCCCGCGATCACCACCAGCAGGATCGCCAGACCGATGCCGACGATCCCGAAGACGCCCTGGAGGGCGAGCGTGGCGGCGCCCACCGCGAAGGTGATCAGCGCGCCGAGCCCCCACAGGTCCAGCACACCGCCGGGCAGCGCGCCCAGGATCGGCCCGACGATCACCGCGCCGCCGAGCCCGCCGACGATCGCGACCAGCGCCATCACGATCAGCCGGATCGCCGCCCGGCGCGGGTTGGACGGCCGGGCGCCGGTGCTGATGGCCAGGATCGAGGCGCACAGATAGCCGCCGACGCACCAGCCCACGACCAGATAGAAGGACGACAGCCCGTTGAAGTCGTGGGGCGAGGCCGGGGCCACGTCGACGGTCCGTGCCGTGCGCTGTTCGGCCTGCTCCGCCTTGCCGACGACACGCTCCAGGGTGGTGGCGAGGGCGGTGCCGCCGCCGGAGGCGACCAGCAGGGTGTCCGGTCCGCCCCCGGGGTTCACGATCAGGGCGCCGTCGATCTCCCGGTTCATGATCTGCTTCCGGGCGTCCGCCTCGTCGGCCACCGTGCGCGGGTCCAGCGGGGAGCCGGGCAGTCGCTCCAGCCGGTCGACCGTCTGTCCGGCGGCCGCGCCGGGTGCGGCCACCCCGAAGGGCACGTCCTCCGGTTTCGGGTCGTGCAGCGCCCCCACGTAGGAGGCGATGAACAGCAGCTGGAGCGCGATCACGCCGAGCACGAGCAGGGTGGCCCGCGGGGTGACGGCGTCCTTCACCTCACCGAGGAAGGAGCCGCTGCGCGTGCGGGAGCCCGCCGGTGTGTGTGACATGTCCCCACAGTCCGGGTCGGGGGGTGTTTGCGCAGGTGGGACGCGGCCGAACGGATGTCGTACACACATTCGAAGATGGAGGTATGGTGGGTGGAGTAGCTGGGAACAGGCGTTCGATAATGGCGTTCGGGCCTACGTGGTCATACGTCGGTTCATGAGTCGGGAGGTGCGTGATGCCGGGTTTCACGCATCTGCACACCGTCTCCGGGTTCTCCGCCCGCTACGGCGCCTCCCACCCGGAGCGACTGGCCGAGCGCGCCTTCGAACGGGGCATGGACGCCCTCGCCCTCACCGACCGGGACACCCTCGCGGGCACGGTCCGCTTCGCCAAGGCCTGCGCGAAGGCGGGCGTCCGTCCGCTGTTCGGCGCGGAGCTGGCGGTGGCGGCCCCCGAGCCCGGAGCCGACCGCACGGACACCTCCGTACGCCGGGACCGGCGCCGCGCCCCCGTGCGCGGCGGCGCCTTCGTCGACGAGTCGGCCCCGCGGGTGACCTTCCTCGCCCGCGACGGCGCCCGCGGCTGGGCCGACCTGTGCCGCCTCGTCTCCGCCGCCCACACGGCCGAGGGCACCCCGCTGCTGTCCTGGCCCGACAACCACGCCGACGGCCTGACCGTCCTGCTCGGCCCCGACTCCGACGTCGGCCGCGCCCTCGCCGCCGGCCGCCCCGACCGCGCGGCCAGGCTCCTCACCCCCTGGCGCGAGGTCTACGGCGACGCCCTGCGCCTGGAGGCCGTCTGGCACGGCCGCAAGGGCACCGGCCCCGGCTCCCTGCGCCTGGCCTCCCGCACCGTCGGCTTCGCCGCCGAGCAGGGCATCCGGCCGGTGCTCTCCAACGCCGTCCGCTACGCCGACCCCGGCCAGGGCGAGGTCGCCGACGTCCTGGACGCCGCACGCCGCCTGGTCCCGATCGACGCCACCAAGGAACTGGACTCCGGCGAGGCCTGGCTCAAGGACGCCGGTGCCATGCGACACGCCGCCGAGCGGATCGTCGAGTCCGCGGGCTTCCGGCGCGAGGCCGCGCACCGCCTGCTGGAGCAGACCCGGGCCACGGCCGACGAGTGCCTGGTCGACCCCGAGGACGACCTCGGCATGGGCGCCGTCCACTTCCCCGAGCCGCACCTCGTCGGCGCCGGCCGCCGCACCGCCCAGCGGGCGCTGGCCTCCCGGGCGGCGGCGGGCATGGTGCGACGCGGCTACGACCGGCGCCCGGGCCACCGGGAGTACTGGGAGCGGATGCACCACGAGCTGGACATCATCGCCCACCACGGCTTCGCCTCGTACTTCCTCACCGTCGCCCAGGTCGTGGACGACGTACGGCACATGGGCATCCGGGTCGCCGCGCGCGGCTCCGGCGCGGGTTCGCTCGTCAACCACCTCCTCGGCATCGCCCACGCAGACCCGGTCGAGCACGGGCTGCTGATGGAGCGGTTCCTGTCCAAGGAGCGGGTGGTCCTGCCCGACATCGACATCGATGTGGAGTCCGCGCGCCGGCTCGAGGTTTACCGCGCGATCATCGGCCGGTTCGGCACCGAGCGGGTCGCCACCGTCGCCATGCCGGAGACGTACCGGGTGCGGCACGCCATCCGCGACGTGGGCGCCGCCCTGTCCATGGACCCGGCCGAGATCGACCGGGTCGCCAAGTCCTTCCCGCACATCCGTGCCCGCGACGCCCGCGCGGCCCTGGAGGAGCTGCCCGAGCTGAAGGAGCTGGCGGGGGAGTCCCGGCGGGACGGAGGAGGGCGGTACGGCAAGCTCTGGGAGCTGGTCGAGGGCCTGGACGCCCTCCCGCGCGGCATCGCCATGCACCCCTGCGGCGTCCTGCTCTCCGACGCCTCCCTGCTCTCCCGTACGCCGGTCGTGCCGACCAGCGGCGAGGGCTTTCCGATGGCGCAGTTCGACAAGGACGACGTGGAGGACCTGGGGCTGCTCAAGCTGGACGTGCTCGGGGTGCGGATGCAGTCGGCGATGGCGCACGCGGTCGCCGAGGTGAAGCGGGCCACCGGCGCCGAGGTCGACCTGGACGCCGTACCCGAGGGCGACCCCGCGACGTACCGGATGATCCAGTCCGCCGAGACGCTGGGCTGCTTCCAGATCGAGTCGCCGGGCCAGCGGGACCTGGTGGGGCGGCTCCAGCCGGCGACCTTCCACGACCTCGTGGTCGACATCTCGCTCTTCCGGCCCGGACCGGTCGCCGCCGACATGGTGCGCCCGTTCATCGAGGCCCGGCACGGCCGGGCGCCGGTGCGCTACCCGCACGAGGACCTGGCGGAGCCGCTGGCGGGGACGTACGGGGTCGTCGTCTTCCACGAGCAGATCATCGACATCGTCGACATCATGACCGGCTGCGGACGCGGCGAGGCGGACCGGGTGCGGCGCGGTCTTTCCGACCCCGAGTCGCAGGGACGGATCAAGGTGTGGTTCGCCCAGCACGCGACGGCGAACGGCTACGACGCGGAAACGATCCAGCGGACCTGGGAGATCGTCGAGGCCTTCGGCAGCTACGGCTTCTGCAAGGCGCACGCGGTGGCCTTCGCGGTGCCGACCTACCAGTCGGCGTGGCTGAAGGCCCATCACCCGGCCGCCTTCTACGCGGGGTTGCTCACGCACGACCCCGGCATGTACCCGAAGCGGCTGCTGCTGGCGGACGCGCGGCGGCGCGGGGTGCCGATCCTGCCGTTGGACGTGAACAAGTCCGGGGTCGCACACAGGATCGAACTGGTGTCTGAATCACGGAAACGCGGGGCGAAGACCTGGGGCCTGCGCCTCGCCCTCTCCGACGTGCACGGCATCAGCGAGGCCGAGGCGGAACGGATCGCCGAGGGGCAGCCCTACGCCTCCCTGCTCGACTTCTGGGAACGGGCCCGCCCCAGCAGACCGCTGGCCGGGCGGCTCGCCCAGGTCGGCGGTCTGGACGCGTTCGGCGCCAACCGCCGCGACCTGCAACTGCACCTGACCGAGCTGCACCGCGGCGCCCGGGGCGGACGCGGGGACCAACTGCCCCTGGCCGGCGGCCGGAAGACCGCCTCCGCCGGGCTGCCCGACCTCACCTCGGCGGAGAAGCTCAGCGCCGAACTCGGCGTGCTCTCCATGGACGCCTCGCGCAACCTGATGGACGACCACCGCACCTTCCTGCGCGAGCTGGGCGTGGTGTCGGCCAAGCGGCTGCGCGAGGCGCGGCACGGGGAGACGGTGCTGGTCGCGGGCGCCAAGGCGGCCACCCAGACCCCGCCGATCCGCTCCGGCCGCCGGGTCATCTTCTCCACCCTGGACGACGGCTCGGGCCTGGTCGACCTCGCCTTCTTCGACGACTCGCACGACGCCTGCGCGCACACCGTCTTCCACTCCTGGCTGCTGCTGGTGCGCGGGGTGGTGCAGCGGCGCGGCCCGCGCAGCCTCAGCGTCGTCGGCTCTGCCGCCTGGAACCTCGCCGACCTGCTGGAGGTCCGCCGGGAGGAGGGTCTGGAGGGCGTCGCCGCCCGGCTGGCCGCGGCGGGCGGGACCCGAGGAGCGGACGGGGACGGCGACCCCGAGGGCGGTCCGGCGCGCCGCCGGCTCGCCGGTTCGGACGGACGGCCCGCGCCGGCCGGCTCCGCGGCCCGGGACCCGATGGAGCAGCGGACGATCCGCATGTCCACCGGGTACGAGATGCACCCCTGGGCCGATCTGCGCCCCGCGGGCGAAGGGCCCGCGGTCGGAAGGAAGTTGTGGCACCAGAGTCCGGGGAGTGCGGGATGACGATCCTCTGCGTACGTTTCCAGCTGCCGCCGATGTACGAGGCGGCCCTGCCCGAACTGCTCGGGCTCCTGGAGGAGTTCACGCCGGTCGTCGAGGCGCTGCCGCCCGACGGGGCGCTGGCCGACCTGCGCGGCGCCGAGCGGTACTTCGGGCGCGACGCCGTGGAACTGGCCTCGGTGATCCGGGTCCGTGCCCTCGCGCTGTACGGCGTCGACTGTGTGATCGGCGCCGGACCCGGACCGATGCTGGCCCGCATGGCCCTGCGCGACGCCCGGCCGGGACTGACCCGCGCGGTGCCCGGCGGCGAGGAGCGCGCGTTCCTCGACGGCAAGCCCGTAGCCGCGCTGCCCGGCGTCGGCACCACGACCGCCCGCACCCTGTGCGAGTACGGCCTCGACACCCTCGGCCGGGTCGCGGCCGCGCCGCTGTCCACGCTCCAGCGCCTGGTCGGCGCGAAGGCCGGCCGCGAGCTGCACGAGAAGGCCCGGGGCGTCGACCGAGGCCGGGTCGTCCCCAACGGCGTCTCCCGGTCCCTGGCCGCCGACCGCCCCTTCGACCGCGACGAACTCGACCCGGACCGGCACCGCCGCGCCCTGCTCTCGGCCGCCGGGGAGCTGGGCGCCCGGCTGCGCGCCGTGGGCAAGGTCTGCCGCACCCTCACCCTCACCGTCCGCTACGCCGACCGGTCGGCCACCACCCGCAGCCGCACCCTGTCCGAGCCGACCGCGCACTCGGCGGCCCTGACCCGGACCGCGTACGACCTGTACGAGGCGCTCGGCCTCCAGCGCGCCCGGGTCCGCTCGATCGCCCTGCGCGCCGAAAGCCTCACGCCGGCCGAACACGCCTCCCACCAGCTCACCTTCGACCCCGTGGACGAGAAGGTCCGCCGGATCGAGGAGGTCGCGGACCGCGCACGGGCGAAGTTCGGGCCGCGGGCGGTGATGCCGGGGTCGCTGGCGGCATGAGTCCCCGCCCGCGGGTCAGTTGGCCCACGGGGGAGCGATGCGGGTGCCGTCGGCCATCTCCGCCGTCAGGCCGACGGAGGTGGTGACCCAGGAGGTCGCGGTCCGGTCGGTGGGGTTCTCGACGGCGAAGGCCGCCCCGGCATTGATGATCACCGTGTCGCCCGCGGTGACGCGCTCGGTGCGGCCGTCGAGGGTGATCAGCAGTTCGCCGGCGAGCAGATGGAAGACCTCCTCCCGGCTCACGGTGTGCGCGGGCGCCTTCGTCCCCGCCGGGATCTCACCCCGCCAGGCGCACAGCTCCTTGCTGCCGGTGCGGGGACCGGCGTACGAGACGAAACGGGTGCCGTGGATCTCGTGGGTGGTGCCGGCGGACGAGCGGACGACGGGCATGACGGGCTCCTCTGGATACTTGGTCAAGTAGGTTGACTATCTCCACGGCCTCTATGGTCAAGCTGCTTGACCAATGTGTCAAGGGTGTTTCAATGCCCTCGTGCAGAACTCCGACGCCATGGCCCTGACCGCCGCCCTGCTCGCCGCGGCCGGCGAGCTCACGCAGCGCATCCACGAGGGGGTCGTCGCCCGGGGCTTCGAGGGGGTGCGGCCCGCGCACGGGTTCGCCTTCACCCGGCTGGCTCCGGACGGTGCGACCGTCACCGACCTGGCCGTGCACCTCGGAATGACCAAGCAGGCCGCCAGCCAGCTCGTGGAGGACCTGGTCCGCAGGGGATACGTCGAGCGCCGGCCGCATCCCGACGACGCGCGCGCCCGGCTGGTCGTGCTGACCGAGTCGGGGTGGGCCTGCACGCGGGCCGCGGAGGAGGCGGCCGCCGAGGTCGTGGGCGCGTGGGCCGACGTGCTCGGCGAGGGCGGGGTGCGGGCGCTGCGTGACGGCCTGCTGCGGGTGGCGCCGGGCGGGCCGATCCGGCCCGCCTGGTGAACCCGACCCTCTCACCTGCGGCGTCGACGGCGTCGGTCATCACTGGGTTATCCCTGGAAGTTTTTACTGACGCGTAACTTCACACTTGCACTACTCGCCCGTAACTTGACGAGTGAACAGCATCCCGTGATCCGGATCACAGGGCGTCCTGCCATCGCAACTCCCCACATCCGCAAGGAGTTCACCCGATGCTGCCCTGGAGCCGACTGCTCAGACCACTGACCGTGCTGCTGCTGACCGCCGCGGTCGCCCTCCTCCCCGCCGTCACCGCCACCGCCGCACCCGCCGCGGACGCGCGCCCCAGCTCCGGCTGGAACGACTTCACCTGCGAGCCCTCCGCCGCACACCCCCGCCCCGTCGTCCTGGTCCACGGCACCTTCGGGAACTCCGTCGACAACTGGCTGGGACTCGCGCCCTACCTGACGAACCGCGGCTACTGCGTCTTCTCCCTCGACTACGGCCAACTGCCCGGCGTCCCGCTCTTCCACGGGCTCGGCCCGGTCGAGAAGTCGGCGGAGCAACTGGCCGCCTACGTCGACAAGGTGCTCACCGCGACCGGCGCCGCCGAGACCGACCTGGTCGGCCACTCGCAGGGCGGCATGATGCCCCGCTACTACCTGAAGTTCCTCGGCGGGGCCGACAAGGTGAACGCCCTGGTCGGCATAGCGCCCAGCAACCACGGCACCACGCTGTCCGGCCTCACCCGCCTGCTGCCGTACTTCCCCGGCGTCGAGGACCTGCTGAACGAACACACCCCCGCCCTCGCCGACCAGGTCGTCGGCTCCGACGTGCTCACCGAACTCAACGCGGGCGGCGACACCGTGCCCGGCGTGCGCTACACCGTTCTCGCCACGAAGTACGACGAGGTGGTCACGCCGTACCGCAGCCAGTTCCTCGACGGTCCCGGCGTGCGCAATGTCCTGCTCCAGGACCTGTGTCCGCTCGACCTCTCCGAGCACCTGGCGATCGGGCTGTTCGACCGGATCGCCTTCCACGAGGTGACCAACGCCCTGGACCCGGCGCACGCCACGCCCACCACCTGCGCCTCCGTCTTCGGCTGACGGACGCCCCCCGCACCCCGCCGCACGCCACGCGGGGTCCGCCCGGCCTGAGCCGCCGGACGGACCCCGCGTTCCCCCGCGTTCCCCCGGGCCCGGGTCAGCGGCCGTGCCGGCCCCCGGTCGCGGCGCGGCGGCGGACCGACGCGAACAGGGTGGCCGCGCCGAGCGCAAGGGCGGCCGCGCCGCCGACGGCGAGGTACGGCGTGGTGCCGTCCCCGCCGGTCTCGGCGAGGTTCTCGGTGCCCCCGCCGGCGGCCTTGACCCGGTTGGGCTCGGCGGCGGCCTCCGGAGCCTCCTCCGGCGCGTCGGGGGCGGCCGCCGGATCCGTCGGGTCCGTGGTGGTCTTCGCGTCCTGGTCACCGTGACCGTGGTGCTCGATCGTCGACTTGTCGGCCGCCGCCGCGATCTGCTCCTCGGACGGCGCGGAGGCCTCGGGTGCCGGAGCGGCACCACCGGCCGTGTCGCCGCCACTGCCGTTGCCGCTGCCGCCGTTGCCGCCGTCGGCGCCCCCGAAAGTGACGTCCGAGCAGGAGTAGAACGCCTCGGGGCTGTCCGAGCGCTGCCACACCGCGTACAGCAGGTGCTTGCCGGACCGCTCGGGCAGCGTGCCGGAGAAGGTGTAGAAGCCGCCCGAGGCGACCGGGTCGGTGGCGGTCGCCACCGGGGCGGACAGGTCCAGGTCGCCCCAGCCGAGCGGCTGCGAGGGGTCGTAGCCGGGCTTGGTGATGTACACCTTGAAGGTGCCCTTGTGCGGGGCCGTCACACGGTACTTGAAAGTGTACGAGCCGCTGCTCACGCCGGTCGCGGGCCAGTCGGCGCGGGCCAGGTCGAGGCCCTTGAACGCCGGGTCGCCCGCGCTGCACAGCTTGCCGTCCGGGATCAACTGCTGGTGCTTGCCGTCGGCGTTCCCGATGCGGATGCCGTTCCAGTCGTAGAGCGCCTGCGTGCCGCCCGCCGCGACCGCCGCCTCGCACGCCGCCGACTTGGGGTTCTCGGGCCCCTCGGCGTGGCACTGCGACACCCGGCTGACCGGGTCGCCCATCGAACCGTGCGCCGACGCGGGAGCGGCGGCCAGCGTGGTCAGGGCGAGCGGGGCGAGACCGGCGACGGCGACGGCGGCGGCCCTGCGGGACGCGGACGGTGCGGGCATGCGGAACTCCTCGAAACGATCACGGGGGACTGGGGAACTCGGGCCGGAACCCGTGGGGTTGATCAGCAAGCTAGCCCCAGGACACCGTGAAATCGCCTGCTGGAGGCGGGTGACGGAGATCCTTATGGTCGCGTTAAGGGAGTGCTGAGGCTGGCCTGAGGTAGCTACCGTTCACGGCATGGAACGACAGCGGATCCGGCAGGCGGTCGCCTCGGACGTGCCGGCGGTCAAGGCGGTGACCGACGCCGCGTACCGCCCCTACGTGGCGCGCATCGGCGTGGTGCCGCAGCCCATGGAGGCGGACCACGCGGCGGACGTGGCGGCGGGGAAGGTGTTCGTCACGGACGGGCCCGGTGGGGGCGTCGCGGGTCTCGTCGTCGTGGAGGCGCGGCCGGACCATCTGTTCCTCGACAGCATCGCCGTCCACCCCGACGCGCACGGCGGGGGAGTGGGGCGGCGGCTGCTGCGGTTCGTGGACGCGCACGCGCGTGCGCTGGGCCTGCCCGAGGTCAGGCTCTACACGAACGCGATGATGTGGGAGAACCGGGAGATCTACCCGAAGTACGGCTACGAAGTCGTCGAACGCCGCGTGGACGGGCCCTACGACCGCGTCCACTACCGCAAGCGGCTGCTCTGAGGCGTCTCATGGCGCGCCCTGCCCGGTCAGCTCTCCGGCCACCAGGTGCGCGCGATGTCCCTGCGGACCTCCGGGCGCCCGGACGGGCGCTCGTCGGCCTCCTCGCGGACTCGGCGGGCGTCGGTCTTCTTCAGGGGCTTCTGCACGGTCAGACGGCGCATGGCTGCCTCCTTACGGATCCACCGGGTTCCGCGTTCTCACGGAGGTAGACCCTTTCCCCGAGACTCACTCATCGATGCATCCCTGTCAGTGGCGGTTGTCACGTTCCCGCGCCCCGACTCCGTTGTCAGTGCCGGGTGTCACCCTGGGCGCATGAGTGAGAACAGTGACGAAGCGACCGCGCCGGGTGTCGACTGGGACGCGCTGGCCGCCTCCTTCGACGACGAGCCGGACCACGGTCTGCGGGACGCGGACGTACGCCGGGCCTGGGCCACCCGGCTGGCCTCCTGGCTGCCGGAGCGGCCCGGCGACGTGCTCGACCTGGGCTGCGGCACCGGCAGCCTGTCACTGCTCGCGGCCGAGCGGGGGCACCGCGTCACCGGCGTCGACCTCTCCCCGGCCATGGTGGAGCGGGCCAGGGCCAAACTCGCCGGTCGTGACGCGGTGTTCCTGACCGGTGACGCCACGGCGCCGCCCGTGGGCGAGCAGCGCTTCGACGCCGTGCTGGTGCGGCACGTGCTGTGGACGCTGCCCGACCCCGGACGGGCACTGCGGCACTGGCGGCAGCTGCTGCGCCCCGGTGGACGGCTGGTCCTCGTCGAGGGCGTGTGGGGGAGCGTCGCCCCCGTCGGCATACCCGCCGGCCGGCTCACCGCCCTGCTCGCCCCGCTCGCCGGGCAGGCCCGGGTGGAGCGGCTGTCGGACGACCCGTCGCTGTGGGGCAGGGAGGTCACGGACGAGCGGTACGCGGTGGTGGCGACGTACGGATGAGCCGGGCGGTGCGCCGGGCGAGGAGCGGTAGGCCAGGAGCGCTAGGCCAGGAGGCCGGTGAAGCCGTTCCCGCGGGCCAGTCGCTCCAGTTCGTCCAGCGCGGCCACGGCGGCGTCGGCGGCCCGGGAATCCCGGTCCGCCAGCCCGCTCTCGGCGAACTCGTCCTCGTCGAGCCGCCGTACGTCCGTGCCGTCGGCGGAGCGCCACAGGTCCAGGTCGAGATCCTCGACGACCAGTTCCGTGCCGGTCAGCACGGCGGGGCGGGTGATGTCGCAGTACCAGCCCTTCAGCACCCCGGCCCCGGTCCGGACCTCCTTCACCGCGTACCACCGGTCGCGCCAGTAGTACTCGGTGAAGACGTCGCCGGCCTCGAAGCGCACGAAGCCGAAGTCGCGCACGCCGTCACCGGCCCAGGGGGCGCGGACGGCGAGGCGGGTGCCGTCGTCGTGCAGCAGCGTGGCCCCGTACCGGATCTTCGTCCGGCCCGCCTTGACCAGCACGACGCTCACCTCGGCCGTCGGCTCAGCCGAGTTCGCGGACATGACGCACCTCCGTCGCGCAGATCTCGTACCCGAGCCACTTGTTGATGGCGAGCATCGGGCCGTTGTCGGTGTCGTTGCCGGTGAGCGCCTCCGTGTAGCCGGCCGCGCGGGCCCGGTGCAGGGAGTCGGTCTTGGCGAGCTTGGCCAGGCCCCGGCCGCGCTGGGCACGGACCGTGCCCGTCATCGCCGTGGAGTACCGGGTGCCGTCGGTGTAGGCGACGCTGAAGGCGGCCGGCCGGCCGTCGACGACCGCGACGGTGGTCAGTTCGCGGTTGAGCAGCGGGTGCCGCCAGGTCTCCGCCAGCCAGGTCTCGTAGTCCGTGAACGCGATGTCGACGTCACCCGGTTCGTCCGCGACCGTCTCCGCGTCCAGTTCGAACATGGGCCGCGGATCGTCCGCGAAGTCGGCCGCGGTGCGCAGCTCGACACCCGGGGGAGGAGACCACAGCGGCGGCAGCGCGGCGTCCGACAGATCCAGCCGGAGGAAGTACGCGGCACGCCGCCGTTGGTAGCCGTGCCGCTCGGCGAAGGCCAGGTTGGCGGGCCCGTCCAGCGCCCAGGCGTACAGCTTGGTCGCGCCCTCGCCGGTCAGGTACTCCTCGGCCGTACGCACCAGCAGGCCGCCGGCGCCGCGCCGCTCCCGCTCCGGGTGGACGTAGATGTTCAGGAAGGCCTGGCCGGGCACCGGGCTGTCGTGCACCAGCCCGATCTGGGCCGTGCCGATCACCTCCCCGTCCTCCTCCGCGACCAGGGACCGGCTCCGGGCGTCCGGGTGGGTGTGGACGAGCCGGTGGACGACGGCTTCGGGCGTCCACAGGATGAACGGCAGGGCGCGATGGCGGACATGGGTGAAGGCCGCGAGGTCGGCCGGGTCGTCGGGACGCAGATCGCGTACGAGAACGGTCATGGGGGCGCACGCTACGGCGGCCGGGCGGTCGGGTGCCTCTCATTTTCCCGGGGATACGGGACAATCACCGGGTGACCTTGAAGATCCGTATCGACGACGGCACGCCGCCCTACGAGCAGGTGCGCGCGCAGATCTCCGAACAGGCGCGGTCGGGCGCCCTGCCGGTCGGTTACCGGCTGCCCACCGTCCGCGGACTGGCCGAGTCCCTCGGGCTCGCCGCGAACACGGTCGCCAAGGCGTACCGGGCGCTGGAGGGGGACGGGGTGATCGAGACGCGGGGGCGCAACGGAACGTTCGTCGCTGCCGCGGGCTCTGCGGCTCAGCGGGAGGTGGCCGCCGCGGCCCAGGGGTATGCCGAGCGGGCTCGGCGGCTCGGGCTCAGTGAGGGGGACGCGCTCGGCGCGGTGCGGGATGCCCTGCGGGCGGCTTACGGGTGAGCGCCGTTGGGGGGTGGGCTGCTTTTCGGCTGCGGGTGCGTTGTGGCTTGTCGCGCAGTTCCCCGCGCCCCTTCAAGGCGCGTCCGGGTGACCGCCTGATTCGAAGCGCGGGCCAGTTTCGCGAACAACACCGCGTCGGTCACCGCTGCCGCGTTCGGGTCGTTGTTGAAGTAGGTGTAGACGTCGCTCGTGGCCGGCCAGGTCGTGGCGATGCGGGTGAGCCACGTCGACAGCGACCGGCGGCCGTAGTGCGGCCACGCCGCGGCCCGGCCCTCGTGGAAGCGGACGTAGCCCCAGTCGGTGGTGCGCCACAGCGGCGTGGCCGGGCGGGCGCGGACGTCCGCCCAGCACAGGGCCGCCTGCCGGGAGACCAGGACCTCGTGGACCTCGGGTGTCCACCACGACGCGTGCCGGGGTTCCACCGCGACCCGGGTGCCGGGCGGGAAGCAGGCGAGGCAGGTGTCCAGGAGGTCCGGGTCGGCGCGCAGGGTCGGGGGCAGTTGCAGCAGGACCGGGCCGAGGCGGTCGCCCAGGCCGGCCGCGTGGGTCATCAGGCGGTCGACCGGTTCCGCCGGGTCGCGCAGGCGTTTGATGTGCGTCAGGTAGCGGCTCGCCTTGACCGCGACCGTGAAGTCCGGCGGCAGCCGCTCGCGCCACGCCGCGAAGGTCTCCCGGGCGGGCAGGCGGTAGAAGGCGTTGTTGATCTCGACCGTCGCGAAGGCGGCCGCGTAGTGCTCCAGCCAGCGCCGGACCGGCAGACCGGGCGGGTAGAAGGCGTCCCGCCAGTCCCGGTACTGCCAGCCCGACGTGCCGACGAACAGGGGCATGGCCCCATCAAAGCACCGTGTTACAGATACAGCCCGGCGTCCGCGCCCGCCCGCGGCTCCGGCAGGGCGGTGGGCGAGGTGCCCCGGCGCAGCGCGAACAGCTCCGCCAGCGTCGCGCCCTCGCGCCCGACCCCTTCCTCGGTGCCGAGCCAGTCCACCGCCTCCCTGCGGGTGAGCGGACCGACCTCGATACGGGCCAGGCAGCGGCCGGGGCGGACGACGGCGGGGTGCAGGCGCTCCAGGTCCTCGTTGGTCGTGACGCCCACCAGGACGTTGCGCCCCTGGCCGAGGAGCCCGTCGGTGAGGTTCAGCAGCCGGGAGAGGGCCTGGCCCGCCGTGTGCTTGGCCTCGCCGCGGATCAGTTCGTCGCAGTCCTCCAGCAACAGCAGCCGCCAGCGGCCCTTGCCCGCCGCGTCCTCCTCGCCGATGGCGATGTCCATCAGATAGCCGACGTCGGAGAAGAGCCGCTCCGGGTCGAGCACGCAGTCCACCTGGCACCAGTCCCGCCAGGATCGGGCCAGCGTGCGCAGCGCCGAGGTCTTGCCGGTGCCCGGCGGGCCGTGCAGGAGCAGCAGCCGGCCCGCGATGTCCTCGGGCGTCGTCTTCATCAGGCCGTCCATCGCCTCGGCGACCGGCGCCGTGTAGTTGGCCCGGACCTCGTCCCAGGTGCCCGCGGCGATCTGGCGGGTGGTGCGGTGCGGGCCGCGCCGCGGGGAGACGTACCAGAAGCCCATCGTCACGTTCTCCGGCTGCGGTTCGGGCTCGTCCGCCGCCCCGTCCGTGGCCTGGCCGAGCACCTTCTCGGCCAGTTCGGCGCTGGTCGCCGTCACCGTGACGTCGGCGCCCCGGTTCCAGCGCGAGACCAGCAGGGTCCAGCCCTCGCCCTCCGCCAGGGTGGCGCTGCGGTCGTCGTCGCGGGCGATCCGCAGCACCCGTGCGCCGGGCGGCAGCAGCGTGGCGCCGGACCGCACGCGGTCGATGTTCGCCGCGTGCGAGTACGGCTGCTCACCCGTGGCGAAACGGCCGAGGAACAGCGCGTCGACGACGTCGGACGGGGAGTCGCTGTCGTCCACGTTGAGCCGGATCGGCAGGACTTCGTGCGGGTTCACGGACATGCCGCCATGATCCGGCACCCGGCCGCCGCCCGCACCCGCTTTCCCGGGCACACGCGTCGCACGAACGCTCGACGCGCCGCTCCCGGTCCTCACCCCCACCCCCTTTGATTTGGTCCCGAGTTGAACGAGTGTCAGCCAATTTTTGGCATGGACACTTCCTATCAACGCGCGTAGCCGGTACCACGGTTGTGGCAGCAATCCTGCTAAGGGAGGTTCCATGAGACGTTTCCGACTTGTCGGGTTCCTGAGTTCACTCCTCCTCGCCGCCGGCGCCGCCCTCACCGGGGCCGCGACCGCCCAGGCGGCCCAACCCGCCGCAGCCGACGGCTATGTGGCCCTCGGCGACTCCTACTCCTCCGGGGTCGGATCGGGCAGCTACATCGGCTCCAGCGGCGACTGCAAGCGCAGCACGAAGTCCCACCCGTACCTGTGGGCGGCCGCCCACTCGCCCTCCACGTTCGACTTCACCGCCTGCTCCGGCGCCCGTACGGGTGATGTTCTCGCCGGACAGCTCGGACCGCTCAGCTCCGCCACCGGCCTCGTCTCCATCAGCATCGGCGGCAACGACGCGGGCTTCGGCGACGTCATGACGGCGTGTGTGCTCCAGTCCGACAGCTCCTGCCTGTCGCGGATCGCCACCGCCGAGGCGTACGTCGACTCGACGCTGCCCGGCAAGCTCGACGGCGTCTACTCGGCGATCAGCGACAAGGCCCCCAACGCCCACGTCGTCGTCATCGGCTACCCGCGCTTCTACAAGCTCGGCACCAGCTGCATCGGCCTGTCCGAGACCAAGCGGAAGGCGATCAACAACGCCTCCGACCACCTCAACACCGTCATCGCCCAGCGCGTCGCCGCCCACGGCTTCACCTTCGGCGACGTCCGCACCACCTTCACCGGCCACGAGCTGTGCTCGGGCAGCTCCTGGCTGCACAGCGTCAACTGGCTGAACATCGGCGAGTCGTACCACCCCACCGCGGCCGGCCAGTCCGGCGGCTACCTGCCGGTCCTCAACGGCGCCGCCTGACCCGGAGCGGAAGGAGGACGAGAAACGGAGCCGGAGATCCCGCGCGGCGGGGTCTCCGGCTCCCTCGCGCCCCGGCGGAACCGGTCCGGCCCGGCGACTGGCGTTTTCGGGCCGCTCGTCCGTATCCCCTGCGGGGAGCGCACGCCACGCGCGCCCGGCGACGACGTCGACGGACCGGAGCGCGGTCCGCGGAGAGGGGGACCGGTGGAGGCGGACGAGCTGCTGACGCTCGTGGCGGACGGCGACCAGAAGGCCTTCGAGGAGCTGTACGGACTGGTGTCGGGCCCGGTGTTCGGCCTCGTACGGCGGGTGGTGCGCGACCCCGCCCAGTCGGAGGAGGTCACGCAGGAGGTGCTGCTCGAACTGTGGCGGTCAGCCGCCCGGTTCGACCCGCGCCGGGGAAGCGCACTGTCGTGGATCCTCACCGTCGCCCACCGCCGCGCCGTAGACCGGGTGCGCAGCGCCCGCGCGGCCGGCGAACGCGACCTGCGCGAGGCCCGCCGCGCCCACCACCCCGCCTACGACCAGGTCGCGGAAGAGGTCGAGGCCGGGCTCGAACGCGAGTCGGTGCGCCGCTGCCTGGACCGGCTGACCGCCCTGCAGCGCCAGTCGGTCACCCTCGCCTACTACGACGGCTACACCTACCGCGAGGTGGCCGAGCGCCTCCGCCTCCCGCTGGGCACGGTGAAGACGAGAATGAGAGACGGGCTCGGCCGCCTGCGCGACTGTCTGGACGGTGCCGCATGAGCCCCGTCCGCCGACTGCCGGGCCGCCGCCGCGGCGCCCTCCACTCGCTCGCCGCCCCCTACGCCCTGGACGCCCTGGACGGCGCCGAACGGGTCCGCTTCGAACGGCACCTGGAGGGCTGCGAGCGGTGCGCCGCCGAGGTGCGGGCGCTGACCGAGGACGCCGTCCGGCTGGCCCGGTCCACGGCCGCACCCGCGCCGCCCGCCCTGCGCGCACGGGTCCTGGCCGCCGTACGCACCGCCGCGCAGGAGCCCGCGCCCTCGACCGGGCCCGTCCTGCGGCTGCCCGCCCACGTGTGGGGCGGCCGGCCGCCGGCCGAGCGCTCCCGAGGCTCCCGGACGCGCCCGCTGCTCGTGCCGTTCGCCACGGCGACGGCCGCCGCCGCGCTCGTGGTCGCCTCGCTCTTCGCCGTGCAGGCGGGCCGCACCCAGGACGAGCTGGACTCCGCACGGGAAAGGGCACGTGAGATCGCCCACGTTCTCGCCGCTCCGGACGTCCGCGCCACCAGGGGCGCCGACGAGCGGGGCCGCGGTGTCGCGGTGGTCGCCTCCGCGTCCGAGGGGCGTGCGGTGGTCACCCTGAGCGGGTACGGCGAGCCGCCGGGCGACCGCGTGCGCCAGCTGTGGCTGATGCGCCCCGGCGCCGAGCCGCGCTCCCTCGGGCTCCTCGACGGCGACACGCCCCTGATCGCGTCCGGCCTCGGCCGCTCGGCCACGTCACTCGCGGTGACGGTCGAACCCGCCGGGGGGTCGGCCCGGCCGACGAGTAACCCGGTTGTCCAACTCGCCCTGGAATCTGTTGGATTCGGAGAGTAATCGTCAACCCCCTTACGGGGAAGGTGAATCCTGTGACCGCGATACACGCATGCCGTACCGGGGCGATAGGGTTACCCTGCCCGGGCCGGGTGGACTCGTACGGGTGGGGAGTGACATGGAACAGATAACAGTGCGCAGCAGGGCAAGGGTCCCTGCGATCACCTGCGGCAGCAGCGCGAGCAGTTCGCGCCTCGACCGTCATCTCGCGGTACTCGGAGGGCCCGCCCTCCCGCCGCGGGAGACCGTGGAGGCGACGTCGCTGATGCGTGAGCTGACCGCGCGTGAGCCCGCGCACAAGCCCAGCAACAGGGGCGCCCGGGTGCGCCGCGTCTCGCTGTTCGCGCCGCTGCGCCGACTGCGCCGTTCGCTGTTCGGCGGCAACTGAGGCCCGCGCGCCGGTGGTCACACCTCCCGGCGCGGCGCCGCGGCACTCGTCCGTCATCCCCACGGCACGCAGCGGCGCCCCGGTGTGCTCCCCGAGCGCGGACCGTCCCCGACGGACCCGACACCCCGTGCCCGTCCCGCAGGCGTTCTCACCCTCCCGTGCCGCGTCCGCGTCCCGCCGTCTCCCCACCGGCGGTGACGCACCCCGGCTCGTTCAGCGGCCTCCGTGTGCGTACCGGCGCACGGCGAGCGGGACGAACACCGCGAGCAGTACCGCACACCAGGCCAGCGATCCGGCCACGGGATGTGACACCGGCCAGGCGGCCCCCTCCGGTACGGATGCGTTGCCGAAGAGGTCCCGCAGCGCCGTGGTCACCGCGCTGATCGGGTTCCACTCCGCGACCGTGCGCAGCCAGCCCGGCAGCCCGTCCGTCGGGATGTAGGCGTTGGACAGCAGCGGAAGGATGAAGGTCGCGCCGCCCAGTTGACCGGCGGCCTCCTCGTTGCGGGTGAGCAGCCCCAGGAAGATCCCGATCCACGTCGTGGCGAACCGGAACAGCAGCAGCAGCCCCACCGCGCCCACCGCGCCGAGCGCTCCGCCCTCCACCCGCCAGCCCACCGCGAGCCCGACGAGCAGCAGCGGCACCGTCCCGGCGGCCGTGACGAGCACGTCGGCGACCGACTGCCCGAGCGGCACGGCGGCCCGGCTCACCGGCAGGGTGCGCAGACGGTCCGTCACGCCCCGGTGGGTGTCCTGGGCGGCCTGGAACATCCCGGTCATGATGCCGTTCGCGGCCGTGGCGACCAGCAGGCCCGGCACCAGGAACGCCCGGTACTCCTCGCCCGGCATGGCCAGCGCGCTGCCGAAGACGTAGCCGAAGAAGAGCAGCATCGTGATCGGCATGGTCTGGGTGAGGATCAGCAGCCCCGGGTTGTTCCGGACCCGCCGCAACTGACGGCCCAGCATGGCCGCCCCTTCGTAGGCCAGGCCGTACGCCGAGCCGTACGCCGCGCCGTGCACCGATCCGGGCGCCGGGTCGTGCGGCCTCGTCGTCACCGTGCTCATGCCACCAGCTCCTTGCCGTCGTTCTTGCCGTCGTAGTTGCCGTTGCCACTGCTGCCGCCGCCGTCGGTCAGGCGGAGGAAGACGTCGTCGAGGGTCGGCGGCCGCAGGCTCGCGTCCACCAGCGGCACGCCCGCCGCGTCGAGTTCGCGCACCAGGCGGGGGAGCGTCAGCGTCGGATCGGCGCTGACGGCGCCGGCGGTGCGCCGCTCGTGGTCAAGGACCGGCTCGGCACCGGTCAGCCGGTCCAGGACCGCCGCCGCCCCCGCCAGCGCGTCCGCGTCCGCGACGACGGCCTCCGCGTACGCCCCCACCAGCGCCTTGAGTTCGGCCGGTGACCCCGTGTGCGCGACCCGGCCCCGGTCCACCAGCACGATGTCGTCGGCCAGTCGGTCGGCCTCGTCCAGGTACTGCGTGGTCAGCAGCACAGTGGTGCCGTCCGCCTTCAGGGCGCGCACGGCGTCCCAGATCCGGTTGCGGCTGGCCGGGTCGAGACCGGTCGTGGGCTCGTCCAGGAACAGCACGTCGGGCCGGCGCACCAGGCTCGCGGCCAGGTCCAGGCGGCGCCGCATGCCGCCCGACAGGGTGGCGGCGGGCCGGTCGGCGGCCTCGGCCAGGCCGAAGCGGTCCAGCAGCTCGTCGGCGCGCGCCGCCGCGTCCCGCACCCGGTGCAGCCGGGCGAACAGCCGCAGGTTCTGGCGTCCGGTGAGGTCGCCGTCCACCGACGCGTACTGCCCGGTCACCCCGATCCGGCGCCGCACCGCCGACGCCTCGCGCACCAGGTCGTGACCGGCGACCCGGGCCGACCCCGCGTCCGGCCGCAGCAGGGTCGTCAGCAGCCGGACCGCCGTGGTCTTTCCCGCCCCGTTCGGCCCGAGCAGCCCGCAGACGGTGCCCTCGGCCACCGCGAGATCCAGGCCCCGCAGCGCGTGCACGGTGCCGAAGCGCTTCTCCAGACCCTCACTAAGTACAGCGTACGTAGTAGTCATGCGTCGACCATAGCGCACTACGTACGTTGTACGTAACTAGGATGGTGGCCGAGGTGATGCACGATGGCGGGCCGAGCGGCCGTACCCGAAGTGATCTGGTCGCGCCCCGAGCGCACCGGCCGGGGGCCCAGACCGGCGTACTCCCGCGCCGACATCGCCGCCGCCGCGGTGCGGATCGCCGACGCCGAGGGCCTGGACGCGGTCACGATGCGCCGCGTCGCCGGTGAGCTGGGCTGCGGCACCATGTCGCTGTACAACTACGTCCCCCGCAAGGAGGACCTGTACGAGCTGATGATGGACGCGGTCAGCGGCGAGCACGAGCTGTGGGAGCCCAGCGGCGACTGGCGCGCGGACATGATCCGGGTGGCCCATCAGACCCGTGACCTGATGCACCGCCACACCTGGCTGCCCCGGCTGATGTCACCCGTCTACGGCTTCAGCCCCAACGCCCTGCGCTACCTGGAGCACTGTCTGGCCTGCCTCGACTCCTTCGAGGGGCCCTACGGCACCAAGATGGAGCTGGTCGCGATGGTGAACGGCGTGGTGACGACGTACGTCGGCAACGAGATCGCCACCGCCGAGCGCACCCGCTCGCTGCCCTGGTCCGAGGAGCAGGAGAACGCGGCGCGCATCGCCTACCTCGGCCGGCAGGTCGCGAGCGGCGCCTATCCGCGCCTGGCGGCGTCCTTCGCGGAGGACGCGGGGCCGATCGACCTGGAGGGCGTCTTCGAGCGGGCGCTGACGCGGGTGCTGGACGGCTTCGCCTGAGCCGGGGGCCCGGCTCCGCCGGGCGTCACAGCAGCGCCAGTTGCCCCTCCGGCCCCTCCTCCCGTTCGTCCAGGACCGAGGCCGGCCGACGGGCCGCCGCCGGCACCGGCAGTACGCCCGCCTCGCGCAGCTCGGTGGCGGTGATGCCGTCCGTGACCGTCAACCCCCGGCACATGTCCCGCACTTCGGCCAGCAGTGCGAGCACCGTGATCAGCTCCAGCAGCTCGGACGTCCAGGTCTGCGGCCAGCCGGCCGGACGGATCGCGGTCAGCGTGCCCGGCTCGCCCTCCGCCGTGCGGGCCGCGAACCACTGCTCGAGCACCCCTGCCCCGCCCACCTCGAAGTCCCAGGCGCCGGGCGGCACGGGGGAGATGCGGCCCTCGTCCAGGAAGAGGGCCTCCTCGTCCCGGTCGTAGCGCAGGGTCAGCGGGCGCGGCGGCAGCGGGGCGCGGACGTACGGACGGCGGCCGCCGGGCAGCTTGGGGCGCTCTCCGTCGCGGCGCATCAGCCACAGGGCGCGTCGGCCCAGCTCGACGCCGTGCTGCCACAGCTCCGGGTCCGTGGTGAGCGGGACCGGCGAACCGGGCCGCACGGCCGCCACCGACCAGGCGAGCACGTCCAGCGGGCCGGGGCGCAGGCCGAGGCGGGCGGACAGGTGGTCCAGGAGGCCGGGTGCGAGGTTGGGCTCCGCGCCGCCGGGGCGGCGGTACAGCGGCCGGATCCGGGCCGGTCCGAACAGCGGCGGCAGCGAGGTCGCGAGGAGCAGCGGCGGTCCGGCGGCGTCGGGGATCTCCACGGCGAACACCTGCCGTTCGTCCGCCACGCGCCACAACTCCGGACGGGCCGCGTCGATCAGCCGGTGGTCGGGAATCAGCCACTGCTCGTCGAACGGCGCCCGCAGCACCCGGACCGGCTCGGGACAGGGCCCCGAGGCGCGCGCCAGGCGCTCGGTGCCACCGGGGCCGCCCGGCAGCCGCCCCACCGCCGAGTACGGCGTGCGCGAGCGGGTCGGCTCGAAGAGGGCCGCGCGGTCGGGTCCCGCGGCCTTCAGCAGGGCGTCCCAACGGGCCTTAAGGGACCCCGGGTCGGGAGCCGCCGGCCACCCTCGGCCGAGCCGCGGCGGTGCGACGGACCACGGCATGAGGTCCGCCAGCGGCGGAGCGTCGTCGTGCGTCACGCCCGGCATCGTACGACGGGGCACCGCGGCTTCACGTGGCGTCCAGGGTGACCGTGAAGGAGAAGCGGTCGCCCCGGTAGTGGATGACCGCCACGTCCAGGACCCGGCCGTCGGTGTCGTAGGTGATGCCCGTGTAGTGCAGGATCGGGCTGAGCAGCGGGACTTCGAGCAGCCGTGCCGTCTCCGGGTCCGCGAGCCGGGCCTCCACGGTGTCCGTGATCCGGCTGATGTCCGTGCCCACCACGTCCCGCAGCACCTTGGTCATCGGCCACCGGGCGAGGTCGTCCAGGTCGATGCGGCCGGCCAGCTCGGGACGGACGTAGTTGCGGGCGTGGTTGGTCGGCTCGCCGGTCTTCTCGTCGCAGCGCAGCCGGTGGTACGTCGCCACCTCCGGCAGCTCCGGGAAGAACTCGGCGAGTTCGGGCGGTACGGCGGCGGTGCTGTGGTCCAGCAGTTCGGCCTTCATGCCGGACTGCTGGGCCACGATCGCGTCCACCGAGCCGAGCAGCCGCACCGGGGCGCCCCGGCGGGCGTGCGGCTCGATGAACGTGCCCCGGCGGCGGTGCCGGGTGATCAGCCCCTCGTCCTCCAGCTCCTTCAGCGCCTGCCGCATGGTCAGCACGCTCACCCCGTAGTGCCCGGCCAGCTGCTCCTCGGTGGGCAGGCGCAGCGGGTCCCGGGGCGAGCGGCCGAGTATCGAGGCGCGCAGCGACTGCGACACCTGGTACCACAGCGGCAGCTTGCGGTTCAGGACGATGGAGTCCGGGGCGAAGGAGGTCACGGGCCATCCGTACCGGTAGGGGAAACCTCAGTGCAAGGGGCGGAAGTGCCGCTCCAGACCCTGCCAGACGTCGTCGTAGCGGGGCTGCAGGTGCTCGGCGCGGGCCGCGTGGGGGGTGAGGGTCACTGGCCACCGGGTCTCGAACATGAACGCCAGCCCGTCGTCGATCCGCTGCGGCTTCAGCTCGGCCGCGCTCGCCCGGTCGAAGGTCTCCCGGTCCGGACCGTGCGCCGACATCATGTTGTGCAGCGAGCCGCCGCCCGGCACGAAGCCCTCCGCCTTCGCGTCGTAGGCGCCCTCGATCAGGCCCATGTACTCGCTCATCACGTTCCGGTGGAAGTACGGCGGCCGGAAGGTGTCCTCGCCCACCAGCCAGCGCGGCGCGAAGACGACGAAGTCCACGCCGGCCAGGCCCGGGGTGTCCGACGGCGAGGTGAGCACCGTGAAGATCGACGGGTCCGGGTGGTCGTACGAGATGGTGCCGATGACGTTGAAACGGCGCAGGTCGTAGACGTACGGCACGTGG
This sequence comes from Streptomyces sp. KPB2, assembly GCF_003950055.1. NCBI lineage: Bacteria > Bacillati > Actinomycetota > Actinomycetes > Kitasatosporales > Streptomycetaceae > Streptomyces > Streptomyces sp. KPB2. The sequence goes on from NZ_CP034353.1 coordinate 6,463,219, forward strand.
TTGCCGTGCCAGGCGACGACGTCGAGCGGGGAGTGGTCGTACTCGGCCGTCCAGAGGTTGCCGCAGAACTTGTTGACCACCTCCACCGGGCCGGGCGCGCTCTCGTCGTCCTCGTACGCCGCGACCGGCGCCCGGAAGTCCCGGGCGTTGGCCAGGCCGTTGGCGCCGATCGGGCCGAGGTCGGGGAGCTGGAACGGGGCGCCGTAGTTCTCGCAGACGTACCCGCGGGCGTTCCCGTCCAGCAGCTCCACGCGGAAGCGGACCCCGCGCGGGATCAGCGCGACGTGGCCCGGCTCGGCGTGCAGCAGCCCGAACTCGGTGCGCAGCAGCAGGCCGCCGTTCTCCGGGACGATCAGCAGCTCGCCGTCGGCGTCGCTGAACACGCGTTCCATGGAGGCCGTCGCGTGGTAGAGGTGCACGGCCATGCCGGTGCGCTGGGCCGCGTCGCCGTTGCCGCCGAGTGTCCACAGTCCCGCGACGAAGTCCGTGGCGGGCCCGGGCACCGGCAGCGGGTTCCACCGCAGGCGGTTCGGGTCCGGCACGGCCTGGTTGAAGGGCGCCGTGCGGATCGTGCCGTTGCCGGAACGGGTGAACGCCGGGTGGGCGGCCGACGGGCGGATCCGGTACAGCCACGACCGCCGGTTGTGCGCCCGCGGCTCCGTGAACGCCGTGCCGCTCAGCTGCTCCGCGTACAGGCCCAGCGGCGCCCGCTGCGGCGAGTTCCGGCCCTCGGGCAGTGCGCCCGCCACGGCCTCCGAGCTGTGCTCGTTGCCGAAACCGGACAGATAGGCCAGCCCCTCCGCGGTCTTCCGCGCGTCCCCGCTCATCGCTCGCTCCCTCGCAACCCGAATCCTCGCGACCCGATTCCTGTGGCACATCGATTCCTATGGCACACCGTAGGATTGCGGTTTCCCGCGCGCAAGAGGGCACAAGAGGACTACCCCGCTCCGCTCCTGCCCGGCCGTCCGTCGTGAGGATGACCGGAACCAGACCCCCGGGGGATCCGGAGTGTCGGACCCGTGTTCTAGTCTCCCGTCATGTCGTGGACGCGGGGAGTGCTCGCCGTGCTCGCGGTCTGTGTCCTGCTGTTGACGGGATCGGCGGGCTGCGACTCCGGTGACGTGGGTGCATCGGAGGCCGGGGATTCGGCCACTCCGGTGGGCAGGCTGCTCGACACCGCCGACGAGGAGGGCCGGCGCTACCGCGAGGTGGACGCCGAGCACGCCCCCGAGGTCGGGATCGAGGTGCAGCCCGAGGCCGACGACAGCTGGGACGTCCGGCTGACCGTCCGCGACTTCCGGTTCTCGCCGGAGGGCACGGAGGCGAAGGCCGTGGCAGGCCGCGGCGTCGCCCGCCTCTTCCTCGACGGCGACCACCTCACCCGCCTGCGCGGCCCGCGCTACCGCCTCGCCGCCGACCTGGTGCCGCGCGGCACGCATCAGCTCACCGTCCGCCTGTACGCCGACGACGACACCGTCTGGGCCGTCGACGGCGAGCCCGTCGAGAGCACGGCGGACATCACGGCCTCGGAGGCGGAGCCGACCGGGGCGACGCAGCCGGAGGACATCGAGGGCCGGACGGTCACCGAACCGGCGACGGACCGGTGAGCGCCGCCCGCGCCCGGAGCGGCTTCCCCCGCCGGTGCGGAGGCCGCGGTTCACCCGACCGGTCCCGCAGGGCATCATGAGGACCGTGTCCCACGCGACCCCGCTCCGCCGCGCCCCCGTGCAGCGGCGCAGCGCCGAACGGCTGACCCGGATACTCGACGCCTGCGCCGACCTCCTCGACGAGGTCGGGTACGACGCCCTCAGCACCCGGGCCGTGGCGCTGCGCGCGGACGTCCCCATCGGCTCGGTCTACCGCTTCTTCGGCAACAAGCGGCAGATGGCCGACGCCCTGGCCCAGCGCAACCTGGAGCGCTACGCGGAGCGCGTGACCGAACGGCTGACGGAGACGGAGGACGGCGGCTGGCGCGGCGCACTGGACGCCGTGCTCGACGAGTACCTGGCGATGAAGCGGACCGCGCCCGGCTTCTCCCTGATCGACTTCGGCAACCAGATCCCCGTAGGCGACCGCCACGCCGTGCCCAACCACCGCGTCGCCGAGCGGCTCACCGAACTGCTCTCCGGCTACCTGGGCCGCCGTCCCGACGACGACCTGCGCCGCGTCTTCCTGGTCGCCGTGGAGACCGCCGACACCCTCGTCCAGCTCGCCTTCCGGGTCGCACCGGACGGGGACGAGAAGATCATCGAGGAGGCCCGGGAGCTGCTGCGGGCGTATCTCGGGCGCGTGCTCGACTGACGGGACGGGGCGCCCGGGGCGTCCGCACGTCCGGCCGACCCCTCCCCAGCATGCCTACCGGTCGGTATGCTCACCCGGGACGAGCGCCACCGCCCCCCTACGGGAGGACCCGTGTCCCGCACCGCCCTGCGTATCTGCCCCTTGTGCGAGGCCACCTGCGGCCTGGCCCTCACCGTCGACGGCACCACGGTCACCGCGGCCCGCGGAGACCGCGACGACGTCTTCAGCCGCGGCTTCATCTGCCCCAAGGGCGCCTCCTTCGGGGCCGTCGACTCCGACCCCGACCGGCTGCGCACGCCCCTGGTCCGCAGGGACGGGGTCCTGCGCGAGGCCACCTGGGAGGAGGCCTTCGACGCGGTCGCCGCCGGCGTCCGGCCGGTCGTCGAGCGGTACGGGCCGCACTCCGTCGGCGTGGTCCTCGGCAACCCGAACGTCCACACCATGGCCGGCGCCCTCTACCCGAACGTCCTGCTCGGCGCTCTCGGGACCCGCAGCCTCTTCACCGCGTCCACGCTCGACCAGATGCCCAAGCACGTCTCCAGCGGGCTGCTCTTCGGCGACGCGAACGCCATCCCCGTGCCCGACCTCGACCGCACCGACCACCTCCTGCTGATCGGCGCCAACCCGCTGGAGTCCAACGGCAGCCTGTGCACCGCCCCCGACTTCCCCGGCCGGCTCAAGGCGCTCAGGGCCCGCGGCGGCACCCTCACGGTCGTCGACCCGCGCCGCACCCGCACCGCCAAGCTCGCCGACCGGCACGTGGCCATCCGCCCCGGCACGGACGCGCTGCTGCTGGCCGCGATGGCCCACGTGCTCTACGAGGAGGACCTGGTCGACCTCGGCGCCCTCGCCCCGCACGTCACGGGCGTCGGCGAAGTCCGCGAAGCCGTACGGGACTTCACCCCCGAGTCCGTCGCCGCCGCCTGCGACGTGGACGCCGACGTGACGCGCGCCCTCGCCCGCGAACTCGCCGCCGCCCCCACCGCCGCGGTGTACGGGCGCATCGGCAGCTGCACCGTCCCGCACGGCACCCTCGCCAGCTGGCTCGTGGACGTCCTCAACATCCTCACCGGGAACCTCGACCGGCCCGGCGGCGCCCTCTTCCCGCAGGCCGCCACCGACCGGACACCGCGCCCCGCCGGGCCCGGCCGCGGCTTCGCGCTCGGCCGCTGGCACTCCCGGGTGAGCGGACACCCCGAGGCCAAGGGCGAACTGCCGCTGTCCGCGCTCGCCGAGGAGATCGACACCGCCACCGGCGCGGGCGAGCCCGTCCGCGCGCTGCTCACGGTCGCCGCCAACCCCGTGCTGTCCGCCCCCGACGGCGACCGGCTCGACAAGGCACTGGGCGCCCTCGACTTCATGGTGAGCGTCGACCCGTACCTCAACGAGACCTCGCGCCACGCCCATGTCGTACTGCCGCCGCCCCCGCCCGCCCAGAGTCCGCACCACGACTTCGCCTTCAACACCCTCGCCGTGCGCAACCAGGTCCGCTACACCCGCCCCGCGGTCCCCCTGGAGCCCGGCAGGATGGCCGAGACGGAGATCCTCGCCCGGCTCACCCTGGCCGTCACCGGGGCGCACGGCACCGATCCCGCGGCCGTCGACGCCATGGTGATCGAGCAGACCCTCGCCAAGGCCGTGCGCGAGCCGCACTCGCCCGTGCACGGCCGCGACCCCGGCGACCTCACCGCCCTGCTCACCGGCGAGAACGGCCCCGAGCGGCGCCTCGATCTGATGCTCCGCCTCGGCCCCTACGGCGACGGCTTCGGCGCCCGGCCGGACGGTCTCACCCTCGCCCGCCTCCTCGCCCACCCCCACGGCATCGACCTCGGCCCGCTGCGCCCACGCCTGCCGCAGCCGCTGAAGACCCGCAGCGGCAAGGTGGAGCTGCTGCCGGAGCCGATCGCCGCCGACCTGCCGCGCCTGGCCCGGGCCCGGGACGAGCGTCCCGCCGGGCTCGTCCTCGTCGGCCGCCGCCACCTGCGCTCCAACAACAGCTGGATGCACAACATCCCGGTCCTCACCGGCGGTTCCAACCGCTGCACCCTGCACCTCCACCCCGAGGACGCCGCACGGCTCGGCGTGCGCGACGGGCAGCCCGTCCGCGTGAAGGGCGCGGGAGGAGCGGTGACCGCGCCCGCCGAGGTCACCGACACCGTGCGCCCCGGCGTGGTCAGCCTCCCGCACGGCTGGGGCCACGACCGGCCCGGCACCCGCCAGACCCACGCCGCCGGCGATCCCGGCGTCAACGTCAACCAGCTCCTCGACGGCGGCACGCTCGACCCGCTCTCGGGCAACGCCGTCCTCAACGGCGTACCCGTCGAGCTGACCCCGCTGACCGGTGCACGGCTGTGACCTGGAGTTTTGCGCTTATTGCTCGCATGTCAACGTCTTGTTAACGCTCCAGCACGCCACCTAACGTCGCTCGCACCGCCTGCCCGGTGGGATGTTCAAGGGCGAACGTTAGGTACTCACTCATGCTGACCATCCTCGGCTTCGCCATGATCGCGACCTTCCTGGTCCTGATCATGATGAAGAAGATGTCGCCGATCGCGGCGCTCGTGCTGATTCCCGCGCTGTTCTGCGTGTTCGTCGGCAAGGGCGCCCATCTGGGCGACTACGTCATCGACGGCGTGTCCAGCCTCGCCCCCACCGCGGCGATGCTCATGTTCGCGATCGTCTACTTCGGTGTGATGATCGACGTCGGGCTCTTCGACCCGATCGTCCGGGCCATCCTGAAGTTCTGCAAGGCCGACCCGATGCGCATCGTCGTCGGCACGGCGCTGCTCGCCGCGATCGTCTCGCTGGACGGCGACGGCTCCACCACCTTCATGATCACGGTCTCGGCGATGTATCCGCTGTACAAGCGGCTCAAGATGAGCCTGGTCGTGATGACCGGCGTCGCCGCGATGGCCAACGGCGTGATGAACACGCTGCCCTGGGGCGGCCCCACCGCCCGCGCCGCCACCGCGCTGAAGGTCGACGCCACCGACATCTTCGTCCCGATGATCCCGGCCCTGGCCGTGGGCCTGGTCGCGGTCGTCGTCCTGGCGTACGTGCTGGGTCTGCGTGAGCGCAGGCGGGTGGGCACGCTGTCGCTGGACGGGCCGCTGGTGCGGGAGCAGGAGCGGGAGCAGGAACACGAGAGCGAGACGGTGCTGGTCGGCGCGGGTGCGGCCGCCGGGGCATCCGGTGCGCGTGCCGGTGCCGGTGCGGCGGGCGGCTCCGGTGCGGCTCGCGGTGCGGCGGGCGGCTCCGGCGCGGCGGCCGACCGGGACGCCGGGGCCGGCGGGTCCGCCGGTGAGTCCGACGCCGAGTCCGGTGACGACTTCAAGGGTCTCGACCCGAACCGGCCCACCCTGCGCCCCAAGCTGTACTGGTTCAACGCGCTGCTCACGGTCGCACTGCTCACCGCCATGATCATGGAGCTGCTGCCGATCCCGGTGCTCTTCCTGATCGGTGCCGCGCTCGCGCTCACGGTCAACTTCCCGCACATCCCCGACCAGAAGGCCCGCATCGCGGCCCACGCCGACAACGTCCTCAACGTCTCCGGCATGGTCTTCGCCGCCGCCGTCTTCACCGGCGTCCTCACCGGCACCGGCATGGTCGACCACATGGCCAACTGGCTCGTGGACACCATTCCCGACGGCATGGGCCCGCAGATGGGCCTGGTCACCGGCCTGCTGAGCCTGCCGCTCACCTACTTCATGTCGAACGACGGCTTCTACTTCGGCGTCCTGCCGGTGCTCGCCGAGGCCGGCCAGGCGCACGGCGTGTCGTCGCTGGAGATCGCCCGCGCCTCGATCGTCGGCCAGCCGCTGCACATGTCCAGCCCGCTCGTGCCGGCCGTGTACGTCCTGGTCGGCATGGCCAAGGTCGAGTTCGGCGACCACACCCGGTTCGTGGTCAAGTGGGCCGTCCTGACGAGCCTGGTGATTCTCGCGGCGGGCATTCTGTTCGGCATCATCTGACCGTCGGATCATCAGGAAGGGACACGATCATGGCGCCCGGTGGGAACCGCGGCTGGCTGCTCCGCCTCGTCATCGCCTTCGGCTTCGCGCAGGGGGCGGTGTCGATGGCCCGGCCCGCCGTCTCCTACCGGGCGCTCGCGCTGGGCGCCGACGAACGAGCCGTCGGCGTCATCGCCGGTGTGTACGCGCTGCTGCCGCTGTTCGCCGCCGTTCCGCTGGGCCGGCGCACCGACCACGGCCGCTGCGCGCCGCTGCTGCCCGTCGGGGTGGTGCTCGTCGCCGGGGGCTGCGCGCTGAGCGGCGTCGCCGGGTCGCTGTGGGCGATGGCCCTGTGGAGCGGCGTCATGGGCCTCGGGCACCTCTGCTTCGTCATCGGCGCCCAGTCGCTCGTCGCCCGCCAGTCCGCGCCGCACGAACAGGACCGCAACTTCGGTCACTTCACCATCGGCGCCTCGCTCGGCCAGCTGATCGGCCCGATCGCCGCGGGCGCGCTGATCGGCGGCCCCGACATGGCCGGCAGCAGCGCGCTCGCCCTGGTGGTGGCGGGCGCGGGAGCGGCGGTCGCCTTCACGTCCCTGTGGCGCATCGAGCACCCGGGGGCCGCCAAGTCCCGTACGCAACAGGGTGCGCGCGTTCCCGTGGGGAGCATCCTGCGGGCCCGTGGTGTGCCCGCGGGCATCATGATCAGCCTCTCCGTGCTCTCCGCGACCGACATCCTCACCGCCTACCTGCCGGTGGTCGGCGAGCACCGGGGGATCTCCCCGGCCGTGATCGGCGTACTGCTCAGCCTGCGGGCCGCCGCGACGATCGCCTGCCGGCTCGTGCTGACGCCCCTGCTGCGGCTGCTCGGCCGCACGGTACTGCTCACGACGACGTGCCTGCTGGCCGCGCTGCTGTGCGCCGGGGTCGCGCTGCCGGTGCCGGTGTGGGCGCTCGCCGCCATGCTGGTCGTCCTCGGCTTCTGTCTGGGCGTCGGCCAGCCGCTGTCGATGACGACGGTCGTGCAGGCGGCCCCCGACGAGGCGCGCTCCACGGCTCTCGCGCTGCGCCTGACCGGCAACCGTCTCGGCCAGGTCGCCGCACCCGCCGCCGCGGGTCTGATCGCGGGCGTCGCGGGCGTGGCCGCGCCGTTCGTGATGCTGGGCGCCCTCCTCCTGCTCTCCTCGGGCGTCGCCCTGCGGGCACCTTCGGTGGACGTGGCCGGCCGGCGGCGTCCGGCGGTCGGGCATGATGTCCCGGACCGGGCCGCCGACGGCCGCCCGTGCCGGCAAGCGAAGGGATGAACGTGGTCCTGATCATTCTCTCCGTCCTCCTGCTCCTCGTCGCCGGCGGCTGCGCCTGCGTCGTGTGGGCGGCCCGCGGCGGCCCGCCGTGGACGCGCGCGGTGGCGACGGCGACCCTGGCGGCCGGCGAACTGGTGCGCGCGTCCGGCCGGTCCGGCGGCAACCGCGGCCGGGGCGGCGACCCGGAAGGCTCGTCGGACGGCTGATCCGGAGGCCGAACCGGCGGCCGACCCGCTGTGATCACCCCGTGAGACGCCCCGAGCCCTGAATCCGGCCGTCCGCTTTCTCACCAGATGGACGTTCGCGCCGAGTTGTGGTCCGGTGTCTTCCCCCGGCCGGGCACGGTCCGTTAACTTCCGTGACTCACACGCCCCGTACGACCCGCACGAGGGCGTCCGACCGCGGAGCACAAGCGCTCAGTGAGCCCCCGGGGGCACCTCCATGACACGCGCCATCTCCCTGCACGACGTGAGCAAGACCTACGCGCGAGGCGTCCGCGTGGTGGACCGGCTGTCGCTGGACATCGCGCCGGGCGAGTTCCTCGTCCTGCTCGGCCCCTCCGGCTGCGGCAAGTCGACCGTGCTGCGCATGATCGCCGGGCTCGAGGAGATCACCGAGGGGGAGCTGACGCTGGACGGCGCGTACGCCAACGACCTGCTCCCGGCCGAACGGCGCATGGCGATGGTCTTCCAGAACTTCGCCCTGTACCCCAACATGACCACCCGCGGGAACATCGGCTTCCCGCTGCGCGTCGAGGACCCGCAGACCGACCACACCCCGCGCGTGGACGCCACCGCCCGGATGCTGGGCATCGAGGACCTGCTCGACCGCTTCCCCGCCCAGCTCTCCGGCGGCGAACGCCAGCGGGTCGCCATGGGCCGGGCCATCTCCCGCCACCCCACCGCCTTCCTGATGGACGAGCCGCTGTCCAACCTCGACGCCAAGCTCCGCAACCACCTGCGCGCCGAGATCACCCGGCTGACCCGGGAGCTGGGCGTCACCACGATCTACGTCACCCACGACCAGTCCGAGGCCATGTCGCTGGGCGACCGGGTCGCCGTCCTGCGCGGCGGCGTCCTCCAGCAGGTGGACACCCCGCGCGCCGTCTACGCCCTGCCCCGCAACGTCTTCGTCGCCGCCTTCATCGGCACCCCGCGCATCAACCTGCTGCGCGGCCTCGTGCGCGCCCCGCTGGACGGGGCGATGACGATCAGCCTGGGCAAGCAGTTCCTGCGGCTGCCCGAACCGCTCTCCCTGGACCACCAGTTGCTCCGCGTCCAGCAGGGCCGCGAGGTGATCGTGGGCCTGCGCTCGGAGGCCGTACGGATCGCGAAGCCCTCGTCCGCCCGCCCCGGCGAGGTGCTGCTCACCGGGCTCGTGGAGCACGTCGAGTTCCAGGGCCACGAGGTCCTGGTGCACTTCAACACCGGTTCGCAGCCGGCCGTCGTGCCCGACCTGGAGGCCCCGCGGGTGGCGACCCGCCCGGACAGGCGCCGCCGTCGCGACGGCACGGTCCTGGAGCGGCTGCGGGAACGCGCGGGCGTCCTGCGTGCCGGGCCGGTGGTCGTCATGGACGAACCCGAGGAGCCCGAACCCGCGGTCGCCGCCCCCGACGGCCGCCTGCCCGGCGACCTGATCGTCCGGACCACCCCCGACATCGACCTCCGCCACGGCATGCAGGTGCCTCTCCTCGTCGACCTCGCCCACCTGTTCGTCTTCGACCAGCACGGCGACCGCATCTGCCCGGCCCCGGCGCGGCTGCCCGAGCTGGAGGAGTGATCCGGCCGGGATTCCGCACGCCGGGAGGGTGAGCCGCGCCACCATCGTGGGAGCCCCTGGTGCCGTAAAACTATCGGCGCTAGTTTGGGGCTGACGACGAGGCCCGCCCGGAAGGAACGCGATGAAGGCACACGACGGCATGTACATCGACGGAGCCTGGCGCCCCGCCGACGGCCGGGACACGATCGACGTCGTGAACCCGGCCGACGAGCAGGTCATCGGCCGCGTCCCCGCGGGCAACGCCCTGGACGTCGACACCGCCGTACGGGCCGCCCGCGCCGCCCTGCCCGGCTGGGCCGCCACCCCGCCCGCCGAACGCGCCGCACGCCTTGCCGCCCTGCGGGACGTACTGGTGGAACGCAAGGACGAGATCGCCGAGACGGTCACCGCCGAACTGGGCTCCCCGCCGAAGCTCTCGCAGGCCGTGCACGCCGCCGTCCCGATCGCGGTCGCCGGTTCCTACGCAGAGCTGGCGGCGACGTACGCCTTCGAGGAGAAGGTCGGCACGTCCGTCGTCCACCACGAGCCGGTCGGCGTGGTCGGCGCCATCACCCCCTGGAACTACCCGCTCCACCAGATCGTCGCGAAGGTCGCCCCGGCGCTGGCGGCCGGCTGCACGATCGTGCTCAAGCCCGCCGAGGACACCCCGCTCGTCGCGCAGCTCTTCGCCGAGGCGGTGCACGAGGCGGGCGTCCCGGCCGGTGTCTTCAACCTGGTCACCGGCCTCGGCCCGGTCGCGGGCCAGGCGCTCGCCGAACACCCCGGCGTGGACCTGGTCTCCTTCACCGGCTCCACCGCCGTCGGCCGCCGCATCGGCGCCACCGCGGGTGCCGCCGTCAAGCGGGTCGCCCTCGAACTCGGCGGCAAGTCCGCCAACGTCATCCTCCCGAGCGCCGACCTCGCCAGGGCGGTCAACGTCGGCGTCGCCAACGTCATGTCCAACTCCGGCCAGACGTGCAGCGCATGGACCCGCATGCTCGTCCACCGCGACCAGTACGACGAGGCGGTGTCGCTCGCCGCCGAGGCCGCCGCGAAGTACGGCGACCGGATCGGCCCCGTCGTCAACGCCAAGCAGCGGGAGCGGGTGCGCGGTTACATCGAGAAGGGCGTCGCCGAGGGGGCGCGCCTGGTCGCGGGCGGCCCCGAAGCCCCGCGCGAGCAGGGGTACTTCGTGAGCCCGACGGTCTTCGCCGACGTGACCGAGGAGATGACCATCGCCCAGGAGGAGATCTTCGGGCCCGTCCTGTCCATCCTCCGCTACGAGGACGAGGACGACGCCCTGCGCATCGCCAACGGCACGGTCTACGGCCTCGCCGGCGCCGTCTGGGCCGGGGACGAGGCCGAGGCGGTCGCCTTCGCCCGCCGGATGGACACCGGGCAGGTCGACATCAACGGCGGCCGGTTCAACCCGGTGGCGCCCTTCGGCGGCTACAAGCAGTCGGGCGTGGGCCGCGAACTGGGCGCCCACGGGCTCGCCGAGTACCTCCAGACCAAGTCCCTCCAGTTCTAGCCCGCTTCAGCCCGCCCTCAGCCCGATTCCAGCCCGCTTCCAGCCCGTAGGGGAGTCTTCACCTCATGGCCGTCCGTACCGCAGTCCGTGCCGCCGTCGTCCCCGCCGTGGGCGCCCCCCTGGAGGTCACCGGGATCGAGCTGCCCGAGCCTGGCCCGGGGCAGGTCCGGGTGAAGCTCGCCGCCGCCGGGGTCTGCCACTCCGACCTGTCCCTGTCCAACGGCACCATGCGGGTGCCGCTGCCCGCCGTCCTCGGCCACGAGGGCGCCGGTACCGTCGTCGCCGCGGGCGAGGGCGTCACCCACGTGGCCCCCGGCGACGACGTGGTCCTCAACTGGGCCCCGTCCTGCGGCACCTGCCACGCCTGCTCGCTCGGCGAGGTGTGGCTGTGCGCCAACGCCCTGACCGGCGCGGCGAACGTGCACGCCCACCGCGCCGACGACGGCACCGACCTGCACCCCGGCCTGAACGTCGCCGCGTTCGCCGAGGAGACGGTCGTGTCCGCGTCCTGCCTCCTGCCCGCTCCCGACGGCATCCCCCTCACCGAGGCCGCACTGCTCGGCTGCGCCGTTCTCACCGGCTACGGCGCCGTCCACCACTCGGCGAAGGTCCGCGAGGGCGAGACGGTCGCGGTCTTCGGCGTCGGGGGAGTGGGCCTCGCCACCCTCCAGGCGGCGCGGATCGCGGGCGCGTCGAAGATCGTCGCCGTCGACGTGTCCCCCGAGAAGGAGGAGCTGGCCCGCGCCGCCGGCGCCACCGACTACCTCCTCGCCTCCGACACCACCGCCCGCGAGATCCGCGCCCTCACCGGCAAGCAGGGCGTCGACGTCGCCGTGGAGTGCGTGGGCCGCGCGGCCACCATCCGCACCGCCTGGGAGTCCACCCGGCGCGGCGGTCGCACCACGGTCGTCGGCATCGGCGGCAAGGACCAGCAGGTCACCTTCAACGCCCTGGAGATCTTCCACTGGGGCCGCACCCTCTCCGGCTGCGTCTACGGCAACGCCGACCCCGCCCGCGACCTCCCGGTCCTCGCCGAACACGCCCGCGCCGGCCGCCTGGACCTCGGCGCCCTGGTCACCGAACGCATCGCCCTCGACGGCATCCCGGCAGCCTTCGAGAACATGCTGGCGGGCAAGGGCGGCCGGGCATTGGTGGTGTTCTAGCCCCCGCTCGACGACTCGCCGAATCCCCCGCCGCCGCAACGGAGCCGGACAGGCCGGGCACGGCGCGGAGCCGAGGGGCTCCTCCTGCGGGCCGGCAGCCCCGGCGGGCTTCGCCGGCCCGTGCCACGGTCGGGCGTGGGCCGCACCGGGGGCCGATCGAGGCTCGCCGACATCCCGGGTCGCGGCGTGATCCACTGCCCCATGGACCCGGCCAGCGTCTTCCGCCGAGGGCACCGTCGTGGTCCGGTCCGGTTCCGGGGAGGGGGCGGCCGTACACCGCCGGGGCCACGCAGGCGTCACGCCCGCGCCGGGGGCGCGGCCGTGCGTCTTCGTGAGTCGCTCCAGCCCTCTCGGCCCGTGCCGCGGGCCCTGTGCCGGGGCGGGGGATGGGGCGGTCGTGCGCCGTCGGGTTTACGTCGGCGTCACGCCCGGGCGAGGGGCGCGGGCGTGCGTCTTTGTGAGCCGTTCCAGCCCTCTCGGCCCGTGCTACGGGCCCTGTGCCGGGGCGGGGGATGGGGCGGTCGTGCGCCGTCGGGTTTACGTCGGCGTCACGCCCGGGCGAGGGGCGCGGCCGTGCGTCTTCGTGAGCCGTTCCAGCCCTCTCGGCCCGTGCCACGGGCCCTGTGCCGGGGCGGGGGATGGGGCGGTCGTGCGCCGTCGGGTTTACGTCGGCGTCACGCCCGGGCGAGGGGCGCGGGCGTGAGTCTTTGTGAGTCGCTCAAGCCCTCTCGGCCCGTGCTACGGGCCCTGTGCCGGGCTGGGGGATGGGGCGGTCGTGGGCCGCCGGGTCCACGTCGGCGTCACGCCCGGGTCAGGGGCGCGGCCGTGCGTCTTCGTGAGCCGTTCCAGCCCTCTCGGCCCGTGCCACGGGCCCCGGGCCGGGGCCGGTGCGCGCCGCCCGGTCCACGGCCGGAAGGTCTCGTGACCGGGCGATGCGTGCGCCGCACTCGCGGGCCGCTGAGGGCCGCTGGTGTTCTCGTGCGGGACGCGGGGCGGTGCCTAGATCCGTCCCGCGTCCTCGCGGCGCGGTTCCGTCGCGGGCTCGATGTGTTCCGAGGGTGCGGCCGGGCGCCTGCGCGAGCGGGACACCGCCACGCCCGCCAGGCACAGCGCGCCGCCCGCCAGCGTGAGCAGGCCCGGCACCTCGCCCAGTGCCAGCCACGACATCAGCACGACCAGGGCGGGCACGGCGTACGTGGTCGCGCCCATGCGGCCCGCGGTCGTACGGGCCAGCGCGTACGCCCACGTGGTGAACGCCAGCGCCGTCGGGAACACGCCCAGGTAGACCATGTTGAGCGTCGCGGAGACGGGAGCGTCGGCCGCCTCCGCCACCAGCTGACCCGTGAACGGCAGGCAGAGCACCGCCCCGACCAGGCAGCCGAACGTCGTCACCTGAAGGGCGCTCGCGTGGGCCAGCGCGGGCTTCTGCGCGACCACTCCGCCCGCGTACGCCACCGCGGCCAGCAGGCACAGCACCACCCCGAGCAGCGAGGAGCCTCCCTCGCCCGACATGGACAGGCCCACGGTCACCGCACCGGCGAACGACACCGCCATCCCGGCCAGCAGCCGCGGCGGCAGCGCGTCGCCCAGCAGCCGGGCGCCGAGCAGCGCGATGAGGATCGGCCCGACGTTCACGACCAGGGCGGCCGTACCGGCGTCCACCTGCTGCTCGCCCCAGTTCAGGGCGACCATGTAGAAGCCGAACCACAGCAGGCCGGATATCGCGATCCCGCGCCAGGCCGAGCGCGGCGGCAGCCCCTCGCGGCGCACGAGGCAGATCGCCCCGAGTGTCAACGCGCCCGCCAGCAGCCGGCCGAGTGCCAGCGCGCCCGGTGAGTACGCCTCGCCCGCGCTGCGGATGGAGACGAAGGCGGAGGCCCACAGCACGACGGTGACGGTGGCCGCGCCGGCCGCGAGCAGCTCGGGGCGACGGTGCCAGGGGGCGGGAGAAGACGTGCGGGTGCTGCTCATCATGCTCCTGAGGCTAGGCAGCGGGAGGTGCTCCCGCTGGCGGATTTCGGACGGTGAGCCGGTCCGAGTGGTCGGCGTCGGACGGGGGCCGCGCTCAGCGCAGCGACTCCGCGTCGATGCCCAGCAGTTCGGACAGCGCTCGCTCACCCTCCGGTGTCACCTTCACCGCCCGCTCCGAGCCGATGCGCAGGCACCAGCCCGCGTCCAGGGCGTGCCGGCACAGGGCCGCGCCCGCCACGCCCGCGAGGTGCGGACGGCGTTCCGTCCAGTCGAGGCAGGCCCGGGCCAGCGGCCGGCGACCGGTGGGCCGCAGCGCAATCCCGGCGGTGTCGAACCAGCCGAGCCCCGCGTCCGTGAGCGCGAACCCCGTGTCCTGGCGCAGCAGCCCGCGCCCGGTCAGCGCGTCGGTCACCGCGATGCCGAGCCGCCCCGCGAGATGGTCGTAGCAGGTGCGTCCCCGGGCCATCGCGGACCCGGCGCTCGACGCCCGCAGGGTGCGCGGACGCCGGGCGGCGGCCTCGGGCGCGACCTGGGCCGCCAGGTCCTCCACGAGCTGCGCGACCCGGTCGTCGGCCAGCCGCACGTACCGGTGCCGCCCCTGCCGTTCCTCGGCGAGCAGCCCGCCCGCGACGAGCTTGCCCAGGTGCTCGCTGAGCGTCGACGCGGCGACCCCGGCGTGCCGGGCCAGCTCACCGGCGGTCCACGCCCGCCCGTCCAGCAGGGCCAGCAGACAGGCGGCCCGCGTCTCGTCGGCGATCAGCCCGGCCAGCCGGGCGAGGCCGGGTGCCTCGGTGTTCCTGTCCCTCTCGGTCATGCGTCCAGGATGAGCCACGCACGCTTCGGCGGCCGCCGAACTGTTCTCAGGCGTCCTGCGCGACCTGCGCGTACTGCTGCGCCAGGCCGTCCAGCAACGCCGTCAGGCCCGTCTCGAAGGCCCGCTCGTCGATCTTCTCCTGCTGCTCGGCCAGGAGGTGGGCCTGCTGGAGGTGCGGGTAGTCGGCGGGGTCGTAGGCACCGGCGTCCGTCACGAAGCCGCCGGCGAAGGAACCGAGCGCCGAGCCCATGATGAAGTACCGCATCAGCGCGCCGATGGACGTGGCCTGCGCCGGGGGCCAGCCCGCCCGGACCATCGCGCCGTAGACGGCGTCCGCGAGGTGCAGCGCGGCCGGACGGCGGCCGGGGCCGTGGGCCAGTACCGGGACGATGTTGGGGTGGTCGCGCAGCGCCGATCGGTAGGAGACGGCCCAGTCGTGCAGCGCGGTCCGCCACTCCCGGCCGTCCTCGAACATCGACAGGTCGACCTGCGCGCTCACCGAGTCGGCGACGGCCTCGAGGATCTCGTCCTTGGTGCGGAAGTGGTTGTAGAGCGAGGGCCCGCTGACCCCCAGTTCCGCGGCGAGCCGACGCGTGGAGACGGCCGCGAGGCCCTCCGCGTCCACCAGCGTGCGGGCCGTCTCGACGATCCGGTCGGAGCTGAGCAGGGGCTTGCGCGGTCGGGCCATGGCGCACATAGTAGGGCTGCGAACGGAAACTAGCAGTGCTAATTTAAATGTACGGCTTTCAATGTACTGCTTCCAAGATCTCTTTCCTGTGGGGTGACTCGGCATGAACCTGGAGCTCAGCGAGGAGCAGAGCGCCGTACAGCGGCTCGCCCGGGACTTCGTGGCCCGGGAGATCACCCCCCACGTCGTCGCGTGGGACCGCGCCGAGGAGGTGGACCGGGGCATCGTGAAGAAGCTCGGCGAGGTCGGCTTCCTCGGCCTCACCATCGACGAGGAGTACGGCGGCAGTGGCGGCGACCACCTCGCCTACTGCCTGGTCACGGAGGAGCTGGGGCGCGGCGACAGCTCCGTGCGCGGGATCGTCTCCGTCTCCCTCGGCCTGGTCGCCAAGACCGTCGCCGCCTGGGGCAGCGAGGAGCAGAAGCGGCGCTGGCTGCCCGGCCTCACCTCCGGCGAGTACGTCGGCTGCTTCGGCCTCACCGAGCCCGGCACCGGGTCGGACGCCGGGAACCTCACGGCCCGGGCGGTGCGTGACGATGGGGGCCCCTCCCGCTCGAGCGGAGCCGAGAGTGGGGGAGACTACGTCATCAACGGCACCAAGATGTTCATCACCAACGGCACCTGGGCCGACGTGGTCCTGCTCTTCGCCCGCTCCACGGACGCCCCCGGCCACAAGGGCGTCTCCGCCTTCCTCGTCCCCACCGACACACCCGGTCTGACCCGCCGCACCATCCACGGCAAGCTCGGGCTGCGCGGCCAGGCGACCGCCGAACTGGTCCTGGAGGACGTCCGCGTCCCCGCCTCCGCCATGCTGGGCCCCGAGGGCAAGGGCTTCTCGGTCGCCATGTCGGCCCTCGCCAAGGGGCGGATGTCGGTCGCGGCCGGCTGCGTCGGCATAGCCCAGGCCGCGCTGGACGCGGCCGTGAAGTACGCGGGGGAGCGCGAGCAGTTCGGCAAAGCCATCGCCCGCCACCAGCTGGTGCAGGAGCTGATCAGCGACATCGCCCTCGATGTGGACGCGGCCCGGCTGCTGACCTGGCGGGTCGCCGACCTGATCGACCGTGGGCAGCCCTTCGCCGTCGAGTCCTCCAAGGCCAAGCTCTTCGCCTCCGAGGCCGCTGTCCGTGCCGCCAACAACGCCCTCCAGGTCTTCGGCGGCTACGGCTACATCGACGAGTACCCGGCCGGCAAACTGCTGCGCGACGCCCGCGTGATGACCCTCTACGAGGGCACCAGTCAGATCCAGAAGCTCGTCATCGGGCGTGCGCTGACCGGGGTTTCGGCGTTCTGAGTACCCGGCCTGAGTATCCCGGCGGATGTGGCCCGCGCCACGTCCGCCGACCCTTGTCCCCATGAGTGAGACACCGGTCAAGCAGCAGAACACGGCGGCCTTCTACGGGCAGGCCGTCGCCTCCTTCGCGGTGGCCATGGCCGCCACCGCCATCGGCATCTACCAGCTCCAGGCCGACGCCTGGGTGCGGGCCTTCCTCGCCATCGCCGTCCTGTACCTGGTCACCTCGGCCTTCACGCTGGCCAAGATCATCCGGGACCGGCAGGAGGTCGGCCAGATAGTCAGCCGGGTGGACCAGGCGCGGCTCGACAAGATCCTCGTCGAGCACGACCCCTTCCAGAAGCCGGGCGGCACCCCTGCGGGCCAGCGCCCCTAAGCGACCGCTCACCTTCGGCGGTATGGTGGTGCTCCTGTCACCGAGAGGGGCGAACACGCGATGAGTACGGCGGCCGAGACGACGGGCGGCGACATCGAGCCGTGGGAAGAGGTCACGCCTGACGCGGCCCGGCGGCTCCTGGTCGCCGCCGTGGAGGCGTTCGCCGAGCGCGGGTACCACGCGACCACGACCCGCGACATCGCCGGACGGGCCGGTATGAGCCCGGCCGCGCTCTACATCCACTACAAGACCAAGGAAGAGCTGCTCCACCGCATCAGCCGCATCGGTCACACCCGGGCGGTGGCCATCCTGCGCTCCGCGGCCCAGGGCGAGGGCGGCGCGGCGGAACGGCTCGCCGACGCCGTCAGCTCCTTCGTCCGCTGGCATGCCGGACGGCGTACGACCGCGCGGGTCGTGCAGTACGAACTGGACGCGCTCGGTCCCGAGGCCCGGGAGGAGATCCTCACGCTGCGCCGGCAGTGCGACGCCGCGGTGCGCGGCATCATCGACGACGGCGTGGCGACGGGCGAGTTCGACGTGCCGGACGTCAAGGGCACCACGCTGGCCGTGCTGTCGCTCTGCATCGACGTGGCCCGCTGGTTCAACGTGAACGGGCCCCGGACGCCCGACGAGGTCGGCGCGCTCTACGCCGACCTCGTGCTGCGGATGGTGGGGGCCGAACCCTCGGGGGCCGCTCAGAGGTAGTAGCGGGAGACCGACTCGGCGACGCACACCGGCTTGTCGCCGCCCTCGCGCTCCACGGTGAAGGCGACGCTCACCTGGACCCCGCCCTTGACGTCCTCGACGCCGGTGATCGTCGCCGTGGCGCGCAGCCGCGAGCCGACCGGCACGGGGGCGGGGAAGCGGACCTTGTTGGTGCCGTAGTTCACGCCCATCTTCACGCCCTCGACCCTGATCAGCTGCGGTCCGAAGAGCGGGAGCAGCGACAGGGTCAGATAGCCGTGCGCGATCGTGCTGCCGAACGGTCCCGCGGCCGCCTTCTCCGGGTCCACGTGGATCCACTGGTGGTCCCCGGTCGCCTCGGCGAACAGGTCGATCCGCTTCTGGTCGACCTCCACCCAGTCGGTGTACCCGAGTTGCTCGCCCACCGCCGCCTTCACCTCGTCGGCGGACGC
Organism: Streptomyces sp. KPB2; assembly: GCF_003950055.1. Taxonomy (NCBI): domain Bacteria; kingdom Bacillati; phylum Actinomycetota; class Actinomycetes; order Kitasatosporales; family Streptomycetaceae; genus Streptomyces; species Streptomyces sp. KPB2. The sequence continues at coordinate 6,481,502 of NZ_CP034353.1, forward strand.
GAAGATCCTCGGCTCTGCCATGTCCCGGCCTCCCAAGTCGTACTGGTCCAAGCGAGTCTGCGCTCTGTGTCAGTCTAAGCAACTGCTTAGCATGGTGGTCCCCGCAGTCCGTGTCAACGAGCCCGCCGGACGAGTGACCGGGTCGGTAGGGTTCGAGGGGTGCCCCAGATTCCAGAGAAGCTCCAAGAGCTCACGGTCGGCCAGCTCGCCGCGCGCAGCGGTGCCGCCGTCTCCGCCCTGCACTTCTACGAGTCCAAGGGCTTGATCCACAGCCGCCGCACCTCGGGCAACCAGCGCCGCTTCAGCCGTGACACGCTGCGCCGGGTCGCCTTCGTCCGCGCGGCGCAGCGGGTCGGCATCCCGCTGGCCACGATCCGCGAGGCGCTCGCCGAACTGCCGGAGGGGCGCACGCCCACCGCGGACGACTGGGCCCGGCTCTCCGAGTCCTGGCGCTCCGAACTGGACGAGCGCATCAGACAGCTCAACCGGCTGCGCGACCACCTCACCGACTGCATCGGCTGCGGCTGCCTGTCCCTGGAGACCTGCGTCCTGTCCAACCCCGACGACGCCTTCGGCGAACGCCGCGTCGGCTCCCGGCTGCTCGTGGAGCGACGCGGTTCAGCCGCCAAGGGCGGCCGACGGCCGAGCGGCGCCCGGGAGCCGGAAGTGCCGTGCTGCGGCGACTGACCGCGCGGTGACCCCGGCCCGGCCGCCCGTCAGCCTCCGGCCCGGTGGGCCGTCAGCCTCCGGCCCGGCCGCCCGTCAGCCTCCGGCCCGGCCGCCGGTCAGCCGCCGTCGCGGTCGCTGGTCAGTCTCCGGCCCGGCCTCTGGTCAGCCGCCGTCGCGGTGGGTCGAGGTCCACCCCGCGTCGCGGCGGGCCGAGGCCCACTCCCTCAGCGCCGCGGTGACCAGTTCGGCGTTCGAGGCGGCCCGGCTGCCGTCCGGCAGGAACAGGGTGTCCTCCAGACCGATCCGGGTCGCCAGGCCCAGCCGGCCGGCCAGCCGCAGTACCGGCCACGCCCCGCCGTCCTCGCCGTGAAGCAGGACGGGGCGGCCGTGAGTCGTGCCGAGCCCGGTCAGCAGGGCCCGCGCCGAGTCGGGCGCGGTCGCCGGGTCGGCGTCCGTGACCTCCGCCAGGACGCGCAGCACCTTCGGCGCGAGCGGTGAGCGCAGGAACCGGTCCGCCCCGTCCGTGCCGGACCAGACGCCCGCCTCCACCGGCACCCCGCGTTCGAGCAGCGCGGCGGCCGTCTCCTCGGCGCCCGGCTCGTGCCAGTTGACCGACGCGTGGTCCGGCAGCGCCGTCCAGCTGCGGATCCGCGCCACCCGGGCCGCCGGATCGGGCTCGGCCCAGGCGCCCGTCGTGACCCCGACCGGAACACGGGCCGGCATTCGCGCCCGTATCGCCTCCAGTGTCGCCGCGAGCACCCGCGGCGACAGTGTGTCCCGCCCGCACGGTGTCTTCGGGTGGACATGGACGTCCGTGGCCCCGGCGGCGACCGCCTCGGCCACCGAGTCCGCGACCGCCTCCGGCGACAGCGGCACCACCGCACCGTCGGCGCTCCCCCGCGCCCCGTTCGCACACAACTGCACCATTCCCCCATGGTGCCGGGCACCACTGACAACGCCGCCGGGGCGGGGCGTCTCCCACGCCGTTGAGGCAGTGAGGGAGTCCCCGTCGGCCCTCGGCGGCACGGGCACCATCCGCACGGCGCCCCTCGGGTGCCGTACCGGCCACCGGGAGTGCGGCATCCCCGGCACACTCCCGCGGCCGGCTACGCCGACATCAGCAACCGGCCCCGGCGGGCGGCCGCCCGCGCGTCCGGAGTGAGGACGGGGCGCGGCACGAGGATGCCGCAGTCCGTGCAGACCGGGCCCGTCGAGGGCTCGTGGTCCAGGTCGTACTTCCACACGAGGCGCTCCCCGTCGCACACCGGGCACACCGACCCCGGCTCACGCTCCAGCGCCGAGATCAGCCGGCGCAGCACCTCCGCCAGCGGCCCGTCGGGGTGGACCCGGGGGTCGTCGCACCAGGCCACCCCGAACCCGCCCCAGGTCAGCCGGTGCCAGTCGTCCACGCTGCCCGGCCTGCGCAGCCCGTCGTGCTTCTCCTTCCTGCGCCGCTCCGCGAACCCGACCTCGTAGGCCAGCCACACCGAACGCGCCTCCTCCAGCTCCTCCAGTGCGGCCACGAGCCGCGCTGGGTCGGGGGAGCGGTCCTCGGGACCGAACCCGGCCCGGGAGCAGAGATGGTCCCAGGTCGCCCTGTGCCCATAAGGGGCGAAACGCTCAAGGCACTTGCGCAGCGAATAGCGCCGCAGCGCCAGGTCGCACCGTGGATCGCGGACCTGTCTCGCCAGACTTCGGAAACCGGCCATCGCCCTGCACCTCCGTCACACCTGCACCTGTACTTCGGTCACTTCGGCGTCGTCGTACGGACGTCGCCGAATAGACGTATCGACAACCGATTCGGCTCCATCCGATTTCCGATGCCCCCCATAAGCCGATCCACCCGCTCCAAAAAAGTGACGCATGTTCACCTTCCCACTCGGGGATACCGGCGGTAACGTCCCGCCACACCCCCGTCGGGAGGAGCTGCCATGCCACGGCGCACCCCACGCAACGCCCTCGACAGACTCAGAACTCCCCGCGGCCTCCACGGGTTCCTGAAGACCGCATCCGTATGCGCCCTCATTGCCGGAGTTTTGTCACCGCTTTCCCCGGCGATGGCCGCCGGGACCGCGTCCACCGAGGTCACGGCCGCCGAGGCCACCGCCAACGACCACTGCGGCGGCCAGTGTTCCGACATCCTGCCGCCCGGCCAGAACGGCAACGCCACCCTCGCCCAGATCCTCCTCAACCAGGCGTTCGGCACCCAGCCGGCGCACGCCGAGGACCAGCTCGGCCCCTACGCCAACCTCGCCACCGGCTACAAGGGCCTCACCAACGACAAGATCAACACCTTCTTCAACGACGCCTCCTTCGGCGTCCCGGACGGCCAGGCCGCCTCCACCGTCCGCCCCGCCGGACGCGACGACGTGACCATCGTCCGCGACAAGAAGACCGGTGTGCCGCACATCACCGGCACCACCCGCTACGGCACCGAGTTCGGCGCGGGCTACGCGGCCGCCCAGGACCGGCTGTGGCTCATGGACCTCTTCCGGCACGTCGGACGCGGCCAGTTGACCCCCTTCGCCGGCGGCGCCCCCGCCAACCAGGGCCTGGAGCAGCAGTTCTGGCGCAGCGCCCCCTACACCGAGGCCGACCTGGAGGCGCAGATCGAGAGCGCCGCCGCCAAGGCCGGAGAGCGCGGCGAACTGGCGCTGGCCGACGTCGACGCCTACGTCGCCGGTGTCAACGCCTACATCGACGCCTCCGACAAGGGCCGCTACTTCCCCGGCGAGTACGTCCTGACCGGACACAAGGACGCCATCACCAACGCCGGTACCATCGAGCACTTCAAGCGCACCGACCTGATCGCGCTGGCCTCCGTCATCGGCTCCCTCTTCGGCGCCGGTGGCGGCGGCGAGGTCAACAACGCGCTCTCCCTCCTCGCCGCCCAGGAGAAGCACGGCGTCGCCGAGGGCACGAAGGTCTGGGAGTCCTTCCGCCAGCGCAACGACCCCGAGGCCGTCCTCACCCAGCAGGACGGCAGCTTCCCGTACCTGCCCACCCCGGACGACCCGCAGGGCCGGGCCCTGCCCGACGCCGGCTCGGTCGAGGCGGAACCGCTGGTGTACGACCGTACGGGCAGCGCGGGTGCGGCGAGCGCGACCGGCGCCTCCACGAAGGCGGCGGACGCGGCCGTGACCTCGGCGCGGCGCGGCATGTCCAACGCCCTCGTCGTCAGCGGCGAGCACACCGCGAGCGGACACCCGGTCGCCGTCTTCGGACCCCAGACCGGCTACTTCGCCCCGCAACTGCTCATGCTCCAGGAGATCCAGGGCCCCGGCATCAGCGCCCGCGGCGCCTCCTTCGCGGGCCTGAGCATGTACGTCGAACTCGGCCGCGGCCAGGACTACGCCTGGAGCGCGACCACTTCCGGCCAGGACATCATCGACACCTACGCGGTCGAGCTGTGCCAGGACGACTACCACTACCTCTACCGCGGCACCTGCACGCCCATGGAGAAGGTCGAGCGGCACAACGCCTGGAAGCCCACCGTCGCCGACTCCACGGCGGCCGGCTCCTACACGATGCGCGTCTGGCGCACCAAGTACGGCCCCGTCGAGTCCCGCGCCACGGTCGGCGGCAAGAAGGTCGCCTACACCACCCTGCGCTCCTCCTACCTGCACGAGGCCGACTCCATCATCGGCTTCCAGATGCTGAACGACCCGGACTACCTCAACAGCCCGGAGCGCTTCCAGGGCGCGGTCCAGCACATCAACTACACCTTCAACTGGTTCTACGCCGACTCCGAGCACACCGCGTACTACAACAGCGGCGACAACCCGGTGCGCGCGGACGGCGTCGACGCCGAGTTCCCGGTCTGGGCCCGGCAGGCGTACGAGTGGCGGGGCTGGGACCCGGCCGACAACACCGCCCGGTACACCGGCGCCGCGGCCCACCCGCAGTCGGTCGACCAGGACTACTACATCTCCTGGAACAACAAGCAGGCCAAGGACTACCCCGCCGCCTCCTGGGGCAACGGCTCCGTCCACCGCGGCAACCTCCTCGACGACCGGGTGAGGAAGCTGGTCGCCGACGGCGGCGTCACCCGCACCGCGCTGGTCAAGGCCATGGCCGAGGCCGCCCTCGCCGACCTGCGCGCCGAGGACGTCCTGCCCGACCTGCTGAAGGTGGTCGAGTCCGCGCCGGTGACCGACCCGGCGGCGAAGGCGGCCGTGGACGGGCTGAAGGCGTGGCTGTCGGAGGGCGGCGGCCTGCGCACGGAGACCTCGGCGGGCTCGAAGAAGTACGCGCACGCCGACGCGATCCGCACCCTGGACGCCTGGTGGCCGCTGCTGGTGAAGGCCGAGTTCGAACCCGGCCTCGGCACCGACCTCTACACCGCCTTCACCCGCAACCTGCCCGTCGACGAGTCCCCGTCCGCCGCCCACGGCCCGACCGGCGCCCACGCCGGCAGCGCCTTCCAGTACGGCTGGTGGAGCTATGTCGACAAGGACATCCGGGCCGTGCTCGGCGAGTCCGTCAAGGGCCCGCTCGCGCACACGTACTGCGGCGACGGCGACCTCGCCGCCTGCCGGGACACCCTGGTCTCCACGCTGAAGGAGGCGGCGGGCCGCACGGCCGCCCAGGTCTATCCCGGCGACGACAACTGCTCGGCCGGGGACCAGTGGTGCGCCGACTCGGTGATCCACCGCACCCTCGGCGGCATCAAGCACGGCGGCATCGGCTGGCAGAACCGGCCGACCTACCAGCAGGTCGTGGAGTTCACGTCCCACCGGTGACCGGCCGGCCCCACGGTCACTTGTAGAGCAGGTACTGGCGGCGGGTCCTGCGGAACGCCGCCAGTTCCCGCTCCCAGCCGTCCACCACCTCGTCGGTGTCCGCGCCCGCGTCGATCATCGTGCGCACCTGCGTGGACCCGGTGAGCTTGTCGATCCAGTTGTCCGACCGCCAGGCGAAGCCCTCCCAGGTCCGCCTGGCGGTCACCAGGAGGGCGATGCCGGTGCGCACCGGGTCGAACGCGGCCCGGTCGTGCACGTGGAGCTGCACACCGCCGACGGTCTTGCCCTGGAACTTGGAGAAGGTGGGCGCGAAGTACGCCTCCCTGAACCGCACACCCGGCAGCCCGGCCTCGTTCGCGGCGGCGGCCCAGCCCCCGTCGATCCCCTCGGCGCCGAGCAGCTCGAACGGGCGGGTCGTGCCGCGCCCCTCGGAGAGGTTCGTCCCCTCGAACAGACAGGTCCCCGAGTACACCAGCGCGCACTCCGGCGTCGGCATGTTCGGACTCGGCGGCACCCAGGGCAGCCCGGAGGCGTCGTAGAACTCCGAGCGCTTCCAGCCCGTCATCGTCACCGTCTCCAGCGGCACCGGCGAGGTCAGGAACTCGCCGTTGAACAGCAGCGCCAGCTCGGCGACCGTCATGCCGTGCGCCTGCGCGATCGGCTGCCGCCCGACGAAGGTGGCGAACTCCTTGTGCAGGACCGGCCCGAGGGCCGCGCGCCCGGTCACCGGGTTCGGCCGGTCCAGGACCACGAACCGCTTCCCCGCGAGCGAGGCCGCCTCCATGCAGTCGAACAGCGTCCAGATGTACGTGTAGAAGCGCGCGCCCACGTCCTGGATGTCGAAGACGACGGTGTCCACGCCGGACGCCGTGAACACGTCCGCGAGCGGCTGCCCGCTCTTGAGGTACGTGTCGTAGACCGGCAGCCCGGTCGCGGGATCGTCGTAGCGGCCCTCCGAGCCGCCCGCCTGCGCCGTGCCCCGGAAGCCGTGCTCGGGGCCGAACACGGCGGTCAGGTTCACCCGGTCGTCGGCGTGCATGACGTCGACGATGTGGCGTACGTCCCGGGTGATGCCGGTCGGGTTGGTGACGATGCCGACCTTCTGCCCGTCGAGCGGGGCGTAGCCGCCGTCCGCGAGGCGCTCGAAGCCGGTGCGCAGCCGGCGGCCCCCGTGCCCCGCGGGTGCCGCGTGCGCCGTGCCGGTCGACACGGCGGCGGTGGTGGTGCCGGCCGCGACCGCGGCCGTCGTGGCGAGCAGGTTGCGTCTGGACAGCGTCATGCGGTGACCTCCGTGATCGCGGCGGGTGTCATGCGCACGCACGCTAACCCGCGCTCGGGCCGCAGGGAATGGAGTAGACCGCGGTTCGCCTCTTCCGCCGCACATACCGACTGGTTAGTCTGGCGCTGCAACGGGGAGCGAGCAGTGCCCGAGCCGTGTCGCGTGTCGCGAGTCGAAGGAGACCGATGGTGGAAGCCGTGCAGGACGCCGGAGTCGTCGTCACCGGGGCGGGAGGCGGCATCGGGGCCGCGCTGGCCCGGCGTTTCGCCGCCGAGGGGGCCCGGGTCGTCGTCAACGACCTGGACGCCGGGCGGGCGAAGGCCGTCGCCGACGAGATCGGCGGCATCGCGGTCCCCGGCGACGCCTCCGCGATCGTCACCGAGGCCCGTGACGCGCTGGGCGGCACGGTCGACGTGTACTGCGCCAACGCGGGCGTGGGGTGCGGCGGTTCGGAGGCGGCGGAGGAGTCCGTCTGGGCCCTGGCCTGGGACGTCAACGTCATGGCACACGTCCGCGCGGCCCACGCACTGCTCCCCGACTGGCTGGAGCGCGGCAGCGGCCGCTTCGTCTCCACCGTCTCCGCCGCCGGACTGCTCACCATGATCGGCGCCGCCCCGTACAGCGTCACCAAGCACGGCGCCTACGCCTTCGCCGAGTGGCTGTCCCTGACGTACCGGCACCGCGGGATCAAGGTCCACGCCATCTGCCCGCAGGGTGTGCGCACCGACATGCTGGCCGCTACCGGCAGCGCCGGCGACCTGGTGCTGCGGCCCACCGCGATCGAGCCGGGCGACGTCGCGGACGCCCTGTTCCAGGGCATCGAGGAGGACCGTTTCCTGATCCTGCCGCACCCCGAGGTCGCCGGGTACTACCAGGCGCGGGCCGCCGACCCCGACCGCTGGATGCGCGGCATGAACCGGGTCCAGCGGCAGTGGGAGGAAGCGACGGCCGGGTGACCGCACGCCCGGCGCCCGCCCCGCGCCGGGCGCCCTGCCCGACGCGCCGGAGCCGGAAAGTGGGAAGATCCTCCGTCGGGAACCGCGTTCCCCTACGCGGCAGGACCCGACAGTGAACGGACAGTGAAACGGAAAGGCAGGTGACGGCAGTGCCCAGGACCACGGACGGGGACGGCACTCCGGTGCCGCAGCGGCTCCTGGCCGCCGCCACCCGGCTCTTCGCCGAGCAGGGCTACGACCGCACCTCGGTACAGGAGATCGTCGAGGCGGCAGGCGTCACCAAGGGTGCGCTGTACCACTACTTCGGTTCCAAGGACGATCTCCTGCACGAGGTGTACGCGCGCGTGCTGCGCCTCCAGCAGGAACGCCTGGACGCCTTCGCCGACGCCGACGACCCGGTCGAGAAGCGGGTGCGGGACGCGGCGGCCGACGTCGTCGTCACCACCATCGAGAACCTCGACGACGCGTCGATCTTCTTCCGCTCCATGCACCAGCTCAGCCCGGAGAAGAACAAGCAGGTGCGTGCGGAGCGCCGGCGCTACCACGAGCGCTTCCGGGCGCTCATCGAGGAGGGGCAGCGGACCGGCGTCTTCACGAAGGAGACCCCGGCCGACCTGGTGGTGGACTACCACTTCGGCTCCATCCACCACCTGTCCACCTGGTACCGCCCCGACGGTCCGCTCAGCCCGCAGGAGGTCGCCGACCACCTGGCGGACCTGCTGCTGCGGGCGCTGCGTCCGTGAGGCGCCCGGTGAGGTGATCGGCCAGGGCCGCCGCCGCGGGATTGCGCGGCCGCGGCCCGCGCCCGGCCAGTACGACGGTCCGGCCCGGCTCCGGCTGCCGGATCGCCACACACGGCAGCCCGGCGCGCTCACCGATCCGGCGCGGCACGAACGCCACGCCGATCCCGGCCCGCACCAGGTCGACCAGCAGCCCGATCTGGGTCACGTCACAGGTGATGCGGCGCTCCAGACCGCAGTGGGCCGCGAGCCGCCGTACGGCCGTCTCCAGGCCGGTGCCCGCGCGGAAGTCGACGAACGGCTCCTCGGCGAGGTCCCTGACCAGCGTCCGCCCGGCCTCGGCGAGGGGATGGCCCACAGCGGTGATGAGTACCAGCTCCTCCTGCCAGGACGCGTACGGGGTGAGCCCCTCGGCCAACGCGCCCGCGTCCGGCACGAGATAGGCGAGATCCAGCTCGCCCGCGCGCAGCGCGTCGGTCAGCTCACCGACCGGCGCGTCCCGCACCGACACCTGGACGCCCGGGAACCGGCGGTGGAACGTGGCCAGTTCGGCGGGCAGATCGACGCAGGTGAGCGTCTGAATGGTGCCGATGGCCACCCGTCCGGTGGCCAGCCCCGTCACCGCCGCGACCGCCTGCCGGGCGTCCTCGGCGCCGGCCAGCAGCGCACGGGCCCGCGGCAGCAGGGCGCGGCCCGCCTCGGTCAGCACCACCCGGCGGCCGGTGCGGTCGAACAGGTCGGCGCCCAGCTCCCGTTCCAGGTTGCGGACCGAGGTGCTGAGCGCCGACTGCACGATCAGTTCGCGGCGCGCGGCGGCGGTGAAGCCGCCTTCGGTGACGACCGCCATGAAGTGGCGGAGCTGACGGATCTCCATCAACCCACTCTAGAGAGAGCTGATCTATTCCGGAGATGGGTCCCAGCGAAACCATCTGTTGGACCGCTGCCCGGTCCGCGAGCCAGCCTGAGTACATGACTCGCAGACCCTCGCCCTGGCCCCGTCTCGTCGCCTTCCTCCGCGCCCTCGCGCGCGCCGACCACCACTACTCGGGCGGCTATTGACCGGCCGCCCGCGGGAGGGCGGTCAGAGGTACTTCTTGATCTCCCGGCGGGCCAGCGAACGCTGGTGCACCTCGTCCGGACCGTCGGCGATCATCAATGTCCGCGCGCCCGCGTACAGCTCGGCCAGCGGGAAGTCCTGGCTCACGCCGCCCGCCCCGTGCAACTGGATCGCCCGGTCGATGATGTCGACCACCGCGCGGGGCGTGGCGATCTTGATGGCCTGGATCTCGGTGTGCGCACCCCGGTTGCCGACGGTGTCCATCAGCCAGGCGGTTTTCAGCACCAGCAGCCGCAACTGCTCGACGGTGACCCGGGCGTCCGCGATCCAGTTGTGCACCACGCCCTGCTGGGCCAGCGTCTTGCCGAAGGCCTCGCGGGACACCGCGCGGCGGCACATCAGCTCGATCGCCCGCTCCGCCATGCCGATCAGCCGCATGCAGTGGTGGATCCGGCCGGGACCGAGCCGGGCCTGGGCGATGGCGAAGCCGCCGCCCTCCTCACCGATCAGGTTCGTCACCGGCACGCGCGCGTGGTCGAAGGTCACCTCGGCGTGGCCGCCGTGGTAGTGGTCCTCGTAGCCGAAGACCTGCATGGCCCGGTCGACCGTCACCCCGGGCGTGTCGCGCGGGACCAGCACCATCGACTGCTGGCGGCGGATGTCCTCGCCGTCCGGGTCGGTCTTGCCCATCACGATGAAGATCCCGCAGTCCGGGTTCATCGCCCCGGAGATGTACCACTTGCGGCCCGTGACGACGTACTCGTCGCCGTCCCGCTCGATGTGCGTGGTGATGTTCGTGGCGTCCGAGGAGGCCACGTCGGGCTCGGTCATCGCGAACGCGGAGCGGATCTCACCGGCGAGCAGCGGCTGAAGCCACTGCTTCTTCTGCGCCTCGTCGCCGAACTGGGCCAGCACCTCCATGTTCCCGGTGTCCGGCGCCGCGCAGTTCGTCGCGGTCGGGGCCAGCTGCGGACTGCGGCCGGTGATCTCGGCGAGCGGGGCGTACTGCAGGTTGGTGAGGCCGGCGCCGTGCTCGGCGTCGGGGAGGAACAGGTTCCACAGCCCCTGGCGGCGGGCCTCGGCCTTGAGGTCCTCCACGACCTGCGGCGTCTCCCACGGGGAGGCGAGGCGCGCGCGCTGCTCGTGGGCGACCTGCTCGGCCGGGTAGACGTACTCGTCCATGAAGGCGAGCAGCCTGGCGCGGAGTTCCTCGGTGCGTGCGTCGTACGCGAAGTCCATGGGGGTCAGCCCTTCTGAAGGGTGGTCAGGCCGTGCTCGATGAAGACGGGGACGAGGTCGCCGATGCGGTCGAAGCCGCGGCCGACCGTCTGGCCCAGCGTGTAGCGGTAGTGGATGCCCTCCAGGATCGCGGCGAGCTTGAACCACGCGAACGCCGTGTACCAGGCGACCGTGGTGACGTCCCGCCCCGAGCGGGCGGCGTACCGCTCGATCAGTTCGGCGGGCGCGGGGTGGCCGGGGGCCTGGGCGGTGGTGGAGACGGGGGAGTCGGGCATGCCCAGCGGGCTGCTGTACATCACCAGCAGGCCCAGGTCGGTCAGCGGATCACCGAGCGTGGACATCTCCCAGTCGAGGATGGCCCGGATCCCGTCGCCCTCGCTGCCGATCAGGACGTTGTCGAGGCGGTAGTCGCCGTGCACGACCGTGGGGGCGGGGGAGCGGGGCAGCTCCCGGCCGAGGGTGGCGTGCAGTTCGTCGATGCCGGCCAGGTCACGGTTGCGGGAGGCGTCGAGCTGCTTGGCCCAGCGGCGCAGCTGGCGGTCCAGGAAGCCCTCGGGACGCCCGAAGTCCGCGAGGCCCACCTCGGCGGGGTCCACCGCGTGCAGCCCGACCAGCGTGTCGACCAGGTTCAGCACCGCGGCGCGGGTGCGCTCCGGGCCGAGGCGCGCGAGCTGCTCGGCGGTGCGGTACGGGGTGCCCTCCACGAACTCCATCACGTAGAAGGGCGCCCCCAGCACCTCCTCGTCCTCGCACAGCAGCACCGGGCGCGGCACGGGCACGTCCGTCGGATGCAGGGCGCTGATGACGCGGTGCTCGCGCCGCATGTCGTGGGCGGTGGCCAGGACGTGGCCGAGCGGAGGGCGGCGTACGACCCAGCGGGCGGCGCCGTCCGAGACGGCGTAGGTGAGGTTCGACCGTCCGCCCTCGATCAGTCGGCCGGACAGCGGCCCGGTCACCAGGCCGGGCCGCTCGCGGTCGAGCAGGACGCGCAACCGGTCGAGATCGAGTCCGGGCGGGTGGTCGGGGCTCATCGGCTCTCCCTGGGGCAGGCGAACGGTACCCCCACATGATGCCGACCGGTCGGTATGTCGTCCAGTGGGCGGACGGAACGTGATCGGTGTTACGGGCGGGGCCGGGCGCGGTTTCGGATTCAGAGGACCAGGACCGCCCCGCAGGCGGCGAGGGCGAGCGTGCACAGAGCCGCGGCGGCGGCATGCGGCGGGGTGAGCGCACGGGGCCTGTTCGCCGCGGCGAGGGTGCGGATACGGCCGTGGGCGATGCGGAGGAAGGCCAGCCAGAGGACGCAGCACAGGGCGGCGGCCAGCACCGAGACGGCCGTCGCGCCCCCGTGCAGCGCGGCCTTCACGGCGAGTACGGCGACGACCGTGCCGGACAGGGTGGTACGGCGCCAGGCGAGCCGGGTGCGCTCGGGCTGGAGCCCGGGATCGCGGTCCGCGGGGTCCGCGTCGGCGCCGCTCACGCTCAGCCCTCCCAGCCGACGAGGACCACGACGACCATGACGACCGCGACCACGGCCACGACCAGGCTGAGCAGCGCCGGGAAACGGGAGACGGGGAGGTCCTCGCCGCGGCGCATGGCGCGCTCGCAGCGTGCCCAGTGGTTCACGGCCCGCAGCGAGCACAGCACCCCGGCGGCGAGCAGCGCGAGCGCGAGCCCGACCCGCCAGCCCCACCGCAGGTCGGGCAGGAACTGGTCCACCGCGAACCCGCCACCGATCAGCGCGAGGGCGGTACGCAGCCAGGCCAGGAACGTACGCTCGTTGGCCAGCGAGAACCGGTAATCGGGGGTCCCCCCTTCCCGCCGCACCTCCCCGGGCACGAACCACAACCGAACACTCCGCACAAATTCACTCACCCGGGGACCCTATCCGCCGCCCGGCCCCCTGGCAGCGTGCACCCACCCGCCCCGCCCCGCAGCTGCGTGCAGTCGCCGCCCTGCCCCCGCCAGCTGCGTGCGGTCGCCGCCCTGCCCCCGCCAGCTGCGGGCAGTCACCCGCCCTACCCCGTAGCTGCGTGCGGTCGCCGCCCTCCCCCCCCAGCTGCGGGCAGTCGTGCCGCTGGGGCGGCACGGGTGGGCGCAGCGGCACCCCGTAGCGCCGGGCCGCGCAACCCGCCCCGCGTCCACCACCACGCCGGTTCACCAATGAACCCCGGTTCAGCGAGCGCCCCGCCAGGCCCGCAGCCGCGCATACGCCGCCGCCCCGTCCGGCACGAACTCCCACACTCCCTCCCCGACCCGCTGCTCCAGCTCCCCCTCGGACAGGAACCCGTACCACGCCACCTCCTCCACCTGAGGGGACACCGCCCCCGCCACCCGCACCTCGTACACCGCCGACCACCAGGTCCGCCCACCCCCGTCGTCGTACAGGAACTTGAACAGGAACTCCGGCCGCGGCAGCCCGCTCACCCCCAGCTCCTCCTCCGCCTCCCGCAGCGCCGCGTCGTCGTACGACTCGCCCGCGCCCACCACCCCGCCGACGAACATGTCGTACAGCGCGGGAAACACCAGCTTCGAAGCCGTCCGGCGGTGGACGAACACCCGCCCCTCGGGGTCGCGCGCCCACACGAAGACGCACCGGTGCCGCAGCCCCCGGTCGTACACGTCGCCCCGCCGGGCCCGCCCGACCACGCGGTCGTTCTCGTCGACGACGTCGAGGATCTCGTCAGCAGAACTCATCCGCCCATCCAAACAGCCCGCCCATCCAAACGGCCCGCCTGCCCGGCCGACCGGCCCGCCCCCGCCGTACCGCCGTGCCCCTCAGCCCCGCTCCAGCGCCGGTTCCCGCCCGCTCTCGCCCGTCCCCGTGCCCGCCCCCTGCGGCATCGCCGGGTGCAGGCCCAGCAGGACGATGCCCGCCACGATCGCCGCGAGGCCGCCCGCCTCCCACGCGAGCGCCCCGGCGTCGGTGTGCAGCCGGTCGCCGAGGAACCCGACCCCGCAGGCGATCCCGGCGAGCGGCTGGGCCGCCGTCAGCGCGGGCAGCGACCGACGCAGGGGCGCCGTCTCGAAGGCGCTCTGGACCAGGAGCAGGCCGGTGATGCCGAGCACCACCACGGCGTACGGCTGCCAGCCCGTCAGCAGTTCCGCCGGGCCGCCCGAGGTGAAGCGCCGGCCGCTGACCCGGGTCAACGCGTCCTGCACCCCGTACACCAGGCCGGCGGCCAGTGCCAGCAGTGCGGGCCCCCAGGTCAGCCGCACGCGGCCGGCCCACAGTGTGAGCAGCAGGGCCAGGCCCAGCATGACGCCGACGATCAGCCAGTGCCGTACCGGGTCGGTCACCGCACTGCCGCCGCGCGGCTCGCCCGCGAGGATGAACGCGCTCACCCCGCCCGCCAGCAGTGCGAGGCCGGCCCAGCCCTGGCGCCCCAGCGGCTGCTTGGTCCGGATGCGCGACAGCGCGAGGGCGAAGAGGAGGTTCGTCGCCAGGAGCGGTTCGACGAGGCTCAGTTCGCCGCCGCCCAGTGCGAGCGCGCCGAGGACCAGACCGGCCACCATCAGCCCCGTACCGGCCAGCCAGCACGGCATCCGCGCGAGGTCGAGCAGGAGGCGGGGCGAGAGGAAGTCGCCCAGCGGAGCGCGCTCGGCCGCGTTCTGCTGGAGGACGAAACCGAAACCCAGACAGCACGCGGCGCACACGGCGAGGACCAGAACCAGAACCGACACGCTGCGTACCTCGATCGTCAGTCGGGTCACGGGGGCGTCGGGGCCGACTCTAGTGCGGGTGACCGCCGGGTGCCGGGCGGGCGGCGCATTCGGGGTGCGGCCCACCGACGGGCTTCCGGGACGGAGACGGTGGCCCGCCGTCGCACAAGTTCCCCTCCAGTCACGTGAGTTGACGCGTGTAACGCCACGGTTCCTCTTGACGTCAAGCCTTGGCTGCCGGTTTGCTGTGCGTGATCAGTTCATGGCAATCCGGTCATGGCAGTCCGGCTACGACGACCTACCGCGTCGCGTGAGGAAGTTTCCCGCGGTGTCCCCACCTCCGCCTCCCCTCGGCCGCGGCCGCAAACGCGCGGCCCAGGCCTTCGACGAGGCCCTCGACGACGCCGAACTCATCGCCGCCCGCGCCGCGTTGGCCCAGGGACGCTGGCAGTCCGTCCGCTCCCTGCTGGTCCACACGGGTGACGACTGGGACCGCCGGGGGCACCGGGTCTCCGTCCTGGCCAAGGAGCCCCACTGCGCCCCCTGGGCCCGCGAGTGGCTGCTCGCCGACCCCGGCTCCGCCGACGCCTCGGTGCTCCTCGCCCACGCCCTGGTCCACCGTGCCCTGCGGGGCAAGGAGAAGCCCGCGCGGGTCCGCGAGGCGTGCCGGGACGCCGCCGCCCTCCTCCCGGCCGACCCCACGCCCTGGCTCGGGCTGCTCGTGCTGGAGCGCTCCCTGGGCGCCGACGAGGACGTCGTCCGCGTCTTCGACGAGGTGCGCGGGCGGTACGCCGACCACCACCACGCCCACCACCTGATGGCGGCCCGGCTCGCCGAGCGCGGCGGCGACGGCCCCGACCCGCTGCACGAGGTGTACGACTTCGCCAACTGGGCCGCCGAGCAGGCACCCGCCGACTCCCCGCTGGCCATCCTCCCGGTCGTCGCGCACGCCGAGCGTTACCGCGTGCTGGCCGCCGCCGGACACGAGTCCCCCGACCCGGCGGCCTCGGGGCACTGGGTCGGCCGGCGTGCCCGGCTGGTGATGAAGGCGGCCTTCGACTGGTGGCTGGAGTGGGAGCAGGACGGCCACCCGCGCCGGCTGATCGACCTCAACTTCCTCGCCCACGCCAAGTCCTGCGAGGGCCGCGGCGCCGAGGCCGCCGCCCTGTTCCACCGCATCGGCGAGCACGCCACGCCGGCCCCGTGGTCGTACCCGGACCGCGACCCGCTCTCCGCCTTCCGCGCCGCCCGCGCCGGCGCCCTCGGCACGACCTGATCGCCCGACGAACCCGAAGCACATCACCCACGAGGAACACGAGAGAAGGACGTCCTGCGATGACCACGGGCAGTTCGAGCACGAGCAGATCCGCGAGCGGTGGCGCCATCAGCACCTTCAAGGGCGAGGAGCGCGCCCTGCGCGCCGACCGGCTGGGCACGGGAGGACTGCTCCTGTCCGTGCTCGCCGCCACCGCCCCGCTGATGGTGGTCGCGGGCGTCATGCCCACCACCTTCGCGGTCATGGGCATCGTCGGACAGCCACTCCTCTTCGTGGTGCTCGGCGTCGTGCTCATCCTCTTCAGCATCGGATACGCCGAGATGAGCCGGCACGTGCACAACGCGGGCGCCTTCTACGCCTACATCTCCCGGGGCCTGGGCGGCACCGCCGGCGCGGGCGCCGCCCTGGTCGCGCTGGTCGCCTACAACGCCCTCCAGGTCGGCATCTACGGCATCTTCGGCTTCGAGGTCTCCGGACTGCTGTCCACCTACGCCGACCTCGACGTGGCCTGGTGGATCCCGGCCCTCCTGGCGGTCCTCGCGGTCGGCGCGCTGGGCTGGCTGAAGATCGACGTCAACGCGCGCGTGCTGGGCGTCCTGCTGCTCATCGAGGTCGTCCTGGTGGTGGTGTTCGACATCGCCGCCGTCGCCGACCCGGGGGCGCAGGGCCTGTCGCTGCACGCCTTCAACCCGGACACGCTGACCGGCGCCGGGGTCGGCACCGCGCTGTGCTTCTGCATCGCCGCCTTCCTCGGCTTCGAGCAGGCGCCGGTGTACGCCGAGGAGACCAGCCGGCCGCACGTGCTCGTTCCGCGTGTCATGTTCCTGGCGGTCGCAGGGGTCGCTGTCTTCTTCGCGCTCAGCAGCTGGGCCCTGACCGTGGCCACCGGACCCGACAAAGTCGTCGGCACCGCGCAGGAGCAGAGCGCCGGACTGCTGTTCTTCCTGACCGAGTCGCGGCTCGGCGACACCTTCACCGACGTGCTCCACGTCCTGTTCGTCACCGGCATGTTCGCCGCGCTGCTCAGCTTCCACAACGTCGTCGCCCGGTACGCCTTCGCCATGGGCCGCGAGGGCCTGCTGCCCGCCGCCTTCGGCCGGACCAGCGGCAGCAGCGGAGCGCCCGGCACCGGCTCGCTGCTCCAGACCGCCGTCTCCGCGATCGTCGTCGTCGGCTTCGCCGTCGCCGACGACAAGCCCAACGGCGACCCGACCGAGCCCGTGCTCCACCTGTTCACCTGGGGCGGCAACATCGGTGCCCTCGGCGTGATCGTGCTGATGGCGGCCGCCTCGTTCTCCGTGGTGGCCTTCTTCGTCCGGCGCGGCGCCGCCGGCGCGCAGGGCGTACGCCTGGTCACCTCCACCGTCGCGGGCCTGGCCCTGCTGGTGATCGCCGGATACACCGTCAAGGACTTCGACGTCCTCGTCGGCGCGGGCCCCGGCTCCGCCCTGAGCTGGGTGCTGCCCGGCATCATCGGCCTCGCGGCCGTCGCCGGAGTGGTCCAGGGTCTGATCCTGCGCTCCCGCGCCCCCGAACGGCACGCCCGCATCGGCCAGGGCAACGAGGCCTTCCAGCTGGACAAGGCCGCGTCCTCCTGACAACGGAAGGATCCCCGAACAACGGAAGGACCCCCGAGCATGCCTCGGGCCCCGGCGGCTCGGCCGACCGGGGCCCGAGGCACGCGGGGTGGGCCCGACTCAGCCGGCCGGGGCCGCGCCGAAGTCCAGCAGCACCTTGCAGGACCGGCTCCGGTCCGCCGCCAGCTCGAACGCCGACGCCGCGTCCCGCACCGGCACCACCGCGCTGACCAGCGCGTCGAACGCGGGCTCGGCCGCGAGCAGGCGCAGCGCGTCGTCGAACTCGCCGTCGAAGCGGAACGCCCCGCGCAGCTCGATCTCCCGGCTCACCACCAGGTTCCCCGCGAAGGGACTGTGCCCCGGCGGCAGCATGCCGAGCTGCACGACCACGCCGCCGCGCCGCACCAGCCGCAGACAGGTGTCGAGGCCCGCGGCCACACCGGACGCCTCGATCGCCGTGTCCACCTCCACCGGCCATCCGCAGTCCCCGGGGTCGTCGGCCCGTACGAGGGTGTCGGCGCCGGCGGCCCGGGCGTACTCCAGGGCCGCCGGCAGCAGGTCCGTCACCGTCACGTGGGCCGCGCCCGCCGCCTTCGCCGCCGCGACCACCAGGGCGCCGATCGGCCCGGCGCCGGTGACCAGCACGTGCCGCCCGGCCACCTCCCCGGCCCGGCGCACGGCGTGCAGAGCCACGGACAGCGGCTCGGCCAGAGCGCCCCGGCGCGGGTCCAGGCCGGCCGGGAGGGCGCGCAACTGCTCGGCGGGGACGACGATCCGCGCCGCGAAGCCGCCCTGGACGTGCGGGAAGCGGGCCGCGCTGCCCAGGTACCGGGTGTCCCCGCAGACGTTGCGCCGCCCGTCCGCGCACTCCGGACACGTCCCGCAGGGGGTCGCCGGGTGCACGGCGACGGACGTACCCGCCGCTGGCCCCGCCGTGTCCGGGGAGCCGTACGCAACGACCGTCCCGCCCACCTCGTGCCCGAGCAGCATCGGCTCCCGCAGACGGAAGTCGCCGACTCCGCCGTGCCGCCAGTAGTGCAGGTCGGAGCCGCAGACGCCGCCGTAGCGCACGGCGACCAGCGCCTCGCCCGGACCGGGCCGGGGGACGGCCACGTCCTCGACCCGCAGGTCGCCCGCACCGTGGATCACACAGCCCGGCGCGGAGGCCTCCCCGGCGCTCACAGGACGCTCGTCATTCCGCCGTCGACGTACAGGATCTGTCCGCCGACGAAGTCCGCCGCGGGCGAGGCGAGGAACAGCAGCCCGCCCACCAGGTCCTCCGTACGGCCCCACCGGCCCGCCGGAGTGCGCCCGCGCACCCAGGCGCTGAACTTCTCGTCCTCGACCAGCGGCCGGGTCAGCTCGGTCTCGATGTAGCCGGGGCCGAGCCCGTTGACCTGGACGCCGTACGGGCCCCAGTCGGCGCACATGCCCTTGGTGAGCATCTTGAGCGCGCCCTTGGTGGCGGCGTAGGGCGCGATGCCCGGGCGGACCACCTCGCTCTGCAGCGAGCAGATGTTGACGATCTTGCCGTGGCCGCGCTCGGTCATCCGGCGCGCCGCCTCCCGGCCCACCAGGAAGGCGCTGGTGAGATTGGTGTCCAGGACGCGGTGCCAGTCGGCGTCCGCGAACTCCAGCAGGGGCGCCCGCAGCTGCATCCCGGCGTTGTTGACCAGGATGTCGAGCGGGCCCACCCGCTCCTCGACCTCGGCGATCCCGGCGGTGACGGACGGGCCGTCGGTCACGTCGAAGACCGCCGTGTGGACCTCGCCGGGGAGCCCGGCGGCGGCCTTCGCGAGCCGGTCGCCGTCGCGTCCGTTGAGGACCACCCGGCAGCCGGCCTCCGCGAGGCCCCGGGCCAGCGCCAGCCCGATGCCCCGGCTGGAGCCGGTCACCAGGGCGGTGCGCCCGCCGATGTCGAAGAGGGGGTGAGCCGTCATCGTCGTACTCCTGATCCTTTCTGACCCGTGCGTGGTGCGGCTATATGACCAGGGACAACAGCAGCACCAGCGCACCGGCGACCACGGAGATGATCGTCTCCATGACGGACCAGGTCTTGATGGTCTGGCCGACGTTCAGCCCGAAGTACTCCTTCACCAGCCAGAAGCCGGCGTCGTTGACGTGGCTGAAGAACAGCGAGCCGGCGCCGATGGCCAGGACCAGCAGGGCGGCGTGCGTGGTCGACATGTCGGCCGCGAGCGGCGCGACCAGACCGGCCGCCGAGACGGTCGCCACCGTCGCCGAACCGGTCGCCAGCCGGATCACCACCGCGATCAGCCAGGCGAGCAGCAGCGCCGGGATCGACCAGTCCTTGGAGATGTCCAGGACCATCTGGCCCACGCCGGAGTCGATCAGCGTCTGCTTGAAGCCGCCGCCCGCGCCGACGATCAGCAGGATGCCGGCGATGGGCGCCAGCCCCTTCTCGACCAGGCCGGAGAGACGGTCCTTGCCGAACCCGGCGGGCCGCAGCAGCGTGAAGATGCCGACGATCACCGAGACCAGCAGGGCGATCAGCGGGTTGCCGATGACGTCGAAGGTGCGCTGCACCACGTTCTCGGGGTCGTCGATGATGATGTCGACCAGGGCCTTGAGCAGCATCAGCACGACCGGCAGCAGGATCGTGGCCAGCGTGGCGCCGAAGCTCGGACGCTTGTCCAGCTGCTCGGAGGCGCGCTGCGGGATCATGCGGTCGGGGGCCGGGACGTCCACCCAGCGGGCCGCGTACTTCGAGAAGACCGGACCGGCGATGATCACGGTGGGGATCGCGATCAGCACGCCCAGCGCCAGGGTCACACCGAGGTTGGCGTCCACCGCGTCGATGGCGACCAGCGGACCGGGGTGCGGCGGGACCAGGCCGTGCATCACGGACAGACCGGCCAGCGCCGGGATGCCGATCCGCATCAGCGAGTAGTTGCCGCGCTTGGCGACCATGAGGACGACCGGGATCAGCAGGACGATGCCGACCTCGAAGAACAGCGGCAGACCGATGACCGAGGCGATCAGCACCATCGTCCACGGCATCGAACGCGGGGTCGCCTTGGCGAGGATGGTGTCCACGATCTGGTCGGCGCCGCCGGAGTCGGCGAGCATCTTGCCGAGGATCGCACCGAGGGCGATCAGGACGCCGACGCCCGCGACGGTGGAGCCGAGCCCGGCGGTGAAGCTGGTGATGACCTTGTCCAGCGGCGCCCCGGCGAACGCGCCGAGCGCCAGCGACCCGATGGTCAGCGACAGGAAGGCGTGCAGCTTGAACTTGGTGATGAGCAGGACGATGACGGCGATGCCCAGGAGCACGGCGATGCCCAGCTGGGCGTGGCCCGCCGAGGTGATCGGCTCGACGGGGTCCGCTGCCAGCATCTCGACGCTGAGTCTGGTCACGGTGGTTCCCTTGCGGTGATGGGGATTCGGGGGGAGTTCGGGGCCGTGCGCGCGGGGGCGGCACGACCCCGGGGGAGGTGGGGGGTGAGGGGGGTTACTGCACCGGCTCGGGGAGGTCCTTCAGGGCGTCGACCGCCCGTCCGGTGATCTCCTCGGGGGTGCCGGCGACGTCCACCGCGACTCCCGCCTCGTCCGGCTGCAGCGGCTGGAGCGTGGCGAACTGGGAGTCGAGCAGGGCCGTCGGCATGAAGTGGCCCTGCCGGTGCGACATCCGGTCCTCGATCAGCTCACGGCTGCCCGTGAGATGCACGAAGACGACACCGGGAGCGGCGGCCCGCAGCCGGTCGCGGTACGACCGCTTCAGCGCCGAACTGCTCACCACCCCACCGAGCCCGGCACGCCCGTGCGCCCAGCCGCCGATGGCGTCCAGCCAGGGCCAGCGGTCCTCGTCGGTGAGCGGGGTGCCGGCCGTCATCTTGGCGATGTTGGCCGGTGGGTGGAAGTCGTCGCCCTCGGCGTAGGGAACGCCGAGCCGGGCCGCGAGCAGGGGACCGATGGTGGTCTTCCCGGTGCCCGCGACGCCCATGACCACGACCACGTGGGGGGTGTGCAGTTGCTGCATCGCACTCTCGCTGTCTGCTGTCTTCGTCGACACCTGATGTCGACGCAACTGAAACTCATTAGTACGACAACTTCAAGAGTCTGTGACATATAAGTCTGACTTTTTGTTCCCGTGGCCTGCCTCGTACGCTGAGTGCATGAGCACACCGGGCCGGGGGCTGCACGGCCGCGTACTGGACACCCTCGGCCCCGCGATCACAGCGGGCGAATACCCCGCGGGCAGCGTGCTGCGCACGGACGAGCTCGCCCAGCGTTTCGAGGTGTCGCGCTCCGTGATGCGGGAGGCGGTCCGGGTGCTGGAGTCCATGCACCTCGTCGAGTCCCGCCGCCGCGTGGGCGTCACCGTCCTCGCCGAGTGCGAGTGGAACGTCTACGACCCACAGGTCATCCGCTGGCGCCTGGCCGGCTCCGAGCGCCCCCGGCAGTTGCGCTCCCTGACCGTGCTCAGGTCCGCCGTCGAACCGGTCGCGGCGGGACTGGCGGCCCGGCTCGCCACGTCGGAGCAGTGCGCCGAACTGACCGAGTGCGCGCTCGGCATGGTCGCCAACTCACGCGGTCACCGGCTGGAGGAGTACCTCTTCCACGACGTGGCCTTCCACCGCGTCATCCTCACCGCCTCCGGCAACGAGATGTTCGCCCGCCTCGGAGGCGTCGTCGCCGAGGTCCTGACCGGCCGCACGCACCACGACGTGATGTTCGAGGACCCCGACCCGGCCGCCGTCACCCTGCACGTCCAGGTCGCCGAGGCGGTCCGCGCCCGCGACGCCGAGCGCGCGGAGCGACTGACCCGGGAGATCACCGAGGGTGCGTTGCAGGAGCTGGACATCCTGGCGCCCTGAGCGCCGGCGGCGTCGGGCGGGAGGCGTCCTCAGTCGAGGAACTCCCCGTCCACGTACACCCACGCCCCGTCCACCCGCTCGAACCGGCTCCGCTCGTGCAGCGAGCCGCCGCGGTAGGACGCCCGGAACGTCACGGTCCCGGTGGCATGGAAGGCGGAGCCGTCGGACGTCTCCAGGATCTCCAGACCGGTCCACCGCATGCCCGGGTCGAGGTCGAGCCGCGCGGGCCGGGTCCGCGGGTGCCAGGTGCGCAGCAGATAGCCCGCGTCGCCCTTCACGAAGGCGCTGTAACGGGAGCGCATCAGAGCCTCGGCGGTCGGCGCGGCGGCGGCCCCGGCGTGGAAACGGCCGCAGCACTTCTCGTATGGCTCGGACCGTCCGCAGGGGCAGGCAGGGGTGGTCATGGCGACAACTCCAGGTGGTCGCGGCGACTGTCGTGGAAAAGCAGAAAACCCCTGCTCAGCAGGGGTTTCAGCTGGTGTCCGAGGGGGGACTTGAACCCCCACGCCCGATAAAGGGCACTAGCACCTCAAGCTAGCGCGTCTGCCATTCCGCCACCCGGACAAGGTGTCTGTCGCGCGGGTTTTCCCCTTGGCGACGACGTAAACATTACCAGGCTTTCCGGGGTGGCCGATCACCCCCTCCTTGGGCCCGGACGGCCGCAGGGGGAGGATGAGGGGGACCCACCAGCAGTGACATCAGCAGTGACAGCGGGAGGAACCACGTGAGTGACTCGGGCACGGCCAGGAGCGTCACCGGCGAGGACGAGGTCGTCGACCTCTGCCGCGAGCTGATCCGGATCGACACCAGCAACTACGGCGACCACTCGGGACCGGGCGAGCGCAAGGCCGCCGAGTACGTCGCCGAGAAGCTCGCCGAGGTGGGACTCGAACCCAAGATCTTCGAGTCCCACCCCGGACGCGCCTCCACGGTGGCCCGGATCGAGGGCGAGGACCCGTCCCGGCCCGCGCTGCTCATCCACGGCCACACCGACGTGGTCCCGGCCAACGCGGACGACTGGACCCACCACCCCTTCTCCGGGGAGGTCGCCGACGGCTGCGTGTGGGGGCGCGGTGCGGTCGACATGAAGGACATGGACGCGATGACCCTCGCGGTCGTCCGCGACCGGCTGCGCAGCGGGCGCAAGCCCCCGCGGGACATCGTGCTCGCGTTCCTCGCCGACGAGGAGGCCGGCGGCACCTACGGCGCCCGGCACCTCGTCGACCACCACCCCGACCTCTTCGAGGGCGTCACCGAGGCGATCAGCGAGGTGGGCGGCTTCTCCTTCACCGTGAACGAGCAGCGCCGCCTGTACCTGATCCAGACGGCCGAGAAGGGCATCCACTGGATGAAGCTGACCGTGGCCGGCACGGCCGGGCACGGTTCGATGATCCACCGCGACAACGCCATCACCGAACTGTCGGAGGCCGTCGCGCGTCTGGGCCGGCACAAGTTCCCGGTCCGCGTCACCAAGACCACCCGTGCCTTCCTCGACGAACTCGGCGACGCGCTCGGCACCGAGCTGGACCCGGAGGACATGGACGGGACGATCGCCAAGCTCGGCGGCATCGCCAAGCTCATCGGCGCGACCCTGAGCAACACCGCCAACCCGACCCAGCTGGGCGCGGGTTACAAGGTCAACGTCATCCCGGGCGAGGCCACCGCACACATCGACGGGCGCTATCTGCCCGGGTACGAGGAGGAGTTCCTCGCCGACCTCGACCGCATCCTCGGACCGCACGTGCGGCGCGAGGACGTGCACGCCAACAAGGCCGTCGAGACCACCTTCGACGGAGCGCTGGTCGACGCGATGCAGTCCGCGCTGGTGGCCGAGGACCCGGCCGCGAAGGCGATCCCCTACATGCTCTCCGGCGGCACGGACGCCAAGTCCTTCGACGACCTGGGCATCCGGGGCTTCGGCTTCGCGCCGCTCAAGCTGCCGCCCGAGCTGGACTTCGCGGGCATGTTCCACGGCGTCGACGAGCGGGTGCCGGTCGACGGACTTCAGTTCGGCGTGCGGGTGCTCGACCGCTTCATCGACGCCTCCTGAATCGTCTGTGTGTACGGGAGGCGACCGGGACGAGTGAATGCGCTCATAAGCTCGTAGCCTCATTACTCCCTCCTCGTTACAGGTGATGCGATCGGCAATTTTGGGATCGCGTTTGCCAACTAGGAGGAACAATGCTCAAGAAGGTCGTCGCCGCCGCGGCTGCCACCGGTGGTCTGGTTCTCGCGGGCGCGGGCATGGCCGTCGCCGACTCCGGTGCCCAGGGTGCCGCCGTGCACTCGCCCGGCGTCCTTTCCGGCAACGTCGTTCAGGTTCCCGTGCACGTCCCGGTGAACGTCTGCGGCAACACGATCTCCGTGATCGGTCTGCTGAACCCCGCCTTCGGCAACGTCTGCGTCAACAAGTGACGTTGTGCCTCGCCCCGTGAGGATCTGATTCCGCCGGCCCCGGAGTGCACGCCATGCGCTCCGGGGCCGACGGCCTTTCGGGGGACATTCGAGGCGAGGGGACGACGGCAGCGCCGGAATTCCGGCACGCTCGCATTCTCGGTACCACGGGACCAGACAAGGCAGGGATTCAGGAAATGCGACAGGTCACCCGCAAGGGCCTGATGACGATGGCGGCGGCCACCGGCGTGATCGCCGCCGCGGGCGGCACCGCCCACGCGGACTCGGGCGCGCACGGCGCGAGTTCGGGCTCGCCCGGCGTGCTCTCCGGCAACACGGTGCAGGCCCCGGTGCACGTGCCGGTGAACGTCTGCGGCAACACGGTGGACGTGGTCGGCGTCCTCAACCCGGCGATGGGCAACTCGTGCGCCAACAAGGGCGGCGGTGCCACCGGAGGACACGGCGACTCCGGCTCCGGCGGATACGGCGACTCCGGGAGCCATGACGGGTCGCACGGCGGCTCGCACGGCGGCGGCGGCTCTCACGCGGGCGGCCACGCCTCGGACTCGCCGGGCGTCGGCTCCGGCAACCACGTCGAGGTGCCGATCGACGTGCCGGTGAACGTGTGCGGCAACAGCATCGACGTGATCGGCGCCCTCAACCCGGCCTTCGGCAACGACTGCGACAACGGGGGCGGAGGCGAGGACCACTCGACGCCCCCCGGCGACCACGAGACGCCTCCCGAGAAGCCGGGCAACCCCGACACCCCGGACAACCCGTCCGGTTCGGACGGCGATACGCCGGGCGACTCCACGGACGACAACCAGCCGGGCACCCAGAACGTCGCCCAGCCGGGAGGCGACGCGGCGCTCGCCGAGACCGGCAGCGACCTGCCGCTGGGCCTCGCCCTGCCGGTCGGTGCCGGCGCGCTGCTCGCGGGCACGGTGCTCTACCGCAAGGCACGCGCCTCGGCGTGAGACGGGCACACCGGCACACGCAGCGGGCTCCGCATCGGCGGGGCCCGCTCCGTGTCCGCCTCCGTCACCCGGGCCCGACCGGGCCCGGGCCCCGGATCACCAGGTGGCGCGCACTTGGCGGATGATCCGCCGCCGCAACCGCACCTTGCGGCTGCCGTCACGCAGCAGGGTCAGGCGGTACAACTCCCAGTGTCCGTACTCGGCATGGTCCGTCAGCTGACGTGTCGCCTCCTTGCGGGTGACCCCGCGCGGTAGGTACACATCGACAAATTCGTATTCCGGCATCGAATCTATTGTGCGGGCTGGGGCCCGGTACGGATAGCGTCTGCACTATGTCTGATGCTGCGCAGCCCACCGCTGCCGAGGTACGCGCCGCCGCCGAGGCGGTCAAGACCGCGCTCGACCGCCACCTGGCCGCGGTCGAACGCCGGTCGGGAGAGGAAGACCCGGCCGTCTACGACGCGTTCAACGAGCTGGCCGCGGCCGCGGAGGCGTACGACGAACTGCTCTACGACCGGTACGACGAGGTCACGCCCTTCGAGATCCCCGGCGAGGACACGATGCCGCCGTACACGGGCCCCGAGGAACCCAGCGCGCTCAGCGTCCTGATCCGCCGCGACTACGAGGTCGCCGAGCCGCAGCGCCTGATGGCCCAGGCCCGACGGGTCGAGGCGGCGGACGGGGAGGGCCCGGGCGCGGAGTCCTCGGACACGGTGCACGGGGCGCTCGGCCTCCTGTTCGGCGAGTTCGAGCCGGACGAGATCGCCTCCCGGCACAAGGAGTTCGGGCTGGAGGAGGGCGACTCCACCCTCTGGGTGACGGCCGCGGACGAGAGCGCCGAACCGGGGGAGTGGCTGGAGGCCCCGTTCGAACAGGTCGACCCGCAGCGGGTGGTCTGCCGCTTCGACGTCAGCGCGGTCTTCGACGAGGAGTTCGACGACGGCCTCGACGACGGCGACGAGGGCGACGGCGACGGCGATCTGCCGGAGCTGGACGAGGATCTCGACACGGACCTCGACACGGACCTGGACGAGGACGGTGAACCGGCACGCCTGGAGGCGGACCGCTGAGTTCCCGAGCCACAGCACGGAGCCGGGCAGGCCGCGTGCCGTGAACCCGGCACGGTGTCGGCTGCGTGCCGTGGCCGCCCGGCGCCCGTGGCCGGGCCTGGTCAGTCGGTGACCGGGACCTGGGGTGCGAGCAGGACCGGCAGCCTGGTCGTGCGCGGCTTGGCCGGGACCTCCGCCACGGCGCGGGGAAGGGCCTGCTCCACGCCGTGCACCACGGACAGGTGCCGGGCGGCACGGCCGAACGCCGTGTAGATCCAGGGGCGGCTGAGGGCCTGCACGGCGTCGCCGGGCAGGACCACGACCACGGCGGGCCAGCGGCCGCCCAGCGCCTGGTGGGCGGTCAGCGCCCAGCCGTGCCGCACGGACGCTTCCACCCGGTCCCTGGGCACGACCACGGTCCCGCCCGCGCACGACAGGTGCAGCCCGTCGGCGTCGGCCGTCACCACCCGGCCCGGCAGCACCCGGCCCGGCGCGGGGGAGTGGACGACCCGGTCACCGGGATCGAAGCCTCCGAAGCGGCCGGGGCCGGGGTTGAGGCGGTCCTTCAGCGCGGCGTTGAGCGCGCGCGTGCCCGCCGCGCCGCCGTGGCCCGGCGTGATCACCTGGGTCTCCTCGGCCGGAACGCCGATCGCGCGCGGCACCGAGTCCGCGACGAGCTGGACGGTGCGGTGCACGGCCTCTCCCGCGTCCCGCACCGGCACGATCACGATCTCCTTGCCGGGCGCCTCCACCTGGCCCAGCTCGCCGATGCCGATGCCGGAGACCAGTTCGCCGAGGGGGCCGGGGTCCGGGAGCCGCGAGGCGACCTGGGGACAGACCCGTGCCGCCAGCAGATCCGCGAAGACCCGGCCGGGGCCCACGGACCAGAGCACCGCCGGGTCACCGGCCAGCACCAGCCGGGCCCCGTCCGGCAATGACTCCGCGAGCAGGGCGCCCGCCTCGACGTCGAGCTGGGGCGCGTCGAGGACGACGAGCAGATCGAGGTCCAGCGCCCCGTCGGCGTCCCGCCCCGGCCCCTCCGCGCCGGTCAGGAGTCCGGTCACGGTGACGACGGCGGGAGCGGCCGGCCCCGGGGAGGCCGGGTCGGACGACGGGGTGCCCAGCAGGGCGGCGAAGCGGTCGCGGCCGAGCGGGCCGGGTGCGGCGGCCCAGGCCCGCAGGCCCAGGGCGTGCGCCGCGCGCAGCAGGGCGGCGGGCTCGGCCAGGGACGCCTCGCCGCCGGTGTGCAGCACCAGGCCGTGGCCCGCGACGGCACGGATCAGGTCTGCGGCGGAGCCCGGTGCGGAGGCGGCGGCCTGCTCCCAGTCCGCGGCGGAACCGTCCTGTTTGGGCGCCGAGTTGACCAGCCGGGCCAGACCGTCGGCGAGGCTCTCCTCGGCGAGCGCGTACCGCTCGAGACCGATCAGCACCCGGACCGGACGCTCCTCGCCCTCCTCGCCCTCCCCGCTCTCAGCGCCCTCTGCGTACGCGCCCTCCGCACCGCCCGCCGCGCGCTCGGGCCGGGCGCCGGACTCCTCCAGGGCGTCCTGGAAGGCGAGGGCCTCGCCCTCGGCGAGCGTGCTCTGCACGGCCGCGTCGGGGTCCGGAACGCCCCGCTGGGCCAGCGTGGCGGTGAGCCGCGGCAGCTCCAGCGCCGTGTGCCCGGCCAGGGCCGCCTGCTCCAGCAGCCACACGGTGACGGCACGGCCGCGCCGCTCGTCGTCCGGGCCGCACTCCGCGCCGAGCAGGGCCCGGGCGAACCCGTCGGCCTGCTCCGGCCGCACGCCGCCGACCCGGAGCAACTGCCAGGGGTCGGCGCGCAGCGCGTCCGCCGCGCCCTCGCCGAGGAGCGCGGCGGTCTGCGGCGCCAGCGCTTCGGGGGCGCCGCCCTCGGCCAGCACACGACGCACCGACTGCACCGTCTCCGGCGCCGGACCCGCGGGACCGACGGGCCCGGCGTGGGCGGCGGGCGGCGCGGCGGCCTCCGGACGGGCCCGGCGTGCCGACTCCGGGGCGGGGCGGCGCGCGGGCTCGGGGGCGCCGAAGACCGGGGCCGCCGGCTTCTCGCCGCTCTCCACGGCGCGTACTGCGGCGAGCAGATCGGCCGCCGTGCCACTCAGCTTCCCCCCGGCGTCGATCGGCCCCTGCTTCTCCGCCTTCCGCCGCTCGATCCGCTCCCGCTCGGCCCGCTGCGCCGCCAGCTCGGCCTCGGCCTCGGACACCTGCGCGGCCGCCTCGGCCCCGTCCCCGGCATCGGACCCTTGCCCGGCGGGCTCGTCCGGCCGCACCTCGGAGGCGGCCCCCGCATCGGCCGCGGCGTCCGGCCCGGCCGCGGTCTCCGGCCCGGCGGCGTCCGGCGCGGACACCTCGGCCGGGCCGGCGGCCCCGGGCGCGGACGCCTCCGCCGTGCCCGGGGTCTCCGGCCCGGTGTCCACGGTGTCCGTGGCGTCCTTCGAGGCGGGCTCGGGCTCCGTGCTCACAGCGTGCTCCAGTCGTGATCGGGATAGCGGTGCACGGGCGCCGACACGTCGTCGAGCGCCCGGCAGATCTCGTCAGGAAGACTAAGGGTCTCCACTGACAACGCCGCCGTGAGCTGCTGCGCGGTGCGCGGGCCGATGATCGGGGCGACCACCCCGGGCCGGTCGCGGACCCAGGCGAGCGCCACCTGGAGCGGGGTCACCGCGAGCCCGTCCGCCGCCGTCGCGACCGCGTCCACGATGTGCCCGGCCGTGTCGTCGAGGTAGGGCTCGACGAACGGGGCCATGTGGTCCGAGGCGCCCCGCGAGTCCGTGGGCGTGGCGTCCTTGCGGTACTTGCCCGTGAGCACCCCGCGGCCCAGCGGGGACGAGGGGAGCAGCCCGATGCCCAGGTCCAGGGCGGCCGGCAGCACCTCCCGCTCGACGCCCCGCTGGAGCAGCGAGTACTCCATCTGGGTGCTCGCCACCCGGTTGCGGACCCCCGGCGCCGCCAGCTGCCAGGTCGCCGCCTTGGCCAGCTGCCAGCCGCAGAAGTTCGAGACCCCCGCATAGCGCGCCCGGCCGCTGCTCACCGCCACGTCCAGGGCGTGCAGCGTCTCCTCCAGCGGCGTGTGCGGGTCGAAGGCGTGCAGGTGCCACACGTCGACGTGGTCCGTGCCCAGGCGGGCCAGGGAGGCGTCCAGCGCGGAGAGCAGATGGGCGCGCGAACCGTCGAACCGGCGGTCGGGATCCGGAACGCTGCCCGCCTTGGTCGAGATCACCAGGTCCCGGCGCGGCACCAGGCCCTCCATCAGACGCCCGAGCAGGTACTCGGACTCCCCGTCGCCGTACACGTCCGCCGTGTCGACGAGCGTCCCGCCCGCCTC
This sequence comes from Streptomyces sp. KPB2, assembly GCF_003950055.1. Lineage (NCBI taxonomy): Bacteria > Bacillati > Actinomycetota > Actinomycetes > Kitasatosporales > Streptomycetaceae > Streptomyces > Streptomyces sp. KPB2. The sequence goes on from NZ_CP034353.1 coordinate 6,511,301, forward strand.
CCAGAAGGTCTTCAAGAGGTCCGCGGCGTCGTGCTCGTCCGTGTCGCGGCCCCAGGTCAGGGTGCCGAGACCGATGCGGGACACGCGCAGGCCGGTGCGGCCGAGATGCCTCTGCTCCATGAACGCCGACATTACTGGCCACGGCTTGCCCTGTGGGGGCCTGTGGACAACCGAATTCCGCGCGCTAAGGTCGGGGCACCAGCCACGTTACTGATCGGTAAGGGGAATCGGCCATGCAGCTCGGGATCAACCTCGGCTACTGGGGTGCCGGAATGGACGCGGACAACCTGGCCGTTGCCCAGGAGGCCGACCGGCTCGGATACGCCGTGTGCTGGGCCGCAGAGGCCTACGGCTCCGACGCTGCCACTGTGCTCACCTGGGTCGCCGCCCAGACCGAGCGCATCGACGTGGGCTCGGCCATCTTCCAGATCCCCGCCCGCCAGCCCGCCATGACCGCGATGACCGCCGCCACCCTGGACTCCCTGTCCAAGGGCCGCTTCCGCCTCGGCCTCGGCGTGTCGGGGCCGCAGGTCTCCGAGGGCTGGTACGGCGTCAAGTTCGACAAGCCGCTCGCCCGCACGCGTGAATACGTCGAGATCGTGCGCAAGGCCATGACCAGGGAGCGACTGTCCTACGAGGGACGGCACTGGACGCTGCCGCTGCCCGACGGTCCCGGCAAGCCGATCAAGCTGACCGTGCACCCGCAGCGCGAGCACATCCCGCTCTACATCGCCGCCATCGGCCCGAAGAACCTGGAGCAGACCGGCGAGATCGCCGACGGCGCCCTGCTCATCTTCCCCTCCGCCGACCACCTGGAGGAGACCGCCGTCAGGCACCTGCGCGCCGGACGCGAGAAGGCCGGCAAGACCCTCGACGGCTTCGACGTCTGCCCGACCCTGCCGCTCGCCCTCGGCGACGACAAGGACGTCACCACCCTCGCCGACACCTTCCGCCCCTACACCGCGCTCTACGTCGGCGGCATGGGCAGCCGCAAGCAGAACTTCTACAACCAGCTCGCCCAGCGCATGGGGTACGAGCGGGAGGCCGCCGAGATCCAGGACAAGTACCTGTCCGGCGACAAGCAGGGCGCCGCCGAGGCCGTCCCCCACGAGCTGATCGACCAGACGACGCTGCTCGGCTCCGTCGACCGCATCGCCGACCGGATGAAGGCCTACGCCGCGGCCGGCGTCACCACCCTCACCCTCGCCCCCGCGGGCTTCACCCTGGACGAGCGGCTCGCCGCCCTGCGCGCCGGCACCGAGGCCCTGGAGCGCGCCGGACTGGCGTAACGGAGGGGGAAAAGTTTCTGCGGCCGTGGTGGGGGCTCGGGGGTCTTCCCCGCCACGGCCGTCACGAGGAACAACGCGCCCACGCGCGCGGGGTTACGCCCCCGCGCTTGTCCGGCCGTCCTTCTTTCGGCGCAGTCGTGCGCCGCACCTGTTGCCGTGCCCCCTCGCCCGCACTTGACTCGGCTTCGCGGAGTGTGCGGAACCTGCGGACCCACGCAGCGGCAGAGAGGTGCCCCGATGCTTTCGGCCAAGAGCCTTTTCCAGGAGATCCTCGACAACGACGAGGCGTTTCGCCTCTTCTGCTCCATCGCGGCCAGCGGTGAGTCCCAGGGCGGCTGGGAGAACGCGCGCATCGCCGCGCTGGTGCCGGAGAGCGAACGCGCCCTCGCCCCCAAGATCACCCGGCACGGCGCGGACGAGGACAAGCACGGCCGGATCTTCAACGCCCTGCTGAAGAAGCGCGGCCTCGAACCCGTCGACGTACCGGCCGACACCGACTACACGATGCTCCTGGAGCGGCACGGCATCGGCCTCGCCCACGAGAAGCTCAGGGCCGACCAGCCGCTCACCGTCCGGGACGTCATCACCTACCTCGCCCACAGCAGGGTCACCGAGCAGCGCGCCGCCGAACAGATGGCGATGCTCCTCAAGTACTTCGCCGACCACCCCGACCTGGGCCGGGCGGTCCGGATGATCTCCGCCGACGAGGACAACCACCTCGCCTACTCCCACGAGGAACTGCTCCGCTACGCCGCCGCGGGGCACGGCCCGTACATCCGGCGCACCCTGCGCGAGTGCGCGCACGCCGAGATCCGCGTCCACCGCGACGTCAGCCTCGCCGTGATGGCCCGCATGGGACGCATCCTCGGCTGGTCGCGCGCCAGGTCCGCGCTGCTCGCGGCGGGCATCCACGCCATGTACGCCGCCGAGCGGGCGGCCGGCTGGCGGCGCATGGTGAGCCTGCGGGCGCCCGAACGGCGCGACGCGCTCGGCGGACCCGCCACCGCGGCCCCCGAGGTCGCCTGACCTGCCCGAGCCCCGAGCCCCGAGCCCCGAGCCCCGAGTCCCGAGCCCCGAGTCCCGAGCCCTGAGGGCCACCGGTCTCCCCTACAGCCAGCCCCGGCGCTTGAACTGCCGGTACAGCAGCACCTCCAGGACGGCCATCAGCGCGATCACCGCCGGATAGCCCCACACCCAGTGCAGCTCCGGCATGTGGTCGAAGTTCATGCCGTAGATCCCCGCGAGCATCGTGGGAACCGCCGCCATGGCCGCCCACGCCGAGATCTTCCGCATGTCGTCGTTCTGCCGGACGCTCGTCTGCGCCAGATGCGCCGACAGGATGTCCGACACCAGCCGGTCCAGGCTCTCCACCGACTCGTTCACGCGCGTGAGGTGGTCGCTCACGTCCCGGAAGAAGGGCCGCGCCTTGTCGTTCACGAACGGCACCGTGCCGCCGTAGCCGCCCGTACCGGCCAGCCGGGCCAGCGGCGGCGCGAGCGGGCCCGTCGCCCGGCGGAACTCCAGCACCTGCCGCTTGAAGGTGTAGATCCGCGACGCGGTGTGCCGGGAGCCGCCGCCCTCCGGCGAGAAGACCTCCGCCTCCAGCTCCTCCAGGTCCGTCTGCAGCTCGACCGCCACGTCCAGGTAGTGGTCGACGGTGGCGTCCGCTATCGCGTACAGCACCGCGGTGGGCCCCTTGCCGAGCAGTTCCGGCTCGTGCTCCAGCCGCTGCCGCACGGCCTTCAGCGGGGAGCCCTCGCCGTGCCGGACCACCACCGCGAACGCGTCGCCCAGGAAGATCATCAGCTCGCCGGTGGAGACCGCGTCGCTGTCCGGCTCGTACACCACCGGCTTCAGGACGGCGAAGAGCGAGTCGTCGTACACCTCCAGCTTGGGCCGCTGATGGGCCTTGAGCGCGTCCTCCACCGCCAGCGGATGCAGCGCGAACTCCTGGCTGACCAGGTCGAACTCCTCCGCCGTCGGCTCGTGCAGCCCGATCCACACGAAACCGCCCGCCCCCCGCGCCGCACCGAGCGCGTCGGAGAGGTCGTCGGGCCCGTCCGTGCGGTGCCCGTCCCGGTAGATGGCACAGTCGACGATCACCGAACCCATTCTCCCCTCGCCCGGACGCCCCTGCGCCGCGCCGTACGCCTACCCTGGCCGCATGCCCACGCTGATCCTGGTTAGGCACGGACGCTCCACCGCCAACACCGAGGGACTGCTCGCCGGCTGGACGCCCGGCGTCGCCCTCGACGAGCGCGGCGCCGCGCAGGCCGCCGCGCTCCCCGGGCGGCTCGCCGGCCTGCCGCTCTCCGAGATCGTCACCAGCCCCCTGCAACGCTGCCAGGAGACCCTCCGGCCGCTGCTCGACGCCCGGCCCGAACTGCGGGCGCACACCGACGAACGGATCGGGGAGTGCCACTACGGCGACTGGTCCGGCCGCAAGCTCGCCGAACTCAAGGACGAGCCCCTGATGGAGGTCGTCCAGGCGCACCCCTCCGCCGCGGCCTTCCCCGGCGGCGAGTCGATGCGCGCCATGCAGACCCGAGCCGCCGAGGCCGTACGCGAGTGGAACGCGCGCGTGGAGCGCGACCACGGACCCGACGCCGTCTACCTCATGTGCTCCCACGGCGACATCATCAAGTCCCTCGTCGCCGAGGCCCTCGGCCTCCACCTCGACCTCTTCCAGCGGATCTCCGTCGAGCCCTGCTCCGTCACCGCGATCCGCTACACCCGGCTGCGCCCGTTCCTCGTCCGCCTCGGCGACACCGGCGACTTCGCCTCCCTCGCCCCGCGCGAGGAGCCGTCCGGTGACGAAGCGCCGGTCGGGGGTGGTGCGGGCGCACCGTGATCGTCCGCCGCAGTAGGGTGAACCGGTCGCGGCAGCACTGCCCCCGATCTTCCGCTTTCCCCGACTCCCATGGAGACAGGACGTGTCCCGTCAGGTGTTCCTCTACGACCAACCGGAACGTTTCGTGGCCGGTACGGTCGGGCTGCCCGGGCGCCGTACGTTCTTCCTCCAGGCCTCCGCCGGCTCCCGGGTGACCAGCGTGGCCCTGGAGAAGACCCAGGTCGCCGCCCTCGCCGAGCGCATGGACGAGCTTCTGGACGAAGTCGTACGGCGCAGCGGCGGCAGCACCGCCGTCCCCGCCACCGCACCCACCGGGCCCGCCGACACCGCGCCCCTCGACACCCCCGTCGAGGAGGAGTTCCGCGTCGGCACCATGGCGCTGGCCTGGGACGGTGAGGACCAGCGCATGATCGTCGAGGCGCAGGCCCTCGTGGAGCTGGACGCCGAGTCCGAGGAGGACCTGGCGGAGGCCGAGGAACGGCTCCTCCAGGACGAGGAGAACGGCCCGCCGATGCTCCGGGTCCGCCTCACCGGCGCGCAGGCCAGGGCCTTCGCCAAGCGCGCCCTCGACGTCGTCAACGCCGGGCGGCCGCCGTGCCCGCTGTGCAGCCTCCCGCTCGACCCGGAAGGACACGTATGTCCGCGCCAGAACGGATACCGCCGCGGAGCGTGACCACCGACGCGGCGGCGGCCGAACTGCTCGCCCTGGGCGAACTGACCGTACGCGGACGCATCCGTGACGCGTCCAACGCGGCGCTGTACTGCACGGTGACGCACGAGGGACGCGAGGCGGCCTGCGTCTACAAACCGGTCGCCGGGGAACGCCCGCTGTGGGACTTCCCCGACGGCACCCTCGCCCAGCGCGAGGTCGCCGCCTACGAGGTCTCCGAGGCCACCGGCTGGGGCCTGGTCCCGCCCACCGTGCTGCGCGACGGCCCGTACGGCGAGGGCATGGTCCAGCTGTGGATCGAGGCCGTCCCGGACACGGAACTGCTCGCCCTGGTCGACGAGGAGGAACCGGGCCCCGGCTGGAAGGGCATCGCCCTGGCCGAGGTCGGCGAGGGCCGCACCGCGCTGCTCGTCCACGCCGACGACGAACGGCTGCGCCGGCTCGCCGTGCTCGACGCCGTGATCAACAACGCCGACCGCAAGGGCGGCCACCTGCTGCCCGCGACGGGGGAGCGCCTGTACGGCATCGACCACGGGGTCACCTTCAACGCCGAGAACAAGCTGCGCACCCTCCTGTGGGGCTGGGCGGGCGACCCGCTCACCGCGGAGGCCCTGGCGGTCCTCGACGCCCTCAGACAGGCGCTGAAGGACGGCGGCACCCTGGCGACCCGGCTCGCCGCGCTCATCACCGGCGCCGAACTCGACGCCACGCGCGCGCGGGTCGACGCCCTGCTGGCCTCCGGAAAGCACCCGGAACCGAGCGGCGAGTGGCCGGCCATCCCGTGGCCCCCGGTGTAGAGACCCGATGCCACGCCGGCCGGTGATGCGCAAGAGCGCCTTACCGGCCATCCGGCCCGGTCCGGTTCGTGTACGGAACATCCGTCCGGTTAGGCTCATGACATGCATGCCTGGCCCGCTTCCGAGGTCCCCGCCCTGCCTGGTCAGGGCCGCGACCTGAGGATCCACGACACCGCGACCGGCGGCCTGGTCACCCTCGACCCCGGTCCCGTCGCCCGCATCTACGTCTGCGGCATCACCCCGTACGACGCCACCCACATGGGGCACGCGGCGACCTACAACGCGTTCGACCTCGTGCAGCGCGTGTGGCTCGACACCAAGCGGCAGGTCCACTACGTCCAGAACGTCACCGACGTGGACGATCCGCTCCTGGAGCGGGCCGTGCGCGACGGGGTCGACTGGACCGCCCTCGCCGAGCAGGAGACCGCCCTCTTCCGCGAGGACATGACGGCGCTGCGGATGCTCCCGCCCCGGCACTACATAGGCGCCGTCGAAGCCATACCCGGCATCGTCCCGCTCGTCGAGCGGCTGCGCGACGCGGGCGCCGCCTACGAGCTCGAGGGCGACGTCTACTTCTCCGTGGAGGCGGACCCGCACTTCGGCGGCGTCTCCCACCTCGACGCCTCCGCGATGCGGCTGCTGTCCGCCGAGCGCGGCGGCGACCCCGACCGGCCCGGCAAGAAGAACCCGCTCGACCCGATGCTGTGGATGGCAGCGCGTGAGGGCGAGCCCAGCTGGGACGGCGGCACGCTCGGCCGTGGCCGCCCCGGCTGGCACATCGAGTGCGTCGCCATCGCCCTCGACCACCTCGGCATGGGCTTCGACGTCCAGGGCGGCGGCTCCGACCTCGCCTTCCCGCACCACGAGATGGGCGCCTCGCACGCCCAGGCCCTCACCGGCGAGTTCCCGATGGCCAAGGCGTACGTGCACGCCGGCATGGTCGGTCTCGACGGCGAGAAGATGTCCAAGTCCAAGGGCAACCTGGTCTTCGTCTCCCAGTTGCGCCGCGAGGGCGTCGACCCGGCCGCCATCCGGCTCACGCTCCTCGCCCACCACTACCGCTCCGACTGGGAGTGGACCGACCAGGTGCTGGAGGACGCCCTCGCCCGCCTCGACCGCTGGCGCGCCGCCGTCTCCCGCCCCGACGGCCCGCCCGCCGAGGCCCTGGTGGAGGAGATCCGCGAAGCCCTGGCCAACGACCTGGACTCCCCGGCCGCCCTGGAAGCGGTCGACCGCTGGGCAGCCCTCCAGCAGCAGTCGGGCGGCACGGACATCGGCGCCCCGGGCGTGGTCTCCCGAGCGGTGGACGCCCTGCTGGGCGTAGCGCTGTAGAACTCCGGACAACCGCCACGCGCCCGCCCCAGCTGGGGCAGTCGCCACGCCGCCCGCCCCAGCTGCGGGCAGTCGTGCCGCTGGGGCGGCACGGGTGGGCGCAGGCGGCGCCCGGCCAGCGCCGGCCCGCATCTCCCGCAGTAACCCGCACCGAAACGACTGAGGGGCGCTCCCACCAGGGAAGCGCCCCTCAGCAATGCGCCAGGGCTCAGTCCTCCGACGACTCCTCGTCGTCCCCACTCGGCTTCGGCGGCCGAGACGGCCGGCTCCGCCCACTCGGATTGTCCCGCAGGAACGGCGTGCCGGCCGGGCCCTCGCCCCCGTCCGCCGTGGCGTGCCCTCCCGGCCCGCCCCCGTCCCGCCGCCGCAGATACCGCTCGAACTCCCGCGCGATCGCCTCGCCCGACGCCTCCGGCAGCTCCGCCGTGTCCCGGGCCTCCTCCAGCGACTGCACGTACTCGGCGACCTCGGTGTCCTCCGCGGCCAGCTGGTCCACGCCCACCTGCCAGGCCCGCGCGTCCTCGGGCAGCTCGCCCAGCGGGACCCGCACGCCGATCAGGTCCTCCAGCCGGTTCAGCAGGGCCAGCGTGGCCTTCGGATTCGGCGGCTGCGACACGTAGTGCGGCACCGCCGCCCACAGCGACACGGCCGGCACGCCCGCGTGCGTGCACGCCTCCTGGAGGATGCCGACGATGCCCGTGGGCCCCTCGTACTTGGTCTCCTCCAGGTCCATGCGCCGGGCCAGGTCGGCGTCCGACGTGGTCCCGCTGATCGGCACCGGCCGGGTGTGCGGCGTGTCGCCCAGCAGGGCGCCCAGGACGACCACCATCTCGACACCCAGCTCGTGGGCGAAGCCCAGCAGCTCGTTGCAGAACGAGCGCCAGCGCATGGACGGCTCGATGCCCCGCACGAGCACGAGGTCGCGCGGTTTCTCGCCGCCGACCCGGACCACCGAGAGCCGCGTCGTCGGCCAGGTGACCTTGCGGACGCCGTCCTCGATGAACACGGTGGGACGGTTGACCTGGAAGTCGTAGTAGTCCTCGGCGTCCAGCGCCGCGAACACCTCGCCCTTCCACTCCCTGTCGAGATGCGCGACCGCGGTGGAGGCGGCGTCACCGGCATCGTTCCAGCCCTCGAACGCGGCCACCATGACCGGGTCGACCAGCTCGGGAACCCCCTCGAGCTCGATCACCCAGCGCCTCCTTCCGACGTGCCCTCGCGTACCCCCCAACCTTACGGCGTGCCGAGGGGCCGCCCGCAGCCCCTTTGCACGGGGCAGTGAACCGATCACTGCCCCGTACCCGGCGTGCGGACACCCGCCGCCCGTCGTTGAAAGGGGCTCCTACTTCTTGTCGAGCACCTCCTGGACCTGCGCGCGGACCTCGTCCGTGGCCAGGCCGCGGATGGTCAGCGTGGTGCGGCGGCGCAGCACGTCGTCCGCCGTCTCGGCCCACTCGTTGTCGCGGGCCCACACGACCTGCGCCCAGATCTCCGGGGCGTCCGGGTGGACACGCTGCGCCAGCTCCGGGCTCTCGTTGGCGAGCCGGGCGATGTCGAAGGCGAGCGAACCGTAGTGCGTGGCCAGGTGCTTGGCGGTGTCGGCGGCCATGCGCGGGCCGGGCGCCGAACCGTCCACCAGCAGCCGGTGGGCCACCGCGCGCGGGTTGGCGACGCCGGGCAGCGGCAGCTTCTTCGGCAGCGAGGCGATCGGCTCGAAGTCGTCGCCCAGCGGGTGGCCCGGCAGCGCCTCCAGCTTCTTCATCACCGTACGGCCGATGTGGCGGAAGGTGGTCCACTTGCCGCCGGCGACGGACAGCATGCCGCCGCGGCCCTCGGTCACGACCGTCTCGCGCTTGGCCTTCGCCGTGTCGCCGGGGCCGCCCGGCAGCACGCGCAGCCCCGCGAAGGAGTATGTGATGAGGTCCCGGTCGAGCTGCTGGTCGCGGATGGAGAACGCGGCCTCGTCGAGTATCTGGGCCACGTCCTTGTCGTTGACCGCGACGTCCGCCGGGTCGCCCTCGAACTCCTCGTCGGTCGTGCCAAGCAGCAGCATGTCCTCCCAGGGGAGGGCGAAGGTGATCCGGTACTTGTCGATCGGGGTGGCCAGCGCGGCCCGCCACGGCGCGGTGCGCTTGAGCACCAGGTGCGCGCCCTTGGACAGGCGGATGGACGGCGCCGCGTTCGGGTCCTCCATGCGGCGCAGGTGGTCGACCCACGGGCCGGTGGCGTTGAGCACCAGGCGGGCGTTCACCCCGAACTCGTCGCCGGACAGCCGGTCCTTCAGCTCGGCGCCGGTCACCCGGCCGTTGGTGAAGCGCAGTCCCGTGACCTCGGCGTGGTTGAGGACCACCGCGCCGGACTCGACCGCCGCGCGGACGGTCATCAGCGCCATGCGGGCGTCGTTCATCTGGTCGTCGCCGTACACGGCCACGGCCTTGAGGTTGTCGGTGCGCAGCTCGGGCACGTCCTGCGCGGCCTTGGCCGGGGAGAGCAGGTGGCCGACGCCGTCGCCGAACGCAGACAGCGCCGAGTACGCGAAGACACCGGCCCCGAGCTTCGCCGCGCCGTGCGGCCCGCCCTTGTACACGGGGAGGTAGAAGGTGAGCGGGTTCGCCAGGTGGGGGGCCACCTGGCGGGAGACCGCACGGCGCTCGAAGTGGTTCTCCGCCACCAGCTTCACCGCGCCGGTCTGCAGGTAGCGCAGACCGCCGTGGAGCAGCTTGGAGGAGGCGGAGGAGGTGGCGCCGGCGAAGTCGCCGGCGTCGACCACGGCCACCCTGAGGCCGGACTGCGCGGCGTGCCAGGCGGTGGAGATGCCCAGGATGCCGCCGCCGATCACGAGAAGGTCGTACGACGCCTTGGAAAGCTGCTCCCGGGTCTCGGCCCGGCTCGGGTTCGAGCCGGAGGCCGGGTGCGTACCCAGGGCAGGCACGGACTGCAGGGTGGACTGCGTGGTCATGGTGGTTCTTACTCCTCGTCCTCGAGCCAGCCCATGGTCCGCTCGACGGCCTTGAGCCAGCTCTTGTACTCACGGTCGCGGGTGTCCGCGTCCATGCGGGGGGTCCACTCGGCGGCCCGCCGCCAGTTGGCGCGCAGGTCGTCGGTGCTGTTCCAGAAGCCGACGGCGAGACCGGCGGCGTAGGCGGCGCCGAGGCAGGTGGTCTCGGCGACCATCGGGCGCACCACGGGGGCGTCCACGAAGTCGGCGAGGGTCTGCATCAGCAGGTTGTTGGAGGTCATGCCGCCGTCGACCTTGAGGGCGGTCAGCTCCACCCCGGAGTCCTTCGTCATGGCGTCCGCGATCTCCCGCGTCTGCCAGGCGGTGGCCTCCAGGACGGCGCGCGCGAGGTGCGCCTTGGTGACGTACCGGGTGAGGCCGGCGATCACACCGCGGGCGTCGGAGCGCCAGTACGGGGCGAACAGGCCGGAGAAGGCCGGCACGAAGTAGGCGCCGCCGTTGTCCTCGACCGTCAGGGCGAGGGTCTCGATCTCGGCGGCGGTGGAGATCAGGCCCATCTGGTCGCGCATCCACTGCACCAGCGAACCGGTGACGGCGATCGAGCCCTCCAGGGCGTAGACCGTGTCCTGGTCGCCGATCTTGTAGCCGACGGTGGTGAGCAGGCCCGAGTAGGAGTTGATCAGCTTGTCACCGGTGTTCATCACCATGAAGGTGCCGGTGCCGTACGTCGACTTGGTCTCGCCCTCGGAGAAGCAGGTCTGGCCGAACAGGGCCGCCTGCTGGTCGCCGAGCGCCGAGGCCACCGGGATGCCGCCGAGCAGCTCGCCGAGCCGGCCGCCGGTGATCTCGCCGTACACCTCGGCGGAGGAGCGGATCTCCGGGAGCATCTGCATCGGCACGCCGATCGACTCGGCGATCTTCTCGTCCCACGCCATGGTGTGCAGGTTCATCAGCATGGTGCGCGAGGCGTTGGTGACGTCGGTGACGTGCTTGCCGCCGTTCACCCCGCCGGTCAGGTTCCAGATGACCCAGGTGTCCATGGTGCCGAAGAGCAGGTCGCCCGCCTCGGCGCGCTCGCGCAGACCGTCGACGTTGTCGAGCAGCCAGCGGGCCTTGGGACCGGCGAAGTACGAGGCCAGGGGAAGGCCGGTCTCGCGGCGGAAGCGGTCCTGGCCGACGTTGCGGCCGAGCTCCTTGCACAGGGCGTCGGTGCGGGTGTCCTGCCAGACGATGGCGTTGTGGACGGGCTCACCGGTGTTCCTGTCCCAGACGAGGGTGGTCTCGCGCTGGTTGGTGATGCCGATGGCCTTGATGTCGTCACGGGTGATGCCGGCCTTCTCGACCGCTCCGGCGACGACCTCCTGGACGTTGGTCCAGATCTCGGCGGCGTCGTGCTCGACCCAGCCGGGCTTGGGGAAGATCTGCTCGTGCTCCTTCTGGTCGACTGCGACGATGCGGCCGTCGCGGTCGAAGACGATGCAGCGCGAGGAGGTCGTGCCCTGGTCGATCGCGGCGATGAACGGCCCGTGGCCGTGCGAGGCGATTCCGGCGGTGTGGGCGTCGGTCACTGTGTGCTCCTGGGGTTCCGTGGTGGGTGGCCGGTGCTTACGGCGCGTGGTCTGCGGCTCGATGATCGCCGAGCGGGAGCCCGCTCAGGCGAACGCGACGTTGTAGACACCTGCGGCGATCGCACCACCGATCAGCGGACCGGCGATCGGGACCCAGGCGTAGGACCAGTCGGAGCCGCCCTTGTTGGGCAGGGGCAGCAGGGCGTGCACGATGCGCGGGCCGAGGTCACGGGCCGGGTTGATCGCGTAGCCGGTCGGACCGCCCAGGGACAGACCGATCGAGACGACCACCAGCGCGGTGATCAGGCCGCCCAGGATGCCCAGGCCGTTGCCCTCGTCGTTCAGGCCCTGGGTGAGTACGGCGAGTACCAGCACGAAGGTGCCGATGACCTCGGTGGAGAGGTTCTGCACCGCGTTGCGGACCTCGGGCCCGGTGGAGAAGATGCCCAGCACCGGGCCGGCGCCCTTCTCCTGCGCCTCGACCGACTTGGCCGTGGTGTCCTGCGCGCCCGGCCCGCCGACGATCTCCTGGTCGGTGAGGTGGGCCAGGAACTGGCCGTAGTAGGCCAGCCAGACCAGGGCCGCGCCGATCATGGCGCCGAGCATCTGTCCGGCGAAGTAAGTGGGGACGTTGCTCCACTCACCGTCCTTGATGGCGATGCCGACGGTCACGGCCGGGTTCAGGTGGGCGCCGGAGAGCGGACCCGAGATGTACACCGCCGTCATGACGGCGAAGCCCCACCCGAAGGCGATGGCCAGCCAGCCGGCGTTGCGGGCCTTGGAGGCCTTGAGCGTCACGGCGGCGCAGACGCCGCCGCCGAGCAGGATGAGTATGGCGGTACCGATGGTCTCGCCGATGAAGATGTCGGAGCTGGACACCCGCGACTCCTTTGTCCTTCGTCCAGGGGAAGCCGAACCCCCGGGTCCCTCCGGGTGTTCCGGCGCCCTCGGTGTGAGAGCGATGGCGGCCCTTGGCACTGTGCACACTCTAACGCGTATTGCCGGTAGGTGTTCGACAATGCCGACCGATGGACGCGAGTCTCGTTCGGCGTCAGGCGTGCGTCAAGAGCTGTGTTATCGAAAGCACGATCGTTATTGATCGTCGTGTGCTATCGATCTCTGCCCGGCCGGCCCGGCGGGTCGCCCTTCCCACGTCCGCGGCCGTCCGCGGACACGCAAAGGGCCGGAACACCCTCGGTGTCCCGGCCCGCCCCGCCCGTGTGCGCGCCCTAGAACCGCCCGGCGCCCAGGTCCCGCGAGACCGCCCGCGCGCAGTCCCGTACCGCCGCGACCAGCTCGGGCCGCAGCTCGCCCTCCCGGCACAGCCGCTCCACGGCCCCCGTGATGCCGACCGCGCCGACCGGCATCCGCCTGCGGTCGTGGATGGGGGCGGCGATGGACGCGATGCCCTCCCAGGTCTCCTCGACGTCGGCCGCGTACCCACGCGCGCGCGTGATGTCCAGGACGTGCTCGAAGCGGTCCGGCTCGCAGATGGTGCGGTCCGTGAACGCCTTGCGGTCGGCCTCCAGCGCCTCGCTGTGCGCCACCGGGTCGTACGCCGACAGGACTTTGCCCAGCGCCGTCGAGTGCAGCGGCTGCATGGCCCCGATCTCCAGGACCTGCCGGCTGTCGTCGGGCCGGAAGACGTGGTGCACGATCAGGACGCCCTGCTGGTGCAGGACGCCGAGGTGGACGCTCTCGCCGCTGGAGCGGGCCAGGTCGTCGGTCCACACCAGGGCGCGGGCCCGCAGCTCGTGCACGTCCAGATAGGTCGTGCCCAGACGCAGCAGCTCGGCGCCCAGCTGGTAGCGCCCGGAGGCGTCGTCCTGCTCGACGAAGCCCTCCTGCTGGAGGGTGCGCAGGATGCCGTGCGCGGTGCCTTTGGCCAGACCCAGCGACGAGGCGATGTCCGACAGGCCGAGCCGCCGCTCGCCGCCCGCGAGCAGGCGCAGCATCGCGGCCGCCCGCTCGAGCGACTGGATGTTCCGTGCCATCGACGTACTGCCTCCGTCCCCTTCGACTGCCGACCTCGGCGTCGCTGACGTCGTTCGGCAATGCCGAACACTACCGGTCCATGCCGACCTCCCGCTAATGGTCGGCGGGCAACTGTTGCACTCCGGCCACCTCCCGAGGACCGCGGCCGCCCTCCGGGAAGCCACGCGCACCGGGCGCGCGCTGCCGCCCTCGGGGGCCCTTCGGGGGACGGCGGACTCGTCCGTTCGGCCGGTATTCGCCCTGCCATCCTCGTCCGTCTCGTGGACGCCCTGACCATCCGCCCCCGGACCCGGCTACCCTGGCGGCGTGCGTACTCCCCGGGGACGTCCACGACGGACGGCACCGGGCAGGCGCAAAGCCGACAGCCGTCGCATCCTAGGGAGCCCTTTCATGGCCTCGTCGCCATCCACCCCGCCCGCCGACACCCGCACCCGCGTGTCCGCCCTCCGAGAGGCCCTCGCCACCCGTGTGGTGGTCGCCGACGGCGCCATGGGCACCATGCTCCAGGCCCAGAACCCCACGCTGGACGACTTCCAGCAGCTGGAGGGGTGCAACGAGGTCCTGAACGTGACCCGGCCGGACATCGTGCGTTCGGTGCACGAGGAGTACTTCGCGGCCGGCGTCGACTGCGTCGGCACGAACACCTTCGGCGCCAACCACTCCGCCCTCGGCGAGTACGACATCCCCGAGCGCGTCCACGAACTGTCCGAGGCCGGCGCCCGCGTCGCCCGCGAGGTCGCCGACGAATTCGCGGCCGGGGACGGGCGGCAGCGCTGGGTCCTGGGCTCCATCGGCCCCGGCACCAAGCTCCCCACCCTGGGCCACGCCCCCTACACCGTGTTGCGCGACGCCTATCAGCGCAACGCCGAGGGCCTGGTCGCCGGCGGCGCCGACGCCCTGCTCGTGGAGACCACCCAGGACCTGCTGCAGACCAAGGCCTCCGTGCTCGGCGCCCGGCGCGCCCTCGACGCCCTCGGCCTCGACCTGCCCGTCATCGTCTCCGTCACCGTCGAGACCACCGGCACCATGCTCCTCGGCTCCGAGATCGGCGCCGCGCTCACCGCGCTGGAGCCGCTCGGCATCGACATGATCGGCATGAACTGCGCCACCGGCCCGGCGGAGATGAGCGAGCACCTGCGCTACCTCGCCCGGCACGCCCGGATCCCGCTGACCTGCATGCCCAACGCCGGTCTGCCCGTCCTCGGCAAGGACGGCGCCCACTACCCGCTGACCGCGCCCGAGCTGGCCGACGCCCACGAGACCTTCGTCCGCGAGTACGGCCTGTCGCTGGTCGGCGGCTGCTGCGGCACCACCCCCGAGCACCTGCGCCAGGTCGTCGAGCGGGTCCGCGGCAGCGAACCCACCGAGCGCCACCCGCGGCCCGAACCCGGCGCCGCCTCCCTGTACCAGACCGTGCCCTTCCGCCAGGACACCTCCTACCTGGCCATCGGCGAGCGCACCAACGCCAACGGCTCCAAGAAGTTCCGCGAGGCCATGCTGGAGGGCCGCTGGGACGACTGCGTGGAGATGGCCCGCGACCAGATCCGCGAGGGCGCGCACATGCTCGACCTGTGCGTGGACTACGTCGGCCGGGACGGCGTCGCCGACATGGAGGAGCTGGCCGGCCGGTTCGCCACCGCCTCGACGCTGCCCATCGTGCTGGACTCCACCGAGGTCGAGGTGATCCGGGCGGGTCTGGAGAAGCTCGGCGGCCGCGCGGTGATCAACTCGGTGAACTACGAGGACGGAGCCGGCCCCGAGTCCCGCTTCGCCCGCGTCACCGGACTGGCCCGGGAGCACGGGGCCGCGCTGATCGCGCTGACCATCGACGAGGAGGGCCAGGCCCGCACCGCCGAGAAGAAGGTCGAGATCGCCGAACGGCTCATCGACGACCTCACCGGCAACTGGGGCATCCGCGAGTCGGACATCCTCGTCGACTGCCTGACCTTCACGATCTGCACCGGCCAGGAGGAGTCCCGCAAGGACGGCCTGGCCACCATCGAGGGCATCCGGGAGCTGAAGAAGCGCCACCCGGACGTACAGACCACGCTCGGCCTGTCGAACATCTCCTTCGGCCTCAACCCGGCCGCCCGCATCCTGCTGAACTCCGTCTTCCTCGACGAGTGCGTGAAGGCGGGCCTGGACTCGGCGATCGTGCACGCGTCGAAGATCCTGCCGATCGCCCGTTTCGACGAGGAGCAGGTCACCACCGCCCTCGACCTCATCTACGACCGCCGCCGCGAGGGCTACGACCCGCTGCAGAAGCTCATGCAGCTCTTCGAGGGCGCCACGGCCAAGTCGCTGAAGGCGTCCAAGGCCGAGGAGCTGGCCGCCCTCCCGCTGGAGGAGCGCCTCAAGCGCCGCATCATCGACGGCGAGAAGAACGGCCTCGAACAGGACCTGGACGACGCCCTCCAGGAGCGTCCCGCGCTCGACATCGTCAACGACACCCTGCTCGACGGCATGAAGGTCGTCGGCGAACTGTTCGGCTCCGGCCAGATGCAGCTGCCGTTCGTGCTCCAGTCCGCCGAGGTCATGAAGACCGCGGTGGCGCACCTGGAGCCGCACATGGAGAAGACCGACGACGACGGCAAGGGCACCATCGTGCTGGCCACCGTCCGCGGCGACGTCCACGACATCGGCAAGAACCTCGTCGACATCATCCTGTCCAACAACGGCTACACCGTCGTCAACCTCGGCATCAAGCAGCCCGTGTCCGCGATCCTGGAGGCGGCCGACGAGCACAAGGCCGACGTCATCGGCATGTCCGGCCTCCTGGTCAAGTCCACGGTGATCATGAAGGAGAACCTGGAGGAGCTCAACCAGCGCAAGCTGGCCGCCGACTACCCGGTCATCCTCGGCGGCGCCGCACTCACCAGGGCCTACGTCGAACAGGACCTGCACGAGATCTACGACGGCGAGGTCCGCTACGCCCGCGACGCCTTCGAGGGCCTGCGCCTGATGGACGCCCTGATCGGCATCAAGCGCGGCGTTCCCGGCGCCAAGCTGCCCGAGCTGAAGCAGCGCCGGGTGCGGGCGGCCACCGTCGAGATCGAGGACCGTCCGGAAGAGGGCAGCGTCCGCTCCGACGTCGCCACCGACAACCCCGTGCCCGAGCCGCCGTTCCGCGGCACCCGCGTCGTCAAGGGCATCCAGCTCAAGGAGTACGCCTCCTGGCTCGACGAGGGCGCCCTCTTCAAGGGCCAGTGGGGCCTCAAGCAGGCCCGCACCGGCGAGGGACCCTCCTACGAGGAACTCGTCGAGTCCGAGGGCAGGCCCCGCCTGCGGGGCCTGCTGGACCGGCTCCAGACGGAGAACCTGCTGGAGGCGGCCGTGGTCTACGGCTACTTCCCCTGTGTCTCCAAGGACGACGACCTGATCGTCCTGGACGACGACGGCAACGAACGCACCCGCTTCACCTTCCCGCGCCAGCGCCGCGGCCGGCGCCTGTGCCTGGCCGACTTCTTCCGCCCGGAGGAGTCCGGCGAGATCGACGTGGTCGGCTTCCAGGTCGTCACCGTCGGCTCCCGCATCGGCGAGGAGACGGCCCGGATGTTCGAGGCCAACGCCTACCGCGACTACCTGGAGCTGCACGGACTGTCCGTCCAGCTCGCCGAGGCCCTCGCCGAGTACTGGCACGCACGCGTGCGCTCCGAACTGGGCTTCGCCGGAGAGGACCCGGCCGACATGGAGGACATGTTCGCCCTGAAGTACCGGGGCGCCCGCTTCTCCCTCGGCTACGGCGCCTGCCCCGACCTGGAGGACCGCGCCAAGATCGCCGCCCTGCTGGAGCCCGAGCGCATCGGCGTCCACCTCTCCGAGGAGTTCCAGCTCCACCCCGAGCAGTCCACCGACGCCATCGTCATCCACCACCCCGAGGCGAAGTACTTCAACGCCCGCTAGGCGCTCCGTACCCGCCCCGTCGGCCACACCAGGCGTTCGCATCCCGCACGACGTACACTGGTCGGTCCACCGCAGGCCGGCTCCCTTCGTGGGAGCCGGCCTGATCGTCCCTCAAGGAGGTACGTGGATGACCAGTACGGTCCCCGCGCTCGGAACCCGTACGGCCGAAGGGTCCGCCCTGCAAGCCGTGCTCCTCGACATGGACGGCACCCTGGTGGACACCGAGGGCTTCTGGTGGGACGTCGAGACGGAGGTCTTCGCCTCCCTGGGCCACACCCTGGACGACTCCTGGCGCCACGTCGTGGTCGGCGGCCCCATGACCCGCAGCGCGGGCTTCCTGATCGAGGCCACCGGCGCCGACATCACCCTCGCCGAACTGAGCGTCCTGCTCAACGACGGCTTCGAGGAGCGCATCGGCCGTGACCTGCCGCTCATGCCCGGCGCCGCCCGGCTGCTCGCCGAGCTCTCCACGCACGAGATCCCCACGGCCCTGGTCTCCGCCTCGCACCGGCGCATCATCGACCGCGTCCTGAAGTCGCTCGGCCCCCACCACTTCGCCCTCACCGTCGCCGGCGACGAGGTGCCGCGCACCAAGCCCCACCCCGACCCCTACCTGGCCGCCGCGGCCGGACTCGGCGTCGACCCGGCCCGCTGCGCCGTCGTCGAGGACACCGCGACCGGGGTCGCCGCAGCGGAGGCCGCCGGCTGTCACGTCGTGGCCGTGCCCTCGGTCGCTCCCATCACCCCGGCCGCCCGGCGCACCGTGGTCGCCTCCCTGGAAGAGGTCGATCTGACATTTCTGCGCGGCCTGATGACACAAATGCGCTAGCCGTTCACCGAGCGTGCAGCGGCGTTAAGCGGCCAATTCCGGGAAGGCCCGCCCCGAGCGGCCCCACCACTGTTCCCGGGCTATTTCCCTCGCCTCGGATGGCCGAATTCCGGCACCGGCGATCGAAGACCAACTGTGACGTTCACCACGCCGACAGGGGTCGACAGGCGTGCCCGGGTGTGCCACATCCGGCTAGGCGAACGTTGTCGGGGAGCCTTTGTGTCCTGATTGGTGAAACCCTGCACTAATCCTTCCACTGTCGGGTTTTCGGTGTGTCCACACCCGGTTTCGCTCCGTGATGAGCCCTCAACTCCGGTGGCTGCGAACCCCCGTGCGGGCGCGGACTAATCTCGTCGCGAGAACATCGGCCACTACCCCCGTGATCCGCCGCGACACCCCTGCATGCCGGATACACGGACCGACAGCTCTGGAGAAACTCGAGCATGAACCGCAAGACTTTGGTGCTGCCGGCCGTCGTCGGCCTGCTCGCGCCGGTGCTCGCCGCCTGCGGAGGATCGGACAGCGGCAGCGGCGACGGGGACGCGATCGTCGTCGGCACCACGGACGGGTTCAGCGTCTCGAAGGAGATCACCGCGCCCTTCGACCCGGCGTACGCCTACGACGTCGGCGCCTGGAACATCATGCGCCAGACCTCGCAGACGCTGATGGTGCTGCCCCGTGGTGACGGCGAACCCGTGCCCGAGGCTGCCCAGCAGTGCGGATTCACCGACACCGGCAACGAGCGCTACGCCTGCACCCTGCGAGACGGCCTGGAGTTCGCCAACGGTGACCCGGTCACCGCCGAGGACGTGAAGTACTCCATCGAGCGAGTCCGCAAGATAAACGCCGACACCGAGGTGGCCTCCCTCCTCTCCACGGTCGACACCGTCGAGACGAAGGGCGACCGCGAGGTCATCTTCCACCTCAACACCGCCGACGCCACCTTCCCGTTCAAGCTGTCGACACCGGTCGCCGGCATCGTCAACCCGAAGGACTACCAGAAGGACAAGCTGCGCGACGGCTTCGAGCTGACCGGCTCGGGCCCGTACACGATGAAGGCCGAGGTCAAGGGCGACCAGATGACCAAGGCAGTGTTCACCAAGAACCCCAACTACAAGGGGAGTCTCAAGGTGAACAACGACAAGGTCGAGCTCGTGTCCTTCGCCGACGCCGACGCCATGGGCGACGCCATCGACAAGGGGGACATCGACGTGATGACCCGCGCGATGACGCCGGAACAGATCCAGAGCCTGTCCAAGGCCACGGACGGCGACGTCGACCTGGTCGAGGTGGCCGGTCTCGAGATCCGCTACCTCGCCTTCAACACGGACGCCGCCACGGTCAAGGACAAGGCCGTCCGTGCCGCCATGGCCCAGCTCATCAACCGCAGCGAACTCGTCTCCGCGGTCTACGGGTCCCAGGCCGAACCGCTGTACTCGATGGTTCCGGCCGGCATCACCGGCCACTCCAACTCGTTCTTCAACAAGTACGGCGACCCCAGTGTCGCCAAGGCGAAGGCGATGCTGGAGGACGCGGACATCACCACGCCGGTCAAGCTGACGCTGCACTACACGACGGACCACTACGGCGCGGCGACCAAGCCGGAGTTCGAGCACCTCCAGAAGCAGCTGAACGACAGCGGTCTGTTCGACGTCGACATCAAGGGCACCCCCTGGGAGAAGTTCCACAAGGCGGAGCGCAACCGGGAGTACGACGTCTTCGGCATGGGCTGGTTCCCCGACTTCCCGGACGCCGACAGCTTTGTCGCCCCGTTCCTCGACAAGGGCAACACCCTCAACATCCCGTACTCCAACTCGCAGATCATCAACGAGCTGATCCCCGCCTCCCGCGGCGAGGCCGACCGGCTCTCCGCGGTGGACGACCTCACCGAAATCCAGGACATCACCGCCAAGGACGTCCCGCTGATCCCGCTCTGGCAGGGCAAGCAGTACGTCGCCACCCGCGACGACGTCACCGGCACGGCCTACGTCCTCAACTCCTCCTCCTCCCTCCAGCTCTGGGAGCTGGGGCGGGGCGTGAGCGGCTGACGTCGGCACGAACAAGCCCGAAGGGCGCCCTCCTCCGAACGGAGGAGGGCGCCCTTCGGGCTTGTTCACGTGCCTCGCGAGAGGCTGTGCGGCGGGCCCGGCTACTGCGCGCCGGGACGCACCAGACCGCTCTCGTACGCGTACACCGCGGCCTGCACCCGGTCCCGCAGACCCAGCTTGGTCAGCACATGGCCCACGTGCGTCTTGACCGTCGTCTCACTCACGAACAGGTCGGCGGCGATCTCCGCGTTCGACAGCCCGCGCGCCACCAGCTTCAGCACCTCGACCTCACGGTCCGTCAGCGTGTGCAGGGTGTCCGGCACCGGCTCGTCGCCGGACGGCAGATGCGTGGCGTACTTGTCGAGCAGCCGACGGGTGATGCTCGGCGCCAGCATCGCCTCGCCGTTCGCCACCACGCGGATCGCCTGCACCAGCTCGTTGGCCGGGGCGTCCTTGAGCAGGAAGCCGCTGGCGCCCGCCTTCAGCGCCTCCACCACGTACTCGTCCAGATCGAAGGTGGTCAGCACCAGCACCTTCGCCGGGCCGTCCCGCTCGGGTCCGGTGATCTGCCGGGTCGCCTCCACCCCGTCCATCCGCGGCATGCGGATGTCCATCAGGACCACGTCGGGCTGCAGCGCCCGCACCTGGTCGAGGGCCTGGAGGCCGTCTCCGGCCTCGCCGACGACCGCGAGATCCTGCTCCGCCTCCAGAATCATCCGGAAGCCCGTGCGCAGCAGCGGCTGGTCGTCGACCAGTAGGACGCGGATGGCCACGTAAGTCTCCTTCGATGGGACAGGCCCTAATCCAGTCCCATTCTGCCCTGCTCGGCCCCGCCGGAGTCGGCCGCCCTCACCGGCAGCGGGTAGGGCGGGGGAGTGCCGCCGAACTCCGGGCAGTGCGCCTGGTGGTCGCACCAGCCGCACAGCTTCGTGGGCCGCGGCCGCCAGTCGCCGGTCTCGGTCGCCAGCCGGATCGCCTCCCACAGCGCCAGCAGCTTGCGCTCGACCCGCTCCAGGTCGGCCGGGACCGGGTCGTACGTGAGCACGTCACCACTGCCGAGATACACCAGCTGCAGACGCCGCGGGACGACCTTCTTCAGCCGCCACACCACCAGCGCGTAGAACTTCATCTGGAACAGCGCCCCCTCCGCGTACTGCGGCCGGGGCGCCTTGCCGGTCTTGTAGTCGACGATCCGCACCTCGCCGGTGGGGGCCACGTCGACCCGGTCGATGATGCCGCGCAGCCGCAGCCCCGAGTCCAGCTCGGCCTCGACGAACAGCTCCCGCTCGGCGGGCTCCAGCCGGCTCGGATCCTCCAGGGTGAACCAGCGCTCGACGAGCCGCTCCGCCTCCGACAGCCACTGCGCCAGCCGGGCACCCTCCGGATCGTCCGCGAACAGCTCACCGACCTCCGGCCTGCTCTCCCGCAGCCGGTCCCACTGGCCCGGCACCAGCGCCTTGGCCCGCGGAGCCGTCCGCTCGGCCGCCGGCGCGTCGAAGAGCCGCTCCAGCACCGCGTGCACCAGGGTTCCCCTGGTCGCCGCCTCGCTGGGCTTCTCCGGCAGCCGGTCGATGACCCGGAACCGGTACAGCAGCGGGCACTGCATGAAGTCCCCGGCCCGCGAGGGCGAGAGCGAGGCGGGCGCGGTCGCCGCGCGAGCGGTCGCCACGGGCGCGGGCGGGGCATCGCCGGTCGGCGCGTCCAACGCCACGACCGCCCGTTCCACCACCACGCCCGGCTGATCCGCCACGGCCGCCGCCGGTCGGGGGGATCCGCCGGCGTCCTCCGCGACGTCCTCGGTACTCGTCTCCATGCCCACAGACCTTACGGCCGGACACTGACAGCGACCCAGTCCGACGCCGTGACCCGTGTGACAGAGGGCAAGCACAGGGGTGCCGGGGCTGAACGGGCCGGGACGGACGCATACCATCGACACGAGACCCTCCCGTCGGCAGGCGGGAGACGCTTCGAACGAGGGGACATCGTGGACGTGAGCGGCGGGAGCGGGCAGCCGCGGTCCGGCAACGACGAGTCGGCCGAGCCCCGGGAACATCCCACGGCCCCGGCCGCCGACCCCGCCGATACCACACGGCCGGAACCCACGGGCCCCACGGTCACCGGCCCCACAGCCACGGACCCCGGCACACCGGACCACGAGACGTCGGAAGCAGGAACCCCGGTCCCCGAGTCGCCGGACACCGGCGCACCGACGCCCACCGAACGGGGAGAGACCCCCGCTGGCCCGGGGGAGACCCCTGCCGGCCTGGGCGGGACGCCTGCCGGCCTGGGCGGGACGCCTGTCGGCCCGGGGGAGACCCCTGTCGGCCCGGGCGGGACCCCCGCCGAACCGGGGGAGACCCCTGTCGGCCCGGGCGGGACCCCCGCCGGCCGGAGGGAGACCTCCGCCGGCCCGGGCGAGACCCCCGCCGGCCCGGAGCAAACCCCCGCCGAAGCCTCCGCCCCGCGCGACGAGCCCGGCCGGAACGCCCCGGACACCCCGCCCGGCCGGAACGCCCCGGACACCCCGCCCGGAACCCCGGACCCGGCACTCAGCCCCACCGAGGGCATCGACCCGGACGCCCCGCGCACCGGGGACACGCCCCCGGACGCCGCCCCGACCCCCCAGCGCCCACCCCGCCCCGACAGCGCCGCCGAGTCCACCCCCGCCGCCGGACACGGCACGGCAGGGGAACCGCCGAAGCAGCCGGCCGCCGGCGACGACGCGGCCGCCCGCCCGCCGGCAGGCCCGTCCGCCGGTGCCGAGAGCGACGCCGGCGCCCCCCACCACCGCACCGAAGCCCACACCCCCGGCGGAGGCGGCCCGGGACGGCCCCCGCAGCGCCGACCGGAACCCGGAGGCGGACTGCTCATGGGCCGCCCCTTCGGCGTGCCCGTGTACGTCGCCCCCAGCTGGTTCCTGGTCGCCGCCCTGATCACGTGGGTGTTCGGCGGCCAGCTCGACCGCGTACTGCCCGAGCTCGGCGCCGCCCGCTACCTCGTCTCCCTCTTCTTCGCCGTCGCCTTCTACGCCTCCGTCCTCGTCCACGAACTCGCCCACACCGTCGCCGCCCTCCGCTTCAAGCTCCCCGTACGCCGCATCCAGCTCCAGTTCTTCGGCGGCGTCTCCGAGATCGAGAAGGAAGCCGAAACCCCCGGCCGCGAGTTCATGCTGGCCTTCGTCGGCCCCCTGCTCTCCCTCGTCCTGTCCGGCGTCTTCTACGCCGCCCTCCTGCCCGTCGAACCCGACAGCGTCCCCGGCGTCCTCCTCGCCGGACTGATGGCCTCCAACCTCATCGTCGCCGTCTTCAACCTGCTGCCCGGCCTCCCCCTCGACGGCGGCCGCATGCTCCGCGCCGTCGTCTGGAAACTCACCGGCAAGCCCATGAGCGGCACCGTCGCCGCCGCCTGGGTCGGCCGCGCCCTCGCCATCGCCGTACTCATCGGCCTGCCGTTGGCCACCCAGTCCCTCGGCAGCAACGCCGCCGACGACGTGGGCATGGACACCGTCCTGGACGCCCTGCTCGCCGCCATCCTCGCCGCGATCATCTGGACCGGCGCCGGAAACAGCCTCCGCATGGCCCGCCTGCGCGAACACCTCCCCGAACTGCGCGCCCGCGCCCTCACCCGGCGCGCCGTCCCCGTCCAGGCCGACACCCCCCTCTCCGAGGCCCTGCGCCGCGCCAACGCCTCCGGCGCCCGCGCCCTGGTCGTCGTCGACGCCGACGGCACCCCCGCCTCACTGGTCCGCGAGGCCGCCATCGTCGGCGTACCCGAGCACCGCCGCCCCTGGGTGGCCGTCAGCACCCTCGCCCAGGACCTCACCGACGGCATGCGCGTCTCCGCCGAACTGTCCGGCGAAGAACTCCTCGACGCCCTGCGCGCCAACCCCGCCACCGAATACCTCGTCGTCGAGGAGACCGGCGAGATCTACGGCGTCCTGTCCGCCGCCGACGTCGAGCGCGCCTTCGTCAAGGCCATGGCAAGGCCCAGCTGAACCCGCCCCGAAAGGGCGCGGGGAACCGCGCGAGCAACCCCATACGCCCCGCGCCGTTCGCACGCACCACGGCCACCAGCCGCCCACGCTGGTCAAGCCCCCGGCAGGGAACCGGTAGGCTGGTCACATGTCCGAACCGACCGGTGCCGCCCGCAGGCGCGGGCCCTTCAAGGTCGGGGACCAGGTTCAGCTGACCGACCCCAAGGGCCGCCACTACACGTTCACGCTCGAGGCCGGGAAGAACTTCCACACCCACAAGGGTTCCTTCCCCCACGACGAACTGATCGGTGCTCCCGAGGGCAGCGTTGTCCGCACCACCGGGAACGTCGCCTACCTCGCGCTGCGCCCCCTGCTCCCCGACTACGTCCTGTCCATGCCCCGCGGGGCAGCCGTCGTCTACCCGAAGGACGCGGGGCAGATTCTCGCCTTCGCCGACATCTTCCCCGGCGCACGCGTCGTCGAAGCGGGCGTGGGCTCCGGCTCCCTCAGCAGCTTCCTGCTGCGCGCCATCGGTGACCAGGGCATGCTGCACTCCTACGAGCGCCGCGAGGACTTCGCCGAGATCGCCCAGCAGAACGTGCAGCGCTACTTCGGCGGCCCGCACCCCGCCTGGCAGCTCACCGTCGGCGACCTCCAGGACAACCTGTCCGACACCGACGTCGACCGCGTCATCCTCGACATGCTCGCCCCCTGGGAGTGCCTGGACGTCGTCAAGAAGGCGCTCGTGCCCGGCGGCATCCTGTGCTGCTACGTCGCCACCACCACCCAGCTCGCCCGGACCGTGGAGTCCATCCGCGAGATCGGCTGCTTCAACGAGCCGACCTCCTGGGAAACCATGATCCGCAACTGGCACGTCGAGGGCCTCGCCGTCCGCCCCGACCACCGCATGATCGGCCACACCGGCTTCCTCCTCACCGCCCGCCGCCTCGCCGACGGCGTCGAGCCGCCCATGCGCCGCCGCCGCCCCGCCAAGGGCGCCTACGGCGAGGACTACGACGGTCCCAACGCCGGCGGAGGCTCCGGCCGCTGACCCGGCCCGGCGCCGCACGCAACGAACAGACGCCGTGGTGGAGTTCCGGCAGCGTCCCGGAACTCCACCACGGCGTCGCCGCGTTGACCGCCACCGCCCGACGCGAGCAGCGACCCCGCGGAAAACGGAAGCCAGTACCCACCCCGCCGTTCCCCCGCACTGTGACGTGTGGCACGATGCTGGCCACCCCCACCGGCACAGCCCTCACAGGAGACACTCCTCGTGCAGCACCCCGCCGTTCCGGATCTCTCGCACACGCACACCCGGCCGATCCACTGGGTCGCCACCGCCACGGCCGTCGCCGGCGTGGTCGCCCTGTCCTCGGTCCTCCAGCCCGACGCCGCGACAGCGGCCCAGCCCGGCGGCCACACCACCGCGGCCGGACCCAAGAGCGCGCCCGCGCACATCGCGCCGCCCGACCCCGCCACCGTGACCTTCCCCCTGGAATGCGGCCCCGTCGAAGCCGTCGTCCAGAAGAAGGCCACCGGCGACCTCGACGGCGACGGCCGGCCCGAGACCGTGGCCTCCGTGCACTGCGACGCCCCCATGGGCACCCCGCCCGACGGCGTGTACGTCATCACACGGAACACCGACGGTGGCGAGCCCCGCGTCGTCGCCACCCTCGTCGACCCCAAGGACCGCCACACCGCCACCGAACTCTCGGTGCGCGACGGCGCCGTCCGCGCCACGCTCCTCGGCTACTCCTCGCCCGACGTGCCCAGTTGCTGCCCCGACGTCACCGACCACGTGAAGTGGCAGTGGAAGAACGGCGCGTTCGTCAGCGACACGCCCTCACAGGCACGCACCGTCTGACCGGCGCCCCGGGACAAACGGTGTGACACACCAGACAGCGGTCACGGACCGTACGCGCCAAGTTACGATTCGGTCACTCTGCGTCCGGACCGTAGACCTCGGCCCTGTCCGAAACACGACGCACGTGAATGCACTCGCCCGGACACTCCTTCGCCGAGTCCACCACATCCGTGAGAAGCGGCAACGGCACGGGCGTTGCCGCCCCCGGAGCCTGCAGCAGCTCGTCGTCGGCGCCCTTCACATACGCCAGACCGTCGATGTCCAGCTCGAACACCTCGGGCGCGTACTGGGCGCAGATACCGTCACCGGTACACAGGTCCTGGTCGATCCAGACTTCCAGAGCCTCACCGTCGACAACGGCCTCCTGCTGCACGCTCATCTCTCCTGCCGTTTCCTGTGCCCAGCCGTTCGGGAATCCGGCCAGCTCTGACGGGTGTTGAACACTTCGAGCCTACCCCCGCCGGGGTTCCCCCCACGTTCCGTGGGTATTCCCCTGGCGTGAGGGAGAGCGCAAGGGTGAAGATCGGACACACCCCTACCGTCTTTGTGATCTAGGGGTTTCAATCGACACCCACCCAGGTAGGGTCTGGAAGCGTCCAGCTCCCCTTGGAGGAGGTGAGGACCGTGGCAGCCCACGACGACGACATGAACCGCGGCATCCGCCCGGGACGCGGGTCCGAGGACCCGGCCGGGCAGGTGGCCTACCTTGAGCAGGAGATCGCCGTCCTGCGACGCAAGCTCGCCGAATCTCCGCGACACACGAGAATTCTCGAAGAGCGGATCGTCGAACTGCAGACCAATCTGGCCGGCGTGTCCGCCCAGAACGAGCGACTCGCCGGCACCCTCCGCGAGGCCCGCGACCAGATCGTGGCCCTCAAGGAGGAAGTCGACCGGCTGGCCCAGCCACCGGCCGGCTTCGGCGTCTTCCTGCAGGCCAACGAGGACGGCACCGCCGACATCTTCACCGGCGGCCGCAAACTCCGGGTGAACGTCAGCCCGAGCGTCGAGCTCGACGAGCTCCGACGCGGCCAGGAAGTGATGCTCAACGAAGCACTCAACGTGGTCGAGGCCATGGAGTACGAGAGCGTCGGCGACATCGTCACCCTCAAGGAGATCCTCGAGGACGGCGAGCGCGCCCTGGTGCTCGGCCACACCGACGAGGAAAGGGTGGTACGGCTCGCCGAACCCCTGCGCGGACTCACCATCCGCCCCGGCGACGCCCTCCTGCTCGAACCCCGCTCCGGCTACGTCTACGAGGTCGTCCCCAAGAGCGAGGTCGAAGAACTCGTCCTCGAAGAGGTCCCCGACATCGGCTACGAGCAGATCGGTGGCCTCGGCGGACAGATCGAGATGATCCGCGACGCGGTCGAGCTCCCCTACCTCTACCCCGACCTGTTCAAGGAGCACGAGCTGCGTCCCCCCAAGGGCGTCCTGCTCTACGGACCCCCCGGATGCGGCAAGACGCTCATCGCCAAGGCCGTCGCCAACTCGCTGGCCAAGAAGGTCGCCGAGGTCACCGGCCAGGCCGCCGGCAAGAGCTTCTTCCTCAACATCAAGGGCCCCGAGCTCCTCAACAAATACGTCGGCGAGACCGAGCGGCAAATCCGCCTCGTCTTCCAGCGAGCCCGCGAAAAGGCCAGCGAGGGCACCCCCGTCATCGTCTTCTTCGACGAGATGGAATCCCTCTTCCGCACCCGCGGCTCCGGCGTCAGCTCGGACGTGGAGAACACCATCGTCCCCCAGCTCCTCGCCGAGATCGACGGCGTGGAAGGCCTGCAGAACGTGGTCGTCATCGGCGCCTCCAACCGCGAGGACATGATCGACCCCGCCATCCTGCGGCCCGGCCGGCTCGACGTGAAGATCAAGATCGAACGTCCGGACGCCGAAGCGGCCAAGGACATCTTCGGCAAGTACCTCACCGAACGCCTCCCCCTCCACTCCGACGACCTCGCGGAACACGAGAAGGACAAGGCGGCCACCGTCCAGAGCATGATCCAGACGGCGGTGGAACAGATGTACGCCGAATCCGAGGAGAACCGCTTCCTGGAAGTCACCTACGCCAACGGCGACAAGGAAGTCCTCTACTTCAAGGACTTCAATTCCGGCGCCATGATCGAGAACATCGTGGGCCGCGCCAAGAAAATGGCGATCAAGGACTTCCTCGACAAGAACCAGAAGGGCCTCCGCGTCTCCCACCTCCTCCAGGCCTGCGTGGACGAGTTCAAGGAGAACGAGGACCTGCCCAACACCACCAACCCCGACGACTGGGCCCGCATCTCCGGAAAGAAGGGCGAACGGATCGTGTACATCCGTACGCTCGTCACCGGAAAGCAGGGCGCGGACACCGGACGCTCCATCGACACGGTGGCGAACACCGGTCAGTACCTGTAAAAGGCGGGGCGGCTGCGGGTGCCCTCACCGGGTACCCGCAGCCGACTGTTTTCCGGAGCCCCGGCTGGAGCAAGGCAATGACGCAAATGATCTCCCCGCCAGCGCAAAGGCGTTCTAGGCTCTTCACTACCGCCGAGTCGCGCAGTGCGGGGACGGGCACCGCACACGCATCGGAGCGCCAGCGGTACTTGAGCGGCGCCCACTACGGGCGCTGCCGGGCAAGGAGGGCCGCATGACCGTACGGCGAGTAATGGGCATCGAGACGGAGTACGGAATCTCCGTCCCCGGCCACCCGAACGCCAATGCCATGCTCACCTCGTCCCAGATCGTCAACGCCTACGCGGCGGCGATGCACCGGGCCCGCCGGGCCCGCTGGGACTTCGAGGAGGAGAATCCGCTGCGGGACGCGCGAGGCTTCGACCTCGCCCGCGAAGCCGCCGACTCCAGCCAGCTCACCGACGAGGACATCGGCCTCGCCAACGTCATCCTCACCAACGGAGCACGGCTCTACGTCGACCACGCCCACCCCGAATACAGCGCTCCGGAAGTCACCAACCCCCGCGACGCGGTCCTCTGGGACAAGGCCGGCGAACGCATCATGGCCGAAGCCGCCGAACGCGCCGCGGCACTGCCCGGCGCCCAGCCCATCCACCTCTACAAGAACAACACCGACAACAAGGGCGCCTCCTACGGCACCCACGAGAACTACCTGATGAAGCGGGAAACCGCCTTCTCGGACATCGTGCGCCACCTGACGCCCTTCTTCGTCTCCCGCCAGGTCTTCACCGGCGCCGGCCGCGTCGGCATCGGCCAGGACGGCCACGAACACGGCTTCCAGCTCAGCCAGCGCGCCGACTACTTCGAGGTCGAGGTCGGCCTGGAGACGACGCTGAAGCGCCCCATCATCAACACCCGCGACGAACCGCACGCCGACGCCGAGAAGTGGCGCCGCCTGCACGTGATCATCGGCGACGCGAACCTGTCGGAGATCTCGACCTACCTCAAGCTGGGCACGACGGCCCTGGTCCTCTCCATGATCGAAGACGGCTTCATCGCCGTCGACCTCGCCGTCGACCAGCCCGTACGCACCCTCCACCAGGTCTCGCACGACCCGACCCTCAAGCACCTCGTCACCCTGCGCAGCGGCCGCACACTGACCGCAGTACAGCTCCAGATGGAGTACTACGAGCTGGCCCGCAAATACGTCGAGGAACGGTACGGCGCGGACGCCGACGACCAGACCAAGGACGTCCTCGGCCGCTGGGAGGACACCCTCAACCGGCTCGAGAACGACCCGATGAGCCTCGCCGGCGAGCTGGACTGGGTCGCCAAGCGAGAACTCATGGAGGGCTACCGCCGCCGCGACAACGTCGACTGGGACGCCGCCCGGCTGCACCTCGTCGACCTCCAGTACGCCGACGTGCGGCCCGACAAGGGCCTCTACAACCGTCTGGTGGACCGCGGCCGAATCAAGCGCCTGCTGGACGAGAACGAGGTCGAGCGGGCCCGTACGAAGCCTCCGGAGGACACCCGCGCCTACTTCCGCGGACGCTGCCTGGAGCAGTACGCGGACGACGTCGCGGCGGCCTCCTGGGACTCCGTGATCTTCGACCTGCCGGGGCGCGACTCGCTCCAGCGGGTCCCAACCCTGGAACCGCTTCGCGGAACGCGTAATCACGTCAAGGAGCTCCTGGACCGCTGCCGCACCGCGGACGACCTGGTCAGGGTCCTGTCCGGCGGGTGAACGGACGGAGCGGGCACCGGGGAGTAGACAGCCGGACGGGGTGGAATACCCCAGGTCCGGGAACCATGGAGATGGTCCCCGTACGTTGAGGAAAGTGCGGGGCCGATGTCGGACCGGGCTTGTAGGGTCTGATCTTGACCGAGCAACTGTGTCGGGCGAACCGAGCGGGGTGAGGGTTATGGCGACCAAGGACACCGGCGGCGGGCAGCAGAAGGCCACGCGGTCCACCGAGGAGGTCGAGGAGCAGGCGCAGGACGCGCAGGCCTCCGAGGACCTCAAGGAACGCCAGGAAAAGCTGAACGACGACGTGGACTCCGTCCTGGACGAGATCGACGATGTGCTCGAAGAGAATGCCGAGGACTTCGTGAGGTCATTTGTCCAAAAGGGTGGGGAATAGTCCCTAATGTCCAATTTGGATGCCGGGAAGAAGTGCTCGGCATGCAAGCGGACTCTGCCTGCCAGTGCATTCGCGGCCAACAGGTCCAAGCTCGACAGGCTTCAGGACCGTTGCCGCGAATGCGGGGCCCAGGCATACCGCCGCCGCCGGGAGGCTCAAGGCAAGAAGGTCCGTCGAGCAGACGTGCCCGAGGGGTACAAGCACTGCCTGGGTTGTGACGAGGTCAAGCCGTGGAACGAGTGGCATCGCAACGCGGCGGCGTCGGACGGGTTGTCGACGCGTTGCAAGGCATGCCGGGCAGTGGCTGGGCGTGCGCGTCACCTAGAGCGTCACTACGGCCTCACCGAGGCTGAGCGGGACAAGATCATCGCCTCTCAAAAGGGCCTCTGCGTGATCTGCTTGAAGGCTCCGGCCGTACATGTGGATCACTGTCACAAGACGGGTAAGGTCCGTGGCGTACTGTGCTTCAACTGCAATTCGGCCATCGGCAAGTTGGGAGACGATCCCGACGCTGTTCGTCGGGCTGCCGCCTACCTGGAGGGAACTTCGTGGAAGCCAACACTCGTAGCACCGGGCGTCTACCAGCTGCCTTCCTGACGCCCGGGTCCTCCTCCTTCATGGACTTCCTCGGTGAGCACCAGCCGGAGATGCTCCCGGGCAACCGGCAGCTCCCGCCGGTGCAGGGCGTCGTCGAGGCACCGCACGGCACCACGATCGTGGCGGTCACGTTCCCCGGCGGTGTCGTCCTCGCCGGTGACCGGCGGGCCACCATGGGCAACATGATCGCCCAGCGGGACATCGAGAAGGTCTTCCCGGCCGACGAGTACTCCGCCGTCGGTATCGCCGGCACCGCCGGCCTGGCCGTGGAGATGGTGAAGCTGTTCCAGCTGGAGCTGGAGCACTTCGAGAAGGTCGAGGGCGCCCAGCTGTCCCTGGAGGGCAAGGCGAACCGCCTGTCGACGATGATCCGGTCCAACCTGGGCATGGCGATGCAGGGGCTGGCCGTGGTGCCGCTGTTCGCCGGTTACGACGTGGACCGGGGCCGGGGGCGCATCTTCTCGTACGACGTGACGGGCGGCCGGTCCGAGGAGCGGAACTACGCGACGACGGGTTCGGGCTCGGTCTTCGCGCGCGGTGCGATGAAGAAGCTGTTCCGTGACGACCTGACCGAGGAGCAGGCCACGACGCTCGTGGTGCAGGCGCTGTACGACGCGGCTGACGACGACTCGGCGACCGGTGGTCCCGATGTCGCCCGCCGGATCTATCCGATCATCACTGTGATCACCGAGGACGGTTTCCGCCGGCTCGGCGAGGACGAGTCCGCGGAGCTGGCCCGTTCGGTGCTCGAGCGGCGGCTCGAGCAGCCCGACGGTCCGCGGGCCGCGCTGCTGTAGCGGGAGCGGTCCTCGTGTTGTCAGGTGGTCCAGTGATTTCGACAGGAAGGGACGGATAACCGGTGTCGACGCCGTTCTATGTATCTCCTCAGCAGGCGATGGCCGACCGGGCGGAGTACGCCCGCAAGGGCATCGCGCGTGGCCGCAGCCTGGTGGTGCTGCAGTACGCCGACGGCATCGTGTTCGTCGGTGAGAATCCGTCCCGTGCGCTGCACAAGTTCAGCGAGATCTACGACCGGATCGGCTTCGCGGCCGCCGGCAAGTACAACGAGTACGAGAACCTGCGGATCGGTGGCGTGCGCTACGCCGACCTGCGGGGTTACACCTATGACCGTGACGATGTGACGGCGCGCGGTCTGGCCAACGTGTACGCCCAGACGCTGGGCACGATCTTCTCCAGCCAGGCCGAGAAGCCGTACGAGGTGGAGCTGGTCGTCGCGGAGGTCGGTGACAGCCCGGAGAACGACCAGATCTACCGGTTGCCGCACGACGGTTCGATCGTGGACGAGCACGGCTCGGTTGCGGTCGGGGGCAACGCGGAGCAGATCAGCGGGTATCTGGACCAGCGGCACCGGGACGGCATGACGCTGGCCGAGGCGCTGAAGCTGGCGGTGCAGGCGCTGTCCCGCGACACCAATGGGAGTGAGCGGGAGATTCCGGCGGAGCGGCTGGAGGTCGCGGTGCTGGACCGGACGCGTCCGCAGCAGCGCAAGTTCAAGCGTCTCGTGGGTGGCCAGTTGTCGCGGCTGCTGGAATCGGGCGCGGGCGCGGGTGAAGCCTCCGCGCAGGGCGGGTCCGAGGCCGACTCCGGCTCCGGCTCCGGGGCGGACGAGGAGTAGGCGCGCACCTCACCGGGGCGGGGCCGTTGATCCCCGTACCACCAGGCTGACCGGCAGGTCCCCCTTCTCGGGGGGCCTGCCTTCCAGTACCGCGAGCAGGGCTCGCATGCCTCGTTCGCCGAAGGCTTCCGCGTCGAGGCGGACGGTGGTGAGTTCGGGGTCGATGGCGGTGGCGAGGCCGAGGTCGTCGAGGCCGGTGACGGAGAGGTCGTCGGGGACGCGGAGTCCGGCGCGGCGGATGGCCTTGTAGGCGCCGGCCGCCAGTTTGTCGTCGTCGCAGACGAGTGCCGTGGGCCGGGGCCCGGGTGCGGCGAGGGCGGCTTCCGTGGCCTCCAGGGCGCCCTCGATCGAGATGGGCGCCCTGATCGTGCGCAGCAGGGTGCCGGGGGCGGCGTCGAGCCGTGAGGCCAGTTCGCGGGCGCGTACCTCGAAGGTCCAGGAGGGGATGTCGGCGGCGAGGTGGAGGAAGCTGCGGTGGCCCAGGCTCAGCAGGTGCTCGGTGACCTGGCGGATGCCGTCGGCGATGTCGAGGTTGACCGTGGCGGCGCCGAGGCTGCCCTCGGGGTCGCTGTCGAGCATGACCAGGGGGAGCTGGTCGCCGCGGATGGCGGTGAGGGCGTCGGCGGCCATGGAGGAGGCGATGACGCCGTCGAGTGCGGCCTGTGCGGAGGCGAAGGGGTCGCGGGCGGGGCCGACGCCTTCGGGTGAGGGGTAGAGGACGACTCCGAAGCCGTGTTGGGCGGCGACGCGTGCGGCGCCCGTGTAGACCTCGGCGAAGAATTCCGTGGTGAGGGCGGGGACGACGAGCAGGACGGTGCGGGTGCGGCCGAGACGCAGGTTCCGTGCGGCGAGATTGGGGCGGTAGCCCAGTTCGAGTGCGGCGTCGCGGACGCGCTGGGCCGTGGGTTCGGAGACGCGTCCGCGCCATTTGTCGCCGAGGACCAGGGAGACGGCTGCCTGGGAGACGCCGGCGGCCTGGGCGACGTCCCGGCTCGTGGGGCGGGTGCTGCCTCGTGCCACCGTTCGCCTGCGCTTTCGTCTGGACTGCTGAACAGGCGACATGGTACGTATGACAGCGGAAGTTATACGTAACACTTGTTGACGCCTGCTTGATCGAGGACGGGGAGGTGCGTCGTGGTCGCCGGGTATCTGGACATTCTCCGGGCGCGGCATGCCGTACGGCTGCTGGCCGGCACGCTGGTCGGGCGGTTGCCCAACGCGACCGCGGCGATCGCGATCGTGCTGTTCGTGCGGGCCGAGGGCGGTTCGTACAGCCTGGCGGGGGCGCTGGCGGCGGTGTACGGCGTCGCGAACGCCGTGGGGCAGCCGGTGCTGGGGCGGCTGGTGGACCTGCACGGGCAGCCGCGGGTGCAGTTGCCGGCGGCGGTGCTGTCGGCGCTGGCGATGGCCGTGTTCGCCTTCGCGGGTACCGGGGCGGCCGTGCTCGCGTATGCGGCCGTGGGGGCGGCGGGGCTGTTCACGCCGCCGCTGGAGGGCGGGCTGCGGGCGCTGTGGCCGAGTGTGCTGGGCAAGGAGGATCAGGTGCATACGGCGTACGCGATGGACGCCGTGGCGCAGGAGGTCATGTTCACCGTCGGGCCGCTGCTGGTGACGGTGTGCGTGTCGCTGTGGTCGCCGCAGGCGGCCCTGCTGGTGCTGAACGGCATCGGTGTGCTGGGCGCGCTGTCCGTGGTCGTGTCGCCGCCTTCGCGGGCGTGGCGGTCGGCGCCGCGGGAGGCGCACTGGCTGGGTGCGTTGCGGTCGGGCGGGCTGCTGGCGCTGCTGGGGGCCTTCCTGTTCATCGGGATGGCGCTCGGGTCGATCACGGTGGCCTCGGTGCCGTACGCGGACGAGCACGGTGGTGACGCCGTGTACGGGTGGCTGATGGCGGCGCTGGGGCTGGGTGCGCTGGTCGGGGGCGTGGTGTACGGGGCGCGGCGGTGGGCGGGTGAGCCGGCGCGGCGACTGCGGGTGCTGGTGGCCCTGCTGGCGGTCTGTTACCTGCCGTTGATGCTGATGCCGGGCGCGGTGGCCATGGTGCTGCTGACGGTCGTGGCGGGGGTGTTCCTGGCGCCGTGCATCGCGTGTGCGTTCGTCCTGGTGGATGTGCACGCGCCGAGGGGGACGGTGACGGAGGCGTTCTCGTGGCTGGTGACGACGTTCACGGTGGGTGCCTCGGTGGGTACGGGGCTGGCGGGGCCCGTCGTGGAGTACGGCGGGGCGCTGTGGGGTTTCGCGGTGCCGGGGGCGGCGGGGTGTGTCTCGCTGCTGGTGCTGGCGTGCACCGGGCGGGTCCTCGCAGCTCCGGTGCGGGGAGCGGTGGTTGCGGCTTCATCGGAAAATGATCCAAACCGTGCCGTCGAACCCCGTTTCAGTTCGGGTCATCAGGCGTAATGTTCAGTCATGGACCGCCGCATTTTCGGGCTGGAGAACGAGTACGGCGTCACGTGCACGTTCAGGGGACAGCGCCGCCTGTCGCCTGACGAGGTGGCGCGCTACCTCTTCCGCCGTGTCGTGTCATGGGGCCGCAGCAGCAACGTCTTTCTGCGCAATGGCGCCCGCCTGTATCTCGACGTGGGATCACATCCGGAATACGCGACACCCGAGTGTGACAACGTGACCGAACTCGTCACCCACGACAAGGCGGGCGAGCGCATTCTCGAAGGACTCCTGGTGGACGCCGAACGACGCCTGCACGAGGAGGGAATCGCGGGCGACGTCTACCTCTTCAAGAACAACACCGACTCCGCGGGCAACTCGTACGGTTGTCACGAGAATTATCTCGTGGCCCGGCACGGGGAGTTTTCGCGGCTGGCGGACATCCTGATTCCGTTCCTGGTGACGAGGCAGTTGCTCTGTGGTGCCGGCAAGGTGCTGCAGACGCCGCGCGGTGCGGTGTACTGCGTCAGTCAGCGGGCGGAGCACATCTGGGAGGGCGTCTCCTCGGCGACGACCCGGTCCCGGCCGATCATCAACACGCGTGACGAGCCGCACGCCGACGCGGAGCGCTACCGGCGGCTGCACGTCATCGTGGGCGACTCGAACATGTCGGAGACGACGATGCTGCTCAAGGTCGGTGCGACCGACCTGGTGCTGCGCATGATCGAGGCGGGCACGGTGATGCGGGACCTGACGCTGGAGAACCCGATCCGGGCGATCCGCGAGGTCAGCCACGACATCACCGGGCGGCGCAAGGTGCGCCTGGCCAGTGGCCGGGAGGCGTCCGCGCTGGAGGTGCAGCGGGAGTACTACGAGAAGGCCGTCGACTTCGTCGACCGCCGCGGTATCCGCACCGGCACGGTGGAGCGGGTGCTGGAGCTGTGGGGCCGCACGCTGGAGGCGATCGAGGCAGAGGACCTGGACCGCATCGACACCGAGATCGACTGGGTCATGAAGTACAAGCTCCTGGAGCGGTACCGGGCCAAGCACAACATGACCATGTCGCATCCGCGGGTCGCGCAGATAGACCTCGCCTACCACGACATCCACCGTCGTCGTGGGCTGTACTACCTGCTCGAGAAGAAGGGCCAGGCCGCCCGGGTCGCCAACGACTTGAAGATCTTCGAGGGCAAGTCCGTCCCGCCGCAGACCACTCGGGCCCGGCTGCGCGGCGACTTCATCCGGCGGGCCCAGGAGCAGCGCCGGGACTTCACGGTCGACTGGGTCCATCTCAAGCTCAACGACCAGGCGCAGCGCACCGTGTTGTGCAAGGACCCGTTCCGTTCGGTGGACGACCGGGTGGAGAAGCTGATCGCCGGGATGTGACCCCGCCGGGGTGAGAGCCGGGCTTTCCGCACGAAAGGGCGGAACGCCACACGGGCACCGTACGTTAGCCGTACGGTGCCCTTCTCACGCCGTAGAGTTGCGCGCACGCCAGCCAT
The DNA here is from genome assembly GCF_003950055.1 of Streptomyces sp. KPB2. NCBI lineage: Bacteria > Bacillati > Actinomycetota > Actinomycetes > Kitasatosporales > Streptomycetaceae > Streptomyces > Streptomyces sp. KPB2. The sequence goes on from NZ_CP034353.1 coordinate 6,548,025, forward strand.
CAGGACCGACCCGACACCGATACGAGGCCCCCACCGTGCGCCGACGTTCCCTCCTCATCGCCGTCCCCGCGGGACTGGTCACGCTCGCCGCCTGCGGTGACGACTCCGGCTCATCGAGCGACGCGAGCGACAGCGCGTCTCCGCAGGCGTCGGCCGGCTCCGCGCCGCCGCCGAAGATCGTCGACGGTCCGCTGCCGGCGATCACCGCGGGGACGAAGTTCGGCGAGAAGCCGACCGTGGCCAAGGGCAGCGGCGAGCCCTCCAAGGACCTCGCGGTCAAGACGGTCGTCGCGGGCGGCGGCAAGGCCGTCGCGGAGGGCGACTTCATCGCGGCGCACTACCTGGGCCAGATCTGGCAGAGCGCGAAGGTCTTCGACAACTCCTACGACCGCAAGACCCCGCTCGTCATCCAGCTCGCCCAGGGCAGCATCATCGACGGCTGGCGGTACGCGCTCACCGGCAAGAAGACCGGCAGCCGCGTCGAGTTCTCCGTTCCGCCCACCTGGGGGTACGGCGAGCAGGGCAACGAGCAGGCGGGCATCAAGGGCGACGACACGCTGGTGTTCGTGGTCGACGTCCAGGACACCTTCAACGCCAGGAGCAGCGCCCAGGGCAAGAAGGTCCCGCAGGACGACGCGGCCCTGCCCAAGGTCGGCACCAACACCGACGGCAAGGCGCCCTCCATCGAGGTGCCGAAGGCCGACGCGCCGAAGAAGCTCGTCGCGGAGTACGTCCTGGAGGGGGACGGCGCCGAGGTCGGTGCCCAGGACAGTGTGCTCGTGCAGTACAAGGGTGTGCTGTGGGACGGCGGCAAGGAGTTCGACTCCACGTACGCCCGCAAGCAGCTGACGTCGTTCTCGCTGCAGCAGGTCGTCAAGGGCTGGTCGCAGGGGCTGACCGGCAAGAAGGTCGGCAGCCGCGTCCTCATCGTCGTCCCGCCGGACCTGGGCTACGGGGACAATCCGCCGGAGGGCAGCGGTATCGAGAAGGACTCCACGCTGGTCTTCTCCGTGGACATCCTCGCGAAGATGTGATGTCCGGGGATGTAAGACTTGGGCGTTGCCTTTCCGCAGACAAGCAGGAGCTGAACACGTGAGCATCGACAAGCCCGAGGTCGACTTCCCGGGCGGCGAGCCCCCGGCGGACCTCGAGATCAAGGACATCTGGGAGGGCGACGGCCCGGTTGCCGAGGCCGGTCAGACCGTGACCGTGCACTACGTGGGCGTGACCTTCAGCACGGGCGAGGAGTTCGACGCCAGCTGGAACCGCGGTACGCCGTTCCGCTTCCCGCTCGGCGGCGGCCGCGTCATCGCCGGCTGGGACCGGGGCGTGCAGGGCATGAAGGTCGGCGGCCGCCGCCAGCTGACCATCCCCGCGCACCTCGCCTATGGCGACCAGAGCCCCACCCCGGCGATCCCGCCCGGCTCGACGCTGATCTTCGTGGTCGATCTGCTCGGAGTCTGATCGAAGTCCGAACGGACGGCGATCAGAGCCGGTCACCTGGGGTCCATGCCTGTCCGGGCATGGGCCCTCGGCTTTTGCCGCGCCGCCGCGGGGCGGTACGGTCATCCGTCGTAAGCACCATAGGGAGAAGGGCGTCGATGGCCATTGCCAAGGCCGAGCGGCTGATGAACCTGGCGCTGTGTCTGCTCGGGACACGGCGGCCACTCAGCAAGCGCGAGCTGCGCGAGTCGGTCGAGGCCTACCTCGAGGCGGGCTCCGACGACTCCTTCAACCGCATGTTCGAGCGTGACAAGGACGACCTGCGCGAACTCGGACTGGTCATCGAGACCGTGGAGAGCCTGGACGGCGAGATCGGCTACCTGGCCCGCCGGGACAGCAACCGGCTGCCGCCCATCACCCTGGACGCCGAGGAGGCCGCCGCCCTGGGGCTGGCCGCGAAGGTGTGGCAGCAGGCGCGGCTCGCCGGGGCCGCGAGTGGCGCGCTGCAGAAGCTGCGGGCGGCCGGGCTGCCCGAGGACGTCGACCCGTACGAGGCGCACGGTGCGCTGGAGCCCCGTATCCCGGTGCACGAGGCGGCCTTCGAGCCGCTGATGCTGGCCTGCCGCGACCGCCGGCCGGTCGTTTTCGACTACCGCAAGGCGAACGCCGCCCACCCCGAGTCCCGGCATGTGGAGCCGTGGGCGCTGGAGTGCTGGCGCGGCCACTGGTACCTGGCGGGTTTCGACCGCGACCGGGGTGCGGAGCGGGTGTTCCGGCTGTCGCGGATCACGGGGAAGGTGCGCTCGCGCGGCGCGCGGTTCACCGCACCGGTGCCGGACGTCGTCACCGTGCGGGAGACGGTCGCCGGCTGGGCGGGGGAGACCGCCGACCGTTCCGCGCTGATCCGGCTGCGCACGGGCGCGGGGTACCCCCTTCGGGCGAAGGCCACCGGGGTGCGGGAACTCGGTGACGGCTGGGACGAGTTGGAGATTCCGTACGGGCACGGCCTGGACGCCTGGCTGGTGGAGTTCGGGCCGGACGTGGTGGTGCTGGAGCCGGCGGAGTTGCGTGCGGACGTGGTGGACCGGCTGCGTGCCGTCGCCAAGGGCTGAGGGGGAGCGGACAACACAGTGGCAGGCAAACCGGTCAGGCCCGTGAACGCCATCGACCAGACACGTCGGATGCTGTCCCTGGTGACGTATCTGCGCGAGCGCCCCGGGGCCCGCATCGAGGACGTGGCGCGTGCCTTCGGCATCACCGAGGACGAGCTGGTCTCCGACCTCGACGTGCTTCCGATGTGCGGCACCAGCTTCCGCGGCGGCGACCTCCTCGACATCGACACCGACGGCGAGCGCATCTGGTGGCACAATCCCGCCGCGCTGGGCGCGGACGCCGCCGAGCCGCTGCGGCTGGCCGCCGACGAGGCGACCGCGCTGCTGGTCGCAGCCCGGGCCGTGGCGACCCTGCCCGGGCTGCGCGAGAGCGACCGGCAGGCGCTGCTGCGGGCGACCGCGAAGGTGGAGACCTCCGCCGGGGAGGCCGCCGGCGCCAGCTCGCGCCTGTCCGTCACCTTCGAGTCCGAGGGCGGTGTCTTCGCCGACGTCGACCGGGCCATCTCGGAGCGCCGCCGGCTGTGGATCCGCTACTACTCGCCGGCCCGCGACGAGGTCACCGAGCGGGAGATCGACCCCATCCGGCTGGTCAGCGTCGGGCACACCTACGTGGAGGCGTGGTGCCGCCGCTCGGAGGCCCGGCGCACCTTCCGGCTGGACCGGGTGGCCGAGATCCGCATCCTGGACGAGCCGTCCGCGCCGCCGGAGGTGGAGCTGCGGGACCTGTCGGAGGGGCTGGTGCAGCCGGCCGCCGAGGATCCCGAGGTGGTCGTGGAGGTCGGCCCGGGCGGGCGCTGGGTGGCCGAGTACTACCCGCACGACAGCGCGGATGAACTTCCCGACGGCGGCCTGCGTATCACCCTGCGCACGCCCGACCCGGCCTCCCTGCGGAGGCTGGCGCTGCGGCTCGGGCGCGACGGGCGGATCGTCTCCCCGTCCGCGCTCGCCGACAGTGCCCGGCAGGCCGCCCGCGAGGCGCTGGCCGCGTACGACGGCGTGGAGGCGGCCGGGGAGCACGGCGACGCCGGGACGGTCGCCGGGGCCGGTGCGCGCCGGGGCGCCGGGGCGGTCGACGGGCGGCACGACAGGCAGGAGCGAGCACTGTGAGCGACCCCCTGGGACCGACGGGACCAGCAGGGACGCCCGGACCGTCCGGGCCGGGCATGACGGCGGCGACCGCGTTCGCCGGCATGAGACGTGTGTCACCGGTCGTCTTCAAGGCGGGCTGCCCGGAGTGCCGGGGCCGGTTCGAACTCGCCGCGAGCGCCCTGCGCCTGGCGATCGGCGCCACGAGCCGCACCACGTTCTACTCGTTCACCTGCCCCGACTGCGGGTCGGCCGTGCGCAAGCCGGCCGGGGAGCGGGTCGTGGAGCTGCTCACCGGCGGCGGGGTCAGGACGCTGCGGCTGCACTCCACCGTCTAGGGCCTGTCCGGCGGATCAGGTCGCAGGAAAGACGCGGCAACTCGTCGACGCTGGTGAGCGGGGTCTGGTGCGTGCAGCCGCAAGGCGGAGGAGGGCGTCGACGCGGAGCGTCGGCAACCGACGACAACGCCGCGGATGTGCGTGCCAGACCCCGCGTCTGTGGCATGATCCGCCGGACAGGCCCTAGTCTCGACCTCATGTTCTGGCCGATGTTCGCGGTTGCCGTGGGTTTCCTGGGTCTTGCCGTCCTCGCGGTGTTCGCCGTGAAGGTGTTCGTGGAGGCCGAGCGCCTCGGCCGGCAGGTGACGGACTCCGCCCGCCGGATCAGCCGTGCCGCGGAGGACCTGGAGCGGGCGACCGAGAGCGCCGCCCGTGCCGTGGACGCCTTGTGACCGTGTGAACCCCACCGCGGGTCGGCTCCGGTGCCCCGACGGGCGGGTGTGAGTTATGTTTTGGGACACTTCGCCCTGTCACCTCACGGGTTTCGGACGGTACGCTGCTGGTCGCGGCCAGGAAAACGAGGCCCGGTCGCGGACGGGAGTACGCACGGGGATTGCCTCGCGTTCACCCCTGAGCGTTACGATCGCTGCACAACACGATCGATCGGACACCTGTCCGACCGGTCGGACAGCACCCCCACCCAGCCGCCTCGGTGAGAAGGTAAAGACTTATGTTCGGAAGGCTCGGCGCCCCCGAGATCATTCTCATCCTCGTCGTCATCATCCTGCTGTTCGGCGCGAAGAAGCTTCCGGACATGGCGCGGTCGCTCGGCAAGTCGGCGCGCATCCTCAAGAGCGAGGCCAAGGCGATGAAGAGCGAGGGCAAGTCCGACGAGGCCGCCCCCGCCGACCCGCCGAACCCGGAGCAGTCCGCGGCGCAGCGCACCATCCAGGCCGCCCCCGGCGACGTGACCAGCTCCCGGCCGGTCACCGAGCCGACGGACACGACCAAGCGCTGACGCAGGGCCGGTGACCTCCGGCCCGCCGCACGAGATGGGAACGTGGGTTGCTGAAGTCTGCCCGCAACAAGGAGAAGGATCCCGAGGGGCGGATGCCGCTCGCGGAGCACCTTCGTGAGCTCCGCAACCGGCTCGCGAAGGCGTTGCTGGCCATCGTCGTCGTCACCGTGGCCGCCGCCTTCTTCTATCAGGAGATCATCAACCTCCTCACCGAGCCGATCCTCGAGTCGATCGGCTGCGACAAGTCGTTCGCGGAGCTGGCCCAGTCGAAGGCCGGCTCGGAGCCGTGCGCGCAGATCACCATCAACGGTCTGCTCGGCCCGTTCACCCTGGCGCTGAAGGTGTCCCTGACGGCCGGTGTCGTGCTGGCCTCGCCGGTCTGGCTCTACCAGCTGTGGGCGTTCGTCGCCCCGGGCCTGCACCGGAACGAGAAGAAGTACGCCTACGCGTTCGTCGCCACCGGCGCCCCGCTGTTCCTCGTCGGCGCCTACTTCGCCTACGCGGTGCTGCCCACCTCGGCGAAGGTGCTGATCGAGTTCACCCCGAACGACGTCGACAACCTGCTGCCGCTGGACGAACTGCTCGACCTCGTCACGCGCATGGTGCTCGTCTTCGGCCTCTCCTTCGAGCTGCCCCTGCTGCTGGTGATGCTCAACTTCACCGGCGTGCTCACGGGCAAGCGGATGCTCGGCTGGTGGCGCGCGATGATCATGGGGATCACGCTGTTCGCGGCCATCGCCACGCCCAGCACGGACCCCCTGACCATGCTCATGCTGGCCGGGCCGATCTGGGTGCTGTACTTCGGCGCGGTCACCGTCGCGCTGCTGAACGACCGCCGCAAGGCCCGTCGCGAGGCCCTGGAGCCCGACGACGACGAGGCGTCCGAGCTGGACCTCACCCCCGAGGCCATCGGCGAGGTCGAGGCCGTGACCACCGCCCGCGCCCTGCCCGAGCAGGCCACCACGGACCGGGTCAACGGGTACGACGACGTGACCTGAGGGAAGCCGGGGCGGTGACCGCAGGCGTCGCCGCCCCCACGGGACCTCCCGAGGACCCCACCGCGCCCCGCGGCCCCCCGCACGGCCGATCCGGATAATGATCGTCCTGTTGTCAGTGCGGCCCGGTACGCTCGAAAGCACGATGACAGAGGATCTCTCACCGGCCGAGCGGTACGCGGCAGCCCGTCAGCGCGCTGTCGAGCAGGCCACCGCGCTCGCCACCTTCCGCGAGATGTACGACTTCGGCCTCGACCCCTTCCAGATCGAGGCCTGTCAGGCGCTCGAGGCGGGCAAGGGCGTGCTGGTGGCCGCGCCCACCGGCTCCGGCAAGACGATCGTCGGCGAGTTCGCCGTCCACCTCGCCCTCCAGCAGGGCCGGAAGTGCTTCTACACGACGCCCATCAAGGCGCTGTCCAACCAGAAGTACGCCGACCTGTGCCGCCGCTACGGCGCGGACAAAGTGGGCCTGCTCACCGGCGACAACAGCGTGAACTCGGAGGCACCGGTGGTCGTCATGACCACCGAGGTCCTGCGGAACATGCTGTACGCGGGCTCGCAGACCCTCCTCGGCCTCGGGTACGTGGTCATGGACGAGGTGCACTACCTCTCCGACCGCTTCCGCGGCGCCGTCTGGGAGGAGGTGATCATCCACCTGCCCGAGTCGGTGACCCTGGTGTCACTGTCGGCGACCGTGTCCAACGCGGAGGAGTTCGGCGACTGGCTCGACACCGTGCGCGGCGACACCCAGGTGATCGTCTCCGAGCACCGGCCCGTGCCGCTGTTCCAGCACGTGCTGGCCGGCCGCCGCATGTACGACCTGTTCGAGGAGGCCGAGGGCCACAAGAAGGCCGTCAACCCCGACCTGACGCGCATGGCGCGCCTGGAGGCGAGCCGCCCGTCCTACCAGGACCGCAGGCGTGGCCGCGCCATGAAGGAGGCCGACCGGGAGCGGGAGCGCAGACAGCGCTCGCGCATCTGGACGCCGAGCAGGCCCGAGGTCATCGAGCGGCTGGACTCCGAGGGGCTGCTGCCCGCGATCACCTTCATCTTCAGCCGGGCCGGCTGCGAGGCCGCCGTCCAGCAGTGCCTGTACGCAGGCCTCAGGCTCAACGACGAGGGTGCCCGGGAGCAGGTCCGGGCCCTGGTCCAGGAGCGCACCGCCTCCATCCCTCGCGAGGACCTGCACGTCCTGGGCTACTACGAGTGGCTGGAAGGGCTGGAGCGCGGCATCGCCGCCCACCACGCGGGCATGCTGCCCACCTTCAAGGAGGTCGTCGAGGAGCTGTTCGTCCGCGGCCTGGTCAAGGCCGTCTTCGCGACCGAGACCCTCGCCCTCGGCATCAACATGCCCGCCCGCTCGGTCGTCCTCGAGAAGCTCGTCAAGTGGAACGGCGAGCAGCACGCCGACATCACCCCCGGCGAGTTCACCCAGCTCACCGGCCGGGCCGGCCGGCGCGGCATCGATGTCGAGGGGCACGCCGTGGTGCTGTGGCAGCGCGGCATGAACCCCGAACACCTCGCGGGACTGGCCGGTACCCGCACGTACCCGCTGCGCTCCAGCTTCAAGCCGTCGTACAACATGGCGGTCAACCTGGTCGAGCAGTTCGGCCGGCACCGCTCGCGGGAGCTGCTGGAGACGTCCTTCGCGCAGTTCCAGGCCGACAAGTCGGTCGTCGGCATCTCCCGCCAGGTGCAGCGCAACGAGGAGGGCCTGGAGGGCTACAAGGCCTCCATGACCTGCCACCTCGGCGACTTCGACGCGTACGCCCGGCTGCGCCGCGAGCTGAAGGACCGCGAGCAGGAGCTGGCCCGGCAGGGCGCCAACCAGCGGCGTGCCGAGGCGGCCGTGGCGCTGGAGAAGCTGAAGCCGGGCGACGTCATCCACGTGCCCACGGGCAAGTACGCGGGCCTCGCCCTCGTCCTCGACCCGGGGCTGCCCGCCGGGAGGTCCAACGGCCACCGCGGCTTCGACCACCACGACGGGCCCCGCCCGCTGGTGCTGACCGCCGAGCGGCAGGTCAAGCGGCTGGCATCGATCGACTTCCCGGTGCCCGTCGAGGCGCTGGACCGGATGCGGATCCCGAAGTCCTTCAACCCGCGCTCGCCGCAGTCCCGCCGCGATCTCGCTTCCGCGCTGCGCACCAAGGCCGGGCACATCCCGCCGGAGCGGGCCCGCAAGAAGCGCTCCCAGGCCGCCGACGACCGGGAGATCGCCCGGCTGCGCAAGGCGATCCGCGCCCACCCCTGCCACGGCTGCGACGACCGCGAGGACCACGCCCGCTGGGCCGAGCGCTACCACCGGCTGCTGCGCGACACCTCGCAGCTGGAGCGCAGGATCGAGGGCCGGACCAACACCATCGCCCGCACCTTCGACCGGATCGTGGCGCTGCTGACCGAGCTGGACTACCTGCGCGGCGACGAGGTCACCGAGCACGGCAAGCGCCTCGCGCGGCTCTACGGCGAGCTGGACCTTCTCGCCAGCGAGTGCCTGCGCGAGGGCGTGTGGGAGGGGCTGTCCCCGGCCGAGCTGGCCGCCTGCGTCTCCGCGCTGGTCTACGAGTCCCGGGCCGCCGACGAGGCGATGGCGCCGAAGGTGCCCTCGGGCAAGGCGAAGGCCGCGCTCGGCGAGACGGTCCGGATCTGGGGCCGGCTCGACGCCCTGGAGGAGGACTTCCGGATCAGCCAGACCGAGGGCGTGGGCCAGCGCGAACCCGACCTCGGCTTCGCCTGGGCGGCGTACATGTGGGCGTCCGGCAAGGGGCTGGACGAGGTGCTGCGCGAGGCGGAGATGCCGGCCGGTGACTTCGTGCGCTGGTGCAAGCAGGTCATCGACGTCCTCGGCCAGATCGCGGCCGCCGCGCCCGGCGCGGGCTCCACCGTCCCGAAGAACGCGCGCAAGGCCGTCGACGAGCTGCTGCGCGGAGTGGTCGCCTACTCGTCCGTGGGCTGACCCCGGCCCCGACACCCCACAGGCCCGGCGGGAATCCCCGCCGGGCCGCACGCGTTCCCGGCCGCCCCGGGCGGCCCCTTCGCTCATCACGGTGAGTGATTTTCGTACACCTTGAGGGCGCTACTCCATGTGTTCGAACGACTCCCCGGCGTGCAAATGGGCCCGACCATACTCCAGTCCCCGGGCCCGTTTCAGGTGCTTGCCGAATATGACACAGCGATGATCCCACCGGACTAAGCTCGCCCGCAGCGCACCGAGTTGAGGTGTAATCGCGCGCTTGTTCCCAATGCGCCGAAGATCCCGACAACTCCCAGACATACCCCGCCGCAAGCATCCCCATCCCCGCCTATTCGTTTTCAGAGGGCCTACATGGTGAGTGTTGATTCCCCTCCAGGTCGCCGCGAACTTCCCTACGCGCGCGTGCTGTTGCTGCCGGCCATACTGATGGCCGCGGCCACCGGGGCCGCCGTCGCCCTCGTGACGGAACCGGCCCGGCTCGCCGTCGGCCTGTGCGGCGGCCTCGCCATCGTCCTGGTGCTCGTCGCGGCCGCCGAAGCCGTACGCCGCGGCCGCATGCTGCGGACCCTGCGCGCCGAGCACGCCCGTCACAGCGCGTATCTGGAACACCGGGCCGCGGGCCACCACGACGAGATGGTCCGCCTCGGCGCCGAGGTCATCCCGAACGTCCTGCACTTCATGCGCCGGGGCGCCACACCCCGCGAGGTGATGAACCGCCTCGGCGAGGTCGACCCCTCCTACCCGGAACTGGGCGAGCCCCAGCGCGAGCTGATCCGGATGGTCTGCGAGATCGTCGACCACGAGGACTCCATGCGCGAGTCCGCCGAGCGTTCCTTCGTCGACATCGCCCGCCGCGTCCAGGCGATCGTCCACCAGCAGCAGAAGGAACTCCGCGAGATGGAGGAGGACCACGGGCGCAACCCCGAGGTCTTCGACGACCTCCTGCGCATCGACCACGGCACCTCCCTGATCGGCCGCCTCGCCGACTCCATCTCCGTCATCGGCGGCGGCCGGCCCGGACGCCAGTGGCCCGAGCCGGTCGCCCTCTACAGCGTGCTGCGCGGCGCCATGTCCCGGATCCTGGAGTACCGCCGGATCAACCTGGCCTCCATCGCCAAGGTCAACATCAAGGGCACCGCGGTCGAACCGGTCATCCACGCCGCCGCGGAACTCCTCGACAACGCCACCCGCTACTCGCCGCCCGCGGCCAAGGTGCACGTCACCGCGACCGAGGTGCAGAGCGGTGTGTGCATCGAGATCGAGGACGCCGGCGTCAGCCTCAGCGAGGAGTCCCGCGGCCGCATCGAGGGCCTGCTCGAACAGGCCAAACGCGGCACCGACGTGCAGGACCTCGCCCAGCACCCGCGCCTGGGCCTGTCCGTGGTCGGACGGCTGTGCACGCAGTTCGGCATGGACGTCTCGCTGCGCGCCTCCGCGTACGGCGGCGTCCGCGCCATCCTCATCGTGCCCAGCAAGATGATGACCACCGAGCCGGGCGTCGGCCTCGCCCACGGCATCGGCGCCACCTCCATCCCCACCCCCGGCCCCGACGCCCTGCCCGGACCGCAGCGCAAGCCCAAGAAGCGCCGCCCCACCAGCCCGCGGATCCCCGCCACCGTCTCCCTGGAGGACGACGTCCCCGAGGTGACCGAATGGACGGCGGGCGGCCTGCCACAGCGCCGCAGCCGGGTCAAGATGCCGCTCAGCCAGCGCCTCGCCGAGCAGGCGGCCTGGGAGCGGGAGGACGCCGAACGCGAGGCCCGCCAGGCGGCGGAACGCGCCCGCAACGGCATCCCGGCGCCCGCGGACCCGGAGCCCCAACAGGACAAGGACCAGGGCGGCCTGCCGCCGGGTCACTTCATCGGCGCCTTCTGGGAGGGCCTCAAGCAGCACCCGGGCACCACCCACCAGCAGTCCAGCAGCAGCGAGCCGGCCCACGCCCCGGCAGACGACGAGGGGAACCTCAAGTGATCGAGCAGCAAGGCAAGTTCGACTGGATGCTCCGGGACCTCTACGACGGCGTCCCGGGCATCGAGATGATCGTGGTGCTCTCCGCCGACGGCCTGCGCATCGCCCGCTACTCCGGCGACCCCGACGCCGCCGACCGCGTCGCCGCAGCCTGCGCCGGACTGCAGAGCCTCGCCAGCGCCGTCAGCCAGGAGATCCCCACCAGCGACGGCGACATGAAGATGGTGCTCATCGAGATGAACGGCGGCTACTTCTACCTGATGGCCGCAGGCCCCAACGCCTACCTCGCCGTCCTCTCCGACGTCCGCTGCGAACCCGGCCGGATGGGCCTGAGCATGGCCGACCTGGTCGCCCGGATCGGACCCCACCTCACCAGTCCCGCACGGCGCAACGGGCAGACCGTATGACTCCTCCCCAGCGCCAGAGGCGAACCCCCGGGCCGGACGGCCCCGCCGCGCCGGCCCCCGACGGCGCACCGGCCAAGGAGGGCGAACTCCGCAACCCCGAGCGGCTCTTCGTCATCGGCGGCGAAGGGGGCGGCGAACGCGCCGACATCGACCTCGTCACCCTGATCGTGGCCCGCGCCGACCCCCCGGTCTCCGCCACCCCGGAGCAGGCCGCCCTGCTGCGGCTGTGCGCGGCCCCCCTGTCCACAGCCGAGCTGTCGGCCTACCTGGGCCTGCCGTTCAGCGTGGTGACCGTGCTGCTCACCGACCTGCTGGCGAAGGAGCTGGTGCAGGCCCGCGCCCCGATCGTCCGCCAGAAGGTCGCCGACCGAAACCTCCTCGAAGCGGTGATGCATGGACTTCAAAAGCTCTGACACGATCCCGGGCCCACGCACCGAGGACCGGCTGCCCCACACCGCCGAGGCCGCCGTGAAGATCGTCATCGTGGGCGGCTTCGGGGTCGGCAAGACCACGATGGTCGGCTCGGTCAGCGAGATCAGACCGCTGACCACCGAGGAGACCATGACCCAGGCCGGCATCGGCGTCGACGACAACTACGGCTCCGCCTCCAAGACGGCCACCACCGTCGCCATGGACTTCGGCCGCATCAGCATCACCGACGAACTGGTGCTGTACCTCTTCGGCACGCCCGGCCAGGAACGCTTCTGGTTCCTGTGGAACGGCCTGTTCGAGGGCGCCCTCGGCGCGGTCGTCCTCGTCGACACCCGCCGCCTGGAGGTCAGCTTCGACGTCATGGGACGCCTGGAGGAGCGCGGCGTGCCCTTCGTGGTCGCCGTCAACACCTTCCCCGACGCGCCCCGTTACCCCATGGCGGAGCTGCGCACCGCGCTCGACCTGCCCGAGGAGATCCCCATCCTCGACTGCGACGTGCGGCGCCGGGCCTCCAGCCGGGACGTGCTGATGACCCTGATGCGCTTCCTGCACGCCCTCGCCATGAAGGGCGCGCTGACCTGACCGGCGCGCCCCGCCGACACCCTCCACTTATTTGACGTGATCCACATCTTTTGCTGCGGAGCGAGACTGTGACGCCTGAACGCCACGCCCCGACCGGAACGGGCGAACCCCTGCTCGAACCCCCGCCCGGCTGCCCCGCGCACGGCCTCGGGCCGGGCGGACTGCACCGGCTGCACGAGGCCGACGACCTGCAGGAGCTCTACGAGAAGCTGCGCGAAAAGCACGGGCCGGTGGCGCCCGCGCTGCTCCACGACGACGTACCCATGTGGGTGGTCCTCGGGCACGCCGAGAACCTGCACATGGTCAGCACCCCCTCCCAGTTCTGCCGCGACAGCCGGATCTGGACCCCGCTGAACGAGGGCATGGTCAAGCCCGACCACCCGCTGATGCCGCACATCGCGTGGCAGCCCATCTGCTCCCACGCCGAGGGCGACGAGCACAAGCGGCTGCGCGGCGCGGTCACCAGCGCCATGTCCGACCTCGACTTCCGGGAGCTGCGCCGGCACATCAAGCGCTACACCCAGCGCGTCGTCAACCGGTTCTGCGAGGAGGGCCGCGCCGACCTGGTCGGCCAGTTCGCCGAACACCTGCCGATGGGCGTGATGTGCCATCTCCTCGGCATGCCCGAGGAGTACAGCGACCGGCTGGTGGAGGCCGCCCGCGACACCCTCAAGGGCACCGAGACGGCGATCGCCAGCCACGCCTACGTCATGGAGGCACTGGGCCGGCTCACCGCCGCCCGCCGGGCCGCCCCGGCCGACGACATCGCCGGCCGCCTCGTCACCCACCCGGCCGGACTCACCGACGACGAGGTCCGCGAACACCTGCGGGTGGTCCTTCTGGCCGCCTACGAGGCGACCGTCAACCTGATCTCCAACGTGCTGCGCGTGGTCCTCACCGACCCGGGCTTCCGCGCCCAGCTCAGCGGCGGGCAGATGACGGTGCCCCAGGCAGTCGAGCAGTCCCTGTGGGACGAGCCGCCGTTCAGCACCGTCTTCGCCTACTTCGCCAAGCAGGAGACGGAACTCGGCGGCCAGCGCATCCGCGCCGGCGACGGCCTGCTGCTCGGCATCGCGCCGGGCAACGTCGATCCGCGCATCCGCCCGGACCTGAGCGCGGACATGATGGGCAACCGCGCCCACCTCGCCTTCGGCGGCGGCCCGCACGAGTGCCCCGGGCAGGACATCGGGCGGGCCATCGCCGACGCCGGCATCGACGCGCTGCTGATGCGGCTGCCCGACGTCCGGCTCGACTGCGACGAGGACGAACTGCGGTGGCGGTCCTCCATCGCGTCGCGGCACCTGGTGGAACTGCCGGTGCGCTTCGAACCCAGGGCACAGCAGGACATCAGGCAGCAGCCGAGCCACGCCCCCGTCCCGGAACGGCGCGCCCCCTGGCACGTCGGCATGCCGAAGCCGGAACAGCGCACGCAGCCGCCGCTGCCGTCGTACCCGCCGCAGCCCGTGTCGGTGACGGCCGCCGCGCCCCAGCAGGTACCGACCGCGGAACAGCAGCCTCCCCGCGGCGCCTGGCAGCGCTTCCTGCGCTGGTGGCGCGGCTACTGACGCCCGTCGCCGTACGCGGCCCAGTCCTGGTACGCCGTCCAGGCGCCGAGCGACCGGCCGCTGCGGAAGCGGTGCTCGCGCCCCGTGACGGGATCGGTGAACGCCAGCTCCCGCGCGAGCAGTTGCAGCGGGCGTCGGAAATCACCGGCCGGCACGGGGGCGGCCACCTCGGGGTAGAGGGGGTCGCCGAGGATCGGCACGCCGAGCGCGCTCATGTGCACGCGCAGCTGGTGGGTCTGACCGGTGCCGGGCACCAGCCGGTACCGGGCGAGCCCCCGTTCCGGCCGGCGGGCGAGCAGCTCGACGCGGGTCACGGCGTTCGGCTCGCCGTCCACCTCGCGGGCGGCGAGCACCCCGCGCTCCTTCAGGATCCGGCTGCGGACCGTCCGGGGGAGGGCGAGCGAGGGATCGTACGGGGCGACGGCCTCGTACTCCTTGCCCACCCGCCGGTCGGCGAACAGCCTCTGGTAGGCGCCGCGTTCCTCCGGGCGCACGGTGAACAGCACCAGCCCCGCCGTGAGCCGGTCCAGCCGGTGCGCGGCGCCGAGCTGCGGGAGGCCCAGCTCCCGGCGCAGCCGTGCCAGCGCGGTCTGCGTGACGTGACCGCCGCGCGGAGTGGTGGCCAGGAAGTGCGGCTTGTCCACGACGACGACGTGCTCGTCGCGGTACACGACCTCCAGCGGGAAGGGCACCGGCACCTCGGCGGGCAGCTCGCGGTGGAACCACACGAACATGCCCGGCTCGTACGGCGCGTCGCCCGCCACGGGGCGCCCGTCCGCACCGACGAACGCCCCGGCGTCGAACATGCCGTCGACCACGCCGGCGCCCGCACCCGACAGCCGCTCCACCAGGTGCTCCCGCACCGTGGACCACGGCCCGTCCGCGGGCAGCCGCACCCGCACCGCGTCGATGCCGTCGCGCTGCGGCAGGGGCGAGGGCGGGGGAGGGGTACGGCGTCTCATCACCGCCAGCGTACGAGGCGGGGACCTGCGGCGGTGGGCCGAGGCGGAAGTCGTGGTCCGGGAAAACCGCTGGGCCGCCGCCCGCCCCCGTTGGCAGGATGCCGCCCATGCCCTACCTGAACCGCCCGGTCCTCCCCGCCGGCACCCTGTCCCGCACCCCGCAGCCCACGATCCCCACCGGCGACGGGCTGCTGCTGCGCCCGTGGCGCGCCGAGGACGCGCCCGCCGTGCACGCGGCCTTCCAGGACCCGGTGATGCACCAGTGGCACATCCGCGCCGCCGACTCCGAGGAGGAGGTACGGGGCTGGATCGCCGAGTGGCAGCAGGCGTGGGACCGGGAGAGCAACGTCCAGTGGGCGGTCGCCGACGCGGCCGACGACCGGCTGCTCGGCCGGGTCGCCCTGCGGCAGGTGCTGCTCGGCGACGGAGTGGCGGAGGTCGCCTACTGGACGACGGCGGGCGCCCGCGGCCGAGGCGTCGCCGCGCGGGCCACGCGCACCCTCGCCCGCTGGGCCCTGGACGAGATCGGCTTCCAGCGCCTGGAACTCTCCCACGCGGTGGCCAACGAGGCCTCGTGCCGAGTGGCGCAGAAGGCCGGCTTCGCCCTGGAGGGCACCAAGCGCAGCGCCCTGCTCCACCCCGACGGCTGGCACGACATGCACCTGCACGCACGCGTGCGCGGCGATTGATCGAGAGGGACCGTGACCCCGGACCGAACCGGGCGTCCCGGCAGGCGGGGTGCCCGGCGCGGGCGCTGAACTCCGCACTCGCGGCCACCGGGCGCAGCGCGCTGCTCCACCCCGCTGGCCGCGACGACACGCACCTGCCCGCACGCGTGCGCGGCGATTGACGGCGCGAGCGCGGAGGGAAGGGCAGGGAGAGGGATGCTAGGCCGCCGCCGGGCCCTCCTGTTCCGCCTCGATGCGGGCGTTCCACTCGCGCTTGGAGGCCTGCCAGCCGTCCTCGTTGTGACCGAGCCGCCAGTAGCCGGAGATCGACAGGTCCTCGCGGGGGATCTCGCGCTCCACCCGCAGGTACCGGCGCAGTTCCTTCACGCAGGCCGCCTCGCCGTGGACGAACGCGTGCACCCGGCCCTCCGGGAACTCCAGCGCGCGCACGGCCTCGACCAGGGCCTGCCCGACCGGGCGCCCCGCGCGGTGCAGCCAGACCACCTCCACGTCGGAGTCGATCTTCTGCTCCTCCTCCGGCCCCTCGACCTCGACGAAGGCGAACGCGCGGGCACCGTCCGGCAGCGCCTCCAGGGAACGGGCGATCGCGGGCAGCGCGCTCTCGTCACCGGCGAGCAGATGCCAGTCGGCGGCCGGGTCGGGGGCGTAGGCACCGCCCGGGCCCATGAAGTGGATGCGCTCGCCCGGCCGCACCCGCTTGGCCCAGGGCCCGGCGAGACCCTCGTCGCCGTGGACGACGAAGTCCAGCGTCATCTCCCGGTGCTCGGCGTCCCAGTGGCGCACGGTGTACGTCCGGGTCACCGGCCACTGCTCCCGCGGGAACTCCTCGCGGATCCGCTCCATGTCGAAGGGCTCCGGGTAGGTGGCGCCCCCGGAGGGGAACAGCAGCTTCACGTAGTGGTCGGTACAGGTGTCCGCCGAGAACGCGGCCAGTCCCTCGCCGCCGAGCACCACGCGCTGCATGTGCGGGGTCAGCCGCTCGGTGCGGACGACCTGCGCGGTGTGCGGCTTGCGCGGCTTGCGTGCCGGACGGTCTGCCATGACGGCCTCCCTGTTCCCTGCGTGCGATTCCCCGAGTTAGGTATGCCTAAGCTAGCATCCCGGCTGCGTCAGACGCCCGGGGAACGGGTGCCCGCGCCGCACGGTTCAGGCACTCAGCGTGGTCAGCAGCCGCTGCAGCGACCCGCCGAGCCCCCAGCGGGCGGCCAGCTCCTCCAGCGCCCCGGCGTCGCGCGGGCCGTGCGGAAGCGCCGTGTCGGCGTCCGGCAGCGGGACGTCGTCCGCCACCCGTACGACCTTCGGGGCGACCTCGAGATACGGCCCGGCCTCGGTGAGCCGCCTGCGCTGCGTGGGCGTCAGCTTCGCCTTCGGGTCGTCCACGGCGGCCCGGATCCCGGCCAGGTCCCCGAACTCGGCCAGCAGCTTGGCCGCCGTCTTCTCCCCGACGCCGGGCACCCCGGGCAGACCGTCGCTCGGGTCGCCGCGCAGCAGCGCCAGATCGGCGTAGCCGCTGCCGTCGACGCCGTACTTCTCGCGCAGCGCGGCCTCGTCGACGAGGTTGAGCGTGCCCACTCCCTTGACGGGGTAGAGCACGCGCACGCCGCGGGCGTCGTCGACGAGCTGGTAGAGGTCCCGGTCGCCGGTGACGATGTCGACCGGGCCCGCGGCCCGGGCCGTGTAGGTGCCGATGACGTCGTCCGCCTCGTACCCGGCCACGCCGACGCGGGCGATGCCGAGCGCGTCCAGGACGGCCTCGATGACCGGCACCTGCGGGGACAGCGTGTCGGGCACCTCCTCCTCGTCGGGGCCCGCCGGGCGCTCCTGGGCCACCCGGTGCGCCTTGTAGGAGGGGATCAGCTCCACCCGCCAGTACGGGCGCCAGTCGGCGTCCATGCAGGCCACCAGGTGGTCGGGGCGGTGGTCCTTCACCAGGCGGTCGATGAAGTCCAGCAGCCCGCGCACGGCGTTCACCGGCGTGCCGTCGGGCGCCTTCACCGAGTCCGGCACGCCGAAGTAGGCGCGGAAGTAGAGGGAAGCGGTGTCGAGAAGCATGAGTCGTCCGGTCACGCCTCGCAATCATGCCGCAGGTCATGCGGGCGGGCCGGGGAGGACGTGTGAACTGGCTCACTTAAATGTTTGGCGCATAAGCATCGGGGCAGGCGCGCAGCCGGGCCGAAGCTGGTTGATGCATTCAACTGTCAGGGGAGCTTTGGGCCCTGCCCCTGCCCCCGAGCCAAGAGGTAAGCGTGTCAGCCAGACTAGAGGCCGAGAACCTGTACAAGGTCTTCGGCAGGAAACCGGACCAGGCCGTCGAGCGACTGCGCCAGGGGGACGTCGGCAAGGACCAGGGAGAGGTCCGCAAGGACCGGAAGGACGTCCGCGAGGAGCTGCGCGCCGACGGCACCACCGCCGCCGTCATCGACGCGTCCTTCACCGTGGAGCCCGGCGAGATCTTCGTGGTCATGGGTCTGTCCGGATCGGGCAAGTCCACGCTGCTGCGCATGCTCAACGGTCTCTCCGAGCCGACCGCCGGGCACGTCCGCTTCGGGGGCCAGGACCTCACCGAACTCAGCGACCGCGAGCTGCGCGAGGTCCGTTCCAAGAAGATCAGCATGGTCTTCCAGCACTTCGCGCTCTTCCCGCACCGCAGCGTCCGTGACAACGCTGCCTACGGTCTTGAAGTGCAGGGCGTGCCCCGCGCCGAGCGCGAACGCCGCGCCGACGAGGCGCTCGCCCTGTGCGGCCTGGCCGGCTGGGAGAAGTCCTGGCCCGACGAGCTGTCCGGCGGCATGCAGCAGCGCGTCGGCCTGGCCCGCGCGCTGGCCACCGACGCCGACCTGCTGCTGATGGACGAGTCCTTCAGCGCCCTCGACCCGCTGATCCGCCGCGACATGCAGGACCAGCTGCTCGACCTGCAGAAGACCCTGAAGAAGACCATCGTCTTCATCACCCACGACCTGAACGAGGCCATGCGCCTGGGCGACCGCATCGCCGTCATGCGGGACGGCCGGATCGTGCAGATAGGCAGCGCGCAGGACATCCTGATACGTCCCGCCAACGACTACGTGGCCTCCTTCACCAAGGACGTCGACCGCTCCCGCGTCCTGACCGCGGCCGCCGTCATGGAGACCGACGTGCGCGGCGACGAGGCCGACTGCGACTGCGAGACCGCCACGCCCGAGACGCCGTTCTCGGAGCTGTGCGCGATCAGCGCCCGGGTGCCCCACGCGGTCGCGGTGGTCGACGGCGAGCGCCGGCTCGTCGGCGTCGTCCCGGCCCAGCGCCTCATCGGCTTCCTCGGCGACGAGGACGTCGAACCCGGCGTCTGCCAGTCCCCGCGGGACAAGGGCGGCAAGAAGGTGATCAGCCGTGCCTAGGATCCCCCTCGGCGACTGGGTCAACAGCAGCGTCGACTGGCTGCTCGACAACGTCTCCTGGCTCTTCACCTTCCTCAAGGACATCTTTACCGGCGCCTACGACGGCATCAACGCCGTCCTCCAGGCCCCCGAGCCGCTGCTGCTCGCCGGTATCTTCGCCGTGATCGCCTTCTGGCTGCGCGGCACCTTCGCGGGCATCCTCTCCTTCGCCGGGTTCGCCTTCATCGACTCCCTCGAACTGTGGGAGAACGCGATGGTCACCCTGGCGCTCCTGCTGGTCGCCACGATCATCGCCCTGGTCGTGGCGGTGCCGGTGGGTATCTGGGCGGCACGCTCGGACCGCGTGAGCGCGTTCGTGCGGCCGATCCTCGACTTCATGCAGACGCTGCCCGCGATGATCTACCTGATCCCCGCGATCCTGTTCTTCGGGACCGGTTCCGCCCCGGGCATCGTGGCCACCCTGATCTTCGCGCTCGCCCCCGGCGTCCGCATGACCGAGCTGGGCATCCGCCAGGTCGACAAGGAACTGGTCGAGGCCGCCGAGGCGTTCGGCACCACGCCCCGCAACACCCTGCTGCGCGTCCAGCTCCCGCTGGCGCTGCCCACGGTGATGGCGGGCGTCAACCAGGTCATCATGCTCGGCCTGTCCATGGCCGCCATCGCCGGCATGGTCGGCACCGGCGGCCTCGGCGGCGACGTCATGGAGTCCATCGGCCAGCTCAACGTCGGCCTCGGCGCCGAGGCCGGTCTCGCCATCGTGATCCTGGCGATCTACCTGGACCGCATGACCAGCGCGCTGGGCACGCACGTCTCCCCGCTGGGCCGCCGCGCCGCCGCCAAGGCACGCGCCGCCAAGGGCCTGAAGATCTGGTCCTACCGCCCCCAGCCGCAGGTCGCCGTGATCGGCATCGTCGTCCTCGGCCTGGTGGCCGGCGGCATGGGCATGTTCGGCGGCGGCTCCGGCGACGCCGACACGGCCGGCAGCGGCAAGAACGTCGGCAACGGCAAGAAGGTCTCCATCGGCTACATCCCCTGGGACGAGGGCGTCGCCTCCACGTTCCTGTGGAAGGAGATCCTGGAGCAGCGCGGCTTCGAGGTCGAGGCCAAGCAGTTCGAGGCCGGCCCGCTCTACACCGCGCTGGCCCAGGGCAACATCGACTTCCAGACCGACTCGTGGCTGCCCACGACCCACGAGCAGTACTGGAAGAAGTACGGCAAGCAGCTCGAGGACCTCGGCTCCTGGTACGACGAGACCTCGCTGGAGCTGACCGTCCCGTCGTACATGAAGGACGTCAACTCCCTCGAGGACCTCAAGGGCAAGGCCGACCTCTTCGGCGGCAAGATCACCGGCATCGAGCCCAGCGCCGGTGAGATGAACCTGCTCAAGAGCAAGATCCTCAAGGAGTACGGGCTCGACAAGGAGTACAAGGTCGTCGACAGCTCCACGCCGGCGATGCTGGCCGAGCTGAAGCGGGCCTACAGCAAGAAGGAACCGATCGTCGTCACCCTGTGGTCCCCGCACTGGGCGTACAACGACTACGACCTGAAGAAGCTGAAGGACCCCAAGGGCGCCTGGGGCAAGGGCGACGGCGTGCACTCGCTGTCCCGCAAGGGCTTCTCGGACGACAACCCGGTCGTGGCCAAGTGGCTGAAGGACTTCTCCATGACGGAGAAGCAGCTCACCAGCCTCGAGGCCGAGATCAACAAGGCCGGCAAGGGACAGCAGCAGCAGGCCGTCCGCACCTGGCTCAAGGCCAACCCGGGCGTCGTCGACAAGCTCGCCCCGGTCGAGAACGCCTCCGGCGGCACCCCCGCCGAGGCCAAGCAGCCGCTCGACGTGGCCTGGTTCCCCTGGGAGGAGGACGTCGCCGTCACCTACCTGTGGAAGAACGTCCTCGAGCGCCGCGGCTACAAGATGAACCTGAAGCAGATGGACGTCGGTCCGGTCTACACCGGTCTGGCCTCCGGCGGCATCGACCTCAACTTCGACGCGTGGCTGCCCTACGCCCAGAGCAACTACTGGAACAAGCACAAGGACAACCTCGTCGACCTGGGCACCTGGTACGAGCCGACCTCCCTGGAGATCGCCGTCCCCTCGTACGTGAAGGACGTCAAGTCCCTCGCGGACCTCAAGGGCAAGAGCGACCTCTTCGACGGAAAGATCATCGGCATCGAGCCAGGCACCGGTGAGATGCAGCTGCTGAAGAACGAGGTGCTGCCGGGCTACGGCCTGGAGGACGAGTACGAGGTCGTCGACGGCTCCACGCCCGCGATGCTGGCCGAGCTCAAGCGCGCCCTCGCCAAGAAGGAGCCGGTCGCGGTCACCCTGTGGTCCCCGCACTGGGCCTACAGCGACTACGAGCTGACCAAGCTGAAGGACCCGAAGAAGGCCTTCGGCGAGGGCAATACGATCCGGACCATCTCCAGCAAGAAGTTCCCCGAGCAGTACCCGCAGCTCACGAAGTGGATCAAGAACTTCAAGATGAGCGAGGACGAGCTGGGCAGCCTGGAGGCCGAGATCAAGGACCGCGGTCAGGGCCACGAGGAGGAAGCCGTCGCGGCCTGGCTGAAGGAGCACCCGGACATGGTCGGCCGGATGACCCCGTAACGGCGCGGTACTTCGTGACGGTCACCCCGAGGGGTGGGCCCGGCGGCGTCTCTCCCGACAGACGCACCGCCCGGCCCGCCCCTCGGGTCGTTCGCGGCCCGGACACGGTAGGGATTCGGCCAACCACGGAGCGCCACGCGGCGGCCCGAGCAGGGCCGCGCCGGGACGGGAGCGGCTGGCGGGAACACCGAAGGCCGTCCACGCCTTGAACCGGTAGGGTGCGCGGACCGGTCCGCGGGTGGCGAGAACTGTGAGGTCGCGGCCACCCCAACGTGACATCGATGTGACGGCCGCATGAAACGGTTTGCCGAACATGCGTAGGGTGCAGAGAACTCATCAGGAGAACGGCACCCCGCACGGGGCACGTCGACGGCACGCGGACGGGTGAAGGAGGGAGCCGGAGCGATGGGCGACCACAAAGATCAGCACCTCCGGGTGGGCGCGGCCGTACGGCGGCGGCGCCGCGACCTCGAACTCACCCTCGCCGTGGTGTCCGAGCGCAGCGGCCTGTCCGTGCCCTTCCTGAGCCAGATCGAGAACGACCGGGCACGGCCCAGCCAGACCTCCCTGGAGAAGGTGGCCGACGCCCTGCGCACCACCGCCGTGGAACTGCTCGCCGCGGCCGACCCCGCGTGCAGCGTCGACGTGGTCCGCGCCGAGGACCCCGACCCCGATTTCGCGCCCAGGGTGCGCTCGCTGGTGCGCGGGCACCACCAGATGCACGCCTCCGAGTTCACCGGCGACCACGACGCCGGGCGGGAACTGCAGTACCGCAACGACCAGTTGATGTTCGTCGCCGAGGGCGCCGTGGAGATCGAGGCCGAGGGGCGCGCCTACCGGCTCGGGCGGGGCGACACGCTGTACCTCACCGGCGGGGTGCGGCACCGCTGGCGGGCCACGGTGCCCGACACCCGGCTGATCGTCGTCGCCGTCGCCGAGCACATCGAGGCGGTCCGGGAAGGTCCGCGCAGGTGACGCAGGTGAGCGCGTGCGCGTGAGGGTCGTCTCCCTGGTGCCCTCGCTGACCGACGCGGTGGCCCGCACCGTCCCCGGGGCGCTGGTGGGCGCGACCGACTGGTGCACGCACCCGGCCGGCCTGGACGTCGTACGCGTCGGCGGCACCAAGAACCCGAAGACCGACCGGATCCTCTCCCTCGCCCCCGACCTGGTGATCGCCAACGAGGAGGAGAACCGCGCCCCCGACCTCGACGCCCTGCGCGCCGGGGGCGTCGAGGTGCTGGTGACCGAGGTGCGCACCGTCCCGCAGGCCGTCACCGAGCTGGACCGGACGCTCACCGCCTGCGGGGCGCCCTCGCGGCCCCGCTGGCTCGACGAGGCGGAGGCCGCCTGGGCGGACCCACCCGTCCCGGGGCGGCGCGCCACGGCCGTCGTACCGATCTGGCGCAGGCCCTGGATGGTGCTGGGCCGCGACACCTTCGCCGGGGACGTCCTGGCCCGCCTCGGCGTCGACCACCTGTACGCCACGCACGCCGAGCGCTACCCGAGGATTCCGCTGGACGAACTGCGGGCGGCCCGCCCGGACGTCGTGGTCCTGCCGGACGAGCCGTACCGCTTCACCGCCGACGACGGCCCGGAGGCCTTCCCCGGCCTGCCCTGCGCCCTCGTCGACGGGCGGTACCTCACGTGGTACGGGCCGTCACTGGCCGAGGCGCCCCGGGCCCTGGCCGCGGCCCTGCGAGCAGCGCACCGCTGAGCAGACCCCGCGCGGTGTGCACGGCGGCCACGGCCCAGGCGGCCACGAGGAGGGCGTACAGGGCGACGGTGAGACCGTCGTAGACGACCAGACCCGTCTCCCGGGCCAGCGCCTCGGCGCCGGTGACGCAGGTGCCCACCGGGAAGGTGAACGACCACCACGTCATCGAGAAGCCCATGCCCGCCCGGCGGGCCCGTACGACGTGCGCGGCGGCGAGGGCCAGCCACATCACCGCGAAGCCCATCACCGGCACCCCGTACAGCACGGCGAAGACCGAGAAGCCCTCGGCGTACGGGCCCGGCAAGACGCCCGGCGCCACGTCCGCGAACTTGCCGACGGCGGTCGTCGACTGGCCGAGCGGGCCCAGGACGAGAAACAGCGACGGGGTGAGCGCCAGCGGCAGCGGTCCGCCGGTGAGCAGCCGGCCGAAGATCACCGGCAGCGTCACCAGCGTCGCGAACAGACTCACCCCGAACATCGCGACACAGGCGAGCAGCAGCGTCTGGCGGGGCTGTCCCGGCGGCAGGTGCGGCACCAGCAGCGGTCCGACGGCCGCGGACACCATCGGCGCCACCAGCGGCAGCAGCCACACCGGGCTGGCCTGCCCCGGCTCGATCCGGTGGCGTACGGCCATCAGGTACGGCACGGCCACCGCCGCCGCGAGTCCGATCGCCGTGCCGGCGACGAACAGCACGGTGTCCAGGGCGACCGCGGCCGGCAGGCCGATCCAGTCCCGGCCGAGCGCCAGGGCGCCGCCGCCGACGGCCAGCAGGGCCATCGACAGACAGCCGTAGAACGGGGCCGCGGCCGGGT
Organism: Streptomyces sp. KPB2; assembly: GCF_003950055.1. Lineage (NCBI taxonomy): Bacteria > Bacillati > Actinomycetota > Actinomycetes > Kitasatosporales > Streptomycetaceae > Streptomyces > Streptomyces sp. KPB2. The sequence continues at coordinate 6,572,045 of NZ_CP034353.1, forward strand.
CGAGGAGATGGGCGCGGGCCTGGTCGCGGTGGTGGAGCCAGTGCAGGGACCGGGCGGCCAGCAGCACCACCAGCAGGACGAGCGACAGGGCCCAGACCGCGGTGCAGAGGGAACGCAGGCCGGGCACATGACCGGGCAGCGCGGCTCCCGCCGTGCCGACGATGGAGGTGCCCATGACGCAGGCGTACCAGTTGGGCCCGAGATGCCGGACGGCCGGCACCCGCCGGACGGCCGGGCCGACGGCGGAGGAGGCGGAAGGGGAACGAGGCTGGGCTGCGGTGACCATGACTCCACCGTCCCGGCCGGGGAAAGCCCTGACCAGGGACCATGTCTCTATGAGGGCATAAGCTGGGGTTATGAGCAGGGGTACGGCGAGTGGTGCGGGCGGTGGCACGGGTGGCGCCGAGGGCGGGCAGGGCGACCGGGGGCGGTCCGTGGCGGGCTCGCTGGCGCACCGGGTGCCGGACCTCGGGGCCCTGGAGCTGTTGCTGGCGGTGGCCCGCCTGGGCAGCCTCGGCGGGGCCGCGCGCGAACTGGGCATCACCCAGCCGGCCGCCAGCAGCCGCATCCGCTCGATGGAACGGCAGCTGGGCGTCGCCCTGGTGGACCGCTCGCCACGCGGTTCCCGGCTCACCGACGCGGGCGCCCTGGTCACGGACTGGGCGCGGCGGATCGTGGAGGCCGCGGACGCGTTCGACGCGGGTGCGCAGGCCCTGCGGGACCGGCGGGACTCGCGGCTGAGGGTCGCGGCGAGCATGACGATCGCCGAGTACCTGCTGCCGGGCTGGCTGGTCGCGCTGCGCGCCCAGTTGCCGGACACCGCGGTGTCGCTGCTCGCCGGCAACTCGGCGACGGTCGCCGAGCGTCTGCTGGCCGACGACGCCGACCTCGGGTTCGTGGAGGGGGTGAGCGTGCCGACGGGCCTCGACTCCGCGGTCATCGGCCACGACCGGCTCATCGTCGTGACCGCGCCGGGCCACCCCTGGGCCCGCCGCCGGCGCCCGCTGGAGGCGGCGGAGCTGGCGTCGACCCCCCTGATCCTGCGGGAGAAGGGATCCGGCACCCGGCAGGTCCTGGACGCGGCGCTGGGCGGTCTGGCCCGCCCCCTGATCGAGCTGTCGTCGACCACGGCGGTGAAGGCGGCCGCGGTGGGCGGCGCCGGCCCCTCCGTCCTCAGCGAACTCGCCGTCGGCGAGGAACTGACCACCCGGCGCCTGGTGAGCGTCCCCGTGGCGGACGTCGTCCTGGCCCGCGACCTGCGAGCGGTCTGGCCCACCGGCCACCGCCCCACGGGCCCGGCCCGCCGGCTGCTGTCCCTGACCCGGGCGTAGACGTGCGGCCGGGGTCGTCTCGGCGCACGGACCGCACCCGCGGGCCGCCGGAACCCGCCCGTTCCGCCCGGCGACGGCACCCGCCGCACCTTCGTAAGGCTTCCGGGCCCCCGGTGATGTCCAGGGCGTGGCCCGCCGCCGTCGGGCCGGTGCCGAGGGGGGTCCGCCGTCCGGCGGGGGAGTGATGTGCCGTCGGAGTCGTTCAGCCCGCCCGTGCCGCGTCCACCAGGGCGCGCATCACGCGCGTGTCCTCGCCCATCTCCGGATGCCACTGCACGCCGAGGACCCAGCCGGGTGCGGCCGGCAGTTCCAGGGCCTCCACGGTGCCGTCCGCGGCGTGCGCCGAGGCGACCAGGCCCGTGCCGAGGCGGTCCACCGCCTGGTGGTGGTACGTCGGGACGAACGTCTCCTCGGGCACCACACCCGCGTACAGCGTCCCCGGCACCGGCTTGACCAGGTGGCCGCCGAACACGCCCACCACCTCGGCGTGCCCCTCGATGTGCTGGACGAGGGTGCCGCCCAGGGCGACGTTGAGCAGCTGCATGCCCCGGCAGACGCCCAGCAGCGGGACGCGTGCCGCCAGGGCCGCCTCGATCAGCGCCAGCTCCCAGGTGTCCCTGGCCCGGGCGGGAGGGCCGGTGCGCGGGTCGGGCTCGGCGCCGTAGCGGACCGGCTCCACGTCCGGGCCGCCCGCGATCACCAGCCCGTCGACGCGGGCGACGGCCGCCGCGGCGTGCTCGGGATCGTCCGGCGGGAGCATCGCGGCCAGTCCGCCCGCCCGCCGCACCAGCCGCGGATACCCGGCGGGCAGCAGCACCGCCTCCAGCTCCCACACGCCCCAGCGCGCCCCGGACTCCAGATACGTGCTGACACCGATCAGCGGCCTGTCCGCCATCCACCCTCCAGAAGATCGGACCAGGTAATGGGCTGCGTCCACACCTTTGCCGTCCACACCCTTGCCGCAGCGCGCCGCCACGGCAAGGCGTTCAGGTCAAAAACCCCCGCAGCAGCGCCGCCGTCCCCGCGCAGTGCTCCCGCGTCATCTCCCGCGCCCCGTCCGCGTCCCCGTCCAGCACCGCCTCCACCAGCGCGGCGTGCTGGCGCTGGGAGTGCTCCAGGTTGCGCACCAGCAGCGGGATGCAGTCCAGCAGGTCGTTGAGGGTGGCCCGGACGGCCGCGTACTGCGCGGCCAGCGCCGGTGAGCCGCACAGCTCCGCGAGCGTGAGGTGCAGCATCGTGTCCAGCCGCCGGTACTGCGCCAGCGGCGCCTCGCGCGTCCCGGCCAGCGCCTCCCGCAACCGGCCCGCCTGCGCGTCCGTCAGCCCGTGCGCCGCGCACAGCCCGGCCGCGCCCACCTCCAGCACCTCCCGGAACCGCAGCACGTCCTCGATGTCCACCCCGGCCACCCGGCGCCGCAGCTCGTCCTCACCGGCCGCGTCCGCCCGCGGCAGCACGAACGTGCCGCCGTACCGCCCCCGCCGCGCCTGAACCAGCCCCTGGTCCTGGAGCACCCGCAGCACCTCGCGCAGCGTCACCCGGCTGATCCCCAGCCGTTCCGCCAGCTCCCGCTCGGCCGGCAGCCGCTCGCCCCCCGCCACCAGGCCCAGCCGCACGACCTGGAGGATCTGCTCCAGCGCCTCCTCGAAGCCGTTCCCGGCCCGCACCGGCCGCAGTACCGGCGCCAGCCGGTCCGTCACGCTCCCGCCACTCCCGCCGGATTCCTCCCGCACGCGGCCGCGCCCCCTTCCCAACCAATGGTTCCCGGCAATACCTTATGGCTCCCGGCCAGAAGGAGGCTCTCCCCGTGGCAGACCGCACACCCCCGCTCGGGGTCGAGGAACTGCACGCCCTCGTCGCCGCCGGTGACATCGACACCGTCGTCCTGGCCTTCCCCGACATGCAGGGCCGCCTCCAGGGCAAGCGGTTCGCCGCTCGCTTCTTCCTCGACGAGGTCCTGGCCCACGGCACCGAGGGCTGCAACTACCTCCTCGCCGTCGACGCCGACATGAACACCGTCGACGGCTACGCCATGTCCTCCTGGGACCGCGGCTACGGCGACTTCGCCATGCACGCCGACCCGGCCACCCTGCGCCGGCTGCCCTGGAACGAGGGCACCGCGATGGTCGTCGCCGACCTCGCCTGGGCGGACGGCTCCCCGGTGCTCGCCGCGCCCCGCCAGATCCTGCGCCGCCAACTGGAACGGCTCGCGGAACACGGATACACCGCCCAGGCCGGCACCGAGCTGGAGTTCATCGTCTTCCGGGACACCTACGAACACGCCTGGGACGCGAACTACCGCGGCCTGACCCCGGCCAACCAGTACAACGTCGACTACTCCGTGCTCGGCACCGGCCGCGTCGAACCCCTGCTGCGCCGCATCCGCAACGAGATGGCCGGCGCCGGCCTCACCGTCGAGTCCGCCAAGGGCGAGTGCAACCCCGGCCAGCACGAGATCGCCTTCCGCTACGACGAGGCCCTGGTCACCTGCGACCAGCACGCCGTCTACAAGACCGGCGCCAAGGAGATCGCCGCCCAGGAGGGCATGTCCCTCACCTTCATGGCCAAGTACAACGAGCGCGAGGGCAACTCCTGCCACATCCACCTCTCGCTCGCCGACGCCGACGGCCGCAACGCGATGGCCGACGGGTCCGGGATGTCCGACGTCATGCGGCACTTCCTCGCCGGGCAACTGGTGGCGCTGCGCGAGTTCTCCCTGCTCTACGCCCCGCACATCAACTCCTACAAGCGCTTCCAGCCCGGCTCCTTCGCCCCCACCGCCGTCGCCTGGGGCCACGACAACCGCACCTGCGCCCTGCGCGTCGTCGGCCACGGCCCCTCGCTGCGCTTCGAGAACCGGCTCCCCGGCGGCGACGTCAACCCCTACCTCGCGGTGGCCGGCATGGTCGCCGCCGGACTGCACGGCATCGAACAGCGGCTGGAACTGCCCGAGCCCTGCCCCGGCAACGCCTACGCCGCCGACTTCGCACACGTCCCCACCACCCTGCGCGAGGCCGCCGAACTCTGGGAGAACAGCACCCTCGCCAAGGCCGCCTTCGGGGACGAGGTCGTCGCCCACTACCGCAACATGGCGCGCGTCGAACTGGACGCCTTTGACGCCGCCGTCACCGACTGGGAACTGCGCCGCTCCTTCGAACGCATGTGAGGCACCGGTTGTCCGAGTTGTCAGAGGAACTCCCCGACGAGCTGCGGGTACTCAACCCCGCCACCGAAGAAGTCGTCGCCACCGTCCCCGCCGCCACCGCGGCCGACGTGGACGCCGCCGTCGCCCGCGCCGCCCGGGCCCAGACCGCCTGGGCCGCCCTCGCCCCGGGCGACCGGGCCCGGTTGCTGCGCCGCTTCGCCGCCGGCGTCGACGCGCACCTGGAGGAACTGGCCCGCCTGGAGGTCCGCCAGGCCGGGCACCTCCTCGGCAACGCCCGCTGGGAGGCCGGCAACGTCCGCGACCTGCTCGACTACGCCGCCGGGGGAGTGGAGCGCCTCACCGGACGCCAGATCCCGGTCGCCGGCGGCCTGGACGTCACGCTTCTCGAACCGCTCGGCGTCGTCGGCGTCATCGCCCCCTGGAACTTCCCGATGCCGATCGCGGCCTGGGCCACGGCACCCGCGCTCGCGGCGGGCAACGCCGTCCTTCTCAAGCCCGCCGAGACGACCCCGCTCACCGCTCTGCGCCTGGCCGAACTCGCCCTGGCGGCGGGCCTGCCCGAGGGTCTGTTCCAGGTGCTGCCCGGGCACGGGCCAGTCGCGGGCGACGCGCTCGTCGAGCACCCGGACGTCGCCAAGATCGTCTTCACCGGGTCCACGGCCGTGGGCCGGCGGGTGGCCGCCAAGGGCGCCGCCCTCCTCAAACCCGTCACCCTCGAACTCGGCGGCAAGAGCCCCAACATCGTCTTCGCCGACGCCGACGTCGAGGCCGCCGCGGCCGCCACACCCATGTCGTTCCTGGACAACGCGGGCCAGGACTGCTGCGCCCGCACCCGCATCCTCGTCCAGCGGTCCGTGCACGACCGCTTCCTCGAACTCCTCGCCCCCGCGATCGAGGCCGTCCGCGTCGGCGACCCGGCCGACGAGAGCACCGAGATGGGCCCGCTGATCTCCCGCGCCCAGCTGGAGCGCGTCCGCTCCCACGTCCCCGACGGCGCCGACGGCATCCGCGGCAAGGCACCCGAGGGCGGCCCCGGCTTCTGGTTCCCGCCGACCGTCCTCACCGGCGTCGACGCGCACGCGCGCGTGGCCGTCGAGGAGGTCTTCGGGCCCGTCGCCGTCGTTCTCCCCTTCGAGGACGAGGCCGACGCGATCCGACTGGCCAACGCCACCGACTACGGCCTGTCCGGCTCGCTGTGGACCCGGGACGTCGGCCGCGCCCTGCGCGTGTCGGGCGCGGTACGCGCCGGGAACCTTTCCGTCAACTCCCACGCGAGCGTCCGCTACTGGACGCCCTTCGGCGGGTTCAAGCAGTCCGGCCTCGGCCGCGAGCTGGGGCCGGACGCGCTGACCGCGTTCACCGAGACCAAGAACGTCTTCATCAGCACCACCTCGTCGAGCACGGAGGACCCCGCACAGTGAGCGAAGACATCGTCTGCCGCAGGCTCGTCGGCCGTACCGCCGTCGTCACCGGAGCCGGCAGCGGCATCGGCCTCGCCTCCGCCCGCCGGCTGGCCTCCGAGGGCGCCCACGTCGTCTGCGGCGACGTGGACGAGACCCGGGGCAGGGCCGCGGCCGAGGACACCGGCGGCATCTTCGTCAAGGCCGACGTCACCGACGCCGAGCAGGTCGAGGCGCTGTTCGCGGCGGCGTACGACACCTACGGCAGCGTCGACGTCGCGTTCAACAACGCCGGCATCTCGCCGCCCGACGACGACTCCATCCTGGAGACCGGGCTGGAGGCGTGGAAGCGCGTCCAGGAGGTCAACCTCACCTCCGTCTACCTGTGCTGCAAGGCCGCCATTCCCTACATGCGGCGCCGGCGCCGGGGCTCCGTCATCAACACGGCGTCCTTCGTGGCCCGGATGGGCGCGGCCACCTCGCAGATCTCGTACACCGCGTCCAAGGGCGGCGTCCTCGCCATGTCCCGGGAACTGGGCGTGCAGTTCGCACGGGAGGGCATCCGCGTCAACGCCCTGTGCCCGGGGCCGGTCAACACCCCGCTCCTCCAGGAGCTGTTCGCCAAGGACCCGGAACGCGCCGCGCGCCGCCTCGTCCACATCCCCCTCGGCCGGTTCGCCGAGGCCGAGGAGATCGCCGCCGCCGTCGCCTTCCTGGCCAGCGACGACTCCTCCTTCGTCAACGCCACCGACTTCCTGGTCGACGGCGGGATCTCGGGGGCGTACGTCACACCGCTGTAGATCCCCGCGCACGGCGTCCTACAGTGCCGGGATGAGCATGACGCCGCCGCCCGGCTGGTACCGCGACCCGTCGGCCCCGCACCTGGAGCGCTGGTGGGACGGCACGGCCTGGACGGAGCACCGCCGCCCCCCGGAACCCGTCGGGTACGGACCGGCGGCGGGCACCGGCGGACGCGGGAAGGCCGTCGCGGTGACCGGCGCCGCGGCCGTCCTGGTCGCGTCGATCGTCACCGGCGTGTTCGTGCTGGGAGAGGACGACGGCGGCACCCCGCGGACACAGACCCCGCCGGCCACGGCCACCGCCACCGACCCCTCGCCGGTCAACGACCCGCCCTCCCCCTCACCGCCCTCCCCCTCACCGACCGCCTCCGCACCCGCCGCCGACGACCCGGCCGTGGTCGAGGACCAGCTCAACGGCGTGACCTTCCCGCTGCCGGACGGCTGGGTCCGGCCCAAGTACGTCGCCGAGGACGACGTCATGATGACCACCGACGGCACCTACGACTGCCCCGCCGACGGCAGCGTCTGCCGGCACGGCCTCGTCGTCTCCCGCACCGTCACGGCCAACGCCGAGTCCTCCCCGAAGGTCCTGGCCCAGCAGGACATCGAGGACGCGGCCGACGACGCCTACGACCGCGACCTGATCGGCAACAAGCCCTTCGGCGGCATCGAGTCCCACAAGGAGGTGGCGTCCGGCCCCGTCGCGGTCGCCGGACGCGCCGGGTACTACGTGCGCTGGCGGGTGACGACGGCCAAGGGGCCCGGCGGTTACGTGCAGTCGATGGTGTTCCCCTCCACCGTCGGCACCGAGTCCCCGATCCTCGTCCGCTACGTCTGCGACGCCGGCGAGGACGGGCCGCCCCTTGCCGTCATGGACGAGATCACCAAGGGCATCCGGCCCATCGGCGACGCGGACACCGGCGGCGGCGTCGGCAGCGGCCTCGGCCCGACGGACTGACCCCGCCGCGAGGAGCCGGCCGGACTAGAGGAAGGTGTGCCCCTCGCCCCGGTACGTCGGCACCGTCGCCGTCACCGCGTCCCCCTCCACCAGGTGCAGCGCGTCGAACCGCTCGCACAGCTCGCCGGCCTTGGCGTGCCGGAACCACACCTTGTCGCCGATGAGCAGGTCGTCGGCGGGCGAGCCGAGCAGAGGCGTCTGCACCTCGCCGGCGCCCTCCTGGGGGTCGTAGCGCAGCCCCTCGGGCAGATACGGCACCGGCAGCCGGTCGGCGCCGGCCGCGCCGGAGGCCGGGTATCCGCCGCCGAGCACGGTCACGGCCCCGACGCCGGGCCGCCGTACGACGGGCTGCGCGAACAGGGCCGCGGGACGGCCGCGGAACGACGTGTAGTTGTCGAACAGCCGCGGCACGTACAGGCCGGACCCGGCGGCGATCTCCGTGACCGCGTCCTCCGCGGCGGTGTGCTGCACACTGCCCGTGCCGCCGCCGTTGACGAACTCCAGGCCGGGTACCACGGCCCGGACCGCCCGCACCACCGCGGCCCGGCGCTCGGCCAGTTCGCGACGGGCGGCGGCCTGCATCAGCCGTACCGCGCGCGACCGGAACGGATGACCCGCCACCGCGTCCCCGACGCCGGCCACATGTCCCTCGTACGCCATGATGCCGACGACCTCGAACCCCGGCCGACGGGCCACGGCGCGGGCCAGGTCGGCGACCTCGGCGGGGGAGTGCAGCGGCGAGCGCCGGGCCCCGACCCGCACCCGGCCCCCGAACAACCGCAGCGAGGTGTCCAACTCCAGACACACCCGCACGACTTCCCGGCCGCCGTCGCCCTCGCGCGCCGCGTCGACGAGGTCCAGTTGCGCCGGGTCGTCGACCATCACGGTCACGGCGGAGGCGAGCTTCGGGTCGGCGGTCAGCTCGGCGTACCCGGCGCGGTCCGCCGACGGATAGGCGAGCAGGACGTCCTCGAAACCGGAGCGCGCCAGCCACAGGGACTCGGCCAGCGTGAACGACATGACGCCCGCGAAACCGTCCCTGGCCAGGGCCCGTTCCAGCAGCGCCCGGCAGCGTACGGACTTGCTCGCGACCCGGATCGGCTTGCCGCCGGCGCGGCGGACCAGGTCGTCCGCGTTGGCGTCGAAGGCCTCCAGGTCCACGATCGCCACGGGGGCGTCCAGATGGGCGGTGGCCCGGTCGTAACGGGCCCGGTCTGCGGCGCGTGCGGTCATGACGGCAGCCTGCCAGACAGGATTACCGCAGGGTAGGGGGACGATCCGGGCCAATGCCACGGGCGCGTGGACTGGTTCCCCCTCCGGCCGGGTCACGCCGTAGAGTGACGCGCACGCACGGCGGGCCCGAACCCGGCGGCAGGGCCCCGTAGCCCGTGCCGGGATGGCGGCCCTCCCGTGCGGGTATGCGTGCCCGGGACGGATCGGTTCCGCGCCGGGCCGGGGCAGGAGACCACATCACCGGCCCGCGTCGGAGAAACGGCCCGGGCCCGAGGAAACGGGGGGTGCATGAGCACGGAAGCGCGCCGCGCCTCCCTCCCCCCGCAGCCCGAGACCCCGCCCCGCCCTGCCACGCCGCCGCACACCGAGACACCGGCCGGCCCCGCCTCCCCGCCGCCTCCCGCGAGGCCGCCCCACCCTCCGACGCCGCCGGCCCCGGAGACCCCACCTCGCCCTGCCGCGCCGCCGCGTGCGGAGGCGCCGGTCGGCCCTGGCACGCCGCCGCGTACGGAGGCGCCGGTCGGCCCTACCGCGCCGCCGCGTACGGAGACGCCGCCCCGCCCCAGCACGCCGCCGCGTGCGGGGATGCCGTCGCCTCCCGGGACCTCCCCCCGCCTTACCCCGCCGCGTGCGGGGATGCCGTCGCGCTCTGACTCGTCTCCCGGGGGGTCTCACCCCCGTCCCGAGACGTCGCCCCGCACGGATTCCCGGTCGGATACGGACCCCGTAGCGGGTGGCGGTGCCTGCGCTCGTCCGGCGGACCCGACCGGTCCGCAGGCACCGCCGCGTGCGGACACCCGCATCCCCTCGCGCCCGGCGGAGCCTGGTGGCGGGTCCGAGGTCGCGCAGGGCGACTCGAAGGGGCGCGGCGGAGCGTCCTCCTCCGCCACCCCGGCGCAGCCTGGGGACGGTGCGGACGGGCGTGTCGCCTCGGACGCGGGACGGGACGGGACCCCCGGCGACTCCGGCGGCTCCGATGCCCGGACCCGTTACCCGCGCTTCCGGCTCGGTGACTCCCGGTCCGGGGATTCCCGGTCCGGTGACTGCCGGTCCGGTGACCCCGCGCCGCCCCGGGCCTCCGCCCGCTTCCCCGACACCGCGCCGACCGTCGGCCGTGAGGTTCCGCGCGGCGGCGGGGTACCGCAGACGCCGCGCCACCGCCCCGGTGCCCCCGCCGAGACACCGACCGAGACGACCACCCGACTGCGCCCGATCCCCGCGGACACGGCGCAGGATCCGCCACCGGAACCAGCGGCCCGGACACCACTCCCCACCCCACGACCGGCCGCCCCGGCCACCCCCGCCCCCGCCCTTTCCTGGAGCACCCCGGGCGCCCCGGCCCTCCCGGACGACGCACGCCCCAGGATCTCCTTCGGCGAGCCCGAGGGGTACGACGGCCTGGCCCGGCCCCGTCCGCTCGGCGGGCGCCCGAAGCCGCAGGCCCTCGCCGCCGCCGTCTGCCTCGTGCTCGGCGTGGGACTGCTCACCGGAGCCGTCACCGGCAGCTGGCTCGCCGGGGACTCCGGGGACGACGGCGCGCGCAGCGCGTACGCCGAGGCAGGGGAGCTGTGGCACAGCGTGCCCGTCGACCAGCTGTTCCCGCCCACTGTCCAGGGCAAGGGCGCGGGCCCCGGCGGAGCCGACCGCACCTGGACGCGGGTCGCCGTGGCCCCGGACGGCGACTGCGCCGGCGCCTTCGACCGGCTCCTCGCCAAGGTGCTCGACCCGGTCGGCTGCTCCCGCCTGCTGCGCGCCACCTACACCGACGCCACCCAGAGCTACGTCACCACCGTCGGCCTGCTCTTCACCAAGGCCGACGCCGCCGCCATGACCTCGCTGGCGGGCCGTTTCGAGAAGGAGGGCCTCGGCCGCCGGACCGACCTCATGCCCCTGCCGTACGCGGCGAAGGACACCGTCGCCGAGGGCTTCGGCGCCCCGCAGCGGGCCTCGTGGACCGTTTCCGTGCTCACCGACGCACCCGTCGTCGTCTACGCCGTCTCCGGCTGGGCCGACGACCGCACCGTGGACGAACCCGAACCGGCCGAGGAGGCCATCGAGTCGGGCGCCACGTCGGCCCCAGCCCAGGCCGGCCTCGGCCACGAGGCGCAGGGCCTCGCCGACCGCGTCGAACGCGCCCTGCGCAAGAACGTCGGCGACCCCACGGAGCACCCCTCGTGACCCCCGCAGACATCCGCCGCGGGAGCGGGGCGCTGACCCTCCTCCTCGCCGCCGCCCTCGCCCTCGTCCCGGCGTCCGCCGCGTACGCCGACGGCATCCGCGCCCAGCAGTGGGCGCTGGGCGCCCTGCACACCCAGGAGGCGTGGCGCACCACCAAGGGCGCGGGCATCACCGTCGCCGTCCTGGACACCGGCGTCGAGGCCGACCATCCGGACCTGGCGGGCAACGTCCTCACCGGCAAGGACCTGGTCGGCTTCGGCGCGAGCGAGGGCGACCGCTCCTGGGCCCGGCACGGCACCGCCATGGCCGGGATCATCGCCGGTCACGGCCACGGCCCCGGCAACGCCGAGGGCGTCATGGGCATCGCCCCCGAGGCCAGGATCCTGCCCGTGCGCGTGATCCTGGAGGACGGTGACCCCTCCCGCGCCAAGGCCCGCAAGACCCGCGGCAACGCCCTGGCCGAGGGCATCCGCTGGGCCGCCGACCACGGCGCCGACATCATCAACCTCTCCCTCGGCGACGACTCCGCCTCCGCCCACCCCGAGCCCGCCGAGGACGAGGCCATCCAGTACGCCCTGGAAAAGGGCGTGGTCGTCGTCGCCTCGGCCGGCAACGGCGGCGAGCTGGGCGACCACGTCTCCTACCCGGCCGCCTACCCGGGCGTGATCGCCGCGACGGCCGTCGACCGCTACGGCACCCGAGCCTCCTTCTCCACCCGCCGCTGGTATGCCACGGTCAGCGCTCCCGGCGTCGACGTGATCATCGCCGACCCCGACCACCGCTACTACGAGGGCTGGGGCACCAGCGCCGCCTCCGCCTTCGTCTCCGGGGCGGCCGCCCTGGTGAAGGCGGCCCACCCCGATCTCACCCCGGCCCAGGTCAAGGCCCTCCTGGAGGACACCGCCCGCAACGCCCCGGCCGAGGGCCGCGACGACTCCCGCGGCTTCGGTTTCATCGACCCGGTCGCCGCCATGAAGGCCGCCGGACGGCTGAAGCCCGAGGGCCTCAGGGCGGCGGCGCACGGCGACGAGTACTTCGGCCCGGGACCCGACGCCCCCGACTCCGACGACGACACCTCGGCCTGGGCCGCCCCGCTGGCCGGCGGCGCGGGCGGCGTCCTGGTGGTCGCGGCCGTGGTCCTGTGGCGAGGCCGCCGCGAACACCCCGACGACCTCTGATCACCCTTACCGGCGAGCAGCCGCTAGTGGTCCTCCGAGCCGTCTTCCGTGAACACGCCCACCGCCGCCCGCGCCGCCGCCTCCGTCAGTGCGATCCCCTCCGCCTGCGTGCCACTGCCCCGCGACACCACCGCCACCAGGTAGCCGTGGCCACCGGACTCGACCCGCCCGATGCTGTTGACCACCCACAGCCCGGTGGTGCTGCGGCGCAGCCAGCCGTTCTTCAGCGCCCGCCCGGAACCGCCCGTCCCGCCGGGCCCGTCGGCCGCCGCCGACACGCCCCACCGCTGACCGTCGGCGATCCGCTCCATCAGCTCCCGTACGCAAGCCCGCGAGGCCGCGGTCAGCTCCGAGCCGTCGGCGACGAACACCTGCCGCAACAGCGCGACCTGGTCGGCCGCCGTGGTCTGCGTCAGCCCCCACAGCGGGCCCTCGCCGCCCTCCGTCCCCGTCAGGCCGAAGCGCGCGTTGGCGGCGTCGAGTCCGTCGGCCGTCCCGATCGCCCGCCACAGCGCCGACGCCGAGTCGTTGTCGCTGTTCTCGATCATCGCGGCGGCGTACGACTTCTCCGCGGCCGTCGGTGAACGCCCCGCGTCCTGGGCCTGGAGCAGCAACGCCGCCAGGATGTCGACCTTCACGATGCTCGCCGTGTCGTAGGCGCCCGTGCCGTACGAGGCGCTCTCGCCGGAGTCCGGGTCCAGCACCGCCACCGACACCTCGGCGCCGTCCGCCACCGGCACCGACGTCATGGCCGCGGCCAGTCGCGCGTCACCGTCCCCCTGCGGCCCGGCCGTCTCGACCGGCTCGACCGTCTCCACCGGCTCGACCGTCTCCACCGCTTCCTCCCCGCCCGAGGGTGCCGAAGCCGACGACGATACGGCGCCCACGACGGGGGTGAGACCCGGGCCAGAGATACGTCGGAGATCCCTGAGAGGCCGGTGGGAAGCGCCGTACCCGCACCCCGATAGGGTCGGGAACCGTGGCGAACAAGAACATCCCCGACTCCGCCTTCTCCGACGACGACGGCACCGCCGACCCCCGGCTGAGCGCCGCGCTCGCCGCCTGGGCCGAGGACCGCACCGCCGTGACGCCGGTCCTCGAGGCGCTCAAGGGCGCCCGGCTGCTGGTACCCGTCGTCGCCGTACTCGGTGAAGTGGAGGAGGACGAGAACGGGCTGCGCCGGGAGAAGACCAGCGACATGGCCGTCCCGACCCTGAAGGCGGGCGACCGCACCGCGCTCCCCGCGTTCACGTCCACCGCGTCGCTCGCCCGCTGGGACCCCGCCGCGCGCCCCGTCGCCGTGGCCGTGCACCAGGCGCTGGAGGCCGCCGCGCACGAGAAGGCGGACACCGTCGTACTGGACCTGGCGGGTCCGGTGGCGTTCGAGCTGACCGGGCAGGTGCTGCTGGCGCTGGCCGAGGGGCGTACGACGACCGACCCGCTCGCCGACCCCGCCGTCGCCGGGGCCGTGCGCGCCGCCCTCGCCGACGAGCCCGCCGTGCTCCGCGCCCACCTCGGGCCGGGACGGGCCGACGGCACCCTGGCGCTGGTCCTGGACCCGGACGCCGACGCGGCGAAGGCCGCCCGCGCGGTCGCCGAGCGGCTGGCCGCCGACGACACACTGAGGGCCCGCCTGGTGCGCGGCCTCGACCTGGCACTGCTGCCGGCCGGGGCGACGCCGCCGGGCGAGCCCTTGTACGTGCGGGGGTAGCTTCCGGATGCGGCGGGGCGGCGGTCAGCCGTAGACCGCGCCCGTGTACTTCTCGCCCGGGCCCTGACCCGGCTCGTCGGGGACGAGGGAGGCCTCGCGGAAGGCCAGCTGGAGCGACTTCAGGCCGTCGCGCAGCGGGGCCGCGTGGAACGAGCTGATCTCGGTCGCGGTCGCGTCCAGCAGACCGGCCAGCGCGTGCACCAGCTTGCGGGCCTCGTCCAGGTCCTTGTGGTCCTCGCCCTCCTCGGTCAGGCCCAGCTTCACGGCGGCGGCGCTCATCAGGTTGACGGCGACCGTCACGATCACCTCGACCGCCGGGACCTCGGCGATGTCGCGGGTCATGGCGTCGAAGTCGGGATTCGCCGAGGATTCGGGAGGGGTCTCACTCATGCCGCACACGATAAGGCCCCGGCCCGGCCCCCTTGACAGCAGGAGGGCGGGGAGACACCGGGTTAGCGCACGCTCTCCCGAGCTGCTAACCTTGTGTAACGACCGGTCGGACACGTACGCCCACGGCAGCGGATCCGGCCCACAAGTGGAGGCTTCGAACTCCCACCTGGCCGTCCTCCGGACGGCGGGTCACCGGTCAGGCGGTCCCGTCCCAGCGGCGGTGACCAGCCCGAAATCGCGCCCCGCGGTCATCGCGGCGGTGCTCCGGTAGCAGTTCGAGGAGCCCCGCCTGTGATCGTCCGGGGCATTTTTTGTGTGCCGGCGCGGTTAGGTCTATCGAACACAGACGTTACGCGGCTGTCCGCCAGACCGTCGCGTGGTGCTACCGAGGAGGATCCATCAGCGCCGAGCCCCGCATCAACGACCGGATTCGCGTTCCCGAGGTGCGACTTGTCGGTCCCAGCGGCGAGCAGGTCGGGATTGTCCCGCTTGCCAAGGCCCTGGAGCTTGCGCAGGAGTACGACCTCGACCTCGTCGAGGTCGCGGCGAACGCCCGTCCGCCCGTGTGCAAGCTCATGGACTACGGGAAGTTCAAGTACGAGTCGGCCATGAAGGCCCGTGAGGCGCGCAAGAACCAGGCGCACACGGTCATCAAGGAGATGAAGCTCCGGCCGAAGATCGACCCGCACGACTATGACACCAAGAAGGGTCACGTCGTCCGGTTCCTCAAGCAGGGCGACAAGGTCAAGATCACGATCATGTTCCGTGGTCGCGAGCAGTCCCGGCCGGAGCTCGGCTACCGACTGCTGCAGCGTCTCGCGGAGGACGTCCAGGACCTCGGTTTCGTGGAGTCGAACCCGAAGCAGGACGGCCGAAACATGATCATGGTCCTCGGTCCGCACAAGAAGAAGACCGAGGCGATGGCCGAGGCCCGCCAGGCGCAGGAAGCGCGCAAGGCGGACGCGAAGGCGAACCCCGGCAAGTCGCAGAACGCCGCGGAGGCCGAAGCCGAGGCCCCGGCCGAGGCGCCCGCCGACGCGTGACCCCGGGGGACCGCCAGTCCCCAGGACACAACCGATACAAGAGCGACGCTCCACACCGTGCCCGGTTTCACGACCGGGCACCGGAGCGCCACCGACGAGGAGAGAACGGCGCTATGCCGAAGAACAAGTCGCACAGCGGTGCCAGCAAGCGCTTCAAGATCACCGGCTCCGGCAAGGTGCTCCGTGAGCGCGCCGGCAAGCGCCACCTGCTCGAGCACAAGTCGTCCCGCGTGACGCGTCGCCTCACCGGCAACGCCGAGATGGCCCCGGGCGACGCCGCGAAGATCAAGAAGCTTCTCGGCAAGTGACGTACGGGCGCCGCTGAGCGCCGTACGGCAGGACCGGGACCCAATCGATACCGGGCCGCGTGAGGACCACCGCGGCCCCGCTACAAGGAGTTAACAAGTGGCACGCGTCAAGCGGGCAGTCAACGCCCACAAGAAGCGCCGGGCGATCCTCGAGCAGGCCTCCGGCTACCGCGGTCAGCGTTCGCGCCTGTACCGCAAGGCCAAGGAGCAGGTCACCCACTCGCTGGTCTACAACTACAACGACCGCAAGAAGCGCAAGGGTGACTTCCGCCAGCTGTGGATCCAGCGCATCAACGCCGCTGCCCGCGCCAACGGCATCACGTACAACCGCTTCATCCAGGGTCTGAAGGCCGCCAACGTCGAGGTCGACCGCAAGATCCTCGCCGAGCTGGCCGTCAACGACCCGAACGCGTTCGCCGCGCTCGTCGAGGTCGCGCAGAAGGCGCTGCCGAGCGATGTGAACGCGCCGAAGGCGGCGTGACGCTGCGCTGGCTTGAGCCGTAGTTGAAGGGACCCGCAGGCTGGAGCCTGCGGGTCCCTTCGATTGCCGTCGTTGGGTTCGTTGTCTGCCGCGGGTGCGTTGTGGCTGGTCGCGCAGTTCCCCGCGCCCCTGAGGGGCGCGTTGCAGTCCGCGTTGATTCAAATGTGAAGGTGAGCAAGAGTGCGACCTGGCAGCCCCGAGCTGATTTCTCCCCGTTCCCCCCGTGTCGCTGCCGCGCGGCGGCTGGGGAAGCGGAACTTTCGGGGGAAGGAGCGGCTGTTTCTGGCCGAGGGGCCGCAGGCCGTGCGGGAGGCCGCGGGGTACGGGGAGACGCTGGTCGAGCTGTTCGCCACCGTCGAGGCCGCCGAGCGGTACGCCGACATCGTCGGGGCCGCGCGTGAGGTGGGCGCGCGGGTGCATCTCGCCGACGACGCGGTGATCCAGGACATCTCCACCACCGTCACCCCGCAGGGTCTGGTCGGGGTCTGCCGGTTCCTCGACACGCCGTTCGAGGAGATCCTCGCCGCCCGGCCCAAGCTCGTCGCCGTCCTCGCGCACGTGCGGGACCCCGGCAACGCGGGCACCGTGCTGCGCTGCGCCGACGCCGCCGGGGCCGAGGCGGTCGTGCTCACCGACGCCTCCGTCGACCTGTACAACCCCAAGGCCGTACGCGCCTCCGTCGGCTCCCTGTTCCACCTGCCGGTCGCCGTCGGCGTCCCCGTCGAGCGCGCCGTCGCCGGGCTCAGGGACGCCGGGGTCCGGGTGCTGGCCGCCGACGGTGCGGGCGAGGACGACCTCGACACCGAGCTGGACGCCGGCACCATGGGCGGCCCCACCGCCTGGGTGTTCGGCAACGAGGCCTGGGGGCTTCCGGAGGAGACCCGCGCCCTCACCGACGCCGTGCTGCGCGTCCCGATCCACGGAAAGGCGGAGAGTCTGAACCTGGCGACCGCCGCCGCCGTATGTCTCTACGCGTCGGCGCGTGCACAGCGCGCCGCCGGAGGGTGCCGCTCCGTCACCACGAGCTAGTAGGGTGACCAGCTCAGGGCCCCTGCGCGGTTGAGAGGTGGGGTACGGGGATGAGCGTCGGCACGAGCAGCGCACCGGGAGCAGGGGGCGCGCCGCGTCCGCCCGCGCCCCGTGCTCCCGGCGATCTTGCCGCTCCCGCCGGCCTCGGCGTCGACCCGGACCAGCTGCCCGACGGGCTGGTCGTCGCGGACGAGCACGGGCGGGTGATCTGCTTCAACGCCGCCGCCGTCCGCATCACCGCCACCCCCGCCGCCGCGGCCCTCGGACAGCCCCTGGAGAGCGCGCTGCCCCTGGAAGACCTGGAGGGGCGGCGCTGGTGGCAGCTCACCGACCCCTACGGCGGCCTCGCCATCCGCGTCCGCCAGCCCGAGCGCAACCTCCTGCTCCCCGGCGGTCGCGAGGTCCTGGTCACCGCCCGCTACGTCCGCACCGAACCCCTCGGCCCCGTCCACCGCGTCGTCGTCACCCTGCGCGACACCGAGGCCCGCCGCCGCACCGAGCGCAGCCACGCCGAGCTGATCGCCACCGTCGCCCACGAACTGCGCTCCCCGCTCACCTCCGTCAAGGGCTTCACGGCCACGCTGCTGGCCAAGTGGGAGAGGTTCACCGACGACCAGAAGCGGCTGATGCTGGAGACCGTCGACGCCGACGCCGACCGGGTCACCCGGCTCATCGCCGAACTGCTCGACATCTCCCGCATCGACTCCGGCCGGCTGGAGGTGCGTCGCCAGCCCGTCGACATCGGCGCCGCCGTCGGCCGGCACATCCAGGCGTACGTCGCCGCCGGCCAGGAGGCCGACCGGTTCCTGCTCCGCCTCGCGCAGCCGCTGCCCGACCTGTGGGCCGACCCCGACAAGGTCGACCAGGTGCTCAGCAACCTGCTGGAAAATGCCGTGCGGCACGGCGAGGGAACCGTCACCATTGACATCACGCCCACGGCGTCGCCCCGCGAAGGGGAGGACACCGGCACGTCGGTCACGGTGAGCGACGAGGGGGCGGGCATCCCGGAGGAATCCATGAACCGCGTCTTCACCCGCTTCTGGCGGGGCAGCAAGCGCGGCGGCACCGGCCTCGGGCTGTACATCGTCAAGGGCATCGTCGAAGCCCACGGCGGCACCATCACGGTCGGCCGCGCCCCCGGCGGCGGCGCCGAGTTCCGATTTACGTTGCCCGTGGCGGCACCGGCGTACCTCAGCTGACAAGCACCTGAGACGGCCGACGGCCCCCACGGGCGTAATCAGCGTTCCACCACCCCGTTAGACTCGGTCTTTGGCACCTTTGCGTCCAGATCCGCAGACGAAGCGTCGACGAAGCGTCTCCGCGCCGTCTGAGGACCGTAGACGGGGCGTCCCAGCCAGCCAATCGGAAGCACGGGAAGAGATGTCGGCACCGAATAAGTCGTACGACCCTGTCGAGGTCGAGGCGTTGAAACCGGAAGAGATCGAGCGCATGCGGGACGAGGCGCTCGCCGCCTTCGCCGCCGCGGACTCCCTCGACGCGCTCCAGGAGGCCAAGGTCGCCCACACCGGCGGCACCTCCCCGCTGTCGCTGGCCAACCGCGAGATCGGCGCCCTGCCCCCGCAGGCCAAGGCCGAGGCCGGCAAGCGCGTCGGCATGGCCCGGGGCGCCGTGAACAAGGCGCTCGCGGCCCGCCAGGCCGAGCTGGAGGCCGAGCGCGACGCGCGCGTCCTGGTCGAGGAGGCCGTGGACGTCACGCTGCCCTACGACCGCGTACCGGCCGGCGCCCGCCACCCGCTCACCACGCTGTCCGAGCGCATCGAGGACATCTTCGTCGCCATGGGCTACGAGGTCGCCGAGGGCCCCGAGGCCGAGACCGAGTGGTTCAACTTCGACGCCCTCAACATCGGCCCGGACCACCCGGCCCGCGGCGAGGCCGACACGTTCTTCGTCCAGGGCCCGGACGGCGGCGCCGAGTCCGGCGTCGTGCTGCGCACCCACACCTCGCCCGTGCAGATCCGCTCCGCGCTCTCCCGCGAGCTGCCGGTCTACGTGATCTGCCCCGGCCGCGTGTACCGCACCGACGAGCTGGACGCCACGCACACCCCCGTCTTCCACCAGGTCGAGCTGCTCGCCGTCGACGAGGGCCTGACCATGGCGGACCTCAAGGGCACCCTGGACCACATGGTCCAGTCGCTGTTCGGCGCGGAGATGAAGACCCGGCTGCGGCCGAACTTCTTCCCCTTCACCGAGCCGTCCGCCGAGATGGACATGCTCTGCTACGTCTGCAAGGGCGCGTCCGTCGGCAACCCCGACCGGCCCTGCCGCACCTGCTCCAGCGAGGGCTGGATCGAGCTGGGCGGCTGCGGCATGGTCAACCCGCGGGTGCTCACCGCCTGCGGCGTCGACCCCGAGAAGTACAGCGGCTTCGCCTTCGGGTTCGGCATCGAGCGGATGCTGATGTTCCGCCACAACGTCGAGGACATGCGAGACATGGTCGAGGGTGACGTCCGGTTCACCCGGCCGTTCGGGATGGAGATCTGATGCGGGTCCCGCTTTCTTGGCTGCGGGAGTACGTCGACCTGCCGGCCACCGAGACCGGCCGCGACGTGCAGGCCAAGCTGATTTCGGCCGGCCTGGAGGTCGAGACCGTCGAGCACCTGGGCGCCGACCTCAAGGGCCCCCTCGTCGTCGGCCAGGTGCTGACCATCGAGGAGCTGGAGGGCTTCAAGAAGCCGATCCGCTTCTGCACGGTGAACGTCGGCCAGGCCAACGGCACCGGTGAGCCCCAGGAGATCGTCTGCGGCGCCCGGAACTTCGCGGTCGGCGACAAGGTCGTCGTGGTCCTGCCCGGCGCCACCCTGCCCGGCGGCTTCTCGATCAGCGCCCGCAAGACCTACGGCAAGGTCTCCCACGGCATGATCTGCTCCAGCGACGAGCTGGGCATGGGCGACGACGGCACCCACGGCATCATCGTGCTGCCGCCGGAGACCGAGGTCGGCAAGGACGCCATCGAGCTGCTCGAGCTGGTCGACGAGGTGCTGGACATCGCCGTCACCGCCAACCGCGGCGACTGCCTGTCCATCCGCGGCGTCGCCCGCGAGGCCGCCATCGCCTACGGCCTGCCGCTGCGCGACCCGGCGCTGCTCGACGTGCCCGCGCCGAACGCCTACGGCTACCCCGTGAAGATCGCCGACCCCACCGGCTGCGACCGCTTCACCGCCCGCACCGTGACCGGCCTCAGCGCCGAGGCCCGCTCGCCGATCTGGCTCCAGCGGCGGCTCCAGAAGGTCGGCATGCGCCCGATCTCGCTCGCCGTCGACGTCACCAACTACGTGATGATGGAGCTGGGCCAGCCCCTGCACGCCTACGACCGCTCACTGGTCCAGGGCACCATCGGCGTGCGCCGGGCCGAGGAGGGCGAGAAGATCGTCACCCTCGACGGAGTCGAGCGGAAGCTGCACGCCGAGGACCTGGTCATCACCGACGACCGCGGCCCCATCGGCCTCGCGGGCGTCATGGGCGGCGCCAACACGGAGATCGCCGACCACGGCGACGCCGAGAAGGCGACGAGCGACGTGGTCATCGAGGCCGCCCACTTCGACCAGGTGGCCATCGCGCGCACCGCCCGCCGCCACAAGCTGTCGTCGGAGGCGTCCCGCCGCTTCGAGCGCGGCGTCGACCCGCAGGCCGCCGCCGCTGCCGCGCAGCGCACCGTCGACCTCCTTGTGCTGCTCGCGGGCGGCACCGCCGAGTCCGGCGTCACCGAGATCAGCGCCCCGCCCGTGCCGCACACGATCACCGTGGCGGCCGACCACCCGGACAGGGTCGCGGGCGTGACCTACGGCCGCGAGACCGTCGTACGCCGCCTCCAGGAGGTCGGCTGCGACGTGTACGGACAGGACGAGCTGATCGTCACCGTCCCGTCCTGGCGGCCGGACCTCGACGACATCAACGACCTGGCCGAAGAGGTCATCCGCCTGGAGGGCTACGAGAACCTGCCCTCCACGCTGCCCCGGCCTCCGGCGGGCCGCGGCCTGACCGCCCGCCAGCGGCTGCACCGCCGCGTCGGGCGTGCCCTGGCCGGTGCCGGGTACGTCGAGGCGCTGAACTACCCGTTCGTCGGCGAGCAGGTCTTCGACCAGCTCGGCCTGGACGCCGACGACCCGGCCCGCCGTGTCGTCAAGCTCGTCAACCCGCTCAGCGACGAGGAGCCCGCGCTGCGGACCTCGCTGCTGCCCGGCCTGCTGGGCGCGCTGCGCCGCAACGACGGCCGGGGCGCGCACGACCTGGCGCTCTTCGAGACCGGCCTGGTCTTCCTCCCGCGCGACGAGCAGCGGGTCGCCGCGAACCTGCCGGTGGACCGGCGCCCGAGCGCGGACGACCTCGCCGCGCTGGACGCCGCGCTGCCCGACCAGCCCCGGCACGTCGCCGTGGTCCTGGCCGGCGCCCGCGAGCAGGCCGGCTGGTGGGGCAAGGGCCGCCCGGCCGACTGGGCCGACGCGGTGGAGGCCGCCCGCACCGTCGCCCGCGAGGCCGGCGCCGAACTGGGCGTCCGCAAGGGCCAGTACGGGCCGTGGCACCCGGGCCGCTGCGCCGAGCTGTTCGTCACCGTGGACGGTGAGGAGCGCGTGATCGGGCATGCGGGGGAGCTGCACCCGCGGGTGCTCAAGGCGCTCGGACTGCCCGCGCGGACCTGTGCGATGGAGCTGGACCTCGACGCGGTGGAGCGGGTCGGCGACGACACCCCGCAGGCGCCGGGCATCTCGACCTTCCCGGTGGCGACGCAGGATGTCGCCCTGGTCGTCGAGGAGTTCGTCCCGGCGGCCGAGGTCGAGGCCGCGCTGCGCGAGGGCGCGGGTGAACTGCTGGAGTCCATCCGGCTGTTCGACGTGTACGACAACGCGGAGCAGCTGGGTGAGGGGCGCAAGTCCCTCGCGTACGCGCTGCGCTTCCGCGCGGGGGACCGGACGCTGACGGTCGACGAGGCGTCGGCCGCCCGTGACGCGGCGGTTGCCCTCGCGGGCGAGCGGGTCGGAGCGGTACTGCGCAGTTAGCGGTTCGGTTCGCCCAAGGGGCGTGGGGTTTCTGCCGGTTCGGCGGCCGCGGGCAGTCGGTGGCCGGTCGCGCAGTTCCCCGCGCCCCTTGAGGGACGTCAGCGCCCCGTCGCCTTCTGAGGGGCGCTGCGGTCATGCCGATGAGGGGCGCGGGGAACTGCGCGACCAACCACGACGCACCCGCACTCGACAACGCACCCGCACCCTGAACGGCGACTGGTCGCACCGCGAAGCCGGCGGAGCCGTCCGCCCCGCCACGGAGTGTCGGGCAGGCAGCCGGGCGGACGGCGTGGATACGGGCCGCCGCACTGTACGAGGGGGAGCCGGCGGCCCGGCCGGCCTCTTTCGAGGCCCTTCAGTCAACCGGCCCGGAACTCTCCGCGACAGCGCGCACACGCTGCGGATGCGCGCACTCCGTTCACACCCCGTGTGAAGACCGACGCACTACGCTGTCGGCACCGATTCACCGGGGGGCCACCCATGCAGCCCAACACCCTGCTCGACGCGATCCTCGACGAAGCCGGGATCTCGCACGCGGGACTGGCCGCACACGTCAACCAGGCGGGGCGGGCGCGCGGGCTCGTACTGAGGTACGAACACACCGCCGTCGCACGGTGGTTGAAGGGTCAGCGGCCACGCGGCCAGGTGCCCGACCTGATCTGCGAGGTCCTCGCGTCCCGGCTGCACCGCCCCGTCACCCTCGACGACATCGGCCTCGGCGTGCCCGGCGAACCCGCCGCCCCGCACACCGGCTCGCTGTCCGGGTTCGTGGAGCGGGCCACCGCCCTGTGGCGCTCCGACCAGCAGCAACGCCCGCACATCCTCGGCGCCCCGGCCCTCACCGGCACGCCCGCCGTGCTGCCGGTGTGGGAGTGGGAGAACCCGCCCGAGGACACGGACGTCTCCCGCGGCGGACGGCACCGGGTCACCGCGGCCGACCTGGAGATGGTGCGCTGCGCCCGCACGCACTACGAGCAGATGTACCGCAAGGCCGGCGGCATCGCGACCCGCGCCCGCATCGTCGGCTTCCTCAACTCCGAGGCCGCGCCCCTGCTGCGCGGCAGCTACACCGACGCCACGGGACGGCAGTTGCACCGGGTCACCGGGGGACTGGTGGCCGTCGCCGGGATCTGCGCGTACGACTCGGACGCGCACGGTCTCGCGCAGCGCTACTTCCACCAGGCGCTCCGGCTCGCCAAGGCCAGCGGCGACCGGGGGCTCGGCGCCTACGTCATCGCACTGCTGGTCAACCAGGCGCTCTTCATGCGGGAGTACCGGCAGGCCGTCGCCTTCGCCGAGGCCGCGCTGCGCGCCGCGGGCCGGCACATCACCCCGGCGCTCGCCTCCGACCTGTACGCGATGCAGGCGAAGGCGTACGCGCACCTGGGCGACGGCAGCAGCGCACTGTCCTGCATCCGCCGGGCCGAGCAGGCCGCCGAGCGCATCCGGCGCGGATACGAGCCCGACGAGACCGGCTACGTCCAGCCCGGCCTGGTCAACGTCCAGGTGGCGGAGGCACTGCTGAGCCTCGGCGAACTCGCGGCGGCCGGAGAGCACGCGGCGGCGGCCGTCGACACCCCGGCGCACGACCGGGGACGCGTGCACCGGCTCGCCATGCTCAGCACGATCGAGCTGCGCCAGGGGCATGCCGACAAGGCGGTGGCCACCGCCGTACGGATGGCGGAACAGGCCCGGGGCATGGAGTCCCAGCGGTTGCGGGACCGACTGCGCGCGGTGCGCGAGCACCTGGTGAGCAGCGGGTGCGCGGGCACGGCCGAGGCCGCCGAACTCATCGACGGGGCGCTGCGCGTCCCGCTGTGACACCCGGCCCTGCGCCCGCCCCTGCGCCGTGAGCGGCCGTCGTACGCCTGCTGCCGGCACGTCGGCTGCTGCGATATTGCCACCTACTCAAAGAAAGGTGGCAGAACCGTGCAGTGGACGAAAGAGAGCGAACAGAATGTGTACTCGAATCGCTGGTTCAGCGTGAATCTGGCCGATGTCGCGCTCCCGGACGGCCGGCACCTCGACCACTTCCTGATACGGATGCGCCCCGTCGCCGCGGCCACCGTCGTGAACGAGGCGGACGAGGTACTCCTGCTGTGGCGGCACCGTTTCATCACCGACAGCTGGGGCTGGGAACTCGCGGCCGGCGTCGTCGAGGACGGCGAGGACCTCGCGGTGGCCGCGGCCAGGGAACTGGAGGAGGAGACCGGCTGGCGGCCCGGACCGCTGCGCCATCTGATGAGCGTGGAGCCCTCCAACGGCCTCACCGACGCCCGGCACCACATCTACTGGACCGACGAGGGCAGGTACCTCGGACCCCCCGTGGACGCCTTCGAGTCGGACCGCCGGGAATGGGTGCCGCTCAAGCTCGTACCCGACCTCGTCGCCCGCGGGGAGGTCCCGGCCGCCAACATGGCGGCCGCGTTACTCCTCCTGCACCACCTCAGGCTCGGGCGGGATCAGCCGTAGGCGTAGAAGCCCGAGCCGCTCTTGCGGCCGAGGCGGCCCGCGTCGACCATGCGCTGGAGCAGCGGGGGAGCGGCGTACAGCGGCTCCTTGTACTCCTCGTACATCGAGTACGCCACCGAGGCGACCGTGTCCAGGCCGATCAGGTCGGCCAGCTTCAGCGGACCCATCGGGTGGGCGCAGCCCATCTCCATGCCGTTGTCGATGTCCTCGCGGCTGGCGATGCCCGACTCGAACATCCGGATCGCGGAGAGCAGGTACGGGATCAGCAGCGCGTTGACCACGAAGCCGGAGCGGTCCTGGGCGCGGATCGCGTGCTTGCCCAGCACCTTCTCGGTGAACAGCTGGGCCCGGCTGAGCGTGCCCTCGGAGGTGGTGAGCGCCGGGATCAGCTCGACGAGCTGCTGCACCGGGGCCGGGTTGAAGAAGTGGATGCCGATGACGTGGTCGGGCCGCGAGGTGGCGACCGCCAGCTTCACCAGCGGGATCGAGGAGGTGTTGGAGGCCAGGATCGCGTCCGGCCGGGTCACGACCTGATCGAGCACCTGGAAGATCTCGGTCTTGACCTGCTCGTTCTCGACGACGGCCTCGATCACCAGATCACGGTCGGCGAACTCGCCGAGGTCGGTGGTGAAGCTGAGGCGCGCCTGCGTCGCGTCCCGCTCCTCCTCGGTCATCTTGCCGCGCTCGGCCGCCTTGGACAGCGAGTTGTACAGCCGCGTGCGGCCGATCTCCAGAGCCTCGCCGGTGGTCTCGGCGACCACCACCTCCAGACCGGAGCGGGCGCACACCTCGGCGATGCCCGCCCCCATCTGACCGCAGCCCACCACGCCGACGCGTGCGATATCTCCCGAGATGCCGGTCACATCGTCCCTTTCGCTGACTCCACGGCTGGCAGCAGACATGCCGGGGTCCCCGTCGCCTGCTCCGATCGAGCACGTTACCCCCGAATGGTCACGGATCCGTCTCCCGGGTCGGGCATGCTGAGGCCCCGTACACGATCCGTGACCGCGCGGATCCACTGCGTTCAGGAGGTTGTCCCATGGGCGGTGTCTCGCGCCGTGCCTTCACGGCGGCGGCGTTGTCGGCGTTCACACTGGCGCCGGGACCGTCGGCAGCGGCCTCGGCGCCGGCGAAGCCGGAGCCCTCGCGCAGCGCCGCCGCCGGGATGCGCGGGATGTGGCTGGCCACCGTGGCCAACCACGACTGGCCCACGCGCGCGGGGCTGCGCGCCGCCGAGCAGCGCGCGGAGCTGATCGCGCACCTCGACAACGCGGTACGGCACCGCCTCAACACCGTGATGTTCCAGGTCCGGCCGGCGGCCGACGCGCTGTGGCCCTCCCCGTACGAGCCGTGGTCGCAGTACCTGTCCGGCAGCCAGGGCCGCGACCCCGGCTGGGACCCGCTGGGCACGGCCGTCAAGGAGGCCCACGCCCGCGGCCTGCAGCTGCACGCCTGGTTCAACCCGTACCGCGTCGCCGTCCACGACGACCCCGCCCGCCTCGTCTCCTCCCATCCCGCCCGCAAGAATCCCGGCTGGGTGGTGCCGTACGGCGGACAGCTCTACTACAACCCCGGGCTGCCCGAGGTCCGGGCCTTCGTGCAGGACGCCATGATGGACGCGGTGGCGCGGTACGAGGTGGACGGGGTCCACTTCGACGACTACTTCTACCCCTATCCGGTGGCCGGTCAGAGCTTCGCCGACGGCGGGACCTTCCGCACCTTCGGCACCGGCTTCGCCACGAAGGCCGACTGGCGGCGGGACAACATCGACCGCCTGGTGCGCGAGACGGCGGCCCGCGTCAAGCAGATCCGCCCGGCCGCCCGCTTCGGCGTCAGCCCCTTCGGCGTGTGGCGCAACGCCGCCACCGACGGACGCGGCTCGGACACCCGGGCGGGCGTGCAGACGTACGACGACCTGTACGCGGACACCCGCAAGTGGGTGCGCGAGGGCTGGCTCGACTACGTCGTGCCGCAGCTGTACTGGCACATCGGCATGGACGGCGCCGACTACGCGAAGCTGCTGCCGTGGTGGGCCGGGGTGGCCAAGGACAGCCGCACCCAGCTGTACGTGGGCGAGGCGCTGTACAAGTCCGGCGATCCGGCCCAGCCCGCCGCCTGGCGGGACCCGGCCGAACTCTCCCGCCATCTCACGCTGGCCGCCCGCTACCCCGAGGTCCGCGGGCACGTCTACTTCTCCGCGAAGGACGTCGCCGAGGACCCCGGCGGCGCGATGGCGCGGCTGGCCGCCGACCACTACACGCGGCCGGCCGCCGTCCCGCGCCGAGCCGAGCCCCCGACTCTCTAGAGCTGGACCTCCCTGTGCCGGATCTCCGTGTCGGGGCCGGGCGAGCACACGCCCTCGTGCCCGTCCTCGAAGCGGACCCGGTACGGGGGACTGCCGTCCCGGCCCAGGACTTCGACGATCTCCCCGACCTTGTCGTGCTCACCGACCACCCGGCCGTGCTGGACCAACCGGTCGCCCTTGATTGCATGCATCCGTGAGGCCTCCTCACCTGTGTGCCGCCGGGCAGCGCCCTACCCCCGGGCCCGCTGGGTCACCGCGATGCACCCCAGTACGGCCGCGGCCGTCAGCGGAGCGGCCACCGGCAGGTGCTCGCCCAGGAGAAGTACCGACCACACCAGTGTGAGCAGCGGCTGGGCCAGCTGCAACTGGCTGGCCTTCGGGATGCCGATCGCCGCCATGCCCCGGTACCAGACGACCAGACCGAGGAACTGCGACCCGATCGCCACCCACAGCATCCCGGTCACACTGTGCGCCGTCAGATGCACCGGCTCGTAGGACAGCGCCACCGCCGCCATCGGCACCGTCAGCGGCAGGCACAGCACCAGCGCCCAGCCGATGACCCGCCAGCCCGGCATCTCCCGGGCCAGCCGGCCGCCCTCCGTGTAACCGGCCGCGCACACCAGCAGCGCCGCGAAGAGATAGGCGTCGGCCGAGGTCAACGCGCCGCCGCTCTGCTGCACCGTGAAGGCGATTACGGCCGCCGCACCCGCCAGGGCCGCGATCCAGAAGGTGCGCGAGGGACGCGTGCCGACGCGCAGGGCCGACAACAGCGCGGTGGTCAGCGGGAGCAGACCCACCACGACGGCGGCGTGCGCGGTGGTCGAGGTCCGCAACGCGAGCGTGGTCAGCAGGGGGAAGCCCAGCACGACCCCGGCGCCCACCACCGCGAGGCCCAGAAAGTGCCGCCGCTCGGGCGGTGCCACCCTCAGCACCAGCAGACAGGCCCCGGCGACCGCGGCGGCCAGGATGCTGCGCACGGCGATCAGGGACCATGGGCCGAAGCCCTCCAGCCCCCAGGCGGTGGCGGGAAAGGTGAGGGAGAAGGCGACGACGCCGAGGGCGGCCTGGACCGTGCCGAGGGACCCGCCGCCGGTGTCCCCGCTCGTGACGCCGACTGCTATCCGGGGCGCCGCGATAGCGCTACTCTGTGCTCTCATGCAAGAGCGTAGCAGCGTCGCTGACCTGGTGACCGTGTTGCGGCGGGAGCTCGACCGCTACTCACCGGGAGGAAAGCTCCCGTCCAGCCGGGCCCTCGTCGACCGGTTCCGGGTGAGTCCGGTGACGGTCTCCCGCGCCCTGGCCCAGCTGGCCGCCGAGGGGCTGGTCGTCACCCGGCCCGGCGCCGGCGCCTTCCGGGCCCGGCCGCGCCCCTCGGCCGCCCCCGCCGGGGACACCTCCTGGCAGGAGGTCGCGCTCAGCGCCGACGGTGCAGCCGACCTCGTACCGCGCTCCGTGGACGCCTCCGGGGTGCTGGTCTCGCTGGCCGCGCCGCCGCCCGGTGTCGTGGAGTTCAACGGGGGCTACCTCCACCCGTCGCTGCAACCGGAGCGGGCGATGGCGGCGGCGCTGGCGCGGGCCGGGCGGCGGCCCGGCGCCTGGGGGCGGCCGCCGATGGAGGGGCTGCCCGAGCTGCGGGAGTGGTTCGCGCGCGGCATCGGCGGGGCCATCACGGCGGCCGAGGTACTGATCACCGCAGGCGGCCAGTCCGCGCTGGCCACCGCCCTGCGCGCCCTCGCCCCGCCGGGCGCCCCCGTCCTCGTCGAGTCCCCGACCTACCCCGGCATGCTCGCCATCGCACGGGCGGCCGGCCTGCGTCCGGTACCCGTCCCCGTGGACGCCGACGGCGTACGGCCCGCCCTGCTCGCCGACGCCTTCCGCGCCACCGGCGCCCGCGTCTTCGTCTGCCAGCCCCTGTTCCAGAACCCGACCGGCGCCGTGCTCGCCCCCGAGCGGCGCGGCGAGGTGCTGGGCATCGCGCGGGCGGCCGGCGCCTTCGTCGTGGAGGACGACTTCGTACGGCGGCTCGTGCACGAGGACGCGGGCCCGCTGCCCGCCCCGCTCGCCGCCGACGACCCGGACGGCGTCGTCGTCCACGTCTGCTCGCTCACCAAGGCGACCTCGCCCAGCTTCCGGGTCAGCGCCCTGGCCGCACACGGACCGGTCCTCGACCGGCTGCGCGCCATCCAGGTCGTCGACACCTTCTTCGTGCCCCGGCCCCTCCAGGAGGCGGCGCTGGAACTCGTCGGCTCGCCCGCCTGGCCGCGCCACCTGCGGGCCGTGTCCGCCGAGTTGAAGACCCGCCGGGACGCGATGACCTCCGCACTGCGGTTGAAACTCCCTGAGATCACCCTGGCGCACGTCCCCTCCGGCGGCTACCACCTGTGGCCGCGCCTGCCCGAGGGGGCCGACGAGGCGGCCCTGACCGCGGCCGCCCTGCGCGCGGGCGTCGCGATCACCCCCGGCCGCCCGTACTTCAGTGCCGAACCCCCGGCCGCCCACTTCCGGCTGAGCTTCGCCGCGGTCGCCAACGTCGGGGAGATCGCGGAAGGCGTACGCCGCCTGCGCACCGCCTGGCTGGAGGTGGGGGGCCGCTGACGCGGGCGCACACCAGGGTGCCGCGCGGCCGGGCGAGCGGTCGGTGAGCCGGGGCGCACCCAGGGTGACCCACAGGTAACACCCCTTGACCTGGGCACCCGCTCGCTCCACCATCACCGCATGGCGCTTCGGGTCACGTTCGTCGCGGCCGCACGCAGCTCACCGCTGCTCGCGGAACGCTTCGACGACGACCGGCCGCTCGACCAGGCCGGATGGGACGAGGTGCTGCGCGCGGCGGGCGACCTGCGGCCGCTCGCCGCGGCCGAGTTGCGCTACTGCTCGCCCACGCCCCGCAGTCGCGCCACCGGGGACGCCCTCGGCTGTGCGCCGCTGCTCCAACTGGCCCTGCGCGACTGCGACATGGGCCGATGGCGTGGCCTGACGCTCGGCGAGGCCATGGCCCGCGAACCGGCGGCCGTGGACGCCTGGCTCGCCGACCCGCGCTCGGCCCCGCACGGCGGGGAGTCGCTGCTGGGCTTCATCACCCGGGTCGGCGGCTGGCTCGACACCCGTCCCGGCGAGGACGGCGACCGCATCGTCGCCGTGGCCGAACCCTCCGTGATCCGCGCGGCACTGGTCTACGCGCTCAAGGCGCCGCCCGGAACGTACTGGAACCTGGACGTCCGTCCGCTGTCGACGACCACCGTGACGGGCCGCGCGGGCCGCTGGAACCTCCGCTTCGAGGGCGCACCGGACCAGGGCGCTACCCGCCCGGTGTTTCGCGAAGGTAATCCGTTGTGAGCAGCAGGTCCTTGGCCGGGCCGCCCACCCGCCACACCGTCCGCCAGCGGTCCGGGCCCCGGACGGTGAACTCGCCGCGGTAGAGGTCGGCGGCGCACGGGTGGTCGGCCACGTGGTGTCCCGAGGTGAGGTCCAGGCCGTGGAAGGGGCGGCCGTCCGCGAAGCGCACGTCCGCACGGCCCGGTTCGCCCCCCGGCCCGTAGCGCAGCGTCCGCTCGGCGGGCCGGGACACGCCCTGCCAGGTGAAGACGCCCGACTCCCGGCTGATCAGCCCGCCGGCGTCGAGCGCGTCGAAGGACGTGACGCCCGCGAACCGGCCCTCCAGGCCGCTCGCCAGGTCCCGCACCGACCGCTCGGTGCGCCAGCGCCCCGCGAGAAACGCCAGTACGTCGGGCACCGGCCACAACTCGCCCATTTCCCCTCGCTTTCCCGCTCCGGCCCACTGGTTGCCGCGCGACCCATTGACGCGCCTGGTCCCCCTCCCTATCTTGCCGTTCGAAGTGCTGACCAACGTCCGATATTTCGAACAACCTGAACGGTCCGAACGATCCATTCGAGCCGCGGAGTATCCATGTCACGCACCCGCTGGAGACTCGGTCTCAGCGTCACCGCCCTCCTGACGGCGTCCGCCCTGCTGCCGTCCCCCGCGCACGCGGAGGCCGCCGCCGACTACACGATCACCGTCGACCCGACCGACCGGGGCCCCGCGATCGGCGACACGATGTACGGCGTCTTCTACGAGGACATCAACCGGGCCGCCGACGGCGGCCTGTACGCCGAACTCGTGCAGAACCGCTCCTTCGAGTACTCCACCGCCGACAACGCCTCCTACACCCCGCTCACCGCATGGACCGCCGACGGCACCGCCCGGGTCGTGAACGACGACGGCCGCCTCAACGAGCGCAACCGCAACTACCTCTCCCTGGGCGCCGGTTCCACCGTTACCAACGCGGGCTACAACACAGGCATCCGCGTCGAGAAGGGCAAGAGGTACGACTTCTCGCTCTGGGCCCGCGCCGGGAGCGGGACCACCCTCACCGTCACCCTCCGGGACGCCGCGGGCACCCTCGCGAAGGTGCGCGAGGTGGCCGCCGAGGGGAAGTGGCGCAAGTACACCGCCACCTTCACCGCGACCCGCACCAGCAACCGCGGCCGCCTCGCCGTCGCCACCACCGCCCCCGCCGCGCTCGACATGGTGTCCCTCTTCCCCCGCGACACCTACAAGCACCAGCCGAACGGCCTGCGCAAGGACCTCGCCGAGAAGATCGAGGCCCTGGAGCCCGGCTTCCTGCGCTTCCCCGGCGGCTGCCTGGTCAACACCGGCTCCATGGAGGACTACAGCGCGGACTCCGGCTGGCAGCGCAAGCGCTCCTACCAGTGGAAGGACACCATCGGCCCCGTCGAGGAACGCGCCACCAACGCCAACTTCTGGGGCTACAACCAGAGCTACGGCCTCGGCTACTACGAGTACTTCCGCTTCGCCGAGGACATTGGCGCCATGCCGCTGCCCGTCGTCCCCGCCCTGGTCACCGGCTGCGGCCAGAACAGGGCCGTCGACGACGACGCGCTGCTGAAGCGGCACATCCAGGACACCCTGGACCTCATCGAGTTCGCCAACGGCCCCCGCACCAGCGAATGGGGCAAGAAGCGCGCCGAGATGGGCCACCCCAAGCCCTTCCACCTCACCCACCTCGAAGTCGGCAACGAGGAGAACCTCCCGAAGGAGTTCTTCGCGCGCTTCGAGCGGTTCCGCGCCGCCATCGAGGCCGTGTACCCGGACATCACCGTCGTCTCCAACTCCGGTCCCGACGACTCCGGCACCACCTTCGACACCGCCTGGCAGCTCAACCGCGACGCGGGCGTCGACATGGTCGACGAGCACTACTACAACAGCCCGCAGTGGTTCCTCCAGAACAACGACCGCTACGACTCCTACGACCGCAACGGCCCCAAGGTCTTCCTCGGCGAGTACGCCTCCCAGGGCAACGCCTGGAAGAACGCCCTCGCCGAGGCCGCGTTCATGACCGGCCTGGAACGCAACGCCGACGTGGTCGAGCTGGCCTCCTACGCCCCGCTGCTGTCCAACGAGGACTACGTGCAGTGGAGCCCGGACCTGATCTGGTTCAACAACCACGCGTCCTGGGGCTCGGCCAACTACGAGGTCCAGAAGCTTTTCATGAACAACACCGGCGACCGCGTCGTCCCCTCGAAGGCCACCGGCACCCCCGCCGTCAGCGGCCCCATCACCGGCGCCGTCGGCCTGTCGACCTGGGCCACCAGCGCGGCGTACGACGACGTGAAGGTGACCTCGGCCGACGGGGATACCCTCCTGTCCGACGACTTCTCCGGTGACGCCTCCCAGTGGACCCACTCGGGCGCCGGAAGCTGGACCGTCCAGGACGGCCAGTACGTCCAGACGGACACGGCGGCGGAGAACACCCTGGTCACGGCGGGTGACCCCGCCTGGCACGACTACGACCTGCACGTGAAGGCCACGAAGAAGTCCGGCAAGGAGGGCTTCCTGGTCGCCTTCGGCGTCAAGGACACCGGCAACTACTACTGGTGGAACCTGGGCGGCTGGAACAACACCCAGTCCGCCGTGGAGCAGGCCTCCGACGGCGGCAAGTCGACGCTCCTGTCCAAGGCCGGATCGATCGAGACGGGCCGCGCCTACGACATCGACGTCAAGGTCCGGGGCCGCCAGGTCACCCTCTACCTCGACGGTGAGGAGTGGGGCAGCTTCACCGACGACAAGCCGGCCGAGCCCTTCCGCCAGATCGTCACGCGCGACGACCGCACCGGCGAACTGATCGTCAAGGTCGTCAACGCCCAGGACACGGCCGCCCGCACCGCCGTCGACCTCGGCGGCGCGAAGGTGGCGTCCAGGGCCGCGGTCACCACCCTCGCCGCCGACCAGGACGCGGTCAACACCGAGACGGACACCCCGGTGACCCCGGTGACCTCGACCTTCTCGGGAGTGGCGAGCGAGTTCACGTACACCTTCCCGCCGAACTCGGTGACGTTCCTGCGGATCAGGCAGCGATAGCCCGGCAGCGCCCGACCGGGACCGGCGACGCGACCACCCCACCGCGTCGCCGGTCCCGGCTAGCCTGGGGACGCATGATCGTATGGCTGAACGGCACCCACGGTGCGGGCAAGACGACGACCGCCGCGCTCGTGCAGCGGCTGCTCCCGGACTCCCGGGTGTTCGACGCCGAGAAGGTCGGCGAGACGCTCATGGACATCACGCCCGGCCTGCCGGAGACGGACAACTTCCAGCACTGGCCGCCGTGGCGCCCGCTCGTCGTGGAGACCGCCCGCCGGGTACTCGACTACGCCGGCGGCACCCTGGTGATGCCGATGACGGTGCTGGTCGAGGCGTACTGGCGGGAGATCGCGGGCGGCCTCGCCGCGCACGGGATCCCCGTACGGCACTTCGTCCTCCACGCCGACCGGGAGACCTTGCGGGGGCGCATCGCGGGCGACACCGAACTGGGGCCCAACTCGCCGTTCCGTCTCCGGTACCTCGAGCCGTACGCCGAGGCCGCCCGCACCTGGCTGCACGCCGAGGCCGAGGTCGTCGACACCACACACCTCACGCCCGACCGGGCCGCGCGGCACATCGCGGAAGCCGTCAAGGGCTGAGGTCCCGCTCGGCCCCGCCGTGGGTCGGTATTCACTGGATTGCATAAACGTGCAGCGAAACGTATAGTCATGCCATCCAGGAGGAGGGTTTTCCATGGCGGTACGTGCGGCGGTGGCCGGAGCGAGCGGGTATGCGGGCGGTGAGCTGCTGCGCCTGCTCCTGACCCACCCCGAGATCGAGATCGGCGCCCTGACCGGCAACTCCAACGCGGGTCAGCGGCTCGGCGCGCTTCAGCCGCACCTGCTGCCGCTGGCCGACCGGGTGCTGGAGCCGACCACGGCGGACGTCCTCGCGGGGCACGACGTCGTCTTCCTCGCGCTGCCGCACGGGCAGTCCGCCGCCGTCGCCGAACAGCTCGGCCCGGAGGTCCTGGTCGTCGACATGGGCGCCGACTTCCGGCTCAGGGACGCGGCCGACTGGGAGACGTTCTACGGCTCCCCGCACGCCGGCACCTGGCCCTACGGCCTCCCCGAACTTCCGGGTGCCCGCGCCGCGCTGGAGGGGTCCAAGCGCATCGCGGTGCCCGGTTGCTACCCCACGGCCGTGTCCCTGGCCCTCTTCCCGGCGTACGCCGCGTCGCTGGCCGAGCCCGAAGCGGTGATCGTCGCCGCCTCCGGGACGTCCGGGGCCGGCAAGGCGGCCAAGCCGCACCTGCTGGGCAGCGAGGTCATGGGCTCCATGTCGCCGTACGGCGTCGGCGGCGGCCACCGGCACACCCCCGAGATGATCCAGAACCTCGGCGCGGTCGCCGGTGAGCCGGTCACCGTCTCCTTCACACCGACCCTCGCACCGATGCCCCGCGGCATCCTCGCCACCTGCACCGCGAAGGCGAAGCCCGGTGTCACCGCCGAGTCGGTGCGGGCGGCCTACGAAAAGGCTTTCGCCGACGAGCCCTTCGTGCACCTGCTGCCCGAGGGACAGTGGCCCGCGACCGCCTCCGTGTACGGCTCCAACGCCGTCCAGGTGCAGGTCGCGTACGACGCCGCCGCGGGCCGGATCATCGCCGTCGGCGCCATCGACAACCTGGCCAAGGGCACCGCGGGCGGTGCCGTCCAGAGCATGAACATCGCCCTGGGTCTCGACGAGACCACCGGACTGACGACGATCGGAGTTGCGCCGTGAGTGTGACGGCAGCAAAGGGATTCACGGCGGCGGGCATCGCCGCCGGGATCAAGGAGAGCGGCAACCCCGACCTGGCCCTCGTGGTCAACACCGGCCCCCGACGCTCCGCCGCGGGCGTCTTCACCTCCAACCGCGTCAAGGCCGCGCCGGTCCTGTGGTCCGAGCAGGTGCTCAAGAGCGGTGAGCTGACCGCCGTCGTGCTCAACTCCGGCGGCGCCAACGCCTGCACCGGGCCCAAGGGCTTCCAGGACACCCACGCCACCGCCGAGAAGGTCGCCGACGTGCTCGGGACGGGGGCGGGCGAGGTCGCCGTCTGCTCCACCGGGCTCATCGGCGTACTGCTGCCCATGGACAAGCTGCTCCCCGGCGTGGAAGCGGTCGCCGGTCAGCTCTCCGAGCACGGCGGCGAGAAGGCCGCCATCGCCATCAAGACGACGGACACCGTGCACAAGACGTCCGTCGTGACGCGGGACGGCTGGACCGTCGGCGGCATGGCCAAGGGCGCCGGGATGCTCGCCCCGGGGCTCGCCACGATGCTCGTCGTGATCACCACCGACGCCGACCTGGAGACCGAGGCCCTGGACCGCGCCCTGCGCGCCGCCACCCGCGTCACCTTCGACCGGGTCGACTCCGACGGCTGCATGTCCACCAACGACACGGTGCTGCTGCTCGCCTCCGGCGCCTCCGGCGTCGCCCCCGAGTACGACGCCTTCGCCGAGGCCGTCCGCACCGTCTGCGACGACCTCGGGCAGCAGCTCATCCGGGACGCCGAGGGCGCCAGCAAGGACATCAAGGTCGAGGTCGTCAACGCCGCGACCGAGGACGAGGCCGTCCAGGTGGGCCGCACCATCGCCCGCAACAACCTGCTCAAGTGCGCCATCCACGGCGAGGACCCCAACTGGGGCCGCGTCCTCTCCGCCATCGGCACCACCGACGCGGCCTTCGAGCCCGACCGGCTGAACGTCGCCATCAACGGCGTCTGGGTCTGCAAGAACGGCGGCGTGGGCGAGGACCGCGAGCTGGTCGACATGCGCTACCGCGAGGTGCACATCGTGGCCGACCTCGCCGCGGGCGATGCCACCGCCACCATCTGGACCAACGACCTCACCGCCGACTACGTCCACGAGAACAGCGCGTACTCCTCATGAGCGACGGAACGAGCAACGCACCCACGCGGAAGCACACCGCGCTGCCCAAGGCCCAGATCCTCATCGAGGCGCTGCCCTGGCTGACCCGGCACCACGGCAGGACCGTCGTCATCAAGTTCGGCGGCAACGCCATGATCGACGAGGACCTCAAGGCCGCCTTCGCCCAGGACGTCGTCTTCCTGCGCCACGCGGGCCTCAAGCCCGTCGTCGTGCACGGCGGCGGACCGCAGATCAGCGCCGCCCTCGACAAGCACGGCATCGTCAGCGAGTTCAAGGCCGGCCTGCGCGTCACCACCGAGGACGCCATGGACGTCGTACGGATGGTGCTCGCCGGGCAGGTCCAGCGGGAGCTGGTCGGGCTGCTCAACCAGCACGGACCGCTCGCCGTCGGCCTCACCGGCGAGGACGCGCACACCCTCACCGCCACCAAGCACCAGCCCGAGATCGACGGCGAGCTCGTCGACATCGGACGGGTCGGCGAGATCACCGAGATCGACACCGGCGCCATCGAGGCCCTGCTGGCCGACGGCCGCATCCCGGTCGTCTCGTCGATCGCCCGTTCCCAGGACGACCACCATGTCTACAACGTCAATGCTGATACGGCGGCTGCGGCACTCGCTGCGGCGCTCGGCGCCGAGACTCTCATGGTCCTCACCGACGTCGAGGGCCTCTACGAGGACTGGCCGCACTCGGACGAGGTGATCAGCCGTCTCACCGCGTCCGAGCTGGAGAAACTGCTGCCCGACCTGGCCAGCGGCATGGTGCCGAAGATGGAGGGCTGCCTGCACGCGGTGCGCAACGGCGTCACCACCGCCCGCGTCATCGACGGCCGGGTCCAGCACTCGATCCTGCTGGAGATCTTCACCGACGAGGGGATCGGCACGATGGTCGTGCCGGACGAAGAGGGGGAGTCGTGAGCAACGCGGAGCTGACCGAGCGGTGGCAGGGCACGCTCATGAACAACTACGGCACGCCGCGCCTGCCGCTGGTGCGCGGTGAGGGTTCCCGGCTGTGGGACGCCGACGGCACGGAGTACCTCGACTTCGTCGGCGGCATCGCGGTCAACGCGCTCGGCCACGCCCACCCGGCTGTGGTGGACGCCGTGAGCCGGCAGATCGCCTCCCTCGGCCACGTCTCCAACCTCTTCATCGCCGAGCCGCCCGTCGCCCTCGCCGAACGGCTGCTCCAGCACTTCGGCCGCGACGGCAAGGTCTACTTCTGCAACTCCGGCGCCGAGGCCAACGAGGGCGCCTTCAAGATCGGCCGGCTGACCGGCCGCCCGCACATGGTCGCCACGCAGGGCGGATTCCACGGCCGCACCATGGGCGCCCTGGCCCTGACCGGCCAGCCCGGCAAGCAGGAGCCCTTCCTGCCGCTGCCCGGCGACGTCACACACGTGCCGTACGGCGACCCGCAGGCCTTGGCCGCGGCCGTCACCGAGGAGACGGCGCTGGTGATCATCGAGCCGATCCAGGGCGAGAACGGCGTCGTCGTCCCGCCCCCCGGCTACCTGAAGGCGGCCCGCGCCATCACCGCCGCCACCGGCGCGCTGCTCGTCCTGGACGAGGTGCAGACCGGCGTCGGCCGGACCGGGCACTGGTTCGAGTACCAGGCCCACGAAGGCGTCCTGCCCGACGTCGTCACCCTCGCCAAGGGCCTCGGCGGCGGACTGCCGCTCGGCGCGACGATCGCCTTCGGCCGCGCCGCCGACCTGCTCCAGCCCGGCCACCACGGCACCACCTTCGGCGGCAACCCGGTCGCCTGCGCCGCCGGACTCGCCGTCCTCGACACCATCGCCGACGAGGGGCTGCTGGACAACGTCAAGCGGCAGAGCGAGAAGCTGCGGGGCGGCGTCGAAGCCCTCGGCCACCCGCTCGTCGCCCACGTCCGGGGCGCCGGACTGCTCCTGGGTATCGTGCTCACCGAGCCGCTCGCCGCCCGGGTGCAGCAGGCGGCTCAGGACGCCGGAATCCTGGTGAACGCGCCCGCGCCCGATGTCGTACGGCTGATGCCCGCGCTGAACCTCGGCGACGACGTGGTGGACGCGTTCCTCGGGGCGCTGCCCGGCATCCTTGACCAGGCCGCCGAGACGGCCCACGGGGACGGACGATCCGGAGAATGAGACGACGATGAGCCACGCGCAGGAGCACGAGCAGACGGCCGGGCCCGCCCTGCCGCAGACCCGCACCGCACGCCACCGCCGGATCGTGGACATCCTCAACCGGCAGGCGGTCCGCTCGCAGAGCCAGCTGGCGAAGCTGCTCGCCGACGACGGGCTCACCGTCACCCAGGCGACGCTCTC
The DNA here is from genome assembly GCF_003950055.1 of Streptomyces sp. KPB2. Classification (NCBI taxonomy): domain Bacteria; kingdom Bacillati; phylum Actinomycetota; class Actinomycetes; order Kitasatosporales; family Streptomycetaceae; genus Streptomyces; species Streptomyces sp. KPB2. Next base: position 6,610,594 of record NZ_CP034353.1, read on the forward strand.
CCGGGACCTGGACGAGCTGAACGCGGTCAAGATCCGCAACACCGACGGCGACCTCATCTACGCGGTGCCCAGCGAGGGCGGCTTCCGCACCCCGCGGGCACCGCTCGGGGAGTCGGCGAAGGAGGAGCGGATGCGGCGGCTCTCCGCGGAGCTGCTGATCTCCGCGGAGGCGTCCGCGAACCTCGTGGTCCTGCGCACCCCTCCGGGTGCGGCGCAGTTCCTCGCCTCGGCCATCGACCAGGCGGAACTGCACGACATCCTGGGGACGATCGCGGGCGACGACACGCTGATGCTGATCAGCCGGGAGCCCGCGGGCGGGCAGGCCCTGGCGGACCACTTGCTGCGGCTGGCCCAGAACGGGGGCTGAGCGGGGAGCACGGCGCTGCCCGGCGGTCAGCCCTCCGTCAGCGCCGCGGCCAGCTCGTCCAGACCGTCCACGGCCCAGTCGAAGGCGTCCGTGGGCGTCGGCGGGTCGCCGACCGGACGCCCGACGTAGGCGGTGCGCATCCCCACCGCCCGGGCACCGCGCAGGTCCCAGGCGTGGGCGGCGACCATCAGCACCCGCTCGGGCGGGCAGCCGGCCGCGGTGAGGGCGAGCCGGTAGACCTCGGGCGCGGGCTTGTACACGCGGGCGTCCTCGGCCGACAGGGCCTGGTGCCAGCGCAGCCCGGCGTGCTCGTTGAGGCGGAGCAGGGTCGCACGGGAGGCGTTGGACAGGCCCACGACCGGGAACCGCTCGGCCAGCCGCGCGAGCCCGGAGACGGAGTCGGGCCACGGCTCCAGACGCCGCCCCGCACCGGCCAGCCGCGCGACGGCGTCCGCGTCGGTCAGCCCGGCGTGCCCGGCGACCCGCTCCGCCGCCTCGCGGTCCAGGACCCCCGAGTCGGCGTACGGCCGCTTCCCGGCGTTGACGCGCCGTATCTCCTGCTCGACGTGCTCCTGCCAGACCGTCAGCCACCGGTCGACGGACGCCTCGTCGGCACCGGGCACCGCCTCCCGCAACGCGGTCCGCAGTCCCCCCGGTTCGTCGACCATCGTGCCGAGCACGTCGCACACGACGACCTCGACACCGCGCACTTCCGCCATTCCGGGCTCCTCCCACGTACGGACGCCTGCCCGGCGGCGCCGGTCACCCGTGGGCCGGGTTCAGCCCAGCCACGCCGCCAGACCCCCAGTACACCGCACCTCGTCCCCCGCCGTGATCAGCAGCCCCTCGACGCCGGGCAGCGACTCGAGCCACCGCAGCCCGTCCCGCGCCCCCATCGCGAACGCCGCCGTCGCCCAGCAGTCCGCCCAGGTCAGCCGGGGCGCGACCACCGTCACGGACAGCAGGTCGGTCACCGCCGAGCGCCCGGTGCGCGGGTCGACGACATGCGCGCCCCGCTCGGCGGAGCCGGACGTCGCCACGGCCAGCTCCGCCGCCCCCGCCGCCGACACGACCGCCGCGAGGCCGCCGGGCCGCAGCGGGTCCGACACCCCGACCCGCCACGGCCGCGCCGCCCCGGGCGTACCGAGCAGTTGCACGTCCCCGCCCCCGTTGACGCTGACCCCGCTCGCACCGGCGACCATCGCCGAGATCCGCCGCGCGGCGCGCTCCACGGCCCAGCCCTTGACGATGCCGGTCGGATCGAGCCGTCCCCCGTACCGCGTGCTGAACCAGCCGTCGCTCACCCGCTCCGCCTCCGCCGCCAGTTCCAGCACCTCGGCGACCTCCGGCGCACAAGCCTCGACGGTCAGTTCGCCGCGCGCCAGCCGCGAGATGTCGCTGCCGTCCCGGTAGGTGCTGAACACCTCGTCCGCCCGGTGCAGTCCGGCGACCGCCTCGGCCAGCGCCGCCCGTACCGCCGCGGGTTTCCCGCCGCGGACGTCGAAGGAGAAGACGGTCCCCATCGCCTCCTCCACGTGACGCACCGCGACGGGAGTTTGTGCGGCCCCGGCCCGGGACGCGGCCCCGGCCCGGGACGCGGCCCCGGCCCCGGACGCGGCCCCGGCCCCGGACGCGGCCCCGGACGCGGACCCGGCCCCGGACGCGGCCCCGGACCCGGACTCCGGCTCGGTCCCGGACGCGCCCTTGGACCCGGACCCGGACTCGGTCCCGGTCCCGGGGTCAGCCACCGGCCCGGTCCAGTGCCGACTGGAGGGACTGTTTGTACCCGGCGCTGGTGTAGGTGGCGCCCGACACCGCGTCGATGTCGGCGTTGCCCGCGGCGACGGCGGCCCGGTCGAGCTTCGGTACGGCGTCGGCCGTCACCTGGTCGCTGCGGCCACCCTTGGGCGCCTGCAGCGTCTCGACCCCGGTGATCTTCCCGCCGCTGACGGTCACCCGGACCTGCACGGGGCCGTACTGGGTCTGCGCGGCGTCACCGGTGAGCACCTGCGTGCCCTGCCCGGCTCCGGCGCCCTCCTCGGCGGCTCCGGCTCCGGCGTTGGAGCCGGCCGCCGCAGCCGCCTTGTCGAGGGCCGACTGGAGTGACTTCACGTACCCGGCGCTGGTGTAGGTGGCGCCCGACACCGCGTCGATGTCGGCGCTGCCGGCCGCGACCGCCGCCTGGTTCAGCTTGGGCACGGCGTCGGCGGTGACCCGGTCGCTCTGCCCGCCCTTGGGTGCCTGCACGGCCTCGGCCCTGGTGATCTTCCCGTCGCTCACGGTGAGCCGGACCTGCACGGGGCCGTACTGCGTACTGGCCGCGTCACCCGTGACGGTGCCGGCTCCGGCGCCCCGGCCGCCCTGCGGCGACTGTGCGGCCACGGGCGGCACCGCGCCGCCCGCCGCAGAGGCGGAGCCCGGGTCGGACGCCGGTTTCAGCGACAGCAGCAGCACGATCCCGGACACGGTGGCGGCCCCGGCGAGCACGGCACGCCGAACGGGGTGGCTTTTCCTCATGGGTCCTGGACTCCTGATGTCCGTCGCTCACATCTCGAACGACTCGTGGTGGATACGGCGGGCGGGGACCCCCGCGCCGCGCAGTGCCTCGTACACCGACTGGGCGAAGCCGGGCGGCCCGCACAGGAAGACGTCGTGGCGCTCGACGTCCGGGATCTTCCGGGCCAGGGTCTCCGCGGAGATGTCCGGGCGCTCCCCGTCCGGGCTGTTGACCGCGTACATCAGCCGGGCGCCGCGCTCGTCGGCGATCCCCGCCAGCTCGTCCCAGAGCGCCAGGTCCTGGGTGCTGTTGGCCCGGTAGAGCAGCGTGATGTCGCCGGACGCGCCGGGCAGCGTCTCGAACAGGGCCCGCATCGGCGTGATCCCCACCCCGCCCGCCACCAGCAGCACCTTGCCGCGGCTGCGGCGCTGGGCGGTCAGGGCGCCGTACGGGCCCTCCGCCCACACCCGGGTGCCGGGCTCCAGCTCGCGCAGCCGGGCGCTGTGGTCGCCGATGGCCTTCACGGTGATCCGGAGCAGGTCCGGACGGGGCGCCGCCGACAGCGAGTACGGGTGGGAGCTGAACCGCATGCCGGGCGCCAGGAACCGCCAGCGGAAGAACTGCCCCGCCTCGGCGCCCATCCGGTGCAGCCGGCGCCCGCCGATCAGCACCGACACGATCCCGGGCGTCTCCTCGATCACCGCCTCCACCCGCATCCGGTGCCGCAGGTTGAGCCGGAGGGGGGTCAGGGCCCGGTACCAGAGCACCAGGGCGGTCACGGAGCCGTACAGCGCGTACCAGACGGTCCTGGCGAGCGGCTCGACGGCGAAGTCGTTGCCGGTGGTCAACTGGTGCCAGAAGGTCAGGAACACCGCCGCGTAGGTGAGCAGGTGCACGTGGTACCAGGCGTCGTACGGGATGCGGCGGCGCACGGGGCCGGCGGACAGCAATCCGATGACGACCAGCAGGCCGGTGCCGACGGCGGCCTTGCCCATGTCGGGCAGCTGGTTCACGGAGTCGACCGTCTGCGCGACGATGTCGCCGAGGCCCTTGCCGGCCTGCGCCGCGTAGCCCCACATGATCAGGAAGACGTGGGCCAGGACCAGGCAGAGGGTGTAGCGGCCGGTCATGGCGTGCCAGCGGGCGACCCGGTCCGACCCGACGCGCCGCTCCAGCGCCGGGACCCGGGCCATCTGGAGCACCACCAGCGCCATCAGGTACCCGGCGAGCAGGCCGGTGATCCGGCCCGCGCCGAGAATCCTGCCGGTGTCGTCGGAGATGGCGGGCGTGTTGCGCCACCACAGCCACAACACGCCCGCCGCGCCCGCCCACACGGCGAGCAGCAGGGGGACGGCGGGGGAGCGGCGCGGACGGATGCGCCGCATCGTCTGACGGCGGGCGGCACGGCCGCCGGCGAGCGTGGTGGTCACGGTTCCTCCGTGGGGACTTGGCCCTTGGCCCACAGATACGCGCCGTGCCGGTCGAGCGTTCAGCCCGCGCCGGTCGTGCCCTCCGGATTCAGTAGCGGGTGATCGCCGTCGCCCCGCCCGAGGTCCCGATCGCGAGGTGCGGCCGTTCCTCCGGCTCGGCCCACCGCAGGATCCGCCGCATGGCGTCCTCGGGCACCGATACGCAGCCCGCCGTCGCCCCGCGCCCGTCGACGTGCAGGAAGATGCCCGCGCCGCGGCCGCGCACCGGGCGGTCGTAGTTGAAGCCGACGACCAGGGCGTACGCGTACTGGGTCCGGTACGTGACCAGGTGCTCGGCCTCGGCGGCGCGGCAGTCGGCGGGGCGCGGCTCGGTCCAGCGGTTGTAGGAACGGGAGGCGTTGTCCTGGCACCACCAGGAGTCCTGCCGGACGGGCCGGTACGGGTACGCCGTCCCGTGCGGCGCCGCCTCGATGCCGAAGGCGTACGGCAGGTCGTACAGCCCGGTCGGCGTGGTGTTCGTGCCCTGGACGCGCGTCGCCCCTTCGGTGAGTCCGCCGGAGCCGAAGCGGGCGGGCGCGGAACCGGCCGCCACCCAGCGGCCGTCGCCGCCGCTCCCGCGGTCCCACCAGGTGACGGTGCCCGTGGTCGATCCGGTGTCCGGCGCGACCGCGGTGATCAGCTGGGTGCCGCCGCCGGTGTCCGTCATCCGGGCCGGCAGCGGCCGGGCGGCGGACCCGTCGGCGGGAGCGGCACCGAGCGTGAGGAGGGAGGCGGAGACGAGGACGGCGACGAGGACACCGGGGCGCATGGCTCAGACGGTAGACGGGGGCAGGGGAAGCGGCAGCCCGGGGAGGCCGTCAATGCTGTGGGCGATGTGCTCCTTCTTGGTGAAGTAGGCGCTGAGCGAGGCGTCGTCCTCCCGGGCGAACCGTTTGCCGTGCAGGTCCCGGTCGCTCTCGTAGGCCATGAAGGGGACGGCGTAGCCGCAGGTGTCGCGGATGAGTTCGGCGTGCACGACGATGACCGCGCGCAGGCCGTGCACGCTGGTGTCGATGTCGGGGAAGTGGGTGAGAAGCTCCGGGAAGCGGGGATCGTCGCGGAAGACCGGCTCGCCGCGGCCGTGCACCCGCACGATGTTCGGCGGGCCCTGGAAGGCGCACCACATCAGGGTGATGCGTCCGTTCTCCCGCAGGTGGGCGATGGTCTCCGCGTTCGAGCCCGCGAAGTCGAGGTAGGCCACGGTGAGTTCGTCGAGCACCGCGAAGCAGCCGGTGAGGCCCTTGGGGGACAGGTTGACCGTGCCGTCGCCGGCCAGGGGAGCGGTGGCGGTGAAGAAGAGGGGCTGCGCCTCGATGAAGGTGCGGAGTCTGCCGTCTATGCGCTCGTAAGTCTTTCCCATGCCTAACGATTATGGGGGTGCGGGGTGTGGCGGGGGCAGTCGAGCAGCGAGATTGACGAATCATGCAGAGTTCTGCATACTCATGCATGACAGTGATCGTACGGTGAGGAGCGACCCAAGTGAGCAGCAACAGCGGTGACGTCCGGCTCTGGGGCGGCCGTTTCGCCGACGGTCCCGCCGAGGCCCTGGCCAAGCTGTCCGCGTCCGTCCACTTCGACTGGCGGCTCGCGCCCTACGACATCGCCGGTTCGCGGGCCCACGCGCGCGTGCTGCACAAGGCGGGCCTGCTCACCGAGGACGAGCTGACCCGGATGATCGCCGGGCTGGACCGGCTGGAGGCGGACGTCGCCGACGGCTCCTTCACCGGCACCATCGCCGACGAGGACGTCCACACCGCCCTGGAGCGGGGCCTGCTGGAGCGCCTCGGCCCCGACCTCGGCGGCAAGCTGCGCGCCGGCCGCTCCCGCAACGACCAGGTGGCGACCCTCTTCCGCATGTACCTGCGGGACCACGCCCGCACCGTCGGCGGTCTGATCGCCGACCTCCAGGACGCGCTGATCGGCCTCGCCGAGGCCCACCCGGACGTGGCCATGCCCGGCCGCACCCACCTCCAGCACGCCCAGCCGGTGCTCTTCGCGCACCACGTGCTCGCCCACGTCCAGGCGCTGGGCCGGGACGCGGAGCGGCTGCGCCAGTGGGACGAGCGCACCGCCGTCTCCCCCTACGGCTCGGGCGCGCTCGCGGGCAGCAGCCTCGGCCTGGACCCGGAGGCCGTCGCCCGTGACCTCGGCTTCGAGCACGGCAGCGCCGGCAATTCCATCGACGGCACCGCCTCCCGGGACTTCGTCGCCGAGTTCGCCTTCATCACCGCGATGATCGGCGTCAACGTCTCCCGGATCGCCGAGGAGATCATCATCTGGAACACGAAGGAGTTCTCCTTCGTCACCCTCCACGACGCCTTCTCCACCGGCTCCTCGATCATGCCGCAGAAGAAGAACCCCGACATCGCCGAGCTGGCCCGCGGCAAGTCCGGACGGCTGATCGGCAACCTGACCGGCCTGATGGCGACCCTCAAGGCCCTCCCGCTCGCCTACAACCGCGACCTCCAGGAGGACAAGGAGCCGGTCTTCGACTCCATCGACCAGCTGGAGATCCTGCTCCCCGCCTTCACCGGCATGATGGCCACCCTCACCGTGCACCGCGAGCGGATGGAGGAGCTGGCCCCGGCCGGGTTCTCGCTCGCCACCGACATCGCCGAGTGGCTGGTCAAGCAGGGCGTGCCGTTCCGCGTCGCGCACGAGGTGGCCGGCGAGTGCGTCAAGGTCGCCGAGGCCGACGGCAAGGAGCTGGACGAGCTGACCGACGAGCAGTTCGCCAAGATCTCCGAGCACCTCACCCCCGAGGTGCGCACCGTGCTGAACGTCCCCGGCGCCCTCGCCTCCCGCAGCGGACGCGGCGGTACGGCGCCCGGCGCGGTCGCCGTCCAGCTCGCCGAGGTGAAGGCGGACGTGGCGGCCCAGCACGCCTGGGCGGACGCCAAGAAGTAGCGGCACGCGGCGGCCGCCGGTGTGCCCGGAGGGCATCGCGGTTACGTTGGTCAACAGCTCAGCAGCCCAACGGCTGAGCGGCGCAACAGCTTCAGCAGCCGACCGAACGGAGCCCGCGATGCCCTTCGCCCGCCTGGCCGCGGCGACCACCCCCACCTGTCACATCGGACTGGGTCTCGCCGCCGTCGGCCGCCCCGGCTACATCAACCTCGGCCGCGACCGCGACCTGCCGGCCGACAGGACCGTCGAGGCGCTGCGCGAACGCACCCACGACCTCCTCGACGCCGCCTACGCGCAGGGCGTGCGCTACTTCGACGCGGCCCGCTCCTACGGACGCTCCGAGGAGTTCCTCGCCGACTGGCTCCGGGACCGCCCCGACGTCGACGACGTGGTCGTCGGCAGCAAGTGGGGCTACACCTACACCGCCGACTGGTCGACCGACGCCGAGAAGCACGAGGTCAAGGACCACGGCGTCGCCACGTACGACCGCCAGCGCGCCGAGACCGACGCCCTGCTCGGCGACCGGCTCGACCTCTACCAGATCCACTCGCTCACCCCGGACAGCCCGGCCCTCACCGACAAGGACCTGCACGCGAGGCTGGCCGAGGCGGCCGCGCAGGGCAGCACCATCGGCTTCTCCACCAGCGGCCCCGCCCAGGCCGACGCCATCCGCGCCGCGCTCGCCGTGACCGTCGACGGCGAGCCCCTCTTCCGTACCGTCCAGTCGACGTACAACGCGCTGGAGACCTCCGCCGGTCCCGCGCTGGCGGAGGCGCACGAGGCCGGGCTCACCGTGATCGTCAAGGAGGGCATGGCCAACGGCCGCCTCGCGGACCAGTACGCGCCCTCCGTCCTCAAGGCCGTCGCGGAGGAGACCGCGCTGGGCTGCGACGCGGTCGCCCTCGCCCTGATCCTGCGCCAGCCCTGGGCCGGCGTCGTGCTGTCCGGCGCCGCGACCGTGAACCAGCTGGGCTCCAACCTGCACGCCGCCGTCGTCGACCTCGACGGCGACCAGGTGGCACGCCTCGGCACCCTCGTCGAGACCCCCGGCGCCTACTGGGAGCGGCGCGGACAGCTGCCCTGGCACTGAGACCGCCGGGCTCCCCGGATCCGTGACCGCCCCGAGCGGTGAGTTACGCGCACTCCGAGTGAGACAAAAATGTCTCATGTGGGTTATCGTTGTCTCATGGCCGTCGATCGTGAACACGTACTGCGCAGCGCCGCCACCCTGCTGACCCGGAAGTCCACCGCGACCATGGACGAGGTCGCCAGGGCCGCCGGGATCAGCCGGGCCACGCTGCACCGGCACTTCGCCGGGCGCGACGCCCTGGTGCGGGCGCTGGAGTCGCTGGGCATCGCCGAGTGCGAGGCCGCCCTCGCGGCGGCCCGCACCGACGAGGGCCCGGCGGCCGACGCGGTGCGCCGACTGGTCCGCGAGATGGAACCCTCCGCCGCTCTGCTCGCCTTCCTCTACACCGAGAACCAGCTGTTCGAGGGCGAGGAGCAGAACGAGGGCTGGGCCCGCATCGACGCCGGCCTCACCGAGCTGTTCCGCAGGGGCCAGGAGGGCGGCGAATTCCGCATCGACCTCACGCCCGCCTGGCTCACCGAGGCGCTGTACGGCCTGCTGGCCTCCGGCGCCTGGGCGGTGACCGAGGGCCGCGTGGCCCGCAACGACTTCACCCACATGATCGCCGAGCTGCTGCTCGGCGGCGCGCTCCGGAGAGAGGAACCATGAACCGCACCCTGCAGCCGGCCCGCCCGACCGAGGCGGTGAGGCGCCCCGGCCGCTGGCTGGCGCTGTCCGTCCTGGTGCTGGCCGTGCTGCTGGTGGCCGTCGACGCGACCGTCCTCGGTCTCGCGACCCCCTACATCAGCGAGGACCTCGCCCCCTCCGGCACCCAGCTGCTCTGGATCGGCGACGTCTACTCGTTCGTCATCGCCGGCCTGCTCGTCTCCATGGGCAGCCTCGGCGACCGCATCGGCCGCAAGCGGATCCTGCTCGTCGGCGCCACGGCGTTCGGCGCGATCTCCGTCCTCAACGCCTACGCCCACACCCCCGAGGTGATGATCCTCGCCCGGGCCCTGCTCGGCGTCGCGGGCGCCACCCTGATGCCCGCCACCCTCGCCCTGATCCGCAACCTCTTCCACGACCCGCGTGAGCGCAGCCTCGCCGTCGGCATCTGGGGCGCCACCGCCTCCGCGGGCACGGCGGTCGGTCCGATCGTGGGCGGGTTCCTGCTGGAGCACTTCTGGTGGGGCTCCGTCTTCCTGATCAACCTGCCCGTGATGGCCGTCCTGGTCGTCGTCGGCGTGAAGCTGCTTCCCGAGTCCCGCAACCCGAACCCGGGCCCCTGGGACCTGCTCAGCGTCGTCCTGTCCCTGGTCGGCATGGTCGGTGTCGTGTACGCCGTGAAGGAGATCGCCGCCCACGGGTTCGCCTGGGCCACGCTCGGCGCGGGTCTGCTGGGCGCCGCCGCGCTCTACGGCTTCGTCCGCCGCCAGCTGACCATGCCGGTCCCGCTGCTGGACATGCGGCTGTTCGGCAACCGCGGCTTCAGCGGCGCGGTCCTGGCCGACCTGCTGACCATCCTGGGCCTGTCGGGGCTGGTGTTCTTCCTCTCCCAGTACCTGCAACTCGTCCAGGGCAGGCGGCCCTTCGAGGCGGGCCTGGCCGAACTGCCCGCCGCCGTCGGCGCGGTGGTCGCCGGTCTGATCGCCGGCCGTGCGGCCCGGCGCTTCTCGGTCCGTGCCGTGGTCTCCGGCGGACTCGCCGCCGTCGGCCTCGCGCTCGCCGCGCTGACCGTCATCGGACAGCACACCGGCTACCCCCTGCTCGGCACGGCCCTGCTGGTCGTCGGCCTCGGCGCGGGCTTCGCGTTCACCGTCACCGCCGACGTGATCCTCTCCAGCGTGCCCGGGGAACAGGCGGGCGCCGCCTCCGCGGTCTCCGAGACGGCGTACGAACTCGGCGCCGCCCTCGGCATCGCGGTGCTCGGCTCCATCGTGACGGGCGTCTACCGCGACTTCACCGGCCCCGCGGGCACCCCGGACGCGGCCCACGAGTCACTGGGCGGCGCGGTGGAGGCCGCCGCGCAGCTGCCCGGCCCCACCGGTCAGGCGCTGCTGGATTCCGCCCGGCAGGCCTTCGTCGACGGTCTGACCCTCGCGGCGGGCGTCGGCGCGGCGGTGCTCCTGGCCGCCGCCGCGGCGGCCTGGTTCCTGCTGCGGGGCCAGCGCCTGGAGGACGGGGTGGAACACCCGTAGCGGCGCCACCGCGCACCCACGCGACACGGCGGACCACCCATCGGGCGGCCCGCCGTGTCGCGTACGGGGTTTCGCGGAACTACGCCGCCTTCGCCTTGCTCGCGTACATGTCCACGTACTCCTGGCCGGACAGCCGCATGACCTCGGTCATCACGGAGTCGGTCACCGCCCGCAGGACGTAGCGGTCGCGGTCCATGCCCTCGTAGCGGGAGAACTCCATCGCCTCGCCGAAGCGGACCGTGACCTTGCCCGGCCGGGGCAGACCCGCGCCGCCCGGCTGGAGCTTGTCGGTGCCGATGACGGCGAACGGGACGACCGGGGCGCCCGTCATCAGGGTGAGCCGGGCGATGCCGGTGCGACCGCGGTAGAGACGGCCGTCGGGGGAGCGGGTGCCCTCCGGGTAGATGCCGAAGACGTGGCCCTCCTCCAGGATGCGGCGGCCGGTCATCAGCGCCGCCACCCCGCCCCGGCCGCCGTCCCGGTCGACCGGGACCATGCCGACCCCGGTGAAGAACCAGGCCATCAGCCGCCCCTTGAGGCCCTTGCCGGTGACGTACTCGTCCTTGCCGATGAAGAAGACCTGCCGGTCGCAGGTCAGCGGCATGATCACCGAGTCGATGAAGGTGAGGTGGTTGCCGGCCAGGATCACCGGACCGTCGCCCGGGATGTTCTCCACACCCTCCACCCGTGTGCGGAACATCAGGCGCATGATCGGACCGAGCACTGCCTTGATGAACACGAAGCGGGACAACGGGCCCTCCGGTGTCGGGGATGCGGTATGAAGTCTGTGCAGGTGAGGACATTACTCGCGGTCCGGGGGGTCACGCACCTCGGGTTGTCCCGGGGCCGCGCGGGGTTGACGCGCGTTCACCTGCGGAGCCGGGGCCCCGCGCGCGACCGCGACCCCGCCCGGATGTGAGGCAGGTCGCGTCCGCGAGCACCGGAGCGGCGTTCCGTGGTGCGGACACGGCCCGGATCCAAGCACACGCGGCGCGCGCACCGCGTGAGGCGCGCCGCCCGGGCGACACCACCGGGGCCTGTGCCTCCCGCCTACCCCGGCACGCCGTCGGCACACCGGCCGTCCGCCCGCCCACGGCCTCACGCACCCGCGACCCGACACCTCCACGCACCCGTGTGTTCCCGCCGCGGTCTCCCGCTCGCCATGTACGCGCCCCTACGATCGGCCCGCACGGGACGGTCGACGACAGGAGGGCCCCATGGGAACGCAGGAGTCGGACGAGCAGACGGGCGGCACCACGGGACGGCGGGCGCTCCTCGGGGCAGCGGTGCTCGGCGCGGGCGGGGCCGTCCTCGGCCTGCCCGGCGCGGCGAGAGCCGCCGGCACCCGGCACGGCGGCGGACACGGCGGCGGGGTGAAGAGCCTGCCCGTCCCCACCGTCATCGGCCACCGCGGCGCCAGCGGTTACCGCCCCGAGCACACCTTCGGCTCCTACGAGCTGGCCCTCGACCTGGGCGCCGACATCGTCGAGGCCGGCGACCTGGTCCCCACGAATGACGGTCACCTCGTCTGCCGGCACGAGCCGGAGATCGGCGGCACCACCGACGTCGCCGACCACCCCGAGTTCGCCGACCGCAGGCGCACCAAGTCGCTCGACGGCGTCTCGGTCACCGGCTGGTTCACCGAGGACTTCACGCTCGCCGAGCTCAAGACGCTCCGCGCCACCGAACGCATCCCGGCCAACCGGCCGCACAACACGCTGTACGACGGGCGCTGGGAGATCCCCACCTTCGAGGAGGTGCTGCGCTGGCAGAACGAGCAGACCCGCAAGCGCGGCAAGCAGGTGTGGATCTACCCCGAACTCAAGCACCCCACCTACTTCCGCAAGCTGGGCCTGGGCACGGAGGAGCGCCTGGCGCGGCTGCTGCGCAGGTACGGCAAGGACCGGAAGCACTCGCCCGTCATCATCCAGTCCTTCGAACCCACCAGCATCCAGCGGATGAGCAAGCTGGTCCGCAACCCCCTCGCCGTCCTGCTGTCCGGCGCGAACAGCCGTCCCTGGGACTTCGTCGAGACCGGCGACCCGCGCACCACCGCCGACCTCATCACCCCCGAGGGCCTGAAGGAGATCGCCTCCTACGCCCAGGGCATCGGCCCCACCCTCGACCTGGTCATCCCCAAGGACTCGGCCGGCCGCCTCACCGAGCCGACGACGCTCGTCCGCGACGCGCACCGCGCGGGTCTGATCCTGCACCCGTACACCATGCGCAACGAGAACCCCTTCCTGCCCGCGGAGTTCCGCAAGGGCGGCGACCCCGACGCCTACGGCGACGTCTTCGGCGCGTTCCGGACCTACTTCGCCACCGGCATCGACGGTGTCTTCACGGACAACCCGGACACGGGTGTGCTGGCCCGCGAGGACTTCGTCAACGGCTGAGCGGACAGCCCCGGTTGGGGTGAAGCCCCGGCCGCCCGGGCAACCCGTCGCCCGGGCGGCCGCGTCGACGTGCATATGACGCACGACCTGGTCACCTCCCTGCATCCCCTCCTCGCCGCGGAGGCTTCGGCCGAGGCACAGGCCTCCGGGGCCGAACCCGGCGACCTGGAACAGGCGGTCTGGCTGCGCCTGCTGGAACGCCTGGAGTCCGAGGGGCCGCCCTCGGACCCGCACCGCTGGCTGCGCAGCGCCGTGCGCACCGAGGCCCGCCGCACCCGCCGCCGGGTCCGCAACGAGCGGCCGTACGGGACCGAACCCGCCGGTGTCGCCGAGTACGCCCACGAGCCCGAGCGGCTCGCGCTCGCCGCGGCCCGGCACCGCGCGCTGCGGGACGCCGTGCGCCGGCTGCCGGGCCGCTGCCCCCGGCTGGTGGAGGCCCTGTTGTCGCCCAAGGACCTCACATACCGGGAAATCGCGGGGGAGTTGGGTATCTCACAGGGCAGTCTTGGTCCGGAACGCTCCCGATGTCTGGGATGTCTGCGGCGATTGCTGACGCCGGAGGTTGCGGCCGGCTGAGGACGGGGATAGGAGTGGGGGACCACAGGTGATCAGGTGAGCGGGAGGCATGCGCACATGGGCATGAGCGTGACCATCTCGGCGGCGACCGAACAGGACGCCGAGCAGATCTTCCGGCTGCAGTACCTCTGCTTCCAGAGCGAGGCGGCGCTGTACGCCAACTACCGCATCGACCCGCTCGTCCAGACCCTGGACTCCGTGCGCCAGGAGGTCGCCGCCGACTGCGTCTTCGTGGCGCGGCTCGGCGACGAGGTCGTCGGCTCGGTACGGGGACGGGTGACCGAGGACGGGGCGGCGTCCATCGGCAAACTCTGCGTCCACCCCCGCCTCCAGGGGCACGGCATCGGAGCCCGGCTGCTGCGGGCCGCGGAGTCCGCTCTGGTCGAGGAGCGCGGCGCCAAGCGCTTCCGGCTGCACACCGGGCACCGCAGCGAGAGCAACCTGCGGCTGTACCGCCGGGTCGGCTACGAGACGGTGGGGACCGCCGAGGGCGCCGACGGCGTACCCATGATCGTCCTGGAGAAGCCGGCGGAGACGTACGCGACCACGGCCTGAGCGACCGCCGGTGCCCCGACGACCGTTACGCGGTGCGGGCCCGGCGCAGCCAGTACAGGGCCGACAGCGGCAGCAGCACCGGAATGAAGAGGTACCCCATCCCGTAGTCCGACCACACGGTCGCGTCCGGGAAGGCGGACGGCTCCACCAGCGTCCAGGTGCCGACCGTCAGGACGCCCACCAGCTCGGCGGCGCAGCACACCAGCGCCGCCCTGCGGGCCGTCTCGCCGCCGCGCACCAGGGTGTACGTGATGAAGCCGTAGACCACGCCCGCGACCGCCGACAGCGAGTAGGCGAGCGGTGCGCGGTCCAGCTCGGTGGCGATCTGGTACACCGACCGCGACACGGCGCCGACGACCATCACGCCGTACAGCCACACCAGCAGGATGCCGGGCCCGCTGATCAGCCGCTGTCCGGTCTGCTTCTCCTCCGTGGCCACCATGTCAGCCTCCCCAGATGTCATACAGCCGGACCTCGAGGACGGCGAGGACGACACCGCCGGCGGCGACCGTCACCGAACCCCAGCGGGTGCGCTCGGCCAGCGACATGAACCCCGCCGCCGGTACGCAGGCGAAGGCGCCCAGCAGATACGCCACGAAGATCGTCGTGCCCTGCTCCGGGTCCTCGCCCCGCGCCAGCTGCACGATCCCGACCACCAGCTGGATCAGTGCCAGCGCCGAGACCACGGCCATGCCGATGAAGTGCCAGTCCTTCGTCGGCTGGTCACGGTAGGCGGCCCAGCCGCACCAGGCGGCGAGCAGCAGGGCGGCGACGCCGGTCACCAGCGTCAGGACGTCAAGCATGGCAGCGAGCCTATTACGGCCGAAAGGGACCGCGGTCCCCGGCCCCGTAGGGTCGGGGGCATGAAGCTCCACGCACAAGCCCTCCTGTTCGACAACGACGGCACCCTCGTCTCCTCCCTGGACTCCGTGCGCCGCTGCTGGACGCGCTGGGCCGTCGAGTACGGGATCACCGCCGAGCGGTTCGGGCGGGTGGAACTGCACGGGCGGCCGGCCGCCGAGATAGCCGCCGACCTGCTGCCCACCGCGAGGGTCGCCGAGGCCGTCGCTCGGATCGAACAGCTGGAGGTCGAGGACGTGCCGGGCGGGGGCGTGCACCTGCTGCCCGGCACCCGCGAGTTCCTCGACGCGCTCCCGGCCGACCGCTGGGCCGTCGTCACCTCCGCCACCCGGCGCCTCGCCGAGGCCCGCCTCGACGCCGTCGGCATCCTCCCCAAGTCCCTCGTGGCGGCCGACGACATCACCCGCGGCAAGCCCGACCCCGAGCCCTACCTGCTCGGCGCCCGCGCCCTGGGCGTCGACCCGGCCGCCTGCGTCGTCTTCGAGGACGCCCCCGCCGGACTGCGGGCGGGCCGCGCGGCGGGCATGCGGACCGTGGCGTTGGCCACAACCCACCCGGCCGGCGAACTCGACGCCGACCTGGTCGTCGAGGACCTCTCGGCCCTGTCCGCACTGGTCACCGACGCGGGAATCGAGATCTCCGTACGGGACTGAACCGCGCCCCCGCGACCGGCCACCGTCCACCGCTGTCCACCATGCGGACAGCGGTGTCCGCTCACAGGAGCCGGTCTGCTTTACTGATCGGCATGAGCACCACGAGCGACCGCACCCCTGCGACCGAGGCGACCACGACGCCCGGTGCTCGTTGTATGTGCCTGCGAATGTGCGCCTTCTAGAGGGCCCCCGCACCACCTGAGCCTCGCGCCCCGAAGCGAGCGCCCGCTCCTGCTCCGCCCGCGCTCCGCGCGCACGCGGCCGAGCCACGCCCCGCGCACACGTTTCTCCCCGGTCCCACCGCCATGGCGCACCGCCACCGCGAGAACCGTGCCGCGTTCCGAAGGGCCCCGAGAACCCGAAGAACAACGCCCCGTGCCCGGCGCACACCACCGTGCCGCGCACTCGACAGTGACGGAAACCCACGTGATCACCACATCGGGCCTCACCAAGGTCTATCGTTCACGCGGCCGTGAGGTCACCGCCCTGGACGGCGTCGACCTGCACGTCCGCGAGGGCGAGGTGTACGGCGTCATCGGCCAGTCCGGCGCCGGCAAGTCCTCGCTCATCCGCTGCGTCAACCTCCTGGAGCGCCCCACCGCCGGCACGGTCACCGTCGCCGGCCAGGACCTCACCGCGCTGGCCGGGCGCGGCCCCCGCGCGGGCCGGGAACTGCGGCAGGCGCGCAGCCGTATCGGCATGGTCTTCCAGCACTTCAACCTGCTCTCCTCCCGGACCGTCCAGGACAACGTCGAACTGCCGCTGGAGATCCTCGGCAAGTCGGGGAAGGAACGTTCCCGCAAGGCGCTGGAACTGCTCGACCTCGTCGGACTCGCCGACAAGGCCGGGGCCTACCCCGCCCAGCTCTCCGGCGGCCAGAAGCAGCGCGTCGGCATCGCCCGCGCCCTGGCCGGCGACCCCAAGGTCCTGCTCTCCGACGAGGCCACCAGCGCCCTCGACCCGGAGACCACCCGCTCCATCCTCCAGCTGCTGCGCGACCTGAACCGGCAGCTCGGGCTGACCGTCCTGCTCATCACCCACGAGATGGACGTCGTCAAGAGCGTCTGCGACTCGGCCGCCCTCATGGACCGGGGCCGCATCGTCGAGTCCGGCACGGTCGGCGAACTCCTCGCCACCCCGGGCTCCGAACTGGCCGCCGCGCTCTTCCCGGTCGGCGGCCAGGCCTCCGGCGACGACCGCACCGTCCTCGACGTCACCTTCCACGGCGAGGCCGCCACCCAGCCGGTCATCTCCCAGCTCTCGCGCACCTACAACATCGACATATCGATCCTCGGCGCCGCCATCGACACCGTCGGCGGCCTCCAGGTCGGCCGGATGCGCATCGAACTGCCCGGCCGCTACGAGGACAACGTCGTACCCGTCGGCTTCCTGCGCGAACAGGGCCTGCAGATCGACGTGGTGAACGAGACGGCGGACGCACCGGGCGGGTCCGCCGACTCGGCCGCCTCGGCTTCGCTGGTGAAGGAAGGTGCCAAGTGACCTGGTCGCAGATGCAGCCGCTGCTGGAGCAGGCATCCTGGGAGACCCTGATCATGGTCGGCTGGTCCACCCTGATCGCCGTCGTCCTCGGGCTCCCGCTCGGCGTGCTCCTCGTCCTCACCGACCGCGGCGGCCTGCTGCAGAACGTCCTGGTGAACAAGGTCATCGGGCAGGTCGTGAACATCGGCCGCTCGATGCCGTTCATCATCCTCATGGTCGCGCTGATGAGCTTCACCCGCTGGGTCACCGGCACCACCATCGGCAGCGAGGCCGCGATCGTGCCGCTCGCCATCGGCGGCATCCCCTTCTTCGCGCGGCTCGTCGAGACCGCCGTGCGCGAGGTCGACGGAGGGCTCGTCGAGGCCGTCCAGTCCATGGGCGGCAACACCTGGACCATCGTCCGCAAGGTGCTGGTCCCCGAGGCGCTCCCCTCCCTGATCGCCTCCACCACGACCACGGTCATCGCCCTCATCGGCTACTCCGCCATGGCCGGCACCGTCGGCGGCGGCGGCCTCGGCGACCTCGCCGTCCGCTACGGCTACCAGCGCTTCGAGCCCGGCTTCATGTGGATCACCGTCGCGCTCCTCGCCGTCGCGATCTCGCTCATCCAGTTCGCCGGCGACTACGCGGCCCGCACCCTGCACCGCCGCGGCGGACGCGGTGGCGCGGGGCCCAGGCTCCGGCTGCTCAAGGCCAAGGAGCCCGCCGCGGCCGACGTGAGCAAGGTCGCGTAGCCCCACCCCTCAAGACTCCCCGTCCGCCACCCGGAACGGGGTCGCACCACCTCAGGAAAGGCACTTTTCGTGCGTAACACCGCCAAGATCACCACCGCCGTCCTCGCCGCCGGAGCCCTCACCCTCGGCCTCAGCGCCTGCGGCTCCGACAAGGACTCCGCCTCCGACACCTCCGGCCCGCTGGTCGTCGCCGCGAGCCCCACCCCGCACGCCGAGATCCTCAACTACGTCAAGGACAACCTGGCGAAGAAGGCGGGCCTCGACCTCGAGGTCAAGGAGTTCACCGACTACGTCACGCCGAACACGGCGACGGAGGACGGCTCCGTGGGGGCCAACTACTTCCAGACCCAGCCCTACCTCGACGACTTCAACAAGAAGAACGGCACCCACATCGTGTCCGTCGTCGACGTGCACCTGGAGCCCCTGGGCCTCTACTCCCACAAGGTGAAGAAGGCCGACGACCTGAAGAGCGGTGCGACCGTCGCCGTCCCCAACGACACCGTCAACGAGGGCCGCGCCCTGCAGCTGCTCGCCGCCAACGGGATCATCGGTCTCAAGGACGGCGTCGGCACCGCGGCGACCCCCGCGGACATCACCAAGAACCCGAAGAACCTCGAGTTCAAGGAGCTGGAGGCGGCCCAGACCCCGCGCTCCCTGGACGACGTGGACGCCGCGGTCGTCAACGGCAACTACGCCATCGAGGCCGACCTGAAGCCCGCCGAGGACGCCCTCGTCCTGGAGAGCGCCAAGGGCAACCCGAACAGCAACCTCCTCGCCGTGAAGGAGGGCCACGAGGACGACCCGCGCGTCAAGAAGCTCGCGAAGCTCCTCAACTCGCCCGAGGTGAAGAAGTTCATCGAGGACAAGTACGACGGCGCCGTCCTGCCCTCGTTCTGACCCTGCCCCCGGCCCGCTTCCCGGGCCGGAACCCCGCGTCACCCACCGGGTCCGCTCCGTGCCTACGGGGCGGACCCGGTGGTGTGGTTGAGTGCTTTCATGCTGCATGCTGGGCAGTTCGAGCAGGCCCTGACGGTTACCCAGGTTACGGAGCGGCGCATGACGAGCACCTTCCCCAACATCTCCATCAGCACGGAGCGGTTGGTGCTGCGCCCCCTCGACGAGGACGACGTCCCCGCGCTGGCCGCGATGATGAACGACGAGCAGGTCGCCGCCTGGACCCACGTCCCCCAGCCCTTCACCGAGGCCGACGCCGCCGCCTGGATCGGCGACCACGCCCCCGCCGAACGCGTCGCGGGCCGCGGGCTCGACCTTGCCGTCACCGAGTTCCTCACCCAGCGACTGGTCGGCGTCGTCCAGCTGACCAGGACCAACTGGCACGTACGGTCCACCGAACTCTCCTACATAGTCGCCCCCTGGGCCCGGGGTGAGGGGTACGCCTCCGAGGCCGCGCTGGCCACCGCCCAGTGGCTCTTCGGCGACCAGAAGTTCGAACGCGTCGAACTGCGCACCGCGGCCGACAACACCGCCTCCCAGCAGGTCGCCCAGAAGATCGGCTGCATCAGCGAGGGCGTCCTGCGCGGCGCCTGCATGGCGCGCGCCCGCACCGACGACGGCGTCTGGACGGACGTACGCACCGACTTCATCGTGTGGAGCCTGCTGCCGGAGGACCTCGAGGGCGCCACCGGACAGCTCACCGACACCGACGGTTTCACCACCTTCACGGACTGGAACTGAGACACGGGGCCACCCGCACCACCCCGGGCCCGGACCGCACCGGGTAACCTCTCGGGGCGCGCCCGCGCCGGTTCCGCTACCACGACCTGCGAAAACCCTGGAGACTGACGACGATGGCCGACCGGGTCACGGTGATCGGCTGGGACGGTTCGCCGCTGACCGCCGCGGCACGCTCAGCACTGGGTGCCGCCACGCTGGTGGCCGGCGCCCCCCACCACCTGGCACTTCCCGAGGTACCGCCCGCCGCCGAGCGCATCCGCCTCGGCAGCGTCGCCCTCGCTGCCCGCCGCCTCGCCGCCCATCGCGGTACGACCGTCGTACTGGCCGACGGCGACCCCGGCTTCTTCGGCGTCGTACGCACCCTGCGGGCCCCCGAGTTCGGCCTGGAGGTGGAGGTCGTCCCCGCGGTCTCCTCCGTGGCCGCCGCCTTCGCCCGCGCCGGGATGCCCTGGGACGACGCCCACGTGGTCGTCGCCCACCCCCGCACCCTGCGCCGCGCCGTGAACGTGTGCCGGGCCCACCCCAAGGTCGCCGTCCTCACCTCACCGGGCGCCGGGCCGGCCGAACTCGGGCTGCTGATGGAGGGCGTCCACCGCACCTTCGTCATCTGCGAGGAACTCGGCACCACCCGCGAACGGGTCACCGTCGTCACCTCCGACAAGGCCGCCGACCACACCTGGCGCGACCCGAACGTGGTCATCGTGGCCGGCGGCAGCACCGGCCCCGCCACCGCGGGCGACGGCGCCGGCTGGATCGCCGGCCGCGACCCCGCCACCGGACCGCGCGGCTGGTCCCTGCCCGCCACGGCGTACGGCGGCGACCTGGGCGAGGGCGAGACCGACCTGCTCCGCACCGCCCAACTCGCCCGCCTCGGACCGCGCCTGGGCGACCTCGTGTGGGACATCGGCTGCGGCAGCGGCGCCTTCGCCACCGAGGCCGCCCGCGCCGGCGCCGCCGTCATCGCCGTCGACCGGGACCGGGACGCCTGCGCCCGCACCGAGGCCACCGCACGGAGCTTCGGCGTCCAGCTCCAGACCGTGCACGGCAACGCCCCGCACGTCCTGGAGAACCTCCCCGAACCGGATGTCGTCCGGGTCGGCGGCGGGGGAGCGGCCGTGGTCTCCGCGGTCGCCGACCGCCGCCCGCAGCGCATCGTCGCGCACGCCGCGACCCGGGACGCGGCCGAACTCGTCGGCAGGGACCTGACGGAGCACGGCTACCGCGTCGAGTGCGCCCTGCTGCAGTCCGTCGGACTCGACACCCGGGCCTGGACGGAGACCGAGCGGAGCGTCGCGTTCCTGCTCAGCGGAGAGATCGTGCGGCGCGAATCACCCCGCTGAGGACCGGCGGCGACCGCGCCCCGTGATCGGTTGTTCATACTGCGCGGGGTAGGCTGGCGGATTGTTGTACCGCGTGCGGACACCCGGCAGTTCGTCGGGCGATGTCCGTAAAAACCCGTACCTTCGGGGGTGGGTGTGGTACGGCAGAACCGGAGGACGCGCAACGTGGCGCAGTCCACAGCGGGCCGTCGCGGATCAAGCTGTCGTGGCGGGGGAACGACCGCGACAATGCCACTGAATGGCTTTGTCGTCTTTTCCGGCAGGTCGTTCGTGCCGCTGGGCACGCACGCTCGTTCTTCACTACGGGGCGGTCGGTGCGCCGTCCCGGGTGAGCTGGTCGTAGAAGCACTAACCGATGGGCGAGGGGTTACGCATGACCGACACCGGCCAGATCCCGGGCGAGGGGCTGCCGGAGAACGCAGGCATGGTGGAGCAGCCGGGCGTCCCCGCACCCGGCGCGTACACCTACCTCTCCGAGGCCACCGCCGAGGACGAGGACCTGTTGTTGCTGCCGGGAGCCCAGAGTGCTTGGGGCAACGAGGTCGCGCCGCCGGCGCCGGAGCCGGTCGTCGAGACCGTGCACCAGCCCGGCCCGCACGAGATGTCCGGCCGTGACAGCGGCTCGGTCGACCTCAGTGGCGTCCGCCTGCCCGAACCGGCTCAGGACGCGGCTGCCGCCCCGGCCCCGCCGCGCAGACCCCTGCACCTCGGTCCGCCGATCCCGGACACCTCCGCCAGCCCGGTCCGCTCGCTCGCCGACCGCGGCCCCGCCGACGCGCCGGTACGTCATCCCGGCCCGCCGACCGCGGGGCCCGAGTACCTCGACGTGCCGCAGGCCGCCGTGGCGACCCCGCAGGCGGCGGCGCCCTGGGGGGCCCAGCAGGCACCGCAGGCCCAGGAGGCGCCGGTGAACACCGGGGCGGGGCATGCGGAAACGGTTGTTCCGGTACCGGAGCAGCAGCCGGCCGAGCCGGTGGGTGCGGCCCAGGCGCTCGTGACCCGCGTGGCGACGGAGGCCGTGGCGGCGACCGGCGGGACGCGCGCGGACGCCGGGGAGCCCGGCGAACCGCAGGAGGCCCCGGCGACAGAGCCGGCACACACCGACGCGGGACAGGCGACCGGTCCCGCGGAGGAAGCCGTACCGGTTCCCGAGGCGGCTCCCGAGACGGTTCCCGCGGAGCCCGTGGCCGAGCCCGTCCAGGCGGCTCCGGACGCCACGGATGTCCCGGAGGCGCCTGCCGCTCAGGAGGCCCAGGAGGCGCCTGCGGTGCAGGAGATCCAGGAAGCCGCCGCGGGTCAGGAAGCGCCGGGAGCACCCGCTGTTCAGGAGGCGCCGGAGGCCCCCGCGCAGCCGGCTCCGGAAGAAGCAGCGGCGGAGGCACCGGCCGAGGCACGGGCAGAGGCACCGGCCGAAGTACCGGCGCCGGCACCGGGCGAAGTACCGGCCCCGGCCCCGGCAGAAGCACCGCAGGCACTCGGCGAACGGTCGGTGGCGGACGCCCCGGTGGCCGATGCCCCAGCGGCCGACACCCCGCACGCCGCCGCACCGCAGGAGCCCGCGCCCGCCGAGGTGCCCGAGCCCGAGCCCGAGCCCGAACTCGGCGACGCTCAGGCGTCCGACGCGCCCGTGGCCGTCGCGGAGCCCGATGCGCCCGCACCCGACGCGCCCGCGCCCGAAGTTGCCGCGCCCGAGGCTGCCGCCCCCGAGCCATCCCCGGCCCCGGCCCCGGAGCAGCCCGCCCCGGTGTCGCCGGAGCCCGCGCAGCCCTCGCAACCGGAGGCACAGAGCGCCCCGGGCGATGCGCCGCAGCCGGACGTCCACCCCGCGCCGCAGCCCGCCCAGGGCCCTCAGTCCCTCACTGACGCCACCATGCAGGAGCAGGAGCAGGAAGTCGTCGTGGCCGACGTAGCGGCGGAGCCCGAAGCGTCCGCGCCCGACACGTCCGCCTCCGGCGCCACCGCCGCGCAGGAGCCCGTGCCCGCGCCGGCCCCCGTCGCCCGGGAACCACACCTCGCCCAGCCCGTGGGCCAGTTCCTCCCCGTCGACGGCGGGCAGGTGCCCACGACGCCGCACCTCGCGCCCACACCGCCCGAGGCGGTCCTGGTCCCGCCGGAGGCGGCCCCGGCGCCCGTCGCCGCCGCCCCGGTGGCCGAGGACGCCCCGGCGGCGGTGCCGGCACCCCGCGAGGCCGACCCCGAACTCGCCCAGAGCGTCGACGACCTGGACACCCGCGGCGCCGGCGAGGACGACCACGTGGCGGAGGCGGCCGAAGCGACCGCCGAGCCCACCGAAGCGACTGCGGAGTCACCCGAGTCACCCGAAGCGCCCGAAGAGCCCGAAGAGCCGGCGGAGGCACGGCAGCCCGCCGGACCGGCGGCCCCCGCCTACGACGACGCCGAGCGCGAGGCCGTACTGAAGGTCATGCGCGAGCGCCGCGACATCCGCAACGGCTTCCGCAGCGACCCCATCCCGCACGAGGTGCTGCTCCGGGTCCTGGAGGCCGCGCACACCGCGCCCTCCGTCGGTCACTCGCAGCCCTGGGACTTCGTCGTCATCCGCTCCGCCGACACCCGCCGCGCCATGCACGAACTGGCGATGCGTCAGCGCGACGCGTACGCCAAGTCGCTGCCCAAGGGCCGGGCCAAGCAGTTCAAGGAACTGAAGATCGAGGCCATCCTCGACACCCCGGTCAACATCGTCGTCACCGCCGACCCGACCCGCGGCGGCCGCCACACCCTCGGCCGCCACACGCAGCCGCAGATGGCGCCGTACTCCTCCGCGCTCGCCGTCGAGAACCTCTGGCTCGCCGCCCGCGCCGAGGGCCTCGGCGTCGGCTGGGTCAGCTTCTTCGACGAGCGCGAGATGGTCCGCGCCCTCGGCCTGCCCGAGCACCTGGACGTCGTCGCCTACCTGTGCGTCGGCTACGTCGACGAGTTCCCGGACGAGCCCGAGCTGATGCAGGCCGGCTGGTCCAAGCGCCGCCCGCTGTCCTGGGTGGTGCACGAGGAGACGTACGGCCGTCGCGCCCTGCCCGGCGAGGCGCCGCACGACCTGCTCGCCGAGACCGTCGCGCAGATCCGCCCGCTGGACGCCAAGGCGCTCGGCGAGGCCTGGGAGCGGCAGAAGCGGATGACCAAGCCGGCCGGCGCGCTCGGCATGCTGGAGATCATCTCCGCCCAGCTGTCCGGACTGTCCCGGCAGTGCCCGCCGCCCATCCCGGAGCCCGCGGCGGTCGCGGTCTTCGCCGGTGACCACGGCGTGCACGCCCAGGGCGTCACCCCCTGGCCGCAGGAGGTCACCGCCCAGATGGTGGCCAACTTCCTGGGCGGGGGAGCCGTCTGCAACGCCTTCGCCACCCAGGTCGGTGCCGAGGTGTGCGTCGTGGACGTCGGTGTCGCCACCGACCTGCCCGCCACGCCGGGCCTGCTGCCCCGCAAGGTGCGCGCGGGCACGTCCGACATGACCACTGGTGCCGCGATGACCCGCGAGGAGGCCAAGCAGGCCATCGAGGTCGGCATCGAGACCGCCCGCGACCTGGTGGCGGCCGGCAACAAGGCGCTGCTGACCGGCGAGATGGGCATCGCGAACACCACCGCGTCCGCCGCGCTCATCTCCGTGTTCACGGGCGCCGACCCGGCCGAGGTCACCGGCCGCGGCACCGGCATCAACGACGAGACGCTGGCCCGCAAGACCGAGGTCGTCCGCCGCGCCCTGGAACTCCACCAGCCGGATCCGGCCGACCCGATCGGCGTGCTCGCGGCGATCGGCGGCTTCGAGCACGCGGCGATGGTCGGCCTGCTGCTCGGCGGCGCCTCGCTGCGCACCCCGGTGATCCTGGACGGCGTCAGCGCCGGTGCCGCCGCCCTGGTGGCCCGCGCGATCGCCCCCGAGGTCCTGGCGGCCTGCATCGCCGGTCACCGCAGCGCCGAGCCCGGCCACGTCGCCGCGCTCAACAAGCTGGGCCTGCGCCCGCTGGTCGACCTCGACCTCCGGCTCGGCGAGGGCACCGGCGCACTGCTCGCGCTCCCGATGGTGCAGAGCACCGCGCGGGCCATGCACGAGGTGGCGACGTTCGACTCGGCGGGCGTCACCGAGAAGTAGCGGCCGCACGACGCGGGGCCCCGGACCACCGTGCCGGGCCCCGCGGGGCTCCCGTGCCCGCAGCCCCGTCCGGCGGCCGTCCAGCCACCGGACAGTCGGTCCACCCACCGGACCAACCGAGCCCCCACGGGCCACCCCGCCGTAAAATCCGCACGTCAGCGCCACCGCCGCAAGAGGAGCCGTCCCCTCATGGCCGAACACCCCGCCTACCCCGTAGGCCTCCGCCTCACCGGCCGTCGTGTGGTCGTCCTCGGCGGCGGGCAGGTCGCCCAGCGCCGTCTGCCCGCCCTCATCGCGGCCGGCGCCGACGTCCGCCTCGTCTCCCCGGAGGCGACCCCGTCCGTCGAAGCCATGGCGGACGCCGGGGAGATCACCTGGGAGCGGCGCCCCTACGCCGAGGGCGACCTCGCGGACGCCTGGTACGCCCTGATCGCCACCAGCGACACCGGGGCCAACAACGCCGCCTCCGCCGAGGCCGAGCGGCACCGCGTCTGGTGCGTCCGCTCCGACGACGCGGACCTGGCCACGGCCTGGACCCCGGCGACCGGACACAGCGAGGGCGTCACCGTCGCCGTACTCACCACCGACGCACGCCACCGCGATCCCCGCCACACCGCCGCCATCCGCGACGCGGTGGTGGAGGGCCTGCGCGACGGCACCCTCGTCGCCCCGCACCGGCGCACCCGTACGCCCGGCGTCGCCCTGGTCGGCGGCGGTCCCGGCGACCCGGACCTGATCACCGTCCGCGGCCGCCGCCTGCTCGCCGAGGCCGACGTCGTCATCGCCGACCGGCTCGGCCCCCGCGACCTCCTCGCCGAACTGCCGCCGCACGTCGAGGTCATCGACGCCGCCAAGATCCCGTACGGCCGCTACATGGCCCAGGAGGCCATCAACAACGCGCTGATCGAACACGCCAAGCAGGGCAAGTCGGTCGTACGGCTCAAGGGCGGCGACCCGTTCGTCTTCGGCCGGGGCATGGAGGAGGCGCAGGCGCTGGCCGAGGCGGGCATCGCGTGCACCGTCGTCCCCGGCATCTCCAGCACCATCTCGGTCCCCGGCGCGGCCGGCATCCCGGTCACCCACCGGGGCGTCGCCCACGAGTTCACCGTGGTCAGCGGGCACGTCGCCCCCGACGACGAGCGCTCCCTGGTCGACTGGCCGTCGCTGGCCAGGCTCACCGGCACGCTGGTGATCCTCATGGGCGTCGACAAGATCGGCAGGATCGCCGAGACCCTCGTCGCGCACGGCAAGTCCCCCGACACCCCGGTCGCCCTCGTCCAGGAGGGCACCACGGCCGCCCAGCGCCGGGTGGACGCGACCCTCGCCACCGTCGCCGAGACGGTCGTCGCCGAGGAGGTCAGGCCGCCCGCCGTCATCGTCGTCGGCGCGGTCGTCGCCGTCGGACCGCACGGGACGGTCTGACATGGCCGACCTCATCACCGTCGACGACCCCGACGACCCGCGCCTGCACGACTACACGGGCCTGACCGACGTCGAGCTGCGCCGCCACCGCGAGCCCGCCGAGGGCCTGTTCATCGCCGAGGGCGAGAAGGTCATCAGACGGGCCGGCGAGGCGGGCTACGCGATGCGCTCCATGCTGCTGTCCGCCAAGTGGGTCGACACCATGCGCGACATCATCGACGAGGCCCCGGCCCCGGTGTACGTCGTCGACCCCGCGCTCGCCGAACGGGTCACCGGGTACCACGTGCACCGGGGCGCGCTCGCCTCGATGCAGCGCAAGGCGCTGCCCACGGCCGCCGGTCTCCTGACCACCGCCCGGCGCGTCGTCGTCATGGAGTCCGTCAACGACCACACCAACATCGGCGCGATCTTCCGCTCCGCCGCCGCCCTCGGCATGGACGCGGTGCTGCTCTCCCCGGACTGCGCGGACCCGCTGTACCGGCGCAGCGTCAAGGTCTCGATGGGTGCGGTCTTCTCCGTGCCGTACGCCCGCCTCGACCTCTGGCCGGCCGGGCTCAGGGAGGTCCGCGAGGCGGGCTTCACGCTCCTCGCCCTCACCCCCGACGAACAGGCCGAGTCCCTCGACGCGGTCGCCCCGCACCGGATGGACCGGGTGGCCCTGATGCTGGGTGCCGAGGGCAGCGGCCTGTCCCGGCGGGCCCTCGCGAAGTCCGACACGTGGGTCCGCATCCCGATGTCCCACGGCGTCGACTCCCTGAACGTGGGCGCGGCGGCCGCGGTCGCCTTCTACGCGGTGACGGCAGGACGCCCCACGGCGTAGACCGCCCGCGGCGCCCGGACCCGGCGCCTCGGACTCGGCGTCTCAGACTCGGGGTGCCCGCCGCTCCGACAGGTCGCCGGGCGGATCCACCCGCTCCTGCTGGGCGGCCCGCACACCGCCGCGGTCGTCGCCGAGCCCACGCGCCGGCCCCTGGCAGCCCTGTGCCGCGGCGATGCCCAGCGCGACCAGCAGCGTCACCACCACGAACACGAACAGGCGCTGCCGCAGCAGCCGCGGATTGGCGGGCCGCCGCCAGCCGGTCCCCGTCGTCCGGGGCGCCGTACGGCCGGCTCCGCTGCGGGGTGCGGACCGGCCTCCGTCGTTGCGGGAGGCGTTCCGGCCGGTGGTGTCGCGGGACGGCGTGGGCCTGGACCCGGACCGCGCCCCCGTACCGCCGCCCCGCGACGGCGTGCCACCGCGCGAGGGGCCTGCGCCGCGCGCGGGCGTTCCACCCCGCGACGGCACGGAACCCCGGGACGCGGACCCCCGCGACCCCGACGTGCCGCGCGGCGCGGGAGTGCCCGGCGCGCCCGCCCGGCCCTGAGGACGCCGCTGGGCACGCTCCGGATAGGTGTCGGCGAGCCGGCCCGTGGGCACGTCGGCCTCACCACTGCGCGGTGCGGGCGGCCGTACGTCGGCCATGCCCTGTGCCTCCCGGGCGGCGATCTCCTTGAGCCGCAGCGACAGCTGAAGGGTGCTGGGGCGCTCCTCGGGGTCCTTGGCCAGGCACGCCCGCACCAGCGGGGCGAGCGCGTCCGGGACGCCGTGCAGCTGGGCCTCCTCGTGCACCACCCGGTACAGCATCACCTCGGAACTGCCGTGCCCGAAGGGCGAGTCGCCCATCGACGCGTACGCCAGTGTGGCGCCGAGCGAGAACACGTCCGTCGCCGGCGTGACCGCGGCACCGCGCACCTGCTCCGGTGCGAGGAAGCCGGGGGAGCCGACCGCGGTGCCGACGTGCGTGAGCGTGGAGGCACCGGTGGCCCAGGCGATGCCGAAGTCGATGATCCGCGGCCCCTTCGGGGACAGCAGGATGTTGGACGGCTTCAGGTCCCGGTGCACCACACCGGCCTCGTGCACGGCGACCAGGCCCTCGGACAGCGCGGCGCCCACCGCCGCGACGTCGGCCGCGCCGAGCGGGCCGCCGTCGACGACCTTGTCGTGCAGGGAGGGGCCGGGCACGTACTGCGTGGCGAACCAGGGGCGGTCGGCCTCCAGGTCCGCGGCGACCAGCCGGGCGGTGCAGCCGCCCCGGATGCGCCGGGCCGCCGAGACCTCGCGCGCGAACCGCGACCGGAACTCCTGGTCCTCGGCCAGGTCCGGCCGGATGACCTTCAGCGCGACCCGCTGCCCCTTCTTGTCGGAGCCCAGGTAGACCACGCCCATTCCACCCGCGCCGAGCCGCCTGTGAAGCCTGAACGAGCCGACGACGCGCGGGTCCTCGCGCCTCAGGCGCATCATCGCCATGTTCATCCCCGCTGCCCGGTCCCTGTGACGTGCCACAGCTTACGTTTCCACGGCCGCCCGTGCGCAGAGGCCGCGCCCTCTCGGGACAACGGATTGTCAGTGCCCCGCGCGAGAGTTGAGGCCCGGTCAGCGATCGCGCGGACGGACCGGCCGCGCCGCGTCCATGATCCCAACCGGCCGCCGGGACGGGGGGATTGGACCGGGCGACGGCGGTCGGGCGGAGGCGGCCGGGGAGGGCGGCGGGACACCGCGCGGCGGTTGCGCGGTGGACGGCCGAGCGGGGTCCGGGACGGGGACGGAGGTGTTCCGGGAGGCGGCCGAAGTGAGCGAAGTCACCGGACAGCCCGGAGATACCCGGACACGGTGGGCACCCCGTCCGGGAAGACCCCGAGACCCGGAAGCCGGTCTCCACCCAGGGGAGTACGCGGCAGGTCGTGGCTCATCCTCCGGGAGGCCCGGCAATCGGTACGAGGGCATGACGTCGGGCGATCGCCCGACGCATAGATTTGAGGTCAAGCGGCGGGTGCAGCACTCGTCCCCCGAGGTCAGACACCCGCCGCTGCAGCGAGACAACACACGCGACAACGAAACGGTCAGGAGAGGGACCATGGCCCAGACGGCTCCGCGGACAGTGGTCCGCACCCGGGAAAGCCGCCGTCACGGCCGTCGCCACCCCGCGGTGGCGACGCTCATGGCCCTGCCCCTGGCGGTCCTGCTCCTCCTCGTCTTCGACGGGTGGGAGACAGTGGCCACACAGGCGTCGTCCGTGGGTGTGGTGCTGGGGCGCTGAGCGGCGACCCCAGGCCCGGAAGAGCGGTCCGGGCGGGGACACCCATCCATGAAACCCCGTGGGGACGGGGGTGCGGCGGACGGCAAAAATGCCGGCGCAGCTGGGGAGCTGCGCCGGCATTGCTTTTCCGCCCCCGCGTCGCATCGGGCCGGGACCGAGCACGGCGGCACCCCCTCCTGCGTACCCTCACCCACGTGACCACGGACGCCCCCGCCCTCCTCCCCGCCCTCGAGGCCCGCGTCAGGGAAACGGCCCACGCCCGCACCCCGGCCTGTCCCTGCGGCGCGGCCACCCTCGCCGACCGCCCCGACGCCACCGTCGTCCGGCACGCCGGCACCGTCGCCAAGGCCCACGCCGCCGACGCCGACCCCGCCGAGCTGGCCCTCCGTGTCACGGCCGCCGCCCGACTCCCCGGCGTACTCCTGCCCCCGCTCGCCCCGGCCCCCGTCGTCCTGCACGGGCGGCTCGTCACGTACTGGCCCTACGGCGCGCCCGTGGACCCGGACGATCCGGACGCGGCGCCGTGGGAGGCCGCGGCCACCCTCCTCGCCCGCCTCCACCGCACCGCGGCCCCCCTCGCCGTGCCGCCCATGCGCGGACCCGCGAAAGCGGCCCTGGCGGTGGCCCGCCTCCGGGACACCGCCCCCGGCCACCCCGCCACCGCGCCCGTACGCGCGGCCTGGGCGGCGCTCCCCGCCTGGGCGCGCGGCGCGGCCGCCATGCCGGACACCACCACCCTCTGCCACGGCGACCTCCACCTCGGCCAGCTCATACGCCACCCCGCCCCCGACGGCCCCTGGCTGCTGATCGACGTCGACGACCTCGGCACCGGCGTCCCGGCCTGGGACCTGGCCCGCCCCGCCGCCTGGTACGCCTGCGGGCTGCTCCCGCCCGAGGAGTGGCACCGTTTCCTGACCGCCTACCGCGCCCGCGGCGGACCGGCCGTCCCCGCCGACGGCGACCCCTGGCCCGCCCTGGACGTCCCGGCCCGCGCCCTCACCGCCCAGACCGCGGCGCGGGCCGTCACCAAGGCGGTCCTGGCGGACCGGCCCCTGGACGAGGTGGAGCGCGCCCTAGTCGACGCCTGCGCGCGCATGGCGTCGGTCCGGCCCGACGCCCCGCACGGTTGAGGCGAAGTTCCGCGCAGTAGGGTGCAACCGACCCGCGGCGGGACAGAGTCTGTCCTGGCGAAACGCGAAGCAGGACCGACCGGCGAGGAGTTGAGCCGAGCATGCAGTGCCCCAAGTGCCACGCACCGATGCACACCTACAACCGCAACGGCGTTCAGATCGAGCAGTGCAGCGGCTGCCGCGGCATCTTCCTCGACTACGGCGAGCTGGAGTCGCTGACCCGCCTGGAGGCCCAGTGGTCCCAGCCCGCGCCGCCGGCCCCGCCCGCCGCGCCGCAGGCCTACCCGGCGGCCCAGGCGCCGGCCTGGGGCGCCCCGCACGGCGGCCACGGTCACTACGGCCACCACCGTCAGAAGAGCTTCGGCCGGATGCTCTTCTCCAGCTGAGCCCACGACGAAGCCCCCGGCCGCTCGAGGCGGCCGGGGGCTTCGTTCCGTGTGGACGATACTGGGATTGAACCAGTGACCTCTTCCGTGTCAGGGAAGCGCTCTCCCGCTGAGCTAATCGTCCTGGAAGCACCAGGTGCGGTACTGCGTGCGCGATACTGGGATTGAACCAGTGACCTCTTCCGTGTCAGGGAAGCGCTCTCCCGCTGAGCTAATCGCGCGGGGATCCTTGCGGACCGGTGATCCTTGCGGATCAGTGGACGATACTGGGATTGAACCAGTGACCTCTTCCGTGTCAGGGAAGCGCTCTCCCGCTGAGCTAATCGTCCTTGGAGGTGGAGACGGGATTTGAACCCGTGTAGACGGCTTTGCAGGCCGTTGCCTCGCCTCTCGGCCACTCCACCAGGAGCGTAGGAGGCCCGGGAGGCCCCCTGTTCCTGCGAGCGGACGACGAGGCTCGAACTCGCGACCTCAACCTTGGCAAGGTTGCGCTCTACCAACTGAGCTACGTCCGCCTGTCGGTTCGGTCCGCTTGCGCGTCCCGGCGACGTGATGAACTCTAGCGGATTCCGGGGCCAGCACAAAAACGCGTTTGTGCAGCGTGCTGCGGTGCGTCCGCTCGCGGACCTGGTCAGGGCACCCGGAAGGACACGTTCGGGTCACCTCGGGGCCACCCGCCTAGACTCGACAGCGTGCTCGACCTCCCTCCCCTCGCCCGCTTCGGGGACCGTCTCGCGACCGGTCTCCTCGACGTCACGAGCGATCCCGCCGCCCTCGACTCCGAGGGGTTCTGGGCCGTCTGCGCCGACTTCGAGGGCCGCCTGACCTGCGCACGCTTCGCGGACGTACGGAAGGAGCCGGTGCCCGCGCCCGCGCCGGGAACGTGGCGGGGCCCCGCCGTCGGCGACTGGACGTCCTCCCTCGACCGCGCCGCGTACACGACGGCCGTACGGCGCATCCGCGCGCACATAGCCGCCGGCGAGGTCTACCAGGCCAACCTCTGCCGGGTGCTGACGGCGCCGATCGGCCCGGGCGCCGACGTGGACGCGCTCACCGCCCTGCTGGCCCGCGGCAACCCGGCGCCGTACGCCGGAACGATTCGGCTGCCGGAGCACGGCGTCGAGATCGCCACCGCGTCGCCCGAGCTGTTCCTGCGCCGGGTCGGCCGGACGGTCGAGTCCGGGCCGATCAAGGGCACCGGGCGGACCGAGGCCGACCTGCTGGAGAAGGACTACGCCGAGAACGTCATGATCGTGGACCTGGTCCGCAACGACCTGGGGCGGGTCTGCGCCACGGGCACGGTCTCGGTGCCCGACCTGTGCGTCCTGGAGAAGCACCCCGGCCTGGTCCACCTGGTGTCCACGGTGCGCGGCGAGCTGCGCGCGGGCGCCGGCTGGCCCGAACTGCTCGACGCCGCCTTCCCGCCCGGTTCCGTCACCGGCGCGCCCAAGGCGAGCGCCCTGCGGATCATCGAAGCGCTGGAGACCGCGCCCCGGGGCCCGTACTGCGGCGGCATCGGCTGGGTCGACGCCGACCGGGGCACCGGCGAGCTGGCCGTCGGGATCCGCACCTTCTGGATCGACCGCGCCGCCGACGCCCCCGCCGCGCGGCTGCGCTTCGGCACCGGCGCCGGCATCACCTGGGGATCCGACCCGGAGGGCGAGTGGCGGGAGACCGAACTGAAGGCGTCCCGGCTGCTCGCGGTAGCGTCGGGGGCGTACGAGGCGAACGTGAGTGGAGAGGCACTGGCGACGTGAAGATCTGGCTCGACGGCGGGTTGCGGGACATCGATACCGCCCGCGTCTCCGTGTTCGACCACGGGCTGACCGTGGGCGACGGCATCTTCGAGACGGTCAAGACGATGGACGGCAGGCCGTTCGCACTGACCCGGCACCTGGACCGGCTGACCCGCTCGGCCCGGGGCCTCGGCCTGCCCGACCCCGACCTCGACGAGGTGCGCCGCGCCTGCGAGGCCGTCATCGGGGCCAACGCCGTGCCGCTCGGCCGGCTGCGGATCACCTACACCGGCGGCCACGGCCCCCTCGGCTCCGACCGCGGCGAGCACGGCCCGACCCTCGTCGTCGCCCTCGGCGAGGCCGGCCGCCGTCCCGACTCCACCGCCGTGATCACCGTGCCGTGGACCCGCAACGAACGCGGCGCGCTCACCGGCCTGAAGACCACCTCGTACGCGGAGAACGTCGTCGCCCTCGCCCGTGCCCGCGAACGGGGCGCCACCGAGGCGCTGTTCGGCAACACGGTGGGGCAGCTGTGCGAGGGCACCGGGTCCAACGTCTTCGTCGTGCTCGACGGCGAGATCCACACCCCGCCGGTCGCCTCCGGCTGTCTCGCCGGGATCACCCGTGCCCTGACGGTCGAGTGGACCGGGGCCCGCGAGACCGACCTCCCGCTGGACGTCCTGGACCGCGCCGACGAGGTGTTCCTCACCTCCACGCTGCGGGACGTACAGGCCGTGCACCGCGTCGACGGCCGCGAACTGCCGGGTGCCCCGGGGCCGGTGACCGCCAAGGCCATGCGCGTCTTCGAGGAGCGGTCCGGGGACGACCTGGATCCGTAGAGCCGCCGAAATACAGCTGCCGTTCTCGTCCCCGGTGGGTAGAACTGCCGTGATGACAACGACCCTGCGGCCGACCGAGCCGCTCCAGCGCGCCGCCGACGGAACCCGTTCGCGCCACTACCAGGTGTGTGTGAACAGCCGTCCCGTCGGCGTGCTTCACCTCGGCACGTCACGCGACCTCGGCGACTCGGTGGCCGTGATCCGCAAGCTGCGCGTCGACGAACCGGACCGGCGGCGCGGCCGCGGCACGGTGGCCGCGCTCGCCGCGGAGGAGGTGGCACGCGGCTGGGGCTGCCGGCTGATGGAGGCGAGCGTCGCCGGCGACGCCGAGGCGGGCACCCGGCTCGCGGAGGCGCTCGGCTACGTCCTGCGCAACCGCACCATGACCAAACCGCTCGGCGACACCCCGCCCCGCCTGCCCGACGGCAGCCGGGCCCGGCCCATGACACCGGAGGACTTCGCCGCCTGGCAGGCGTACGAAACGGAGCACTACGCCAGGACCTGGATGGAGCGGGGCGTGCCCGAGGCCGCCGCGCACGCGAAGGCCCGCCGGGATCACGAAGTGCTGCTGCCGCGCGGTCCGGAGACCGAGAACATGCTCTTCAGCGTGTTGGAGCACGAGGGCGAGCGGGTCGGGATCCTGTGGCTGGCGCTGCGGGAGGACCGGGCCTTCGTCTTCGACGTCGAGGCCGACTCGGCCCACCGGGGCCGGGGCCACGGCCGCACCCTGATGCTGCTGGCCGAGGCCCAGGCGATCGCCGCCGGCCGCCCGCTGATCGGCCTCAACGTCTTCGCGGGCAACACCCCGGCCGAGCGGCTCTACGAGTCGCTCGGCTATCGGACCACGCGGTACAGCTACAGCAAACCGCTGCTGTGACGGGGCGGCGGCCGGTCCCGGCCGCCTCCGCCCCGTCCTCGGGCCCGCCGTCGGAATCCCCGGCTCGGCCGTCCGGAACCTCCTCAGCCCTGCTGCTCGGCGAGCAGCCGGTCGGCGATCTCCTCGACGCGTTCGCGCAGCCCTTCCTGGCTCTTGCCGCCGTCGAGGCGTTCGCCGCCGATCACGTAGGTGGGGGTGCCGGTCACGCCGATCGCCTTGCCCTCCGCCTGGTCGGCGTCGACGATCAGGATGTGCCGGCCGTCGACGAGCGCCGTGTCGAACTCCTCCGCGTCCAGTCCCAGTTCCCGGGCCACCTCGACCAGGAGGGCCTCTCCCTTGCGGTCCAGTTCCGCGACCCGGCCCAGGACGGCTTCGGCGTACGGCCAGCCCATGCCCTGGGCGACGGCCTCCTCGGCGGCCTGCGCGGCGGCGAAGGCGTGCTTGTGCTTCTCCAGCGGGAAGTGCCGCAGCCGCACCTCCAGGCGGTCGCCGTAGCGGGCGCGCAGGGCACGGAGGTCGTCCAGGGCGGTGTGGCAGTCCGGGCACTGGAGCTCGCACCAGACGTCGAGGACGGGCGCGGCGGGACGGACGGGGGAGGAGTCGCTCATGCCCCCATCCTCCCAGCCCACGTCGCGCCGCCCCAACCGGCGTCGTACGCCGCTCGCCGGCACCTGCGGAGGAGCCGACCCCGAGATCTCCCTGATCTCGGGCTCGCGGCATGGCCCCACGGTGGTCGGACGGTGCAGGATGGAAGGGACGAAGTACTCATGCCCGATCGAGCCCAGCCTGGAGGACCGGATGATTGCCGAGACCGTCTGCTCCGCGGTGTCCGCGGCGGGCCTGGGCATCGCGGCGGTCACCGCGTACCGCAGGCGTTTCCTCACGGCCGCCCGTATCGCCGCCTACTCGCTGGTCCCGATCGGCCTGGTGATGACCGGAGTCGTCGAGTGGCTGGCCGACACGGCCTTCAGCCCGGTGGCCTGGGCCGGTTTCGGGGTGCTGGGCGTGGCCTGGGTGCTCTTCATGACCACACGCGCCGTGGAGCGCCGCCGCGGCGGCACCCGCAAGGAGCGCAAGGCGGCCCGGGCCGCCGCACAGCGCGACGCGGTGGCTCCGGGGGCCTCCGCGCCCTCCCTCGGACCGGGGGGTTCCCGTCCGGCCGCCGAGCCCGCGCCCCGGCCGGCGAAGGCGTCCCGGGGCGGTGACGACGACTTCAGCGACATCGAGGCCATCCTCAAGAAGCACGGGATATGACCGCGGGGCCCGCATGGCCCCGGACGGGGACCTGCGGCGCCCGGGAGACACCGCCCGGCGTCCGAGCCCGAGGCGGCACAGCGGTCCGAGGCCGACAGCGCGTGCTCCGGAATGATCACGATCCGAACGAAGATCGCGACATTCAACGAACTCCCGGTCTCGGCGGGCGTGTTGATCGCGTGGACGCCGCCCGCTGCGTCATCATCGCGGCGAGATGCCGGACACCACTCAGCTGGATTCCCAGCTGGACCCGAGACAGAGCGAAACCGCGCGGACGCAGGAAGAACCACGCGGCTGCCTCTTCGCCCTTTCCCAGCCACCGCTCATGATCTTCCTAGCGGTGATCGGGTGTCTGCTGCTCATGGCTTCGTTGCACGATCTGCTGTTGCTGTGAGCCGTACCCGCGCTCCCCGGCGCCACCCGCCGGGGGCCGCGTCGCCGTCCGCGCATCCGCGGCCGCCGAAGCCCCGAGGCCGGCGTCAGCCCGCCGCCTCCTTGCGCCGGGCCCGGTACGCGGCCACGTGCAAGCGGTTTCCGCAGGTGCGGCTGTCGCAGTACCGCCGCGAGCGGTTCCGGGAGAGGTCGACGAAGGCGCGCCGGCAGTCCGGGGCCTCGCAGCGCCGCAGCCGCTCCTGCTCCCCGGCGACCACGAAGAACGCCAGCGCCATCCCGCAGTCCGCGGTCAGGTGGTCCGCGACGGAGGCGCCGGGCGCGAAGTAGTGGATGTGCCAGTCGTAGCCGTCGTGGTCGGTGAGACGCGGTGTGGTGCCGGCGGCCGCGACCAGGTCGTTGATCAGTCCGGCGGCCGTGCGCGCGTCGGGGGCGGCGAAGACCGCCGCGAACCGTCCGCGAATCCTGCGCACCGCCGAGAGGTCGACGTCCGAGAGCACGCCGACGTCGCTGATTTCGTGCGTTCCCACGAATTCCTGGAGGGACGCGACGTCCGGCAGTCCGTCCGGGGCCGATTCGTCCTCCGGCACGGTGTTCACCAGATCCACCACGGTGTCGAGCGCGCACCGGGTGTCGTGGGTGATCAGCACGTTTCGCTCCCTGGCCTGGGGGTCGGGCGGGCGCCCGCCGATGCTGGCCGATGGTAGTGGCTCGCGCGGCGGGCGAACCGGTCACGATCCGGTCCCGGCCGCCGATTGCCCTGAAGACTGCCCCTACAACGACGGTCGGCCCGCCTTCGTTCCCGGCGCCGCGCACGCAGCGGCGCCGCCCCCGCGGTGATCCGCGGCGGCGACGCCGGTGTGTGCCGTATGCGGTTGTCCGGGCCCGTGCCGTCACCCCGAGTCGACGGCGACGGGCGGCTTCACGCGGGGCCCCGCCCTAGCTTTCCGCCAGGATGTGCGAGAGCTCCTGATCGAGATCGAAGTGCCGGTGTTCCGTGCCGGGGGGCACGGCGGCGTCTGTGCGCTTCAGGAAGGACTCCAGGGCCCGCGCCGGGGCCTCGAGCAGCGCTTCGCCCTCCGGGGAGCTGAGAGCGATGCACACGACGCCCTGGCCGTGACTGCGCGACGGCCAGACACGGACGTCGCCGGTCCCGGTGGGACGGTGGAGACCTTCGGCGAGGAGGTCGCGGGCGAACACCCACTCGACGGTCTCCTCGGCTCCGGTGTGGAAGGTGGCGTGCACGGCGTAGGGGTCGGCCGTGTCGTACCGCAGGCCTGCGGGGACAGGCAGGGAGGACTCGCTCGACACAACGAGGCGCAGGTGCAGCTCGCAGCTGACCGTGGTGTTCATAAGCGCCAGGGCCTTTCGCTCAGTGTGCGCTCGGGGATTCGCACGTCGGCGAAATCGACATGCCACCTACGGTGCCGTTGTAAACCCCTCTGAGTGTTTTGCGTGTGTTTACGTAACTCTTCCGGCCGAGAGATCGTTCGGGTCGTGCGCCCATTCCGGTGACACGTTTCGCTCCGGTAGTGTTTGGCCGTATGAACACGGGGAGTGACAAGCCCGGCGAGGCAGTCGTGGCGGAAGACCGTACGGGGACGGACGAGGCCGGGGCGCAGCGCGCGCTCGGCTCCCGTGCGCCGGAATTCGTCAAGGCGCGCCGTGCGCTGCACCTGAGCTGGCAGGTCGGTGTCTTCGTCGTCGGCCTCGCGGTCGTGGTGGCCGGCGTCGCCATGCTGGTGCTGCCCGGACCGGGCTGGGTCGTGATCTTCGGCGGCATGGCGATCTGGGCGACCGAGTTCGTCTGGGCCCAGCTGGTGCTGCGCTGGACCAAGCGCAAGGTCACCGAGGCGGCGCAGCGTGCCCTCGATCCGAAGGTGCGGCGCCGGAACATCATCCTGACCGCGACCGGTGTGGTGATCATCGCCGTGCTGGCCGGTGTCTACCTGTGGAAGTTCGGCCTCGAGATGCCCTGGAACATCAAGGACCAGTGATCGCCCGCGGGGGTGCGCCGTCGCGGCCCCCGTTGGTCACGGGCGTCTCTGACATGGGGTAATGTTCTTCCTGCGTCCGGGCGATTAGCTCAGTGGGAGAGCGCTTCGTTCACACCGAAGAGGTCACTGGTTCGAACCCAGTATCGCCCACCGGATCATCAGGCGGCCCCGTTCACGAAAGTGAGCGGGGCCGCCTTGGTGTGCCGTACGCGGGGGTGCGTCGGCCGGTGAGCGGGTGCCCGCCTTCCTGGGCCGTGCGTCCTGGTGGGCCGGCTCGCGAAGGCGCGTCGCGCGGGGTCGGCAGGGTCCCGGCCCGGGGCCTTCCGCTTCCGCCCGCCTTCACCCAACCGTGACCTTCCGCGCCACCCGCTCAGGCGGGCCCTCAGGCGTTCGGCCCGTCGGCCGCACCGCGCCGACCTGGCTGTTCTCCCTGCCGTCGACCGCGAGACCACGAGCGAGTGCCGTCGCCCTCGCACGGCGGTGCCCGTGAATTCCTGTCCGAATCATTGACGCGCCCCCGGGCCCTCCGTACCTTGTGCCAGCAAGCGCTTACTTGAAACGATTCATGAGGCGGACGCGACGTCGCGGGGAGGCTCGTATGCAGCAGAGCGGGAATGCGGAGCGGCAGGCCGGGAGGCGCACGATCCTCAAGGCGGCGGGGGCCTCGCTGGCCGTCGCGGGACTGGGGGCCACGGCCACCGCGTGCGGCGGCGGCAGCGGCTCGGGGGACGGAACGGTGACGATCCGTTACTCCTGGTGGGGTGCCGAGGACCGGGCCGAACGCATCAACAAGACCATCGCGCTCTTCGAGAAGAAGTATCCGAAGATCAAGGTCAAGACCGACTTCCAGCCGTACACCGACTTCTGGAAGAAGTTCAACACCCAGGCGTCTGGAGGCAATCCACCGGACGTCTTCCAGAATGCCATCGGATTTCTCCGCAAATACGATGCCAAGAATGTGCTGCTCGACCTGAGCGGACAGGTCGAGGCGGGCAACCTCTCCATGGACGGATTCCGCGCGGGCCTGGAGAAGTTCGGCGAAATCGACGGCAAACTCCTCGGCGTGCCCGTCGGTTCCAACTCGATGGCCCTGGTCATCGACAAGCACGTCTACACCCGGGCCGGCATCAAGCCCGAACAGGGCTGGACGTGGGACGACTTCGACGAGGCGATGACGAAGGTCCGCGACAAGACCGGACGGGCCGGCGACAGCGGCATGTACGGCGTCATGTACCTCTACGACCTGTACCTGCGTCAGAACGGCAAGGCCTTCTTCACCGAGGACGGACTCGGTTTCACCGAGGCCGACCTGACCACCTGGTGGACCAAGGCGGAGAAGGACGTGAAGTCCGGCCTGTTCGCCGACCCCAAGAAGGTCGCCCAGATCAAGCCCAAGTCGGCGCTCTCCGCCGAACTCGCCGGCAGCGAGTTCACGTGGGACAACTTCACCGTCCGCTACACCTCCGAGGGCAAGAGCGAGTACGGCCTCGCGCCGATCCCGACCACCGACGGCAAGCGGACCGGCCAGTACCTGGGCTCCCTGATGCTCAGCGCCTACAAGCGCACCGAGCACCCGAAGGAGGTCGCCCAGTTCATCGACTTCATGGTCCACGACCCCGAGGTCGCCAAGATCATGGGCTACGACCGCGGTGTCCCGACGACGCAGACCCAGTACGACGCGTACAAGCCGACCGATCCCGTCAACAAGGCCATCGCCGCCTACGAGGAGTCGCTCGTCGAGGCCGGCGTCCTGGAGCAGATCACCCCGCACCCGAACGGCGCCGACATCTGCGAGGCCGCTTTCCTGCGCATCGCCGAGGAGATGGCGCTCGGCTCGCGGTCCGTCGAGGAAGCCGTCAAGCAGTTCTTCACCGAGTCGAAGACGGCTCTCGCCGGCTGATGGGAAGCGCCGTGACACACGCCCCCGCGACGGAGGCCCGGACGGACGCCGAGCCGCGCCACGGTCCGGTGAAGTCCCCGCGCCCCGCCGGGCCGAAGCAGCGGGGCCGCCGGGAGAACCTGGCCGGATACCTCTTCATGTCCCCCTGGATCGCCGGCTTCCTGCTGCTGACCGCCGGACCGATGGTCGCCTCGCTCTACTTCGCGTTCACCGACTACAACCTGTTCGACGCGCCCCGGTGGATCGGCCTGGACAACTTCTCCGAGATGTTCGGCGACCCGCGCTGGCGCCACTCCGTCCGGGTCACCCTGTGGTACGTCGTGGTCGGCACGCCGATCAAGCTGATCGCCGCGCTCGGCGTCGCCCTGCTGCTGGCGCAGAAGCGGCGCGGCCAGGCCTTCTACCGGGCCGCGTTCTACGCCCCGTCGCTGATCGGCGCGAGCGTGTCCGTCGCCATCGTGTGGAAGGCGATCTTCTCGGACGACGCGGTCGTCGACCGCACCCAGCAGCTCTTCGGGATCGACGCCGGCGGCTGGACCGGCGACCCCGAGCTGATCATCTACAGCCTGGTGGCGCTCACCGTCTGGCAGTTCGGCGCCCCGATGGTCATCTTCCTGGCCGGTCTGAAGCAGGTGCCGCGCGAGCTGTACGAGGCGGCCGACGTGGACGGCGCGGGGAAGCTGCGGCAGTTCTGGAACATCACCCTGCCGATGATCTCCCCGGTCCTCTTCTTCAACGTCCTGCTGGAGACCATCCACTCCTTCCAGATCTTCAGCTCGGCCTACATCGTCGGCGGCGGCGCCGGAGGCAACGCCTGCGGCCCGGCCGACGGGACGATGGTCTACACCTGCTACCTGTACGTCCAGGGCTTCGAGAACAGCCGCATGGGCCTGGCCTCCGCCATGGCGTGGATGCTGCTGGTCGCCGTCGCCCTGGTCACCGCGGTGCTGTTCTGGTCCCAGAAGCGCTGGGTGCACTACGAGGAGGGCGGCCGATGAGCGCGCAGGCCACCGACGTCACACCCGTCACAGACGCCCCACCGCCCCGGTCCACCAGGGCGGCCGTGCTCCGGCGCAGGCTGCCCGGGTCGCTCGCCTGGCACCTCGGCTCGCTGGCGATCCTCGCCGTGATCCTCTACCCGGTGCTCTGGGTCATCGGCGGCTCGTTCAAGGAGAGCGGCGACATCGTCGGCAGCCTGGACCTCTTCCCGGGCGACCCGATCACGGACAACTACACGAGCCTGGCCGACGGCATCGCGGACATCTCGATCTCCACGTTCTTCTTCAACTCGCTCTTCCTCGCCGTCGGTTCCGTGATCGGGATCGTGATCTCCTGCTCGCTGACCGCCTACGCTTTCGCGAAGATCAGGTTCGCCGGCCGCAACCTGCTCTTCACCCTGATGATCGGCACGCTGCTGCTGCCCTACCACGTGCTGCTCATCCCGCAGTACGTGCTGTTCCGCAACCTGGACATGATCAACACGTACACCCCGCTCCTGCTGGGGAAGTACCTGGCCACCGAGGCGTTCTTCGTCTTCCTGATGGTGCAGTTCATGCGGAACCTGCCCAGAGAGCTGGACGAGGCCGCCCGGCTCGACGGCTGCGGGCACTTCCGCATCTACTGGTCGATCGTGCTTCCGCTGTGCCGGCCGGCGCTGATCACCAGCGCGATCTTCACCTTCATCAACTCCTGGAACGACTTCATGGGCCCGCTGATCTACCTCAACGAGCCCGGCAAGTACACGATCTCCCTCGGCCTGAAGATGTTCGTCGACCAGGAGGGCCTGGCGAACTACGGCGGCATGATCGCCATGTCGCTCGTCGCCCTGCTGCCGGTCCTCGCCTTCTTCCTGGCGTTCCAGCGCTATCTGATCGACGGCATGGCGACGTCCGGCCTGAAGGGCTGAGGTGGGGCCGCGATGACCGAAGCGCGTGCCAAGGCCCGTACCCGGCCGGGGGAGTCCCGGTTCGCCCAGGGCTTCGCCCTGTTCGCCGAATGCCTGCTCACCGGCGTGTGGATCGCGGTGGCCGCGCTGCCGCTGGTCACCTACCCCGCGGCCTTCGCGGCC
Source organism: Streptomyces sp. KPB2 (assembly GCF_003950055.1). Taxonomy (NCBI): domain Bacteria; kingdom Bacillati; phylum Actinomycetota; class Actinomycetes; order Kitasatosporales; family Streptomycetaceae; genus Streptomyces; species Streptomyces sp. KPB2. The sequence goes on from NZ_CP034353.1 coordinate 6,652,589, forward strand.
GGCGCCCGGCACCTCGGGCGCCGGATGGCTCACGAGCGGGGCGGCTGGCGGGAGTTCGTCGCCGACTTCCGGGCGGCGGTGCGTCGCGGATGGCTCGTCGGGGTCGCCGGGTGGGCCGCCCTCGCGGTGGTCTGGGTCGACGTACGGGCCGTACGGGACGGTCTGCCCGGCGGCCCGCTGGTCGGCGCCGTCGGCGTCCTCGCCCTCATCGGAGCGGTCGTCGCGGGACTGCGCGCGGCGGCGGACTGGCGCCCGGGTGCCTCCTGGCGGTCGCTGCTGGCCGGCGCGGGGCGGCGCACGGTGCTCGACCCGGCCGGTTCCTTCCTCCTCGTCGGCGGGCTGGCCGTCGTGGTCTGCTCCGCCTGGTTCAGCGCCCCGCTGGCGGTCGCCGTCCTGGGCGCCGTCGCCGCGGCGGCCGTCGCGGTGGAGGAGCGCTACCGGCGCCGTTGATCCCGGGGCGGTCCCGTGCCGGAGCGGCCGCCCCCCCCACCGAGGTCGGCGCCCCGGCGTCGCACCTCTGGCTGTCATGCCCTTGACACCCCTGCACACCCGCACGGAAAGGAAAGGCCATGTCCCCCATCCCCCGCAGGTCCCTCCTCAAGGCAGCCGCCGTCGCCGGCGCCGCCGCCCAGTTCAGCTGGGCACTGGGCACGAAGAACGCGCAGGCCGCGCCCGCCGCCGCGCCGGTCGCCGACGACAGCCCCGTCACCCTGAACTGGCTGGAGGACGGCGGCCTGGGCGCCGCCCCCGGCTCCACCGTCGGCGTCCCCTGGCCCAGGGGCACCTTCCGGGAGGACCAGTCGTTCGCCGTCACGGACGCCGACGGCACGGCCGTACCCGTACAGTCCTGGCCGCTCGCGTACTGGCCCGACGGCTCCCTCAAGTGGACCGCCCACGCCGTCGGTTCCGGAAACGGCAAGCTCACCCTGGCCGCCGGCACCCCCGCCGCCCCCGCCAAGAAGGTCACCGTCGACCGGCACGGCGGCACCATCGACATATCGACCGGCGTCATCACCGCGAGAATAGGGACGTCCGGGTCGACCCTGATCAAGTCGGTCACCCGCGGCTCCACCGAGATCGCCAAGAACGGCCGCCTCGTCCTGCTGCGCCAGCCCGAGATCGAGGACGGCGACCAGGGCACGGTGAAGTACGAACGCTTCGACGGCGCCGTCGACGAGGTGAAGGTCGAACAGGAGGGCCCGGTCCGCGCCGTCGTCCGCATCGTCGGCAAGCACCGCAAGGGCCACCGCGGCTGGCTCCCCTTCTCCATCCGCCTCTACTTCTACGCGGGCGCCGACTCCTTCCGCATGGTGCACACCGTCACGTTCGACGGGAAGCAGGAACCCGGCAAGGCAAGCGGCGACTTCATCCGCGGCCTCGGCGTCCGCTTCACCGTCCCGATGCGCGACGAGGCCTACGACCGGCACATCCGGATCGGCGGCGAGGGCACCGGCCTGCTCCGCGAGGCCGTCAAGGGCATCACCGGACTGCGCCGCGACCCCGGAGCGGCCGTGCAGGCCGCGCAGTTCGCCGGTGAGAAGCTGCCCGACCCGTCCACCTGGGACCAGCGGGTCACCACCCGCCTCCAGTACATCCCCGAATGGGGCGACTACACCCTCTCCCAGCTCTCCGCCGACGGCTTCACCGTGCGCAAGCGCACCAAGAAGGGCCACGGCTGGATCGGCGCCGGCGGCGGACGGCGCGCCTCCGGCTTCGGCTACGTCGGCGGCGCGAGCGGCGGCCTCTCCTTCGGCCTGCGCGACTTCTGGGAGAAGCACCCCGCCCAGCTCGACATCCGCGACGCCCGGACCGACGAGGCGGAGGTCACCCTCTGGCTCTGGTCGCCCGAGGCCCAGCCCATGGACCTGCGCTTCTACCACGACGGCATGGGCCAGGACACGTTCCCCGAACAGCTCGAAGGCCTTAACATCACCTACGAGGACTACGAACCCGGCTTCGGCACCCCCTACGGCATCGCCCGCACCTCGGAACTCCTCTTCTGGGCCAACGCCGCCACCCCGAGCGCCGAGAAGCTCGCCGCACAGGTCGAGGCGGTGCGCGTCCTGCCGCAACTGGCGGCCCCGCCGAAGCAGCTCATCAAGGCCAAGGTCTTCGGCCCCGGCCTCTACTCCGAGCCCGACCGCTCCACCCCCGCCAAGGCCAGGATCGAGGACCACCTCGACTTCCTCTTCACCTACTACAAGGACCAGGTGGAGCAGCGCCGCTGGTACGGCTTCTGGGACTACGGCGACATCATGCACACCTACGACGCCGCCCGGCACACCTGGCGGTACGACATCGGCGGCTACGCCTGGGACAACTCCGAACTCTCCCCGGACCTCTGGCTCTGGTACGCCTACCTGCGCTCCGGCCGCACCGACATCTTCCGCTTCGCCGAGGCCATGACCCGGCACACCGGCGAGGTCGACGTCTACCACCTCGGCGAATGGGCCGGCCTGGGCACCCGCCACGGCGTCCAGCACTACGCCGACAGCGCCAAGCAGCAGCGCATCGCCAACACCACCTACCGGCGCTTCTACTACTTCCTCACCGCCGACGAACGCGTCGGCGACCTCATGCGCGCCAACGTCGACTCCGACGAGACCTTCCTCGCCCTCGACCCGCTCCGCAAGATCCGCACCGAGCCCTACACCCCCGACCGCAACGCCCTCTCGATCGGCTTCGGCACCGACTGGAGCGGCCTGGTCTCGGCCTGGCTCACCGAGTGGGAACGCAAGGGCCCGCAATGGGAGAAGGCCCGCGACCGCGTCCTGTCCACCATGGAGACCATCGCCGCCCAGCCCAACGGCTTCGTCCAGGGCAGCGGCCTCTACGACCTGGACACCGGGAGGTTCGCCGTCGCCGACACCCCGAAGGTCGAGGTCTCCCACCTGTCGGCCGTCTTCGGCCTGAACGAGCTGTGCGCCGAGCTGATCGACCTCGTCGACCTGCCGGAGTTCGAGGAGGCGTACTACGACTACTGCCGCTACTTCAACGCGAGCAAGACCGAACAGGCCGAGCGCTACGGCTCCAACTTCGGCAGCCTCATCCTCTTCCAGGGCCACTCGCGCCTCGACGCCTACGCCGCCGTGCGGACCGGCGACGACAAGCTCGCCACGCGCGCGTGGCAGAAGTTCTACGACTCCGACGGCTACAAGGAGTCGGCGCCCTGGAAGACGGAGAAGGTGAGCGGTCCCGCCGCCCTGGTCCCGGGCAGCGAGGCGAGCTGGGTCTCCACCAACGACACCGCGCTCTACGGCCTCGCCGCCATCGAGAACCTCGCACTCCTGGGGGACAGGATGCCGTAGCGGGCCCCCGGCCGGCGCGGGCGCGGGCACACTGCACGGGTGGACTGGAACCATTACCGCTTCCGCAGCCTGTGGGCCCTGCCCGCGCCCGCCCCCGACGTCTACCGGGCCCTGGAACGCATCGAGGACTACCCCCGCTGGTGGCCACAGGTGCGCGAGGTCACCCGGCGCGACGACACCAGCGGCGTCCTGCGGGTCCGCTCCCTCCTCCCGTACGACCTGACGACGGTCCTGCGGGAGGGGCGGCGGGACCCCGCCGCCGGGGTGCTGGAGGTCGTGATAAGCGGCGACATGGAGGGCTGGGCGCGCTGGACGGTGGCCTCGCACGGCGCCGGCACCCTCGTCCGCTACGACCAGGAGGTCGTCGTCGGCAAGCCCCTGCTGCGGCGCCTCACGGTGCCGGGAAGGCCCCTGTTCCGGGCCAACCACCGCCTCATGATGCGGGCCGGGCGACGGGGGCTCGCCGCCCACCTGGCAGGGGGCCGGCAAGCGGTTTGATGGAAACGCCGAGCGCACTGTATTGTTCAGTGCGTTCCCGGGCGATTAGCTCAGTGGGAGAGCGCTTCGTTCACACCGAAGAGGTCACTGGTTCGAACCCAGTATCGCCCACCGGGAAGAGCCGGTCCGTCACAGGCGGACCGGCTTTCTCATGTGCTCACGCCGCCGCCGGCAGGTCCGGTCGCAGTGGCCAGGCCGGGTCGACCGCCTCCTCCGTGCCGTTGAGCGCGAACCACGCCTGCAGCCCGCGCGCCTGACCGGCGTGCCACACCGCCTGAAGGGTGTGCAGCTCGGCGGGGGACAGGCGCTCGAGCCGCGCCTGGAAGCGGCGCCCCACCGCCCGTACGACCTCCAGTGCCGCCTGCGCGTCGGCCGCCGCGTCGTGCGCGCCCTGCAACTCCACGCCGTAGTGCGCGCACAGGTCGGTGAGGGTGCGCCGGCCCTTGCGGTAACGGTCCAGGTGCTTGTCCAGCACCCGCGGGTCCAGCACGTGCAGCGACGTCCGCTCCAGCCAGCGGCCGAGCGACGAGGCGCGGTGCCGGCGCAACTCCCGGTCCAGCAGGGTGAGGTCGAACGGCGCGTTCATCACCACCAGCGGCCGCCCGGCGCGGGCCTGCTCGGTCAGCGCCTCGGCTATCTCGTACATCACCGGTGCCGGCCACCGCCCGTGCCGCTCCACATGCTCCTGGGTCAGCCCGTGCACCGCCGTCGCCGCCTCGGGCACCGGCACGCCCGGGTTCACCAGCCACCGGGTCACCCGCGGGCGCAGCCCCGGCGCGTCCTGGACGACGAGGGCCGCCGACACGATCCGGTCGGTCTCGGTGTCCACACCCGTGGTCTCCGTGTCGAAGGCGGCCAGCGGCCCCTCGAACCAGCTCGTCATAGGGCACTCAACTCCTCGTCCGAGCGCGGCAGCTGACGCGCCGTCCCTTGTCCCGGTTCGGTGATACCCGGGCTGTTTGCGACGTACGCCGGAAGGACACAACAGGAGTACGGGTCTTTGCAGTTCACAGACCCGCTACGGGGATTCACCAGTTCTGGAAGGCTGTTGGTCATGGCCATTGCGCAGCCCGAACGGGGCGGGCTGCTTCCGGAGCGCACCGCACCCCCACGCGGCTCTCTCGCCACCACCGCCTGCATGGAGACCTTGCAGGTCGGCTACCTCCACGCGGTCGCCGCCGCCGCGGGCTGCTCGCTCTCCCAGCCCTTCCCGGACAACGGCATCGACTGGCACGTCAGCCACAGCGCCCCCGGGCACACCGTCGACGACGAGGTCACCATCAAGGTGCAGCTCAAGGCCACCTACCAGATCGCCCCCGGACCGCCCGGCCGCTTCTTCTCCTTCACCCTCGACAACGACCACCTGACGAAGCTCGCCCGCACCCCGGTGTCGGTGCACAAGATCCTGGTCGTGATGATCGTCCCCCGGTCCCGGGACCAGTGGCTGCGCGCCGGCCACGACCGGCTCGACCTCAGGCACTGCTGCTACTGGACCAACCTCGCCGGACATCCGGTCACCGGACGGCGGCGCACCACCGTGCGGATACCGACCGCGCGGATCTTCGACGACCGGGCGCTGTGCGAGATCATGACGCGGGTCGGGACGGGAGGCAAACCATGACGCACCGCCCGGCCGGCGAACCCCCGCGGTCCGTCCAGCCCCTGCGATCCGTACGGCCGCACCCGGCCGACACCCTCGACGACGCCACCCCGGACGGCCTCCCGTCCCGGCCCGACGCCGTCGACCCGACCGTGCTGACCGCCCTGCTCCACCGGCACGGCTGGCAGCGCCGCGGCGGCGCACCGGGCCGCTACGGCCGCTGGACCCCGCCCGGCCGGGCCGCCGGAGCCACCAGCCTCCTGGTACCGGTCAGCCGCGCCTTCCCCGACAGCGACGACCTCCTCGCCGAGGCGCTGCACGCCCTGTCCCGCAGCGGTACGCCCGCCGCCCGAGAGATCCTGCTCTCCCTCGCCGTCCCCAGCGACGAGATCCGCTGGGAACGCGACGTCCCGACCGGGCCCGCCGACACCGCCTCCTGGGCCGCCGAAGAGCAGCTGCGCTCCGCCGCCCGGCGGATGCTCCTCGCCGGCGCCCTCGCCACACGCGCGCGTGCGGGCTACTACGGCGCCCGGCACCGGCACGCCGCCGCCGCGGCCCTGGAGAACGTCCTGGTGGGACCCGCCCCGGGTGGCCGCCTGCTCACGGCGTTCCTCCCCGTCGACACCGGCCGCGCCCTCGCCGTACGCCTCCACCAGGCCCTGTACGCCGCGCGTGAGGCCGTCGACTACCGGCGGGCCACCGGTGGCACCGAGGCCTTCGACTCGGCCGTCGCGGCGGGGGTCAGCCACGAGCTGGCCGAGTCGCTCGTATCCCTGGTCCGCGGCACCGAGGGCGCCCGGATAGCGGTCGGCTGGGCACCGGCCGCGGGCGTCCCCGAGGGCTGCGGCGCCCACGCCGAACCCGTCGAGTTCTCGCCCGGCGACCTGCCCGCCCTGCGCGAGGCCGCCGCCCGCTACCTGCGCGCGGAGCCCTCCGTCCCGGTGCGGATCACCGGCACCGTCGTCCGCATGCGCCGGCCCGGACCACGCGGCCCGGGCACCGTACGGCTGCGGGTGCTGGCCGGGGCCGAGGTGCCGCACGTGCGCGTCGCGCTCGACGAGGAGGCCTACCGGATCGCCGGGCACGCCCACCTCGTCGGGCTGCCGGTGCGGGTGCTCGGGCGGCTGGAGAGCCGGGGCGGGTTCCGCCGGCTCACCGGAGCCTGCGAGATCACGCCCGTCCAGGTCGACGAGGCGGAGCGGGACCGGCTGCTCAAGGCCGTCCAGGAGCACGTCGAGGTCGCGGCCTTCCTCGAGGAGGCCTGCGGCGACGGAGGCGAGCGCCGGTACTGATTTCGCGGTGGGCGGGCCCGGGTCGGTACGATCGCCCTCATGCGTGCGCTCCGGTATGGCGCCGCAGCCCCACCTTCAGTCAGGAGAGACCGGTGTCAGACGTCCGTGTGATCATCCAACGCGATTCGGAGCAGGAAGAACGCGTGGTGACGACGGGCACTACGGCCGCCGAGCTCTTCGCCGGCCGGCGCTCGATCATCGCGGCGCGCGTGGCCGGTGAGCTCAAGGACCTCGCCTACGAGGTCAAGGACGGCGAGACCGTCGAGGGCGTCGAGATCTCCTCCGAGGACGGCCTGAACATCCTGCGCCACTCCACCGCGCATGTGATGGCGCAGGCCGTGCAGGAGCTGTTCCCGGAGGCCAAGCTGGGCATCGGGCCGCCCGTCAAGGACGGCTTCTACTACGACTTCGACGTCGAGAAGCCCTTCCACCCCGATGACCTCAAGGCCATCGAGAAGAAGATGCAGGAGATCCAGAAGCGGGGGCAGCGCTTCTCCCGCCGCGTGGTCACCGACGACGCCGCCCGCGAGGAACTGGCCGACGAGCCGTACAAGCTGGAGCTGATCGGTCTCAAGGGCTCCGCGTCCCACGACGACGGCGCGGACGTCGAGGTCGGCTCCGGCGAGCTGACGATCTACGACAACCTGGACGCCAAGACCGGCGAGCTGTGCTGGAAGGACCTCTGCCGCGGTCCCCACCTGCCCACCACCCGCAACATCCCGGCGTTCAAGCTCATGCGCAACGCCGCCGCCTACTGGCGCGGCAGCGAGAAGAACCCGATGCTCCAGCGCATCTACGGCACCGCCTGGCCCACCAAGGAGGAGCTGAAGGCGCACCTGGAGTTCCTCGCCGAGGCCGAGAAGCGCGACCACCGCAAGCTCGGCAGCGAGCTGGACCTGTTCTCCATCCCGGAGCAGATCGGCTCCGGCCTCGCCGTCTTCCACCCCAAGGGCGGCATCATCCGCCGGGTCATGGAGGACTACTCGCGGCGGCGCCACGAGGAGGAGGGCTACGAGTTCGTCTACACCCCGCACGCGACGAAGGGGAAGCTCTTCGAGACCTCGGGCCACCTGGACTGGTACGCCGACGGCATGTACCCGCCCATGCAGCTCGACGAGGGCGTGGACTACTACCTCAAGCCCATGAACTGCCCGATGCACAACCTGATCTTCGACGCCCGGGGACGGTCCTACCGTGAACTGCCCCTGCGCCTGTTCGAGTTCGGCACCGTGTACCGGTACGAGAAGTCGGGCGTCGTGCACGGCCTGACCCGGGCCCGCGGCTTCACCCAGGACGACGCGCACATCTACTGCACCCGCGAGCAGATGTCGGAGGAGCTGGACAAGACCCTCACCTTCGTCCTCAACCTGCTGCGCGACTACGGCCTGACCGACTTCTACCTGGAGCTGTCCACCAAGGACCCGGAGAAGTTCGTCGGCACCGACGAGGCCTGGGAAGAGGCCACCGAGACGCTGCGCCAGGTCGCCGAGAAGCAGAACCTGGAGCTGGTGGCGGACCCGGGCGGCGCCGCCTTCTACGGTCCGAAGATCTCCGTCCAGGCCAAGGACGCCATCGGCCGCACCTGGCAGATGTCGACCATCCAGCTCGACTTCAACCTGCCGGAGCGCTTCGACCTGGAGTACACCGCCGCGGACGGCACCAAGACCCGCCCGGTCATGATCCACCGCGCGCTGTTCGGCTCCATCGAGCGGTTCTTCGCGGTGCTCCTGGAGCACTACGCGGGCGCCTTCCCGGCGTGGCTGGCGCCGGTGCAGGCGGTGGGTATTCCAGTGGGCGACGCTCACGTGCAGTACCTGGAGGAGTTCGCGGCGGAGGCGCGGCGCAAGGGACTGCGCGTCGACGTGGACTCGTCCTCGGACCGGATGCAGAAGAAGATCCGCACGCAGCAGAAGCAGAAGGTCCCCTTCATGATCATCGTCGGTGACGAGGACATGCACGGGGGCACGGTGTCGTTCCGCTACCGCGACGGGTCGCAGGAGAACGGCATCCCGCGTGACCAGGCGCTGGCGAAGCTCGTTGATGTGGTGGAGCGCCGGGTTCAGGTGTGACATGCTCCCCGCACCGGCGGGGATGGTCCGTTCATACCGGTTGTCGGACACACGAAGGTGCTTTGCTCCCCGCACACGCGGGGGTCGGCCCCCGGGAGAAGCTCCCGGGGGCCCTTTCAGTGTCCTGGCGCCGACGCCATATGCTGCACGCATGACGAGTGAGCCGGAGCAGCAGCTGGGAGTGGGGACACCGGACGCTTTCCAGCGTCTGTGGACGCCCCACCGGATGGCGTACATCCAGGGCGAGAACAAGCCGAGCGGCCCCGGCGCCGACGACGGCTGCCCCTTCTGCTCGATCCCGGCCAAGTCCGACGAGGACGGTCTGATCATCCGGCGCGGTGAGCACGTGTACGCGGTGCTGAATTTGTACCCCTACAACGGCGGCCACCTGATGACCGTCCCCTATCGCCACGTCGCCGACTACACCGAACTGAACACCGTGGAGACCGCGGAACTGGCCGAGCTGACGAAGCAGGCAATGACGGCCCTGCGCACCGCGTCGGGCGCCCACGGCTTCAACATCGGCATGAATCAGGGGTCCGTGGCGGGCGCGGGCATCGCCGCCCACCTGCACCAGCATGTGGTGCCTCGCTGGGGCGGTGACACCAATTTCCTTCCCGTGATCGGCCACACGAGGGTCCTGCCCCAGCTCCTGGGCGACACCCGCAAAATGCTGGCGGAGGCCTGGCCGACGGCTTAGCCCTCGGCCGAGGGGTGGACCAATCAGCCCGTCCGGCGTTTGAGGACGAGGCCGTCCAGGCCGAAGCGGGGTCTGGGGGCGCAGCCCCCAGGGACGCCCACCCCAACACCCCCGCCCCACCGCCGGAGGCCTACGCGTCGTAGACGTCCGCCTTCTTCGGCACCGCCTCCTGCACGGCCCCGCTCAGGCCGCCCGCGCGGGCGCCGAACTTCTCCGTGTCCACGCCGTTCTCCTTCAGCACCTTGATCGCCGCCGAGTGCACCGCCCGCAGCACCGGCGTGGCGGCGCGCAGCGCGTCGTCGGCCATGAAGCGGTGCCGCCAGGGCCGGTCCGCCCAGGCGTGCCGCACGCCGAACGGCTCGGGCAGCGTGAGCTTGCCGCCCAGCCAGTACAGCAGCGGGGGATACCAGGTCAGCGGGGCCCGCGCGGCCAGCCGTACCACCTCGTCGGTGTCGACCAGCGGCAGCTTGACCGTGCGGGTCTCCCAGAACTTGACCGACTTCTGGACCGTCTTCTCCTTGGCGGCCGGCTTGCTGGTGAACAGGGAGTGCACCGGCCCCAGGGCGTGCCCGGTGACCTCGATGCGCAGTGTCTCGTGCAGCACCGTCACGGTGATCAGCATGGAGATGACCAACTGGCCGTCCCACAGCGTCCACTGCACGCCCAGGTAGTGCCGGTCGCCCGCGCCGAACTGCTGCTTGTCGCAGATCTCCTGTATCGCGTGCTGCTTGACCTGGTACGCCTCGACGTCGGTGCCCTCGGGCCGGGACACCGAGTCGGCGTTCTCACCGATCGGGGTCACGATCCAGTGCCGCACGGTCGGCTTGGTGAAGCCGCCGGTGTGCAGCGGGCCGCGCTCCAGCATGCGCAGCCGGTCGTGGATGGCCTTGATGACGTCCCAGCTGCGGAACGGGTTGATCTCCCGGTCCGGGTCGGCGGGGACCAGTTCCTCGGCGAGCTGCCAGTTCCCCCAGCGGGTGCCCATGCCGAGGATGCCCTTGGGGCCGGCGTAGAAGACGGAGTTGGACTGCTGCTCGGCGCTGAGCCGGGCCAGGGACTGCCGCAGTTCCTCGGCGGCCGTCTCACCGGGGCTGCTCGGCACCGCCTCGGGCACCTTGGCGCCCACCCCGGCACCGGACAGGAGGCCGCTCCAGCGCTCCCGGAGGTCGCGCGCCGTGCGCTCGCAGATGCGCTTCGCCCAGAACCAGCCGATCACCGGGGCGACCACGCAGGCGCGCGCGTACCAGGCCCAGAAGCCGCCGAAGGGCATCTTGAGCAGGAAGAGCACGGCGAGGACCGCCATCGCGAGCAGCAGCGCGGTGGCGAGCGCGCCGGCCCGCTTGTCCTCGCGCCGGGCGACGGTGGTGCGGATCTGGAAGACCAGGAGCCAGATCAGCAGTCCGGGCAGGAACAGCAGCCCGCACAGCACCATGACGGCGCTCAGCCAGTTGTCCCGGTCCCTGCGTATGCGGTGCGCCGCGAGGCTGTGCTCCACGACCACCTGGGGCTGGGTGCCGAAGGACTGGATGAGCGGGGCCCGCTTGGGGCCCAGCATCCGGTCGATGATGGCGCGGGAGTAGGCCTCGCCGAGATTGGGCCGGAACAGCTTGATCCGGGGCTTGCTCACGGACGACTTGTGCCACTCGCTGTTGGCCTTGAGTATCTCCTCGGCCTCGGTGTCCCGGTAGGCGGCCGAGGCCAGCGCGAACGTGGCCGTCTGGCCGCCGTCGTCCGTGCGCGGCACCTGCGGTCCGAAGAAGTCCGCGTAACCGCCGTCAACGGTCATTCCCGCCCCCGATCGCCACCACTGTCGCTCCTGCGGCCTTCCCGACTTCCCTGCCCCGCACACCTGTTGATCTGGTCATCAGCGTATCCGTCGGCAGCGCCGTGCGTCACGGGACGCCCAAAGGCGCCCTCACGCGCGCGGGTTGACCGCCGGTGCGCCGTCGCACGCCGGGGCGGGGACGCCGACGCCAGGGCGGCTACCGACGCGGGGGAGCCCGCCCTCCGGTGCGGTGGAACCCCGCACCGGAGGGCCTGGCTCCGCTAGGACGCCGCCCGCACCTCCTCGCGCAGCCGGTCCGCGACCTGGGCCGGCATCGGTTCGTGCCGGGCGTAGCGGCGGTCGAAGCGGGCGGTGCCGTGCGAGAGGGAGCGCAGGTCCACGGCGTAGCGGCCGATCTCGATCTCGGGCACCTCGGCCCTGATCAGGGTCCGGCCGCCGCTGGTCTGCTCGGTGCCGAGCACTTTGCCGCGCCGTCCGGACAGGTCGCTCATCACCGCGCCCACGTAGTCGTCGCCGACCAGCACGCTCACCTCGGCGACCGGCTCCAGCAGGTGGATCTTCGCGTCGGCCGCGGCTTCCCGGAGCGCCAGCGCGCCCGCCGTCTGGAACGCGGCGTCGGAGGAGTCCACCGAGTGCGCCTTGCCGTCCAGCAGTGTGACCCGCACGTCGATCAGCGGGTGGCCCGCGGCGACGCCCTTGGCGGCCTGCGCGCGTACGCCCTTCTCGACGGACGGGATGAACTGCCGGGGCACGGCGCCGCCGACGACCTTGTCCACGAACTCGATGCCCGAGCCGCCCGGCAGCGGCTCCACCTCGATCTCGCAGATGGCGTACTGCCCGTGCCCACCGGACTGCTTGACGTGCCGCCCGCGCCCGGCCGCCCGGCCGCCGAACGTCTCGCGCAGGGAGACCCGGTGGGGTACGACGTCGACCCGGACGCCGTAGCGGCTGCGCAGCCGTTCCAGGGCCACGTCGGCGTGGGCCTCGCCCAGGCACCACAGGACCACCTGGTGGGTGTCCTGGTTGTGCTCCAGGCGCATCGTCGGGTCCTCGGCGACCAGCCGGGCCAGCCCCTGGGAGAGCTTGTCCTCGTCGGGTTTGCTGTGGGCCTCGATGGCGAGCGGCAGCAGCGGGTCGGGCATCTCCCAGGGCGCCATGAGCAGCGGGTCCTCCTTGGCCGAGAGGGTGTCCCCGGTCTCCGCGCGGGTCAGCTTGGCCACGCAGGCGAGGTCGCCCGCGATCACGTGCGTGACCGGCCGCTGCTGCTTGCCGAACGGCGTGGACAGGGCGCCGATCCGCTCGTCGACGTCGTGGTCCTCGTGCCCGCGGTCGGTCATCCCGTGCCCGGACACGTGCACCGTCTGGTCGGCGCGCAGGGTGCCGGAGAAGACGCGGACCATCGAGATCCGGCCGACGTACGGGTCCGAGGAGGTCTTGACGACCTCCGCGACCAGCGACTCCTCCGGGTCGCACATCCGCAGTTCGCGCCCGGCGCCCTCGGGCGTGGTGACCCGGGGTGCCGTGCGCTCCAGTGGGGTCGGGAAGCCGCGCGTGATCAGTTCCAGCAGCTCGACCGTGCCCAGTCCCTGCCGGGCGCCGTCGGCGGCGGGTGCGGCGGCCAGCACGGGGAAGAACACCCCGCGTGCGACCGCGCGCTCCAGATCCTCGATGAGCGTCTTGACGTCGACCTGTTCGCCGCCGAGATAGCGCTCCATGAGGGTCTCGTCCTCGCTCTCCGAGATGATCCCCTCGATCAGCAGGGAACGGGCCTCGTCGAGCTGCGGCAGCTCCGCCTCACCCGGCTCCGACGTCACGCGCTCGCCCGACGCGTAGTCGAAGAGCTTGCGCGACAGCAGGCCCACCAGGCCCGTCACGGGCGCGTGCCCGTCGGGGGCGGGCGGGCCGTGCAGCGGCAGGTACAGCGGCAGTACGGCGTCGGGGTCGTCGCCGCCGAAGGCCTCCGCGCAGGTCCGCGTCATCTCCTCGAAGTCCGCGCGAGCGGCCTCCAGGTGCGTGATCACGATGGCGCGGGGCATGCCGACGGCGGCGCACTCCTCCCAGACCATGCGGGTCGCGCCGTCGACGCCGTCGGAGGCCGAGACGACGAAGAGGGCCGCGTCCGCCGCGCGCAGACCGGCCCTCAGTTCACCGACGAAGTCGGCGTACCCGGGGGTGTCCAAAAGGTTGATCTTGATGCCGTCCCATTCGACCGGTACCAGGGAGAGCTGTACGGAGCGCTGCTGGCGGTGCTCCATGTCGTCGTAGTCCGAGACGCAGCCGCCGTCCTCCACGCGGCCCGCCCGGTTCACCGCTCCCGTCGTCAGCGCGAGAGCTTCCACCAGAGTCGTCTTGCCCGAGCCGGAGTGGCCGACCAGCACCACGTTCCGTACGGACGCGGGGTGGTCGGCCGCCGTTGCCCTTCCGGCGGCTCCGGGGTGGGTGTGTGTCTTGTCGCCCATGTCCTTGCCTCCCGTGCACGGTGAGGTCACTGTGGGCGCGGACACGCGGGACCGCGTTCACTGGCGGCTCCGGCGACGCCCGCGGTCCTTCGAGCTTTCCACTCCCGTCACGCCCCGTCCATACGAAGAACCCGATCCCGCCGCCCGCCCGTCGCCCGGCAGTGGCTCCGGGTGCCCGGCCACCGCCCACGCGCGCGCGTGACTACGATGGGCCAGCCGGTGGCCAGCAAGGGCCGCGGCGCCACACCGACCGTCGGGAAGGCCAGAAGGCCATGCTGAACAAGTACGCGCGTGCCTTTTTCACGCGTGTCCTCACACCGTTCGCCGCGTTTCTCATCCGCCGGGGCGTCAGCCCGGACACGGTCACGCTGATCGGCACCGCCGGTGTGGTCGCGGGTGCGCTGGTCTTCTACCCCAGGGGCGAGTTCTTCTGGGGCACGGTGGTGATCACGCTCTTCGTCTTCTCCGACCTCGTAGACGGCAACATGGCCCGCCAGCTGGGCCGCTCCAGCCGCTGGGGCGCGTTCCTCGACTCCACCCTCGACCGGGTCGCGGACGGCGCGATCTTCGGCGGCCTCGCCCTCTGGTACGCGGGGTCGGGTGACGACAACGTGCTGTGCGCCGTGTCGATCTTCTGCCTGGCCAGCGGGCAGGTGGTGTCGTACACCAAGGCGCGCGGCGAGGCGATCGGCCTGCCGGTGGCCGTCAACGGACTGGTCGAGCGCGCCGAGCGCCTCGTCGTCTCGCTGGTCGCCGCCGGATTCGCGGGACTGCACAAGTTCGGTGTGCCCGGCATCCAGTACCTGCTGCCGATCGCCCTGTGGCTCGTCGCCGTCGGCAGCCTCGTCACGCTGGTCCAGCGCGTCGTCACGGTGCGCCGGGAGGCCGCCGAGGCGGACGCCGCCGCGCAGGAGAGCCAGGGCACCGAGGCGGCGAAGTGAGCGCTCGGGACCGGCTGACCGACGGTCTGTACGGCGCCGGCTGGAGCACCGTGAAGAAGCTCCCCGAGCCCGCCGCCGTGCGCCTCGGCCGTACCATCGCCGACCTCGCCTGGAAGCAGCGCGGCACGGGAGTGCGCCGCCTGGAGAGCAACTACGCGCGCGTGGTGCCCGGCGCGAGCCCCGAGCGGCTCGCCGCGCTCTCGCGCGCGGGCATGCGCTCCTACCTGCGCTACTGGATGGAGTCGTTCCGGCTCCCCGCGTGGAGCACCGAGCGGATCAAGGGCGGCTTCGCCCCCAAGGACCTGCACCACCTCACCGACGGCATGGCCGCGGGCAAGGGTGTGATACTCGCCCTGCCCCACCTGGCCAACTGGGACCTCGCGGGAGCCTGGGTCACCACGAAGCTCGGCATCCCCTTCACCACCGTCGCCGAGCGCCTCAAGCCGGAGACCCTCTACGACCGCTTCGTCGCCTACCGCGAGGGCCTCGGCATGGAGGTCCTGCCGCACAGCGGCGGCACCGCCTTCGGCACGCTGGCCCGGCGGCTGCGCGACGGCGGCCTGGTCTGCCTGGTCGCCGACCGCGACCTGTCCGCCTCCGGCGTGGAGGTCGCGTTCTTCGGCGAGACGGCCCGGATGCCGGCCGGCCCCGCCCTGCTCGCCCAGCAGACGGGCGCGCTGCTGCTGCCGGTGACCCTCTGGTACGACGACTCGCCCGTGATGCAGGGCCGGGTGCACCCGCCGGTCGAGGTGCCCGAGTCGGGCACCCGGGCCGAGAAGACGTCTGTCATGACACAGGCGCTGGCCGACGCCTTCGCCACGGGGATCGCCGACCACCCGGAGGACTGGCACATGCTGCAGCGCTTGTGGCTCAAGGATCTCGACCCGGCCAAGGCGCCGGGGGCGGCCGGCGGGCGGGGCGGCGCGTCGTGAGGATCGGCATCGTCTGCCCGTACTCCTGGGACGTGCCGGGCGGCGTCCAGTTCCACATCCGGGACCTCGCCGAGTACTTCATCCGCCTCGGCCACGAGGTGTCCGTCCTCGCCCCGGCCGACGACGACACCCCGCTGCCCCCGTACGTCGTCTCCGCGGGCCGCGCGGTGCCGGTGCCGTACAACGGCTCGGTGGCCCGGCTGAACTTCGGGTTCCTGTCGGCGGCGCGGGTCCGGCGCTGGCTGCACGAGGGCGCCTTCGACGTCATCCACATCCACGAGCCGACCTCGCCCTCGCTGGGCCTGCTGACCTGCTGGGCGGCGCAGGGCCCGATCGTGGCCACCTTCCACACCTCCAACCCGCGCTCCCGCGCGATGATCGCCGCGTACGCGATCCTCCAGGCCGCCCTGGAGAAGATCAGCGCCCGGATCGCGGTGAGCGAGTACGCCCGCCGCACGCTCGTCGAGCACCTGGGCGGCGACGCGGTCGTCATCCCCAACGGCGTCGACGTCGACTTCTTCGCCGACGCCGAGCCCAGGCCCGAGTGGCAGGGCGACACCATCGGCTTCATAGGGCGCATCGACGAGCCCCGCAAGGGCCTGCCCGTGCTCATGCGGGCCCTGCCCGGGATCCTCGCCGCCCGCCCGCAGACCCGGCTCCTGGTCGCGGGCCGCGGGGACGAGGAGGAGGCCGTCGAGAGCCTGCCGAAGGAACTGCGCTCCCGCGTGGAGTTCCTCGGCATGATCAGCGACGAGGACAAGGCCCGCTTCCTGCGCAGCGTCGACCTGTACGTGGCACCCAACACCGGCGGCGAGAGCTTCGGCATCATCCTCGTCGAGGCCATGTCGGCGGGCGCTCCCGTCCTCGCCTCCGACCTCGACGCCTTCGCCCAGGTCCTCGACCAGGGGGCGGCCGGCGAACTCTTCCCCAACGAGGACGCCGACGCCCTGGCCGAGGCGGCCGTACGCCTGCTGGGCGACCCGGAGCGGCGTGCCGCCCTGCGGGAGCGGGGCAGCGCCCACGTACGGCGCTTCGACTGGTCCACGGTCGGCGCGGACATCCTGTCCGTCTACGAGACGGTCACGGCGGGAGCGGCGGCGGTGGCGACGGACGACCGGGCGACGGGTCTGCGGGCCCGCTTCGGCCTGGCGAGGGACTGACCCGCAGGGGCCGTCCCGCCCACGGATAGGCTTGCGGCCCGTGACCGCAACCCTCATCTGGATCCTGGTCGTCCTCGTCGCCGTCGGCCTGTACCTGAGCTGGACGGCGGGCCGCCTGGACCGGCTGCACGCCCGGATCGACGCCGCCCGCGCCGCCCTGGACGCGCAACTGCTGCGCAGGGCGTCCGTGGCCCAGGAACTCGCCACCTCCGGCGTGCTCGACCCGGCCGCCTCCATGGTCCTCTACGAGGCCGCACACGCCGCCCGGCAGGCCGAGGAGGAGCTGCGGGAGGTCGCCGAGAGCGAGCTGAGCCAGGCCCTGCGCGCCGTGTTCGCCGACGCGCAGCAGGTGGACGCGCTGCGCGAGGCGCCCGGGGGAGAGGCGGCGGCCAACGAGCTGGCCGAGGCCGTACGGCGGGTGCCGATGGCCCGGCGTTTCCACAACGACGCGGTGGGGGCGGCGCGCCGACTGCGTGAGCACCGCAAGGTCCGCTGGTTCCGTCTCGCCGGGCACGCGCCCTTCCCGCTGGCCTTCGAGATGGACGACGAGTCGCCGACCGCCCTGGTGGAGCGCGCGGCCTGAGACCAGTGCCGCCGGGGAAACGAAAACGATCCACCGCCTTCCCATTGGCCCTTGCTGTGGCCTGCTCGCCTCGCGTTTCCTCGTTGCTGCAGAAACCCCCTTCCCCTCAGCGAGGTACCCGTGTCCAGCACGCTCCCCGAAAACCAGGCACCCGAGACCGGCACCGCCCGCGTGAAGCGCGGCATGGCCGAGCAGCTCAAGGGCGGCGTCATCATGGACGTCGTCACGCCGGAGCAGGCGAAGATCGCCGAGGACGCGGGCGCCGTGGCCGTCATGGCGCTGGAGCGCGTCCCGGCCGACATCCGCAAGGACGGCGGCGTGGCCCGGATGTCCGACCCGGACATGATCGAGGGCATCATCAACGCCGTCTCCATCCCGGTGATGGCCAAGTCCCGCATCGGCCACTTCGTGGAGGCCCAGGTCCTGCAGTCCCTCGGCGTCGACTACATCGACGAGTCCGAGGTCCTCACCCCGGCCGACGAGGTCAACCACAGCGACAAGTTCGCCTTCACCACCCCCTTCGTCTGCGGCGCCACCAACCTCGGTGAGGCCCTGCGCCGCATCGCCGAGGGTGCCGCGATGATCCGCTCCAAGGGCGAGGCCGGCACCGGCAACGTCGTCGAGGCCGTCCGCCACCTGCGCCAGATCAAGAACGAGATCGCCCGGCTGCGCGGCTGTGACAACAACGAGCTGTACGCCGCCGCCAAGGAGCTGCGCGCCCCGTACGAGCTGGTCAAGGAGGTCTCGGAGCTGGGCAGGCTGCCGGTCGTCCTCTTCTCCGCCGGCGGTGTCGCCACCCCCGCCGACGCCGCGCTCATGCGTCAGCTGGGCGCCGAGGGCGTCTTCGTCGGCTCCGGCATCTTCAAGTCCGGCGACCCGGCCAAGCGCGCCGCCGCCATCGTGAAGGCCACCACCTTCTACGACGACCCGAAGATCATCGCGGACGCGTCCCGCAACCTCGGCGAGGCCATGGTCGGCATCAACTGCGACACGCTCCCCGAGACCGAGCGCTACGCCAACCGCGGCTGGTAAGGCGTCCGATCCATGAGTGACACCCCCGTCATCGGCGTCCTGGCCCTCCAGGGCGACGTACGGGAGCACCTCGTCGCCCTGGCCGTGGCCGACGCCGTGGCCAGGCCGGTGAGGCGCCCCGAAGAACTCGCCGAGGTGGACGGCCTGGTCCTCCCCGGCGGCGAGTCCACCACCATCTCCAAGCTCGCCGTCCTCTTCGGCGTGATGGAGCCCCTCCGCGCGCGCGTGCGCGACGGCATGCCCGTCTACGGCACCTGCGCCGGCATGATCATGCTGGCCGACAAGATCCTCGACCCGCGCTCCGGGCAGGAGACGGTCGGCGGCATCGACATGATCGTGCGCCGCAACGCCTTCGGGCGGCAGAACGAGTCCTTCGAGGCCGCCGTCGACGTCAAGGGCGTCGAGGGCGATCCCGTGGAGGGCGTCTTCATCCGCGCCCCCTGGGTCGAGTCCGTGGGCGCGGCCGCCGAGGTGCTCGCCGAGCACGACGGCCACATCGTCGCCGTCCGCCAGGGCAACGCGCTGGCCACGTCGTTCCACCCGGAACTGACCGGCGACCACCGGGTGCACCGGCTCTTCGCCGACATGGTGCGCGCGAACCGGGCGGCGGAGTCCTTGTAGGATTCCTCCGTTCGTACAAAGACGGGTTACGCGAAGGAGACAGGCAGATGTCCGGCCACTCTAAATGGGCCACGACGAAGCACAAGAAGGCCGTCATCGATGCCAAGCGCGGCAAGCTCTTCGCGAAGCTGATCAAGAACATCGAGGTCGCGGCCCGCATGGGGGGCGCCGACATCGACGGCAACCCGACGCTGTACGACGCCATCCAGAAGGCGAAGAAGCAGTCGGTCCCTAACAAGAACATCGACTCTGCGGTCAAGCGCGGCGCCGGCCTCGAGGCCGGCGGCGCCGACTACGAGACGATCATGTACGAGGGCTACGGCCCCAACGGCGTCGCGGTGCTCATCGAGTGCCTCACCGACAACCGCAACCGCGCCGCCTCCGACGTCCGCGTCGCCATGACCCGCAACGGCGGCTCCATGGCCGACCCGGGCTCGGTGTCGTACCTGTTCAACCGCAAGGGCGTCGTGATCGTGCCCAAGGGCGAGCTGGGCGAGGACGACGTCCTCGGCGCCGTCCTGGACGCGGGCGCGGAGGAGGTCAACGACCTCGGCGAGTCCTTCGAGGTGCTCAGCGAGGCCACCGACCTGGTCGCGGTCCGCACCGCCCTCCAGGAGGCCGGCATCGACTACGAGTCCGCCGACGCCAACTTCGTCCCGACCATGCAGGTCGAGCTGGACGAGGAGGGCGCGCGGAAGATCTTCCGGCTCATCGACGCCCTGGAGGACAGCGACGACGTGCAGAACGTCTTCGCCAACTTCGACGTGAGCGACGAGGTCATGGAGAAGGTGGACGCGTAACGCGTCCCCTGCTCAGCGGGCCGACGGGGACACAACCCGTCGGCCCGTCGCTTTGTCGGTGGCACCCGATAGCCTGCACAAACAGGTGATCGACGAGAGGGGTGGGCGAGGGTGCGGGTACTGGGGGTGGACCCGGGGCTGACCCGTTGCGGGGTCGGCGTCGTGGAGGGCGTCGCGGGCCGGCCGCTCACCATGGTCGGCGTCGGCGTCGTCCGCACGCCCGCGGACGCCGACCTCGGTCACCGCCTCGTCGCCGTCGAGCAGGGCATCGAGCGGTGGCTGGACGAGCACCGGCCGGAGTTCGTCGCCGTCGAGCGCGTCTTCAGCCAGCACAACGTCCGCACCGTCATGGGCACCGCCCAGGCCAGCGCCGTCGCCATCCTGTGCGCCTCCCGCCGCGGCATCCCCGTCGCCCTGCACACCCCCAGCGAGGTCAAGGCCGCCGTCACCGGCAGCGGGCGCGCCGACAAGGCGCAGGTCGGCGCCATGGTCACCCGCCTGCTGCGGCTCGCCGCCCCGCCCAAGCCGGCCGACGCCGCCGACGCCCTCGCGCTCGCCATCTGCCACATCTGGCGCGCCCCCGCACAGAACCGGCTCCAGCAGGCCGTGGCCCTGCACACCGCACAGGGCGCGCGCCGCCCGCAGACCCCCCACCCGTCGAAAGGCCGCCCCGCATGATCGCCTTCGTCAGCGGCACCGTCGCCGCCCTCGCCCCCGACGCCGCGGTGGTCGAGGTCGGCGGCGTCGGCATGGCCGTCCAGTGCACGCCGAACACGCTGTCCACCCTGCGGCTCGGCAAGCCCGCCAAGCTCGCCACCTCGCTCGTCGTGCGCGAGGACTCGCTCACGCTCTACGGCTTCGCCGACGACGACGAGCGCCAGGTCTTCGAGCTGCTCCAGACCGCCAGCGGCGTCGGCCCCCGCCTCGCCCAGGCCATGCTCGCCGTGCACCAGCCCGACGCGCTGCGCAGAGCCGTCTCCACCGGGGACGAGAAGGCGCTCACCGCCGTCCCCGGCATCGGCAAGAAGGGCGCCCAGAAGTTGCTCCTGGAGCTGAAGGACCGGCTCGGCGAACCGATCGGCGCCCCCGCCGTCGGCGCCCCGGTCAGCACCGGCTGGCGCGACCAGCTGCACGCCGCCCTGATCGGCCTCGGGTACGCCACCCGCGAGGCCGACGAGGCCGTCACCGCCGTGACCCCGCAGGCGGAGGCCGCCGAGGGCACCCCGCAGGTGGGCGCGCTGCTCAAGGCCGCCCTGCAGACGCTGAACCGCGCCCGCTGACCACGCCCGCCACCACCGACCCGGTGCGCCACGGCAAGGAGAACGAAGTGAACTGGGACGACACGACCGACGCGGAGGCCGCCGCCGAGCGGTTGGTGGGCGCTGTCGCCGACGGCGAGGACCAGGCCGTGGAGGCCGCCCTGCGCCCCAAGGACCTGGGCGAGTTCATCGGCCAGGAGAAGGTCCGCGAACAGCTCGACCTGGTGCTGCGCGCCGCACGCGCGCGGGGCGCCACCGCCGACCACGTACTGCTCTCCGGCGCCCCCGGCCTCGGCAAGACCACCCTTTCGATGATCATCGCGGCCGAGATGGAAGCCCCCATCCGCATCACCTCGGGCCCCGCCATCCAGCACGCCGGCGATCTCGCGGCGATCCTCTCCTCCCTCCAGGAGGGCGAGGTCCTCTTCCTCGACGAGATCCACCGCATGTCGCGGCCCGCCGAGGAGATGCTCTACATGGCGATGGAGGACTTCCGCGTCGACGTCGTGGTCGGCAAGGGCCCCGGCGCCACCGCCATCCCGCTGGAGCTGCCACCGTTCACCCTGGTCGGCGCCACCACGCGCGCGGGCCTGCTGCCGCCCCCGCTGCGCGACCGCTTCGGCTTCACCGCCCACATGGAGTTCTACGGACCGGCGGAACTGGAGCGCGTGATCCACCGCTCGGCCGGCCTGCTCGACGTGGAGATCGACGCCACCGGTGCCGCCGAGATCGCCGGCCGCTCGCGCGGCACCCCCCGCATCGCCAACCGCCTGCTGCGCCGGGTCCGCGACTACGCCCAGGTCAAGGCCGACGGCCTGATCACCCAGGAGATCGCCGCGGCCGCCCTCGCCGTCTACGAGGTCGACGCCCGGGGCCTGGACCGCCTCGACCGGGGCGTGCTGGAGGCCCTGCTCAAGCTGTTCGGTGGCGGACCGGTCGGCCTGTCCACGCTCGCCGTAGCCGTGGGGGAGGAGCGTGAGACAGTGGAAGAGGTCGCCGAACCCTTCCTCGTACGGGAGGGCCTGCTCGCCCGCACCCCACGCGGGCGCGTGGCCACTCCGGCCGCATGGGCGCATCTCGGCCTCACCCCGCTGCGTTCACAGAGTTCAGGAAACGGACAACAGGACTTGTTCGGGGCGTGACGACCCGCTCACGCAAGGCACATTCGCCGGAGCAGGAACCCCGGTGCCATGCTGGGCGTTGTTCCATGCGCGCGGACTCGCCTAGACTCCGCCGATGCCGCCCTTGTCGGCGGCGTACACACCCCCAACCATCAGGCCGCTCACCATCGCGGTCGTGTGAAGGAAGTACCGACCCGTGAGTCTCGTGACCCTCCTCCCGTTCATCGTGCTCATCGGGGCCATGTTCCTGATGACCCGGTCGGCGAAGAAGAAGCAGCAGCAGGCCGCCAACATGCGGAACGAGATGCAGCCCGGATCCGGTGTCCGCACCATCGGGGGCATGTACGCCACGGTCAAGGAGGTCAACGACGACACGGTCCTCCTCGACGCCGGCCCCGGAGTCGAGCTGCTCTTCGCGAAGAACAGCATCGGCGCCGTCCTCACCGACGACGAGTACAACCGCATCGTTCACGGCATCGAGCACGACCTGAAGTCCGACGCGGACGTCGTCCCCGACGACGCCTCCTCCCTCACCGAGACCGACGCCCCCGCCGACGCCGCCTCCGACGAGAAGTCCGTCGACCTCGGCAAGAAGGCCGAAGAGCCCGCCGACGAGACGGTCGACGAGCCGACGGCCGACGCCGCGCCCGCCGAGGCGAAGACGGACGAGAAGGCGAAGAAGTCCGACGGCGGTTCCGAGGCGAAGTAAGCCGTGCCCCGGGGTGCGCGGGACGGGTTCCCGCGCACCCCGCGCGACGCGCGGCTCGCACGGATCCGGACACCATGTGATGGCCGCCGGTGACGCCTTCTGGGCGCCAAGCGGCCCGAGAGGGAGTACACAAAGGTGGTAGCACCTAAAAAGGGAAAGAATGCGAGCGCTCAGAGTAAGCCCGGGCGCTCGCTGGCCCTGATCCTGATCGCCATCGTGGCGCTCACCGGGGGCATGTTCGCCTCCGGACACACGACTCCGCGTCTCGGCATCGACCTGGCAGGCGGCACGAGCATCACGCTCCGGGCCGTCCCGGAGGCCGGCCAGGAGTCCGCGATCAACAAGACCAACATGGACACCGCGGTCGAGATCATGAACCGCCGTGTCAACGGTCTGGGCGTTTCCGAAGCCGAGGTCCAGACCCAGGGCGACCGGAACATCATCGTCAACATCCCCAAGGGGACGAACTCGAAGGAAGCCCGGGAGCAGGTCGGCACCACCGCCAAGCTGTACTTCCGTCCGGTCCTCGCCACCGAACTCTCCGGCGCCAACGCGACCGGCAGCCCCTCGCCGAGCGAGACCGGCGGCGCCTCGGACAAGGCGACCGAGAAGGCCACCGACGGCGACAAGGCCACCGACGGCGACAAGCCGAGCAGCGGCACGCCGTCCGACCCCGCGTCGGCCAGCGCCACCACCCAGGGCCGCGCCGCCAGCGACGCCCTGAAGGCCGACCCCAGCCCCTCCGCGAAGAGCTCCGACGGCGCCTCCCCGTCCCCGAGCGCCAGCGCCTCCGGCGACGACGCGACCGCCAAGCTGCAGCAGCAGTACGCGGCCCTGGACTGCACCGACGCCAACGCCCGCGCCAAGGCCGGCAAGGGCGCCAAGCCGGGCGACCCGACGGTGGCCTGCGGCCAGAACGCGCAGGGCCAGTGGCAGAAGTACATCCTCGGCCCCGCCGCGGTCGACGGCACGGAGGTCGACAAGGCCGACGCCGTCTACAACACGCAGACCGCCGCCGGCTGGACCGTGACGATGAAGTTCACGGACAAGGGCAGCAAGAAGTTCGCGGACATCACCGGCCAGCTGGCCCAGAAGCAGTCCCCGCAGAACCAGTTCGCCATCGTCCTGGACAACGAGGTCGTCTCCGACCCGTACGTCAGCCAGGAGCTCACCGGCGGCAACGCGGAGATCTCCGGCAGCTTCGACCAGGAAGAGGCCCAGAGCCTCGCCAACATGCTGTCCTACGGCGCGCTGCCGCTGACCTTCAAGGAGGACAGCGTCACCACCGTCACCGCCGCGCTCGGCGGTGAGCAGCTTCACGCCGGTCTGATCGCGGGCGCGATCGGCCTCGCCCTGGTCGTCCTCTACCTGCTGTTCTACTACCGCGGCCTGTCGTTCATCGCCGTCTGCTCGCTGCTGGTCTCGGCCGGCCTCACGTACGTGATCATGGCGCTGCTCGGCCCGACCATCGGCTTCGCGCTGAACCTGCCGGCCGTGTGCGGTGCCATCGTCGCGATCGGCATCACGGCGGACTCGTTCATCGTGTACTTCGAACGCGTCCGGGACGAGATCCGCGAGGGCCGCACGCTGCGTCCCGCGGTCGAGCGGGCCTGGCCGCGCGCCCGGCGCACCATCCTGGTCTCCGACTTCGTGTCCTTCCTCGCCGCCGCGGTGCTCTTCATCGTCACCGTCGGCAAGGTGCAGGGCTTCGCGTTCACGCTCGGTCTGACGACCCTGCTCGACGTGGTGGTGGTGTTCCTCTTCACCAAGCCGCTGCTGACGCTGATGGCCCGGCGCAAGTTCTTCGCCAGCGGTCACAAGTGGTCCGGGCTCGACCCCAAGGCCCTGGGTGCCAAGCCCCCGCTGCGTCGCACCCGCCGTCCGTCCCGTCCTGCCGCCGGCCCTGTCGACCCGAAGGAGGCGTGAGAGATGTCGAAGCTCGGACAACTCGGCGCCCGACTGCACCACGGCGAGGTCGGCTACGACTTCGTCAAGAACCGCAAGATCTGGTACGGCATCTCGATCCTCATCACCATCACGGCCATCGTCGGCCTGGCGGTGCGCGGCCTGCACATGGGCATCGAGTTCCAGGGCGGCGCGGTCTTCACCACCCCGAAGAACATGAGCGCCTCGGTCGCCCAGACCGAGACCTGGGCGGAGGACGCCTCCGGCCACGACGCGATCGTCCAGAAGCTCGGCGACGGCAGCCTCCGCATCCAGATCGCGGGCACCGACACCCAGCAGTCGGACCGGATCAAGGAAGACCTCTCCGGGAAGCTGGACGTCCCGGCGGACAAGATCAACGCCGACCTGGTCGGTCCCAGCTGGGGCGACCAGATCGCGAACAAGGCCTGGCAGGGCCTCGGGATCTTCATGGTCCTCGTGGTGATCTACCTGGCGATCGCGTTCGAGTGGCGGATGGCACTGGCCGCCTTCGTCGCCCTGATCCACGACATCACCATCACGGTCGGCATCTACGCCCTCGTCGGCTTCGAGGTCACACCGGGCACGGTGATCGGTCTGCTGACGATCCTCGGCTACTCGCTCTACGACACGGTCGTCGTCTTCGACAGCCTCAAGGAGCAGACGAAGGACATCACGAAGCAGACCCGCTGGACCTACGCGGAGATCGCCAACCGCTCGATCAACAGCACCCTGGTCCGCTCCATCAACACCACGGTGGTCGCGTTGCTGCCGGTGGCGGGCCTGCTGTTCATCGGCGGCGGCGTCCTCGGCGCCGGCATGCTCAACGACATCTCGCTGTCGCTGTTCGTCGGCCTCGCCGCGGGTGCCTACTCCTCGATCTTCATCGCCACGCCGCTCGTCGCCGACCTCAAGGAGGCCGAGCCGCAGATGAAGGCCCTCAAGAAGCGGGTCCTCGCCAAGCGTGCCCAAGGGGCGGCCAAGGGCGAGCAGGCACCGGCCGACGCGGACGGGGCAGCGTACGCGGACGACGAGAGCGACGAAGCGGCACCCGCGGTCGTCGGCCCCCGCAACCAGCCCACCTCCCGCGGCAGGGGACGCGGCCGGCCCTCGGGGAAACGCCGATGACCGGGACGACCGACCTCACGGAGCTGTTGCTCAGCCGCATCCGGGACGTGGCCGACCACCCGGAGCCGGGTGTGGTGTTCAAGGACATCACCCCGCTCCTGGCGGACCCGGCGGCCTTCACCGCCCTGACCGACGCCCTCGCCGGGGTCGCCGGGGAGACCGGCGCCACCAAGGTCGTCGGCCTGGAGGCGCGCGGCTTCATCCTGGGCGCCCCGGTGGCCCTGCGGGCGGGTCTTGGCTTCATCCCCGTACGCAAGGCGGGCAAGCTCCCCGGAGCCACGCTCAGCCAGGCCTACGACCTGGAGTACGGCTCCGCCGAGATCGAGGTGCACGCCGAGGACCTGAGCGCGGGCGACCGCGTGCTGGTCGTCGACGACGTCCTCGCCACCGGCGGCACGGCCGAGGCATCGCTGGAGCTGATCCGCCGGGCCGGTGCCGAGGTCGCGGGCCTCGCCGTCCTGATGGAGCTGGGCTTCCTCGGCGGCCGGGCCCGACTGGAGCCGGCCCTGGCCGGGGCACCGCTGAAGGCGCTGCTCACGGTCTGAACGAACCACGCGCACCGCACGCCCGAGGCGGGCCCGGAGGAATCCGGCGCCCGCCTCGGGCGTTGCAGTGATGGACGGCCTTCACAGGACGTCACAGGCTCTCGGATTGGCCAGAAGGCGATCCCGGAGGGCAGGATCGCTACCATGGGGTGTCCGGAGCCTGACCGGGGGACCCGGATCGCGCACGAGGAGTCCTCTTGCCAGACGAGGCCCAGCCACTGACCGCCGCAAAGCCCGAGTCCGCCTCGGCGTCCGCGGCGAAGCCCGCGCCGAGCGCGCCCCAGGCGAAGAACGACACGCGCGGGCCGATCCAGCACGCCCCGGTCACGCCGGTCGACAAGCCCGCCGAGCAGCAGCCGCGCCCCAAACCGCTGCCCTCCGAGCGCCCGCAGAACGCGCCCGTGGTCCGCACCCCCGCCGGGCAGCCCACCCGCTCCGGCTCCTCCAACCGCGTCCGCGCCCGCCTCGCCCGCCTCGGCGTGCAGCGCGCCAACCCGTACAACCCGGTCCTGGAGCCGCTGCTGCGCATAGTGCGCGGCAACGACCCCAAGATCGAGACGGCGACCCTGCGCCAGATCGAGCGCGCCTACCAGGTCGCCGAACGCTGGCACCGCGGCCAGAAGCGCAAGAGCGGCGACCCGTACATCACGCACCCGCTCGCCGTCACCACCATCCTCGCCGAGCTCGGCATGGACCCGGCCACGCTGATGGCCGGGCTGCTGCACGACACCGTCGAGGACACCGAGTACGGCCTGGAGGACCTGCGCCGCGACTTCGGCGACGTGGTCACCCTGCTCGTCGACGGCGTCACCAAGCTGGACAAGGTCAAGTTCGGCGAGGCCGCGCAGGCCGAGACCGTGCGCAAGATGGTCGTCGCCATGGCCAAGGACCCCCGCGTCCTGGTCATCAAGCTCGCCGACCGCCTGCACAACATGCGCACCATGCGCTACCTCAAGCGCGAGAAGCAGGAGAAGAAGGCGCGTGAGACCCTGGAGATCTACGCGCCGCTCGCCCACCGCCTGGGCATGAACACCATCAAGTGGGAGCTGGAGGACCTCGCCTTCGCGATCCTCTACCCCAAGATGTACGACGAGATCGTCCGCTTGGTCGCCGAGCGCGCCCCCAAGCGCGACGAGTACCTGGCCGTCGTCACCGACGAGGTCCAGCAGGACCTGCGCGCCGCCCGCATCAAGGCGACCGTCACCGGCCGCCCCAAGCACTACTACAGCGTCTACCAGAAGATGATCGTCCGCGGCCGGGACTTCGCGGAGATCTACGACCTGGTGGGCATCCGCGTCCTGGTGGACACCGTCCGCGACTGCTACGCGGCGCTCGGCACGGTCCACGCCCGCTGGAACCCGGTTCCGGGGCGGTTCAAGGACTACATCGCGATGCCCAAGTTCAACATGTACCAGTCGCTGCACACGACGGTCATCGGGCCCGGCGGCAAGCCGGTCGAGCTGCAGATCCGCACCTTCGACATGCATCGTCGCGCGGAGTACGGCATCGCCGCGCACTGGAAGTACAAGCAGGAGGCCGTCGCCGGCGCCTCCAAGGTGCGCACCGACGCCCCCCGGTCGTCCGGGAAGAGCAAGGACGACCACCTCAACGACATGGCGTGGCTGCGGCAGCTGCTGGACTGGCAGAAGGAGACCGAGGACCCCGGCGAGTTCCTGGAGTCCCTGCGCTTCGACCTCTCCCGCAACGAGGTCTTCGTCTTCACCCCCAAGGGCGACGTCATAGCGCTCCCCGCCGGTGCCACCCCGGTGGACTTCGCCTACGCGGTCCACACCGAGGTCGGCCACCGCACCATAGGGGCGCGGGTCAACGGACGCCTGGTGCCGCTGGAGTCCACCCTGGACAACGGCGACCTGGTGGAGGTCTTCACCTCCAAGGCGGCCGGCGCGGGCCCCTCCCGCGACTGGCTGGGCTTCGTGAAGTCGCCGCGCGCCCGCAACAAGATCCGTGCCTGGTTCTCCAAGGAGCGCCGCGACGAGGCGATCGAGCAGGGCAAGGACGCCATCGTCCGCGCGATGCGCAAGCAGAACCTGCCGATCCAGCGCATCCTCACCGGCGACTCCCTGGTCACGCTCGCGCACGAGATGCGCTACTCGGACATCTCCGCGCTGTACGCGGCGATCGGCGAGGGCCACGTCTCCGCGCCGAACATCGTGCAGAAGCTCGTCCAGGCGCTCGGCGGCGAGGAGGCGGCCACCGAGGAGATCGACGAGTCGGTTCCGCCGTCCCGGGGCCGCGGCCGCAAGCGCCGGGCGAACGCCGACCCGGGCGTGGTCGTCAAGGGCGTCGAGGACGTGTGGGTCAAGCTGGCCCGCTGCTGCACGCCCGTCCCCGGCGACCCGATCATCGGCTTCGTCACCCGCGGCAGCGGTGTCTCCGTCCACCGCAGCGACTGCGTGAACGTCGACTCGCTGTCCCGGGAGCCCGAGCGCATCCTCGAGGTCGAGTGGGCGCCCACGCAGTCCTCGGTCTTCCTGGTCGCCATCCAGGTGGAGGCCCTGGACCGCTCCCGGCTGCTGTCGGACGTCACCCGGGTGCTGTCCGACCAGCACGTCAACATCCTCTCGGCGGCCGTCCAGACCTCCCGGGACCGGGTGGCCACCTCCCGGTTCACCTTCGAGATGGGCGACCCGAAGCACCTGGGTCACGTCCTGAAGGCCGTACGCGGCGTCGAGGGCGTCTACGACGTGTACCGGGTGACTTCGGCGCGCAGGCCGTCGTAGCGGGCCGCACAGAGGCAATACGAGAGGGGCTCCCGTACGCACCGTACGGGAGCCCCTCTCGTATGCGGTCCGCGGCCGTCAGCCGCCGAACTCGTGCAGCCCCTTGAGCGCCTGGTCGAGGAGGGCCTGGCGGCCCTCCAGCTCGCGGGCGAGCTTGTCGGCCTTGGCGTCGTTGCCCTGGCTGCGCGCCTGCTCGATCTGCGAGCGCAGCTTGTCCACGGCGGCCTGGAGCTGACCGGTCAGACCCTCGGCACGCGCGCGTGCCTCCGGGTTGGTCCGGCGCCACTCGGCCTCCTCGGCCTCCTGGATGGCCCGCTCGACCGCGTGCATCCGGCCCTCGACCTTGGGCCGGGCGTCGCGGGGCACGTGGCCGATGGCCTCCCAGCGCTCGTTCACCGAACGGAACGCGGCGCGGGCCGCCTTCAGGTCGGTGACCGGGACGAGCTTCTCGGCCTCCTCGGCCAGCTCCTCCTTGAGCTTCAGGTTCTCCGACTGCTCGGCGTCCCGCTCGGCGAAGACCGAGCTGCGGGCCGCGAAGAACACGTCCTGGGCGCCGCGGAAGCGGTTCCACAGGTCGTCCTCGTGCTCGCGCTGGGCGCGGCCGGCGGCCTTCCACTCGGACATCAGGTCGCGGTAGCGCGCGGCGGTCGGACCCCAGTCCGTCGAGTTCGACAGCGCCTCGGCCTCGGAGACCAGCCGCTCCTTGGTCCGGCGGGCCTCCTCGCGCTGCGCGTCGAGCTGCGCGAAGTGCTGCTTGCGGCGCTTGGAGAACGCCGAGCGCGCGTGCGAGAAGCGGTGCCACAGCTCGTCGTCGGACTTGCGGTCCAGGCGCGGCAGGCCCTTCCAGGTGTCCACCAGGGACCGCAGCCGCTCACCGGCGGCCCGCCACTGGTCCGAGCGCGCCAGCTCCTCGGCCTCGGCGACCAGGGCCTCCTTGGCACCGCGCGCCTCGTCGGACTGCTTGGCCCGCTGGGCCCTGCGCTCCTCGCGGCGGGTCTCCACGAGCGCGACGAGCTTGTCCAGCCGGGCCCGCAGTGCGTCCAGGTCGCCGACCGCGTGGTGCGCGTCCACCTGCTCGCGCAGGTGGTCGACGGCGGTCTGGGCGTCCTTGGCCGACAGGTCGGTGGTCTTCACCCGCTTCTCGAGGAGGCCGATCTCGACAACCAGGCCTTCGTACTTGCGTTCGAAGTAGGCCAGTGCCTCCTCGGGGGAGCCTGCCTGCCAGGATCCGACGACCTGCTCGCCGTCGGCCGTACGCACGTACACGGTCCCCGTCTCGTCGACGCGGCCCCACGGGTCGCTGCTCACAGCGCCTCCTCCACATGATGCCGGCGGGGGGCTTCGCCACCCCCGGGCATCGTCCACAGTTTCGTCACGGCCAACATAGGCGACCGGCGGGGGGCCTGTCCGCATCCCGCACGACCGAACTTTCGCTGATGAGGGTCAGGATTTGGTGACCGTGGCCTTGTCGATCACGACCGTCGCGTTGGGTGCGGTGTTGCCCGTAGTCGGGTCCGCGGGCTGGGCTCCCGCGGCGGCGATCTTCTTCAGCACCGTCATGCCCTCCTTCGAGACGGTGCCGAACGGCGTGTAGCTCGGGGGCAGCTGGCTGTCCTGGTACACGAGGAAGAACTGGCTGCCGCCGGAGTCCGGCTGCCCGGTGTTGGCCATCGCCACCGTGCCCGCCGGGTACACGTTGTCCTTGAGGCTCTTGTCCTTCAGGTTCTCGTCCGGGATGTTGTAGCCGGGGCCGCCGTTGCCCTGGGCGGTGGGGTCGCCGCACTGCAGGACGTAGATGCCCTCGGTGGTGAGCCGGTGGCACTTGGTGTGGTCGAAGTAGCCCTTGCCCGCCAGGAAGTCGAACGAGTTGACGGTGTGGGGTGCCGCCTTCGCCTTCAGCGCGATGTCTATGTCACCGCACGTGGTCTCCAGCTTCATCGTGTACTTCGCCGACTTGTCGACGGTCAGCGCAGGCTCCTTCTTCCAGGTCTGCGTCTTGACCTTGCCCTCGGCCGGCTTGTCGCACGGGTCCGGCGCCTTGCTGGTCGCCGAGGCGCTCGGAGTGACCTCCGCGCTCGCGTTCGTCTTGCTGTCGTCGTCCTTGAGGACCACACCGGTCGTGTACAGCGCGACACTGCCGATCAGGATCACGCCCAGCACGGACGCGATCGCGGCGTTGCGCATGTGCGCCTTGCGTCGCGCGGACGTGCGTCGCTGCTGCTGCCGCAAGAACTTCTCCCGGGCGAGCTGACGCCGCCGCTGCTCCTGGCTGACCACCGGGTTCTCTCCTCATGCGTCTTCGTGTGCCGACCGGTACGCGTGGGTGCGATGAGCCGACCGTGGGCGTGTAGCCCCGTACCGTATATGGGTTCGCTGAGGAATCGGCACCGCCGGTAGGCTCTGACCATGGGCGCGACCGGTTCGCAAGCCCACCCGTACCGACCCAAACGAAGGACGATCGTGCTCATTGCCGGGTTCCCCGCCGGTGCCTGGGGGACGAACTGTTACCTCGTCGCCCCCGCCGCCGGTGAGGAGTGCGTGATCATCGACCCGGGCCACCAGGCGGCCCCCGGAGTCGAGGACGCGATCCGCAAGCATCGGCTCAAGCCCGTCGCCGTCGTCCTCACCCACGGCCACATCGACCACGTCGCCTCGGTCGTCCCGGTGTGCGGCGCCCACGACGTGCCGGCCTGGATCCACCCCGAGGACCGCTACATGATGAGCGACCCCGAGAAGGGCATCGGCCGCAGCATCGGCATGCCGCTCATGGGCGAGCTGACCGTCGGGGAGCCGGACGACGTCAAGGAGCTGACCGACGGCGCCGAGCTGGAGCTGGCGGGCCTGCACCTGTCGGTCGCGCACGCGCCGGGCCATACCAAGGGGTCGGTGACCTTCGGCCTGCCCGAGACGGCGGACATCCCGCCGGTCATGTTCTCGGGCGACCTGCTGTTCGCCGGCTCCATCGGACGCACCGACTTCCCCGGTGGCTCCATGGACGACATGCTCGAGTCCCTGGCACGCGTGTGCCTGCCGCTCGACGACTCGACCGTGGTGCTGTCCGGACACGGCCCCCAGACGACCATCGGCCAGGAACGCGCCACCAACCCGTACTTGCGGCAGGTGGCCGCCGGCCAGGGCGCCCAGAACGCGCCCCGACGAGGAATGTGACGAGACCTTCCGTGAGCACCTTCAAGGCCCCCAAGGGCACGTACGACCTGCTGCCGCCCGACTCCGCCAAGTTCCTGGCCGTCCGCGAGGCGATCGCCGCCCCGCTGCGCAACTCCGGCTACGGCTACATCGAGACGCCCGGCTTCGAGAACGTCGAGCTGTTCGCACGCGGCGTCGGCGAGTCGACCGACATCGTGACCAAGGAGATGTACGTCTTCGAGACCAAGGGCGGCGACCGCCTCGCCCTGCGCCCGGAGACCACCGCCCCCGTACTGCGCGCGGTCCTGGAGGCCAACCTGCACAAGGCGGGCAACCTGCCGGTGAAGGTCTGGTACTCGGGCTCGCAGTACCGCTACGAGCGCCCGCAGAAGGGCCGTTACCGCCACTTCTCCCAGGTCGGCGCCGAGGCGATCGGTGCCGAGGACCCGGCCCTGGACGCCGAACTGATCATCCTGGCCGACCAGTCGTACCGCGCCCTCGGCCTGCGTGACTTCCGCATCCTGCTCAACTCCCTGGGCGACAAGGAGTGCCGTCCCGTCTACCGGGCCGCGCTCCAGGACTTCCTGCGCGGTCTCGACCTGGACGAGGACACCCTGCGCCGCGCCGAGATCAACCCGCTGCGGGTCCTGGACGACAAGCGCCCGGACGTCCAGAAGCAGCTCACCGACGCCCCCCTGCTGCGCGACTACCTGTGCGACGCCTGCAAGGCGTACCACGAGGAGGTGCGCGAGCTGATCACGGCGGCCGGCGTGGTCTTCGAGGACGACCCGAAGCTGGTCCGCGGCCTGGACTACTACACGCGCACGACCTTCGAGTTCGTCCACGACGGCCTCGGCTCCCAGTCCGCGGTGGGCGGCGGCGGCCGCTACGACGGCCTGTCCGAGATGATCGGCGGCCCGTCCCTGCCCTCGGTCGGCTGGGCCCTCGGCGTCGACCGCACCGTCCTCGCCCTGGAGGCGGAGGGCATCGAACTGGACATCCCGTCCGCCACCTCCGTCTTCGCGGTCCCGATGGGGGAGGAGGCCCGCCGGATCCTGTTCGCCAAGGTCACCGAGCTGCGCAAGAACGGCGTCGCCGCCGACTTCTCCTACGGCGGCAAGGGCCTCAAGGCCGCGATGAAGGCCGCCAACCGCTCCGGCGCCCGCTACACGCTGGTCCTGGGCGAGCGCGACCTGGCCGAGGGCGTCGTCCAGCTCAAGGACATGGAGTCCGGCGAGCAGACCGCGATCGGCGTCAACGAGATCGTGGCGGAGCTGGAGTCCAGGCTCGGCTAGGCAGTTTCGTTTGGATCACCGGGCGGACCAGAGGAAGATGCCCGCGATGTGGAGTCCGGCCAGGTAGATGGTGGCGGTCTTTTCGTAGCGGGTGGCGATACCACGCCACTGCTTCAGGCGGTTGATGCACCGCTCGACGGTGTTGCGCTGCTTGTAGGTCTCGCGGTCGAAGGCCGGTGGCCTGCCGCCCCGGCTGCCCCGACGTAGCCGGTGTGCGCGCTGGTCTGCGGGGACGGGGATCACTGCCCGGATGCCGCGCTTGCGCAGGTGCTCGCGGATCGCGCGGGAGGAGTACGCCTTGTCGGCCAGGACCAGGTCCGGCCTGGTGCGGGGTCGTCCTCGTCGGCGGGGAACGCGCAGGCGGGCCATGACGTCGGTGAACGCGGGTGCGTCACCGGCCTGGCCTGCGGTGAGAACGAACGCCAGGGGCCGGCAGCGGGCGTCGGCAGCGAGGTGGATCTTCGTGGTCAGTCCGCCGCGGGACCGGCCGATGGCATGGTCGGTCGGCTCGCCGGCCGGGGCCCCCTTTTGCGGGCTCCGGCCGCGTGCTGGTGGGCCCGCACGATGGTGGAGTCGACCGAGACGGCCCAGTTGAGGTCCTCGTCCGCGTCTGCCTGGGCGACCAGGGCGGTGAAGACTCGCTCCCAGGTGCCGTCGACGGCCCACATCCGCAGCCGGTTGTAGACCCCTCGCCAGTTGCCGTACTTCTCCGGCAGGTGAACCCACTGCGTGCCGGTCTGGAACTTGTAGGCGATCGCGTCGATCACCTCTCGATGGTCTCGCCAGCGACCACCTCGCCTCGGCGTCCGGTCCGGGAGCAACGGCTCAATCCGCGCCCACTGCGCATCAGTCAACGGCACACCCGAACCAACGACCGACTGATCCAAACGAAACTGCCTAGCCCGGCGACACCCTTGCGGGGCACGCGTTTTCGCTCGCGCGTGCCCCCGGGGAACGGACGGTGGCCGGAACGCGCCGCTCCGGAGTGATCGCCGATCCGTTCATAGGCTCATCGAACGGTGCCCCTACAGGCTTGTGCGGCACAATGGCCCCTGCCCGAAGCAGGCCCACTCTCCAGTGACGGAATCGGCGTGATGAGCAAGACGACAGTGAAGGACGTCTCCACCGTGGCAGAGTCCGCGCCGGACGGCAGCACTCGCACCCCGCGCACCGAGGGCGGCAGCCGCGCCCTGGCCCTGCTGCTGGTGATCACGGGCGCGGCCGGACTGCTCGCCGCCTGGGTCATCACGATCGACAAGCAGAAGATCCTCGAGGCCAAGGTCGCCGGCACCACGTTCACGCCCGGCTGCAGCCTCAACCCGGTCGTCTCCTGCGGCAACATCATGGAGAGCGACCAGGCCTCCGTCTTCGGCTTCCCCAACCCGATGCTCGGCCTCGTCGCCTACGGCATCGTCATCTGCGTCGGCATGAGCCTGCTCGCCCGTGCCACCTTCCCTCGCTGGTACTGGCTCACCTTCAACGCGGGCTGCCTGTTCGGCGTCGGCTTCGTCTCCTGGCTGCAGTTCCAGTCCCTGTACCGGATCAACTCGCTGTGCCTCTGGTGCTGCCTGGCCTGGGTCGCCACCATCCTGATGTTCTGGTACGTGACCTCCTTCAACGTCCGCAAGGGCTTCCTGCCCGCGCCGAACTGGCTGCGCGGCTTCTTCGGCGAGTTCACCTGGGTCCTGCCGGTGCTGCACATCGGCATCATCGGCATGATGATCCTCACCCGCTGGTGGGACTTCTGGACCAGCTGACGGGTCTGCCGGGCGGGCGGGACCACCGGGCCCGCCGCGTTGTCGGTGCGGTCATTTAGGGTTCAGAGCGTGGAGCCCGACCTGTTCACCGCCGCAGCCGAAGAACGCCAGGAGAAGGACCCGACCGGCAGCCCCCTCGCCGTGCGGATGCGCCCGCGCACCCTCGACGAGGTCGTGGGCCAGCAGCACCTGCTCAAGCCCGGATCCCCCCTGCGCCGCCTGGTCGGCGAGGGCGCGTCCGGCCCCGCGGGGCCGTCCTCGGTCATCCTCTGGGGCCCGCCGGGCACCGGCAAGACCACCCTGGCGTACGTCGTCTCCAAGGCCACCAACAAGCGGTTCGTGGAGCTGTCGGCGATCACCGCGGGCGTCAAGGAGGTCCGCGCGGTCATCGACGGCGCCCGCCGCGCCGTCGGCGGGTACGGCAAGGAGACCGTCCTCTTCCTCGACGAGATCCACCGCTTCAGCAAGGCCCAGCAGGACTCCCTGCTCCCGGCCGTCGAGAACCGCTGGGTCACCCTGATCGCCGCCACCACCGAGAACCCGTACTTCTCGGTGATCTCCCCGCTGCTCTCCCGCTCCCTCCTGCTCACCCTCGAACCCCTCACCGACGACGACCTCCGGGGCCTGCTGCGCCGCGCCCTGACCGACGAGCGGGGCCTCAAGGGCGCCCTCGCCCTCCCCGAGGACACCGAGGAGCACCTGCTGCGCATCGCCGGCGGCGACGCCCGGCGCGCGCTGACCGCGCTGGAGGCCGCCGCCGGCGCCGCGCTCGACAAGGGCGAGACGGAGATCGGCCTGACCACGCTGGAGGAGACGGTCGACCGGGCCGCGGTGAAGTACGACCGCGACGGCGACCAGCACTACGACGTCGCCAGCGCCCTGATCAAGTCCATCCGCGGTTCCGACGTCGACGCCGCCCTGCACTACCTGGCCCGGATGATCGAGGCCGGCGAGGACCCCCGC
Source organism: Streptomyces sp. KPB2 (assembly GCF_003950055.1). Taxonomy (NCBI): domain Bacteria; kingdom Bacillati; phylum Actinomycetota; class Actinomycetes; order Kitasatosporales; family Streptomycetaceae; genus Streptomyces; species Streptomyces sp. KPB2. The sequence continues at coordinate 6,688,958 of NZ_CP034353.1, forward strand.
TTCATCGCCCGGCGCCTGATGATCTCCGCCAGCGAGGACATCGGCCTCGCCGATCCGAACGCACTGCAGATCGCCGTCGCCGCCGCCCAGGCCGTCGCCATGATCGGCTTCCCCGAGGCCTCCCTCACCCTCAGCCACGCCACCATCGCCCTGGCCCTGGCCCCCAAGTCCAACGCGGCGACCACCGCCATCGGCGCCGCCCTGGACGACGTGCGCAAGGGCCACACCGGCCCGGTCCCCGCACACCTGCGCGACAGCCACTACAAGGGCGCCGGCAAGCTGGGGCACGGCCAGGGGTACGTGTACCCGCACGACCTGCCCGAGGGCATCGCCGCCCAGCAGTACGCGCCGGACGGGCTCAAGGACCGCACGTACTACACGCCGACCCGGCACGGCGCCGAGGCCCGGTACGCGGACGCCGTGGAGTGGACCCGCGGGCACCTCGGTCGCAAGCCCTCCTGAGCAGCCTGTAGAATCGCCCGGAGTGCCGAGTCCCGTGCCGTCAGAACGGGACAACCGGCCGGAACCCTCCGGGGTTCCAGGAGCGTCGCGCACCGTCGATCGGTGTCGCGGGCAGCCCACCACCACCCGGCTTCCGGGAACGGTCGGTGGGCCACTCGCGTGCTGCACGTATGTGCCCAGACCAGGGGAGCGGCTGCCCGACAGGTCCGTCAGCGGACCCGACGGGTTTCCCCGGCTGCGGATTGCGACCTCCCACAACCCTGACAAGCCGGAAACTAGAGAAGAGACACACACAGTGGCGAACCAGTCCCGCCCCAAGGTCAAGAAGTCGCGTGCCCTCGGCATCGCGCTGACCCCGAAGGCCGTCAAGTACTTCGAGGCCCGCCCCTACCCGCCGGGCGAGCACGGCCGCGGCCGCAAGCAGAACTCGGACTACAAGGTCCGTCTGCTCGAGAAGCAGCGTCTGCGCGCGCAGTACGACCTCAGCGAGCGTCAGCTCGTCCGCGCCTACGAGCGTGCCTCCAAGACCAACATGAAGACCGGCGAGGCCCTGGTCATCGAGCTCGAGCGCCGTCTCGACGCGCTGGTCCTGCGTTCGGGCATCGCCCGCACGATCTACCAGGCCCGCCAGATGGTCGTCCACGGCCACATCCAGGTCAACGGCCAGAAGGTCGACAAGCCGTCCTTCCGCGTCCGCCCGGACGACGTGGTGCAGGTGCGCGAGCGCTCCAAGGAGAAGACGCTCTTCACCATCGCCCGCGAGGGTGGCTTCGCCCCCGACGGCGAGACCCCGCGCTACCTCCAGGTGAACCTCAAGGCCCTGGCGTTCCGCCTGGACCGTGAGCCGAACCGCAAGGAGATCCCGGTGATCTGCGACGAGCAGCTCGTCGTCGAGTACTACGCCCGCTGATCCCAGCCCCGGCGCAGTACACCCGCGGTACTCAGCCCGCCGTCTCCCCGCCCTTCCCGGTGGGCGAGGCGGCGGGCTTCGCCGTCCCCACCCGGGCGCCCGCCGCGGACCGCCCGCCGGCCGCCGTGCGCGGTGCCGGCAACGAGGCCGGGACCCCGGGCCGGCGCAGCGCCCGCGCCACCGCCTCCCGGCGGCCGAGCCGCGCCCCGTGCCGTACGCACTGCTCGTACCGCTCGTCGCCCAGCTGTTCCCGGGCCGCTGTCTCGCACAGCTCGTGCGGCGCGTTGTAGTGCGCCGACCCGAACAGCGGCAGCCCCACCGACGGCCACATCCGCCCCGCCGCGCCCTGCAGCACCGCCGCCTCCGCAGCGTCGCCCTCCGCCACCGTGACCAGGGCGAGGAGCTCCACCGCCAGCACCGACCCCAGCTGGTCGCGGAAGCGGTGCGCCCCGCCCAGACAGTCGGCCAGCAGCTCGCGGGCGCGCACCGGGTCGCCGTCGCTCCAGGCCGCGTAGGCCAGGACGTACAAGGCGTAGCCCCGGGCCCAGCGCTCGCCGTGGTCCTCGCACACCTGGCGCACGTCCTCGCACAGGCGCACCGCGTCCGGCAGATCGCCCTGGAACGCCCGCGCCATCGCCAGCTCCACCTGGCCCATCAGGACGTTGCTGTTCAGCTCGCCGATCTGCTGGTAGCGGTGCAGCGCGGAGCGCAGCAACGTCTCCGCGCGCGGCAGGTCGTCCGTCACCAGTGCCAGACAGCCGGTGCGGTGCTCCGCGTACGCCACCGCCGTCGGGTTCCCCGAGCGCTCAGCCTCCTCGCGGCACTCCTGGAGCGCCCCGAGCGCGCGCACCGTGTCGCCCTGAAGGATCGCCACGTACGCGAGCACCCACAGCGCCTTCAGCCGGGACTGCTCGCCCGCCGTCGGCTCCGCGTCCAGCCGCACCGCCTGCTCCAGCCAGTGCCGCCCCTCCGACAGCCGCCCGCAGCCGACCCAGTGGAACCACAGGGCACCCGCCAGATACTGGCCCAGGTGCCCGCCGTCCGGCTCGCCCAGGCAGTGCTCCAGGGCGCTGCGCAGGTTCGGCAGCTCCGCGTCGACCCGCGCGGCGACCTCGCCCTGGCGCGGCGAGAACCACTCCAGCTCGCACCAGGTCGCCAGGCCCACATACCAGTCCCGGTGCCGCCGCCGCAGTCGGTCCGCGTCACCGGCCGCCGCCAGCCAGTCGGCGCCGTACGCCCGCACCGTGTCGAGCATCCGGTAGCGCACCCCGGCCGGGGACTCCTCGCGGGTCAGCACGGACTGGGCGAGCAGCGCGGACAGCACGTCGAGCACCTCGTCGGCCGGCAGTCCGTCCCCGCTGCACACGTACTCGGCGGCCTCCAGGTCGAACGGCCCGGCGAACACCGACAGCCGCGCCCACAGCAGCCGTTCCGGCGGCGTGCACAGCTCGTGGCTCCAGCCGATCGCCGTACGCAGCGTCCGGTGCCGGGGCAGCGCGGTGCGGTCCCCGCCCGCCAGCAGCCGGAACCGGTCGTCGAGCCGGCGCAGCACCTGCCCCGGCGACAGCGCGCCCAGGCGCCCCGCCGCCAGCTCGATCGCCAGCGGAATCCCGTCCAGACGCCGGCACAGCTCGCGCACCTCCCGCTGGTCCGCGTCCGGGTCGTCGTCGTAGCCGCAGGTGACGTGGAGCTGCCCGGCCCGTACCGTCAGCAGCTCCACAGCCTCCTCCGTGCCCAGCGGGGCCAGCGGAACCAGCCGCTCCCCGGTCGCGTCCAGTGGCCTGCGCCCCACGGCCAGCACCCGGAGCCCCGGGGCGCGGCCCAGCAGCTCGGTCACCAGCGACGCGCAGGCGTCCACCAGGTGCTCGACCCCGTCCAGGATCAGCAGCAGCTCCCGCTCGGCCAGGTGCGCCAGCAGCGTCTCGCGCGGCAGCCGGGTCGTGTGATCGGTCAGGCCGAGCGCCTCCACGACCGCGTAGTCGACGAACTCCTCGTCGCGCACCGGCGCCAGCTGCACCCGCCACACCCCGTCCCGGGGCGAGCGCCGCGCGGCCGCCCGCGCGGCCAGCCGGGACTTGCCCACACCGCCGGTCCCGGTGACGGTCACCAGCCGGGCCGAGTCCAGCGCCCCGGCCAGTTCCGCGAGTTCCGTCGCTCTGCCCACGAAGGTGTCGAGCTCCAGCGGTAGATTGCCGTGCAGGATGCCGTCGCGCCGAAGGTCTCGCATGAAACACGGAGCGTACTGAACCGTATTCACTCCGTACAATCGCTTCTCGCGACTCGGCCGGACCGCGCCGCGCGCGACAGGGGAATCCGGTACGGAGCCCCGTGCCCGGCGCGATAGGCTCGGTGCACGACTTTCCCGATGTTCAAGGCACGTCTTTCAGGGAGCGGGTGCACACAGTGTCCGGTGGCGAGGTGGCCGGGATCCTGGTGGCCGTCTTCTGGGCGATCCTGGTCTCCTTTCTCGCCGTCGCACTGGCGAGGCTGGCCCAGACGCTCAGGACGACCACCAAACTCGTGGCGGACGTGACCGACCAGGCCGTCCCGCTGCTGGCCGACGCCTCGGCGGCGGTGCGCAGCGCGCAGACCCAGATCGACCGGGTCGACGCGATCGCCTCGGACGTCCAGGAGGTCACCTCGAACGCCTCCGCGCTGTCCACCACCGTGGCCTCCACCTTCGGCGGCCCCCTGGTCAAGGTCGCGGCGTTCGGATACGGCGTGCGCCGGGCACTCGGCGGTCGCAAGGAGGACATGTCCGCCCCCGCCGACCGGGCGCGGCGCACCGTGATCGTGGGCCGTACGCTCCCGGCCGCGCGGCGGACGAAGCGGAAGAAGGGCTGACCGAGGGATGTTCCGCCGTACGTTCTGGTTCGGCACCGGCGTGGCAGCCGGTGTGTGGGCCACCACCAAGGTCAACCGGAAGCTCAAGCAGCTCACCCCCGACAGCCTCGCCGCCACCGCGGCGAACAAGGCGCTCGACGTGGGCGCCCGGGTCAGGGACCGCGCGGTGGGCTTCGCACTCGACGTCCGCGACAACATGGCCCAGCGGGAGGCCGAACTGGACGACGCGCTGGGCCTGAACGCCCCCGTCGAACCCGAACTCCCCGCCCCCCGGCGTCGCTACGCCATCGAGAACAGCAACAGCAGCAACCCGAAGTACGTCGTCGACGACAGGACGACCTACTCGTACAACCGGAATGAGGACCACTGATGGAGTCGGCCGAGATTCGTCGCCGCTGGTTGAGCTTCTTCGAGGAGCGCGGTCACACCGTCGTCCCTTCGGCGTCGCTCATCGCGGACGACCCGACTCTGCTCCTCGTCCCGGCCGGCATGGTGCCCTTCAAGCCCTACTTCCTGGGTGAGGTCAAGCCGCCCTTCGACCGCGCCACCAGCGTCCAGAAGTGCGTGCGCACGCCGGACATCGAAGAGGTCGGCAAGACCACGCGCCACGGCACGTTCTTCCAGATGTGCGGCAACTTCTCCTTCGGCGACTACTTCAAGGAAGGCGCCATCAAGTACGCCTGGGAGCTGCTCACCAGTGCCCAGGACAAGGGCGGTTACGGCCTCGACCCCGAGCGCCTGTGGATCACCGTCTACCAGGACGACGACGAGGCCGAGCGCATCTGGCACGACGTCGTGGGCGTCCCCTCCGAGCGCATCCAGCGCCTCGGCAAGAAGGACAACTACTGGTCCATGGGCGTCCCCGGCCCCTGCGGCCCCTGCTCCGAGATCAACTACGACCGCGGCCCCAAGTTCGGCGTCGAGGGCGGCCCCGCCGTCAACGACGAGCGGTACGTGGAGATCTGGAACCTCGTCTTCATGCAGTACGAGCGGGGCGAGGGCATCGGCAAGGAGGAGTTCGAGATCCTCGGCGAGCTGCCGAGCAAGAACATCGACACCGGCCTCGGCCTGGAACGCCTCGCCATGATTCTGCAGGGCGTGCAGAACATGTACGAGATCGACACCTCCATGGCCGTCATCAACAAGGCCACCGAACTGACCGGCGTGGCCTACGGCGACGCCCAGGCCTCGGACGTCTCCCTGCGCGTGGTCACCGACCACATGCGCACCTCCGTGATGCTCATCGGCGACGGTGTCACCCCCGGCAACGAGGGCCGCGGCTACGTGCTGCGCCGCATCATGCGCCGCGCCATCCGCAACATGCGGCTCCTCGGCGCCACCGGTCCGGTCGTCAAGGACCTCATCGACGTCGTGATCGGCATGATGGGGCAGCAGTACCCCGAGCTGATCACCGACCGCGAGCGGATCGAGAAGGTCGCCCTCGCCGAGGAGAACGCCTTCCTGAAGACGCTGAAGGCCGGCACCAACATCCTCGACACCGCCGTCAGCGACACCAAGGCCTCCGGCGGCACCGTCCTCGCCGGCGACAAGGCGTTCCTGCTCCACGACACCTGGGGCTTCCCGATCGACCTCACCCTGGAGATGGCCGCCGAGCAGGGGCTGTCCGTGGACGAGGACGGCTTCCGGCGCCTGATGAAGGAGCAGCGGGAGCGCGCCAAGGCCGACGCCCAGGCCAAGAAGACCGGCCACGCCGGTGCCGGTGCCTACCGGGAGATCGCCGACAAGGCCGGTGCCACCGACTTCGTCGGCTACACCGACACCGAGACCGAGTCCACGATCGTCGGCATCCTCGTCGACGGCGCCTCCTCCCCGGCCGCCACCGAGGGCGACGAGGTCGAGATCGTCCTGGACCGCACCCCGTTCTACGCCGAGGGCGGCGGCCAGATCGGCGACACCGGCCGGATCCGGGTCGACACCGGCGCCGTGATCGAGGTCCGCGACTGCCAGAAGCCGGTGCCGGGCGTCTACGTCCACAAGGGCGTCGTCCAGGTCGGCGAGGTCACCGTCGGTGCCAAGGCCCAGGCCTCGATCGACGACCGCCGCCGCAAGGCCATCGCCCGCGCCCACTCGGCCACCCACCTCACCCACCAGGCGCTGCGCGACGCCCTCGGCCCGACGGCCGCGCAGGCCGGTTCCGAGAACCAGCCCGGCCGCTTCCGCTTCGACTTCGGTTCGCCGTCCGCCGTGCCGACGGCCGTGATGACCGACGTCGAGCAGAAGATCAACGAGGTGCTCGCCCGCGACCTCGACGTGCGCGCCGACGTCATGGGCATCGACGAGGCCAAGAAGCAGGGCGCCATCGCCGAGTTCGGCGAGAAGTACGGCGAGCGCGTGCGCGTCGTCACCATCGGCGACTTCTCCAAGGAGCTGTGCGGCGGCACCCACGTGCACAACACCGCCCAGCTCGGCCTGGTCAAGCTGCTCGGCGAGTCCTCCATCGGCTCCGGCGTGCGCCGCATCGAGGCCCTGGTCGGCGTGGACGCCTACAACTTCCTCGCCCGCGAGCACACGGTCGTCGCCCAGCTCCAGGAGCTGATCAAGGGCCGTCCGGAGGAGCTGCCGGAGAAGGTCTCCGCGATGCTCGGCAAGCTGAAGGACGCCGAGAAGGAGATCGAGAAGTTCCGCGCCGAGAAGGTCCTCCAGGCGGCCGGCTCGCTCGCCGACTCCGCCAAGGACGTGCGCGGCGTGGCCCTCGTGACCGGCCAGGTCCCCGACGGCACCACGGCCGACGACCTGCGCAAGCTGGTCCTCGACGTGCGCGGCCGCATCCAGGGCGGCCGGGCCGCGGTCGTGGCCCTGTTCACCACGGTCAACGGCAAGCCCCTCACGGTCATCGCCACCAACGAGGCCGCCCGCGAGCGCGGCCTCAAGGCCGGTGACCTGGTGCGCACCGCCGCCAAGACCCTCGGTGGCGGCGGTGGCGGCAAGCCGGACGTCGCCCAGGGCGGCGGCCAGAACCCGGCCGCCATCGGCGACGCCGTCGACGCCGTCGAGCGCCTCGTGGCGGACTCGGCCAAGTGAGCACCCCCGAGAACGACCAGGCGGACGGCCCGGTGATGCGCCGCGGCCGCCGCCTGGCGATCGACGTCGGCGACGCCCGTATCGGGGTCGCGTCCTGCGACCCCGACGGCATCCTCGCCACCCCGGTGGAGACCGTCCCCGGCCGCGACGTCCCGGCGGCGCACCGGCGCCTGCGGCAGCTGGTCGCGGAGTACGAGCCCATCGAGGTCGTCGTCGGCCTCCCGCGCTCCCTCAAGGGGGGCGAGGGCCCGGCCGCGGCCAAGGTCAGGCGCTTCACGCAGGAGCTGGCCAAGGGCATCGCGCCCGTCCCGGTCCGGCTGGTCGACGAACGCATGACGACGGTCACCGCCAGTCAGGGGCTGCGCGCCTCCGGAGTGAAGTCCAAGAAGGGCCGGTCCGTCATCGACCAGGCCGCCGCCGTGATCATCCTCCAGCAGGCACTCGAATCCGAACGGGTGTCAGGCAGGCCACCCGGCGAGGGCGTCGAAGTGGTCATCTGATCGCGGTACGGTAACGTTCCGCGCGATGCGGAGGCATTCGAACAGCCACCGCACAGCAAGAGGCGGAACGGAAGCGGGCCCTTCGGCACAGGTCGCGCCCCCCGTCGCCTCGCGGCTCTAGGGGATCGATGACTGAGTATGGCCGGGGCCCAGGCTCCGAACCGTGGCATCCCGAGGACCCGTTGTACGGGGACGGCGGATGGGGCGGACAGCAGGCCCACGCGGGCCAGCAGTCCCCCTACGGCGGCCAGCCGCAGCAGTATCCGGAGCAGCAGGCGCAGCAGCAGTACGCCGACTGGAGCAACGGCGGTCAGTCGTCCTACGGCGGCGGGCAGCCCCAGTACGACCAGTACGGCCACCAGCACCCCGAGCCGCAGTACGACCAGTACGGCAACCAGTACGACCAGCACCAGTACGGTCAGCAGCAGTACGACCAGCAGTACGCGCCCCAGGCCCAGCCGCAGCAGGGTTACGACGACGGCGGCTGGGGTGGCGGCAGCCAACCGCAGGCGCACTACCCGGCCGACCCGTCCGACCCCTACGGACAGCAGACCGGCGGCTACGGCGCCGAACAGCCCGACCTGTACGGCACCCCCGAGGCGTACCCACCGCCGGAGCCGCCCACCCGCCGGCGCGCCGAGCCCGAGCCGCAGCGCACCGACTGGGACCCCGGCCCGGACGAGGGGGAGCACGCCTTCTTCGCGGGCGGGGGCGACGACGGTGACGACGACGCGGCGGACGACGGCCGCGGGGACCGCGGGGACCGCAGGGCCCGGGGCGGCGGCAAGCCGAAGAAACGCCGCAGCGGATGCGCCTGTCTCGTGGTCTGCCTCGTGCTCGGCGGCGGCGTGGCCGGTATCGGGTATTTCGGCTACCAGTTCTACCAGGATCGTTTCGGCGCGGCCCCGGACTTCGCGGGCGACGGCAACGGCGAGCAGGTCACCGTCACCATTCCCAAGGGCGCGGGCGGCTCCACGATCGGTCAGGAGCTCAAACGGCAGGGCGTGGTCAAGAGCGTCGACGCCTTCATCGCCGCCCAGCAGAGCAACCCGCGAGGGAAGAGCATCCAGGACGGCGTGTACACCCTGCAGAAGGAGATGTCGGCCGAGAGCGCGGTCGAACTCCTGCTCAGTCCGAAGAGCCGCAGCAACCTGATCATCGCCGAGGGCAGGCGCAACGCCGCCGTCTACGAACTCATCGACAAGCGCCTCGGAGTGAAGGCGGGCACCACCGCCGAGGTGGCCAAGTCCGAGTACAAGAACCTCGGCCTGCCCGAATGGGCGCTGAACCACAAGAACGTCAAGGACCCCCTGGAGGGCTTCCTCTACCCGTCCAGCTACTCGGCGGCCAAGGGACAGAAGCCCGAGGACGTGCTCAAGCAGATGGTGGCACGGGCCAACGAGCAGTACGAGAAGATCGGCCTGGAGGAGAAGGCGGAGGGGCTCGGCCTCGAGGGCCCCTGGGAGCTGCTCACCGCCGCGAGCCTGGTGCAGGCGGAGGGCAAGACGCACGAGGACTTCCGGAAGATGGCCGAGGTCATCTACAACCGGCTCAAGGAGTCCAACACCGAGACGAACCAGAAGCTCCAGTTCGACTCGACGTTCAACTACCTGATGAAGCAGAGCAAGATCCACATCAGCGAGTCCGAGATCAACAGCAACCCGGACCCGTACAACACGTACTACCACCGCGGCCTGCCGCCCGGCCCCATCGGCAACCCCGGCGCGGAGGCCCTGCAGGCGGCGCTCAACCCCACCGACGACGGCTGGATCTACTTCGTGGCCACCGACGGTGTCGAGAAGACCGAGTTCGCCAAGACCCACGACGAGTTCCTGAAGCTGAAGGACAAATTCGATGCCGCCTCGGGCAACTGACCGGCGACGGGCCGCCGTTCTCGGCTCCCCGATCGCCCACTCCCTCTCCCCGGTGCTGCACCGTGCCGCCTACGCGGAGCTGGGCCTCGCGGACTGGACGTACGACCGTTTCGACGTCGACGAGGCCGCCCTGCCCGGCTTCTTCGCGGAGCTGGGCCCCGAGTGGGCGGGGCTGTCGCTGACCATGCCGCTCAAGCGGGCGGTGATCCCGCTGCTCGACGGCATCAGCGAGACGGCGGCCTCCGTGGACGCGGTGAACACGGTCGTCTTCACCGAGGACGGCCGCAGGACCGGCGACAACACCGACATCCCCGGGATCGTCGCCGCCCTGCGCGAGCACGGTGTCGAGAAGGTCGAGACCGCCGCCATCCTCGGCGCCGGTGCCACCGCGTCCTCCGCGCTGGCCGCACTGGCCCGGATCTGCACCGGTGAGGTCTCCGTCTACGTCCGCAGCGAGGCGCGCGCCGCCGAGATGCGGGGCTGGGCCGAGCGGCTGGACGTGGACGTGCGCATCGTGGACTGGGCGCGGGCCGAGGAGGCGCTGAGCGCTCCGCTGGTCGTCGCCACCACCCCCGCCGGCGCCACCGACCCGCTCGCCGCAGCGGTCCCCGAGCGGCCCGCCACCCTCTTCGACGTGCTCTACGACCCGTGGCCCACCGCGCTCGCGGCCCGCTGGTCGGCGTACGGCGGTGCCGTCGTCAGCGGCCTCGACCTGCTGCTCCACCAGGCGGTGCTCCAGGTGGAGCAGATGACCGGCCGTGCTCCGGCGCCGCTGGCCGCCATGCGAAAAGCGGGGGAGCAGGCGCTCGCGGACCGCTAGTATCCGTCCGGTTCCGCAGGGGGCGGAACGGGAGGGGACGACGATCCATGTACACAGGCGTGCCGCTGGCCTCCGCCAAGAGCCAGATGTTGGAGGCCGTCCTGGGCTTCCTGCCCGACTGGGTGCAGATCACGGTGCTCGCCCTGATCGTGCTCGCCGTCGTCGCGAGCTGGGTGGTCAAGGCGAAGCGCGGGATCGCCCGGCGGCGCGCGAGGCGCACGGCACAGACACTGCCCGGGCCGGCCCCGTACGGCCAGGGCACCGGCGCCGACCACCTGGGACCCTACGCGCCGCCCCGCTCGGAGGAGCGTGGCGCGGACTTCCTCGGCCCCTACGCTCCGGCGCCGCGGCAGGAAAGCGGCGCGGACTACCTCGGTTCCTACGCCCCCTCGCCCCAGCAGGGCAACCCTCCCGCCTGACGCCGCCGGAGTCCGCCCGTCCGTCCCGGCAGATGGACCGGCGACCGGGTGCTGCGGCCGGACGTGGGAGGATCGGAGGCGGCGGACCGGGGCCGCGCACCCGGTCGGACCGTCGCGTACGCGGAGCAGACGTGTACGCGGGGCATACCGGGGCGCGAGCACTGAGGAGCACCGTTGAGCAGGTTGCGCTGGCTGACCGCGGGGGAGTCCCACGGTCCCGCACTCGTCGCGACGCTGGAGGGACTGCCCGCCGGCGTGCCGATCACCACCGACATGGTGGCGGACCACCTGGCGAGGCGGCGGCTCGGCTACGGTCGCGGTGCGCGGATGAAGTTCGAGCGCGACGAGGTCACCTTCCTCGGCGGCGTCCGGCACGGTCTGACCATGGGCTCCCCGGTCGCGGTCATGGTCGGCAACACCGAGTGGCCCAAGTGGGAACAGGTCATGGCGGCCGACCCGGTCGACCCGGAGGTGCTGGCCGGCCTCGCGCGCAACGCCCCCCTGACCCGGCCGCGCCCCGGCCACGCGGACCTCGCCGGCATGCAGAAGTACGGCTTCGACGAGGCCCGTCCGGTCCTGGAGCGCGCCTCGGCCCGCGAGACGGCGGCCCGCGTGGCGCTGGGCGCGGTGGCCCGGTCGTACCTGAAGGAGACGACCGGGATCGAGATCGTCAGCCACGTCGTCGAACTGGCCTCGGCGAAGGCGCCGCACGGCGTGTACCCGACGCCGGACGACGTCGAGCGGCTGGACGCCGACCCCGTGCGCTGCCTGGACGCGGACGCGTCGGAGGCGATGGTCGCCGAGATCGACCAGGCCCACAAGGACGGCGACACCCTCGGCGGCGTCGTCGAGATCCTGGCCTACGGCGTGCCGGTCGGCCTCGGCTCGCACGTCCACTGGGACCGCAAGCTCGACGCGCGGCTCGCGGGTGCCCTCATGGGCATCCAGGCGATCAAGGGCGTAGAGATCGGCGACGGCTTCGAACTGGCCCGCGTGCCCGGCTCCCAGGCGCACGACGAGATCGTGAGCACGCCCGACGGCATCCGCCGGGTCTCCGGCCGCTCCGGCGGCACCGAGGGCGGTCTCACCACCGGTGAGCTGCTGCGGGTGCGCGCCGCCATGAAGCCGATCGCGACCGTGCCGCGTGCCCTGAAGACCGTGGACGTGACCACCGGCGAGGCCGCGCAGGCCCACCACCAGCGCTCCGACGTGTCCGCCGTGCCGGCCGCCGGAATCGTCGCCGAGGCCATGGTGGCCCTGGTCCTCGCCGACGCGGTGGCGGAGAAGTTCGGCGGCGACAGCGTGACCGAGACCCGCCGCAACGTGCGCTCCTACCTCGACAACCTGGCCATCCGATGAGCGCCCCGCTGATCGTCCTGGTCGGACCGATGGGAGTCGGCAAGTCCACCGTCGGGCAGCTGCTCGCCGAGCGGCTCGGCACGGGCTTCCGGGACACGGACGAGGACATCGTCACCGCGCAGGGACGGGCCATCGCCGAGATCTTCGTCGACGAGGGCGAGGCCGCCTTCCGGGCCCTGGAGAAGGACGCCGTGCGCGGTGCGCTCGCCGGGCACGACGGCGTCCTCGCCCTCGGCGGCGGCGCGATCCTCGACGCCGACACGCGGGCACTGCTCGCCGGACAACGGGTCGTCTACCTCTCGATGGACGTCGAGGAGGCAGTCAAGCGCACCGGCCTGAACGTGGCGCGCCCGCTGCTCGCGGTCAACCCGCGCAAGCAGTGGCGCGAGCTGATGGAGGCCCGCCGCCACCTCTACGAGGAGGTGGCCACGGCCGTCGTGGCCACCGACGGCCGTACGCCCGAAGAAGTCGCCGAAGCCGCCCTAGACGCAGTGGAGTTGAAGGAAGCATGAGCGAGGCAGTCACCCGGATCCAGGTCGGCGGCACCGCGGGGTCCGACCCCTACGAGGTCCTGGTGGGACGTCAGCTCCTGGGCGAGCTGGGCGGCCTGATCGGCGCCAAGGCGAAGCGGGTCGCGGTGATCCACCCCGAGGCGCTCGCCGAGACCGGTGACGCCCTGCGCGCCGACCTCGCCGAGCAGGGCTACGAGGCGGTCGCCATCCAGGTGCCCAACGCCGAGGAGGCCAAGACCGCCGAGGTCGCCGCGTACTGCTGGAAGGCGCTCGGCCAGTCCGGCTTCACCCGCACCGACGTCATCGTCGGGGTCGGCGGCGGCGCCAGCACCGACCTGGCCGGATTCGTGGCCGCCACCTGGCTGCGCGGGGTGCGCTGGATCGCCGTGCCCACCACCGTGCTGGCCATGGTGGACGCCGCCGTCGGCGGCAAGACCGGCATCAACACCGCCGAGGGCAAGAACCTCGTCGGCGCCTTCCACCCGCCCGCCGGTGTCCTGTGCGACCTGGCCGCCCTGGACTCGCTCCCGGTCAACGACTACGTCTCCGGCCTGGCCGAGGTCATCAAGGCCGGCTTCATCGCCGACCCGGCGATCCTGGACCTGATCGAGTCCGACCCGCAGGCCGCGCGCACCCCGGCCGGACCGCACACCGCCGAGCTGATCGTGCGCTCCATCAAGGTCAAGGCGGAGGTCGTCTCCTCCGACCTCAAGGAGGCGGGCCTGCGGGAGATCCTCAACTACGGCCACACCCTCGGCCACGCCATCGAGAAGAACGAGCGCTACAAGTGGCGCCACGGCGCCGCCGTCTCCGTCGGCATGCACTTCGCCGCCGAACTGGGCCGCCTGGCGGGCCGGCTGGACGACGCCACCGCCGACCGTCACCGCACCATCCTGGAGGCCGTCGGGCTCCCGCTGCACTACCGCTACGACCAGTGGCCCAAGCTGGTCGAGAACATGAAGGTCGACAAGAAGTCCCGCGGCGACCTGCTGCGCTTCATCGTCTTGGACGGTCTCGCCAAGCCCACCGTCCTCGAGGGCCCCGACCCGGCCGTCCTCCTCGCCGCCTACGGCGAGGTGGGTGAGTAGTACCGGGGTGTGCCCTTCCGTCCGATTCGCCCTGCCGGACGGGCACTTCGGACCGCCCCCGGCCGTTCACCAAACGACGGCCGGGGGCGGTACCGTTCGGTAGCAGGACGGCGGACCCCCTTCCCGCCGCCAGCGCCCATCGCCTGCCTGTACGAGACGGAGTGGCACCGGATGCAGCACCCAGTGGGTTCTCCGCTGCCGCCGCCCCACCAGCCGGGGCACGGACCCGCCCTCGGCTGGTCCCCGGCCGCACACCACCCTGGCTCCCCCCAGGGACCCGCCCCCGTACCGCCCCAGGCGCCGGGACACCCCATGGCACCGCGCCAGGCCCCGGCGCACCCGGCCCCCGGCCCGGCCCCGCACCAGCCGGCCCCCGCGCCGGGACCGCACCACCCGGGTCCCGCTCCGGCGTCGGAGACCACCGGCCACGTGTCGTTGCCCCCCGGCGGTCCGGTGGCCGTGCCCAGCGTGCCGCCCGCCACGGCCGCCGCGCCCGACCCCACCACGACCACCCTCGCGGTGCTGCTCATCGGCCCGGCGGGCGCGGGCAAGACCAGCGTGGCCAAGTACTGGGCCGACCACCGCAGGGTCCCGACCGCGCACATCAGCCTCGACGACGTCCGCGAATGGGTCCGCTCCGGTTTCGCCGACCCCCAGACCGGGTGGAACGAACACTCGGAGGCGCAGTACCGCCTAGCCCGCCGCACCTGCGGCTTCTCCGCGCGCAACTTCCTCGCCAACGGCATCTCCTGCATCCTCGACGACGCGGTCTTCCCGGACCGCCCGGTCGTCGGCCTCGGCGGCTGGAAGCGCCACGTCGGACCCGGCCTGCTCCCGGTCGTCCTCCTGCCCGGCCTGGACATCGTCCTGGAGCGCAACGCCGAACGCAGCGGCAACCGCCGTCTCACCGACGAGGAGGTCGCCCGCATCCACGGCCGCATGGCCGGCTGGTACGGCTCTGGCCTCCCCATCATCGACAACTCCCAACTCGACATCCCGGAAACCGCCCACCTCCTCGACGAGGTCCTTTCCCGCTCCATAGCCAGCCCCCCGAACTGGTAAGCGCCGGGGAGAAAAGCGTCCCCAAGGGGCGCGGGGAACTGCGCGAGAAACCCCCACCGGCGTCCAGACGCCACACAACACAAGCCCCCACCCCATGCGGCGCACCCCGCGTTCCCCGGCCCCCGCCCACTCGGCCCACCCAAGCGGCGCCCCCACCGGCGGAGCCATACGCTCGGCTCATGTCAGAGGTCTACGCGGCCCGCCGGACGCGCCTACGGGAACGCTGCAACGCGGGCGGCAGCGCGGCGGCGCTCGTCTCCCGGCCCGCCAACGTGCGCTATCTCGCGGGCGCGGCCCCGCACGGTGCCGTACTGCTGCTCGGCAGGACCGAGGACCTGCTGGTCTGCTCGGGCCCACCGGACGACCGGCCGACCGAGGGCCGGCCCGACGACTCGCTCCGGGTCCGCGCCCTGCCCGGCCCCGGTGGTGATCCGGCCGTCACCGCCACCGGCCTCGCCGCGGACCAGGGTGCCGAGTCCCTCGCCACGGAGGACCACCATCTCACCGTGGTCCGGCACCGGGCCATGTCCTCCGTCGCCCCCGGCCTGCGTCTGACGGACCTCGGTCAGGCCGTGGAGCAGCTCCGGGTCGTCAAGGACGAGGAGGAGATCTCCTGCCTGCGCATCGGCGCCGAGATCGCCGACCAGGCCCTCGGCGAGCTCCTGGAGTCCATCCTCGTCGGCCGCACCGAGCGGCACCTCGCCCTGGAGCTGGAACGCCGCCTCGTCGACCACGGCGCCGACGGCCCCGCCTTCCCCACCTCCGTCGGCACCGGCCCGAACTCGGGGCGCCGCGGCCACCGGCCCACCGACCGCCGGGTGGAGGAGGGCGACTTCCTCTCCGTCTGCCTCGGCGCGACGTACCGCGGATACCGCTGCGAGATCGGCCGTACGTTCGTCATCGGGACCTCGCCGGCCGACTGGCAGATCGAGTTGTACGACCTCGTCTTCTCCGCCCAGCGGGCCGGACGTGAGGCCCTCGCACCCGGTGCGGCCTGCCGTGATGTGGACCGCGCCGCCCGCCAGGCACTGGACTCGGCGGGGTACGCGGAGAACCTTCCGGCACTCACCGGTCACGGTGTCGGACTCGAAATCGACGAGGACCCGCAGTTGGCCCCCGCGGCCATGGGTAAACTGGACGCTTGTGTGCCGGTCACCGTCGAACCGGGGGTCCACCTCCCGGGCCGGGGCGGGGTCCGGATCGATGACACGCTCGTCGTGCGCCCCGAGGCGGACGGCGGACCCGAGCTACTCACCATCACGACCAAGGAGCTGCTCGCGCTCTAGCCTCGCGCTGTGCGCGCAACGCCGAGGTCGTCCACGTCAGTCCAGTCCAGGAGATTCCCAAACCGTGGCTTCCACGAACGACCTCAAGAACGGCCTGGTGCTCAAGCTCGAAGGCGGCCAGCTCTGGTCCGTCGTCGAGTTCCAGCACGTCAAGCCCGGCAAGGGCCCGGCCTTCGTGCGCACCAAGCTCAAGAACGTGCTCTCCGGCAAGACCGTCGACAAGACCTTCAACGCCGGGGTCAAGGTCGAGACGGCCACCGTAGACAAGCGTGACATGCAGTTCTCGTACATGGACGGCGAGTACTTCGTCTTCATGGACATGCAGACCTACGACCAGCTGCACATCGACAAGAAGGTCGTCGGCGACGCCGCGAACTTCCTCGTCGAGGGCTTCGAGGCCACCGTGGCGCAGCACGAGGGCGAGGTGCTCTTCGTCGAGCTGCCCGCCGCCGTCGAGCTGACCATCCAGGAGACCGAGCCCGGCGTCCAGGGCGACCGCTCCACCGGCGGCACCAAGCCCGCCATCCTGGAGACCGGTCACCAGATCAACGTCCCGCTCTTCATCACCACCGGTGAGAAGATCAAGGTCGACACCCGCACGAGCGACTACCTCGGCCGGGTGAACAGCTAACCGTGGCTGCTCGCAACACGGCCCGCAAGCGCGCCTTCCAGATCCTCTTCGAGGGCGATCAGCGCGGCGCCGACGTCCTGACGGTGCTCGCCGACTGGGTCCGGCACTCCCGGTCCGACACCCGGCAGCCGCCGGTCAGCGAGTACACGATGGAGCTGGTCGAGGGCTACGCCGAGCGCGCGCAGCGCATCGACGAGCTGATCGCCCATTACTCCGTCGACTGGACGCTCGACCGGATGCCGGTCGTCGACCGCAACATCCTGCGCCTGGGCGCGTACGAGCTGATCTGGGTCGACGAGACCCCGGACGCCGTCGTCCTGGACGAGATGGTGCAGCTGGCGAAGGAGTTCTCCACGGACGACTCGCCCGCGTTCGTCAACGGCCTGCTCGGCCGGCTGAAGGACCTGAAGTCCTCGCTGCGTCGGGACTAGCTCCGTGCGTGTCGCCCGTACGACATGCAGAAAACCGCCGGGGTGGCCGGAACCGAATGGTTCCGGCCACCCCGGCGGCACGTTTCTGCTGAGGCGGACGAGGGTCAGAGTTCCTCGTGGGACGCCACCGCGCGACGCGCGTCCGCGTCCAGGACGCCCCAGCTGATCAGCTGCTCGGTGAGGACCGAGGGCGACTGGTCGTAGATGACGGCGAGCGTGCGCAGGTCGTCCTGGCGGATCGAGAGCACCTTGCCGTTGTAGTCACCGCGCTGGGACTGGATCGTCGCCGCGTAGCGCTGGAGCGGGCCCGCCTTCTCGGCCGGCACGGTGGCCAGCCGCTCCAGGTCCAGGACCAGCTTCGGCGGCGGCTCGGCGGCACCGCCGGGGGTGGTGCCCGGCAGCAGCTCCTGTACGGGAACGCCGTAGAAATCCGCCAGCTCGGCGAGGCGCTGCACGGTCACGGCACGGTCGCCGCGCTCGTACGAGCCGACCACCACGGCCTTCCAGCGGCCCTGGGACTTCTCCTCGACACCGTGGAGGGAAAGGCCCTGCTGGGTGCGGATGGCCCGGAGCTTGGCCCCGAGCTGTTTGGCGTATTCGCTGGACATATGGCTCCCCGGACAAGGTGTCGACGCGGCAGGCTCTGTTGTCGGCCGCGCGGCTGGTAACTCACTGTGAGGTTACGCAGCGTTACTCTGCTGCGTCAAGCCGAATGGTCCGCACCGACTCTTCCGTGGTATTCGCCTTCCGTTGCTCCGAACGGGTGGCCGGAGTGCGGCAGAAGAGTGACGGGGGAGTGTCAGGGGGGCCGTCGGGCCGGTTCTGTGAGCCTGGTACCGTAGGTGGCGCAATTCCGACGTCCTTTAAGGTCCGTCCCGTGAGGCGGAGAAGGGGGTCCGTTTCGTATGGACAAGCAGCAAGGCCGGCAGTCCGAGGCCCGGCCCGTTCTGGAGGGGCCCGACATCGCTCGGGTGCTCACCCGCATCGCCCACGAGATCGTCGAACGCGCCAAGGGCGCCGACGACGTGGTGCTCCTCGGCATCCCGACCCGCGGCGTCTTCCTCGCCCGGCGGCTCGCCGACAAGCTGGAGCAGATCACCGAGCGCAAGATGCCGGTCGGCTCGCTCGACATCACCATGTACCGCGACGACCTGCGCATGCACCCGCCGCGCGCCCTGGCCCGCACCGAGATCCCCGGTGACGGCATCGACGGCCGCCTCGTCGTCCTCGTCGACGACGTGCTCTTCTCCGGCCGCACCATCCGAGCCGCCCTCGACGCGCTGAACGACATCGGCCGCCCGCGCGCGGTGCAGCTCGCCGTCCTCGTCGACCGCGGCCACCGCGAACTGCCCATCCGCGCCGACTACGTCGGCAAGAACCTCCCGACGTCGCTGCGGGAGACGGTCAAGGTCCAGCTCGCCGAGGAGGACGGTCGCGACACCGTGCTGCTCGGTGCCAAGCCGGACACCCCGGGCGCCCACCCGTAACACCCCGCGTACGCGCCCACCCGTGCCGTACGCCCGCTCGGCGTGCCCCCGCACGCGCCCGGCCGCCCGAATTATCCCGCTCTTCCGCATGAATCGCCCTACGGAGCCTGACAGATGCAGCGTCATCTCATCTCGGCCGCCGACCTCACCCGCGACGACGCCGTCCTGATCCTCGACACCGCCGAGGAGATGGCCCGGGTCGCGGACCGGCCGATCAAGAAACTGCCCACCCTGCGCGGCCGTACCGTCGTCAACCTCTTCTTCGAGGACTCCACCCGGACCCGGATCTCCTTCGAGGCCGCCGAGAAGCGCCTGTCCGCGGACGTCATCAACTTCACCGCCAAGGGCTCCAGCGTCTCCAAGGGCGAGTCCCTCAAGGACACCGCCCAGACCCTGGAGGCCATGGGCGTCGACGCCGTCGTCATCCGGCACAGCGCCTCCGGCGCCCCCTACCGCCTGGCCACCTCCGGCTGGATCGACGCCCACGTCATCAACGCCGGCGACGGCACCCACCAGCACCCCACCCAGGCCCTGCTGGACGCCTTCACCATGCGCCGCCGCCTGGTCGGCCCCGACGCCGGCCTCGGCAAGGACCTCGACGGCCGCCGCGTCACCCTGGTCGGCGACATCCTGCACAGCCGCGTCGCCCGCTCCAACGTCGACCTGCTGCACACCCTCGGCGCCGAGGTCACCCTCGTCGCCCCGCCCACCCTGCTGCCGGTCGGCGTCGAGACCTGGCCCTGCGAGGTCTCCTACGACCTCGACTCGACGCTGACCAAGTCCGACGCGGTGATGCTGCTGCGCGTGCAGCGCGAACGCATGAACGCCGCGTTCTTCCCCACCGAGCGCGAGTACTCCCGCCGCTACGGCCTCGACGGCGACCGCATGGCGAAGATGCCCGACCACGCCATCGTGATGCACCCCGGCCCGATGGTCCGCGGCATGGAGATCACCGCCGAGGTCGCCGACTCCGACCGCTGCACCGTCGTCGAGCAGGTCACCAACGGCGTCTCCGTCCGGATGGCCGTCCTCTACCTGCTGCTCGGCGGCGCCGAGCCCGCCGTCACCCACGCCCGACCCACCGAGGAGAAGTAAGACGATGAGCAAGACCCTGATCCGCGGTGCGAAGGTGCTCGGCGGCGAGCCGCAGGACGTACTGATCGACGGCGCGACCATCGCCGAGGTGGGCACGGGACTGTCCGCCGAGGGCGCCGAGGTGGTCGAGGCCGGCGGCAAGGTGCTGCTGCCCGGCCTGGTCGACCTCCACACCCACCTGCGCGAGCCCGGCCGCGAGGACTCCGAGACCGTCCTCACCGGCACCCGCGCGGCGGCGAGCGGCGGCTACACCAACGTCTTCGCCATGGCCAACACCTTCCCGGTCGCCGACACCGCCGGCGTCGTCGAGCAGGTCTGGCGGCTCGGCCAGGAGTCCGGCTACTGCGACGTGCAGCCCATCGGCGCCGTCACCGTCGGCCTGGAGGGCGCCAAGCTCGCCGAGCTGGGCGCCATGCACGAGTCCGCGGCCGGCGTCACCGTCTTCTCCGACGACGGCAAGTGCGTCCACGACGCCGTGATCATGCGCCGCGCCCTGGAGTACGTGAAGGCCTTCAACGGCGTCGTCGCCCAGCACGCCCAGGAGCCCCGGCTCACCGAGGGCGCCCAGATGAACGAGGGCGTCGTCTCCGCCGAGCTGGGCCTCGGGGGCTGGCCCGCCGTCGCCGAGGAGTCGATCATCGCGCGGGACGTGCTGCTCGCCGAGCACGTCGGCTCCCGCGTCCACATCTGCCACCTGTCGACCGCCGGGTCCGTCGAGATCGTCCGCTGGGCCAAGTCCCGCGGCATCGACGTCACCGCCGAGGTCACCCCGCACCACCTCCTCCTCACCGACGAGCTGGTCCGGTCGTACAACCCGGTCTACAAGGTCAACCCGCCGCTGCGCACCGAGCGTGACGTCCTGGCCCTGCGCGAGGCGCTCGCCGACGGCACGATCGACATCGTCGCCACCGACCACGCCCCGCACCCGCACGAGGACAAGGACTGCGAGTGGGCCGCCGCCGCCATGGGCATGGTCGGCCTGGAGACCGCGCTGTCGGTGGTGCAGGAGACCATGGTGGACACGGGCCTGCTGGACTGGGCCGGCGTCGCCGACCGGATGTCCGTCAAGCCCGCGCAGATCGGACAGGCCACCGGACACGGCCGTCCCGTCTCGGCTGGTGAGCCCGCCAACCTCACCCTGGTCGACACGGAATACCGTGGCCAGGTGGACCCCGCGGGCTTCGCCTCGCGCAGTCGCAACACCCCCTACGAGGGGCGTGAGCTGCCGGGCCGTGTGACGCACACGTGGCTGCGGGGCAAGGCCACGCTCGTCGACGGGAAGCTCACGTGACATCTGTAGCACCGGTAATCCTGCTGGCCGCCGAGAAGGAATCGGCGGAAGTGACCGACTGGGCCGCCCGCGTCGGCTGGGTCGTCGGCCTCGGCCTCTTCGTCGCGCTCGTCTACTGGCTGATGCGCGAGGGCTGGAAGTGGCGCGGCACGCTCCAGGGCGACCTGCCGGCCCTCCCCACCGCGCCCGACGAGCCCGGTGCGGTGAAACTGAGCATGAGCGGCCGCTACCACGGCTCCACCACCGCCGGGCAGTGGCTGGACCGCATCGTCGCGCACGGCCTGGGCACCCGCAGCCGGGTCGAGCTCACGCTCACGGAAGCGGGACTGGACGTCGTACGGCCCGGCGCCGCGGACTTCTTCGTCCCCGTCGCCGCGCTGCGCGAGGCCCGGCTCGACAAGGGCATCGCAGGCAAGGTCCTCACCGAGGGCGGGCTGCTGGTCGTCACCTGGGCCCACGGCGACAAACTGATCGACTCCGGCTTCCGCTCCGACCACGCGGCCGAGCACAACGAGTGGGTCGACACCCTGAACGACATGATCAACAAGACGGAAACGGAAGGCGCACGATGACGACCTCCACCAGGGGAGCCCACCGGACTCCCGCCGTACTCGTCCTGGAGGACGGCCGGATCTTCCGCGGCCGCGCCTACGGGGCCGTGGGGGCGACCTTCGGCGAAGCCGTGTTCTCCACCGGCATGACCGGCTACCAGGAGACCCTCACCGACCCGTCGTACCACCGCCAGGTCGTCGTGATGACCGCCCCGCACATCGGGAACACCGGCATCAACGACGAGGACATGGAGTCCAGGAAGATCTGGGTCTCCGGCTACGTGGTGCGCGACCCCGCGCGCGTGCCCTCCAACTGGCGCTCGACCCGCACCCTCGACCAGGAGCTGGCCGCCCAGGGCGTCGTCGGCATCTCCGGCATCGACACCCGCGCCCTCACCCGCCACCTGCGCGAGCGCGGCGCCATGCGTGTCGGCATCTTCTCCGGCAACGCGCTGCCCGACGAGGGCACCATGCTCGCCGAGGTCCGCCAGGCCCCGGAGATGAGCGGCGCCGACCTGTCCGCCGAGGTCGCCACCACCGAGGCGTACGTCGTCCCGGCGATCGGCGAGAAGAAGTTCACCGTCGCCGCCGTCGACCTCGGCATCAAGGGCATGACCCCGCACCGGATGGCCGAGCGCGGCATCGAGGTGCACGTCCTGCCCGCCACGGCCACCGTCGAGGACGTCTACGCCGTCGAGCCCGACGGCGTGTTCTTCTCCAACGGCCCCGGCGACCCGTCCACCGCCGACCACCCGGTCTCCGTGATGCGGGGCGTCCTGGAGCGCGGCACCCCGCTCTTCGGCATCTGCTTCGGCAACCAGATCCTGGGCCGCGCCCTCGGCTTCGGCACCTTCAAGCTGAAGTACGGCCACCGCGGCATCAACCAGCCCGTGCAGGACCGTACGACCGGCAAGGTCGAGGTCACCGCGCACAACCACGGATTCGCCGTCGACGCCCCGCTCGACCAGGTCTCCGACACCCCCTACGGCCGCGCCGAGGTCTCCCACGTCTGCCTCAACGACAACGTGGTGGAGGGCCTCCAGCTCCTCGACCGGCCGGCCTTCAGCGTCCAGTACCACCCCGAAGCGGCCGCCGGCCCGCACGACGCCGCCTACCTGTTCGACCGCTTCGTTTCCCTGATGGAGGGCCAGCGTGCCTAAGCGCACCGATATCCAGTCCGTCCTGGTCATCGGCTCCGGCCCGATCGTCATCGGCCAGGCCGCGGAGTTCGACTACTCCGGCACCCAGGCGTGCCGCGTGCTCAAGGCCGAGGGCCTGCGCGTCGTCCTGGTGAACTCCAACCCGGCGACGATCATGACCGACCCGGAGATCGCCGACGCCACCTACGTCGAGCCGATCACGCCCGAGTTCGTCGAGAAGATCATCGCCAAGGAGCGCCCCGACGCCCTCCTGCCCACCCTGGGCGGCCAGACGGCCCTGAACACGGCCATCTCGCTGCACGGCAACGGCGTCCTGGAGAAGTACGGCGTCGAGCTGATCGGCGCCAACGTCGAGGCCATCAACAAGGGCGAGGACCGCGACCTGTTCAAGGAGGTCGTCGAGGAGGTCCGCAAGAAGATCGGCCACGGCGAGTCCGCCCGGTCCTACATCTGCCACTCCATGGACGACGTCCTCAAGGGCGTCGAGGAGCTCGGCGGCTACCCCGTCGTCGTCCGCCCCTCCTTCACCATGGGCGGCGCCGGCTCCGGCTTCGCCCACGACGAGGAGGAACTGCGCCGCATCGCCGGGCAGGGCCTCACCCTCTCGCCGACCACCGAGGTGCTCCTGGAGGAGTCCATCCTCGGCTGGAAGGAGTACGAGCTGGAGCTGATGCGCGACAAGAACGACAACGTCGTGGTCGTCTGCTCCATCGAGAACTTCGACCCCATGGGCGTGCACACCGGCGACTCGATCACCGTGGCGCCCGCGATGACGCTCACCGACCGCGAGTACCAGGTGCTGCGCGACGTCGGTATCGCGATCATCCGCGAGGTCGGCGTCGACACCGGCGGCTGCAACATCCAGTTCGCGGTGAACCCCGAGGACGGCCGGGTCATCGTCATCGAGATGAACCCGCGCGTGTCGCGCTCCTCGGCGCTCGCCTCCAAGGCGACCGGCTTCCCCATCGCCAAGATCGCGGCCAAGCTCGCCGTCGGCTACACGCTGGACGAGATCCCGAACGACATCACGCAGGAGACCCCGGCCTCCTTCGAGCCCACGCTCGACTACGTCGTCGTCAAGGCCCCGCGCTTCGCCTTCGAGAAGTTCCCGAGCGCCGACTCCACGCTGACCACGACCATGAAGTCGGTCGGCGAGGCCATGGCCATCGGCCGCAACTTCACCGAGGCCTTCCAGAAGGCGCTGCGCTCGCTGGAGAAGAAGGGCAGCCAGTTCACCTTCGTCGGCGAGCCCGGCGACAAGGACGAGCTGCTGCGCGAGGCCGTGCGGCCCACCGACGGCCGCATCAACGCCGTCATGGGGGCCATCCGCGCGGGCGCCACCCCGGAGGAGGTCTTCGACGCCACGAAGATCGACCCCTGGTTCGTCGACCAGCTCTTCCTCATCAAGGAGATCGCCGACGAGATCGCCGAGAGCCGCGAGCTGACCGCCGACCTGCTCACCGAGGCCAAGCGGCACGGCTTCTCCGACCAGCAGATCGCCGAGATCAGCGGCCTGGGCGAGGACGTCGTCCGCCAGGTCCGGCACGCGCTCGGCGTCCGCCCGGTCTACAAGACGGTCGACACCTGCGCCGCCGAGTTCGCCGCGCGGACGCCGTACTTTTACTCCTCCTACGACGAGGAGAGCGAGGTCGCGCCCCGCGAGAAGCCCGCGGTGATCATCCTGGGATCCGGTCCCAACCGCATCGGCCAGGGCATCGAGTTCGACTACTCCTGCGTCCACGCCTCCTTCGCGCTGTCCGACGCCGGGTACGAGACCGTGATGGTCAACTGCAACCCGGAGACCGTCTCCACCGACTACGACACCTCCGACCGGCTCTACTTCGAGCCGCTCACCCTGGAGGACGTCCTGGAGATCGTCCACGCCGAGCAGCAGGCCGGACCGGTCGCCGGCGTCGTCGTCCAGCTCGGCGGCCAGACCCCGCTCGGCCTGTCGCAGGCGCTGAAGGACAACGGCGTGCCGATCGTCGGCACCTCCCCGGAGGCCATCCACGCCGCCGAGGACCGCGGCGCCTTCGGCCGGGTCCTCGCCGAGGCCGGTCTCCCGGCTCCCAAGCACGGCACCGCCACCACCTTCGGCGAGGCCAAGGCCATCGCCGACGAGATCGGCTACCCGGTCCTGGTGCGGCCCTCCTACGTCCTCGGCGGACGCGGCATGGAGATCGTCTACGACGAGACCCGGCTGGAGGCGTACATCGCCGAGTCGACCGAGATCAGCCCGTCCCGGCCGGTCCTGGTGGACCGCTTCCTGGACGACGCCATCGAGATCGACGTGGACGCCCTGTACGACGGCGAGGAGCTGTACCTCGGCGGCGTCATGGAGCACATCGAGGAGGCCGGCATCCACTCCGGCGACTCGGCGTGCGCCCTGCCCCCGATCACGCTCGGCGGCTTCGACATCAAGCGGCTGCGCGCCTCCACCGAGGGCATCGCCAAGGGCGTCGGCGTGCGCGGCCTGATCAACATCCAGTTCGCGCTGGCCGGGGACATCCTGTACGTCCTGGAGGCCAACCCGCGTGCCTCCCGCACCGTCCCCTTCACCTCGAAGGCGACCGCGGTGCCGCTGGCCAAGGCCGCCGCCCGCATCTCGCTGGGCGCGACCATCGCCGAACTGCGCGCCGAGGGCCTGCTCCCGGCCAGCGGCGACGGCGGCACCCTGCCGCTGGACGCGCCGATCTCCGTCAAGGAGGCCGTGATGCCGTGGTCCCGCTTCCGGGACATCCACGGCCGCGGCGTCGACACGGTGCTCGGCCCGGAGATGCGCTCCACCGGCGAGGTCATGGGCATCGACTCCGTCTTCGGCACGGCCTACGCCAAGTCGCAGGCGGGCGCGTACGGGCCGCTGCCCACCAAGGGACGGGCCTTCATCTCGGTCGCCAACCGCGACAAGCGCTCGATGATCTTCCCGGCCCGTGAGCTGGTCGCCCACGGCTTCGAGCTGATGGCCACCTCCGGCACCGCCGAGGTCCTCAAGCGCAACGGCATCAACGCCACCGTCGTGCGCAAGCAGTCCGAGGGCACCGGCCCGAACGGCGAGAAGACCATCGTCCAGCTCATCCACGACGGCGAGGTCGACCTCATCGTCAACACCCCGTACGGCACCGGCGGCCGCCTCGACGGCTACGACATCCGTACGGCGGCCGTGGCCCGCTCCGTGCCCTGCCTGACCACGGTCCAGGCGCTGGCGGCCGCGGTGCAGGGCATCGACGCCCTCAACCACGGGGACGTGGGAGTGCGCTCACTCCAGGAACACGCCGAATTCCTGACCGCGGCCCGCGACTAGCAGCCCCGAGGGGGACACCGGAAACGGTGTCCCCCTCTTCATGAGGACACCCATGTACAAGATCTTCTTTTCTCTCGTCTTCAAGCGGATGGACCCGGAGGCGGCCCACCACCTCGCCTTCCGCTGGATCCGCCTGGCCGTCCGCGTCCCCGTCCTGCGCACCTTCGTCGCCGCCGCGCTCGCGCCCCGGTACGAGGAGCTGCGCACCGAGGCCCTGGGGCTGCGGATGCACGGCCCCTTCGGGCTGGCCGCCGGCTTCGACAAGAACGCCGTCGCGATCGACGGCATGGCGATGCTCGGCTTCGACCACGTCGAGATCGGCACCGTCACGGGCGAGCCGCAGCCCGGCAACCCCAAGAAGCGGCTGTTCCGCCTGGTGGGCGACCGGGCGCTGATCAACCGCATGGGCTTCAACAACGACGGCTCGCTGGCCGTCGCGGCCCGCCTGGCCTCCCGCACGCCCGTCTTCCGGACCGTCGTCGGCGTCAACATCGGCAAGACCAAGGTCGTCCCCGAGGAGGAAGCCGTCGGCGACTACGTGAAGTCCGCCGAGCGGCTGGCCCCGCACGCCGACTACCTCGTCGTCAACGTCTCCTCGCCCAACACGCCCGGCCTGCGCAACCTCCAGGCGACCGAGGCGCTGCGCCCGCTGCTGAGCGCGGTCCGCGAGGCCGCCGACCGCGCGGTGACCGCCCGGCGCGTCCCGCTGCTGGTCAAGATCGCGCCCGACCTCGCCGACGAGGACGTGGACGCGGTCGCCGACCTGGCCGTGGAGCTGGGTCTGGACGGCATCATCGCCACCAACACCACCATCGCGCGCGAGGGCCTCGGCCTGACCTCCTCGCCCGCCCTCGTCGGGGAGACCGGCGGTCTGTCCGGCGCTCCCCTCAAGGCGCGCTCCCTGGAGGTGCTGCGCCGCCTGTACGCGCGCGTGGGCGACCGGATCACCCTGGTGGGCGTCGGCGGCGTCGAGACGGCCGAGGACGCCTGGGAGCGCATCCTGGCCGGTGCCACGCTGGTCCAGGGCTACAGCGCGTTCATCTACGAGGGGCCCTTCTGGGGCCGAGCCATCCACAAGGGGCTCGCCGCCCGCCTGCGGCAGAGCCCGTACGCCACCCTCGCCGACGCGGTCGGCGCCGACGTGAGGACGAAGGCATGACGGTACTGGAACCCTTCGGCGCCCGGCTGCGCCGCGCCATGGACGAGCGCGGGCCGCTCTGCGTCGGCATCGACCCGCACGCCTCCCTGCTCGCCGAGTGGGGCCTGAACGACGACGTGGCCGGCCTGGAGCGCTTCAGCCGCACCGTCGTGGAGGCGGTGGCCGACCGGGTCGCCGTGCTCAAGCCGCAGAGCGCCTTCTTCGAGCGGTTCGGCTCGCGCGGCGTGGCCGTGCTGGAGAAGTCGGTCCAGGAGGCGCGGGCGGCCGGTGCGCTGGTCGTGACGGACGCCAAGCGCGGCGACATCGGCTCGACCATGGCCGCCTACGCCGAGTCGTTCCTGCACAAGGACGCCCCGCTGTTCTCCGACGCGCTGACTGTCTCCCCGTACCTCGGCTACGGCTCCCTGAAGCCGGCCGTCGACCTGGCGCGCGAGAGCGGCGCGGGCCTGTTCGTGCTGGCGCTGACCTCCAACCCGGAGGGCGGCGAGGTCCAGCACGCGGTGCGGGACGACGGGCGCAGCGTCGGGGCGACGATGCTGGCGCACCTGGCCGCCGAGAACGCGGGGGAGGAGCCCCTGGGATCCTTCGGCGCGGTGGTCGGTGCCACGCTGGGCGACCTGTCCTCGTACGACCTGGGCATCAACGGTCCGCTGCTGGCCCCGGGCATCGGCGCGCAGGGGGCCACGCCGGCGGATCTGCCGCAGGTGTTCGGTGCCGCGGTGCGCAACGTGGTGCCGAGCGTCAGCCGGGGTGTCCTTCGTCACGGTCCCGACGTGGGCGCGTTGCGAACGGCCGCCGACCGTTTCGCGGCGGAGATCCGGACCGCGGTCACGGCCTCCTGACTCTGGATACATCCTCAAATCAGAGGGAGTATGTCCTAATTGTCCGGCCTGACGGAGGCTGACCAGGACTTTTCCGCTGTTCTCGCTGACTCTGGCGGACTTGACCGCTAGTCTCCGTCGAGAGTCAACGGGCGAGCGTGTTGCTCGTGGCTCACCAGGTGAGGGGCGACTAGGTTCCTCACCGGTCCGTATCCGACAGTTCGACATCCGAGGTGACGTAGGCGTGGCTCTTCCGCCCCTTACCCCTGAACAGCGCGCAGCCGCGCTCGAAAAGGCCGCCGCGGCTCGCCGGGAGCGGGCCGAGGTCAAGAATCGACTCAAGCACTCCGGTGCCTCCCTCCACGAGGTCATCCAGCAGGGACAGAAGAACGACGTCATCGGCAAGATGAAGGTCTCCGCCCTCCTCGAGTCCCTGCCGGGCGTGGGCAAAGTCCGCGCCAAGCAGATCATGGAGCGACTGGGCATCTCCGAGAGCCGCCGCGTGCGCGGTCTCGGGTCCAACCAGATCGCGTCCCTGGAGCGCGAGTTCGGCAGCACCGGCAGCTGAGTCCCGACCACTCCGCGATTGCTGGAATAATCGCTGCATGGCTGCAACACCCCGGGGGACGTCCCCCGTACCCCCGGACGCACGTCCGCGGCTGACCGTGCTCTCCGGCCCCTCGGGGGTCGGCAAGAGCACGGTCGTCGCCCATATGCGCAAGGAACACCCCGAGGTTTGGCTGTCGGTCTCGGCGACGACCCGCAAGCCCCGCCCCGGCGAGCAGCACGGCGTCCACTACTTCTTCGTCAGCGACGAGGAGATGGACAAGCTGATCGCCAACGGCGAGCTGCTGGAGTGGGCCGAGTTCGCCGGCAACCGCTACGGCACGCCGCGCACGGCCGTGCTGGAGCGCCTGGAGTCCGGTGAGCCGGTTCTCCTGGAGATCGACCTCCAGGGGGCGCGGCAGGTCCGCGAGTCCATGCCCGAGGCCCGGCTGGTGTTCCTGGCCCCGCCCTCCTGGGACGAGCTGGTGCGCAGGCTCACCGGCCGGGGCACCGAAGCGCCCGAGGTGATCGAGCGCCGCCTCGCCGCGGCCAAGGTCGAGCTGGCGGCGGAGCCGGAGTTCGACCAGACCCTGGTGAACACCTCCGTCGAGGACGTGGCGCGCGAGCTGCTAGCCTTGACGAACGTCGTGTGATCGTTACTGGTCAAGCTGCGATCATCCTGACTTCATCTTTCCCATCCATCGGAAGGTAGAGCGTGTCCTCTTCCATCTCCGCGCCCGAGGGCATCATCAACCCGCCGATCGACGAGCTCCTCGAGGCCACGGACTCGAAGTACAGCCTCGTGATCTACGCGGCCAAGCGGGCCCGCCAGATCAACGCGTACTACTCGCAGCTCGGCGAGGGCCTCCTCGAGTACGTCGGTCCGCTCGTCGACACCCACGTCCACGAGAAGCCGCTCTCGATCGCCCTGCGCGAGATCAACGCGGGGCTGCTGACGTCCGAGGCCATCGAGGGCCCGGCGCAGTAGCACCAAGCAGTACCGGCGGCCGGCGGTATCGGCGGTCGTATCTTCAGCCTTACGCTGACTTGTCCACAGGCCCGGCAGTCCGACTGTCGGGCCTGTGGTGTGTGATGGGTCGTACGCGCAGTCCGAGCGGCGCGCAGTCCGAGCGCGGTATCCGAACCGGGGAGAGACGGTGGACAAGCCCAAGGTCGTTCTGGGGGTCAGCGGCGGCATCGCCGCGTACAAGGCCTGTGAGCTGCTGCGCAGACTCACCGAGTCCGGGCACGATGTCCGGGTCGTCCCCACCGCCTCCGCACTGCACTTCGTGGGCGCCGCCACCTGGTCCGCCCTGTCCGGCCACCCCGTCTCCACCGAGGTCTGGGACGACGTCCACGAGGTCCCGCACGTGCGCATCGGCCAGCACGCCGACCTGGTCGTCGTCGCCCCGGCCACCGCCGACATGCTCGCCAAGGCGGCCCACGGACTGGCCGACGACCTGCTCACCAACACCCTGCTCACCGCCCGCTGCCCGGTCGTCTTCGCCCCCGCCATGCACACCGAGATGTGGGAGCACCCGGCCACCCAGGAGAACGTGGCGACGCTGCGCCGCCGCGGCGCCGTGGTGATCGAACCCGCCGTCGGCCGCCTCACCGGCGTCGACACCGGCAAGGGCCGGCTGCCCGACCCGGGCGAGATCTTCGAGGTCTGCCGCCGGGTGCTGGCCCGCGGAGTGCGCGAGCCCGACCTCGCCGGACGGCACGTGGTCGTCAGCGCCGGCGGCACCCGGGAGCCCCTCGACCCCGTCCGCTTCCTCGGCAACCGCTCATCCGGCAAGCAGGGCTACGCCCTCGCCCGCACCGCCGCCGCCCGCGGCGCCCGCGTCACGCTCGTCGCGGCGAACGCGTCGATGCCCGACCCGGCCGGCGTGGACGTGGTGCCGGTCGGCACGGCGGTGGAGCTGCGCGAGGCGATGCTGCGCGCCGCGGCGGACGCCGACGCCGTCGTCATGGCCGCGGCCGTGGCGGACTTCCGGCCCGCGACCTATGCCACCGGGAAGATCAAGAAGAAGGACGACCAGGAACCCGCGCCGATCGCCCTGGTGCGTAATCCGGACATCCTCGCGGAGATCTCCGCGACCCGGGCCCGCTCCGGGCAGGTGGTCGTCGGCTTCGCCGCCGAGACCGACGACGTCCTGGCCAACGGCCGGGCCAAGCTGAAGCGGAAGGGCTGCGACCTCCTCGTGGTGAACGAGGTGGGGGAGCGCAAGACCTTCGGTTCCGAGGAGAACGAGGCCGTGGTCCTGGGCGCCGACGGCAGCGAGACGCCGGTCGCCCACGGCCCGAAGGAAGCGCTGGCCGACACGGTCTGGGACCTCGTCGCCCGGCGGCTGGAATGACTGGCCCATTCGCTCGAAGCGGCCTCGAAGACGACGCATTCCAGCGTGGCGCCCCTGGCCAAGGATGCTTCCTTCTGGGCAGAATGCCCGTGCCGCAGGTCACAGCCCTCCCGAGAGCTGAGACGGGTGGGCCCGCGGCAGAGCGCGACCGATAAACTGTTCTCGGACGTCGCCGGGTGCAGCTCCCCGTGCCGTCCACAAATGATCAGCCAGCAGCCGCTGCAACCCCAGGGAGCGTTGTGTCCCGTCGCCTGTTCACCTCGGAGTCCGTGACCGAAGGTCACCCCGACAAGATCGCTGACCAGATCAGCGACACGATCCTCGACGCGCTTCTGCGTGAGGACCCGACCTCTCGGGTCGCCGTCGAAACCCTGATCACCACCGGTCTGGTGCACGTGGCCGGAGAGGTCACCACCAAGGCCTACGCGGACATCGCCAACCTGGTCCGCGGCAAGATCCTCGAGATCGGCTACGACTCCTCCAAGAAGGGCTTCGACGGAGCCTCCTGCGGCGTGTCGGTCTCCATCGGCGCCCAGTCCCCGGACATCGCGCAGGGTGTCGACACCGCGTACGAGAACCGCGTCGAGGGCGACGAGGACGAGCTGGACCGCCAGGGCGCCGGCGACCAGGGCCTGATGTTCGGCTACGCGTCCGACGAGACGCCGACGCTCATGCCGCTGCCGGTCTTCCTGGCCCACCGCCTGTCCAAGCGCCTGTCCGAGGTCCGCAAGAACGGCACCATCCCGTACCTGCGCCCGGACGGCAAGACCCAGGTCACCATCGAGTACGACGGCGACAAGGCGGTCCGGCTGGACACCGTCGTCGTCTCCTCGCAGCACGCGAGCGACATCGACCTGGAGTCGCTGCTGGCCCCGGACATCAAGGAGTTCGTCGTCGAGCCGGAGCTGAAGGCGCTCCTGGAGGACGGCATCAAGATCGACACGGAGAACTACCGTCTCCTGGTCAACCCGACGGGCCGCTTCGAGATCGGCGGCCCGATGGGCGACGCCGGTCTGACCGGCCGCAAGATCATCATCGACACCTACGGCGGCATGGCCCGCCACGGCGGCGGCGCCTTCTCCGGCAAGGACCCGTCGAAGGTCGACCGCTCCGCGGCGTACGCCATGCGCTGGGTCGCGAAGAACGTCGTGGCCGCCGGCCTCGCCGCCCGCTGCGAGGTCCAGGTCGCCTACGCGATCGGCAAGGCCGAGCCGGTCGGCCTCTTCGTGGAGACCTTCGGCACCGCCAAGGTCGAGCCCGAGAAGATCGAGAAGGCGATCGACGAGGTCTTCGACCTGCGCCCGGCCGCCATCATCCGCGACCTCGACCTGCTCCGCCCGATCTACGCCCAGACCGCGGCGTACGGCCACTTCGGCCGCGAGCTGCCCGACTTCACCTGGGAGCGCACCGACCGCGTGGACGCGCTGCGCGAGGCCGCCGGCCTGTAGGCCGGACTCCGGGGCGCCGTCGCGCCCCACGGCACGTGACGAGGCCCGGTGTCCCCGAGGGGGGCGCCGGGCCTCGCCGCATGATCACCGTCCCGGCACTGCTGTCAGTGGTCTTTGCGAGAATGCAGGCGTGAGCAGCGAGAACGGACCGGAGCGGGGCGACGCGCAGGACGCGCCGCCCGAGCAGCTCGCGCTCATCCGGGAGACCGTGCGCAGGGCGAAGACCCCGCGGGCCAAGCCGCGCACCTGGCGCGGGGCCGCGCTCGCCAAGGAGCGGCCGGTCGCGAGGGTCCTCGTCGACAAGGGCGTCCTCCATCTCGACCGGTACTTCGACTACGCCGTGCCCGAGGAGCTGGACGCCGACGCCCAGCCGGGGGTGCGGGTGCGGGTGCGCTTCGGGGCCGGGCGGCACCGGGTGCGCGACGGGCGGCGCGAGGGCGGCGGGCTCATCGACGGCTTCCTCGTCGAGCGGCTCGCCGAGTCCGACTACGCGGGGCCGCTGGCCGCGCTGGCCCAGGTCGTCTCGCCCGAGCGGATCCTCGACGAGGAGCTGCTCGGCCTGGTCCGCGCGGTCGCCGACCGGTACGCGGGCAGCGTCGCCGACGTCCTCCAGCTCGCCGTCCCCCCGCGCAACGCGCGGGCCGAGAAGCGGGCCTCGCCGCAGCCGCTGCCCGCGCCGCCGGTGCCCGAGCCCGGGCCGTGGGAGCGGTACGAGCAGGGGGCCGCGTTCGTGGCCGCCCTCGCGTCCGGAGGCGCGCCGCGCGCGGTGTGGAACGCGTTGCCCGGCCCGCGGTGGACCGAGGAACTCGCGCGGGCCGTGGCGGCCACGCTGGCCTCCGGCCGGGGCGCCCTCGCCGTGCTGCCCGACGGACGGGCCGTCGCCCGCGTCGACGCCGCGCTCACCGCGCTGCTCGGCGAGGGACGGCACGCGGTGCTCACCGCCGACGCCGGGCCCGAGAAGCGGTACGCGCAGTGGCTCGCGGTGCGCCGGGGCGCCGTACGGGCCGTGATCGGGACCAGGGCCGCCATGTTCGCGCCGGTGCGGGACCTTGGTCTGGTCGCCCTGTGGGACGACGGCGACGACAGCCACAGCGAGCCGCACGCCCC
This sequence comes from Streptomyces sp. KPB2, assembly GCF_003950055.1. Lineage (NCBI taxonomy): Bacteria > Bacillati > Actinomycetota > Actinomycetes > Kitasatosporales > Streptomycetaceae > Streptomyces > Streptomyces sp. KPB2. The sequence continues at coordinate 6,722,524 of NZ_CP034353.1, forward strand.
GCAGCCGCACGCGCGCGAGGTACTGCTGCTGCGCGCCGCCCAGGACCGGTGCGCCTTCCTGCTGGGCGGCTGGAGCTGCACCGTGGAGGCCGCCCAGCTGGTGGAGACCGGCTGGGCCCGGCCCCTGGTCGCCACGCGGGAGCAGGTCCGGGACGCCGCGCCGCTGGTGCGGACCGTGGGGGACCACGATCTGGCCCGCGACGAGGCCGCCCGGGCCGCGCGCCTGCCCACCCTCGCCTGGCAGGCCGTCAGGGAGGGGCTGCGGCACGGACCGGTGCTGGTGCAGGTGCCCCGGCGGGGTTACGTACCCCGGATGGCCTGCGCGGCGTGCCGGACGCCCGCGCGGTGCCGGCACTGCGCGGGGCCGTTGGAGGGGCAGGAGTCCGCCTCCGCCCTGCGGTGCGGCTGGTGCGGGCGCGAGGAGGGCGCCTGGCACTGCCCGGAGTGCGGGGCCTTCCGGCTGCGGGCGCAGATCGTGGGCGCCCGGCGCACGGCGGAGGAGCTGGGGCGGGCCTTCCCGGCCGTGCCCGTGCGCACCTCCGGACGTGAGCATGTGCTGGACACCGTGTCCGAGGCCCCCGCGTTGGTCGTGAGCACCCCGGGGGCCGAACCGGTCGCCGAGGGCGGATACGCGGCGGCGCTGCTGCTCGACGGCTGGGCGATGCTCGGCCGGCCCGACCTGCGGGCCGGCGAGGACGCGCTGCGGCGCTGGCTGGCCGCGGCCGCCCTGGTGCGCCCGCAGAGCGCCGGGGGCACCGTCGTCGCGATCGCCGAGCCGACGCTGCGGCCGGTGCAGGCGCTGGTGCGCTGGGACCCGGCCGGTCATGCGCTGCGCGAGCTGGCCGAACGGGCCGAGCTGGGCTTCCCGCCGGTGTCGCGGATGGCGGCCGTGTCGGGACCCCCGGAGGCGGTGGCCGGATTCCTCGGCGCCGTCGAGCTGCCGCGGGAGGCGGAGGTGCTCGGGCCGGTGCCCCTGCCCGTCACGGCGGCGGGCCGGCCGCGGCGGGTGGGCGCGCCGCCGCCCGGGGAGCACTGGGAGCGTGCGCTGGTCCGGGTGCCTCCGGGGCGCGGGGCGGCCCTGGCCGGTGCGCTGAAGGCCGCTCAGGCGGCCCGGACGGCACGCGGTAGCGACACGGCCGTGTGGGTGCGGATCGATCCGCCCGACATCGGGTGAGGCGGGCCACCGCGCAGCGGCGCGGGGCCGACACGCCGCGGCCCTCCGTCTCCGGGGTCGGGGAGGGCGGAGGGCCGGTGCGAGAGCGCGGCTCGGCCGGTGCGAGCGGCCGGTGTGCGGGTCAGCCGTTGCGGGGCGTCAGCCGTTGCGCGGGCCGGGGAAGGCGGTCGGGCGGACCTCGTCGCGCAGGGACGGGCTGCCCGAGGTCGGCTGGGTCGGCATGGAACGGGCCGCCGGAACCGTGGGCACCGGCGGGAGTCCGGGCCCCACGTTGACCGGGCGGGTGGTCGTGGGCTCCGGGGTGTGCTCGGTGGCCTCCGCGGTGGACGCCGCCGTCTGGGCCGCGGCGCGCCGGGAGCCGTAGCGCCGGTGCACCGCCTGCTTGGTCACGCCGAGCGCGGAGCCCACCGCGTCCCAGGAGAAGCCGAGCGAACGGTCGAAGTCCACGGCGGCCGTGACCAGGGTCTCGACGCTGTCCCGCAGCTCCTGCGCGAGACGGACCGTCGGGGCGGGGGCGCGTCCGTAGACGACGAAGCCCGTGGAGGGGCCGGAGCGGCGCGGGCGGTAGACGTTGCCCAGCTGGGCGGTGAGGGTGCGCAGTGCGTCCACCTGCCGGCGGACCCGCTCGATGTCCCGCACCAGCAAGTGCAGGCTGGCCCGAGCCTGGGCGTCGTGGGTTGCGTGGTCGGCCATGAACAAGCCTCTCGAACCGGCGTTGAAAGGAATCGGGCCGCGCGGGCGGCCCGGCGTGTCAACTCTTTCTTGACCAACGTGCGGGTCCGGGGTTGGTCACGGGGTGGGGGCGTGGGGGTTTGGTCGTGCGCCCCCTCGGCTTTCGGCCTCCGAGGGCGCTTCCACCCGCGCACCACCCGTTTCCGGCCGGAGGAGACGCTGGGCTCTCCCGGGGCACCGTGCCGTCGGCGGCTCTCCGTCGGTTGACGGCTCGTAGACTGGTGCGTCGCCCGCCACCGTCCCCGCCCGAGAGGCCCGTCCCACCCATGAAGCTCGTCTTCGCCGGTACCCCCGAGGTCGCCGTTCCCGCCCTGGACGCCCTGATCGCCTCCGGGCGTCACGAGGTGGCCGCCGTCGTCACGCGGCCCGACGCTCCGGCCGGGCGCGGACGCCGGCTGGTCGCCTCGCCCGTGGCCGAGCGGGCCGAGGAGGCGGGCATCGAGGTGCTCAAGCCCGCGAAGCCGCGCGACCCCGAGTTCCTGGACCGGCTCCGCGAGATCGCGCCCGACTGCTGCCCCGTCGTCGCCTACGGTGCCCTGCTGCCCCGCGTCGCCCTCGACGTGCCCGCCCAGGGCTGGGTCAACCTGCACTTCTCGCTGCTGCCCGCCTGGCGCGGCGCCGCCCCCGTGCAGCACGCGCTGATGGCGGGCGACGAGATCACCGGCGCTTCCACCTTCCTGATCGAGGAGGGCCTGGACTCCGGCCCGGTGTACGGGACCGTCACCGAGACCGTCCGGCCCACCGACACCAGCGGCGACCTGCTGACCCGGCTGGCCTTCGCCGGGGCCGGCCTGCTCGCGGCCACCATGGACGGCATCGAGGACGGCAGCCTGAAGGCCGTACCGCAGCCGGCCGAGGGCGTCACCCTCGCGCCCAAGATCACCGTCGAGGACGCCCGCGTCGACTGGACCGCCCCCGCGCTGCGCGTGGACCGGGTGGTGCGCGGCTGCACCCCGGCCCCCGGCGCCTGGACCACCTTCCGGGGCGAACGGCTCAAGCTGGTGCAGGCCCTGCCGCTGCCCGACCGGACCGACCTCGCCCCGGGACAGCTCGCCGCCGCGAAGAACAACGTGTACGTCGGCACCGGCTCGCACGCCGTCGAGCTGCTGTGGGTGCAGGCGCAGGGCAAGAAGCCGATGCGGGCCGCGGACTGGGCGCGCGGCGCGCGGATCAGCGAGGGCGAGCTGCTCGGCGGCTGATCCGCGCCTGAGCGGCGACGCTCACCCGCGCGGCGTACGCTGGTGAGCGCACTTCACCCCACACCCGGAGCACCTTTTTCGTGAGCGAGCAGCCCCGCCGTCCCCGCAAGCCCGGCAAGCCGTACCGCAGGCCCCAGAAGGACCCCGTCCGCATCCTCGCCTTCGAGGCCCTCCGCGCCGTGGACGAGCGGGACGCGTACGCCAACCTCGTCCTGCCGCCGCTGCTGCGCAAGGCCCGCGAGAAGGAGGGCCCCGAGAAGTTCGACGCCCGGGACGCCGCCCTCGCGACCGAGCTGGTGTACGGGACGCTGCGCCGGCAGGGTACCTACGACGCGATCATCGCGGACTGCGTGGACCGGCCGCTGCGCGAGGTCGACCCGCCGGTGCTCGACGTGCTCAGCCTGGGGGTGCACCAGCTGCTCGGGACGCGGATCCCGAGCCACGCCGCCGTCTCCGCCTCCGTGGAGCTGGCCCGGGTCGTGCTCGGGGACGGGCGGGCCAAGTTCGTCAACGCCGTGCTGCGCAAGGTGGCCCGGGACGACCTCGACGGCTGGCTGGAGCGCGTCGCCCCGCCCTACGACGAGGACCCCGAGGACCACCTCGCCGTCGTGCACTCGCACCCGCGCTGGGTCGTCTCCGCGCTCTGGGACTCGCTGGGCGGCGGCCGCACCGGCATCGAGGAACTGCTGGCCGCCGACAACGAACGCCCCGAGGTCACCCTGGTCGCGCGGCCGGGCCGGGCCACCCCCGACGAACTGCTCGGCGAGGAGGCCGCCGTACCGGGACGCTGGTCGCCGTACGCCGTGCGGCTGAGCGAGGGCGGCGAGCCCGGGGCCGTCGAGGCCGTGCGGGAGGGCCGCGCCGGTGTGCAGGACGAGGGCAGCCAGCTGGTCGCCCTGGCCCTGGCCAACGCGCCGCTGGACGGGCCGGACCGACGCTGGCTGGACGGGTGCGCCGGACCCGGCGGCAAGGCCGCGCTCCTCGGTGCGCTCGCCGCCGAACGGGGAGCCTTCCTGCTGGCCTCCGAGAAGCAGCCGCACCGCGCCGGGCTCGTGGCCAGGGCGCTGGACGGCAACCCGGGGCCCTACCAGGTGATCGCCGCCGACGGGACCCGCCCCGCGTGGCGCCCGGGGAGCTTCGACCGCGTCCTGGTGGACGTGCCGTGCACGGGGCTCGGCGCTCTGCGGCGTCGTCCCGAGGCGCGCTGGCGGCGCCGCCCCGAGGACCTGGACGGCTTCGCCCCGCTCCAGCGCGGACTGCTGCGCAGTGCCCTGGAGGCCGTACGGGTCGGCGGCGTCGTCGCCTACGCGACCTGCTCGCCCCACCTCGCCGAGACCCGCGCGGTCGTCGCGGACGTCCTCAAGCAGCACCCCGGCACCGAGCTGCTCGACGCCCGGCCGCTGCTGCCCGGCGTCCCCGACCTGGGCGAGGGACCCGACGTCCAGCTGTGGCCGCACCTGCACGGCACGGACGCCATGTACCTGGCCCTCGTGCGCCGGACCTCGTGACCGTCCCCGCCCCCGTCCTTCGCGGCGCCTAGCGGCGGTTGACCTTCATCCGCGTCCCGTCCGCCAGCTCCGGTTTCAGGTCCACCTGGACCTGGTGGGTGGTCTGGTGGTCGACCGAGCCGCCCAGTTCGGCCGTCACCACACCGATCCGGACGCCTCCCCGGCCGCTGCCCGCGCGGTGGACCTGCACGGTGAAGGTCAGGCTCACGTTCTCCACCGCGAAACCCAGGTCGTGGCCCGCCGCCTCGGCGCGGGCCGCCTCCAGTTCGCCCCGGATCCGGCCGATCACCTCGGCCAGCCCCACGAAACCCGGTTCGTTCGTCAACTCGCCTCCGTACAAAGCTCGTTCACTGCCGTCGCAGCAGTATGCGCCGGCTGCACACGCCCGTATAGTTCGCATATGGCTGCTGGCGGGGGAGAACCGGCCGCCTCGCCCATGAAGACGCCGAGCTGGGCGGTGCGGATCCGGGGAGCGGACGGGGAGATCGCGGGGGCCGGCATACTGCTGACCCCCGACCAGGTGCTCACCTGCGCGCACGTGGTGGACCGCGCGGCGGCCCGGCTCACCGCGGAGTTCGTCGGCGCCACCGACCACAGCGTGCCCGCGGTTCCCGCCCGGGTGGACGGCACCGCCTACGTACCGGAAACGCGGGACGCCGACGGCGACCCCAGCGGGGACGTGGCCCTGCTGCGGCTGGAGCGGCCCCGGCCGGTGGAGGAAACGGTACGGCTGCACCGGCTGTCCGCACCGGGCCGCGAAGTGCGCATGTACGGCTTCCCGTACGCCCACAACGGCGGCATCTGGTTCCGCTCCACCGTCGTCGGCGGCTGCGGGCGCGACGGACAGGTGCAGCTGAGCCCGGTCAGCCCCGGTGAACTGGCCAGCCCGGGATGCAGCGGCGCGGGCGTCGCCGACAGCCGGACCGGAGAGGTCATCGGCATGGTGCTCAGCGGGCAGCTGGACCAGCACGGCAACCGGTTCTCCTTCATGAGCCCCGCCGAGACCATCGCCCGTCACCTGCCCGGGCTCAAGCCGCACATCGAGGGCCCCACGGCCGTGGACGAGCGGCTGCTCCCCACCGACGACGGCCCCTCCCCGGACCTGCTCGACGAGCCGTTCGCCCAGCGCCTCGCCGCCTGGCTGCGCGACGACGGCAACCAGGTGAAGATCAGCGTCGTCGGGCCCGGCGACGCCGCCCGCGCGGCCACGCTGCGCCGCGCCATCACCCTCGCCGACCGGGAATTACGCACCGCGGTCTCGATCGACCGCGCGTCCCTCGACCCGCCCGGCACCGTCCCGTCGGCCGGCGGCCACGACCTCGCGGTGGACGCGAGCGGGGTGACCGCCGCCGAGATCGCCGAGCGGATCGCCGACCGCATGGGCCTGTGGCAGCACCCGGAGGATCCCCCGCTCGACCGCATCCGCGCCTCCAGGTCAACCCTCAACCTGGTCGTCGTCGGCGTCGACGAGGCGATCGACCCGCTGCCCCTGCTGGACCTCCTGGAGGTGCTGCGCGCCGGGGGCAGCCGGCTGCTGCTGGTGTTCCGCACGGCCGGCGACTGCCACCGCCTCGCCCGCGACCGACTGCTCACCCGGCCCGCCCGGGAGCGTCGCGCCCGGCTCGTCGAGCGGCTGCGGGACCTCACCGGACCCCTCGCCGAGGACCTGCACGAACGCCTCGCGGCCGTGGTCCCGCACGGCCTACGCCCCCTCGACTCGGACCTGGTGGCCGCACACGCCGCCCTGGCGGACCTGCTGCGCGCGGACGACGCCGACGGGGAGCGCGACCCGGCCGGGGGCCCTGCCCGGGACCGGGACCTCGACCCTGACCAGCCCCCGGGCCGGGTCCGGGGCGCGGACCGGGACTCTGACCGCGACGGGCACCGGGACCCCGGCCGTGGCCGCGACGACCTGGACCGGGACCCCGACCGCGACCCTCACCATCCCCCGGGCCGGGTCCGGGGCGCCGACCGGGACCTCGACCTGGACTGGGACCTCGACCGTGTCCGCCACCTGGAACCCGGCCGGGACCGGGACCTCGACCCGGGGCGGGACCGGGACGTCGACCGCGATCGGCGTCCGGACCGTGGCCATGACCGGGACCCCGACCGCGACCCTCACCAGCCCCCGGGCCCGGTCCGGTACGCCGACCGGGACCCCGACCTGGACTGGGACCCCGACCGTGTCCGCCACCTGGAACCCGGCCGGGACCGGGACCTCGACCCGGGGCGGGACCGGGACCTCGACCGCGACCGGCTTGCGGACCGTGGTCATGATCAGGAACCCGGCCGTGCTCCCGTCCGTGCCGCCGGACCCGTGTCCGACCTCGGTCGGTACGAGCGGCTGGCCGATCGGGTGGCCGGCCGTCTGGCGGCGGGCGTCGCCGAGCTCGACCGGCTTCGCGACCGGCGCGACGAACTCGCCGGACGCCTGCGCGGCTATCACGTCCTGCACCAGCACTCCCTGCAGGGAGAGGAGGACCCGGCCGTGGACGACCTCTACCTCCGGGCCCACGCCCTGCTCCGGGCAAGACCCTGCGACGTGCGTGCGGCGGAGGCGGCGGTGGACGCCTACACCCGGCGCGTCGACGGCCACGGCGGAGGTGACGCGCGATGACGGCGAGAAGTCCCCGGCCAGCCCCGCGGACCCACCGGGAGCCCCCGGCATGAGCGGCAGAGCCTGCGTCAGAGCCGACTGCCGGGGCGGCCGGATCATGGTCACCGGGTACTGCGACACCTGCTTCCGCCGCCCCCTCGACCCCGAACCGCCCTCGACGGAGCCGGCCCCCGCCCCGGACGGCCCCGTCGCACCCGCGGAACCGGCGTCGCAGGGCCACGCCGCCCCGAGCCCCGGCGAACTGGACCGCGACGGGCTCCTCGTCCTGCCGGCCCTGCCCTCCCCGGACCCCTCCGAGGCCGCCGACACCGTCGCCCGGCCCCCGACCGGCGGCCGGCGCTGCGGCGTGGACAACTGCGCCGGCACCATCGGGGTCTCCTACGACGGCGGTCCCGCCCCCGACCACGGGTTCTGCCCGGAGTGCGGTACGGAGTACTCGTTCCGGCCGAAGCTGCGCCCCGGCGACCGGGTCGGCGGGCACTACAAGGTGCTCGGCTATCTCGCGGTCGGCGGGCACGGCTGGGTCTACCTGGCCGAGGACACCAGGGTGCCCGGCCTGTACGTCGTCCTCAAAGGGCTGATCAACACCGGCGACGCCGTGGCCCGCCGGGCCGCGGTCGAGGAGCGCCGCTCACTCACCAGCCTCCACCACCGCGACATCGTCCGCATCGTCACCCACGTCCAGCACCTGGTGCCCGGCGACGACGAACCGACCGGCTACATCGTGATGGAGTACGTCGGCGGCCGGTCCCTCGCCTGGATCCGCTTCGCCCCCGAGGAGGAGCTGGCGCGGCTGTTCGGCACCGGCGGCTTCCAGTTCGGGCACGTCATCACGTACGGCTGCAAGATCCTCGGCGCCCTCGAGTACCTGCACGACCAGGGGCTGCTCTACTGCGACATGAAGCCCGAGAACGTCATCCACTACGGGCGCGAGATCAAGGTCATAGACCTGGGCGCCGTCCGCCGGATCGACGACCGTTCCTCCGGGCTGGTCCACACCCACGGCTACGCGCCGCCCAAGCGCGAACGCGACCGGCGCGGCCTCGACGTAGACAGCGACCTGTACACCGTGGGCCGGACCCTGAAGGTGCTCGCCGAGCGGGCCACCCGCCCCGCCGGACTGGCCGCCCGCTCCTTCGAGGCGCTGATCCGCCGGGCCACCCACCCCGAGCCCGCCGCCCGGTTCCGTTCCGCGGCCGAGATGTCCCGCCAGCTGTGGGAGGTGCTCCGCGAGGACCAGGCGCTCGGCGGGCGGGGGCCGTACCCCGAGCGCTCCACCCGGTTCGAGCCGACCGCGGCGGTCTTCGGTGCCGCGCTCGGCACGGTCCCGGCGCTCCGGTGGTGGACACGGCGCCCCGGCGGCGGCCCACCGGAGCTGCCCGCGGGTGCCCCCGAGCCCCGGGCGACGGCCCGCGCGCTGCCGGTCCCCCTGCCGGACGCCGCGGACCCGGCGACCGTACTGCTCGGCGGACTCGCCGCCGACACCCCCGACCGCATCGCCGAACGGGCCGAGGGCGACCCGGCGCTGCGCACCGTGGAGACGGCGCTGTGGCTGTGCCGTGCCTACCTGGACGCCGGGAACGCCGCGCGGTCCGAGGAGTGGGTGGCCCGGGCCAAGGGCTGGAGCGGCGACTACGACTGGCGGATCTTCTGGCACCGGGGCCTGGTCCATCTCACGCGCGGCGCGGTGGGCAAGGCGGAGGACGAGTTCGCCGCCACCTACGCCGCGCTGCCCGGCGAGGCAGCACCCAAACTGGCCCTCGGCTACTGCGCCGAGTACCTGGCGGAGCGGCTCCGGGAGACCGGCGTACGGGAGCCGGACCTGCCAGGGAAGGACGTACGGGCACCGGACGGACAAGCGGCGGGCTCCGACACAGGCCGGCCGACCGCGACGCCGGGCGACCCGCGGGCCCGCCAGGCGGACCCGCAGGCGGCCGAGCGGGCGCGGGCCCGCGAGACACAGGCCGAGGAGTTCTACGAAGCGGTGCTGCGGCGCGACCCCACGCAGGGCAGCGCCGCCTTCGGGCTGGCCCGCGTCCGGCTGCGCCGCGACGGGCGCCGCCGGGCCGTCGAGGTACTGGACGGCGTGCCGACCACCTCCCGCCACTACGACGCCGCCCGCGTCGCCGCGGTGCGGATCCTGGCCGGCCGGCTGCCCGGCGGGCCCGGGCCGCGCCCCGCCGACCTGCGCGAGGCCGCCGAACGGCTGGCGGGGCTGCACCTGGACGGCAGCGACTCCCGGGACCGGCTGGTGACCGAACTGCGCGAGCAGGCGCTCGCCTGCCGCCCGCCCGAAGGCTGGGGGAGCGGCTTCCTCGCCGGCGAGCTGCTCGGCTCGCAGGACACCGAGGAAGCGCTGCGCAAGCAGCTGACCAAGTCCCTCAAACGGCTCGCCGACCAGGCGGGCAGCGCCGACGAGCGCGGGGACCTGCTGGACGCCGCCTACGCGGTGCGCCCGGCACCGGCCGGGCCGCGCGACCTGTGGCGGGGGCGGCGGCGTACGGAGTGAGCAACGTGCCGGGGCGGGGCGCGACGGCCCGGGCGTGACGGCGACGACGTGGGCGAGGGGGCTGGGACACGGTGGAGACGGGAACGCCCGGGACGGGCGGAGCGGCCGGGCAGGCGGCCGCCGGGCTGGAGATCAGCCAGTGGAAGTACCTGTCCAGCGAGGCGGGCGACCCGCGGATGCACGCCATCCTCAGCGTGCGCGTGGACGGCACCGGGGGCGCCGGCCGCCGGGGCGGCCCGGTGCTCGCGCAGGTTCTGGCCGTGGACTGCTCCAGCTCGATGACCTGGCCGGTGGAGAAGCTGCACGCGGCTCAGCGGGCGGCGGTCGCGGCGATCCGCAAGCTGCCCGACGGCACCCCGTTCGCGGTGGTGCGGGGCAGCGAGCAGGCGGCCGTGGTGTACCCGGACACCCCGCGCATGGCCCGCGCCTCCGACTTCACCCGGGGGCGCGCGGAGCGTGCCGTGCGCGAGATGGTCGCGGGCGGCGGGACCTGCATCGGCGCCTGGCTGGACCTGAGCCGCCGCCTGCTCGCGAAGCAGGGCGCGCCCCTCGGTCACGTCCTGCTGCTCACCGACGGCAGGAACCAGCACGACGAGCACATGCCGCTCGCCCGGGTGCTGGACGAGTGCGCGGGCCAGTTCGTCTGCGACGCCTGGGGTATTGGCGACGGGTGGGACGGCCAGGAACTGCTGCGGATCACCCGCCGGCTGCACGGCAGCGCCTCCTCGGTGCGCGAGGAGGCGGCGCTGCCGGCGGAGTACGAGCAGCTGATGAACCGGTTGCTCACCAAGACCGTCCCCGAGCTGGTGATCTCCGTGACCGCGATGCCCGGGTGCACCGTGCGCTACCTCAAGCAGGTCTTCCCCACCGAGGCCGAGCTGACCGCCGAGGACGGCACCGGACGGTTCGTCACCCGTGCCTGGGGCGACGAGACGCGCCGCTACCAGCTGTGCCTGGCCGCCGACCCGGCCGGCCGCCCGCGCCGGGAGGACCTCCAGATCGCCGTGGTCGCCGTCGAGGTGCCCGGCGGCGACGAGGTCCGGCTGCCGCCGCCACAGCCCTGCCTGGTGCACTGGACCGACGACCCGGCCCTGTCCCGGCACACCGACGTCCAGGTCGAGCACTTCGAGCAGCACCAGCGGCTCGGCGAGGCGGTCGCCGCGGCCACCGACGCACACCGCCGAGGACAGCGCGACCTGGCCGAGCACCAGCTCGGCCGGGCCGTTCGGCTCGCCCACGCCATGGGCGCCGACGAGCAGCTGGCCCGGCTGGCCCGGCTGGTGCGGATCGAGGACGCGCAGGGCGGCCGGGTCGCCCTGCGCCCCGACGTGACGGCCGTCGACTTCCAGCACCTGATCACCGCGAGCAGCCACAGCACCTACGGCCCCGTGTCCGGCACCGGGCCCGGCTCCGGCACGTCGGGCACGGCACCGGGCGGCGGAGCCGCGGTGACCTGCCCGGCCTGCTCGCGCAAGGCTCCGGCGGCCGCCCGGTTCTGCCCGTCCTGCGGCCACGGCTTCGAGGCCCGGCCGTGAGCACCACCGGCCGGGACCTGACCCGCAGGCTCAGGCTGCTGCTGGCGCTCGCGACCGCGACCACCCTCGCGCTGTTCTTCGCCTACCGAGGCGTGCACGACGACACCGTGCCCCTGGCCACCGAGAGCGCGCCCGGCATCCGCGCCGTCGACACCGCGCAGAGCGCGCTGCGGCAGGCGCACGACGTGGTCCGCGACACCGGCGCCGAGGGCGACACCAGCGGAGAGTTCCTCACCCAGATCTCCGTCGCCCAGCAGAGCCTCGCCCTGGCCGCCTCGGAGAACGTCACCGGCCTGGCGGGCCGCCACGACGTCCAGACCGTCACCGGGCTGATCGCCGTCTACTCGGGCTGGGTGGAACGCGGGGGCCGGGAGCCGGACGGCTCACCGCTGCGCGCCGCCTTTCTCCACTACGCCGAGAAGGTCCTCGGCCTGCGGGCCGAGGCCGGAACCGAGGGCGACATCATGAGCCGCCTCGACGCCCTGCGCGGCGAACAGCTGGCCGAGGCCCGGCGGCAGGCCGCCTTCCCCTGGCAGCTGTGGCTCGGCTGGTGCACGGTCGCGGTGCTGTACGCGGCCCTGTGCGGGGCGCTGCTGGAGACCCAGTGGTTCCTGCGGCGCCGCTTCCGGCGGCCCGTGCGGCTGCGGTTGCCCGCCGCCACCGTGCTGTGCGCCGTCGGCGTGCCGTTGCTGGCCTGGCAGACCTTGCGGGCGCACCGCGCGATGACCGACTCCGTCGCCGAGGTACGGGTGCCGCCGGCCGGCCCGGACGCCATCCCCGTGGTGGCCGACGAGGTGCAGGGCGCGCTCGCGGACGCCGGGTTCTGGGCCTCGTTGTCCGACTGGATACTGCTGGGAGGGGCTGTGGTGGTGGCGCTGACGCTGTGGGTTCTGTGGCCGCGGATCGCCCTGTACCGGTTCCGGGGGCAGCGATGAGCCGCCCGGGCCCCCGCACCCTCGGCATCCTCTGCGTCTGCCTGGTCCTGCTCGGCGCCGGCCTGTGGGCCGGGGTCCGCTGGGCCCGTGACTGGGAGGGCTCCGTCACCCTGCTGGCCAACTGGAGCGGTGCGGAGCGCGAGCAGTTCGAGGAGCACGTCATCGAGCCCTTCGAGGAGAAGTACCGGATCGACGTCGTCTACCAGGGCAGCTCCGCGCTCAGCCAGGTGCTCGCCGCCGACATGGCGGCCGGCAACCCGCCCGACGTGGCGGTGCTGCCCGGCCCCGGCGAACTGCTCGCCTACGCCGTCGACGGCCGGCTCCACCCGCTGGACGGCCTCTTCGACGCCGGGGACTACGACCGGTTCTGGGCTCCCCGGGTGACGGTGCCGGAAGCGGGCGGCGCCCACACGTACTGGCTGCCCGTGAAGACCGGCCTGAAGAGCATGGTGTGGTACGCGGGTCCGGCGCCGACGGCGGAGACGGCCGGCCCTCCCGCACGGTGGTGCCTCGGCATGGAGTCCGGCGCGACCTCCGGCTGGCCCGGCACCGACTGGGTGGAGGACATCCTGCTCCAGCAGGCCGGCCCACGGGTGTACGCGGACTGGGCCAACGGCAGGCTGCCCTGGACCGACGACGCCGTACGCAAGGCCTGGACGACCTGGGCCGACCTGGTGGGCGCGGGCGACGCCTCCCGTGTCGAGCAGGTGCTGACCACCGCGTTCGACGCCGACTGCGCGGCGGGCCGCCTGGAGCATCAGGGGTCCTTCCGCGCCGGGCACTGGCGGCAGAAGGGCGGCGACTACGTCCACTTCTCCGAGGTGGTGCCCGGGGCCGGCACGGACGCCGGCGCCTGGGAGGTCTCCGGCGACCTCGCGGCCATGCTGAACCCGACCCCGCAGGCCAAGAAGCTGATCGGCTACCTCGCCGACCCGGACACCGCGCTGCCGGAGTACACGGCGAACAGGTCGGCCGCGGCGGACACCGAGCAGGACGCCGTCGAACGGGAGATCGGCACCCTCCTGCGCGAACCCGGCCGCACCCGCTGCTGGGACGCCTCCGACGCCATGCCCCGCACCACCCGCGACGCCTTCCACCAGGCAGTACTCCGCTATTTCGCCGACCCGACCGACCTCGACACCCGCCTGAAGGAACTCGACCGCCTCCGCACACCCCAAAACCTCCCGGTCTGCGGCAAGGGTTGAAGGTGCAGCCCACGCCCACTGGGCGCGCCCCAAAGGGGCGCGGGGCCGTGACACTCTGCGGCTCCGCCGCGCGGGCGCGAGCAACCACAACGAACCCGCGGCCAACGAACAACCCTGCCCACCCCGGACCCCTCCCCGCCCACCCCCGGAGGGCATGGCACGCTTGGGCACATGGCCGCGCAGATCAATCCCAGCATCCTGTCCGCCGACTTCGCCCGCCTCGCGGACGAGGCCAAGGCGGTCGAGGGAGCCGACTGGCTCCACGTCGACGTCATGGACAACCACTTCGTCCCGAACCTCACGCTCGGCGTGCCGGTGGTCGAGTCCCTGGCCCGCGCCACGGACACCCCGCTGGACTGCCACCTCATGATCGAGGCCCCGGACCGCTGGGCCCCGCAGTACGTGGAGGCGGGCGCGGGTTCCGTCACCTTCCATGCCGAGGCCGCCGCCGCGCCGGTGCGGCTGGCCCGGGAGATCCGGGCCAAGGGCGCCCGCGCCTCCATGGCGCTCAAGCCCGCGACGCCGATCGAGCCGTACGAGGACCTGCTCCCCGAACTCGACATGCTGCTGATCATGACGGTTGAACCCGGCTTCGGTGGGCAGGCGTTCCTCGACATCATGCTTCCCAAGATCCGCCGGACCCGTGAGCTGATCGGGAAGCACGGTCTGGAGCTGTGGCTCCAGGTCGACGGCGGTGTCTCGGCGTCCACGATCGAGCGGTGCGCCGAGGCCGGCGCCGACGTCTTCGTCGCGGGTTCCGCGGTGTACGGGGCGTCCGACCCGGCCGATGCGGTACGCGCGCTGCGCTCGCAGGCCGATGCGGCCACCGCCAAGGCATCCTGGTTCTGCGACCACTGAGGAACAGAAAGTGAACGGCTCCCATCAGGGCTGATCAAGTGCGCCGAATCTGCAAGGATGAACGGCGTATCCAGAGTGTGAACAGCAGTGAGGAGATCGCCGTGTCGGGTATGTCGGCGGGCCGTTCAGCCATGCGGATGGGACCCGCTGAGCTGGTCCAGGCGGCGGCCATGGCCCGCCGCTTCTACCTCGAGGGCAAGTCCAAGATCCAGATCGCGGAGGAGTTCGGCGTCAGCCGCTTCAAGGTGGCCAGGGTTCTCGAGACCGCCCTCGAGCGGGACCTTGTACGCATCGAGATCCGGGTGCCGGCCGAGCTGGACGCCGAGCGCTCGGACGCCCTGCGCGCCCGTTACGGGCTCCGGCACGCGGTCGTGGTGGAGTCCCCGGCGGACGCCGAGGAGACGCCCGACCCGGAGAACCTGGGGGAGGTGGCCGCCGACCTGCTCGGCGAGCTGGTCAACGAGGGCGACGTGCTGGGCCTGGCCTGGGGCCGGTCCACCATCCACATGGCGGCGGCGCTGGACCGGCTGCCGCCGTGCACCGTGGTGCAGCTGACGGGCGTGTACGACGCCGGGACCGCCGAGCGCGGCTCGGTGGAGGCCGTGCGCCGCGCCGCCCAGGTGTCCGGCGGCGACGCCCACCCCATCTACGCGCCGATGCTGCTGCCGGACGCGGCCACCGCGCAGGCGCTGCGGCACCAGACCGGGATCGCCCGGGCCTTCGAGTACTTCGACAAGGTCACGGTCGCCTGTGTCTCCATCGGCTCCTGGGAGCCCGGCATCTCGACGGTGCACGACATGCTCAGCGACGAGGAGCGCGCGCACTACGCCTCGCTCGGCGTCGCCGCCGAGATGTCCGCGCACCTCTTCGACGCCGACGGGCGCCGGGTGGGGCGGGACCTGGGGGAGCGGTGCATCACCGTCAAGGCCGACCAGCTCCGCCGTATCCCCGAGGTCGTCGCGATCGCGGGCGGGCAGCGCAAGGCGGCGGCCATCGACGCGGTGCTGCGCTCCGGCCTCGTCACCAGCCTGGTGACGGACACGTCGGCCGCGGACTACCTGATGACGGCGGGCTCCGCCCCGAAGTCGACGCTCAACCGGGCCGACCCGGACGGGATCTGACGGCCGATCGGCAGGGAACGGAAAGAAGGGCGCGACATGACCGAGGACTCCGCGGGGCGGCTCGTGGTCACGCTGGACCTCGGCGGGGTCACGGACAAGGCGGGGCTGATGGACCGCTGCGCTCGTGACCTGGCGCTGCCCGACTGGTTCGGCCGCAACTGGGACGCCCTCGCCGACTCCCTGGCCGACCCCTCCGTGTGGCCCGAGGGCGCGGCGGACCGGGGACTGGTGCTCGTGGTGGAGGGCTGGCGGGCGTACGCCGAGGCACGGCCGGACGAGTGGGCGGTCGCCGAGGAGGTCTTCGCCGAGGCCACCGACCGCGGCCCGGGGCTCTTCGTCACCCTCGGCCCTGGAGGTTCCTCCAAGCACGCCGCTGACCAGCCTGGATGATCCGACCGGGGGTGATCGGTCCCGCGCCATGGGAGAATGAAGTACGTGCTCTTTCCCCCTGGCTGACCTGTCCGGGGGCCACCTCTGATCGACTGGGATGTGCAGCACGTGCGTTTCCTCAATGACATCCAGCCCTCGTACGACCTGACGTACGACGACGTGTTCATGGTGCCGAGCCGCTCCGCGGTGGGCTCCCGGCAGGGCGTGGACCTCGGCTCCCCGGACGGCACGGGCACCACGATCCCGCTGGTCGTCGCCAACATGACCGCCATCGCGGGCCGCCGGATGGCCGAGACGGTGGCCCGGCGCGGCGGGCTCGTGGTCATCCCGCAGGACATCCCGATCGAGGTCGTCACCGACGTCGTCTCCTGGGTGAAGAGCCGCCACCTCGTCCTGGACACCCCCATCGTGCTGGCCCCGCACCAGACCGTCGCCGACGCGCTGTCCCTGCTGCCCAAGCGCGCGCACAACGCCGGGGTCGTCGTGGACGGGGACCACCGGCCCGTCGGTGTGGTCACCGACGCCGACCTGTCCGGCGTGGACCGCTTCACCCAGCTCGAGGAGGTCATGTCCAAGGACCTGATCCTCATCGACGCCGACCTGGACCCGCGCGAGGCCTTCAACACCCTCGACGCCGCCAACCGGCGCTACGCGCCCGCCGTCGACAAGGACGGCCGCCTCGCCGGCATCCTCACCCGCAAGGGCGCCCTGCGCGCCACGCTGTACACGCCGGCCGTCGACGCGAACGGCAGGCTCCGCATCGCCGCCGCCGTCGGCATCAACGGAGACGTCGCGGGCAAGGCCAAGCAGCTGCTCGACGCGGGCGTGGACACCCTCGTCATCGACACCGCGCACGGTCACCAGGAGTCGATGATCAGCGCGGTCAAGGTCGTCCGCGAGCTGGACCCGCGGGTCCCGATCGTCGCGGGCAACATCGTCTCCGCCGAAGGCGTGCGCGACCTGATCGAGGCGGGCGCCGACATCGTCAAGGTCGGCGTCGGCCCCGGCGCCATGTGCACCACCCGGATGATGACCGGCGTGGGCCGGCCGCAGTTCTCCGCCGTCCTGGAGTGCGCCGCCGAGGCGAAGAAGTACGGCAAGCACGTGTGGGCCGACGGCGGCGTCCGTCACCCGCGCGACGTGGCGATGGCCCTCGCGGCCGGCGCGTCCAACGTGATGGTCGGCTCCTGGTTCGCGGGTACGTACGAGTCCCCGGGCGACCTCCAGCACGACGCCAACGGCCGCGCCTACAAGGAGTCCTTCGGCATGGCCTCCGCCCGCGCGGTGCGCAACCGCACCTCGGAGGAGTCGGCGTACGACCGGGCCCGCAAGGCGCTGTTCGAGGAGGGCATCTCCACCTCCCGGATGTTCCTCGACCCGGCCCGCCCCGGCGTCGAGGACCTGATCGACTCGATCATCGCGGGCGTCCGCTCCTCCTGCACCTACGCCGGCGCCGGCTCCCTGGAGGAGTTCGCCGAGAAGGCCATCGTCGGCATCCAGAGCGCCGCCGGTTACGCCGAGGGCAAGCCGCTCCACGCCAGCTGGAGCTGACCCGCGCCCGACCCCGGACCCGTCCCGTCAGGCCTGCTTGACGTCAAGCAGACCTGACGGGACGCTGGACGCATGACGACACCACAGAGCATCGAGCCGGAACACACCCTGCTGACCGCCGTGGCCCGTCTCGACGAGCTGCGCGCCCGCGAGTCCCTCGCCGGGTTCGGCAGCGACGGCGAGGCCCTGGACCGTCCGCAGCTCCTCGAACTGCTCGCCCTGAGCGAGGTGGTCGCCCGCAAGGCCGCCTACGGGCGCCAGCTCACCGTCCGCGCCGCCCGCGAGGCCGGTGCCTCCTGGTCGCAGATCGGGGCCGCGCTCGGCACCAGCAAGCAGGCCGCCTGGGAGGCGCACACGCGCTGGATCGACGCCCAGGAGGCCGCCCGCGGCCGGCCCGGGGAGATCGGCTTCGACGCGGCGGACGCGGCCGAGGCACGCGCCGTCGCGGGCCGACCGGACGACCACTGACCAGGCCCGATCCACCGATCCGTGCCCCGCGCGCAACGCCGTGCGCCCCGCGCGCAACGAACACCCGCGCCGCCCCGTCGAACGCAACGATCGTGCTCGAATGCGCAAGGTTGCTGCATTACCGGCGCCGCGCCCCCCTCGTAGTGTTCTGCGCTGTACGTGGCGTGGCGGGGACCCCGCTCGGTGGGTTCCCGTGCCGCACGAGCGCGCCCACCGGTCCCCGCCGCTCCCCAGGCCCGCCCGGAGCCCGTCCGCTCACCCCGGCGGAGCCACCGGCAGCGACAAAGGAGTCCCCGCGTGATCGACCAAGGCGCACCCCCGCACCAGGACGCATCGGCAGCCCCGTCCCCGGGCCTCGCCGCGCGCCTCATGCGCCGCAAGCCCGTGGAACGCCTGGTCGCCGAGGGCGGTCAGGGCGAGGGCGGCAGCCTCCGCCGCTCCCTCGGCCTCTGGCAGCTCACGATGATCAGCATCGGCGCCACCCTCGGCACCGGCATCTTCGTCGTCCTCGGCGAGGCCGTCCCCAAGGCCGGGCCGGCCGTCACGCTCTCCTTCGTCATCGCCGGTCTCACCGCGCTCTTCTCGGCCCTCTCCTACGCCGAGCTGGCCGGCACCATCCCGGTCGCCGGGTCCTCGTACTCGTACGCCTACGCCACCATGGGCGAGCTGGTCGCCTGGATCTGCGGCTGGTGCCTGATCCTGGAGTACGGCGTGTCGGTGGCCGCCGTCGCCGTCGGCTGGGGCGAGTACCTGAACGAGCTGCTCGACGGCACCATCGGCGTCACCCTCCCCGCGGTCCTGTCGGCGCCGCCCGGCGACGGCGGCATCTTCAACCTGCCGGCGCTGATCGTCGTGCTCCTCGCCATGACCTTCCTGCTCGGCGGCGCCCGCGAGTCCGCCCGCGCCAACACGATCATGGTCGTCGTCAAGATCGCGGCACTGGTGCTGTTCTGCGCGATCGGCGTGCAGGGCTTCCGCTCCGGCAACTACGAGCACTTCATGCCGCTCGGCATGGCCGGGGTCAGCGCGGCGGGTGCGACGCTCTTCTTCTCGTACATCGGCTTCGACGCCGCCTCCACCGCGGGCGAGGAGGCCAAGAACGCCCAGCGCGACCTGCCCCGCGCGATCATGCTGTCCCTCGTCATCGTCACGGTGCTCTACGTCCTGGTCGCCGCCGTCGCCGTCGGCGCCAAGCCCTGGCGGACCTTCACCGACTCCGAGGCCTCCCTCGCGCAGATCATGACCGACGTGACCGGGCAGAGCTTCTGGGGCACCCTGCTGGCCTTCTGCGCGGTCGTCGCCATCGCCAGCGTCGTCCTGACCGTCCTCTACGGCCAGACCCGCGTCCTGTTCGCCATGTCCCGCGACGGACTGGTGCCCAAGGTCTTCTCCAAGGTCCACCCGAAGACCGGCGCGCCCCGCGCCAACACGCTGATCGTCTCGCTGTTCTGCGGCGTTCTCGCCGCCGCCATCCCGCTCGGACAGCTCGCCGACGCCACCAGCATCGGCACCCTCTTCGCCTTCGCCCTGGTCAACGTGGCCGTCGTGGTGCTGCGCCGGACCAATCCCGACATGCGCCGCACCTTCCGGGTCCCGCTGTCGCCGGTCCTGCCCGCCCTCGGCTTCGGCTTCTGCGTCTGGATGATGGGCAGCCTGTCCACCGTCACCTGGGTGGTCTTCGGTGTCTGGATGGCGGTCGGGCTCGTGTTCTACTTCGTGTACGGCCAACGCCGCTCCCGACTCGCCACACCGGACCCCTCCCGGGTCCGGACGCACCAGAAGTGAAGTGAACGACCCGCAGTGCTCAACGATCTCGACGAACGCATCGTGCACGCCCTCGCCGAGGACGCCCGCCGCTCCTACGCGGACATCGGGCAGTCGGTCGGCCTGTCCGCGCCCGCCGTCAAACGGCGCGTGGACCGGCTGCGGGCCACCGGAGCCATCACCGGCTTCACCGTCCGCGTCGACCCCGCCGCGCTCGGCTGGGAGACCGAGGGGTTCGTCGAGATCTTCTGCCGCCGCAACACCTCGCCCGAGACCATCCAGCGGGGCCTGGAGCGCTACCAGGAGGTCGTGGCCGCGTCCACCGTCACCGGGGACGCGGACGCGGTCGCCCAGGTCTTCGCCTCCGACATGCGGCACTTCGAGCGGGTCCTGGAGCGGATCGCCGGGGAGCCGTTCGTGGAGCGCACCAAGTCCGTCCTGGTGCTCTCGCCGCTCCTGCGGCGCTTCTCGTCGGGCTCGCCCACGTAAACCCATGGGCGGGGCACCGCACACCGTCTAGCATCGGTGCCATGACCCGGCGACATTGATCCACCACCCGTAGCGCCTCCTCCCGAGGGCCGCCCCGGACGCCGTACCCCCGGTGTCCGATCCGCCCCCTCGGGAAGGCCTCATGACCGTCTCACCTCCGCCCTCGGCCGAGCGTGCCGCCGCCGCGCCCGCCGGTACCCGCCGGCTGGTGCGCACGCTGTACGCCTCCGCCTTCTGCGACGAGTTCGTCCTGCTCTACCCGGTGTACGCGCTGCTGTTCAGCGACACCGGCCTGTCCGTCTGGCAGACGACCTCGCTGTTCGCCCTGTGGTCGCTGACCGGCGTCCTGCTCGAGGTGCCCTCCGGCGCCTGGGCCGACGCCGTCTCCCGGCGGCTGCTGCTGATCCTCGGCCCGCTGCTCACCGCCGCCGGCTTCGCCCTGTGGGTGCTCGTGCCGTCCTACGGCGCCTTCGCGCTCGGCTTCGTGCTGTGGGGCGCCGGCGGCGCGCTCGGCTCCGGCGCGCTGGAGGCACTGGTCTACGAGGAACTGGACCGGGCCGGTGCCGCCGACCGGTACGCCCACGTCATGGGCCGGGCCCGGGCCATCGGCATCGCCGCGACCATGTCCGCCATGGGCCTGGCCGGCCCCGTGTTCGCCCGGGGCGGCTACGACGCGGTGGGCGCGGCGAGCGTGCTCGCCTGTCTGGCCGCGGCGGCGGTCGCGACCCGGTTCCCCGAGCACCGCACACCCTCCGGCGGCGGCGAACGCTGGTCCGCGACGCTGCGCGCCGGACTCGCCGACGCCCGCGCCGACCGGTCCGTGCGCGGCGCGCTGCTCCTCGTACCGGCCGTGACCGCGGTGTGGGGCGCGCTCGACGAGTACACGCCACTGCTCGCCCGGGACACGGGCGTGGCCGCCGAGACCGTGCCCTGGCTGCTGCTGGTGATCTGGGCCGGCGCCACGGCCGGCAGTCTGCTGGCCGGTCCCGCGCGACGCCTGACCGGCAACGGCTTCGCCGCGCTGCTCACCGGTTCCGCTCTCGCGCTGGCCGCGGGCGCCCTGGCGGGCACGCCGGTCGCCCTGATCCTGGTCGCGCTCGCCTTCGGCGGCTTCCAACTGGCGACCGTCCTGGCCGACGCCCGCCTCCAGCAGCGCATCGACGACACCGGACGGGCCACCCTGACCTCGGTCGCGGGCCTCGGCAGCGAGCTGGGCACCCTCGCCACCTACGTCGCCTACGGGGCGGCGGCCACGGCATGGGGTCACGGCACCGCGTTCGCGCTCTCCGCGGTGCCGCACCTCCTGACGGCGCTGGTCCTGGCCGGTGCCGCCCGGACTACAGCCGCGGCTGCCAGGGCACGACGTCGAAGTCGCCGGTCCCCTTCCTGACCATCTCGAACGGCGCCGACGACACGCACCGGGGCGGCTCCTCGCCCTCCGCGGGGCTGCCCGTAGCCGCCCAGCTGTAACCGAGCCGGTCGCGGCGGCCCAGGTCGTGAACCGTGACGCCGACCCGCCTGCCCTCGGCACCGGGCAGGTCGGAGTCGGTGACGACGCCGGAGACGACGGCCACGTCACCGCCGGTCAGGAGACAGTCCACGGTGGCCTCGGCCCGCGCACCCCTGCCGTTCGCGTAGTGGCTGAACTCGAAGGTCCCGGTGGCCCTGAGCGGGTCCTCCCGGTCCTCGGCCGCCAGATGGGCGTCGAAGGTGAAGGTGATGTCGTCCCCCGCCGACCGGTACAGCTTGGCCGTGCCGGTCAGCGCGGCGGCCTCCCTCGGCGGCGGGCCGTCGTGCGGGCCCCCGTGGGGGCCGTCGGCGACGGCCGCGCCGGTGGTGGCGGCGGTGAGCAGCAGGGCGGCGCAGAGTGCGGCGGTCGCGGTACGGCGCTTCATGGCGGGTCGTCTCCCGAGAGGTCGAAGCCGGTGAACCGAACGCTCACCACTGTCCCGGCGCCGCCTCCGCGCCACATCGGGCCCACGGCGGGTACCACCTCCGCCGCGCGGCGGGGAGGGCCGGGCCCGCTCTGCTTCCCGAGGAGGACGGGAGCGCCCGCCGGGGGCGCAACGAATCGCCGACGGGTGCCGGGTGCACGCAACGAACCGCTCACCGGCGCGCAACGGGTCCGTCTTGTCCGCCCGAGCCCGCCGACCGTACCGTCTATCTGGCCCCCCGACCCCCCCCCGACCGGTGAGGATCACGCATGCGCACCGCCCTGCTCCAGAGCTCCGGCCGCCCCGGTTCCACCGCCGAGAACCTCAAGGTCCTCGACGAGGCCGCGGGCCGCGCCGCCGCCGCGGGCGCCGCGCTGCTCGTCACCTCCGAGCTGTTCCTGACCGGATACGCCGTCGGCGACGACATCGGCGTCCTCGCCGAGCCCGCCGACGGCGACGCGGCCGACGCCGTCGCGGAGATCGCCGGACGTCACGGCCTGGCCGTCGCCTACGGCTACCCCGAGCGGGACGGCGAGCGGGTCTTCAACTCCGTCCAGCTCGTCGCCGCCGACGGCACCCGCCCGGCGAACTACCGCAAGACCCACCTCTTCGGCTGCTTCGAGCGCGACCACTTCACCCCCGGCGAGCAGCCCGTCGTCCAGACCGAGCTGAACGGCCTCACCGTCGGCCTGATGATCTGCTACGACGTGGAGTTCCCGGAGAACGTGCGCGCCCACGCCCTGGCCGGCACCGACCTGCTGCTCGTCCCGACCGCGCAGATGCACCCCTTCCAGTTCGTCGCCGAGTCCGTCGTGCCGGTGCGGGCCTTCGAGAACCAGATGTACGTCGCGTACGTCAACCGCGTCGGCCCCGAGGGCGAGTTCGAGTTCGTCGGCCTGTCCACCCTCGCGGGACCCGACGGCGTCGCCCGCGCCCGGGCCGGGCGGGCCGAGGAGCTGATCCTGGCCGACGCGGACCCCGCCTTCCTGGCCGCGTCCCGCGAGGCCAACCCCTACCTGAGGGACCGCCGCCCCGGCCTCTACGGCGCCCTCGCCTGAGCCCCGAACCGCGCGTCCCGCCCCCGTTCCACCCGTGCAAGGAGTCCGTACCCCATGACGTCCACCGTGCCCAACGCGATCGAGCACGCAGACGAGCAGCAGCCGCCGATCACCATGTTCGGGCCGGACTTCCCGTACGCGTACGACGACTTCCTCGCCCACCCCGCCGGACTCGGCCAGATACCCGCCACCGAGCACGGCACCGAGGTCGCCGTCATCGGCGGCGGCCTGTCCGGCATCGTGGCCGCCTACGAGCTGATGAAGATGGGCCTCAAGCCCGTCGTCTACGAGGCCGACCGGATCGGCGGCCGGCTGCGCACCGTCGGCTTCGACGGCTGCGACCCGTCGCTGACCGCCGAGATGGGCGCGATGCGCTTCCCGCCGTCCTCCACCGCCCTCCAGCACTACATCGACCTGGTGGGCCTCGAGACCCGGGCCTTCCCCAACCCGCTGGCCGAGGCGACCCCCTCGACCGTCGTCGACCTCAAGGGCGAGTCGCACTACGCCGAGACCCTCGACGACCTGCCGCAGGTCTACCGGGACGTGGCCGACGCCTGGGCGAAGTGCCTCGAAGAGGGCGCCGACTTCACCGACATGAACCGCGCCCTGCGCGAGCGCGACGTCCCCCGCATCCGCGAGATCTGGGGGAAGCTGGTCGAGAAGCTCGACAACCAGACCTTCTACGGCTTCCTCTGCGACTCCGAGGCCTTCAAGTCCTTTCGGCACCGCGAGATCTTCGGCCAGGTCGGCTTCGGCACCGGCGGCTGGGACACCGACTTCCCCAACTCCATCCTGGAGATCCTCCGCGTCGTCTACACCGAGGCCGACGACCACCACCGCGGCATCGTCGGCGGCTCCCAGCAGCTGCCGCTCAGGCTCTGGGAGCGCGAGCCGGAGAAGATCGTCCACTGGCCGCACGGCACCTCGCTGAAGACCCTCCACGTGGACGGCGAGCCCCGCCCGGCCGTGACCCGGCTGAACCGCACCGCCGGCAACCGCATCACCGTGACCGACGCCGACGGCGACATCCGCACCTACCGGGCGGCGATCTTCACCGCCCAGTCCTGGATGCTGCTCTCGAAGATCGCCTGCGACGACTCGCTCTTCCCGATCGACCACTGGACCGCGATCGAGCGCACCCACTACATGGAGAGCTCCAAGCTCTTCGTGCCCGTCGACCGGCCCTTCTGGCTGGACAAGGACGAGGACACCGGCCGGGACGTCATGTCGATGACGCTCACCGACCGCATGACCCGCGGCACCTACCTGCTCGACGACGGCCCGGACCGGCCCGCCGTCATCTGCCTCTCCTACACCTGGTGCGACGACAGCCTGAAGTGGCTGCCGCTGTCCGCGAACGAGCGGATGGAGGTCATGCTGAAGTCGCTCGGCGAGATCTACCCGAAGGTCGACATCCGGAAGCACGTCATCGGCAACCCGGTGACGGTCTCCTGGGAGAACGAGCCCTACTTCATGGGCGCGTTCAAGGCCAACCTGCCCGGCCACTACCGCTACCAGCGGCGGCTGTTCACCCACTTCATGCAGGAGGAGCTGCCGGAGGACAAGCGGGGCATCTTCCTCGCCGGCGACGACATCTCCTGGACGGCCGGCTGGGCCGAGGGCGCCGTCCAGACCGCGCTGAACGCGGTCTGGGGCGTCATGCACCACTTCGGCGGCGAGACCGACGCGACCAACCCCGGCCCGGGCGACCTCTACGAGGAGATCGCGCCGGTGGAGCTGCCCGAGGACTAGGAGTTCTCCCGCCGCCCGGCCTCAGATCCCGGCCGCCCGGGCCTTCTCGTAGATCCGGGCGGCGACGTCCTTGAGCTCCTCGGCGTCCCGCGCGGTGCTCTGCACGTCGATGAGGATCTCGTCCAGGCCGATCTCGGCGTGCGCGGCCAGGTCCTCGACGATCTGGTCGACGCCGCCCTGGAAGGGGCGCCGGTCGGAGCCCTCGTAGTTCGCCGCGCTGTAGCGGGTGTTGACCCGCAGCGCCGTCCGGATCGGCCGCGTGCGACCCCGCTCGGCGGCCAGGTCCCGCAGTTCCCGCAGCTGCGCGGCGACGGTCTCGGCACCGATGCCGGTCGGCAGCCAGCCGTCGGCGTGGTCGACCAGACGGCGCCGGGCCCGGCCGCTGCCGCCCGCCGCCAGCAGGATCGGGATCGGCCGGGCCGGTTTGGGACCGACCACGGCGGACGCGATCTTCGTGACCTCGCCGTCGTACACCACCGGGTCCGGACCCCACACCGCGCGGCACACCCCGATCAGCTCGTCCAGGGCCGCACCGCGTTCGGCGAACGGCCGCACGGAGGCCGCCGCGTACTCGTCGTGGGACCAGCCGGTGCCGAAGCCCGCCAGCACCCGGCCGCCGCTCGCCGCGTCCAGCGAGGCCAGCGCCTTGGCCAGCTGGAAGGGGACGTGCAGCGGGGCGACCAGCACGCTCGTGCCCAGCAGCGCCCGTTCGGTGACCGCGGCGGCCAGGGCGAGGGTGACCAGCGGCTCCGCCACACTCCGGTACGTGTCCGGCCAGGGCAGGCCCTCGACGCCGTACAGCCCCTGGGTGGCGGGCTCGGGGAACAGGGCCCGCTCGAACACCCACAGGCTCTCGAAGCCCATCTCTTCCGCCGCGCGCGCCACGTCGGGGACGTCCTTGCCGATGTCGTACTGCCGCATCTGGGGGAGGCCGAGTCCGAGCCGGGTCGTCATGCCGGGTGCTCCTTCGCATTCGGGGGTGCGACGCGGGCCGTGGACCGCACGGTGCGCACGGCCACCGGTTTCAACGTACAACGATCGCGGGGGAGTTCCGGAGGCGCACATACCGGAACCGGCCGGATCAGTCCCGCAGCGGGGTGAGCAGCATGCGGCCCGCGAAGCCCACCGCGGCGTCCAGCCGTTCGGTGAACTCCCCGGCGACGTCCGGCAGCCGGCGCAGCGCCCACAGCGCGCGGGCCGCCGCCCAGGTGGCCTCGCGGGCGCGCTCCAGGCTCCAGGAGCCCAGCAGATGGGTCAGCGGGTCGGCGATCTGGAGGAGGTCGGGACCCGGCATCAGCTCGTCGCGGACGCGCTCCTCCAGCGAGACGAGGAGATCACCCACGCGGTCGAACTCGTCCTCCAGGTCGACGGGTTCGCAGCCGAGCGTACGACAGGTGTCCACCACGGCCAGCGCGAGATCGTGGCCGATGTGCGCGTTGATGCCCGCCAGGGCGAACTGCAGCGGCCGTACCCCGGGGTGGCGGCGGAGCTGGAACAGGGGGCGCCAGCAGGCGGGCGGACGGCGGTCCTCCTCCGCCGCGTCCACGGCGGTCAGATAACGCTCCGCGAACCGCACGTCCAGCGCGGCAGCGGCTCCGGGGTCCGCGAACCGGCCGCCGTCGATGTGCCGGTCCACGGCCTCGGTGACGGCGAGGTAGACGCGGTTGAAGACCGCGACGCCGTCCCGGGCCGGCAGCGCCGCGTCGAGGGCGCGCATCCGGGACAGCACGTCGTCCACCGTCGGGGCAGCCGTCGGGACTTGCTCGCAGTGCGCCATGGCGGCAGCGTCGCAGCTTTAGGCTGACGGCAGTGCCGGCGGGCCCGACGCTTCCCCAGAACGGGGGAACGCGCCCGCCGCGCGGGGGAGGGGGACCGTACGTGTCAGGCCTTCGTGCCCGGCGGCCGGCCGCTCGCGGGGCCGGGCGCAGGCGTGCCGCGGGCCGCGGCGCGATGGTCGCGGCGGCGTCCGTCGTCGTGGCGGTCGGTACCGCGACCGGCATGCTGTCCGCGCTCGGCGACGGCGGCGGGCGTGACGTGGACGCAGCCCCGCCGCGGGTGACGACGTCGCCGCGGTGGGACGCGCCGCCCGGCACCCCGTCCCCGGCACCCTCGGCGTCGCCGTCCCCCACCACCTCGCCGACGGCGACGAGGACGACTCCCTCCGTGCCGCCGAGGAAGACGTCCGCGAGTCCCACCGAGCGGACACCACGGCCCACGGCCACCGCGACGCGCCTGTACCGGCACCCCGACTCCCAGGTCCTCGACTGGGTCCGGGCCCACCCCGGCGACCCGCGCCACGACGTCATCGCCGCCCGGATCGCCGACGAGCCGGCCGCCGTCTGGTTCGCCGACCACACCCCGGCCACCATCACCTCCCGGGTCCGCGCCGTCACCTCCGCGGGAGCCGCCCAGGGCCGGGTGCCGGTCCTCGTGCCGTACGCGATACCCGACCGCGACTGCGGCGGCCACTCCGAGGGCGGCGCGCCCGATCTCGACGCCTACGACGCCTGGATCGACCGGTTCGCCGCCGGGCTCGGCTCCGGCGAGGTGATCGTCGTGCTGGAACCCGACTCGGTCGCCCAGTCCGAGTGCCTGTCCGCCGGTGAGCGCGCCGACCGTTTCGCCTCCCTGGCCCGGGCGGGGCGGGTGCTGAAGGACGCCGACCCCCGCGCCCGGGTCTACTACGACGCCGGCCACTCCGGCTGGCACGCGCCCGCCAAGCAGGCCGGCTGGCTCGAGCAGGCCGGTGCCGCCTCGGCCGACTCCTCCGACGGCGTCTTCAGCAACGTCTCCAACTTCCACGCCACCGCCGACGAGATCGCCTACGACCGCGCCGTCCTCGACGCCCTCGGCGGCCCGGCGAGCCTCGGCGCCGTCATCGACACCAGCCGCAACGGCAACGGCGCCCCGCCGGACGGCGAGTGGTGCGACCCGGCCGGCCGCCGGATCGGCCGCGCACCGACCCTGAGCACCGGTATGGGGCGCGTCGACGCCTACCTGTGGGTCAAGCTCCCGGGGGAGTCCGACGGCTGCAAGGGCGAACCGGGCACGTTCACCCCGTCGTACGCCTACGACTTGGCGCGCTGACCCCCGCCGCCGTCCCCGCCGGATCCGGTCTTCTCGTCGTACGACGACGTGCCCTCGTCGAGCAGCGGCTGCTGGGTCTTGAGGTGGGCCGGGGCGAAAGCGCGCAGCGCGTGGTAGCCGGTGATGACGACCAGGGTGCCGAGCGCGATGCCGCTGAGGGAGAAGGTGTCCGTGAACTTCATGCTGACGTTGCCGACGCCGATGATGATGCCCGCGGCGGCCGGCACCAGGTTGAGCGGGTTGCGCAGGTCCACTCGGGCGTTGGTCCAGATCTGGGCACCGAGCAGGCCGATCATGCCGTAGAGGATGACGGTGATGCCGCCGAGGACGCCGCCCGGGATCGCGGCCACGACCGCGCCGAACTTCGGGCAGAGGCCGAAGAGCAGGGCGAAACCGGCCGCCGCCCAGTACGCGGCCGTCGAGTAGACCCGGGTCGCCGCCATCACGCCGATGTTCTCGGAGTACGTGGTGTTGGGCGGGCCGCCGACCGCGGTGGAGAGCACCGAGCCGATGCCGTCGGCCGAGATCGCCGTGCCCAGCTTGTCGTCGAGGTTGTCGCCGGTCATCTCGCCGACCGCCTTGACGTGCCCGGCGTTCTCCGCGATCAGGGCGATGACGACGGGCAGGGCGACCAGGATCGCCGACCACTCGAAGCTCGGCCCGTGGAAGGACGGCAGCCCGATCCAGTCGGCCCGGCCCACGGCGGAGAAGTCGAGGCGCCAGTGGTCGGTGAGCTTGCCGCTGCCGTCCACCGAGTGGATCTTCCCGAAGACCCGGTCGAGGGCCCAGGAGAGCACGTAGCCGAAGACCAGTCCCAGGAAGATCGCGATCCGGGACCAGAAGCCGCGCAGACACACCACGGCCAGACCGGTGAACAGCATCACCAACAGTGCCGTCCACTGGTCCTGCGGCCAGTAGGTGGAGGCGGTGACCGGGGCCAGATTGAAGCCGATCAGCATCACCACCGCGCCGGTGACCACCGGCGGCATCGCGGCGTGGATGATCCGCGCCCCGAACCGCTGCACGGCGAGCCCCACCAGGAACAGGGCGACGCCGACGACGAGGACCGCGCCGGTCACCGTGGCGCTGGTGCCGCCCTGCGCCCGGATGACCGCGGCGACGCCCACGAAGGAGAGCGAGCAGCCGAGGTAGCTGGGCACCCGGCCGCGGGTGGCGAGCAGGAAGATGACGGTCGCCACGCCCGACATCATGATCGCGAGGTTGGGGTCGAGGCCCATCAGGACCGGAGCCACGAAGGACGCCCCGAACATGGCCACCACGTGCTGGGCGCCGAGCCCGGCCGTGCGGGGCCACGAGAGCCGTTCGTCGGGGCGGACCACCGCTCCGGGGGCGGGTACCTTCCCGTCCCCGTGCAGCTTCCAGCGCACGCCGAGGTCCATGGTGAGGTTTCGCTTTCTCTGTACGTGAGGACTGTCCGGACCATTGTCGGGGGTGCCCGGCCGTGCGGTTGACCTGCACCTTCCCCGAAGGGCGTCCTGAGCGTCCGCTTAGGATGGTCGCGGTCCCCGTACGACGACGCCGCGCGTACCACCACGCACCACCCAGGAGCCCACCGTGACCGCCGAAGCGCCCGCCGCCCCCGCCCCGTCCACCCTGCCGTACGGCCGGCTCGTCCCCGTCACCGTCCACTTCGACGACCTGGACGCCCTCGGGCTGCTGCACAACGCCCGCTACCCCGTGCTGGTCGAGCGGGCCTGGACCGAGCTGTGGGCCGGGCACGGTGTCCGGTTCGAGGGCGACTGGGAAGCGGCCGGCGACGCCTGCAACGCGGTCAGGGAACTGACGATCGGCTACGAGGCGCCGGTCACGCGGCCGGGCGCGTACGCCGTCCACCTGTGGCTGGACCGGCTCGGCACCACCGGGCTGACCTACGGCTTCCGGCTCTGCTCGGCGGACGGCGCCACCACCTACGCCCGCGGCACCCGGGTGCTGGTGCGGCTGGACGCCGGGACGCTGCGCCCGGCGCCGTGGAGCGAGGCGTTCAGGACCGCCGGCCGGGCACTTCTGCGGCCGGCGGACTGATCGTCGGCCGGTTCCGGTCCCCGGCCCGCAGCACCCGCGCGAACACCACGAGGCAGCAGGCCAGCACGGTCACCAGACCGAAGGACACCACCAGGCTGGTCGCCTGGGCCAGACCGCCGATCGCGCTCGGCGCGACCAGGCCCGAGGTGTACGTGATGGTGGCGACGCCCGCGATGGCCAGGCTCGGGTTGGAACCGGCCCGGCCGGCCGCGGCGAAGCAGAGCGGGACGACCACGGCGATGCCGAGGCCCATCAGCGCGAAGCCGGTCATCGCCACCGCCGGATGGCCCCCGACCACGACCAGCAGCCCGCCGAGGGCGGCCAGCACCCCGCTCACCCGGACCGTGCGCACCGCGCCGAACCGGTCCACGACCTTGTCGCCGACGAGCCGGCTCAGCGCCATGGTCAGCGTGAAGCCCGTCGTGCACGCCGCCGCCAGGCCGGCCGAGGTCTCCAGCTCGTCCCGCAGATAGACCGCCGACCAGTCCAGGCTGGCGCCCTCCGCGAACACCGCGCAGAAACCGACCGCGCCGATCAGCACCGCCGACCTCGGCGGGAGCGCGAACCGGGGCGGCGGGTCCTCGTCCTCGGCGGGCTGCAGGTCCAGTACCCACGTGCAGGCGACCAGGCCCGTCACGGTCAGCACGGCGGCGGCGAGGACGTGGTGCGTGCGGGCGTCCGTGCCCAGGTGGGCGGCGAGCGTGCCGGCCGCCGATCCGATCAGCGCGCCCGCGCTCCACATGCCGTGCAGCCCGGACATGATCGACCTGTCGAGACGGTTCTCGATCTCGACCCCGAGCGCGTTCATCGCCACGTCCGACATGCCCGCCGTGGCGCCGTAGACGAAGAGGGCGAGGCACAGGGTGACCAGGTTCGGGGCGAGGGCGGGCAGCACCAGCGCCAGCGTCCACAGCGCCAGCAGGAAGCGCAGGGCGGCCCGGGCGCCGAAACGGTGCGTGACCCGGCCGGCCAGCGGCATGGCGAGGGAGGCGCCGAGCGCCGGGAAGGCGAGTGCCAGCCCCAACTGGCCCGCGCTCACGTCGGCGTGGTCCTGGATCCACGGCACGCGGGTCGCGAAGGAGCCGGTGACGGAGCCGTGCACGGCGAACACGGCCGCCACCGCGTACCGGGCGCGCTTCACCTCGCCTCGCCCGTAGGTCCCTGTGCTCATGGTCCACCCCTCCGTGTCCTCGGTGCGCGGCAGCGTGTGGCAGCGCGCGGGGTAAACTATCAGGGAGCCTGCCTGATAGATAGTGGATTACCGGCGTGCGCCTCCGCGCCACCGATCTGGAAGGATCCCGGCATGCCCGCATCCCCGAGCACCGCCCGGGCCATCAACGACCGGCTCGCCCTCCATCTGCTCCAGCAGGAGGGCCCGTTGACGGCCGGCCAGTTGAAGAAGCTGACCGGCCTGTCCCGGCCCACCGTCGCCGACCTCGTCGAACGCCTCACCGCCTCCGGACTGATCGAGGTGGCGGGGGAGTCCGGCGAGCAGCGCCGCGGGCCCAACGCCAAGCTGTACGGCATCGTCGCCGAGCGCGCGTACCTCGCCGCCCTCGACGTGCGCACCGAGGGCGTCGCCGTGCTCGTCTCCGACCTGCTCGGCCGGGTCCTCGCCGAGGGCTCCGTGCCCATCGACGACCACTCCGGCACCGGTCCCGCGGTGGAGCAGGCGGTGAGCCTGGTCGAGCGCGCGGTCAAGGAGGCCGGCGCCGACCGGCTGCACACCGTCGGTATCGGTGCGCCAGGCCTGATCGACCCGGTCGGCGGCGAGCTGCGCGACTCCACCGGGCTGCCGGAGTGGCACCGCCGACTGATGGCCGCGCTCCAGGAGAAGTTCCCCGAGGCCCGGGTCGGCGTCGAGAACGAGACCAACCTCGCCGCCCTGGCCGAACAGCGCGACGGCGCCGCCCGCGACCGGGACACCTTCGTCCTGCTCTGGCTCGGCCTCGGCATCGGCGCCGCCGTCGTCCTCGACGGCACCCTGCGCCGGGGCGTGTCCGGGGGAGCCGGCGAGATCGGCTTCATGCCGGTGCCGGGCACCGCGGGCCTGCCGTCGGCCACCGACTGCGACGGCGGCTTCCACTCCGTGGCGGGGGCGGCGGCGGTGACCGCCCTGGCGGCGGAGCACGGGCTGACGGCACCGTCCACCGGGCCCGAGCCGCACGCCGCCACCCTGGTCAGGGAGGCGGTACGCCGTTCGGCCTCCGGCGCCGACCCGGCCGCCGAACGGTTCCTCGACGCCCTCGCCGACCGCGTCGTCCTGGGCGCCGCCGCCGTCGTCTCCGTCCTCGACCCGGGCTGCCTGGTCCTCGCGGGCGAGGTCGGCCGGGCCGGCGCCGACGCCCTCGCCGACCGGGTCCGACGCCGCCTCGCCCGGATGTCCCCGCTGGCCACGGAGGTACGGCCGAGCACCCTGGGCGGCGGCGCGGTCCTGCGCGGCGCCCTGCTGACCGCCCGCGACCGCGCCCAGGACGACCTCTTCGCCCCACCGGAGCGGTAGCCCGCGGCGCTTCGGACCGGGCGCGGTGGTGCGCCCGGGTGCGCCGCTGGCGGACCGGTGTCCTCAGGGTGCCGACGGCCGCCCCGCCGGGTCGGGTTCCCGGAACACCGTGCCGTCCGCCGCCGGCCACACCAGGGCCGCCGGGAGCAGGACCGCCGTGCCCGGCAGGGTCAGGAAGCCCGCGGCGCTCGCCGCCGACAGGGGCTCCAGGTGCGAGGCGTGGAACAGGAGGTGGGCGACGGAGGAGACCAGGTAGGCCGTCAGCGCCGTGAGCACCAGGCGGCGTTCCATCGTCGCCGCCGCCGCGCACAGCACCACGGCGAGCGCGAGGGACGCGCCGCCGAAGTCCCGGAGCAGGTGCTCGTTGCAGGGCGGCAGGTGCGACACCCAGGGCCACTTCCAGAACAGCTCGGGCAGCAGCAGGACCCACAGCCCCAGCAGCACCTGGCCGCCCGCGAGCACTCCCAGCCCCGCCAGCGGCCACGCCCGTCCGCTCATCCGCGCCGTCCGCCCTCCCCGCCGCCGAACCGCTCCGCCAGATACTCCTCGAACGTGCGCCTGCCGACCGCGTGTCCGGGCGCGAGATGCCCGCCCGCCCGGAACGCGCGGTAAGTCTTCCCCGCCAGCGGCACGTTCACCACGGCCCGCCGGCGTCCCGTCGCGCCCAGGTGGGCGCGGGCCAGCGACTCGAAGGTGCGCACCTCGGGGCCGCCCATGTCCGCCACCCGGCCGGCGGGCGCACCCTGGGCCAGTTCCGCGAGCCGGTCCGCGACCTCCGCCACCTCCACCGGCTGGTCGCGGGCATGGGCGGGCAGCAGCACGACGGGCAGCCTGGCCAGGATCCCGAGCACCTGCACCACCAGGTCGTGGAACTGGGTCGCCCGCAGCACCGTCCACCCGAGGCCCGACTCCTCCACCAGCTTCTCGACCGCGAGCTTGGTCCGGTAGTAGCCGAGCGGCACCCGGTCGACGCCGACGATCGAGATGTAGACCAGGTGGGTCACTCCGGCCCGCCGCGCCGCCGCGATCAGGTTCGCGGCCGACCGCTCGTCGCCGCCGCGCTGCGTGGTCGCACAGTGCACGACCGTGTCGACACCGGCGAGCGCCGTGTCCAGGCCGTCGCCGCCCTCGCGGAGGTCGACGGCGTACGGCTCGCTGTGCCGGCTGAGCACCCGCACGTCGTGCCCGCCGGCACGCAGCCGCTCCGTCACGAGCCGGCCGAGCGTGCCGGTGCCGCCGGTCACCAGGATGGTGGTCATGCTGTTCAGCCCCCTGCCGGACATGGGCGTGCGGTTCGCCCATCACACCCTGGCGCACTCCGTGGGGAAACGCACCCCGCCCGTGCCCGGCAGGGTGCTTTGGGGGGACCCGGCGGCGGGCAAGGGCCTTCGTCACCGCCGCCGGGTCCGTTCGGGCGGGGGTCAGCAGGCGCCGAGGTCCTGCCAGACACCCCATTCACCGGTGGTTCCGGGCTCCTCGCCCTTCGTCCACCACTTGGACTTCCACGTGTGCCCCTGGTGGGACACCGTGGTGCCACCGCCGTACGACGCCGCCGCGTCCCAGGCCGGGGCCGCGCACTGCCCGGTGCCGTCCGTCGGGCTCGGGCCGGGGGTCGGGGACTGGGTGTCCGTGGGCGTGGGCGTCGGCGTCTGCGTGCCGGGGTCCACCACCGTCGTGCCCCGGGCGAGGTCGCCGGCCAGGGCGTACGTCTTGCCGTCGATCGTGACCGTCCAGTTCGACGGGGTCGACACGGGCAGGTAGTAGTTGAACGCCAGGTCGACGGTCGCGCCCGGTGCCAGCGACTGCCACGCCGGCAGCTTCATCGACACTCGGTGGAAGTCACCCTTCAGGCCGCCCACGTTGTTGCCCGTGTGGTCGCTGCTGATGACCCTGGTCCCGAAACCGGACTGGTCGGAGGCGTTCCCGGGGGCCGAGGTCCCGTAGTCGAACTGGAACTCCGTGCCGCCCGCCAGCGCGGTCTTCGTGTTGTTGGTGATCCGCAGCTTGGGCGTGATCGGGTAGTTGGAGTCGCCCAGCTTGAAGTCCGTGAACTCCACGTCCACGTTCACGGCCTCGGTCGGCAGGTCCGCGTTCGACTTCTTCGCGCCGTAGGGCGCGGCCGACTTGAAGGTGTCGTACATCAGCGAGGTGAGGGTGTCGCCCATTTCGTACTGGCCCTTGGCGGCGTTCCAGCCGTAGTCGCCGGCCAGCTCCCAGATCATCGCGCCGCCGATGCCGCGGTCCACCACGTAGTCGGCCTTGGCCCCGACCGACTGCTCGTCCTCGGTGGACAGGAAGACCTTCTTCTCGGCGTTCCACAGCCAGGGCGCGACCAGCGTCGCGTCGTACTTGCGGGCGTAGGTGCCCGTGAGCTTCGTGTCCGCCGGGAAGCCGTAGTCGGTGACGTAGTCGCCGACGATGCCCTTCTCCAGGTTCTTGGCGTGCCACATCGGGTTGGAGCCCGCCGGGGACTCCTTGCCGTTGGTGTCGAGGTCGTGCCAGAGGTTGTCGATGCCGACGGCGCCGTCCCCGCACTTGGTCAGGCCGGAGCCCGCCGGGCAGGTCGACGCGGCGGCCCTGCCCCACAGGCCGTCGGTGCCGCCCTGGACGTTCTTGTGGCCGCGCGTGTAGTACGGCAGACCGATGTTGATGCGGCCGGCCGGCATCGAGCCCCGGAAGTAGTGGTAGGCCCAGTCGGTGTTGAGGTAGCCGATGCCCCCGTACTGGGCGCTGCCGTAGACGTTGGCGGCGGCCAGCTCGGCGTCCTTGCCGTCGTCGAAGAGCGAGGCGTTCGGGCCGACGTACTCGTTCCAGGCGCCGTGCAGGTCGTAGGACATGATGTTGACGTAGTCCAGGTACTTCTGGACCTGGAAGGTCTCCATGCCGCGCAGCAGGTACCCCGAGGACGGCGCGGCGACGGAGAGCAGATAGTGCCGGCCGTCCGCGGCGCCCGCGCGGTCGAGCTTCTCGCGCAGCGTCTTCATCAGCGCCGCGTAGCCCTTGACCAGCCCGGCCCGGCGGCCGTTGGCGAAGGACCAGTCGAGCGGGTTGCCCGCGTCCTTCATCGTCGTCGGGTACTCGTAGTCGATGTCGACGCCGTTGAAGCCGTACTTGCGGACGAAGTCGACCGCCGAGTCCGCGAAGGTGTCGATGCCGGCCTGGTTGACCGAGCCGTCGGCCTTGGTGGCCATCGAGTAGAAGCCGCCCGAGTCGACGCGCGAGCCGTCGTCGGCGAAGTAGCCGCCCGTCTCGGCCCAGCCGCCCACCGAGATCATCGTCTTGACGTCCGGGTGCTGCTTCTTGAACTTGTTGAGCAGGTTGAAGTGGCCCTTGTAGGGCAGGTCCGGGTCCATCTCGGCGCCCGCGACCCCGGGCCAGGTCATGCCGGTCGCCGCGTTCTTCTCGCCGTCCGAGCCGACGGACAGCCTGTTGTCGCCGTCGACGTGGGCGAAGGCGTAGTTGATGTGGGTGATCTTGTCCCACGGGATGTCCGAGGCGAGGTAGGCCGGCTTGCCGTCCTTGCCCGTGCGCCAGCCGGTGAAGTACCCGATCACCCGGCGCGGGTGGTCGGCACCCATCTTCTCCCGGCCCGCGGAGTCGTAGACCGAGCAGTAGGGGACGTCGACACCGGGCGTCTGGTACAGGCCGTCGGGGCGGCAGGACTCCTGGTCGGCGGCCTGGGAGGCGGTCGCCGGGAGGCCGGCGAGCAGCAGGCCGGCGACGGCGGACGCCGCCGCGAACAGGGCCGGCCCGGCTCTGTGGCGGGATCTGGAGCGTGACGGGGAAGGCACAGTCGGTTCCTCTCCACGGAAGTTGCGCAGACAGTAGAGAGGACTAGACCAGTGAGTCAATAGGTATGGACCAATCTCAAGGCGACGGCACGGCCGCCCAGTTGGCACCCTCCGAAGCCGGCGATGACCCCCCTGTGAGCCACTCCACACGCTCCGTTCGCATGAAGGTGGATCAGGCGTGGCACACTGGCCCTGTACCAGAAGCAGCGCACTCCGGGGTCGGTGAAAGTCCGAACCGGCGGTTACAGTCCGCGACCCGGTCGCCTCCAGCGACCGGTTGACCAGGTGAAATTCCTGGACCGACGGTTAAAGTCCGGATGGGAGGCAGTGCGCGGCGGGCGAGCACACGTGCGCGCCGCCGATCTCTGGGGCACGTCCGTCACGGGCGGGCCCCGTCCGGCGTCGTCGCTCCCGGTGTTCCCGTCCGTCCCTTCTGTCGTTCGTCGACAGCCCCGGAGTCCGTGCCCGAAGAGGCAGGAGGACCCGGGAAGTGTTCACCGGAATCGTCGAAGAGCTGGGCGAGATCACCGCCGTCGAGACCCTCGACGACGCCTGTCGCTTCCGCCTGCGCGGCCCCGCGGTCACCGAAGGAGCCCGCCACGGCGACTCCATCGCCGTCAACGGCGTCTGCCTCACGGTCGTCGACCACGAGGGCGACGAGTTCACCGCCGACGTGATGGCCGAGACCCTGAACCGCTCCAGCCTCGGCGTCCTCGCCGTCGGCTCCCGCGTCAACCTGGAGCGCCCCACCGCCGTCGGCGCCCGGCTCGGCGGCCACATCGTGCAGGGCCACGTCGACGGCACCGGCGAGATCCTCGAGCGCAAGCCCTCCGAGCACTGGGAGCTCGTGAAGATCTCCCTGCCCGCCGACCTCGCCCGCTACGTCGTGGAGAAGGGCTCCATCACCGTCGACGGCATCAGCCTCACCGTCGTCGACGCCGGGCCCGACTTCTTCTCCGTCAGCCTCATCCCCACCACCCTCGCCCTGACCACGCTCGGCATCAAGCAGCCCGGCGACCCGGTCAACCTCGAGGTCGACGTCATCGCCAAGTACGTCGAGCGGCTGCTCGGTACGCAGGGGGGCACCCGGTGAACTGGCTCAACTCCGAGGCGTTCACACTCTTCGACCAGCACATCAAGTGGTCGGACATGATCGGCAACGTGATCGGTCTGCTCGGCCTCGCCCTCGGCTGGCGGCGCTCGATCTGGACCTGGCCCGTGCAGTTCGTCTCCGGGCTCGTCCTCTTCGCGGCCTTCGCCACCGCCCACCTCTCCGGCAGCGCCGGCAAGCAGATCGTCGTCATGGTCGTCGCCGCCTGGGGCTTCTGGCAGTGGAACCGCGGCCGGCAGCAGACGCAGGACGGCTCCGTCGCCGTACGGTTCGCCACCTGGCGCGAACGCGGCGCCCTGGTCGCCGCGGCCGCCGTCGGCACCCTCGCGGTGGGCGCCCTGTTCACCGCCTACCCCACCCTGTCCTGGGACCCCTGGCCGGACGCGTACATCTTCGTCGGCACCGTCGTCGCCATGTACGCCCAGGCGCGCGGCATGGTCGAGTTCTGGTTCGCCTGGCTGCTGGTCGACCTCGTCGGCGTCCCGCTGAACTTCGCCAACGGCTTCGCCTTCTCCGGCTTCGTCTACGTCCTCTACGGCGCGCTCGTCCTGTGGGGCCTGCGCGACTGGTGGCTGCGCTCGCGCAACGCGGCCCGCCCCCTCCCGGAAGGAGCGCCCGCATGACCACGGCACCCATCCTCTACAGCCCCGACGGCATCGACGACCTCTCCCTCGACCCGGTCGAGCAGGCCGTCGCCGACATCGCGGCCGGCCGCCCCGTCGTGGTCGTCGACGACGAGAACCGCGAGAACGAGGGCGATCTCGTCATCGCAGCCGAGAAGGCGACCGAGGAGATCGTCGCCTTCATGATGAGCGAGTGCCGCGGTCTGATCTGCGCCCCCATGGAGGGCGAGGAACTGGACCGGCTCCGGCTCCCGCAGATGGTCGACGACAACACCGAGTCGATGAAGACCGCCTTCACCGTCTCCGTGGACGCCACCGCGGCCCACGGCGTCAGCACCGGCATCTCCGCCGCCGACCGCGCCACCACCCTGCGGCTCCTGGCGGGCGGCACCGCCGAGCCCGGCGACCTGGTCCGCCCCGGGCACGTCTTCCCGCTGCGCGCCCGGCCCGGCGGCGTCCTCGTCCGCAACGGCCACACCGAGGCCGCCGTCGACCTCGCCCGCCTCGCGGGCCTGCGCCCGGCCGGCGCCATCGTCGAGATCGCCGGCGAGGACGGGCGCATGCTGCGGCTGCCCGAGCTGATCCCGTTCGCCCGCAAGCACGGCCTGACGATCATCTCCATCGAGGACCTGATCGCCCACCGGCGCAGCGCGGAACCCACCGTCCGCCGCGAGGCCGAGGTCCGGCTGCCCACGAAGCACGGCGAGTTCACGGCCTACGGCTACCGATCCACCGTCGACGGCGTCGAGCACATCGCCCTCGTGCACGGCGAGATCGGCGACGGGAAGGACGTCCTGGTCCGCGTCCACTCCGAGTGCCTCACCGGCGACGTCTTCGGCTCCCAGCGCTGCGACTGCGGACCCCAGCTCGACGCCTCCCTGGACCGCATCCAGGCCGAGGGCAGGGGAGTGGTCGTCTACCTGCGCGGCCACGAGGGACGCGGCATCGGCCTGATGTCCAAGCTGCGCGCCTACGAACTCCAGGAGCGTGGCCGCGACACCCTCGACGCCAACCTGGAACTCGGCCTGCCCGCCGACGCCCGCGACTACGGCGCCGGAGCCCAGATCCTCGCCGACCTCGGCGTGCGCGCCGTCCGCCTCATGACCAACAACCCGGACAAGAGCGACGCCCTCGAACGGCACGGCGTCACGGTCACCGGCCGCGAACCGATGCCCGTCCAGGCCGGCGAACACAACCTCCGCTACCTGCGCACCAAGCGGGACCGGATGGGACACGACCTGCCCTGGCTGGACACGACCCCCGTGTCCACCTGCGGCAACCAGTAAGCAAGCGAGACGAGGAGACACGTGAGCGGCAAGGGTGCACCGGAACTGTCCGTACGCAACGTCGGGGACCTCAGGGTCGCCGTGATCGCGTCGCAGTGGCACGACAAGGTGATGGACGGACTGGTGGACGGCGCCCTGCGCGCCCTGCGCGAACTGGGGATCGACGAACCCACCCTGCTCAGGGTCCCCGGCAGCTTCGAGCTCCCGGTGGTCGCCAAGGTCCTCGCGGGCCGCGGCTACGACGCGATCGTCGCCCTCGGCGTCGTCATCCGCGGCGGCACCCCCCACTTCGACTACGTCTGCCAGGGCGTGACCCAGGGTCTGGTCCAGGTCTCCGTCGAGACCGGCGTCCCCGTCGGCTTCGGCGTCCTCACCTGCGACACCGAGGAGCAGGCCCTGGACCGGGCCGGCATCGAGGGCTCCAGCGAGGACAAGGGCCACGAGGCGGTGACCGCGGCCGTCGCCACGGCGGCCACGCTCCGCTCAGTATCCGAACCGTGGCGCTAGGTCCGCCGGGGCACGCGTAAAGTGGGGGCCATCATGTCCAAGAAGACGTTCGAGGAGCTGTTCACCGAGCTCCAGCACAAGGCAGCCCACGGCGACCCCGCCACCTCCCGCACCGCCGAACTGGTCGACAAGGGCGTCCACGCCATCGGCAAGAAGGTCGTCGAGGAGGCCGCGGAGGTCTGGATGGCCGCCGAGCACGAGGGCAAGGACGCCGCCGCCGAGGAGATCTCCCAGCTGCTGTACCACGTCCAGGTCATGATGGTCGCCCGCGGCATCTCCCTGGACGACGTCTACGCCCACCTGTAAGCCCCCAGCACGCCCTCTCACCCCCCTTCACGCAAAGGAAGCCGACCTCATGCTGCGCATCGCCGTCCCCAACAAGGGTTCCCTGTCAGGCCCCGCGGGGGAGATGCTGCATGAGGCCGGCTACCAGCAGCGCCGCGAGTCCAAGGAACTGCGGATCGTCGACCCGACCAACGAGGTCGAGTTCTTCTACCTCCGCCCCCGCGACATCGCGATCTACGTCTCCTCCGGCAAGCTCGACATCGGCATCACCGGCCGCGACCTGCTGGTCGACTCCGGCGCCCACGCCGAGGAGATCCTCCCGCTCGGCTTCGCCCGCTCCACCTTCCGCTTCGCCGGCAAGCCCGGCACGGCGAACGGCATCGACGACCTCAAGGGCCGCACCGTCGCCACCTCCTACGAGGGCATCGTCGCCGCCCACCTGGCCGACCGGGGCATCGACGCCTCCGTCGTCCACCTGGACGGCGCCGTCGAGACCGCCATCGAGCTGGGCGTCGCCGAGGTCATCGCGGACGTCGTCGAGACCGGCACCTCCCTGCGCAACGCGGGCCTGGAGGTCTTCGGCGAGCCCATCATGCAGTCCGAGGCCATCGTCATCCGCCGCTCGGGCGCCGAGCCCGACGCGACCACCGAGCCCAAGGTCCAGCAGTTCCTGCGCCGCCTCCAGGGCGTCCTGGTGGCCCGGACGTACGTGATGATGGACTACGACTGCCGGGTGGAGCAGCTGGAGAAGGCCGTCGCCCTCACCCCCGGCCTGGAGTCCCCGACCGTGTCCCCGCTGCACAACGAGGGCTGGGTCGCCGTCCGCGCGATGGTCCCCGCCAAGGAGGCCCAGCGGATCATGGACGACCTCTACGAGATCGGCGCCCGGGCCATCCTGACCACGGCCATCCACGCCTGCCGGCTCTGACCCCCTCCCCGTCGCGAGCACGACCCGGAGCCACACCATGCCCGACACCACGCCGGACCACCTGCCGGCCCTGCCCGTCACCTTCCGCCCGGGACGCACCCGTGCCGTCCTGATCGTCCTCGCGGTCGTCACCTTCGTGACCGTCACGACGCTCGGCCTGCTGCTGGGCGGTCTCGGACCCGGCGAGCGACTCAGCTTCGTGCTGACCGCCCTCCTCCTGGCGGGCGTGCTGCTCCTGCTGGCCCGGCCCCGGGTCGTCGCCGACGAGACGGGCGTCACCGTGGTGAACCTGACCGCCAGGCGGGACCTCGCCTGGCCCGAGATCCTCCGGGTCAACCTCCGCCAGGGCGACCCCTGGGTCTTCCTCGACCTCAGCGACGGCACCAGCCTGCCCGCGCTCGGCATCCAGCCGGGCATCGCCAGGCAGCGCGCCCTCGCCGACGCACGCGCCCTGCGCGACCTCGTGGAGGCCCGGTCCGGTGCCCTTCCCGAGGCCCCGCGTGACTGACGCGGCGCCGCCGACCCTGCCGCGGGCACCCTTTTCGTGATTAATCTGGGAACGAGGACGCGGCCGTCGCGTCCTCGCCCCCGTCGCTCCGCCCGGTGCGCGGGGTTCCTGCTACCCGAGGAGTGACTCCCTCCGGCGATGGACGGACCGTCCTGCAGTACCTGCGCCGCCCCCTGCTGTGACACCCCACAGGCGGCGGCCTCATGACCACCCCACTGCTGCTCCTGGCAGCCGCGTTCCTGCTGATCCTCGCCAACGGCTTCTTCGTCGCGGCCGAGTTCGGCCTGGTGACCGTCGAACGCCCCGACGCCGAACAGGCCGCCGCGGCCGGCGACCGGCGCGCCCACCGGGTCGTCGAGTCCCTGAAGGAGCTGTCCTTCCAGCTCTCCGGCACCCAGCTCGGGATCACCATCACCTCCCTCGTCGTCGGCATGCTCGCCGAACCGGCGCTCGCCCAGCTGCTCGACGGCCCCTTCACGGCGATCGGCGTCCCCGACGGTGCCGTGTCCGGTGTGTCGGTCGTCGTCGGCATGCTGCTGGCCTCGGCGGTCCAGATGGTCATCGGCGAGCTGGTGCCCAAGAACTGGGCGGTGTCCAAGCCGCTGCAGGTCGCGCGCTTCGTCGCCGGGCCCCAGCACGCCTTCGCCCGCCTCTTCCACCCGGTGATCTCCGCGCTCAACACCGTGGCCAACCGCCTGGTCCGCACCCTGGGCATCGAACCCGCCGAGGAGCTGGCCTCCGCCCGCACCCCCGGCGAACTGGTCTCCCTGGCCCGGCACTCCGCCCGGGCCGGCGCCCTGGAGCAGGACACCGCCGACCTCTTCGTCCGGACGTTGTCGCTCGGCGAACTGACCGCCCAGCACGTCATGACCCCGCGCGTGAAGGTCAGCGCCCTGCACGCCTCGGCCACCGCCGAGGACGTCGTCAACCTGACCCGCGCCACCGGTCTGTCCCGCTTCCCGGTCTACCGGGAGAAGATCGACGAGATCGTCGGCATGGTCCACCTCAAGGACGCCCTCGCCGTCCCCGTGCACGACCGGCTGCGCACTCCGGCCGGCCGGATCGCCCGCCCGGCTCTGCTGGTCCCCGAGACCCTGCCCGTACGGCCGCTGCTCACCCGGCTGCGCAGCGAGCAGCCCATCGCGGTCGTCGTCGACGAGTACGGCGGCACCGCCGGCGTCGTCACCCTGGAGGACATCGTCGAGGAGATCGTCGGCGAGGTCCGCGACGAGCACGACGGCCTCGACGCGCCCGAACTGGCCCCCGCCCCGCCCGAGGACGGCCGGCCCGCCTGGGACGTCGACGGCAGCTGCCGCGTGGACGCCCTGCGCCGCGTCGGCCTTCAGGCGCCCGAGGGACCGTACGAGACGGTGGCCGGACTCGTCGCCGACCTGCTCGGCCGCATCCCCGCCGTCGGCGACCGCGCCGAGCTGCCCGGCTGGCGGCTCTCCGTCCGCCAGGTGGGCCACTACCGCGCCGAACGGATACGGCTGGTGCGCACCGCGCCGGTCTCCGTGCTGGAGGCCGCCCGATGAGCGTCCTGCAACTCCTCTTCGCCGCCCTGCTCGTGCTCGCCAACGGCTTCTTCGTCGGCGCGGAGTTCGCGCTCGTCTCCGTGCGCCGCAGCCAGATCGAACCGCTCGGCACCGCCCGCGCCCGGCAGGTGCTGTACGGCCTGGAACGGCTGCCCCAGATGATGGCCGCCGCCCAGTTCGGCATCACCGTCTGCTCACTGACCCTCGGCGCCGTCGCCGAGCCGACCGTCGCCCATCTGCTGGAGCCGGTCTTCGAGTGGATCCACCTGCCGCACGGCATGATCCACCCGCTCGGCTACGTCATCGCGCTGGCCGCCGTGGTCTTCTGCCACCTGGTCATCGGCGAGATGGTGCCCAAGAACCTCGCCATGGCCGCCCCCGAGAAGGCCGCGCTGTGGCTCAGCCCCGGCCTCGTCGCCTTCGCCCGCCTGTGCAGGCCCATCACCGTGGCGCTCGGCGCCTGCGCGCAGGGCATCCTGCGGCTCTTCCACGTCGAGCCCAAGGACGAGGTCGAGGCCGTGTTCACCAGCGAGCAGCTCAATCGCCTGGTGGAGGACGCCGGTCAGGCGGGCCTCCTCGACCCGG
Source organism: Streptomyces sp. KPB2 (assembly GCF_003950055.1). Classification (NCBI taxonomy): domain Bacteria; kingdom Bacillati; phylum Actinomycetota; class Actinomycetes; order Kitasatosporales; family Streptomycetaceae; genus Streptomyces; species Streptomyces sp. KPB2. The sequence goes on from NZ_CP034353.1 coordinate 6,766,115, forward strand.
AGGAACAGGAACGCCTGGAGGACGCCCTGGAACTGGGCTCCCGCCCGGTGACCGACGTGCTCCTCCCGCGGGAGTCCCTGGTGACGGTCAGCCCCTCGGTCACGCCGGGGGAGATCGTCGGGCTCACCGCCCGCACCGGGTACTCGCGCTTCCCGATCGCGGCGGAACAGGGCGCCTTCATGGGCTACCTGCACGTCAAGGACGTCCTCGACCTGGAGGAGTCCGACCGCGCCGTCCCGCAGCACCTGTGGCGCCCGATGACCACCCTGCGCCCCGAACTCCCCCTGGACGACGCCCTCACGGTGATGCGCCGAGCAGCCACCCACCTGGCCCAGGTCACGGACGCGTCGGGCAGGGTCCTGGGCCTGGTCGCCCTGGAGGACGTACTGGAACTCCTGGTCGGCGAGGTAAAGGACCCGGCCCACAGGGACAGGGAGGTAACCCTGGCCACATAGCCCCACCGCTGCGGGCAGCCGTCCCCCCCCGCCGCCACCGCTGCGGGCAGTCGCCCCCCGCCGCCGCCGCTGCGGGCAGTCGTGCCTCCCCCAGTGCCTGAACGGCCTGGGAGGTACCCCCAGGCGGCACGGGTGGGCGCAGCGGCACCCCGTCAACGCGGGCAAGCGCCCCCCACCCCGCCCCCACGCCCTTCACACCGTCGGGGGAGCCCCCGGCCCCCGCCCCGACAGCACCTCCCCATACGCCTGCATCAGATCCGGCAACCGCAACGTCGCCAGATCGTCCCGGCTCAGCACCCCCGGATACACGGACAACCGCAGATCCCGGTACGCACAGCTCTTCTCGTACAGCGTCCGCAGAAACCGCCCGTTCCCCAACTCGTCGATCCACCCCTGATCCACCACGTGCCCGGCGATCGACCGCAGCTCGTCCAGCGCCTCCTCGTCCCACACGTCCCCGTTCTCCGCCGCGAGCACCTCCCCGATCGAGGTCAGCTCCAGCGGCCGGTACGACGGGAAGTCCACCCGTGTGGTGAAGCGCGACGACAGCCCGGGATTGGCGCCCAGCAGCCGGTCCATGCCCTCCGGATAGCCGGCCAGGATCACCACCAGGTGGTCCCGGTTGTCCTCGGCCCGCTTCAGCAGCACCTGCAGCGCCTCGTCGCCGTACGCGTCGCCCTTGCCGTACCCGGAGTTGGACAGGGAGTACGCCTCGTCCACGAAGAGGACACCGCCGAGCGCGGAGTCGATCAGCTCGTTGGCCTTCACCGCGGTCTGGCCCAGGTACTCGCCGACCAGATCGGCCCGCTGCGCCTCCACGAGGTGGTCGCCGCCGAGCAGCCCGAGGGCGTAGAAGACGCGGCCCAGGATGCGGGCCACGGTGGTCTTCCCGGTGCCGGAGGGGCCGGAGAAGACGAAGTGACGTTTGGGCGGCTGCACGGGCAGGCCCTGCCCGGCGCGCAGCCGCGCCATGTTCAACTGCGCGGACAACGCCTTGACCTGCCGCTTCACCGGTTCGAGGCCCACCATCCGCTCCAGCTCCGCGAGCGCCTCCTCCAGCAACGCGGGATCGGTGGGCCCGGTGGGCAGGGACGGGTCCGGCCCGCCCGCCTTCTCGCGCACCGACGCTCCGCCGAGCGGGGGCAGCGGGGCGGACAGCGGGGGCTCGGGGGCGGAGAGCTTGACGCCGCGCTCCTCGGTGCCGAAGAGGGGGTCGAGTCCGTCCAGGCCGTCCGTCCCCGCACCGGCCTGCGCGAGTCCCGCCAGGTCGGTCGGGTCGTCGTAGCCGTCGCCCTCGGCGATCGCGGCCAGCCTGGCCGAGGTGTCCATGAAGGCGGGGTCGACGCGGTGCACCGCCCGGTACAGGGGGAGCGCGGCGGCGCTGCGCCCGGTGCCCTCATGGGCCCGCGCCAGCCAGTACCGCAGCTCCTTGCGCTGCGGCTGCTCGCTGCGGCACCGCATCAGGGCCGCCGAAAGGAGCGGCTCGGCCTGCCCGTACATCTCCAGGCGGACCCGGGCCATGCCGCTGAACAGGCCGGCCTCGATGCCCAGTAACGGATCGCCGAGCAGCGGGTCGGTGTGCCGCACGAGCTGTTCCCAGTCCTTGACCAGATAGGCGCGGCAGGCGTGCAGGAAGCGGACCTGGGGATCGGAGTCCACCGGCGGCAGCCCGGCCAGCGCCCGGTCCAGTTCCGGTACGTGCCGGCCGTCCAGCCAGTGCGAGGCGTGCGCCAGCAGCAGGTCGCGCGGGTTCTCCAGCACCGGCTGCACCCACCAGCCCAGCCAGTACCAGGAGTTGAGCGTCCGTCGGTGGCGGGCCCGCTGCTCGCCGAAGCGGTCGCGGTTGCGGAACATTCGCAGGAGCGCGTTCGTGGTGTCGACGCGCAGCGCGTGCAGTCCCAGCCAGCCGTCGGCCATCGTGGGATCGATCCGCACCGCCGCCCGGAACTCCTCCTCCGCCTGCGGGTAGGCCCCCATCGTGTAGGCGTCCACGCCGCGCAGCCAGGCGAGTTCGGCCGGGGCCGGTGGGCCCTGCGTGCCGAAGTCCATCACGTCCCCCACCTACCGTGCCCCCGTCGGTAAGCCGCCGAGCCGTCGCCCGTCGGCCGCCTCGGTCAACGGCTCTGCCGTGGACCGGAGTTGCAGGTGCGTGCGGCAATCTCCGGTAGCTCGCACCGAGGGCATCGTACCCGCGGCGGTCTTTCCTCCGAAGGGTGCGGGAGGGGCCGTTCCGCAGGTCGGAGCGGTGGGGGCGCGCGGCCCGGCGGTCACCGAGGGTGAGCGTTCGGCGTCGCGCAGCAGCTGGAAAACGTGCTCGGGGCAGAACGAAGCCCCCGATCACGGGGGAACAACCGGGGGCTTCGCGTCTGTCGGCGGCTTCGATCTGCCGCACATTCAGAACGTAAGACCTGTACGGCCCCCGGGTCAAGCGAAGTTGGGGCACGTCGGCGGGTTGCGGGAGCGTGATCTTCACGCGTTCAACACATCGCGGACGGTCCGTCACTTTGAGTGAGGAAGTGGGCTCCGGTGGCCGTTCCCGCAGGCCCCGGCAGCACCTCGTACCCCTGTTCGCGCTGTCGCACCAGAAGGTGCGCGAAGGGGCGTGAGGGGTCCTCGGCGAAGTGCCGGCGCTCGGCCGGGATCCACCCGTCCCAGAACGTCCGCTGTTCCGCTCCGTCGCGCGCCCGTCCGCGCGCCCACGCCTGCTCGCGGGGTACGTCCATCCAGAGCAGCGCGGCCAGGTGCGGCCGCAGTGCCGACCGGCCCGCGCCGACACCCTCGACGAGGATCACCGGAGCGGGGGGCAGGGGGCGTGGCGCTCCGAAACACCGGGCCCGCCAGTCGTACGGCGTGTAGTGCGCCGTCTCGCCGTGCCGCAGGGGCTCGATCACCTGGCGGAGCAGTCGCCCGGTCCAGCCGAAGAGCTCGTCGTGACTGGCGATGTCGTCCAGGTGCAGCACCGGCGCACCGTCCAGCCGGGCCGCCAGCCGACCGGTGAACGTGGACTTCCCGGACCCGGCGTGTCCGTCGACGCCGATCAGGCGCACGGGCCCGCAGGAAGGGGGAAGCCGGCGGAGCCGGGCTGCTGGGTCGAGGATGGCGCATCCCGTGGGCAGGAGGGCGGACGAGGTCACCCGCACTCTAACCACCCGCGTCCCCCGGCCCCCGCGCCCGGACGTCCGTACCTTCTGCCTCCGCCACTGGTCGACACCAATATTGGTGGCGTGGCGTGCGTGGAAGTGCTGGCAGGACCGGGCGCCTGCGGCCATAGTTGGCGCACGAACGTGCAACGACGGACCCGCCCGACCCGGACACCTGGGGGTCTCCCGCCCATGAGCAGAGTCGAACAGCCGTCCCGCAGAACCCTCCTGGCCGCGGCCGTCGTGGCGGCCGCCGCGGCGGGCGGCGCGATCCCGGCCACCGCCCAGGCCGCGCCCGCCGCGGGCACCGGCGGCGCCGCCACGGGCCCCGCCCGGGCCGCCTCGCGGCGACCGGTCGACTACCACGCCTGGACCACGTTCCGGGACTGGCGGCAAGGGGCCGCCCAGGGGGTCCGTCCCGTCGCGGGCGCCCGCTCCGGCGTCGTGATCGGCGCGCCGGCCGGCACCGCCGACTACACCGACCCGCACACCGGCACCACGGCGGCCTGGGAGTACGCGACCTGGACCTCGCCCGTCCACCGGCTCGCGGTGCCCTCGACGGAGGTCATCGCCTCCTGGAACGCGCACACGCCGAGCGGCACCTGGATCCAGGTCGAGTTGCGGGGCACCTACTCCGACGGCACGGACACGCCCTGGTACGTGATGGGCCGCTGGACCGCCGGCGACGGCGAGCAGGACATCAGGCGGACCTCGGTCGACGACCAGAGCGACGGCAGAAGCAGCATCTGGACCGACACCTTCTCGATCGACGACGCGTCCACCGGCCTGCGTCTGACCTCCTACCGGCTCCGGCTCACCCTCCACCGCCGTCCCGGCACGCGCAGCACGCCCACCGTCTGGCGGCTCGGCGCGATGGGCTCCGACGTCCCCGACCGCTTCACCGTCCCGGCCTCGACCCCGCGCCACGCCGGGGAACTGCGCGTCCCGCGCTACTCGCAGGAGATCCACAAGGGCCAGTACCCCGAGTACGACAACGGCGGCGAGGCCTGGTGCAGCCCCACCTCCTCGCAGATGATCATCGAGTACTGGGGCGGCCGTCTCACCGAGGAACAGCTCGCCTGGGTCGACCCCTCCTACGCCGACCCGCAGATCTGCCACGCCGCCCGGTACACCTACGACAACCAGTACGAGGGCTGCGGCAACTGGCCCTTCAACGCCGCCTACGCCGCCACGTTCAAGGGCCTCCAGGGCGTGGTCACCCGCCTCGGCTCCCTCACCGACCTGGAGACGCTGATCGCGGCCGGCATCCCGGTCATCACGTCCCAGTCGTTCCTGGAGGAGGAGCTGACCGGGTCGGGCTACGGCACCTCGGGCCACCTTATGACCGTGATCGGCTTCACCGCCGACGGCGACGTGATCGCCAACGACCCGGCCTCGGACGACAACGACGCCGTGCGCCGCGTCTACAAACGGCGCGAGTGGGAGAACATCTGGCTCAGGACCAAGCGGTACAACGCCAGTGGAAAGGTCGCCTCCGGCACCGGTGGCGTCTGCTACCTCTACTTCCCGGCCCACCCCAGCCCGCGTCAGCGCAAGGCCCTCGCGGCGGTGGGCGTGCGCTGACCGGCGCCGCTGTGACCAAGCTCTCGGGCGCGAAAGCCGCTCACGGTGGCAAGGTGGACACCGTGAGCGGGGGGGACTCCGCCCCAGCCGAAGCCCGAGAGCAGCGAGACGCCATGACCGCACACACCGCAGCCGCCACCCGTGTCCGTACCGGCGGCCCCAAGGAAGACGGCCCGAAGATCCTGGAACACGTCCTGGGCTGGACCCTCGTCGTGGTGGTCGCGATGCTCGTGGTCCAGCTGGGCCTCCTGTGACCTGACCGGCGGTCCCTCCGTGACGTGACCGGCGGCCCGTCCGTGACGTGACCCGGGTGTGACCTGCCCCACGACCCGACCTGCCATACTGCGGATGTCCCGCCGCCCGTAGGAGACCAGGGTCGAAATTGAATATCAGTCAACAACGTGCCGACGCCCGTCCCCGGGCGCGCGGCACCGAGCGCTCGGCTGCGCGCCGCGCGGAACTCATCGCCATCGGGCGGAGGTTGTTCGCCGACACGTCGTACGACGCGCTCTCGATGGACGACATCGCCCGCCAGGCGCATGTCGCCAAGGGGCTGATCTACTACTACTTCCAGTCCAAGCGGGGCTACTACCTGGCGATCGTCCAGGACTCCGTCGCCGACCTCGTCACCACCGCGGCGCGCGGCACCGAACTGCCGCAGGTGGACCGCGTCCAGCGCACCATCGACGGCTATCTGCGCTACGCCGAGCACAACCAGGCGGCCTACCGCACCATCGTCAGCGGCGGTGTCGGCTTCGACGCCGAGGTGCACGCCATCCGGGACGGGGTGCGCGAGGCGATCGTCGGCACCATCGCCGAAGGGGCCTACGGGCGTTCGGACATCGGGCCGCTCGCCCGCATGGGCCTGCTCGCCTGGGTGTGCAGCGTCGAGGGTGCCACCCTGGACTGGATCGGCCGGCCCGAACTGCCCCGCGAGACCATGCGCGAGCTGCTGGTGAAGTCGCTGGGCGGCACGCTGCGCGCCATCGAGGAACTGGACCCCGCCTACCCGGCCCCGGCCCCGGCCCGCCGCGACGAATCCTGACGCCGGCGCCCGGACGACGCGTGACGGAGGGGTGGAGACCCGAGCCGGTCTCCACCCCTCCGCCCCCCGTGCGTGGGCGGGTGGTTCAGTCGATCGCCCTGATCAGCTCACCGTTGGCGGTGTCGCCGCTCAGCTCCCAGAAGAACGTGCCGCCGAGGCCCTGCTCGTCCTTGTAGGCCATCTTGGTCGCGATGGTCTGCGGGGTGTCGTAACTCCACCAGTCGTCACCGCACTTGGCGTACGCGGTGCCGCCCACGGTGCCGGTCGCCGGGCAACTGGTCTTCAGTACCTTGTAGTCCTCGATGCCGTTCTCGTACGTGCCCTTCGCCGGACCGGTCGCGCTGCCGCCCGGCTCCGCCTGGGTGACGCCCGTCCAGCCGCGGCCGTAGAAGCCGAGCCCGAGCAGGAGCTTCGAGGGCGGGATGCCGAGCCCCTTGAGCTTCGCGATCGTCGCCGAGGTGTGGAAGTCCTCCTTCGGGATGCCGGAGTACGAGGTGAGCGGCGAGTGCGGGGCGGTCGGCCCGGTGGCGTCCCAGGCGCCGAAGAAGTCGTACGTCATCGGGTTGTACCAGTCGACGTACTGGGCGGCGCCCGCGTAGTCCGCCGCGTCGATCTTGCCGCCGGAGGTTGCGTCGGCCGTGATCGCCGCGGTGACCAGGTAGTCCTGGCCGAACTTGGCGCGCAGGGCGCCCATCAGCTTCGGGAAGGCCTCACGACCGCTGGTGTCGCAGGTCAGGCCGCAGGCGTTCGGGTACTCCCAGTCGATGTCGATGCCGTCGAAGACGTCGGCCCACTTGGAGTTCTCGACCAGGTCGTAGCAGGACTGGGCGAACGCCTCCGGGTTCTGCGCGGCCTGCGCGAAGCCGCCGGACCAGGTCCAGCCGCCGAAGGACCAGAGGATCTTGAGGTCGGGGTGCTTCTTCTTCAGCTTGAGCAGCTGGTTGAAGTTGCCGCGCAGCGGCTGGTCCCAGGTGTCGGCGACACCGTCGACGGACTCGGCCGCGGTGTAGGCCCGGTCGGTGGCCGCGTAGGAGTCGCCCATGGCGCACTTTCCGCCGGTGACGTTGCCGAACGAGTAGTTGATGTGGGTGAGTTTGTCGGCGGAGCCCGACGACTCGATGTTCTTGACGTGGTAGTCGCGGTCGTAGACGCCCCATTCCGTGAAGTAGCCGACGACCTTGGACCCGGCCGCGGCCTGCGCGGCGGGCGACTCGGCGGTCGCCGTGGCCGGACCGGCGCCGGCCAGCAGTCCGGCGCCCAGGGCGACGGTGCACAGGGCGGAGAACAGCGTCCGGATGGGGCGGACGCGGGGGAGGTGCGGGACGTGCATCGGGTGTCTCCTCGTGGGGGGAAGAGGGAACGCGCGCCGATTGGCATGAACGCGGTAAGGCGTTCGGTTCGTCACCGTAGGAGGACTAGACCAGTGTGGTCAATGGTGCGGACCATTCTCGACGCCGGGGAGCCGGAAATCCCGGCCCCCGGGCGCGGTCCGGGCCATTCTCCGAATTCTTCGAGTAAGCGGTCGTTAACTGGTGACTCCGTGCCTCCGATCGGGCATACTCACAGCGCACAGCCGCTGGTCAGCCGCTTCCGCGACCCGGGAGTGCGAGCATCGGCCAGGCCCGAACGACCCGGCGGAGCCGCCTCCACCCAAGGCGCACGTCCGCCGATGTGCCCGACAGGGAGGAGAGCGTCGCCATGCCCGACCGCGCCCCGCAGCAGGTGGACCGGCAACTGCCGACGGACGAGGCACGGGATCTGATCTCGCTCGTCCGCGACATCGCGCAGCGTGAGATCACCCCGAGCGCGGCCGAGGAGGAGGACGCCGGACGCTTCCCGCGCGAGGTCTTCACCCTCCTGTCCGACGCCGGCCTCCTCGGACTGCCCTACGACGCCGAGTTCGGCGGCGGCGAACAGCCCTACGAGGTCTACCTCCAGGTCCTCGAGGAGCTCGCCGCGGCCCGGCTCACCGTCGGCCTCGGCGTCAGCGTGCACACGCTCGCCTCCTACGCGCTCGCCACCTACGGCACCAAGGAGCAGCAGACCGAGCACCTGCCCGCGATGCTCGGCGGCGGCCTGCTCGGCGCCTACTGCCTCTCCGAACCCGCCTCCGGCTCCGACGCCGCCTCGCTGCGCACCAAGGCCGTGCGCGACGGCGACGACTGGGTGATCACCGGCACCAAGGCGTGGATCACGCACGGCGGCATCGCCGACTTCTACACCGTGATGGCGCGCACGGGCGAGGACGGACCGCGCGGCATCACCGCCTTCCTGGTGCCCGGCGACGCCGAGGGGCTGAGCGCCGCGGTGCCCGAGAAGAAGATGGGACTCAAGGGCTCGCCCACGGCGCAGGTCCACCTGGACGGGGTACGGGTGCCCGACGCCCGGCGCATCGGCGAGGAGGGGCAGGGCTTCGCGATCGCCCTGTCCGCGCTCGAATCCGGCCGGCTCGGCATCGCGGCCTGCGCGATCGGAGTGGCCCAGGCGGCGCTGGACGAGGCGGTGTCCTACGCGGCCGAGCGGCGGCAGTTCGGCAAGCCGATCGCCGACTTCCAGGGGCTGCGCTTCATGCTCGCCGACATGGCGACGCAGATCGAGGCCGGCCGTGCGCTGTACCTGACCGCGGCCCGGCTGCGCGATGCCGGACTCCCGTTCGCCAAGCAGGCCGCCATGGCCAAGCTGCACTGCACCGACACGGCGATGCGGGTCACCACCGACGCCGTGCAGATCCTCGGTGGGTACGGCTACACCGCCGACTTCCCGGCCGAGCGGTACATGCGCGAGGCCAAGGTGCTGCAGATCGTCGAGGGCACCAACCAGATCCAGCGGATGGTCATCGCCCGTCACCTCGCGGGTCCCGAGGAGCGGTGAGCCCGGCGGCGACGGTGAAGTCGCCGCCGACCCGAAGGTCGCCGGTGGTGAAGAAGTCACCCGTGGCGAAGAAGTCGCCGAGGCCGCGCGGGGGCTCCGCGAGCCTGACCCACTCCGGGTCGTGGCGCCCCGGCAGGGTGCGGCCGCCGTCGGCCCAGGTCCGCATCAGCTCGCGGTAGATCGGCGGGTCCGGGATCTGCGGGGCCGGGGGCACCGGTCCCGCGGGCACCGGTACGAACACGCGGCGCCGACTGCCGGTCGACGAGTACGTGGGGGTCATACCCGGGCAACGCGTCACGGTGCGGACAGGTCACCGGCGGGCGTATTCGAGCGTGAGTTCGCGGGCGTCCACCGGCATGTGCCGCTTGCCGCCCTGACCTTGACGCCCCGTCGACCGCCCCCGCGATCAGGGTCGACGGCCCCGAACGGGGCGTCCGGACGCCTCAGGCCGCTTCGCGCCGCATCGTCGGCACCCGCATCGGGCGCGAGCCCGGGCCGCCGACGTGGGAGAAGGGCTGGGTCCGCCAGTCGAGGCCCCGGGGGAGCGTCAGCAGCAGGGCGGTGTCCTGCTCGTGCGGCTGGAACGACTCGTCCGCCGGACGCGCCTCGGTGGCCCGGCGGCCGGTGCCGACGCAGACCGTGAGCCCGAACGGGTTCCACGGCGAGGCGCACAGCGCGTGCTCCGGCAGCGTCTCCTCGTCCGCCAGCAGGGCGATGGGCTGCGCGCAGTCCGGGCAGATCACCCGGTACATCTCGAAGGTGTCGTAGGCGTCGACTTCCTCGTCGTCGAAGGCGTCCGGTTCGACGCCCTCCGATACGAGCTCGACGACCGGCTGCTGCCGCTTGGACGTGGTACGACCAGGGCGCTTAAGACTCTGCATGGGATCTCCCCCTCGGGCTGGGCCGTGACGGCACTGCGGCCTCGACCACAGCAAGCACTTCCCGTCCCCCCTCCGGGGTAATCACGAGAACATTACGGAGAACGTTCAACCAGTGTGGTCTTCGTCACATGCCGCTCGCAGATGCCCCCTGCGGCGGGTTTGTCCCCGCTCGGCTCCCGCCCGGCGCCCCGTCAGATCACGAACGGGGCATGACCTGGGCTGCTCGGCTATCCGAGGAGATCAACGGCACTGTAGGTTCTTGCGCCATGGAGGAGCTGGACCGACAGATCGTGCAGCTGCTCGTCAAGGACGGGCGGATGAGCTACACAGACCTGGGCAAGGCCACGGGCCTGTCCACGTCGGCCGTGCACCAGCGGGTGCGCCGGCTGGAGCAGCGTGGCGTCATCCGCGGTTACGCCGCGGTCGTCGACCCGGAGGCCGTCGGGCTGCCGATGACCGCCTTCATCTCGGTGAAACCGTTCGACCCCAGCGCCCCCGACGACATCGCGGACCGCCTCGCCGGCGTCCCCGAGATCGAGGCCTGCCACAGCGTCGCGGGCGACGAGAACTACATCCTCAAGGTCCGGGTGGCCACCCCGCACGAGCTGGAGGAACTGCTCGCGCGCGTCCGCTCCCTCGCCGGTGTCTCCACCCGCACCACCGTCGTCCTCTCGACCCCCTACGAGTCCCGGCCGCCGCGGATCTGACCGGTGCCGCGCGACGGCGCCGGGCACCGTCCGGCGCCCACGCCGCCCCGACTGCCGGGCGGCGCCCGTGAGGGGCGAGACTGGTGTCCATGAGTGAGTCCACCACCCCGTCCTCGACCGTCCTGCTGCGCCGCGGCGAGGTCCACAGTCCCGCCGACCCCTTCGCCACGGCCATGGTCGTCGAACGCGGCCAGGTCGCCTGGGTCGGCTCGGAGGGCGCCGCGGACGCCTTCGCGGACGGGGTCGACGAGGTGATCGACCTGGACGGCGCCCTCGTCACCCCGGCATTCACCGACGCACACGTGCACACCACCGCCACCGGCCTCGCGCTCACCGGCCTGGACCTGTCCGGCGCCCCGACCCGCGAGGCGGCCCTCGCCCTCGTACGGGACTTCGCCGCCGCCCGCCCGGACGACCGGGTGCTCCTCGGCCACGGCTGGGACGCCGCCCGCTGGCCCGACGGGCAGCCCCCGACGCGCGCCGAACTGGACGCGGCCACCGGCGGCCGCCCCCTCTACCTCAGCCGTATCGACGTCCACTCGGCCGTCGTCACCACCGCCCTGCTCGACCTGGCGCCCGGTGACCTCGCCCGCGGTGACGGCCCGCTCACCGGCGACGCCCACCACGCCGTGCGCGCCGCCGCCCTCGGGGCCGTCACCCCGGCCCAGCGTGCCGGGGCCCAGCGCGCCGCCCTCGCGTACGCCGCCTCCCTCGGCATCGGAACCGTTCACGAATGCGCAGGCCCGGAGATCTCCTCCGAGGACGACCTCACCGGCCTGCTGCGCCTGTCCGCCGAGGAACTTGGGCCGCGGGTCATCGGCTACTGGGCCGAGCAGGACGTAGACAAGGCGCGCGAGCTGGGCGCCGTCGGTGCCGCCGGCGACCTCTTCGTCGACGGCTCCCTCGGCTCGCACACCGCCTGCCTGCACCAGCCCTACGCCGACGCCGGACACACCGGCACCGCCCACCTGGACGCCGCCGCCGTCGCCGCGCACGTCGTCGCCTGCACCGAGGCGGGTCTCCAGGCGGGCTTCCACGCCATCGGGGACGCCGCCGTGACCGCCGTCGTGGAGGGGGTGCGCGCCGCCGCCGACAAGGTGGGCCTCGCCCGCGTCCGCGCCGCCCGCCACCGGATCGAGCACGCCGAGATGCTCACCCCGGAGACCGTCGCGGCCTTCGCCGAACTGGGCCTGACCGCCTCCGTCCAGCCCGCCTTCGACGCGCTCTGGGGCGGCGAGGACGGCATGTACGCCCAGCGCCTGGGCGCCGAGCGGGCCCGCACGCTCAACCCCTACGCGGCCCTGCTGCGCGCCGGCGTGCCGCTCGCCTTCGGCTCCGACAGCCCCGTCACGCCCCTCGACCCGTGGGGCACCGTCCGGGCCGCCGCCTTCCACCGCACTCCCGAGCACCGCGTCTCCGTCCGCGCCGCGTTCACGGCGCACACGCGCGGCGGCTGGCGGGCGATCGGCCGCGACGACGCGGGCGTCCTGGTGCCCGGCGTGCCCGCGGACTACGCCGTGTGGCGTACCGGCGACCTCGTGGTCCAGGCCCCCGACGACCGGGTCGCGCGCTGGTCGACCGACCCGCGCTCGGGCACGCCCGGCCTGCCCGACCTCACCCCCGGCCGGGAGCTGCCCGTCTGTCTCCGCACCGTGGTGGGCGGCCGTACCGTCTTCGTACGGCCGGGCGAGTGATCTCCACGGCCGACGGGGCGATGATCTTCGCAGGGCCATGCCCTGCTTCGCCGCCGCGCTGACCTGCGCGTTGATGGAAAAGGCGCAGGTCGAGCGACTGTTGACAGGCGGCGGCGGGGGGCCGGTAGGTTCGGCGGAGTCCACCACCGGACGCCCGACCGGGGAATCTTCCGCAGACGCGTCGCGGCGCCGCTGAGTCAGGGACGGTGTGCCGCACCGGCGCACCGCCACTGGGAGCCAGGCTCAGTGCCCGCACCGTGACGAGGGAACGTTCCGGCCGGTCGGGAGGTGTGACCCGGGTGGGGCCCGGGCGCTCAGTAGACAACGACCCAGGTCGACCCGCAGCCGGCGGGTCCCGGGCCGGCCCGAAGGGCGCCGGGCCCCCATCCGTCGCACAACGTCCCGAAACGGCCATCCCTACCCCGCTTTCCGGGAACCGACACCACCGTAGGACCGTCCTGTCACGTTGACGCAGGCCGCGGCGATTATGGTGGTCCTCTGCGTACGGACACGAAGGGGCAGTGGTGAACGACGGCGACGGGACGCCCGCGGCTGCGGGGCGTGAGAGGCGGTTCGGCCCGCTGGGCACAACCCTGGTGATCATTCCGACCTACAACGAGGCGGAGAACATCAAGGCGATCGTCACGCGCGTGCGCGAGGCCGTCCCCGAGGCACACGTGCTCGTGGCCGACGACAACAGCCCCGACGGCACCGGCAGGCTCGCCGACGAACTGGCGGCCGCGGACGACCACGTCCGGGTCATGCACCGCAAGGGCAAGGAAGGACTGGGCGCCGCCTACCTCGCGGGCTTCCGCTGGGGCCTGGAGCACGGCTACGGCGTGCTGATCGAGATGGACGCCGACGGCTCCCACCAGCCCGAGGAACTGCCCCGCCTGCTGACCGCCCTCAAGGGCGCCGACCTGGTGCTCGGCTCCCGCTGGGTGCCGGGCGGCCGGGTGGTGAACTGGCCCAAGTCCCGCGAGTTCATCTCGCGCGGCGGCAGCATGTACTCGCGGATCGCGCTCGACCTGCCCCTGCGCGACATCACCGGCGGCTACCGCGCCTTCCGCCGCGAGACGCTGGAAGGGCTCGGCCTCGAGGAGGTCTCCTCGCAGGGTTACTGCTTCCAGGTCGACCTCGCCCGCCGGGCGATCAAGGCCGGGTACCACGTGGTCGAGGTGCCGATCACGTTCGTCGAGCGCGAACTGGGCGACTCCAAGATGAGCCGCGACATCCTCGTCGAGGCCCTGTGGCGGGTCACCACCTGGGGCGTGGGGGAGAGGGTCGGCAAGGTCCTGGGTCGCGACAAGCGGCCCGACGCGGTGTCCGGCGGGCCGGAGACGCAGGGCGACAAGTCGACGAAGCCGGCGGAGCCGACGAAGGTGCCCGACGGCAACGCCTGACCGGTCCCTTCGACGCCCGACCGGCCCCTTATGCCGCACTGAGCCGGGGCCAGGCACACTGGGAGTATGACGACTGGCGCTCAGACCCCCAGGTCCCCCGCCCGGCCTCCGCGCTCCCGGCTGCGCACCTTCCTGCCGCTGGGCGTCGCCGCGTGGCTCGTGCTGGAGATCTGGCTGCTCGTCATGGTCGCGGGAGCGACCAGCGGCTTCGTGGTCTTCCTGCTCCTGGTCGCCGGCGTGGTCCTCGGGTCCGTGGTCATCAAGGCGGCCGGCCGCCGGGCCTTCCGCAACCTCACCGAGACGCTCAACCAGCAGCAGTCGGGCATCCCGCCCGAGACCGCCCGCCCGAACAGCGAGGGCAACGGCCTGATGATGCTGGGCGGACTGCTCCTGATCCTGCCCGGCCTGATCTCGGACGCGCTCGGCCTGCTCATGCTGCTGCCCCCGGTGCAGAAGGCCGTGAGCCGTTACGCCCAGCGGACGGTCGAGCGCAAGCTCCGTGACGCCGGCCCGGGCACCCTGGGCGACGCCTTCCGCCAGGCCCGGATGCACCGTCCGGACGGCAAGGTGGTCCAGGGCGAGGTCGTCCGGGACGACCCGGACGACTTCCCGCAGGACCCCCGCCCGCCGCTGACGCGCTGAGCCTGCGGCTCCGTCCCACGGCCCGGACCCGGCACCCGACGGACACGACAAAACCGCGGGTGCCGTACATGAAGCCCATGTACGGCACCCGCGGTTGTTCTGTTGTGTCGCCTACGGTTTCCCGCTACGCACTCTTGCGGCTGTCACGCGGATGGACCGCGATGTTCATCGCGCCGGAGCGCAGAACGGCCAGCCGCTCCTCGAGGACCTCTTCGAGCTCCTCGCGGGTGCGTCGCTCCATCAGCATGTCCCAGTGCGTACGCGCGGGCTTGGCCTTCTTCTCCTCAGGGCCGTCGCCGTCCACCAGAAGTGCCTGGGCCCCGCAGACCTTGCACTCCCACTCCGGCGGGATCTCCGCCTCGACCGAGAAGGGCATCTCGAATCGATGCCCCTTCTCGCATGCGTACTCCACGGCCTGGCGCGGGGCCAGGTCGATGCCGCGGTCCGTCTCGTAGCTGGTCACCACGAGGCGCGTGCCGCGAAGAGCTCGCTCACTCATGAATCGTGCCTCCCGGGCTTGTCGCCCACAGGACAGGTGTCGCTGTCGTCGTCATCCGGTCAACGTCCGGGCGGCGGTAAAGATTCCCGTCCCGACTCCCGATCCGGGCCCTGCGTCGCCGTCGCAGCCGCAGCCTTGCAACCAGTGCAGTACCCGCCGACGTCCGGTTTGTCACCTCTGTTGGCAGATGTGACATAGCGATTCGGCACCTTTGACGCGCAGTAACGGTACGCCTGGCAGGCCAAACGCGTACACTACAGCCCTTTCGCGCCGAGCGCTAAATCCTTTCGGGTACCGGATTGCCCGCGTCGCCGATCGCCCGCCGTACGGGCACCCGCGCGAGCAGCACGAAACCGATCACGAAGAAGGCGACCAGGGAGATGATCGCGTCGCGGTAGCTCCCGGTCAGCTGGTAGGTGAGCCCGAAGAGCAGCGGCCCGAGCCAGCTCATCCCGCGGTCACTCAGCTCGTACGCCGAGAAGTACTCGGCCTCCTTGCCCGGCGGGACCAGATGGGAGAACAGGGAGCGGGACAGTGCCTGGCTGCCGCCCAGGACGAGCCCGATCCCCGCGGCCAGCACGAAGAACCACACGGGCGCCCCGGCCGGCAGGAAGTACCCCGCGGCGAGGGTCACCGTCCAGGCGACCAGCGATCCGAGGATCGTGCGCTTGGCCCCGTACCTGCGGGCCAGCCGGCCCAGCGCCAGCGCGCCCGCCACCGCCAGCACCTGGACGAGCAGCACCGCCACGATGAGCGTCGACTGCCCGAGGCCCAGTTCTTCGGAGCCGTAGACCGAGGCCTGGGAGATCACCGTCTGGATGCCGTCGTTGTAGACGAGGTACGCGAGCAGGAACGCCAGCGTCAGCGGGCGGCGGCGCATGTCGCGGACGGTCGCCGCGAGCTGCCGGAACCCGGGCAGCGCGGCCTCCCGGGCCGCCGTGCGCCGGTCGCGCAGCCGCCGGAGCGGGATGAGGGCGAAGGCGCCCCACCACAGCCCCGCCGACGCCAGGCAGACGCGGACCGCCGCGCTCTCGCTCAGCCCGAAGGAGTCGTGGCCGGTGTAGAGGACCAGGTTGACGACCAGGACCAGGGAGCCGGCCGCGTAGCCGAAGGCCCAGCCGCGGGAGGAGACCGCGTCGCGCTCCTCGGGCGGGGCGATCTGGGGCAGGTAGGAGTTGTAGAGCATCATCGCGACCGACTGCGCCGCGTTGGCGACGACCAGCAGCAGACCGCCCAGCAGATACCGGTCGCCGTCGAGGAAGAACATGCCGGTCGTGGCCGCCGCGCCGGTGTACGCGGCGGCGGCCAGCAGCGGCTTCTTGCGGCCCGAGCGGTCGGCGGCGGCCCCCACCAGCGGCATCACCAGCACCGCGACGATCACCGACAGCGACACCGAGTACGCGAAGAACGACCCGGCGCGCACCGGTATGCCCAGCGGGTGGACGTACCCGTCCGTGTCGGCCGCGGACTCGGCGACCGAGGTGAGATAGGGCCCCAGGAACACGGTGAGCACGCTCGTGGAGTAGACGGAGCACGCCCAGTCGTAGAAGTACCAGCCGCGCTGCTCGCGCCGCCGCTCGGCCGCGCCGTCGGCCCCGTCGGCCGCGCCCGTCCGCAGGGTGTCGGTGCCCACCCGTGCCCTCGCTTCCCCGTGCACGCGCACCGTCCCCGGGGCGCGGCGGGGCTCATACCCAGACGCCGCGGTCCTCCATGACCTTGCGCAGTGTGTCGATGTGATCGGTCATGATGCCATCCACTCCCAGGTCCAGGAGCCGGTGCATCCGGTCCGGATCGTTCACCGTCCAGACGTGCACCTGCAGCCCGCGCGCGTGGGCCGCGCGCACGAAGCGGTGGTCCACCACCCGGACGCCCGACTGGGCCTCGGGGACCTGCGCGGCCACCGCCGAGCGGCGCGGAGCGGCCGGCAGGCCCCAGGAGCGCAGCCGCAGACCGAGGACGCCACGGGTGCCGTACGAGGTGGCCAGGCGCGGACCGGCCAGCCGCTGGGCGCGCACCACGCGTGCCTCGGAGAACGAGCCGACGCAGATCCGGTCCCAGGCGTCGTGCCGCCGGATCAGCTCCAGCAGGGGTCCCAGCGCGGGCTCCGCCTTCACGTCGATGTTCCAGCGCACCTCGGGGAAGGTCTCCAGGAGCTCCTCGAACAGCGGCACGGGTTCCTCGCCCGCCACGCGCGCGTGCCGCACGTTCTCCCACGGCAGGTCCGCGATCCGCCCCGCCCCGTCCGTCACCCGGTCCAGGGTCGCGTCGTGGAAGGCGACGAGCTTCCCGTCCCGCGTGGCGTGCACGTCGGTCTCGATGTACCGGTAGCCCGCCTCCACCGCGCGGCGGAACTGCCGCAGCGTGTTCTCCAGGCCGTCCGCCGCCCCGCCCCGGTGGGCGAACGCGAGCGGGCCGGGATGGTCGAGGTAGGGGTGGCGTATCGGGGTGGTCACCGACGCAGTATCGCGCGCCGGGGCGGACCGGCGGCAACCACCGTGCTGCCGTCCGGTGTCGACGGCACGGCGAACACGCGCAGGAACACCTGGGCGAGCGGGCCGATCGACACGGCGTAGAGCACGGTGCCGAGGCCGACCGTGCCGCCGAGGGCGAAGCCCGTCACCACGACGGTGATCTCGACGGCGGTCCGCACCAGCCGCACCGAGAGCCCGGTGCGCTGGTTCAGCCCCGTCATCAGGCCGTCGCGCGGGCCCGGGCCGAACCGTGCGGCGATGTACAGCCCGGTCGCCGCGCCGTTCAGGACGATGCCCGCCACCATCGCGGCGATCCGCAGCGTCCAGCCGTGGGCGTCCGGGACGACGCTCAGCGTGGCGTCCATCGCGGCGCCGATCACCAGCACGTTGGAGACAGTGCCGAGGCCCGGCCGCTGGCGCAGCGGTATCCACAGCAGCAGGACGACCGCGCCCACGATGGTCAGCACCACGCCCATCGACAGCCCGGTGTGCTCCGCCAGGCCCTGGTGCAGCACGTTCCACGGCTCGAGACCGAGCCCGGACCTGACCAGCAGTGCGGAACTCGCGCCGTACAGGACGAGACCGCCGTAGAGCTGGATCAGCCGTCGCGCGAGGTGGCCCTGCGTGGGCTGCCTGGGTCGTCTGGGTCGCCTGGTCAAGAGATGCCCCCCTGTGTGGTGGTAGTGGCCTGCCGCATGACACCCTGTGGCTTGAGAAGGAGAGTCAACCATGGCCAATTCGGGGAAGGTGGACTGATTTCCATGGCGCAGTGGACCTCGGCCGTGGGGGCGGGACAGCTGGCCCGGCTGCTCGGCTCGCAGCAGGACCGCCCGGCCGGGCCCGGCACCCGCCGCCCACCGGCCTACCGCGCGCTCGCCGACGGCATCCGGCTGCTCGTGCTGGAGGGCCGCGTCCCGGTCGCCGCCCGGCTGCCCGCCGAACGCGAACTGGCCCTCGCCCTGACCGTCAGCCGCACCACCGTTGCCGCCGCCTACGAGGCGTTGCGGGCCGAGGGCTTCCTGGAGTCCCGGCGGGGCGCGGGCAGCTGGACCGCAGTCCCGGCCGGCAACCCGCTGCCCGCGCGGGGCCTGGAGCCACTGCCGCCCGAGGCCCTCGGCTCCGTGATCGACCTGGGCTGTGCGGCGCTGCCCGCGCCCGAGCCCTGGCTCACCCGCGCGGTGCAGGGCGCCCTCGAGGAGCTGCCGCCGTACGCGCACACCCACGGCGACTACCCGGCCGGGCTGCCCGCGCTGCGCGCGATGATCGCCGAGCGCTACACCGCGCGGGGCATCCCCACCATGCCCGAGCAGATCATGGTGACCACCGGGGCGATGGGTGCGATCGACGCCATCTGCCACCTCTTCGGGGGGCGCGGCGAGCGCATCGCCGTGGAGTCCCCCTCCTACGCCAACATCCTCCAGCTGATGCGCGAGGCCGGCGCCCGGCTGGTGCCCGTCGCGATGGCCGAGGGGCTCACCGGCTGGGACGTGGACCGCTGGCGCCAGGTGCTGCGCGACGCCGCGCCCCGCATCGCCTACGTCGTCGCCGACTTCCACAACCCCACCGGCGCCCTCGCCGACGACGACCAGCGACGGCGCCTGGTGGACGCGGCCCGCTCGGCGGGGACGGTGCTCGTGGCCGACGAGACCATGAGCGAACTGTGGCTGGACGACGACGTCGAGATGCCGCGCCCCGTGTGCGCCTTCGACCCGGCCGGGTCCACCGTGATCACCGTCGGCTCGGCGAGCAAGGCCTTCTGGGCCGGCATGCGCATCGGCTGGGTCCGTGCCGCGCCCGACGTGATCCGCAGCCTGGTCGCCGCGCGGGCGTACGCCGACCTGGGCACCCCGGTGCTGGAGCAGCTCGCCGTGAACTGGCTGTTCAGCACCGGCGGCTGGGAACAGGCCGTGACGGTGCGCCGTGAACAGGCCCGGCAGAACCGGGACGAGCTGGTGGCGGCGGTACGGCGGGAGCTGCCCGGCTGGGAGTTCGAGGTGCCGCGCGGCGGGCTCACCCTCTGGGTGCGGACCGGGGGCCTGTCGGGCTCCCGGCTCGCCGAGGCGGGGGAGCGGGTGGGCGTGCGTGTCCCGTCCGGGCCGCGGTTCGGGGTGGACGGCGCGTTCGAGGGGTATGTCCGGCTGCCGTTCACGGTCGGCGGCGCCGTGGCCGAGGAGGCGGCGGTCCGACTGGCCGCGGCGGCCCGGCTGGTGGAGAACGGCGGCGTCGGCGGCGGCGAGCCACCACGGACGTTCGTGGCCTAGGACCGGTCCGGCGGAGCGGGGCGCGGGTGCGGGTGCCGAGCGCCGGCGGTGCCCGTGTGCGCCGGTGGGCGGCGCCCGGGGTGTCCAGCCGCCGGGGCCGGGGCGGCGTCGACGCGGCGCCCCGGCCCCGGGGGGGGCGACGCCGCGGACGGGTGTGCCGCACCCGCGTCGGCGGGGTGTCCCGCCGGATGCGCCCCGGCCGCCGGAGCCCTCGCGGGCGGGCGCGGTCGGGACGCGGACACCCGACGGCCGCGCGACGGGGCCGGGGCGGCGCGGTGGGTTCGCGCCGCCCCGGCCGGGGTGTCAGGAGGTCTCCGCCGCGACCGCCTCGGCGGGGACCGGCTCGACCGGCTCAACAGGCGTCGGCTCGGCCGCCGCCGGGGAGGCCGGCTCCGGGTCCGCCGCGTTCTCCTCCGGCTCGCCCGATGCCGCCGGTTCCGGGGCGTCCTTCTTCTCCATGGAGACGGCCTTGGCTTCCGTCTTCGCCCTTGCCTCCGCCTCGGCCCCCGCGTTCGCCTCCGCCTCCGGAGGAAGGGGCGCCTGCTCCCCGTCCGCCGGCGTCGTGCGCGGGGGGAGCAGATCGAGCACCGCCTGCCGGTGTGTCTCGCTCGTCGCGTCGTCGTAGGGGTCCGGGGTGGCCGGAACCTGGAGGCGGTGCACCGGTCCGGTGCCGAGGCGGGCGTATCCCCGGCCGGGCGGGACCTGGTCGACGGGTGTCGTGTGCGGGGGAGCGCCCAGCGCGGTCGTCAGCTCGTCCGCCGTGGCCGGGCCGAGCACGACACGCGCGCGCGTGTGCTGCCGTACGGCGTCGGTCAGGCCGTCCAGGGCGTCCAGCTGGTCGGCGACGACCACGGTCACGTTCGCGGCCCGGCCGTGCCGCAGCGGGATCTGGAGCAGGGTCTGCGGGTCCCGGCGGCCGTCCGCGTCGGCGAGGTGCGTGAACGCGGTCGGGCGGTCCAGGAAGACCCACAGGGGCCGCCGGGTGTCGTCCGGCGCCGCCAGACCCTGCTGTCGGGCCCGGTTGACGGAGATCAGACGCCGTTCCGTCTCCGCGGCGGCCCACTCCAGGCTGGTCAGCGCGCCGGTGAGGCCGCACTCCACGGCCAGGACACCGTCCCGGCCGACCAGGCAGGCGTACTCCCCGGTGCCGCCGCCGTCGACGATCAGCAGGTCGCCGTGGTGCAGCGCCTGGAGGGCGACCGAGCGCAGCAGGGTGGACGTGCCGGTGCCGGGCTGCCCCAGGACCAGCAGGTGGGGTTCGGTCGAGCGGATGCCGGTGCGCCAGACGACCGGCGGTACGTCCCGCTGCTCCGCGCCGTGGGTGAGCGGGAGCGTGCGCTGGACCCCGGTCGGGTCGGTGAAGCCGAGGACGGTCTCGCCGGGGGCCGTCACGAAGCGCTGGGCGGCGATGTCGGTGGGGAGCGCGGGGAGCACGTCCACCGCGAGATGGTTGGCCTCCTCGTCCCACGTGAAGCGGTACTCACGGCCCCGGCCGGCCTTCGCGGCGAGCAGGTGCTCGATCCGGGCCCGGGACTCCGCCTCGCCGTCGGTGAAGTAGGCGGGGTAGCGGATCACGAGGTGGGCGACGCGGCCGTCGCCGTCGAAGTCGTGGGCCGGGAAGGCCTTCTCCCAGCCACCGCCGTGGGCGTACAGGGGGTCGGGGTCCTCCGCGATCGCGAAGTACGGGACCAACGCCTCGTAGAGGGACTGCAGACGCAGGCTCTGGGAGTCGTCGGGCCCCTCGGGCACGGGCGGGGTGCGGTCCCTGCCCTGCCAGGCTGCCGCCGCCATCAGGACGATGACGGCGAGCAGCGGGCCGTACGGCACGAGCGCCACCACCAGGACCACCGAGGCCACCAGGAACAGGAGCGCGCCGCGCCGGTCCTTGGGGGTCTCGGCCCATCTGCGCCGCGCGGCCGCGGCCAGTCGGCGCAGACCGCGGGCGATCGTGATCAGCGGCTGGAGGACGTCGGTGGCGCTGTCGGCCGCCGTCCGGGCCAGCTCCCGGCTCCGGGCGAGCTGCGCGCCGCCGTTGCTCAGAATGCGGGGGAGGGGCCGCCGGGCCACTGCTGCCTCCTGGAGGTGCGTACGTGTGGGTGTCGGGCGGGGGAGCGGGCCGGTCAGAACTTGATGCCGCCGAGCAGACCCGCCAGGCTCTCGCCGCCCGCCTTGATGCTCGGGGCGATGGCCGTACTCGCGAGATAGAACCCGAAGAGCACGGCGACCAGCAGGTGCGAGGCCTTGAGGCCGTCCTTGCGGAAGAAGATGAAGACGACGACGCCGAGCAGGACGACGCCTGAGATCGAGAGGATCATGTGAGTTCTCCTGGTTCACGGGGACAGTCACCATGAGTACTTCCAGGCTCACAGCATGTATCCATACGATAAAAGGTGCAAATGGGGGAAATTCGCGAGAATTGCCCCAGGTGGCGGAGGGGTCCTTGATCCGCTCGGGTGCCCCACGAGCCAGTACCCTGGCGATTCACTCGCACGGCCACACCGCTCGTGGCCGTGCGCACACGTTGTCCCCGGCGTTCGTCAGCCTTCCCGACGGGCGTCACGTTCGCAGTGATTGCGCAGTGAGAGGTGGTCCGGCCGATGAGTGAAGCCCCCGACCCCGAGGTCGTGGAGCTGGCGACCAAGATCTTCGACCTGGCCCGGCAGGGGCGGACCGAGGAACTGGTGGCTTACGTGGACGCCGGTGTCCCGGCCGACCTCACCAACGACCGCGGCGACTCCCTCGTCATGCTCGCCGCCTACCACGGCCACGCCGACGCGGTGCGTGCGCTGCTCGCCCGTGGCGCCGACGCCGACCGGGTCAACGACCGGGGCCAGACCCCACTCGCGGGCGCCGCCTTCAAGGGTGAGACGGAAGTGACCAAGGCGCTTCTGGAGGCCGGCGCGGACCCGGCGGCGGGCACTCCGTCGGCCGTCGACACGGCGCGGATGTTCGCCCGGACGGACCTGCTGGAGCTGTTCGGCGCCCCGTGACGGGACGGTGGAGGGGACCCCGACCGGGCCCGCTCCATACTTTCTGACCAGGAAAAACACTGAAAACGGGGGAGGCGGTACAGGGCCGCCGAAATTTCGGTCGCGGCAGATGTGACCGCCGGGCCATCATGACGACGTGGTTCACGGACGTGATGGCTGGGCAGGTGTTGCCGCACCGCGCGGGCCGTGACACGGCCCGCAAGGGCCACCGACGAGAGGCAGAGGAACATGGTCTTCAGCAAGCAAGAGACGGCGGGCGCTCCGACGTGTTGGCGCACGGCCAGGTAACGCGTGCTCCCCGGTTGCGTCGACGCTTGATGTGAGGCTGTTTCCCATGTTCGATCCGGTCATAGCGCCCAGCGGTACGCTGCTCGGCCTGCTTCAGCGGGGTCGCGGCGACGGCACGCTGCACGCGCTCACCGCTCCGCGCGCCGAGGCGCTCGCGGCGCTGAACCACTGTGTGCTCCACGACCCCCGCCACGACTGGCAGGTCGAGAACCGCTCCCTCTACTACGCCCGCCTCTACCTCGACCTGAACGGCGAGCTGGACGCGGTCGAGGCCCACCTCTTCGACCCCGAGGACGTCCTGGACGCCGACGAGTCGCGCACCGGGCTGGCCCTCGCGGTCCTCGGCCACCTCGCCTCCTACGGCAGGCTGGACGCGCTCCAGCTGCTGCGCCGGTACGCCGCCCACGGCGTCAACTGGGCGTGGGCCCTGGACGAGCTGGCGCTGCGCGACGACGACGCCGGTCTGCGCGCCCTCGCCGCGCCCGTGCTGGCCCGCTTCCCGCACGATGCCGAGGGCGAGGCCGAGCTGGCCGCCGCGGTGCGGGACGCCTTCGAACCCCGGCCCTGGCGGCTGTGGGCCGACGATCCCCGCGAATCGATCGCCACGCGCGTGCGTGCCGCCCAGGAGACGGGCTGTTTCGATCGCTGGCAGCGCCAGATGAACTCCACCGGCCCGCGTCCCGGCTGGAGCGTGCGTGCCGTGTTCGAGTGGGCCGAGCAGGGCGTCGAGCGCGGCACCCCGCTCCATGTTCCGGCCGCCCGCTGTCTCACGGCCGTCGCCGGTCCCGAGGACCGTCCCGAGATCGTCGAGGCCGCGCGGTCCGGCACCGAGGGCGCCCGCTGCACCGCCCTGCGCTATCTCGCCGACGGCAACGACCCGGACGTCGTCGACCTGATCGAGGGCGCGGTGGCCACCGGCTCCGCCCCGGTCGTGGAGGCCGCCGTCGCCGCCTACGAGCGTATGCGCAGCCTCGCCGCCGTCGACCGGGCCCGCGGCTGGGTGCACCGCCCCGATGCCCTGGGCGCCGCCGCCGGACGCGTGCTGGCCTGCCGGGGCGCCGCCCAGGACCGCGATCTCGTCCTCGCCGCGCTGCGGGAGGCGGTGCGCGGTGAAGGCCCCGACGCGCCGACCCTGTGGACCCTGGTCGACGGCGCCGGACGGCTCGGCATCGCCTGCGCCGCCCCCGTACTGCGCCACGTCTACCGCGAGACCGCCTCGTCCCACCTGCGTGGCCGGGCCGCCCGCGCGCTGGCCGCCACCGATCCGTCCTTCGCGGCGGGCTTCGCCGTCGAGTGCCTGTGGGACTGCGAGGAGACCACCCGCGAAGTCGCCGCCCGCCATGCCGAGACCGGCGACACCCGCGTCGTCGAACGACTCCGCAGACTCGCCGCCGACCCGGCCGAGGAGGACGAGGTCCAGACGGCGGTACGCAGCCGCTTCGGACCGGACGCGCCTGCCGTGTGAGCGCCGTGAGGCGCGGGGCACCGGTGGCGGGCCACCGCCACCGAGGCGGCCCCGGGCCCCGGTGTCCCGCGGCGGGTACGCCGCCGACGCGTGGCCGCCGGGCAGGTGCTCCGGGCGTCGGGCAGGTGGCCCGGGCGTCGGCAGAGCGGCCCCCGGGGTGTCGGCGTACCGTCGGGTCGCCCGTCGCCCGTCGCCCGTCGCCCGCCGCCCGCCGTCACGGAGCGGGGAGCGCACCGGAGTCCCCGGCGCCGTGCCCTCACGGGGCACCGGCGGACGCCGTACCGCCTCCGGTGCGAGCCGGCCGCGGGCGCCGCGGCGACGCCTCCCGGCATCCGGGATCACCCCACGCGGTACTGCTCGTCACGGGCGTCCGTGAGGAACATCTGCCCCGGTGCGTGGGTGAGCGCGAAGGGCGGCCGCGAGGCCATGACCGCCGCCTGCGGCGTCACGCCGCAGGCCCAGAACACGGGGATGTCGTCCGGCTCGCGCTCCACCGCGTCGCCGAAGTCGGGCCGGTCCAGGTCCTCGATGCCGAGCGCCGACGGGTCCCCGCAGTGCACGGGGCTGCCGTGCACCGCCGGGAGCAGGCCGCTCTCGCGGATCGCCGCCGACAGGTGCGCGGGCGGCACGGGACGCATCGACACCACCATCGGCCCGCGCAGCCGCCCGGCCGGACGGCACGGGCGCGAGGTGACGTACATCGGGACGTTGCGGCCCTGCTCGACGTGGCGGATCGGGACGCCCGCCGCGGCCAGCGCCCACTCGAAGGTGAAGCTGCAGCCGATCAGGAACGTCACCAGGTCGTCCCGCCAGTACGCGCGCACGTCCGTCGGTTCGTCCACCAGCTCGCCGTCCCGCCACACCCGGTAGCGCGGCAGGTCGGTGCGCAGGTCCGCGCCGTCGGCGAGCACGGTGGTCCAGGTCCCGGCGTCCGTGACGTCCAGCACCGGGCACGGCTGCGGGTTGCGGGTGCAGAACAGCAGCATGTCGTACGCCCAGTCGGCGGGCACCGAGATGAGGTTGGCCTGGGTGTGGCCGGCGGCGACCCCGGCGGTGGGGCCGGTCAGCCCCTCCCGGAAGCGGGCGCGGGCCGTTTTCGGGCTCCACGCGTGCGCGTGCTCGTCGACGAGGGCGAGCGGCCGGTTCCCGGTCGCGGGGTGCGGGTGGTTCATGCCAGTTCCCTTCCGCGCGTCTCCGGCAGCCCCAGCAGTGCCAGCGCCGCGATGCCGTAGCCGATGGCGCCGAAGACCAGGGCGCCGCCCACGCCCCAGCTGTCGGCGAGGAAGCCGACCGTGGTGGGGAACACGGCGCCCACGGCGCGCCCGGTGTTGTACGTGAAGCCCTGGCCCGCGCCCCGCACCGCCGTCGGATACAGCTCGCTGAGATACGAACCGAACCCGCTGAAGATGGCCGACATGCAGAAGCCGAGCGGGAAGCCCAGCACCAGGAGCAGGGTGTTGGCGCCGCTGGGAATGTTGGCGTACGCCAGGATGCAGACCGCCGACAGCAGCGCGAAGAGCCAGATGTTGCGCCTGCGGCCCAGCACGTCGGTCAGGTGGCCGCCGGTGAGGTAGCCGATGAAGGCACCCGAGATCAGGAACGTCAGGTAGCCGCCGGTGCCGACGACCGACAGGTCGCGCTCGTCCTTCAGATACGTCGGCACCCAGGTGGCGAGGGTGTAGTAGCCGCCCTGGACCCCGGTGGAGAGCAGGCTCGCGAAGAGCGTGACGCGCAACAGGCCCGGTGAGTCCGCCGTGCCCGGCCTGAAGATCGCCGCGAAGGAACCCCTGCCCGCACCCTTCTCGCGCGCCTCGGCGGCCCCGGGCGCGTCGTGGACGCTGCGTCGCACCCACACCACGAGGAGGGCCGGGAGCGCGCCGGTCCAGAACATGACCCGCCAGGCCAGGTCGTCCCCGGCCAGCGAGAACACCAGCGTGTACACGACCACCGCGAGCGCCCAGCCGACGGCCCAGGAGCTCTGCACCGCGCCGAGCGTGCGCCCCCGGTGCCTGGTGCTCGCGTACTCGGCGACCAGGACGGCGCCTACCGCCCACTCGCCGCCGAAGCCGAGGCCCTGGAGGGCGCGGAAGACGAGCAGCGTCTCGTAGTTGGGCGCGAAGCCGCAGGCGACCGTGAACACGGCGTAGGTGATCACGGTGATCAGCAGCGCCCTGACCCGGCCGGCGCGGTCCGCCAGCACACCCGCGAGCGCGCCGCCGATCGCGGAGACGACCAGGGTGACCGTCGTCAGCAGCCCGGTCTGGCCGCTGTCCAGACCGAAGTAGGCGGCCAGCGCGACCATGGTCAGCGGCAGCGTGAAGTAGTCGTACGAATCGAGGGCGTAACCGCCGAACGCGCCGCCGAAGGCGCGACGGCCCCGCGGTCCGAGGGCGCGCAGCCAGCCGAACGGGCCGTCGTCGAGGGCGTGTTCGGCCGTGCCGGGAGGACGGGTGCCGGTGGGCGGTGCCTGGGGTGGAGGGGGTGTGCTCATGGTGCACCTCGCAAGGGGAGGACGGAGGGTGCTGGTCGAGCGGTATGCCGAGCGGTACATCGAGCGGTACTGGGTGGCACCGTAGGGGATCGTTCAACGATCCCTCAATACCCCTGTTGTTTCGTTCTGACATCTGCGATTGAATTCCGGGCATGGCAGAGCAGTTGACCGGGCTGGCCGACGACCGTGCCCTCCTCGGGCGGACCAGCACCGCCGAGCGGGTCTCGGACATCCTCAGGAGCCGGATAGCCGAGGGCTACTTCCCACCCGGAACCCGGCTGTCGGAGGACAGCATCGGCGGCGCCCTCGGCGTCTCCCGCAACACCCTGCGCGAGTCGTTCCGCCTGCTCACGCACGAACGCCTGCTGGTCCACGAGCTGAACCGGGGCGTCTTCGTCCGGGTCCTGACGGCCGAGGACGTCGAGGACATCTACCGCACCCGCTCCCTCGTCGAGTGCGCCGTGGTCCGCGGCCTGGGGGAGCCGCCGTATCCGCTGGACGGGCTCGCCGAGGCCGTCGAGGAGGGGCGCCGGTCGGCCCGTGAAGGTGACTGGAAAGGTGTGGGTACGGCCAACATCCACTTCCACCGGGAGCTGGTCGCCCTCGCCGGCAGCGAACGCACCGACGAACTGATGCGCAGCGTCTTCGCCGAACTGCGCCTCGCCTTCCACGTCGTGGACGACCCGCGGCGCCTGCACGAGCCGTACATCGCCCGGAACGCGGAGCTCCTCGAGACGCTGCGGAACGGCGAGCGGGAGACGGCGGCGCGCCTGCTCGCGGTCTACCTCGAGAACTCGCTCGAGCGGGTCGTCGAGGTCTACCTGCGGCGGGTCGGGGACGACGCGTAGGGCAGGGGCGCGGGGCGGGGGCGGCCCCGGCCGGCAAGCGGGCCATCTGCGTCGTTTGGGTCGATGTCAGACCGAGGACCTAGTCTGTGCACCGTGACTTCGCCTGCACCGACGGACAGCGTTCCGCCCCAGCTCAGCGCGGGGCCGCGCCCCGCCCCGGGCCCGGCCGCCGACGAGGGGCTGGCGCGGCGGCTGCGCGCGCTCGCCTGCACGGCGCCGCTGCACGACCTCGACGCACGCAAGGCCAACCTCGCCGGCGAGTACTCGGTCTACGGCATGGCGGAGGTCGCCCTCGCCGCCATCGACCTCGTCACGCTGAACATGGACTTCGACACCGGCGCCGACCACGACCAGATAGTGGCCAGGCTGATCCCGCGCGTCGCCGCCCAGGCCCCGCACCGCCCCGCCGCCGAGCACGAGCGGGTGGCCCGCTGGGTCCTGGAGAACCTGATCAACGTCGGCAGCGTCGACCGCGGCTTCCGCGCCGTGTACGGCACCTTCGGCCCCGACGGCACCTACGTCCGCCGCGACTACGACTTCAAGCTGCTCGAAGAGGTCCCGGGACCGGGCGGCACCGTCTACCTGCGCACCACGGACGAAGCGGTCAACGTCCTCGTCGGCGCCCTGGACACCGACGTCACCAGCGCCCAGATCGCCGCCGAGGTCAAGCTCGAGGTGCTGATCAGCCGCGGTCGCCTCGCCGACGCCCAGCTCGCCGCCGAACAGGCCCGGTACCGGACCGTGCAGTACTCCGAGACCCTGCGCAAGGCCCTGGACGCCACTCGGCGCAACGTCCGCGCGGTGGACTGGCTCAGCGCCGTTCCGGACATGATCGCCGAGGCCCTGGACCACGTCGCCGACCGGTACCGGCACGAGAACGCCATCCTCACCAACATCCGCAAGGCCCGCGACGAGACCGAGGACGCCGAGCACAAGCGCCGCGCCGCCGAGCTGGTCGACATCGTCAAGGACTGCATCCGCCGCCACACCCAGCTCCAGTCCCGCCTCCTGGAGGCCGGCCCGCTCTTCCGCGCCGAACAGGACCGGCAGGCCTTCGCCACCCCGCTGACCACCTCCGGCCTCGACCTGTACGGCCACCTCGTCGCGCCCGTGCTGCCGTTGCCCGTGGAGAGCGCGCTGCGCGTCACCGACGCCTTCTTCGCCCGCGGCACCGGCCTGCGCACGCCCGTCTCCGTCCGGGTCGCCGACCTCGTCGACATACTCCTCACCCCGCCGGTGGAGCGGGAGCACCTCGGCGCCGAGATGCCCGAGCCCGACCTGATCGCCACGCCGGACGACAGCCGGTTCAGCGAGGAGCAGCTCGCCGCCGCCATGGAGCTGCTCGACCTGCCGCACGACGCACCGCGCCGGCTCTCGGGGCTGCTGGCGGACGCCCGCGGCCGGGACCCGGAGCTGCCCTACCTCGTCGCCCTGCTCGCCGTCCACGCGGCCAGTCCACCGGTCGGCACCGCCTACCGCCAGGGCGAGCCGAAGCTGCTGTTCGCCGTGGACGACGGCACCGAGCTGGACGACCCCGAATTCGGCGGCGCCGACCTCATCGTCGGCACGGCGCTGCTGGACGCGGCCGGCATGGCCGCGGACCGTACGGAGGCGGCATGACCGGCCCGCGCCGCCCCGACCACCGACCCACCCACCGCCCGGCCCGGAACCGAGGCACAGAGCGGCAGCACAGCAAGGAGTACCGACCGTGACCGAGCACGTCGACCGGAGCGAACCGGAGGCGGGTGCCGCGCCGGCCACCGCGGCCGTCACGCCCGCCGACGCCGCCGACGCGGCGCGGCTCGTCGCCTTCGGCCTCCAGCCCAAGCTGCTGCCCGCCCGCGACCAGGAGTACGCCGACCTGCTGCGCCGCTACCGCGAGGACCCGCCCTTCGCGCGGCTCGCCGACGCCGTGGCGGCAGGCCTGGGACTGGTGGTCCTGGAGGTCTCCCCGCGCGCCGGGATGGCTGTCACCGCCGCCGAGGACTCGGTGTTCGCCGTCCGCATGGGCGACTACGCGCGCCGCGCCGCCACCGACTCCGGCGACCGCTTCCTGCACGGCCTCGCCCACCTCGCCGTCGCGGCCATGGCCTATCCGCGCCCCGAAGACCTCGCCGACGACGGCTACATCGGCCGCGTCACGGTCAACGGCGTGGACGCGTTCGTCCGCCAGGCCTGCCGCAGACTCGAGGAGCGGGCGGAGCAGCAGGGCGAGAACACCGACCCGGCCACCGACGCCCCGGGCCTGGAGGCCGCCTGGCGGATCTGGGTCAGACGCAGCGCCACCGGCGCCACCAAGGACGCGCGCAGACTCCCGGGCTCCACCACCGGCATCGTCGGCAAGGCCGCCGCCTTCCTCACCGAGTCCGGCTTCCTCCAGCGCACCGGTGACGACCACGGCGGCACCTACCGCACGACGGCCCGCTACCAGCTCCAGGTGCGCGACATGGCGGGCAGCGCCGCCATGGCCGAGCTCCTGGACCTGGGCGTCGTCCCGGTCACCGACGGCACCGCGACCCTGCTGCCCGCCGAGGAGACGGACGACCTGGAGCTGGTCGCCGACGCCGGACTGCCCTTCCACTCCTCCTGACCACCCGGCCCTGCCAGAAGGCCGCTTCACCCCGCCCGTCCGAACGTCCCCGACTTCCGAAGACTTACGAGAGTCCGCCATGTACGAGCTGTCCCGGGTCCGCCTCTACTCCATCGGACCCGCCGGTGCGCGCTACGCCGACACCGTGCTTGACCTGCGCGGTGTGGGCGAACCCGTGCCCGACCCCGCGCCCACGCAGGCGGAGTTCTTCGAGGAGGAGCCGGTCGGCCCGCCGCGCCGGCCCGCGCCCGCGGGCGTGCTCTTCCTGGAGAACGGCGGCGGCAAGTCCGTACTCCTCAAGCTGATCTTCTCGGTGATGCTGCCGGGCCACCGCAACACCCTGGGCGGCGCCAGCTCCGGCGTGCTGCGCAAGTTCCTGCTCGCCGACGACTGCGGACACGTGGCGCTGGAGTGGCAGCACGTGCAGACCGGCGAGTGCGTCGTCGTCGGCAAGGTCAGCGAGTGGCGCGGACGGCAGGTCTCGGGCGACCCGCGGAAGTTCGCCGAAGCCTGGTACTCCTTCCGGCCCGGCCCCGGACTGACCCTGGACAACCTGCCGGTCGCCGAGGCCACCGCCGTACGCCCGCCCGTCGAGGGCGCCTCCGGCGCGCAGGGCAGGCGACGCACCATGAAGGGCTTCCGCGACGCGCTCACCGAGGCCGGCAAGGCCTACCCGCACCTGGAGGTGCACTGGGAGGAGATCCACGACCGCTGGATCGAGCACCTCGGCGACCTCGGACTCGACCCCGAACTCTTCCGCTACCAGCGCGAGATGAACGCCGACGAGGGCGAGGCCGCCGGCCTCTTCGCGGTCAAGAAGGACTCCGACTTCACCGACCTGCTGCTGCGGGCCGTCACCGACACCCGCGACACCGACGGCCTCGCCGACCTGGTCGGCGGCTTCGGCAACAAGCTGGGCCGGCGTGCCGAGCTGATCGCCGAACGCGACTTCACCGCCGGGTCCGTCGACCTCCTCGGCCGGATCGTCGAGGCCGCCGAGGCGCGCACCCGCGCCCGCGACATCCACACCGCCGCCGAACGCCGCACCAGGAACCTGGCCCGCCGGCTCTCCGCCCGCGGTGCCCGTGAGCGGGTCCGGGCGGGGGACCTCGCCCAACGGGTCACGGCCGCCGCGTACGCCGTCACCCACGCCGAGTCCGCCCGGGACCGCAGCGGTCTCGTCGCCGCCGAACTCGCCTACCGGCACGCGTCGCTGGCCCTCACCGGCGCCGAGAAGTCCGCCGCCGCGCAGAAGCGCGAACTGGCCGACGCCCGCACCCTGCACTCCGCCTGGCAGGCCGCCGAGGCCGTGCTGCGCCACCGGGCCGCCGCCGACCGCGTCGCCCGCGTGTCCGCCGCCATCCAGGAGGCCGAGCGGGACGCGGCCCCGGCCCTCGCCGCCCGTACCAAGGCCGCCGTCGACCTCGTCCGCGCCCTGCACGCGGCGGCCGGCAAGGCCGAGCACCACTCCAACGAGGAGGAGGCGAGGTCCGCCGCCCTCCAGGAGGTCAGCGACGCCGCCCACCGGGACTCCACCACCGCCGCCACCGAGGCCCAACGCGCCCGCAGCGAGGCGGGACACCTGCGCCAGCGCCTCACCGAGGTGGAGCAGGAGACCGCCGAGGCCGTCCGGGCCGGCTGGCTGGACGACAGCACGCCCGACGCCGACCCGGCCCGCGCCGCTCTCGCGGCCAGCGACGCGGAGAAGACGACCGTCGCCGCCTGGGACACCGCCCGTGAGGCGGCCCGCCGGGCCACCGAGCACGCCCGTGAGGCCGCCGCCGCGGAGAGCCGCGCCGAACTGACCGCGGCCCGCGCGGCGGACGCGGCCACCGCGGCCGAGCGCGCCCACGAGGGCGAACGGCGCACCGCCGAGGCACTGGCCGCGGAGGAACGGCTCGCGGAACTGCTCGGCCTCGCCGCCGACTCCCGCCCCGGCATCCCCCAGCCCCGCCGGGACACGGACCGGGACGACCGGGCCGCCGCCCCGAGGGGATCCGACGGCGCCCTCACCCCCGAGGAACTCGACCGCTTCGCCGACGAACTGCGCGAACTGCTCGACGACACCGTCACCTCCGCCGAGCGCCAGCTGTTCGAGCTGCGCACCGCCGCCGCCGACGACTCCCGCATCCTCGGCGCGCTCGGCGACGGCGGGCTCCTGCCGCCCGGCCCCGACGTGCTGGCCACCGTCGAGTTCCTCGGCGAGCACGGCATCCCCGCCCTGCCCGGCTGGCGCTACCTCGCCCAGGCCGTCGACCCCGCCGACCACGCGCGCGTGCTGGCCGCCCGGCCCGAGCTGGTCGACGGCGTGATCATCACCGACCCGGACTCGCACACCCGCGCCCGCGAGGTCCT
Source organism: Streptomyces sp. KPB2 (assembly GCF_003950055.1). Lineage (NCBI taxonomy): Bacteria > Bacillati > Actinomycetota > Actinomycetes > Kitasatosporales > Streptomycetaceae > Streptomyces > Streptomyces sp. KPB2. The sequence continues at coordinate 6,798,795 of NZ_CP034353.1, forward strand.
CGGCGACGCGGCCCTGCTGCCGCGCTCCGCCGTCGCCGTCGGCACGGCCGCCGCCCTCCTCGCGCCGACCCCGGCCCCCGAGTCCGGAACCGGGGACGTCTTCCTCGTACCGCCGAACCCGGCCATGCACGACGAGCACGCCGCCGACGAGGAGCGGCACGCGCTGCGCGCCCGGGCCGGCGAGCGGGACGAGGAGATCCGCACGCTCGCCGCCCGCCTCGGAAAGGACCGGGAACTGGCGGCCCGGCTCGCCTCCTGGCGCACCGGCTGCCCCGCCGGACGCCTCGCGGAGCTGGCCCGCACCGCCGAGGAGGCCCGCGCCTTCGCCGAGGAGACCGAGGCCGAGCTGACCGAGGCCCGCACCCTGCGGGCCGAGGCCGACGAGAGCGCCGCCGAGGCCGTCCACCTGCGGGACGAGCGGCAGGAGGCCGCGCAGAAGGCCCGCCGTGCCGCCGACGCCCTCGCCGGCCTCGCCTTCCGGCTGCGCGAACGCGCCGGCTGGCAGGCCAGGGTCCGTGAGCTCGCCGACGAGGGAGCCGAGGCCGAGGCCCGCGCCCAGGCCTGCCTGGAGCGGGCCCGCGCCGCCGACGAGGACCGGCGCGCCGCCCAGCGCGCCGCCGACGACGCCCGCCGCACCGCCCGCGCCCTGCGCGCCGAGCGCTCCGAGATCGCCGGCGCCCCCGACGACGTACCGGACGAGACCCCCGGGGACGGCGCCGAGGCGCAGAAGGCGAAGGCGTCCCTGCCCGACCTCCGCGAGGCCTACCGCGCCGCCTCCCAGGTGTACGAGAAGGTCGGCGTCGGCGCCGACCTGCGCGCCGAACAGGCCCGCGCCGAGAGCGACGAGAGCGCCGCCCGTGCCGAGCTGGACCGGCTCAGCAACAAGGTCCGTACCCGCGCCGGGCAGCTCCTGGAGTCGCCCGACGGCTCCGACGGGCCCTCCCGGCAGGCCGCCGCCGCCCGCGCCGAGGAACTGGTGCAGCTCCTGGAGACCCGCATGTCCAGCGCGAGCGAACAGCTCGGCCGGCTGCGCGGCGAAGCCGAACGGCACGCACCCGAGGACGGCGACACCCACACCGACCTGCCCGAGGAGCTCCAGCCCCGCGACACCGAGCACGCCCAGACCCTGCTGCGCACGGCGACCACCGAACTCGCCACCCGCACCGAGGCGCTCGCCCGGGCCCGCGAGGCCCACGCCGAACTGCTCGACGCGCACCGCGCCGCCGAGGACGCGGCCGGCGGCTTCGACGAGATCGCCGCCATGCTCCGCGACCTGCTGCGCGACCACGCGCCCGAGGAGGAGCCGGAGGAGCCCGAGCCCTATGCCGGCGACCTGGAGGAGGCCCGCAGGGCCGCCGCCGAGGCCCGCCGTTCGCTGCGCGGCTGCGCCGCCGACCTGTCCGCCGCCGAGGCCGCCGTACGCGAGGCGAGCGACGTCCTCGTCCGGCACGCCAACTCCACCCGCTACGAGCAGGTCCGCACCCCCGCCCGTCAGCAGATCCGCGAACTGCCCGCCGCCGCGCTGCCCGAGCACGCCGCCAAGTGGGCGGACGCATTCGCGCCCCGGCTGCGCGTCCTCACCGACGAGCTGTCCCAGCTCGAGCGCAACCGCGACTCGATCGTGGACCGGCTGCGCGGACTGGTCGAGTCCGCCCTCGCCACGCTCCGCTCCGCCCAGCGCCTGTCCCGGCTGCCGGAGGGCCTCGGAGAGTGGTCCGGGCAGGAGTTCCTGCGCATCCGCTTCGAGGAGCCCGACCAGGCCACCCTCACCGAGCGGCTCGGCGAGGTCGTCGACGAGGCCACCCGCGCGGCCGTCAAGAAGAACTCCGACCTGCGCCGCGACGGCATGTCCCTGCTGCTGCGGGGCGTCGCCGCCGCCCTGCAGCCCAAGGGCGTCGCCGTCGAGATCCTCAAGCCCGACGCCGTGCTGCGCGCCGAGCGCGTCCCCGTCGGCCAGATGGGCGACGTCTTCTCCGGCGGCCAGCTGCTCACCGCCGCCATCGCCCTGTACTGCACGATGGCCGCGCTGCGCAGCAACGACCGCGGCCGAGACCGGCACCGTCACGCGGGGACGCTGTTCCTCGACAATCCCATCGGCCGCGCCAACGCCACCTACCTGCTGGAGCTCCAGCGGGCCGTGTCCGACGCGCTCGGCGTCCAGCTCCTGTACACCACCGGCCTGTTCGACACGACCGCGCTGGCCGAGTTCCCGCTGGTCATCCGGCTGCGCAACGACGCCGACCTCAGGGCGGGCCTGAAGTACATCAGCGTGGAGGAACACCTGAGGCCCGGCCTGCCCCAGCCCGCCCCCGCCGCCGAGGGAGAGGGCGAGGCGGTGCACAGCGAGATCACGGCGACCCGCATGTTCAAGCGCCCCGCACAGTCGCCCGCGTAAACACGGTCCACGCCTGCCGCAGCCTGCCGACGCCTGACCGCGCAGGACGTGAAGCCGGTGTGGAAACGAAGTGGAGGCGATGTCAGAGCTTCCCCTTATGCTGCTCCAGTTGATCAAGCGGCACCTGGGGAGGGCGCGACATGTTCGGCAAGCTGTTCGGCAGGGCGGGGGAGAGACCGGCGGCGGATCCGCACGCCATGCCGGTCCTGCCCGGGCGCAGGAACGGGACGTACATGCTCCGCGCTCTCGGCGACACGCGGGTGCTGGCGCTGGTGGAAGCGGCCGACGCGGGGGACTGGGACGGGGTGAAGGCGGCGCTGAGCCCGTTCGACCTCGGCCGTGACCACCAGGTGCTCGGTGAGCTGGCCGACCTGGACGGCGTGCAGGACTGGATCGGCCGGGCCGTCGAGCAGGACGCGGAGCACCGGGCGACCGCGCTGCTCATCTCCGGGGCGCGCCACATCGCCTGGGGCTGGGAGGCACGGACCGCCGATCGCGCCGTGAACGTCACGCAGGAGCAGTGGCGCGTCTTCCACGAGCGGCTCGAGATCGCCGAGGAACAACTGCTGCTCGCCGCCGAGCTGCGGCCGGACTGGATCACCCCCTGGTGCCGCCTCCTCACCTCCGCCCGCGGCATGTCGCTGCCGGACGACGTCAAACACACTCGGTACGAGGCCGCGCTGCGCCGTGACCCGCTGGACCTGGAGACCCATGTCGAGCGGGTGTCCCAGCTCCAGCCCCGTTGGGGAGGCGAACCGGGAGAGGCGATGAGGTACGCCCGCGAGGCGTTCACCCGAGCACCCGAGGGGCACCGCCTCGGCTGCGTGGTGGCCATGGCCCACATCGAGGACTGGGTGGAGTCGGACAGCCCGAGCTGCCTGGACCTGCCGTACATCCAGAAGGAACTGCGGGACGCGGCACGGCACAGCATCCTCCACCCCGCCTATGAGCGGCGCCCGGGCTGGCAGCAGGACTTCAACATGTTCGCCATGGCCCTGTCGCTGGCCTCGGAGAGCGTCGTCGCCCCGCGGGTCTTCCACGAGCTGGGCGGCGCCTGCACGCCGTGGCCCTGGCGCTACATGGCACAGCCCGAGAAGGCCTACGCCCGCTTCCGCCGCCACGCCTGAACCGCCCGAGCCGCACTCCGGCCGCCGCGACGCGTGAGCCGGTCGGGTCGTACTCCGGCCGCCGCGACGCCGATCCGGCCGGGCCGCGCTCCGGCCTCCGGCACGCCACCCCGGCGCCAGTCGCGCTCCTCGCGCTTCCCGCGCTCCTCGCGCGCTTCACTCCTCCGCCACGCCACCCCGGGACTGCCCGATGACTCTGTCCGACGCTTCTTCGCACCCCGCCGGCGCCGACCGCACCTTCCAGGTGGATCTGCGCGGCCTCGTCGACCTCCTCTCCCACCACCTCTACTCCAGCCCCCGCGTCTACCTGCGCGAACTCCTGCAGAACGCGGTGGACGCGCTGACCGCCCGGCACGCTCTCGAACCGGACGCCCCGGCGGGCGCCCACGGCATCCGGCTGTACGCCGACGGTTCGGTCGTCCGGGTCGAGGACGACGGTGTCGGCCTCACCGAGGCCGACGTGCACACCTTCCTCGCCACCATCGGGCGCAGCAGCAAGCGCGCCGAGCAGGTCGCGGAACAACGCGGCGACTTCATCGGCCAGTTCGGCATCGGACTGCTCTCCTGCTTCCTGGTCGCCGACGAGATCCACGTCGTGAGCCGCTCCGCCCGCACCCCCGACGCACCCGCCGTGGAGTGGCGCGGACGCGGTGACGGCAGCTACACCATTCGCACCCTGCGCGCCTCCGCCCGGTCCCGCCCCGGCACCACCGTCACCCTGACGCCCCGCGCCGACGCCGGCGAGTGGACCCGGCCGGCGCGGGTGCAGGCGCTGGCCCGGCACTTCGGCTCCCTGCTGCGGCACCCCGTGACCTTCGACGACGGCACGGGCGGTGCGGGCGCTCCCGTGAACCCCGAGCCCGCACCCTGGGCCCGTACATACCCCACCCCGGGAGCCCGCTCCCGCGCCCTGGCCGCGTACGGCGAGGAGGTCTTCGGGTTCACGCCGCTCGACACCATCGAGCTGGACCTGCCGGCCGTGGGCCTGAAGGGCATCGCCTGCGTCCTGCCGCAGGCGGTACCGGCCGGCCGGCGCCACGGCCACCGCGTGCACGTCAAGGGCATGCTGCTGTCCGAACAGGCCGAGGAGATCCTGCCCGAGTGGGCGTTCTTCGTCCGCTGCGTCGTCGATGCCGAGAGCCTGCGCCCGACGGCCTCCCGCGAGTCCCTGTACGAGGACGACACCCTCGCCGCGGTCCGCGACGCCCTCGCCGAGCGGCTGCGCGCCTGGATCGCCCGGGCCGCCGCCAGCGACCCCGACCTGCTCGCCCGCTTCCTCCACGCCCACCACCTGGCCGTGAAGTCGCTCGCCGTGCACGACGACGAGATCCTGCGGATGCTGCTGCCCTGGCTGCCGTTCGAGACCACCGACGGGCACACCACCCTCGACGAGTTCGCCCGCACCCACCGCACCGTGCTCGTGACGTCGAGCGTGGAGGAGTTCCGGCAGGTCGCCGCGATCGCCTCGGCCGCGGGGCTCGGCGTCGTCAACGGCGGCTACACCTACGACCGCGAACTGGTCCACCGGCTGCCCGAGATCAGGCCTGAGAGCAGCGTCGCCGACCTCGACCCGGCGACCCTCACCGCCCACCTCGACCCGGTCGACCGGGAGACGGAACTCGCGGCGGCGGCCTATCTCGCCCGGGCCCGCGAAGCCCTGGCCGTCTTCGACTGCGACGTCGCGCTGCGCACCTTCCAGCCCGCCTCCGCCCCCGCCCTCCTCGTCGACAGCCGCGAGGCCCGGCACGAGCGCACCCGCTCCCAGCTCGCCCGCGAGCAGGAGGGCGGCCTGTGGGGCGACATCCTCGGCGCCCTGCGCCAGGAGGCCCCGCGCGCCCAGCTCATCCTCAACCAGCTCAACCCGCTGGTCCGCACCGCCGTCGCCATCGACGAGCCCGAACTGGCCCGCACCAGCGCCGAAGCCCTCTACGGACAGGCGGCACTGCTGTCCCGGCGCCCGCTCAGGCCCGCCGAGTCGAGCCTCATCAACCGCTCCTTCCTCGACCTCCTCGCCCACGCCCTCCGCAAGGACAACTGACGATGCCGACCACACTCCAGACCATCGACGAGCTGTACGAGGCGCTCCAGGCCAACCAGCGGCGCCCCTACGGCCGTACGCGCACCGTCACCGCCGAGGAACTCGTCGACGCCGCCGAGCAGTTCGACGAGCCCCTGCCGCTCGTCCGTACGCTGCTCGAACTTCAGGAGGCGTACACGTACGGCTCCGAGCCCCGTAAGTCGCCCGTGACCTTCGCCCGGCTGCTCACCCTCTTCGACGAGCAGCCCGACGTGTTCGACGAGAACCTGCGCCACCTGGTGTTCTGGCGGTTCAAGTGGGTGGCGGCCGCCCTGCGCGCGCTGCCGGAGATACCGCTGACCAGCCTGCGCCAGTGGCTGACCGAGATGCGCGACCGGTACGAGAAGGCCGGATACGGCCTCCAGCCCTACTACGGACAGGCCTACCGGCTCGCCGCCCACATCGGCGAGGACGCGGACCTCGCCTACGAACTGTGGGCGGGCCGCACCCGCACCCGGCTCAGCGACTGCGAGGCCTGCGAGATCTGCGAACGCGCCCTGTACCACCTCGCGTCGGGGGACGACGAGCGGGCGCTGCGCACCTGGGAACCCGTCCTGGCCGGCAAGGAGTCGTGCCAGGAGGAACCCGCCCGCTCCATGGCGTACGCCCTGCTGCCCCTGCTGCGCACCGGCCACACCGACCGGGCGCGGGAACTGCACCTCGCCGGATACCGCGGCTGCCGCCGCAACCCCTCGATGTCCGGCGAGGTCGGCCGGCACCTGGAGTTCTGCGCGCTGACCGGCAACGAGGCGCGCGGTCTCGAACTGCTCGCCGAGAACCGCGCCCTGTTCGACGAGGTCGACTCGCCGCTGGAACTCCTCGACTTCCTCACCGGCGTCGAGGTCCTCCTCCAGCGCGTCGAACAACTCGGCCACGGCGAACTGCCCGCCGCCGGCCACCCGGGCCGCACCTGGACGGTGACCGGACTGCGCGCCGAGGTGCACGACCGCGCCGACGATCTCGCCGCCCGCTTCGACGCCCGCAACGGCACCACGACCCACACGGAGCGCCGCGCGGCCCGCCTCGAGCGTGCCCCGCTCCTCCAGTCGCTGGAACTGACCCTGCGCACCCGCCACCTCGACGACGTGGCCCCGGCCGCCCCGGTCTCCGCTCCCGCCGCCCGTACCGCCCCCGCCGTCCCCGAATCGCTGCCCGAACTCGTCGCCCGGGCACGGGAGCTGGACGAACAGGGACACCCGGACGCGCGGTCCTGCTGGGCGGAGCTGCGCACCCGGGTCGCCGCCCGTGACTACACGCACCCCGACGACCCCGCCGTGGGCCCGCTCGAGCGGCTGCGCGCCGACCTGCTGGCCGACGAGGCGAGCCGACTGGGCGAGAAGGACGACTTCACCGAGGCGGCCGCCCTCTACGAAGAGGCCGCGGACCTGTACGACGACGCCGGAGCGCCGGCCCACGCGGCACTCGCCCGCGCCCACGCCCTCCTCGCCACCGCCGAGGCCCCGGCACAGTCCCCTTCGGGATCTGCGGCCGAGCCGCCCGCGACGGCCGGGACCCCCAGTGCCCGGGAAGCCCCGGCCCGCGAGCCCGCCCCAACCGGTGAGCCCGCCGCCGCGCCGCCGACGGAAGCGGTGGCACCGGCCCGCACGGGTGCTCCCACCGGGGAGCCCGCGGGGTCCGGGGCCGCGCCCGCCACGGAAGGCGTCGCCCACTCGCCGACGGAAGCCGCCCTCCAGGACGGCGCCGACGGCGCCGCCGCAACCGGCGTGCCGGGTTCCCCCGGTGCTGCCGCGGACGCCGCCTCTCCTGCTCCTTCCCAGCCCCCGGCGGACCGCGCCGATGCCACCCCGGCCAGGATCGCCGCGCTGACCGCCGCCCACGCGGCCATGGTCCGCCTGTACGAGGAGACCCCGGGCCTGGCCCCGTACCAGGAGGCCCGCCTGCTGCGGCTCCGGGCCACCGCGCTGGGCCTGCGCCTGCAGACGTCCGGGAGCGACGGGCACGTCACCGCGGTCCTCGACGAGGTCGAGCTGCTGCACGCCTTCGCCACCCGGCACGACGTCCTCGGACAGATCGCCGGCGCCCTGATGCTGCGGGCCAGCACCTACGCCATCGCCGGCGACCTGCCCGCCGCCCTCGCCGAGACCGACGCGCTCCTGGACCGGCTGAAGGCGCACGGTCCCGCCTGGCACCTGCCCCGGGCGCTGGGCCTGCGCGCCCGGCTCAAGCTCGGGCTCCAGGACGCGCGGGCCGCCCACGCGGACCTGGGCGAGGCGCTGCGCCTGGCCGCGGACTGGCCGGCCGGTGCCGTCGACACCGCCCGCCTCCACGGCGACCTCGCCGAGGCCTGCATGCACCTGGGCCGTCCCGACGAGGCGCTGCGGCACCTGACCCGCTCCGCGGAGCTGAACCTGAGGCGCGGCGACCGCTTCGACGCGTACTGCACCTACAGCAACGCCGCCACGCTCAGCCTGGACCTCGGCCGCGTCGAGGACTGCATCGCGCTGCTCGACTCCCTGCTGGCCGAACCGGACGTCGCCGCCGGAGAGCCGGACGACCGGCTGGTCGCCCAACTGCGCCTGACCCGCGCCCGGGCGCTGCACGCGGGGGAGGACCTCAAGGCGGCCACGGCCGAGTTCCTCGCCCTCGCGGCCGAGTCGGCCGGCTGGGACGACGACCCGGGAAGCCACGCCATGATCGCCTCGGAGACCGCCGTACTCCTCGCCGAGGCCGGTGAGTTCGGCCGGGCCCGCGAGGCGGCCGACCAGGCGCTGGCCGCCCATGCCCGCGACCCGCGCCACGAGGCGCTGAGCAACTGCCTGCGCGAACTGGCCCGCCTCCAGGCCCAGCGGCAGGGTTCCGACGGCCTGGCCGACGCGCTCGCCTTCCTCGCCGACGCGGGCCGGGTCGCCGACGGAGCCCGCGCCGCCGGGTACCAGGCCCACGGGCGCCCCCTGGACTCCGCGCTGGCCTACGAGTACGGCAGGGTCCACGCCTACGCCGGCGCCCACGAGGACGCCCTGACCGCCCTGGAGAAGGCCCTCGCCCTGGTCGGCGAGCCGGGTCCGGACAACGACCGGGCCGGCGAGTGGGCCGAATGCGTCCGCTTCGCGGCCGCCATGGAGGGCGTCTATCTGAAACGCCCCGCCCCCGCCCTCGCCCGCCTGGACGCGGCCGTCTCCCACCTGACCAACCTGGGGCACAGCGAGGAGACCGAGCCGCTGACGTCACTGGCCGCCCGGCTGCGCGACGAGAACTGAGGGGGCGTCGGGAAGCGGTGGAACCAGGAGCGGCCGGGCGACCGTCACCCGGCCGCTCGGGGATGCGACAGCTGCCCCGCGCCGCCCCGCCGGCCTATCCGCTCCTGGCCCCGCTCGGCGGCCCGAGTCTGCCGTCGCGCCCGCCGACGTTCACGGCGCACGGCCCGCGCGGTGCTGCTCGGCACCGACACCACGCCGTGCCGCTGGTTCCACACCTGCCGCGTCACCCACACGTCCAGCACGCCCCAGGTGGCCACCACCGTGCCCGCGACACTCGCGAGCACCATCGGGAACGCCAGCCAGGACTCCGCCAGCGTGCACAGGAAGGCCACCATCGCCAGTATCAGCGTCACGGCGACGACCAGCACCGCGCGCACGGCCGCCGTACGCACCGGATCCGGCATCCGTCGGCGTCGCGCGGGCTCCTCGGTCCACAACGGCCGATACCCCGGCCGTCGTTCACCCGCACTCGTGTCCGCCGGCCCCTCGCGCCGCTCCGCCGTGCCCATCGACATGTCACTCCCCACCGCCGGCAGACAGCTCGCCCGTGTCCCAGGACACGGCTCCCCTCTGGCTGCCCGGCTTGCGCCGCTTTACGCCACCCGGGGGCAGGATGCGGCTCCTGTTGCCGAATCCGCCTCCATTTCCCGTAGTGAAGGACGAACGACGGGTACCCAAGATTCCCGGAATCCTGCCCGGTCGAAAAAATTCGGCCAATCCGCCCGCCACGACGGAGCGAAGGCCTCCCGGCCGTCGCCCGGATCCGGGGGCGCAATCTCCCGCAATGACCGGACAACTGACCATCACCGACGCCGGGTACGGAAGTTCGGCCTCCGGATGGGTCTTCGAGTTACCTGTGGGTCGGTAGTAGGCTCGCGCCGTTTGTTGACGCACATGTGTACCCCCACCGGTGGGGGCCGAGCTGGGGGAGGCCATGCGCTTTCGCGGGAAGTCGATCCGCCGGAAGATCGTGGCGCTGCTCCTCGTGCCGCTGGTGTCCCTGACCGCGATCTGGGCCTTCGCCACGGTACTGACGGGACGTGAGGCGGCGCAGCTGTTCAGCGTCTCGACCGTCGTCGAGGAGATCGGCTACCCGATCGAGGACACCGTCCGCGTCCTCCAGCAGGAACGCCGCCAGACCCTCGTCCACCTCGCCGACCCGCGGGCCTCCGACGGACTCGCCGCCCTGCAGCGCAGCCGCACCGCCACCGACGAGGCCGTCGCCGAGATCCGCCGCAACGCCGCCGACGCCGACGTCCGGGACGACCTCGGCCCGGCCGGGGAGGAACGGCTCACCGCCGTACTGGACGCCTTCGACGGCATCGGCTCCCTGCGCCGCAGCGTCGAGGACGGCACCGTCAACCGCGCGCAGGCCCTCGGCCTCTACAACCGCCTGGTCGACCCCTGCCACGATCTGCTCGCCAACCTCGACGTCGTCGACGACGTGGGCCTGGACAAGCAGTACCGCGCGCTCGTCAACGTCGCCCGCGCCCGCGAACTGCTCTCCCGCGAGGACGCCCTCCTCGGCTCCGCCCTGGTCACCGGACGGCTCACGCGCACGGAGATACGGGACGTCTCCGACCTCGTGGCACAGCGCACCATGATGTACGACATCAACCTGCCGCAGCTGCCCGCCACCGAACGCGGCCGGTACCAGCGGTTCTGGAAGAACGCGTCCTCCGCCCCCCTCCGGGTCGCCGAGCAGGCCGCCGTCTCCTCCGACACCGGCACGCCGCGCGGCGTCACCGCCCAGAGCTGGGACACCGCCGCCGGGAGCGTCCTCAAGGAACTCGGCGAACTCGACGACAACGCCGCCGACCGCTACCAGGACCGTGTCGACCCGGTCGCCACCAACACCATCGCCAAGGTCGTCATCGCCGGAGCGCTCGGCCTGATCGCCCTGCTGTACTCCCTCTTCCTGTCCGTGCGCGTCGGCCGTTCCCTCATCCGCGACCTGAAGCAGCTGCGTCTGGAGGCGCACGAGGCCTCCGGCGTCCGCCTGCCCAGCGTGATGCGCCGCCTGTCGGCCGGCGAGGAGGTGGACGTCGAGACCGAGGTGCCGCGCCTGGAGTACGACAAGAACGAGATGGGCGAGGTCGGCCAGGCCCTCAACACCCTCCAGCGGGCCGCCGTGGAGGCCGCCGTCAAGCAGGCCGAACTCCGCGCGGGCGTCTCCGAGGTCTTCGTCAACCTCGCGCGCCGCAGCCAGGTGCTCCTGCACAAGCAGCTCACCCTCCTCGACACCATGGAGCGCAGGACCGAGGACACCGAGGAACTCGCCGACCTGTTCCGCCTCGACCACCTGACCACCCGCATGCGCCGGCACGCCGAGGGCCTGGTCATCCTCTCCGGCGCCGCGCCCTCCCGGCAGTGGCGCAAGCCCGTCCAGCTCATGGACGTGGTGCGGGCCGCCGTCGCCGAGGTCGAGGACTACGAGCGCATCGAGGTGCGCAGGCTGCCGCGCGTCGCCGTCACCGGCCCCGCGGTCGCCGACCTCACCCACCTGGTGGCCGAACTCCTGGAGAACGCCACGGTGTTCTCGCCGCCGCACACCGCGGTCCAGGTGCTCGGCGAGCGCGTCGCCAACGGCTTCACCCTGGAGATCCACGACCGGGGTCTCGGCATGGCCGCCGACGCCCTCCTCGACGCCAACCTCCGGCTGGCCGAGACACCCGAGTTCGAGCTGTCCGACACCGACCGGCTCGGCCTGTTCGTCGTCAGCCGGCTCGCCCAGCGCCAGAACGTCCGGGTGTCCCTGCAGCCCTCGCCCTACGGGGGCACCACCGCGGTCGTCTTCGTCCCCGACGCCCTGCTCACCGACGACGCCCCGGACACCAACGGTGTCGGCTTCCGCCTCGACCGCCCGCAGCCCGCCAAGAAGAAGGAGCGTGAGGAGAGCCGTCGTGCCGCGCTCTCCCACGTGCCCGCCCGGCTCCCCGAGCGGCCGGCCGCGATGCTGGACGGCCCGGTCGAACTGGAGGCGCCCGTCGACCTCGACGCCCTCGACCTGCCGGGCGTCCTCGACGACCAGGACAGCGAACGCGGCGGGCTGTTCCGCCCGCGCCGCTCACTGGCCGCGGCCGACGACGACCAGGCCCGCCGGCCCGGACGGCGACGCCCCGAGCCCCGGCACGGCGACGAACCGGACGAGGACGGGACCGGAGCGAACGAACCGGTCGCGCTGCCGCGCCGTCGAACCCCCAAGCTGGTCAGCTCGCACGGGCGCCCGGTCCCCGAGCGGCCCGCCCGGGACACCGCCGACGAGCCGCCCGCGACCGGCACGGACCGGACCGGACATCCCGCCGCACCCAAAACCCGGACGGACGACCTCCCGGCCCTGCCCGCCCGCCGCCGCGGCGACCGCACGGGAGACCGCGCCGAGGGCCGCGACGGCGGCATGCCCCCCGCGCGCGAGGGCACTCCGTCCGCCGACGCCGAGCCCGGCGCGCTGCCCAGGCGCGTACGGCAGGCCAGCCTGGCCCCTCAGCTCCGGCAGAGCCCCGAACCACCCGCCGAGGACGGCCCCGACCCCGCCGACCGCGACGCCGACGAGGTGCGCAGCCGCATGGCCTCGCTCCAGCGGGGCTGGCAGCGCGGCCGCAAGGAGAACGCCGCGACCGAGCACCCACCCGGCGGCACAGCACCATCCGCACCACGAGGAACGACTAAGGGGGACGGTCGATGACCGCACCGAAGACGACCGGCCACACCGCGACCAAGTCCGGGGAGCTGAACTGGCTCCTCGACGACCTGGTGGACCGGGTCGCGAGCATCCGCAAAGCCGTCGTCCTGTCCGGCGACGGGCTGGCGACGGGCGTGTCCAAGGACCTCACCAGGGAGGACAGCGAGCACCTGGCAGCCGTCGCGTCCGGATTCCACAGCCTCGCCAAGGGCGTGGGCCGGCACTTCGAGGCGGGCAGCGTCCGGCAGACGGTCGTCGAACTCGACGAGGCCTTCCTCTTCGTCACGGCCGCCGGCGACGGGAGCTGCCTGGCCGTCCTGTCCGACGCCGACTCGGACGTCGGCCAGGTCGCCTACGAGATGACCCTGCTGGTCAAGCGGGTCGGAGTGCACCTGGGCACCGCTCCGCGCACCGATCTGTCCTCCGGCGGGTAAGTGGGATGACATGAGCGCAGACGGTCAGGGAACAAACCACTGGTTCGACGACGAGGCAGGCCCCGTCGTCCGTCCGTACGCCATGACACGCGGCCGCACCACCAGCGCGGCCCAGCACCGCCTCGACCTGATCGCGGTGGTCGTCACGGAACCCCACGCGGACGAGGCGGAGGCGGACGTCACCCTCTCCCCGGAGCACGTGGACATCGTCGGGCTGTGCCGCGGGACCCCGCAGTCGGTCGCCGAACTCGCCGCCGAACTCGACCTTCCCGTCGGAGTGGTGCGGGTGCTGGTCGGCGACCTCGTGGACAGCGAACTCGTTCATGTGAACCGGCCCGTGCCCCCGGCCGAACTGCCCGACGAGAACATCCTGCGCGACGTGATCAACGGCTTGAGGGCACTGTGAGCCGCTCCCCGGTCACGTCGGGCGGCGGCAGGTTAAGGAGAAGAGACCGATGATCTTCGGGCGTTCCCAGCGCGGCAAGCCGCCGGTAGAGCCCGTCACGCTCAAGATCCTGGTGGCCGGCGGGTTCGGCGTGGGCAAGACCACCCTCGTCGGCGCGGTCAGCGAGATCAGGCCGCTGCGCACCGAGGAACTGCTCACCGAGGCCGGACGGCCCGTCGACGACGTCAGCGGCGTGGAGGGCAAGCACACCACCACCGTGGCCATGGACTTCGGGCGGATCACTCTGCGCGAGGACCTGGTGCTGTACCTCTTCGGCACACCCGGCCAGGAGCGGTTCTGGTTCATGTGGGACGAGCTGTCCGAGGGCGCGCTCGGCGCCGTCGTGCTGGCCGACACCCGGCGCTTGGAGGACTGCTTCGCCGCCGTCGACTACTTCGAGCGGCGCTCCATCCCGTTCGTGATCGGCGTCAACTGCTTCGAGGGATCGGCACGCTACCCGGCCGAAACCGTCCGCCGGGCGCTCGACCTCGACGCGGACGTGCCCCTGGTGATGTGCGACGCGCGCGACCGGGAGTCCGTCAAGGAGATCCTCATCGGGGTCGTTCAGCACGCGATGGCCCAGGCGTCGGACCGCCGCCGGGCCGTCACGACCTGAACGCGCCCGGCCCCTTCCCCTGTCCGCCCCACCCCTGATAGATGCAGGGAACATGACACGACTCTCCACCACCCTCCGCGGTCTGGTCACCGCCTTCGCCGCCGTGCTCGCCGTCACGGCCGTCCCCGCCACCGCGCAGGCACGGCCCGAACCGAGGGCCCCGGAGGACTTCGTGGCGCTGCGCAGCGTCGACCCGACGATCATCGAGGAGATGCGCTACGCCACCGCGCACAACTTCGTCGGCGAGCGTGTCGACGGCTACCGGCAGCCCCTGTGCATCCTCACCCGCCCCGCGGCCGAGGCCCTCCACCGCGCCCAGACCCGGCTGCTGCGCCAGGGCTACTCCCTCAAGGTGTACGACTGCTACCGGCCCCAGCGCGCCGTCGACCACTTCGTCCGCTGGGCCGAGGACCTCGGCGACCAGAAGATGAAGGCCGAGTTCTACCCGGAGGTCGACAAGACCCGTCTGTTCGCCGACGGCTACATCGCGGAGAAGTCCGGCCACAGCCGCGGCTCGACCGTGGACCTCACCCTCGTGCGGCTCCCCGCGAAGCCCACCCGTCCGTACCACCCCGGACAGACCCTGGTGTCCTGCTTCGCGCCGCAGGACGAGCGCTTCCCCGACAACTCCGTCGACATGGGCACCGGTTACGACTGCTTCGACACCCGCTCGCACACCCTCGACCCCCGCATCCAGGGCGTCCAGCACGCCAACCGGATGCTGCTCAAGGACACCCTGGAGGACGTCGGCCTGGTGAACCTGCCCGAGGAGTGGTGGCACTTCACCTACCGGCCCGAGCCCCACCCGGACACCTACTTCGACTTCCCGGTCTCCGCGAAGTCGCTCGCCGGCCGTCGCTGACGGGCCTGCCGGAGCCGCCCCCTCCGTGATCGGATACAGTCCGCCGCGTGTCCGAAACTGAAACCTCCGTTCCCAACTCCGCGCCCGACTCCCACTGTTCGAGCTGCGGATCGCCCTACGGAGAGGGCGTCTCCGGCTGGCCCCGCACCTGCCCCGCGTGCGGCACCGTGGCCTACCGCAACCCGCTGCCGGTCGCGGTGGCCCTCCAGCCCGTGTACGACACCCAGGGCACCGCCCTGGTCGTCATCACCCGCACCGTGACCCCCGCGCGCGGCGGCGTCGCCCTGCCCGGCGGCTACGTCGACGACCGGGAGGACTGGCGGCAGGCCGTCGTCCGCGAACTCAAGGAGGAGACGGGCATCGACGCCGCGAGCCGCGACGTACGGCTCGCCGACGCCATGAGCTCGCCCGACGGCCATCTGCTGCTCTTCGGGCTGCTGCCCGAGCGGCCCGCCGAGAACCTGCCGCCCTCCGCCGTCACGGACGAGACCGAGGGATGGCACCTCCTGCGCCGGCCGGAAGAGCTCGCCTTCCCGCTGCACACCCGCGCCGTACGAGCGTTCTTCGAGGGCCGCTACATCTGAGGAGCCGACCGCTCCGCGAGCCCACGGACGCGGACCGGGCAGGACGGCTCGCTCACCCCGTCCTCGCCCGACCGCTCCACGACCACCCGCCGCCCCTCCCAGCGGGACGCATACCGTTCGATCTCCGGTTCCACCCAGCCGTCGCCCGCGTCCGGCACGACCAGGCCGCCGCCGGTCCGCCCCCGCGCGGGCGCCCACACCTCCAGTTCCGGCGCGCCGTCCTCGCCGCGCACCGGAACCACCGCCCCCGCCCGCGCGAACACCGGAATCCGGGCCGGCGGGGCGTCGACGACCACCCGCGCGGGTCCCTCGTACGCCCGCTCCGTCACCACGTCGTACCAGCGCCCCCGCGGCAACCGTACCGCCCGCCGGTCCGCGCCCGGACGGAGCACCGGGGCCACCAGCAGACAGTCGCCCAGCAGAAAGGCGTCCTCGCAGTCCCGCAACGCCCGGTCCTCCGGCGCCGACCACCACAGGGGACGCACATAGGGAGCCCCCGTGCGCCGGGCCAGATGCGCCAGCGTCACGAAGTACGGCAGCAGCCGCCACCGCTCGACGAGCACCACGCGCGCGTGCTCCAGGACCTCGTCGCCGAACTCCCACGGCTCCCCGTGCGTGCGCAACAGCGGCAGGTGGGCGGCCAGCTGGAGCCACCGCAGATACAGCTCCGGCGACGGACTCCCCTCCGCGCCGGCCACATCGGTCCCCGCATACGGCACCCCGCACAACCCGAGCCCCAGCACCCGCGCCAGCGACGACCGCAGCCCCGCCCAGCCCGCCACCACCTCCCCGGACCACGTGCCGCCGTAGCGCTGCAGCCCGGCCCAACCGGAACGGGACAGGACGAACGGCCGCTCACCCGGCGCCAGCGCCCGCAGCCCCTCGTACGCGCTCCGGGCCATGCCCAGCGCGTAGACGTTGTGCGCCTCCCTGTGGTCGCCGCCCCCGCCCTCCAGCGCGTGCCGGGCCGACCGCGGCAGTGTCGGCTCCCCGAACGCGGTGAACGACGTGGGCTCGTCCAGGTCGTGCCAGAACCCGGCGAACCCCTGCCCGAGCCGTTCCTCGTAGAGCCCGCCCCACCACGCGCGCACACGCGCGTGCGTGAAATCCGGGAAGACCACGTCCCCGGCCCGCCCCACACCCCGGACCACCGTCCCCGCAGCGTCCGGCACGAACACGCCCCCGCGCGTCCCCGCGTCGTACACGGCGCCGCCGGGCACGGCCGCAACCGCCGGCTCGACCGCCGACACCAGCCGCACGCCCTCCCTGCGCAGCTCCTCCGCCAGCACGGGCAGCTTCGGGAACCGCTCCTCGTCGACGGTGAACGCCTGCCGGGCATCGGCGTGCCCGAGACCCAGATGCACCGCGTCCAGCGGCAGGCCGCGCTCCCGGTGACCGGCCACCACCCGCCGCACGTCCTGCTCGTCCCCGAACCCGGACCGCACGTGATGGTGCCCGAGCGCCCACGCCGGCGGCAGCGCGGGCGCACCCGTCAGCGACGCCCAGGCCAGCAGCACGCGCGCGGGGGTCCCCACCATCACCCAGCACCGCAGCGGACCGCCCTCCATCCGCAGCACGCTCCGCCCCGGCCGGTCGTGCCCGGACCCGGCTCCCTCCTCACCCTCCCGCAACGCCACCGTGCCGTCCCACGAGGTGTCGTGGAACACCAGGTGCGTCCCCGCGTCCGCCACCACCATCTGCACCGGCATCGTGACGGACGCCGCGTCCGCACCGCCCGCGCGGGGCAGACCTTGACCGGTATTCCACAGGCGGTACGTGCCGTCGCGCAGCCGGGGACCCACGGACCGCCCACCGAGCCCGAAGAACCGGGCGTCGGCCGCCACCTCCGAGCGCTGCGTCCAGCGCGCCGGCCCGCCCTCGACCGGCTCCCACCAACGGGGCGGCAGCTCACGACGCAGCACCACACCACCGGGCGTACGCACCTCGACCGCCCCGTTCCGGGACACGGCCACCGTCGCCCGCTCCGCCACCACCCGCCAGCCGCCGTCCTTGTCCGGCTCCAGCACCGCCCGCGGATCCGGCTCGGGACAGCGGCCCGCCAACGCGTGGGAAGGCTCCGGCCCCGCCCCGTCCCAGCCCCAGAACACGGCGCCGTTCACCGCGACGAGGACCCGCAACTCCGACCGCCCGAACCGGACGACACCGCCCCCCGGCCCGGACTCCACCTCAAGCATCGTCCCCGGCACCCGCGCCCGCTCCGCGCCCCGCGGCGGCAGCGCCGCGGCGTCGGCACGCCGTCCGCGCCAGGCCGCCCGCACCGTACGCCACCCGTGCGCCACCCCCGCGGAACCCACCGTCTTCATCGAACGCACCAGGTCACGACCGTCCATGCCGATCACCCTGCCATCCACCACCGCGCGCGTGGGCGTCGTTCAACTGCCGTTCACCCGTGACCGGACCACATCTTCATGCCACCGGCTATGTGAGGCGCACCCTGGTGCGGAAGTCGATCACATGGCATCGTCCCTGTCAGCCGCGTCACGCGCACACCCCAGCCCGTGCGCGCAGGACGCACACGACGCGCACAGTCCGGGAGCCGCCCCATGTCGACCGAGAACCCCCAGCCGCTCTGGCAGCCGGATGCATCACGCATCGCCCAGGCCCGCATCACCAGGTTCCAGACCTGGGCGGCCGAGCACCACGGAGCCCCCGCCGAGGGCGGGTACGCCGCGCTGCACCGCTGGTCCGTCGACGACCTGGACACCTTCTGGAAAGCCGTCACGGAGTGGTTCGACGTCCGCTTCTCGACCCCCTGCACGCGCGTGCTGGGCGACCGCACGATGCCCGGCGCCCAGTGGTTCCCCGGCGCCACCCTGAACTACGCCGAACACGCCCTGCGCGCGGCCGACACCCGCCCGGACGAAACGGCCCTCCTCCACGTCGACGAGACCCACGAGCCGACCCCCGTCACATGGGCCGAGCTGCGCCGCCAGGTCGGCTCCCTCGCCGCCGAACTGCGCGCCCTCGGCGTACGCCCCGGCGACCGCGTCAGCGGCTACCTCCCCAACATCCCCCAGGCCGTCGTCGCCCTCCTCGCCACGGCCGCCGTGGGCGGCGTCTGGACCTCCTGCGCACCCGACTTCGGCGCCCGCAGCGTCCTGGACCGCTTCCAGCAGGTCGAACCCGTCGTCCTGTTCACCGTCGACGGCTACCGCTACGGCGGCAAGGAGCACGACCGCCGCGACACCGTCGCCGAACTCCGCCGGGAGCTGCCCACGCTGCGCGCGGTGATCCACATCCCGCTCCTCGGCACCGAGGCCCCCGACGGCGCGCTGGACTGGCAGAGCCTGACCGCCGCGGACACGGAGCCCGAGTTCGAGCAGGTGCCCTTCGACCACCCCCTGTGGGTGCTCTACTCCTCCGGCACCACCGGCCTGCCCAAGGCCATCGTCCAGTCCCAGGGCGGCATCCTGGTCGAGCACCTCAAACAGCTCGGCCTGCACTGCGACCTCGGGCCCGAGGACCGCTTCTTCTGGTACACCTCGACCGGCTGGATGATGTGGAACTTCCTCGTCTCCAGCCTGCTCACCGGCACCACGATCGTCCTGTACGACGGCAGCCCCGGCTTCCCCGCCACGGACGCCCAGTGGCGCATCGCGGAACGCACCGGCGCCACCCTCTTCGGCACCTCGGCCGCCTACGTCATGGCCTGCCGCAAGGCCGACGTCCACCCGGCCCGCGACCTGGACCTCTCCGCGATCCAGTGCGTCGCCACCACCGGCTCCCCGCTCCCGCCCGACGGCTTCCGCTGGCTGCACGACGAATTCGCCGCGAACGGCTCCGACCTGTGGATCGCCTCCGTCAGCGGCGGCACCGACGTCTGCTCCTGCTTCGCCGGCGCCGTCCCCACCCTCCCCGTCCACATCGGCGAACTCCAGGCCCCCGGCCTCGGCACCGACCTCCAGTCCTGGGACCCGAACGGCAACCCGCTCACCGACGAGGTGGGCGAGCTGGTCGTCGCCAACCCCATGCCCTCGATGCCGATCCGCTTCTGGAACGACCCCGACGGCAGCCGCTACCACGACAGCTACTTCGACACCTACCCCGGCGTCTGGCGGCACGGCGACTGGATCACCCTCACCTCCCGAGGCTCCGTCGTCATCCACGGCCGCTCCGACTCCACCCTCAACCGCCAAGGCGTCCGCATGGGCTCCGCCGACATCTACGAAGCCGTCGAGCGACTCCCCGAGATCAAGGAATCCCTCGTCATCGGCATCGAACAGCCCGACGGCGGCTACTGGATGCCCCTCTTCGTGCACCTGGCGCCCGGAGCCACCCTCGACGACGCCCTCCTGGACCGCATCAAGCGGACCATCCGCGCCAACCTCTCCCCGCGCCACGTCCCCGACGAGGTCATCGAGGTCCCCGGCATCCCGCACACCCTCACCGGCAAACGCATCGAGGTCCCGGTCAAGCGCCTCCTCCAGGGCACCCCGCTCGACAAGGCCGTCAACCCCGGCTCCATCGACAACCTCGACCTGCTCCACTTCTACGAGGAACTCGCCCGCAAGCGCTCCTGACCAGCACACCGACGAGCCGGCCGCCCCGCAGGCGGCCGGCTCCCCGCGCCCGCCCCGACGCCGTTGTCAGTGCCGCCGATTACTGTGAGTGAGCATTGATCGACCGTGCACAGGGGGAAGAAATGGCGCACACCGACCAGACCGACCACACCATGCGACGCGTCCTGCGCCGCGAGATCGCGGGCACCATCGGCCTGCTCACCGACGAACACGACTTCCGAGCCATGCGGCGCTACCGAAGCTTCACCTTCCACGACCACGCCGCCTACCTGCGCCAGGTGGAATCCCTGCTCAAGACACGGGCGGCACAGGGCACCCACACCACGATCGCGCTCTTCGACCCGGAGGAGTACGCCGCCTTCTGCACGGCCGCGGGCCTCGACGCCGACGCCCCCGCCACCCGCGCCCGGTTCACCGCCGAACTGGCCGCCCACGGCCCCACCGTGCCGTACGAGGGCCAGTCCCTCGCCGACCTGCTCCCGGCCCTCGTCGACGAGGCCGTCCGCCAGGCCACCTGGGAGTACACCTCGACCCTCCTCGCCACCCTCGGCAGCTGCGCCACCTGCGGCGAGGACCTCGGCCGGGCCGCCTTCACCCGCGCCCACCGCCTCCTGCACCGGGTCCTCGAAACGGCCCCACCGGGCAGTCGGCACCTGGTCTGCAGCGTCAAGGGCCACCCGGCCGAGACCCTCCTCGCCGTCCTGCTCGTCGAGGAGGAGAGCGACGGCACCCCGCACATCGACGAGGCCGAGGCCCTGGAGTTCACCAGCGTCCTCGCCCTCGGCCTGGCGACCCACAGCCCCGGCGGACTCGTCATGCGCATCAGCCCGCCCAACGGCCCCGACCGCATCCACGGCTGGCGCCTGCGCGGCTACGGCCTCGAACCCCTCACCGCCGCCGAGGTCTTCGACGCCTACTGCACGGACGTCGAGTCCGGCGACCTCATCTCCCCGGAATCCAACGTCGACTACTGCGCACCGCCCGACCTTGGAGACGACCGCCTGCCACCCGGACACCACCACTGAAAGCGCGAGCGGGGCGCCCCACCCGAAGGTGGAACGCCCCGCACCACAGCCACGGCGGCAACCGCAGCCGTCCTACTCGCCGGACAGCACCGCCTGCGCGGCGTTCCGCGCCTCCTCGGCACTGTCCGCAGCCCGGGCGGCAGCCGCGGCACGCTCGCACTGCGCCAGCGTGAACTTGGCCAGCGTCGCCCGCACGTACGGCAGCGACGCCGCACCCATGGACAGGGAGGTGACACCGAGACCGGTCAGCACACACGCCAGCAGCGGATCCGAAGCGGCCTCACCGCAGACACCGCAGCTCTTGCCCTCGGCCTTCGCCGCCTCGGCCGACAGCGCGACCAGGTCGAGCAGCGCCGGCTGCCACGGGTCCTGCAGCCGGGACACCGCGCCCACCTGACGGTCGGCGGCGAAGGTGTACTGCGCGAGGTCGTTCGTCCCCAGCGACAGGAACTCGACCTCCTGCAGCACCGAGCGGGCCCGCAGCGCCGCCGACGGGATCTCCACCATGGCGCCGAACTTCGCCCGCAGCCCGGCCTCGCGGCAGGCGTCGGCGAACGCCTTGGCATCGGCCCGGTCCGCCACCATCGGAGCCATGACCTCGAGGTAGACCGGCAGCCCCTCGGCCGCCTTGGCCAGCGCGGTCAGCTGCGTACGCAGGACATCGGGGTGGTCGAGCAGCGTCCGCAGGCCACGCACGCCGAGCGCCGGGTTCGGCTCGTCGCCCGGGGTGAGGAAGTCCAGCGGCTTGTCGGCGCCGGCGTCGAGCACCCGCACGACGACCCGGCCCTCCGGAAACGCCTCCAGCACCTGCCGGTAGGCGGTGACCTGCTTCTCCTCCGACGGCGCGTTCTCGCTGTCGTCGAGGAAGAGGAACTCGGTCCGGAACAGACCGACGCCCTCCGCGCCCGCCTCGACCGCCGCGGGCACGTCCGCGGGACCGCCGATGTTGGCCAGCAGCGGCACCTTGTGACCGTCCGAGGTCGCCCCCGGTCCCGTCGCCGCGGCGAGTGCGGCCTTGCGCTCGGCGGCCTCGGCCGTCAGCCGTGCCTTCTTCTCCTCACCCGGGTTCACGAAGATCTCGCCGGTGCTGCCGTCGACGGCGACGACCGTGCCCTCGGGAAGCTCACCGGCGCCCGGCAGGGCCACCACGGCAGGCACACCGAGCGCCCGCGCGAGGATCGCGCTGTGACTGGTCGGCCCACCCTCCTCGGTGACGAAACCCAGGACGAGCGTCGGGTCGAGCAGCGCCGTGTCGGCCGGCGCCAGGTCTCGCGCGATGAGCACGTACGGCTCGTCGCTGTCCGGCACTCCCGGCATCGGCAC
Source organism: Streptomyces sp. KPB2 (assembly GCF_003950055.1). Classification (NCBI taxonomy): domain Bacteria; kingdom Bacillati; phylum Actinomycetota; class Actinomycetes; order Kitasatosporales; family Streptomycetaceae; genus Streptomyces; species Streptomyces sp. KPB2. The sequence continues at coordinate 6,821,124 of NZ_CP034353.1, forward strand.
CCCGAGCAGACGGGCGACGATACGATTCCGCACGTCGTCGAGGTCCGCCACGCGACCGGCCAGGTACTCACCGGCACCGGCCAGCAGAGCGCGATACGCCGCGAAGGCGTCGTACACCGCACGCTCGGCCGTGCTCCCGACGGTGATCCGCCGCTCGACGTCGGCCATCAGCTCGGGGTCCTGGGCCATCATGGCCTGAGCTTCGAGCACGGCCTGGGCCTCGCCCCCCGCCAGATTGCCGCGCGCCATCAGATCGGCCGCCACAGCTTCCACGGCCTTGCGGGCGCGTCCCTGCTCACGCTCCGCGTCCTCGGCCGGAATCTGCTTCGCCGGCGGCTCCAGGACCGCCGTCCCCATGTGCCGAACCTCGCCGATCGCCACACCGTGGCTCACACCGACGCCTCGCAGCGTTGTCTCCATCTCACCCGTCCCGATAGTGCGGCGGGTCCCGCCGCCGCGGTGGTTGTCCTACCAGCCGTCGATGCCGCCGTGCGACGGCGCCGACGTCACTTCCAGAGGAAGAGACTCTCGCCGGCCTTCACGTCGCCGTCCTCACGGAGCTCGGTGAGCGCCTCGGCCGTGGCCTCCAGGGCCACGATCGGGCAGACCGGCGACTTTCCCGCCGCCTCGACCGCGGCCGGGTCCCAGCGGACCACGGCCTGACCGCGAACGACGGTGTCGCCCTTGTTCACCAGCAGCTCGAAACCCTCGCCGTTGAGCTGCACGGTGTCGATGCCGAGATGGGTCAGCACACCGTGCCCGCTGTCGTCGACGACGACGAAGGCGTGCGGGTGCAGAGAAACGATGACGCCGTCCACGGGAGCGACCGCCTCGGAGGGCTCCCGCACGGGGTCGATGGCGGTGCCCGGGCCGACCATGGCCCCGGAGAAGACGGGATCGGGCACGGCGGCCAGGCCGATGGCGCGTCCTGCGAGCGGGGACGAGACGGTGGTCATGGGAAGCCTCCCAGGGCGGAGATCTGTACGGGCCGTCACTGCTTGTCCCGGACGGCACACTGAGCAGCAGGGTATGTCATAGGAAGTACCGGTTCCGCATGAGTCTTACCAATAGAGGTCTAGACCACACTCGCCACGGATTTGCACCCGTTCGGCGGCCGCGTGTACAGTCGTTACTCCTGCCTGAGGTTGAGCGGTGCGAAGCAACGCGTCCTCGCCCCGGCAGTACCCAACTCATCAGATCCTATCTCTCAATCGCCTTCTGCATGTCCGCAGGACGGTGGTCAGAGGGACCGGAAAAGCCTGATAGTGTTGGAAACACCGAAGGGAAGCGCCCGGAGGAAAGCCCGAGAGGGTGAGTACAAAGGAAGCGTCCGTTCCTTGAGAACTCAACAGCGTGCCAAAAGTCAACGCCAGATATGTTGATACCCCGTCTCCGGCCATTCGGCTGGGACGAGGTTCCTTTGAAACACACAGCGAGGACGCTGTGAACGTCGGGACTATTCCTCCCGATGTTCCGCTCTCGTGGTGTACGCCGGATAACCGGCAAACATTCACGGAGAGTTTGATCCTGGCTCAGGACGAACGCTGGCGGCGTGCTTAACACATGCAAGTCGAACGATGAACCACCTTCGGGTGGGGATTAGTGGCGAACGGGTGAGTAACACGTGGGCAATCTGCCCTGCACTCTGGGACAAGCCCTGGAAACGGGGTCTAATACCGGATACTGACCTGCCAAGGCATCTTGGCGGGTCGAAAGCTCCGGCGGTGCAGGATGAGCCCGCGGCCTATCAGCTTGTTGGTGAGGTAATGGCTCACCAAGGCGACGACGGGTAGCCGGCCTGAGAGGGCGACCGGCCACACTGGGACTGAGACACGGCCCAGACTCCTACGGGAGGCAGCAGTGGGGAATATTGCACAATGGGCGAAAGCCTGATGCAGCGACGCCGCGTGAGGGATGACGGCCTTCGGGTTGTAAACCTCTTTCAGCAGGGAAGAAGCGAAAGTGACGGTACCTGCAGAAGAAGCGCCGGCTAACTACGTGCCAGCAGCCGCGGTAATACGTAGGGCGCAAGCGTTGTCCGGAATTATTGGGCGTAAAGAGCTCGTAGGCGGCTTGTCGCGTCGGTTGTGAAAGCCCGGGGCTTAACCCCGGGTCTGCAGTCGATACGGGCAGGCTAGAGTTCGGTAGGGGAGATCGGAATTCCTGGTGTAGCGGTGAAATGCGCAGATATCAGGAGGAACACCGGTGGCGAAGGCGGATCTCTGGGCCGATACTGACGCTGAGGAGCGAAAGCGTGGGGAGCGAACAGGATTAGATACCCTGGTAGTCCACGCCGTAAACGGTGGGCACTAGGTGTGGGCAACATTCCACGTTGTCCGTGCCGCAGCTAACGCATTAAGTGCCCCGCCTGGGGAGTACGGCCGCAAGGCTAAAACTCAAAGGAATTGACGGGGGCCCGCACAAGCGGCGGAGCATGTGGCTTAATTCGACGCAACGCGAAGAACCTTACCAAGGCTTGACATACACCGGAAAGCATCAGAGATGGTGCCCCCCTTGTGGTCGGTGTACAGGTGGTGCATGGCTGTCGTCAGCTCGTGTCGTGAGATGTTGGGTTAAGTCCCGCAACGAGCGCAACCCTTGTCCCGTGTTGCCAGCAACTCTTCGGAGGTTGGGGACTCACGGGAGACCGCCGGGGTCAACTCGGAGGAAGGTGGGGACGACGTCAAGTCATCATGCCCCTTATGTCTTGGGCTGCACACGTGCTACAATGGCCGGTACAATGAGCTGCGATACCGCAAGGTGGAGCGAATCTCAAAAAGCCGGTCTCAGTTCGGATTGGGGTCTGCAACTCGACCCCATGAAGTCGGAGTCGCTAGTAATCGCAGATCAGCATTGCTGCGGTGAATACGTTCCCGGGCCTTGTACACACCGCCCGTCACGTCACGAAAGTCGGTAACACCCGAAGCCGGTGGCCCAACCCCTTGTGGGAGGGAGCTGTCGAAGGTGGGACTGGCGATTGGGACGAAGTCGTAACAAGGTAGCCGTACCGGAAGGTGCGGCTGGATCACCTCCTTTCTAAGGAGCACTTCTTACCGGCCCTCGGGCTGGTCAGAGGCCAGCATGCGAGCGAACGTCTCGCACTGGTTGCTCATGGGTGGAACGTTGACTACTCGGCACGATCGGGATGAGGACTGCTAGTACTGCTTCGGCGTGGAACGCAGGATCTTGACTGAACGTGTCGGGCACGCTGTTGGGTGTCTGAGGGCACGGCCGTGAGGCTGGGTCTTCGGTTGCCGGCCCCAGTGAACTTGCTGCTTGCGGCAGGGTGATGGGTGGTTGGTCGTTGTTTGAGAACTGCACAGTGGACGCGAGCATCTGTGGCCAAGTTTTTAAGGGCGCACGGTGGATGCCTTGGCACCAGGAACCGATGAAGGACGTGGGAGGCCACGATAGGCCCCGGGGAGTCGTCAACCAGGCTTTGATCCGGGGGTGTCCGAATGGGGAAACCCGGCAGTCGTCATGGGCTGTCACCCGCTGCTGAACACATAGGCAGTGTGGAGGGAACGCGGGGAAGTGAAACATCTCAGTACCCGCAGGAAGAGAAAACAACCGTGATTCCGGGAGTAGTGGCGAGCGAAACCGGATGAGGCTAAACCGTTCACGTGTGAGACCCGGCAGGGGTTGCGTGTGCGGGGTTGTGGGATCTCACTTCTGTTGTCTGCCGGCAACAGGGCGAGTCAGAAACCGTTGATGTAGGCGAAGGACATGCGAAAGGTCCGGCGTAGAGGGTAAGACCCCCGTAGTCGAAATGTCAGCGGCTTGCTTGTGAGACACCCAAGTAGCACGGGGCCCGAGAAATCCCGTGTGAATCTGGCGGGACCACCCGCTAAGCCTAAATATTCCCTGGTGACCGATAGCGGATAGTACCGTGAGGGAATGGTGAAAAGTACCGCGGGAGCGGAGTGAAATAGTACCTGAAACCGTGTGCCTACAAGCCGTGGGAGCGTCGGACATCAAGCTTGCTTGGTGTCTCGTGACTGCGTGCCTTTTGAAGAATGAGCCTGCGAGTTTGCGGTGTGTTGCGAGGTTAACCCGGGTGGGGAAGCCGTAGCGAAAGCGAGTCCGAACAGGGCGATTCAGTAGCACGCTCAAGACCCGAAGCGGAGTGATCTAGCCATGGGCAGGTTGAAGCGGCTGTAAGAGGTCGTGGAGGACCGAACCCACCAGGGTTGAAAACCTGGGGGATGACCTGTGGTTAGGGGTGAAAGGCCAATCAAACTCCGTGATAGCTGGTTCTCCCCGAAATGCATTTAGGTGCAGCGTCGTGTGTTTCTTGCCGGAGGTAGAGCACTGGATAGGCGATGGGCCCTACCGGGTTACTGACCTTAGCCAAACTCCGAATGCCGGTAAGTGAGAGCGCGGCAGTGAGACTGTGGGGGATAAGCTCCATGGTCGAGAGGGAAACAGCCCAGAGCATCGACTAAGGCCCCTAAGCGTACGCTAAGTGGGAAAGGATGTGGAGTCGCACAGACAACCAGGAGGTTGGCTTAGAAGCAGCCACCCTTGAAAGAGTGCGTAATAGCTCACTGGTCTAGTGATTCCGCGCCGACAATGTAGCGGGGCTCAAGCGTACCGCCGAAGTCGTGTCATTCATACAATAGGGCCAACGCCTGTATGGATGGGTAGGGGAGCGTCGTCTGCCGGGTGAAGCAGCACCGGAAGGTAGTTGTGGACGGTTGACGAGTGAGAATGCAGGCATGAGTAGCGATACAAACGTGAGAAACGTTTGCGCCGATTGACTAAGGGTTCCTGGGTCAAGCTGATCTGCCCAGGGTAAGTCGGGACCTAAGGCGAGGCCGACAGGCGTAGTCGATGGATAACCGGTTGATATTCCGGTACCCGCTGTGAAGCGTCAAACATCGAACCAGGCGATGCTAAGTCCGTGAGACCGCCTGCTGCCGGCTTTGCCGTCAGTGGGAGTGGTGGAGCCGACGAACCAGACCTGTAGTAGGTGAGTGATGGGGTGACGCAGGAAGGTAGTCCATCCCGGGCGGTGGTTGTCCCGGGGTAAGGGTGTAGGCCGGTGTGTAGGTAAATCCGCACACCTTGTGGCTGAGACCTGATGCCGAGCCGATTGTGGTGAAGTGGATGATCCTATGCTGTCGAGAAAAGCCTCTAGCGAGTTTCATGGCGGCCCGTACCCTAAACCGACTCAGGTGGTCAGGTAGAGAATACCGAGGCGTTCGGGTGAACTATGGTTAAGGAACTCGGCAAAATGCCCCCGTAACTTCGGGAGAAGGGGGGCCACACCTGGTGACCGGATTTACTCCGTGAGCTGGGGTGGCCGCAGAGACCAGCGAGAAGCGACTGTTTACTAAAAACACAGGTCCGTGCGAAGCCGTAAGGCGATGTATACGGACTGACGCCTGCCCGGTGCTGGAACGTTAAGGGGACCGGTTAGCTTGGATTCGTCCAGGCGAAGCTGAGAACTTAAGCGCCAGTAAACGGCGGTGGTAACTATAACCATCCTAAGGTAGCGAAATTCCTTGTCGGGTAAGTTCCGACCTGCACGAATGGCGTAACGACTTCTCGACTGTCTCAACCATAGGCCCGGTGAAATTGCACTACGAGTAAAGATGCTCGTTTCGCGCAGCAGGACGGAAAGACCCCGGGACCTTTACTACAGTTTGATATTGGTGTTCGGTTCGGCTTGTGTAGGATAGCTGGGAGACTGTGAAGCTCGCACGCCAGTGTGGGTGGAGTCGTCGTTGAAATACCAGTCTGGTCGTGCTGGATGTCTAACCTGGGTCCGTGATCCGGATCAGGGACAGTGTCTGATGGGTAGTTTAACTGGGGCGGTTGCCTCCTAAAGAGTAACGGAGGCGCCCAAAGGTTCCCTCAGCCTGGTTGGCAATCAGGTGTTGAGTGTAAGTGCACAAGGGAGCTTGACTGTGAGACCGACGGGTCGAGCAGGGACGAAAGTCGGGACTAGTGATCCGGCGGTGGCTTGTGGAAGCGCCGTCGCTCAACGGATAAAAGGTACCCCGGGGATAACAGGCTGATCTTCCCCAAGAGTCCATATCGACGGGATGGTTTGGCACCTCGATGTCGGCTCGTCGCATCCTGGGGCTGGAGTCGGTCCCAAGGGTTGGGCTGTTCGCCCATTAAAGCGGTACGCGAGCTGGGTTTAGAACGTCGTGAGACAGTTCGGTCCCTATCCGCTGTGCGCGTAGGAGTCTTGAGAAGGGCTGTCCCTAGTACGAGAGGACCGGGACGGACGAACCTCTGGTGTGCCAGTTGTTCTGCCAAGGGCATGGCTGGTTGGCTACGTTCGGGAGGGATAACCGCTGAAAGCATCTAAGCGGGAAGCCTGCTTCGAGATGAGGACTCCCACCCACTTGATGGGGTAAGGCTCCCAGTAGACGACTGGGTTGATAGGCCGGATCTGGAAGCACCGTGAGGTGTGGAGGTGACCGGTACTAATAGGCCGAGGGCTTGTCCTCAGTTGCTCGCGTCCACTGTGTTGGTTCTGAAACCACGAACAACCCCACGTCCACAGCGTGGTGCGGTTGAGTGTTTCATAGTGTTTCGGTGGTCATAGCGTAGGGGAAACGCCCGGTTACATTTCGAACCCGGAAGCTAAGCCTTACAGCGCCGATGGTACTGCAGGGGGGACCCTGTGGGAGAGTAGGACGCCGCCGAACTCCTTTTAGAGCTCTGGCTCTTGGGCATACAGCCCGAGAGCCAGAGCTTTTTTGCGTTGAGGTAAGGTCAGTGAGCATCATTGGCTCGTTTCCCCCAGGAGGCCCCCGCGTGGAGGTCCAGGAGACCCGCGTGCAGACCGACCGGGTCCTCACCATCCCGAACATCCTCAGCATGGCGCGCCTGGTCGGCGTGCCCGTGTTCCTGTGGCTCATCCTGCGGCCCGAGTTCGGCGGCCCGCAGAGCGACGGCTGGGCGCTGTTGGTGCTGGCCCTCAGCGGGGTCAGCGACTACCTGGACGGCAAACTCGCACGGCGTTGGAATCAGATCAGCAGCCTCGGCCGGCTCCTGGACCCGGCGGCCGACCGGCTCTATATCCTCTCCACGCTGGTGGGGCTCACCTGGCGCGAGATTCTCCCGCTCTGGTTGACCCTTGTACTGCTGGCCCGGGAAGCGATGCTGCTGGTGATGGTGGGCATCCTCCGGCGGCACGGCTATCCGCCGCCGCAGGTGAACTTCCTGGGCAAGGCCGCCACCTTCAACCTCATGTACGCCTTCCCGCTGCTTCTGCTGAGCGACGGAAGCGGATGGATCGCGTCACTCGCCGCGGTTTTCGGATGGGCGTTCGCCGGATGGGGTACAACCCTGTATTGGTGGGCAGGTGTTCTCTACGTGGTGCAGGTCCGCCGCCTGGTTCGTGCGGACGTCGCAGCCGATTGAACTCGCTGATTGTGTGGTCCCGGTGGCCGGATGGCCCCCGCTGGAAAAGTGCGGGACCCTGGACGGGTGAAGTCGGCTAAACCGTCGTCTCTCAGAGGAGGACGCTTCCGACATGAAGGCCGTCGTGATGGCTGGAGGCGAAGGCACGCGCCTTCGTCCCATGACCTCGAGCATGCCCAAGCCGCTCCTGCCGGTGGTCAACCGGCCGATCATGGAGCATGTGCTCAGGTTGCTCAAAAGGCATGGGCTCAACGAGACCGTCGTCACCGTCCAGTTCCTGGCCTCGCTGGTCAAGAACTACTTCGGTGACGGCGAGGAGCTCGGAATGGAGCTCACCTATGCCAACGAGGAGAAGCCACTCGGTACCGCCGGAAGCGTCAAGAACGCCGAGGAGGCGTTGAAGGACGATGCCTTCCTCGTCATTTCCGGCGATGCCCTGACCGACTTCGACCTCACCGACCTGATCAATTTCCACAAGGAAAAGGGTTCGCTCGTCACCGTGTGCCTGACGCGCGTGCCCAACCCGCTGGAATTCGGCATCACCATCGTCGACGAAGAGGGCAAGGTCGAACGCTTCCTGGAGAAGCCGACCTGGGGCCAGGTCTTCTCGGACACCGTGAACACCGGGATCTACGTCATGGAGCCGGAGGTCTTCGACTACGTCGACCCCGATGTGCCCGTGGACTGGTCCGGTGACGTCTTCCCGCAGCTGATGAAGGAAGGCAAGCCCATCTACGGCTATGTCGCCGAGGGCTACTGGGAGGACGTCGGTACCCACGAGAGCTATGTGAAGGCCCAGGCCGACGTTCTGGAACGCAAGGTCGACGTGGACATCGACGGCTTCGAGATCTCGCCCGGAGTGTGGGTCGCCGAAGGCGCGGAGGTACATCCCGACGCCGTGCTGCGCGGGCCCCTGTACGTCGGCGACTACGCCAAGATCGAGGCCGGCGCCGAGCTCCGGGAGCACACGGTCGTCGGGTCCAACGTCGTCGTGAAGAGCGGTGCCTTCCTGCACAAGGCCGTGGTCGCGGACAACGTGTACGTCGGACCGCACAGCAATCTGCGGGGCTGTGTGGTCGGCAAGAACACCGACATCATGCGGGCCGCGCGGATCGAGGACGGCGCGGTCATCGGCGACGAGTGCCTGGTCGGTGAAGAATCGATCATCCAGGGGAACGTGCGGGTCTACCCGTTCAAGACCATCGAGGCCGGTGCCTTCGTCAACACCTCGGTCATCTGGGAATCCCGTGGGCAGGCCCATCTCTTCGGTGCTCGCGGAGTCTCCGGCATCCTGAACGTCGAGATCACTCCGGAGCTCGCCGTGCGGCTGGCCGGGGCGTACGCGACCACCCTGAAGAAGGGGTCCACCGTCACCACGGCCCGCGACCACTCCCGCGGTGCCCGTGCGCTGAAGCGGGCGGTGATCTCCGCGCTGCAGGCCAGCGCCATCGACGTACGCGACCTGGAGAACGTACCGCTGCCCGTGGCGCGGCAGCAGACCGCGCGGGGCAGTGCCGGCGGGATCATGATCCGGACGACCCTCGGCGTGCCGGACTCCGTCGACATCATGTTCTTCGACGGACAGGGCGCCGATCTGTCCCAGGGCAGCCAGCGGAAGCTGGACCGGGTGTTCGCGCGGCAGGAGTACCGGCGGGCGTTCCCCGGCGAGATCGGGGACCTGCACTTCCCGTCCAGCGTGTTCGACTCGTACACCGGATCGCTCCTGCGCAACGTCGACATCACCGGTATCGCCGATTCCGGGCTCAAGGTGGTCGTCGACGCCTCCAACGGCAGCGCGGGGCTGGTGCTGCCCAGCCTGCTCGGGAAGCTGGGCGTGGACTCGCTGACGATCAATCCCGGTCTCGACGAGGCCAGGCCCACGGAGTCGGCCGACATGCGACGGTCCGGGCTGGTGCGCCTCGGGGAGATCGTGGCGTCCTCGCGGGCCGCGTTCGGCGTGCGGTTCGACCCGGTCGGTGAGCGGCTGTCGCTCGTCGACGAGAAGGGCCGCATCATCGAGGACGACCGGGCTCTGCTGGTGATGCTCGACCTGATCGCGGCCGAGCGGCGCAGCGGCCGCGTCGCGCTCCCGGTGACGACGACCAGGATCGCCGAGCAGGTCGCCGCCTACCACGGCACGCAGGTCGAGTGGACGACCACCTCGCCGGACGACCTGACGCGGGTCGGAGGTGAGGAGGGCGCGATCTTCGGCGGCGACGGCAAGGGCGGCTTCATCGTCCCCGAGTTCAGCAGCGTCTACGACGGCACGGCGGCCTTCGTGCGGCTGATCGGATTGGTGGCGCGCACGCAGCTCACGTTGAGCCAGATCGACGCGCGGATTCCGCGGGCGCACGTGCTCAAGCGTGATCTGGCCACCCCGTGGGCCGTCAAGGGCCTGGTGATGCGGCGGGTCGTGGAGGCGGCCGGCGACCGGTTCGTGGACACCACGGACGGGGTGCGGGTGGTCGAGACCGACGGGCGCTGGGTGATGGTGCTGCCCGACCCGGCGGAGGCGGTCACCCATCTGTGGGCCGAGGGCCCCGACGACGCCTCCGCACAGGCGCTGCTCGACGAGTGGGCCGCGGTGGTGGACAGCGCGGGCCGGTAAAACGCACCGCACGCGCGCGTGCCGGACAAGTGTCCCCAAGGGGGCCTGTCCGGCACGCCGGTGGGGCCATTCGGAGGTAGTGGCGGTGGCGTGCGACGATGTGCGGCATGCCGCAGCCACCCCCCGTTCGGAGCACATCCACGCGGCCCGCGCGTCCGGACGCGTCCATGTCGTTGCTCACCAACGTCATGGACCACAGCCTCGACGACGGCTATGCCGAGGCCGCCGCGCGGAAGAAGGCCGACGGCAGCGGCGGACTGCCCAAGACACTCCGCGCCAAGCTGGGCCTCGCGGTCGGCCTGGTGCTCGCGGCCCTGGTCGTGACGGTCGGGGCGGCCCAGGCACGGGTCGCCGCGCCCGTCGTGGCGAAGGAACGTGAGGAGCTCGTCGACCGCATAGAGGGGGAGACCTCGGCGGCCGACAAGCTGGAGAAGAGCGTCGACGAACTGCGCGACGACGTGAACGCGCGCCGGCGCGAGGCGCTGGAGAAGAGCGGCGAGGGCGACCGGTCCGACCTGGTGGGAGTCCTGGCGGGCGCGGTCGAGGTGCACGGCCCGGGTGTGAAGCTCGTGGTCGACGACGCCAAGGACGTGGGCGCCGGCGCCGACGGGAAGCCGCGCGGCACCTCGGGCTTCTCCGACACGGGCCGGGTACGGGACCGGGACATGCAGCGCGTGGTCAACGGGCTGTGGGAGTCGGGCGCCGAGGCGATCTCCATCAACGGGCAGCGTCTGACGGCGCTGTCGGCGATCAGGGCCGCGGGTGACGCGATACTGGTCGACAACAGGCCGCTGGTGCCGCCGTACACGGTGCTCGCGGTGGGGGACGGTGAGCGGCTGAGCGCCGCGTTCCAGGACAGCGCCGACGGGCTGTATCTGCACGCGCTGCAGGAGAGCTACGGCATCCGGACCGCCATCTCCGTCGCGGACGACCTCGAGCTGCCGGCCGCACCGAGTCTGATCGTACGTACAGCACAGCCGATAACCGAGAAGGGCACATCGTGATCGCCGTACTGGGCCTCGTCGTGGGAGTCGTGGCCGGATTGCTGGTCCGGCCCGAGGTGCCGGCGGCCGTGGAGCCGTATCTTCCGATCGCCGTCGTGGCGGCGCTGGACGCCGTCTTCGGCGGTCTGCGGGCCATGCTCGACGGGATCTTCGACGACAAGGTCTTCGTGGTGTCGTTCCTGTCGAACGTCGTCGTCGCCGCGCTGATCGTGTTCCTGGGCGACAAGCTGGGCGTCGGCGCCCAGCTGTCCACCGGTGTCGTGGTGGTCCTCGGCATCCGCATCTTCTCCAACGCCGCGGCGATCCGCCGGCACGTCTTCCGGGCGTGAGGCCGATGAGCGAGCACGACGAGCAGAACGCCAACCGGCTGCGCAGGGAGCTGCCCGAGGAGGTGGCGCCGGCGGCACAGGCCGGCGCGGACGCCCCGGCGGGCGATCCGCCGCAGGACGCGCAGGGGGAGCGGAACGGGGTGACCGGCAGACAGCGGCTCCTGAAGGGGCTGTGGCCGCCGCGCCTCACCCGGGCCCAACTCATCGTCGCCCTGCTCCTGTTCGGGCTCGGTTTCGGCCTCGCGGTCCAGGTGGCGTCCAACAGTGACAGCGACAGCGCGCTGCGGGGCGCCCGCCAGGAGGATCTGGTCCGCATCCTCGATGAACTGGACGACCGGACTCAGCGTCTTGAAGACGAGAAGCAGGGCCTCGAGAAGCAGCGCGACGAGCTGGAGAACAGCTCCGACCAGGCGGAAGAGGCCCGCAAGCAGACGCTGGAGAAGGAGCGGCAACTGGGCATTCTCGCGGGCACCGTGGCCGCGCAGGGGCCCGGCATCACGGTGACCATCGAGGACACGAAGGGGACGGTCGAGGCGGACATGCTGCTCGACGCGATCCAGGAGCTGCGCGCCGCGGGCGCGGAGGCGATCCAGGTGAACGGCGTACGGGTCGTCGCCGGCACGTACTTCGCCGAGGCCGACAACTCCGTCAGCGTCGACGGGAACAAGATCAACGCGCCCTATCGTTTCCAGGTCATCGGCAAGCCGCAGGACCTCGAACCGGCTCTCAACATTCCTGGAGGAGTGGTGCAGACTCTGGAGAAGGAACAGGCCACCGTTACCGTTGAGCGGTCGAGCAAGATCGTCGTGGACGCCTTGCGAGCGGCGAAGCGGCCTGACTACGCTCGGTCGTCCTCCCAGTGAACCGGCGGTGCATGGGGGGCGTCCGGCGAGGGCATGAGGTTGCGGGGGGTCGGCGCACCGATTGGGTGGTGCGTGGTGGAAACTGTCTGGTGGAGACGGACGTTGTGAAGGTGTCCGGGTCGGTCAGTGCGTTCAGCAAGGGTTCGTCCTGCCCCACGGGCGGGTCTGTTTCGGTCAAGGGGAATCGCCCGTGAAGTTGTTTGCGAAGTTGTTCGGCAAGAGCGCGCGAGAGGGCGGCGGCGAGAACGCGACCGCCCGCCATCGCGCACAGCCCGACGCGGAGGGCTCGCGCCCGATGTTCCGGGACCAGGTGGGTGGTCCCGGCGCGCCGTCTGTTGACCCTGCTCAGTCCGGCGGCATAGGTTTCGGCCAGCCCTCGGCCCCGGGTGCGGGTGGAGGCTTCCACCCCGACCCGTACGCGTCGAACGCCCCGGCGGGGCAGGCGCGGCAGGAGGATCCGTCCATGGCGGCCCTGGTGTGTACGAGGTGCGGCAACCGCAATGCGGAGAACAGCCGCTTCTGCTCCAACTGCGGCGCTCCACTGCGGGCCGGCGCGGTCCCGGAGCGCGCGTCCGAGACGACCTCCACGATCTCCATCTCCGGTCTGGAGGCCTACGACGCCGAGGCCACCGGCCAGACGGCGATGCCGGCGCTGTCTCCCGAGGCGCAGGCGGCCGTGGACGCGCTGCCGCTGGGCTCCGCGCTCCTGGTCGTGCGCCGGGGGCCGAACTCGGGCAGCCGCTTCCTGCTGGACGGCGAGCTGACCACCGCCGGACGGCATCCGCAGAGCGACATCTTCCTGGACGACGTGACGGTCTCGCGCCGACACGTGGAGTTCCGCCGCAGCCCGGACGGTTCGTTCACGGTCGCCGACGTCGGCAGTCTGAACGGCACGTACGTCAACCGGGAGCGCATCGACCAGGTCGCCCTGTCCAACGGTGACGAGGTGCAGATCGGCAAGTACCGGCTGGTGTTCTACGCGAGCCAGCGGGGTTACTGACCGCCCCCGGGCCGCCCGCCCGGGGAACCTCCAGGGAAGGTCCATGTTTCAAACACCGAGCGGCGGCGCCGGGCAAGGCGCCGTCGCCACGGACAGTGGGCTGATGAGCATCGGCGCAGTGCTGAACGCGCTGCGTGACGAGTTCCCCGACATCACCATCTCCAAGATCCGGTTCCTGGAGTCGGAGGGGCTCGTCGAGCCGCGGCGGACCCCGGCCGGGTATCGCAAGTTCAGCGCGCACGACGTCGAGCGCCTCGGCGAGGTGCTGCGCATGCAGCGGGACCACTATCTGCCGCTCAAGGTGATCCGCGAGCACCTGGACGCCGTGGAGCGCGGTGAGGCGGTGTCCCTGCCCCGGGTCGGCCGTCAGCGGGAGGGCGAGGCGGCGGTACCGGAGCCGGCCGAGAGCCCGACGGTGGCCAGGATCGGCCGTGACGAGCTGCTCGCCACGGCCGGGATCGGCGACCAGGAGCTGGCGGAGTGGGAGTCGTACGGACTCCTCGCCCCGCTGGCCGACGGGGCGTACGACGCCGAGGCGGTCACCGTGGCGTCGCTGGTGGTGCAGCTGGGACGGTTCGGGATCGAGCCCCGGCACCTGCGGGTGATGAAGGCCGCCGCCGACCGGGAGGCCGGGCTCGTGGAGCAGGTCGTGGCCCCGCTGAAGCGGCATCGCAACCCGCAGACCAGGGCGCATGCGGAAGACCGCACCAAGGAGCTGGCGGGTCTCGCGGTGAGGCTGCACGCGGCGCTGGTGCAGACCGCCCTGGGCGTGCGGCTGCCCTGAAACGGGCGGGGCCGAGCATCCGGGCCGCCCGCCCGGTCCGGACGCGGATCGCCCCGAACCGGACCCGGATCGCCCACCCGAGCCCGGCCCGACTACCCAAACGTCCCGAACACGGCCTAGGGTTGCTGTGTGAACGAGCTCGATGTCGTAGGTGTCCGGGTCGAGATGCCCTCCAACCAGCCGATCGTGCTGCTGCGCGAGGTGGGCGGCGACCGTTACCTTCCCATCTGGATCGGACCGGGGGAGGCGACGGCGATCGCCTTCGCCCAGCAGGGCATGGCTCCCGCACGTCCGCTGACCCACGACCTGTTCAAGGACGTGCTGGAAGCGGTCGGGCAGGAGCTCACGGAAGTCCGCATCACCGACCTGCGGGACAACGTCTTCTACGCCGAGCTGGTCTTCGCGAGCGGGGTCGAGGTGAGTGCCAGGCCGTCCGACGCCATAGCGCTGGCCCTGCGCACCGGCACGCCGATCTACGGCAGCGAGACGCTGCTGGACGACGCCGGCATCTCGATTCCGGACGAGCAGGAGGACGAGGTGGAGAAGTTCCGCGAGTTCCTCGACCAGATCTCGCCCGAGGACTTCGGAAGCAGCAACCAGTGAGGACGGGTGCGGGTCCGCGGCTGCGCGCGGCCCTGCACGGGCACATCCGACTAGCCTTTCCCGGAACTGGGCACGGGAAACCACTCGTAAGGTGATTATCACTCGGCGTGCCGAGTGTGGCGATCGTTGACGCACCCTTGGTGACTGCCTACCTTCGAGGAGGCAGGTCAAGGACGGAGGTCGGCGTGAGAACCAGCGGCGACGGTACGGTTGGGGGTGGCCCCGGGCACAGCCTCGGGGCAGGCGGTCCGTACCCTCCCCCGGGCTCCCGGCTTCGCGCAGGCGCGAGCCACGCCCATCACGGTGGCGCGGCCGATCCCGGTCCGCAGCGACCGGCAGCGGTGCCGACCAGCGGAGGGGCGACGTCCATGGCGTCCGAGCAGATCGGCTATCGCGGGCCGACGGCCTGCGCGGCCGCGGGCATCACCTACAGGCAACTCGACTACTGGGCCCGCACGAGCCTCGTCGAGCCCAGTGTGCGGCCCGCGCACGGATCCGGAACGCAGCGGTTGTACAGCTTCCGCGACGTGGTCGTGCTGAAGATCGTCAAGCGCTTCCTCGACACCGGGGTGTCGCTGCAGAACATCCGCACCGCCGTCCAGCACCTCAGGGAGCGGGGCTTTCGCGACCTGGAGCGGATGACGCTGATGAGCGACGGCGCCACGGTCTACGAGTGCACCTCTCCCGACGAGGTGCACGCACTGCTCCAGGGCGGCCAGGGCATCTTCGGGATCGCCGTCGGAGTGGTGTGGCGGGACGTGGAGAGCGCGCTGTCCCAACTGCACGGGGAGCGGATCGACACCGGCGAGACCCTGGTCGGGCACAATCCGGCCGACGAACTGGCCCGGCGGCGCAACAACCGGGCGGTCTGAACGCCGCCGCGCGCACCGATCTCTTCCGGCGGGGCCTCCTCCCGCGGGTGGCGGCGGCATTGTCAGTGGCGTAGGGCAGCATCGGAGATGTGAGAACCGCGCCCACGATCCTGCATCTCGACATGGATGCCTTCTTCGCCTCGGTGGAGCAGGCGTCCAAGCCGAGCCTGCGCGGGAAAGCTGTCGTCGTGGGCGGCCTCGGGCCCCGCGGCGTGGTCGCCACCTGCTCGTACGAGGCGCGGGTGTTCGGGGTGCACTCCGCGATGCCCATGGGCCAGGCGCGCCGGCTCGCTCCCCACGCCGCCTATCTCGTTCCCCGCTTCGAGCTCTACCGGTCGATCAGCGAGCAGGTCATGCGGCTGCTGCGGGAGCTGTCGCCCCTGGTGGAGCCGCTGAGCCTGGACGAGGCCTTCGTGGACCTGGAGGCCGGCCGGACGGCCTGGGACGCGGCGTCGGCGCGGCTCGCCGGGACGAAACTGCGTGCGGACATCCGCGCCGTCACGGGCCTCACCGGCTCCGTCGGGCTCGCCGCCTCCAAAATGCTCGCCAAGATCGCCTCGGAGGAGGCCAAGCCCGACGGACTGGTCCTCATCCCGCCGGGGACGGAGCGGGCCATGCTGGAGCCGATGACCGTGCGGACGCTCCCCGGGGTGGGACCGGCCACGGGGGACCACCTGCGCCGGGCGGGGATCACCACAGTCGGCGAGATCGCCGAGGCCGGCGAGGACGAGCTGGTGCGGCTGCTGGGCAAGGCACACGGCCACGCGCTGTACGCCATGGCACTGGCGCGGGACGAGCGGCCGGTGGTGGCCGAGCGGGAGACCAAGTCGGTGTCGGTCGAGGACACCTACGACGTGGACATCCACGACCGGGTGCGGGTCGGCGTGGAGGTGGGACGGTTGGCGGACCGCTGCGTGCGGCGGCTGCGCGCCTCCGGGCTGTCCGGGCGGACGATCGTGCTCAAGGTCCGCAGATACGACTTCTCGACGCTGACGCGCTCCGAGACGCTGCGCGGGCCCACCGACGACCCGGCGGTGATCCGGGAGGCCGCCGCGAGACTGCTGGACTCGGTGGACACCACGGGCGGCGTGCGGCTGCTCGGGGTGGGGGTGAGCGGCCTCGCCGACTACACGCAGGAGGACCTGTTCGCCCAGGCGGCGGGGGACCGCCCCGAGGAACCGGCCGAGGAGCCCGAGACCGTGCCGGTCGAGCAGCACAGCCCCTCGCCCGCGGAGCGCCGGTGGCCCGCGGGGCACGACGTACGCCATGCGGAGCTGGGGCACGGGTGGGTGCAGGGCAGCGGACTCGGCCGGGTCACCGTCCGGTTCGAGACGCCGTACTCCGAGGTCGGCCGGGTGCGGACCTTCCCGGTGGACGACCCCGATCTGGTCCCGGCGGACCCGCTGCCGCTGGTCGCCCCCGAGGTGCGAAGACCGAGCGGGGATCCCGACCGCCGGCCCGGTGGCGGAGCCGGTGCGGACGGGGCCGCGAGACGGGCGGCCGGGTAAGGGGGCCCGGATGGCGCGGGCGGTGCGTCAGCCGTCGTCCTTGCCCTTGCCGGCCAGCTTGCCGAAGTCGTGGTCGGGCGGCGGGGGAGAGGCGGCCACGTCCAGGCCGTAGTGGTGGTAGAGCTGGAGCTCCTGTTCCGGCGAGAGGTGCCGGCCGACGCCGAAGTCCGGCGCCTCCTTGATCAGGGAGCGGTCGAAGGGCACGCGCAGGGTGCCGTCGACCAGCTCGCTGGGCTCCAGGGGGACGAAGGCGTCCCGGCTGAAGAGGCCGGTGCGTATCGCCGCCCACTCGGGCACGCCGGTGGCATCGTCGAGGTACACCTCGTCCACGGTGCCGATCCTCGTGCCGTCGCGGTCGAACGCCTTGCGGCCGATCAGGTTCCGCGGATCGATGTCAGTACGCACGGGGCCCTCCACTTGATCGCACCACTGGGCCGCACTGGGGTCGCACACCAGCCGCCTAATCATCCGTAAGTACTACAAAAGAGCACAAGTGGCCGGTCGGCCACTCGAGAGTCGGGCGGGTGCCTCGCTGGTACGCTGGCAAACGGCCGCTGACCCCGCGCGGGAGAGTCCTCCGGACACCACCGGAGGCGCCGAAGGAGCAAATCCTCCCCGGAATCTCTCAGGCTCACGTACCGCACGGACGAGGTCACTCTGGAAAGCAGGGCGGGTGTCGACGGCTTCCGCTCTCACCGACGGTGAAAGCCGGGAGAGCCCCAGGGCTCGCCCGGTGAAGCTCTCAGGTTGAGATGACAGAGGGGGAGGCCGTCCGGGTACCCGCGCCGTGGTGCCCCTCGAAGGTCGTCAGACCAGGAGGCCTCCGCAATGACCGCCCACCGCACTCCGCTCTCCGAGCTCGAACGGGCCATGCCCTTCGAGCAGCGCCACATCGGCCCCGACCACGAGGCCCGGGCCAAGATGCTCGCGCAGGTCGGTTACGGTTCGCTCGACGAACTGACGGCCGCCGCGGTGCCGGATGTGATCAAGAACGCCGACCGGCTCGACCTGCCGGGCGCGCGCTCCGAGGCCGAGGTGCTGGCCGAGCTGCGCTCCCTGGCCGACCGCAACCAGGTCCTCGACTCCATGATCGGCCTCGGCTACTACGGGACCTTCACCCCGCCGGTCATCCTGCGCAACGTCATGGAGAACCCGTCCTGGTACACGGCGTACACGCCCTACCAGCCGGAGATCTCCCAGGGCCGGCTCGAGGCCCTGCTGAACTTCCAGACGATGGTCGCCGAGCTGACCGGCCTGCCCACCTCCGGCGCCTCGCTGCTCGACGAGGGCACCGCCGCCGCCGAGGCGATGGCGCTGTCCCGGCGCATGGGCAAGAACAAGAAGGGCCTCTTCCTGGTCGACGCGGACGCCCTGCCGCAGACCGTCGCCGTGATACAGACCCGCGCCGAGCCGACCGGCGTCGAGGTCGTCGTCGCCGACCTGAGCGGGGGCATCCCGGCCGAGATCGCCGAGCGCGAGATCAACGGCGTCCTCATCCAGTACCCGGGCGCCTCCGGAGCCGTCCGCGACATCAAGCCGGTGATCGACCGGGCGCACGAGCTCGGCGCGCTCGTCACCGTCGCCGCCGACCTGCTCGCCCTCACGCTGCTCACCTCGCCCGGCGAGCTGGGCGCGGACATCGCCGTGGGCACCACCCAGCGCTTCGGCGTGCCGATGGGCTTCGGTGGACCGCACGCCGGCTACATGGCGGTGCACGAGAAGTTCGCCCGCAGCCTCCCCGGCCGTCTGGTCGGCGTCTCCGTGGACGCCGACGGCAACAAGGCCTACCGCCTGGCCCTGCAGACCCGCGAGCAGCACATCCGCCGCGAGAAGGCCACCAGCAACATCTGCACCGCGCAGGTGCTGCTCGCCGTCATGGCCGGCATGTACGCCGTCTACCACGGCCCTGAGGGCCTGCGGGCCATCGCGCGGCGCACCCACCGGTACGCCACGATCACCGCGGCCGGTCTCGCCGCCGGCGGCGTCGAGATCGTCCACGGTGCCTACTTCGACACCGTCACCGCGCGGGTGCCCGGCCGGGCCGACGCCATCGTGCACGCCGCCCGCGAGAACGGCATCAACCTGCGGCTCGTCGACGCCGACCACGTCTCCTTCGCCTGCGACGAGACCACCACGCGGGCCCAGGTGGGCGGCGTGTGGAACGCGTTCGGCGTCGAGGGCGACGTCGAGACGCTGGACGCGGAGGCCGGGGACACGCTGCCCGAGGCGCTGCTGCGCACCGACGACTTCCTGACCCACCCCGTCTTCCACCAGCACCGCTCCGAGACCGCGATGCTGCGCTACCTGCGCCGCCTCGCCGACCGGGACTACGCGCTGGACCGCGGCATGATCCCGCTGGGCTCCTGCACCATGAAGCTCAACGCGACCACCGAGATGGAGCCGGTCACCTGGCCCGAGTTCGGCGCGCTGCACCCCTTCGCGCCCGCCGGGCAGGCGCAGGGCTACCTCACCCTCATCCGTGAGCTGGAGGAGAGGCTCGCCGAGGTCACCGGGTACGACAAGGTCTCGCTCCAGCCCAACGCCGGCTCCCAGGGCGAGTTCGCGGGCCTGCTCGCCGTACGCGGCTACCACCGGGCCAACGGCGACGAGCAGCGCACCGTGTGCCTCATCCCGTCCTCCGCGCACGGCACCAACGCCGCCAGCGCCGTGATGGCCGGCATGAAGGTCGTCGTCGTCAAGACCGCCGAGGACGGCGAGATCGACGTCGAGGACCTCCGCGCCAAGATCGAGAAGCACCGCGACGAGCTGGCCGTGCTGATGATCACGTACCCCTCCACGCACGGCGTGTTCGAGGAGCACGTCGCCGACATCTGCGCGCAGGTGCACGACGCGGGCGGCCAGGTCTACGTGGACGGCGCCAACCTCAACGCCCTGGTCGGCCTCGCCAAGCCCGGCCACTTCGGCGGCGACGTCTCCCACCTGAACCTGCACAAGACCTTCTGCATCCCGCACGGCGGCGGCGGCCCCGGCGTGGGCCCCGTGGGCGTGCGGTCGCACCTGGCGCCGTACCTGCCCAACCACCCGCTGCAGCCCGCGGCCGGGCCGCAGACCGGCGTCGGGCCGATCTCGGCGGCGCCGTGGGGCTCAGCGGGCATCCTGCCGATCTCGTGGTCGTACGTCCGTCTGATGGGCGGCGAGGGCCTCAAGCGGGCCACGCAGGTGGCCGTGCTGTCCGCCAACTACATCGCCAAGCGCCTGGAGCCGCACTTCCCCGTGCTGTACACCGGCCCGGGCGGTCTGGTCGCGCACGAGTGCATCATCGACCTGCGCCCGCTGACCAAGGCGACCGGCGTGAGCGTCGACGACGTCGCCAAGCGGCTGATCGACTACGGCTTCCACGCGCCGACGATGTCCTTCCCGGTGGCCGGCACGCTGATGATCGAGCCGACCGAGTCCGAGGACCTGGCCGAGCTGGACCGGTTCTGCGAGGCGATGATCGCCATCCGCGCGGAGATCGAGAAGGTCGGTTCCGGCGCCTGGCCCGCCGACGACAACCCGCTGCGCGGCGCCCCGCACACCGCCGGCGCGCTCGGCGGCGACTGGGACCACGCGTACACGCGCGAGGAGGCCGTCTTCCCGGCCGGGGTCTCCGCCGCCGACAAGTACTGGCCGCCGGTGCGCCGCATCGACCAGGCCTACGGCGACCGGAACCTCGTCTGCTCCTGCCCGCCGCTGGACGCGTACGAGGACTGAGCCGTCCGCGCCCGGAGCCCCGCCCCCGTCCTCGGGGGCGGGGCTCCGCCGTTGCCGGGCCGGCTAGGCCGTGGCGAGCGCCACCTCGGTGGACTTGACGAGCGCGATGACGTCGGAACCCACGAAGAGGCCCAGCTCCTCGGCCGCCTCCTTGGTGATCACGGCGGTGAGTTCGGCGTCCACCATGGCGATGTGCGCGACCGCCATGACGTCGCCGACCACGAGGCGGGTGACCGTGCCGGGCAGCCGGTTGCGGATCGAGAGGCCGGCGGTCGGGCCGGTGGCCAGGGAGATCTCCGTCGACTTCACCAGGCCGCGGACGGCCGTTCCGGGGCTCAGGCCGAGATCGTCGGCGGCCTCCCGGGTGATGGCCGCGGTGAGGTCCTGGCCGCCGGAGAGACGGACCCGGACCGTCGCCATGGCCTCGCCCGGGGTGACAGCGGTGACGGTGCCGGGGAGCTGGTTGCGGATGCTCAGGCTCATGGGGGCACCGTAGCCCGGCGCAGGCGTCACGCCGGGTACGCGTGGGTCTGCGTCGCCTTGACCGCCGCCCACACCCGGGCGCCCGGATGGAGGCCCAGCTCGGCCGCGGCGACCGTGGTGAGGTCGGCGGCGAGCGGGAGTTCACCCGTGAGGTCCACGCGGATCTGGTCGCCGTGGCTCTCCAGGCCCGCGACCTCGCACTGCCAGAGGTTGCGGGCGCTGGAACCGGCGGGACGCTCGTCGTACAGCGTCACGGCGCTCGGCGGGAAGGCCACGAAGACGGGACCGGACAGCTCCTCCGTCGTGGTGATGCCGGGGCCGGCGTCGAGCCGCACGGTGTGGCCCTCGGCCCGCCCCCGGTAGAGGTTCAGGCCGACCAGCTGGGCGATGTAGTCCGTGCGGGGCCGGCGGGCGATGTCGGCGGGGGCGCCCTCCTGGACGACCGCGCCGTCCTCGACCACCACCAGGCGGTCGGCCAGCACCATGGCGTCCAGCGGGTCGTGCGTGACCAGTACGGCGACGGCCTCGAACTCGGCGAGATGGCGGCGGAGCCGGGCGCGCACCTCCAGCCGGGTCCGGGCGTCGAGGGCCGCGAGCGGCTCGTCCAGCAGGAGCAGCCGGGGGCCGGTGGCCAGCGCGCGGGCGAGGGCGACGCGCTGGGCCTGACCGCCGGAGAGGCGGCGCGGCTTGGTGCCCGCGTGCGCGGCCAGGCCCATCCGGTCCAGCCACACGGCAGCCCGCGCCCGGGCCTCCGCCTTGCCCGCACCCCGGCAGCGCGGCCCGAACGCGACGTTGTCGAGGGCGGTCAGGTGCGGGAAGAGCAGGTAGTCCTGGAAGACCACCCCGACCGGGCGGGACTCCGGCGGCGTACGGTCCAGCTCGGCGCCGTCGAGGCGCAGATGACCGTCGGCGAGCGGGACCAGACCGGCGAGCGCGCGCAGGGCGGTGGTCTTGCCCGCGCCGTTGGGACCCAGCAGGGCCACGACCTCGCCGGGCGCGGCGGTGAGGGCGACGTCCAGGCGGAAGGCGCCGCGTGCCACGACGAGCCGGGCGTCGAGGCCTTCCCCGGGCCGGTGGCCGTCGGGGGCGGGGCAGTCCATGGCGGCCTTCCGTTCACCGGTGTCGGTCATGACGCACTCATCCAGCGGTCCCGCAGCCCGGCCAGTACGGCGATGGAGACGGCCAGCAGCACCAGGCTGAGGGCGATCGCCGCCGCCGGGTCGTTCTGCAGGGCCAGGTAGACGGCCAGCGGCATGGTCTGGGTCCGGCCGGGGAAGTTGCCCGCGAAGGTGATCGTCGCCCCGAACTCGCCGAGCGCCCGCGCCCAGGCCAGCACGGCGCCCGCCGCGATGCCCGGCGCGATCAGCGGCAGGGTCACCCGGCGGAACGCGGTGAAGCGGGAGGCGCCCAGCGTCGTGGCGGCCTCCTCGTAGCGCGGGTCGGCGGCGCGCAGGGTGCCCTCCACGCTGATGACCAGGAACGGCATCGCCACGAACGTCTCCGCGAGTACCACGCCCGTCGTCGTGAACGGCAGCGTGATCCCGAACCACGCGTCCAGCCACTGTCCGACGACCCCGTTGCGCCCGAACGCCAGGAGGAGCGCGACGCCGCCCACCACCGGCGGCAGCACCAGCGGCAGCGTCACCAGGGCGCGGACGAAGCCCCGGCCGGGGAAGTCGGTACGGGCCAGCAGCCAGGCCAGGGGCACGCCGACGAGCAGGCTCAGCACGGTCGCGGACGTCGCGCACAGCAGCGACAGGCGCAGCGCCTGCCACACCTCCGGGCTGCTCAGCTGATCCGGCAGTCCGCTCCACGGGGCGCGGACCACCAGGGCGAGCAGCGGCAGCAGCAGGAACGCCAGGCCGATCAGGGCGGGCACCAGCAGCGGCACCGGCACCATGCGTCCCCGGTGCCGGGGGCGGCGCGGCCCGGCGGTCACCAGGTCGGCGCCGGGGGGCGTGGGCGTCGTTCCGGTGGACTTGCTCACGGCGTGCGGAACCCGGCCCCGGTGAGCACCCGCTGTCCCTCGGCGGATTTCACCAGCTCGATGAACGCCTTGGCCGCGTCGGTGTTCGGGGCGTTCTTGAGGAGGGTGATCGGGTAGTCGTTGACCGCCTCGGCCGACTCCGGGAAGTCCACGCCCGTCACCTTGTCACCGGCCGCCTTCACATCCGTCTTGTAGACGACGGCGGCGTCGGCCTCCTTCAGCTCGACCTTGGTGAGGGCGGCCTTGACGTCCTGCTCGTACGAGACCGGGGTGAGCTCGAGGCCACTGGCGTCCAGCGCCTTCCGGGCCGCGGCACCGCACGGCACCGTCTTGTCGCACAGCACGACCTTGAGGCCGGATCCGGTGAGGTCCTTCAGGGAGGAGACGCGGTCGGGGTTGCCGGGCAGCGTGGCGATCTCCAGCTGGTTGCGCACGAAGGTGACCGGGGTGCCGGCCGCGGCCCCGGCGTCCGTGACGGTCGCCATCGTCTTCGGGCTGGCGGAGGCGAACACGTCCGCCGGTGCGCCGCTGGTGATGCTGGCGGCGAGGGTGTCGCTGCCGGCGAAGTTGAACGTGACCTCGGTGCCCGGGTGCTGCTTCTCGAAGGTCTCGCCGAGCGTCGTGAAGCTCTCCTTGAGCGAGGCCGCCGCGAACACGGTGACCTGGCCGGACACCTTCGCCGAGGACGACGAGCCGCCGGCGGAGTCGGAGTCCGTACCCGGGTCCGAGGACGACGAGCAGGCGCTCAGGGCCAGCAGCGCGGCGGCTCCCGCACCGCCCATCCGCGCGGTACGGCGGATGCGGCGCGTCCTGCGCACGGAACGGGTCATCACGGGTACTCCCTCGGCGTCTCCGGGCGGGGGCCGACGGGCTCGGCGACCGGGCGTGCGGCGACCGGACGTGCGGCTACCGAGCGTGGGCGACCCCCATTGCGCCGATCATACTTCCGCATCTGCCAGGTGTAAGTCTCCTGTCGCATCGCATGAGCAAGCTCGGTGGAGAGAAAGCCTGGCATGTGCGTTCGCACGGTTGCTCGGGTTGCTCAGGTGGCTGAGGCGGTGTCGGGCGGTCAGGTTCTGTCGACATGGACATTCGTCGACTTCACCCGGGCCGTGGCCTCCACGCCGACCTCCAGGCCGAGTTCCTCCACCGCCTCCCTGGTCAGCAGGGAGACGAGCCGGTGCGGACCGGCCTGGATCTCGACCTGGGCCGCGACGTCGCCGAGCTTGATCGCGGTGACGATCCCGGGGAACGCGTTGCGGACCGAGGTGTGCGGGGTCTCCTCGTCGGCGCCGTCGGAGCGGGCGAGCTCGACCGAGAACGCGGCCAGGTCGCGCCCGTCGACGACGCGCCGCCCGCCCTCGTCGCGACGGGTGGTGATCCGGCCCGCGTCGGCCCAGCGGCGCGCGGTGTCCGGACTGACGCCGAGCAGCCGCGCCGCCTGGCCGATCGTGTAGGACTGCATGCCGGTCACCATAGGCCGCGGGAGGGCGACGGTGGCCGCGGGGCTGGCCGTTGGGTACAACGCGATATGGAGCCAGGGGAGGGCGCGCACGAGGTGAGGACCCCGAGGGCCGTCGGTCCTGGGGCGGCCGTGGAGCCGGGGGGAGATCGCGGGCGGGATCAATCGCACCGTGCCGCGCGACGGGGCGGGGGCGCCGTGCTGGAGCGGACGATCAGCTCCGTGCCCAGTTCGACCCGTGGCGGGTCCGGCCGTTCGTCGCGGGCCGGGCGGAGCACCGTGCGGGCGGCCACCCTGCCCATCTCGGCGAGCGGCTGGCGCACGGTCGTCAGCGGCGGCGCCGACCAGCGGACCTCCGGAAGGTCGTCGAAGCCGACGACACTCACGTCCTGCGGCACCCGCAGACCACGCCTGCGCAGCGCCTCGATCGCGCCGAGCGCCATCTGGTCGCTGGCCGCGAAGACGGCCGTCGGCGGTTCGGGCACGCCGAGCAGGGCGTCGCAGGCCGCGAAGCCGGACTCGTGGCGGAAGTCGCCGGGGACGACGAGGGAGCCGTCCACGGCGAGGCCGGCGCCCCGCAGAGCGGCGCGGTAGCCGTCGCGACGGGCCCGCGAGCACAGCAGCCGCGGCGGCCCGGCGATCAGGCCGATCCGGCGATGCCCCAGCGCCAGCAGGTGTTCCGTGGCCGCCCTGCCACCCGCGTGGTTGGCCGCGCCGACGGTGGGCACGTCCAGGGCGGGGGAGCCCGCCGGGTCGACCACGACCAGGGGCACGCCGAGGACCCGCAACTCCTGGTGGAGCACGGGGTCCAGGGCCGAGGTGACGAGGACGACGCCGTCCGAGGCCCGCGCCCGCAGATTGCGCATCCACTGGCGGGCGCCGCCCGAGCGTCCGTGGACCGCGGAGACCACGGTGCCGGCCCCGGCCGCGTGGGCCACCTCCTCGACGCCCCGGATGATCTCCACGGCCCAGGGGCTGTCCAGGTCGTTGAAGACCAGGTCGAGCAGGGCCGCCCGGCGGCCGGGCGCGGCGGCGCGCTTGCGGTACCCGTGCCGGCGCAGCAGTTCCTCCACCCGCGCCCTGGTCCCGGGAGAGACGTCCGACCGGCCGTTCACGACCCGGGACACGGTCGGCACCGAGACACCCGCGCGGCGGGCGATGTCCGTAATCGTGACCCTGCCCCGGCCGCCGGAAGATGTCCCCGCCCGGGCCCCGTCCACCGCCACTTCCCGCACCTCCACCGACACCGACCACGAACCTTCCCCGGAGTCTTCCGGAAACCCGGCGCTCCGGGGAAGGCGTACCGGCCGTGGAGACCCGGGCCGTCACCGTGCCGACGCGGGCGGCCCACGGGGAGTGACCGGTCCCGGACACACGTGAGGGCCGGTGCGCAGCCGTGGCTGCGGGCCGGCCCCGTGAGGTGCCGGGCGCGGTGGCGTCTCGTGGCGTCACACGGCCCGGCCCGAGGTCAGGCGGCGGTCGTCAGACCCGCGCCGACGGGGCGGTGCGGGGCGACGACCTGACCGTCCGGCAGTAGCTCACCGGTGTCCTCGAAGAGGACGACACCGTTGCACAGCAGGCTCCACCCCTGCTCCGGGTGGTGCGCCACGAGACGGGCGGACTCCCGGTCGGCGGACACGGCTGACGGGCACGGTGGCTGGTGCTGGCACATGGGTGGGGTCTCTCGGTCTGTGATGACGGGTGAGTTCGCTGACTCTGCTGACTTGTCTGTACCGCGGCGTGAAGCCTCGTTCATGGCCGCCCCCCGTTGTTCGAGTCGGTCCGGACCCAGTGTTGCCCCCTGGGCGTCGATCCGCAGGTATTTCGCGGCACCGCTTCTCACAGGTTGAGGACGCGTCACCCGCGCGGACGGTTCAGCCCAACTGCACTGTCCTTTCGGATGGTTCGGCATGGCCGATCGGGACTAGTCCGCGCGGGTGGTGGGTGGAGCGGGTGGACAGGGGCCGGCCGGCGCGCCGGCGACCGGGACGAGGCGGCGTGCCGGCCGGGCGCCGGGCCGGATCAGGCGGGAGACCCCAGCAGCCGGGTCGGCGTCATCCGGTGCGTGAGGACCGGCAGCAGTTCGGCGACCCGGTGCGGCAGATGGGCCGCGATCCCGGGCGGCGCCGGCGCCAGCGGCACCAGCAGGTCGGTGGCCGCGGGATGCCCGGTGGCCGCGTGCGCGGCACAGTCGCCGTGCAGCCACAGCGTGAGCATGTACAGCTCGGGAACCGACAGCAGGCGCGGCTGGTACGGCTGGGGCAGCGACTCGGCCTGCCGCAACGCGCGCTCGGTCGAGGCGACGTAGGGGCCCTCGAAGAAGTGCGAGAAGGCCCAGCCGTCGGCGGTCAGCATCGTCTCCGCGGCCGCCACCACCAGGTCCGCGCACCGGATGTGGAACCGCCATCCGGTCAGTCGCGTCGCCGGCACGCCCTCCGCCGTGACCCGGTCGAGGACGTGCACGGGCAGCGGAAGTTCCGGTGTGGCGGGTCCCTGGGCGCCGAGCAGGGCGGGGGTCCGGGCCTCGCGGACCGCGGTGGGCGAGGAGAGGGCGGTGAGGACGGAGCGCAGGGCGGGCGCGGGGGCCTGGGGAACACGCAGGGACATGATGGGTCGCCTCTCATTCGAAGGCACGGTGGCGCGAGGGCGGAGCGGGCGGACGACACTGTCGGCTCACGGGGCTGGGAGAGGCAGGGGCCGGGTCCGGGAAACGAGAAGTGGGACAGGTCTGCCGCGCATCAGCTCGACGGCAGGATCCTTCGGCCCTGGGAGCCGGTCCGCTGCCTGTCCGCGGAGTTTATACGACATGTGTTCAGACTGTGTTTCGGCTACCCGATTCCGGTAAGACGTACAAGGTTGAACTCGGCCGTCGATTTGTGGGAATCCTCCGGATTCCGGACCGGGTGTAAGGCGGTGACCTCGGGGAATGTTCACCGAGCGGTCGGCCAATTGTCGTCGGCGTTTTTCACGAGTTGCCGGCCCGGGAAACTGCTCCACGTGCCATGCCCGACGAATGTGCCAGCGGTCACATCGGCACAGCGTAGCGGCTGCCGGGCCGCTACGGGGACGTTATCGATCGCTTCGGCTGGGCATCATCCCACCTGACCGGCGGCCGGACACCGGCAGCCGGATCTTCCACGCATCGCTCCGAGAAGGGACTCTTCCATGGGGGAGAAGGTCGTGGCAGGTCAGTTCGACCTGTCCGATCGCCAGCGCTACCGCGAGAAGCTCCAGCGGTGCCTGACGGGCCTGGAGCGACTTCTGGCGGAGAAGCGGTTCGACCGTCCCAAGAACCTGATGGGGCTGGAGATCGAATTGAATCTCGTCGGTGCCGACGGGATGCCGAAAATGTTGAATGCGCAAGTCCTCGAGCGCATCGCGAGCCGCGACTTCCAGACCGAACTGGCCATGTTCAACCTGGAGGTCAACATAGCCCCGCACCGCCTGGGTGGCCGGGTATTCGACCGGCTCGCGGAGGAGATCCGCACCTCTTTGGCATATGCGGACCGCAAGGCCGGCGAGGTCGACGCGGGAATCGCGATGATCGGTATTCTGCCGACGCTGGACCGGGACGACCTGGTCTCGTCCAATCTCTCCGCCGTCGACCGCTACGCGCTGCTCAACGAACAGATCGTGGCCGCCCGCGGGGAGGACTTCACCCTCGACATCGAGGGCGTCGAGCGTCTGACCTGCACCTCGAAGTCCATCGCCCCCGAGGCCGCCTGCACGTCCGTGCAACTGCACCTCCAGGTCACCCCGGACCGCTTCGCGGACGTGTGGAACGCGGCCCAGGCCGTCACCGCCGCGCAGATCGCCCTCGGCGCCAACGCGCCCTTCCTCTTCGGCCGCGAACTGTGGCGCGAGTCGCGGCCCCCGCTGTTCCAGCAGTCCACCGACACCCGCCCGCCCGAACTCCAGGCCCAGGGCGTGCGGCCGCGCACCTGGTTCGGGGAGCGGTGGGTGACCTCGGCGTACGACCTCTTCGAGGAGAACCGGCGCTACTTCCCGGCGCTCCTGCCGATCTGCGACGACGAGGACCCGCTCGACGTCCTCGACGCGGGCGGGGTGCCCTCGCTCTCCGAACTCGTCCTGCACAACGGCACCGTCTACCGCTGGAACCGCCCCGTCTACGACATCGCGGACGGCGTCCCCCACCTGCGCGTCGAGAACCGGGTCCTGCCCGCGGGCCCCACCGTCACCGACGTCATCGCCAACGCGGCCTTCTACTACGGGGTCGTCCGCGCGCTCGCCGAGGAGCCCCGGCCGGTGTGGACCCGGCTGCCGTTCGAGGCCGCCGCCGCCAACTTCGAGGCCGCGTGCCGGCACGGCATCGATGCCCGCTTCGAGTGGCCCCGGCGCGGTCGCCTCGGCGGCATCACCGAGGTCGACGCCGCCGTCCTCGTACGCGACGAGCTGTTGCCGCTCGCCGAGGCGGGCCTCGACGCGTGGGGGGTGGAGCCCGCCGACCGGGACTTCTACCTCGGCGTGATCGACGAGCGGTGCCGGCGCCGGGTCAACGGCGCCTCCTGGCAGGCGGCCACGTTCCACCGGGCGCTGGAGGCGGGCCTGTCCCGGGAGGCCGCGCTCGCCGCCACGACCCGCCGCTACGTCGAGCTGATGCGCGAGGGCGAACCCGTGCACCTGTGGCCGGTGGGACTGCCGGAGCCGGTGCCGCTGAGCTGACCGTCGCCGGTGCCGCTGAGCCGACCGCCGCCGGGCCCGCCCCCGCCGCGCGCCGCCCCATACTGATCGGGCAAGCTGTGACGTCCCAGCTGGAGGCAGGTGCGCATGGCGGAGGCGGGCCCGGTGGACGATGCGTTCC
Organism: Streptomyces sp. KPB2; assembly: GCF_003950055.1. NCBI lineage: Bacteria > Bacillati > Actinomycetota > Actinomycetes > Kitasatosporales > Streptomycetaceae > Streptomyces > Streptomyces sp. KPB2. Next base: position 6,850,546 of record NZ_CP034353.1, read on the forward strand.
CTCACAAGCGACTCGACGAGCAGTCATGGAACGGCGAGCCGCTCTCGCGGCGGATCCTGCGGGACGAGACGCTGCTCGTCCTCGCGCTCTCGCTCGGCGCGAGCGGCGTATCCGCCCTCATCAGCTTCATCGGCTCGGTCACCCGGCCCGGCGGACTCAAGGACCAGGCGGCCACGCTCAACGCCTCGGCGGCGCCCGGACGTCCCTGGCTCGACCTGGCCTGGCAGCTCTTCGGGATCACCACGGCACTGGTCCCGGTCGCCCTCGTCGCGCACTTCCTGCTGCGTGAGGGGCGCAGTCTGCGCACCCTCGGCTTCGACCGCACCCGCCCGTGGCCCGACCTGGGCCGCGGAGCCGCCGTCGCCGCCGTCATCGGCAGCACCGGCATCGCCTTCTACCTCGCCGCGCGCGGCCTCGGCTTCAACCTCACCGTGGTGCCCGAGGCCCTGCCCGACGTGTGGTGGAAGTACCCCGTCCTGATCCTCTCGGCGGTGCAGAACTCCGTCCTGGAGGAGGTCATCGTCGTCGGCTACCTGCTGCGCCGGCTCGACCAGCTCGGCTGGGGCGCGGGTGCCTCGCTGGCGGCCAGTTCGGTACTGCGCGGGTCGTACCACCTCTACCAGGGGATCGGCGGATTCGTCGGCAACATGGTGATGGGCGTCGTGTTCGTCTATCTGTACCGCCGCTGGGGACGTGTGGGTCCGCTGGTGGTGGCGCACGCGCTGCTCGACATCGGGGCCTTCGTCGGTTACGGGCTGCTCGCCGGGAAGGTGGACTGGCTGCCGACGGCCTGAGCGCCGGCGCCCGCCCGGGCGCGGTCAGGCCAGCAGCTCGCCGTCGACGACCGTCACCGCGTGCCCGCTCAGCAGCGTGCGCCCGCCGCGCAGTTCCGTGCGCACCCGGCCGGAGCGGGCGGAGGCCTGGAGCCCGGTGAGGTGCGGGCGGCCCAGACGCTCGGACCAGAAGGGGGCCAGTGCCGTGTGGGCGCTGCCGGTGACCGGGTCCTCGTCGATGCCGACGTTGGGGAAGAAGCAGCGGGAGACGTAGTCGTAGCCACGGGCGGGATCCTCCGCGAGCGCGGTCGCGATGACACCGCGCTCGGAGTGGGCGGCCAGTGCCACGAGGTCCGGCGCCAGAGCGCGGACCGTCCTCTCGTCGGCGACCTCGACCAGCAGGTCGCCGATGTTCGGCCCGGTGTCCAGGACGGTGAGCGGTTCGGTGCCCAGGGCCGCGCCGACGCCCGCCGGGGCCTCGACCGGGGTGAGCGGCGCGGTCGGGAAGTCCAGGGTGATCGAGCCGTCCTCGCGGGGTGCCGCGGTCAGGACACCGCTGCGGGTGGCGAACCGCACCGGTCCCGAGTGGGCGCCGGTGGTGTGCAGGACGTGGGCCGTGGCGAGCGTGGCGTGGCCGCACATCGCGACCTCGGTGGCCGGCGTGAACCAGCGCAGGGCCCAGTCGGCCTCGCCGCCCGCGGGCAGCCGGTGGGCGAACGCCGTCTCGGAGTGGTTGACCTCGAGGGCGACCCGCTGGAGCCGGTCGTCGTCGGGGAAGGCGTCGAGGAGCAGGACTCCGGCGGGGTTGCCGGCGAAGGGCCGGTCGGTGAAGGCGTCGACGATTCGGATGCGCATGCCCCGACGCTAGGACCGTCCGGAGCGGCGTACCAAGGCCAATTCGGCTCCGCCGGACCGTTTTCGGCGGCGGTCCGCGGGGTGCCCGCGATGGGTCAGCGGCGGATCAGCCCGAGGGACGTCGCGGTGGCCACGGCGGCGGTGCGCGAGTCGACGTCGAGCTTGGCGTAGATGCGGGCCAGATGGGACTTGACGGTGCCCTCGGTGAGGTGGAGCCGGTGCCCGATGGCCTGGTTGGACAGTCCGCCGGCCACGAGCGCCAGGACCTCGGTCTCGCGCCGGGTCAGCGTGGTGCCGGGGGTCCGCAGCCGGTTCATGAGCCGGTCGGCGACGGCGGGGGCGAGGGCGGTGCGTCCGGCGGCGGCCGTGCGCACGGCGTCGGCCAGGTCCTCGGGCGGAGCGTCCTTGAGGAGATAGCCGGTCGCGCCCGCTTCGATGGCGGGCAGGGTGTCGGCGTCCGAGTCGTACGTCGTGACGATCAGCACGCGCGGCGCCCCGGTGCGGGCGGCGATGGCGGCGGTGGCCTCGGCGCCGTTCATGCCCTTGCCGAACTGGAGGTCCATGAGCACGACGTCGATGTCGCCGCCCGCGGCACGTGCGACGGCCTCCTCGGCGGTGGCGGCCTCGGCCACCACCACGATGCCCGGTTCGGTCTCCAGCACGGCGCGCAGGCCGGCCCGCACCACGGGGTGGTCGTCGGCCAGGAGCAGGCGGATGGGGGTGTCGGTCACGGGCGGGCCTCGGGTTCGGTGGGCGGCGGGAGAGGGAGCCGGGCGGCCAGGGCGGTGCCGTGGCCGGGCGCGGACTCGATGGTCAGGGTGCCGCCGAGGGCGTCCAGGCGGGCGCGCATGGCGGCCAGGCCGAAGCCGCCCGCCTCGGGGTCGGCAGGGGGCAGCTCGTCCGGATCGAAACCGACGCCGTCGTCGACGACGTCGAGGGCGACCTGGTCGCCGAGGTGGCTGAGGGTGATCTCGGCCGTGCCGGCGTCGGCGTGGCGGACCGTGTTGGCGAGGGCCGACTGGGCGATGCGCAGCAGGGCGACCTCGTGGGCGGTCGGCAGCGGGACCGGGGCGCCGGTGAGGTGGAAGCGGGCGGTGATCCGGTGCCGGGCGGACGTCGTGGCACACAGGCGCTCCAGGGCGCCGGCCAGGGTCGTGCCCTCCAGGGTGGGCGGGGTCAGGGCGGCGACGAAGCGGCGGGCCTCGGCGAGGTTGTCCACGGCGGCCTGCCGGGCCGCCACGACATGTCCGGCGGCGGCGTCCGGCCGCCCGGGCAGGGCGCGCTCGGCGGCGCGCAGCAGCAACTGGATGCTGGACAGGCCCTGGGCGAGGGTGTCGTGGATCTCGCGGGCCAGCCGCTCGCGCTCGGCGAGCACCCCGGCGGTGTGCTGGGCGCGGGCCAGGTCGGCGCGGGTGGCGGTGAGCTCCTCGATCAGCCGCCTGCGCTGCTCGCTCTCGCGGTACAGGGCCTGGTATCCCCACACCACCGCGACGGCGACGGCGGCGCCGAGCGTGGGACCGATCACCATGGCCGGGCCGAAGGAGCCGGTGTGGGCGGCGTACCCGGCGACGGCCGCCACGGCGGTGAGGCTCACGGCGGCCAAGCCCGCCCGGCGCGACAGCAGGTGGAGCTGGAGGAAGTAGAGCGGGAACGCCACCCACACCGCCTCGGGGGACAGCGCCAGCAGCACCAGCCATACGGCACCCACGGCGGCCAGCCACCAGGCGGCTGCCCGCCGGACGAGACGGACGCGGGGCAGCACCGGCCCGGCCGCGTACACCAGGCCGCACGCCGCCGCCACGGCGGCGATCGCCCCAGCATGGGACCGGCCGTCCGTCACGGCCCGGGCGGCGACCAGGACGAGCAGACCGACCACCAGCAGGTGCAGGCACCAGGCCAGGGCGCGGGTGGTCGGGGTCAGGGCGGGGGCGGAAACGTTCACAGTGCGTCCCAGGCTACGAAAGGCGGGCGCCCGGCGGCCTCCGTCGAAAGTTACAACCCGCGTGCCGCCTTCCGGCCCCTGAAGTGCCGTCCTGCGCCGGACGCGCGGGCGGGGGGCGGGCGGCGACGGTGGGGGCCTACTGCTTCCACCGCCGGAAAGGACAGGCCCAGACCGTGTTCGTCGCCTGGAGAGACCTCAAGTTCGCCAAGGGGCGCTTCGCCCTGATGGGGACCGTCATCGTGCTGATCACCCTGCTGGTGGGCCTGCTGTCCGGACTGACGGCGGGCCTCGGCCGGCAGAACACCTCCGCGATCACGGGACTGCCCGCCGACCGGATCGCCTTCCAGGCGCCCCGCGGCGGCGGCGACCCGTCGTACGCCGACTCTACGGTCACCGAGCGGCAGTGGCGGCAGTGGTCCGAGGCCCCCGGCGTCGAGCGCGCCGAGCCGCTGGGCATCACCACCACCAAGGCCACCGCGGGCGACCGCAGCGGCGGTGTCTCCGCCTTCGGTGTGCGGCCCGGCTCCCGGCTGGCCCCCGAGGGCGCGCGCATCGACGACCGCGCGGCGGTGCTGTCCGCCTCGGCCGCCGACGACCTCGGGGTGCGGACCGGCGACTCCTTCGACCTGGCCGGGCAGCGGATGAGGGTGGCCGCCGTGTCGGGAGACGCCTTCTTCAGCCACACCCCGGTCGTCTGGACCAGCCTGGACGTGTGGCGGAAGGCCGCGCCTCCCGCCGCCGGCGCGGACGGGCCCACCGCCACCGTGATCGCCCTGAGCACCACCTCGGAGGCCGACGTGACGGCCCTCGACGAGCGGGCCGGGACCAGGACCGTCGCCACCGACGACTCCCTGGCCGCGATCGGCTCGTACACCTCGGAGAACGGCTCCCTGCAACTGATGCGCGGCTTCCTGTTCGCCATCTCCGCCCTCGTCATCGGCGCCTTCTTCACCGTGTGGACGATCCAGCGCAGCGGTGACGTCGCCGTCCTCAAGGCGCTCGGTGCCTCGACGGCCGGCCTGCTCAAGGACGCCCTCGGTCAGGCCCTCGTCCTGCTGGTCGGCGGCACCGCGCTCGGTACCGGCGTCGCCGCCGCCCTGGGGGCGCTCGTCGCGGGCTCGGCCGTGCCGTTCCTGCTCACCCCCGCCACCGTCCTGTTCCCGGCCGCCGTGATGGTCCTCCTCGGCGCCCTCGGGGCCGCCCTGTCCATCCGCCGGATCACCTCCGTCGACCCGCTGACCGCCCTGGGGAGCGCCCGATGAGCCTGAACCTGACCGACGTCACCCTCACCTACGCCGACGGCGAGGACCGCCTGACCGCGCTCGACCGCGTCGGCCTGGAGGTCCCCAGGGGCAGCATGACCGCCGTGGTCGGCCCCTCCGGATCCGGCAAGTCCAGCCTGCTGGCCGTCGCCGCCACCCTCATCACCCCCGACGCCGGGACCGTCACCGTCGACGGCATCCCCACCACCGGCCTCAGCCGCGGCGAGCTGACCGCACTGCGCCGGGACAGGATCGGCATCGTCTTCCAGCAGCCCAACCTGCTGCCGTCCCTCACCGCCGTCGAACAGCTGCAGGTCATGGCGCAGATCGACGGCCGCAGGGCCCGTACCGCCAGGGGCCGGGCGATGGAGCTCCTCGACGCCGTCGGGCTGGCCGGCCAGGCGGGCCGCCGTCCCCACCAGCTCTCCGGCGGCCAGCGACAGCGCGTCGCGCTCGCACGCGCCCTGATGAACGACCCCACCGTCCTCCTGGTCGACGAGCCCACCAGCGCCCTCGACCACGAGCGCGGCGCCGCCGTCATCGACCTGATCACCCGCCTCACCCACCAGCGGGCGAGCGCCACCGTGCTGGTCACCCACGACCGCACCCACCTCACGGCCGTCGACCGGATCGCCGAGGTCCACGACGGCCGGCTGCGCGAGTCGGCGTCGGCCCGCTGACGCGGCGGGCGCGGGCGGGGCGGCCCGGTTTCGCCGACGAGGAACGGAGATATTCGACGGGGCTTGCCGTGCGATACGTTACGATATATCGTTGAGGCATCGCGACAGATCAACGACTGAATGGAGTGATGGCGATGCACAGCCACGGATACGAGCGCGGCCACGGCGGACACGGTGGGCACGGCCGTGGAGAGGGCGGTCCCTTCGGGGCCTTCGGCCGCGGCGGCTTCGACGGCCGGCGTGCGGCGTTCGGCCCCTTCGGGCCGGGTGGTCCCGGCGGCGGCCCCGGCGGTCCCTTCGGACCGGGCTTCGGTCACGGGGGCCCCTGGGGCGGCCGAGGACGCGGCGGACCCAGGGGAAGGGCACGGCGAGGCGACGTACGGGCGTCGATCCTGGCCCTCCTGAAGGACCGGCCGATGCACGGCTACGAGATGATCCAGGAGATCGCCGAGCGCAGCGGCGGGGCGTGGAAGCCCAGCCCCGGTTCGGTGTACCCCACCCTCCAGCTGCTGGAGGACGAGGGGCTGATCGCCAGTGAGAGCGAGGGCGGCAAGAAGCTCTTCGCACTCACCGAGGCGGGCCGCACCGCGGCCGAGGAAGGCCCGGAGGCGCCCTGGGAAGAGGCCTCGCGGGGTGTCGACTGGGAGGCTCTCAACGACATCCGCCAGGCCGGTTTCGGGCTGATGGAGGCCTTCGGCCAGGTCTGGAAGACCGGCAGCAAGGAGCAGCGGGAGAAGGCGCTCGCCGTCATCGGCGACGCCCGCAAGAAGCTGTACCTGATCCTCGCCGACGAGGACTGACGCCGGACCGGACGAAGGGGCCCCGCGGATTCCGTCCGCGGGGCCCCTTCGTGTGCGCGGTGCGGTGTCCGGGAGGCGTTCGAGGTGGACCGGCCGCGGGGCCGTTCAGTCCACCCGCCTTATCACCGCCGCGTCGAAGACGTCCCACGCGCGCGGGAAGGCGCTCTCGTCGTGGCAGTGCCACGCCTCCCAGAACAGGTCGGCGAGCAGCGCCTCCGCCGGGGCGTCCACCCGGTACACGTACTGCCTGCCGTCCACGGCGGGCAGTGCCACCAGCCAGCACCTGCTCCTCATGTCCCTGTTCGACCCACGAGGCGCCGTTTGGGTTGCCCCGGGGGGCGTATGGCAACGCGGCGCGCGCCGGGACGGCCAAAACGACCTGATCTCATCCCCAAGGAGGAGATTCCGTCCGGGCGGGTCCACTCCCCGTGGGACGACGAAATGCTTCCCCTCGGGGATGACCGGGCCCCGAGGGACTGGTGTGCTGGGAGGCGTGCAACCCCGTATCCCCCGGCAGTCGGCCGGCGAGCAAGGCGGCCGGTGGCCGGACGGCACCGACCTCGACGACCGGTTCAGCGCGGAACTGGCCTCGGCGGTCTCCGGTGCCCGCCGCCGGGCGGTGCGGGACGGGGACCGGCAGATCGACACCGCCCATCTGCTGCACTCGCTGCTGGAGTGCGACGCCGAGGCCCGGGCGCTCCTCGGGGACGGGGCCCGGGTAGCCCGCGTCCTCGGGTACCTGGTGCAGCGCAGCATCGGCTACGGCCTGCGCTGGCAGAGCACCGTCGAGGACTCCGGCGCCGTACCCGTCATGACCGGCGCCGCCGGGTTCTCCCCGCCGGCCGCGGCGGCCATGGAGCACGCGTGCGCCCGCGCGGTCCGGCGCGGGGCGGCCCGCGCCGGTGGCCCGGATCTGCTCGCCGCCCTGGTCTCGGACCCGCACACGCGCGCCGCCGAGGTGCTGGCCCGCGCCGCCGTCGAGCCGCACGCCGTGCTCGCCCGGGTGGAGAACCACTTCGAGCCGACCCCCTGAGCAGACACCGTGCCGCTTCCGGTGACCGCTCTCCGGGGCGGTCCCGGGTCGCTGTCGGCGACGGCTCCCTGAGCCGGCCCGCGCCGCCGGCGACGGCTCGCGACGGCTCCCTGAGCCGGTGCCGCGTTGCTGCCCGCGACGGTCCCACGGATCGGGTCCGCGCCGCTGCTCGCGCCCCCCCGGGAGTCATGCGCGTCGCTGCCGGTGCCCGCTCCCCGGACCGGGCGGCCCGCGCCGATGCTCGCGACGCCCCCCAGGCCGTCTCGGGTTCCGCTTGCCCCCTGGCGGGTGCTCTGCCGCCCGTCCAGTCGGTGAGACAGGTGTCATTGGGGGTGACGGTCATGTCGACCCCTGTCATCATGTGCCGGTGCATACGTCTGACAGCGCCCGCGGCAACCGCGGCAAGGGCACCGGACTCGGCCTGGCACTCGCCTCCGCCGTCGCCTTCGGCGGTTCCGGGGTCGCGGCCAAACCGCTGATCGAGGCCGGACTCGATCCGCTCCACGTGGTCTGGCTGCGGGTGGCCGGCGCGGCCCTGGTGATGCTGCCGCTCGCCGTGCGGCACCGCTCACTGCCGCGCCGCCGTCCGGCACTGGTCGCCGGGTACGGGCTGCTCGCCGTGGCCGGTGTGCAGGCCTGCTACTTCGCCGCCATCTCCCGCATCCCCGTCGGCGTCGCGCTGCTCGTCGAGTACCTGGCCCCCGCCCTGGTCCTCGGCTGGGTGCGGTTCGTGCAGCGACGGCCGGTCACACGGGCCGCCGCGCTCGGCGTGGTCCTGGCGGTCGGCGGGCTCGCCTGCGTGGTCGAGGTCTGGTCGGGACTGGGCTTCGACGCCCTCGGACTGCTGCTCGCGCTCGGCGCCGCCTGCTGCCAGGTCGGCTACTTCGTCCTGTCCGACCAGGGCAGCGACGCCGGCGACGAGGCGCCCGACCCGCTCGGCGTCATCGCCTACGGCCTGCTCGTCGGGGCCGCGGTGCTCACTTTCGTCGCCCGGCCCTGGTCGATGGACTGGTCCGTCCTCGCCGGCACCGCCTCCATGGACGGCACCTCCGTCGCCGCGGCCCTGCTGCTGGCCTGGATCGTGCTCATCGCCACGGTGCTCGCCTACGTCACCGGAATCGTCGCCGTGCGTCGGCTGTCGCCGCAGGTCGCCGGGGTCGTGGCCTGCCTCGAAGCGGTCATCGCGACCGTCCTGGCCTGGGTGCTGCTCGGCGAGCACCTCTCCGCCCCGCAGATCGTCGGCGGCGTCGTGGTGCTGGCCGGTGCCCTCATCGCCCAGTCCTCGACCCCCTCGAAGGGCTCGGCGGCCCCGGTGGCCGGCGGGGGACCCGAGCGGGAGTTGTCGCGCCGCGGAACGGCGACATAGGCTGCCGATCATGCATTCCGACGCACTCGTCCTCCCGCCTCCGGCCGCCTGAGGCGGGCCCCTGTGACGAGCCCGGCGCACGGTCGCCGGGCCGGACGGTGCTGCCCGCGGACGAGAGTCCCCGCGCCCCGGTGATTCCGGGCCGCCTCGAACTTCCGCGCCTCGTGCGCGTCTGCGGAGAGAACTCGTGTCGAATGCCGTCTCCGGCCTGCCCGTCGGGCGTGGCCTCCTCTATCTGATCGTCGCCGGTGTCGCCTGGGGCACCGCCGGTGCCGCCGCCTCGCTGGTCTACCGCGCCAGTGACATGGGCCCCGTCGCCCTGTCGTTCTGGCGCTGCGCGGTGGGGCTCGTCCTGCTCCTCGCCGCCCGTCCGCTGCGCCCGCGGGTGCGCCCGGCCGTCCGTGAACCCTTCCGGCGCAAGGCGTTGCGGGCCGTCGTCACCGGGCTCGGACTCGCTGTGTTCCAGACCGCCTACTTCGCCGCCGTGCAGTCCACCGGGCTCGCCGTGGCCACGGTCGTCACCCTCGGCGCGGGGCCCGTGCTGATCGCCCTCGGTGCGCGCCTGGCCCTCGGTGAACACCTGGGGCTCGGCGGCGCCGCGGCCGTCGTCGGCGCCCTCGCCGGGCTCGCGGTGCTCGTCCTCGGCGGCGGGAGTGCGACCGTACGACTGCCGGGCGTGCTCCTCGCCCTGCTGTCCGCCGCCGGATACTCGGTGATGACGCTGCTCACCCGCCGCTGGGGGAGGGACGGCGGGGCGGACGCCGCCAGTACGTCCGTCGGGGCGTTCGCCGTCACGAGCCTGTGCCTGCTGCCGCTCGCCCTGGCCGAGGGCCTGGTGCCGCACACCGCCGAACCGGTCCGGCTCCTGTGGCTCCTCGCCTACGTCGCGGCCGTCCCGACCGCCCTCGCCTACGGGCTCTACTTCGCCGGCGCGGCCGTCGTGCGGTCCGCGACCGTCTCGGTGATCATGCTCCTCGAACCGGTCAGCGCGGCGGCGCTCGCCGTCCTGCTGCTCGGCGAGCACCTCACGGCGGCGACCCTGGCCGGCACCCTGCTGATGCTCGGCTCGGTCGCCGGTCTCGCGGTGGCGGAGACCCGGGCGGCGCGGGAGGCACGGCAGTCGCGGACGCGACCGACGCCGGCCTGACGGCGGGCCGGTGAGGGACCCCGCGCCCACCGCGGGCGCGGGGTCAGCGGGCCGGCAGATAGTCCGGCAGCGCGGTGGCGGGGTCCAGGGCCGGGTCGGCGACCGGGGCCTCGTACCCCTTGCGCAACGGGACGAGGCCGGCCCAGTGCGGGAGGGCGAGGTCCTCCGGTTCGTCGTTCACCCCGCCGGTGCGGAGCTTGGCGGAGACCTCGTTCAGGTCGAGGCGGATCACGGCGGTGGCGGCCAGCTCCTTCTTGCTGGCCGGGCGGGAGTCGCGGGAGCGGCCCGGGACGACGTGGTCGACCAGGGCGTCCAGGGCCGTGCGCCGCTCCTCGGGGTCCGTCACCTCGTACGCCGTGCCGTGCACCACCACCGACCGGTAGTTGATCGAGTGGTGGAAGGCCGAGCGGGCCAGCACCAGCGCGTCCACGTGCGTCACCGTCAGGCACACCGGCAGCCCCGGGTCCGCCGCACCCGTCATCCGCAGTGGGCGCGAGCCCGTCGAGCCGTGCACGTAGAGCCGCTCGCCCACCCGTCCGTACAGGGTCGGCAGGACCACCGGGGCGCCGTCGCGGACGAAGCCGAGATGGCAGACGTAGCCCTCGTCGAGTATCGAGTGCACCAGCTCCTTGTCGTACCCGGCCCGCTCGGGGGCGCGGGTGGGGACAGTGCGGTCGGTGGGCGGGTAGGTGCCGGTGGGCCGCGACGGCGTCCCCGTGGTCCCCTGCATGGCGTTCTCCATTGCACTAGTGCATAATTGGCTTTGTGCTAGGAGAATATCGGATCACAGGGCGCGGCGCAGCGGAGATTTCCGCGAGCGTCGAGCGCGCGGTGGGGTCGGGAGAGCTGGAGCCGGGGCAACCCCTGCCGCCGATGCGGGAGTTGGCGCAGCGGCTGGGCGTGAATCCGAACACGGTCGCCGCCGCCTACCGCACCTTGCGCGAGCGCGGGGTCATCGAGACGGCCGGGCGACGGGGCAGCCGGGTGCGCGCGAAGCCGGCCACCACCGGACGGGACTTCGTGCGCGTCGACGTGCCCGAGGGCGTGCGCGACGTCTCCGACGGCAACCCGGACCCGGCGCTGCTGCCCGCGCTCGGCCCGGTGTTCGCCGCGGCGGCGGAGCAGGGCGACCGCGAACCGGTGCTGTACGGGCACGAGCCCGTCGATCCGGAGCTGGCCCGCGTCGCCCGGACCGAACTGGACGCCGACGGAGTGCCGGACGGGCCCGTGGCGGTGACGTCCGGCTCGCTGGACGCGATGGAGCGGGTTCTCGCCGCCCATCTCAAGCCCGGGGACGCCGTCGCCGTCGAGGACCCGGGCTGGGGCAGCCTCCTCGACCTGGTACCCGCGCTCGGGCTGCGCACGGTTCCCTTCGGCGTCGACGACCGGGGACCGTTGCCCGAGGACGTACGCCGGGTCCTCGCGGCCGGCGCCCGCGCCCTGGTGGTCACGGACCGCGCGCACAACCCGACGGGCGCGGCGGTGGACGCGGCACGCGCGCGTGCCCTGCGGTCCGTGCTGCGCGAGCACCCCGGGACCCTGCTCATCGAGGACGACCACGGCCACGGCATCGTCGACCTGCCGCTGCACCCCCTCGCCGGTACGACCAGCGGCTGGGCCTTCGTCCGCTCCGCCGCCAAGGCCTGCGGCCCCGACCTGCGGCTCGCCGTGCTCACCGGCGACCCCGTCACCCTTGACCGGGTCCGGGGGCGGCAGCGGCTCGGCCCCGGCTGGGTCAGCCGCATCACCCAGCGAGCCGTCGCCCGGCTGTGGACGGACGGCGCGGTGGACGCCCGCGCGGTCGCGGGAGTGTACGGGCGACGCCGGGACGCGCTCCTCGGCGCCCTCGCGGAACAGGGGGTCACCGGGTACGGGCGCAGCGGCATGAACGTGTGGATCCCGGTGCCGGACGAGACCGGCGCCGTCGCCCGGCTGCTGCACGCCGGCTGGGCGGTGGCCCCCGGCGCCCGCTTCCGGCTGAGCGCCCCGCCCGGCATCAGGATCACCGTCTCGACGCTGGGGGAGGACGACTTCGGGCCGTTGGCGGCGGCGGTCGCGGCGGCGGTGGGGCCGGGGTCGGGGCCGCCGCGGAGCTACGTCTGAGCGGCCCCGACCCTCAGACCCGCGTCCCCTGCCGTGCCGGCGCGGAGTCCCGAGGCGCGGGTGCGGGTGCGGGCGCTGCCTTGCCCCGGTCGGTCCTGGGCCGGGACTGGGTCAGTGCCGCGCCGGCGAGGACGATCGCCGCGCCGACCGGGGTCGACCAGGACAGCGACTCGCCGAGGAGCACGACGCCCGCGGCCGTGGCGATGACCGGGGTGAAGTAGGTGACCATCTGGGCCGTCGTCGGGCCGACCTCGGCGACCAGGTCGTACTGGATGAGGAAGGCGACGCCGGTGCCGAGCACACCGAGGGCAGCCACCGCCAGCAGCGGGAGCACCGGGAAGCTGCTCGGCACCGAGGTGAACAGCGGTGTCACGACGGCCAGTTGCACCGTGGCCAGACCCAGCTGGGCGCCGGTCAGCGAGAGGTGGGAGTGGCTGGAGCCGGCCAGGGTGCGGCGGACGTAGATCCAGCCGACGGGGTAGCTGAGGGAGGCCAGCAGGGCCAGCGCCGTGCCCGTGACGTCGAGGCCGTGGAAGCCCTGCCAGACGCCCAGCACCGTCAGGACGCCGAGGAAGCCGATGCCGAGACCGGCCACCCGGCGGCGCGTCGGCCGGTCCTCGGACAGCGCGACCAGCGACAGGGCCATGCCCCACAGCGGTGAGGTCGCGTTGCAGATGCCCGCGAGCGACGACGGGATCGTCAGCTCGGAGAAGGCGAACAGGGAGAACGGCAGCGCGTTGAGCAGGAACCCGGCGACCGCCAGATGCACCCACGTCCACGCCCCGCGCGGAAGCCGCTCCCGCTTCACCGCCATCGCCGCCGCGACCACCGCCGTACCGAACGCCAGCCGCCCGAGCGTCACCTGGAACGGGGCGAAACTCTCGGTGCCCACCTTCATGAAGAGGAAGCTGAAGCCCCACACGAGGGAGAGGAGCCCGAAGCGCAGCCGCCAGTCGACGACGCGGCGGGGCGTGGAGGGGACGGCGGCGGAGGAGGCGGAGGCCGGGACGCTGCTGCTCATGCAGCCAACGATGAGTCAACCGTCCTCGTAGCACAATCGAGATTTCGCACCGAATATCTCGTAGTATCGCTTACATGTTGAACCTGGAGCGCCTGCGGACCCTCGACGCCCTGGCCCGGCACGGTTCGGTCAGCGGCGCCGCCGCCGGCCTGCACATCACCACCTCGGCCGTCTCCCAGCAGATGGCCAAGCTGGAGCGCGAAGCCGGTCAGCGGCTCCTCGCCAAGAACGGGCGCGGCGTTCGCCTCACGGACGCCGGCCGGCTGCTGGCCGAGCACGCGGCCCGCATCCTCTCCCAGGTCGAGCTGGCCCAGGCGGACCTGGAGGCGCAGCGCGGGCAGGTGGCGGGCGAGCTGCGGCTGTCGGCGTTCCCCACGGCCGCCCGCGGACTCTTCCCCGCAGCGCTGGCCACCCTGCGCGCCGAGCACCCCGCGCTGCGCCTGCGCTCCTCGGAACTGGAGCCGGAGCGCGGCATCAGCGGCGTGGTGCGCGGGGACCTGGACCTCGCCGTCGTGCTCGACTGGTACAACAAGCCGATCCCGCTGCCCGACGGCCTGGTCAAGGCGCCCCTCCTCGACGACCCCGCCGACGTCGCCATGCCGGTGGGCCACCGGCTCGCGGGCCGGGACGAGGTGGACCTCGCCGAGTTCGCCGAGGACGAGTGGATCACGTGGGGCGAGGGCGAGTTCTGCCACGAGTGGCTGATGTTCACGCTGCGCTCGAAGGGCATCGAGCCGATCGTCGGTCACCGCGCCGCCGAGACCCACACCCAGCTCGGGCTGGTCGCCGCGGGGCTCGGCGTGTGCATCGCCCCGCTGCTCGGCCGCCACCCGATGCCCGCGGAGGTCGTCACCGTGCCGCTGAAGCAGCGGGTGCGCCGGCACGTGTACGTCGTCTGGCGCGCCGACGCCGACCGCCGCCCGTCGATCCGGGCGGCGGTGGACGCGCTGCGGGCGACGGCGCGGGAGGTCGGACAGGCGGCGTAGCCGGACCCCGCACCTCCGGGCGGGTGCGCCTACGGAGACGCCAGCTTGCGGAAGTCCCAGGAGACGACCTTCTCCGGCGTCAGCCGCAGCCAGGCGTGCCGGCCGTCGTGCGGCATCTCCTGCAGGCCGAAGTTCTTGCGGGCGAACAGCGTCTCGGGGAAGTCGAGTTCCGCGCACAGCTCGCCGGTGCGCGGCGCCTCGCCCACGAACTCCGCCCGGCCGGACAGCTCCACGCCCCGCAACTCGTCGTACTCCTCGCCGGTGTCGACGACGATCGCCACCCGCGGATCGCGCCGCAGGTCCGTCCAGCGCCGGCTGCGCACCACCGAGTACAGCCACATCGACGAGCCGTCCCAGACGAACCAGAGCGTGCTCACGTGCGGGGCCCCGCCGGCCGAGACGGTGGCGACCCGGCAGGTGCGCTGGGTGGTGAGGAACGCCTCCAGCTCGCCGGGCGTCATCATGATCCGGCGCCCCCGGCGCTGCGTCACGGTCATCCGGCCAGCCGGATCGAGTCCCCGCTGACCGTGATCTGTACGGCGGGCAGCGGCTTGGGCGCGGGACCGCCCTGCACACTGCCGTCGGTGATCGAGAAGTTGCTGTTGTGGCAGGGGCAGTTGATGACCCCGTCGGACACGCTCTTCACGGCGCAGCCCTGATGGGTGCAGGTGGCGGAGAACGCCTTGAACTCGCCCGCCGCGGGCTGGGTGACCACCACCTTCTGGTCGGGGAACACCTTCCCGCCGCCCTCGGGGATGTCGGCGGTCGCCGCGAGCGCCGGCCCCGCCCCCGCGTTCTCGCCGCCGCCCGAACCGCCGCTGCCCGCCTCCTGGGAGGCGGAACCGGAGGGGGCGGTGCCCGTGTCGCTCGAAGCGTCGTCGTCCGAGCCCGAGCAGGCGGCCAGCACGGCGGTGAGCCCCGCCGCTCCGGCCGCCGCCACGACGGTACGACGGGCCGGTCCCGCTGCGGGATGAAACGGTGCGCTGGTCATGCTGGGGTTCCCTTCCGGGGTGGGGGCGTGATGATCTGCCGAGAGGTACGGCCCCGTGGCACGTGCTGTTCAGACCGTGCCGAGATGCTGTCGCGCCGGCGGTCTGACGGGCGTAAAACACGGCTGTCGATTCGCTGTCGGCCGCGCACCCGCCGGGCACCGGCCACGTACCGGCCACGCACCGCGCACCCGCGTCACGCCGGTAGCCTGGGGCGATGCTCAAGGAAGTCATCGCGACCCGCTACATCACGCCGTTGCGTGAGGGCGGCTCGCTGCCGGGACTCGTCGAGGGGGACGACCTCGGGACCTACGTCCTGAAGTTCACCGGCGCGGGACAGGGCCGCAAGACGCTCGTCGCCGAGGTGGTCTGCGGCGAACTCGCCCGCCGGCTGGGCTTCCGGGTGCCACGGCTGGTGACGGTCGACGTCGATCCGGTGCTCGGTCTCGGCGAACCCGACCCGCAGGTGCAGGAACTGCTCAAGTCGAGCGGCGGCACCAACCTCGGCATGGAGTTCCTCTCCGGGGCGCTCGGGTTCGACCCGCTCGCCTTCGAGGTGAGCGCCGAGGAGGCCGGCCGGATCGTCTGGTTCGACGCACTGGTCAACAACGTCGACCGTTCCTGGCGCAACCCCAACCTGCTGCGCCTGCACGGCGAGACATGGCTGATCGACCACGGCGCCACCATGATCTGGCACCACAACTGGCCCGGCGCCGAGGCCTCCGCCGCCCGCCCCTACGACGCCGCCGACCACGCCCTCGCCCGCTTCGCGCCGGACGTCCGCTCGGCCGCCGCCGCGCTCGCACCGCTGGTCACCGAGGAACTCCTCGCCGAGGTCACCGCCGAGATCCCGGACGTCTGGCTGCGTGACGAACCCGGCTTCGCCACCCCCGACGACCTGCGCAGGGCCTACGCCGCGCCACTGCTCGCGCGGGCCGCCACGATCCACGAACGCGTCAAGTGAGCCAAGGGGGAGCGGTGAGCGACCGCCACGTCTTCGAGTACGCGCTGCTGCGCGTCGTGCCCCGCGTCGAACGCGGGGAGTGCGTCAACGCCGGCGTACTCGTCTACTGCCGGGCCAGGTCCTACGTCGGTGCCCGCACCCACCTCGACGAGGGCCGGCTGCGGGCCCTGGACCCGCGGGCGGACCTGCCCGGGGTGCGGGCGGCGCTGCGTGCCGTGGAGGGGGTGTGCGCCGGAGGGGACGCGGCGGGACAGGCGGCCGGGGACGATCCCGGCCGCCGGTTCCGCTGGCTGATCGCGCCCCGCTCGACCATCGTCCAGCCGGGCCCCGTCCACACCGGCCTCACCACCGACCCGGCCGCCGAGACGGAACGGCTCCTCGACCTGCTGGTGCGGTAGGCCGCGGCGCCGACGAGCACCGGGTCCCTCCCGCGGACCGGCCCGCCGGACGGTCAGGCGCGCCGACGGCGCCGGACCACCCAGCCCGTCGCGAGCGCGGCGGCGGTCACGAAGCTCAGGCCGATGCCGATGTCCCAGTCGCTGGGACCGGTGCCCGAGGCGCCGCCCAGGCCGCCCTGGGTGCCGAGCGTCGGCGTCACGGCGGGGGAGGCCACGGGCGCGGGCGTGGTGACGACCGGGGCCGGCGTCGTGGGGGCCGGACGCGGCAGCGAGGTGGCGGAGATCGTCGGGAGCTGGTCCCCGCGCGGATGCGCGGCACCGCCGCCCGCGCCGCCGTCACCGTCCCGGATCTCACGGATGCCGCCCTGGTCGAACGAGCCCAAGCCAGTGGAGTGTGACGTCCCGGGCCGGTTCTGGTCCTGGTTCTGGTCGGTGCGGCCCTCGTCGAGTCGGCCGTCTCCCGGCCGACCGGGATCGAGGCCGCCTCCGTCGGGGCCGTTCCCTTCCGGCCGGACCTGGCCCGATCCGCCTCCCTCGGGCAGACCCCCGTCCAGCCGCCCGTCGTCGACTCCGCCCCCGTCGAGTCGGCCGTCGTCGAACGTGCCGTCGTCGAGCGTGCCTTCGTCCCACGACGCATCGCCGGACGGGTCTTCGTACAGCGCGTCCGGGCACAGCGGGTCCGGGTTGCCCGGATCCTCGTTCAGCCCGATCGGTACCGCTTCCTGGTAGGTGGAGCTCCGGCAGTCCTGTTCCAGGCTCGAGTAGAGGTCCTGGGCGGGTGCGGGGTCGGCCAGCGGCACGATCGCGGCGATCGCGACGGCTATGCCTGCTGCACCGGTACGACGGCGCATGGACGCCTCCTTTCCGGCCACGAGTGGCTCGCGCTTCGACGCTAGGGGCCCGGCGGTCCGGCGGCCCGCAGCGCTGGGCCGATCGGGCGACCGGGGGCGGCCGGCACGCCGGGGAGGGCGGGTAATGGATCACACCGGCCCGGTGTCCCGTTGACACCGGGTGCCAGGGCTTCTAGCGTCACGTCTGCGGAAGGTACTAAGCGGTCGCTCACCCGAGGGCGCACGCTCCGCACGGGCCGCATCCCCAGGACGAGGAGAAGCAGCGAATGTCCACCACTGAGCAGCGGGTCGCCGTAGTCACCGGAGCCGCGCGCGGCATCGGTGCCGCCACCGCCGTACGACTGGCCGCCGAGGGCCGTGCCGTCGCCGTCATCGACCTCGACGAGGCCGCCTGCAAGGACACCGTGGAGAAGATCACCGCGGCGGGCGGCAGGGCCATCGCGGTCGGCTGCGACGTCTCCGACGAGGCGCAGGTCGAGGCGGCCGTCGCGCGGATCGCCGAGGAGCTGGGCGCGCCGACGATCCTCGTCAACAACGCGGGCGTGCTGCGCGACAACCTGCTGTTCAAGATGAGCGTCTCCGACTGGGACACCGTCATGAACGTGCACCTGCGCGGTGCCTTCCTGATGTCGAAGGCCTGCCAGAAGCACATGGTGGACGCCAAGTTCGGCCGCATCGTCAACCTGTCCTCCTCCTCCGCGCTCGGCAACCGCGGCCAGGTCAACTACTCCGCCGCCAAGGCCGGTCTCCAGGGCTTCACCAAGACCCTCGCCAAGGAGCTGGGCAAGTTCGGCGTCACCGCCAACGCCGTCGCCCCCGGCTTCATCGCCACCGAGATGACCAAGGCCACCGCCGACCGCGTCGGCATGGGCTTCGACGACTTCAAGGCCGCCGCCGCCACCCAGATCCCGGTCGCGCGCGTCGGTGAGCCCGACGACATCGCCAACGCCATCGCCTTCTTCACCGGCGAGGCCGCCGGCTTCGTCTCCGGCCAGGTGCTGTATGTGGCCGGCGGGCCGCTCGACTAGGGCGCGCGGAGACTAGGGAACACTGGGATTAGGGACCACTGACATGACTGAACTCCCCGCCCTCTCCGGCAAGGTCGCGCTCGTCACGGGCGCCAGCCGCGGCATCGGCTACGGCGTCGCCGAGGCCCTCGTCGCACGCGGCGACCGGGTCTGCATCACCGGCCGCAACGAGGACGCCCTGAAGGAGGCCGTCGAGAAGCTCGGCGCCGACCGGGTCATCGGCGTCGCCGGCAAGGCGCACGACGAGGCCCACCAGGCCGTCGCCGTCGAGCGCGTGATGGAGGCCTTCGGGCGCGTCGACTTCCTGGTCAACAACGCCGGCACCAACCCGGTGTTCGGGCCGATCGCCGACCTCGACCTGAACGTGGCGCGCAAGGTCTTCGAGACCAACGTGATCTCGGCGCTCGGCTTCGCCCAGCGCACCTGGCACGCCTGGCAGAAGGACAACGGCGGCGCGATCGTCAACATCGCCTCGGTCGCGGGCCTTTCGCCCTCGCCCTTCATCGCCGCGTACGGCGTGAGCAAGGCCGCGCTGATCAACCTGACCGCCCAGCTGGCGCACGAGTTCGCGCCCGGGGTGCGGGTCAACGCGATCGCCCCGGCGGTCGTGAAGACCAAGTTCGCCGCAGCCCTGTACGAGGGCCGCGAGGAGGAGGCCGCCTCGGGCTACCCGCTGGGCCGGCTCGGCGTGCCCTCCGACATCGGCGGCGCCGCGGCGTTCCTCACCTCGGAGCAGTCCGCCTGGGTCACCGGTCAGACGCTCGTCGTCGACGGCGGCATCTTCCTGAACGCCGGCGTGGCCTGATCTCGCCCACGAGGACTCTCAAGATCGATCCCGGACACGGGCGCCGTCGACGAGAACGGTGCCCGTGTCCGCGTATCGGAACCCGGTGCACGATGACAACGTAGTCATCGCCAAATGATCAAAACCCCTGTTCAGAAGGGGGTTCAGGGGACATGGTGCTGCGGTATGGTCTGCCGACCCTTGGTACGGCGGATCGAGGAGCGTGCGCGTGTTCAACCGGAAGCGGGGCCTGCGGAGGGTCGCGGTCATCGTGTCCATATCGTCACTGGTCACCGGGTGCGGCATCCTGTCGTCCGACAGTTCGGAGGACGAGGAGCCGATCGTGGTGGGGACGACCAGTGCCCCCAGCACCCTCGATCCGGCCGCTTCGTGGGACGGCTCCTGGGAGCTGTTCCGGAATATCTACCAGACGCTGCTCAGTTACCCCAGTGGTGCCACCGCACCCCAGCCCGACGCCGCCGAGCAGTGCGCGTTCACCGACACCACGAACCAGGTGTACCGCTGCGAGCTGCGCGAGGGCCTGACCTTCTCCAACGGCGACGCCCTCGACGCCCAGGCCGTCAAGTACTCGATCGACCGCATCAAGGACATCAACGTCAACGGTGGTCCGGCCGGTCTGCTCGGCAGCCTCGAACGCGTCCAGGCGCCCAGTGAGCGCGAGGTGGTCTTCCACCTCAACAAGCCCGACGCCACCTTCCCGTTCGTGCTCGCCACGCCCGCCATGTCGATCGTCGACCCCGACGACTACCCCGCGGACGCCCTGCGCGAGGGCGGCAGTGTCGTGGGCTCGGGCCCGTACACGCTCCAGTCGTACGAGGACGGTGGACGCGCCGAACTCGTGCGCAACGACCGCTACAAGGGCTTCGCCGAACGGCACAACAAGGCGGTGACCATCCGCTACTTCAAGGACTCCGCCGGCATGGTGAAGGCCCTGCGCGACGGCGACATCCAGGTGACCTACCGGGGCCTCGCCGCCGACGACGTGATCACGCTCCAGGGCAAGGCGGGCAAGGAGGAGAACCTCCAGCTGGTCGAGGGCAGCGGTACGGAGATCAGCTACCTCGTCTTCAACCCCGAGGACCCGTGGGCGGGGCGCAAGGAAGTGCGCCAGGCCGTCGCCCAGGTGATCGACCGGGCGGCGATCGCGCACAAGATCTACCAGGACACCGTCGATCCGCTGTACTCGATGGTCCCCAAGGGCCTCACCGGTCACACCACGGGCTTCTTCGACGACTACGGCGACCCCAGCGTCCCCAAGGCCCGCGAGCTGCTCGAGGACGCCGGCATCACCGACCCCGTCCCGCTGACCCTCTGGTACACCACCGACCGCTACGGCTCCGAGACGGCCAAGGAGTTCAAGGAGATCAAGCGGCAGCTGGACGCCTCGGGCCTGTTCGAGGTCACCCTCAAGAGCCGCCCCTGGAAGACGTACGTCGCCGGCTACCAGAAGGGCGAGTACCCGGTGTTCGGACGCGGCTGGTCCCCGGACTTCCCCGACGCCGAGAACTTCATCGCCCCCTTCGTCGGCGAGCAGAACGCGCTCGGCACGCCCTACCTCACCCCGGAGATCACCGGCGAACTGCTGCCGCGCTCCCGCCGCGAGAGCGACCGCGGCAACGTGGAGCGGGACTTCGAGCGGGCGCAGCAGATCATGGTGAACGACGCGCGGCTGCTCCCGCTGTGGCAGGGCAAGCAGTACGTCGCCGCCAGCACGGACATCTCGGGTGCGGAGCAGGCCCTGGACCCGTCGACGATCATGATGATGTGGCAGCTCCACCGGAAGACGAGCTGGTAGCCGCCACCGGGGCGGGCAGCCGCTCCGTGGCACCGCCGAAGGCGAGGTACAGGGTTCGCGCGGCGAGCAGCCACTCGCCGTCGACCTTGCGGAAGGTGTCCTCGTAATGACCGACGTTGGCGGGGAGCCGCGGCGCGACCATCCCCTCGACGTGTCCGTCGACACGGTAGGTCGTCAGGTAGGACGTCGCGGTCGCCGTCGTCGCGGAGTCCACGGTGACGAGGATGTTCGTCATCAGACGGCGCGACAGCCGGTCCGCCGGCCGGGAACCGAAGTACGTCCGCAGCGCTTCCCGGCCCTCGACCCGGCGGTCGCCGCGAGGCCACTCCCACACCCCGTCCACCGTGAACAGGTCGGCCGCCGACCCGGGGTCACCGAGATCGAGACGGTGGACCAGGTCCACGATCAGACGTTCGCAGGCCCGCTCCGCGAGCAGGCGTTCCGTGGGAGTCATCGCTTCAGCGGTCATTCCCACTTCCTACCAGCCCCGCTCCGCCGCGGGACAACGCTTTTCCGGGTGCCTGCCGGCGGTCGCGTTGTCAGTGGGCGCCGGTAGGTTCTACGGGACTGGAAGCCACCGCACAGCGTAAGGAAGTTGACGTGACCGACATCGCCATGCTGCCCGAGTCCTGGCGCGAGGTGCTGGGCGGCGAACTGCAAGAGCCCTACTTCAAGGAGCTGATGGAGTTCGTCGAGGAGGAGCGGGCGAACGGCCCCGTCTACCCGCCGCGCGAGGAGGTCTTCGCCGCGCTGGAGGCCACCCCCTTCGACCGGGTGAAGGTGCTGGTCCTCGGCCAGGACCCGTACCACGGCGAGGGCCAGGGGCACGGGCTGTGCTTCTCGGTGCGGCCCGGCGTGAAGGTCCCGCCGTCCCTGCGGAACATCTACAAGGAGATGCACGCGGAGCTGGACACCCCGATCCCGGACAACGGCTATCTGATGCCGTGGGCGAAGCAGGGCGTCCTGCTGCTCAACGCGGTGCTCACGGTCCGTGCCGGTGAGGCGAACTCGCACAAGGCACGCGGCTGGGAGCTGTTCACCGACGCGGTGATCCGCGCGGTGGCGGGCCGGACCGACCCGGCGGTCTTCGTGCTGTGGGGCAACTACGCGCAGAAGAAGCTGCCGCTGATCGACGAGTCGCGGCACGCCGTGGTCAAGGGCGCCCACCCGTCGCCGCTGTCCGCGAAGAAGTTCTTCGGTTCCCGGCCGTTCACGCAGATCAACGAGGCGGTCGCCGCGCAGGGCCACGAGCCGATCGACTGGACCATCCCGAACCTGGGCTGACCCCGGCCGCCCGGGCCGGCCGGCAGCGGACCGGCCCGGGCGCGTCCGGTGCCGCCTGACCGGGAATGCGGGCGCGTGCGGTTAGCGTCGTCGGGACAGCCGACACGGGCACGGAGGACGCGGTGGCGAAGGGACAGGAGCAGGCGGCGCCGGACGCCGTGCCGACGCGGATCGGCCAGGTGGTCATGCTGCATCACGCGGGGGACCGCGAGGAGGCCCGGCACCGCTTCCTCGCCCTGTGGGCGGAGATCGGCGAGCACGGCGACCCCCTGCACCGCTGCACGCTGGCCCACTACCTCGCCGACACCCAGGACGACCCGGCCGAGGAGCTGGCCTGGGACCTGAGGGCGCTGTCGGCAGCCGAAGAGCTGACGGAGGACCGGTTCGCCGACCGGCACGAGGCCACGTCCGCCGCCCGCGCCCTGTACCCCTCGCTCCACCTGAACCTGGCCGCGGACTACGACCGGCTCGGTCACCGCGAGGCGGCCCGTCTGCACCTGCGGCGCGCCCGCACCGCCGCCGAGTCCCTCGCCCCCGGCCGCTACGGAGCGGGCGTCCGCGCCTCGATCGACCGGCTGGAGCTGCGCCTCGACGGGCGTGACGGGACCGAGGGATGGGGGCGGCCGCCGCGCCCGCGGCCGTGACCGCCGGCCCGGTGGGCGCCGGCCGGCCTCAGCGGCCGTAGGCCTGCTCGCAGATGCGGGCCTCGGGGCTGCCCGGCCGCCAGCCGCCGTACTGCTTGCCGAGGGAGCACACGTCCGCCTTTCCGCCGGCGCCGGCGTCGGACCTGCCGGGCAGGTCGGGCACCCGGGGCCGGGGCGCCGCGGGGGCGCGGGTGGGCCCGGGTGCCGCAGGGCGGGCGGCGGGGGCACGGGTGGCCGGCGGATCGTGCGGCGCGGACCGGTGCGCCGGCGGCGGCGTGCGGCGCGGCTCCCCGGTGGCTCGCTCGGGGCCGGGGGAGGGGGCGATCATCTCCAGCGCCTCCCGGGCCGGCGCCTGGACGACCCGTGGCTCGGCCGGGCCCTCCGGGCGGGGCGCGGACGAGCGGGCGCCGGCCCCGGAGGGGTCGTCCACGGCCGGGCCCCTGACCGTCGTACAGCCGGTCAGGGCCGAGACAGCCACGGTCAGCAGAAGCGTTGCGGTGGTCGTCGTTCGATGCACCCGCGCCACTCTGCTGCTTCGGGCCGCTCAACCGGAGCCGGACAAGCGGAGGTTGCCCCACACGGGTGATCTCCGGCCCCGTACGGATGCCCGTGCGCGACGGGAGGTGACGTCAGTCTCCCGTGGCTCCGTCCAGGCGCTCGCGGATCAGGTCCGCGTGCCCGTTGTGACGCGCGTACTCCTCGATGATGTGGGTGTGGATCCAGCGCAGGGTGTAGCGCTCACCGGTGCGCAGGTGCCTGCCCCGGGTCGGCTCGCCCAGGGGGACGCCGGCCGCGTTGCGCCGGGCCGCCTCGATCTCCGCCTGCCAGGTGGCGTACGCCTCGGCGAACGTGTCCGCCTCGGTGAGCCGGAACTCGCCCTCCGGGTCCTCGTCGGAGTAGTAGATCGGGCCGGCGTCCTCGGCCGCCAGCACCCTGCGGTACCAGCTGCGCTCCACCTCCGCCATGTGCCGGACCAGTCCCATCAGGGACAGCGTCGACGGTGCCACGGCGGCCGTCCTCAACTGCTCGTCGGTCAGCCCCTCGCACTTCCAGGCCAGGGTCTGGCGGTGATACTCGACCCAGCCCTCCAGCATGGCGCGTTCGTCGGCGTCTACAGGGGGTTCACGGCGTTCGGTCGTCATGGCGGCATCCTCGCCCAGACCGGCCCGTCCCACCAGGGAATTTCAGCCCCGGGAGGGACCCTCGCGCAGGCCGCGACGCCGGTCGCCCAGCATGCCGTCCAGAAGCTCCCGCAGTCCCGACCGCACGTCCTGGAGGCTCGGCACCTCGGCGTGGAAGGTCCCGGCCACGCAGCTGAACATCAGGCCGTCCGCCCAGGCGACCAGGGAGAGCACGTGCCGGGCCGGGTCGGCCGAGCCCATCGCCGTGACGAGGGCGCCCAGTTGCTCGCGGAAGCGGGCGCCCGCCGCGTCGAAGTGCGCCCGCAGTTCCGGGCGGCGCGTGGCCTCCAGGGCCAGTTCGTAGCGGGCCAGCGTCAGCGCGCGGTTGCGGGTCAGGGCGCGGTGGGTCGCCAGTGCCAGCGCGTCGACCAGGGCGTCGAGGCCGGCGCGCGGATCCGGCATCTCGTGCAGGGCCAGCACCCGCGCCTCCCGGTCGGCCAGGCGGCGCACCGCCAGTTCCAGCAGTGCCTGCCGGGTCCGCGCGACATTGGACGTGGAGCCCTGCGGGAGCCCGGCCAGCCCGTCGACCGCCCGGTGCGTGAGCCCGCGCATGCCGCGCTCGGCGAGCAGTGCCAGAGCGGCGTCGGCGACCAGGTCGGCGCGGGAGGCGCCGGACGCGGACCCGGAGGGCCCCGAGGATGCGGCAGGAGCGGACATGGAGATCAATCTACCGGCCTCACTACGGCTGTAGTACAGTCGGCAGCAGCTGTTACTACAGATGTAGTGAGTTCCGCGCCGAGCACGGCGCAGGGCAGAGCGTCGAGGAGAGTCATGACAAGGACGAGGACGGCCGTCGTGATCGGCGGCGGCATCGGCGGCCTGACCGCGGCGGCCGCCCTGCACCAGAGCGGCCTGCGGGTCACCGTGCTGGAGCGCGCCCCCTCGCTCCGGCCGGTCGGCGCGGCCATCTCGCTGTCGCCCAACGCCCTGCGCGCCCTGGACGTGATCGGCCTCGGCGACGAGATCCGCGACCTCGCCGCCTGGCAGGGCGACGGCGGACTGCGCACCCCCGGCGGGCGCTGGCTCTCCCGGTCCAGTGCCGAGGCCGCCGAGGCGCGCTTCGGCGGTCCGCTGGTGCTGCTGCACCGCTCCACCCTCGCCGACCGCCTGTCGGCACTGCTGCCGCCGGACGCCGTCCGCACCGGCGCAGACGCGCAGCTCGCCGACCCGGGCGACGACGACCGCCCGGCCAGGGTGCGCACGCCTGACGGCGAGCTGGCGGCCGACCTGGTCGTCGGGGCCGACGGCATCCACTCCGCCGTACGCCGCACGCTGTTCCCGCGCCACCCCGGCACGGTCTACTCGGGCTTCACCACCTGGCGGATCGTGATCCCGGTCCCCGGCGTCGAGTTCGCCTCCCACGAGACCTGGGGAAGGGGCCGCATCTGGGGCACGCACCCGCTCAAGGACGGCCGGGTCTACGCCTACGCCGCCGCCGTCACCCCGGCCGGCGGCCACGCGGCCGACGAGCGGGCCGAGCTGCTGCACCGCTACGGCGACTGGCACGACCCCATCCCCGCCGTCCTCGCCGCCGCGCGCCCCGACGACGTGCTGCGCCACGACGTGCACCACATCGCCGAGCCGCTGCCCGCCTACCACCGGGGCCGGGTCGCCCTCCTGGGGGACGCCGCGCACGCCATGCCGCCCAACCTCGGCCAGGGCGGCAACCAGGCCATCGAGGACGCGGTCGTGCTCGCCCACCACCGCCAGGACCTCGCCGCCTACACGGCCGCCCGGCTGCCCCGCACGACCGCGATCGCCCGCCAGGCCGTCAGGGTCGCCCGCCTCAACCTGATGAGCAACCGCGCGGGGATCGCCGTCCGGGACGCCGTGATCGCCACCCTGTCCAAGACCGGCCCCGCCCTGTTCCTGCGCGGCTTCGACGGCATCGCCGACTGGCGGCCCCCGCAGCCCCCGTATGCTTCCCGGCGGACCCACGTCGGCGAGCACAACGAGCGTTAGAGGAGCACATCCCGTGAAGGTCGGCTGCATCGGACTCGGCGACATCGCGCAGAAGGCCTACCTGCCGGTACTCGGCGCCCTCCCCGGCATCGAACTGCACCTGCAGACCCGCACCCCCGCCACCCTCACCCGCGTCGCCGACCAGCTGCGCATCCCGCCCGCGCAGCGCCACGCCGGCCTCGACGCGCTCCTCGCCGAGGGGCTCGACGCCGCCTTCGTGCACGCGCCGACCGCCGCCCACCCCGAGATCGTGACCCGGCTGCTGGAAGCCGGCGTCCCCACCTACGTCGACAAGCCCCTCGCCTACGAACTCGCCGACTCCGAGCGCCTGGTCACCCTCGCCGAGGAGCGCGGCACCAGCCTCGCCGTCGGCTTCAACCGGCGCCACGCGCCCGGGTACGCGCAGTGCGCCGAGCACCCGCGCGAGCTGATCCTCATGCAGAAGAACCGCACCGGCCTGCCCGAGGACCCGCGCACGATGATCCTCGACGACTTCATCCACGTCGTCGACACGCTGAGGTTCCTGGTGCCGGGGCCGGTCGACGACGTGACCGTGCGCGCCCGTGCCGAGGACGGCCTGCTCCACCACGTCGTGCTCCAGCTCGCCGGGGACGGCTTCACCGCGCTCGGCGTGATGAACCGGCTCAGCGGCTCGGCCGAGGAGATCCTGGAGGTCTCCGGCCAGGACACCAAGCGCCAGGTGGTCAACCTCGCCGAGGTGATCGACCACAAGGGCCAGCCCACCGTGCGGCGGCGTGGCGACTGGGTCCCGGTGGCCCGGCAGCGCGGCATCGAGCAGGCGGTACTGGCCTTCCTCGACGCGGTGCGCTCCGGCGAGATGCTCAGCGCCCGGGACGCGCTGGAGACCCATGAGCTGTGCGAGCGGGTGGTCCGGGCCGTGCTGGACGCCCCCGCCTGAGCCGCACCACGCGTACGCCCTCGGCGGCGCCCCAGGCCGCGAGGGTCCCCAGCGCCGCGTACACCGTCCAGTCGCCGTAGCGCACGTAGGGTGTGGTGCCGTGGGTGACGGGGACCTCGTACACCCGTGACGCGCTCGCGTCGGTGCCGAGCCACGAGCCGATCCGGGCGCCGTTCGCGTCGTAGACGGCGGAGACGCCGGTCAGCGTCGCGTGCACCATCGGCCGGCCGGTCTCGGCGGCGCGCAGCGCGGCGAGCGAGGCGTGCTGCTCAGGGGCCCAGGTGTGCTGGAAGGTCGAGGTCGAGGACTGGGCGACCAGCACGTCCGCGCCGTCGGCGGCGAGGCTGCGGCTCATGTCGGGGAACGTGCTCTCGAAGCACACCATCGGCCCGATCCGCAGGCCGTCGCCGACGTCCATCACCACCTGCTCGGTGCCCTGCCTGCGGTCCTCGCCCGCCGCCTTGCCGACGGAGGTGGCCCAGCCGAGCAGCGAGCGGAACGGCACGTACTCCCCGAAGGGGACCAGCCGCATCTTGTCGTACCGGTCGCCGGTCGGGCCCCGGGGGCCGACGAGCACCGAACTCTTGTAGATGCCGGGCTTGTCGGAGCGCCGCGCGTCCACGTTGACCAGGATGTCCGCGCCGGTCTCGCGGGACAGCGCGGCGAGCCGCCGGGAGAGGTCCGGCCGGTCGCCCAGGTCGAAGCCGACGCTGCTCTCGCCCCACACGATCAGGTCGAGGTCCCGGTCCGCGAGCCGCCGGGTGAGCTGCTCCTCGCGGTCGAACCGGCGGTCGGCGCTGTCCGCCCCGGCGACGACGCCCGGCTGCACCACGGCGATCGCCGCCCGCCCCTCGGGGTCGGGGCGCGGGGACCAGACCCAGACCGCCGAGGTGGCCGCGGCCGTGGCGACCAGCCCGGCCAGGGCCGGCACCCTCGCCCGGCGCACGGCGACCAGGACGGCGACGGCGACGTTGACGGCCACCACCAGGAAGCTGAGCAGCCACACCCCGCCCACCGAGGCGAGCCGCAGCGCCGGGGCGACCTGCCACTGACTGGCGCCGAGCATCCCCCAGGGGCCGCCCAGTCCCTGCCAGGAGCGGACCAGCTCCGCCAGCAGCCAGCCCGACGGCAGCACCACGAGGGCCGCCGCGACCCGGCCGCCGGACGGCGTCCCGCCCAGTGTCCTGCGGACCAGCCAGCCCCACGGCACCCACAGGGCGCCGAGCAGCGCGGCGATGACGAAGGTGAACACGTGCAGGTTCGGCAGCAGCCAGTGGTGCATGGCCAGTACGAACCCGAAGCCGCCGCACCACCCGTCGTACGCCGCCCGCTTCCCGCCCGGCGCGGTACGGGTCAGCAGGATCCAGGGGACCAGCGCGAACCAGGCCCACCACCACAGGGCGGGGCCCGGGAAGGCGAGGACGGGCAGGGCTCCGGCGAGCACGGCGAGAACCGAGCGCCGCCACGGGGAGGCGAGCCAGTGGTCGGACTTGTGCATGGGCGCCTCCTTACCGTTGGTGCCTACCCGGTGATCCGCACAGTGTGCGCCCCCGACGACGGCGAATTCAGTTGATCACACAGAGGTCCGGCCGGCACGGGAGACTTTCCCCGGACCTCCCCTAGGATGATCGATGATCGATCAAACGAGCTCGTGGAGGTTTCGATGACGCGACCCATCACGGTGGTCACCGGCGGCAGCCGGGGGATCGGCGCCGCCACCTGTCTGCGCCTCGCGGCGGACGGGCACGACGTCGTCGTGGGCTACGCGCGCGACTCGGCGGCCGCCGAAACGGTCGCGGCGGGAGTGCGCGAGGCGGGAGGCCGAGGAATCCCGGTGCGCGCGGACACGTCCGTCGAGACCGACGTCGAGCGCCTCTTCGACGTGGCGGAGGCAGAGCTGGGCCCGGTGACGGGACTGGTGAACAACGCGGCAGTGACCGGCCCGCTGGGGCGGCTCGCCGACAGCGACACCGCGGACCTGCGCCGGGTCCTCGACGTCAACCTCCTGGGCGTGCTGCTGTGCGCCCGGCGGGCGGCGCGGCTGATGACGCCGCGGGGCAGCGGCGCGATCGTGAACGTGTCGTCGGGCGCCGCGACCCTCGGCAGTCCGGGGGAGTACGTGCACTACGCCGCGAGCAAGGCGGGCGTCGACGCGCTGACGCTGGGCCTGGCCAAGGAGCTCGGCCCGGACGGGATCCGGGTCAACGCCGTCGCGCCCGGCGTGATCGACACCGAGATGCACGCGGCGGCGGGCGACGCGGGGCGGGCGGCGCGAATGGGAGCGGCGGTGCCGATGGGGCGCGCCGGGCGGACGGAGGAGATCGCCGCGGCGATCGCCTGGCTGCTGTCACCCGAGGCGTCGTACACGACGGGAACGGTGCTCCGGGTGGCGGGCGGACGCTGACGGCCGCCCGGGGAGACGGCCCGGCCCGGCTCAGGCCGCTTCGATGACCTCGCCGCGGATCGCGGTCGCCCACTCGACCACCAGCAGCTCGTACTCCACGCGCTCCTGCGCCGACAGGGTCCCGCCCGCGCGCCGCCACAGCGCACGGATCTGATCGTTCAGTTCCGCGGCGGACCGCACGGAACCAGGGGTCGCGTAATCGGGGGACATGCGGACCAGCCTAGGGGCAAGCACTGACGCTGCGCTACCGGACGGCTACACAATCGGTTCCGGTCGGCCGGAGACTTGGCGGCGTGCACGCACGATCACCCGCCCGACGTGGCCCGCAGCATCTCCTGCTGCTGAGTCGTGTAGTGGTCGGCCATGAGCACCAGTTCGGACTGGACCGCGCCCCAGCACCGGACGGACGGCGACCGGGACGAGGTGATCTCCGCCAGGAGCCCGGGCCGCATCAGAAGGCGCTCGATCCTGGGGAGTTCCTCCGTCTTCAACCGGCCGGCGAGTCCCGTACCCACGTCGGACCGGTTCCGGTCCGAGAAAGCCCAGCGGGCGCGGGCCAGCCCGGAGGATGCCGGGGCATGGGCAAAGGCGTCGGGCGGCAGCACGGAGTAGGCGGCAAGGACGCCGGACGCGTCGGTCGGCGGAAATTTGGCCTCCGCCTGCCGCCTGTTCAGCCACGCCCAGTAAGGCTCGGGAACGAAGGAGCAGGTGGCGAAGAAGACGCACGCTTCGGGGTCGATCCGAGTGGTCGAGAAGGTTTCTTGAACCCGGCTGCGCTCAGCGCGGGAGTCGCATACTCCCGAAGGAAATTATTGATAATCGCCGTAACCAACCGCCGAATATGAAGTTTCTTGTTGGACTGTCGTCCATAGATGACTGCCCCCTCTTCGGGGGCCCAATACCTTGTCGCCGCTTCCAACATCGTACGGGCCGCCCGTCATCCACCCGAGAACGGCCTTGTTCGCGTCGCCGGCTGCGAGGAGGCGTTGGGCCTCTCGAACTTGTACGAAACGCCGTACCCCGTCGTCCGCCCACATGTCGTCGAACTCCCCGCGGAAGAGACGCACGAGGTACTCCAGCATTCCGCAGCCATGTACGTGCCAGGCGAGAGACCCACGACTCCATACGGCGACCGGCCAGCGTCCGGAGTCCCGCTCGCTGGTCACCCAACACCGCAGGTCTCCACGGGCGTTCACGCCCCAGGCGATTACCGGCGGTGTGGCCGGCGAGCAGGAATCCAGGTCAATCACCCGTCATCCCCCAGAAGGCGAATCCGCAGGGTGCGCCCTGCTCATAGATGGCCGTGCAGCAACCGGACCCTCGAAGCAATGGAGGAAGCCGCCGCCTCGCGGTCGAATAGACAGATTCCACAGTTTCCCGCGTAGGCTTCTCCGTGCCGAAATATTCAACAACCTCCTGCGGAAGGAGCAGTCGAACCGTTCCGTCTTCATCGTATTCAGGATCGTCGGATTCGATAACGCGATCGACGTCGATGATCGAGTGCGCACCCTCTTCCTCGAGTGCACCACTGTTCACCAGTTCAGAAAGCGATGTAATGGAAGGATCGTAGTCGCTCCAGGATTTGGCAAATTCACGCTCACGCAAATCGTCCAATGCGGACTGTGCGTCGTTCTGGCCTTCGATGAAGTAATGCCACCGAGATGCCCCCAAGTCAGTTCTCCATTTCTCGGAACAGCTCATTATTGCGACGACGGGCGGGTGCAAGGGTGGAAAGCGCACCCGCCCGTCAGTGTGCCCTATTAGAAGGCAATCGCGCAAGCAGGTGCTGCCGGTCCGCACAGCGGGGAAAGTACCTTCGCACCCCACCAGAGCGCGGTACCAAGAGCTGCGACACCTGCGCCGACCTTCACCGGCTCAGGCACTCGTACGGGTTTGGGCTCCGGACGCGAGGTCGCCATATAGAACTCTTGGTAATTGACTACGCCGTGCTCAGTGGCCATGCCGCCGAAGAAATCGGAATTATCCAGTTCAAGGAACTGGCCCCGCTTCACTCCGGGTCCAACCAGCGGGTGCGGAAGCCGGAAGCCGGGCTTGATGTCAAGACCGGCGTACTGCGGATCGCGACGCATGAAATCTATGTACCATTCCACGTCATCCTTTCCGTAGCCTTCGGCCGGCGCAAAACGGTCGTTCGTCCACGGCATTCGAGCCTTGTGTTTGAGTTCCCACACATAGAGTGTGTTCCCGTCTCGGTACGTGATATCCGCACCTCCGTCTTCGCCAGTACCCTCCTTGGAGCCTCCCAGCACCGGGGTCTCCATCTGGACACGCGTGATCCCCGACGGACCGTACTTGGCTTCGGCCAGCCCCACCAGGTACAGCCACATGATGTCCTGAGCCGCGTTGTGCATGCTCGTACCGGCCGCAGCCGCTTTTGTAGATGTCGAGCCGCTGCTTGTGGCACACGGCCCGATGAACCCCGGCGTCCCGCAGCCACCCGGCGCCGGAGTGCTGCTACCGCCGTCCATCGGCGCGGGCATGTGGCCGTCGAGTTCCACGTTGCTGACCGGGTTTCCGCCGGTGAACGCGTACCGGTTGCCGGTGAACGGGTCGGTTCCCAGACCCATGTCCGCGAGGGCGCCGTTGTACATGTCCCGGGTGGTGAAGCGGTTGAGGCCCGGGTTGTAGTCACGGAAGCCCATGTCGTAGGTGCCGGACCGGGCGTCCCAGCGCTTGGAGTTGTAGCGGTAGGGGTTGTAGTCCTCCTTGGTGGGGTCGGTGGTCTCGGGCTTGTCGATGCCGGTGAACTCGGACTCGTCGTTGGAGCCGTAGGCGGTGTAGCCGTAGGTGGCCTTGGTGTCGCCGTTGTCGTCCGTCAGGGTTTCGACGTCGGTGTGGCTGTTGTAGCCGTAGTAGCCGTCCTCGGTCGTCCCGTCGGTGTTGTGCTTGACCTGCGACAGACGCTGGCCCCACGGGCTGTACTGGTACGACTTGGTCAGCTCGCCGGCGACCTTCTCGTCGAGGACCTCGCTGGACAGGCCGAGGTACTCGAAGTCGGTGGTCTTGCCGTCCGCCGTCTTCGAGGCGGTGCGGTCCAGCGGGTCGAAGGTGTACGTCGTGGACTTCATCGCGCCGGTGTCGTCCATCTTCTGGGACTCCACGACGTGGTCGAAGCCGTCGTACACGCTCCGGGAGATGACCTGCCCCTGTGACGTCACCGACTGCTGGCGGCCGAAGGGGTCGTAGGTGTAGTCGGCCGTGACGCCGGAGGTCGTCGCGGTCAGGAGGCGGTTGCGGTCGTAGTGGTAGGCGGTCGTCGTGCCCTTGACCGTCTGGCTGACGACGTTGGCGTTGTCGTCGTGGACGTAGGTTTCCGTGCCCGCGCCGTTCCCCGTCTTGACGGACTTGGTGAGCCGGTTGGCGGGGTCGTAGGTGTAGTCGGTCGTGGAGTCGAGGTACGCCGCGTGGTTGTCGGCGTTCATCTTCTTCACGACGTCCTGCGCCTTGTTGCCGTTGGGGTCGTAGGCGTAGGTGTGGGAGGCGACCAGCGTGGTGCCGTCCGCCTTCTTCTCCGTCGTCGACTTCAGGGCGCCGTCGAGGTAGTAGGTGTAGTCGACGGTGTTGTCGTTGGCCTTGGTCTCCTTCAGCTTCTTGCCGCGGGCCGTGTACGTGTACGACGTCACCTTCGGGTCGGTGTCCGTCGCCGTCTTGCCGACCGAGACGGTCTTGACCAGTTCGCGCAGGTCGTAGGTGTACTGGGAGAACTGGCTGGGGTGGGTGACCGTCTCCGGCTGCCCGTTCGCGTCGTACGTGTACGACGTCGCCTTCTGCTCCGTGCCGGACAGGGACTCGGTGACCTTCTGGACCTGGTTGAGGCCCGTGTACGCGACCGTGTAGACGTCGGTCCGCGCCCCGGAGGACGTGTCGTCGATCGAGGTCAGGTTGCCGTTGACGTCGTAGCCGTAGGTGAACGTCTTCTGTTCGGTGTCCGTGTCGGCGGAGTTGTCGCGGACCAGCTTGACCGCGTCGGCGACCACGGTGCCGGTGTCGCTCTGCGTCAGCTTCAGTTCGGTGTCCTCGCCCTGCTTGAGGGCGTAGTCGCCGAGGGCGACCCAGGTGCCGGGGCCGGTCGTCTGGTTCTTGGTGACGGCCGGTTCGGTGGTGGTCCCGTGGGTGAGGGTGTACTCGGCGGCCGTGGCGGCGCCGGTCACCTCCGGGTACTTCACGTACGCGGTGTACGTGCCGTCCTCGGGGATGTTCAGCGTCCACGTGAAGGCGTCCGTGCCCGTGCCGGCGGCGTGGGTACGGTGGTCGTAGCCCTGCTGGCCGGTGCTGTCCCCCTGCGTCCAGGTGCCGGTGGCGGCGGTGTTCTGGGTGTCGGAGTTGTCCACCAGGACCACCGACCTGCCCACCGGGACACCGTCGTCCGCCTTGGACCTGAGTTTGCCGTCGGGGTAGTACGACCACGTCATCGTGCGGTTGGAGGAACCGCCCGCCGATGTGAGGGTGCGGGCCGTCTGCAGGCCCAGGTCGTTGTAGTCGTAGGTCGTGGCGATGTCCCACGGGTCCGTGGAGGACCTCACCCAGCCGTTGTCGAAGTAGTCGAACACCGTGGTGTTGCGGACCGTCTGCCCCTCGGAGGGCGGCAGCGAGGTCTTCGCCACCCGGCCGACCTTGTCGTACACGGTCTCGGTGTAGACGTTCGGGTCGTTGTGGCGGGTGTCCGCCGGGTCGTAGGGCTGGTACTGCTTGACGGGCCGGTTCAGCGCGTCGTATTCGGTACGGGCGGTGAACGCCGTGGTCGTGTCCGCCGCGACGGCCCGCGGGGTGATCACCTTGGTGGTGTTGCCGACCTCGTCGTACTCGTACCGGGTCGTGCGGTAGGTGATCGTCGTGGTGCCGCTGTGCGGGACCTTGACCTCTGCGGTCTTGCCGCGCTCGTCGTAAGTGATGAGCGTGGTGTTGTTCTCCGCGTCCGTGGTCGAGGTGACCAGGGAGTCCTTGTCGTAGGCCCGCTTGGTGGTGTGGCCCGCGGCGTCCGTGACCGAGGTGACGCGGTGGTTCAGGTCGTAGGCGGTCTTGGTGGTGTAGTCGGTGGTGTCGGCCGTGGCGTTCTTCTTCGGGTCGACGACCTTGGTGGTGTTGCCGACGTCGTCGTACCCGTAACTGATCGTGTCGCCGTCCGCGTTGACCACGGAGGTGAGCTGGTAGATCTCGTCGTAGTGGTTCGTCGTGACGTGGTCGGCCGGGTCCGACGTGGTCAGCGTGCCCTTGGGCTCGGTGGTCGTGGTGAGGTTGCCGGCCTTGTCGTAGGTGTAGGTGGTCCTGCGTTCGTCCGAGGTGGTGGTGTCCTTCGGCGCGGTCGCCGAGGTGATCTGGTCCGCGGCGTCGTACACGGCGGTGGACACCGCTCCGTTGGGCGCCGTCGACGTGGTGACGTTGTCGTTGGCGTCGTACTCGAGGGCGGGCGTGGTGATCAGGTCGCCCTTGTCCTGCTCCTTGGGCACGGTTCTGACCAGCGGGCGGCCGAAGGTGTCGTACGTCTGCGTGGTGACCTTGTCGTCGGCGTCGGTCACCTTGGTGACCTGACCGCGTTCGTCGTAGACGAACTTCGTGGCGTTGGCCAGCGCGTCGGTGATCGTCTCCGGGTTGCCGGTCGCGTCGAAGGCGCTGTACGTCGTCGGGTTGCCGTTGGCGTCGACGGCCTTGGTCAGCTGTCCGTAGGAGTTGTACTCGTAGGTCGTGGTGTAGTCGTCGGCGGTGGCCGTCGCCACACCCTTGGGGTCGGTGACCGTCTTCAGGTTGCCGAAGCTGTCGTAGCCGAACTGCCAGGCGCGGCCCTCGGGCGAGGTCTTGCGCCACAGGTCGGCGGCGTAGCCGTCGGCGCGGGTCTGGTAGTCGTACGTGGCCGCGTTCGCCGGGTGGGTGCCGGGCGCGCAGTCCGTGGCCGGCGGTACGCCGTTCTTGTTGTTCTCGGCGTCGCGCTGCCAGAGGGGGTAGCCGGTCTTCTGGTCGTAGCAGTAGGCGGTCTTCGCGCCGTTGGCCTCCTCCAGGTAGGTGACGTTGTTGTCCGCGTCCCAGCTCATCTTCGTGGTCTGGGACTTGGCGTTGGTGGTCTGGACGGGGCGGCCGTAGTCGTCGGTGACGTACCGCGTCGCGTGGGACTCGGCGTCGGTGACGGTGGCGTCCGTGAACTTGGGGTTCGCCGTGTCCGCCGCGTAGGTGAAGCCCGTGTCACCGCCGAGGCGGTCGGTGAGGGTCTTCGTCCACCAGTGGTACTTCGGGTCGTCGCCGGTCTGCGGCGCGTAGTACGCCAGGTCGGTGCCGTTGCCGCGCGGGTCGGTGGCGGTGACCAGCTTGACGTTCTTGTTGCCCTGGGTGGCGTCGTAGGTGAAGGCGAACACCTTCGGCTGGGCGGAGCCCGCACCGTCGGTCAGCTTGGTCAGCAGCGCCTTGTCGGAGTACTCGAAGGTCAGCTTGCGGCCCGAGATGTCGGTCATGGACCGGACGTGGTCCGCGACCTTCGGGAACGGCGCGTCGGCCTTGTCGTAGTAATCGACGGTGAGAGACGTCCGGCCCGCGGGGTCGGTGATGTACTTGAGGAACTTGGTCGGCTTGTTGTTGGACTTGCGTTCCTCGTACGTGTACGTCTGCGTGTTGCCGTTCTTGTCGACCGTCGAGGTCAGGTAGCCGTCGCAGCCGAAGAGGAAGCGGGTGCCGTCCGGGCGCAGCAGGGTCCAGGCGTCCGGGACGGGGTCCTTGTTGGGCTTGCAGTCCAGGCCCGGCTTCATGGACAGCCGGTAGTGGACGCCCGCCGGGGCCTTCCAGGTGCCGTCGCCCTGGAGGCGGAAGACGTGTGTGGTGCCGTCGCCGTCGGGGAGGCGGACCTCGGTCGGGTTCGGGTTGGGGTGGAAGTCCAGGGGCGCGCCGAGACGGATGGGACCGGCGAGTTGTGCGGACCAGCCCGCGCCCGAGACGGTGTCGGAGGTGTCGAGCGAGTTGTAGGAGAAGCGCGCGAACGTGGTCAGGCCGCGGCCCGGGTTGGTGAACGCGTTGTACGACCACACGCTGTTGCCGGAGGCCAGGTTGTTCATGACCGTGGAACCGGCGCCGGTGTTCTTGCCGGCGTAGGAGTAGAACTTCTCCAGGCCCAGCTGGTTGGAGGTGGGGTCCTCGACCGCCACGCTCTGCTTCAGCGGCGGGATGCCGTTCGTGCCGGCCGAGAGCCAGCTGCCGTCGGCACTCTTGCGGACGTCCCAGCCGAGCACGTACTCGCCGCGCTTGTTGCCCGAGTCCGAGTTGACCGGCGTGGAGACCTTCGCCTGGATCGTGGCCGACTTGCCCGGCAGCAGGGCCGGGATCGGGGTGGCGAGCTGGTTGCCGCCGGTGGTGACGTCGGTGCCGTCGGGGAGCTTCCAGGTGTAGGACAGCTCCCGCTCGCCCGCGGCCCACTGGGCGGAGGTGGTGTTGGTGACCGTGAAGTCCACCGTGTAGGTGGTGTTCGGGGTCATCCGGGACGGGGTCTGCGGGGCGTAGTACGTGTCCTCGGTGGTGGAGTCGACGTAGATGACCTGCATGTACGGGCGCAGCTGCGGGTCGGCGGCCTCGGCGGACAGGAACAGGGTGCGCTCCTGCGGGCCGGCGGCGGACTCGTCCTTGAGCTTCACCGCGACGCCCTTGTTGCCGGCCGGGTCGTCGATCCAGCTCTGCATCAGGCCGGTGGCGTCCCACCAGTGGCGGCCGACGTCCGACACGCTGGCCACGGTGTCGGAGACGGCGGCGGACATGTCACCGCCGGCGCTGCTCCAGGCGGTGGTGGAGGTCGCGTTGTTCCACGTGGCCTGGGTTTCGGAGAAGTCCCGGGTGAGGGCGTGGAGTTCGTAGATCGCGCCGTCGGTGTCGGTGGTGGTCTCCGCGCCCCACATGTACATGCGGTTGTTGATCACCGTGGCGGTGGACGGGATGTCGTCCGTGGGGAACTTCAGCACGGCCCGGGTCTTGCCGTAGGTGCCGGAGTTGTTGCCGACGCTGAGCCACTTCTGGTCGACGTCCCAGGAGCGGATGGCATCCTGGTTGGTGGACGGCTGGGCGGAGGACAGGGTGGTGTCGGTGACGCCGCCCTGGCTGCCCTGGATGATCTTCATCGTCCGGCCGGCCTTGGGGATGCCGACGATGCGGGTCGGGGAGCCGAGCAGTTCCCCGCTCTTCGTCTTCACCGCGATCTGGTAGTAGTACGACTTGTCGATCTCGTTGGCGGCCGAGTCGGGCGTCGGGACCGCGGTGGTGTCCGTGTACGTGGTCTCCGACGCGCTGATCGGCGCGATCAGGGTCGCCGCCGACGGGGTGAAGGCCTGCTGGGTGGAGCGGTGCAGCTGGTACTCCACGATGTCCAGGCCGGCGTCACCGGTGGTGTTGGAGTACGCCTTCCAGGACAGCTCCGGGCCGGTGGAGTGCACCACGGTCGGCGAGTTGAGCGACGTGCCGACCTTGCCGTAGGTCACCGTCAGCCGGGGGATGGTGGACGTCTCGCCGCCGTAGGCGCCGTCACCGGCCTCGTAGCGGGGGCCGCCGAGCGGGCCGGTGGACGACTCGTCCTTCGCCATCAGCACGAAGCCGTGGTTGGCGGCGGTGCCGCTCACCCACTTCTGCACCGTGTCCGCGACGGGGAACTCGTGCCACTGGTTGTACTCGCCCTTGTTCTTCACGATCTGGGCGGGGTTCACCAGTCGTACGGCGTCCGCGATCACCGCGGTCGAGGACGACGCCGGTCCATCACCGAGGACGACCTTGCCGACCGTGCCCTTGGTGAAGGGCAGCTGGCCGCCGCCGTTCAGCGACGTCCACACCCCGTTGGTACCGGCCGACTGGTCGACGGTGAACGTCTGGGTGCCGTCCCGGTGCGTGACCGTGTAGGGGGCGTTCGTCGCCCGGTCGGTGGCCGCGACGTAGTGCACGTCGACGCGGTAGGTGCCGCTGTCGGTGACCTTCGGCTGCCAGGTGTAGGTGTCCCCGGCGACGGTGTCCTTGTTGTAGCGGTAGTCGTCGCCGATCGCGTACTGCGTCAGCGTCGAGCCCGAGGACGGCCACGAACCCTTCGCCGCCGTGGTGCCCGCGTCCCCGTCGTCCACCTGGACGCTGGTGCCGGACAACTCACCGACCAGACCGGACGTGTTGGACCAGGTCGCCGTCGACTCGTCCCAGGCGCCGGTCGCGCGGTGCGCCTCGATGGTGACGTCGTTGCCGTTCGTCGTGTGCGACTGGTCGAAGTAGACGCCCAGCCGGGCGCCGTCGATCTTCACCCCGTCCGGAATCTCGTCCAGCGGGAACTTCAGCAGCGAACGGGAGGTGGCCGACGCGGACGTCTTGCCCGCCGCCAGCTTCCACGAGGAGTTGAAGTTCACCCCCGGCTGGTCGGACAGAACCATGGTGTCCTGCGAACCCGACGGCGACGGCGCGATCGTGATCGTCGGGTCGACCACGACCGGATACTGCCGCTCCTTCGCCGCCAGCCACTTCGCGTCCGGCGTGACGGTCAGCTTCCAGCCGTCACCGTCCCGCCGGAGCTTCTGCGTGACTTCGGCGCTGTACGCGTACCCGTACGGCGACGACGCCGACTTCTTCGCGTCCGTCATGTACGGGGCCGGGATGACCAGCACCGGGGTGTTGGGCAGCTCCCCGAAGAACGCGATCGAGCCGTCCTCGCGGGCCTTCGGCGTCAGCCCTTCGGTGTCCAGCGTGAACGTGTACGTCACGGGACCCGCGGGCCGCTCGGGCAGGGTGATGTTCTCCTTCACCCGGCCCGGACCGACCACGTAGGACAGATCGGCTCCGCCGACCGCGTCCTTGTAGGTCACGGTGGAGTCCTCGGCCTCCGGCTTCAGCCGGCCGCTCGTGCCCTCCAGACCGAGGGTGACCGACCGGCCCCCGTCACCGGCCTCGAAACGCAGCAGCCGGTCCGGGTCGGACCCGAACCAGCTGCGACCGGTGTTGGCCGTGTTGGCGAAGTCGAACCCCTTGGCCCTGGTGGCGGCCACCCGGGTGTCGATCGTCTTCCAGGACTTGCCCGCCGGGTCCCTGTAGGAGGTCGGCGCGGCCGTCAGTTCCGCCTCCACCCGCCCGTCGGACAGCTGCCAGAAGCGAGCCGTCGGGGTGCGGTGCGAGGTCAGTTCCTTGACCCTCTTCGCCTTCGGCGCGTTCTTCCCCTTGGGGAGCTTCTGCCGGTCGGCCATGCCGAGACCGCCGTACGACGGCGGCTTGGGGGTCTCCTTCTCGTCGTCCCCGAGCCAGTCGGAGACGGTGTCGAAGAATCCCTTGTCACCGTCCTTGCCGGAATTCGACGGTGGAGCCGCATAGGCGACTTGCGGCAATAGCGTGCCCGCAATCGCCGCGGCCACCAGACAGGAGAAATATCTCCTGTAAGGCACCTTCACGTGCATACCTTTCGCCATCGGCGACCCACTCCGCCGAACGCGAATCGGGCGCGCCGAACGAGCCGTCGCGGAGAGTTCCGCACGGCTTGGTGCATAGCTGTGCAGCACCCGGCGAGCAGGCGAAACATCGGCTCGCGGGGCGCGGCGGCGGGATTATCGACCGGGCGACTGACGGCCTGTCAAGCGATCACTCAAATCGGGCAATTGGCTGACGGAAACGCCGCTGTTTCGCCCGCGTTTGTCCGCTCGATGGCGTCGCCGACTCGCCATGGTGTATAACCGCCCCGCAATTGATCCGGACCGTCGAAAGCCGAGCCCCGTACATGTCAGCCAAGGATTCAGCGGAGAGCACGGAGAGCACGGGGAACATCGAGAGCACCTTGAGTGGTGGCGGCCGGGCCGGGGTGTTGATCGCTGCCGTCCTGCTGCTCGCCTGCGTCGGGCTCGTCGGCTACGGACTGCTCGACGACACCGAGGACGAGCCGAAGCAGTCCACGACCCCGACCGCCGCCGTCACCTACGAAGTCACCGGCGACGGCGCGGCCGAGATCTCCTACCTCGGCCCGGACGAGGACGGCAGAGCCACCGTCGTGCGGGACGCCGAACTGCCCTGGAAACACACCGTCCAGGTGCCGCTCGGCGAAACCCCCACCGTGGCCGTCGTGCTCGGCGAGAAGGGCGGACAGGCCGCCTGCACCCTCGCGATCCGCGGCAAGCACGTGCAACGTGCCACCGCCATGGGTGAGTTCGGGCGCGCCACCTGCACGGGTGAACTGCCCGCCGCCGGCACCTGATCACGTACTCGTACTCATACTCTCGAAGAAGGAACCCCTTCGTGCTGTCCGAACACGCCACCCTGCCCGTACGCCCCCACAAACTCGCCGTCGCCGTCGCCACCTGCGGGGCGCTGCTCCTCACCACGGGCTGCGGTGCGGACGAAGGAGACACAGCGGCGGAGCAGGTGGCAGCAGACGCGGGATCGGGCTCGACCGAATCCGGCGCGCCGGCCACGGCGTCCCCCAGTGCCTCCGGAACCGCGTCGGCCTCCCCCTCGCCGTCGGCCACGCCGAGCGACAGCGCCTCGCCGAGCACCGGGGCAGCCGCCTCCAAGGCCGGTGAAGCCGGCGATGCGGACGACGGCGACGAGGTAGGCAACGCCACGCAGGTCATCACGGTCGAGGCCCGCGGCTCCTACGCCACGGTCACCGCGTGGGCCAAGGGGTCCGCCGGATGGAAGGCGCGGTTCTCCACCGCTGCCGGGCGGGTCGGGTCCAACGGGGTCACGAACGGGGCGACGCGGCGGCAGGGCACCTGGACCACCCCCACCGGGACGTACACGATCACGGAAGGGTTCGGCGTGGAGGCGAGCGGCACGAGCATGCCGTACCACGTCGTCACGGACGACGACTGGTGGGTGGAGGACCCCGAGTCGAAGTTCTACAACTCCATGCACAGCGCACAGGGCGCGGACTTCCCGCTGACCGAGTCCGGCGACCGAGGCAGCGAACACCTCGTCGACTACCCCACCCAGTACGCCGAAGCGCTCGTCATCAACTTCAACCGGTGGCCCGCCACCCCCGGCCGCGGCGCCGGCATCTTCCTCCACGTCAACGGCAGCGGCGCCACGGCGGGGTGCGTATCCGTCCCCCGGGCCACCATGGATCGATTCATGAACTGGATCGAACCGTCCGCCCACCCCCGGATCGCCATCGGCTGAGATTCCTGGAGACGATCACGGCCTGGTGCCGCAATTCGGGCGTTGGGAAATGCGAGACAGCGCTACCCGTGCGGCCCTGGCTCAGCCGCCGGACTCGCCCGCGTGCGGGCTCAGTACACCGGCCCCGACCAGCACGACCAGCAGGATGCCGAGCGCGATGCGGTACCAGACGAACGGCATGAAGCTCTTGGTCGAGATGAACTTCATGAACCAGGCGATGACCGCGTACCCGGTGGCGAAGGCGATGACGGTCGCGAAGAGCGTCGGTCCCCAGGAGACGTGGTCGCTCTCCATCGCGTCCTTCAGCTCGAACACGCCCGAGGCGAGCACCGCCGGGATCGCGAGCAGGAACGAGTACCGGGCGGCCGCCTCGCGCCGGTAGCCCATGAAGAGGCCGCCACTGATGGTCGCGCCGGAGCGGGAGACGCCGGGGATCAGGGCCGCCGCCTGGCACAGGCCGTAGATCAGGCCGTCCCGCACACCCAGGTTCTCCAGCTCCTTGCGCTGCTGCGGCGCACGGTGCCGGCCCCCCTTCTCGTCGCGGGCGGCCATGCGGTCGGCGATGCCGATGATCACGCCGACGACGATCAGCATCGTCGCGGTGATCCGCAGGTCGCGGAAGGGGCCCTCGATCTGGTCCTTCAGCGTCAGGCCGAGCACGCCGATCGGGATCGAGCCGACGATCACCAGCCAGCCCATGCGCGCGTCGGGGTCGTGGCGCATCGACTTGTCGGTGAGCGAGCGCGTCCAAGCGGCGATGATCCGCCCGATGTCCTTGCGGAAGTAGATGAGCACCGCGGCCTCGGTGCCGATCTGCGTGATCGCGGTGAAGGCCGCGCCCGGGTCGTGCCAGCCGGAGAACGCCGCGGTCAGCCGCAGGTGCGCGCTGGAGGACACGGGGAGGAACTCGGTCAGCCCCTGGACGAGTCCGAGGACGAGGGATTCAAACCAAGACATGGAGTTGCGTCAGTCCAAGTGGCGATCGAGAAACGGTCGGCGGACACGCCGAACCTTCGTGTGCGGTGATCGGGACCTGGCGCGCCGAGGGGCAGCGTAGCGCCCCGAAATGAACCCCCGGCGGACGGGGGGTGAGCAGTGCCCGGACACTGCGTCCCGCCACGGGCGCGTCCCTCCGGGCGGTCGGCGTCGACGCCCCATCAGTGCCCACGCAGTCGGTGCCGCTTGCGCCAGGCCACCACCGCCCCGGCGAGCCCCGGCAGGGCGATGCAGGCCAGCGCGATCAGGAAGGCGGGGGAAGTGGGCGTCGAGGCGCGGGCGCCGGCGACGACGTAGGCGGCGGTGTTGGGGATCGAACCGAGCCCGGTCGCCAGCAGGAAGGGCAGCAGGCCCATGCGGGAGACGGCGGCGCAGTAGTTGGACGCCGCGAAGGGCACCCCCGGAAACAGTCGCATCGCCAGCATGGTCCGGAAACCGTGCCGGCTGAGCTGCCCGTCCGCGGCCTTCAGCCACTTGCCCCGCAGCAGCGGACGCAGCGCCTCCTGGCCGAGGACCCGGCCGAGGCAGAAGGCGATTCCGGAACCGAGCACCGTCCCCGCCAGCGCGGAGGCCAGGCCCAGCTGTGAGCCGAACAGGGCGCCGGCCGCCAGGTTGAGCAGCGGACGCGGCACGAAGGCGACCGTGCACAACCCGTACGCCACCGCGTAGGCGAGTGCCGCGGCGGCACCCCCGAGCTGCGGCGGCCAGCCGTTGGTCAGCAATTGCTGCGGCTGGAACAGCACCACCGTCGTCGCGGCCGAGGCCAGCAGGGCGACGAGCAGGGACAGCCGCGACCACGGGGACAGCAGCACTCTGGTCACACGGGCGAGGCCGGTCGGCGGGACCGGTCCGGCGGTGGTGGCGACGGCGAGTTCCGTGGCGGCGGTCCGGGGAGTGACCGTGGCGGTGCCCCCAGAGCGGGTGGTGGCATCGAGCATCCGGTGACACTAACCGACAAATGTGTGTGATCGCCGTATGCTGCGTCTCATGAGCGTCACAGCCCGGCCGGTTCCGGACCCGCCGCGCAGCGCTCTCGCCAACACGGTACTCGAGCGGCTCACCGCCGAGTACCCCACCGCGGCCGACCCCGAGCGGGCCGCGGGGCTGCGGTCGTACATGAGGGACGTGGCTCCGTTCCTGGGCATGACCTCGCCCGTTCGCCGCTCGCTGTCCCGCACCGTCCTGGCGGGCCTGCCCCGCCCGGACGAGGCGGACTGTGCCGCCGTCGCGATGCGTTGCTGGCGGCTGCCCGAGCGCGAGTACCACTACTTCGCCGTCGACTACCTGCGCCGGCATGTGACGCACTGCTCGTCCGGTTTCCTGCCCGTGGTCCGCCACCTGCTCACCACGGTGCCCTGGTGGGACACCGTCGACCTGCTCGCCGCGCACGTCGTCGGGGGCCTGGTCGCCGCCGACCGCGACCTCGCGCGGGACATGGACGCCTGGATCGGGGACGAGGACCTCTGGCTGGTCCGCGCGGCCCTCCTCCACCAGCTGCGCTACAAAGAGCGCACCGACACCGACCGCCTCTTCGGCTACTGCGCGCGGCAGTCGGGCCACGGCGACTTCTTCGTCCGCAAGGCCGTCGGCTGGTCCCTGCGCGAGTACGCCAAGACCGACCCGGACGCCGTAC
This sequence comes from Streptomyces sp. KPB2, assembly GCF_003950055.1. Taxonomy (NCBI): domain Bacteria; kingdom Bacillati; phylum Actinomycetota; class Actinomycetes; order Kitasatosporales; family Streptomycetaceae; genus Streptomyces; species Streptomyces sp. KPB2. The sequence goes on from NZ_CP034353.1 coordinate 6,894,475, forward strand.
GCGCCTTCGTGGCCGAGCACCGGACCCGGCTGGCACCGCTGTCCGTGCGGGAGGCACTGCGGACCGTCGGGCCGTAGTTCCGGAGGCCGCCGCCCTCGAACTCCCGTTCCCTCAAAAACCATTCGACGTGGGACGAAGCGTCGGCAATGATCGGCGTCATGTTCCGGTACGCCTTCCACCTCGCAGCATCCGCGGTCGCGGATGCCCCGAAGGCTGCCGTCGCCCACTTCACCGCCGCAGTCGACGGCGCCCGAAGCTGACCCTCCCCGGATCGTCCGGCGGACCCCGCAGGGGGAGGGTCGGCCGGCCCCAGGGGTCCCCACCACCGCCACGAGGCTTCGAGGTACCGCCATGTCCAAGACGGCGTACGTCCGCACCAAACCGCACCTGAACATCGGCACGATGGGCCATGTCGACCACGGCAAGACCACCCTGACCGCCGCCATCACCAAGGTCCTCGCCGAGCGCGGGGCCGGCACGTTCGTGCCGTTCGACCGCATCGACCGGGCCCCGGAGGAGGCGGCGCGCGGCATCACCATCAACATCGCGCACGTCGAGTACGAGACCGACACCCGGCACTACGCCCACGTCGACATGCCCGGCCACGCCGACTACGTCAAGAACATGGTCACCGGCGCCGCCCAGCTCGACGGGGCGATCCTCGTCGTCTCCGCGCTGGACGGGATCATGCCGCAGACCGCCGAACACGTGCTGCTCGCCCGGCAGGTGGGCGTCGACCACATCGTGGTCGCGCTCAACAAGGCCGACGCGGGTGACGAGGAGCTGACCGATCTGGTGGAACTGGAGGTACGGGAGCTGCTCACCGCGCACGGCTACGGCGGCGACGCCGTGCCCGTCGTACGGGTCTCGGGGCTGAAGGCCCTGGAGGGCGACCCGCGGTGGACGGCGTCCGTCGAGGCGCTGCTCGACGCCGTGGACACCTACGTGCCCATGCCCGAGCGGTACCTGGACGCGCCGTTCCTGCTACCGGTGGAGAACGTCCTCACCATCACCGGCCGCGGCACCGTCGTCACCGGCGCCGTCGAGCGCGGCACCGTGCGTGTCGGCGACCGCGTCGAGGTGCTCGGCGCGTCGGTGGAGACGGTCGTCACCGGCCTGGAGACCTTCGGCAAGCCGATGGAGGAGGCCCAGGCCGGGGACAACGTGGCGCTGCTGCTGCGCGGAGTCGCCCGCGACACGGTGCGCCGGGGGCACATCGTCGCCGCGCCCGGCAGCGTCGTGCCCGCGCGGCGCTTCACCGCTCGGGTGTACGTGCTGTCGACGCGCGAGGGCGGCCGCTCCACACCACTGTCCACCGGCTACCGGCCGCAGTTCTACATCCGGACCGCGGACGTGGTCGGCGACGTGGACCTCGGCGAGGCGGCCGTCGCCCGGCCCGGGGACACCGTCACCATGACGGTCGAGCTGGGGCGGGACGTGCCGCTGGAGACGGGGCTCGGCTTCGCGATCCGCGAGGGCGGCCGCACCGTGGGGGCGGGCACCGTGACCGCGGTCGGGTGACCGCGGCCGGGTGAGCGCCCCGTCGGGCACCGGCACAATGGGCGGGTGAACGAAGCCATACCCGTCAGCCGCGTCACCGACCACGGCACCGCCAAGCTCATGCCCGACGTCGACCGGGAACGGGCCTGGCTGCTCACCGTCGACGGGGCGCCGCAGTCGTACGTCGACCTCGACGAGCCGGCGCACCTGGAGTTCGAGTACACGCGCCGGCTCGGCCACGTCCTGGACACCGTCGCCGAGCCGGGACGCCCGCTGGACGTCCTGCACCTGGGCGGCGGCGCGTTCACCCTGCCCCGGTACGTGGCCGCGACCCGGCCCGGCTCGCGGCAGGACGTTGTGGAGGCCGACCGGGGGCTGCTCGACCTGGTCGCCGAGCACCTGCCGCTGCCGCCGGGTGCGGGTGTCACCCCCCACGGGGCCGACGCCCGCGCCTGGCTGGAAGCCGCCCCCGCGGACTCGGCCGACGTACTCGTCGCCGACGTCTTCGGGGGCTCACGGGTGCCCGCGCACCTGACCTCGGTCGGCTACGTGCGCGAGGCGGCCCGGGTGCTGCGCGCCGACGGCGTGTACGTGGCCAACCTGGCCGACGGGGCGCCGTTCGGCTTCCTGCGCGGCCAACTGGCCGGATTCGCCCTGTTCTTCGAGGAGCTGGCGCTGATCGCCGAACCGGGCGTGCTGCGCGGACGCCGCTTCGGCAACGCGGTGCTGGTCGCCGCGCACCGGCCGCTGGACACCGCGTCGCTGGCCCGGCGCACCGCCGCCGACGCCTTCCCGGCCAGGGTCGAGCACGGGCCCGCCCTGCGGGAGTTCACCGGCGACGCCCGTCCGGTGCGCGACGAGGAGGCCGTGCCCTCGCCCGAGCCGCCCGCCGGGGCGTTCGGCATCGGCTGAGCGAGGCCCCGAGGCCCCGAGGCCCCCGGGCCCCTCCGGCCTACGACTCGGTCGGCGGTTCCTCGGTGAGGCGCACGGTGCTGAGGATCTTCTGGACCGTCGCCTCCGGGACCTCGTCCTTGACGCCCTTGGCGCCGTACAGGTTCCAGGTGACGAAGTCGCCGGCGCCGTTCTTGAAGGCGAAGGTGATCGCCTTGCCCTCGCTGTCGCACTTGCCCTTCTGGGGCGTGCCCTCCGAGTGCGCGGTGATGACGCTGCCCTTGATGCCGGACGTGGTCGTGTACGCCTTCGGCTTGCCGTACTTCACGCTCTTCTTGTCGGGCTGCGTGTAACCGCCGAAGATCCACCACGGCACGCGCGTCTCGGCCGCCTGGTCGGTGTTCTTGGCGCCGCTCTCACCACGGGTGCCGGCGGTGGCGAGCGCGGTGCTCTCCTTGCGGCCGTCCTTGTTCTCGTCGGTCGTGCACCACTCGGACTTCAGGTAGGCCGGGGCGGTCACGGTGGTGCGGTCGGTCTTGCCGTCCTCTTCCCACTCGAAGCCGACGCTGGTGTCGGTGCTCTCGATCTCCCAGTCCGCGGGCACGTCGAACATGGTGCCGAAGCGCGGGTTGGCGACGACCTTCCAGCCGTCGATGGTGGCCTTCGCCCCCTCGCCGCCGCGCGGATTGTCGTCGCCGCCGGACGCGCTCGGGTCGGCGCTGGGGGACTCGGACTTCTCCACGGTCGGGCTGGCGGACGTCTTCTTGTCCTTGCCGTCGTCCGCCTGGTCGTCCTTGTCACCGCCCAGCACCAGGAAGCCGGTGACACCGGCGGCCACCACCACGGCGAGGGACGCGATGATCGCGACCAGCTTCGTCCGGTTGCCGCCTCCGCCACCGCCGCCCGTCGCCGACTGCACGGCGGTGGCCGGCTGCGGCGTGCTCCACTGCTGCTGCCCGTACGCGCCGGGCTGCTGCTGATAGCCCGGCTGCTGATAGGGATTCGGCTGCTGATACCCCGGCTGCTGGTACGGGTTGTTCTGGTTCTGCGGGTTCTGCTCGCCCCCGGGCGGCTGCTGTCCTGGCCACATGAGCAGTCACCCTAATGCCGCCGAGGACACGATTCGGTCACCGGCCCTTGTCAGGGACGTACCGAAACCCGGCGGCCTAGGACTCCGAGGGCATGTACTCCCTCACGGTGGCCAGAATCTTGCGCACGGTGGCGTCGGGCACCTCGTCGGCGACACCCGCCGCCCCGAAGAACGACCACGAGACCAAGGAGCCGTCGGCCGACTTGAAGGCGAAGGTGGTCGCCTTGCCGTTCACGTCGCACTTGCCCTTCTTCGCCACCCCGGACGACCGGGAGGTGGCGAGGCTGCCCTCGATGCCGGAGGCGGTGGTGAAGGACGTCACCGGTCCCGTGGCGACCTTGTCGTGGTCCGGCTGGGTGAAGGCGCCGTAGACCCAGGCCGCGGAGTCGGTCCGGGCGATCTCCTCGGTGCTCCGCGCGCCGTTGTTGCCACGGGTGCCCGCACTGGCCAGGGGCGTGTAGTCCACCGAGCCGTCCCGGTCGCCGTCCGACCCGCACCACTTCTCCTTCAGGACGGCGGGGGCCTTCATCGCGACCAAGGGCTTCTCCTCGGGGTCGTCGTCCTCGGCGACGTAGGTGACCCAGCCGCGCGACTGCGGCACCCAGGAGGCCGGTACGTCGAACGCGAGGCCCTGATCGGGGTTGGCCACGACCGTCCAGCCCTCGACGGTGGCCTTCGGCGAGCCGTCACCACCGCGCGGGTCGGCGGCGGACGCGGAAGGGGAAGAGGCCGACGCGGAGGAGGCGGTCGGGTCGGGCCGGGCCTCGTCGTCCCCACCGCCGCCCAGGAGTACGGCCCCGGTCACGGCGGCGGCGACCACCACGACCGCGGCGGCGACGATCGCCACCACCTTCGTACGGCCGTTGCCGGGCCCGCGCCCGGCCGGTCCCCCGGACGTGACGGTGGGGGCGTCCCAGGGGGCGGGGCCGGGCTGCCGCTGTCCCGTGTACGGCGACGGCTGCTGGTAGCCGGGCCGCACATACGGGTTGGGCTGTCGCGGATCCGGTCCGCCGGTCGGTGACTGCTCTCCTGGCCGCATGGCGATCCAGCATACGGCGATCTTCACGGGTGTCTGGTCCTGGATGCTACTGGCGGGTAACCTGCCGTCATGAGCGCAGATCAGATGTCGATCGGCGAGTTGCTCGCCGCCACGGTGCCGATGGTCCGGACCCTGAACCTCGAGTACCTGGAGACCACATCGGAGAAGGCCGTCCTCGCCCTCCCGGACCAGAGCGAGTACCGCAACCACGTCGGCGGGCCGCACGCCGGAGCCATGTTCACGCTGGGCGAGTCGGCCAGCGGCGCGATCGTGCTCGCCGCCTTCGGCGACCAGCTCTCCCGGGCGGTGCCGCTGCCGGTGACCGCGGAGATCGCCTTCAAGAAGATCGCCCTCGGCCCGGTCACCGCCACCGCGACCCTCGGCCGCCCCGCCGCCGAGGTCGTCGCCGAACTGGACGCCGGCAACCGCCCCGAATTCCCGGTGAGCGTCGCCATCCGGCGCGAGGACGGTGCCGTCACCGGTGAGATGACCGTCATATGGACCCTGCGCCCCAACAGCTGACCCCCGCCGACCCGGTACGCTTCCCGGTGCGCCTCGTTCGAGGCGCACCGGGAACAGGTCCGAAGCGGAGGGTGGGGCGTTGCACGTCCAGGAATGGCTCGACACGGTGCCCGCGGCGGCCGTCTACGCCGTCGTCGCGCTCGTCATCGGTCTGGAGAGCCTCGGCATCCCGTTGCCCGGCGAGATCATCCTGGTGTCGGCGGCCCTGCTGTCGTCCCAGCACGGCGGGATCGACCCGCTGGTCCTCGGTGTCTGCGCCAGCGCGGGCGCGGTGATCGGCGACTCCATCGGATACGCCATCGGCCGCAAGGGCGGCCGGCCGCTGCTGGCCTGGCTGGGGCGAAAGTTCCCCAAGCACTTCAGTGAGGGACACGTCGCCACCGCCGAGCGGTCCTTCCAGAAGTGGGGCATGTGGGCCGTGTTCTTCGGCCGCTTCGTCGCCCTGCTGCGGATCTTCGCGGGCCCGCTGGCCGGTGTGCTGCGGATGCCGTACTGGAAGTTCCTGATCGCCAACCTCCTCGGCGGCATCGTCTGGGCGGGCGGCACCACCGCCGTCATCTATTACGTCGGCGTCGTCGCGGAGGACTGGCTCAAGCGCTTCTCCTGGCTGGGCCTGGTGGTGGCCGTCGCCATCGGCGTCGCCTCGATGCTGATCGTCAAGCGCCGGGCGGCCAAGGTCCAGCCGGAGACCGAGCCGGTCGTCGCCGGGGAGTGAGGCGCGCCCCGAAGGGGCGCGGGGCCGTGTCGATGTGCGGCTCCGCCGCGCGGGCGCGACCGGCCGCAGACAGCCCGCAGCCGGCGTCTCAGCGAGCCTCCTCCACCGCATCCCGATGCTGCCCGGCCAGCGCCGCGTACATCGTGCCGTTGAGCGTGACCCCCTGACGCTCCTCCTCCGTCAGTTCCCGCTTCACCTTCGCCGGCACCCCCGCGACCAGTGACCCCGGCGGCACCCGCATGCCCTGCGGGACCAGCGCCTGGGCGGCGACCAGGGAACCGGCGCCGATCACCGCGCCGTTGAGGACCGTGGCGCCCATGCCGATCAGGCAGTCGTCCTCGACGGTGGCGCCGTGCACCACGGCGTTGTGCCCGATGGAGACCCGCTCGCCCACCGTGACCGGGAAACCGGGGTCGGCGTGGAGGGTGCAGTTGTCCTGGACGTTGCTGCTCGCGCCCACGGAGATCCGCTCGACGTCGCCGCGCAGCACGGCGCCGTACCAGACGCCGGCCCCGGCGTGCAGCGTCACGTCCCCGACGACCGAGGCCGTCGGTGCCACGAAGGCCTCGGCGTCCACCTTCGGGTCCTTGCCGCCGATGCCCATGATCAGCGCCTTCTGCGTCATCTTCGCCTCCTGCTCGGGTGGCCGCCGGGTGATGTACGGCACCGTACGCCACCCGGTGGGGTGAAGATCACAGCCCTCCCGCGGCATGGCCGCACCGCACGCGGACTACCGTGAGCGGGTGCCGAAGCGCAAGAACACGTTCTCGTCCTGGCGGAGCCGCCTCGCGCAGCGGGCCGTCCACGCGGGCTGGGCCTGGGTGCAGCGCACCGGCTCCGTCACCGCGGCGCACCCCGGGCGCTTCCGCTTCGGCGCGCTGGGCACCGGCACCCGGCTCGCCTTCCCGCTCGGCACGGTCTTCGGCGAACCCTGGATCCACGTCGGCGCCCACTGCATCATCGGCGAGCAGGTCACGCTGACCGCCGGACTCATGCCCGACCTCGACCTCGGTCCGGAGCCCATCCTGCGCATCGGCGACGGAGTCGTCCTCGGCCGCGGCAGCCACGTCATCGCGGACACCACCGTCACCATCGGCAGCGACTGCTACTTCGGCCCGTACGTCTACGTCACCTCCACCAACCACTCCTACGACGACCCGCACCAGCCCATCGGCAAGCAGTGGCCGCGGATGGACCCGGTGGAGATCGGTCCCGGCTGCTGGATCGGCACCGGCGCGGTGATCCTGCCGGGTGCGCGGATCGGGCGGAACGTGGTCGTGGCCGCCGGTGCCGTGGTCCGGGGCACGGTCCCCGACCACGCCGTGGTGGCCGGCGCCCCGGCCCGCGTCGTACGGCGCTGGACCCCCGCCGACGGCTGGCAACCGCCGCTCAGGACCCCGGCACCCGTACCGATCCCCGACGGGATCACGCCGGGGCAGCTGCGGGAGCTGTCCAAGCTGGACGACGAGGCGGTGGCCCGGCTCGCCGAGCTGGACGACCCGGGGGAAGCGGCGGGCAGGCTCGCCGAACCGGCCGCGGAGAGCTGAGCGCGAGCCGGGGCGCACGGCACCGCCACGGCGGCTCGCAGTACAGTTCGGTGGATCTTCGGGTGCGGCGGACCACCATGCGGTTGGGGTGCACCCTGTGAGGCACAGTGATGCACAAGTCCCTGGACGGAACGTGGCGGACCTCGACCTGCTGACCCATTCCCTCGCGCGCAACGTCAAGCGCTGGCGCACCGAACGCGGCTTCACCCTGGAGGCGCTGGCGGCGCGCGCCGGGGTCAGCCGCGGCATGCTCATCCAGATCGAACAGGCCCGCACCAACCCCAGCCTCGGCACCGTCGTGAAGATCGGCGACGCGCTGGGCGTCAGCATCACCACCCTGCTCGACTACGAGCAGGGCCCCACGGTCCGTGTCGTCCCCGCCGAACAGACCGTGCGCCTCTGGCACACCGACGCCGGCAGCTTCAGCCGGCTCCTCGCCGGAGCGGAGGCGCCCGGCCCGCTGGAGATGTGGGAGTGGCGGCTGATGCCGGGCGAGAGCAGCCCCTCCGACCCGCACCCCGTCGGCACGGTCGAGTTGGTGCACGTGAGGGCGGGGGAGCTGACGCTCACCGTCGACGGAGTGGCCCACCGCGTCCCGACGGGCGCGAGCGCCTCCTTCGCGTCCGACACCCCGCACACGTACGGCAACGAGGGCGACGCGCCGATGGAGATGATCATGGCGGTCTCGGTGCCGCCCGTCCGCTGAGACGGCCGTTCACGGTGCCGCCCGCCGTTGTTAGCGTGCGGTCATGCACGCACCCATCGGGAACTTCGACAGCGCCACGCCCGCCCCGGACCGCCTCGACGAACTGACCCGCCCGGTCGCCGACGCCGTACGCCACTGGAGCGGAACCGTCCCCGCCGACCAGATCCTCTACGTCGACACCGAACCGGACTGGGCCGACACCGCCACCTTCGTCGAGCACTACGGCCGTGAGCTGCTCGAACAGTCCGCCAACTGCGTCGTCGTCACCGGCAAGCGCGGGGGCGGAACGACACTGGCCGCCTGCGTCGTGCTCTCCACCACCCGCGTCGACGTCAACGGCGTCGTACGCCGTCACCTCGGGGCGCGCAAGGCCTCCTTCGCCCCGATGGACACCGCCACCGGCGAGACCGGCATGGAGTACGGCGGCATCACGCCGGTCGGCCTGCCCGGCGACTGGCCCGTGCTGGTGGACTCGGCCGTCGTCGACCTGCCGTACGTCCTGGTCGGCAGCGGACGCCGGCGCGGCAAGCTGCTGGTGCCGGGCAAGGCCTTCGCCCAGCTGCCCGGCGCGGAGGTCCTGGACGGGCTCGGCGTCGCCTGACCGTCACGCGGAGGCGTGGTGGGCGATCGCCAGATGCGGATCCGCCTCGCCCGGGGACGGCGCCGGGTCGGCGTGGACCAGGGCGGCGGTGAGCCGCGGTACGGCGTGCAGCAGGGCGTGCTCGGCCGCCACGGCGATGCGGTGGGCCTCGCGCACGGTCGCCTCGCCGTCCACCACCAGCGCGACCTCCGCGCGCAGCCGGTGCCCGATCCAGCGCAGCCGCAGCTCGCCCACCCCGCGCACGCCCGGGACCTCACCCAGCACTTGCTCGGCCCGGTCCACCAGCGCCGGGTCGACGGCGTCCATCAGCCGCCGGAACACCTCGCGCGCCGCGTCCCGCAGCACCAGGACGATCGCAACCGTGATCGCCAACCCCACGACCGGGTCGGCGAGTTGCCAGCCGAGCGCAGCGCCCCCGGCGCCCAGCAGCACGGCCAGCGAGGTGTAGCCGTCGGTGCGGGCGTGCAGCCCGTCGGCGACCAGCGCGGCGGAGCCGATCTCCCGGCCCACGCGGATCCGGTGGCGGGCCACCCACTCGTTGCCGGCGAAGCCGACCAGGGCGGCCACGGCGACCGCCGGAACGTGCGTGACCGGGCGCGGGTCGAGCAGCCGGTCCACCGCCGTCCACGCCGCGAGGACCGCGGACGCGGTGATCGTCAGGACGATCACGACGCCGGCCAGGTCCTCCGCCCGCCCGTAGCCGTACGTGAAGTGCCGGGTGGCCGCGCGCCGGCCCAGGAGGAAGGCGACGCCCAGGGGCACGGCGGTCAGCGCGTCCGCGGTGTTGTGCACCGTGTCGCCGAGCAGCGCCACCGATCCGGAGAGCACCACCACGGCCGCCTGGGCGAGCGCCGTCGCGCCCAGCACCGCCAGCGACACCCACAGCGCGCGCAGCCCGCGGGCCGAGGACTCCAGGGCGGGATCCAGCTTGTCGGCGCTCTCGTGGGAGTGGGGGGTGAGCCGGTGCGCGAGCCGGTGCCCGACGCGGCGCCGGCGGCCGGCGGGGGAGTGGTGGTCGTGGCCGGGGTGCTCGTCGTGGTGGTGATGCCGGTGCGGGTCGCTCATGGGTGCCCCTTCCGGTGCTTCGGTCTTCCGGTGTCCCGGTGACCGGCGGTGCGGTGCCGGTGCGATGGATGGACGTTCGCGGTCCACTCCGTCATTATGTGCGTATGAGCGCACGCATGCACCTGTCACCTGCGGACGATGCGCACCCGCACACCCCGGGCGAGGAGCAGTTCGCCCTCGCCGCGGAGCTTCTCGCCCTGCTCGGCGACCGCACCCGCCTGACCCTGCTGCACGCCCTGACCGGCGGCGAGGCCGACGTCACCACGCTCACCGAGGTGTGCGGGGCGGCCCGGCCCGCGGTCAGTCAGCATCTGGCCCGGCTGCGGCTCGCGGGGCTGGTCGGCACCCGCAAGGAGGGACGCCGGGTCGTGTACTCACTGCGCGACGGCCACCTGCGCCGCCTGGTCGACGAGGCGCTCAACGTGGCCGACCACCGGCTCGGCGACCGGCCGCTCCACGACTGAGCGGGGGCCGGGAGAGAACCGAGCGAGGGCCCGCGGGCCGCTACCGCAGGGCGGGCAGTTCGATCGCCGGGCAGCGGTCCATCACCATGTCCAGGCCGGCGGACCGGGTCCGCTCGTACGCCGCCTCGTCGACCACGCCGAGCTGGAACCAGACCGCCTTGGCGCCCTTGGCGACCGCCTCGTCGGCGACCGGACCGGCCAGGTCGCTGTTGACGAAGACGTCGACGACGTCCACGTCGAACGGAATGTCCGCGAGCGAGGCGTACCCCTGCTCGCCGTGCACCGGCTCCGCCTTGGGATGCACGGGCACCACACGCTTGCCGAAGCGCCGCAGCACCTCGGCCACGCCGTACGCGGCACGCTGCCGGTTGTTCGACAGGCCCACCACGGCCCAGGTGTCGCCCGACTCGGTGAGGATCTTGCGAACGGTTGCCTCGTCGCCGTACACCGGCGGCCTCCTTGCGCTCTCGGGGCGGCCCGCGGCTCGCGCCACCCGATCGGCACAACGGACGGCGCCGTGCCGGGATTCCCGCCGCGGCGGGCGCGAGGGCCCGTGCGCGCCCCTGTGCGCCGTCGAGCCATGCCGCCTACGCTCGCCTCGTGCTGCGCATCATCGACGCCCGGACCGGAGACCCCGCCCCCGCCGCCCCCACCCGCCGGGCGCCGACCCGCGTCGAGGCGCATGCGCCGGGGCGTGACGCCGGCGCCCTGCGCGTCATGCTCGTCGCGGACCTTCTGGCGCGCGCCCTGGAACTCGACGGCACCCCGGTGTGGGCCGTGCTCACCGGTGCGGAGGAGGGGGAGCGGTTGCGCAAGGACGCCGCCGCCCTCGGCATCCGGCCCTTCGAGGACGGCGACACCGCCGGCCACGGGCCGGGCACCGGACAGAGAGTCCGCGTCGTGGGCGCGAGCGGGGCCGGGGGAGCCCGGGACGTGGTCACGGTCGCCGTCGGCCCCGCGCACCCGGCCGAACCCGACCTCGCCGACCCCGACGCGGTGCGCCTCGCCCTGCTGGAACGGAGCCGTCACGCGCGCGTGGAGCTCGACGCGCCCGCGCTGGACGAGGCCCGGGACACCCTCGCCCGGTGGCGCCGGGCGGTGGCCGACTGGGCCCGGCACCCCTCGCGACCCGTCCCGGGCGAGGTGCGCGACCGGCTGCGGGCCGCCTGGGAGGACGACCTGGACGCCCCCGGAGTGCTGCGGGTGCTGCGGGAGGTGGAGACCGACCCGGACCTCCCGCACGGAGCCCGGTTCGAGATCTGCGCGTACGCCGACCGGTTCCTCGGCCTCCACCTCACCCGCGACGTCGGCACCTCGTACTGACCGCACGCCCCGACCCGGGCCGGGACGACCGGGCCGAGGGTCCGGCACGGCGAGCGCATAGGCTGGCCGGATGCAGGACGAGTACCGCACGGTCGCCCGCGCGGGTGTGCACGAAACCGAGATCAACCGCTCGCGCTTCCTGTGCTCCCTCGCCCCGGCCGCCACCGAACAGGACGCCCAGGCGTTCGTCGCGGGCGTGCGCAAGGAGCACGCGGACGCCACCCACAACTGTTGGGCCTACGTGATCGGCGCCGACGCCGCCGTCCAGAAGGCGAGCGACGACGGCGAGCCGGGCGGCACCGCCGGCGTCCCGATGCTCCAGATGCTGCTGCGCCGCGACATGCGGTACGTCGTCGCCGTCGTCACCCGCTACTACGGCGGCGTCAAACTCGGCGCGGGCGGGCTCATCCGCGCCTACGGCGGTGCGGTCGGCGAAGCCCTGGACGACCTGGGCACCCTCACCCGCCGCCGGTTCCGTCTGGCCACGGTCACCGTCGACCACCAGCGGGCCGGCAAGCTGCAGAACGACCTGCGCACGTCGGGCCGCGCGGTACGCGACGTGCGGTACGGCGAGACCGTCACCATCGAGGTCGGCCTGCCGGAGGCCGACGTGGACGCCTTCCGCTCCTGGCTCGCGGACGCCACCGCGGGATCGGCCGGGTTCGAACTGGGCGGAGAGGCGTACGGAGACGCCTAGAGGGGCGAGCGGGGGGGGGCGCCGGGGGTGACCGCGGCCTTCGCCGACCGGCCGGGCCGGCACGGCGCACGGCGGCACGGCGGCCTGCCGCACCTCCCCTGCCACGGCTGTGCGCCGGGGCGAGCCCCACAGAACCCGTCGGGCCGTGTCCGGCGGTGATCCGGCCGCCGAAGGCGCTCACCGAGGCCCGGGTCAGCGGGTGTGGTCGGCGGGATCGAGGGGCGGGAGCCAGCGCCGGTGACTGCGCTCGGTGTGCAGGAGGGTGCCCACGCGGACCGTCTCCCGGATCACGTCGGGCCAGGGACTGGTGTCGGCGATCGCCAGCAGATGCGCCCCCGGGTCCTCGGGGCGCTTGCGGATACCGGCCCGGATCAGCACGCGCAGGATCTCCTTGGGGCCTTCCCAGGACCCCGCGAGGAGTTCCTCCCACTGCCGGGGCGTGGCGCGTTCGGCCAGCCGGGACAGCGGGCGGTACCAGCGCTGGGCCAGCGACATCACCTTTCCCCTGGGCAGACGGCGCAGCGTGTCGCAGGCGGCCCCGACCAGGTCGACGGCGTCCTCGGGCGACACGTCGGCGAGCCGCTCGACGAGCCACCCGAGCACCTTGACCTCGTCCACCTCGGCGGCGCTCGCCAGGTGCGCCCGCGCGCTCGCACGCGCCGTGGCGACACGCCGGGGCGTGTCCAGGGGGTGGTGCCGGCACACCAGGCCGGTGAGACAGCGGCGGGCCACCGACCGCGTGTCCTCGTGCCGGCCGGCCCCCTCCCGCGCGTCCGTGGCGGCGGGGCGGGCGAAGTCGCGCAGGACGACCTCCAGTCGCCGCCACTCGGCCGTGTCCAGTGACCCGCTCGGACTGTGGTCGATGACGGTCGCGACCAGGAACAACGCCGCCCTGACGTGATGCGGATGGCCACCCCGGGCGAGGATCTCCTCGAGACGCGCCGCGCCCGGGGCGGGCAGGACGCCCCGGACGACGAGTCTGGCCCGCAGATGGAGGGAGCTCTTGGCGTTCGCCGAGCCGTAGTCGCCGGTCCAGGTGAGATCGCACAGCCGCTCCAGCGTGCGGGCGTGCCGGAGCAGCGCGGCGGTCAGCCGCCGGTCCTCGTCCACCCCGGCGCGCCGCAGGGCCTCGTTCAGCCAGCCGGGGTCCAGCCGCGGGTCGAGGGTGCCTCCCGCGAGCAACTCGTCGAGCAGTTCGGGGTGCTCGGGCACCAGCCGCTGCAGATTGATCCCGATCTTCTGGTCCTCCTGCGTCACCCCCTGGTTCCGGGTGTGGCCCGTGACCTGCCCCTTCACCGCACGGTCGGCGCGCCACAGCCGCAGGGCCCGCCGGGCGTGCGGATGTCCGGCCGCGACGGCGGCCACCAGCAGGTGGACGGCGCTCTGTTCGGAGAGCCAGATCCGGCGGAGCCGCGCCTCGTCCCGTTCGTCGTCCGGCGGCTCGGCGCGTCCACGGCCCGGACCGGCGTCGTCGTGCGGCCAGGCCTCGTCCACCAGCCGGGCCGTGGTGGCCACGTCGAGGCCGCGGCTCCAGGTGTGCTCCGCCAGCAGGTGGGCGAAGTCGGCGGGGCCCGGATGCTCCAGTGCGCGCAGACTGCGGGCCAGCCAGGCGCGGACCGTGCCGGTGGCCACGGGTTCGGCTCCGGGGGTCCGGCTCGACGGCGTGTCACCGCCGATCGTGTCGACGCTGCCCGACGTGGCGGTGAGGAGGGGCAGCAGCAGTTGATCGGTGAGCAGGGTCATCGCCGCGGGGCCCGCGCAGCGCGCCACGGTGTCGAGCAGATGGCGCACCTCGTCCGACGACGCCCGGACCGCCATCTCGCCGACGGCCCGTACCTGCGGGTACGACATCGGCTCCGCCGGACGCCGGACCGCCGCCGTCAGGACGGCCTCCAGCGAGGGCTGCTCCTCGCGGGTCGCCCAGGCGGCGGCCATCAACCGGCCGAGCGCGACCTGGAGTTCGAAGCCCTCCTTGTTCCGGGGGCGTTCCCGGCCCCAGCGGTGCCGGACGACCGGCCGGACCGTCGGGTAGGGGCGCTCCGGCCAGTCCTGCCGCCGGGCCGCGAGCCGCAGACAGCGGGCCATCGGGACCAGGTCGCTGTGCGGGTCCGTCATCAGCGTGCGCAGCCGGGGCCACACCCAGTCGGGCCGCTTGGGCGCCAACGCCTCCAGCACGGCGAGGAACTTGAAGACCTCGGACTTCTCCCGGGTCAGCAACCAGGCCCACAGACACGCGCGGGGCGCACACTCGGTGCCGCGGCAGCCGCCCTCGCGTCCCGGGGACGGGCAGGCCCTGTCGATGACGTCGATCACGCTCTCGGGCAGCGTCTCCGCCAGCCAGCTCAGGGCGACGATCAGGGGTTGTCTCAGTTCCTCGTGTCCGCCCCGCCAGATGCCGAGCAGTTCCTCGACGATCCGGGCCTGGTCCTGGTGGCAGACCGTCGGCAGGGCCTCCAGATAGACCCGGCCCAGGATCGGCGGCAGTGCGGCCACGGCGGGACCGAAGTGCCGGCGCAGTCCTGGATCGGGTGCGGGCAGCCGTGCGTAGACGCGCACCTGCATGGCCCGCAGGCCGTGCAGTTCGGGCGAGCCCTGACCGGTCTCGGCGAGGAGAGCGGTCAGCAGCGCGGTGCCCGCCTCGGCCGCCCGGCCGCCGGCCCGGCCGGCCTGGACGAGGGCCTGCTCGGCGACGGCCAGCCGGAACTGGTCGTCGGGGTGCTCCTTCAACCAGTCGAGCAGCAGCCCCAGGTGGGAGGGCCTACCAGGAGAGGCCGTCCGGGCGAGCCGGCGTCCGGCGGCGTACTCGAACAGGGTCTGGTGGAAGTAGGAGTACCGCTCGGTGGCGTTCACGCCCTGGCGTTCGACCACCCCGCGGGCCACCAGCCCCTGGAGGCCGTCGACCGGGCCGGGGCTCCCTGAGCCGCCCGGGCGGTGCGCCCCCACCTCCGCGGCCGTCAGGTCCAGCCGGCCCTCCTCCAGCATCAGCCGGGCCACCTCCTCACCGGCGTCGGAGAGGTCGGGTGGCGGCGTCGCGCCGGGCGCGGCGGTGTCTCCGGCCCGCTGGTCGCGGCCGACACGGTGCTGCCAGTAGAGGTCGTAGAGCGTGGTGGCGTCGATCTCCTCCACCAGTGGCACCTTGGGCGCGAACGTCTCGAACAGCATGCGCAGGGTGAGCGGGGCCCGGCACACCTCCCGCATCGGCAGGCCCCGCACCGCCGCGTGGGAGACCGTACGGCAGACCTCGTCCACGGAGACCTCGGCCAGGCCCTCGTAGAAGTACCGGGCGTGGGAGCGGATGGCCGCCTCCTGCTCGCGCGGGCTGTACGGGCCGAGCATCTTCCCTTCGAGGGCGAAGTCGCCGACGTACGGCCGCAGGGCGCGGGCCTCCTCACGGCGACACGTCATCAGAACCGGCACGGAGTGCTCGGCGGCGACGGTGAGCAGTTCGTGCAGCAGGACGAGCCCCGAGGTGTCGGAGACCAGCAGGTCGGCGGTGTCGAGCAGGAAGACCGCCGGGCCGGGCAGAGCCCCGCAGGCCTCGCGTACGGTCTCCAGGGTGAGTCCGGCGCCGGGCGAGGGGTTCCACAGGTCGCCGGAGCGCAGGAAGTACGGCGTCGGTCCGCCGGGGTCCCGGGACAGCTCGCCGTGGAGCCGCCACAACAGAGTGGTCTTGCCGGTGCCGGGCTCACCGGTCACACACACCGAACGGCCCTCGCCCAGCAGCCCCAGCAGCGACCGCTCCAGATCCCTGGGAACGGCCAGCGCGGCCAGGTCCAGGGGCTGGGCCCCGGCACCGGAAGCGCCCTGGTGTCCGGCGGCGACGACGGCGGTACGGCTGTAGCTCTCGAGGCGCAGGAGCGCGGTGGGCGGGGCCGTGGGGGAGGCCGGCGCGGTGGGGAGCGCGGTGGGCGGGGCCGGCGCCGGGGGGTGCGGGACGGGCTGCGGGGGCCGTTCGGGTCGCGGTTCGCGTGCGGCGGGGGAGGCCGGTGGCGGCGCCTCGACCGGGAGCCCGGCGGGGCTCGGACCGTCCTCGTGCCGCCGGAGCAGTTCACCACCGGCGTGGGCGGCGAGCCGGAAGTACCACCAGCGTCCGGCGTCCCCCAGATTTTCGTACGTGCTGAAGCGCAGTCCCGTGGCGACGAGGGAGAGCAGGAACTGGGCGTTCCACACGTCGTACAGGCCACCTTCGGCGGCCTGCGCGCAGACTTCGCGCACCGCCCGCACCAGGCGGCTCGTCGCGGGCGGGATCCGCTCGGAGAGATCCTCGTGCGGGCGCACGAGATACCGGAGCAGGGTGTCGTCGCCCCTGGCGGCCTCCGCCGGGACCTCCGGGGCCAGGGCGGACAGGAGCAGCGTCGCGACGTCACGGGAGAGCGGGGCGTCCTCCGCGAAGGTCGCCAGGTCGATGAGCCGGAAGTCCTCGTACCGGGGACGGCCCTCCCGGTGCGGCAGCATGATGTTGTGCGGGTGGAGGTCGCCGTGGGCCCGTCCGCGCGCGAGGTAGAGGGCGGGGTCGGGCAGCCGGGGATGTCCGGCGGCCAGGGCGAGGGGGTTCGGCAGGTCCCGGCCGTCGATCCGGAGGCGGGCCGTGTCCGGCTCCAGGCCCTCGATCCGTGCGCCGTACAGCAGCACCGAGCCGCCGCGCGCGACGAGCGCGCCCAGTTCGCCGCGCAGGAGTGCCGAGAGGTTCGTTGGCGTGGTCTGCCGGACCTGGAGTCCGTCGTTCCAGCCGGTCAGCAGCCACCGGGTCACATAGGCGACGGCGTCCGGCAGTTCACGGCCGCTCAGGGACGCCAGCGTGTCCACGTCGTACAGGCTGTCGCCGGCCGGGGACTGGAACGTCAGCATGCGCCCGTCGCCCACCGGCCACGTCCACCGCAGCGGGACGACGCGGTCCGGTGCCGTGAGCCGGGCGCGCGCGTGGGCGTGCCCCTCCCCGGCCTGGTCGGCGGTGGACACCTTGACCACCACGGCACCGGGGCGCGGGGTGACCAGCACCGCCGTCAGCAGGGCCCCGCTGGCGCTCGTTCCGGACGGGCGCCAGGGCGGCACGAGCGGCCGGACGGTACCGCCGTGCGCTCCGTTGCGGGCCCATTGGACCAGGGCGTCGGAGACCGCCTTCTCGTCGAACAGTTCTCCCAGGTCCCGCAGATCCTTCGATGCGTGCGGGTCTTCGAGGTCGTCCTCGTACTCCACCGGGTCTTCCCCCGTCCAGGGACCGCCCCCGCCCGTCGCCGCGCTCCGCATCGATCGGCTTCGCGGGTGTCCGGACGTCGCGTCCACGTGAGCAGACGCCGACGGTACCTCACCCCGCGGGAGCGCCGGTACGGAAACCACGAGGTCGCCCCGGCCCGCCCGCGGCGCCGAACCGGGCCCGGTCTCAGCCCGGTTGGGGTGCGATCCGGGCGACGACGGACTGCAGGTCGCGCATCGCGGCCTGGAAATCGGCACGGTCCGCGCTCTTGAAGCGGCGGAAGAACCAGCCGGGCACCCGGGTGTGCCGCTGGCGGGACTGGAAGATCACGTCCTGGACCTGCCGGGCGAAGACCAGCAGGGCGCCCGGGTCACCCCCGGCGGCGACCCTGGCCTCCAGCAACTCCAGCACGCGCTCCCGGTCCTTGATCACCTCCCACTGCGTACGGCACACCTCCACGCCCATCATCACCGCGCCGAGGGAGGGCACGTACCACAGCAGCAGCAGGTCGAGCACGCTCATACCGGTCGAGAGACCGACGACGAGCCCCAGTCCCAGCCATGCCAGCAGGGAGGCGAGCACGGTGCGGGCATAGCGGCGGCGGACCCGGGCGCCCCATCCGAGGTTCTGCTGCTGGCAGGCCAGCACGTCGTAGGGGTGCGGCAGTTCGGGAATCTCGTAGTAGTCGCGCAGCTCGGCCTCGTCGCCCGTGAAACGCCGGCCGAGACTGCTGATCAACTGCGGGGAGGGCGGGGATCCCGCCATCGCGCCGTTCCACTCCAGCCGGAACAGCCGTACGTCGAACGACTCCTGCAGCAGCGCCGCGCGGCGCGCCTCGCTGCTCTCCCACGAGGTGAGGCCCACCGAATGCGCCACGGCCCAGACTCCGCCCAGCACGGTCACCGCCACCGTGAGCCCGGGAAGGAAGACGGTGAGGAGTCCGGCGGCCGCGAGCAGCACCGACACCCCCATACGGGCGTTGGCGAGCCGCTGGGCCCGCCGATGGGACACCGTCATCGCGCGCAACCGCTGCCGGGCCGCCTCCCCGTTCTGTTCCGACAGGATGCGGGAGCCCGCGACCGGCTCGCTGCCCATGACGTCCCCCTCGTCCTCGGCACCCACTCCCCTCCACTGTGCCCGCGGGTCCGCCCGGTGTACACACGGCGTCGGACGTGACCCGGCCGCCAGCCGTCGGTCCGGCGGGCGGCTTCGCCCCGTGGGCGGGGGAGCCGGGCCCGCCGGCCGTCCTTCGTGTCACCCGCGCGTGCCCCGCGGGGCAACCGGGACCAGTCGGTATCCGCCGTCCTCGCGCCGCACGTGTCCGGCGGTCGGTGCCGGGAAGTGGCTCCCCAGCAGGAGCGTCGACGTACCGGCCAGCGAGTCGAGCACCTGGTTCCGGGTCCTGGCCGCGAGCCCGGGAGCGACGTCCACACAGCTGCAGAGCTCCGGATGCGCCATCTGGACCGGGTGGTGGATGCTGTCGCCGGTGATCAGCGCGCTCTCGCCGAGGCTGCTCAGGGCCACCGCCACCTGCCCCGGCGTGTGGCCGGGGGTGGGCAGCAGACGGACGCCCGGCGCGACGTCCGTCCCCTCGTCCGCGACGTCGACGAGGTCGAGCAGACCCGCCTCCCGCACGGGGTGCACCGAGTCCCGGAACATCTGCCGACGCGCCTCCTCCATGTCCACGCCCGCCCAGTGGTCCCACTCGGTGCGTGAGGTGAGGTAGCGCGCGTTCGGGAAGGTGGGCACCCAGGCGTCGCCGTCGGCACGCGTGTTCCACCCCACGTGGTCGGCGTGGAGGTGGGTCAGAATCACCAGGTCGACACTCTCCGGCGCGAAGCCCGCCGCCCGCAGCCGTGCTTCGTAGTCGCTGTTCAGGTCGTGCCAGGCCGGGTTGGCGCGCCGCTTCCCGTTTCCGATGCCGGTGTCCACCAGTACGCGCATGCCGTCCGCCTCGACGGCGAAGCTGTGACTCGCCAGGCGCAGGACGCCTTGTCCGTCGGCGAACTCGGGGCTCAGCCAGGGGGACCGGGCCACGAGCCCGGGGGTCGCCCCGGGCAGCAGCCACGGACCGGTCCCGGCGGGCAGGAGCACCTCGTCGACGCGTCGCACGGTGTGGTCGCCCACCGCCCACGAAGGGGCGGGGGGAGTGGGGGGCTCGGTCGTCTGCGATGAGGTGAACACGGCGATTTCCCTTGTCTGTGTGGGTCTCGGGGAGAACCGCTTCCGCGCACTAAAGCGATTCGTTTGCTTTAAGTCACCGTAAGTCCTACGGTTCTGCTAAAGCAAACGATTCGCTTTTACTGCACGGAAGGAAGCCATGACCAGCGAACTCACCCCCCAAGAGGCAGCCCGAGGGGCGCTGCGGGCGGGGCTGCCCCTAGCGGACGGCCGGCACGAGGAAGTGGCCGCGACCGCCAACCACATCCACTCCGTGATCAGCACGCTGCGCGAGCTCGACTTCGGCGAGACCTGCCCCGCGTCCTCCTTCCGAGCCGGAGAGAAGGACACCGATGCAACCGTTTGAGCTGTCGCTGACCGAGGCCGCCCGTGCGGTGCGCACCCGGGAGCTGTCCCCCGTCGAACTCACCGAATCGGTGCTCGCCCGTGTCGCCGCCGTCGAAGGACGGCTGGGCGCCTACGTCACCGTCGCCGCCGACACGGCCCTGGTCGCAGCGGTCCGCGCCGAGCGCGAGATCTCCGAAAGCGGACCGCGCGGGCCGCTGCACGGGATCCCCATGGCGCTCAAGGACCTGATCGACGCGGAGGGGCTGCCCACCACCGCGAGCTCGCACGTGCGGGCCGGGCACGTGGCGGAACACGACAGCGGGGTGGCCGAACGGCTCCGCGCCGCCGGGGCCGTGCTCCTGGGCAAGACACACACGCACGAGTTCGCCTACGGCCTGATCACACCGCAGACGAACAACGCCTGGGACCACGGCCGGGTCGCGGGCGGGTCGAGCGGTGGCTCGGCCGTGGCCGTCGCCGCCGGCGGGGCGACGTTCGCCATGGGCACGGACACGGGCGGCTCCGTCCGGGTCCCCGCGGCCCTGAACGGTGTGGTGGGCCTCAAGCCGACCTACGGCCTGGTCCCCCGCACGGGCGTGACCTCGCTGTCCTGGTCCCTGGACCATGTGGGCCCCCTCACCCGCACCGTCCGGGACGCCGAGCTGGTGCTGTCGGCGACCGCCGGCCACGACCCGCGCGACCCGGCGAGCGTGCCCGGCCCCGCGCCGGACCGCTTCCCGGAAGGCGACCTGCGAGGACTGAGGGTCGGCGTCCCGCGGAACTACTACTTCGACCGGGTCGTGCCCGAGGTCGAGGAATCCCTACGCGGCGCGATCGAGCGGCTGGCGGAGCTGGGGGCGGAGCTCGTCGACGTCGAGATCCCGATGGCGCGCCACATCCAGGCCGTGCAGTGGGGGCTGATGGTCCCCGAGGCCACCGCCTACCACGAGCGTTCGTTGCGGGCCACGCCCGACCTCTACGCGGCGGACGTCCGCGTCCTGCTGGAGGCCGGCGCACTCACCTCGGCGGGCGACTACCTCCGCGCCCAGCGGGCCCGCACCATGATGCGAGAGGCCTGGGCCCGCATGCTCGACGGAGTCGACGTCCTCGCCGCGCCGACGGTACCGATGACCGCCGCCGAGGCGGGGCGGGAAACCGTCGAGTGGGCCGACGGCACGACCGAGTCCGTGTCGGACGCCTACGTGCGCCTCTGTGCCCCCGCCAACATCACCGGCGTCCCGGCCCTCACCCTGCCGGTCGGTCACGACCGCGCCGGACTGCCGATCGGCATGCAGCTGATGGCGCGCCCCTTTTGCGACGCCGCCGTGCTCCGGGTGGGCCGGGCCTACGAGGAGTCGGTGACCGGCGTGGGGCGGCTCGCTCCCCTCGCGGCCTGACGGGAGGCGGACCCCCGGCCGTCGGCCACCGCCTAGAAGCGACTCATTCGCATTAAGGTGGTGCGCATGAGTCCCAGGCCCATGGTCCGTCCCGGCGGGCGCAGCGCACGCGTGCAGAAGTCCGTCCACGCGGCGGTGCGCGAACTCGTGGGGGAGGTGGGCCGCGACGCGCTCACCGTCCCGATGGTGGCCGCTCGGGCGGGCGTGACCCCGTCCACGATCTACCGTCGCTGGGGCGACCTGCAGGAACTCCTGTCCGACGTGGCCGTCGAACGACTGCGCCCGGAAACGGAGCCGGCCGACCTCGGAAGCCTGCGGGCGGACCTCGACGCGTGGGCGGAACAGTTCCTCGACGAGATGGCCTCGCCGCCCGGGCGCGCCTACATCCGGGACGCCCTGCTCGGCGACCCGGACGGCACCCATGCCGGTCAGTGTTCGGCGTACGCCGCGGAGCAGATCGACACCGTGCTGGCCCGTGCGGTACGACGCGGTGAGCCGGTGCCCGAGACGGAACTGCTGATCGACCGCGTCGTGGCGCCGATCATGTACCGCATCCTCTTCCGCCCCGGCCGGCTGGACGCCGCGTACGCGCGCGAACTCGTGACCAATGCGGTCAGTGGTGAACCGGGTACCGGCAGGCGCTAGCGTGGTGGGCGCCTGCCCGGGTCCCCCGAGCCGGCCTGGGCGGGCTCTTCGGGGCGTCACCGAGAGAAACATGCGGGTCAGGGTCATTTCATGAGATTGCTGCACACGTCCGACTGGCACCTCGGCCGGGCGTTCCACCGGGTGAACATGCTCGGGGCGCAGGCCGGGTTCATCGGCCACCTCGTCGAGACCGTGCGCGCGCACGCCGTCGACGCCGTGGTCGTGTCGGGAGACGTGTACGACCGGGCGGTGCCGCCGCTCGCCGCCGTCGAGCTGTTCGACGACGCCCTGCACCGCCTCGCCGACCTCGGTGTGCCGACGGTCATGATCTCCGGCAACCACGACTCCGCCCGCCGTCTCGGCGTCGGTGCCGGGCTCATCGACCGGGCCGGCATCCACCTGCGCACCGACCCGGCGGGCTGCGGCACCCCGGTGGTGCTGACCGACGCCCACGGAGACGTCGCCTTCTACGGGCTGCCGTATCTCGAACCGGCGCTGGTCAAGGCCGAGTTCGGCGTGGAGCAGGCGGGGCACGAGGCCGTGCTCGCCGCCGCCATGGACCGGGTGCGCGCCGACCTCGCCACGCGCGCACCCGGCACCCGTTCCGTCGTCCTCGCGCACGCCTTCGTCACCGGCGGCGAGCAGAGCGACAGCGAGCGGGACATCACCGTCGGCGGGGTCGCCGCCGTGCCCTCCGGTGTCTTCGACGGCGTCGACTACGTGGCGCTCGGGCACCTGCACGGCTGCCAGACCCTCACCGAGCGCGTCCGCTACTCCGGCTCCCCGCTGCCGTACTCCTTCTCCGAGCACCGGCACCGCAAGAGCATGTGGCTCGTCGACCTGGACGCGACGGGATCGTTGACCGCCGAGCGGGTCGACTGCCCGGTGCCGCGTGCCCTGGCCCGGCTGCGCGGCACGCTGGCGGACCTGCTCGCCGACCCGGAGCTGACCCCGCACGAGGACGCGTGGGTCGAGGCGACCCTCACCGACCCGGTCCGGCCGGACGAGCCCATGGCCCGGCTCACCGAGCGGTTCCCGCACACCCTCAGCCTCGTCTTCGACCCGGAGCGCGCCCCCGAGGAGCCGGGTGTGTCCTACGCCCGGCGCCTCGCCGACCGCAGCGACCGGGAGATCGCGGAGGACTTCGTGGCGCACGTGCGCGGCGCCGGGCCCGACGTCCACGAACAGGGCGTGCTGCGGGACGCCTTCGACGCGGTGCGCGCGGACGACACCGTGCGGGAGGTGGCCCGGTGAGGCTGCACCGGCTCGACATCACCGCCTTCGGCCCCTTCGGCGCCTCCCACGGAGTCGACTTCGACGCCCTCTCGACCGCCGGCCTGTTCCTGCTGCACGGCCCCACCGGCGCCGGCAAGACCTCCGTCCTCGACGCCGTCTGCTACGCGCTGTACGGCTCGGTCCCGGGCGCCCGGCAGAGCGGCAGCGGCCAGGGCAGCACGCTGCGCAGCGACCACGCGGCGATCGGCACCCGGACCGAGGTGCGCCTCGAACTGACCGTCGCGGGCCGCCGGTTGGAGATCACCCGGCAGCCGCCGTGGGAACGGCCGAAGCTGCGCGGCAAGGGCACGACCGTCGACAAGGCCCAGACCTGGCTGCGCGAGTACGACGTCACGGCCGGCGCCTGGAAGGACCTCAGCCGCTCCCACCAGGAGATCGGCGAGGAGATCACGCAACTGCTCGGCATGAGCCGCGAGCAGTTCTGCCAGGTCGTGCTGCTGCCCCAGGGCGACTTCGCCCGCTTCCTGCGCGCCGACGCCGAGGCGCGCGGCAAGCTGCTCGGCCGGCTCTTCGACACCCGGCGCTTCGCCGAGGTCGAGAAGCACCTCGCCGAACGGCGCCGGACGACCGAGGCCCGGGTGCGCGAAGGGGACGCCGCGCTGCTGGCCGACGCGCACCGGATGCAGCAGGCCGCGGGCAGCGCCATGGAACTGCCCGAACTGGCGCCGGGCGAACCGGGCCTGGCCGAGGCGGTGCTGGAAGCCGCCGCCGTCGCCCGCGGCACCGCCCGGGAACTGCTGGCGGTCGCCGACGGCCGGCTCACGGCCACCGAGTCGGCCCAGGCCGCGGCGGAACGCGACCTGGCCGACACCCGCGAACTCGACCGGCTGCAACGCCGGTTCGCCGAGGCACGGGAGCGTGCCGCACGGCTGGCGGAGCGGGCCGACACCCATCACGCCGCGCAGCAGCGCATGGAGCGGGGCCGCAAGGCAGCGGCGGTGGCCCCCGCGCTGGAGCTGCGGGACGCCGCCGAGACGGAACACCGGGCGGCGGCGACCGCGGAAGCACGCGCGCGGGACCGGCTGCCGCAGGCCCTCGCCGACGCGGGTGCCGCGGGGCTCGCCACCGCCGCACGCCGGGCCGCCGAGGAACTGGGGGGCCTTGAGTCGGCCCGGCGCGCCGAACGACGCCTGACCGAACTGGTCGAGGAGCGGGCCGCCCTCGACCGCCAGGAACGCGCCGACGACGACGCCCGGCAGGAGGCGGAGACCTGGCTCGCCGACTGGGAGACCACCCGCACCGCACTCCAGGGCCGCGTCGACGCCGCGCAGGAGGCCGCGACCCGCGCCGAACAGCTCGCCGTGCAGCGGGATCCGGCACAGCGGCGGCTCGACGCCGCCCGGCAGCGGGACCGGCTCACCGACGACGTGGAAGAGGCGCGGCGCCAAGCGCTCGCCTCGGCCGAAGAAGCGGTCGAGACCCGCGGCCACTGGCTCGACCTCAAGGAACAGCGGCTGCACGGCATCGCCGCGGAACTCGCCGCGAACCTCACCGACGGCACGCCCTGCGCGGTGTGCGGAGCCACCGAACACCCCGCGCCCGCCCGCAAGAGCGCCGGTCACGTCGACCGCGACGCGGAGGAGCGCGCCCTGGCCACCCACCAGGCCGCCGACGAGCGGCGCGTACGGGCCGAACGGCACCTGGGCAGCGTACGGGAGGCACTCGCCGCCGCCACCGCGGAAGCCGGCGACGCGCCCACGGCCCGGCTGGCCGAAGAGGCCGGGGAACTCGAACGGGAGTACACGCGGGCGCGGGCGGTCGCCTCGGGACTGCACACCGCGCAGGAGGAGCTGCGGCGGGCCGAACACGAGCGCGAGGAGCGCGTCGCCGCCCGGCAGCAGGCCGCCGTCCGGTCCGCCTCCCGGGTCGCGGGACGCGAGCGGCTGGAGCGCGAACAGGCCGCCCTGGAGGAGGAGTTGGCGCGGGCGCGCGGCACCGCCGAGAGCGTCGAGGCGCGGGCGGTGCAGCTGGAGCGGCAGGCCGCACTGCTCACGGAGGCCGCCGACACTGCCCGCGTCGCCGCCGACACCGCCCAGCGGCTCAAGGACGCCGACGCCCGGCTCGCCGACGCCGCCTTCCGGGCCGGTTTCGACACCCCGGCGGACGCGGCAGCCGCCCTGCTCGACGACACCGCTCACCGCGAGCTGCAACGCCGCCTCGACGCCTGGCAGTCGGAGGACGCCGCCGTCCGTGCGGTCCTCGCCGAGGCCGACACGGCCGACGCCGCCCGGCGACCGCCGGCCGACCTCGCCGCGGCGGAACGGGCGGCGGCCGACGCGGGCCGGCGCCTGCGCGAGGCCTCCTCGGCCCGCGACGCCGCCGCCCGGTGCTGCGCCGAGCTGGACCGCCTGTCCGCGCAGGCCACCGCCGCCGTGCGCCGGCTCGCCCCGCTGCGCGAGGAACACACCCGGGTCGCCCGGCTGGCCGCCCTCGCCGCGGGCACCTCGGCGGAGAACGAACGCCGGATGCGCCTGGAGTCGTACGTCCTCGCGGCCCGCCTCGAACAGGTCGCCGCCGCGGCCTCCGCCCGGCTGCTGCGCATGTCCTCCGGCCGCTACACGCTCGTCCACTCCGACGACCGCACCGGGCGCGGTCGCAGCGGTCTCGGCCTGCACGTCGTCGACGCCTGGACCGGGCGCGAACGCGACACGGCCACGCTGTCCGGAGGCGAGACGTTCTTCGCGTCGCTCGCCCTCGCGCTCGGGCTCGCCGACGTCGTCACCGACGAGGCGGGGGGCGTCCGCCTCGACACCCTCTTCATCGACGAGGGATTCGGCAGCCTCGACGACCAGACCCTCGACGAGGTCCTGGACGTCCTCGACGCCCTGCGTGAGCGGGACCGCAGCGTCGGCATCGTCAGCCACGTCGCCGACCTGCGGCGCCGCATCCACGCCCAACTCGAGGTCGTGAAGGGGCGGTCCGGGTCGGCCCTGCGGCAGCGGGGCGCCGGCTGAGCGTCCTCGTCCCGTCGGCCGCGCCGGGGTCAGCGGCCCAGGGGGCGGCGGGGGAGCGGTGAGGAGTAGACGACGCTGGTAGTGACCGAGCCGAGGGCGCTGATCCGGCCGGACACCTCCTCCAGGTGCCGCATCGAGCGGGCCGCGACCTTGACGACGAAGCAGTCGTCGCCCGTGACGTGGTGTGCCTCCAGGATCTCCGGCATGACCGCGACCAGGTCGTGGAACGGCTTGTAGTTGGCTACCGGGTAGCGCAGCCGCACGAACGCCAGGATCGGCAGCCCCAGCCGTTCGGGGTCGACGACCGCCGTGTACCCCTGGATGATCCCGGCCTCCTCCAACCGCCGTACGCGCTCCGTCACCGCGCTCGCGGACATCGAGACGGCGCGGGCCAGCTCGGCGAAGCTGGCCCGCCCGTCCCGCTGGAGGGCGTCCAGGATGAGCCAGTCGGTACTGTCCGGGGAATACTCGGTCATCCGGGATGGATAGCAGGGAATCCCCGGTGACACAAGGAGTGGGCCGGGGAATCGCCCTTCAGGCGGGGTGAGGTGAACCGTAGATTCCTGAACTGCGGATTCGTGAGTGACAGATTCCTGAACGACGCGTTCCTGAACGGCACATTCACGACGCACGTCCCTGACCGGCAGATCCACCGAGGAGAGCCCGGACCATGAGCACTGGCACCACCACCCACGCCGTCCCGCACGCCAACCCCGTCCTGCGCGTCGCGCCCGCACCCTCCGCCGAGGCCGCCGCGTACTTCCGGGCGAGCCTCGCCTTCCACACCGACGTATCCGACGTGGCCGCCGCACTCACGGCCGACGGCGACCCGGGATTCGTGCTCGTCGACTGCCGGTCCACCGAGTCCTGGGACCAGGGGCACGTCCCCGGCGCCGTCCACCTGCCCACCGCGCTCGTCGCCGAACGGGCCGGTCAACTCCTCGACCCGGCCGTGCCGGTCGTCACCTACTGCTGGGGCCCCGCCTGCAACGGCGCGACGCGTGCCGCCCTGGCCCTCGCCGAACTCGGTTACCCGGTCAAGGAGATGCTCGGGGGCTTCGAGTACTGGGTGCGCGAGGGCTTCGAGTTCGAGTCGTGGCAGGGCGTCGAGCACCGCGCCGCCGACCCCCTGACCGCTCCGGTGGACGCGGCCGACTGCGGTTGCTGAGCGGCGTGTAGGTTCTGCCGCATGGTGCGATACGCGGAGCCGGGCCGGGTGGAGTGGGTCGAGTCGGGCGGAGGGCCGCTGATCGCGGTCCCGGAGACGGTCCTGCCGTTCTGGACCGGCGCCGACGGCGAGGAGACGGACTCCGACTACGACCGGGCCTGCGAGGTCGACGGCTACGTCGGGCTGCTTCCCGTCGGCGACTCCACCGCCCTGGTGCTCGGCGACGAACCCGCCGCCACCGCGTACCTGCCCGACCACGGCACCTTCGTGCGCTGGTGTGCCGCCGACTCCGAGGACGAGGTGCTGGCCGGTGTCCCCGCCGCCCTGGCCGCGGCCGAGTGGGAGCCCGAGGTGTCCTGGCGGGTGCCCGGGCCCGTGCTCCTGTTCGACGCCGCCTGGCCCGGCGCCGCATCGGACCGCGCCGGCCGGGCGCGGGTCGCGCTGGAGTCCGGCCGGTACGCGGTGCGCGCGGCGGAGGTGCGCCCCGGGCCGGAGACCTGGCTGAGCCTCGTACACCTGCGGCGGCTCGCCGACCGGTAGCCGGGACGACCGTGATACGGGGTCGACTGCGGGACTCGTCGGCGCCGGCTGGGGCGAGCGAGTCGTCCGTGGGGCTCGTCGAGCGGTGGCAGGAGAAAACTCTGAAGTGCGGGCCACTCGCGTGGGCTCGCTGGGTGCCGCCGGGGGCGACGTCGGCGTGCGGGCCGTCTGCGGCGGCTCGGCGGCCGGCGGGGACTGGGCCGGGAACGATATTGAGGTGCGGGGAGGTCGCGGCCCGTTCATCATGGGTGCCCATGCCACGACTTCCCCAGCCCACCCCCGAAGACCTGCGCCGCGACCCGTTGCCGCTGCGCGGCCGCACCGCCCTCGTCACCGGAGCCAGTCGGCGCAGCGGCATCGGTCATGCCGTGGCCCGGCGGCTCGCCGCGTACGGAGCGAGCGTCTACCTCCACCACCACGTCCCGCACGACGCCGCCATGCCCTGGGGCGCCGACCGCCCCGAGGACGTGGCCGCCTCCGTGCGGGCGGCGCTCGGCGACCCCGAGGCCGTCGTGCACGCGGGTCCCGGTGACCTCACCCGGTCCGAGGCCCCCGGCGAACTCGTCGACGCCGCCGCCGAAGCGCTCGGCGGACGGCTGGACATCCTCGTCGCCAACCACGCGCTCAGCGGCTCCGACGGCACCCTCGACACCATCGACGCCGCCATGCTCGACGCGCACTGGCAGGTCGACACCCGCTCGGTGCTGCTGCTGATCCAGGCCTACGCCCGACGCCGCGCCGCCCTGCCGCCGCGCACCCCCGGCGGACGCGTCGTGATGATGACCTCCGGCCAGGACATCGCGGGCGGCATGCCCGGCGAGATCGCCTACGCGCTGCAGAAGGGCGCGCTGGCGTCGGTCACGCGCTCCCTGTCCACCGCCCTCGCCGAGCACGCCGTCACCGTGAACACGGTCAACCCCGGCCCCGTGGACACCGATTACCTCACCGGCGAGGACTACGACGCGATCGCCGCGCTCTTCCCCGCCGGCCGGTGGGGCATGCCCGACGACCCGGCCCGCCTCATCGCGTGGCTGGCCACGGACGAGGCGGAGTGGGTCACCGGTCAGGTCGTCGACTCGGAGGGCGGCTTCCGGCGCTGAGCGTCGGCCCCAACGGGCTTCACAGCCGCGACAGTTCGTCCACCAGGTCGTCCAGGCCCAGCGAACCCTGCGAAAGGGCCGCCATGTGCCACGCCTTCAGGTCGAAGGAGTCGCCGTGCCGCTCCTGGGCCTTCTCCCGGCCGAGGAGCCACGCCCGCTCGCCGAGCTTGTAGCCGATCGCCTGGCCCGGGATCGTCAGGTACCGGGTCAGCTCGCTCTCCACGAAGTCCGCCGGGCGGCTGCTGTGCGCGCCGAAGAACTCCTGCGCCAGCTTCGGCGTCCAGCGCTCACCCGGGTGGAAGGGGGAGTCCGCCGGGATCTCCAGCTCCAGGTGCATGCCGATGTCCACGATGACGCGGGCGGCCCGCATCATCTGCGCGTCCAGGTACCCGAGGCGCTGCTCGGCGTCCGTGAGGTAGCCCAGCTCGTCCATCAGCCGCTCCGCGTACAGCGCCCAGCCCTCGGCGTTGGCGCTGACCATGCCGACCGATGCCTGGTAGCGGGAGAGGTCGTCCGCGACGTGCGTCCACTGCGCCAGCTGGAGGTGGTGGCCCGGGACGCCCTCGTGGTACCAGGTCGAGACCAGGTCGTACACGGGGAAGCGGGTCTGGCCCATCGTCGGCAGCCAGGTGCGGCCGGGGCGGGAGAAGTCCTCCGACGGGGACGTGTAGTACGGCGCCGCCGCGCTGCCGGGCGGGGCGATGCGCGACTCCACCCGCCGCACCCGCTCGGCGAGTTCGAAGTGGGTGCCGTCCAACTGCTCGATGGCCTGGTCCATCAGGCCCTGCAACCAGTCCCGGACCTCGTCGACGCCCTCGATGTGCCTGCCGTGCTCGTCCAGGTGCGCCAGCGCCACCCACGGGGTCTCGGCGCCCGGCAGGATCTTCTCGGCCTCCGCCTTCATCTCGGCCAGCAGGCGGTGGTACTCGGCCCAGCCGTACGCGTACGCCTCGTCCAGGTCGAGGTCCGTGCCGTTGTAGTAGCGCGACCAGCGGGCGTAGCGCTCGCGGCCCACCGTGTTCGGGGCGCCCTCGATCGCCGGGGCGTACACGTCGCGCATCCAGTCCCGCAGCTCGACCACGGCCGCGGTCGCGGCCCGCGCGGCCTCGTCCAGCTCCGGGCGCAGTGCCTCGGGGCCGT
This sequence comes from Streptomyces sp. KPB2, assembly GCF_003950055.1. Taxonomy (NCBI): domain Bacteria; kingdom Bacillati; phylum Actinomycetota; class Actinomycetes; order Kitasatosporales; family Streptomycetaceae; genus Streptomyces; species Streptomyces sp. KPB2. The sequence continues at coordinate 6,924,577 of NZ_CP034353.1, forward strand.
CGGCGGCGAAGTCCTCGAACCAGCCACGCCCCTCACCCGTGTCCGCCCACTCGCCGAGCTGCTCGACGAACGTGGCGGTCGGACGCGGCGCCGCGTACAACTCGCGCTCCAGGCCCAGCGACAGGGACTCGCGGTAGCCCGCGAACGCCGCCGGCACCGCCCGCAGCCGCTCCGCGACGCGGGCCCAGTCCTCGTCGGTCCCGGTCGGGGTGAGGGTGAAGACCTCGCGCACGGAATGGGCGGCGGTACCCATGTTTCCGACCGAGCGCAGGCCCTCGTCGGCCTCGTGCACCGCGAGTTCGGCCGTCAGACGCTCGCGCAGCAGCCGCGCGCAGCGCCGCTCCACGTCGCTGTCGCCGCCGGGCCGGCGCTCCGCCTCGTCCAGCCGGGCCAGGGTGGTGCGGGCCAACTCCGCGAGGGCCTCCTGCCCGGCGGGCGAGAAGTCGGGCAGACGGCTGGAACTCTCCGCGACACCGAGATAGGTACCGGTGACCGGGTCGAGGGCGATGAGCTCGTCGACATAGGTGTCGGCGACCTCGCGGGGCAGCGGGCTGTTCGTCTCTGACATGCGGACATCCTCATACGGATACCGGTGCCGCGTCAGCCCTGCGGGGCGGCCCCGACGCCCCGGGCGGCCGGATTTCGCTCAGGGCGTGGCCCCGGGAGCCGACGGGGCCGACGGCAGGAGGGGGCCGCACTCCCACTGCTGGAAGATCAACCGGGTCTCGACCCGGGCCACCTCCCGCTGGGACGTGAACTCGTCCAGGACCAGCCGTTGCAGATCCGTCATGTCCGCGACCGCGACATGCACGAGGTAGTCGTCCGGGCCGGTGAGGTGGAAGACGGTGCGCGACTCGGGCAGGGCCCGGATCCGGTCCACGAACGGGCCGACCAGCTCCCGCCGGTGCGGGCGCACCTGCACCAGCAGCAGTGCCTGGAGGCCGCGCCCCAGCTTCGCCGGGTCCAGCTCGAGCCGATGGCCGAGGATCACCCCGGCCCGCCGCAGCCGGGCCACCCGGTCCAGACACGTCGACGGGGCGACACCGACCTGGGCGGCGAGATCGCGGTAGGTGGTCCGGGCGTCGTTCTGCAACAGCCGCAGCAGATGGAGATCGACCGGATCCAGTACGACGGATTCGCCCATGTCCCGAACGTAACACGGTGTCGCGCCCCACTGACCCGGTCGGTGTTCACTCTTCGGCCATGGACTCAGCGCGCACGCACACGTCACCATCCGACGACGTACGCATCACCGCACCCACCGGGCGGGCACTGGCCACCGAGGCCGTGCACGCCGGCCGCGACGATCTCGCCGGCCAGGGACTGCACGCCCCGCCCATCGACCTGTCCACGACCTACCCGTCGTACGACAGCCGCGGCGAGGCCGCCCGCATCGACGCGTTCGCCACGACCGGTGCCGAGCCGGACGGACCGCCGGTCTACGGCCGGCTGGGCAACCCGACCGTCGCCCGCTTCGAGACGGCGCTGGCCCGGCTGGAGGGGACCGAGGCCGCCGTCGCCTTCGCCAGCGGCATGGCCGCGCTGAGCGCGGTCCTGCTGGTCCGCGGCTCGATGGGGCTGCGGCACGTCGTCGCCGTACGGCCCCTGTACGGCTGCAGCGACCACCTGCTGACCGCCGGACTGCTCGGAACCGAGGTCACCTGGACCGACCCGGCGGGCGTCGCGGACGCGCTGCGTCCCGACACGGGTCTGGTGCTCGTCGAGTCGCCGGCCAACCCGACCCTGGCCGAGGTCGATCTGCGGGCCGTCGCCCACGCCTGCGGATCGGTGCCGCTGCTCGTGGACAACACCTTCGCCACACCCGTGCTCCAGCGTCCCGCCGAGCACGGCGCCCGGCTGGTGCTGCACAGTGCCACCAAGTACCTCGGTGGGCACGGGGACGTGCTGGCCGGAGTGGTCGCCTGCGACGAGGAGTTCGCGGGGCGGCTGCGGCAGGTCCGCTTCGCCACCGGCGGCGTGCTGCACCCGCTGGCCGGCTACCTGCTGCTGCGGGGACTGTCCACCCTGCCCGTCCGGGTGCGCGCCGCCTCCGCGAGCGCCGCCGAGCTGGCCGGACGGCTGGCCGCCGATCCGCGGGTGGCCCGCGTCCACTATCCGCGCATCGGCGGCGCGATGGTCTCCTTCGAGGTCCACGGCGACCCGCACGCGGTCATCGGAGGCGTCCGCCTGATCACCCCGGCCGTGAGCCTCGGCAGCGTCGACACGCTCATCCAGCACCCGGCGTCCATCAGCCACCGCATCGTGGACGCGGACGACCGCCGGGACGCCGGGGTCGGCGACCGGCTGCTGCGGATGTCGGTCGGCCTCGAGGACGTCGACGACCTGTGGGCCGACCTAGACCGGGCGCTGGGAGAGCGGCCGTCCGGCGCGATTCCGCTGCGGGAGGCGCTGTCACGGGCCGAGTGACCGCGCCCGCCGGCACTCACTCGCGGCCGACCGGGTCCCCCTGCGGCAGGTGTGCCGCGGCTCGGGCGGACGGGTCCAGACGGGCCGTGACGACCAGGGTCCCCTCCTCGATCTGGTAGTCGAGGGGGAGGCCCAGGCCGCGCATCGCGGCGACCATGCCGGTGTTGGACGCCTGCGTCACCGCGTACACGCTCTCGCAGCCCGTCTCCGCCGCCATCGCGACGAGCCGGCCCAGGAGTTCGCCACCGATGCCGCGGCGCTGCCAGGCGTCCTCGACGAGCAGCGCCACCTCCGTCTCGTCCCCGTCCCACAGCAGGTGACCGAGTCCGACGATCCGCCCCGAGGCGGTCTGCGCGGCGAGGGTGCGACCGAAGCGCGGGCTCAGCAGGTGGCCGAGATACCGGTCGGCGTCCCCGACCGGGCCGTGATACCGCAGCCCGAGGGTCCGTGCCGAGCAGCGCTCGTGCATCGCCTTGGCGGCCGGGACGTCACGCGTGTCGGCCCGGCGGACCGTGATGTCGCTGCCCTCGGCGAGCGTCAGCACGTCCCGGCCGCGCGGGATCCGCGGACCGAGCCGGGCGTCCAGCTCGACCAGCGCCCGCGCCCGGGCGAACTCGGCCGGGGTGAAGGGCAGATGGGGGCGCTCCACGCTGATCACCCCGCCCTCCGGGGCGCGCAGGCGCAGCACGGTGTCCTCCAGCGCACCCTCCGGAGGTACGGCCTCGACGGCCTCCGCCCCGGCCGTGGCGGGCAGGGACCGGATGGTGCACCTGCCCAGCAACTGCCTGAGCGCCAGCGGCAGCTCGGCCGCGTCCAGGGCCGTGCGGGTGGCCAGGCCCAGCACCCGGGTCGGCGCGTCCACCAGGTCGTGGGCGTCCGCACGCTCCGTCCAGGTCCGCGCACCGCCCGCCGCCGTCACCACGCCGGCCAGCTCCGTCCCGCTCAGCTCACCCGGGGCACGGAGCAGGAACTCGTCCACCGTGCCCTCGGCCAGCGGGTGCGTCTGCAGACTCAGGATGTCGATCCGCCGCTCGGCGAGGGCCGCGCACAGCTCGGCCAGCGATCCCGGCTCGTCCCGCACCGTCGTCCGCATCCGCCACAACGCGCTCCCGCCGCCCTCACGTTCGGTCCGCCCGAGCCCGGCCGGCCGCTCGTCGGTCGGTGGCCGGGCGCCGGTATCGTCCGCGGGCGGCGCGTGCCCGTGGCGTCGTGACCACCGGGAACGCAGGCCCGCCGTGACCATCAGGGCCGCCACCGAGGCCAGCACCATGGCGGGCACCGCCGTGCCGTGCCCGGCGAGGTGTGCCACGGCATCCGTCACATCAGACATGTCTCGACTCATGCACCCACTGTGAGGGAACGGTGTTGCGTGATCGCGAACGCTCTGTGACCGATGGGTAAAGAAGGCTTCTGGGGCGTTTTCCACCCTTTCGGGCAGGTGGGATCAGGCCGCCGCGGGCGCCGTGGCCAGCGCCTCCCGCAGGCGCCGCGCCTGCGTCACCAGCCGTGACGTGCCACGCCGGCCCGCCACCCCCGACAGGTGGGGCAGTTCCCCCTGTGCGCCCGTCCGTTCCGCACACTCGGCCGCCACGGCCAGCAGCTCACCGAGCCCACGGGCCGAGGGCGTCGTCGCGCCGCCGGTGACGAGGTCGGCGAGCAGCACGGGCAGCACCTGCCGCAGAACAGCCCACACCGTGGCCTGCGCGCCCGTCGCCGCGGCGGTGCGCACCGCGTCGGCGAGCCGCACCGGCTTCACCGCACCGCGCCGCACCAGCTGCCCGAGGTCCGCGCCCAGCCGGTCCGGCTCCAGCCGACCGCGCGCCGCGAGCATCAGCAGCGCGTCCACGGCGGCGAGCCGGTCCTCGGCGTGCCGCGCACCCAGCCCGTACGCCACGCACAGGTGCACGGATTCGCCCGCCTCGCCGTCCGCGTCGGCGAGGTGGGGCAGTACCGCCGCGGCGGCGCCCCGCTGGTCGTCCACGGCCACCTGGGACACGTCCCGCAGCAGCCGGGCGGCCACCAGCTCCGGCCGTTCGGGCAGCAGGGCGAGCCAGTGCTGCCGTATCGCGTCGCTCCAGTGGCTGCAATACCACCGGTCCACGGAGGGGCTCGCCGGGCGGCCCAACAGCCGGAGGGCGGCGGGGAACTCCTCGGCCCCCAGTTCGGGCACCTCGCCGAGTTCCACCAGGATGCGGGCGTCCGCCGTCCGCCGGGTCGTGACAGGGGCGGTCCGCTCGCCGGTCAGCAGGCGGGCGAGCCGCTCACCTTCCCCGGTCCCGAGCGCCGCCGCGCGTTCGGCCGCCGCCACCGCCGCCGTCCGGTCGCCCCGGCACACCCGCAGCAGTGCCTGGCCGAAGTCGACCGCGGCGACCCGGACGCCCGCGCGCCGGTAGGCGTCCAGACGGTCCACCAGTTCGCCCGGTTCGAGCAGACCCGTGCCCCAGGTGGGGGTGGCCAGCAGGAACGGCAGGGGATCGGTGCGCAGCCGGTGCGCCACCTCCCACACACGGGCCTCGAAGGGGCGGGCGAGCGAGTTGTGCACGCAGCCGGAATTCGGGACCCCGTCCCGGACCACCCGGTGCAAGGTGTCCGTGCGCACCTTCCCGTACAGGGTCGCGAGGAGGAGGTCGAGGGCGCGCGCAGCGTCGAAGAGTTCGTGACGGCGAGCGAAGAAGTCGTCCGACGGGTGGCCGGGCCGCTGTTCCCGCTCGGCCCACCAGCGACGGGCGACGACCGGTTCGAGGGCGTCCAGCAGGGCCTCCCGGTCCCGGTGCGCGTGCCGGACCAGCCCGTCCAGGGCACGCTCGAAGCCGGACACGTCACCGCCCGAGGCCAGCAGCGCGCTGACCTCCTCGGCGACCTCGACCGCCGTGGCGGGAGCGGGAGCCAGCCGCACCCGCTCCGGGACGGCGGGCAGCACCTCCTCGTGAGCCACGGGCCGGGCGTCCGCCGGGGCCGCGCCCAGGCTGCGCACCGCCCGCGAACGCAGGGCGGGCACCAACTGCTCCGCCGCTTGCGCCAGTTCCTCCCGGACCTCCGGGGCGGTGACCTTGCCGAGATGCCGTTCGATCAGCTTCAGGGCCCGGTCCTGGACATCGGAGTCCTCGTGCCCGAACGCCTGGGCGGCGGCCGGCAGCAGCACCGTCGCCGTGGCGCCGTCCCGGACCAGTACCTTGCCCAGCAGCACGAGCTGCGCCCGCACGAGCTTCTTCTCCGTGCGGAACAGCACCGCCTCGGTCACCTCCGCCAACTGCCGCGGCGGCAGCTCTCCGGCCAGGGCCAGGGCGCCCAGCACCGACTGGGCGTGAGAGGCAACCGCCGGCTGGGCGTCCGAGGCGAGCGCCGTCCAGTCGGCCGTCCGCTGCCGCTCCTCGTCGAGGGTGAGCGAGAGGGCCTGCAACAGACGGAGGAACACCCGCAGTTCGGTCGGCGCGCCACCGCGCAGCAGTCGGGCCACGCACGCGTCGACCATCGTCCGCCGGTCGAGCGCGCCCTCGGCGGTCAGCTCGGCCAGCGCGCTGGTCCAGCCGTCCGGTCCGTCGCCGGACAGCCACCCCAACCGGGCGCCGACGCCTTCGGTGCGGAAGAGGGCGGCGACCATCTCCGCCAGGTGCGGGTCCCGGCGCAGGCGGTCGCGGAGCGTGCCACCGCGTTGCCAGCCGCCACCGATGTGGAGCAACCAGCCCTGGACATACGCCTCCGTCGTCGGCACCGGACAGCCGGACAACCGCACGAGGCCGGCCATCAGCTCGTACGACACGTTGGACGTGGCCGGACGTTGGGCGAGCCGGGCCACCACGTCGGCCAGCCACCCGGCATCCCGGTCGCCCAGTACGTGCAGCAGAACCGCCGGTGACGCCTGCGACCAGCGCAGGTCGACGGCCGCGAGCCAGTTCGCCACGGCCGCCGCACCGGTCTGGCAGGCCGCCCCGGCGGCATGCAGGGCCGGGTGGGCCCGGCGGGACTCCGCGGACCAGCGCTCCGTCCGCAGCTCCTGGCGGAGGGCCTTCAACTCGGGGAAACAAGCGCGCCGCTCGGTGTCGGTCATGCCGTCGAGCAGCGACACGACCTCGGCCGTCCGCCCCGCTCGCACCGCCTCCACCAGCAGCCCCGCCGTGTCCGTGCTCGTAGCTGTAGTCGCTGTCGCTGTCGCAGCCGTACCCGCAGCCGTCACCGTCGCCGTCATCGCGCACCCCCGTCGATCCGAACCGTCCCCTGCGCCTCGCCGGCTCCCCGCCGTACCATCCGCACCGCCAGCGCGTGCTTGCACGGACCGCGCCCGCCCCGGTACTTGGCCCACCACAGGCAGCTGCACGAGAGCACCCCCGCCTTCTCGCGCACCCGGTGCACATGACCGTCGTCGGCCGTGACCGTCGCGATCGGGCCGTCCAGAGCGACCGCGCCCGCCGCCACCAGGGCGCGGGCCGAACGCAGCCGGGGATTGTGGCGCTCCACGCGCTCCGCGTCGTACGGCAGCTCCCGGTGGAAGTAGGCCGCCTCCGCCGTGTCGTACCCGACGCGCCCGGACGTGCCCAGGCGGACCAGCGCCGCGCGCACCCGCTCCGCGGTCAGTCCCGAGGCGGCGGCCAGGTCGGCGATGTCGATCCGCGGCTCCCAGGCGAGGAGCACCGAGACCAGTTCCGCGTCCGCCGCGGCCTCGTCGGTGGCGAGCGCGTCCAGGACCCCGCCCTCTCCGGAGAACCCGCGCGCGGCGTCGGGGGAAAGGGTGAGGGTGAGGCGCATGCCCGGCATGAGCACCTCCCAGGCGGAGGCCGTGGCGGCGGCGCCCGAGGCGATCGTGGGCCCGTAGACCCGCAGCGCCGTGGCATGGCGCAGCACGCGGCGCAGGGCGGCCAATCGCTCCGGACCGGGCAGACACACCGCGCCGGGCACCGCTCGCGTCGTCGGCCGCAGCGAACGCCCGGAGGGCACCACCCACCGGGGCCCGGCCGCCCCGCTCCTGCCGCCGCGGGGCAGCGCCCGCAGGAAACGCACCGCCTCGGCCGCGTCCAGTTCGGCCCGCAGGTCGAAGCCGGCCGCTATGACCTGGGCCTCGGCGAATCCGCGCAGCCACCGGTCGGGCAGCGGCACCTTCTTCTCCACGACCGGGCCGTCCAGCGTGGTCACCGCCATCTCCTCGGGGCCCACCCGCAGGTGCAGCGGATCGTCGGCACCCATCCGGGACAGGGCCTCGCGCAACGGGTCGTTGACGTCGACGTTCGTCGTGCCGTGCCCGACCTCGCCGCCGTCGAGGCCCGCCTCCAGCACGTCCAGACGGGCGTAGACCCCGCCGCAGCCGGAGAAGGACTCGAAACGGAGCCGGTCGCCGCTGCCCGTCACCACCGGGTCGAGCGAGGCGCGCAGCTGCGGCTGGTAGTACCGTGCGGCGGCCACGTCGGCCACCGCGAGCAGGCCCGCGGACGCCTTCTGGGGGGATGTCAGGAACCCCGCGAAGAACCGCGGATGGTCCACGGCACCGGCGGGCGTCGCACCCTGGGAGGTCTCCAGTCCCAGGCGCTGTCCGCCCGCCGCGGACTCCAGTACGGAGGGTCGTCGATAGGCCACGGCCTGCAAAGATCGCGTCATGGAAAAACCGTAGAGGCGCCCACTGACAATCGCTCCGACCTGCGGAAACAGCCGCCAGGGCCGGGAAGTTGCGGCGCGCCTCGCACGAGGACGCGGGGCCGCGCACCGGGGGATGACGCCGGTGCGCGGCCCACCGACAGGCTACGGGACTACTGGCCGACCCGGCCCGGCCGCAGCACCTTCGTGAACAGCACCGTGCCGTCCTGCTCGCGCAGCCGCACCGTCATCTCGGCGCTGTCGCCGTCGATGTCGACCTCGCCGAAGAACTGGTAGCCGCCCGCGGGCGAGACGTTCGAGGCGGTCGGCGCCTTCACGAAGACCCGTTCGGGACCGAAGGTGCCGTCCAGCGCGCTGGCCGGGAACGCGCCCGCGTTGAGCGGCCCGGACACGAACTCCCAGAACGGCTCGAAGTCGTCGAACGCGGCCCGCGAGGGCTGGTAGTGCTGGGCCGAGGTGTGGTGCACGTCCGCCGTCAGCCACACCGTGCCGGTGATCCGGCGATGCTTGACGAAGCGCAGCAGCTCGGCGATCTGCAGCTCGCGCCCCAGCGGTGCGCCGGGGTCGCCCTGCGCGACCGCCTCGATGTTGGGCGCACCCTCGGTCGCGTCCGGCACGACCAGCCCGATGGGCATGTCCGCCGCGATCACCTTCCACACCGCCCGCGACCGGGCCAGCTCCCGCTTGAGCCACTCCAACTGCTCGCGCCCCAGGATGCCCTGCGGGTCCACGGTCTGGCCGCCGGGGGAGTTGGCGTTGCGATACGTCCGCATGTCCAGCACGAACACGTCGAGCAGCGGCCCCTGGCGCAGCACCCGGTGCACCCGCCCCTCACGCGCGCCGGGGCGCAGGGTGGAGATCGGGAAGTACTCGCCGAACGCGCGCCGAGCACGGGCGGCCAGGACGTCGACGCTCTTCTCGGTGTACCGGTCGTCCGTGTCCGCGATCACCTGGCCCGGGTACCAGTTGTTGCGGACCTCGTGGTCGTCCCACTGGACGATCGACGGAACCCTGGCGTTGAAGCGCCGCAGGTTCTCGTCGAGCAGGTTGTAGCGGAAGTTGCCCCGGAACTCGGCGAGCGTCTCGGCGACCTTGGACTTCTCCTCGGTCGTGATGTTCCGCCAGGTGCCGCCGCCGGGCAGGGCGGCCGTCTCCGGGATGGGTCCGTCGGCGTAGATGTTGTCCCCGCTGCACAGGAAGAAGTCGGGGTCCAGGGCGCCCATGGCGTCGTAGATGCGGTAGCCGCCGAGGTCGGGGTTGATGCCCCAGCCCTGGCCCGCGAGGTCGCCGGACCACACGAACCGCACGCCGTCGCGCCGGCGGACCGGCACGGTGCGGAAGGTGCCGGTGACCGGCTCGCCGGTGCGGCGCGGATCGTCCGGGTCGGCGAGGAGCACCCGGTAGTGGATCTGCTCGCCCGGCGGCAGCCCGCGCAGCCGCGTGGTGCCGGTGAAGTCGGTGTCGCCTCCCAGCAGCGGGCCGTGCCAGCGGTGCGGGCGGCGGAACGACTCGGTCGCGGACGTCTCGACGATCATCCGGGCCGGCCGGTCGGACCGCACCCACACCAGACCGGAGTGGGAGGTCACGTCTCCCGGCTGCACGCCCCAGCCCGCCCCCGGCCGTCCCGAACGGGCGAAGGCCGGCGCCGCCCCGAGGGCGGTGGGCAGGGTCAAGGCCGCCGACGCGGCGAGCGAACCGCGCAGCACGCTGCGACGGCCGGGCAACGGACGTGGTGACATGGAGGTGCCTCCAGGGGACGGGATCCGGCCCGCTGCCGGGGTGCGTTCGGGCCATGGTGCAGAGCCAGACCTACTGGCACGGCGCGGCGCCCACGGAAATTCCGGGTGAACAACCGGCCCGGACCCCGACCCGGACCCGGCCCCGGACCTGGACCCCGACCCGGGCCCCGGACCCGGACCCGGCCCCGGACCTGGACCCCGACCCGGACCCGGACCTGGACCCGGACCTGGACCCCGACCCGGGCCCCGGACCTGGACCCCGACCTGGACCCGGACCCGGACCCGGACCCCGACCCGGACCCCGACCCGGACCTGGACCCGGGCCCGGGCCCAGACGTGGACCCCGACCGGACCCGGACCCCGACCTGGACCCCGACCCGGCCCCGGACCCGGGCCCCGGCCCAGACGTGGACCCCGACCGGACCCGGACCCCGACCTGGACCCCGACCCGGCCCCGGACCCGGGCCCCGGCCCAGACGTGGACCCCGACCCAGACCTGGACCCGGACCTGGACCTGGACCCGGACCCCGACCCGGACGAGCGAGTGACCCGCGGCCCTCCGGCCGTGCATCCGCGCGAGGCAGGCGCGCCACGTCACACGGCCCGCGCCATCCTCGCCACCCCCGCCCGGATCCGTCCCGGCGACAGATGGGCGTACCCCAGGACCAGCCGCACCTCCTGCGCCCGTGCTCCGGCCGACCCGCCGTGCCCGTAGGCCGCCAGCGAGCGCACCGCGACGCCCGCCTCCCTCACGCGCGCGAGGAAGCTCTCCTCGGGACCGTGCCGCCCGGGAAGCGTGGCGATGGCGTGCAGCCCGGCGGCGATGCCGGTAACGCGGGCGCCGGGGAAGTGCTGCGCCAGCGCCGTGACCAGGGCGTCACGGCGCTCTCGGTAGGCGCGCTGACAGGCGCGGAGCTGGCGGTCGTAGTCGCCGCGCTCGACGAAGCGGGCGAAGAGCGCCTGGTCGAGGGCCGGGTGCCCCAGGTCGGTGGTGCGCTTGCGCTCGACGACGTCGTCCGCCAGCCAGTCCGGCACCAGCAGCCAGCCCAGCCGCAGCCCCGGGGCGAGGGACTTGCTCACCGAGCCCGTATAGGCGACGCGTTCCGGATCGAGCCCCTGGAGCGCGCCCACGGGGGCACGGTCGTAGCGGAAGTCGCCGTCGTAGTCGTCCTCCAGGACGAGACCGTCCACGGACCGTGCCCAGCCGAGCAGTTCGGCGCGTCGCCGCGCCGAGTAGGCGATCCCGGTGGGGAACTGGTGGGCCGGCGTCGTCACCACGAGCCGGACGCCCGACGCGTACAGCGGGTCCGTGGCGAGGCCCTCGTCGTCCAGGGGGAGGGCCACCGTGTCGAGGCCCGCCGCGGCGTACAGGGCGTGGTGCTGAGGGCTGCCGGGGTCCTCGACACCGGCGGTGCGCGTCCCGCGCGCGTGGAGCACGCCCGCCAGCAGCGAGGTGGCCTGTGCCACGCCGGAGACCACCATGATCCGCTCCGGGTCGGCCACCACGCCCCGGCGCCGCGCGAGCAGCTCGGCCAGCGCGGTCCGCAGCCGGGGCAGCCCGCGCGGGTCGGGGTAGCCGAGGCTCTCGTGCGGCAGCTCCGTCAGCACGCCCCGTTGCGCGGCGGCCCACGCCGAGCGCGGGAACAGCGACAGATCCGGTGTCCCCGGCACGAAGTCGACGCGATCGGCGGGGGAGCGCGGGGCGAGGTCACGCGCGCGCGGACGCGCGGCCCGTACGGCGTCCCCCACCCACGTCCCCGCGCCCCGCCCGCTGCGCAGATAGCCCTCGGCGGTCAGCTGCTCGTATGCCTCCGTCACCAGCCCCCGCGACACCTTGAGGTCGGCCGCCAGGTTCCGGCTGGACGGCAGGCGGGTGCCCGGCGGGAGCCGGCCCGAGCGGACCGCGTCGCGCAGGGCCTCCTGCAAGGCGCGGCCACGCGCGCGTGCCGGTGCCGAGGCGGCGGGCAGCAGCAACTCCCAGGCCGCGCTGCCTGCGGCGGAGCCAGGAGGGCCGCCCGGACCGGTCGACGGCGTCATGAAAGAAGTCCCCCCGAACATCACGTCCGCACCACGTCTTCTCAATCGCCTCCACTTTACGAGGGGTTGGACCCGCTGGTGCGTAAACAGGAGTGACAGACCACAGCGAGGGGGCAGGCCGAGGTCGCGCCCCGGAATCGTACGCGCAATCCAGGAGCGCTCGTGGACGCCAAGAACCGTTTCGAGACGAAGACCACCTTCGCTCTCACCCGACTCGAATGGCTGGGCTTTCTCACCGTATCGGTCGTGCTCGCATTCCAGCACCTCGCGGAAATCCGCTGGGCCGTCTTCGTGCTGCTGTTCGCGGTGATCGACGTCGTCGGATACCTGCCCGGCGCGATCGCCTTCCGGCGCAGCCCGGACGGACACGTTCCGCGCGCCTGCTACGTGGCCTACAACACCATGCACAGCCTGGTCACAGCGGGTGTCCTGGCCGGGGCGTGGGCGCTGTTCGTCCGGCCGGAATGGGCCCTGCTGGCCCTCCCGATCCACCTCATGGGCGACCGCGCCCTCTTCGGGAACTCCCTCAAACCCTTCGGTGTCGCCTTCGAGCCGGAAACCACCCCGGAGTTCCGCAGGTTCGAGCAGCGATACCAATCGGCGGCGGATTCCGGCGAAAGCGCCGCCGTGCGGACTTCCGTGGAGGACGCCGATGCCCTCCGTGCTTGACACACTCGCCGCGCACAGCGACAACCCCAGTTCGTTTCTCGCCCTCAACAGCGGGAACGCGTACTTCCACGACAGCGGGTTCGACGGCGCCTGCGCCTATCGCACCTCGGGCCGCTACGTACTGCAATTCGGCGGCCCGTTCACCGCGCCGGAGCACCGTGCGCGCCTGCTGGACGCGTTCGCCGCCCACGCCGGCCGCCGTCTGGTCGCCGTGCAACTGCAGCGGGCGGACGCCGAGCTGTACGCGGCGCACGGCTTCACGGTCAACCAGCTCGGGGCGTCGTACGCGGTCGACCTGAGCCGTTTCACGCTGCGCGGCTCACGGTTCGTCCGGCTGCGGAACAAGATCTCGCGCGCCCGGCGGGCGGGCCTGGAGGTCGCCGAGGTCATGGCCGGCGACGACTGCTCCGAACTGGACCGGATCGACCAGTGCTGGCTGCGGGACAAGGGCCGGCACGTCAAGGAGCTGCGCTTCCTGGTCGGCCAGCGCAACGGGAGCCTGCAGCGGCACCGCCGGCTGTTCGTCGGCCGGATCGACGGCGAGACGGCCGGCTACATCAACTACTCGCCGGTCTACGGCAGCCGATCCGGCTGGCTGCACGACCTCAGCCGGCGCCGTCCCGACGCTCCGCCCGGCGTGATGGAGGCGCTCAACGCCACCGTCATGGAACGGCTCACCGCCGAAGGAGCGGGCTGGCTGCACTTCGGCTTCACCCCGTTCACCGGGCTCGACCCGGAGCACGAACTGCCCGGTGCCAGCCGAATGTTCGCCCGGCTGGCCCGTCTCCTGGCCGAGCACGGCGACGTGATCTACCCGGCGGCCTCCCAGCTCGAGTACAAGCAGAAGTGGGCCCCGCACGTGGTCCTGCCGGAGTACATCGCCTTCCGCGGCCGGCCCCGCCCCGGCGCGGTCTGGCAGTTGCTGCGCGCCACCAACGCCCTCTGAGGCACCGCGTCCACGGCCGCGCGAGTGCCGCGCCGATTCCGTCTTCATCCCACCCTGGAGGACCGCACGCCCATGAGATTCCTAGAGCGTGAACGCGCCACCCTCGCGAAGCTGCTGCCCGAACTGGACCCCGCCCTGCGCGAGGCCCCGCTGATGGAACTGGAACGGCCGGGCAGCCCGGGCATCCGGCACTTCCGGGACAGCGGCGGTCCAGGACTGCTCGTCCCCGAGTCCCACCAGGGCCGGGGCGCCACCGCGCTCGACGCCCTGCGCGTCCAGCGGGCCATCGGCAGCCGCTCGCCGTCCCTGGCCGTGGCCACGACCATGCACCACTTCTCCATGGCCACCCTGGTCGGGATCGGTGGCCTCGGCGACGGCTTGGAGTGGATGCTGATCGAGGGCGTGGCCTCGTCCAACCGCGTGATCGCCTCCGGCTTCGCCGAGGGCCGCAGCGGCGCGGGCATCCTCGACCCGTCGATGACCGCCACGGTGACCGCGGACGGCGTCCGGATCAACGGCGTCAAACGGCCGTGCAGCCTGGCCCACTCCATGGACGTGCTCACCGCCAGCGTGACGATCCCGCGCGAGGACGGGCAGGGCGACGAACTCGCCGTGGCCCTCGTGCCCGCGGAGAGCGAGGGGATGAGTGTCAGCGGCTTCTGGTCCAGCGCCTTCCTCGCCGGCGCAGAGAGCGAACAGGTCACGCTCACCGACGTCCTCGTCCCACCGGAACTCCTGCTGCGCACCGGGACGACCTCCGGTGAACAGCTCGACGAACTTCAGACGGCCGGGCTGATCTGGTTCGAGACACTGATGACGGGCAGCTACCTCGGCGCCGCGAGCGCGCTGGTGGAGCGGGTGCTGCTGAACGACCGCATCCCCGAGCACGAGCGCGTACGCCTCTTCGTCGAGACCGAGGCCGCCATGGCCACCGCCGAGTGCGTCGCCCGGCGCATCGACGCCGGTGACCTCGACGAGTCGGCGCTCGCACAGGCGTTGTACGCGCGCTACGGCGTCCAGGACGCCATCGCCCGAGTCGTCCCGCGCGCGGTCGAACTCCTCGGCGGCCTCAACTTCATGACGTCCGACGAGGTGGGCCACCTGGCCGCCTGCGCCAACGGCCTCTCCCTGCACCCGCCGTCGCGCTCCCGGATGACCGCCCAGCTCTCCGCGTACCTGGCGGACGGGCCACTCGCCATCGCCTGACCGCGCCCCACCGTCCATCGGTGGGCCGAGACCCGTTGGGAGTACCCACCCCCATGCCGTCAGACAACCAGCGTCTCGCCCTCCTGCCCGTCGGCCGTACGGGACGGCCCGACCGCCCCTCCCTGCTGCTCACCGGCGGTTCCGGAGTGCTCGGACGTGCCCTGATCGACGAGCTGTCACCCGACTTCGACCTGCTGTGCCTGCGCCGCGACACACCGTTGGGCGATCCGCGGGTGCGCGAGCTGCGGGGCGACCTGGTCGCTCCCCGGCTCGGTCTGAGCCCACTGGCCTGGCACGAACTGGCCCTCGAGGTGGACGTGGTGCTGCACTGCGCCGCCGAGACCAACTGGCGGGCCCGGCCGCAGGACATCACGCGCACCAATCTGCGCGGTGCCGACACCATGCTCGACCTGGCGGCCCGCGCCGACGCCCCGCTGTACCTGGTGAGTACCGCGTTCGTGGCCAACACCCCCACGGAGGAGGACCGTCGGCGCTTCCCGGGTGCGGCCGCCCACCTCGACTCCAGGGCCGGGGCCGAACAGCTGACACGTGAGGCGGGCGTGCCCGGCGCCATCGTCCGGCCCTCGGCCGTCATGGGTGACTCCGTCAGCGGGCGGATCGCCGGTCAGCAGGGACTGACCAAGGCGATCGGCTCGATGGTCCTGGGGCAGGCCCCGGTGCTGCCCGGAACCCCCGACGCCCGGATCGACATGGTGCCCCGGGACCACGTCTCGCGGGCCATCGGCGACCTGGTCCGGGGCGGTGTGGCCGACGGGGAGTACTGGCTGACGGCCGGCAAGGAGGCCATCTGCCTGCGGGAGTTCGCCGACGTCTGC
Source organism: Streptomyces sp. KPB2 (assembly GCF_003950055.1). Lineage (NCBI taxonomy): Bacteria > Bacillati > Actinomycetota > Actinomycetes > Kitasatosporales > Streptomycetaceae > Streptomyces > Streptomyces sp. KPB2. The sequence continues at coordinate 6,940,020 of NZ_CP034353.1, forward strand.
GCGGACGTCGCCGTACGCCACGGCCTGCCCCGGCCCCGGCGGCCCCGGTTCGTTCCCGTCGATGCCGTGCACCGGCTGCTCCTGCCCATGCCGGAGGGCACCGCGCTGCCCGCGTCGCTCCGGCGGCGGCTGGAGTACTGCGCGGAACTGCTGCCGGTGTTCCAGCGGGACCTGCCGTTCGCCACCTCCCTCGGCGAGCCCGACTGCGGCACCCGCCTGACCCGGACCGACATCCGGGCCGCACTCGTACGCAACGCGGAGCGCTGGGCCGGCGACAGGGCCGGCCTGCTCAGCCGGAACCGATCCGCCACGACCGCCCCCATGGAGGTGGCGTCATGACCGTGTCACCCCCGTCCACCGGGACTACCGGGACTACCGGGACCACCCGGACCACCGGGCCGTCCGCCGGGTTCGCCGCCTCGACCTCCGGATCCCCCGCTTCGTGCAACGGGGCCGCCACGCCGCGCTCCGGGACCGCCACGCCCTCCTCCGCCCCGCCCTCCGAGCCCTCCGCCCCGCGCGCCGGAACCGCCGCGCCGAGCGACCGGCCCGACACCGTCGACCTCTACCAGAAGCACATCGGCTCCGGCCGCGCCGTGATGGGCCGTGTCATGGGCGGCATGGCCGAGGTCCGCTCCGAGGGGGTCTGGATCCACACCGACGACGGCCGCCGCTTCCTGGACTTCGGCGGCTACGGCGTCTTCATCATGGGCCACCGCCACCCGGCCGTCGTCGAAGCGGTGCACCAACAGATCGACACCCACCCGCTGGCCAGCCGCGTCCTCCTCGAACCCGTCGCCGCCCGGGCCGCCCAGGCCCTGGCCGCCCACACCCCGCCCGGCCTCGACTACGTCCACTTCGTCAACTCCGGCGCCGAGGCCACCGAGGCGGCCCTGAAACTGGCCCGCGCCCACGGACTCACCTCGGTGATCACCACCCGCAGCGGCTTCCACGGCAAGACCCTCGGCGCGCTGAGCGTCACCGCCAACGCCACGTACCAGACGCCCTTCCAGCCCCTGCTCCCGGACGTCACCCAGGTGGCCTACGACGACCCGGCCGACCTCGAACAGGCGCTGGCCGCCCAACGCGACCGGGCCTGCGTCATCGTCGAACCCGTCCAGGGCGAGGGCGGCGTACGCATCCCCAACCCCGGCTACCTCGGCCGGGTGCGGGCGCTGTGCCGGGCGTACGGCGCCCTGCTGGTCGTCGACGAGATCCAGACCGGCATGGGACGGCTGGGCACCTGGTGGGGCGTCGATGCCGAGGGCGTGCGTCCGGACGTGCTGCTCGTCGGCAAGGGACTCAGCGGCGGTGTCGTACCGGTCGCCGCGATGGTCGCCACCGCGGAGGCCTACGCCCCCTTCAGCCGCGACCCCTACCTGCACACCTCCACCTTCGGCGCCTCGCCGATCGCCTGCGCCGCCGCCCTCGCCACCGTACGGGCCATGGAGAAGGAGGACACCGTGGCCCGGGCCGCCGCGCTCGGCCCGCGCATCCTCGCCGCCGTACGGGACGTGTGCGCGCCGTACCGGGGCGGACTGGTCCGCGAAGTGCGCGGCCGGGGTCTGCTGATCGGCGTCGAGTTCGCCGAGGAACAGGCGGTCGGCGAACTCATGCTGGAGCTGATCTCGCGCGGTGTGCTCGTCAACAACTCCCTCAACTCGACCCGGGTGCTGCGGCTGACCCCGCCGGCCGTGGTCGAGGACTCCGCGCTCGACCTGTTCCTCACCACCCTCGGCGCGGCCCTGCGCAGCACGGCCGACCGTATGACCGGCTGACACCGGCTCCTGGCGCCGGCGCCAGCCACCGACTCCGGACACCAGCGTCCGGAAACCCTCCGGGAAGGAACCGAACGAACCATGCGCCACGTGGTCCTGCACGCCCTCGCCGACGGACTGGCACCCGCCGACGTCTACGCCCGTATCAGCGACTTCCGCCGCTATCCCGAGCACAGTGACACCTTCCGCGAGGTGCACGTCGAGCCTCCGCAGCCCGACGGCACCACGGTCTCGGACTGGACCGTCGAGTTCCGGGGCGGCCTGATGCGGTGGCGGGAACGCGACACCTACTCGCCCGAGACGTACTCCATCGCCTTCGAACAGGTCAGCGGCGACTTCCAGGCCTTCGAGGGGAGCTGGCGCTGCGAAGCGAGGGACGGCGGCACGCTCGTCGTCTACACCGCGGCCTTCGACCTCGGCATCCCCTCAATGGCCGAGATCCTCGACCCGGTGGCGGAGTCGACCCTGCGGACCAACGTCGCCCGCGTGCTGCGGGGCCTCGCGGGCGCGGAGGTGATCGATGAGCGCGCGGCTGCGGCTGGTGACTGACCGGGCAGCCGTTGCGGACGCCCCGCCGCAGGCCGCCGACCCGCTGCACGAGGAACCGGGGCCCGGCGCCGCCCGCTGTCTCGGCCTCTACGCCAAGCTGGCCGCCGGCGTGACCGTCGTGACCGCCCGCGGCGAGGACGGCCCGCTGGGCATGACGGTGTCCGCCGTCACCTCGCTCTCCGCCCGCCCGCCGCTGCTGCTCGCCTGTCTGCGCGACGGCTCCCGCACCCTCGCCGCCGTCCGCGCCCGCCGGTCCTTCGCCGTGCACCTGTTGCGCGAGGAACAGCAGGAGCTCGCCGGCCGGTTCGCGTCCCCCACCACGACCGCGGCGGAGCGGTTCGCCGGAACCGACACCCGGCAGGTCCTGGGCGTCCCGGTGCTGGCCGGCGCGCTCGCCTGGTCGGTGTGCCTGACCGAGGACGTGCGCCGCTACGGCGACCACCACCTCGTCGTCGGCCGGGTCGCCGCCGTGCACGTGGGCGGCGGCCGCCCGCTGCTGTGGCACGACCGCCGGTTCGGTGTGCTGACCGAGCCGGTGCCGGACGCCGCGGGATGACCGGGCCGCCGGCCGGCACGCCGTGCTGGGACCCCGCGGAGCTGCCGACGCAGCCCCAGTTGCACGGCGTGGTCACCGCGGACGTGGCCGTCGTCGGGGCCGGGCTGGCCGGGCTGTCCTGCGCCTACCACCTGGCGGAGCGTGCCCCCGGGCTCGACATCGCCGTGGTGGACGCCGAGCACCCGGCCGCCGGCGCCAGCGGCCGGGGCACCGGTCTGCTGGGCCCCCGGGCCGGCCCGGCGATCGACCGCGCGGTGCGCCGCTTCGGCCCGCAGACGGCGCGCAGGATGCACCGGGCCAGTGAGCGGGCGGTGCGGGACGTCCTCGCCCTGTGTGCCCGCCTCGACGTGCCCTGCGGGCTGCGGCCCGGCGAGCAGCTGGTGGCCACGCGGTCGTCCGCGGGCCTGGCGGCACTCGCCCGCCAGGCCCGCGCCTGCCGCGAACTCGGTCTGGACGTCCTCGTCCTCACCCCGGCCGGCATCCGCGACCGGGTCGGCGTGCCCTACCGGGCGGCCCTCCTGCACCGCCCCGCCGCGACCCTCGACCCTGCCGCCCTGACCTGCGCCCTCGCCCGTGCCTGCGCCGACAAGGGCGTGCGGTTCTACGGCCGCAGCCCGCTGCTGGCCCTGCGCCCCGGCGATCTGGTCGGCCCCGAACTGGTCCTCCCGCACGGCAGGCTCTACGCCGGTCAGGCGGTACTGGCCGTCAACTCGGCCGCGCAGGCACTGGACCTGCCGGTCGGCACCGTCCTGCCGCTCGAGGTGTACGCCGTCGCCACCGAACCGCTGAGCGCCCCGGCCTACGAGGCCCTGGGCGGGCGCGCCGGACACTCCGTCGTCGACGCCGTCCCGATGGCGCCGTATTTCCGGCTGCTCCCGGACCGGGGACTGGTGGCGGGCGGCGGTACCGCCACGGTCCCGGCGGGCATCGGCGCTCCCCGTCTCCAGGCCGTCAGGGAACGTGCCTGGGCCTGGCTGGAGAGATGGCTGCGATCCCTGCATCCGGACCTCGCCCGGGTACGGGTCACCCACCGCTGGTCCGGCCGCATCGGCATGACGGGCGACGACCTGCCGGTGGTGGGGCCGGTGCCGGGCTTCGACGACGTCTGGTACATCGGCGGCTGCTGCGGGCACGGACTCGCCCTGTCCGTGGCGCACGGCGCGCGCGTGGCCGCGGCCCTGCTGGGCGAGCCGGAACCCGGCGAACCGATGCCGTGGCACCGTTCCCGGGCCCCGCGCCTGCCCGCACGCGGACCAGCGGGGCACCTGCTGCGGGCGTACGTGGACGCACTGGGGCGGACCGCGCGGCACACGTGCTGACGGCGGGCGCGGCCCGCATCCGTGCCCCGGCTCCGCAGACCCCGGCCCCGCGGGCCCACAGACCACCCTCAACCCGACCAGGAGGTTCCACCATGCGACCCGACTTCGGTACGAACGGCCGTCTGCCGTCGGCCCTGTCCATGGGAACCGCGGACGTCGCCTTCCACCTGGCGACGGGCGGCAACCCGGTACCCCTCGCGTTCACGTTCGGGTTCGAAGGCCGTGCCCCCACCCTGGACTCCGTACGCGCGCGGGTCGCCGAACGCGTCCACCGCGTCCCGACGTTGCGCTACCGCATCGCACGGGACCGGGGGAAATTCCGGCGCGTGGACCGGATCGCGGTGGACCGGCACGTGCACGAGGCGTGGCTGCCCGAGGACACCGACGGGTCGGCGACCAGCCGCCTGATGCTGTCCCGGCCGATGAGCACGGACGACCGGCCGCCCTGGGACGTGTGGCTGGTCCACGGCCCGGCCGACCGCCACACCCTGGTCTACCGGACCGACCACACCTTCCAGGACGGAGTGGGCGCCGCCTACACCGCCCGTGCTCTCCTCGGAGACGACCCCGAAGGCGGACCGGCCCCACGGCATCCCGCCCGGCCCACCGCACACGGTCTCGCCGACGCCCTGCGCGAGGTGGTGGCCGCCTTCCGCGCGCCCACCCCGAAACCGGCGTTCGACGGAGCGTCCACGGGCCGCGTCGACGTCTGCCACGCCGACACCCCGCTGGTCCGGCTGCGCGCCATCGCCCGCGCCCACGGCGGCACGGTCACGGACGTCTACCTCGCGGCCCTGTCCCACGCCGTCCGCACCTGGTACCTGAAGGACACCGGCTCGGCCCATCCGCCGCTGCCCGTGTCGATCCCGATGTCGGTCCGGGCCCCCGGGGAGGAGTACGCTCCGGGCAACCGCATGGTCACCGCCCGGCTCCTGCTGCCCTGCGACGAGGAGTCGCCCCGGCGGGCCCTGGCCCGGGTCGTCGCCCGCACGGGCCGGCTGCGGGAGAGCCGGCGGCGCGACGCCATGCGCCTGCTGCTGGCCGCCTCGCCGCGGTCGCTCGGCGCCACCGTCGGCACCCGCCTGGTCCGCGGGTCGTTCGTGGCCGGCCCGGTGAGCAGCGTGAACTTCGGCACGGCCCTCGTCCACCAGGGGGTCGCCGCCCGTCGCGCGGCCGTCTTCGCCGGCGTCGCGTCGGGCATCCGGTGTGTGACGACGCTGACGAGCCAGCACGACACCGCCTGCCTGACCGTCGTTCACGACGAGGCCCTGGCGACCGCGGACGAACTCCCCGACCTGTGGCTGGCGGCGCTGCTGGAGCTGGAGCGGCCGTAGCCGCGGCACCACGCGCAGGCCCCGGACGCACCGTCCGGGGCCTGCGCGTGGTGCGTGTCAGCGGGTGCCGCGCAGCGTTCCGGTGGTGAGGAAGACGCTCTCCGCGGCGGACGTGCCGATCAGCGGCAGATACGGCGTGAGGCGCTCGACCGCGTACGGCAGCGTGTACAGGTCGGCGGCCGCCGCGTCCCAGCCGTGCTCGGCCCACCAGCGCTCCGGATCGGCGATCTGCCACTTCCAGGCCAGTCCGATCGTCGACAGGGCGTCCATGAAAGGCGCGACGAACGGGGAGGACATGGTCGCCGAGTTCACGCACTCGGCGCCGAACATGCTGCCGGAGGCGGAGAGTTCGGTCATCGCGGCGACGACGGCCGCCACCTCCGGGGGCGGGAGGAAGTACAGGGGTGCCTCGCAGAGCCATGCGGTGGGCCTGCCGGGGTCGTATCCCGTCGCCCCGAGTTCCTCGTTCCAGGGTGCCGCACCGTCGGCTTCGACGACGGTGCGGCGTCCGCAGGAGAGCCGGCTCCCGTCCAGTACGCGCTCCTTGAAGGCATGTACGGCCGCGTCCTCCACCTCGAAGACGTGCACCCCGGTCGGCCAGTCGAGCCGGAAGGCACGGGTGTCGAGACCGGCGCCGAGCAGCACCACCTGGCGGCAGCCCGAACGGGCCGCGGCCAGAGCGTAGTCGTCGAAGAAGCGGGTGCGTACCACCTGATAGTCGGGCAGCATGCGCTGCAGCGGTCCGTCACCGGGCGGGCCCCCGTCGAACCCGGCCGCGTGGAGGAAGTCGGCGGCCCACGGGTCGCGGACGAGCGGCGCGGGCCGGAGGTTCTCCGCCGCGTGCGCGGCGGCCGTCCAGAGCGCCGCGCGGGAAATGCCGTGCGGGGTCGCGGCGGCCGGCGCGAACGGTGACTGCGGACGTGTGGATTCCGGCATGGATCTCCTTGAGGTGGGGCGGGGTGGCCGTGCGGACCCGGATCATCCGGAGCGGCGACGGCCGAGCAGGAAGGCCGCGGCACCCAGCGCGAGCAGGCTTCCGGAGGGGCGGGTGGGCCGCTGGCCGCCCATCGCGGCGGGGGTGCGCGGCTCGTGGATGTTCAGCGCGAACTGACGGTTGGCCACGTCGGAGAGGACGCCCCGGACCTGTTCCGGACTGGTGACGGCGGCCAGCAGAAGCTCCATGGAGTTCCGGGCGAACTGGTTGCGGCCGAGGAAGTCGCGGCCCAGTGCGAAAAGGATCTTCGGCACCTCCGCCTGGAACACCTCGGGCAGTGTGATCTCGGGAGCCAGGCACCGCACCGAACCGTCGAGGTTCGCGAAGGACTTGCCCAGCAGCGAGACGGCCGGCGGCGAACCGATTCCGCGTTTGGTCGCCTTGGCCAGCACCGTGGTGAGCGCGACGCCGAAGTTCATGTCCTCCAGCGAGAGATGGGAGACCGTGGGCACGAACGCGGCCATGTCGGCGGCGAACGCGGGCATGTTGGCCCACGGCGTCAGCCGGCCCATCTCCGCCCAGTGCTGGGCCAGCCCGGCCCCGTCGTTCTGGGCCATGGCCATGAACAGCGGCAGCAGCTGAAGACTGGTCCTGCGGTCCAGGCGGCCGACCATGCCCCAGTCGATCAGCGTCGCGGGGCCGCCGGGAGCGGCGAAGACGTTGCCGGCGTGCGGGTCGGCGTGGAAGAAGCGATGGACGAAGTACCCGTGGTACATGAACCGCAGCAGGTCCTTGCCGATCTCCACGCGCTCGTCGTCCGTGAAGTGGTCGGGGTCGACGTGCCGCACCGACTTCCCGTCGGCCAGCGACTGGACCAGGACCCGGGGGCTGGCGTGCAGGACCCGGGGCACCTCCAGGGAGCGGAACGGGCGGACGTGGTCACGGGCCTCGTCCATGTTGCGGGCCTCGCCGGTGAAGTCCAACTCCGGCTCCATGGCGTCGAAGACCGAGCCGAGCATCGCCTCGATGTCGATGACCTCGTTGAACCGGGGAGCGACGCGGGCCACGATCTTCGACGCCCGGCGCATCAGGGCCATGTCCGCGAGTACGCCGTCGCGGATGCCGGGTCGCTGGATCTTCACCACGGCCGCGCGCCCGCCGGGCAGGGTCACGCGGTAGACCTGGGCGAGGGACGCCGCCCCGAGCGGGGCGACGGTCTCGATGTCGTCGAAGCGCAGCTTCCAGTTCGGCCCGAGATCCCGGGCCAGTACCGGCTCGAACTCCGAGAACGGCTGGACGTCGACCTCGTCGTGCAGGTTCTGCAGTTCGTCCCGGATGGACTGGGGGACCATGTCGGGCCGGGTGGAGAGGACCTGGCCGAGTTTCACGTAGAAGGGCCCGAGGCTCTCCAGGGCATGCCGTACCGCCTTGGCACGGCGCTGCTCCGCCCCGGCGGTGGCCTCGGCCGCGGACCCGGCGGAGTCGGCGAGGCCCTCCGCCGGGGACCGCGTGTCCCGCTTCGTACGCCTCCGCAGCCGGGTCGCCTGTCCCACCTCGTCGGCCACGAGGCTGCCCAGGACCCTGACCACGAGACGCAGCCGATCGCCGACGACGGACGTCATCGTGTGTGATCCTCCTCAGATCGGGACCCGGGTACGGAACGGCGGTCGGCGTGCACCCCGGAGACGGCCGGACGGGACGGTGGCACGGACGGTCAGCCCGAGGTCGAGGACTGTCCGCCCTGGGACGGCCTTCCGCCCTGCCCCTGCTGGCCGGTCAGGCCCTGCAGGGCCGCCAGCCCCTGCTGACCGGCCTGGGCCGGCAGGTTGGTCAGGTTCTGCAGGCCCTGGACCGCCTCGAGGAGCTTGGGCAGCACCTGGAGCAGCTGGGTGAGCTGGCCCGGGAGCGCCATCAGGTCGCCCGCCCCGCTCGCCGCGTGTCCGAGGCCGCCGGCCAGTTGACCGAGCCCGCCGAGTGCGCCGGCCGCGCCGCCGACCGCGGCGAGCGGATTGGCCGCCCCGCCCAGCGCGGCCAGGGGGTTGCCCGCACCGCCCAGAGCGGCGGCGAGGGGATTGCCGCCGCCCGCGGCACCGGTGAGCGCGGCCAGGGGGTTCTGCGCTGTGAGGCCGGCGAGCGGGTTGCCGGCCGCGCCGGCCCCGCCGAGGGCGGCCAGCGGATTGGTGACACCCGCGAGCGCGGTCGCCGGGTTGACGGCCCCGGCCAGTGCGGCGAGGGCGTTCGGGGGTAGCCCGGCCAGCGTGCTGACCGCGTTGCCGGAGTCGCGCGACGATCCCGAGCCGCGCGACGATCCCGAGTCGTCGTCTCGGTTCAGGAGGTCGTCGAAAGCCTCCTTCCAGCTGTCGGTCATATCACCGACCAAATCCTTGAAGATGTCCTGGACGTTCTTGCTGTTGCCCATGAGTGTGGTCCCTTTCCGTTTCTCTGCGATGGGAGAGGTGCGGTTTTCGGGTGTTACCGGGCGCAGCCTTCCAAGGCTTTCGCGCAGACATTCTTCAATCGCGCGCGGCCCCTGGTGAAGGCGGCTTCGGCCGCCTTGACGGAGATGTTGTGCATGCGGGCGAATTCCGCGGTGGAGATTCCTTTGGCACGGGCGAGTATGACCTCCTGCTCCCGCCCCCGCAGGTGTTGCACCTGGCCCAGAAGCCATCTGCCGAAGTCCTCGTCGCAGACGTCCTCCTCGGTCGTACCCGGGGTTTCCGCGAGCGCCGCACGCTGGAGGAGTCTGCTGCGGCGGTCCATGTCACGGTAGAAGTCGATGCAGAGGCGAAGCGCCACGGACGTCAGAAAGGCGCCGAGTCGATTCCTGTCCAACGTGGCGTGGGCGGCTGCCCGGGCCATGGTTTCCTGGACGCAGTCCTCGGCGTCCTGAAAACTTGGTAGTCTTCGCCGAACCAGCCGCATGAGGCGGTCCTGATGCTGGAAGATTTCTTCCCAGGAGCATTCAGCGGGCGATTGGCAGGTGGAATGTCGCACCATCGTGGATTGCAGCCCGTTGTCTCTCGGATTGAGCAGGGAGAACCGCGGCCGACTTTCCATTTGTTCGGCCATGTGGATTTCCTACCCGAGGCCCTGGAGCGGCAAACCGGAATATGTGCCTCCGTCGGTCGGCAGAAATGTTTTTCCGTGCTCATTTCCGAGGAGCGGGCCGCCGCGCCCAGTCGCGGTTCCAGTTGCGCCACATGTCCCGTACGATCTGGTGCACTTGGGAGCTGCCGGCGCGCAGTTCGTTGGTGTACGCCTGGACCGCTTCCTTGCCCACCAGCCGCGCTCCACCGGTGAAGTAGGAGCCCCGGACGTGCTGCGGTGAGCGGTACTTGCCCCACAGCAGGATCTTCATCAGCGGCCAGAGGGTGAACACCCCGGACGGGCAACGGTCTTCGGGGTCCAGGGTGCCCCACACCGACGGGACCAGTCCGCTCTCGCCCAGCAGCTCGTAGATGCGCGCGATCGTCTGCTCCTTCGACAACTCGCCCGCACGATAGGCGAGTACGGCGTCCCGCGACTGGTCGAACATCCGCTCCACCCAGGGGTTGTCCATACCCTGGAGACCTCGGTACGGCGGCTGCTCCAGCATGTCGAAACAGGCCGGGTCGTGCGTCTTGTCGAACGTCACGGCGGCCTGGTTCTGGGCGTTCGTGCCGTACAGCGTGGTGATGGTCCACACGCGGTTCCAGGCGTTCCACAGGTCGAAGTCGTCGAACGCGATGTAGCTGCAGGACACCAGGTCGTCGTAGAACCGGAACATGCGCTTGGTCCAGTGGTCCAGGTACGCGAACCGGGCGGTGTCGAAGTCGTTCTGGCGCACCGCGTCGATCAGCCGGTGGCCCAGGGCGTTGAGCGCCATCACGGTGACGGCGAGTCCGCTGGAGAAGAGCGGGTCGACGAAGTCACTGGCGTGCGGCAGCAGGCACCACCGGTCGCCGACGACCTTCTGCGAGGCGAACTGGGTGCGGTCGGTGGACACGTACGGCCGGACCGCCCGCGCCCGCTCGAACTGCCGGGCCACACTGGGGAACCGGCGCACGTACTGCCAGAACTCCTCCTCCGCCGAGATGTCCTCCGGCCGGGGGTGCCGGTCGATGTCGAGGTTGAGGCCGACACTGCACAACTGGTTCGTGCCGGCCGTCTGGTTGTCGAACGGGATGACCCAGAACCAGCCGCCCGGGAACATGTGGTGGAGCGTTCCCTGGCTGAACGGGCTGGGCATGCCGTGCTGTGCCCGCGAGGGCGCCACGGCGTCGAAGGGGCGCACGTCCACCATGTGCGTGAAGATCGTGCGCGACCTCGTGCGGTAGGGCGGTTCCTGCCGCAGCCCGAGGCGCTCGGGCAGGACCGCCCGCATGCCGCCGGCGTCGACCACGTAGGAGGCCCGGAAGGTGCCCCGGTCCCGGGTGACGAGAGTCGCGCCGTCCTCCTCGAACTTCACGTCGTCGACCATGGTGTGGGTGTACGCGGTCACGCCGTAGGACACGGCGACGTGGAACATGTACGCGTCCACGTCCTGCCGGAAGTAGTGCGAGTCGGGACCGAGCGGAGGTCCCCAGGTGGGGTACTGGGTGCACTCGTCGGGCCGGGTGGGCTCACCTTCCCGGTGGTAGACGAAGCTGAAGTTCCGCTTGACCCCGCTGTTCGACGACACGTGGCGGCGCAGTGCCGCGTTGGTCGCCAGGTGGTCCAGCTCGGGGACGTCGTAGCGGCCGGCCAGGACCCGGAGCCCGAACGTGGTCTCGGGGACGGTGGACTCTCCGATGGCGAACCGGGGGTGGCCGCTGCCCTCGAGCAGCAGCACCCGCACGCCGTGACGTGCGAGCACGGTCCCCAGCATCGTCCCGCCGATGCCGCCTCCGACGATGGCGACATCGAAAACACGCTGGTCTTCTTGCATGTCTGCGGTTCCTTTCGCGACGGGAAGGGCGAGCCGCCGGGCTCCCCGGTCACCCGTGGGTGACCGGGGAGCCCGGCAGCACCCGGCGCAGCCCGCAGGCCACCAACCGGGCGGAGAAGGACGCGGCGAACCAGGGGGTGGGCGCCAGTCGGGTCAACAGGCGTCGGTCGCCCGGCACTTGCCGCTCGCCGCGCCCGGTGACGTCCAGCCACACACCGAAGTGCAGCAGCCGCGCCTCGGGTCCGGCGTCGCGAGCGGGGAACGGCCGCATGTGCTCGCGCACCGCACGCGTGAGGGTCGTGCGCCGCACCGTTCCCACCTGGTGCAGGGCCAGGAAGTGGTCGAGCAACTGGGCGGAGCGGCACGGGAATCCACCGCGACCGAGCGGAGTACGCCCCACCAGCCCGGCGTCGTGGAACGCCGCGGCGGCCAGCAGGCCGACCCGGTCGTAGGCGGTCCCGTGGGTCCGCGCACAGGCGTCGGCCAGCAGGAACGTCCGCAGGGAGTGCACGGCGACGCGGGGTGGCAGGAGCCGGCTCATCTCCCTCAGCGCGGCGCCCGCGAGGGGGTGACCGAGCAGCTCCGCGAGGGCCGGGCGGCCGAGCAGAGGCTGCCAGGCCGCGGGCAACGCCTTCGGTGGATCCGAGTGTGAACTCGCCCCGCTCCCACCGGGATCGGGAACCTCCGGCATCTCAGGCCCTGCGGCCATGGCTCAACCCCCCTTGCCTCACGACCTATTGGCTGTGTCCTTCTCACCTGTCTTTACGCTCGTGCCGCCCGCGCCCCCCGCTCCCCGTTTCGCAACGCTGCGTCCGCGTAAGCGCGTTGGCGTGCAACCGTCGGCGCGCGATACCGGTGACGTGCGCCGGGCGTACGTCGCGGCCGTCCATGCCGAGCCGTGGCCTGTTCGAATGAATGAGCCCTACTCACCCGTTGTGGCGGTGCGGGTGCGGGTTATGGCCGGGAGGATGCGCCCTGCGCTCCTACTGGTGGAAGATTTCTGTAGTAAACCTCGTGAGGCACGGGGAGTGTTCAGGACAGGACCGAATCTCGTCTGTGCTGAAATGCGGTGTTGGTATGGCCAGTTTTCCGATCGGCGACGATTTGCGACTTCCGGCGGAAATCGATGCGTCGGCTCTGCCGGATGTTCCCGATGGGCCACCCGAGAATATTCTGCTCACGGGGGCCACAGGATTTCTCGGCGGGTTCCTGCTCGCCGACCTGCTGGATGCCACCGGCGCTCGAATCCACTGCCTGGTGAGAGCGGAGTCGGCCGCTGAGGCCCGGGAGCGGCTCGCCGGTCAGTTACGCGCCCGGAATGTGCCGGAGCACCACATGTCCCGGATCGACGTCGTACCCGGCAGCCTGGCGAAGCCGCGGTTCGGCTTGACCGACAAGGAGTTCTCGGACCTCTCGCGCGAGATCGACGTCATTTATCACTGCGGTGCCTGGGTCAACCTTCTGGCGAGTTACCCGATCCTGCGCGGCTCCAATGTGTCGGGGGTCCTGGAAATCCTGAGACTGGCGACCCGGGCCCGCCGCATTCCCGTGCATTACATCTCGACGATGGGGGTGATCCCGGCGGCCCGCACGGCCGGGAGCGGTGTCTCCGGTTACTGCGCCACCAAATGGGTCGCCGAGCAGTTGGTCGCGCAGGCCGCGGACCGCGGATCGCCCACGATGGTGCACCGGCCCGGTGTGATCCTGGCGGACTCGCGCACCGGCCTGGTGGGGAAGTCGGACTGGTTCGTCCACCTGACGACCGCGAGCATCCGCGCCGGCTGCGCCCCCGACCACCCCGGTCTCCTGCCGGTGGGCACGGTCGACTTCACCAGCCGCGCCATCGTCGACCTGTCCCTGGGCCGACGTGCCCGAGGACAGGTGTTCCACGTGATCGATCCCGAACCGCTGCCCTTCCGGTCGTACTTCCAGGGCTTCGCGGACGCGGGTGTCGACCTTCCGCTCGTTCCGTTCGACACCTGGCTGGAGCGGCTTCGCGACCTGGGCGACGAGGTCCCCCGCAGCACCCTGCGGCTGGCCGGCGAGACCCTCCGGCAGATGATCCCGGCCCCCGGGCAGGACACCCCCGGCCCAACCGCGGCGACCGCGCACCGCGCACCGCCCGTGCTCGACACCGACTACTTCGGCAGGATGCTCGCCTTCCTGAACCGCGACGCCGTGCTGCCCGCCCAGTGACCCACGCGCGGTCCTCCCCTCCCGTCCCTCCCGTCACCCCTCCCCGTATCTCATCAGCTGGAGTTTCCCGCATGTCCCCTTTCACCCTGGAAGACCTGACGGCGATGGTGGCCGAGATCGCCGGCGCCGAAGCGGCCCGGGCGATCTCGGAGCAGCCGGCCGACGCGCCCTTCACATCGCTGGGGTTCGACTCGATGGCCGTCATCGAACTGGCCGAGCGGATCCAGGAGCGCTACAGCGTTCCCATCCCGGACGAGGCGGTGCACGACCTGCGCACCGTCCGGCGGACCCTCGACTACGTGAACGGCCGGGCGGCCGCCGCGGCGGACGGAGCCCGCTGATGGCCCGGGGCGCGGGCAGGCTGACCGGCATCGGCGTCTACCGCCCCGGTGGCCTGCTCACCAGCGCCGAACTCGACACCAGGTTCGGCCATGAGGAAGGCCATATCGAGCAGATCACCGGAATCCGGACCAGGCTGAAGGCCGACCCCGACGACACCTTCGTCGAGATGGCCGCGCAGGCGGCGGACAAGGCCCTGGCCCACGCGGGCGTGCTCGCCGAGGACCTGGACTGTGTCCTGTTCTCCTCCGCCAGCAGCGTCGGCCGGGCATCGTGCCGGGCCGCCGGTCTCACCCACCGCCTCGGCGCCGGCCGGGCCGGCGGGTTCGACCTCAACGGCGGGTGCGCCGGGTTCGGTTACGGGCTGACCCTGGCCTCCGGACTGATCGCCGCACAGCAGGCGCGTCAGATCCTGGTCGTCGCCGCCGAGCGGCTGAGCGACATCACCGACCCCGACGACTGCGCGACCGTCATGATCTTCGGCGATGCCGCCGGGGCCGCGGTGGTCAGCGCCGGGGAGCACCCCGGGATCGGACCTGCGGTGTGGGGGACCCACGGCCCCGGTGAGCCCTGGATGACCAGCGCCCCGCCCAAGCCCGGTGCCGTCCAGCCGTACATGCACATGGACGGCACCCGGGTGGTCCGCTGGTTCGGTTCACACATGCCGCAAGTGGCCCGGGAGGCACTCGACGCGGCCGGGCTCACCTGGGACGACATCGGCGCCTTCGTGCCGCACCAGTGCAACGGGCGGCTGATCGACGCGATGGTGCGCCGACTGCGCCCGCCCGAGCACGTGGCCATCGCCCGCAGCATCGTCACCGACGGCAACACCAGTTCGGCGTCCATCCCGCTGGCTCTGGAGTCGCTGCTCGCCTCGGCCACCGTACGGCCCGGCGACAAGGCGCTGCTCCTGGGCTTCGGCGCCGGGCTGACCTGGTGCGCCCAGGTGGTCGAACTTCCGTAAGGAGCACCTCATGAACGTCACGTCCGCGTCCCCCGCGGTCGACCTCGGGCCCGTCGGCGAACCCGAAGCCGCTGTCGTGGGCCGCCCGCTGTCCCGTCTGTCCGACGCCGATCTCGGCACCCTGCTGATGATCCGCCACTTCGAACTGGCCGTGCTGGAGCTGTTCTCCCAGGGTCGGCTGCACGGCACCACGCACACCTGCCTCGGCCAGGAGTACATCCCCGTCGCGCTCTATCCGCTGCTGGACGAGGGCGACTACGTCTTCAGCAACCACCGCGGGCACGGCCACTACCTGGCCCGCTTCCACGACCCGCGCGGTCTGCTCGCGGAGATCATGGGGCGGGCCGGTGCCGTCTGCCACGGCGTGGGCGGCAGCCAGCACATCTACCGCGACCGCTACCTGTCGACCGGCGTACAGGGCCAGAGCCTGCCCGTCGCCGTGGGAGTCGGCCTGCACCTGAAGCGGGCCGAGCCGGGCCGGATCGCGGTGGTCCACATCGGCGACGGCACCTGGGGCGAGGGCGCCGTGTACGAGGCGCTCAACATGGCGCAGCTGTGGCAGGCCCCGGTGCTCGTCGTGGTGGAGCACAACGGGATCGCCCAGTCGACACCGACCGAGCGCCAGATGTCCGGCACCGTCGCGGCCCGGGCGGCGGCCTTCGGTGTCGGCCACCTGCGGATCGACTCCGTGGACGTCACCGACGTACGCGCCGCCCTCACCCCCGTGGTCGAGCAGGTCCGCGACCGGCACCGGCCGTACGTGGTCGAGTGCGTCACCCACCGCGTGGGCCCGCACAGCAAGGGGGACGACACCCGCGCGCCCGAGGTCCGCGAGCGAGCCGCCCGGCACGACTGGTACCGCCGCTACCGACAGGACCATCCCGCACAGTTCGCCGCCGCCGACCGGGCGCAGGCGGAGGCCGTCGCCGCCGTCGTACGAGAGGTCGGCGCGCGCCCGGCGTCCCGATGGGAGGCCCGATGACCAGGCGCCAGCGCGTGGCCGAGAACCTCAACAGCGCACTGCACCACCTGCTCGGCACCCACCCCGGCACGTATCTGATCGGCGAGGACGTCGCCGACCCCTACGGCGGGGCGTTCAAGGTGACCCGGGGGCTCTCCGACCGCTTCCCGGGCCGGGTGCTGTCCTCACCGCTGAGCGAAGGCGGCATCGCCGGCGTGGGCGCGGGCCTGGCCCTGGCCGGCAACCGGTCCGTGGTCGAGATGATGTTCTCGGACTTCGCCGCGCTGGCCTTCGACCCGCTGCTCAACTTCGCCGCCAAGTCCGTGTCGATGTACGGCCGCAGGGTCCCGATGAGCATGGTCGTCCGCTGCCCCACCGGCGGCAACCGGGGGTACGGCCCGACGCACAGCCAGAGCCTGCAGAAGCACTTCCTCGGCATTCCCTCACTGCACCTGCGGGAGGTCTCCCCGTTCCACGACAACCGGCGCGTACTGACCGCGATGCTCGACCGCGAGGAGCCCGGTGTGCTCTTCGAGGACAAGGTGCTCTACACCCGCGCCATGTACCGGGACGGGGTCGTGGACGATCTCTTCCGCTACGAGGTGCTGGCCGATCCCAGCGAGACCGCCCGGGTGTTCGCGCCGGACTGCGGGCCCCCCGACTGGATCCTCCTGGCCCCGGGCGGGCTCACCGAACGGGCTGTCGCCGCCCTGCGCAGCCTGCTCCTCGAAGAGGAGATCACCTGTGAACTGCTGGTGCCCTCCCAGCTCTACCCCTTCGACACCAAGGCGCTGCTCCCGGTGCTGTCCCGTGCCGACCGCATCTGCGTCATGGAGGACTCCACGGCCGACGGGACCTGGGGCGAGCTGCTCGCACAGCAACTCCACGAGCAGCTGTGGAGCCGACTGACCCGCCCGGTGCTGCTGCTGAGCGCCGAGCCGAGCATCGTGCCGACCGCGGCGCACCTGGAGCACGACGTGCTGCTCCAGCCGGCCACCATCCACCGCGCGATCATGGAGGCGACGAAGTGATCGGCATCGAGCTGCCCACGCTCAACACGAACGACTCCAGCTACACCCTGGTCGAGTGGCTCGTCCCCGACGGCAGCAGCATCGAGGGCGAGGAGCCGCTGGCGGTCGTGGAGACCTCCAAGGCCAGTGAGGAGATCGAGAGCACCGGCCCCGGAATCCTGCACGTCCTCGTCGGCGGCGGCCAGGACTGCCGGCCGGGGCAGACCATCGCCTACCTCTTCGAGTCGGCCGAGGAGCGCGACTCCTACCGGGCGTCGGCCGCCACCCCGGCGGCGGCATCCGCATCCCCCGGCGCGGAGCTGAGCATCACCAACGCGGCCCGTGAGCTCGCCGACCGCCACGGCGTGTCCGAGGCCGAGCTGCGCGGTCTCGGGCGCACGGTCATCCGTACGGCCGATGTCGAGGCCCTGGTGCGCCAGGCCGCCGCCGCGTCGGCTCCCGCCTCCGCCGAGCGCCAACTGTCCAAGCGGCAGCGGACGGTGGGGGCGGTGGTGACCGAGTCGATGCGGACCGTCCCGGCCGCGGCCGCCTACGCCAAGGTCGACGTCGGACGGGCGGAGGAACTGGCCCGGCAGCTGTCCGAGCGCACCGGCAGTTTCGTCTCCCTGCCCGTCCTGCTGATCAAGGCGGTGGCGCGCGGGCACGCGGCACATCCCCTGATGTTCGCCGCGCTCACCGACGACGGCGCGGTGCGCGAGAGCGAACGGGCCCATGTGGGCGTCACCATGGACGCGGGCCGAGGTCTGTACACCCCGGTGGTGCACGACGCCGCCGAGCTGAGCAGCGACCGGATCGCCGACCTGCTGACCGGCTTCAGGAGCAAGGCGTTCCGGGGCACGTTCCAGGCCGCCGAACTCGCCGGGGCCAACATCATGGTCGCCCCGCACACCACCGAGGGCACGGTCCTGGCCACCCCCATCGTCTTCCCCGGCCAGACCTGCGTGCTCTCCGTCGGCGCCGTCGACGACCAGGTGCGCCTGGACGCGCAGGGCACTCCCCGCACCCACCGGTTCGTCCACCTCGGCCTGGTCTACGACCACCGGGTGGTCAACGGCAGGGATGCGATGGCCCTGCTCAAGGACGTCAAGGAGGAGCTGGAGGCACCGGCCGCGCTCGGCTGACCGCCGACCCGCCGCCACGGAACCCCACCACACGGAACCCCACACCACACGGAACCCCACCACCCCCGGGGTACCGCCCGTCGGACTGGAAAGGACACCCCGACATGACCACCGACACCACCCCCCACAGCCGCGCCTACGAGCTGCTCGCCTCGGTTCTCAGCAACAAGTTCGAAGTGCCCCCCGAGGCCATCGTCCCCACCGCGACCTTCGAGCAGCTGGACCTCGACTCGCTGGCCGTGGTGGAGCTCTTCGTCGTGCTCACCGAGGAACTGGGCATCGAAGTACAGGACGGCGAGGCCGACCCGGACCTCACCCTGGCCGGCGTGGCCGACCTCATGGTCGAGGCCGTCAAGTCGTGACCGGCGCCCGTCCCGACGTCGCCGTCACCGGGATCGGCCTGGTCACTCCGGCCGGCACCGGCCGCGAGGCCACCTGGGACGGCGTGTGCGCGGGCCGCCCCACCGCCCGGCACGTCCCCGAGCTCAAGGGTCTCCCGGTCGACTTCGCCTGCCTCGTACCGGATTTCTCCCCTCGCGCTCACGTCCCCGGCGCACGCCCCTGGCAGTACGACCGCTTCACCCAGTTCGCCCTCCGCGCCGCCCTGGAAGCGGTCTCCGACGCCGGCCTGGACCCGGCCGACTGGGACGCGGACCGCGTCGCGGTGGTCTTCGGCAGCTCGGCCGGCGGCACCGGCACCATGCTGGACCAGCACCGCAAACTGCTGGAGGCGGGCACGGCACGCGTCTCACCGCTGCTGCTGCCGATGTTCCTGCCCAACATGGCCACCGGACAGCTCACCATCCACCTGCGGGCCCGGGGCCCGGCACTGTGCACGGTCACCGCCTGTGCCTCCGGCGCCACCGCCATCGGCACCGCCCTGCAACTGCTGCGCTCCGGGGCCTGCGACATCGCCGTCGCGGGCGCCTCCGACGCGGTCGTACAGCCCCTCTGGGTCACCGGCTTCGACCGGATGGGCGCGCTGTCCCGGCGCGGCGACGACCCGCAGGCCGCCTCCCGGCCCTTCGACACCGCCCGGGACGGCTTCGTCATGGCCGAGGGCGGTGCGGCCCTGGTCCTGGAGCCGGCGAGTGCGGCCAGGGCCCGCGGACGGGCCGGCTACGCCCTGCTGGCGGGCTACGGGGCATCGTCCGACGCCCACCATCCCGTGGCACCCGACCCCGAGGGCAAGGGTGCCGCACTCGCCGTGCGGCGGGCCCTCGACGACGCCGGAGCCCGCCCCGCCGACGTGCAGCACATCAACGCGCACGGCACCAGCACCCCGCTCAACGACGCCGCCGAGGCCCGTCTGATCCGCCGCCTCTTCCCTCACCGGCCCTCCGTGACCTCGGTCAAGGGCACCCTCGGCCACCTGCTCGGCGCGGCCGGAGCGGTCGAGGCGGCGATCACCGCCCTGTCCGTGGCCCACGGCCGGGTGCCTCCCGTGGCCAACCTCGAGAAACAGGAAGGGGACGCCGAGATCAACGCCGTCACCGGCACCAGCCGGGACCAGCCCGTCGACCTCGCCCTGAGCCATTCCTTCGGCTTCGGCGGCCACAACGCCGTACTCGCCTTCAGAAGCTGCCCCACCGAACCGGCCCGGGAGCCAGACGGTTCGAACTCCGCGCCACTCCCGACGAAAGGGAGAACACCATGAGCTTCCTCAATCCCCGCCTCCCCGGTGCCAACTCGGACGATGTCGTCACGGACATCACCGAGGCCCCGCACCGCCTGCGTGCGGTCGCCGAGGCCTGCGGAGCGCAGGTCGTCGCCACCGTCGACGTACAGGCGGGAGAGGACGACTGGAACGTGCCGTCCACCGAGGAACATCCGCGTCCGGTGGTGCTCGTGCACGGCACCTTCGGCAACCGGGGCTACACCTGGAACACGGCGACACCGCTGCTGCGACAGCACGGTCACCGGGTCTTCCGGCTCGACTACGGCCATCACGGCCACCCCGTGATCTTCGGTCTCGGCGACGTCAAGCGCTCGGCCCGGCAGCTCGCCGACTTCGTCGACGAGGTGCTGCGCCGCACCGGCGCCCAGCAGGTCGACCTCGTCGGCTTCTCGCAGGGCGGCATGATGCCGCGCTACTACCTCAACGCGCTGGGCGGCGGGCCCAAGGTGCACAACTTCGTCGGCATCTCACCCAGCAACCACGGCGTCACCGCCCAGGGGCTGATGAACCTCGCCCGCCAGATCCCCGGAGCGGTGGAACTGCTGGAGCAGGGGGCCGTCGAGGAGGTCGTGCCGGCCTGGCCGCAACTGCAGCACGACCACCCCTTCCAGCGCGAGCTGACCGATCTGGGCGAGACGACGGAGGGCGTCCGCCACACCGTCATCGCCACCCGGTACGACGACGTGGTCACTCCGTACACGTCGTGCGCCCTCGCGCAGACCGAGGGCCGCTACGTCAACAACATCGTCCTCCAGGACATCGACCCGGACGACCACACCCCGCACGTGAGCATGCCCTACAACGCGACCGTGCTGAACGAGGTCCTCAAGGCCCTGGCCGACTGAGTCCTGCTGCCGTCCAGGAGAACGCGGGCGACCAGCGCCGGGTCGTCGTTCATCGGGACATGGCCGCAGCCGGGCAGCCGCACCAGGCGGGCCCGCGGAATGGCGCGCTTGGCGCGTATGCCCTGCCGGGGCAGGAGCAGCCGGTCCCGGTCGCCCCACGCCACGGTGACGGGGACGCCGGGCACGTCGTCGGTGAACAGCACGCTCCGTCCGGCCCGGAGCGTCTCGGAGAATCCCTGCGCGTGTGCGAGCGCCAGTGTCTCGGCGACGACCGCCTCGGGGGAGCGGCGGCCGGGACGGGCGTAGATCGTACTCGTCAGCGCGGTGCGGCCGACCGCGGTGCGGGACAGCCGCTCGACCAGCGGGAGGGGCAGGCTCCGCGCGGTCCGGCGCATCCCCATCAGGACGCCGAAGGCGTAACGCCGCTCGGCCCGGGTCCAGAAGCCGGCCGGGGACAGGGCCGTCACCGACCGCACCAGGTTCTCGCGGCCGAGCTCCAGGGCCAGCAGACCGCCGAGCGAGTTGCCGGCCACGTGCGGCCGGTCGAGCCCCAGCGCCGCGCAGAAGGCGCCGAGTACCGCGTTCGTCGTCGGCAGATCGTGCGGCAGGCCGTGCGGCAGCGCGGGCGACTGCCCGAACCCGGGCAGGTCCACGGCTATCACCTCGCGCTCGGTCGCGAGGATGTCGACCACCGGGTCCCAGGCCTGCCGGTGGTGACCTATGCCGTGCAGCAGGAGCAGCGGCTCGCCCTCACCCACGCGCGCGTAGGCGAGGGTGATGTCCTGCGGACCGTGCTCGGTGGGGGCCGTGAAGGAGAGCGTTGCGGACACGGGGCTCCTTGTTGTTCCTTGCCGCGAACATGTGTCGTGGGAACACATGTCGTCGGGAACGAATGAACGACGACGTTGCGTAGACACCTTGTCAGTAAGAGCTACCGACCGGTAGCCCCCGGTCGCCGGTCGGCCTCGGGCGGGGGCGATTCCGCCTGGACACGGCGGGACGCGTCCGCTGGGATGGAGCGGTGAGCACCGACACCGCGACCGACGTCTTCGAAGCACACCGGCCCGTCCTCCTGGGCGTCGCCTACCGCATGCTGGGCCGCCTGGCCGACGCGGAGGACGTGGTCCAGGAGGCGTGGCTGCGCTGGTCCGGTGCCGACCGCGCCGCCGTGCGCGAACCCCGCGGCTACCTGGTGCGCGTCACCACCCGGCTCGCCATCGACCGGCTGCGCCAGGTCAAGTCGCGCGGCGAGACCTACGTGGGCCCGTGGCTGCCCGAGCCCTACGTCACCGACTTCGGGGACGCGGTGCCGGACACCGCCGAGCGGGCCGTCCTCGCCGACTCCGTCTCCCTCGCCGTCCTCGTCGTCCTGGAGTCGCTGTCGCCGCTGGAACGGGCGGTGTTCGTCCTCAGGGAGGCCTTCGGGTACCCGTACGCGGAGATCGCCGCCATGCTGGAGCGCGGCGAGGCCGCGGTGCGCCAGCTCGCCGGACGCGCCCGCAAGCACGTCGACGAGCGGCGGCCCCGCTACGACGTGGACCCGGCGCTGCGCCGCGACCTCACCGAGCGCTTCCTCGCCGCCGCGGTCGAGGGCGACCTGGCCGGCCTGCTGGCCACGCTCGCGCCGGACGTCCGGCTCGTGGGCGACAGCGGGGGCCGTTCCAAGGCGCCGCTGCGCGTGCTGGAGAGCTCCGACAAGGTGGGGCGCTTCCTGTTCGGCGTCGCCCGGCAGGGCATTCCCGACATGTCCTTCGACTTCCTGGAGCTCAACGGCGGCCCCGCCGCTCTGGTCCGCTCCGGCGGCAAGCCCGATTCCGTCGTCCAGGTGGACGTCGCCGACGGGCGCATCCAGGCGGTGTACATCATCCGCAACCCGGACAAACTGGTGTCCCTGGCCGACGCCACCTGACTCCCGCCGCCCCGCCGTCACCTCGCGGCCCCGGTCCCGTTCTCCGGCGGGAGCCGGGGCCGTCCTGTTCGCGGGATTGGTCTTGACCAAGGGGGTGGGGCGTTTTATGGTCGCAGAGAACTGCAACAACCTTTAATAAACAAGGGCGTCAAAACGCCGCCGGACCACGGCGATTGCGGAGGACAGGGTGGGGACCACGCAGTTGGAATCGGTGCCGGAGCCCAAGTACTGGCACCTCAGGACCGTGCTCAGCGAGGCCCTGGACTCGGAGTTCGAGGTGGGCGAGATCCTGCCCAACGAACGCGACCTCGCCGCCCGCTTCGGCGTGGCCCGCGCGACCCTGCGCCAGGCCCTGGAGCAGCTCGAACTGGAGGGCAGGCTCCAGCGTCGGCGCGGCGTCGGCACGACCGTGGCCCCGCCGCGCGTCGGCGTGGCCGTCGACACCCGGGAGCACGCCTGGCCCGGGACGGCCGACGACGCCTGGCAACCGGGCGACTGCGCCCTCGCGGCACCTCCCGCGGCCGTGGCCGACGTCCTGGAGACGGGCCGCGACGAGCCCGTCCACACCGTCCGTCGCCTGCGCGTGAGTCACGGGCGGCCCGTCGCCGCCGAACTGCTGTACGTCCCGTCGTCCTCGGTACCCGGCCTCCCCGCCATCGACGCCCCCTCGGGCGCCGCACGCGCGCGTGCCGTGCTGCGTGAACTGCAGCGCGGGGCACTGGAGCGCCGGGAGAGCGCCGTCGAGCTGGGCTCGGCCGGCGCGGACGACGCGAAGGAGCTGGACCGTCTCCCGGGCGCGCCCGTCCTCGTGGTCACCACCCGCTACTTCGCCGAGGGACGCACCGCCGCGCTCTCCGTCGCCACCTACCGCGCGGACACCTGCCGGCTGACGTTCGGCGACCTCGGCGACGTGGAGATCCACCACGGCCCCCAGACCCAGGCCTCCTGACCACCCCGCCCCACGACCCGCCGCAGCGGGCCTCGCCCCGGGTGGGCCGTGGATTGCGCATGCCGGGTGGGCGTGCTCACCGGCTGTCGGCGCCGGCGCTCCGGCGCGTGTGTTGACGCTGACCGGTGAGAGCGCGCCCTGACGGGCCACCGCCCGCCGCCGGGGCCGGGCGGCTTCGGCGCGTGTCATCACTGTCTCGCGGCTGCACGTCCACCGGGCCGGTCCCCGACGGCCGCACGGGTGCCGGCGCCTCGCCGAGCGTGGTGGCACCCGTGCGGCCGAGGCGGGGCCGCACGCCCAGTGCCACCAGGCCGTACGGCCGTCGTCGGGGTCAGCGGCGGGCCGTCGCGCCCTCGACCGCGAAGAGCTGCTCCTCCACATGGTCGAGGGCCAGCCGCAGCGCGCCCGTGGCCACGGCGGCCTCGCCGAGCAGGGACAGGGCCACCCGCGGCGGGCGCAGGCAGTAGCGGGCCAGCTCCCGGCGCAACGGCTCCAGCACGCCGTCCAGCCCGGCCGCCCAGCCGCCGATGACGACCATCTCGGGATCGAGCGCCAGCGCCAGCGCCGCCACGTCGTGCACCAGCCGCTGGATGAAGCGCTCGACGGCCGCGCGGGCGCGCTCGTCGCCCTCCCGGGCCTGGGCGAAGACCTTGGCGACGGCCTGCTCGTCCAGCGGGTGCAGCGGCTGGTCCGTGGTCGACAACAGCGTCTCCGGCGTCACGTCCCGGCCCAGCAGGTGCAGCGCGCCGATCTCCCCGGCCGCCCCGCCGTACCCCCGGTGCAACCGGCCGCCGATCAGCGCACCGGCCCCGGGGCTGAGCCCGGCCAGCACGAACACGATGTCCTCGCACTCGGTGGCGGAGCCCTTCCAGTGCTCGGCGACCGCCGCCGCGTTCGCGTCGTTCTCGACCAGCACCGGGCACTTGAAGGAACGGCTCAGTCGCTCACCGAGCCCGAGCCCCGTCCACCCCGGCAGCGCCGTGCCCAGGCGCACCGTGCCGTCCGCCTCGACGATGCCCGGCGTGGCCGCGCCGACCGCCCGCAGCGAACCGCGCGCCACACCGGCCCGGCGCAGCAGGTCGGCGACGGCCGTGCGCAGCCGCTCCAGGCGCTCGTCGGCCGACGCGTTCTCGTCCACGTCCTTCGCCTGGGCGCCGATCACCCGGCCGTCCAGGTCGGACAGGAGCGCGGCGACGCGGTGCGGACCGATCTCCAGGCCCAGCAGATGCCCGGCCTCCGCCCGGAACCGGAACCGCCGCGCGGGGCGGCCCTGCCGCCGGGCGGTGCCCCCGTCGGCGGCGGCCTCGACGACCAGGCCGGCCTCGATCAGCCCCTCCACGACGCCCTCGACGGTCGGCCGGGAGAGTCCCGTCACCCGGGTGATCTCGGTCAGCGTCGCGGAGTCCGTCGCACGCAACGCGTGCAGTACCACGGCGGAGTTGATCCGCCGCAACAGCGACGGATCCCCGCCGGTCAGGCCTGCCAAGGTCCGTCCTCCCAGCTAGTGCGCGTGTTGGCCGGATGGTACTCGGCCCGCCGACCCCCGGCGAGCTCCGGTCCGCCGCTTCCCCGCCCGCGACGGTTCCTCAACCGGGTGCCACGAACCCCGACTCGTACGCCGTGATCACCGCCTGGGTGCGGTCCCGCGCGCCCAGCTTCGCCAGTACGGCGCTCACATGCGACTTCACCGTCTCGGTGCCGACGATCAGCCGCACCGCGATCTCGGCGTTCGACAGCCCCCGCGCCATCAGGCGCAGCACCTCGCCCTCCCGCTCGGTCAGCCGCGCCCGCTCCAGCACCGCGCGGGCCGCCCGGTTGCCGCCCCCGTCGCCGTACTCGGCGGCCAGCTGCCGCACCGAGGCGGGGAACAGCAGGGACTCGCCCTCGGCGATCAGCCGTACCGCATGCACGATCTCGGCCGGGCGGGCGCGCTTGAGCAGGAACCCGTCCGCGCCCGCACGCAGCGCTTCGTACACGTACTCGTCGTTCTCGAAGGTCGTCACCACGAGGATCTTCGGCGGTTCGGCCACCGTCCGCAGCAGCGCGCGCGTGGCCTCGATGCCGTCCAGCAGCGGCATCCGGACGTCCATGGCGACCACGTCCGGCCGCACCTGCCGCACCAGCGGAATCACCGCCGCTCCGTCGGCCGCCTCCCCGACCACCTCGATGTCCGGCTGCGCCTCCAGCACGGCCCGAAGGCCCGCGCGTACGAGGGGTTCGTCGTCGACGAGGAGCACTCTGACCGGCATTTCGCCAGCCTAGATCAGCCCCGCGGCAGCTCGACGCGCACCGCCCAGTCACCGGCGTCGTCCGGTCCCGTGTGCGCCCGGCCGCCCAGGAGCGCGGCCCGTTCGCGTATGCCCCGCAGCCCGCCGCCCCGTCCCGGCGCGACACTCGCGTCCGGCAGCGGGTTGCGCACGTCCAGGGAGAGCGCGCCGTCCGCCACCTCGATGCGCACGCGCGCGGGCACGGCACCCGCGTGCCGCAGCACATTGGTCAGCGCCTCCTGCAGCATGCGGTAGCCCTCACGGGAGACATGGCCCGGCAGCGTCTCCAGCGGGCCCACGACCTCGGCGTCGACCTTGGCCCCCGAGGCCCGCGCGGACTCCAGCAGCCGGCCGGCGTCCGCGAGCGTCGGTCTGCTGCCGGCCGGCCGCTCCGACTCGCGCAGCACGCCGAGCACCCGCTCCAGATCCTCCAGGGCCGCCCTGCCGGTCTCCTCGATGGCGGTCAGGGCCCGGTCGGTGAACTCCGCGCTGTTCGCCGCCCGCGCGGCCCCCGCCTGGACGACGGCGACGGTCAGCGCGTGGCCGATGGAGTCGTGCAGCTCGCGCGCGATGCGATTGCGTTCCAGGAGTTGCTCGGTGCGCTCCTCCAGGGCGGAGAGCCGTTCGGCGGCGGACGGGCCGAGCAGGCGGCGCGCGGCGGCGGTCAGCACCTCGCCGAGGCCGACCACCACCCCGTACAGCGCGATGAGCGGGAGCGGCGCCAGCAGGCCGTACGCCCACTGCGGCTCGCCCGACAGGGCGGGCAGGTCCTCGGTCTCGTGCCCCACCGCGCGCGCGGCGAGGGCGTACGCCACGATCGGCAGCCAGATCGAGAGGTAGGCGGCCACTCCGCCGAGCAGCGTCCGTATTTCCAGCCACAGCACGGTCCGCCAGCGGTCCCGCCAGGCCGTGGCGGGCCGGGTGGAGAAGTCCGCCTCGGCCTCGTCCGGCGTCAGCAGCAGCCGGGCCTGCATCACCTCGCCCACCCGCACCGCCGGGATCAGACCCACCGGCACCAGTACGAGCAGCGGCACCCAGGGCAGCCGCGGTTCCACCCACAACCACACACTGATCGCGGCCACCGGCACCCACAGGTGCAGCAGCCGGGTGTACGTCCTCCCGCGTACCAGCGGGCGCAGCAGGCGAACCATCCCGTCATCGTGTCACCCGGCACCGACAGCGGGGCTCCCCCGCACGGGGGAGGCATGCTCCACGGGTGGGGGAGGCCCTCGCGTGGTGCGGTCCGCCAGGCTGCTGCCATGACCAGCATCGACGTCCGGAACCTCACCAAGGAGTACGGCACCCGACGAGCCGTCGACGACCTCACCTTCACCGTGCGCCCCGGTCGCGTCACCGGCTTCCTCGGCCCCAACGGCGCGGGCAAGTCCACCACCATGCGGCTCGTGCTGGGCCTGGACCGGCCCACCTCCGGCACCGCGACCGTCGGCGGACGCGCCTACACCACCCTGTACGAACCGCTGCGGCACGTGGGCGCCCTGCTCGACGCGGACGCCGCTCACGGCTCGCGCACCGCCCGGAACCACCTGCGCGTCCTGGCGGCGAGCAACCGCGTCCCCCACCGCCGGGTCGACGAGGTGATGGAGGAGACGGGCATCGCCGCCGTGGCCCGCCGCCGGGTGAAGACGTACTCCCTGGGCATGCGCCAGCGGCTGGGCATCGCCGCCGCGCTGCTGGCCGATCCCGAAGTGCTGCTGCTGGACGAGCCGTCCAACGGGCTGGATCCCGAGGGGATCATCTGGATCCGGGAACTGCTGCGCCGACTGGCGGCCGAGGGGCGCACGGTCCTGGTCTCCAGTCACCTGATGAACGAGACCGCGTCCTTCGCCGACCACCTGATCGTCCTGGGCCGGGGCCGCCTGCTGGCCGACACACCCATGCGGGAGTTCATTGACGCGCGCGTGCGGCCACGGGTCCGCGTCCGGACGCCGGACGCGACCGCGCTGAAGGCCGCACTCGCCCGGCACGGCCATGACGCGGTGGAACACGACTCCGGCCACTGGACCGTGCACGACGCGCGCGTGGAGGACATCGGCCGGATCGTGTCCGGCGCGGGTGTGCCCGTCCTCGAACTGGCCGCGGACGAGGGAACGCTGGAACAGGCCTACCTCGACCTGACCGCCACCGAGACCGAGTTCACCGCACAGCCCCAGGAGGCCCGACCATGAACCTCACGCCCGTCCTCCGCGCGGAGGCGCTCAAGGTGCTCACCCTGCGCTCGCTGTGCGGCACCCTGCTGGCCCTGTTCGCCGCCACCACGGCGTTCTCCGCGCTGGCGGGGGCGTCCGACGCCTCCGACCCGGACTTCGATCCGCTGTTCACGGCCCTGTCCGGGGTCATGCCGGGCCAGATCGCGGCCATCGCCTTCGGAGCCGTCGTCGTCTCCAGCGAGTACCAGGGCAACGGGATCCGGCTCACTCTGGCCGCGGTTCCGCAGCGGGGCCGGTGGTTCGCGGCGAAGCTGGTGGTCGTCGCCGTACCGGCCCTCGGGGTGGGGCTGGTCACCGCACTCGCCGCGCTGCTCGCCGCCCGGGCCGGCCTCGGCACGGCGGCGGACGAACTCACCGCCGGCGAGCAGGTCCGTGGCGTCGTGGGCTGCGGGCTCTACCTCATGCTCATGGCCCTGTTCGCGGCCGGCCTCACCGCCCTCTTCCGCAGTGGCGTGGCCACCCTGTCCACCCTGATCCCGTTCATCCTCGTCGTCTCCTTCGTGATCGGGGACGCGGCCGGCACCGTCGCCGACTTCCTGCCGGACAAGGCGGGTCAGATCGTCCTCCACCAGACGTACGACGGGACGTTGGGACCCTGGACCGGACTCGTGGTGACCGCGCTCTGGGCGGCGGCAGCCCTCCTGGCCGGGTTCTGGCGACTGCGCAGCCGGGACGCCTGAGCACGCGCGGCCGGCGAGGCCAGGCTGACACCCCGCCAATTGTCAGTGGCGGCGGGTTTACTGGACACATGGACATCGCACGGCACCTCGCCCTCGTCGACGAGCTGTGCTTCCGGCCCTTCCCGGCGGAGCACGGCCCGTCGGCCGAGGGCTTCGCGGGCCCCGGGTGCTTCTGGGCGGTGCTGGCGGGCAGCCACGGTCTCGGCGGTCGCGACCCGGCGGAGCGGGCGGTGACGGTGGAGCAGTACGAGAAGGAGCGGGACGCGCTCTACGAACGGCTCGCTCCGCGCTGGGGCCGGACGGCCCCCTGGAACCTGCAGACGGTCCTGCTGCGGACCGAGCGGGAGGAGATACCCGAGCCGTGGGCCGCCCTGAGCGCCCACGCGCGCGTGGCGTACCTGTGGGAGGTGGCGGGCACCGGCCGCTGGGTCGCGGTGGCCGTCGCCGACCGCGACGGGGCGGACGAGGTGCGGCTGCTGGCGGTGGTCACGGCGGAGGCACCACCGTGACCGTCCCGCCTACGACCCCGGCCGTGCCTGGGCCGCGACCCGCAGCCGGGCGAACTCCTCCGCCATCGTCCCCGCCGTCCAGTGCGCGTTCAGCCCACTGGGGTTGGGCAGCACCCACACCCGGGTACTCCCGAACATACGCTCCTGCGGCCCGACTTGTGCCCTCCGCTCGTCGAAAGCGGTCCGGTACGCGGTGACACCGACCACGGCCAGCCAGCGGGGACGCAGCCGCGCCACCTTCGCCACCAGCAGCCGCCCGCCCTCCCGGTACTCCTCGGCGGTCAGTTCGTCCGCCCGCGCACTGGCCCGCGCCACGACGTTCGTGATGCCGAGCCCGTACGAGGGCAACAGCCCCTGCTCCGACGGCTTCAGCAGCCGGGGCGTGAACCCGGACAGATGCAGGACCGGCCAGAAGCGGTTGCCCGGACGGGCGAAGTGGTGGCCCGTCACCGCCGTCATCAGGCCGGGATTGATGCCGCAGAACAGCACACGGAGGCCGTCCGCGACGACGTCCGGTACGAGACGGTCGCGGGCGGCCTCCAGCTCGGCCCGGGTGAAGCGGGTCAGAGGATGGCTCCGGGGGTGTATCCGGCGGCCTCCGGGTGGCGCTTGACGATCTCCTCGATCCGGCCGACGACGACACCGACCTGGTCGGCGGCGGCGCCGGTGAAGGAGAGCTTGTCGGCCATCAGGGCGTCCAGGGCGGCCCGGTCCAGCGGGATGCGCTCGTCGGCGGCCAGCTTGTCCAGCAGCTCGTTGCGCTCGGCGCCCTGCTCGCGCATGGCCAGCGCGGAGGCGACCGCGTTCTCCTTGATCGCCTCGTGCGCGACCTCGCGGCCCACACCGCCCCGCACCGCGCCCATCAGCACCTTGGTGGTGGCCAGGAACGGCAGGTAGCGGTCCAGCTCCCGGGCCACGACGGCCGGGAAGGCACCGAACTCGTCGAGGACGGTCAGGAACGTCTCCAGGAGGCCGTCCAGCGCGAAGAACGCGTCGGGGAGCGCCACCCGGCGCACCACCGAGCAGGACACGTCGCCCTCGTTCCACTGGTCGCCCGCCAGCTCGCCGGTCATCGAGGCGTAGCCGCGCAGGATCACCATCAGGCCGTTGACGCGCTCGCAGGAGCGGGTGTTCATCTTGTGCGGCATCGCGGACGAGCCGACCTGGCCGGGCTTGAAGCCCTCGGTGACCAGCTCGTGCCCCGCCATCAGCCGGATGGTCTTGGCCAGCGACGACGGCGCCGCCGCCAGCTGCACCAGCGCGGTGACGACCTCGTAGTCCAGGGAGCGCGGGTAGACCTGGCCGACCGAGGTGAACGCCTGCGAGAAGCCGAGGTGCCCGGCGATCCGCTGCTCCAGCTCGGCGAGCTTGCCGGCGTCACCGCCGAGCAGGTCCAGCATGTCCTGGGCGGTGCCGACCGGGCCCTTGATGCCGCGCAGCGGGTAGCGGCCGAGCAGCTCCTCCACCCGGCCGTACGCGACGAGCAGCTCGTCGGCGGCGGTGGCGAACCGCTTGCCCAGCGTCGTGGCCTGGGCGGCGACGTTGTGGGAGCGGCCGGCCATGACCAGCTCGCCGTACTCGCCGGCCAGCTTGCCCAGGCGGGCCAGGACGGCCACCGAACGGTCCCGGATCAGCTCGAGCGACAGCCGGATCTGCAGCTGCTCCACGTTCTCCGTGAGGTCGCGGGAGGTCATGCCCTTGTGCACGTGCTCGTGCCCGGCGAGGTCGTTGAACTCCTCGATCCGCGCCTTCACGTCGTGCCGGGTGACCTTCTCGCGCTCGGCGATCGAGGCCAGGTCGACCTGGTCCAGGACGCGCTCGTAGTCGGCGATCGCGGCGTCGGGCACCTCGATGCCCAGGTCCTTCTGGGCCCGCAGCACGGCGAGCCAGAGCTGCCGCTCCAGCTTCACCTTCTGCTCGGGCGACCAGAGCGTGGCGAGCTCGGCGGAGGCGTAGCGTCCGGCGAGGACGTTCGGGATGCGGGGCTTGGCGGGAGCGGAAGTCACGTGGACGGATTCTACTGGCGATTCGTGCAGGTCGGCGCCGCGGGGCCGTTCGTCGGAAGCTACGAAGGGCCCGAGGCGCCGGGGATCACCGCGCGGGGCCCTCGTAGGGGAGCAGGTCCGGGCGCTTGGGCGGCAGGCCGTCCCCGGAGGAGCGGCCGGTCAGCCTGCGGCCTATCCAGGGCAGCAGGTGCTGCCGGGCGAACCGGACGTCCGCGGTCCTGCGCGCCGTCCAGCCCGGCGGCGGCGTCGCCGGGATCGGCGCGTGCCACTCGGGGTCCTCGGGTTCGTACCCGAGCGACTGCCACACCGCCTCCGCCACCCGGCGGTGGCCCTCGGCGGTCAGGTGCAGCCGGTCCACGTCCCACATCCGGGGGTCGGCCAGCGACCGGGCCGAGTAGAGGTCGACGACCACGGTACCGTGCTGCTTCGCCAGGTCGTCGATGACGGCGAACAGCGCCTCCATGCGCGGCCGGAACCGCTCCAGGACCGGCCCCTGACGGCCCGGGCTGCGCATCAGCACCAGCTGCTCGCAGTGGGGGGCGAGCCGCTCCACGGCCTGGGTCAGCAGGTCCCGCACCCGGGCCATGTCGCACTTGGGCCGCAGCGTGTCGTTGAGCCCGCCGACCAGCGTGATCACGTCGGCGCCCATGGCCGCGGCCACGTCCACCTGCTCGTCGACGATCTGCCCGATCAGCTTCCCGCGCACCGCGAGGTTGGCGTACCGGAAGCCGGGGGAGCGGGCCGCCATCCGCGCGGCGAGGAGGTCGGCCCAGCCCCGGTAGGAGCCGTCGGGCAGCAGGTCCGACATGCCCTCGGTGAAGGAGTCGCCGACGGCGACGAGACTGGTGTACGTGGGATTCGTCTGCATGGCGACGGAAATGCTATCCCCCGCACATACCCGCCGGTCGGTCACCCTCCGGGCCCGCGGCCCGGGTCCGCGGCCCGGGTCCGCGCGGACCCCGCTCACGTCCGTTGCCCGAACAGCTCCCGCAGCACGTCCTCCATGGTCACCAGTCCCGCGAGCCGCCCGTCCGAGCCGAGCACCGCCGCCAGGTGGGTGCGGCTGCGCCGCATGGCGGTGAGCACGTCGTCCAGCGGGGTGCGCTCGCGCACCCGGGCGATGGGACGCATGTCCCGCAGCCGGAACGGCACGTCCCGCGGCGAGGCGTCCAGGGCGTCCTTCACGTGCAGGTAGCCGACGATCCGCCGCCCCTCGTCGACCACCGGGAAACGGGAGAACCCCGACCGCGCCGAGAGCCGCTCCAGCTGCTCCGGGGTGATGCCCACGCGCGCGTGGACGACGCGCTCCAGCGGCAGCACCACGTCCCGCACCGGCCGCCGGCCCAGCTCCAGGGCGTCGTGCAGCCGCTCCCGGGCCCGGTCGTCGATCAGCCCGGCCTCGCCGGCGTCCTTGACGATCTCCGCCAGCTCCGCGTCCGTGAAGGTCGCCGCCACCTCGTTCTTCGCCTCGACCCTGAGCAGCTTGAGCAGCCCGTTCGCGAAGGCGTTGACCGTGAAGATCACCGGGCGCAGCGCCCGGGACAGCGCCACCAGCGGGGGCCCGAGGATCAGCGCGCTACGGACCGGCTCGGCCAGCGCGATGTTCTTCGGCACCATTTCGCCGAGCAGCATGTGCAGATACGTCGCCAGCGCCAGGGCGATCACGAAGGACACGGCGTGCCCCGCGCCCGACGGCACACCCATCGCGTGGAACACCGGCTCCAGCAGGTGCGCGATCGCCGGTTCCGCGACGATGCCGAGGACCAGCGTGCACAGGGTGATGCCGAGCTGGGCCGCGGCCAGCAGCGCCGACACGTGCTCCAGCCCCCACAGCACGCGCTTGGCACGGGCGTCGCCCTCTTCGGCGTACGGCTCCACCTGGCTGCGGCGCACCGAGATCAGCGCGAACTCGGCGCCCACGAAGAACGCGTTGACGACCAGCGTCGCCAGACCGATCAGCAGCTGTACGGCGGTCACCGGCCGGACTCCCCTTCGTCCTCCCCGCCGGAGCCGGAGCCGGAGCCGGAGCCGGAGCCGGAGCCCGGACCGGCCGCGTCGTCGAGGGGAGCGTGCATCAGCACCCGGGCCGCCCGGCGCCCCGTGGCGTCCACGACGTCCAGCCGCCAGCCGGCCACGTCGAGACGGTCGCCGACGGCGGGGATGCGCCCGAGACCGGCCGCGATCAGCCCCGCGACCGTCTCGTACGGCCCCTCGGGCACCCGCAGCCCCAGCCGCTCCAGCCGGTCCACGCGTGCCGAGCCGTCGGCCCAGTACAGGGCGTGTCCCTCGTCGTCCGTGCCAGCCGGGTCGAGGTCGGGCGTCTCGTGCGGATCGTGCTCGTCCCGCACCTGGCCGACGACCTCCTCGACGATGTCCTCCAGCGTGGCCACCCCCGCCGTACCGCCGTACTCGTCGATCACCACGGCCATCGTGCGCCGCCCGGACAGCCGGTCCAGGAGCCGGTCCACGGTCAGTGACTCGGGCACGAGCAACGGCTCGCGCATCAGGTCGGCCACCGGCATCCCGGGCCGCCGCTCGGCGGGCACCGCCAGGACGTCCTTGACGTGCGCCGTGCCGACCACGGCGTCGAGGGTCTCCCGGTAGACGGGGAACCGGGACAGTCCCGTCGCCCGCGTCGCGTTCGCCACGTCCTGGCAGGTCGCCCGCGCCTCCAGCGCCACGACCTGGACCCGCGGGGTCATGACCTGCTGCGCCGTCAGGTCGGCCAGGTTCAGCGTGCGCACGAACAACTCGGCGGTGTCGGGCTCCAGCGCGCCCTCCTTCGCCGAGTGCCGGGCGAGCGCCGCCAGCTCCTGCGGCCCGCGCGCCGAGGCCAGTTCCTCGGCGGGCTCCACGCCGAAGCGGCGCACGACGCGGTTGGCGGTGTTGTTCAGGTGGGTGATGAAGGGCCGGAAGGCGGTGCTGAACCAGCGCTGCGGGCCGCCCACCCGCTTGGCCACGGCCAGCGGCGAGGAGATCGCCCAGTTCTTCGGCACCAGCTCGCCGACGATCATCAGGAAGACCGTCGACAGGGCCGTGCCGAGCACCAGCGCCAGCGAGGAGGCCGCCGAACGGGACATGCCCAGGTCCTCCAGCGGCCCGGAGATCAGCGCCGCGACCGACGGCTCGGCCAGCATGCCGACGACCAGGTTGGTGACCGTGATGCCGAGCTGCGCGCCGGAGAGCTGGAAGGTCAGGTTCCGTACGCCCTTGAGGGCGCTCGTCGCGCCCCGCTCGCCCCGCGCCGCGGCCCGCTCCAGCTCGCCCCGTTCGACGGTGGTCAGCGAGAACTCGGCCGCGACGAAGGCACCGCACGCGAGCGAGAGCAGGATCGCCACCAGCAGCAGGAGCACTTCCGTCATCGGGTCACCTCGGATCCATGATCGACCAGGAACCGGAGGTTCGCCCGATGTTCAACCCTTCAACCTTTCGCTCGGGGACGCTCAGCCGGTGAGGGGTTTCACCCAGCGCCGCCACTGCTCCTGCGGCTCGTACCCGGCTGCCCGCCAGGCATGCTGGGCCCGCTCGTTGCGCACCAGCACCATCGCGTCCCCGCGGCGCCCCCCGAGCCGGACGAACCGCTCGTCGGCCGCGGTGAGCAGGGCCGAGCCGATGCCCCGGCGCCGGTGGTCCGGGTGCACCGCCAGCCGGTACAGATGACAGCGCCAGCCGTCGAAGCCCGCGATCACCGTGCCCACCAGCTCCCCGCCGCGCTCGGCCAGGAGCAGCGCCTCCGGGTCGCGCGCCACCAGCCGCTCCACGCCGTCCCGGTCGTCGCTGATGCTCGTCCCCTCGGCGGCCGTCCTCCAGAAGGTCAGCACGGTGTCCAGGTCCTCGGGCCCGGCGGGCCGTATGCGCAGATCACTCATGTCCGCGATCCCACCACGCGCGCCGGACCCCGGTGCGGTATTTCCGGCATGCGGACCGGCGCCGTGCGCGAGTCGGCGGCGGTCAGTCCTCGCGCAGGGCCCGCAGCACCGGGGCGAAGGCCTCCATGGACGGCTCCAGCACGGTCAGGTAGGTGAAGCCGTACCGCTCGCGCTGCGCCCGCACCTGCGCGGTGATCTGCTCCAGGGTGCCGGCCAGGAAGATGGGCAGCTCCAGCGCCTGGCCGGGGGTGAGGTGGGGCAGGTACTCCAGATAGGGACGGACGGCGGCGGCCCGGTCCTCGGTGACGACGACCATCTGGATGAGCAGGTTCAGCTCCGCCGGTTCCTCGCGGTCCACCGCCAGCTCCCGGTAGCGGGCGACGCGCTCGTCGAGCTCCTCGGCGGTGAGCGGGGCCAGCTGCCCCGTCGAGCTGCCCCGCACGGTGCGCCCGCCGGTGAACGCGGCGACGGCGGCGTGCCGGGCGGCCAGCTCCAGCATCCGGTCGCCGTTCGCGCCGATCAGCAGCGGGACCCCGGGCCGCTGCACGGGCCGGGGCAGGTGGTCCGCGTCGCCCAGCAGCCGCTCCAGCTCCTCCACGGTGCGCCGCAGGTGGTCCACCCGCTCGCCCGGCGAACCGAAGGCCAGGCCGGCGGTGTCGTGCTCCGCGCGTACGTAGCCGGTGCCGAGCCCGAGTTCCAGGCGCCCGCCCGTCAGGGCGTCCGTGGTCGCCACCTCCCGGGCGAGCAGCGCCGGGTTCCAGAAACCCGTGTTGAGCACGAACGTGCCGAGCCGGGGCCGCTCGGTGGCCCGGGCCGCGGCGACCAGCGCGGGGAACGGCGCCGGCATGCCGAGGTGGTCCGGCACCAGGATCACGTCGTACCCGAGCTCCTCGGCCCGCCGGCACTTGGCGTCCCACTCGTCTGCCGGGGCGGCGCTCATGAGGTTGACGCCGAAGCGGAACGGACGCGGCATGAACTCTCCTCACACACGGGTGCCCTGTGGTCACGAGGAGTCAATCACCTCCGCGTGCCGGGCAGGAAGCCCCGGCCGACCGGTCGAACGACCGGCGGCCGGCCTTGCCGCTGCTAGCGTTTCGGCGCTAGCTTCGAGGTATGGCGAAGACCCAGAAGGCCCAGCTGAACGTGCGGGTGGACGAGGGCACCGCGCGGGCGGCCCGCGAGAAGGCCCTGGCCCGGGGGATGAGCGTCAACCGCTACATCGAGGAACTGGTCCGGCAGGACACCGGGGAGGCCGGCCACACCTTCGTGGAGGCCGCCGCCGACTTCATGCGGCAGTACGAGAAGGTCTTCGCCGAGGAGGTCGGCGAGGGCCGTCGCTGAGCCCTCACGCCCCCGGATGAACGACCTCACCATCGATCTCGCCTGGCTGCTGATGCTCGCCGAGCAGCGCACTCCCGGCGACCCTCAGGTCACCGACTGGGGCGCGCTCGTCGCGGCCGTGGCCCGCCACCGGGCCGAGATATTCGACACGCCGGTCTACACCACCCCGCACGCCCGCGCCGCCGCCCTGCTCCAGCTGCTGATCCACGTCCCGGCGCTGGAGCGCTCCAACGCCCTGTTCGCCTCCGCGGTCGCCTACGCCTACCTGGTCGCGAGCGGCGTCAAGGCAGCCCCCGAGCCCGAGCAGGTACGGGACCTCGCGCTGCTGGTCAAGAGGGGCGAGGCGTCGGTCGAGGAGATCGCGGACGAACTGCGCCGGTGGAGCGCGTGACCGCGGCCGCGGCTCAGGACGGCCGCCAGGCCGTGCCCAGCACGCAGTACGAACTCGGCAGCGTCGGCCCGTTCTCCGGCATCATCACCCGCCGGTAGGGCCCGAGCGTGAACCCGGCCTCCCGCAGCGCGGCCACCGGTTCGCGGGAGAGGTGGCAGCCGCCGGACAGGGGAGGCCACAGCGTCCGGTCCAGGGCGCTCTGGGTGAAGGTCATCACCCGCCCGCCGCCCCGTCCGTGCTCGAAGAACCGCACCTGTCCGCCGGGGCGCAGAACCCGCCGCAGCTCCGCGAGCGCCCGGGGCACGTCCCGGACGCTGCACAGCACCAGCGAGACCACGGCCGCGTCGAAGGCCTCGCTCTTGACCGGCAGTGCCTCCGCCGCGCCGGGCGCCACGTCCACCGGCACCCGCGCGTGCTGTGCCGCATCCACCGCCAATCGCCGCAGCACGCGCTCCGGCTCGATGGCGACGACCTCGGAGACGGTGCCCGGGTAGTGCGAGAAGTTCAGCCCGTTGCCCGCGCCGACCTCGATCACCCGCCCGGAGAGCCCGGCGAGCAGCCGTTCGCGCACGCGCGCCATGCCCATCCGGGTCTCGGCGCCCACACTCATCCGGGCGTAGCAACGGGCGAACAGCGGATGGTGCACGGTGTCCCGCGGCATCCGGTCGCGGGCCCGGACGGATCGCAGCGGCATGGGACCTCCCTCACGAGGCGACGCCTTACCGCGATTCTCCCCCGCCCGGGCCCCGCGCACCCACCGCGCCGACGACTCTTCCGGGGCGACCCCGCGGAGGCCGGGCGCCACCCGGAAGTCGCACCGTTCCGGGGCCCCAGCCTCGTCGCGGACGGTGGGCTCTCGTCACAAGCACCGCCGTCCCGAACGCACCGCCGGTCACGGACGCCCCGCTGCCCCGGACGCGCCGCCGGTCACGGGGCCCGCCATCGTCACGGCCGCACCGCCGGATACGGCGCGCCGCCGCCGGTCACAAGGCACCGCCGCGCGAACGCGCCGCCCGTCCGGGACGTACCGTCGTCCCGAACGCACCCCCGGTCAGGGGCCGTGCACTTCGGTGAACGTGTCCGCGTCCCACGTGCCCTCCAGCGGCGGAGCCAGCCAGTGCCGTGCCGCCGACCGGAAGCCGGCCGGGGGCAGGGCCCCCGCCCCGGCCGGGACCGCGCCGAGGAGGGGAGCGCCGGAGACGTCCGGGAGGTCCGCGAGGTTGCAGCGGGCGGCGAGGTCCGGGGACCCGGGCCAGCTGCCGATCACCAGCCCCGGCAACTCCAGGCCGCGGGACCGCAGTTCGCGCGCGGTCAGCTCGGTCGTGTTCAGCGTGCCCAGGCCCGCCGACGTCACCACCAGCACCGGCGCGCCCAGCAGACCGGCCACGTCCGCCAGTGTCCCGCCGGCCGCGTCGAAGCGTACGAGGAGCCCGCCCGCGCCCTCGACCAGGACCAGGTCGTGCTCGGTGGCCAGCTTGGCCGCGGCCTCCGCCACCTGCGGCGGGTGCACCGGCGCCCGCCCGGCCCGGCGCGCGGCCGTGCCCGGCGCCAACGGCTCCGGGAAGCGGGCCACTTCGGCGACCGTCACGTCACCCGCGAGCCGCGCCACCTCCCGCGCGTCCCCGGCCTCGTCCGGGCCCACGCCCGTCTGCGCGGCCTTCAGCACGGCCACCGACCGGCCGCCCGCCAGGGCCGCCGCGGCGACGGCGGCGGTCACGACCGTCTTGCCGACCTCCGTGCCCGTGCCCGTGATCACCAGTACCGGCATGTCATCCCTCCCGAGCCGCCGCGCACACCGCGCGGGCGATCCGTGCCACGTCCGCGTCGCCCGTGACGTACGGCGGCATGGTGTAGACCAGGTCGCGGAACGGGCGCAGCCACACGCCCTCCCGCACGGCCGCCGCCGTCGCCGCCCGCATGTCGACGTCGTGGTCCAGCTGCACCACCCCGATCGCGCCGAGCACGCGTACGTCCCGCACACCCGGCAGCTCGGCGGCGGGCGCGAGTCCTTCGCCCAGGCCCGCCTCGATCCGCTTGACCTCGGCGAGCCAGTCCTGCCCGAGCAGCAGCCCGATCGACGCGCACGCCACGGCCGCCGCCAGCGGGTTGCCCATGAACGTCGGCCCGTGGGCCAGCACCGGCACCTCGCCCCGCGAGATGCCCTCGGCCACCCGCGACGTGCACAGCGTGGCCGCCATGGTCAGATAGCCGCCGGTCAGCGCCTTGCCCACGCACATCACGTCCGGCGTCACCGCCGCGTGCTCCGCCGCGAACAGCGCACCCGTCCGGCCGAAGCCCGTCGCGATCTCGTCGAACACCAGCAGTACGTCGTGCGCGTCGCACGCCTCCCGCAGCACCCGCAGGTAGGCGGGGGAGTGGAACCGCATCCCGCCCGCGCCCTGCACCACCGGCTCCACGATCACCGCGGCCAGTTCGCCGGCGTGCCGCTCGACCATCGACCGCAGGTGGTCGGCGTACGTCTCCTCGTACTCCGCCGGGGGCGCGTCGGCGAAGACCTGGCGCGGCAGGACGCCGGACCACAGTTCGTGCATGCCGCCCTCGGGGTCGCACACCGACATGGGCTGCCAGGTGTCGCCGTGGTAGCCGCCGCGCCAGGTGAGCAGGCGCTGCTTGCCGGGGCGGCCGAGCGAACGCCAGTACTGGAGGCACATCTTCACGGCGACCTCGACCGACACCGACCCGGAGTCGGCGAGGAACACATGCTCCAGGCCCTCGGGCGACATGTCGACAAGGAGCTTCGCCAGCCGCACGGCGGGCTCGTGGGTGAGCCCGCCGAACATCACGTGGCTCATCCGCTCCAACTGCTCCCGGGCGGCCTCGTTCAGCACCGGGTGGTTGTAGCCGTGGATCGCCGACCACCAGGACGACATCCCGTCGACCAGCTCCCCGGAGCCGTCGGCCGGCCGCAGCCGTACCCCGCTCGCCGACTCCACGACGAGCGGATCCTGCCGGCCGGGCATGGGCCCGTACGGGTGCCAGACGTGCCGCCGGTCCAGCGCCAGCAGCTCGGCGACGTTCAGTGCGGGCTCAGGCATTGGGCGCGAGGTCCGTCCCGGCGCCGCGGCGGCGTACCGCCACCAGGTCCGTGCGGGGCTCCTCGGCGGGGCGGACCGGCGCGGGCGTGGACGCGGACGCCGGGGCGCACACCCCGCCGCCCGCGTGTGAGCCACAACCCCCGGCACCCGCGCCGTCGGCGTCCGCGTGCGACCCACAGCCGCCGCCGTCCGCGTGCGACCCGCAGCCGCCGCCCCGCGCCGAAGCCCGGTGCTCCGGCAGCGTGACCTCGCCGGCGCCCTCCACCTCGAAGCCGGCGTCCGCGATCATCTCCAGGTCCGCGTGGCCCGCCTGGCCCTCACTGGTGAGGTAGTCGCCGAGGAAGATCGAGTTGGCCAGGTGCAGGGCCAGCGGCTGCATCGTGCGCAGATGGACCTCCCGCCCGCCCGCGATGCGCACCTCGACGTCCGGGCAGACGAACCGCGTCATCGCCAGGATGCGCAGGCACCGCTGCGGGGTGAGGTGCCACTCCTTGGCCAGCGGGGTGCCCTCCATCGGGATCAGGAAGTTGACCGGCACCGAGTCCGGGTCCAGTTCGCGCAGCGAGAAGACCACGTCGACGAGGTCCTCGTCGCTCTCTCCCATGCCCGCGATGAGACCGGAACAGGCGGACAGACCGGCCGCGTGCGCCTTGTTCACCGTGTCCACCCGGTCGGCGTACGTGTGCGTCGTGGTGATGTCGCCGTAGGTCGCCTCGGAGGTGTTGAGGTTGTGGTTGTAGGCGTCGGCACCGGCCTCCCGCAGCCGCTCCGCCTGGCCGTCGGAGAGCAGCCCCAGGCAGGCGCACACCTCGACGTCCCCGTTCTGCTCCTTGATGGCCTTGATGGTGTCGGAGACCCGGTCCACGTCCCGGTCGGTCGGACCGCGCCCGCTGGCCACCAGGCACACCCGCTTGGCGCCCCCGGACACCCCCGCCGCGGCGGCCGCGGAGGCCTGGTCGGGCTTGAGCCAGGTGTACTTGAGGATCTCCGCCTTGGAGCCCAGCCGTTGCGAACAGTACGAGCAGTCCTCGGGGCACAGGCCCGACTTGAGGTTGACGAGATAGTTGAGTTTCACCCGTCGGCCGAACCAGTGACGGCGTACCTTGCCGGCCGCGGCCACCACATCGAGCAGGTCGTCGTCGGAAGTGGCGAGGACGGCGAGCGCCTCCTCGCGGGTCGGCGACTCGCGCCGA
Organism: Streptomyces sp. KPB2; assembly: GCF_003950055.1. NCBI lineage: Bacteria > Bacillati > Actinomycetota > Actinomycetes > Kitasatosporales > Streptomycetaceae > Streptomyces > Streptomyces sp. KPB2. The sequence goes on from NZ_CP034353.1 coordinate 6,980,929, forward strand.
AGCCCCTTGTCCACCAGCGTGTTCAGCAGGTCCATGAGAGCCGATCCTGTCCTAAGGGGCCGTCCGCGGCCAAGGAGACTTTGCACAACACTGACAGATCGACGTGTGGGTATTGCCACACCTCGCGGGGGTGGCCGGACCGCTAATGTCTGTTCATTGCCTACAAAACCCCGGAGGGCCGCCCATGGCGTTCGGCTGGATCGACGAGCAGGACCGGGCGCGCCGCGAGGCGGGCCTCGTACGGGTGCTGCGGCCCCGCCCGGCGGCCTCGCCGCTGCTGGATCTGGCGAGCAACGACTACCTGGGACTGGCCCGGCACCCGGAGGTCGTCGAAGGGGCGGTCCGGGCCGCGCGGACCTGGGGCGGCGGCGCGACCGGCTCGCGGCTCGTGACCGGCACGACCCGGCTGCACACCGAACTCGAGCGTGAGCTGGCCGAGTTCTGCGGGTTCGAGGCCGCGCTCGTGCTGTCCTCCGGCTACGCGGCCAACCTCGCCGCGGTCACCGCGCTGGCGCCGCACGGCAGCCTCGTCGTCTCCGACGCGGGCAACCACGCCTCGCTGATCGACGGTTGCCGGCTCGCCAGGGGCACCACCCAGGTCGTGGGGCACGCCGACCCGGACGCCGTGCGCAAGGCGCTGACGACGCACGACGGACCCGCCGTCGTCGTCTCCGACACGGTCTTCTCGGTCGACGGCGACGCCGCGCCCCTGGCCGCGCTCGCCGGGGCGTGCCGGGAGCACGGCGCGGGACTGGTCGTCGACGACGCCCACGGCCTCGGTGTCCTCGGCGACGGCGGCCGGGGCGCCCCGCAGGGGGCGGGGCTCGCGGGCCGCGCCGACGTCGTGGTGACCGTCACGCTGTCCAAGTCGCTCGGCGCCCAGGGCGGCGCCGTACTGGGCCCGGCCCGCGTGATCGACCACTTGGTCAACACCGCCCGGACGTTCATCTTCGACACCGGACTCGCCCCCGCCGCGGCCGGGGCGGCCCTGGCGGCGCTCAGGCTGCTCGGCCGCGAGCCGGAGCGCGCGGCGCGGGCCTGTGCCGTCGCCGCCGAACTGCACGCACGCCTGACCGCCGCGGGTCTGGACGCGGTACGTCCGGACGCCGCGGTCGTCTCGGTGCGCGCGCCCTCCCCGGAGGGGGCCGTGCGATGGGCGGCCGACTGCCGTGCGGCCGGCCTGTCCGTGGGCTGCTTCCGCCCTCCTTCCGTGCCCGACGGGATCTCACGGCTCAGGCTGACCGCTCGGGGGGACCTCTCCGGGGAACAGATCGAACGCGCTGTACGGGTGATCGGCGAAACGCGGCCATGAGTCGGCGTGACACGGCCGTGCGTCGTCCGGCGCCCGGCGTGGTCAGTCGCGGACGCCCGCGGTGAACGCCGTCCAGCTCCCGGGGGAGAAGAGCAGGGCGGGCCCGGCCGGGTTCTTGGAGTCGCGCACGGCGAGCAGTCCGGCCCGCGGGCCGGACGACGGCCGGGCCGTCTCCACGCAGTTGTTCGCTCCGGTGCTGTAGCTGCTGCGCAGCCACCGGACATCGGGCAGATCGGTGCTGACAGGGATGTTCCGGGGACGTTCGGACATGAAGCCTGACATGGTGCCTCCTTACGCGCCTGCCGCGGTCGCGGCGATGAAGTCCAACGAGTCCTCGGGCGAAAGGGCATGGATCAGAAGGGCGTTGAAGGCCTCGGTATAGGCCTCTAGGTCTTCTTTCCGTTCGAGGTGCAGGCTACTCGTCAAGTGGTCGAGAACAACCACGTCGAGATCAGAAGTGCTCGAAAATGAGAAGATTACGAAAGGGCCGGTGACACCGATGTGCGCCCCGGCGGCAAACGGCAGGACCTGCAGCCGCACATGGGGGAGCCGCGCGGCCTCGACCAGCCGGGCCAGTTGACGGGCCATCACCTCGGTCCCGCCCACCTCACGGCGCAGCACCGCCTCGTCCAGGACCGCGCTCAGCGCCAACGGCGGTTGGGCCCGCAGCACGTCCTGCCGGGCCAGCCGGACCTCCACCAGCGTGTCCAGCCGTTCTTCCGGCAGTCCGTCCACCGCGGCCCGCGTCACCGCGCGGGCGTACTCCGGCGTCTGGAGCAGCCCGGGCACCACCGTGGTCTCCAGCGTGCGCATCGCGCTGGCCTGCGACTCCAGGCTGATGAAGTCGCGGTAGGTCGGGGGCAGCACCCCGCGGTAGGCGTGCCACCAGTGGTTGCGTCCCGCAGCGTCCTCGGAGCGCGCCAGCATCACCAGCAGCCCCCGCAACTGCTCGTCGTGCACGCCGTAGACGTCCAGCAGTAACCGCACGTCGGCCGGTTTCGCCCCGCTCGTCCCGGTCTCGATCCGGCTGACCTTCGACTGGTGCCAGCCCACGAGCCGGGCCGCCTCGCCGCTGGTGATGCCCGCCGACGTGCGCAGGGCGCGCAGTTCCGCGCCCAGCTTCCGACGGCGCACCACGGGACCGTGCTGCATGGGACAACTCCCCTACTCCCTATGAGCCGCCCGAATACGCTCTGCCGTCGCAGAGTTCACCGCTTCGAGCGACAGATATATGCATATCTTGGTGGATCGCCGCCCTTCGCGGGCCTGGTAATGGCAGTCTGGCGGCGAAGCACCAGTCCGGGACCGTACTCGAACCGTCCGCTCCGTGTCGGGCCCGCGGTGCCGTGAGAAAGGGACGACGTCGCCATGGCAGACCATCTGGAAGCATCCGTCACTCTGCCGAGCGATCCGGCCTCGGTGGCCGCCGCGCGGACCTACACCGTCGGCACCCTGGCGGAATGGGGGCTGCCCGCCGACGCCGACCTGTCCGAGACCGTCCGCCTCATCGTCTCCGAACTGGCGACCAACGCGGTCCAGCACACACTGGGGCAGTCGCCCACCTTCACGGTCGACCTCGTCCTGGACCGCGACGAGCGCCTGCGCATCGGGGTCACCGACAGTCACCCGCGCTTCCCCAAGCGCCTGCCGGCCGCCGTCCAGCAGGACAACGGGCGGGGCATGGTGATCATCCGCTGGCTGACCGCCGAGTGCGGCGGCAGGCTCAGGGTCCGGCCCACGCGCGAGGGCGGCAAGACCGTCTCGATCGAACTGCCCTGGACGCGGCCGAGCGCACCCGCGGGGGTGACGGCGGGGGAGAGCGCCGTCACCCCCGCGGGCGGGCTACTTGACCCGGCCGTACCAGACGCTTGACGTCCAGATCTTCTGCAGGCGCACCACGTCCCCGGTCTTCGGGGCGTGCCAGAGCTTGCCCTTCCCCGCGTAGATGCCGACGTGGTAGACGCTGCGACCCGAGTGGAAGAACACCAGATCTCCGGCTCTGCGGCTCTTGGCGGAGACGTGGCGGGTCTTGTTGTACTGCTGGGCCGCGGTGCGCGGCAGCTTCTTGCCGGCCTTCTTGAACGAGTACAGCGTCAGGCCGGAACAGTCGAACCGGTGGGGGCCGGTGGCGCCCCAGCGGTACGGGGAGCCCTTCTTCGAGGCCGCGACCTTGAGGGCTTTCGCCGCATGGCTCGCCGCGGCCGCCTCGGAGGCGACACCGGGGACCACGACGGAGCCGCCCACGGCGGCGAGGGTGAGGGCCGAGGCCGTACCGGCACGGGCCATCAGGGACGGGACACGATTGAGCGCGGACATGCGCAACCCTTCGTCAGCCGCCTGTGAAGGATGACCTGTCGGATTCGGGCTGGCGAAGTTGCCCGGCCGCACGAGTGCGGCTTCACCCCAAGGACCGCTCGGTCCGGTGCCTCTCGCGGAGGCGGCCGTGCCGGCGACCCGTCGTGCTCGGGTCCTCCACTCCTGCCGATCCACTTCCCTTGCGACCGGTCGTCCGGACGGCGGCAGGACTCGGCGTCCGCCCGGACCGCCCCGCCGCTGCGGCGGGGGCTTGTCGTCAGTCACGGATCTTGTCCCGCCCCGGGGGAAATTCCCAACGGAACGTGCTCTTTGTGTTGTTACGTGCCACTCATCCGTTCGGGTTGACGCCCCCGGGTCCGGGGGGCCGTCGACCGCGGTGGCGGCGCCGGGACCAGCGGCGCAGTGGCGCATGCCACACGTCCGCGGGGCGGGCGCCGCAACTTCGGCCGGTGGCGAATCGGATGTGTTCCTAGGCCGATAGAGGGTACGACTTTTGGTCCGTTTCGGACCGGTTCGTTGTGAGTCGAGATCGGTGAAGCGGACATGCGGGACGTCGCCGGCCGAGAGTGGGCATGCCGGAAACCGCCGACGGCATCGGTAATCACTCGGTCAAAACCGGGTGACGTGGCCGTAACACTCTAGCCCTAGTCTGCACCCCGATCCACCTGCGGTTTTCCGCGCACCGGTAGGTGAATTCCGGTCTGTTCCTGTGTGTTACATCTAGAGCCGTCGCGGCAGCCGCGACAGCCGGACCGTCCGGTCCCGGCGTCATGCCCTGTGAGGTGGTAAATGCAACTGACCCCGCACGAGCAGGAGAGACTGCTCATCCATGTGGCCGCCGACGTGGCGGAGAAGCGCCGCGCACGAGGCGTGAAGCTCAACCATCCCGAGGTCGTCGCGCTGATCACCGCGCACATCCTCGAAGGTGCCCGGGACGGGCGCGGCGTCGGTGAACTCATGTCCTCCGGACGCAAGCTCATCCAGCGCCACGAGGTCATGGAGGGTGTCCCCGAGATGATCCACGACGTGCAGGTCGAGGCCACTTTCCCCGACGGCACCAAGCTGGTCACCGTCCACGACCCGATCATCTGACGGGGGCCGCAGTCGTGATCCCCGGAGAGATCCTGTTCGCGGACGAGCCGGTCGCTTTCAACGGAGGCCGCGAAGTCACCCGCCTGACCGTGCTCAACACCGCCGACCGGCCCGTCCAGGTCGGCTCCCACTACCACTTCGCCGAGGTCAACCCCGGTCTCGAGTTCGACCGCGGCGCGGCGCGCGGCAGGCGGCTGGACATCGCCGCCGGCACCGCCGTCCGGTTCGAGCCGGGCATCCCCGTCGACGTACCGCTGATCCCCCTCGCGGGGGCCCGCGTCGTCGTCGGTCTGCGCGGCGCGACCGGAGGTGCCCTCGATGCCTGAGCTGTCCCGCCCCGCCTACGCCGACCTGTTCGGCCCGACCACCGGCGACCGCATCCGCCTCGCCGACACCGACCTCCTCGTCGAGATCGAGGAGGACCGCTCGGGCGGCCCCGGCCGCTCCGGCGACGAAGCCGTCTTCGGCGGCGGCAAGGTACTGCGCGAGTCCATGGGGCAGGCGCGCACCACCCGGGCCGAGGGCGCCCCCGACACGGTGATCACCGGAGCCGTGATCATCGACCACTGGGGAATCGTCAAGGCCGACATCGGCATCCGCGACGGCCGGATCACCGGCATCGGCAAGTCCGGCAACCCGGACACCATGGACGGCGTCCACCCCGACCTGGTCATCGGCCCCGAGACCGAGGTCGTCGCGGGCAACGGCAAGATCGTCACCGCGGGCGGCATCGACACCCACGTCCACTTCATCGCGCCGAACGCCGTCGACGAGGCCCTGGCGTCCGGCATCACCACGCTCATCGGCGGTGGCACGGGCCCGGCCGAGGGCAGCAAGGCGACCACCGTCACGCCCGGCGCCTGGCATCTCGCGCGGATGTTCGCCGCCCTGGAGTCCAGCCCCGTCAACATCGGCTTCCTCGGCAAGGGCAGCACCATGTCGAAGGAGTCCATGCGCGACCAACTGCGCGCCGGCGTCCTCGGCTTCAAGATCCACGAGGACTGGGGCGCGACCCCCGCCGTCATCTCCGCCTGCCTGGACGTGTGCGAGGAGTCCGGCGTCCAGCTGGCCGTCCACTCCGACACCCTGAACGAGGCCGGCTTCGTCGGTGACACCTTCGACGCGGTCGCGGGCCGCACCCTGCACGCCTTCCACGTCGAGGGCGCCGGTGGCGGCCACGCACCTGACATGATCACGGCGGTTTCGCTGCCCAACATGCTGCCGGCGTCCACCAACCCCACCCGGCCGCACACCGTCAACACGGTCGAGGAACACCTCGACATGCTGATGGTCTGCCACCACCTGAACCCCGCCGTCCCCGAGGACCTGGCCTTCGCCGAGTCCCGGATCCGGCCCAGCACCATCGCGGCCGAGGACATCCTGCACGACATGGGGGCGATCTCCATCATGTCGTCCGACGCCCAGGCCATGGGGCGCATCGGCGAGGTGATCCTGCGGACCTGGCAGACCGCGCACGTGATGAAGCGCAGGCGCGGCCTCCTGCCCGGCGACACCCGCGCGGACAACCTCCGCGCCCGTCGCTATGTCGCCAAGTACACCATCAACCCCGCCGTCGCCCAGGGCATCGAGCACGAGGTCGGTTCCGTCGAGACCGGCAAGCTCGCCGACCTGGTGCTCTGGGACCCCCGCTTCTTCGGCGTGAAGCCGCAGCTCGTCATCAAGGGCGGCCAGATCGCGTACGCGCAGATGGGCGACGCGAACGCCTCCATCCCCACGCCGCAGCCGGTCCTGCCGCGCCCGATGTACGGGGCGCTCGGGGCCGCTCCCGCCACCAACTCGGTCAACTTCGTCTCCGAGCAGGCCGTCGAGGACGGGCTGGCCGAGCGGCTCGGGCTCGGGCGGGCGTTCGTGCCCATCCGGTCGACGCGCGGCCGGACCAAGGCGGACATGCGGCAGAACGACGCGCTGCCCCGGGTGGAGGTCGCCGCGGACTCCTTCGCGGTGACCATCGACGGCGAACTCGTCGAGCCCGCTCCCGTCGCCGAGCTGCCGCTGGCCCAGCGGTACTTCCTCTTCTGAGCGCCGGGATGAGCCGCGCAGCACTGCTCGTCCTCGCGGACGGCCGCTTCCCCGCCGGAGGGCACGCCCACTCCGGCGGGGCGGAGGCCGCCGTCCGGGCGGGACGCATCACCGACGCCGGGAGCCTGGAGGCGTTCTGCCGGGGGCGGTTGCACACGAACGGGGTCGTCGCGGCCTGCGTCGCGGCGGCCGCCGCACTCGGGGCCGATCCCGGGGACCTCGACCGCGCCGTCGACGCCCGCACCCCGTCGCCCGCCCTGCGGGTGGCCGGGCGCAGGCTGGGGCGGCAGCTGATGCGGGCCGCCCGGGCGACCTGGCCGAGCCCCGAACTCGACGCCGTGGCGGCGCAGTTCCCCAAGGGCGCGCATCAGCCCGTCGTGCTGGGGCTGGCCGCGCGTGCGGCCGGCCTCGGGGCGCTCGACGCCGCGCACTGCTCCCTCTACGAGGGGGTGAGCGGGCCCGCGACCGCCGTCGTGCGGCTGCTCGGTCTCGATCCGTTCGACGCGACGGGGGTGCTGGCGCGGCTCGCGGACGAGTTGGACCAAGTGGCCCAGGAGGCCGTGGAGACAGCCGAGTGCGTCGTGACCGACGGGGTCGACGTGTTGCCTGCGGGGTCCGCGCCGTTGCTGGAGATCGGGGCGGAAGCGCATGCCGCTTGGGCTGTGCGGTTGTTCGCCTCGTAGGTGGATTCGCCCCCGCCGCCCCTTCCCGTTCCCGACCCCAGGGGCTCCGCCCCTTCCACCCCGCCAGGGGGCTCTGCCCCCTGGACCCCTTTCGGCCTGAACGGCCTCGTCCTCAAGCGCCGGACGGGCTGACAGGGCCGATCCCGACTTTGACAGGAGCTGTTCGTGCATCTTGATCATCATCTCGAATCCCCCGCCGCCGTCTCCGCCGATGCCCGGCGGCCCGACGGGAGTCGGCGTGCGCTGCGGATCGGGCTCGGTGGGCCCGTCGGGTCCGGGAAGACCGCCACCGTTGCCGCCTTGTGCCGGGCGTTGCGGGAGGAGTTGTCCCTCGCCGTGGTGACCAACGACATCTACACCCGGGAGGACGCCGAGTTCCTGCTCCGCGAGGCCGTACTGCCGCCCGAGCGGATCACCGCCGTGGAGACCGGCGCCTGCCCGCACACCGCGATCCGGGACGACATCTCCGCCAACCTGGAGGCCGTCGAGGACCTGGAGGACGAGGTCGGGCCGCTCGACCTGGTCCTGGTGGAGTCCGGTGGGGACAACCTCACCGCCACCTTCTCCAAGGGGCTCGTCGACGCGCAGGTGTTCGTGATCGACGTGGCGGGCGGCGACGACATCCCGCGCAAGGGCGGACCCGGAGTCGCCACCGCCGACCTGCTGATCGTCAACAAGACCGACCTCGCGCCGTACGTCGGTTCAGACCTCGGGCGGATGGCCTCGGACGCCAAGACGGTGCGCGGTGAACTGCCCGTCGTCCTCCAGTCGTTGCGGAGCGAGGACGGGGTGCGCGAGGTCGCCGACTGGGTGCGGGAGCGGATCGCCGCGTGGACCTCGTGACCACCGCGCCGGGCGGCGTCCGGGCGAGCGCACGCGTGCTCGCCCGCGGCGACGGGCGCGGCGGCACCGCACTGCCGGTGCTGGAGGGCGAAGGGCCCCTCGCCGTGCGCCGGACCCGGGGGAGCGGAGCCGAGGCCCGGGTGATGCTGGTCGGCGCGATGAGCGGACCGCTCGGCGGCGACCACTTCACGGTCGGGGTCCACGCGGAGCACGGCGCCCGCCTGCGCGTGGGCTCGGCCGCCGCCACGCTCGCGCTGCCCGGGCAGGTCAGGGCCGGGGCCCGCTACGACGTCCGGATCACCGTCGACGACGACGCCGAGTTGTGCTGGCTGCCGGAGCAGTTGATCTCCGCCGGCGGCAGCGAACTGCACGTCACCACGTCCGTCGACCTCGCCGCCGGGGCACGGCTGCTGCTGCGCGAGGAGCAGGTGCTGGGGCGGGCCGGAGAGGGACCCGGCCGCCTCACCAGCCGTCTGACCGTGCGGATCGACGGGAGCTGCGTCCTCGACCAGGAGCTGGCCTGCGGTCCCGGTGCGCCGGGCGGCTGGGACGGACCGGCCGGGCTGGCGGGACACCGTGCCGTCGGCCAGCTGGTCGTCGTGCGGCCGGAGTTCGGCCATGCACCACCGGCGGCGCGGGTCTTCGAGGAGAGTGCGGCCGTCATGCCGCTCGGAGGGTCCGCCGCGCTGGTGACCGCCGTGGCACCGGACGGGCTGCGGCTGCGGCGGCTGCTGGACGGGGCTCTGGCCACGCTGGATTGAGGATCGCGTCGGCGAGTCCGTCGATCGAACGCGTTTCTCCGTTTATCGGATTGGCAAAGAAGTAGTACTGGCTCTGTTCTCAGGAATCCCACAGCCGGGAGGATCCCCGTACTTGTCGCGAACACGTACGGGGAGGGCCACTTGAGCAAGAGCAGCATGCGGCGGAGGGCGACCGCCTTCGGCTCGGCCGGAGCGCTGGTCACCGCCACGCTGATAGCCGGCGCCGTCTCGGCGCCCGCCGCGAGCGCCGCCCCGGCCGACGGCCGGGGGCAGTCGCACGCACGAGGCTGGGACAAGGAGGCGCGCGGTGTCACCATCGCCGCCGCCCGCGCCGCCCGGGCCGGCGTTGACTGGGAGGACTGCGACGCCGGCTGGAACCTGCCGAAGCCCATCCAGTGCGGCTACGTCACGGTGCCGCTGGACTACGCCAAGCCGTTCGGCAAGCAGATCAAGCTGGCCGTCGACCGCATCGGCAACACCGGGGGCAAGAGCGAGCGCCAGGGCGCGCTCATCTACAACCCCGGCGGGCCCGGCGGCTCCGGCCTGCGGTTCCCGGCGCGCGTGACCGGCAAGAGCGCGGTGTGGGCGAACGCCGCCAAGGCCTACGACTTCGTCGGCTTCGACCCCCGAGGCGTCGGCCACTCCGCGCCCATCTCCTGCGTCGACCCGCAGGAGTTCGTCAAGGCGCCCAAGGCCGACCCCGTGCCCGGGTCCGAGGCGGACAAGCTCGCCCAGCGCAAGCTCGCCCGCGAGTACGCCGAGGGCTGCTTCGAGCGCAGCGGCGAGATGCTGCCGCACATGACCACGCCGAACACCGCGCGCGACCTCGACGTCATCCGCGCCGCGCTCGGCGAGAAGAAGCTCAACTACCTCGGTGTCTCCTACGGCACCTACCTCGGTGCCGTCTACGGCACGCTCTTCCCGGACCACGTCCGCCGCATGGTCGTCGACAGCGTCGTCAACCCGTCCCGCGACAAGATCTGGTACCAGGCCAACCTGGACCAGGACGTCGCCTTCGAGGGCCGCTGGAAGGACTGGCAGGACTGGGTCGCCGCGAACGACGCCACCTACCACCTCGGCGACACCCGCGCCGAGGTCCAGGACCAGTGGCTGAAGCTGCGCGCCACCGCGGCGAAGGAGCCGCTGGGCGGCGTCGTCGGACCGGCGGAGCTGATCTCCTTCTTCCAGAGCGCCCCGTACTACGACTCCGCCTGGGCACCGATCGCCGCGACCTTCAGCAAGTACGTCGCCGGTGACACCCAGGCCCTCGTCGACGCCGCCGCACCCGACCTGTCCGACACCGCGGGCAACGCCTCCGCGGAGAACGGCAACGCCGTCTACACGGCCGTCGAGTGCACCGACGCCAAGTGGCCCACCGACTGGAACACCTGGGACCGGGACAACACCCGCCTGCACCGCGACCACCCGTTCATGACCTGGGCCAACGCCTGGATGAACCTGCCGTGCGCCACCTGGCCGGTCAAGCAGCAGACCCCGCTGGACGTCAAGACCGGCAAGGGACTTCCGCCGGTGCTGATCGTCCAGTCCGAGCGGGACGCGGCCACCCCGTACGCGGGCGCCGTCGAACTGCATCAGCGGTTCAAGGGCTCGCGTCTGATCACCGAGCGGGACGCCGGTTCGCACGGCGTCACCGGGCTGGTCAACCCGTGCGTCAACGACCGTGTGGACGCCTACCTGCTCACCGGCAAGCTGGACGCCCGTGACGTGACCTGCGCGCCGCACGCCACGCCCAAGCCGTAGCCCGGCCGGCCGACACGAAGGGAGGGGGCGACCGGTCCGACCGGTCGCCCCCTCCCCGTTCCGCTACCGTCGCTCGGCCCAGGCGTCCTCCGCCGCGTAGTCGAAGAGGTCGCCGTACGCCGCGAACATCTCCGGGTACGCCTCCCGCCAGTCCCGCCCGGCCAGCCGCTGCTCGATGAAGGCCACCGTCTCCGGCAGGGTGTCCGCGTACCGGGCCACCGGGCGGTAGCCCAACTGCTCCCGGGCCGCGCTCATGTCGCACACCACCGGCGCGGGCACGCTCCACGGCGTGTCGCCCACGCCGTCCACCGGCGGGCCGTCCATCGGCACGTCCTCGGTCTCGACGCCCATCACCGCGTCGATCGCCGCCGCGATCTCCGCCACGGTCGGGGCGTCCGGGTCCACCGCGTTCAGGACGCGTGTGCCGGGCCGCGGGGCGGCCAGCCGGATCAGCTCGGCGATGTTGCGCACGCTCGCCGGGTGGAAGCGGCTCGCACCGCCGTACGCGAGTACGCGCCGGCGCCTGCCGTCGAGGTTGCGCTTGACGAAGTACAGCTCGCGGGGCGTGCGGCAGTACGGCCCGTGGATCGCGCCCGCCCGCAGCAGCGTCACCGGCAACCGGTCGCCCGCCGCGAGGAGTTCCCGCTCCAGCGCCGCCTTGCGGGTGCTGTACGAGGCGTCGCCCGGGCGGATCGTGCGCTGCGCCTCGGTGACCGGCACCGGGTACCGGGGGAAGCCGCCGGGCTCGGTCTGGGTGTCGAAGTTGCGGCCCTCGTCGTCCTCGTAGACCGACACGCTGGAGATCACCACCGCCGAGCCGACCCGGCCGGCGAGCGAGACCAACTGCCGTGCGTGGCCTTCCCCGTACGCCACCACGTCCACCAGGACGTCGCAGCCCTCGCCCACCGCCGCCGACAGCGCCGCGTCGTCCTCCCGGTCGGCCCGTGCCACCCTCACCTCCCCGGGCCACCGCGCGTCCCGGTCGCCGCCGCGCGAGACGGCCGTCACCTCCCAGCCGTCCCGGGCCAGCGCGTCCACCGCCGCCCGCCCGATCTGTCCCGTCGCCCCGACCACCACCGCACGTGTCATACGGCGACCGTAGGCGTCCCGTCACCGGCCGGCCACGTCCTTCTGCCGACGGCAGACGACCGAAACCCGGAAGGCCCCGCGGCTAACGGCGCGGCAGCCTGGGGAACTTCCGTCCCTCGGCCGCCTTCCGGGCCTCCTCCGCCTTCACGTCCGCCGCGTAGCGGTCCACGTACTCCTGGCCGGACAGGGACAGGATGGCGTAGACGATCTCGTCGGTGACGGCGCGCAGCACGGCCTTCTCGCCCTCCATGCCGGCGTACCGGGAGAAGTCGAGGGGCTCGCCGAAGCGGATCACCACCGGGTGCAGCTTCGGGATCTTCCGGCCCGGCGGCTGCGCCTCGAAGGTGCCGATCATCGCACAGGGCACGACGGGCACCCCGGCCCTGAGCGCCATCACCGCGACGCCCACCTTGCCCTTGTACAGTCGGCCGTCGTGCGAGCGGGTGCCCTCCGGATAGATGCCGAGCAACTCGCCCCGGCCCAGCACACCGAGCCCCTCGCGGATCGCGGCCTGCCCCGCCTCCTTGCCGGAGCGGTCCACGGGAATCTGCCCGGCGCTGCGGAAGAAGAACGCCGTCAGCCTGCCCTTGAGGCCCGGCCCCGTGAAGTACTCCGCCTTGGCGAGGAAGGTGATGCGGCGCTTGAGCACCGCGGGCATCAGGAAGTGGTCCGAGAAGGAGAGGTGGTTGCCCGCGACGATGGCCGCCCCCGACCCCGGCACATGGTCCAGGCCCTCGATCCGCGGGCGGAAGACGACCCTCAGCAGCGGGCCCAGCAGGACGTACTTGAGCACGTAGTAGAACACGGTGTGTCTCCAGTTCTCCGGGCTCCCGGCCGGTCGTCCGCGACCGGTGATCGATCGTAGCCCGACCGCGCCGAAACCGGCCGGGAGCGGTTCGGTCGCGCTTCGGTCAACTCGATTGACGCGGCACACCCCGTCCTCTGTGCTGTCGGGTGGCGGCATGCGCGAAGACCGGGCGGCGCACGGCCCGGGGCGGGGCGCGACCGGGGGGAGGGCGGATGACCGGTGGATCGGCACGGGCGGCCGGGGCCCGCTGGGCGGAGTTCGGGCGGCGGTTGCGCACCCTGCGCAGGGCGGCCGGGCTCACCCAGCTGCAACTCGGCCTGCGGGTGGGCTACCACCACTCGGCCGTGAGCAAGCTCGAGGCGGGCCTGCGCGAGCCGCCCGGGGAGCTGGTGCGCCGGCTCGACACGGTGCTGCGGACGGGCGGAGAGCTGGCCGCGATCGTCGCCGCGCCGCGCGAGGTGCCGCGGCGAGCCGGCCGGTCCCCGGCCGACCCGGCGCTGTTCGCACCGCTGCCCGGCGCGGACACCCTCGCCGGACAGGGGCCGCCGGACCCCCGGATGTGGCCCGCGCGGCTGCCCGCCGAGGGGCTGGTGTGCCCGTTGCACGGCACCGCCGGGTGCGCGGTGCCCGATCCGGGCGAGTTACCGGCGCTGCTCGACGGGCCGGGTCCGGCCGGCGGTCCGGCACCCGGGTGGGGCGCCGGCGCCGGAGCAGTGGTCGCCGAGGCTGAGCTGCTGCACGGCCTCACCGCCGTCCTGGCCTGTCTGATCCGCGAGGCGTTCGGGCACGAGGGCCGGGTGACGGCCGTGGAGGGCCTGCTGCGGACCCTGGCCCGCTGGGCCGACGAGGTCAACTCCGCCGGACGGCTGCCCTACGGGCAGTTGCGGCTCGGCGCGCAGTACGCCCAGGTCGCCGGCAGGCTGCGCATGGAGCGCGGGCAGATCGGCGTCGCGATGGCCTGGTTCGGCCACGGACTGCGCTGGGCGGACGCCGTCCAGGACGCGCCCGCCCGCGCGACGCTGCTCAGCGACATGTGCACCCTGGTCCGGCTCGACGGAGACCCCTCGCTGATGCTCGGCTACGCACAGGGCATCGGCGCGGTGGACGGGCGGCGCCGGTGGACGGCCACCCTGTCGCACCTGTACCAGGCGCGGGGCCACGCCCTGGCGGGCGACGCCGCGCAGTGCCGTCGCCACATCGCCCTGGCCCGGCGGGGATTCGCCCGCCTCGACCGGCGGGATCACCTGGAGGCGCCGTGGATGGCCGGGGCCGAGGGCGCGATGCGGGTCGACTCGGCGATCGGCGGAGCGCTGCGCGACCTCGCGGTGGCGACCGGGGACCGTACGGCGGCCCGGCGCGCGGTCGACGCCACCGCACGCTCGCGCGCGCAGGTGCCGCCCCAGATGCGGGGCGCCCGGCTGCTGCTCACCCTCCGCCTGGCGGACAGCTGGGCCTGCGCCGGCGATCCCGGGGCCGCCGTCGCCCTCGCCTCGGAGGTCCTGCCCGAGGCGGTGCGCTCACGCGAGTCGATGGTCACCGCCGAACTGCGCGGACTGCACAGCCGGCTCACCGGGGAGTGGGCCGACCTGCCGGAGGTCCGGGAGTACCGGGAGCGGCTGCTGGCCGCGGGGGAGTGAGGGGCAGGGCGCCGTCCCGTGAGGGCGGGGCCCCTTCCGCGCCGGTTCCGTGAGGGCGGGGCCCTCCCGCACGCACCCGTACTTGCCGGAATTTGCCAGGTCTGGACCAAGCTCGCGGAGCCGTTGATTCCGGTGCGGCGGGGTGTGAGGGTTCCGCCAGCCCGCGACATGACATGCAACCGACACTCGAACCTCCGACGGACGCGTCTTGGCACCCCAGGCTGCGCGTCCGGCATGTCCTGGCCGGGCCGGCCCGCAAGGAGCCCCCCACTCTCACAAGGAGCCACGATGCTCAGACAGACCGCGGTGGCCGGGACAGTCCTGGCCATGACACTCGCAGGGGTGGTGGTACCCGCCTCCCTCGCCTCGGCGTCGGAGCGGTCCGCGCCCTCCGCGGCGGAACCCACCCCCGTCGAGAGGGCCGTCGCCGCGGCCGACCAGGCCGTCCGCAGCGGCCTGGACGCCCTCGTCGCCGGCGGCCCCGACGAGCAGTACGACCGTCACCAGGTCACCCCCTGGGACGACAACCTCTTCTCGGTCGCCTACGAGCGCACCTACCACGGTCTGCCGGTGGTCGGCGGCGACGCCGTCGTCCTCGCCGACGGCAAGGGCAGGGTCCGCGCCGTCCAGTCCGCCACCGAGGGCGCGGTAGCCGTGCCCACCGAGGCAGGGATCGAGGCCGCGCAGGCGGTGAGAACCAGCCGCAAGCAGCTCGCCGAGGTCGACAAGGTCGACTCCAAGCGCCTGGTGGTACGCGTCAAGGACGACGTCCAGACCCTCGCCTGGGAGACCGTGCTCGTCGGCACCACCAAGGACCACGTGCCCAGCAGGCTGCACGTGTTCGTGGACGCCCGCACCGGCAAGGTCGTCGACAAGTACGACGACGTGAAGGCCGGCACCGGCCACAGCGAGTGGAACGGCCCCGACCCGCTGACCATCGACACCTCCCGCTCCGGCAGCCAGTACGCCCTGCGCGACACCACCCGCCCCGGCCTGCAGTGCTCGGACTACAACGGCGGCCTGTTCACCGGCCCGGACGACGACTGGGGCACCGGCAACGCCTCCAGCCGCGAGACCGGCTGCGTCGACGTCATGTACGCGGCGCAGAAGGAGTCGGACATGCTCCGCGACTGGCTCGGCCGCAACGGCCACAACGGCAACGGCGGCAGCTGGCCCGCATCCGTCGGGCTCAACCAGCTCAACGCCTACTGGGACGGCTCACGGGTCACCATCGGCCACAACAGCGCCGGCAAGTGGATCGCCGGCATGGACGTGGTGGGCCACGAGTACGGCCACGGCCTGGACAGCTACACCCCCGGCGGCGCCAACCACGAGAGCGGCCTGGGCGAGGCCACCGGCGACATCATGGGCGCCCTGACCGAGGCCTACGCCAACCAGCCCTCCGGGTACGACTCCCCCGACTACACCGTCGGCGAGGAGATCGACCTCCAGGGCCGCGGCCCGATCCGCAACATGTACAACCCCCAGCTGGTCAACAACGACCCCAACTGCTACTCCTCCGCCATCCCGCGCACCGAGGAGCACGCGGCGGCCGGGCCCATGAACCACTGGTTCTACCTCCTCGCCGAGGGCTCCAGCCCCGGCGGCGGCAAGCCCTCCAGCCCGACCTGCGACGGCAGCCGGGTCACCGGCATCGGCATCCAGAACGCAGGCAAGATCTTCTACGGCGGCATGCTGCTCAAGACCAGCGGCATGACCTACAAGCGGTACCGCACCACCACTCTCACCGCGGCCAAGAACCTGGACGCGTCCTGCGACCTGTTCGACGCCACCAAGGCGGCCTGGAACGCGATCGACATCCCGGCCCAGCCCGGTGACCCGACCTGCGCCCGGCAGGAGACCGACTTCTCGCTCGCCCTCAGCCCGGCGAGCGGCAACGTCGAGGCCGGCTCCGCGGTCGACGCCACCGTCAACACCACCACCGTCACCGGCAGCGCCCAGCAGGTGTCGCTGACCGCCACCGGCACCCCGCCCGGCGTGAGCGTCACCTTCAGCCCGTCGACGGTCACCTCCGGTTCCAACTCCTCGATGCGGGTCTCCACCACGTCCGGGACGGCCGCCGGGACCTACTCGATCACCGTCAGGGGCACGGCGGGCAGCAAGAACCACACCGCCCAGTACACCCTCACCGTCGGTGGCGGCAACCAGCCGGGCACGCCGCCCGACGTCGACGTCGCCCAGGTCCAGGCCCACCTCGCGCAGTTCGGCTCGATCGCCGCGCAGAACGGCGGCAACCGCCGCGCCACCGGCTCCGGATACGACGCCTCCCTCGCGTACGTGAAGGGCAAGCTGCAGGCGGCCGGCTACACCGTCACCGAGCAGACCTGCACCTCCGGCTGCTCCGCCGGCGCGGGCAACAACCTGATCGCCGAGTGGCCGAAGGGCGACGCGAACAGCGTCTACATGTTCGGCGCCCACCTCGACGGCGTGTCGGCGGGCCCCGGCATCAACGACAACGGCTCCGGTTCCGCCGCGCTCCTTCAGACGGCGCTCACCCTCGCCGAGCAGAACCCGACCATGAAGAACCGCGTCCGCTTCGCCTGGTGGACCGACGAGGAGAAGGGCCTGAACGGCTCCGACTTCTACGCCCGCAGCCTCGGCTCCACCGAGCGCTCGCGGATCAAGGCGTACTACAACTTCGACATGGTCGCCTCCGTCAACGGCGGCTACTTCATCAACAACCTGACCTCCTCGGCCTCCGCCCCGATGCGGGAGTACTGGACCTCCCTCGGCCTCGCCCCGCAGGAGAACGTCGAGGGCCAGGGCCGCTCCGACGACTACTCGTTCCAGCAGGTCGGCATCCCCACCTCCGGCTACGCCACCGGCGCCTCCGCGATCAAGTCGGCCACGGAGGCCGCCAAGTGGGGCGGCACCGCGGGCCGGTCCTACGACCCGTGCTACCACTCCGCCTGCGACACCACCTCCAACATCAACGCCACCGCGCTGAACCGCAGCGCCGACGGCATCGCGTACACGATCTGGAAGACCGCCGTCGGGGACGCCCCCAACCCGCAGGACGACTTCTCCATCTCCGCCAACCCGTCCTCGGGCACGGTCCAGCCGGGCAACTCCGCGAGCGTCACCGTGAACACCACCACGACCAGCGGTGACGCGCAGAACGTCCGGTTGTCGGCCTCCGGCGCGCCGACCGGCGTGAGCGTGACCTTCACCCCGGACTCGGTCACCTCCGGCCAGTCCTCGACCGCCACCGTCCAGGTCGCTGCGGGCACGGCCGCCGGCACCTACACCCTGACCCTCACGGGCACGGGCACCGTCACCCACACCACCACGTACACCCTCACCGTCTCCGGCGACGGAGGCGGTGAGACCACCTGGCAGCTGGGAGCCACCTACGCGGCCGGCGACGTGGTCAGCTACGACGGCGTCAGCTACCGGTGCATCCAGGGCCACACCGCCTACCCCGGCTGGGAGCCGCCGAACGTTCCCGCGCTCTGGCAGCGCCTGTGACACCCGGCTGATCAGCCACGGACACGCCTGACACGCCGAGGGGCGGCGGGGTTCGCACAGAACCCCGCCGCCCCTTCCGGCGCGTGCCCACGCCCCGGGCGTCAGAACTTCGGCGTCGGCGCCTGCGCCTCGACGATCTCCGCGGCCTCCTCCTCGGTCCCCACCGACGGCGGCGAGCCCGCCAGCGGCTTCTGGGCCGTCTCCCGCATGCAGGCCACGGCCACGACACCGATCAGGGCCGCCGCCATCGAGTAGTAGGCCGGCATCATCTCGGAGCCGGTCACGCTGATCAGGGCGGTGATCACCAGCGGCGTGGTGCCGCCGAACAAGGACGCCGACAGGTTGTAGCCGACCGACAGGGACCCGTACCGGACGTTGGTCGGGAACATCGCCGGCAGCGCCGCCGACATCGTGCCCAGCAGACAGACCAGCGACAGGCCGAGCATCAGCATGCCGCCCGAGACGGCGAGCAGACTGCCCTCCCGCACCAGCACGAAGGCCGGCGCGGACAGCACGAAGAACCCGATCATGCCGGTCATCAGGACGGGCTTGCGGCCGAAGTGGTCCGACAGCCGGCCCACCTGGTTGATGATCAGCATCAGCAGCACCATCGTCGCCACCAGGATCATCAGCCCGTGGCTCTCGCTGTAGTCCAGCTCGTCCGACAGGTACGTCGGCATGTACGACAGCAGCATGTAGTCGGTGATGTTGTAGGCGCCGACCAGCGCGATGCACAGCACCAGCGACCGCCAGTGCGTGCGGAAGATCTTGGCGAGGTCGCCCCGCGCGGTGGTCTCCACCGCGTTCGCCGCCTCCGAGACGTGGACGTTGGAGTCCTCCAGCTTCAGGAAGGCGGGCGTGTCGTCCAGCTTCAGCCGCAGATAGATACCCACGATGCCCAGCGGCGCCGCGACGAGGAAGGGGATCCGCCAGCCCCACGCGTCCATGGTGTCGCTGCCCAGCCCCGCCGTCAGGGCGGTCACGAGGCTCGCGGCACCGGTGTAACCGGCCAGCGTGCCCAGCTCCAGGAAGCTGCCGAAGAAACCGCGCCGCTTGTCCGGCGCGTACTCCGCGATGAAGGTGGACGCGCCGCCGTACTCACCGCCCGTGGAGAAGCCCTGGAGCAGGCGGAAGAGGATCAGCAGCAGCGGCGACCAGAAGCCGATCGAGTCGTAGCTGGGGATGAACCCGATGGCGGCGGTGCCGATCGCCATGAGGATCATCGTCAGCGCGAGCACCTTCTTGCGGCCGATCTTGTCGCCCATCGGTCCGAAGACCATGCCGCCGATCGGACGCACCAGGAACGCCACGGCGAACGTGGCGAACGAGGAGAGCAGCTGCGCCGTGTCGCTCCCGGACGGGAAGAACACGCGGCCGATGGTGCCCGCGAGATAGGCGTAGATGCCGAAGTCGAACCACTCCATGGCATTGCCGAGAGAGGCCGCCTTGACGGCACGCTTGACCGCGGCCTCGTCCGTGACGGTGATGTCGGACCGGCGCAGTCGGGGGTTCTTCCGCCGCTTGATCGCCCGGAACAGGGCGGGGTGGCGGCGCACCGCCGCGACGTCGGTCTCTGGGCCGTTCTCGGTGGGGGACGTGGCGGCCTCCCTTTCCACGCGCAGACACTCCGGGAGGAGTACTGCTCGGTCGTACGTGTCTCAGCTCGTACCCGTTCCCCCGATCATGCTGGGTATGGTCGTGACTTCGGTCATGTGACTGGGCCGATGAGGTGAGCGGCCGGTGAGTACGCTTCGCACATGCGTATCTCCGTCTCCTCCGACATGGACGAACCCGTCGCCCGTCTCCTCGTCGAGGAGCTGCGCGCACGCGGCCACGACGTGCACGCGTACGGCGCGCTGAGCCCCGGCGCGGACGCGCGGTGGGCGGTCTGCTCCGAGCGGGCGGCGCGCGAGGTCGCCGAGGGCCGGGCCGACCAGGCCGTGGTGTGCTGCTGGACCGGCACCGGCGCGTCCATCGCCGCCAACAAGGTCCCGGGCGTGCGCGCGGCCCTGTGCACCGACGGGTACACCGCGGACGGGGCCCGCCGCTGGAACGACGCCAACGTGCTCGCCCTGAGTCTGCGGCTGACGTCCGGGCCGCTGCTGCGGGAGATCCTCGACGCCTGGTTCGCGGGCGAGCCGGCCCAGGACGCCGAGGACCGGGACAACGTCACGCACGTGGAGCGGCTCGACGCGGGACGCCGAGCCGCCCGGTGAACCCCCGCGGGCCGGTCAGGAGGAGGTCAGGACCTTCTCCAGCGTCCCGAGGGCGCCCGCCAGCTCGTCGGCCGTGACGGTCAGCGGCGGGGCCAGCCGGATCGTCGAGCCGTGGGTGTCCTTGACCAGGATGCCCTCGCGCATCAGCCGCTCGCTGACCTCGCGCCCGGTGCCCAGCGCCGGGTCCACGTCGACGCCCGCCCACAGCCCCCGGGCCCGGAAACCGACGACGCCCTTGCCGACCAGGGCGGCCAGGCCCTCGCGCAGCACCCCGCCCAGCTCGGCCGCCCGGCGCTGGAACTCGCCGGTCTCCAGCAGCTCCACCACCGCCGTGCCCACCGCGGCGGCCAGCGGATTGCCGCCGAACGTCGAACCGTGCTCGCCCGGGTGCAGCACGCCCAGCACCTCACGCCGGCCCACGACCGCCGACACCGGGACGATGCCGCCGCCCAGCGCCTTGCCGAGCAGCACCACGTCCGGCACCACCGACTCGTGCTCGACGGCCAGGGTGTGCCCCGTGCGGCCCAGACCCGACTGGATCTCGTCGGCGACGAACAGGCAGCCCTTGCGGCGGGTTAGCTCCCGCACGCCCGCCAGATAGCCGTCGTCCGGGATCAGCACGCCCGCCTCGCCCTGGATCGGCTCGATCAGCACGGCCGCCGTCGTCTCGTCGACCGCCGCCTCCATCGCGGCCAGGTCGTTGTACGGCACGATCCGGAAACCGGGGGTGAACGGGCCGAAGCCCGAGCGGGCCGTCTCGTCGGTGGAGAAGCCGACGATCGTCGTCGTACGGCCGTGGAAGTTGTCCGCGGCGACCACGATCGTCGCCCGGTCGGCCGGGACGCCCTTGACGTCGTAGGCCCACTTGCGGGCCACCTTGATGCCGCTCTCCACGGCCTCCGCGCCGGTGTTCATCGGCAGCACCATGTCCGTGCCGGTCAGCGCGGCCAGCCGTTCGGCGAAGCCCGCGAGCCGGTCGTTGTGGAAGGCGCGGGAGGTGAGGGTGAGCCGGTCCAGCTGCCGGTGGGCGGCGTCGATCAGCGCCGGGTGGCGGTGGCCGAAGTTGAGCGCGGAGTAGCCGGCCAGCATGTCCAGATATCGGCGCCCCTCCACGTCCTCCACCCAGGCACCCTCCGCGCGCGCGACCACGACGGGCAGCGGGTGGTAGTTGTGCGCGAGGACGGGCTCCTCGGCGCGGATCAGTTCCTCGGAGCCGCGGCCGGCGCGGGCGGGTGCGGTCATGAGTGGGTCTCCCGGATCTCCTGGGTGCAGCACTTGATGCCGCCACCGGCCTTGTGGAACTCGGACAGGTCGACGGGTACGGGCACATAGCCGCGGCCGGCGAGCCGGTCGGCCAGTTCCCGGGCCCCGGGGGCGATGAACACGTTCCGTCCGTCGGACACGGAGTTGAGCCCGAACGCCATCGCGTCCTCGCGGGTGGCGAGCACCGCGTTCGGGTAGAGCCGCTCCAGCACCTCGCGGCTGCCGGGCGAGAACGCACCCGGGTAGTAGGCGATGTTCCCGCCGTCGCCCCCGCTCCCCCCAGTCCCGTCGTCGAGGACGAACAGCGCCGTGTCCAGGTGGTAGAAGTAAGGGTCCACCAACGTCAGCGAGATCACCGGCACGCCGAAGAACTCCTGCACCTCGCGGTGCGCGTCCCGGGTCGTACGGAACCCGGTGCCGGCCAGGATCCAGCGGCCGGCCGGGACCAGGTCGCCCTCGCCCTCGCAGACCGACTCGGGGTGGTGGACCTCGAAGCCCTCCGTCTTGAACCACGCTTCGAAGGGCACGGACTCGGGACGCCGCTCGGGCGCGTGGAAGAGGGAGCCGAAGACCCGGCCCCCGACCACCACCGCGCAGTTGGCGGCGAAGACCATGTCGGGCAGACCGGGGACCGGAGCGACGGTGTCCACGGTGTGGCCGTGGGCCCGGTAGGTGTCGACGAGCGCCTGCCACTGGTCGAGGGCGCGGATGACGTCGACGGGTCGGTCGGTGCTCATCCACGGGTTGATCGCGTACTGCACGGCGAAGTGTCTGGGTTCGCAGACGAGGAAGCGCCGCCGGCGCGGCACACGGGACTCGATCACAGAGGGGTACCTCCGCTTTTCACGGTGTGTGACGGGGTGTTGACACCACGGTAGGAAGTGACGCCCGAGCCCGACAAGCGATGAAAGCTGCGTGTTCCCGCAGGATCGCTGCGTTCTCCGCCCGGTCAGCGCACGTCTGCTGCGCCGTCCGGAGCAAGCAGGGCCGCTCCCGCCTCCGGACTGTCCGGGATCAGGTGGGACAGCACCATCACACTGATCGTCTTGCGGATGAACGGCTCCGCACGAATCCGCTCCAGCACCTCCTCGAAGTGCTCCACGTCCCGGGCCCGCACGTGCAGCAGCGCGTCCGCGCCGCCGGTCACCGTCATCGCCGCGGTGATCTCCGGATAGCCCCGCACGACCTCCGCGAGCCGCCGCGGCGGCGCCGCCCCCTCGCAGTACACCTCCACGTACGCCTCCGTGCGCCACCCCAGCGCGGAGGGCCGCACCGTCGCCGTGAACCCGGTGATCACGTCCGTCTCGCGCAGCCGGTCCACCCGGCGCTTGACCGCCGTCGAGGACAGTCCGATCTCCGCGCCGATCTCGGCGAAGGACGTCCTGGCGTTCTCCATCAGAGCGGTGACGATCTTCCGGTCGAGTTCGTCGAAGGAAGCGGGCCTGCTGTTCATGCGGGCACTGTATCCAGCGGATACGGCCACGTCGCAGACGTGTGCAGGCGCCCGGATCGCCCCTACACTCCACCTTCATGCTGCGCGCCCTGGCCGTCGACGACGAACGCCCCACCCTCGAGGAACTCGTGTACCTGCTGAACGCCGACCCCCGCATCGGCACCGCGGAGGGGGCGAGCGACGCGACCGAGGCGCTGCGCCGCATCAACCGGGCCCTGGAGTCCGGCCCCGACGGGCCCGACGCCATCGACGTCGTCTTCCTCGACATCCAGATGCCCGGCCTCGACGGACTGGACCTCGCCCGGCTGCTCACCGGGTTCGCCCGGCCGCCGCTGGTCGTGTTCGTCACCGCGCACGAGGACTTCGCCGTCCAGGCCTTCGACCTCAAGGCCGTCGACTACGTGCTCAAACCGGTGCGCAGGGAGCGGCTGGCGGAAGCGGTCCGCCGGGCCGCCGAACGGCGCGGCACCGCCGCCGTGCCCACCCCGCGCATCCCCGTGCACGAACCCGACCCCGACCACATCACCGTCGAACTCGGCGGCGTCACCCGCTTCGTCGCCGTCGACGAGATCACCCACGTCGAGGCCCAGGGCGACTACGCCCGCCTCCACACCGACCGGGGCAGCCACCTCGTCCGCATCCCCCTGTCCACGCTGGAGGAGCGCTGGCGCGCCCGCGGCTTCGTCCGCATCCACCGCCGCCACCTCGTCGCCCTGCGCCACATCGGCGAGCTGCGCCTGGACGCGGGCAGCGTCAGCGTCCTGGTCGGCGCCGAGGAACTGCAGGTCAGCCGACGCCACGCCCGCGAACTGCGGGACCTG
Organism: Streptomyces sp. KPB2; assembly: GCF_003950055.1. Taxonomy (NCBI): domain Bacteria; kingdom Bacillati; phylum Actinomycetota; class Actinomycetes; order Kitasatosporales; family Streptomycetaceae; genus Streptomyces; species Streptomyces sp. KPB2. Next base: position 7,004,513 of record NZ_CP034353.1, read on the forward strand.
CTCATGCGGAGGCCGTGAGCCGTGCCCCAGGACCCCACCGAACGCCGCGTCACCGTCACCGGGCCGCCCAGACGCACCGTCCCCCACGCCCGGAACCGCTCGCGCGGGCGGCACCCCCAGGCCTCCGGCTCCTACCGCCCGCGCACCGAGATCGACGAGCAGACCACCCTCGGCCACACCTACGTCCGTTCCCTGATGCGCAGCCAGCTGCGCGCCGGGCTCACCGCCCTCGCGGTCCTCGGCCTCCTCGTCGGTCCGCTCCCGCTGCTGTTCGCGGCGCTGCCCGACGCCCGCCACCTGGAGTGGGCCGTCCTCGGCTTCGGCCTGTACGCCCCGCTGGTCCTCCTCGCCCGCTGGTACGTGCGCCGCGCCGAGCGCAACGAACGCGACTTCGTACGCCTCGTCGAGGACCGATGAACTCCGGCTACGCCATACCCGCCGTCGCCCTCGTGGTCGTGGCCACCGTCCTCGTCGGCGCCTTCGGCCTGCGCATCTCCCGGACCACCTCCGACTTCTACGTCGCCTCCCGCACCGTCGGACCCCGTCTGAACGCCGCCGCCATCAGCGGCGAGTACCTCTCCGCCGCCTCCTTCCTCGGCATCGCGGGACTGGTCCTCGTCCAGGGGCCCGACATGCTCTGGTACCCGGTCGGCTACACCGCCGGGTACCTGGTCCTGCTCCTCTTCGTCGCCGCCCCGCTGCGCCGCTCGGGCGCCTACACGCTGCCCGACTTCGCCGAGGCCCGGCTCGCCTCCCAGGGGGTACGGCGGCTCGCGGGGGCCTTCGTCGTCGGGGTCGGCTGGCTCTACCTGCTGCCCCAGCTCCAGGGCGCCGGGCTGACCCTCACCGTGCTCAGCGGGGCGCCCGACTGGCTGGGCGGGGTGATCGTCGCCGTCGTCGTCACCGCCATCGTCGCCGCCGGCGGCATGCGCAGCATCACCTTCGTGCAGGCCTTCCAGTTCTGGCTCAAACTCACCGCCCTGCTCGTCCCCGCCCTCTTCCTGGTGCTGGCCTGGCAGGGCGACGGGGCGCCCGGCCGGCCCTTCGAGGAACCCGCCACCTTCCGCGAGCAGCGCTCGGTCCGCGTCGACGACACCCTCACCCTCAAGCTGGAGGAGCCACTGACGGTCACCGTCGACGGAACCGTGGACGACCGCGCCCGAGACGGCGCTCGCGTCACCCTGCCCGCCGGCAGCCACCGCATCGAGGCCGGCACCCGCCTCACCTTCGCCGCGGACACCCGCGTTCCGGCCGCCGGACGCGGCGCCGACGACGCCCTGTCGCCCTCCCGGGCCGAGAGCCGCACGGAACGCCCGCTGTACGCCACGTACGGCCTGATCCTGGCCACGTTCCTGGGCACCATGGGCCTGCCGCACGTGGTGGTCCGCTTCTACACCAGCCCGACCGGCGTCGCCGCCCGCCGCACCACCGTCGCCGTCCTCGGCCTGATCGGCGCCTTCTACCTGCTGCCACCCCTCTACGGCGCCCTCGGCCGGCTGTACGCCCCCGAGCTGACCCTGACCGGGAAGGCCGACGCCGCGGTCCTGCTGCTGCCCGACCGGGTGATCGGGGGCGTCGGCGGCGACCTGCTCGGCGCGCTGGTCGCGGGCGGGGCCTTCGCCGCGTTCCTGTCCACCGCGTCGGGACTCACCATGGCCGTCGCGGGCGTGCTCACCCAGGACGTGCTGCCGTCCCGTGCCGTGTCCCACTTCCGGCTCGGCACCCTGCTCGCCATGGCCGTGCCGCTGGCGGCGAGCGCGCTGGTCGGCGGGCTGCCCGTCGCCGACGCGGTCGGTCTCGCCTTCGCCGTGTCCGCCTCCTCCTTCTGCCCCCTGCTCGTCCTCGGCATCTGGTGGCGGCGGCTGACCCCGCCCGGCGCGGCCGCCGGGATGCTGGTGGGCGGCGGCTCCGCCCTGCTCGCAGTCGCCGCCACCATGGGCGGCTTCCCGGGCGGCGGCGGGGCGCTGCACGCCCTGCTGGCCTGGCCCGCCCTGTGGTCGGTGCCGCTGGGCTTCCTCACGATGGTGCTGGTCTCCCTGGCCACCCCGGCCCGGGTCCCGGCCAGAACGGCGGCGATCCTGGCCCGCTTCCACCTGCCCGAGGAGCTGGGCACGGAGGAACTGCGCACGGACGGGCTGCGCACGGACGGGCTGCGGACGGAAGCACTGAGCGAGGAGAGGACGCGGTGAGCGGCTCCCTGGGCGGATTCCTGGCGGGCCTGGCCGTCGCCCTGCTCCCGCTGCTGGCCGCCGGCTTCTGGCTGGGCCGGCGCACGGCCCGTCCGCAGCACCTCGGCGGACTCGGCACCCCCGTCGAGCACGCCACCTTCCAGACCCTGCACACCGCCTCGCTGGCGACACCCCCGCTACGGGCGGGACTGACCGAGGAGACCGCCGGCAAGTCGGCCCGCAAGCTGCGCTCCCTGCTGGGCACGGACGCGCTGTGCCTGACCGACCTCGAAAAGGTCCTGGTCTGGGACGGCGTGGGCGCCCACCACCGCGCCGAGATCATGGAACGCCTCGCGGGACCGCTGGCCACCGGCCGCGGCGAGGCGTTCCGCCTCACCTGCGACACCCCGGACTGCACGGTGCGCTGGGCCGTCGTCGCCCCGCTCACCGTCGACGACCGGGTGCACGGCGCCCTCGTCGCCTGCGCGCCCCGCGAGTCCGCCGTCCTGGTCCGTGCGGCCGGCGAGGTGGCCCGCTGGGTCTCGGTCCAGCTGGAACTCGCCGACCTGGACCAGTCCCGCACCCGTCTCATCGAGGCCGAGATCAAGGCGCTGCGCGCCCAGATCTCCCCGCACTTCATCTTCAACTCGCTCGCGGTGATCGCGTCCTTCGTCCGCACCGACCCCGAGCGGGCCCGCGAGCTGCTCCTGGAGTTCGCCGACTTCACCCGCTACTCGTTCCGTCGGCACGGCGACTTCACCACCCTCGCCGACGAGCTGCACGCCATCGACCACTACCTGGCGCTGGTGCGGGCCCGCTTCGGCGACCGCCTCGCCGTCACCCTCCAGGTCGCCCCCGAGGTGCTGCCGGTCGCGCTGCCCTTCCTCTGCCTCCAGCCGCTCGTCGAGAACGCCGTCAAGCACGGCCTGGAGGGAAAGTCCGACCGGTGCCGCATCCAGATCACCGCGCAGGACGCGGGCGCCGAAGCCCTGGTCGTCATCGAGGACGACGGTGCCGGCATGGACCCGGAACTGCTGCGTCGCATCCTGGCGCGCGAGGTCAGTCCCTCGGGCGGCATCGGGCTGTCCAACGTCGACGACCGCCTCCGCCAGGTCTACGGAGACGACCACGGCCTCGTCATCGAGACGGCCGTCGGCGCGGGCATGAAGATCACGGTCCGGCTGCCGAAGTACCAGCCGGGCGTGCACTCGGCGGCCCGGATCGGCCGCGAGTGAGCCGGGGCGCCCCGGGCGGGGCTCAGGCCCGGCGGCCGGCCACCAGCCCCAGGGTGATCAGGCCGAGGACGACCCAGCCGAACCACAACCAGCCGTTGCTTCCGAGCGCCACCGTGTAGGCCGTCACCGCGACCAGGCCGCCGATGGTGAGCGCCCCCATCGTCTTCGTCGAACTGTCCGTGGAACCGGGCATCGCAACACCCTCCTCGTGTCCGTTGCCCTCCATGGTGCCCCGTTCAGCCGCCGCGTGTGTTCAGTGAGGCCAGATAGGCGTTGTACGCCGCCAGTTCCTTGTCGCCGTCGCGGTCGGCGGCCCGGTCGCTGCGCCGCGCCTGCCGCTCCTCGGAGGCGTACCACTGGAACAGCAGCGCGAGCAGTACGAGGACGGACGGGACCTCGCTGAACGCCCAGGCGATGCCACCGGCCGCGTTCTGGTCGGAGAGGGCGTCGATGCCGAGGGAGGCGGGCGGGTTCTCGAACGTCTCGACCATCGGGGAGGAGGCCATCATCAGCGCGATGCCGAAGAACGCGTGGAACGGCATGCCCGCGAACAGCTCCAGCATCCGCATCAGGTAGCCCGGCCGGTGCGGGCCGGGGTCAACGCCCATGATCGGCCAGAAGAAGACCAGGCCGACCGCGAGGAAGTGCACCATCATCCCGATGTGCCCGGCCGGCGAGCCCATCAGCGTGTCGAAGAGGGGGGTGAAGTACAGCGCGTACAGGCTCGCGATGAACAGCGGGATGGTGAACGCCGGATGCGTGATGATCCGCATGTACCGGCTGTGCAGCAGCATCAGCAGCACCTCGCGGGGCCCCTTGCGGCCGCGGCCCGCCGGGGGCAGCGCACGCAGCGCCAGCGTGATCGGGGCGCCGAGCAGCAGCAGGATCGGCGACACCATGCTGATCACCATGTGCTGCACCATGTGCACGCTGAACATGACCATGCCGTAGTCGTTCAGCTTGGTGCACATCATCAGGGCGACGCTCAGCACGCCGGCCACGAAGGCCGCGGTCCGGCCGACCGGCCACTTGTCACCGCGCCGCACCAGACGGACGACGCCCCAGCCGTACAGCGCCAGACCCAGGAGGCAGGCGACGAGGAAGAAGGGGTCCGCCGACCAGCCGAGCCCCCGCCCCAGCGTGAACGGCGGCAGATCCATCGTCATGCCGTGCCCGCTGTGATCCATCCGCCCGCTCCTGTTTCATGGGGGTTGAGCGCGGTTGAACACCGCTTGTCCGAAGGCAAGCGTAGAACCGCCCCCGGCGGTATTTTCCACCGGGGGCGGTGCAGCGCCCCGTCAGGGGCGCGGGGAACTGCGCGAGCAACCACGGACTACCCGCGGACGGAGTACGACAGCAACCTCAAAGAACGCACTCCGCCTCCGCGTACCGCGCACCCGGCACCGTCTTCAGCGACTCCACCGCGTCGCCGAGCGACACCATCTCGATGTCCGTCCCGCGCAGCGCCGTCATCATCCCGAACTCCCCGCGATGCACCGCCTCCACCGCGTGCCACCCGAACCGCGTCGCCAGCACCCGGTCGTACGCCGTCGGCGTGCCCCCGCGCTGGACGTGCCCGAGTATCACCGGCCGGGCCTCCTTGCCGAGCCGGTCCTCCAGCTCGATGGAGAGCTGGCGGGCGATCCCGGCGAACCGCTCGTGGCCGTAGACGTCCTTGCCGCCCTCGTCGAAGTCCATGGTCCCGGCCTTCGGCTTGGCACCCTCCGCGGCCACCACGATCGCGAACCGCTTGCCGGCCGAGAAACGCGCACCGACCTTCGCGGTCAGCTCGTCGATGTCGAAGGGCCGCTCCGGGACGACGACGGCGTGCGCGCCGGCCGCCATGCCCGAGTGCAGCGCGATCCAGCCGGTGTGCCGGCCCATGACCTCGACGATCAGCACCCGCTGGTGCGACTCGGCGGTGGTCTTCAGCCGGTCCAGGGCCTCGGTGGCGACGGTCACCGCGGTGTCGAAGCCGAAGGTGACGTCGGTGACCGCTATGTCGTTGTCGATGGTCTTCGGCACGCCCACGATCGGCAGGCCGTTGTCGGACAGCAGCCGGGCCGCCTTCAGCGTGCCCTCGCCGCCGATCGGGATGATCGCGTCGAGGCCGAGTTCCTCGACGTGGCCGCGGGCCCGCTCGACGCCGTCCCGCAGGTGCTCGGGACGGACCCGGGAGGAGCCGAGGATGGTGCCGCCGCGGGCCAGGATGCCGCCGACCGCGTCGAGGTCGAGCTTGAGGTAGTCGCACTCCAGGAGGCCCTTCCAGCCGTCCCGGAAACCGATGACCTCGTCGCCGTGGTCGACGACGGCACGGTGCACGACGGACCGGATGACGGCGTTCAGGCCGGGGCAGTCGCCGCCGGACGTGAGGACACCAATGCGCATAGCCCGAAATACCTTCTCAACGTGGCACGGGTCCGGACCGCGCTGTCCGGTTCGATTCCCCGCCACCCTAGCGGTACCGGAGGGCGGGGCCGAACCATGCGTCCGCCTGCTGGACGCACCCGCTCACCTGTGCGGATGCCCCATCAGACGGGCCCTGGGTCAGGGGCTCAGGCGGGCTGCTGCGCGGCCGCGATGCGCTCGTTGCGGAGCGCCTCGTACCAGCGGTCGTCGGTCGGCGGCAGCGCGTTCACGTCGAGGGCCAGCTTGAGCAGCAGGTCCGCGATCTGCGGGTTGCGGGCCAGCACGGGGCCGTGCATGTACGTACCGAAGACCGTGTCGTTGTACGCGCCCTCGGTGCCGTCGCCCGTGCCGTTGCCGTTGCCGAAGCGGACCTGGGCGAGCGGGCGGGCGCCCGGCCCGATGTGGGTGACGCCCTGGTGGTTCTCGAAGCCGGTCAGCGGGGGCAGCCCGAGACGCGGGTCGATGTCGCCGAGGACGTCGCCGACGCAGCGCGCGCCCTCGCCGCGGGTCGAGACCACGTCGAGCAGGCCGAGGCCCGGCTCGCGCTGGCCCAGGTCGTTGATGAACTCCTGGCCCAGGATCTGGTAGCCGGCGCAGACGGAGAAGACGATCGCGCCGTTCTCCACGGCCCGGTGCAGGCCGCCGTCGCGGCGCAGCCGCTCGGCCGCGAGCCGCTGCGGCCGGTCCTCGCCGCCGCCGATCAGGTAGATGTCGCCGGAGGTCGGGATCGGCTGGTCGCTGCGCACGTCGAGGCGGGCCACGTCGAGGCCGCGCTGGCGGGCGCGGCGCTCCACGACGAGGGCGTTGCCCTGGTCGCCGTAGGTGCTGAGCAGGTCCGGGTAGATCCAGACGATCCGCAGTTGGTTGTCGCTCACGAAAATCCCCTGAAGTCTCGCGGTCAGTTGCCGACGCGGCGGCGCAGGTCCTGGAAGGCGGTGTAGTTCGCGATGACCTCGATGCGTCCCGGCGGGCACAGCTGCACCGCCTGGTCGAGGTCCTCGCACACCTGGAACTGCTGGTTCGCGACCTCCAGGCGTACCGCGAGGTCCAGCTTCCGGTCGCCGATCACGCAGATCGGGTGGCCGGTCAGCCGGGTGTAGTCCACGTCCCACAGCCAGGAGGTGTCGGTGCCGTCGGCGCCGCGCGCGTTCACCGAGAGGATCACCGGAGCCGGCGGCGGGTCGATCAGGGAGAAGGTCTCCAGCCAGCCCGCCGGGTTCTTGGCGAGCAGCAGGCGCAGGTCGCGGCCCTGGAACTGGACGACGTCGTAGCGCCCGGCGACCGCCTGCACCTGGTACATCCGCTCCAGGGCGACCTGCGGCGGCACCCCGAAGACGGCGGCGACGGCGGCCGAGGAGGCGGCGTTGGCCTTGTTGGCGCGGCCCGGCAGCTGGAGGTGGATCGGCCAGGCGGAGCCGTGCGGGTCGAGGACGTGGTCGCCGGAGAGCGCCCAGCTCGGCGTGGGCCGGCGGAAGCCGCACTCGCCGCAGAACCAGTCGTCGCCGGGGCGCTGCATGACGCCGCCGCAGGACGGGCAGGACCAGGCGTCGTCCTTCCACATCTGGCCCGCGGCGACCCAGATCACGTTGGGGGAGGAGGAGGCGGCCCACACCACCAGCGGGTCGTCGGCGTTGGCGACGACCACGGCCTTCGAACCGGCCAGGCCCTCGCGCCACGCCTCGGCGAGCATCCGGGTCTCGGCGGCGCGGTCCAGCTGGTCGCGGGAGAGGTTGAGCAGCGCGATGCACTTCGGGTCGGTGGCCTGGGCGACGCCGACGAGGTACTTCTCGTCGACCTCGATGACCCCGTACCGGGCGTCCGCGCCGCCCGCGAGCGCCGAGGTGATGCCGGCCGGCATGTTGGCGCCGAGCGCGTTGGAGACGACCGGACCGGCCGCCTTGAGTGCCTCGGCGATGAGCCGGGTGGTGGTGGTCTTGCCGTTGGTCGCCGAGACGAGGGTCACGTCCAGGTGCCCGGCGAGCCGGTGGAGGAGGTCGGGGTCGAGTTTCAGCGCGACCCGGCCGCCGATCACCGAACCGCTGCCGCGCCCCGCGGCGCGCGATGCCGCCGCGACCGCCTTGCCCGCGGTCACGGCGATCTTGGCCCGCGGCGTGAGCGGGTCCGAGTTGCCTGCCATCAGTTCTCGATCCTCCTTGCCGTACGCGCCGCGCCTGAAGCCTGTGAAGCCTGACGGCCACGTGGTGTGGACCTCAGCCTATCGAGATCCATTCGCACTCCCGAATCGCGGCACCGGCCACCGGGTTCCGGCGGTGGGCGCGTGCCGCCGGGGGACACAGGGACCTTACTCTGACCGCCATGCGACAAGGCTCCATCCCGGGCGCCCACGGGCGCGTCCGTCCCCTCCGCCTCCTCGGCGACCCGGTCCTGAACGCCCCCTGCGCGGAGGTGACGGACTTCGGTCCACAACTCGCGGCGCTCGTGGAGGACTTGTTCGCGACCATGTACGCCGCCCACGGGGTGGGGCTGGCCGCGAACCAGGTCGGCGAGGCGCTGCGGGTCTTCGTGTACGACTGCCCGGACGACGAGGACGAGCGGCATCTCGGGCACGTGGTGAACCCCCGGCCGGTGGAGACCGGCGGGGTGGTGGTGCGCGGTCCGGAGGGCTGTCTGTCGCTGCCGGGCCTGGAGGCGGGGACCGAGCGGTACGACGAGGCGGTCGTGACGGGCTTCACGGTGGCCGGGGAGCCGGTCACCGTGCGCGGCACGGGGTTCTTCGCCCGGTGCCTCCAGCACGAGTGCGACCATCTGGAGGGGCGGATCTACGCCGATCGCCTGACGGGCCGGCGCCACCGGAAGCTGATGCGCCAGGTGGCCCGGGCGTCCTGGCACCGCTGAGCGCCCGCTCCGTGGACGGCCCGAGGGTGCGGCGGCCGGGCGGTCAGAAGCCCGGCCCGCCCGCCTTGTCGCCGGCCTCGGCGAGGCGGCCCCACAGCAGGTCGGCCAGGCTGCGGACCAATTCCTCCCGGGGACAGGGCCGTTCGCCCAGCCACCAGTCCCCGGCGGCGTGCATCATGCCGACGATCCCGTGCCCCCAGACCCGGGCCAGCTGCTGGGTGCCCGGTCCGACGTCGAGCCGCTCCTCGATGACCTGGGCCAGCTCCTCGCCCATCCGGCGCAGCAGGGGCGCCGAGTGCCTGCCGACGTCGAAGCCCTGCTCGGACTGGTCGCCGGGGGCGCCGGCGCTCTCCGCCGGATGCATCAGGAAGCGGTACACCTGCGGGCGGGCCTCGATGGCCGCCAGATAGGTGTCCAGGGTGGCCTCGACGCGCTGCCGCCGCTCCGCCGGGGCGTCCAGGGCGGCCCGCAGCGAGGCGAGGAGCGCGTCCGTGTGCCGGACGGCGAGGGCGGCGTAGAGTCCGCCCTTGTCGCCGAAGTGGCGGTAGAGGATCGGCTTGGTGATGCCGGCCTCGGCGGCGATGGCGTTCATCGAGGCGTGCGGACCGTCGCGCAGCACCACCCGGTCGGCGGCCTCGAGCAGCTCGCGCCGTCTGCGGTCGGCGGACGTCTGCTGATCGGTCCGCTGCGTGGTGTTCATGTGCTCTCCCCACCCGTGCTGTTTCGGTGACGCCTGCGCAAACTAACACCCACGGGGGGCGTGACATCGAACGGGAGGGCGAGGTCATCCGGGGAGTTGACTTTTCCTACCCACCGGTAACAGACTCGGGGTTACCGCAAGTAACATGCATGGGCGTCACTGGAGGGGACATGGCCGAGTTCACCATGGAGCTGAGCGACGAACAGAAGGAGGTCCGGGACTGGCTGCACGGCTTCGCGGCCGACGTCATCCGTCCCGCGGCCGCCGAATGGGACGAGCGCGAGGAGACCCCCTGGCCGGTGATCCAGGAGGCCGCCAAGGTCGGCATCTACTCCCTGGACTTCTACGCCCAGCAGTACTTCGACCCCACCGGCCTCGGCATCCCCATGGCGATGGAGGAGCTGTTCTGGGGCGACGCGGGCATCGCCCTGTCGATCGTCGGCACCGGCCTCGCCGCCGTCGGCGTCCTCGCCAACGGCACCGAGGAGCAGATCGGCACCTGGATCCCCCAGATGTACGGCGACGCCAACGACGTCAAGGTCGCCGCCTTCTGCTCCTCCGAGCCCGACGCCGGCTCCGACGTCGCCTCCATGCGCACCCGTGCCGTCTACGACGAGGCCAAGGACGAGTGGGTCCTCAACGGCACCAAGACCTGGGCGACCAACGGCGGCATCGCCAACGTCCACGTCGTCGTCGCGGTCGTCGACCCGGAGCTGGGCTCCAAGGGCCACGCCTCCTTCATCGTGCCGCCGAACACGCCGGGGCTGTCCCAGGGCCAGAAGTTCAAGAAGCACGGCATCCGCGCCTCGCACACCGCCGAGGTCGTCCTCGACAACGTGCGGGTGCCCGGCTCCTGCCTGCTCGGCGGCAAGGAGAAGCTGGACGCCCGCCTCGCCCGCGCCCGGGAGAAGGCCAAGAAGGGCGGCGAGCGTGTGAAGAACGCCGCGATGGCCACCTTCGAGGCGTCCCGTCCGGCGGTCGGCGCGATGGCGGTCGGCACGGCCCGGGCCGCGTACGAGGTGGCGCTGGAGTACGCGCAGACCCGTGAGCAGTTCGGGCGCCCGATCATCGACAACCAGGGCGTCGCCTTCCAGCTCGCCGACATGCGCACGTCCATCGACGCGGCGCGGCTGCTGGTGTGGCGGGCCTCCTGGATGGCGATCAACGGCAAGCCGTTCACGGCGGCCGAGGGCTCGATGTCCAAGCTGTTCGCGAGCGAGACCGCGAAGAAGGTGACCGCCCAGGCGGTCCAGATCCTGGGCGGCAACGGCTACACGCGGGAGTACCCGGTGGAGCGGATGCACCGGGACTCCGCGATCTACACGATCTTCGAGGGTACGAGTGAGATCCAGCGGCTGGTTATTGCGCGGACGCTGGCGGGGATGCCGATTCGTTGAGCGTTGTGGCCGGTCGCGCAGTTCCCCGCGCCCCTGGGTTTGGCACGCTCACCGGTGCTGCAAAGGTGTGAGCTGCTCGATGTCGTACTTGGCCCGCAGTGCCTCGATGGCCTCGTGGTCCGGCGGGCCTCCGTCGCCGAGGATGTCCAGCAGTTCCTCGAAGTAGCGCTCGTGGTCCGGCGGCGGGGCGGCCTGGAAGAACATCTTGGCCGGCTCGCCCGTCGGGTTGGCGAAGGCGTGCGGGCAGCCGGGGGGCACGACGACGACCGTGCCCGGGGTGGCGCGCACCACCCGGTTGCCCGAGGGCGACTCCCAGTTCCTCCAGCCGTCCGGCGTACGGACCCTCGGCTCGAAGGCGAGCACGTCCAGCTCGCCCTCCAATACGTAGAACAGCTCCTCGCTGCGGGTGTGCACGTGGGCGCCGACGTCGAACCCGGGCGGCACGATCACCTCGAAGGTGGACGCCATGCGCGAGTGCGAGCCGGTCACCTTGAAGGTCACGTGCTGGGCCGGCGCCTGCACCACCCGGCCCTGGCCCGGTGGCACCAACAGGCCCTCCGTCGCCGCGGCGAGCGCGCTCACCAGGTCACCGGGAGGGCCTCGGGCCCGCGGATCAGCGCACCCTTCTTGAAGGGCACGTCCTCGGGCGCCACCGCGAGCTTCAGCCCCGGCACCCGGTCCAGGATCGCGTCGACGAGCAGCTCCGACTCCAGCCGGGCCAGCATGCCGCCGGGGCAGTAGTGCGGGCCGAAGCCGAAGGACACGTGCGGGTTGGGGCTGCGCTCGAAGTCGATCGTGTCCGGGTCGGGGAAGACCTCCGGGTCGCGGTTGGCCGCCAGGTACGACACGTAGATCGCGTCGCCCGCGCGGATCCGCACGCCCCTGATCTCCACGTCCTCCAGCGCGATCCGGGAGAGCCCGACGGCGTTGCGGTGGGGGATCCAGCGCAGCAGTTCGTCGATGGCGCGGGGACGGATCTCCGGTTCGGAACGCAGGCGTTCGGCGAGTTCGGGCCGGCTCAGCAGCAGGTGGAACATCTGCCCGCTGTTGTTGGTGACCGCCTCGCCGCCGATCTGCAGCAGGACCGCGAGCCCCACCGCCTCCGCCAGGGTGATCTCGTCGCGCCCCACCGCGGCACCCAGCAGCGAGGTGACGTCCTCGCCGGTGCTGTCCGCGCGGAGCCCGATGAGGTCCGAGAAGTAGGTGTTCATGTCGTTCTTGGCCCGCTCGCTGACCTCCGCGCCGTGCGAGGAGGACAGGATCAGCTGGGTCCAGGTGTGCATGGCGTGGCGGTCGGTGGCCGGCACCCCCATCAGCTCGCAGATGACCGCGATGGGGAAGGGGCTCAGCACGGCCTCGGTGAGGTCGGCGGGCGGCCCGGCCCGCAGCATGGCGTCGACCAGTTCGTCCAGCATGCCGCGGGACCGCTCGCGCACGCGCTCCACGCCCCGTGCGGTGAAGGCCGCGGCCACCGTGCGGCGCAGCCGGGTGTGGTCCGGCGGGTCGAGGAAGCCGACCGCGCCGCGCTCGGGAATGAAGTGCGGGGCCAGCCGGGTGACCTGCCGGTCCATGACGGCCTCGCGCCCGAACCGGGGGTCGTTGGTGACCATGCGGACGTCGTCGTGGCGGGTGACCAGCCAGGCCCAGCCCTCGCCGTTGGGGAGCGAGATGCGGGTGACGGGGCCCTCGCGCATCAACTCGGTCAGCACCGGGTCGAAGTCGCTGCCGGGCAGGTCGACGGCCGGCCAGTCCCGGACGGGCGGCACGGCCTGAGAAATCGTTTCTTCGTTCATGTCTGCCTCACACTCCGCGTCGCACCTCGGGACACGTCCCGCGTCATGCCCTGCCGCACGCTCGGCCGCACATCCGCCGTCTGCCAGCAGCCCAGGGACATCTCCGCGGTGATGCCCGGACCGAAACCGGCCAGCAGCCCGCGTGCCCCCGCCTCGACGCCGCCCTCGTCGAAGAGCCTGCGCAGCGCGTCCAGGACGACGGCGCTGGCGATGTTGCCGTACTCGGTGAGCGTGGCCCGGCTGAAGCGGAACGCGTACGGGTCGACCTGCAGGAACTTGCTCAGGTCGTCGAGGATCCGGGGGCCGCCCGCGTGCACGATGTAGAAGTCCAGGTCGGCGGCGTCCCAACCGTGCTCGCCCGCCAGGCTCTTGAGGGCCGGCGCGAGCGGCTCCATGGTGGCCGGCACCCGCTTGTCCAGCAGGAAGTGGAAACCGGTCGCCTTCACGTCGTACATGATCCACTCTTCGGTCTTGGGGATCAGGTACGAGCCGTTGCGCTCCAGGCGCACTCCGGTGCCGCCCCGGCCGCGGACCACCGCGGCGGCGATGCCGTCGCCGAAGAGACCGTTGGAGAGCAGGGAGCCCACGCCGATGTCGGTGGGCTGGTAGCACAGCGAGCAGAACTCGCAGGCCACGATGAGCGCGTTGGCCTCGGGGTAGGCGGTGCAGAAGTCGTGGGCGCGGTTGATCGCCGCACCTCCGGCCGCACAGCCCAGCTGGGCGATGGGTATCTGCCGGGTGGTGCTGTCGAAGCCCATCTCGTTGATCAGCCAGGCTGTGAGCGAGGGCATCATGAAGCCCGTGCACGAGACGTAGATGATCACGTCGATGTCGGTGGTGAGCAGCTCCGCGTCGTCCAGGGCGCGCTGGATCACGGCCGGGACGCGGGACTTCGCCTCCCGCTCGTAGACCTTGTTGCGGTCCTCGAAGCCGGGGTGTTCCAGTGTCTTCTCGATGGGCTGCACGATGTGCCGGGTGCGGACCCCGGTGTTCTCTATCAGCCGGAGCGCGAGCGGCAGTTGGGGATGGTCGGTGTGGCGCCGGCGCGCCAGCTCCAGCGTCTCCTCCATCGTGATCACATGCTCCGGGACGGACACCGAGGGTCTGCACAAAGTCGCCATGAACCGTGCCTGCTTTCGCCTCGCGGAAGGCTTGCGCCCCCCGGCCGGAAAGTGCTGCACCTTCTCAGGGGTGCCCATCCACGATCACTCACCGGGGCGGTGATCTCTCGCCGGGTTACTCCGTCTCGGGGAAGGCGACGTCGCCGGGAGGCGTGCCGAAGGCGTCAGGAGGAGCGGCCGCTGCTGTGGGCGATGCACGCCACGTCGATCCGGTCGGCCAGCTTGGCCAGCTCGATGGTGAGGGCCGCGACGGTGTCCTCGTCCAGCCTCTCCTCGCCGGTCTCCACCAGCCGCAGCCACCGCCCGCCGACCGTGCGCAGCAGCTTGCTCACGTCGGACGCGGCGACCTGGAGCGTGCCGCGGTCGTCGACGATCAGAGGCAGGGTCACTTCGCGGTTCACAAAGGGGATCGTAGTCGCGGAAGGCTCACGCTCCGTGCCATACGGTGGTGATGTTGCAGAACTCGCGGATTCCGTGCCCGGACAGCTCACGCCCGTAGCCCGACCGCTTGACCCCGCCGAACGGGAACGCCGGATGGGACGCCGTCATCCCGTTGACGTACACGCCGCCCGCCTCCAGGTCCCGGACGAACCGGTCCACGTCGGCGTCGTCGCGCGTCCACACGTTGGAACTGAGCCCGAAGTCCGTGTCGTTGGCGATCAGTACCGCCTCGTCCAGGTCGGCCGCCCGGTACAGCGTGGCGACCGGCCCGAAGGCCTCCTCGCGGTGGATGCGCATCTCGCGGGTGACGCCGGCCAGGACGGTCGGCGGGTAGTACCAGCCCGGCCCGTCCGGGCGTTCGCCGCCGCACAGCACGTCCGCGCCGCCGCGCACCGCGTCGTCGACCAGCTCCACCAGGTCGTTGAGGCCCTGCTCGCTGGAGAGCGGACCGACCTCGGTCTCCTCGTCCATCGGGTCTCCGACCCTCAGGGCCCGCATGCCCTCGGTGAAGCGCTCGGCGAAGGCGTCGTACACGTCCGTGTGCACGATGAACCGCTTGGCGGCGATGCACGACTGCCCGGCGTTCTGGGTGCGCGCGGTCACCGCCACCGCGGCGGCCCGCTCGACGTCCGCGGACGGCATGACGACGAACGGGTCGCTGCCGCCCAGTTCCAGCACCGTCTTCTTGATCATCTCCCCGGCTGTGGAGGCCACCGCGCGGCCCGCCGGCTCGCTGCCGGTGAGGGTGGCGGCCCGCACCCGCTCGTCGCGCAGGACGTCGTCGACCTGGGCGGAGCCGATCAGCAGGGTCTGGAAGCAGCCCTCGGGGAAGCCCGCCCGGTGGAACAGGTCCTCCAGGTACAGGGCGGTCTGCGGCACGTTCGAGGCGTGCTTGAGCAGCCCGACGTTGCCCGCCATCAGCGCGGGCGCCGCGAACCGGATCACCTGCCAGAGCGGGAAGTTCCACGGCATCACCGCGAGTACCGGGCCGAGCGGGCGGTAGCGGACCAGGGCCCGGGAGGCGCCGGAGTCCTTCACGTCGGCGTCGTCCGGCTCCTCGTCGGCCAGCAGCTCGGCCGCGTGATCGGCGTACCAGCGCATCGCCTTGGCGCACTTGGCCGCCTCCGCGCGGGCCTGCTTGACCGGCTTGCCCATCTCCGTGGTGATGACCCTGCCGATCTCCTTCTGGTCCGCCTCCAAGAGGTCGGCGGCCCGGCGCATCAGCCCGGCCCGCTCGTAGAACCCCGTGGTCCGGTAGGTGCGGAAGGTGGCCTCCGCGAGCTCGATCCGGCGCTCGATCTCCTCCTCGCCCATGGCCTCGTACGTCCTGAGCGTCTCGCCGTTCGCCGGGTTCACCGTCGCGATGGGCATGGCCGACCTCCCTGGGTGCATTCGTGCTTCGACCTTGGCGCGCGGCGCGGGGTGCCGCAACGCGGACGGGTCGCATCGTTCGTCGTGGTTCCTGGTGGTGTCTCGTCAGTGCGAGTGCTCCGCCAAGCGGTCGAGAAACGCGGACTGGGCCTTCACGATCACCTCGCGCGCCCGGTCCAGCGGGAACCACGCCACCCGGTCCAGCTCGGGGAACTCCTCGGTCCGTCCCGACCTCGGCGGCCACTCCATGCGGAAGGTGCCGGGGACGACCGTCGCCGGATCGAGGTCGGCCTCCAGGGCCCAGACCGTGACGAGCTTCCCGCCCGCCTGCCGCACCTCCCCGAGCGGCACGGCCTCGCCCTCGGGCGGCGGCAGCCCCAGCTCCTCCTCGAACTCGCGCCGGGCCGCCTCCCAGGCCGGCTCCTCCGGGTCGTACTCGCCCTTGGGGACGGTCCACGCCCCGGCGTCGCGGCGGGTGTAGAAGGGGCCGCCCATGTGGCCGAGCAGCACCTGGAGCTCACCCGTGGGACCGCGCCGGTGCAGCAGCAGGCCCGCGCTCCGTCTCACGGAGTGACCCCGGGGTGTGCGGCGAGCAGGGTCTCCACGGTGTCCGCGTCCTCGGGGCGCTTGTCCTCGCGGTAGCGGACCACGCGGGCGAAGCGGAGGGTGACACCGGCCGGGTAGCGGCTGGAGCGCTGGAGGCCGTCGTAGGCGATCTCGACGACGAGTTCGGGCCGTACGGTCACACCCCAGCCGTGCTCCTCGACGGCCAGCTCCCGCAGGCGCTCGGTCTGCCAGGCCAGCAGAGCGTCGGTCATGCCCTTGAAGGTCTTGCCGAGCATCGCGAAGGAGCCGTCGGCGGTGCGGGCGCCCAGGTGGAGGTTGGAGAGCCTGCCGGTGCGGCGGCCGTGGCCCCACTCGGCGGCCAGCACCACCAGGTCGAGCGTGTGGACCGGCTTGACCTTCAGCCAGGACGCGCCGCGCCGGCCCGCGCTGTACGCGGCGTCCAGCCCCTTGACGACGACGCCCTCGTGCCCGCGTGCCAGCGCCTCGGCCAGGAACTCCTCCGCGGCACCGGTCTCCTCCGGGCCGCGCACCAGCGTGCGCCGCACCCGCAGGGGCCCGGGGACCAGCCGGGCCAGTTCCGCGTGCCGCTCGGTCAGCGGCAGGTCGAGCAGGTCGCGGCCGTCGACGGACAGCACGTCGAAGAAGACCGCGGAGACCGGGACCGCCCGTGCCGCCGTGGCCACGTCGGTGCGCGACCCGACCCGGCCGGCGGTCTCCTGGAAGGAGCGGGGGCGCCCGTCCGCGTCGAGGGAGATCGCCTCGCCGTCCAGGACGAACCGCTCACCGGGCAGCGCCAGGGCCGCCTCCGTGACCTCGGGGAGCCGGTCGGTGATCTCGTCCAGGGTGCGGGTGTAGATCCGCACGGTGGCGCCGTCGCGGTGCACCTGCACGCGGATGCCGTCCAGCTTCTCCTCCACGGCCGCGGCGCCCAGCTTGCCGACCGCCTCGCCGACCGACGACGCGCTGTGGGCCAGCATCGGCAGCACGGGCCGGCCGACGGTGAGCCGGAAGCCCTCCAGTGCGGCGGGACCGTCGGCCAGCAGGGCCTCGGCCACCGTCTGGAGCGACCCCGCGAGCATCACCGCGCGCCGTACGTCCGCCGGGGGCGCGTCGGTCGCCGCGGCCAGGCCCTCGACGGCGACCGCGTCCAGGGCGCCCTGGCGGACCTCCCCGGTGAGCAGCCCGATCAGGAAGCGCTGCTCGTCCTCGGTGGCGGCGCCCATCAGCTCGCCCACCAGCCGGGCCCGCTCGGCCTGCGACCCGGCGCCGGACACCGCGCCGAGCCGGGTGAGCCGGGCGTCGACGTCGCGCACCGTCAGGGTCGGCGCGTCGGCCGGCGGTACCCGGCGGCTCAGCACCTTCCAGCCGATGCCGATCCGGCCCTGCGGGAGCCGCCCCGCCAGGTACGGGATGACGACCGGCACGTCCGCCGCCTCCGCCTCACGGAACAGCTCCGCGAGCAGGACGGTCTTCCGGGACCGCGCCGATGTGGCGGCGACCTCCCGGGACACCTGGGCCAACCGGGCAAGCAGCATGCAGTCATGGTGCACCGGAGAGGGCCGGTGTACACCCGCGAGTGCCGTACGCCCTCGCGGGGCACGGGCCGGGGTGCGGCGTACGCCCGCCGTGCGCGCTACGGGTGCTCCACGTACTTCCGGGTGCCGGGGTGCCCTCAGTCCGTGAGGGCCGCGTCCAGGCCCGACATGATCAGGTCGCCGACGATCGCCGCCGCCGCGCGGTAGCCGCCGCTGGCCGCGTGGACGACCTGCTCGGCGAAGCCGAGGGCGTTTCCGGCGGTCCACACGCCCGGCACGGTCGTCCGGCCCGTCGGGTCCACCACGGGATAGGCGCCGAACGGCGTCTCCTGCAGCTCCGCCCCCAGCCGCTCCATCAGACCGGTCTGCGGGACCGCCCTCGGGGCCACGAACAGCACCGTGCGGTCGTGCGCCGTGCCGTCCGCGAGCCGGACCCCGGTGAGCCGGTCGTCCTCGACCCGCAGGCCCGCGACCTCGCCGGGGACCACCTTGACCCCGGCCGCCGCGAGCCGCCGCAGGTCGTCGTCGGACAGTTCGCTCTCGGCGACCGTGTGCAGGAAGAGCGTCACGTCGTCCGACCAGCCGGACACCATCAGCGCCTGGTGCACGCTGAGCGGGCTGGTGGCCAGCACGCCGAAGCGCTCGTCCCGCACCTCCCAGCCGTGGCAGAACGGGCAGTGCAGTACGTCCCGGCCGAACCGCTCGGCGACCCCCTCGACGGCCGGCAGCTCGTCCCTGAGTCCGGTGGTGACGATCAGCCGGCGGGCGTGCACGGTGTCGCCGCCGGCCAGCCGCACCGCGAAGTCCTCGCCGCGCGAGACGTCCACGGCACGGTCGCGGACCAGCTCCACCCCGTAGCGCGCGATCTCCTCCCGGCCGAGGGCCAGGAACTCGGCGGGGGACATGCCGTCCCGGGTCATGTAGCCCTGCATGTGGTCCGAGGGCGCGTTGCGCGGCTCGCCGGCGTCGACGACCAGGGTGCGCAGGCGCGAGCGGCCCAGGACGAGCGCGGCGGAGAGCCCCGCCGCGCCACCGCCGACGACCACCACGTCGTGGATGCCGGTCAGGTCCTTGCTCTGCGTGACGTCCTTGTTGCGGGTCATGGTGACCACCTCCACGTAGAAGGTCGCTCGGACACCGCGGGATTGACAAACTTGTTTGCCGGAACTGCAATAAACGCATGACGACCGCAGACGATGTCCTCGCCGGTGTCGGGCCGCGGCTCCGCCAGGTGCGCAAGGAGCGCGAGGTGACCCTGGCGGCGCTGTCCGAGTCGACCGGTATTTCGGTGAGTACCCTGTCGCGGCTGGAGTCCGGCCTGCGCAAGCCGAGCCTCGAACTGCTGCTGCCGATCGCCCAGGCCCACCAGGTGCCGCTGGACGAACTGGTCGGTGCCCCGCAGGTCGGCGACCCCCGGGTGCGCGCCAAGCCCGTCGTGCGGCACGGCCGCACCCACTGGCCGCTCACCCGCCAGGCGGGCGGCCTCCAGGCGTTCAAGGTGTTGGAGCCCCAGCGGAACGAGGAGCCCGACCCGCGCACCCACGAGGGGTACGAGTGGCTCTATGTCCTCTCCGGCCGGCTGCGGCTCGTGCTCGGAGAGCACGACGTGGTGCTGTCGGCGGGGGAGGCGGCCGAGTTCGACACCCGGGTGCCGCACTGGTTCGGATCGACGGGGGAGGGGCCGGCCGAGTTCCTGAGCCTCTTCGGCCCGCAGGGCGAGCGGATGCACGTACGGGCGCGGCCCGCGCGGGCGTGAGCCCCGGCCTGTTCCCCGATGGGCACCCGAGCCTGTTCCCTGACGGTCGCCCAAGCCTGTTCCCTGACGGGTGCCTCAACCTGTTCCCTGATGGGCAAGCGACCGCTTAGTATGCGGAGGACCGGTCGGACGACGCAGTCGGTGGAGGTCCCGCATGCAGGCATGGCAGGTGCACGAGAACGGCGAGCCGGGCGAGGTGATGCGCCTCGCGGACGTGCCGTCGCCGGTGCCCGGCGAGGGCCAGGTCCTGCTGAAGGTGCGGGCCGCCAACATCAACTTCCCGGACGCCCTGATGTGCCGGGGCCAGTACCAGGTCCGGCCGCCGCTGCCGTTCACGCCGGGCGTGGAGATCTGCGGCGAGACCGAGGACGGCCGCCGCGTCCTGGCCAACCCGGCGCTGCCGCACGGCGGCTTCGCCGAGTACGCCCTCGCCGACGCCCGCGCCCTGCTGCCCGCGCCGGACGCCCTGGACGACGCCGAGGCCGCCGCCCTGCACATCGGCTACCAGACCGGCTGGTTCGGCCTGCACCGCCGGGCCCGCCTGGAGGCCGG
The DNA here is from genome assembly GCF_003950055.1 of Streptomyces sp. KPB2. NCBI lineage: Bacteria > Bacillati > Actinomycetota > Actinomycetes > Kitasatosporales > Streptomycetaceae > Streptomyces > Streptomyces sp. KPB2. The sequence continues at coordinate 7,024,414 of NZ_CP034353.1, forward strand.
CGAGACCCTGCTCGTCCACGCCGCCGCTGGAGGGGTCGGAAGCGCCGCCGTACAGCTCGGCAAGGCGGCCGGCGCCACCGTCATCGGCGTCGTCGGCGGGCCGGAGAAGGCGGCCGTCGCCCGGGAGCTGGGCTGCGACGTGGTCGTCGACCGGCGCGCCGAGGACGTCGTCGCGGCCGTGAAGGAGGCCACCGGCGGTCGGGGCGCCGACGTGATCTACGACCCGGTGGGCGGCGCGGCGTACACCCAGTCCACCAAGGTCGTCGCCTTCGAGGGGCGGATCGTCGTCGTCGGCTTCGCGAGCGGCACCATCCCCAGCCCGGCCCTGAACCACGCGCTGGTGAAGAACTACACGATCCTCGGCCTGCACTGGGGCCTGTACAACACCAAGAACCCCCAACTGGTCCGGCACTGCCACGAGCAGCTCACCGAACTGGCCGCGCGGGGCGCGATCAAGCCGCTGGTGAGCGAGCGGGTACCGCTCGACGGGGCGGCGGACGCCGTGCAGCGCGTCGCCGACGGCAGCACGACCGGCCGGGTGGCCGTCGTACCGGAGAAGGCATGACCGGACGAGGCCGGACCGGAGAGAAGCTGGAGAAGGGAATCGTCGCATGACCGACGCAGCGGAACTGCGCCGCCGTACCCGTGAGTTGCTGACCGCGCACCCCCCTGCCGGCACGGACCGCCTGGACTTCCTGCGGGCCCGCTTCGACGCCGGCCTCGCCTGGGTGCACTACCCCGAAGGGCTCGGCGGACTCGGTGCCCCGCGCTCCCTCCAGGCCGTCGTGGACGCCGAGTTGGCGGCCGAAGGCGCCCCCGACAACGACCCGCGGCGCATCGGCATCGGCCTCGGCATGGCCGCCCCGACCATCCTCCAGTACGGCACCGACGAACAGAAGCGCCGGCTGCTGCGCCCGCTGTGGACCGGCGAGGAGGTCTGGTGCCAGCTCTTCAGCGAGCCGGGCGCCGGGTCCGACCTGGCCGCCCTCGGCACGCGCGCGGTGCGGGACGGTGATGACTGGGTGGTCAACGGGCAGAAGGTATGGACCTCCAGCGCGCACCTCGCCCGCTGGGCCATCCTCATCGCCCGCACCGACCCGGACGTGCCCAAGCACCGGGGCATCACCTACTTCGTGTGCGACATGACCGACCCCGGCGTCGAGGTGCGGCCGCTGCGCCAGATCACCGGCGAGGCCGAGTTCAACGAGGTCTTCCTCACCGACGTCCGTATCCCCGACTCCCGGCGCCTCGGAGACGTCGGCGACGGCTGGCGGGTCGCGCAGACCACGCTCAACAACGAGCGCGTCGCCATCGGCGGCACCCCGATCCCCCGCGAGGGCGGCATGATCGGCAAGGTCGCGGCGACCTGGCGGGAGCGCCCCGAACTGCGCACCCACGACCTGCACCAGCGACTGCTCGGCCTGTGGGTCGAGGCCGAGGTCGCCCGCCTCACCGGCGTGCGCCTGCGCCAGCAACTGGTGGCGGGCCAGCCCGGCCCCGAGGGCGCCGGCATGAAGCTGAACTTCGCCCGGCTCAACCAGGAGATCAGCGGCCTGGAGGTGGAACTCCTCGGCGAGGAGGGCCTGCTCTACGACGACTGGACCATGCGCCGCCCCGAACTGGTCGACTTCACCGGACGCGACGCCGGGTACCGCTACCTGCGGTCCAAGGGCAACAGCATCGAGGGCGGGACCAGCGAGGTCCTGCTGAACATCGTCGCCGAGCGCGTCCTGGGCCTGCCCGCCGAGCCGCGCACCGACAAGGACGTCGCATGGAAGGACCTCGCCCGATGAGCGCACAGCCCGAACCCGCTCTCCTCTACTCGGAGGAGGAAGAGGCGCTGCGCGCCGCCGTCCGGGACCTGCTCACCGACCACTGCGACCCGGCGGACGTCGTCACCCGCACCGAGTCGGCCGCCCCGCACGACGTGCCGCTGTGGAAGTCCCTCGCCGGCTCGATCGGCCTCGCGGGCCTGCTGATCCCCGAGGAACTGGGCGGACAGGGTGCCACGCACCGGGAAGCCGCCGTGGTCCTGGAGGAGTTGGGACGCGCGGTCGCACCGGTGCCGTACCTGACGAGCTCCGTCGTCGCCACCGAGGCGCTGCTGGCCTGCGGGACCGAGGACCTGCTCGGCGAGCTGGCGGCCGCCACGACCGTCGCCGTGCTCGCCGTCGGGCTGCACGTCGCGCCGGGCGGTGCCGTCGCGAGCGTGCGCCTGGACAGCGGTCTGCTGCACGGGGAGTTGACGGGCATCGCGGACGCCTCCGTCGCCGACGTGCTGCTGGTCCCGGCCGACGACGGGGGCCTGTACGCGGTCGGGGCCGCCGACGCGACGGTGACGCCCCAGGTCTCGCTCGACTCCACCAGGCCCCTGGCGCGAGTCACCCTCGACGGCGTGGCCGGGCGCCGGCTCGGCGACGCGGAGCCCGCCGTGCGCCGCGCCCTGCGGGCCGGTGCCGGGCTGCTCGCCTCCGAGCAACTGGGCCTCGCCGACTGGCTGCTGACCGAGACGGTCCGCTACCTCAAGGAACGCAAGCAGTTCAACCGTCCGGTCGGCGGGTTCCAGGCGCTCAAGCACCGGCTCGCCCGGCTGTGGCTGGAGATCGCGGGCCTGCGCGCCGCCGCCCGCAACGCCGCCGACGCCCTGGCGACCGGCGCGGACACCGACGTGGCGGTCGCCGTGGCCCAGGCGTACGCGGCGCAGGTCGCCGTCCACGCCGCCGAGGAGGCGCTGCAACTGCACGGCGGCATCGGCATGACGTGGGAGCACCCGGTCCACCTGTACCTCAAGCGGGCCAAGGCCGACTCGATCGCATACGGAGCCGCGGGCCGCCACCGCACGGTCCTGGCCGAACTGGTCGACCTGCGGGCGCCCTGACGCCCTGTCCGCGGACCCCGCCGGCCGAGTGCGCCACCGGAGGTGAACGACCGGCGGCGGTCCGGACAACTCCCCGCAGGGCTCTGCTCCCCGAGGGCCACGGGACCCCATACTCACTGGGGTCCCGTACGGCACTTCCAGGGAGGCAGAGCATGGCCCTCACCACCCGACGCAGAGCCCTCACCACCCTCGGCGCCGCCCTTGCGGGCGCGGTCGCCCTGCCCGCCGGCGCCGCGTCGGCGTCCGAAGGCAGGCACTGGCCGCGCCCGTTGTGGCGCGCGCACGCCCACAACGACTACGAGCACCCCCGTCCCCTCCTCGACGCCCTCGACCACCGCTTCGGCAGCGTCGAGGCCGACATCTACCTGGTCGACGGCCAACTCCTCGTCGCCCACGACCCCGAGGACCTCGACCCGTCCCGCACCCTGGAGTCGCTCTACCTCGACCCGCTCGCCGCCCGCGTCCGCGCGCACCACGGCCGCGTGTACCGCCGGGACCGCGGCTCCCTCCAGCTCCTGATCGACATCAAGACCGAGGGCGAGTCGACGTACCTCGAACTCGACCGCCGGCTGCGCCGCTACCCGCACCTGTTCACCTCCTACGCCCATGGCCGGGTGTTCCCGGGCGCGGTCACGGCGGTGGTTTCCGGGGACCGGGCCGCCCGCGCGCCCATGGAGGCCCAGCGCACCCGCCGGGCCTTCTACGACGGCCGGCTCACCGACCTCGGCACCGCCGCACCGGCCTCCTTCGTGCCACTGATCAGCGACAACTGGACGCTGAACTTCACCTGGCAGGGCGTGGGCGCCTTCCCGGCGGCCGAGCGGCGCAAGCTCCGCGGGATCGTGGGCGCGGCCCACGCCCGCGGGCAGCGGGTGCGCTTCTGGGCCACGCCCGACGCGGCCGGGCCCGCGCGGGACGCCGTGTGGGCCGAACTGCTCGCCGCCGGAGTCGACCATCTCAACACCGACGACCTCGCCGGTCTCGAGGCCTTCCTCGACGCCCACCGGGAGCGATAGGGGCGGCAGCGGGACACCACTCGTTCGGAGGACAGGTCAGCCGCCCGGACGAACCCTCCGCTACGCCACACTTGCGGCCGAACGCCGCGAAGTGGACGTGGCGGAGGAGGTTGACGATGGCCGTTTCCATCTCTGTGGTGCTCTTGCTGTTCATCCTCGCGGTGCTCTTCCTGCGCAACGGCGGGCTGAAGATCTCGCACGCACTGGTGTGCCTGCTGCTCGGCTTCTACCTGGCGAGCACGAGCATCGCCCCGACCATCAGCAGCGGCCTGACCGCGACCGCGGAGATCGTGAGCAGCCTCAGGCCGTAGGACATCGCGGAGGCGACCGAGGCCTAGGCGTCCACGACCCGGGAGCGGATGAGGAAGCGCACCCCCTCGGGTGCCTCCAGCGAGAAGCCGCTGCCCCGGCCCGGGACGACGTCCACGGTCAGCCGGGTGTGGGCCCACACCGCGTACTGGCTGCGCGACATCCAGAACTCCACGGGCTCCTCGACGCCGTCGACCGTCAGTTCGGCGAGCAGGACGTCCGAGGAGCCGGTGCGGAACTCGCCGGCCGGGTAGCACATGGGGGCGCTGCCGTCGCAGCAGCCGCCGGACTGGTGGAACATCAGCGGGCCGTGCGCCTCGCGGAGCCGCCGCAGCAGTCCGGAGGCCTCGGCGGTCAGCGCGACGCGCGGGATCTCCTCGTATGTGTCACCCATGCCGCCATGTCAGCAGAGGGAACGTTGCGAGTGCGTTGCGTGGCGTGGGGTCGCCGGCGATGGCGGCGGAGGTGGCGGCGCTCCGTTCAGCACTACCTCTTTTGACATACTTATAGGGTCATATCTAATGTCCCCGGGTGACCGACTCCAGCACCCCTCGCCGGGACATCGACCGCGTGGCCTCCGGGCTCGCGGCGTGCCTTCCCGCGCTGCACAGGGCGCTGGACCGACAGGTCGCCGCCCGGTACCCGCACCCCAAGCCCTCCGAGGGGCAGCTCGCCCTGCTGCGGTTCGTCGCCCAGCACGAGGGCGCCACGGTGCGCGAGGCCGCCGAGGCCCTGCTGATGAAGCCGAACAACGTCAGCGCCCTGGTCTCCCAGCTCACCGAGCGGGGCGACCTGGAGCGCAGGCGGGACAGCGCCGACAAACGGGTCGCCCACCTCCACCTCACGGCCACGGCCCGTGAGCGGGTGTCGGAGGTGCGGGAACTGGAGACCGCGTTCATCCGTCACGCCCTGACCTCGCTCACCGAGGGCCAGCAGGGCGCGCTGGGCTCCGCCCTGGACGCCCTCGACGCGTTGACGCGGAACCTTCACCCCAGCGCTCGCTGACACACGTGCCCGCCCCTCGCGGCGCGCCGTTCCCTTCCCGCACCGCCCCGAATCCGGAAGAGAAGGCTGCTCCATGCCGTCCACGTCCGTGGATCACTCCGTCACGTCCGCGTCCGAGATCGCCCCCGCCCCCGCCCCACCGGCGGCCGGGCGCCCGCGGTCCAACCCGTGGATCACCCTCCTCGCCGTCGCGTTCGGACTGTTCATGGTCCAGCTCGACGGGTCCGTCGTCGCCATCGCCAACCCCGAGATCGGCAGCGACCTGCACGCGTCCACCGCCCAACTCCAGTGGGTGACCAACGCCTACCTGCTCGCGCTCGCCGCCACCCTCATCCTGGGCGGCAAGCTCGGCGACCGGTTCGGCCGCCGCACCTACTACCTGGCCGGCGTCGCCGGCTTCACGCTCGCCTCGGTCGCCATCGGCCTGTCCGGTTCGATCGAGGGCGTGGTCGCCTTCCGCGCCGTCCAGGGCGCCTTCGGCGGACTGCTGATGCCCAACACCCTCGGCCTGCTGCGCTCCGTCTTCCCGGCGAAGAAGTTCGCCATGGCCGTGGGCATCTGGGCCATGGTCTCCGCCGTCGCGACCGCCCTCGGACCCATCGTCGGCGGCCTCCTCGTGGAGCACGTCGACTGGGAGTCGGTCTTCTACATCAACGCCCCCATCGGTGTCGCGGCCGTCGTCTTCGGCGCCCTCGTGCTCCCGGAAAGCCGCGACTCCGCGGGCCGCGAACGGTTCGACATACCCGGCCTCGTCCTGCTCGCCCTCGGCCTCCTGGCCGTCGTCTTCGGCGTCGTCAAGGGCGAGACCTGGGGCTGGACCTCCGCGGGCACCCTCGGCGCGGTCGCCGCGGGCCTCGTACTGCTGCTCGTGTTCGGCCGGCACGAGACCCGCGTGGCGCATCCGCTGCTGCCGATGCGCCTGTTCCGCAGCCGTGCGCTGACCATCGGCGCGATCGTCACCGCGCTGAACTTCTTCGTGATGCTCGGCGTGATCTTCTTCGTCATGCTGTACCTGCAGAACGTGCGCGGCTTCACGCCGGTCGAGGCGGGTGTGCGGACCCTGCCGCTCAGCCTCGCCTCGCTGGTGGCCTCGCCGCTGGGCGCGGCCCTCACCCAGCGCTACGGCCCCCGGCTGACCATGCCGCTGGGTATGCTGCTTCAGGCCGCCTCCTGCTTCGGCATGCTCACCTGGCAGACCGACTCCTCCTACGCCACGATGTGGCCGCCGTTCATCGCGCTCGGCCTCGGCGTCGGCATGGTGATGTCCGCCTCCTCCGACGCGATCGTGGGCAACGCCCCCGTCCGGGACGGTGGTGTCGCGGGCGGCCTCCAGGCGACGACCCTGCAGATCGGCGGTGCGCTCGGCACCTCCGTGCTGGTCTCCCTGATCAGCGCCAGGGTCGGCGCCACGCTCACCGGTGAGCTGACCGGGGCGGGCGTGCCCCCGGCCGTGGCCGACGGTCTCCGGGCGGCCGAGGACGCCGTGGCGATGGGCGTGGCGCCCGTCTCCGGCGACATGCCGGCCGGGCTGCGGGCCGCGGTGGTGGAGGGTAGCGGGCAGGCGTTCATGAACGGCGTCCACGTGGCCGTGGTCGTCACCGGCGCCCTCTGCGTGCTCGGCGCGGCCCTCGCCGCGGCCGGACTCAGGCCTCCTCGGCCGCGGCGCGCGGAAGCACCGTGACCCGGCGGTAGTTGCACCCCGCCGGCCCCGACGGTCCGGAGGAGCCCGCGCCGAGGTCGGTCGGGGGCCGGGACTGATGGGCCTTGAGCGCGATGCTCGTCAGGCTCAGCAGCAGGTCCACGTCCGCGTCGCAGTCCAGGTGCACGGTCACCCAACGGGAACCGGGCACCAGCCGGATGGCGGTGGAGCCGCCGAGGTCGTACTGGAAGCGCTGGATGGCCCGGTGGGTGAGGTGGAGGTCCACGTCCCGGTCCGAGTGGAAGTGGACGATCTCGTCGCGGACGGAGCGCAGCGCCCGTCCGGTTCGGCAACTGGCCGGACCCGCGGAGAGGTCGGGCCAGGCGTGCAGCCGCTCAAAGGCGCGCTGGGCCAGAGTCATGGCCCTATCGTCGCCCGATCACCGCTTCGCAACCAGGGGTTGAGCGATTTGTAACCGGCGCGTGAGGTCGGCGGGGACCCTGCCGGGGCCCCGCCGACCGTGTCCCGGCCCGGGCCGGGGAGTGCCGGGGAACGTCGGGCTGCGTCAGGAGGTGACGCAGCCGATCGAGTCGACCGGGAAGTCATTGCCCGTCGACGTGGCGGTGAAGCCGAAGGTCACGCTCCCGTCCGGTGGAATGACGCGGTTGTGGTCCACGTTCCGGACCGTGACCGTGCCGTCGGCGCCGCTGGACAGCGAACCGTTCCACACCCCGCCGAGCGTGGTCCCGCTGCCCGGCTTCCACTGCACGGCCCAGCCGTTCAGCGACTCGGTGCCGTGGTTCATCACCTCGACCGAGCCCTGGAAGCCGCCGCTCCAGGAGTTCTCCACGGAGTACACGGCCATGCAGGAACCGGTGTGCGTCGGCGGGTCCGTCGGGTCCGTCGGGTCCGTGGGGTCGGTCGGGTCCGGGTCCGGAGTGGTGCCCGAGCCGCGGATGCCGGTGACCTCGCCGTTGCCGCCGTCGAAGACGACGTCCGAGCAGGAGAAGAAGTTCTCCTGGCTGTCCGAACGCACCCACTGCATGAAGATCAGCGCGTCGCCCGAGCGGCCCGAGGGCAGCGCGAGGTCCCAGTAGTAGTGGCCGCCGTCGGTCCCGGGCGAGCCCTGCTGGGGCGGGTTGGTCACCGTCTGGATCAGCTCCAGGTCGTCCCAGCCCAGCTCGGACGTGGGCGACCAGCCCGGCTTGGTCAGGTACACCCGGAAGTCACCCGGGTGGGCAGCCCAGTTGCTGTACTGCACCGGGATCGTCGCCCCCGACGTCAGGTGCGTACGGGGCCAGTCCCCGCGGGGCGCGTTGTAGGCGGAGAAGTCGTACGGGGAACGGTCGCCCGCGCTGCACAGGGTGCCGTCCGGTACGTAACCGGCGCCGCGGCCACCCGCGTTGGAGTCGAGCACGGCGAACCAGTTGTAGAGAGCCGTCGCCCCGCTCTGGTCGAGCGCGGCCTGACAGGCCGGGTTCGTCGGGTCGAGGGCACCCGTGCCGGTCTTGGCGTCCAGCTGGCACAGATAGGTGCGGGAGCCGGGCATCATGGCCACGCCGTGCGCCTCGGCCCGCCCCTGCCCGAGCAGGAAGGTCATGCCGAGCGCGCTGAGCAAGGTGGCCAGTACCGCCGTCAAGGACAGGAATCTGCTGCGTCGAGCCATAGGGAGTCTCCCGTTGGTCCCATGGGTGATTTCGATGATTTCCATTGGTGATCAGGTCATGACAAGCAGGCCGTGGCGAGCACGGGGATCGTGGTGGAAACCCCGCCCGTCCGGGGCGGGCGCTTCGACCGGACGGGCGGGGAGGCGGTGGGGCGGCGCCGCTAGTCTGCGGTGCAGGCGGTGCCGTTCAGGCGGAAGCCGGCCGGCTCGGCGAACGTGCCGCTGTAGGTGCCCTGGAAACCGAACGACAGGCTGCCGCCGGGTGCGATCCGGGCGTTGTGGCTCAGGCCGGTCGCCGTGACGCTGCCCGTGGCGGGCGTGACGGAGGCGTTCCAGGCGTTGGCGATCCGCTGACCGGAGGGCAGGGTGAAGGCGAGCTGCCAGCCGTCGACGGGCTCCGTGCCCGTGTTGGTGACGGTGACGTCGGCGGTGAAACCGTCCTGCCACACGTTCGTGCCGTACGACACCTCGCACGCCGACGCGTCACCCGGATCGCCGGGGTCCGGACCGGGGTCCGTGCCGCCCGGGGTGCCGCCGGTCTCGACGGTGGAGGAGAAGGAGTTCACGGCCAGCCCGGCGCCGTTCTGCCAGGGCTCGAACCCTGCCTGCACACTCGTCAGGTACCAGTCTTCCTCGGCCAGTCCGCGCGCCACGGTCGCCCGGACGAAGTCCATGACGTCGAAGCTCCAGCCGCTGATCGCCGACGGCGCCACGAACGACAGCACGTCGTTGGTGCCGTTGCCGCCGCTCCAGACCTCCCAGGTCCGTCCACCGACGGTCGCCGTGCCCACCGGGGAGCCGATGGGCTGGATGGGGCCCACCTTGTTGAACCAGATCATGATCTCGGTCTGGTTGACCCCGTCGGTCCGGGCGGTCGGGTCCAGCCAGATGTCGTACGAGGCGTTGTAGACGGCGTTGTCGACGAAGCCGTAGGAGATGCTGGACGGCGCCCGGGAGACGGTGTCGAGCCGGGCGGGGAGGCTGGTGCCCGGCGAACAGTTCGTGTAGTGGCAGCCGTTGAAGACCGACGGGTACGACTTGGGCGCCCCGTTGGTCGGTACCGAGCCGTCGGCCTGCGTGACCCGGAAGCCGGTGTCGGTGGCGGTGACGCACTGGGTGGCGCTCGAGCCCCAGCGGTTGTTCTGGACGACGTACCGTCCCTGGATCGTCGTCGTCCCGAAGGGTTCGCAGAGGGTGGTGTCCGCCTGGGCCGGCGCCGCGGCGGTGACCATCGACGCGGCGAGGGCGAAGGTCGCCAGGGTCGCGCTCAGGACGCCCAAGAGGCCACGCGGGGCGCGGACTCGGGGCCGTAACGGCCGTAACGTTCGCATCGGGCCTCTCCGGGGGGTGCGGGGGGAAGGAGGGGCCGGTGCGGGAGCGCTCCCAACTCCCCACTGATGGGAGCGCTCCCACTTACCGGTTGATTGAGGACTGTAGGAGCGGTTCATGTTCCTGACAAGACTGTGCACGCCCGCGTTGTCGAACAAATCTCGAAGCCCCAGGTCGCAGACGTCTCCGCCGGGAGCGCTCCCGGCGGGCCGGGCGGTCAGGCGGAGTCCCGGACCACCAGTTCCGTACGGAGGATGACGTGTCGCCAGGCGACGGGGGAGTCCTCCATCTCCTCCTGCAGCAGCCGCACCATCGTGCGGCCGATCTCCTGCAGCGGCTGGCGGACCGTCGTCAGCGGCGGGTCCGTGGGCCGGGCCGGATGGAAGTCGTCGAAACCGATCACCGCCACGTCCTGCGGCACCCGGCGGCCCGCTGCCCGCAGCGCACTGAGCGCCCCGGCGGCCAGGGTGTCCGACGCGGCGAACACCGCGTCGAGCTCCGGGTGCCGGGTGAGCAGCTCGGCCGTCGCCCGGTGCCCGCTCTCCTCCGTGAAGTCGCTCCCCTCGACGACCAGCGAATCCTCGGCCGCCACGCCGGCCGACTCCAGCGCCTCCCGGTACCCGCGCAGGCGGCACTGGGCGACGTACATGTCGAGCGGTCCGCTGACGGCCCCGATCGTGCTCCGGCCGGCGTCCAGCAGATACGCGACCGCGCCGCGCGCACCGCCCGCGTTGTCGGCGTCGACATAGGTGACGCTCTCCTCGCCGGAACGCCGGCCCAGCATGACGGTGGGCAGTCCCGCCTCGGCGAGCATGTCCGGCAGCGGGTCCTCGGCGTGCACGGACATGAGCAGCACTCCGTCGACCCGGCCGCCGCGCGCGTACTCCACGAACCGTTGCCGCTCGGTGTCCGTGCGGACCAGGGTGAGCAGCAACTGCACCGGCGTGTCGGTCAGGGCGTCGCCGACCGCGTGGACGATCGCGGTGAAGAACGGCTCCCCGAACAGCCGCCAGTCGGGCTCCGTCATCACCAGCGCGACCGCGTCGGCACGGTGCCCCGCCAGGGAACGGGCCGCGAGATTCGGAACGTAGCCCAGTTCCGCGATGGCCCGCTGCACGGCGCGGCGTGTCGAGTCCCGCACGCCCGCGGCGTTGTTGACGACCCTCGAGACGGTGCCTCGGCCCACGCCGGCGAGGGCGGCCACCTCCTCCAGCGTCGGCGTACCGGGACGCTGCCTGCCCATGTCCGCCCGCCTTCCCCCACGAGATCATCCGATACTACGGTGACCCGCCCCGTCCCGGCGGGGCGATCGTGAGGGTGGTGCCGGCCGATCCCGGGTTCCGTGGCCGGGTCGGGCCGCGCCGGGCGAGTACGGCGGGGTGCACGGCGGTGTACACGGCGGTGTGCACGGAATGGGGGAGGGCGGCCGGCTCGCCGTCAGTCGTCCAGGCGGACCGGCATGAGCAGCGAGAACGTCTCCTGGTCGTCCGTCCGGCGGACCGCCAGCGGTGCCGTGGGCGCGGCGCCGAACTCCAGGACGAGACGGTCCCGGTCGGCGGCGGCGAGCGCGTCCAGCAGGAACCCGCGGTCGACGCCGACGCTGTTTTCGTCCTCGTCGCCGTCCCCGCGGACGGTCACCGTGCCGTCGTCCGCCGTCGCCAGCACACTGACGTCGCGCGCGGACCGGCCGGGCTCGCTCGCCCCGGCCGCGCGGACGGGGCCGGCCTCCAACGCCTCCCGGAGCGCGGGCGCATCGACGACGACCCGACGCCCGGCCGGCAGCTGGACGAGACGGCGGTAGTCGGGGAAGTCGTGGGTCAGACGCCGCCCCGACACCTGACGCTCCCCGGCCTCCAGCGTCACACGGTCGGCGTCCACAGCGATACGGACGGGTTCTTCGTCCCCGAGCAGCGCGCGCATCGCGTCGACGAGCGGGGTGGGCACGACGACCTGTTCACGCCCTCCGCCGTGTCCGGCGCAGGTGCTGCGGGCGACGGCCATCCGGTAGCGGTCGGTCGCCACGAGGCGGAGCGCGTCGTCCTCGACGTCGAACAGGACCCCGCCGAGCATCGGCAGCTCGGGGTCCTCGCCGACGGCGAACCGCACCGCGTCGAGCGCGCTCGCCAGTCGGGGCGCGGAAAGGGACAGTCGGACGGTGCCGGTACGCGGCGAAGCGGTCATGGGGTTCTCCCTGTGATCGAGTAGGGCTCGGAGAGTGAAGAACTCGCTGCGTGCCTCGGCCAGCCCTTGTTCGAGACGGCGCACGTGCGCCCGGAGCAGCCTGCGCACCAGGTCGGCGTCCGCGCCGGACCAGCCGGCCAGGGCCAGCCGGATGTCCGCCAGCGGCATGCCGGCCCTTCGCAGCCGGGCGAGCACCCTGGCCTCCTCCAGCTGCTCGGGGGCATACCAGCGGTAGCCGCTCACCGGATCGACCCGGGCGGGGACCAGCACACCGGCACGGTCGTAGAACCGCAGGGCGCTCACGCCCAGTCCGCTGTCGCGGGCCATCTCCCCAATGCTGCGCATCTCGCTCTCCACGTCCGAAAGCCTGGGTCCTCGACCAGGTCGAGGGTCAAACGCGGGGCGTTCCCGCAGCGGCCTGCCGGCCTGCCGGCCTGCCGGGCCTGCCGGGCCTGCCGCCCTGGCGGCCTGCCGGCCGGCGCGACCCCCGCGCCTGTCATTCTTGCGTCGTGCAGAATCCCAGCGCCGTCACCCCGGACGCCCCCACGGCGATACGGACGCCGCTCCTCACCCAGGAGTGGCTCGACCTCGCCTTCATCCACTGGGCCGTCGAGCCCACCGCCGTGGCGGGACTGATGCCGAGTGGCACGGTGCCCGACACGCACGACGGGCGCACGTACGTGGGGCTCGTCGCGTTCCGCATGCACCGGGTCGGCTGGCTCCGGCTGCCCGGGGTCCCCTACTTCGGGTCGTTTCCGGAGACGAACGTGCGTCTGTACAGCGTGGACGCGCACGGGCGGCGCGGCGTGGTCTTCCGGTCCATGGACGCCGCGCGGCTGCTGCCGGTGGTGATGGGACGTGTCGGCTTCCGGCTGCCCTACCTGTGGTCACGCATGACCGTCCGCCCGGTGGGCGACACCGTGACCTACACCAGTACCCGCCGCTGGCCCGGTCCGCGCGGCGCGTACAGCCGCATCACCGTACGGCCCGGGGAGCGCATCCACGAGCCAACGGCCCTGGAACACTTCCTCACCGCCCGCTGGGGCATGCACAACACGTTCTTCGGCGGGGCCGCGTACCTGCCCAACGACCACCCCCGCTGGCCCCTGCACCGGGCCCGACTCCTCTCGTGCGACGAGGACCTGGTCGAGAGCGCCGGCATACCCGCCCCGACGGCCGGTCCGGTCAGCGTCCTCTACTCGCCGGGAGTACCGGTCCGCCTCGGGCGCCCGGCCCGGCCGGCTCCCCGGCCACTCGCCGCTTGACCTCAAGCGCGGTCGAGGTACGACAGTGATCCGCATGGACCCGAAGGCCGTACCCACCGAAGCAGAGACCGTCGACCTCGAAGCCATCGAAGGCGTGGTGGCCACCGTCGAACGCACCCAGCGCGCCAAGGACGCCGAGGGATTCCTCGCCCTCTTCCATCCCGACGCGCTCTGGACCACCGCCCACGGCAAGGTGCTGCTGGGCCTGGACGCGATCGCCGCGTTCACCCGCAAGGTACTGCCCGACGCGGTCTGGGACGGCGAGGTCACCTACGAGGTGGCCCACACGCGGTTCCTGCGCCCCGACGTGGCGGCGGTCAAGGTCCGGCAGGTCTACCACTCGCCCGAGGGCGACACGGAGGGCACACCGCTGTACGTCATGACCAGACAGGCCGACGGCCGCTGGCTGCTGCACGTCGGCCAGAACACCGAAGTCCGCCGTGAGTGAGGCACGTACCCGGTCCCGGCGGACCCGCGGTCGCGTCAGGAAACGGCGGTGCCCTCGAGTTCGACCAGCTGACCCGGGACGGCCAGGCGTGTGACACCCAGCATGGTGGTGGCGGGCGCGACGCCGGCGGCGCCCAGCCGGCCCGCCAGCACACCGTAGTGCTGGAAGAGCAGGTCGACGTCGGTCGTGTAGACGTTCAGCCGGACCAGGTTCGACAAGGACATGCGTGCCTCGGCGAGCACCGCCTCGACGTTGTCGACGCTCAGCGCGAGCTGCGCCGCCATGTCACCCTCGTGCTCGGGCCTGCCTTCCTTGCTCATCGACGTCTGGCCCGAGATGTACAGGGTGCGCGAGTGCCCGGAGACCACCTCCCCCTGGTTGAAGCCCATGTCGACCGACCACGACACCGGGTTGACCGCGCTGCGTTCCATCGCCGCACCTGCCCTCTTCGTCTCACTGACACTGACACTGACACTGACCACGTCCACCGCGTCGGCAACCGCCGCGCGGTGACGCCGTGTTGAGAGAGCCTTCCAACAAAACATGACATCCTTGGTCATGTATTTTCGCTAGGGTCCTCATATGCGGGCCGATCGGTTGGTTTCCCTGGTGCTCCTGCTGCGTCAGCGGGGCCGGACGACCGCGGACAGCCTCGCCCGTGAGCTGGAGGTGTCCACGAGGACGGTGCTCCGCGACATGGAAGCCCTGTCCGCGGCGGGTGTCCCGGTGTACGCGGAGCGCGGTCGCCACGGCGGGTTCGCCCTGTTGCCGGACTTCCAGACGGCGCTCACCGGCCTGAATCACGACGAGGCTCTCGCCCTTCTGGTCGCCGGATCACGGCGCGGAGCACAGCTGTTCGGCCTCGGGTCGGCGCTGGCCTCGGCCATGCTCAAAGTGGTCGACGCCCTGCCCGAGGGGCTGCGCGACACCGCGGCCGGAGCGGCGCAGCGCTTGCTCGTCGACCCGGAGACCGACCTGCTCTCGCGTCGAGTGGCCCCCGAGGAGGTCCCCGAATCCATCGTCGCCGAGGTCCGTCGGGCGGTGTTCGCCGGCCACAGACTGCGCATTCACTACGAGGCCGTGGGCCGGCCCCCGAAGTGGCGCACGGTGGACCCCATCGGTCTGGTCACCGTCAGGGACCAGGGCTATCTGCTGGCCAAGCGCGGCGCCGAGGACCGCACCTACCGGTTGTGCCGGGTCCTGGCCGCCGAGGAACTCGACGAGGCCGCGCAGCGACCGGACACGGTCGACCTCGACCGCGCCTGGCGCGACCGCAACGCACGGTTCCGCACCGGCGGCGACAGAAGCGCCGTACTGATACGGGTGGACCCCGCCCACCGGGAACAGGTGGTCGGCACCGTCCTCGCGGTCCGCGCAGAGGAGGCCGACGCGGACGGCTGGCTCCGGCTGAACGTCGAGTTCCAGGACGCACGACACGCCGAATGGGCGGTGTGGCAGCACGTGATGTACACGGAGGTCCTGGCCCCGCAGTGGCTGCGCACCGCCCTGCACGACCGCGCGGCGATGGTCGCGTCCCGCTACGGAACGCCGACCTGAGCCCCGCGGCCGCACCTCGCAGGAGCCGTTGCGGCCGGCCGAATCGAGTCAGTGCCTTGCGGGGATGTCGACGGGGTGGGGCGCGGTGGTTCCACCTCGCCCCACCCCGGGCCGGCGTTACATATGGTCCTGGAAGTATCCCGGCACCGTGCCGGTAGGCGTGCCGATCAGCAGGGCCCGGTCGAGGAAGCTGTTGTTGGTTTCGCAGCTGGTCTCGGGCAGCAGGACGCAGGCGTGGCAGGCGGCGAGGTTGACGTTGTCGACGCCCGCGGCCTCCGATTCCATGCACAGCGGGTCGTTGGAGCACCAAGCGGTGCGGGCGATGGCGGCTTGCAGGCTGTGGGCCAGCCGCTCGGGTTCGCCCTGGGCGACGATGCCGCCGAGGCTGCCGGCAGAGTCGCTGGTGGCGGTGTAGAGCAGCAGGCCTGCCATGTCGTCGTCGCAGTAGACGCGCTCGCGCAGGGCGGAGGCCGGATAGCCACCGTCCAGGCTCCACTCGTTGATCAGGATGTGCGCGAGAGTGTGGAGCATCAGGTAGCGGGGAGTGACTGGTGAGTCGATCGCGTTCTCGTTCTCCTGGGGCTGCTCGGCGGTCTTGGACCCACTGGCGCGACGCCTGAGCAGCATCAGGTGATTGTCGCGGATGCGCTGGGCCCGGGCGATCACCGTCGGATCGGTCTCCCAGGACCGCAGTCTGTCCTCGTTCAGGCGCACGAACACACCCTCGCCGAGCACCTCCACCGCCGGGAGCCAGTCGACGTCCTCGGAAAGGGTCAGCGGTGCCATGCGATGGGCCGGATCCGCCTCGCTCGGCAGGTCGCCGCGCATGAAGGATGCCAGGGCCCGCACCTCGCGCAGCCGCTTGACCAGCATGGTGTCCCGCAGCCCCAGAGGCTTGAGGACGGATGGCGAACCCAGCGGTTTCTCACACACGAAAGGCTGCCACTCGGCGGTGTATTGCTCAGGATTGCCGCGCACCAGCCGGGTGTACTCCTCCTGTCGCAGCGCGCTGCGGGCCTTGGGCCCGGGAGTGTCGTCCTGGTCGGCCTGCGGGTCGTCCTCCTCGATGGCTCGGACGAGCTGGATGAGGTCCTCGGCCGTCGCATCGACGCTCTTCAGCAGGGCAACGTGGTTCTTGGCGAACCAGCGGACAACGTCCTCGGAAGCGCCGAGCAGCTTGTGCTTCTCCACCAGCTTGTGCAGGCCCTCACCCCACGGCGGAATGGACAGGGCGCTGGCGACCAGAGGATGCCAGACGGCCGAGGAGCCTCGCTGCATGGCCCGCGGCGTCTGGTCGCATCCCTCGACTGGGGCGTCCTTCAACCACGGGCGACCCCCCTCGCAACGAATGCCGAGATCTTTGAGGACGCGGCTGCGGAAGGCGCCCTCCATGGACACATCCGGCACGCCGCAGCTGCACGAGACGACGATGGAACGAAGCGACGCCGTGCTGCCGTTGGTGCCCAGCGACAGGGCACCGCCGCACAGGCCACCGATGTGTCCGCTGCCGCGGTGCACCCACCGCCAGTACGGGAAGTCCGAGATGTGGCCGTTGTTGCAGGCGAGCACGAAGCGGGAGGGGACGAGATCCTCCTCGCACTGGCCGCAACGGGCTGTGCGAGGTGCGGAGTTGAACTTGTGGAAAGACTGTAGTGTCGCGCACTTGGGGCAGGAGTACATGTTCGGGAAGCGTCGCACGCGCACGCCGTCGGTTGCCCTGTCCGGGTCCGGGGCGGGTGGCTGGCGGAAGGAGCGCACCTTCAGCAGTCGGGCCAGACGACGCTCCAGGACCTCGGGGGCGTCGGAGATGTCCCAGGAGTCGAGGCCGGCGACGATGAACGACTCGTTGTCCACGGCGATCATCGCGCCGACGCCGTAGGTCGTCACCATCTGGGAGCGTCGTACGCCGCCGAGCTTGCGAGGACGGACGACGGCGGCGCCGGTGCCGCGTCGGCGGCGCGGGGGCGGGGGCGGGGTCATGGCGGTCAGCGCTCCAGGAAAAGGGTGGATTCGGCATCGACGTCGCGCAGGCTCCACAGGGTGGACCAGCCGGCTGTCTCGGTGTCCTCGTCGTCGAAGCCGGCGAGGAGGGCGGGTTGGTGCGAGCCGCGCCGAGCTTCGTAGACCAACTCCGGGTTGTCGGCGGCTTCGGCGAGCCACCACCGCACGAACTGATCAAAGCTCTGGGCCGTCGCCTTGCGTTCGAGATCGTTCACTTTGTCTACGCGGGCGAGGACGCAGGGGCGGACGAGAGCGTTGACGTCGTCGATGAAGCCCGCGATGTGGGCGGCGGCCTCGTTGGGGCGGGCGGCGGGCAGCATCAGTCGGGTCAGGGCGACGACGACGGCGTGCAGTCCTCGGTCGCGGGCGCGCGAGGAGAAGGGTGTGACGCTGGTCGATTCCACCTCGCGGTACAGGGCCGAGTGGAAGGAGGGGAAGGACTCGTAGTGCGAACGGTCCCTGGAGCGTGCCGAGTTGTACATGACCGCGACCAGGCCCGGGTGTCGGCGGCCGACGCGACTGGTGGCCTGGATGTATTCGGCGGTGGTCTGCGGCTGACCCATGACCGCCATCAGACCGAGCCGATCGATGTCGACCCCTACGGAAATCATGTTTGTGGCGAGCAAGACGTCCAGGGTGTCGGGGTCGGGCAACTGCCGCCCCAGCTGGCGCAGATGTCGGGGGACAGCGCTGGAGTCGGCCCGACTGCTCAGCTCGATCAGCTGGGCCGCCGTACGGGGGGCGGCCGCGGCGCGCGTGCCGAGCAGCTCCAGGCGGTCCTGGACGTCGTCGAGGACCTGCAGCTCGGCGGCCGACAACAGGCGCAGACTGTTGAAGTAGCCGACCAGGGTCCAGTAGGCGTCCTTGACCTCGTCCTCGGCGTCGGTGCGGGCGGCCGCGTCCAGCAAGGCGGCGTAGGTGCGCACCAGGAGGGTCGCCTGGCTGGTGCTCGGGGTGAGCAGTCCGATGTAGCGGCGGGAGGCCTTGTCCTCGCGCGGGGTCTCCACCGCGAACCATGAGTCGCGTGCGTCCAGCCCGGCCGGCGGGAACTGGGCGGTGCGACGGTCGAACAGGGCTCCGACCTGTTCCGTGGCCCGGCGGATGGTCGCCGTGGACGCCACCACCTTGGGACGGTCCGCCAGCACGTCCACGGCCGTCTCGTACAGGCCGGTCAACGTCCCCAGCGGCCCGGAGATGAGATGCAGCTCGTCCTGGACGATCAGCTCCGGCGGGAGCGGGCCGCCCGGTTCGTCCCGGTTGAACAAGGCCGCTGTGGCCGGGCGCCACGGCATGGAGGCGAACTTGTCGACGGTGGCGATGACGAGAGTGGGATGCGCGTCGTAGACCGCCTCGTCGACCAGGTGAACGGGCAGTCCGTCATCGGTGTTGAAGGCGCAGCTCGTGCTCGGGCATCGCACGATCATGCGGTGGGCACTTTCACGGACCTCGTAGTCGAAGGCGGTCAGCGGCTCTCCACACCACGGGCAGGCCTGCAGTTGGACCGGATTCTCCTTCTGCAGGGACTTGCCCGGCTCACGGCGCAGCTTGTCCAGGCGGTCCTGGGCACTCTCCAGATCGTTGGGGGTGGCCGACTTGCCCACCCACATGCCCAGCGACACCGGCTCGGTGCCCAACTGCGTCTCCTGCTCGGCGCGCACCCGCTCCATCGCGCAGATCAGTGCCGCGGCCCGTTCGAACTGCTGGAGCGTGAGCAGACGCAGGGTGTAGCGCATCACCACGGTCACGCCATGGCCGCGTGCCCCGTCGCGCAGTCTGCGCCAGAACGTGGTGAATGCGATCAAGCCGAGGTAGGCCTCGGTCTTGCCGCCGCCGGTGGGGAACCACAGCAGGTCAGCGACCTCGCGGTCTTCGTGGTTCGGATTGACGATCCCCTCCAGGCACAACAGCATGAACGCGATCTGGAAGGGCCGCCACTTGCCCTTGTCGACCTGCGGTTCACCGCTTCTGCCTTCCTTGATCCAGGCCGTGCGGGCACGCTGCTGAGCCATGGCCTGGTTGGCCCACCGGAAGGCGGGGAGGACGTTGGGTTGCCGTTCGTCGGCCAGCAGGGCCACGCCCCGCCGCATCCGTCCCAAGGCCAGGCGACACAACTCGAGCTGCCGTCGCGCGGAGGCCTCGTGGGCCGTGCCGGCCAGGGTGAGAGCTTCTTCCTCGCGCGCCTCGATCCATTCCTCGTACCCCTTGAGCAGGCGGGTGAGGGCGGCGACCACGTCCTCGCGCGAGCCATGCCCCAGGCCGTGCATGGTCAGCGCCTGGTCGTCGATGTGAGGGTTGGAGTCGGTCAGCAGCACCTCGTGCGTGGGCACGAACTCGGTGCGCACCGACGCGACCGCGGCGCGGTCAGGCATGGGTGTACGCAGCGGCGACGCCTGCCACTTCCAGGCGACCGACGTGCCGTGGCCGGTGGCGAACACGGGAGCATGGCGGTTCAGAAGCCGGCTGAGAGCCTGCTCGTCGTCGGCGGCGCCGAGGCGGGCGGGGCGCTCCACGAAGGGGCGGGTGCCCTCCTCGCCGTGGACGCTCACTTCCGGCTGGAAGAAGCAGTAGGCGTCCTGCAGGTCGAACTCGCCGGCCGTCAGCGTGTTCACCACTGTCACCGTGACCGTGACGGTGCCCTCGACGGCCGGGCGCACCAGAGCTCGCCATTCCAGGCCCTCACATGACAGGCCCTTGACCGAACCCGGCCATCGGACGTCGATGCGGCCCGGCTCGCACGCCAGGGGCTCGCGGCGCCAGCGTTCCTTTTGCCGCTCGGTGCTGCGGGCTTCGCTGCGGCGCGGCTCGATGCGCCGACCCGCCTCGTCCTCGGGGACGTAGCGTGCCGCGGTGACCGTGACCGTCACCTGAGGGGACACCGCAGGGTCGACGGCGAAGGTCAGTCCCATGGAGGAGGGCTTGCGCAGATTGGCCAGCGCGATACCCAGGTCGGAGGCGCCCTGTTCGGCGTCGTCTCCCAGGACGACGTCGGGTGGTGTGTCGACACCGTCCTCGTCGCCGAGCGACAAGGACGGCTGCGTGCCGTCGTCGCCGGCGGAGGCTTGGGGGAAGAGAACGCCGATCGGGTAAGCGGTGATCGGCGCGTCGTCGGTGAGGGTCTCCTGCTCGCCCCCGTGGGGGCCGAGCAGATCCTTGCGCAGCGCGGCGCGCAGGTCGGAGCGCAGTTGGTAGTGCGCCGTGTGCGGCGACGGTGCGGTCACGAGTGGTGGTGTCCTTCCGGAACGGATTCGGCGTGGGTCCAGTCGAAGTGGCCCAGACCGCACAGACGCGGGGCGAGCCAGAGCCCTCTGTCGCCCAGGCCCAGGCGCTGGGTGAGAGCAGGGAAGCCGGCGACACTCTCGACGGTGTCGATGCGCAGGTCCGTGATGCGGCACGGCCACCGCTCGACCTTCCACCCGGCATTGATCTTCAAAAGGCGCCACAGGTCGTGGCGGAAGCGCTCGGAGACGCTTCCGATCGGCCGGTCGTCGTGGAAGACCCCGTACGGGGGCGTCTCCACGGCGGAGGCGGGCAGGTCGTGGAGCCTGCGCAGCTCCACCGGGTCGCCGTCGCGCACACCCTCTCGCACGTACTGCTGGATGGCCAGGGGGTCGCCGATCGGCTCCCCGGCACCCGCGGGAGCCTCGTGGCAGACGTCCAGATCGGTCGCCTCGATACCGGCACGTACGTACGTCTGCCGGCCACCGATGTACCAGCGGTCGATCTGCTTGTGCTTGCGCATCATCCAGGTGGGAGGGCGCTCGAGTCGGTAGACGTCGTCACGCGGCCGGGTCATCGCCACGTACAACAGACGTGCCTCGGCCGGCGCATCCGGATGCGCACCACGCCATTCGGACGGGGCGGGCGGCTCGACGATCAGGACGCGGTCGAACTCCAAGCCCTTGGCCCGGTGCACCGTGGACAGGATGAGCGGATGGGCGGGCGGTGCCGTCAGTTCGTCGGGCAGCCGTCCATCGACGACCGCCCGGCCAAGCGCCTCCAGGTCGAGGGTGCCCCGGGTACCTGCGGCGCAGCGCCGCAGCGAGTGCCACGTGCGCGAGCTGTCCCAGGTGGGCGGCAGCACCGCCAGGTCGAGAAAACGGTCCTCGGTCAACTGCGCTGCGCTGGTCGCCTGCAGCAGTTGGGCCACCCACGGCGGTGCCGGACGCGAGCGGGGCGAACGCTGGATGCGGTGATCCACGCCCAGTTGCTGCAGCCGTTCCGACAGGCGCAGGACCTGGCCGTTGTCGCGACACAGGATCGCCGTCGTGCCCTGAAACTCCCGCAACGAAGCCAAAGTGAACGCATCGTCGAGCTCGCCGAAGTCGGGAGTGAACGCGAGCCGGGCGCACAGCTCGGTGTACACCGCCTCCGCTTCTGTGGCTGCCTCCGCACGGTCGCCGGGCAGGTTTTGCAGTCTCGGCCCGTACGGCAGCGCGAGACGGGCCTCTTCCGTGCGGGCTCGGAAGTTGTCGGAGAGGACGACTTCGACGAGGTCGTCGCCGAACGAACCGCGCACCCATCGGAAGAAGAGGTTCGTCTCGCTCGCACGCTCCTCGGGGTCGGCGACCTGGAAGCCGTAGATCGCCTGCGCGGCGTCGCCGACCACCGTGAAGCCGCAATCGTCCGCGTACCGATCGAGGAGTGCCTCGACCATGTCGCGACGCACGCCCACCAGGTCCTGCACTTCGTCGATGACGACGTGCGCGGGCACCCCCTGCTCCGAGGCGTCGAGCACGCCCCGCTCGATGGCCTGCGTGGCCATCGCGATGCGCTGATCGAAGCTGGTACCGGCCAGGTCGTCACGCTGGGGGTTTTCCAGCAGCAGCACGGACAGTGCCCAACCGTCGAAGGTCTGGGCGCGCACCTGGCGGGCGGTGGTGGCGAGCTTGTCGACACGCTCACGCAGTTCCCGCACGGCGGCGCGGGAGAAGCTCAACACGAGGATCTCGCCCGCCTGAAGTTCCTCGGTGCCGGTCAGATGTTCAAGCCGGTGGGTGAGGGTGGTGGTCTTGCCCGCGCCCGCGCCCGCTGTGACGAGCGTCCTGGCATCCCAGGGCTGCGCCACGACGGACAGCTGCGCGGAGGTGAGGGAGAGACCCACTCCCTGCGTGACGGTCACCGCTGTCCCTTCTTCCACAGGTACTCGAACTCGGTGAAGGCAAGACCGGCGTCGTAGTTGACGATGTTGTCGCGCACGTCGAGGATCAGGCAGGTGTCCTTGCCGCCGTTGCGGGGTCCGCGCAGACCACGGCCGATCATCTGCTGGTAGCTGTTGGCGCTGTAGACGGGACGGGCGATGACCACGGCCCGGGTCGCGGGCGCGTCGAATCCCTGCGTGAGCACGCCGTAATTGGTGATGACCCGGACCTGGCCCTTGCGGAACGCCTCCACTCGCTTGCGCCGCTCCGCGGTCGGAGTCGCCGAGTCGATCGCCGCCGCCCGGATGCCGCGGTCGCCGAGTTTGGCGGCGAGGAACTTGGCATGCGAGACGGACGTGGCGAACACCAGCACCGGCCAGTCGTCGGGCATCGTCGCGATCTGGTCCAGCAGCATCTGGTTGCGCGTCTCGTCCTCGGCCAGACGCTGCTCCGCGCCCTTGGGCAAGAAGCCGTTGAACTGCTCGACCGCCCGCAGCTCGTCGGGGTTGAGCTGCATCCGGGCACCGGCCAGCTCGCGATGCTCGACCTGCGACAACACGCCCAACTGCTGCAGGCTCGCAATGGGCTCGTCGAGGAAGACCCCTTCGTCCAGGCGGCGGTTGCCGAACCGCTGAGCGAGTTGCCGGGTGCGCTCGGCGTCGTTGCGGAACGGGGTTGCGGTCAGACCGACCAGGTGACGGGAAGTCTCCCAACGGGTCAGGCCGAGCTGCTCGAAAATCTTGGTGTACTCGGGCGACGTGGCCACATGCGCCTCGTCGACCAGTGCGAGGGACGCCCGGCGCAGCCACGCGTACTCGTCCGAGTGCAGACACACACCCAACTTTGCGTCCGTCGCCACGACCAGATGCGGGCGGCCGGTGACCGGAGTGGCGGAGTTGCTGCTCCACAGTCGGTCGATGACCAGGGGCTGATCCGCACCGACCTTCTCCCAGACGAACCTCCAGGACTGGACGGCCTGTTCGCACAGTTCCTCGGTCTGGGCGATCCACAGGATCGGCCCTCGGGGGGTGCCCGCTTCGCGGATCCAGCGGATGACGCCTTCGGCCGTGACACGGGTCTTGCCCGCTCCGGTCGGCAGGCTGAGCATGGCCCGCTGCGGCGACGGCAGCGTCAACAGCTCGGTCAGCTTCGACGCCAGGCGCTCCTGGTAGGGATGCAGAGCGGGGAACTCCGTGGGACCCTGCGCCTCCTCCCTGGCCGGTGGCGAGGGCACGCGTGCGCCGGCGAACGAGTCGGGAAATCCCAGATCGGTCACGAACCGCAGCGCCGAGGCACTGCCGTCGAAGTAGCGCGGCGCGTTGGCGTACTGGGCGGCGATGTCCTTGGCATGCACCCTCAGCACGGACTCGTCGTGCGCGTTGTAGGCCATCTCGGCCAGCCTGCGGGCATCGGGCGTGCTGCCGGTCTCGGAGATCTCACTGGCCAGCAGACCGGTGGGCAACTCCCTCTTGATGTCCTCTTCGTCGATCATCATGGAGATCTTGTCGATGACGCTGTCGCTGCGGCGGATGGCGGCCAGGCGGGCCTGATAGGCGCGGTCGGCCTTGTCCGCTTCGTACTTCTGGATCAGGGCCCGGCATCCGGCCACCCCCATGTGCCAGCCGAACTCGCGGTCGGCGATGACGAGTGCCTCCTCGACCGACAAACTGTCCGGCACCAGCACCGTGTGCTCCTGCCGGGTCCCGTCCAGCGGCTCGGTCCGGCTGCCGTTGGGCGTGCGGACGACCTCTTCCAGCTCGGAACAACGTTGCAACAAGGTCCCGTTGGCGCGGCTGCCCAGCCGCTGACGCAAGGGCGGATACTCGTCGACCAGCGGTACCGGCAGGCCGACCGGCACGGCACGCACCCGCTTTTCGACGACGTCCGAAACCCGCCGCATCCCCCATTCGGTGATCATGTATTCCGCCTGCTCGCGGTCGCCTTCGGCGTCGACGAGGAGCGCAGGGTGCTTCTCCCGGATCAACTCCTCGTACTCGGCGCGCGTCAGGGCCACAGCGATCTCGTTGTCCGGGCGCATCTGCCACTCGTCACCCACCCGGCAGCGCACCGTCTCCTCGACCTCCACCAGTTCCAGGGCGACGCGGATCAACGTGGCGTACGTGCGGCCGACCAGGGCGTCGTCCTCACTGTTCTTGGCCAGATCCAGAAGGTGGGACCAGCGTCCTGGCGCGACCTCCTCCACCGAGGTCGGCAGTCCCAGACGGCGCGCCTTGTCCTGCTCGAGCATGGTTGCCACGGGCAGGACCTGCGCGTAGGCGGCCAGCTGCGGACCGACGGCGTCACGCACCGACACCAGTCCCTTGGAGGTGTGCACGGTCCCGCTGCGGCGCAGCAGCCAGAGGATGGGCGAGACCACCCGGGTGCGGGTGCTCACGTTGCGGCCGATCTGCCGAGTCCAGGACTCCACCAGTCCCTCGGTCGGCATGGCGTCGAGGAATGCGGCCCTGCCCTCGGGAGAAAGACGCTCGAAGAGGTGGAGCGGACCGGCCGTCGGCGAGCCCTCCAGGAGCACGGTGTGCATCTGGACACGACTGGCCTTCTTGTCGAGGCTCTCCAGGTACTCGTCGTGCAGTGCGTGGTGGTAGGCCTCGAACCAGGGGTCCCGCTCGGGGCGGTGGCCCCGTGTGGGGCGGTCCTTCATGCCCAGATCCCGCAGGACGGAGGCATCGTGGAAGGACAGGTCGACTGTGATCTCCGCATCCCGCGAACCGTCCGGCGGGACGACCTTGCCGGGCAACAGGCAGTCCTTCATGGGGATGAACGCACCGGCGACCGTTTTGACGTGCAGCGTCTGGTCGAGGTTCGGCACCTTCGCGCGGACGGTCAGCACCTGCGCGGTGCCGCCGGCGCTGCGCAGCAGCTCCCAAAAGCGGGCCCACGACTCGGCGGTGTAGCCGGTGAAGCCCTGGTCGAGCACGCTCTCGAATCGGCCACGGCTGTCTGCGTCGCGGATTCCCAGACGGTCGAGGTGCGGGAGCAGGGACGTGTCGGAGGCGATCCGCTCGTCGACGTACACCAGGTCGTCGGGCAGGCCGTCGACACCGGAGTTGCGAAACACGCTGCCCGGGACGGGCGCGACGAAACCGTGATCGGCGGTCAGGACGATCCGCGCACGGCGGGCCTCCTGTGCGTGATCGGACGGCTTGTCCAAGAGCTGGGACAGAAGACGGATCGCGGCGGCAGAGGCCTCGACGGTGCCGTCCTCGACCAGTGCCTCCAACCAGTCGCGCACCGACTCCACCGGCTTGTCCGCGGCGGTCAGGAAGTGGGTCAGCTTGCCGCGGCGCCCGCCGGCCTCCACTGAGTGGTGCACCCAGTTGCGGGGTCGACCGGGGTACGCGCGCCAGCGTTGCAGTGCCTCCTTCGGCAGTCCCTCCGGGTGGATGCGGAGTTCGGCCGGGACACGCAACGTGCCGTCCTGGTCGGGCAGGGACGGATTTTGGGCCGTCAACCTCCACACCAGCTCGGTCAGTCGAGCGCAGGCCCAGTTCGGCGACTCCTTGGTGCGGCCGGGCAGCAGCGGCAGGTAGGCCGCCGGATCCTCGGGCTCGGCCAGCTCCGGCAGGGAGCCGACCACCAGGTTGGCCGCGACCCGAAGCAGCTCGTCGTTGAGCGCGCTGCCGGTGAGCAGGTTCTGCCGGTCCTCGTTGGTCTTCCAGGCCGCGTTGAGCGCACCGCTGAGCGTGGTGGCGTACTTGGTCGGAAAGAACGACCAGAACCATCCGCGCTCGTTGGGGACCTGCCGGATGCCCTGGTCGTTGACCTTGTACTCGGGGACCGCCCAAGAGACGTCGATGGTGACGCGGGCGTGCAGCTCACCGGCGGCGTTGCGGGACTCGTCGGTCACCTGGTGCGGCACCGTGAAGACACGGAACCTCTCCATCTGGGCGTGGGAGCCGCCGCGCGTCTCACGGACGGTGTGGAAGACGCCCTCGTGCTCCACGGTGATCTCGCGGCGTACCTTCGGCATCACCCGGACGTCCTCCAGCACCACCGTGCCCACATGGTGGGAGAAGAGCTGGAACAGGCGGGGGAACTCCTCGCGGGTGCCGTCGTTGCGTCCCCGGCCCGATTGATGGATGTCCAGGCCCAAACGCCCGGCCGCCCCCGGCAGCAGGGGCAGCCGCACGACGGTCGTGGCCCAGGACAGTAGTTCGCGCAGGCGCTCGTCTCGGGCGCACTCCCACTCCACGTCCAGGGGCCGGGCCAGGCGGAGCACCGGCGTTTCGCCGACCGTGTCCACCGATGCCAATCCCCGCTCGACGCGTCCCTTGTTGACGGCCGCGAGGATCTCGGCCGCCGACCAGTCCGCGTCGAATCCGAACGATCCGGATGTGCTGAAGAACTGCGGGGTACGGGTGACCGACAGGACGGACTTCACGCCCACCCCGAAACGGCCGATCTGCCCACCGCGCTTACGGGAGACGCCCATGCGCAAGATGGTGTCCGCGCCGTCCGTCGTGATCGGAGTTCCCTCGTTCGCGCAGTACAGGTGGTCGTCGGTCAAGATCACGTGGATCTTGCCGCCCTGCTGCTCGCGCAGTTCGTCGGCGGCGTTCTGCACCAGCTCGAAGAGTTGCCGGTCGCCGTATCCGCCCTGGTGGATGCGACGCTCGCCGTTGGCGTCCTCCTCGACACGGTCGGGATTGAAGGCGTAGGTGCCCAAAGCCAGCTCGGTGAGCTCGGCGATCTTCGTCAGGACGGCACTGTCCGCATGTCTGTTCACGAAGGTGTGTACTCCTCGAAGGCGGGTGGCGCACCGGCACGGACCATCCGCGTGCGAGGCGGGCCAACGGTCCGATGCCGGGAGAAAAACGTGAGACGAGTGGCTCACCCCTGAGGGTGTGGCGCACGGTACGGGCGCACGGTGTGCGCGGAAGGTTGTGTGAAGCGCTGAACTGCGGTAGTTACGCGAGCGCGAGGCGGCTTGACGGTTGCCGACGTCCTGCAAGGAATCGATGGCTGCGCACGAGGGCCCCCCTTAGCCGCGTCTTGGCATGGCGACGAAAGGGATGCGTTCCGCGGGCTTCCCCAAGCCCGACCGGAGAGTTCTCCTCGTCGCAAGCCCGGACGCTATACCCGTGCGACCCGTCATGTCCACCAACTGTCGTGGCCGGGTCTGCTGGGGGTGGCGTTGTCAGTGGTGGCTGCTATGGACGGGCACCGGCAGCAGCACCGTCTAACAAGATTTGACGCCAGCATGGATGTCAAAGGTGCCTGGTAGGCTACCGGTGCACTGCCCATCCGGGACGAATGACAAGGCCGACGGAGGTCGATCCACCGCCATGACGGGGCAGCAGGCAGAAGCATTCGGGCCGTGGCTGGGGCGTCAACTGCGGCGCGCGGGCATGAGCCAGGCCCAGCTCGCCGGCGAACTGGGCAAGACGCGCGCCGCCGTCTCGGCCTGGATCACCGGACGAGCCGAGCCGCGAGAGGACGTCAAGGCGCAGATCGCGCACATCCTTGGCACCGATCTGGCCTCGCTGGTGACCAGGACGGCCGACGTCCCTCTAACTCTGCCTCTCTTCTGGCAGCACCGGCCGGCTCACTCCGACGGCGGCCGCGAGTACGGCAATGTTGCCGCCTTCGCCTTCGACGCCGACCTGTCCGTCCTCGCCCGCGAGGCCACACAGAACTCCCTCGACGAGCGTTTCGACCCGCAACAGCCGGTGCGCGTGCACTACACGCTCCACGAGCTCAGCGGCGAGCACCTGGACGCCTTCCTCACGTGCGTGCACTGGGAGGAACTGAGCGCGCACTACGAGCAGGCGGCCGCTGGCACCCAGAAGGTCTCGCGCGGTCTGCGCGCCGCCCTCGACGAACTGACCTCGAGCCGCTCGCTCTTGCTGCTGCGCATCGACGACTACAACGCATGCGGACTCACCGGTCCCGAATACGGCGACGGTCGTTACGCTGCCGTCGTCCGCCGCACCCTGGACTCCCACAAGAGCCAAGGGGGCCGCGCGGGTGGCTCCTACGGACTGGGCAAAGCGACCCTCTGGGCCACCAGCCGCTTCGGTCTCGTCCTGGTCAACTCCACGCTCAGTGAGCCCCACGAGGGACGCACCCAACGGCGTGTCGTGGGCCGCCTCGACCTCCCCTGGCACACGCTCGACGGCGAGGCCTACGCCGGACCCGCATGGTTCGGTGAACCCGACACCGATCCCGAACGCAAGGACGTCGCGCGATCCTGGTGGGCCGACGAACGAACCGTGCATGGCCTCCACTTGGACCGCACGAGCGACGAACCCGGCACGTCCTTCCTCATCGTAGGTGCCCACGACGCCTCGGGAGACGCCGAGACACTGCAGGAGATGCACGACAAGTGCGTCCGCTCTCTCTCCGACGGATTCTGGGCCGCGATGATCGGCGGCCGCGACGCCGGCCCCCTGCTGGATGCCCGGGTCACCACGCTGCGCAACGGTCAGGTGGTCATCGCCGAGGAGCGGGTCGATCCCCACGCCCATCACGCGTCCCTCAGCCGTGCTCTGCAGGCCTACCTCGACGGCGGGACCGTTCCCGAACTCACCGCCGGCGACCAGGTCGCCCACGCCGAGGTCCCCCTCATCGTCACCCCCCTCAAAGGCACCGGCCGTGCCCGTGACAAAGGTCGCGAACACCTGGCCGTCCTGCTGCTCACCCCGGCGGACGACGCCGACGAACGCTTCAACCGCATCGTGTGCATGCGCGGCAACCGCATGACGATCGCCGAGCAGCGGCCCCGCGACCTGCCGTTGGGGACCATGCCGTTCCAGGGCGTCCTTTTGGCCGGCTATGCGACCGGCCGCACCGGCGAGGACGTCGATTTGGCGGAGGCGTTCCTGCGGGCCTCGGAACCGCCGGAACACGACCGCTGGGACCGCACCGAGGAACTCACCACCAGTTACGAGCGCGGCGCACTCAGCCGCATCAAGGAATTCCGGCAGAGCATCGACAAGATGGCACGGGCCCTTGCGGTGCGCCGCGAGGCCACCCGCACCGGCGGTCCGAGTGTCCTGCGCGAACTGCTCACGCTGGAGACCGATGCCGCGAGCTCCGGCCGGGGGCGCACGCACTCCTTTCCCACGGTTCGCAACCTCAGCGCCCACCTGGAGGAGACCGGAGCGTGGAACGTCACTGTCACCCTCAGACTTCCCGACGCAGACGACCCCTGGCTGCTCCGGCCCGTCGCCAAATTCGACGTCCGCTCCGGCGGCAGGCCGACCATAGAGTGGTCCCTGCTGGTGGGATCCGAAAGCTGCCGGGCCGAGGACGGTCACATCATCGTCGAACCCGGCGTGCGCACCGCCGTCTTCACCGGCGTAACGGACCCGGCCACCCATCCCGTCAAGGGCGCTTTCGCGCGCCTGGCCGTCGACATCCTCCAGCCTCGGGGAGGCGCCGCGTGAGGTCCGTCTTTCCCTACCCGACCCTGTTCGGCGACATCGCCGTCGACATCGTCTCCGTCGCCGTGGACGGCGCCCCGCTTCCGTACGCGCACGTGTCGACGACCGAACGCACGGTCGCCCTGCACCGAGCCGGCCGTGAGCACTGGGGGCGGGCCACACTGCGTCTCAAGGCCCATCCACCCGAGCCCGAGCTCGCCGAGGGGCCCTGGCGGGATGTCACCTGCCTGGCCGTTCTCGCCGAGAAGGCGACCAACACACGCGTCACCGCCCGTCTGGCCCGTATGCCTGACGGCGACTGGCAGGGCACCATCGATCTGAGCAGGAACCACCATCTGCGCCGCGCCACTCTCACCGTGCACGTGGTCGCCACCGTCGAGGGCATGGCGGGCCGGCTCATCGGCTCCGCCGAGCAGGACTGGTATGTGGACCTGCGCGAGTCCGTCCCGGTAAGACGCCGCGAGATCGACATTGTCGAGGTCGACTTCCGCGACGGCCCGCACGACTGGCTGCGTCCCTTCCAGGAGGCTCCCTGGATCGTCGAGACCAGTGCCGACACCCCGACCGTCTACCTCAACACCACGGCCGTCGAAGGCCTGATGGAGGTTTTGGCCGCCAAGGGGGGCACAACGGCAGAGCGCGTGCTGCGCGACATGACGGCCAGCCACATCGCTCAGGATGCCTGGACGGCCATGTTCCACACCGCCGTCAGCGACCTCGACGTCGACGACGACGGCACCCCCGTCATGCCCACCGGTTGGCGTGAGGCGGTACTCACCGCAATGCTCCCCGAGGTCCTGCCGGGCCACCCACTCACCGACGCCCTCTTCGACATCAACGAGCGCCGCACCCAGGGGCATGGCTGGTCCCAACTGCAGACCGCGATCCAGTACGCGGCCGGAAAGCGCAGCCGCGTCACCAAGAAACTCACCAACGCCGTCCGCACCGTCGACCGCGCGGAAAGGGTGTGAGCCGATGCCCCGGACGACCCCCGACGAGATTCCTTCCGTTCTCGGACTGCTCCCCGACACGGTCGTGGCCAAGTACCTCTCCCAGGACGTGCGAACCGGGCAAAATACGCCTCCGCAGGTCGCCCTGCGCAAGGCCGCAACCCTGTTCCCACCGTCCGAGGCACACCGGCACACGGCTCCCCTGCGGCACCTGCTGGAGGAGGCGATGCGACGCTTCGACCACCAGCACACCGCCGCCGACGCCTGGCTCGCCCCCCGCCTGCACGCCACCCTCCGTCTGACCAGGGCCGAGGCCGCCGACAGCCGGCTGTGGAACTACCTCGCCCTACTGATCGCTCCGGACTACGTGGTCTGGCGGCACCGGGGCAGCGAAGCCACAGCCACCTCCCGCTTCAGCGGCGCGCATTACACCCAGGCGTTCTCCCGCCTGTGGTGGGCGGCGGAACTCTTCCGCGACGGCGCCGACTACCGCCCGGTGGAGACGGCCTGCCGTGTGCAGGACGTCCTGAACACCACGCTACGGCTGGACGTCATCGACCACCGCCCGACCGCCCTGGCGATCGTCAGGATCCTCGACCGGCTGATCGCCGACGCCACCCCGCGCCTGGGTGATCACGTCAACGCGCTGTCGTCCGCCGTCAACACCGCGGGCAGCACGCTCGTCTACGACGTCCTGGCACCCGACGGTGGGGGAGACGGCGAAGCGGTCTCGGACTGGATCGCCCAGGCCCAGGACGCTCCGGCGGTTCCCTTCGAGCGGCTGCCGGACGGACCCGACGACGGACGCGTGAGCGCGGACTCCGTGGACGTCCTCGTCGCGTTGTTTGACAAGCTCCTGGCGGAGGCGCCCAGGAGGCAGCGCCCCACCCGCCGGCAAACGGACATCGACGTCGGCTCGTAGCAGCCGAACGATGCCGCCGCGACAGAAGATGATCAATCCGCTGCGGCCGGCGCCGCTGCGTGGCCGGGCGACGGGGATGGGGTCCACGCCTCCAGACGCTTCCAAATTTCCCGGGTGGGTGGCTCGAGTCCGAGAGCGGCACTGAGGATGTGCACACCCAGCCGTGGCGGGATGGCGTTGCCGATCTGCTGGGCGATATTACCGCCCCGCCACGGGTACGCCCGCGGGAACGACTGGAGTTGGCCCGCCTCCGCATGGGTGAAGCGGCCGATGTCCCGGCCGTCCCGGGTCTGTAGCCGGTTCCGGGAGATCTTTCCCGTCACCGTCGCCGACGGTGTCGTTGCATCTCGCCGACCGCGCGCTTTGGGATCACCGCCGGTCCCGTAGTTCGATACGACCACGAAGTGGTCCTTGCGCCCCAGCGCCGTCCTCATCGACACCCACGGCTCGAGCTCCGGGGCGCCTACGGACGACGCAACCCCCTTGCGGTAGCGGCGGTGGGTGGGGGCGGGAAAACGTGGGCGTTCGTCGCGACGGGCCAAAAGGACGGCACGGCGGCGGGTCTGCGGCACGCCGTACTCTTCGGTGTGCAGCACGAAGGCGCGCGGAGAGGGCTTGGCCGGCCGGCGGGCACGGATGACCTCGCCCAGGAGAAGCTGGCCATCCTCGTCCGGCTCCGCCGCCTCGACCCGAGGGAACCGGTAGCCGATCCGCTCCAGGACTTCACCCATCGCCTCCCAGACGGGAAGTACGGCGGGCACCTGCTCCAGGACGATGGCCTCGTACGGCCGGCCTCGGAAATGGGCCTCCAGCGCCCACTTCAGCGGCTGCAGAACCAGGGCGGTCCGCTCGTCGTCGAAGCCCTCGGCCTTCTTGATGACAAGGTCGAGGTCGCTGACGTCCTCTGCCTTGCCCAGATCGTCCACCAACGACAGGACACGATCGAGCGCCCGGCGCCCGGCGCCCGAGCCCGCCACGGTGAAGGTCTGGCACGGTGGCCCGCCCGCCAGCACGGTGGCTTCGCGAACTTCCTCGCTGTTCGGTCCGTAGTCACGGACATCACCGTGCACGGTGAGCAGCCGGGCGGCCTTCCGCGTCTGGTAGGCGTCGCCGTCCCACTCGATGCCGATGGCGTCCTGCTCGAGGATCTTGGCGGCCATGTCCAGACCTCCGGGCCCCGCGAACAAGTCCACAATACGCAAAGGTGCAGATGAAGACGGTTGAGGCTGCGCGGCGGTCATGATGTGGAAGTGTATAGCGACCGCGGCGGGTGGCGGAGCCGCGCCCGCCTATTGCCCCAGGAGCGCAGCTCGGATCGACAGCCCCAAAGCCTCGGCGAGCGGAGGCGGAGTGGCGTTGCCCACCTGCCGGTAGCGGGCGGTCTTGCGCCCCATGATCTTCCAGTCCTCCGGAAAGCCCTGCAGCAGAGCGACCTGCTCCACGGTGAGCGGCATCATGCCCTTGCGACCCAACTCGGGATCCCAGTGAAAGTCCGGCCCCGGCACGGCGTCCGCGATCGTGCCCCCGTCCACGCCCATGCGCGCCCACGCCCGCTTGGAACCCGTCATGCCGAGATCGGGGCCACCACGGTCCCACGACCCCCCGACGATGGTCGGGGCCAGGCGGTCGGCCTGCGCAGCCCACTGGGTCGCGCCCTGCCACCCGCCACCGGCCATTGACTCACCCAATGCCATCCCCACCGTGAGCGGTGGGTCGAGCAGGCGCTCGGGGAGACGAAAGCGGCCCAGGCCGTCGCCCTTGAACGCCACGAGTACGCCCTCGGCCCGGTCCTGCGGCACACCGTAATCGGCGGCGTTGAGGACGAACCAGGTGTTCTCGTAGCCCAAATGTCGCAATTCCTCGGCCACGAAATCACGCAACGGCGCGTACGCCTCCTTGGTCACCACGTCCGGCACGTTCTCCAGCAGTAGAGCCCGCGGCTGCACCCCGTAGATCAACTCGATCGCAGCCCTGAACAGGCCCAGTTCCACGTCACTGCCCCGGGTGCGGTTGACCGCCGCGGTTCCCTTGACCCGCGGAAGACCGCCGGCGAGGAGATCGACGTCGTACACCTGCCGCTCTTCCGCGGGGTCGAATGCGACCAGGTCTATGTCTCGTACATCCCATTCGGGACGATTTGCGCGCAATGTTTCGCAGGCCACAGGCCGGTTGTCCAAGAGCAGTACCGGGTCGAAACCCGCACGTTCAAGGCCGAGGGCAAGGCCACCGGCACCGGCACAGATCTGAAGGGAACGCAGGCGAGGAAGCAGGCGGTCGGTCGGGTGCTGCTCCCGCGGCTTCTCGACGTCGTCGCGTCCTGCCATCGTCATGGCCTGTGCACCTCTTCTGACCAGCTTGGGGATCTTGGTGGACCCTGCCGAGACTAGCCCGGCACCCCTGGCGGCTGCGCGGGCCTGGACCCCATTGATCCGACGCGGTCAGCCAAGCGCCGCTGCGCAAGGACGTTGCCACAGTCGAGGCCGGCTTGGCCGCCGGCGCTCGCCTCCTCGCCCACGGCATCGGTGAGGGCCCCATCACGCTGTGGCGGCTGCGGTCATTGCGTGGCTGCTTTCCCATCCTTGTCGACGGGAGCGAGGAAGGAGCTGGGGGCGCCGTGGCAGGAGACGAGCAAGTCCTCTCGGGCGCGTGTGCAGGCCACGAACAGCAGACTCAGCTCGGTAGCGATGTCCTCCTGGTGCTGTTGCGGGTCCACCTCGACGGGGGTGATCGCGGCACGCATCGGCACCGTGCCCTCGCTTACGCCCAGAACAGCGACGCAGCGGAACTCCAGCCCCTTCATCCGGTGCATCGTTGCGATACGCACGCCGGGTCCGGGTGCGGAGTTGCCCAGGACATGGGTGGACAACCCGGCCTGCTCCAAAGCGGTGGCCACGTCCCGGCCCAGCTGGATGAAGCGTACGGCCACACCGATGTCCTCGGGGGCCACTCCCGAGGCCGTCCACTTTGCGATCCGGGCGACGGCCGCAGTGATTTCCTCGGCCTTGGAACGGTGCGGTGCGAAGGTGGGGCGGCGCCCGTGGAGAGTGGAGCGATGGTCGGTCAGCGAGTCGCCGTCGCCGAGGGCGACGGAAGTACCGGTGAGCAGGGATGAGGACCAGTCGAGGATCTCGTGCGTGGTCCGGTAGTTGATGCGCAACCGGTGGGATCGTCCGGTGATCGAGATGCCCAGGGAGCGCAGCGACACCTTGTTGCCGTAGATGCGCTGGTGGGCATCGCCTGCGATGAACAGATCGTCGCGCCCTTCGGCGACGAGGGCGCGCAAGAACCGCCACTGGGCCGGGTGCAGATCCTGTGCCTCGTCCACGATCACGTGACGGAACGGTCGTTCGGCCGATTCGGCCAGGCGGCTCGTCGCTTCCGCGCAGATCTGTAGAAAGGTGCGCTCACCGGATTGGTCCAGCTGCTGCTGAAAAGCCTCGACGGCGCGCCACACCTGCAGACGCCGGATGGGCGGCAGGGCCGTGCCGCGTCCGTGGCGGGCGGTCTTGAGGTACGCCTCCGGGGTGCGCACGTCCTGAGCCAGGACGACATGCCGCCACTCCTGGTCCAGGAAGACCTCGGCGAAGTCCAGGTTCAGCCGGCGCGCGATGCGCGCCCAGCGGGCCTTGAGCTCTTTGTGGTCGGAGACCACCTTGATCGGGCGGCCACCCTGCGTGCCGCGCACGATGTCGTACGCGAGCGCATCCACGTTGATCACGGTGATCTTCGCCCGAAGACGTTCGTCCGAGATCAGCAGTGTCAGGGAACGTTCCAGTTCGGTCGCCAGCGCCCGGGTGTAGGTGGTGAGCAGGATGCTGCCGTCCGGTGCGTCGGCCGGCAGTCGCCGGGCCAGGTACCAGGCGCGGTGCAGTGCCACCACCGTTTTGCCCGTGCCCGGGCCGCCGGTGACCTGCGCGGGACCGCGATAGGAGTCCTGATGGGCGATCCGGTACTGGCTGGGGTGCAGGAACACTCGCCAGGCGTCGAACGGCCGCTCCAGGATTTCCCGCAGCTCCTCCGTGCCCGACACCAGGGCAACGCGGCCGCGCGCGTGGACCATGGCCGTATCCAAAGGGTCGGCCTGCTGCTCGGTCACGTCTCGCGCTGCCGCCGCATATACCTGCACCACCTCGCGGTCCACGGCTTCGGGGGACATTCCGCTGGCCAATCCCAGCAGGACGTCGTACTGCTGCTCGGGAAGGACCCGATGCAGGGCCTCCAGGTGAGCCTCGTCGGGGATGAGCCGAACGATGGGGATGATCTCCGGGTCCACGCCGAGGCTGCGCAGCACCTTCTCCGGGTATGCCGTCTCCGGGAACAGCCGTGTCGACTCCTGCCGACTCACCGCCCAGAGTTCGGTGGTCGCCCGCTCCAGAGCGACATCGTCGCGGATCTCGATGCCCTGGCTCGCCGCGTTCACGGACGCGCGATGGTTGGCTGCCCAATGGTTGGCCTTGTCGTGCGGCAATACCTTCAGCAGCAGGTAGCCGTCGCCCTGATCGGACTTGAGCACGACACCGCGCCAGAAGCCGGTGATCCGGATCGTCCGCAACCGCGGATCACGCTGATGCGTCAGCTTCTCCAGATGGAGCCCGGCGTGCGTGGCGGCGGCGAACTTCTCGAAGACCTCGAAGACGCGTTTTTGCACGTGCTTCTCGAGTCCCGCGAACTCCATGAGGAAGTCGCGGTGTATACCCAGCCGCGCCATGACGCCATGCACCCCCACTGTCTGCCGACACCAGTGGCGATCACTGTACTGACCACGGAGATCAACGAGCCCGCGGAGGGCCGCATCGACACACCGCGACGCGAGGGCTCGGCGTCACGCCGTCGGATTCAGGTCATCGGCCCGTCTGCCGCCACAGGTGTTCCATGCGTGTGTAGGCCAGTCCGCGACCGAAGTTCTCGATGTTGTCCGCCACGTTGAGGATCAGGCAGGAGTCCTTGCCTCCGTTGAGCTCACCCCGCAGGCCTCGGCCGATCATCTGGATGTAGGTGTTGGGGCTGAAGGTCGGGCGGGCGACCACGACGGCACGGACGGCCGGGGCGTCGAATCCTTGCGTCAGTACCTTGTAGTTGGTCAGGACTCTGATCCTGTTGTCCTTGAACGCGGCGATGCGGCGTCGTCTGATGCTCGGTGGCGTCCGTCCGTCGATCGAGGCTGCTGTGATGCCGCGATCCTGCAGGAGCGCGGCGAGGACCTGGGCGTGCTCCACCGACGTGGCGAAGACCAGGACCGGCCAATCGCTGGGGAGATTCTCGATCCTGTCCACGATGCGCCGGGTGCGTTCCACGTCTTTGGCGAGGTCGCTGACCACGTCGGCCGGCAGGGTCATCGAGTGTGTGCTGCGCACCTCGGCCACCTGCTGGGGGGACAGCACGTAGGAGCCACCGAGGAGTTCCTCGTGGCGGACGTCGGCCAGCACCTTCAACGACTGCAGGTGACGATGGGGGTCGTCGTTGTCGAACACGCCGTAGTCCAGACGCTTGTGCCCGAAGCGGGAGGCCAGAGTCCGTGTCTCGTCGTCGCTGTCTCCCCGGAACGCTGTGGCCGTCAGCCCGATCAGGTGGCGTGAGGTCTTGTACTGGTCGATGCCGAGGGCGTCGAGGATGCGGGTATAGGTCTTCGGCACGGCGAAGTGGGCCTCATCCACGATGACCAGGGCGCAAGCGCGTAGCCAGGCGTAGTCCTCCTTGGGCAGCCGCTTCACAGCGGTGTCGTCGATGGCGACCACCACCTGCGGCCCGTCGGAGACGGGAACGGCGTCGGGGATGCCGCCCCACAAGCGGGTGATGCGCAGCGGCTTGTTCGTCCCCTCGCTCTGCCAGACGTAGGCCCAGGTCTCGATGGCTTGTTCCGCCAACTCCTGGCTCTGCGAGATCCACAGGATCGGTCCGTTGAGGAGGCCATCGCGCAACGCCCGCACTCCTGCCTCGGCGGCGATCCGGGTTTTGCCCGATCCGGTGGGGATCTGCAGCATGGCCCGCTTCTCCTCGTTCTGGGCGAGGTGATCGTACATGCGCTCGACCAGGGCTTCCTGATAGGCGTGCAACTTCAGCGGTTTCCGGGGGCCCGGCACCGTCTCGTACGGCTTGGGGTTGCCGGGGGTCTGAGGATCACCGGCCCAGGACTCCGGGAAGCCGTACGTGCGCACGAAACGCCGTGCGGAAGGACCGCCGGTCCAGATCTGCGGCACATCGAAACCCGCCTCGGTGAGCGCTGGAGCCAGAACGCGCAGGACGTCCTCTCCATGAGCGGCGAGCAGCAGTTGTGCCGCGCGCAGCCCGTCGATCGGGCGCTGCCGTAGTCTCGCGTCGGCGAGTGCCAGCCCCGGCGGCAGTTCGGCCGTCAGGCGGTTGTCGCCAAGGGCGAGCAGGAACTTGTGGGCGAGATCGACCTCCTGACGGACCGCCTGCAACTTCTTGTCGTCCCGGTCCCGGGCTTGTTGACGGAGCAGGCTCCGGCATCCTTCTGCCCCCAGCCGCAGACCGAGGAGCCGGTCCACGGCCTGCAGGGTCGCCTCCTCGTCGTGCTCTCCGCACAGCACCACCGTGAGCCCGTCGAGCGTCTCGGTGAGCATCTGCTCGCGTCGTCCCTCGGGACCACGAATGACCCTCGCCAGTTCCGAGCAGTGCGCCAGACTCCACGCTGCCCCCCGTGCGAGTACTTGTCGCAGCCGTGGATAGACGTCTGTCAGCGGGACCGGCGCCGTCAGCGGGACGTAGTGAATCTCCTCCACCAGAAGGTCGGAAGGAGCGCGGAAGCGGAGCCGGTCGATCAAGAGCTGCGCATCGTCCTCGGTGGCGACCAAGAGGGCCGGCACGCGCTCACGAAGCAGGACCTCGTACTGATCCTCGTCGAAGGTGACGGCGATACTTTCGCCGTGGTGCATCGTCCAGTCCTCGCCCACCTGGCAACGGAACAGGCGCGTCCCGTCGCCGAGCGTGCCAGAGGGGGCCGAATCGGCGAGGAAGGCGTAGGCAGCTCCCACGAAGGAGGCGTCCGTTCCAGCGTCCGCGCGCTGGGCCAGTTCGCTCCACAATGCTGCGGGCACGTCCTGCAGCGTGGAGGGCAGCCGCAGCGCACGCGCGTAGGCGGTGGCGATGTCGGCGACCGGCAGGAAGCGGTCATCGACCGCCAACTCGCTGCTTACCGCGGCGTTCGGCCGCCTCGCGCCGATCGAGGTGCAGAGCATGCCCTTTTGACGGAGCATCCAGACCAGGGGCGACTCGACGCGTAGATCACCACCTTGACCTGTGGTCCGAATGCACCTCCAGTCGGGCACGATCCCGGGGTCGGGCAGTTCCCGCGTGAAGGCCGCCCGTCCCTCCTGGGAGAGCTCCGGCAGCAGGTGCAGGGGGCCGGCGGTGTCCTGGCCGACCAGGCTCACCGAGGAGGGGCGAGGACGAGAGACCTGGGGCGGCAGGGTGGCGCAGAACTGGTGGTACATGACGCTGCCGTAGTCGCTGAACCAGGCATCAAGGCGAGGGTTCATGCGCAGTGCCGGACGATCCATGGCGCCGAGAGCCTTGAGCATGTCGGTGTCGGCCGCGTGGAAGACGGGGTCGATGAGCAGCGCGGCGTCACGCCGTCCGTCCTGGGGCACGACCGGCCCGGCCAGGATGCAATCGTGGACGAGACGGAACTGACCGGTGGCGGTGCGTACCTTGAGTACCCGCTTCGGTTCGTCCAGGCGGTCCTTGACCGTCGAGACCATCTCGTCGCAGTCGACTGTACGTGCCAGAGCCCAGAAGTCCTCCCAGTCGTTGTTCCGGTACCGGGCGAACCCTGATGCGACGGCGGCCCGAAGTCGACCGACCGCGTTGGCCTCCTCCACCCCCAAGACCTGCAGTGCGTGCAGCATCTCGGGGTCCTGCGCGATCGCGTCGTGCAGGTACCGCGTGGTTTCGTCGGGAAGCCGGACACCGTCATGCCGGCGGAAGACCTTGCCTTCGGAAGGCGAACGGAAGTCGCCCCGCTCGGTGAGCAGTACCCGGGCGGTCCGGGCCTCGGTCGCTTGAAGCTGGCTTCCTGTTTCGACGATGGAGGCGGCCAGGGTCAGCGCGCATTTGGCTCCGTTCACGCTGCGATCCGCGACGAGTGCCTCCAGCCACGTACGCAGCGAGGATGTTGCCACGTCGGCCTGGTGGAGGATGTCCCGCGTCCTCGATCGCCTCTCGCGGCTTTCCACAGTGTGGTGGCACCAGTTCTTGGGACGACCCGGGTGGGTCGCCCATTGTTCGAGCCAGGCCGGCGCGAGATTCTCCGGGTGCAACTGCAGGTCTGTGGGTAGGCGCAGGGACCCGTCCTGGTCGGGAAGGGAAGGCCGGTGGGCTGCCGCCCGCAGTACCTTCTGGCTCAGTATCTCGTCGCCCCACTGCGAGGCCTCCCGGCCACGCGCCGTCAGCAGGGTGAGGTAGGACCCGGGATCCTTCTCCTCGATCAGATCCGGGATGGAGTCGACCACGAGCTCCGCCGCCCTGGTCACCAACTCCTCGTTGAAATCGCTCTTGGTGAGGTTCTGCCGATCCTCGGGGGTCTTCCACGGTGCGTTGAGGATGCCGGTCAGGGTCGTGTCGTAATGGGTGGGGAAGTAGGCCCAGAAGGTCCCGCGCTTGCCACGCTGTGGAACGCCCTTGTCGGGGACTGCCCAGGAGATGGTGACGACAGGCCGTTCGTGGAGTTCTCCCGCTGTCCGTGCGGCGGTCGGGCTGGGTTCGTGGTCCACGCTGAAGACGAACCAGCGCTCGCTGCTGTGACGGACATCGTTGCGATGCTCCACGACTTGGTGCTCGACGCCGCGAGTCTCCTGCGTGATCTCCCGTCGCAGTCCGTGGCCCGCACGGGTGTCCTCCAGGACAAGGCGGTTCACGTGAGGGGAGAAGAGCATGAAGTGCGCGGGAAAGTTCCTCAGGTCCCGACCCAGTCGGTCGTCGGCGCCGGGATGCAGCGGGAGCACCACCGTCGTCGAGGCCCACCCCATCAGTTCGTCGAGAAGTTCGTCACTTCGACGCTCCGAGTCCAGATCCAGTGGCTGGGCCATCCGTAGCACCGGGGTGGGATCCGACGCCAGCAGGTCCGGGAGCGTCTCCCTGATGACGCGGGCCGACCACTCCTTGTCGAAGCCGAACGACCCGGTCCTGCTGTAGAAACGAGGCGTGTCGGACACGCTCAGCACCGACTTGACACCGACTCCGAAGCGACCGATCTTTCCGGTCCGTTTCCGGGACACGGCCATGCGCAGAATCGTGTCGGTACCGGCCGGTGTCATCGGTGCGCCGGTGTTGGCGCAGTAAAGGTGGTCGGCAGTGAGGAGCACGTGGATCGTGCCCACGACTCCAGGCGTGCGTTCCATGTTCTCGTCCGCGCCGTTTTGGACGAGCTCGTAAATCTGCCGCTCTCCGTAGCCCCCCTGAGTGATACGTCGCTCGTTGTTCGCGTGCTCCAAGACGTGACCAGGATCCGCTCGGTAGACGTTCAAGACCCGCTGCGACAGGTCCTGAACCACCCTCACGACATCGTCCGCATCCGATACGGGAAGAGACTTCGACATGGAACGCATCCCCCAGGCTCCTGCGGAAATAACCTCCCGCGGGCCATTGGGCTATCCAACAGAAGGCTGGGCTCGACAAAGGAAAGACGTTGCTTCCGATGTAGTGACACAGTGCGATGATCTTGCGGCCGAAGTCCCGTACTGCGGCCGTGGCGACTTGGCTGCCCGTTGGATCATAGCCCAATACACCAGCCGTAGATCATGATCTCGCGTCGCATCGCTGGACACTTCAGCCGGCGCGGGCCGGTGTCCAGCCTCGGTTGGGTTGAGGCGGCCGCCAGTCCGATGCTGCCCTTTTTGGGTTGCTGCTCCAGCACGACCCATAGTTTTTTGACCGGGCTCGCCTCCACTTGGTAAAGCGGCGGTGTGCGGCCGACCCGGACGGGCCGAGGCCCGGCAGTGGCTGTCTCCAGGTCAGCCGGTCGTGACCACGAACACGATCGCCGCCGGCTCAGAGATCAAGCCAGTTGAGACGATCTCCAAGGTCGTTCAACGTGATCTCGACGTCTCGGCACGCACCATCCGCACGGCACCCTCTGGCGTGGCTCGACCTTCCGGCCGGACGGCACGTGCCCGCAGCGCGAAGAGGGTGTCGCTCCGGGATACGGCTCCAGCGGTCACAAGCCGACCGAGCGTATCGTCGCGAGGCGCCACTTGTTCCGCTACTGGCCCGGCGGGAGCTCCCTCGGATGCCGGATGACAACTCGAAGAACTCAGCGATTGCAGTGGGTGCCCGT
This sequence comes from Streptomyces sp. KPB2, assembly GCF_003950055.1. Classification (NCBI taxonomy): domain Bacteria; kingdom Bacillati; phylum Actinomycetota; class Actinomycetes; order Kitasatosporales; family Streptomycetaceae; genus Streptomyces; species Streptomyces sp. KPB2. The sequence goes on from NZ_CP034353.1 coordinate 7,066,415, forward strand.
GGTGTCGGGTTGCCTGAGCGCAAATATCGTCCCAGGCAACCCGACTTCAGGCTCTAGAAGAACCCGAGCTTCTTCGGCGAGTACGACACCAGAAGATTCTTGGTCTGCTGGTAGTGCTCCAGCATCATCTTGTGGTTCTCCCTGCCGATGCCCGACTGCTTGTAGCCGCCGAAGGCGGCGTGTGCGGGGTAGGCGTGGTAGCAGTTCGTCCACACGCGTCCCGCCTGGACGGCGCGGCCCGCGCGGTAGGCGGTGTTCATGTCGCGGGTCCACACACCGGCGCCGAGGCCGTACAGGGTGTCGTTGGCGGTCTTGATCGCGTCGTCGAAGTCGTCGAAGGACGTGACCGACACGACCGGGCCGAAGATCTCCTCCTGGAAGATCCGCATGCGGTTGTGGCCCTCGAAGATCGTCGGCTGGACGTAATAGCCGCCCTTCAACTCGCCGTCGTGCTCGATCCGTTCGCCGCCGGTGAGCACCTTGGCGCCCTCCTGCCTGCCGATGTCCAGGTAGGAGAGGATCTTCTCCAACTGGTCGTTGGAGGCCTGAGCGCCGATCATCGTGTCGGTGTCCAGGGGGTGGCCCGGCACGATCAGCTCGGTGCGGGCGACGGCCGCCTCCATGAACTCGGCGTAGTTGCCACGCTGGACGAGCGCACGGGACGGACAGGTGCAGACCTCGCCCTGGTTGAGCGCGAACATCGTGAAGCCCTCGAGCGCCTTGTCACGGAAGTCGTCGTCCTGCGCCCAGACGTCGTCGAAGAAGATGTTCGGCGACTTGCCGCCCAGCTCCAGCGTGACCGGTTTGATGTTCTCGGAGGCGTACTGCATGATCAGCCGCCCGGTGGTGGTCTCCCCGGTGAACGCCACCTTCGCCACCCGGGGGCTCGACGCCAGCGGTTTGCCCGCCTCCGCGCCGAAGCCGTTGACGACGTTCAGGACGCCGGGCGGCAGCAGGTCCGCCACCAGGCTCAGCCAGTAGTGGATCGAGGCGGGGGTCTGCTCCGCGGGCTTCAGGACCACCGCGTTTCCGGCGGCGAGGGCGGGGGCGAGCTTCCAGGCCGCCATCAGGATCGGGAAGTTCCACGGGATGATCTGCGCCACGACCCCCAGCGGCTCGTGGAAGTGGTACGCCACGGTGTCGTCGTCGACCTCGCCGAGCGACCCCTCCTGGGCCCGGATCGCGCCCGCGAAGTAGCGGAAGTGGTCGATGGCGAGCGGGATGTCCGCCGCCAGTGTCTCGCGCACCGGCTTGCCGTTCTCCCAGCTCTCGGCGACCGCCAGGCGCTCCAGGTTCGCCTCCATGCGGTCGGCGATCTTCAGCAGGATGCCGGATCGCTCGGTCACCGACGTACGGCCCCAGCCCGGAGCGGCCTCGTGTGCGGCGTCGAGCGCCCGCTCGACGTCGTCCGCGGTGCCGCGCGCGATCTCGGTGAACGGCAGGCCGTTCACCGGGGACGGGTTCTCGAAGTACTGCCCCCGCGCGGGCGGCACGTACTCCCCGCCGATGAAGTGGTCGTAGCGCGACTGGTAGGAGACGATCGCGCCCTCGGTGCCGGGCGCCGCGTAACGGGTCATCCTGAGTGCCTCCCTCGACGAGCGCTGCCCGCCGTTGGACAGCGCTGCGCGTGAGGCTAGGAAGCGGGACGTTGCAGTGACGTTGCGTGCGCCCTCGTCACCGTCCGGTCGCCCGGCTCGCCGCTCGCGGGCGGACGCTCACCATGTGTCCGCCGCCGTCAGCTCGGACTCCAGCGCCGCGAGCCGGGAGCCGGTCGCGGCCGTGGGCCGGACCGCCGCGAGTGCGCGCCACACGTCGAGATCGTCCTCCCCCCAGGGCGCGTGCGCCCAGTCGGCCAGCAGGTCGGGATCGCCACAGGAGATCAGCGCCGCCCGCAGACCGTCGGCGAGCCGGCGCCTGAGCCGTGCCACCGCCGGAGCCTGGGACCCCGGCAGCAGGGGACCGGCGTACGCCGTGGCGGCCGCCGTGACCGCACCGGCCCGCAGACGGCGTTCGACGACGGTGGCGTCGGACTCGACGGGCATCGTGAGCCGGTAGGGGCGGGAGGCCAGCCGGCCGGGCCCCAGGATGCCGCGCAGCCGGGCCATTTCGGCCCGCAGGGTCACCGGCGTCACCGTTTCGTCCTCGTACAGCGCACACAGCAATTCGTCGCCGGTGAGGCCCTCCGGGTGGTGGGCCAGCAGCACGACGATCTCGCTGTGCCGCCGACTCAGCCGGATCCGGCGGCCCTCCGCGCTCAGCAGGGCCTCGTCGCGGCCCAGCACGGTCAGCTCGGCGGACTCGGTCCCGGACCGCTCGGGGGTGAGCAGCGCCAACTGCGACTCCGCGGCACGTGCCACGGCCTGTACGAAACCCAGGCTGTGCGGATGGGCCAGGCCGTCCCCGCCGGTGATGTCCACGGCTCCGAGCACTCGCCCGGTGCGCGGATCGTGCACTGGGGCGGCGGCGCAGGTCCAGGGCTGGACCTGGCGTATGAAGTGCTCGGCGGCGAATACCTGCACCGGTCGGCCGACGGCAACGGCCGTGCCCGGAGCGTTCGTGCCGACGGCCGACTCCGCCCAGCGGGCCCCGGGTACGAAGTTCATCCGTCCCGCCCGGCGCCGGGTGGCCGGATGACCCTCCACCCACAACAGCCTGCCGTGCGCGTCGCACACCGCGAGCAGGTGCTCGCCGTCGGAGGCGAACGTCCCCAACAGCTCCCGGACCAGCGGCATCACCCGCGCCAGCGGATGTTCGGACCGGTAGGCGCCGAGGTCGCCGTCCGTCAGCTCCACGCTCGCGGTGCCGTCCGGGCCGACACCCGCCCGGACGGATCGTCTCCACGAATCCGCCACCACGGCCCGCACGGGGCGCGGCACCGTCCCCGCCTCGGTGAACGTGTCGTGGGCGCGACGCAGTGTGCGCGCACGCTCCACGGGATCGGCCCCCGGTTCCAGAGCCAGCCATGAATCGGTCAACTCGGCCTCCCCGGACGGTGTTGCGGTTTGGGACATCGTGACTCCGCGGGTACGCGCGGACAACCACTTCGGCCGGCCGGATCACCCGAACGCGGCGTTCCGGGGGAACGGGACGAAGGGCGGTGAGCGGTCAGGCGAAGTTGACCAGTCTGATGTAGCGGGTCCAGTCCCAGAAGGGGCCCGGATCCGTGTGGTCGCTGCCGGGCACCTCGTGGTGCGCGATGATGTGCGCGCGGTCCTTGGGGATGCCGTACGCGGTGCAGATCGCCGCGGTGAGCCGGGCCGACTGCTCGTACAGGGCGTCGGTGAAGTACTCGGGCCGGTCCACCCACCCCTCGTGTTCGATCCCGATGCTGCGGGTGTTGTAGTCCCAGTTGCCCGCGTGCCAGGCGATGTCCGCCTCCCGGACACACTGCGCCACGTGCCCGTCGGAGGACCGGACCACATAGTGCGCGGACACTTGTCTCTCCGGATCACGGAAGATCGACAGGGTGTCGGCGTACGTCTCCTGTGTCACGTGGACGACCACGTAGTCGAGGGGATAGGCCGTGGGGCGGCTCGACCGGCTGTAGTTGGACGCGCTCGCCGGCTGCCACTCGGCGGAGAGGTAGTCGGCGGCACGGACCTGTGCGGCGGCCCGTGTACCGGAGAGCAGGGTGTAGGGGACCGCGGCCAGCGCGGCGCCCTTCAGGAGCCGCCGCCTGGTGGGAACGGGTGCTGTCCTTTCCCTGTCCATGGGGATTGCCCTTTCGTCGGTGGGCTCTGGGCCCGGTGGGGGGTGAGTGCTCAGCTGTTCGACATGACGGAGCGACATGGCTGCGGAGCGGAACGCCGACGCGGACGTCCGAGCGCCCCCAGGGCGAGGTGCGTCCGCGTGAATCACCGTACGGGGAGCGGGGGTTGCGCAGTAGAGCGCCGCGCCGTTCCGTGGACAGCCACCGCCTTGTGGACACCGCCCTCACTCGTTCGAGTGAACGGGGTGGGGGCAGGACAGGCGAGGCCCGGCCGCCGGGCGCTTCGAGGAACCACCCTTCGGGGCGGGGCCGTCGTCGCCGCAGCGGGCGCGACATTGGTCGCCACAGCGGTCGCCGCTTCGCGTGGCGGGCGTGTGGTGTGGTGCCCGCGGCCGTGCCGTTGTCGCCGGCCGCGGGGCGTGATGGGTGTCAGGCCCGCTCGGCCACCGCGCCCGGGTCGTCCAGGACGGCCCGCACCACGGAGTGCGCGGCGCCGAGCAGGGGTCCCTGCGGACCCAGTTCCGACACGGCGACCGGGCAGGCGGGGCCCGCCGTGCGCCCGGCGAGTTCCTCGCGCAGCGACGGCACCATCCAGGGCGCGAGTCCGGCGAGGGCGCCGCCCAGCACCACTCCCTCGGGGTCCAGCAGGTTGACCGCACCGGTAAGGGCGATGCCGAGCGCCGTGCCCGCCTCGCGCAGGGCACGGCGTACGTCCTCGTCGCCCTCGGTGGCACGCCCGGCGAGCAGCCCGACCCGGTCCTCCCCGGGCTCCACACCCGCCGCGCGCAGTACCGCCTTCTCACCGGCGTACTGCTCCAGGCACCCCCGCCCGCCGCACGGGCACTCCGGACCGTCGGGACGGACCGGCACATGGCCGAGCTCACCGGCGAACCCGCGGGTACCGCGCAGCAGCCGGCCGTCGAACACGACGGCCGCACCGATGCCGATCTCGGCCGAGACGTGCAGGAAGTCCCGGGGAGTGCCGTCACCGAGCCACAGCTCGGCGAGCGCACCGAAGTTGGCTTCGTTGTCCACGGTCAGCGGCAGATCCGCGGGCAGCAGCGCGCCGAGGTCCGCGTCGTGCCAGTCCAGGTTCGGCGCGCGTACCACGGTCCGGCCGTCGCGTGCCACGAGACCCGGCACGGCGACGGCGAGTCCCGCCGGCCACAGGCCCTCGGTCTCCGCCTCGGAGACGACCTGTCCCACCAGGCCGGTGAGCTGCTCGACCACCGGCTCCGGGGAACGGCCCCGGTTGCTTCCGTACCGCACGGCACGCGCGCGTACCCGCCCGCGCAGGTCGACCGCGCAGACGGCGAGGTGGTCGACGCCGACCTCCGCCCCGATACCGGCCGGGCCCTGCCCGCTGACGGCGAGTGCGGACCCGGGCCGTCCCACGCGGCCGGGGCGCTCCGGTCCCAGTTCCTCCAGCAGGCCCGAGCGAATGAGTTCGTCCACGAGGGTGGACACCGCGGCTCGCGTCAGACCGATCCGTGAGGCGACGGCGGCCCGGGACAGCGGGCCCTCGGCGCTGACGGTGTGCATCACCCGTGCGAGATTGCGACGGCGCATTCCCTGCTGGGTGTCCGGCAGCGGGCGCCCGGGGCGGGCCGGGTGGGCTTCGTGCGGCGGTGCGGTCATGCCTCCGTCAATCCTCGGTCTGTCGTCGCTCGGTCCGGGTCCCGCACCGCGGCCCTGCTGGAGCGGGGCGCGGGCGACACCCGGGAACGGAACCTCGCCGGTGACCACTGGTCGTGGCCAGGGTGCCGGCCGGCCGACGGCGGGACGCGCCGGTCGTGGTGCCGCCTCGTCCGCGATCCGGGCGCGCCCTCTTCCCGCGGTGTCCGGCCGGGACGGTTCGCGCTGTCGGTCGGCGGCACCTCGCGGCGCGAGCGCGTCCTCAGTGGGAGGTCGCGTCCCGTTCCAGCAGTGGTGCCGCGTCGGAGAGTACCCCGGTGATCCGGTTCAGCGTCGCCTCGTCCCGTTCCACCGCGTCGAGCACCGGCCCGGCGGCCGTGTTCCAGCGTCGGGCGACCGCGGCCGCGTCCTCGCCGGTCAGCAGACCGGCCGCCTGTGCCGCGGCGCCGAGCGCGACCAGCTCCCTCGCCTCCGGGATCTGGACCGGGCGCCCCGACAGTCGCCGTACCGTCTGCTGCCAGGCCGAACCCCGGGCGCCGCCGCCGATCAGCAGCAGCGGTGCGGACGGGTCCGCGTCGGCGTCGAGGACCAGGTCGAGCGCGCCGAGCAACGAGTGGACGGCGCCGTCGTACGCGGCCTGGAGCAGCTGGCCGGCGGTCGTGTCGTGGCGCAGCCCGTGCAGGAGGCCGGACGAGTGCGGGAGGTTCGGGGTGCGCTCGCCGTCCAGGAAGGGCAGGAAAGTGGCGTCGGTGCCCGGCTCGACGGCTTCCCGGTCCAGGTGCAGCAGGGCCGCCACGCGGTCGACGGCGAGCGTGCAGTTCAGGGTGCAGGCCAGCGGCAGCCAGTCGCCGCGCGCGTCGGCGAAGCCCGCCACGGTCCCGGTCGGGTCGGCGGGCCGGCGCTGCGAGACGGCGTACACCGTCCCCGACGTGCCGAGGCTCATCACCGGTACGCCGGGGCGCAGCCCGAGCCCCAGTGCGGCGGCCGCGTTGTCCCCGGTGCCGGCGGCGACCAGGGTTCCCTTGGAGAACGGCAGGCCGTGGCCGTCGCGCACGGTCCCGGCCACTTCACCGGGCCGTACCACCCGGGGCAGCAACGCCGGATCGAGCCCCACGCGCGCGAGGATCCCCTCGTCGTACTCCTCCGTGCCCGATGCCCACCACCCGGTGCCGGACACGTCGCCGCGGTCGGTGGTCCCCTCGCCGGTGAGGCGCTCGGTGAGGTAGTCGTGGGGGAGGCGCACGGCCTTGACCGCGCGCGCCGCCTCCGGCTCGTGCTCGGCCAGCCAGGCCCACTTGGTGACCGTGAAGGAGGCGCTGGGCACGCTCCCCGTGCGCTCCGCCCAGGCCTTGGCCCCGCCCAGTTCGTCGATCAGGCGGCGGGCCTGCGGGGCCGAGCGCACGTCGTTCCACAACAGGGCGGGGCGCACCGGCTCGCCCTGGCCGTCCAGCGTGACCAGCCCGTGCTGCTGCCCGCCGATGGACACCGCGGCGGCCTCGTGGGCGGCCTCGCCGCACTGGTTCAGGGCCTCGCCCAGCGCGTCCCACCACTCGCGGGGATCGCTCTCCCGGCCCGCGCCGGAGGACACGGTGTGGGGCGCCTGGCCGCTCGCGACGACCCGGCCGGTGGCCGCGTCGACGACCAGGGCCTTGGTGGACTGGGTGGACGTGTCCACGCCGACGACGAGCGGACCCTCGGCTGCTGACATCGGGCTTCTCCCTCTTCCGCGGGTGCTCGGACCCGGACTCACTCCTTCGGGGACACCTTGTCCCTTCCCAGGACCGTGTGTGCATACTAATTTGTAAAGCGCCATGACGAAATAGTCGGCAGCGATTGATCGGCAGCGAGTGAGGAGCCGCGGAATGAACTACCAGCCCACTCCCGAGGACAGGTTCACGTTCGGTTTGTGGACGGTCGGCTGGCAGGGCCGTGACCCGTTCGGTGACGCCACCCGGCAGGCCCTGGACCCCGCCGAGTCGGTGCGGCGTCTGTCCGAGCTGGGGGCGTACGGCGTCACGTTCCACGACGACGACCTGATCCCCTTCGGGTCGAGCGACACGGAGCGGGAGTCGCACATCAAGCGGTTCCGGCAGGCGCTGGACGCGACCGGCATGAAGGTGCCGATGGCGACCACGAACCTGTTCACGCACCCGGTCTTCAAGGACGGCGCCTTCACGGCCAACGACCGGGACGTGCGCCGTTACGCCCTGCGCAAGACGATCCGCAACATCGACCTCGCGGTCGAACTGGGCGCGAGCGTCTACGTGGCCTGGGGCGGCCGGGAGGGCGCGGAGTCCGGCGCGGCCAAGGACGTGCGGGACGCGCTCGACCGGATGAAGGAGGCCTTCGACCTGCTGGGCGAGTACGTCACCGAGCAGGGCTACGACCTCAAGTTCGCGATCGAGCCGAAGCCGAACGAGCCGCGCGGTGACATCCTGCTCCCCACGGTGGGACACGCCCTGGCGTTCATCGAGCGCCTCGAGCGGCCGGAGCTGTACGGCGTGAACCCGGAGGTCGGCCACGAGCAGATGGCCGGTCTCAACTTCCCCCACGGGATCGCCCAAGCGCTGTGGGCGGGCAAGCTCTTCCACATCGACCTCAACGGCCAGTCGGGCATCAAGTACGACCAGGACCTGAGGTTCGGCGCGGGCGATCTGCGGGCCGCGTTCTGGCTCGTCGACCTGCTGGAGCGGGCCGGGTACGCGGGCCCGCGGCACTTCGACTTCAAGCCGCCGCGGACCGAGGACCTCGACGGCGTGTGGGCGTCCGCGGCCGGCTGCATGCGCAACTACCTGATCCTCAAGGACAGGGCGGCCGCCTTCCGCGCCGACCCGCAGGTGCAGGAGGCCCTGGCCGCGTCCCGGCTGGACGAACTGGCCCGCCCGACCGCCGAGGACGGCCTCGCCGCCCTGCTGGCCGACCGGAGTGCCTACGACACCTTCGACGTGGACGCGGCCGCCGCGCGCGGCATGGCCTTCGAGCGCCTCGACCAGCTCGCCATGGACCACCTGCTCGGCGCCCGCTGACCGGGCCGGTCCCGATACGCACGCTCCGGCCCCCTCCCTCGTGGACGGGGCCGGAGCTCGTGCGGGGCGTCAACAGCGTCCCGAACCGGGCCCGTCGGACGGGACCGGAAAGAGGCGAAGAGAGATGACGAGGAGGCAAGAGGAAGAGGCAAGGCGAGGCGGGGCAGGCCTGCATCGGACAGGCCGGGACACGGGGCGGTACAGGTCGGGACGGGGGCGTCAGGGCTCGTCCCCCGTGGCGAGGGCCGCCGAGGCGAGGGCCGTGGCCGGGTCCTGGGTCGCTCCGCCGACGGGGACCCATCGGCCGCCCTCCCTGCGGTACGGCCACCAGCGCCCCTCCCGGTCCAGGCGGAGCTGGTGCGGCGCGCCGACGACGGTCCAGCGGTTGGCCCGCACCCGCAACGAGGGCCGCTCGTCCTCCTCCCAGGCCGACTCCAGTGCCGCACGCGCGCGTGCGAGCGTGTCGCCCGCCACCGCCCACTCTTCCTCGAGCACGTACAGAGCGGCCGCGCCGCCGAGGCGCCACGCGTGTACGGCCTCGGCCAGCTCCTCCCGTGTGCGCCCGGAGCCCTCGCCGAGACGGTCCAGCGCGTCCGGCCCGGGATCTCCCGCGGCTAGGCGCACCGCGTCCTGCGCCACGGTCGGCTCCGGGCCCACGGCCTGCCGGTCGTGCCCGCTCCGCAGGGTTTCGGCGAGCAGGCGGTGAGCTTCCGCCGCCGTCCGGGAGGCCAGGAAGGCCAGGCCGGCCGGGTCGATGCCGGGCGGGGGCGCCGCCTCGGTCTCCAGGGACGGTGGCGCACCGGGACCTTCCCGGAGGCCGGGCGGCGCGGGCAGCGGAGGCAGCAACTGGCCCGTCGCGTACGCTTCGGCGGCGTCCACGCCCTCGGTCAGGGAAGCCGCTTCCTCCGCGGGTGGGGAGCCGTGTGTCTGGAGGGCGTCGAGAACGGCGCTCTCCGTCCGCCCCCGCATCAACAGCAGCACGAAGGGGTCCTGGTCCAGCAGTCTGGCGACCTGGTAGCAGAGCGCGGCGGTGTGACCGCAGTGGTCCCAGGCGCCGCAGTCGCACTCCGGTTCCAGGTCTCCCATGCCCGGCAGCAGGTCGATGCCCGCGGCCGCGGCGTCCTCCAACAGATGCGGCGGCATGTCGCGGTCCAGCAGTGCCGCGACATGCCCGGACCGCTCGATCGCCATGTCGACGAAGCGATCCCACTGTGCGTCCGAGAGCCGTTCCAGCAGCACGTCGGCCCGATGCGCCGTACGGTCCCGGTCCTGGACGACCGCGGTGATGCGTCCCGGCCGAGCCGAAACCGCGCCGACCGCTCCCGCACGGGCGAGGCGGCGGCCCGTCTTCACCTGCGCCGTGTCCATGGCGGCGTCCTCCAGCGCCTTCAGCCAGGCGCGGCCCCACCAGGTCTGCGCGAAGCCACGTCCCTGCGCGGGCGGCAGCGCGACGAACGTTCGTTCCGCGTCGTTGTCGTACCGGGTCATCGCGTACCCCCTCGCAGCTCGACCAGGTCGGCCAGTTCCGCGTCCGTCAGTTCCGTGAGCGCCACCTCGCCCGTGCCCAGAACGGCGTCGGCGAGTTCCTTCTTGCGGTTCAGCAGCGCGGCGATGCGGTCCTCGATGGTCCCCTCGGCGACCAACCGGTGCACCTGCACGGGGCGGGTCTGCCCGATGCGGTGGGCGCGGTCGGTGGCCTGTGCCTCGACGGCCGGGTTCCACCAGCGGTCGTAGTGCACGACGTGCTCCGCGCGCGTGAGGTTCAGCCCTGTGCCCGCCGCCTTCAGAGACAGCAGGAAGACCGGGACCTCGCCGTCCTGGAACCGCCGCACCAGCGAATCCCGCGCCGTGACGGAGGTGCCGCCGTGCAGGAACAGCGACGACACGCCCCGCGCGGCCAGATGCTGCTCGAGGAGCCGCGCCATCTGCACGTACTGGGTGAAGACCAGCACGCTCGCCTCCTCGGCGAGGATCGTGTCGAGCAGTTCGTCCAGCAGCTCAAGCTTTCCGGACCGGCCGGCGATCTTCGGCCGTTCCTCCTTGAGGAACTGTGCCGGGTGGTTGCAGATCTGCTTGAGGCTTGTCAGCAGTTTCACGATCATGCCGCGCCGCGCCATGTGGTCGGCCCCGGCGATGTCCGCGAGCGCCTCGCGCACCACCGCCTCGTACAGGCCCGTCTGCTCCGTGGTCAGCGAGACAGGATGGTCGGTCTCGGTCTTGGGCGGCAGCTCCGGCGCGATTCCGGGGTCGGACTTGCGGCGCCGCAGCAGGAAGGGCCTTACGAGCCGGGCCAGTCGCTCCGCCGCGGCGGGGTCCTGCCCGCCCTCGACGGCCTGGGCGTAGTGCCGGCGGAAGGTGCCGAGGCGGCCCAGCAGCCCCGGGGTGGCCCAGTCGAGCACGGCCCAGAGTTCCGAGAGGTTGTTCTCCACAGGTGTGCCGGTGAGCGCCACGCGCGCGCGTGCGCCGATGGAGCGCAGTTGCCGCGCGGTTTCGGAGTAGGGGTTCTTCACGTGCTGCGCCTCGTCCGCCACGACCATGCCCCACGGCACGGCGGAGAGCCGGTCGGCGTCCAGACGCATGGTGCCGTAGGTGGTCAGCACGAACTCGCCGTCCGCCAGGTCGTCGAGGTCGCGGCGGGCGCCGTGGAAGCGGCGCACCGGCGTGCCGGGCGCGAACCGCTCGATCTCCCGCTGCCAGTTGCCCATCAGGGAGGTCGGGCAGACCACCAGGGTGGGACCGGCGGCGTCCGCGTCCGCCTGCCGGTGCAGATGCAGGGCGATGAGGGTGATGGTCTTCCCGAGCCCCATGTCGTCGGCGAGACAGCAGCCGAGTCCCAGGGACGTCATGCGCACCAGCCAGCCGAGGCCCCGTCGCTGGTAGTCGCGCAGCGTGGCGTCGAGGGCGGCGGGCTGCGCCACGGCCTCCTGCGCCTCGGGGTCGGCGAGGCGCTCCCGCAGGGTCGCCAGCCATCCCGTCGGGCGCACCTCCACGCGCCGTCCGTCTACCTCCGTCGAGCCGGTCAGGGCAGCGGTGAGCGCGTCGACCGGCGTGACCTTGTGGTCCTGCCGGGCACGGGCGCGGTGGGCCTCCTCGGGGTCGACGAGCACCCACTGGTCGCGCAGGCGCACCACGGGGCGGTTGGCCTCTGCGAGCAGGTCCAGCTCCTCGCGCGTGAGCCCCTTGCCGCCCAGGGCGACGGTCCAGTTGAAGGCGAGCAGCGCGTCGGCCGACAGGAGCGAGCGGCCGGCCTCGGACACGGCGGCCGTGCGCGACGCCGGGTCGCCGTCGAGCGGCCCGACCTCGGCACGCTCCGTCAGGTCGCGGGCCAGTTCCCTCGGCCAGTGCACGTCGACCCCCGCGCCGGCGAGCGCCCGGGAACCGGCTCCGAGAAGCTCCGTGACCTCTTCGTCGGTGAGCTCCACGGCGTCCGGTACGGCCGCCGACAGCAGGGGCGAGAGGGAGGGCCAGGCCCGTGCCGCCCGACGCAGGGACAGCAGGGTGTCCATCCGCGCGCGCGTGCCGAACGCCTCGCCCACGGCGCCGGCCCACACCCGGGCGGTGTCCGCGACGAGCGCGGGATCGCTGACGCTGTGCACCTGGGGCACCACTCGGAACGTCGGCCGGGCGTCCGCGGAAGCCGACGTCGACAGTCCGCGCACCTCGACGCGCAGCGACAGCCGCACGCCGGAGTCGTGTCCGGCGGACACGTCCGTGGCCCACTCACGGAACTCGGGCGACCGCCGGGGCTCCCACGAGGAGTAGGCGGGTCCGGCTGTCAGGAGGGCGGCGGCGGGGGAGCGGGGCAGCGTGTCCGCGACGGCGTCCAGGAAGGACCGCACCAGGAGTTCCGGGTCGGGCAGTCGCAGCGGATGCGTACGCCCCCTCGCGTCGTCCGCCGGGACCGCGTGCGCCTCGGGCGGCATGGCGGCGGCGAGATGGCGGACGCGCTCGGTCCCCTCCGCGTCCAGCGGGCCCGCGCGCCACACGTCGTGGCCGGCCTCCGACAGACCGGGCAGCAGCAGGCCGCGCGCCACGAGGTGCAGGGCCTCGACGGCGACCGCACCCCAGAAGACCGACGCCCGGTGTCCGTCGGCGGCGACCCGAGCCCGTGTGAGCACCGGCAGGGCGGCCCGTACCGGCAACAGCACCGCCGGCACGCTCACCGCGTCCACGCCGTCGCCGTCGGGCACCACGACCGTCAGGCTTTCCGGGGTCGCCGACGTGAGGGTGCCGGGCGCTGCGCCGTCGGGCCGCCAGAACGCGACCGTGCCGGTGCGGCCCGGGTCGCCGGGCAGGAAAACGGCACAGCAGTCGACCAGTGCGGAGATCTCGGAGGGGGTGGGGAAGGCGTTCTGTGCAGCGATGACGTATTCCTCAAATTTGACTAGCCGGGGCGCGGCGGCCGATCGTACCCGATCGCGGAAGTCGTGGGCTGCGACCAGGCTGTGGCATGAGTCACCATTCAGAAGGGGAGGGGTCTCTTCGGTGCCCCTCCGGACCAGGTCGGCGACGAGCTCTCGGGGGCGCGTAGGGGTCGTTCCTCAGGGGGTTCTCAGGGTCGGGGTTCGGAACCGCCGGGAGCGCGGGCCCGTTTTCAGGACAGAGAGCGGCAGTGGCCGAGAAGGAGGCGACACCATGTCGAACAATGCGAAGGTCGCGGCGGGGGGTGTGGCGGCCGGGCTCATCCTGCTCATCTGGCTGCCCTGGTGGGCCGCCCTGCTGATAGTGCTGGGAGTCCCGGCCGCTGCGTACCTCGCCCTGGATCCCTCGCAGCGGCGCAGGCTGCGCCGTGTCTCACGCAAGGAGATAGGCCGTTGAGGCGCTGACGCCGCGCCGTGCCCGGCTCGGTGGGACAGGGAGCGAGTACGTCGTCGCCGGAGGCTCAGCTCGGCCGTACGGCCATCTTGTCGAGTGCGGCCAGGAGTCCGGGCAGCGCCGGACCACGCCCCACCGGCAGCACCTCGCCGGGCTCCTCGTCGAGCAGGATGAACGCGATGTCGTCGGTCCTGGCGACGAGCGACCAGCCGGGGCCGTCCGCTCGCAGTGTCCGTGCGTCCCCCGGTGCGAAGGACGACCGCACCCGGCCGAGCGGCGGCGGCGTGCGGACATAGGCACGCGCTTCCGCGAGAACCCGCCGGACGCCGACGTGCCCGGGGAGCTCCACGCCGGCCCGGTCCTCCGTGGCAGCGGTCGCTTCCTCGGCGTCGGCCGGTACCCCCTCGCCGTCGGCCTGCGCGCCCTCGCCGGTGCTCGCAGCGCCTTCGCCGCCACCGTCGGAGGCATCGGCCGCAGAATCGGTACTGCCGGCCGGCGTCGGGAATTCCGCGTCGTCGATCTGCGCCCGCCACTGTGCCCACTGCAGGGCGATCTCGTCGGCCCCCAGGCGGCGCTGGGCCGGACCCCAGACCGTGGTGTCCGGCGGGCGCAGCGCGGGTCGGTCGGCGGACTCGGGTCCCGGGTCGTGCGGTGCGGGCACGCCGGGTGCCGCCACCGCGACCGCGAGAGGCCAGCCGGGGAGCGCGGTGACGACCGTTCGCTCGTCCGGGGACAGGTCGTACTCCATGCCGCAGTCCCAGGACGCCACGGCCACCGCGACCAGTGAGACGTCGTCGACGACGACGGTCCAGCGGGCGCCGTCACCGTCCTGACCGAGCACGAGGCCGTAGCCGTCGGCCAGCGGTGGGAGACCGAGCGCGGCGCACGCCTCCGGGTAGTCGTCGCCCAGCACACTCGGAAACTTCGCCGGCGTCAGCAGCACCGCCGTGAGCACATAGAGCGCATCGTCCGCGGCGGCGACGGTGTCCTCGTCCGTCCCGGCCATCCCAGCCTCCCCATCGGTTCGTCCAATGGCGGGCACCCTAGTGTGCCCGGGAAGTCCTTGTCACGACTCCCAGACGCACCCGAGCTGCAGCTTTCCGGTTGGACGGGGGCGAATCGACCACGCTGATCCGGGGAGCGGCACTCAGCTCCGGGGCAGTCCCAGGAGGGCGCGAGCCACGTCCTGCGGAGGCTCGTCCCGTTCCCGCGCGAGCGCGATCACGGCCCGGCACGCGAGTTCGTTGACCCCGAAGGACAGAGCCTCCGGCGACACCCGGCCCGCCGCCTCGTCGATCCGGTCCTGGTCGTCGTCCACGCACGCCGAGACGTAGGCGGCCGCGGCCTCGAACAGATTGTGCGAACGCGACCCGCCTCCCGTGTCCCCCTCCCTGGCCGCTCCCGTACGCCGAGCGGTGCGGGATCTGTCCCAAGCCTCGCGGATCCTGTCGAACAAGTGGATCACCCTCCCCTTGCGATCACCCTGTCTGAGACAACATGTCCTGCTGCTCAACGTAGAGTTGAAGCCCCGACTGCAGAAGGGGGCGGCCATGGCGCGGCGCTTCGAACTACTGGCACGGATCAGGCGCATGGATCCCTACGAGAACGCCTCGGAGATCTACCGGCTGTCCTCGGCCTACGAGTTCCCCTGGGACTTCGCCCGCGCGTTGGAGCTGGCGCTCTACCGCACCTACGCCGTGCCGAGCATCGGTCGGCTGCTGGCCGAAACGGCCGAGTTCACCGACCGGCCCCAGAAGCGGTACGACGACACGGCGCTGCTGCTCGACACCGTCGTCGAGCACGGTTTCGACAGTGAGCAGGGCCGCACGGCGATCCGGCGCATCAACGGGATGCACCGCAGCTACGACATCACCAACGACGACATGCGGTACGTCCTGTGCACGTTCGTCGTGATCCCCAAACGCTGGATCGACGCCTACGGCTGGCGCCGGATGTCGCGCCACGAGACCGTGGCCTCGGCCGTCCACTACCGCACGCTGGGGCGGTACATGGGCATCAAGGACATCCCCGGTTCCTACGAGGAGTTCGAAGCCTGCCTCGACGCCTACGAGGAGGCCCACTTCGCCTGGGACGAGGGCGGGCGTCGTGTCTCGGACGCCACACTCGACCTCATGGCCTCCTGGTATCCGCGCCCCCTGGCACCGCTCCTGCGCGCCGGGACCCTCGCCCTGCTGGACGAACCCCTCCTGCGGGCGTTCGACTACGCGCCGCCGAGCCCTGCCACCCGCGCGGTCGTGCGTCGCGCCGTCAGACTGCGCGGGCGCGTGGTTCGTCTGCTGCCGCCGAGGCGTGCTCCGCACCACGCCCGGCAGAACAGGGAGATCAAGGGATATCCGAACGGCTACCGGCTGGCAGAGCTGGGCACCCGCCCGGTCCCCGGCGTCCGGGGCTGCCCGGTCCGCCACATCGACACCTCGGTCGTCGAGTGAGCCGATCGTCCCCCGCAGCCGGCCGAGTCCGGCCCGGGGCACGGCCCGTGCGACAGTAGGGACGCATGCGTCGGCGGTGGCCGGGGGAGGGGCGACTCAGCCCGTGCGGACCGCCAGGGCCAGGAAGCGCGCCTCCTCGTCGATGTACGCCGTCGTGTTCCACCCGGAACCGGCCAGCAGCGGACGAAGGTTGGGCTCGGCACGCAAGTCGTCCGGAGTGAGTTGCCGGCCCTGCCGGGCCGCGAGCGCCGCACGACCGATCGGGTGAAAGAGCGCCAGCACACCGCCGGGGCGCACGACGCGCGCCAGCTCCCGCAGATTCCCGGCAGGATCGGGCAGGTGGGCGATGAGGCCCGCCGCGAACACCGCGTCGAGCGACCGCGAACGCAGTGGCAGCGCGGCCACGTCGGCCAGCAGCAGGCGCCCGTCACGATCCCTCCCGGCCCGTACGGCGGCCTGGAGCATGGCAGGTGTGAGATCGGCGCCGAGGACCAGCCCGGACGGTCCCACGGCCGCACGCAAAGGGGTCAGGGCGCGTCCGGTGCCGCATCCCGCGTCGAGCACACGATCACCCGGCCGAAGCCCCAACTCGGCGAGCGCGGCGGCGTAGGCCGGTCCGTCGTCGGGAAAGCGGCGGTCCCAGTCGGCGGCCCGGGAGCCGAAGAATTCCTGGACGTGCGTGTGGTCGTCGCTCATGCCTCCCATGATCCCCCCGGAGGACACGGAAGATGCCGCAGCGCACACGTTCGAGCGTGACGCGATCGTTCCAGTGCTCCTCCGTGTCAGATAGCAACACCTTTCGAAATGCGCCCCCGTTGTGCGCCCGCTCTGGGACTACCGTCCCGGGGCCATGGGACACCTGGACCACGCCGCCCTCGGCTGGCTGACCCCCGTGCTGTCGTACGCGATGGCCTGTACCGGCGCGGCCCTCGGGCTGCGCTGCACCGTGCGCGCCCTGGCCGCCACCGGGCACACCCGCCGCAACTGGCTCCTGACCGCTGCTTCGGCGATCGGGACGGGCATCTGGACGATGCACTTCGTCGCCATGCTCGGTTTCCGGGTCAGCGGCACCGACATCCGCTACGACGTACCGCTCACCCTCGTGAGCCTTCTCGTCGCCGTACTCGTCGTCTGCGCCGGTGTCTTCGCCGTCGGCTACGGCCGCAACCGTGCGCGCGCACTCCTGCTCGGCGGCCTCACCACGGGGGTCGGCGTCGCGAGCATGCACTATCTCGGCATGGCGGCCATGCGCCTGCACGGCGAGGTGAGCTACGACCCGCTACGTGTCGGACTCTCCGTGCTCATAGCCGTCGCGGCCGCCACCGCGGCCCTCTGGGCGGCGCTCAACACCGAGTCACCCCTCGCGGTCACCCTCGCCTCACTGATCATGGGAGCGGCGGTGAGCAGTATGCACTACACGGGCATGTTCGCGGTGAGCGTGCGGGTCACGCCCTCCGGCGAGACGCTGCCCGGGGCCACGGCGATGCAGTTCATCTTCCCCCTCGCCGTCGGCCTCGGGTCCTACCTCTTTCTGACCTCCGCCTTCGTCGCACTGTCGCCGACGGCCGGGGAGCGCGAGGCGTCCGCCTCGGCACGGCAGCAACAGCCCGCCGGGACCAACGCCCCGTAACGCGGGTCCGGGCGTCAGGGTCCGGCGACAGCGCACCGACGTCCCGAGCGAGGAAGCCATGCGCCCACCCCGTACCAGCCCCGCCCGTACCGTCCCCGAAGCAGGCGCCCGGACGCCGCCCCAGCCATCCCTGCGCGGCCGTCGCGCGCACGCCGGCCCGCCGGCGGACGAAGGCCCGGCGGAGCCCGTGGGCGAGGCACCCGACGCGCCCGCCACGCGCGCGTGGCGGGCGCGCGTACGGCCCCGCACCGTGCGCGCCCGGATCGTCTGCCTCCTCATGGTGCCCGTCGTCTCCCTGCTGGCCCTGTGGGCGTACGCCACCGTCACCACCGCCCAGGACATCTCCCGGCTGCGGCAGGTGCAGCGGCTGGACGCCCGCGTCCGGGCGCCCGTCAGCGACGCCGTCGCCGCCCTGCAGGCCGAACGGTCCGCGGCCGTCCGGCTCGCCACCGACCCGTCGTCGGTGCCCGGGGCCGACTACCGGGACCTTGCCGCGCGCACCGACCGGGCGGTCGGGGAGCTGCGGCTCGGCGACCGCCACACCGTCGCCGACAGCGAGGAACTGCCCGCCGGAGTGGCCCGGCGGCTCGAGGCGTTCGTCAGCGGCGCCGAGGGTCTGGGGTCGCTGCGCACCGCCGTACTCGACCACCGCACGGACTGGGAGGAGGTCTACCGCCGGTATACAGCGGCCATCTCGGCGGCCTTCCCCGTGGGCGGCGCGCTCAGCGAGGTCCAGGACGCCGATCCGGGGTCCGACGCACGCGTGCTGGTCGAATTCGTGCGCGCCGGCGAGGCACTGGCCCAGGAGGACGCCCTGCTGGCCGGTGCCGGACCGGCCGACGGGCTCGGTGGGGAGCGTCTGCGCCTGTTCACCGGCGCTGTCGCCACGCGCCGCACGCTGACCGAGTCCGCCGTCGCCGACCTGCGCGGCCCGGAGCACGCAGCCTGGCGGGAACTGGCCGGCAGCAGCGCGTACGTGACCGTGGACGCGACGGAGGACCGGCTGCTCGACAGCGCCTCGCGGGGGCGGGCCGGCGAGTTGAGGGTGCCCTCCACCTGGAACGGCGCTCACGCGCGCGTGCGTGACGGCATGCGGGCGATCGAGCGGGAAGCCGGACGCTCGGCCACCGACCGGTCCGACCCGTTCACCCGAGGCGCGCTCACCCCCGCCGGGGCCGCGGTCCTGTTCGGTCTCCTCGCCGTCGCCGCATCGCTCGTCATCTCCGTCCGTATCGGTCGCGGCCTGGTGGTGGAACTGGTGAGCCTGCGCAACAGCGCTCTGGAGATCGCCCGGCACAAACTCCCCGAGGCGATGCGCAGGCTCCGCGCCGGGGACGAGATAGACATCCGGTCCGAGGCACCACCGCTGCCGCACGCCGAGGACGAGGCAGGACAGGTCGCCGAGGCACTGGGCACCGTGCACCGGGCCGCCCTGCGCGCCGCGGTGGAGCGCGCGGAACTCGCCGGCGGCATCGCCGGTGTCTTCGTCAACCTCGCCCGCCGCAGCCAGGTCCTCGTCCACCGTCAACTGAGCCTTCTGGACAGCATGGAACGCCGCTCCGACGATCCGAACGAACTCGGTGACCTCTTCCGGCTCGACCACCTCACCACCCGGATGCGGCGCCACGCCGAAAGCCTGATCATCCTCTCCGGCGCGGCGCCCGGACGGGCCTGGCGCATGCCGGTCTCCCTGACCGACGTGGTCCGTGCCGCCGTCTCCGAGGTCGAGGACTACGCGCGCGTAGAGGTACGGCAGCTCCCCGAGGCGTCCGTCGTCGGCGCCGCCGTCGCCGACGTCACCCACCTGCTGGCCGAGATCATCGAGAACGCCGCCCAGTTCTCCCCGCCCCACACGCGCGTGCGGGTCACCGGTGAACCCGTCGGCAACGGCTACGCGATCGAGGTCGAGGACCGTGGCCTCGGCATGGGCAAGGACGCCCTCGCGGAAGCCAACCACCGCATCGCACGGTCCGAGACGCTCGACCTGTTCGACAGCGACCGGCTCGGCCTGTTCGTCGTGAGCCGGCTCGCCGCCCGGCAGGACATCGGGGTGCACCTCAAAACCTCTCCCTACGGCGGAACGACGGCCGTCGTCCTGCTGCCCACCGCCCTGCTGGACGGCACAACGGCCGAAACTCGCCCAGGAGCCGCGCATGAGGCGGCCCGGCCCGAGGAGCACTTCCACGCGCGCGTGTCCGACGGCGTGGGACGGCAGGAGCCCGTGCCGGCCACCGTCGACCGGCCCGCGTTGACAGCCGCCGTACCGGCGGCCGGCCGCACCTCTACGACGGCGCGGCCTCCGGGAGGCCCCACTCTGCGGTTGCACCGATCCGACGCTTCCGACGCCGCCGGCGCATCCGCGGAGCGGGACGGTCCCCACCCGCCGCAGCCGACGGCAGGGGAGTCGGGCGACCTGCCCCGGCGTGTACGGCAGGCCAGCCTCGCTCCCCAACTGCGCGGCGAGAGCCCGGGTGCCCCGGTGCGCCCGGCCCGGGCGCGCGATGACGAGGAGCGCACCCCCGAAGCCGTGCGGGACCGCATGGCCGCATACCGCGACGGCTGGTCGCGCGGCGGCGGCCGTCGTCCCGGCCGGACAGCACCGCCGCAGCCGCCGTCCGGCGACAGCACCGAAGGAGATCCCGCATGATCCATGACTCCGGCACGGGGACCACCCGGCGGACCCGCGAACTCGACTGGCTGCTGGACGACCTGGTCGGACGCGTCCCCGAGGTGCGGCACGCCGTGGTGCTGTCGAACGACGGACTCGCCGTGGGAGCGTCGAACGGACTCGACCGGGAGGACGCCGAACACCTCGCCGCCGTCGCCTCCGGCTTCCACAGCCTGGCCAAGGGAGCGGGCCGGCACTTCGGTGCCGGCGGCGTGCACCAGACCATGGTCGAAATGGACGACGGGTTCCTGTTCGTGGCCGCGGCGGGGACGGCTCCTGCATCGCCGTCCTCACCGGCGTGACCGCCGACATCGGTCTCGTGGCCTACGAGATGGCACGGCTGGTCAGACGCGTCGGCGAGCACCTCGGTACTGCACCCCGTGCAGCCGCCCGGCCGCCCTTCGGCGGATGACCCGGAAGGTCCCCACGGATGACCGACGACATCACGGGCGGCGGCCGGGAAGGGCCGGGCAGCCAGTGGTACGACAACGAGGCCGGGCCCCTGGTCCGCCCCTACGCGATGACCGGCGGCCGCACCCGGCCGGGCCCCACGGGCGTCCGGTTCGATCTGATCGCCCTCGTCGCGCGTGCCGCCGGCGGACCGGACGTCGGCGACGGCGCGCTCGGACCGGAACACCGGACACTGATCCGCCTGTGCGGCACGGAAACCCAGTCGGTCGCCGAGCTCGCCGCCGACGCGGATCTGCCCGTGGGCGTCGTCAGGGTGCTCGTGGGCGACCTGGTGGAACTGGGGTGTGTGACCGTCAGCCGTCCCGTGCCGCCCGCACAGTTGCCCGACGAACGGATCCTGCGCGAAGTGATCGACGGACTGCGCGCACTCTAGAGAAGCCCGAAAGACCATGACCGGCACGCACGTGCACGACCGCACGCACCGAGAGAAGTGATCGATGGTCTCCGAACGCTCCGACGCCACGGACGGCGACACGACCGCGCTGGCGTTGAAAATCCTGGTCGCCGGAGGATTCGGCGTGGGCAAGACCACTCTGGTGGGCGCGGTCAGCGAGATCAGGCCCCTGCGCACGGAGGAACTGCTCAGCGAGGCCGGCCGGCTGGTGGACGACACCGACGGCATCGACCGGAAGGTCACCACGACCGTCGCCATGGACTTCGGCCGCATCACCATCCGGTCCGGCCTCTCCCTGTACCTCTTCGGCACGCCGGGACAGGACCGCTTCTGGTTCCTCTGGGACGAACTCGCGCAGGGCGCGCTCGGCGCCGTCGTACTCGCGGACACCCGGCGCATGGCGGACTGCTTCCCCGCGGTGGACTATTTCGAGCACCGGCACATTCCGTTCGTCGTCGCCGTGAACTGCTTCAGCGGGGCACGCAGGCACGACGCCGACAGCGTCCTGCGCGCGCTCGACCTCGACCCGGGGACGCCCGTGGTCCTCTGCGACGCCCGGGACCGGGAATCGGGCAAGGAGGTGCTGATCCGGCTCGTCGAGTACGCCGGGCGGATGCACACCGCCCGGCTCCTGGACTCGGTCCGCTGACCCGGCGGCCGGCGTCCCGGCAGGCGGTCCTCAGTCCGCCACCGACTTCTGGGCCAGGACCTTGTCCACGGTGACACGGACCAGGAGTTCGCCCGGGACGCCGTTGCGCGCCCCGAACTCCTCGGCCCGTTCCTCACCCATGTACCGGGCAGCGATGCGGGCGGCCCAGTGCCGCAGCTCGCCGGGGTCCTCCGAGATCCGCGCCCGGCCCTGCAGCACGACGAAGTCGAAGGGCGGCCGGTCGTCGTCCACACACAGGGCGATGCGGCCGTCACGGACCAGATTGCGCCCCTTCACGGTGTCCTTGCCGGTGTTGAACACCAAGTCGTCCCCGTCCAGCAGGAACCAGATGGGCGCCACATGCGGGCTGCCGTCGGCCCGAACGGTCGAAAGCTTTCCGGTGCGGGTGCCGTCCGAGACGAACGCCCGCCATTCCTCGTCGATCATCTTCTGTGCCATGCCCCCATCCTCCTTGCCCGCAGCACAGGCGTGGTGAAGGCTGGCGGACGGATCCCCCGGCCAGGGGGAGACAACGCGTACGGGAAGACACGGGGAGATATCGGACCATGGTGCAGAACCAGGGACTCGGCTGGCTGCTTGACGACCTGACGGCGCGCGTCGAACACGTACGGCACGCGTTGGTCCTGTCCAATGACGGCTTGGTGACCGGAGCGAGCACGGGCCTGCGACGCGAGGACGCCGAGCACCTCGCGGCCGTCTCGTCCGGACTGCACAGCCTGGCCAAGGGCTCGGGCCGCCACTTCGGTGCCGGCCGGGTACGGCAGACGATGGTGGAGTTCGACGACGCCGTGCTGTTCGTCACCGCGGCGGGTACGGGCAGTTGCCTGTGCGTGCTCAGCGGCGCGGAGGTCGACATCGGACAGATCGCGTACGAGATGACGCTGCTCGTGAACCGGGTGGGCGAGCACCTCGACGTCGATGCGCGGCAGCCGGGAGGCATATCGCCGACCGAGCTCTGACCTGCGCTTTCGGTGCGCATTTGGGAGTGGCTGCAGGGTTTTCCACAGGCCTGCCACCGAAATCGCGGTTGCGGCTACGGTCTTGTGTCAGCGGGTGCGGAGCGCGCCTGCCACACACTCCACGGGGGAGACGAACCATGTCCGGCAACACCGTCACGCACCAGACCGCCCTGGCCGCCGAGCGGACCGGCCCCACTCGGACCGCCGCTGTCGCGCCGAGCCGCGCCGCTCGGGAACTGGGCCTCAAGCGAAGCGAATTCGACCTCGCGGTGCGCCTCGGCCGCATCCGCACGGTACCCGACGACGGAGGCGGCGGACGGCGGGTCCCGCGCGACGAGATCGACAGGATCCGGGCGGCGGACGGCTTCCCCGAGGGACTTCGCGCCGCTGTCCGGGCCGTCGGCACCACAGAGGGCGCGGCCCTCATGGACGTGACCAAAGCCCGCTTCACCCGTCTGGCACGCCTGGGGCTGCTGGTGCCGGTGAAGTTCTACGTCAACCGCTACCGCGCCGTCGTCTGGCTGTATCCGGCCGAGGAGCTACGACGGTTCACAGCCGACGAACGCAACGCGGCGCTGCTCAAGGGCCGCACGCCCGCAGCCCTCCGTGACCAACTGGGGGAGGGGGTGGACCTGCGGCCCCGCAACTGGCGGGGACGGCACCTGGGCTTCCTGCTCCGCCAGGCGGCCGACGACCCCTGGGCCCGGGCTGCGGCCGTGGCGTCGCTGCTCGACGCCGCCGAGGTCTCGGACGTCGTCACCGACCCCTACGAGCGCTCTCATCTGGGCCGGTTCCGGCCCGCACGGCCGGCGCACGGTGCGCCGGGCTCTCCCGCCGCACAACTCGCCGAGGAGATCGCGACGGCCGCCGACCAGGACGAGATCGACTGGCTCCGCTCGGACCTCGCGGAAGCGGTGGAAGCGGCACGCCGGCAGTGTCCCGCCCCGCGCCCGGCCCCGCACGCCGTGCGCGAATCCGAGAGCCGGGAGCCACGCCAAGCGGAGAGCCGGAAACCGTGCGAAGCAGAGCAACCCGGCTGGCTGAGCGGCCTAGTGGGCCGACTGTGGCGCAGAGGCTCCTGACCTACAGGGACCGGAAGAGCCCTTCCTGGACGACCGACACCAGCATCCGTCCTTCCCTGTCGTAGATCCGCCCACGGGCCAGTCCGCGCCCGCCGGTGGCGATCGGAGACTCCTGGTCGTACAGGAACCACTCGTCCGCCCGAAACGGCCGGTGGAACCACATGGCGTGGTCCAGCGACGCCATGTCGAACCCCCGCGGACCCCACAGCGGCTCCACCGGGATGCGCACGGCGTCCAGGAGAGTCATGTCGCTGGCGTAGGTCAGGGCGCAGGTGTGCACGAGCGGGTCGTCGCCGAGCGGCCCGACCGCGCGCATCCACACGGCGCTGCGGGGCTCGGCACCCTGGACCTCCTCGGCGCTCCAGCGCAGCCGGTCGACGTACCGGATGTCGAAGGGCTGACGGCGGGCCATGCGCTCCAGCTGCTCCGGCAACGCGCCCAGGTGCTCCCGCACCTCTTCGGCGACCGTCGGCAGGGACTCGGGGTCGGGGACCTCGCGGGCCGGCGGCAACTGGTGCTCGAAACTCCCCTGCTCAGGCTTGTGAAAGGAGGCGGTGAGCGTGAAGATCGTGCGGCCCTGCTGCACGGCGGTGACCCTGCGGGTCGTGAACGACCGCCCGTCGCGGTCCCGTTCGACCTGGTACACGATCGGCACCCCGGGGCGGCCGGGGCGCAAGAAGTACGCGTGCAGCGAGTGCACCGGGCGATCGCCGTCGGTGGTGCGGCCCGCGGCGACCAGCGCCTGGCCCGCCACCTGGCCGCCGAAGACCCGCTGCAGCGACTCCTCGGGGCTGCGGCCACGGAAGATGTTGACCTCGATCTGCTCCAGGTCGAGCAGGGCGACGAGGCTCTCGGCCGGATTCGTCATCGGTGGGGTTCTCCTGTGCTCACAACTGGCCGACATCGGTGACGCGGACGACGGCACGGCCTTCCGCGTCGGAGGCGGTGAGGTCCACCTCCGCACTGATGCCCCAGTCGTGGTCGTCGTTCGGGTCGTCGAAGATCTGCCGCACGCGCCACAGGCCGTTCTGCGGCTCCTCCTCGATGACCAGCAGCTTCGGGCCGCGGGCGTCGGGGCCGGTGCCGAGGTCGTCGTACTCGTCCCAGTACGCGTCCATGGCCTCGCCCCACGCGTCGGCGTCCCAGCCGGCGTCGGCGTCCATCTCGCCCAGCTCGCCGACCTGGTCGAGGGCGGCGAGTTCGACGCGGCGGAACATGGCGTTGCGGACCAGGACACGGAAGGCGCGCGCGTTGGCGGTGACCGGCCGTACCTGGTCGGCCTTCTCCTGAGCCTCCTCGGCGGTCATCTCCTCCGGGTTGGCGAGCTGCTCCCACTCGTCGAGGAGGCTGGAGTCCACCTGGCGCACCATCTCGCCCAGCCATTCGATCAGGTCCTGCAGATCCTCGGACTTCAGGTCGTCCGGGACGGTGTGGTCGAGGGCCTTGTAGGCACTGGCCAGGTAGCGCAGCACGATGCCCTCGGTGCGGGCGAGTTCGTAGTGGGAGACCAGCTCGGTGAAGGTGAGTGCCCGCTCGTACATGTCGCGGATGACCGACTTCGGGGACAGCGGGTGGTCACCGACCCAGGGGTGGCTCCGGCGGTACGTGTCGTAGGCGTGGAAGAGCAGCTCCTCCAACGGCTTCGGGTACGTGATGTCCTGGAGGCGCTCCATGCGCTCCTCGTACTCGACGCCGTCCGCCTTCATCGCGGCCACGGCCTCACCGCGCGCCTTGTTCTGCTGGGCGGCGAGGATCTGCCGCGGATCGTCCAGCGTGGACTCCACGACCGACACCATGTCCAGCGCGTACGACGGCGACTCGGGGTCCAGCAACTCGAAGGCGGCCAGCGCGAACGTGGACAGCGGCTGGTTCAGCGCGAAGTCCTGCTGCAGGTCCACCGTAAGACGCACGATGCGTCCCTCGGCGTCCGGCTCGTCGAGCTTCTCCACGATCCCGCCGTCCAGCAGCGAGCGGTAGATGGCGATCGCCCGCCGGATGTGCCTGAGCTGCTGCCTGCGCGGCTCGTGGTTGTCCTCCAGCAGGTGCCGCATCGCGGAGAAGGCGTCGCCGGGGCGGGCGATCACCGACAGCAGCATGGTGTGCGTGACGCGGAACCGGGATGTCAGCGGCTCCGGCTCGGAGCCGATGAGTTTGTCGAACGTGCTCTCCGACCAGGCCACGAAGCCCTCGGGAGCCTTCTTCCGCACGACCTTCCGCCGCTTCTTCGGGTCGTCCCCGGCCTTGGCGAGCGCCTTCTCGTTCTCGACGACGTGCTCGGGTGCCTGGGCGACGACGAAGCCCTCCGTGTCGAACCCGGCGCGCCCGGCCCGGCCGGCGATCTGGTGGAACTCCCGGGCCCTCAGCGTCCGCACCCGGGTGCCGTCGTACTTCGTCAGCGCCGTGAACAGCACGGTACGGATGGGGACGTTGACGCCCACGCCGAGGGTGTCCGTTCCGCAGATCACCTTCAGCAGACCGGCCTGCGCGAGCTTCTCCACCAGCCGCCGGTACTTGGGCAGCATGCCGGCGTGGTGGACCCCGATGCCGTGCCGCACGTAGCGGGAGAGGTTGCGGCCGAACTTCGTGGTGAAGCGGAAGTTGCCGATCAGCTCGGCGATCCGCTCCTTCTCCTCGCGCGTACACATGTTGATGCTCATCAGCGCCTGCGCCCGCTCCACGGCCTGCGCCTGGGTGAAGTGCACGATGTACACCGGGGCCTGCCGGGCCGACAGCAGATCGGTGAGCGTCTCGGTGAGCGGGGTGTAGCGGAACTCGTAGGACAGCGGCACGGGACGGGTGGCCGAGCGGACCACCGCGGTGGGCCGGCCCGTGCGGCGCGCGAGGTCCTTCTCGAAGAAGGAGACGTCACCGAGGGTCGCCGACATCAGGACGAACTGGGCCTGCGGAAGTTCCAGCAGGGGAATCTGCCAGGCCCAGCCGCGGTCCGGCTCCGCGTAGAAGTGGAACTCGTCCATGACGACCTGGCCGATGTCCGCGTGCTTGCCGTCACGCAGCGCGATCGACGCCAGAACCTCGGCGGTGCAGCAGATGACGGGGGCGTCGGAGTTCACCGAGGCGTCGCCGGTGAGCATGCCCACGTTCTCGGTGCCGAAGATCTTGCACAGCTCGAAGAACTTCTCCGACACCAGCGCCTTGATCGGAGCCGTGTAGAAGGTGACCTCGTCCCGGGCCAGCGCGGCGAAGTGCGCGCCCGCCGCGATCATGCTCTTGCCGGAGCCGGTGGGCGTCGACACGATCACGTTCGCGCCGGAGACCACCTCGATCAGCGCCTCCTCCTGATGGGGGTAGAGCGTGAGACCGCGTTCCTGGGCCCACGCCTCGAAGGCTTCGTACAAGGCATCGGGGTCGGCGGTCCGCGGCAGCTGATCGATGAGGGTCACGCCCCCATCTTGCCTGTCCCGGGTCGCGATGGGGGAATCGGCTGTCCGCGTGAAGATCACGAACGCTACGCTGGGTCGCCGGCGCGGCAACAGCGGACCCGGACAACTGCACAGCGACACACGAGGAATGGGGCGGGCAACGGCGATGATGGGACCAGCACACTCACTGTCGGGCGCCGCGGCGTGGCTCGGCGTCGGAGCGGCGACCGCCGCCGCGGGACACCCGATGCCCTGGCCGGTGCTGCTCGCCGGAGCCCTGATCTGTGCCGGAGCGGCGCTCGCCCCCGACCTCGACCACAAGGCGGCCACCATCTCCCGGGCCTTCGGGCCGGTCTCACGAGGCCTGTGCGAGATCGTCGACAAGCTGTCCGCCGCCGTCTACAAGGCCACCAGGAAGCCGGGCGACCCGCGCCGTTCCGGCGGACACCGCACGCTGACGCACACCTGGCTGTGGGCGGTCCTGATCGGCGGGGGCACTTCGGTGCTGGCGATCGTGGGCGGCCGCTGGGCGGTCCTGGCGATCCTCTTCGTGCACATGGTGCTGGCCATCGAGGGCCTGCTCTGGCGGGCCACCCGCGGTTCCAGCAGCGACGTGCTGGTCTGGCTGCTGGCCGGGACCAGTGCGTGGATCCTCGCCGGAATCCTGGACAAGCCGGACGGCGGTGCGGACTGGCTGTTCACCGCACCGGGCCAGGAGTACCTGTGGCTGGGGCTGCCGATCGTGCTCGGCGCCCTGGTGCACGACATCGGGGACGCTCTGACCGTGTCCGGCTGCCCGATACTCTGGCCGATACCGGTGGGCCGCAAGCGCTGGTACCCCATCGGCCCGCCGAAGGCCATGCGGTTCCGGGCGGGCAGCTGGGTGGAGCTGAAGGTGCTGATGCCGGCGTTCATGCTGCTCGGGGGAGTGGGCGGCGCCGCCGCACTCAACTTCATCTGAGTGACGCGGACCCGTCCGGCTCAGCCGGTTTCGCCGGTGTCCTGGCCCTCGCCCGCGCCGTAACGCCGCTCGAAGCGTGCGACGCGCCCCTCCGAGTCCACCGTTCGCGCCTTGCCCGTGTAGAAGGGGTGGCTCTCCGAGGAGATCTCCACGTCCACCACGGGGTACGTCTCGCCGTCGTCCCACTCGATGGTCCGGTCGCTGGTCGCGGTGGACCGGGTCAGGAAGGCGTACCCGGCGCCGCGGTCGCGGAAGACGACGGGCCGGTAGTCGGGGTGCTTGTCCTGCTGCATGGCTGCTCCTCGTACGGCAGGGATCATCGGAGCGACGGCACGGGCCCGCCGTCGCCAGTGGCGTCAGCCCGGCAGGGAGTCCTCGTCGACCACGTGCATCGCGGCCTCCTCGGCGGAGGCGGCCGCGCCGTCGATGCCCACGTCCATGGCGACCAGCGCCGGCTCCTCGTCCTCGTGCGCCCCCTCGTCCGGGGCCACGAGCCGGCCGGAACGGTCCGCGCCGACCTCGTTGTCCAGCAGCTCACCATCGGTGCCGTCGGAGTCGCCCAGTCCGTCACCGTCGGGAGCGAGCTCGTCCGGCCGCTCCTCGGCGAGCCGCTGGTCCAGCGTTTCGCCGCGGCGACGTTCGGCGGCCGTCACGCCGGTGTGCTCCACCGCCCAGGGACGCTCGGGCGGGGACCAGCCACGATCGAGCGGATCGTCGACACCGTCCTCCTCGAGGGTGTCCTCGCCGTCGAGCAGGCCGGTGTCCTCCCTCTGCTCGGAGCCGTCGGGCTGGTAGACGTCATCTCCCCATCCGTCGACGCTGTTCACGGGTACCTCCAGGGGGTGGGGACCGGCCCCTTCTCGCCGTGCACCGCGGCGGGCTGCCGCTGCACGGGGCACAGGCGTCACCCGTCGCGGAACCGCGCGGTTCCAGGGCCTGCCTCGAGCCGGTGCCTGTTCCCAGCCTTCCACTCCCGTTCGGGACCGCGCAACGGCACGGACTCCGCCGGGGGACCTCCAGGGCCTGCTCCTCCGGGTGCACCGGCCGGGCCGACCCGGGCGGACCGGCCCGGCACCGGCGGCCCGCCGGCCCCGAGCCGCCCCGCACGCGACCGGCCCCGGCCGGCCCCGCCCCGGTCGTCCGGCCCGGGACCGTCCCGCCGGCGAAGGGAGGTGCGACACGGCTATCCGTGCCAGGACCGCCACAGTGCCGCGTAGGCGCCGTCCGCCGCGACGAGTTCGTCGTGACTGCCCAGCTCGCTGATCCGGCCGTTCTCGACCACGGCGATGACGTCGGCGTCGTGGGCCGTGTGCAGGCGATGGGCGATCGCGATCACCGTGCGGCCTTCCAGGACCCGGGACAGGGACCGTTCGAGATGGCGCGCGGCCCGCGGATCGAGCAGCGACGTCGCCTCGTCCAGCACCAGCGTGTGCGGATCGGCCAGCACCAGGCGGGCCAGCGCGATCTGCTGCGCCTGCGCCGGGGTGAGCGCGAAGCCGCCCGACCCGACCTCGGTGTCCAGGCCCTCGTCCAGCCCCCGGGACCAGTCGTCCGCGTCGACCGCGCCCAGCGCCGTCCACAGCTCGGCGTCGGTGGCGCCGGTCCTGGCGAGCCGGAGATTGTCGCGCAGGGAGCCCACGAAGACGTGATGCTCCTGGTTGACCAGGGCGACATGCGAGCGGACCCGCTCCGCGGACATCCGGGACAGTTCCGCGCCGCCCAGGGTGATCCGGCCCTCGCGGGGACCGTAGATACCGGCGAGCAGCCTGCCCAGGGTGGACTTGCCGGCGCCCGAGGGGCCGACCAGGGCGAGCCTGGTGCCGGGGGCGACCTCCAGCGACACCTTGCGCAGGACGTCCACCCCCTCGAGGTAGCCGAAGTGCACCCGTTCGGCGTGCACGTGCCGCCCGTCGGGGGACAACGTGCCGTCACCGGCGTCCGGCTCGATGTCCCGCACTCCCACCAGCCGGGCCAGCGACACCTGGGCCACCTGCAACTCGTCGTACCAGCGCAGGATGATGCCGACCGGGTCGACGAGCATCTGCGCGATCAGTGCCGCCGTGGTCAGCTGACCGACCCCGATCCAGCCCTGGAGGACGAACACACCGCCGATGAGCAGGACGGAGGCGAGCACGGTCACATGGGTGATGTTGATGACCGGGAACAGCACCGACCGCAGCCAGAGGGTGTAGCGCTCCCAGGCCGTCCACTCCCTGATCCGGCGCTCCGACAGTTCGATGCGGCGGGTGTCGAGGCGGTGGGACTCGACCGTGCGCCCGGCGTCCACCGTCTCGGCGAGCGCGGCGGCCACCGCGGCGTACCCGGCGGCTTCCGAACGGTAGGCCGCGGGCGCCCTGCGGAAGTACCAGCGGCAGCCGATCACCAGGAGCGGTACCGCGATCAGCACTGCGGGCGCCAGGGGCGGTGCCGTGACCACCAGGCCGCCCAGCAGCAGCACCACCCACACGGCACCGATCGCCAGCTGGGGCACGGCCTCGCGCATGGCGTTGGCGAGCCGGTCGATGTCCGTGGTGATCCGGGAGAGCAGGTCGCCCGTGCCGGCCCGCTCGAGCACCCCGGGCGGCAGTCCGACCGACCGCACGAGGAAGTCCTCGCGCAGATCGGCCAGCATCCGCTCGCCGAGCACGGCCCCGCGCAGCCGTACCTCGCGCACGAACACGGCCTGCACGAGGAGGGCGAGCACGAAGAGCGCGGCCGTGAGGCCGAGACGCAACTCGCGGGTGTCGTCCGAGACCCGCTCCACGAGCCCGCCCAGCAGGTAGGGGCCCGCCATGGAGGCGATCACGGCGACGGTGTTGACGGTGACGAGGAAGAGGAACGCGCGACGGTGCCGGCGCAGCAGTTCTCCCACGTAGGCGCGCACGGTCGGGCGCGCGCCGACGGGCAGGGTGCTCGCCGTCGTGGGAGCCGCCGGGTCGTAGGACGGGGGCGCGACGCCGATCATGCCGTTTCCTCGATCTCTTCCAGTCGGTGCAGTACGTCGTCGTCACTGAGGGCGTCGTCACTCAGGGCGTCGGCACGGCCCTCACCGGGGCCCTCGCCACGGCTGACACCGCGGTCGTCGTCGGCCGGGTACTTCGCCGGCTCTCCCGCGGCCGGGCCGCCGTCGCGGTGGGGTGCGGACTCCTCGTCGGTCTCGCGGGTCACCACCGCCCGGTACCCGGGCTCCGTGTGCAGCAGCTCCCGGTGGGCGCCGACCGCCGCGACCTCGCCGTCGTGGAGGAACACGATCCGGTCCGCGCGGTCCAGCAGCAGCGGGGACGAGGTGAACACCACCGTGGTGCGCCCCGCGCGCAGCGTCCGCACGCCCTGCGCGATCCGCGCCTCGGTGTGCGAGTCCACGGCCGAGGTCGGTTCGTCCAGGACCAGCACCTCCGGGTCCGTGATCAGGGACCTCGCCAGCGCCAGCCGCTGGCGCTGGCCGCCCGACAGCGACCGGCCCCGCTCGGTGATGCGGGCGTCCATCGGGTCGTCGGCGCCGAGCGAGCCCTGCGCGAGCGCCGTCAGCACGTCACCGCACTGCGCGGCGGCCAGCGCGTCCTCGGCGCCCACGGCACCGGACGCGGGCACGTCGAGCAGTTCCCGGAGCGTGCCGGAGAGCAGCACCGGGTCCTTGTCCTGGACCAGCACGGCGGTGCGCGCGGACTTCAGGGGCAGCTCGTCCAGCGGCACCCCGCCCAGCAGGGCCGACGTGCCCTGCTCCGGGGGATGCCCGCCGAGCCGTTCGGCCAGCCGTCCGGCGGCGTCCGGGTCGCCGCACACCACGGCGGTGAACCGGCCCGCGGGAGCCAGGAGACCGGTGGCCGGGTCGTACAGGTCCCCGGTGGGGATCTCGGCGGCGCGTGAACCCGTGGTGTCCGTGGCGCGCTCCAGGGCCAGCACCCGCGCGGCCCGCTTGGCCGAGGGCCGGGAGAAGGAGTACGCCATGGCGATCTCCTCGAAGTGCCGCAGGGGGTAGGTGAGGATCATGACGGAGCTGTAGACGGCGACGAGTTCGCCGACCTCGATGCGACCCTCGCGGGCCAGGTGGACGCCGCGCCAGACCACCGCGATCAGCAGCAGGCCGGGCAGCAGCACCTGGATCGCGGAGATCAGGGCCCACATGCGGGCGCTGCGCACGGCCGCGTGGCGCACCTCCTGGGAGGCGCCGCGGTAGCGGTCGAGGAAGAGTTCCTCGCCGCCGATGCCGCGCAGCACGCGCAGTCCGGCGACGGTGTCCGAGGCGAGTTCGGTGGCCCGGCCGGCCTTGTCCCGCTGGACGTCGGCCCGCCGGGTGGCGCGGGGCAGCAGAGGCAGGACCGCGAGGGCCAGCACCGGCAGCCCCACGATCACGACGACACCGAGCGCCGGCTGGTAGACGACCAGGGCCACACAGACCAGCACGACGGTGAGCGCGGCCGCGGTGAAACGGGAGACGGCCTCCACGAACCAGCCGATCTTCTCGACGTCGCCGGTGGACACGGCCACGACCTCACCGGCCGCCACACGCCGGGTCAGCGCCGAGCCCAGCAGGGCCGTCTTGCGGGCCAGGAGTTGCTGGACGCGGGCCGCGGCGGTGATCCAGTTGGTGACGGCGGCGCGGTGCAGGAAGGTGTCGCCGATCGCGTTGCCGGCGCAGCACAGCACCATGAGACCGCCCGCGACGGCGAGCCCGGTGCCGGA
Organism: Streptomyces sp. KPB2; assembly: GCF_003950055.1. Taxonomy (NCBI): domain Bacteria; kingdom Bacillati; phylum Actinomycetota; class Actinomycetes; order Kitasatosporales; family Streptomycetaceae; genus Streptomyces; species Streptomyces sp. KPB2. Next base: position 7,098,948 of record NZ_CP034353.1, read on the forward strand.
GCGGTCGACGACCGCCTGGATGGCGAGACCGACGCAGAAGGGCAGGGCGGAGACGGAAGCGAAGTGCAGCAGGCCCCAGGCCAGTGACTTGAGTTGGCCACCGAGCTGGTTGCGGAACAGCCACCACAGGAATCGGGGGCCCGAGCGTGCGTCCGGCACACCCGGGTCGGGATACGGAAGGTCTTGGATCTGCATGACGTCCCAGTGGCTCGTGTCAGGAAGTGCCGTTGCCAGGCGGCATCAAGAGGCTGCAAACCGTGACAGGTTCGCGTCGCCGCGTGCCCAAAATCAAGCGGTTTTCCGCAGGGGGACACGAATCCGGCTGCAGCCCGCGGCACGTCATTGGCACGCGTCCGCGGCGCCCCGCCCGTGCCCGTCCGGGCCGTCGCACCCGCGTCCGCCCGCCGCAGTCCTGACGGCAGGCCCGAAACGGGTGCGACGATGGACGGATGGCGAGTGGTGGCGTACGGCGTGCGGCGGTCGCGATGGCGGCCCTGGGCTCCCTGGTGGCGGTGTCGGCGCTGTCGGCGTGCGGCGGCCCGTCGGGGCACGGAACGGACACCGGGGCGAGCGCGCCCCCCGGCGGGGCCGGGCGGAGCAGTGCGACGGCCGACCCGGCCACGATCCCCGGCGTCGGCGACCGGCTCCAGCGCCGCATCCCCGCCGACTCGCGCCAGGTCGTCGCCGTGTACGGCGACGGCCGAAACTCCGCCGACTCCACAGCCGTGCTCTACACGAAGCACGGCTCCGTCTGGCACCGCGCCCGCAGTTGGGCGGCGCACAACGGTACGAAGGGGTGGACGACCGACCACCACGAGAACGACAAGCGCAGTCCTGTCGGCGTGTTCACGCTGAGCGACGCGGGCGGTGTGCTCCCGGACCCGGATCCGGCCCCCGGTACCGGCCTGCCCTACAGCCGGTCGGCGAGCTTCGCGGCGCCGCGCTGGTGGGCGAAGTCGTACTGGCACGACTTCGACTACGTCATCGCCATCGACTACAACCGCGTCAAGGGCACCCCGCCGAACGACCCGACCCGTCCCGAGGGTTCGGCCAAGGGCGGTTCGATCTGGCTCCACATGGACCACGGCAGTGGTACGTCGGCGTGCGTCAGTCTGCCCAAGCCGGCGATGGAGTATCTGTTGCGCACGCTCGACCCGGACCTGCACCCCGTGGTGGTCATGGGGGACAGGGCGAACCTGAAGGCCTGAGCGCGGGCGTCCAGGTATCCGGGTCAGGCCGGGTGCCGGTGCCCCCGGTCGCCGTCGGGGCCGTCGATCAGCGTGTCCAGTAGCCCGCCCAGCACCGCGCGCTGCTCGTCGGTCAGCGGGGCGAGGATCTCCTCGGCGGCGGACCTGCGTGCGGTGCGCAACTCCCTCAGGGCCGCGCGCCCGTCGTCGGTCAGCTCGATCCGGATGACGCGGCGGTTGGCCGGATCCGGGACGCGGCGCACCTTTCCGGCCGTCTCCAGCCCGTCGACCAGGGTCGTCACCGCCCGGGGCACGACCTCGAGGCGCTCGGCGAGGTCGGCCATGCGCGGGGGCGAGCCGTAGTGCGCCAGCGTGCGCAGCAGCCGGGACTGGGCCGGAGTGATGCCGAGGGCGCGGTGCTCGAGATGGCGCTTCTGGATGCGGTGCACCCGGCGGGTGAGCCGCAGCAGCTGCTCGGCGAGCAGGCCGTCGGGATCGGGGGCGGTCATACGGGAACAATATCAGGATGACGTTCATTGTGAGTATAGGTAACAATGACCTGTGATCCGTAAGGTCCGCGCCAGCCCCTGGCAGTACCCGCAGGTCTGCCGTCCGGAGGGCTTCGCGGACCTCCCCTCGCCGCCTGTCGAAGGAGCCCATGCACCCCGATCGCGAATCCGCCTGGACCGCACCCGCCGACGCCAAGGAACAGCCCCGGCAGGTGCGCCGCATCCTCAAGCTGTTCCGCCCCTATCGCGGCCGCCTCGCGGTCGTCGGCCTGCTGGTCGGCGCCGCGTCCCTGGTGTCGGTCGCCACGCCCTTCCTGCTCAAGGAGATCCTCGACGTCGCGATCCCCGAGGGCCGCACGGGCCTGCTGAGCCTGCTCGCCCTCGGCATGATCTTCGGCGCCGTCCTCACCAGCGTCTTCGGCGTGCTGCAGACCCTGATCTCCACCACCGTGGGCCAGCGCGTCATGCACGATCTGCGCACCGCCGTCTACGGCCGGCTGCAGCAGATGTCCCTCGCCTTCTTCACCCGCACCCGCACCGGCGAGGTCCAGTCCCGCATCGCCAACGACATCGGCGGCATGCAGGCCACCGTCACCTCCACGGCCACCTCCCTGGTCTCCAACCTCACCAGCGTGGTCGCCACGATCGTCGCCATGGTCGTCCTCGACTGGCGCCTGACCGTCGTCTCACTCCTTCTCCTCCCGGTGTTCGTGTGGATCAGCCGCCGGGTCGGCAGGGAACGCAGGAAGATCACCACCCGGCGCCAGAAACAGATGGCCGCGATGGCCGCCACGGTCACCGAGTCGCTCTCCGTCAGCGGCATCCTGCTCGGCCGCACCATGGGTCGCTCCGACTCGCTCACCCGCGCCTTCGCGGACGAGTCCGAGAGCCTGGTCGACCTGGAAGTGAAGTCGAACATGGCGGGCCGCTGGCGGATGGCGGTCATCACGATCGTCATGGCCGCCATGCCGGCCGTCATCTACTGGACCGCGGGCATCGCCCTGCAACTGGGCGGCCCCGACGTCTCCCTCGGTACGATCGTCGCCTTCGTCTCGCTCCAGCAGGGGCTGTTCCGTCCGACCGTGAGCCTGCTGTCGACCGGCGTCCAGATCCAGACCTCGCTCGCGCTGTTCCAGCGCATCTTCGAATACCTCGACCTGCCGATCGACATCACCGAGCGGCAGGACCCCGTCCACCTCGACCACGTCAAGGGCGAGGTCCGCTTCGAGAACGTCCGGTTCGGCTACGACGGCAAGGGCGGCCCGGTGCTCGACGGCATCGACATCACCGTCCCCGCCGGCAGCAGCCTCGCCGTCGTCGGTCCCACCGGCGCCGGCAAGTCCACGCTCGGCCACCTCGTGCCGCGGCTCTACGACGTGACGGGCGGCCGGGTCACCCTCGACGGGATTGACGTGCGCGACCTCGACTTCGACACCCTCGCTCGCGCGGTCGGCGTCGTGTCGCAGGAGACGTACCTCTTCCACGCCTCCGTCGCCGAGAACCTGCGCTTCGCCAAGCCGGACGCCACGGACGCCGAGCTGGAGGCCGCGGCGAGGGCGGCCCAGATCCACGACCACATCGCCGCCCTGCCCGACGGCTACGACACCGTGGTCGGCGAGCGCGGCCACCGGTTCTCCGGCGGCGAGAAGCAGCGCCTGGCCATCGCCCGCACCATCCTGCGCGATCCGCCCGTCCTCGTCCTGGACGAGGCGACCAGTGCCCTGGACACCCGTACCGAGGCCGCCGTGCAGGGGGCCATCGACGCCCTGTCCGCCAACCGCACCACGATCACCATCGCCCACCGTCTGTCCACCGTCCGGGACGCCGACCGGATCGTGGTCCTCGACTCCGGACACCTGGCCGAACAGGGCACGCACGAGGCGCTGCTCGCGCAGGACGGGAGGTATGCCGCACTGGTCCGCCGGGACGCCCGACTGGAGCCGACAAGATGAAGATATGCCGGGTTTGTCTGTATATCGGGGTTACCGTGCCCGCATGCAGATGAACACTCCGCCACGGAGCGCGAGAAGCGCGGGGAGCGCCAGAGGCCCCAGAAGGAGCCTCCGGAGCCCCAGAGGTGTCAGAGGTCCCAGAAGCCCCAGGAGAGCGGTCCGGCTGACGCGCCGGGGCCGTGTCGCGCTGATCGCGGTCGGCGCCGTCGTGGCCGGTACCGCGGTGGCCGTGCCGCTGCTGACGACGGACGACGAGGGCGAGTCCCGGCCCACGTCCCTCGTGATCCCGGAGGGCTGGCGCGCGACCCAGGTCTACGCGGCCGTCGACAAGGTCCTCGCCCTGCCCGCGGGTACCACCAAGAAGTCCCTGGCCAAGGCCAACCTCAAGCTGCCGAACGACGCCGAGGGCAACCCCGAGGGCTATCTCTTCCCCGCGACCTATCCGCTCGGTGAGAACCCCACCCCGGAGAAGCTGCTGACGGCCATGGTCGAGAAGGCCAACAAGAGGTTCACCGGCGCGCCGGTCGCCGCGGGCGCCCAGCGCAACGCGCTGAACGTCTATCAGGCGGTCACCATCGCCAGCATCGTGCAGGCGGAGGCCGCCACCGAGGAGGACATGGGCAAGGTGGCCCGGGTCGTCTTCAACCGGCTGGAACGCGGCATGCCGCTGCAGATGGACTCCACCATCAACTACGCCCTGGGCCGTTCCACCCTGAAGACCACGGCCGAGGACACGAAGATCGACAGTCCCTACAACTCGTACCAGCGCATGGGTCTGCCGCCCACCCCCATCGCCAATCCGGGCGACGAGGCGATGAGCGCGGCGATCAATCCGACCCCGGGCGACTGGCTGTACTTCGTCACGGTCAAGCCGGGCGACACCCGCTTCACCGCCGACTACGCCGAACACCAGCGCAACGTGGACGAGTTCAACCGCCTCCAGCAGAGCGCCTCGAAGAAGGCCGAGGCCGCCAAGTGACCGGTCGGGGCGTCACGCGGCGACCGGCGCCCCCTCGGCCAGCAGCCGCCTGATGTCCCGTACGGCCGCCCGCCCCGCCCGGTTGGCGCCGATGGTGCTGGCGGACGGTCCGTAGCCGACGAGATGGATCCGCGGGTCGGCGACCGCACGCGTCCCCTCGACCCGGATGCCGCCGCCCGCCTCCCGCAGCCGCAGCGGCCGCAGATGGTCGATGGCGGGACGGAACCCGGTCGCCCACAGGATGACGTCCGCGGCCACCCGCCGCCCGTCGCCCCACTCCACCCCCTCGGACGTGACCCGGTCGAACATGGGCTGCCGGTCCAGTACGCCCGACTCCAGCCCGGCCCGGATCGCGTCGTTCAGCGGCAGTCGTCTCAAGTGTGATTGACAACTATGCATGCCTCCACCGATAGTTGAGAGTGGAGGGGACGTGTCAGTCAGTCCCCGAGAGATAGGCGCAGCTTCCAGGCTGCACCACCAGGGGAGGGGACGGCATGCGACGGGTACTGCTCTTGGAGCGCATCTCAGATGCCAAGGGGGAGCGCTCAGAGAGCATTGAGGCGCAGGACGAGAAGTTGCGCCGGCATGCGGAGTCAGAGGGCGCCACCATTGCTGGGGTGGCGCAGGATGTCAGTGTCTCTGGCGACGTTGACCCGTTCCAGAGGAAGAGCCTTGGTCCGTGGCTGGCAGAAGAGAACCTGTCTAAGTGGGATGAACTGTGGGTTTCAACTCAGGACCGGCTGAGCCGCGACGACCGACACGTCTACTTGTTCGTTGACTGGTGCCTGAAGAACAACAAAAAGGTCATCATCTTGGATGACCCCGACTTCAACAAGAACATGAGTACTGCCGCGGGCAGGACCATGATTCAGGTAAGGGCCATGGGTCCTGCCATGGAGTTGGAGCGCATCAAAATCCGTGTAGCGGAGAGCCACGAGCGGCGCAGGTTCACCGCACGCTGGCACGGTGGCTTCCCTCCGTTCGGCTTCCGTCCCGTCAGTCGATTCGAGGATGGCAAGACAGCCGCGTACCTGGAGCACTGTCCCGACATGGTGGCCGTGCTACAGGAGATGCGCCGGCAGATCATCGACGGACAGTCGTTCTTGGGTGTCTCCAAGTGGCTCAACTCGAACAAGATCCTGACTGCCAGGGACCGCGCGAGACTCCGTAAGGGGAAGCCGGTCAAGAGCCGTAAGGGTGAAGGCGTACAGGAGCGGTGGTCAGAGACCACGGTCAAGAGCGTACTGACCAATGAGTCAACCCAGGGACTCAAGAAGTATCAGGGGAAGCTACTGTACGACCCGGAAGGGGCACCGGTCCGGCTGGCAGAGCCCATCTTCACAGACGACGAGTGGACGTCCCTCCAAGCCGCGATCCAACAACGGACCATGACCAAGGCCAAGAGGGTTAACAGGACCAACCCCCTGTACGGGGTCACGTTCTGCGGCATCTGCGGAGCCAAGGCCGTACAGAAGAGCCACACCCGCGGCGACCGTACCTGGCGCTATTACATCTGTGGATCTTTCCCGAAAGAAGACAGGTGCAAAGGCTCTGTCAACGCGTATGAGCTGGAAGAGTGGTTGGAAGTGCTCTTCCTCCAACGATGGTTTCATGAGCCGGTGACAGAAAAGGTGTGGGTGCCGGGCACGGACCACAGCCGAGAGCTAGAGGACGTGCGCAAGCGCATCGTGCGTCTCAGAGACAACTATGAATCCGGGGCATACGACGATGACCCGGAAGGCTATAAGAGCCGGCTGCACGCTCTCAGGACCCGTAGGGACGAACTGTCCGCGGAACCTGTCGTAGAGGGTCACTGGTCAGAGGTACCCACGGGAAAGACGTACGGGGAACTGTGGCCGACTCTCGACGAGGAAGGCCGGCGCAAGCAACTTGTGCGCTCCGGCTTCCGTGTGGAGTTGTCCAACGGAACGTTCGAGGTCACGGACCCTGTACCGGAGACACCGGAAGAGCGTAGGGCCCGTGGCATCCGTCTCGGGACATGGGCAGGGGAATAACCAGCACCACCACGGTTGTTGGACTCTATGACAGGGCGAGTAGTGCCCTGTCGCCAGCACCACCAGGACCAAGGGGTCATGTCATCAGGGCATGGCCCCTATGTCATGTCTGACATAGGCACTAAGCGCACGTGTGCGCCGCTAACTGAATAAGCAGTACCGAGTATAGCCCCTGTCATTGGCAGGGGCTTTTCTATGGCCACGGAAAGGACAGTGACGTGACAAAGGCAGAGAAGGCGCAGGCGATTGACGACATTGGCCGCATGCTCTGGGAAGGCGTCATAGAGGAACACCCTGCCATTTGGTTCGTCATGCGACTTTACAAGGTTGACCTTGGAACGGCAGACGACATGGTGACAGAGGCCATGGCAAATCACATGGTTGATGAACTGGAGTACGGACTTAAGAAGATTGGGGACAAGCGTGTTGGACACTGAAGTTTTTGGGGACGCCACAGAAGACGAGATTAAGGCACTTGGGTACGACCCTCACGCGGTATGGGGTCGACCTACCATTTGGGAATTCAATGCCAAGCTGTCGACGTACAGGGACCAGGTAGCCAAGGAAGCCAGGGAGGAAGAACGCCGTAAGGCGTCATGGGTCGACATGACCACACGGCCTAATGAATGGCTTCAGATAGTCAATCGACAGGACGTCAAGGATTCCGCGGTACGCGTAGCCGTGGCCCTGGCTAGCTTTGGAGGGAACGGGAATACCCAAGGCGTGTTCCCCACTATCGACACGGTTACAGAGATGCTGCCTAAAGGCCGGCGAACTGTGGAGCGGGGATTCGAAGCTCTCAGAGAGGCAGATCTCATCCGAGAGCAGAGCCGAACCTTCAATGGACCCGTTACCTACCGCCTTGGAGCCATGCCAGACGCCTAGGGTGTACGTCAGATCTGACGGGGGGTGTACGTCAGAAGTGGCGTACTAACTTCTAAACCTAACTTCCTCCTAGTCTCCTTACAGAGACTAGGAGTATTTACCAGGGTTAGTAAGAACATGATCAGTTGGCCAAGGAGTCTTGAAGGTTCCTTGGCCATAGTCATTTCAAGATCATCTGACCAAGGCTCTTTACCTGGTTCCAGTTCTGAGCTGGAACCAGGGGAGGGGTTGTTCCTAGACAGCCATGGCAGGGAGGAACGGAGAGACGACCTAGTGGAGTTAGCCAGTCTCTTTAGGAGACTGGCAACGACACACGAGAAGTTACTTCGAGTTGGAGAAGTTACTTCGACCAACCTTTGTCCCGCCCCCGGCAAGGGCTCTGTATGGCTCTCTAACGGCCTCTGATCACCTTCCTGGTCTCCTTGTCCGGGGGGCGCCTGTAAGGCGCTTAGAAGGCGGTACAGAGCTTTCTAGGGCTATCTGTGTTCCTGGTGTCTGGTTCAGGTGGTTGGAGCCCTGGTTCAGACAGGGCTCTGTAAGCCTCTGTGCGCCGTTCTGCGGCTCTCTGGAGCCCTGGAACGTCTCCTTGGTCATCCCGCGGCTTCCTGGGGCCTCTGGTAGGCGCTGAGCACACCTGCGCTGCGCCGCTAGCCGTATAGGGCGACTGTGCTCTTGGTCCTGGTGGTGCGATGTCTACAGACACCGCAGGTCAGAGCACGTAACAGGAGTTACCCCCTGGTCCTGGTCTGCGATGACTGTAGTCACTGCTGGTCTGCCGGCTCTGATGGCGAGGGTAGGCGCGGAACGACAGGCCGTGCCGATAGCTCTGATCAGCAGCTTTATAGACGTTATCTATCTGTGACTGAATCTGACGTCACAAAACCCCCTCTGGTGACCCGTACGTCATAGGTAGAGAGCAGAAAACAGGTTCTCTCTGCTCTCCTCTACGCAGTACTCCCGCGGTTCGTAGTCTCGTCTGGTTCTTCCTCCTGCCGTAACGACTCATTACGGCATCCCGGGTCTCTGGAGCTTTGGTCTGGCCAGATGCAAGCAACGCTTGCAGCGCACCAAGGCTGGTTCTGCCCGGTTAGGTGCAAGCAGCGCTTGCATCGTGATTGGCCCCTCTGTGTTCGTCGTGTGGCGCAGAGGGGCTCTTTCATTTGCACACGACTCATTCGACATCATCCCAAGGAGCGAAACATGCCCAACAACATTGATATCTGGGACCGTGAGACGTGGGACGCAATTCGACGTGCCCGCGGCGTTGGCTATGCAGAGATTGCCGAGGCTACCGGCATTACTTATAAGGCCGTAACCAAGTGGTTCTACGGTGAGCGCACCCCATCCTTGCGCTCTCAGATCCTTATGGCCAAGTGCCTCGGTATTCCCCTGACGCAGGCTCTCAAGAACATCACTGATCCTGATGTGCGAGCGGCTATTCGCTCCGTCATCCTCTAACGATTGGACACCCACACGACATGAACAACTCTCACACGGCACCACTCTACGCAAGACTTACTGCGACTCTTTCTCGTCCCCTGGTCCTGCTTGCGGCCCTGATCATCTCAGTGCCGGCAGAGGTTCAGCTAGCCCGTGCCAGTGGCTTCACTGGTGGCTTTGAGTTCCTTATGCCTCTGACGCTCTCGGCCTATTCCGCGGCCTCTGCCATCATCGCTGCCAACCGTCCCCGTGGCAGTAAGGGACGCGTCTCTGCCATTGTCGGTAGCGGCGTAGCTCTCGGTATGGCTCTCAGCGCCCAGGTGGTTGGTCACCTGATTTCCAGTGGCTACATGACTTCCGGTCCTGTCCTGGTGTCCCTGGTGTCTTCTGTGCCGGCTCTGGCTGCTTGTCACATGCTCCACCTGGCGTCCATGCCACGAGAGAACGCAGTAGAGGATGACAAGGGTACCCCGGAAACGGGTACCCCTGGAGAGCCTGAGGACGTACAGGGGGTGCGTTCAACGCAGGCCCCTGGTGACAATGCCATTGCTGCGCCTAGCGTCTCTTACGAGTCAGTTACTCGTAAGAAGGGTGCGACTCCCAAGGCAACTCTTGTTGCCATCCGTGACGCTGCGCAGAATCTCGATGCCACGGGGCGCAAGGTGAATGCAGAGGCTCTTGCAGACTGGTTCGGTGTCAGCAAGAGGACCGGACACCGCTACATGTCGCAGCTTATGGCGGCGTGACATGACCATTGGCTATCTCATCCAGCTTGTTGCTGCGTTGGCGACGTTTATCAAGGACACCAGAGACATTCGAACGATGAAGGAGTATTTCTATGTATGACGACATTTTCACTGTGGCACCTCCTGCTGATCTGACGCTTTCTGCTCGGCTCAGGAAGTTGAAGAAGGCGTTTTCGGACGCCTCTGCTGCGTTTCAGAAGTACCAGCGGGAAAACGACATTTATCGTTCACGGAATGTGACGCCCTACAATCACCACTCACCAAGGTTCATTGTTCCTGCCCTGGTGAGTGCAGAGAAGGCTCTCCAGGATGCGGAGACTGCCGCGGTACAGGCTGGAAAGCCCCTGCCTGATAAGGATGAATTCCTTGGTCCAGTCAAGGCCGCTGTTGCCGAGTATGAGCGTATGACGCCGGCACTACGGCGTGCCGTGACCCTGGCTCAGAGGGAGTTCTCAGAGGCTCTGTATGCCGAACTGGCGACCGTAGGACGCTCTGAGATGGATAAGGCGACCAAGGCACACCAGGACTATGTCAAGGCCCTGGAAGCCGCCGAGGAAGCCAAGGCGCGTCTTGGTCATGCGGTAGACAACTTCAGTTGGGTTGTCTCTGCCGGTGCCATTGGGCGCAGTGTCTGGAAGGGGTGGGGTGATGGCAACCACAATGAAGCGTGGGAAGTTCTTCCCAATGGCCTCTTGTCCTATGCTGCCGCGGAACGGCTTGGGTTCATCAATTATGACCTGGTGAATGTCCCGGGACTGATTGAAGACAAGCCGACAAAGGATGATTCCGAAACTGTCATGACGAATGTTCGGACAGAGACAGTCTGGAACCCTGGCAACTACCACTGAAAGTAGGCGCAGTTCGGATGCTGCGCCGATAGGCTTTACCTCACAAAGGCATGGTTAATCCGTGCCATTGGGGCCCCTGGTGTTGGCGAGACGCTAGGGGCCCCTTCTTTCATTTGTTCATTGTCACCGTGGTGACAGTAGGGGTCATTTCCTGAGATAAAGGACAGCAGGCTCTGAATTGGGGCCAATGTCACTGGAAGCAGAGCTTTTTAGGGATTGACAGTAGGGTTTTTGGTCCCGGGGAAGTTTGAGAACTACGCCAGAATAACGAATCGGTTAAGATTCATTACCCGTACACGGTCGAATGCAGGGCTTCCCGGCGGGTTCCCTTTCAATGAACATACGCATTACCCCGGGTATTTCATGGATAAAGCGTAGGAATAAACTCCCGGTCATGCCGGCCCCCGTCAATGGGGCCGGTAATGAATGAAGTATCCAAGCGACAGCAACGCTGTTGCTGCCTAGATCATTCATTCTTTCATGCCGTGGTGTCGACAGAGCGGCGCAGACCCTGCGTAGCACCTAGCGTCAGACGACGAACGTTCCCCAACCTGGACTGGCAGTGACGAGACCACGCCTCTTGAGATCCTGGACAGCCTTGGCCACGGTCGACGGAGCAACGTTGAACTCATGACTCAGAGGCACGGCCCCCGGTAGCCGTGCTCCCTTGGCGTAGGTGCCGTCCTTGATCCGTTGTTCAAGCGCCTCTGCTACGCGTCGCCATGGTGGTTGAGCTGCATCCATGCTGATCATGCTCGGTCAGTGCACTAGATACCGCACCCGCGCTATCCTCGGTATGCGCGAATGGCTTGATACAACAAGGGCTACAACCGGGGAGCGGACATGGAACTGATGCGTATGCCGGCAGAGGGTGAGCCAGTGAAGCGGGGCTACTGCCAGCCCGGCGGGATGATGGCTGCCCTAGCTGAGACCAGGGAGGCGCACCTCCTGCGGGTGGCGCACAACGACATTGACCGCATCACTGCCCTACTGACGTCCGGGGAGAAGACGACCAAAGCCGAGTTGGTACAGGCCCTGCACTTCCTCCTGTACTCGGCCAAGGCTGCCGTTGATGTGGCAGAGCTGCGGGGGGAGCGGCTAGACGGCATCGAGTAGGGAGCACTCCACACCCACAGACAGAGGGGCCCTGGTTCGCCGATGACCAGGGCCCTTACTTATGCCCGGATGTACAGACAGTCATCAGCGCAGGTCACGGGGGTGTGTTGTCAAACACCCAAGACAGGCAGCCCCGTCACCGACACGACACTCCTCGGCGGCAGCCCCTGCCGCACCCGTTCCTCCACGAGCGCCACCGCGGCCCGGCCCGCCTCCTCGTCGAAGGGCCCCTCGCGGAAGACGGGGGGCCTTCGGGTCACCCACGTGGTGGCCGCGGCGTACGGCGCGATCTCCAGCAGGTGCTGCGTGCCCGAGGCACCGCCGCCCACCACGATCACGCGCTGCCCGGCGAACTCCTCCGGCCCGGCGTACTGCGCGGTGTGCAGTTGCCGTCCCCGGAAGGTCTCCTGACCCGGGTAGCGCGGCCAGAAGGGGCGGTCCCAGGTGCCGGTCGCGTTGATCAGCGCACGCGTCGACCAGGACCCGGCCGAGGTCTCGACGAGCAGCCGCCCGTCCGTCCCCTCGGTCACGGCGCGCACGTCGACCGGCCGCAGCACCCGCAGGTCGAAGGTCCGCTCGTACTGGGCGAAGTACCCGCTCACCACCTCGGCGGACGGCCGCCCCGGATCCGCGCCGGTCAGCTCCATGCCCGGCAGGGCGTGCATGCCGTGCACCTTGCCGTACGTCAGCGACGGCCAGCGGAACTGCCAGGCGCCGCCGGGCCCGGGGGAGTGGTCGAGCACCACGAAGTCGCGCTCCGGCTCGAACCCCGTGCGCCGCAGATGGTAGGCGGCGGCGAGTCCGGCCTGACCGGCACCGATGACGACGACCTCGACCTCGCGCGTGTTGTTCACGCTTCTACCAACGGCGCCGGAGGCCCCGATCTTCCCCCGGTGTCAGGATGGGTCCATGCCAGATGCCTTCACCACCCGAGTCCTCAACCTCGCCACCGGCTCGGCGGAGCGGGTCGCCGACATCACCGGTGACTGCGAGTCCTTCCTGCGCGAGGCGGCGTCCGGCCGCGACGGCCTCCTCAACGTCTTCGTCCCGCACGCCACCGCCGGCATCGCGATCATCGAGACCGGTGCCGGCAGCGACGACGACCTGCTCTCCGCCCTGCACACCCTGCTCCCGGCCGACGACCGCTGGCAGCACCGCCACGGCAGCCCCGGCCACGGCCGCGACCACGTCCTGCCCGCCTTCGTACCGCCGCACGCGACGCTGCCGGTGATCGGAGGCCGCCTGAAGCTCGGGACCTGGCAGTCGGTGTGCCTCGTGGACACCAACCGGGACAACCCCGACCGCCGGGTCCGGCTGAGCTTCCTCGGCTGACGTCGGCCGTTCGCGGAGCTCCGGCGTCCTACTTCACCGCCATCTCGCCCAGCTCCGACCAGCCCTCCTGGTCGACCGTCGTGTTCACGATGCGCGGCGTGCGGGCGAGGTGGCGCGGCAGCTTCTCCTGCGCGGCGCGGAAGTGGGCGGACTGGACGTGGGCGGCGCCCGCCTCGTCGTCGCGGAACGCCTCGACCAGGACGTACTCCGTGGGGTCGTCGACGCTGCGCGACCAGTCGAACCAGAGGCAGCCGGGTTCCGCCCGAGTGGCCCGGGTGAAGTCGCCGGCGATCTCGGGCCACTGGTCCGCGTGTTCGGGGAGGACCTGGAACTTCGCGGTGATGAAGATCATTGATTCGGTTCGCTTTCTGTGAGGGCGTGGCCGGGACCGGACGTTCCGGTACGGCACGAGGACGGCGCGTACGCGGACCCGGCCGGCGTCCAGACCGGTCAGGGCGTCCCGGAAGCGGTCGAGCGGGTACGTCACCGTGTGCAGCCTTACCCGTCCCTGCGCGGCGAGCACCAGCTCGCACAGGTCGGTGTAGCCGCCAACGAGGTTACCGATGAAGTTGATCTCGGACGAAATGACGTCGATCGTGGGGCTGCCGATGTTTTCGCCGTACCCGACGACGTGGTAGTCGCCGGCCCGGCGCAGCATCCGGACGCTGTCCCGGGTAGCGCCCTCTCGCCGACGAAGTCGACGACGACCTCGGCGCCGTGCCCGCCGGTCGGCTCCGGCACGTGCTCGACCTGGTCTCCGGCGGCACGCCCACCGGCGCCCGACGACCTGCGGGCGTGGCTGACGCTGTGGACGCCCGAACCGGCCAAGGGCGACACCCGCTGTGTCACCGACCGCTTCGCGCGCCGGCACCGGCCGGGTGCCGTACGGGCCCTGACCGCGTACGAATGGCCCGAGAACGTGCGTCGGCTGAGGAGGGTGGTGCGGGCGGCGGCGTCCCGGGCGGACGTGGTCGACGTGCGGCACCTGCCGGCGGAGGTGCTCACCGGCGCCCGGCACCGGCTGAGCCGGCTGCGGGAACTGGAGCGCGACGGGATCGCGCGCTGCCTCACCGAGCCCGGCACCACCGTGGCGCAGGCCGCCCGGCGGCTCGGCATGAGCCGCGCCACCCTCCACCGCGAAACGGCCCGGTACGGGATCGGCGTACCGGGCCGCGCACAGCGGTCCTGAGCCGCGCACGCGCCGCCGGACCGGCTCGGGGATCAGGCGTTCGCCCGTGCCCGCCCGCGGCTGAACAGCCGCTTCACCAGCGGCCAGGCCAGCAGCAGCACGATCACCGCGTACACCGTCACCGAGAAGGGCGTGTTGACCAGGCCCGAGACGCTGCCGTCGCTGATCTGCAGGGCGCGGCGCAGCTGCTGCTCGGCGTTCGGGCCGAGGATGACGCCGATCACGGCGGGCAGGATGGGCAGCCCGTAGCGCCGCATGCCGAACCCGATCAGACCGATGACCAGCAGGATCACCAGGTCGATCACCTCACCGCCGACGGCGTAGGCGCCGACCGCCGCGAAGAACATGATCCCCGCGTAGAGGTACGGCCGCGGGATGCGCAGCAGCTTCGCCCACACCGGCGCCAGCGGCAGGTTCAGGGCGAGCAGCAGCACCATGCCGACGAACAGCGAGGCGATCAGACCCCACACCAGCTCGGGCTCGCGTTCGAAGAGCAGCGGGCCCGGCTGGATGCCGTACTGCTGGAAGGCGGCCAGCATGACCGCCGCGACCGCGGTGGTCGGCAGGCCCAGCGTCAGCATGGACACCAGCGTGCCCGCCGCCGATGCGGACGCGGCCGACTCGGGCCCCGCCACGCCCTCGATGGCGCCCTTGCCCCACTCGTCCTTGTGCTTGGACAGCCGCTTCTCCGTGACGTACGACAGGAACGTCGGTATCTCCGCGCCGCCCGCCGGGATCGCGCCGAACGGGAAGCCGATGAGCGGACCGCGCAGCCAGGACTTCCAGGTGCGCTTCACGTCACCGCGGCCGAGCCAGGGACGGCCCACCGGGATCGGCTCGGCCGCCCCGCGCCGCAGATGGGCCGCGACCCACAGCGCCTCGCCGATCGCGAACAGACCGACCGCCACGATCACCACGTCCACGCCGTCGGCGAGTTGCAGCGAACCGAAGGTCAGCCGCTGCTGGCCCGTCATCTGGTCCAGACCCACCAGGCCGATCGTCAGACCGATCAGCAGCGAGGCCAGGCCTCTGACCCGCGAGGAGCCCAGCACCGACGTGACGGCGATGAAGGCCAGCACCATGATGGCGAAGTAGTCCGGCGCGCCGATGTCCACGGCCAGGTCGGCGACCGTCGGGGCAAGCGCCACCAGCAGGATCGTGCCGATCATGCCGCCCGCGAAGTGACCGATGGCCGCGGCCGCCAGCGCCTGCGCGCCGCGCCCCGCCTTGGCCATGGGGTTGCCCTCCATGGCCGCGACCACGGCGGCACTCTCGCCGGGGGTGTTGAGCAGGATGGAGGTGGTCGAACCGCCGAACATCGCGCCGTAGTAGATGCCGGCGAACATGATGAACGCCGCGACCGGGTCAAGGCCGTACGTCACCGGCAGCAGCAGCGCCACCGCCATCGCCGGGCCGATGCCGGGCAGCACGCCGATGGCCGTGCCGAGCAGCACGCCGAGAGCGGCCCACAGCAGGTTGAGCGGGGTGAGGGCCGTACCGAACCCGTCCATGAGGGAGTTGAGGGCGTTCATGTCAGAGCACTCCCATCAGCGGACCGCCGGGCAGCGGCACTCCGAGCAGCTTGTCGAAGACGACGTAGGTGATCAGGGACAGCACCGCGGCGATCAGCGGATCGCGGTCCACGCGGCGGCTGCCGAGAGCGAAGGCGGCGCCCCAGAAGAGCAGCGCCCCCGCCACGGGGAAGCCGGCCGGCTCGATCAGGGCCGCGGCGCCCAGGAAGATCCCGGACAGCAGCAGCACCGTGCGCCAGTCCGCCGGTTCGGACAGGTCGATGTCCTCGCCGCCCTCGGCCTCGCCCCGGCCGCCGCGCAGCACGTCGACGGCGAGCAGCGCCGCGATCACCAGCAGGCCGGCGCCGACCACGATCGGCACGGTCTTGGGGCCGACCGGGCCGCGCTGGGTGATGTCGACGTCCATGGTGAGCGCGTCGGTCAGGACGAGCACACCGAGCGCCAGCAGCAGGGCGCACACGCCGAGTTCGGAGTGCTCGCGCAGCCACGAGCGCCGGCCGTCGGCCGTCTTCTCCCGGTCCTCGGGGAGTTCGGTCCGCGTCGTCACAGTCCCAGCTCCTTCAGTACCGACACCACGCGCTTGTCCTGGGTGTCCAGGAAGTCGCCGAACTTCTCGCCGGTCAGGAAGGCGTCGTCCCAGCCGTTCTGGTCCATGGACTTCTTCCACTCGGGCGAGTCGTGCAGTTCCTCGAACAGGCGGGTGAGCTTGTTGCGCTGGGCCTCGGACAGGCCCGGCGGGGCGACGATGCCGCGCCAGTTGGTGAAGTTGACGTCGTAGCCGGACTCCTTGAGCGTGGGCGCGTCCTTCAGGTCGTCCACCCGCTCGGGGCCGGTCACCGCGAGCACCCGCAGCTCCCCGGCCTTGATCTGGTCCAGGTACTCGCCGACGCCGGACACCCCGAAGCCGACCTTGTTGCCGAGGATCGAGGCGAGCAGTTCGCCGCCGCCGTCGAAGGGGATGTAGTTGACCGACTTCGGCTGGATCCCGGCGGCCTGCGCCATCAGCATCGGCGCGAGGTGGTCGGGCCCGCCCGGCGACGAACCACCGCCGACGGGGATCTTGCCCGGGTCCTTCTTCCAGGCACCGATCAGCTCGTCGATCGTCTTGTACGGCGAGTCCTTGGCGACCACGACGACGTCCTGCTCCTCGGTGAGCCGCGCGATCGGCGTGGCGTCGGCGAGGGTCTTGGGGGCGTGGTTGGAGCGGACGGCGCCCACGACGCCGAGGCCCATGGACATGGCGAGCTTGCCGTTGCCGTGCTCGCTCACCAGCCGGCTGAGGCCCACGGTGCCGCCCGCCCCGGGCAGGTTGAACACCTCGATGTTGTGCGTGAGCCCGGCGTCCTCGGCGTTCTTCGCGGCCGTACGGGCGGTGATGTCGTAACCGCCGCCGGGCGTGTTGGGAACCATGAAGCGCAGGCCCGGGATCTGGGTGCCGGAGTCCGAGTCGTCGCCGGAGGAGAGCAACGGCGGTCCGGCCAGCACGAGCACGGCGGCCCCGAGCAGGGCAAGGGGGGTGCGCAGGCGCACGTATGACACCACCTGTCGGTTGGGTAGAGCGGTACGGGGGGCCCTGTGGGGGAGGGTGACGTGGGCCACATGGTGCCCGCGGGCCTGCCTCGTGTCTTCCTTGCGGAACCAAGGGAGGTTGTGTTCATTGCGGTCGCCGCAACCCCGTGACCGACGCGCGGCGTCACATCGCCGTCGGATCGCCGGTTCATTGCGAAGCAGGCACATCGAGGGCGCGGCCCTTTCCCTCGCCGCAGGTGGGCGCCATGATGGCGACCCGGCACACCCACCGGCCCCCCCGCCGGTCACCGCATCCCCGTCCCCTCCCCAGCCCCCTCCGTGAGCCGAGAACGAGACCGCCGTGGCCCCCACCTTCCGCCGTCAGACCCTCGCGGGCGAGATGCTGGTCCTCCAGCTCGCCATCGTCGTGGTCGTCCTGCTCGCGGTCGCCGCCGTCTCGCTCGCCCAGTCCAGGGCCACCTTCAACCGAGTCGAGGGCCGCCGGGTCACCGCCCTCGCCGAACAGCTGGCCGCCACGCCGCTGGTCCGCAGCCAGCTGCTGCGCCCGGTGCCGCAGGAGGCCCTCGCCCCGCTGGTCAACTCCACGCAGACGCAGTCCGGGGTCACCTCCGTCACCGTGGCCGACGCCGACGGCCGCGTCGTCAGTTCCACCGACCCCACGCTGATCGGTGCCCGGCTGCCGCGCGGTGAGGGCGCCGGTGCCGGGAGCGGCTGGTCGGGGCCGCTGACCGTGAAGGGCAGCCGGGAGCTCGTCGCCCAGGTCCCGGTGATCGGGGCGACCGGGCAGACCCTCGGCCGGCATCTCGGCACGGTGATGGTCGGCGAGGCCGACCCGACGGTGTGGCAGCGCCTCAGCGGCGCCTCCTCCTACCTCCTCGCCTACCTCGGCATCGCCAGCGGCCTCGGCGTGGCCGGCTCCTGGCTGCTGGCCCGGCGCGTCAAACGGCAGACCCTCGGCCTGGAGCCGCGCGAGATCGCGGGCCTCGCCGAGCACCGGGAGGCCATGCTCTACGGCATCGCGGAGGGCGTCGTCGCGCTCGACCCGCAGCACCGGCTCACCCTGGTCAACGAGATGGGCAGGCGCCTGCTCGACCTCCCCGCCGACTGCGTGGGCCAGAGCCTGGACGGGCTCGGCATCGACGGACGGCTGCGCGACGTCCTGGCCGGTGTCACGCCCGAAGCCGCCGGGCCGCGCGACGAGGTCGTCGTCCGCAACGGCCGGGTCCTGGTCATGAACCGCATGACCGTCACCAAGCACGGCCGGCCGCTCGGCTCGGTCACCACCCTGCGCGACCGCACCGAACTGGCCCGCCTGGAGCGCGAGATCGGCTCCTTCCGGAGCACCTCCGAGCTGCTGCGCGCCCAGGCCCACGAGTTCGCCAACCAGCTGCACACCATCTCCGGGCTCATCCAGATCGGTGAGCAGGAGGAGGTGGTGCGCTACATTCGCGGCCTCAACCAGCGCCGCCAGTCCCTGGACGTCACTCTCAGCCGCCGGGTCCGGGACACCGCCGTGGCCGCGCTGATCACCGCGAAGTCCTCCCTCGCCGCCGAGCGCCGGGTCGCCCTGCGGGTCTCGGACCGCACGGCGCTGGACCGGCTGGAGCCGGCGGACGCCGCCGACGTGGCGACCGTGGTCGGCAACCTCGTCGACAACGCCGTGGACGCCGCCGCGGCCCCGGGTGGCGAACACGAGGCCTGGGTCGAGGTCGAGCTGCGGCAGGACGCCGCCAGCGTCGAGATCGTGGTCCGCGACTCCGGGCCCGGCGTGGCGCCCGAACTGGCCCGGGAGGTCTTCTCCCACGGCTTCACCACCAAGGCCGCCCGGCAGGGCGAGCGCGGCATCGGCCTGGCGCTGACCCGGCTGGTCTGCGAACGTCACGGCGGTGAGATCTCGGTGACCAACACCCCCGAGGGTGCCATGTTCACCGCACGCATGACCGTCAGCCACCTCACCGACGCGGTGGCGGAAGGAGCAGCACCATGACGGCTACGAGCGGCACGTCCGACGCGACCGCCCAGGCCGGCACGTTCGCCGCGGCCGGTTCCGCGGGCGCCGCCCACCCGGCCACCCCGAACGCCGCGGACCCGGAGGCGCCCGGTGCCGCCGCCCCGATCGGCGTGCTCGTCGTCGACGACGACTTCATGGTCGCCCGCGTCCACCGCGCGTTCGTCGAACGGGTCGAGCCCTTCCGGGTCCTCGGTGTCGCCGGCACCGGGGAACAGGCGCTCACCGCCGTCGGGGAGCTGCGCCCCGACCTGGTCCTGCTCGACCTGTACCTGCCGGACGTCTTCGGCCTCGACGTCATCCCGCGGCTGCGCGCAGCGGGCCACGACTGCGACGTCATGGTGATCAGCGCGGCCCGCGAGGCGGACGCGGTGCGCGGCGCGGTACGGCAGGGCGTCGTCGACTACCTGCTCAAACCGTTCGAGTTCGAGGACCTGCGGGTCCGGCTCGAGCGCTACGCCGTCCAGCGGGGCCGGCTGCTCGGCACGGTCGTGCGCAGCCAGGCCGACGTCGACCGCGTACTGGCCGGGGCCGCGGCGCAGACGGCCACGGCCCCCGCGCTGCCCAAGGGCATGAGCGTGGAGACCGCCGAACTGGTCGAGCGCACCCTGCGGGAGGCGGACGGCACCCTGTCGGCCAGCGAATGCGCGGCGCTGACCGGGATCTCCCGGGTGAGCGCGCGCAGGTACCTGGAGTACTTCCACACCGTGGGCAGCGCGGAGGTCTCGCTGCGCTACGGCGTGGCGGGCCGCCCCGAGCGCCGCTACCGCTTCCGGGGTGCGGTCACCGGCCTGGCGCTCCCGCGCGCAGGGCGTCCATGACGAAGTCCAGGAACCGGGTGACCCGCGACTGCCGGTCCTCGCCGGGGCCGATCAGCCACAGACCGCCGAGGACGAGGAAGAAGTCGTCCCCGGTCACCCCGGGGCGGATCGTGCCGGCCTCGTGGTTGGCGCGGAGCAGCAGCTCGGCCGCTTCCTCCAGCGGGGTGGGGCGCGGCTTCTCCGGCGCCCCGGGTGCGCTGGTGACCAGCCGGATCGCGTCCGCCAGGCCCGCCTTGGTCATGGCGAACTCGGCGAGGCGGTCCATCCACTCGCGCAGGGCCAGGTCGGGTTCCCGGGTGGCCAGCATCTCGGGTGCGGCCTGGGCGACCTGCTGCATCCCGTAGCGGTAGATCTCCAGGACGAGCGCCTCGCGGTTCGGGAAATTGCGGTAGAAGGTGCCCTGCCCGACCCCGGCCTTCTTGGCGATGGCGCTCAACGGGGCGTTCGCGCAGTGCGTCAGCTCCTCGGTGGCCACTGCCAGGATGCGTTCGCGGTTGCGCTGGGCGTCCGAGCGCAAGGGAGTGTCCGGCTTGTCCTTCTTCGGCAGCGGCACTCGTCCCCCTTTCGGGTTGTGGCCGAATCCCGACCTTGCTAAGCGGACAGCTGTCCGTTACGTTTTCGGCAGCGGACAGTTGTCCGGTTACCCGCCCAGTCTAGCGGCGGACGCGGCCGCGCGACCCCGGCCGGTGGTCGACCGGCCGCGAACGACCCCCACTGCCTACAGCCCGTTTCTCCCTGTCAACAGACATCCCGCTGTCACCGGACACCAAAGAAGGCTGACCATGGCCCCAACGCCCTCGTCGACGTCCAGCGCCGTCACCCTGAACATCAACGGCGAGAAGCACCAGCTGACCGTCGACCACCGCACCACCCTGCTCGACGCCCTGCGCGAGCGACTGGATCTGACCGGCACCAAGAAGGGCTGTGACCAGGGCCAGTGCGGAGCCTGCACCGTCCTGGTCGACGGACGCCGCGCCGTCTCCTGCCTGAACCTCGCCGTCGCCGCCGAGGGCCGCGAGATCACCACCATCGAGGGCATGGCCGACGGCGACCGGCTGCACCCGGTCCAACAGGCCTTCCTCGACCTCGACGGATACCAGTGCGGCTACTGCACACCCGGACAGATCTGCTCCGCGATCGCCGTCATCGAGGAGCACGCGGCCGGCTGGCCCAGCGCCGCCACCGAGGACGTACGTCCCGAGGCCGGGCCCCCACCCCTGACACCGGACGAGATCCGCGAACGGATGAGCGGCAACCTGTGCCGCTGCGGCGCCTACGTCTCCATCGTCCAGGCGGTCACCCGCGCGGCCGAGGCCCACGAGGCCGCTGCCGCCCGGGACGACGACGGCGACCTGTCCGCCGAGACGGAGAAGGAGACCGCGGCATGAGGGAGTTCGGATACCAGCGCGCCGACGACGTCTCCGGCGCCGTGGCCCTGCTCGCCGCCGACCCGGACGCCCGCTTCCTCGGCGGCGGCACCAACCTGGTCGACCTGATGAAGACCGGCGTCGAACGCCCCGCCCGGCTCGTCGACGTCCGTGAACTCCCTCTGGACGGCATCGAGGAGACCGCGGACGGCGGCCTGCGCATCGGCGCCACCGTCACCAACAGCGACCTGGCCGCCCACCCAGAAGTACGCCGCCGCTACCCGGCCCTGACCCAGGCGGTCCTGGCCGGCGCCTCCGGCCAGCTGCGCAACATGGCCACCGTCGGCGGCAACCTCCTCCAGCGCACCCGCTGCGGCTACTTCACCGACCTCAGCAAGCCCTGCAACAAGCGCGCCCCCGGCAGCGGTTGCCCCGCGCTCACCGGCGAGCACCACAACCACGCCATCCTGGGCGCCTCCGACCACTGCGTGGCCGTCCACCCCTCCGACATGGGCGTGGCCCTCGCCGCCTTCGACGCCGTCGTCGGCTACGAAACCCTCGACGGACCCGGTGAGTTGCCGCTGGCCGACTTCTACCTCCCCGTCGGGGACACCCCGCACCGGGAGACCGCCCTGCCGCCCGGCGCACTGATCACCGGCGTCACCCTGCCGCCCGCCCCGGTCGCCGCCCGCTCCCGCTACCGCAAGGTGCGCGAGCGTGCCTCGTACGCCTTCGCGATCGGCTCGGTCGCCGCCGCGCTCGACATCGAGGACGGCGTCGTGCGCGAGGCCCGGCTGGCCTTCGGCGCCGTCGCATCGCGGCCCTGGCGGGCCCGCGCGGCCGAGGCCGTGCTCACCGGAGCACCGGCCGACGGCGAGACCTTCGCCGCCGCCGCGGACGCCGAACTCGCGGCCGCCAGGCCGCTGCCCGACAACGGATACAAGGTGACCCTCATGCGCAACCTCGTCGTGGCCGTCCTGACCGAACTCGCCGGGGAGGCCGCCCGATGACCACCGCCACGACCGGCCCCACGACGGCCCGGGGCGCCGTCGGCACCGCCCACACCCGAGTCGAGGGCCGCGACAAGGTCACCGGAGCCGCTCGCTACGCCGGTGAGATCCCCTTCGCCGACCTCGCGCACGGCTGGCTTGTGCTGTCCACCGTGGCCCGCGGCCGCGTCCGCGCGGTCGAGACCGAGCCCGTCCTCGCCATGCCCGGCGTGCTCGCCGTCCTGCACCACGGGAACGCTCCGCGCGTCGAGACCGACTACATCGGTCTGCTGGGCATGCCGCCGGACCCGACCGCCGCCGTCTTCCAGCAGGACCGGGTGGCGCACGCGGGCTGGCCGGTCGCCCTCGTCGTCGCCGAGACGTCCGAGCAGGCCCGGGAGGCCGCCGAGGCACTCGTCGTCACCTACGACGAGGAGCCGCACGACACCGAACTCACCACCGGCCACCCGGGCGCCCACCCGGCCGGCGGCGTCATGCCCGGCGAGACCGCCAAGGGCGACCTGACGGCCGGCCTCGCCGCGTCCGCCGTCGTGGTGGACGAGGAGTACACCACGCCCGAAGAGCACCACAGCATGATGGAACCGCACGCCGCCACGGCCCGGTGGGACGGCGGCCGGCTGGAGGTCGTCGACTCCAACCAGGGCACCACCTGGGTCCAGAGCGAACTGGCCAGCATGTTCTCGCTGGACGCGTCCGCGGTACGGGTGCGCTCCGAGCACATCGGCGGCGGCTTCGGCAGCAAGGGACTGCGCGCCCACCAGGTCGCCGCCGTGATGGCCGCGACCGAACTGCAGCGGCCGGTACGCGTGGTGATGACGCGGCGCCAGATGTTCTCGCTGGCCGGCTACCGCAGCCCCACCGTCCAGCGCGTGCGGCTCGGCGCCGACGCCGACGGCCGGCTGCGTGCCCTGGAGCACCGGTCGCTGAACCAGACGTCCACCGTCTACGAGTTCGTCGAGCCCAGCGCGGGCGTGGCCCGGGTGATGTACGACGCCGACGCGCACCACACGGCCAACGAGGTCACGCCACTCGATGTGCCGTCGCCGACGTTCATGCGCGCGCCGGGCGAGGCACCGGGCTCCTTCGCCATCGAGTCGGCCCTCGACGAACTGGCTGAGCGCTGCGGCGTCGACCCGATCGAGCTGCGCCTGCGCAACGAGCCCGAGGTCGGCCCGGTCTCCGGGCTGCCGTTCAGCAGCCGCAATCTGGAGGCCTGCTTCCGCGAGGGCGCCCGGCGGTTCGGCTGGGCCGAGCGCGACCCGCGCCCCGGCATGCGCCGCGACGGACGCTGGCTACTGGGCACGGGCACCGCCGCCGCCTCCTTCCACTCGGGCGCCGGCCCCTCCACGGCCCTGGTGACCGCCGAGGCGGACGGGAGTTTCACCGTGCGGATCGCCGCCGCCGACATCGGCACCGGCGCCCGCACCGCGCTCACCCTGGTCGCCGCCGACGCGCTGGAGGTCGCGCCCGAGCGGGTCCGGGTCCGCATCGGCGACAGCGACTTCGGGCCGGCGATGATCGCGGGCGGTTCGATGGGCACCCGCTCCTGGGCCTGGGCGATCACCGCCGCGGCCGCCGAACTGCGCGAACGCCTCGCCCTGGGCGCCGACATCCCGGCCGACGGCATCACCGTGCGGTCCGACACCACCGAGGCCCTCGGCCGCCTCGCACAGAAGGAGCGGCACTCCTTCGGGGCGCAGTTCGCCGAGGTCGCAGTGGACACCGCCACCGGCGAGGTACGGGTGCGCCGCATGCTCGGCATCTTCGCGGCGGGCCGGATCGTCAACCCGCTCACCGCCCGCAACCAGCTCGTCGGCGGCATGGTCTGGGGCATCTCCATGGCCCTGCACGAGGAGGCGGTACGGGACCGGGCCAGCGGCGCCCTCTACGCCCCCGACCTCGCCGGCTACCACGTCGCCACCAACGCCGACGTGGGCGACATCCAGGCGGACTGGGTCGACGACCCCGACCCGGACGACCCGGTGGGCATCAAGGGCGTCGGTGAGATCGGCATCGTGGGCGCCGCGGCGGCCGTCGCCAACGCGGTGCGCCATGCGACCGGCGTCCGCCACCGCAACCTGCCGATCCGGCCCGACCGCGTGCTGGCGGCGGGGGTGCCCGGGGCCGGGGGCGGCACGGATGCTTGACATCGCCGACGAGCTGAACCGCTGGCTCGCCGAGGGCCGGGAGTTCGCCGTCGCCACCGTCGTCTCCGTCGGCGGCAGCGCACCGCGCGGGCCGGGCGCCGCCCTCGCCGTCGACAGCGACGGCACGGCGATCGGCTCGGTCTCCGGCGGCTGCGTGGAGGGCGCGGTGTACGAGCTGTGCACCGACGCCCTGCGCAGCGGCGAGACGGTCCGCGAACGCTTCGGCTACAGCGACGAGGACGCCTTCGCGGTAGGCCTGACCTGCGGCGGGATCGTCGACGTCCTGGTCACTCCGATCGGCGTCGACGCGCCGGCGCGGGAGGTGCTCCGGGCGGCGCTGGCCACCGCCGCCAGGGGCGGGACCGCGGCCCTCGCCCGGGTCGTGCGGGGCCCGTCCGACCTGCTGGGCCGGGCGTTGCTGGTCCGGTCCGACGGCACCCGCGAGGGCGGTCTCGGCGGCCACCCGGACCTGGACCGCACGGCGGCGGCCGAGGCCGGTGCCCTGCTGGACGCCGGACGGACCGGCACGGTCGGGCTCTCGGAGGACGGGTCGCACTGCCCCGGAGGTCTCACCCTGCTCGTCGAGTCCAGCGTGCCGCCGCCCCGCATGATCGTCTTCGGCGCCGTCGACTTCGCGGCGGCGCTGGTGCGGGCGGGGAAGTTCCTCGGACACCACGTCACCGTGTGCGACGCCCGGCCCGTCTTCGCCACGCGGGCCCGTTTCCCCGAGGCCGACGAGGTCGTCGTCGACTGGCCGCACCGCTACCTGGGCAGCACCCCGACCGACGGGCGCACGATGCTGTGCGTGCTCACCCACGACGCCAAGTTCGACGTGCCGCTGCTCACGGAGGCACTGCGGATGCCGGTCGCGTTCGTCGGCGCGATGGGCTCGCGCCGCACCCACGAGGACCGCGCCCGACGGCTGCGCGAGGCGGGCCTGACCGAGGACGAGCTCGCGCGGCTGCGCTCACCGATCGGCCTCGACCTGGGCGCCCGCACCCCCGAGGAGACGGCCCTGTCCATCGCGGCGGAGATCGTCGCCCTCCGCCGCGGCGGCACGGGTGTCCCCCTGACGGGCGGAGCCGCACCGATCCACCGGGAGGTGACGGGGGCTGCCGCTTGAGGGAAGGGGGCGGCATCCGCCGGACTCGCCGCCCCAGCCGGGCTACCGCCCCTCAAGAAGGGGGGCGCCAGGCGAGTCGTCATCAGGTTCGGACCGGCCACACAGGCCCGAGGGTCAGGGCAGCGTCGACTCGCCGGCCAGGCGTACCGCGCACTCCAGCATCATGGCGTGCACGAAGGCCTGCGGCAGATTGCCGCGGAGCTGGCGCTGGCGCACGTCGTACTCCTCGGCGAACAGCCCGGGCGGTCCGCAGGCCGCCCGGGTGCGCTCGAACCAGCGGAACGCGCCGACCCGGTCGCCGACGCGGTGCGTGGCGAGCGCCATGGTGAAGCCGCAGAGCAGGAACGCCCCCTCGGCCTCCCCGAGCGACTCGCCGGGATGTTCGAAGCGGAACAGATAGCCGTCCTCGGTCAGGCGGGACTCGATGTAGGCGCGGGTCGCCGCGTCGTGGTGGTCCCCGAACGTGCAGCCGCGGGCCATCGGTACCAGCAGGGCGGCCTCGGGCCCGTCGTCGTCCTCGGCCCGCCGCCAGCGGCCGTCGGGGAGCAGGCACCGGCGCCGGGTCTCCCGCAGGACCGTGTCGGCGAGGTCGGCGCACCGGCGCCCGTCCTTCCCGGGCAGCACTTCGGCCATCCGCCGCAGTCCGCACACCACGCCCAGTCTGGAGTGGGTCCACCACCGGTCCTCCAGCTCCCAGAGACCGGCATCCGGCTTCAGCCACTGCCGCTCCACGACGTCCACCGAGAGGATCGCGGCCCGCCGCGCCTCCTCGGTCAGCCGGTCGTGCGCGGCCGCCGCGGCGAACAGCTGCAGTGCCTCGCCGAAGGTGTCCAGCTGGAACTGGGCCCCCGCGTCGTTGCCGACGTGGTCGTTGCCGCCGGGATAGCCCGGCAGCCGCAGGGAGCGCTCGGGCCCGACCGGCCGGCCGTCGACCGTGTACGCGGGGCGCACCTCGTCGCCGTCGGCGAGGATGCGCTCGGCCACGAAGCGCACGGCGTCGTCGACCAGCGGGTGCGGCCCGTGCGCGGCGACCGCCAGACCGGCGTAGCACTGGTCGCGCAGCCAGGCGTAGCGGTAGTCGTAGTTGCGCCCGCTGTTGGCCCGCTCCGGCAGCGACGTGGTGGCCGCCGCGACCATCCCCCCGGAGACGCTGGTCAGTCCGCGCAGCACGGCGTACGCGTGCCTGGCGTCGCGCGGCGCCACCAGCCGCGAGCAGTCCGGGACCGCCTGCCGCCACTCACGTTCCGTCGCCCGCCACAACGCGTCGGCGTCGAGCGGCTCGGTCTCCCGTTGCGTGGACAGTTCCAGTACGAGGTCGTGCGTCTGGCCCTCGCCCAGCCGGAAATCGCCGCACAGTCCGGCCGGGTCCCGCCACACCGCGTCCGGCGCCCCGGCGAGCCGCATCCGCAGACCCTCCGCCTCGGCCGTCCACACGCCACCCTCCCGCCGGGGCTCGCGCATCCGGAACTCGCCGAAGCCGGGCCGCGGGTCCAGATCCAGCTTCAGCCGGGCCTCGCCCCGCTCCACCCGCATGCGGCGCAGCAGCACGAGCCGGTCCGTGCGGGACGGCATGGCCAGGGCCTCGCGGCACTCGATCACGCAGCCGGAGGTCACCCACCGGCTCACCCGGATCAGCGTGCCCTCCTCGTAGGAGCCGCCCCAGACGTGCCAGGGGTCCGCGGGCTCCACGGTGAAGTGACCGGCCCCGCCGATCAGCGCGGAGAACACCGCGTCGTCGTGCCACCGCGGGGCGCACAGCCACACGATCCGGCCCCGGGGGTCCAGGACCGCCCCGCGCTCACCGTCGGCGAGCACGGCGTACTCGCGCAGCGCCCAGGGCGGGCACGAGGTGTCCGGTGCCGCCGCGCGCTCCTCGTCGCTGTCCTTCATGCCGCTACGGCTATCCCGGCGCCGGTGACCGAAACGGTGCGGGCCGCGCACTCCACCCGCTCCGCCCGGTCCCCGCCGTCAACGAGTCCCCGTCCGCCCCGCCGCGCCCCGTCCCGTGCTCGCCCAGCGGCCCCACCGTCAGGCCCGCCGCACGGCAGTCGCGCACGAGGTCCGGCAGTGCGCCGAGCGTGGCCCGCCAGCTGCCCGGAGCCGAGGCGTGATCGGTGTCGTGGAGGAGGATCGTGCCGCCGCCGCGCAGGTCCGCCGCGACGGTCGCGCGTACCGAGGCGGGCGTGGCGTCGTGCCGCCAGTCCTTGCCCCAGGCCGTCCACAGCACGGGCCGCAGCCCGGCCCGGCGGGCGGCCGCCCAGCGTCCGGAGGTGAGGATGCCGTACGGCGGCCGGTACCAGTGGGGAGCCCGGCCGGCCACCTCGCCCACCACCCGGACGGTACGCAGCAGCTCGCGCGCGTCCCGGGCCGGCGAAGGCCACCAGGGACGGTCGTGCGTCCAGCCGTGGACGGCGAGTTCGTGTCCGCGCCGGACCAGTTCGAGGGCCACCTCCGGGTGCCGCACGACGTTCTCGCCCAGGACGAAGAACGTCGCCCGTACGCCGAGCACGTCCAGTACGTCGAGGAAGCGCGGTGTGGACGCGGGGTCCGGGCCGTCGTCGAAGGTGAGCGCCACGTGAGTCGGACTGCCCTGCCCGGCGAGCCCGGGGAACCGGCGCCGGCGCAGCCCCGGCAGCCAGGTCGCGGCCGGTCCGATGTGGGCCAGCGCGGCGGCGACGACCGGTGCGGCGACGTACACCGCCCGTCCGACGGGAAACCCCTGACGCATCCTGATGCCTCCGGCCCGTTCCGTTCGCTGATGTCTCGTTGCTCACCGGGTATCTGCTCCCCGGCTACCTGATCTCGGTTCGCCGATCCCGGTTCGCCGGTCTCGGTTCGCCCGTCCCGGACCGCTCACCGCTCACCGCTCACCGCTTCACCGGCCGCCCGGGTCCGTCCCGCGCCGCCGGGGCCGTGTCCCAGGCGCCGTGGACCGACGGAGCCCGGGCCAGTCCGACGCTGCCGAGGCCGATCAGCGCCACGCCGATCAGCTCGGGCAGCACCCGCACGCCGAGCAGGATCTCCTCGCCGAACAGGGCCCAGCCCAGCGCGACGCTGGTCAGCGCGTCGCCGAGGGTCAGCGCCGGCTGCGAGGCCGCGAGGGTCCCGGCCCGCAGGGCGCTCTGCAGCAGCAGGAAGCTGACCACGCCCACCACCGCCGTGGCGTACGGCGGCCACTGGGTCAGCACCTCGCCCACCCCCTGGGGGAGCCGGCCCGTGAGTTCCTTGAGCAGCGCCGCCGTACCGCCGAACCCCACGGCGGACGCCGACCCGAACAGTGCGGCGCGGGGCGCGCCGTGCACCAGGCTGCCGACCGAGGCGAGGACCGTGATCAGCACGAACAGCGCCAGCCCCGCCCAGATCCACCGGCCCTGGGTGGCGGTGTCGTGACCGGCCGCCGGAGCGGCGGAGCCCAGGAACAGCGCCAGCCCCACGGCCAGGGCCGCGAACGCCAGCCAGGTGCGAGAGTCAGGCCGCCGGTGGAAGACCGCGCTGCCCACCACCAGCGTGAACAGCAGTTCGGTGGCCATCAGCGGCTGGACGACGGCCAGACTGCCCACCGCCAGCGCGGACGCCTGCAGCACCGTCGTCAGCGCGAGCAGCGCCGCCCCGCCGATCCAGTACCGGTCGCGCACCATCCGCAGCAGCGAGCGCAGCACCGTGTGCCGGGCTCCCGCCCGGTCCTCGTCCTGGGCCGCGGCCCGGCGCTGCAGTACGGACGCCGCCGCGTTGGACAGCGCCGCGAACAGGGCGAGGACGACGGTGAGGACGCTCACCGCGACGGGCTCCCGGTCATCCGAACCGTGCGGCCAGCCGTCGGTAGAGTCCCGGAGCCGCACCCCGCACGCGGCACGGCAGCCGCAGCCACGAGGGCACGTACACCTCGTCCCGGCCCCGCAGCACCGCGCTGCGCACCGCGTCGGCCACCTGCTCGGGAGGCACCGGACGCGGCCTGGACCGCCGGTAGGGGGTGCCGCGGCGCTCGAAGAACGGGGTGTCGACGACACCCGGCACCACATGGGTGACCCCCACGCCGGTGCCCCGCAGTTCGTAGCGCAGCGAGTCGGCGAAGGCGCCGATCGCGGCCTTGGCGGCGGAGTACACGGCCTCGTCGCGCACCGCGACACTGCCCGCCAGCGAGCCGATGAGCACCACCCGACCCGAGCCCGCCGCCACCATCCCGGGCAGCAGCAGCCGCACCAGGCGCAACGTGGCCAGCACGTTGATGTCGAGGACCTCGTCGATGCGGTGCGGGGGCATGTCCAGGAACTCCCCGGCCCAGCCCACGCCGGCCCCGGCCACCAGCAGGTCCACCGGGCCCGAGGTGGCCGTCGTGAAGTCGGTGAGCTGCCGGTCGGCCCCGGGAAGGGTGAGATCCGCCGCGAAGGCGGTGGCCGAGGTGTCGTCGGCCACCTGACGCAGCCGCACCGGGTCACGTCCCGTGAGCACCAGCCGCCAGCCGTCCTCGTCACCGAGCCGGCGGGCCACGGCCGCGCCGATGCCGGAGGACGCCCCGGTCACCAGCGCCGTACGGGTCCGCAGGTCCCGGATCCCGACGGGCCGTCGCCGGGGCCTCGCGTCGTCCGCGTCGGGGGCGGCGACCTGCGGTCCCGCGACGGAGCGGGGACGGGAGAACGCATGGACCATGAGGACCACCTTGGCTCGGGGCGGGCACCGCGAAGCGGCCGACCGGGCGGTCGGGCTTCGCCGTCCGGCCGGACGGGCGGTCACGGAGTATCCCTGGCGGCGCGTCCGAAACGCCCTTATGCGGATATGTGAGGTGGTTTGGAACCCGCGGTGTCGGCAACCTGGTCCGCTGTGCATCCTCGCAGCTCGTCAGAGCCCCGCCACTCCGGTGTCCCGCGCGGTCCACGGGGCGGCAGGAACCTGCTGGTGATCAGCGCGAGCATGGGCGCCGGTCACGACACGGTCGCCGCCGAACTGGCCCGCCGGGCCCGCGAACGCGGCGACGCCGCCCAGGTCGTCGACGTCCTCGCCCTTCTGCCGTACGGCCTGGGCACGGTGCTCCGGTACTTCTACCGCGGATCGGTACGGCACTTTCCCTGGGCGTACGCCGCCGTGTACCGCCTCTTCCTGCGGCCCGGCGCCGGACGCCGCCCCAGCGGGACACCCCTGGCCCGGCTCGCCGGGGGCAGACTGCGCGAGCTGGCCGAGCGCACGGGAGCGGACGTCGTCGTGCCCGTCTTCCACCTGGGCGCCCAGCTGACCGGTCACCTGAGGGAGCGCGGACTGCTGCCCGTGCCCGCCGTCGTCCTGGTGATCGACTTCGAGACGCACCGGCAGTGGCTCCATCCCGGCAACGACCACTGCCTGTGCCTCACCGAGGACGCGGCACGCGAGGTGCGGGCGAGTACCGGCACGCCGGCGGATGTGTGCGGTCCCGTCGTGGCGCCGGAGTTCTCCGCCGGCCCTCCCGACGCGCCGGGCGCCGCCGAGTGGCGGGACATGTTCGGCCGGCTCGGGCCCGGCCGGCCCGCCGTGGTGCTGTCCGCCGGTGCCTGGGGCGTCGGCTCACACCTGGACGCCACGGTCCGGCTCCTGACGGACCACGGCTTCCTCCCCGTCGTGCTCTGCGGCGACAACCGGCGGCTGCGGCACAGGCTGTCCGGCACACCGGGCGTCCTCGCCCTGGGCTGGGTGACGGACATGCCCGGCCTGCTCCACGCCGCCCGGGCACTCGTCGACAACGCGGCCGGACAGACCGCCGTACAGGCGCTCGCGGCCGGACTGCCGGTCGTGGGTCACCGTCCGATCCCCGGCCACGGCGCCGACGGCGTCCGGCGGATGGCCGCGCTCGGCGTGTCCGAGGTCGCCGAGGACGAGGCCGCGCTGCTGGACGCGTTGCGACGGCTCACCGCACCGGGCCCGGCCCGCGGGCAGCGGATCGCCGCCGGACGTGCGCTGTTCACCCGGAGCGCGGACGCCCTGACCCGGGTGACCGACGTCGCCGACGCCGCCCGTGCGCGCACGGCACGCTGACGGCGCGTACGCGGGGCGCCGCCGCCCGTTTTCGCCTGCCGCCCCTGGGCACCCGGCCCGGAGCGCGAACCGGCACAAGGAGGCGACGCCGTGCGGCTCGACGAATTCCTGACCCGGGTCCGCGACCGCGGCGAGTTCCACAGCGACGACGAGGCGGAGCAGGTCACCACGGCCGTCCTGTGGGTGATCGCGTCCCGCGTCGCACCGGAGGAGGCCGCCGGTCTGGCCGCCGAGTTGCCCGCACCGCTGGACGACGCGCTCCGCCCCGAACGCGGTCGCCCCGAGTCCTTCGGCCGTGCGGAGTTCCTCCGGCGGGTGGCCCAGCAGACCGGCGCCCGGCCGCGCACCGCCGAGTGGGACGCGGGCGCGGTGCTGGCCACCCTCGCCGAAGCGGTGCCCCGCGAACGGATCGACCGCCTTCTGGCCCACCTGCCCGCGGACTGTGCCGACCTCTTCGGCGGCCCGGTGTCCCACGGAGAACGGCCCACCGGAGCGCCCCACTGAGACCGAGGAAGACCGAGGAGACACCCATGACGGACGACGCCGCCCAGCGCTACGCCGACGAGGAGGAGACGCCCCTGGCCGGGTACGCGACACTCGCGGCGACCTTCGCGGCGAGCGCCGCCGTGTTCGCGGTCACGGCCCGGCGCCGCGGGGTCCGGCTGCCCGACACCGTCCCCGCCTGGGACGTGGCCCTGCTCGGCACGGCGACGTTCAAGGCCTCCCGGCTGCTGACCAAGGACAAGGTCACCAGCTTCCTGCGGGCGCCCTTCACCAGCCGGGAGGGCGAGGGCAACGCCAACGAGGTGATGGACGCCGGGCGCGGCACGGGTCTGCGCCGTGCGATCGGGGACCTGGTCTCCTGCCCGTTCTGCACCTCGGCCTGGGTGGCCGGCGGACTCGTCGGCACCTACGCCGTCGCGCCCCGGGCGGGGCGGCTGCTGAGCGCGGGCCTCAGCGCGGTCGTGGTGTCGGACTGGTTGCAGTACGCGTGGAGCCTGACGGCCCAGAAGGCCGAGGAATGAGCGGTGGCGCATGAGCGGTGCCGCACGAGCGGTGTCCGCGGACCGGAGGCGCCGAGACACACTCGGAGTGACCGCCGCGCCGGGCGGGGCCGGGGAGCGGGCGGCCCGGTCCCCGCGCCGGGCGGCCGGTCAGTCGCGCCGGGCGTCCTCGGCCCGCTCCGCCCGCTCGGCGTGCAGCTTCTTCACGCGGGCCGCCTCCTTGCGCACGTCCGCCTGGACGGCCTGCTCCCGCTCCAGCCACTCCGGGCGTTCCTGCTTCAGCGCGTCGATCTGCGCCGTGGTGAGCGGCTCGGCGACCCCGCCCCGGTGCAGGCCCGCGATGGAGACGCCCAGCTTGGCCGCGACCACCGGCCGCGGGTGCGGACCGTCGCGCCGCAGCTCGCGCAGCCACGCGGGCGGGTCGGCCTGGAGCGCGTTCAGCTCGGCACGCGTGACGACGCCCTCCCGGAACTCGGCGGGTGTGGCTTCGAGGTACACACCCAGCTTCTTCGCCGCGGTCGCGGGCTTCATGGTCTGGGTGTTCTGGTGCGACGTCATGCCGTCAAGGGTATCGATCGTGTGAGTGGCTCCCGACCACGCCCGGTAACCTGGCCGGGTGACAGGCTCGGAAGCTCCCCCCTCGTTTCGGCTCGCGTACGTCCCGGGGGTGACGCCCGACAAATGGGTGCGCATCTGGAACGAGCGGCTGCCGGACGTCCCCCTCGCCCTGACCCAGGTCCCGGCCGCCGGGGCCGGCCGCGTGCTGCTGGACGGCGACGCCGACGCCGGACTGGTGCGGCTGCCCGTCGACCGGACATTGCTCAGCGCCATCCCCCTCTACACCGAGACGACGGTCGTGCTGATCCCCAGGGACCATCTCGTCACCGCGGCCGACGAGGTGACCGTCGAGGATCTCGCCGACGAGATCGTGCTGCACCCCCTGGACGACGTCCTCGGCTGGGACCGGCCGCCGGGCAGGCCCGCGCTGGAGCGTCCGGCCACCACCGCGGACGCCGTGGAGCTCGTGGCGGCCGGGATCGGCGTGCTGCTCGTGCCGCTGTCGCTGGCCCGGCTGCACCACCGCAAGGACCTCACGTACCGCACGGTCACGGACGCCCCGGAATCGAGCGTGGCCCTGTCCTGGCCCGAGGCCGCGCACACGGACCACGTCGAGGACTTCATCGGCATCGTCCGGGGGCGGACCGTCAACAGCACCCGGGGCCGGCAGCCCGAACCCGGGCGCTCCAAGGACGGGCGCGGGGAAGCGGCCGGCTCCGCGCGCCGCAAAGCGGCCGGCGGCGGGACGGGCGGCGGCAGGACGGGCGGGACGACCGGCGGAAGGCAGACCGGCGGCGCGGCCGGGCGCGGCACCGGCGGCAACCGCCGGGGCGGCAGCGCGAGCAAGGGCAAGGGCGGCGGGCGCGGCGGCCGGCCCCGGCACCGCTGACCCCGTCGACGGCTGAACCGTCAGCGCACCGTCGGGCTCGGCGTCGGCGCCGACGTGTTGACCTCGAGGCCGGGCGGCGCGGTGAGCGAGAGCACCGGCTCGCCCGGCTGCGGAGCCGGCGGAGTGAGCTGCACCTTGGGCAGGTTCGGCGGGGCGGTCTGCTGGAAGTTGACCTGGTCGAAATTGACCAGCCCGGTCTTCTCCAGCACGGTGATGTGGTCGAGCACGGTGTCGTTGGCCTGGTCGGCGAGCTGCCGCACCAGGGAGTTCTTGGTGTTGGCGCGGATCTTGGCGATGGCCGGGAAGATCTGGCCGTGCGTGATCCGCATGATGTTGACCGCCGTGGTGTCGAACTGCTTGCCCGTGGTCCCGTCCACGGTCGACACGAACTGCTGCTGTTGCGGCGAGGCCAGATTGGGCAGGGTGATGCCCAGCTCCGGCGCGATCCTGCGGCAGGTGGCGTCCAGCCGGGAGTGGCCGACGACCAGGTGCTCGCCGGCCTCCCTCATCTCCGGTGTCGTGCCCCGTTCCATGGCCATCAGCCCCAGCGGATGCTCCCAGAGCCCCGCGGCACGCACCTTCACCACGAAGTCCCGGTCCTGCTCAGTGAGCGGCCCGTATCGCGTGTTGGTGACGACCCGGGCCTGGTCGCTTCCCGCGTTCTGCACCCCGAGCATCGTCGGGTAGGCGAGCGCGGTCAGAGTGAGGACCAGGGCACCGGCCACGAAGGCGGTCCCTGCCGTGGCGCGCGTGATGCGCATCGTGCCTCCCGGGACGAAGACAGGCTCGGACGCCAGGAGGTACGGATACGGGCGGCGTTCTGATCACCGTCCCGGGCAGTTGCTCAATTCTTTTCCCCTCGCGTCCCTGCCGCTCGCACCAGCCAGTCGTGAGCCAGCCGCGCGGTGAACTCCTCCTGGCCCCCGGGCAGGAGCAGGTCCGCGGTGGCGAACTCCGGGGCGCCGGCCTGGTCCGCGACGTACGGGATGGCGATGCAGCGCATCCCGGCCGCATGTGCGGCGGCGGCCCCCGGAGCGGCGTCCTCCAGGACCACGCAGCGGGCCGGTCGCGCCCCCAGCCGGCGGGCCGCCTCCAGGAACACGTCGGGGGCGGGCTTGCCCCGCGCCACCTCGTCGGCCGAGACGACCGTGCGCAGGTGCGCGTCCAGGCCGGTGCGGGCGAGGATCGTCCCGATCGCCTCGGGCGACGAACCCGACGCCACCGCCATCGGCACACCCTCACCCGCCAGCAGCTCGACGAACTTCCGCATCTCGGGGTACGCGCGGGCCGAGGTGCGGGCGAGCGCCAGGTAGTGGCGGTTCTTGACGGCGAGCAGTTCCTCGACCGTCGCTCGCAGCCCGTGCCGCCGCTTCCAGTCGGCGACCGTCTCGCGGGTGCTGATGCCCACGTACGCCTGGTGGTCGGCCCAGGTGAAGTCCGGGACGCCGTACGCGGCGAGGGTGCGCCGGC
This sequence comes from Streptomyces sp. KPB2, assembly GCF_003950055.1. NCBI lineage: Bacteria > Bacillati > Actinomycetota > Actinomycetes > Kitasatosporales > Streptomycetaceae > Streptomyces > Streptomyces sp. KPB2. Next base: position 7,134,605 of record NZ_CP034353.1, read on the forward strand.
CCGCTTCGTAGTAGTTCGGCTCGCTGTCCACGAGCGTTCCGTCGAGATCGAAGACGACCGCGGTGCCGTCGAGTGCGCCCATGCTGCTCATGGGGTCCAGGATGCCAAGGATCACCTGCGGGCCGAGCGCCCGATCGACTCCACGAGCGGCAGCAGCCGGTGCGGCACCCGCTCGCGCAGCGCCACCTCGCTGCGGGTGCGGACCACGCCGGGCAGGCTGATCAGCTTCTGCACCACGTCCTCCAGGTGCGCGTTGTCGCGGGCCACGACGCGGGTCAGCAGGTCCCCGCCGCCCGTGATCGAGAAGGCCTCGACGATCTCCGGCACCGCCGCCAGCGCCTCGCCCACCTCGTCCAGATGGCCCTGGGTGACCTCGATGTGCACGAACGCGAGCACCGGGTGGCCCAGGGCGGCGGGGGACAGGGCGGGGGCGGTGCCGGTGATCACGCCGTCGCGCTCCAGGCGGTCCAGCCTGGCCTGGAGCGTGCCCCGGGCGATCCCGAGGATCCGGGCGTACTCGCGCACGCTGGTGCGCGGCTGCTCCAGCAGCAGCCGCAGGATGCGGGTGTCGAGCTCGTCGACGGCCATCGCGGCTCCGGCCCCCTTCGGTCGGCAAGTCGGCCATTGGCCCGTCCGTGGCTGTGGAAAAGTCGTGATCACTGTACCAATGGACCAGTCGCTCAGCGGCGTGTTGAGCCACTGGCGGTGGAGATGCTCCTATAGACGTGTCGATGGCGCTGCGGACTCCGCGGCGCCTTTTGCATGCGACGACTTCCGGACCAGTGGGCGTGAGTGAGCGAGGGGGCGGTAATCAGTGCTGAAGAAGGTGTTCGTGAGCCCGGACCCGGGACGGTCCCGGCTGCGGTTCGCCGCCCGGGCCGTCCTCGGCATCGGGCTGGCCGTCGCGGTGTGCGGGCTGGCCGGTACCTCCCTGGTGGGCGCGATCATCGGCGGCCTCGCCGCCCTGCTCGCCCTGTTCACCGTCACCGACGCCACCGTGCGCGGCCAGGCCCTCACCACCGCACTGCTGCCGGTGGCCGGACTGCCCGTGCTCACCGCCGCCGCGGCGCTGCACGACCTTCCCGTGGCACGGGACCTCACGTTCCTCGCGGTCGTCGGCGCGGGCGTGTACGCGCGCCGCTGGGGGCCGCGCGGGCACAGCCTGGGCGTCTTCGCCTTCATGACCTTCTTCATCGCCCAGTTCCTGCACGCGACCACGGACCGGCTGCCCGAGATGTACGCGGCCGTCCTGCTGTCCGTGGCCACCGCGGCGGCGGTGCGGTTCGGCCTGTGGTGCTACGAGCGCCGCCGGCCCGCGCCCGCCGTCCCCGGGCCGCCCGCCGGTACCGGTCTGGCCCGCATCACCACCCGCCAGGCCGTGCAGGCCACCGCGGGCGCCGGCTTCGCCCTGGTCGTGGGCCAGCTGGTGTCGGGCGACCGCTGGTACTGGGCCGTCGGCGCCACCTGGTGGGTGTTCGTCAACACCACCTCGCGCGGCGAGACGCTGGTGCGCGGCTTCCGCCGGGTCCTCGGCACGGTCGTCGGCATCGGCCTGGGCTTCCTGATCGCCGTACCGGTGGCCGGTTCGCCGGTGCCCACCGCGGTCCTCGCCGCGGCCTGCGTGTTCGGCATCTTCTACACCGCCGCGGTCTCCTACACCTGGATGATGCTCTGCGTGACCCTGCTCGCCGAGCTGCTCTACGGCCTCCTGGGCGTCCTCAGCCCCGGCCTGCTCGCCCTGCGGATCGCCGAGACCGGCGTGGGCGCGCTCGGCGCCGCGCTCGCCGTGCTCTTCGTCCTGCCCGTCACCACGCACGCCGTCACCGACGTCTGGATCCAGCGCGCGCTGCGCTGCGTGCACGCCTGCACCGCCGAGGCCGCCGCACGCCTCGCCGGGACCGAGGGCGCCGATCCGACGCCGCGCGTGGCCGAACTGGAGCAGATGCTCGGCCGGGTACGGCTGTCGGTCGCCCCGCTCGTGCACCCGCTGAGCCCGATGTACGGCCGCAGGCGACGGGCCCGCCGGGTCCTCGACCTGCTCGACGACTGCGCCCGCGAGATCCGCGGCCTGGTCGCCGTCGCCGCCGACCCCGAGGCCTCGCACGACGCCCGGCTGGCCGCCGCCTGCTGGCGTGTCGAGGCCGCGGTCGAGGCACTCACCGGCGGGGGCTCCGTCCCCGCCCACGCGGGCGGGCCCCGCGCCGCCGAACCCGCGTTGGCCCACCTCCACGGCCTGGAACACGCCCTCGCCGAACTCGCCGCGCCCCTGCGCAGTCCTTCCGGTTCGCGACTGGCCGGCGCCTGACCCGGCCGCACCGTCTCCCACCGCCACACCCGTTTGGTCTAGACCGCAGCTGATCGACTGCTACCGTCGCTCCCGGCGACGATCAGTCGGTTCGGTCGAGCCGGGCGAATGGGTCGGCCGACCGGGCAACCGGCACCGCACGCGACGACCGGGTCGGCACTGGACGCGGCGTACAACGGAGCGGGCAGAGGAAGCGGGACGAGAGGGGCAGCGGTGACGGACGGCGGCAGGCGGCAGCGGCGGGCATACATCGGATCGTTCACGGCGGCCGGCGGGCCCGGGATCCTGACGGCGACCGTCGCCCCCGACAGCGGCGCCCTCACGGTCGTGAGCGGCACGGACGGCCTGGCCGACCCCTCCTACCTGGCCCTCGCTCCCGACGGGAACACGCTCTACGCCGTCAGTGAGACGTCCGAGGGCGCGGTGGCGGCCTATCGCGTGAGCGGGGGGAAGCCCGAGCCCGCCGGGCGCCCGGTGCCCGTGGAGGGCGACGGACCGACCCACCTGAGTCTGTACGCCGGGCACGTGCTGACCGCGAACTACGGCTCCGGCACCGTCACCGCCGTGCCGGTCCGCGCCGACGGCACCCTCGCCCGGACCGCTTCCGGCGTCCTGCGGCACACCGGCTCCGGCCCGCACGCCCAGCGCCAGCAGGGACCGCACGCCCACCAGGTGCGGCCCGACCCCAGCGGGCGGTGGGCCGTGAGTGTGGACCTGGGCACCGACTCGGTGCGCGTCTGCACCCTCGCCGACGGTGTCCTCGCAGTGCACCGGGAGATCGCGCTGCGGCCGGGTTCGGGACCGCGGCACCTGGCCTTCCATCCGGACGGGTCCCACGTCTACGTCGTGAACGAACTGGCGCCCACCGTCACCGTCTGCCACTGGGACCCCGCCGACGGCACCCTCAAGCCCCTCACGGAGGTTCCGGTGCTGCCGGGCGCCCCGGCGGGCGACGCCTACCCGTCCGGCATCGCCGTCTCGCCCGACGGCCGCTTCGTGTGGACGGCGACCCGCGGCGAGGACGTCCTGTCCGTGTTCGTCGTCGAGCCGGACGGACTGCGCCTGTCCGCCACGGTGTCCTGCGGCGGCCACTGGCCCCGCGACATCACCGTGTCCGACGGCTTCCTCTACGCGGCCAACGAACGCTCCGGAAACGTGACCTGGTTCGCCCTGGACCCCACCACAGGCATCCCCCGCCGCACGGGCTCCCTGGCAGTCCCGGCGGCTTCCTGCGTCGTCTTCGCCCCATAAGCCCCGGACAGCCGCGGCGCCGCCGTAGCTGCGGGCAGCCGCCGCCCCGCTCCAGCCCGCTCCAGCCGCGGGCAGTCGTGCCGCTGGGGCGGCACGGGTGGGCGCGGGCGGTACCCTGCCGACGCCGGGCAGCGCGACCCACCCCCGGCTCGCCGGCCGGCAGGGCGCGTCCACGACCGACGGCCCCGCAACGCCGAAGGGGGCCGCTCCTCCACCGGAGCGGCCCCCTTCACAAGCGCCTGAAAACGCAAGCGCACGCGCCTGTCACCGAACCGGCGCCCCCTGCACCTGCTGCGGCGAGATCCCGAGCGCCGACGTGTACTTGGCCAGCGCCAGCTTGCCGATCGCCGGGTACGGACCGAGCGGCTCGGCGGTGGAGCAGCCCGCCTCCTTGGCCGCCTCCTCCAGCACGGACGCCTCGATCTCCGGCCCGATCAGATACGGGGCGAGCGCCAGCTGCTGGGAGCCCGAGGAACGCAGCTGCTCGGCCACGGACGCGATCGAGCCCTCCTCGTCCAGCGCCGCCGCGATCACCGGTACGGCGAGGCGCGCGGCGAGCAGCATGCCGGTGATCCCGGCCGCCTGGACGGCCTCGTCACCGCCGACGGAAGCCAGGATGATGCCGTCCGCGGCGGTCGCCACGGTGAACAGGCGGGCACGGTCGGCACGGGCGAGACCGGCCTCGGAGAGCCGCACGTGCAGCGCCTCGGCCAGCAGCGGGTGCGGTCCGAGCACATCGGTCAGCTCGGCCGCGATCTTGCTGTCCATGACGGCCTGCCGGATCCGGCGCAGCAGCGCGTTGTCCGGGCCGGCGAGCAGCGGCACGACGACCGCGACGGGGCCCTCGGGCTCCTTCACGTCCAGGCCGGCCAGCCGCGCCTGCTCGAAGCGGGCGGTGCGCTCCTCGGCGGCGCGCACGAGCACGCTGGTCAGGGAGGGGAACTCGGCGTCGTCGTCCCCGTCGAGGTGACCGACCCGGGCGTCGAGCCCGGGCAGCTCGGAACGGGCGATGCTGATGACCTCGTCGGCGAGGCTACGGGTGGCGCTGCTGGGCGTCCCCGGCACCGCGAGGACGAGCGCCGGCGCGCCCTCGGGAGCCACCAGGGGTTCGGGACGGCGGTGCCGTCCGGGCTGGCGGGGGCGCGGCATTCGTACTGGCAGGCCGGACGCGGGCCCAGTGGGGGAGCTCATGGCGCCGCATGTTACTGGTTTCCGGGGTTTCCCTGTTCGGGGAGGGTGCAGGTGAGCGGTATCCGTCCGGTTTTGTCTGATGAGTGATGTACGGATCGGCCGACATCGGCACGATTCACCTCGTCGGGCGATCACTTCTCAGCCGCTCGGCAGGCTCGTCACCCACAGCATCCTCTCGTCACTCGGAAGGGTGAGCGAGTCGGTCGTCAGGTCGGTCGCGAGCCGGACCGAGCCGTCGAGCGGATCACCCTCCGCCGAAGTCCGCCGCGCCTGCGGCAGCCGCCTCGCCAGTTCCTCTCCCAGGGGTACGAGAAGCGGATCGCCCATGCGCAGCAGTCCGCCGGTGACCGCGACCCGGGGCTCGCCGCCGACCGGGCAGACGGCCGCGGCCGAGTCGGCCATGTGCCGCGCGGCGGCACGCAGGATGTCCGCGGCGACGGGGTCGTCGGCCGCGCACCCGGCCACTTCGGGCGCGAAGGAGGCGAGAACGGCGGGACGGTCGGAACGCGGATACACCCGCCCCGGCAGTCCCGCCGCCGGTCCGAAGCACTCCTCGGCCCGGGCCAGCAGTGGCGCCGAGCCGCCCTCCCGCCCGTCGTGAGCGCGCAGCGCCGCCTCGAGACCGGCCCGCCCGATCCAGGCGCCGCTGCCGCAGTCGCCCAGCAGATGTCCCCAGCCGTCCGCCCGGCGCCAGCGGGACAGATCGGTGCCGACGGCGATCAGGCCGGTGCCGGCGGCCACCACCGCCCCGGCCCGCGGACCCAGGGCGCCCACGTACGCGGTGACGGCGTCGGCGGCCAGCGCCACCGTCCGCACGCCCAGCTCCCGGGCCAGCGCACCCGGCAGTTCGGCGCGCAGCGCGTCGCCCAGCGTGGCCAGCCCCGCGGCCCCGACGACGACGGTGTCGAGCCGGACCACCCCGGTCTCCTCGGCCAACGACCGGGCCATGGGCAGAAGTTGCCCCAGGAGATGCCCGGGGTCGATCCCGCGCGGGCCGGTGCGGACGGGTTCCCCCGAGACGCGCCGGCCTCGCGGGCCGGGCGGACCGGACCCGTCGCCGACGGCGGTGCCGACGACGACGCGCAGCCCCGAGCCGCCGGAGTCAACGGCCAGGAAGCCGGCGCCGCTCACGGCAGACGCCAGTCGACCGGCTGACCTCCCAGACGCATCAGCAGGTCGTTGGCCCGGCTGAACGGACGGGAGCCGAAGAAGCCCCGGTCGGCCGACATCGGCGACGGGTGCGCGGACTCCACGGCCGGCAGATCACCGAGCAGCGGCCGCAGATTGCGGGCGTCGCGGCCCCAGAGGATGGACACCATCGGCTTGCCGCGCGCCGCCAGCGCCCGTATCGCCTGTTCGGTGACCTCTTCCCAGCCCTTGCCGCGGTGGGCCGCGGGCTTGCGCGGGGCCGTGGTGAGCGCCCTGTTGAGCAGCAGCACGCCCTGGCGGGTCCAGGGCGTCAGGTCCCCGTTGGACGGCTGCGGCAGATTCAGGTCGGTGTTCAGCTCCCGGAAGATGTTGACCAGGCTGCCCGGCAGCGGGCGCACCTCGGGCGCGACGGAGAACGACAGCCCCACCGCGTGCCCCGGGGTGGGATACGGGTCCTGTCCGACGATCAGGACCCGTACGTCGTCGAACGGCTGCTGGAAGGCCCGCAGGACGTTCGCCCCGGCCGGGAGATAGGTGCGTCCGGCGGCGATCTCCGCGCGCAGGAACTCACCCATCGCGGTGATCCGTCCGGCGACGGGTTCCAGGGCCTTCGCCCAGCCCGCTTCGACGATTTCATTCAAGGGTCGTGGTGCCACGGGCGTCACCCTACTGCCGTACGGGTGACGCCGATCAACCGGTGGCCAAGGCCCGTCCCCCCGGTGCGGTTCACGCGACGACCGCGGCCCGCACGCACAGCACGTCCGGCAGGTGGGAGGCCAACTGCCGCCAGCTGTCGCCGTCGTCGGCCGACGCGAACACCTCGCCGTTGCGGTTGCCGAAGTACACGCCCGCCCGTTCCGCGTCGTCCGTGGACAGCGCGTCGCGCAGCACCGTGCCGTAGTGGTCCTCCTGGGGCAGGCCCGCCGAGAGCGGCTCCCAGCTCTTGCCGGCGTCCGCGGTGCGGAAGACCCGGCACCTGTGGTCCGCTGGCACCCGGTCGGCGTCGGCGTTGATCGGGAAGACGTACGCCGTGTCGCCGCGGTGCGGGTGGGCGGCCACCGCGAAACCGAACGTGGAGGGCAGGCCCTCGCCGATGTCCGTCCAGTGCGCGCCGGCGTCGTCGCTGCGGTACACCCCCCAGTGGTTCTGCAGGTACAGGCGGTCCGGGTTGGCCGCGTCCCGCGCGACCTTGTGCACGCACTGGCCGAACTCCGGGTCGGGGTCCGGCAGGAAGACGGCGGAGACACCGGAGTTCGACGGCGTCCAGCTCGCGCCGCCGTCGGCCGTGCGGAACACGCCCGCGGTGGAGACGGCGACCGTCACGGACCCGGGGTCGCGGGCGTCGGTGAGGACCGTGTGCAGCCCCTCGCCACCACCGCCCGGCACCCACTTCGACCTCGTCGGGTGCTCCCACAGCGGGCGGACCAGCTCGAAGCTCTCACCGCGGTCCTCCGAGCGGTACAACGCCGCCGGTTCCGTCCCCGCGTACACCACGTCCGGCTCGGCCGCCGCCGGGTGCAACTGCCACACCCGCTCCAGGGAGGCGCCGGTCTCCTTGGGGAACTTGACGGCGGGCGCGGCCGGTTCGGTCCAGGTCCGGCCCAGGTCGTCGGAGTGGAACACCGACGGCCCCCAGTGCGCGCTGTCGCCGCCGGCCAGCAGCCGCGGGGTGTCGCCGCGGGTGTCGAGGGCGACCGAGTAGACCGCCTGCGCGTTGAAGTAGGGACTCTCGTCGAACTCCCAGGTGCCACCCCGCCGGCGCCCGATGAACAGGCCCTTGCGGGTGCCCACGGCGAGCAGTACCTCGGTCATGCCGATCACCTCCGCGGCGTCCTCGTCGACGCCTTAGTCTCGGACACGGGCCAGTCTGCACCCAGCCACTGACAGTCACCCCTGGAAAGGGCGTCGCCGCAGGTCAGGGCGGTGGTGTCGGGTCCGGTGAGGTGGCTTGGCAGGGGTGCTCGGTCAGCCCTCCCGCGGCAGGGCCCGGGCCAGGACGCCGTCGAGGTCGGCCGAGTCCGGCAGGGTGCCGAACGCGTGCCCCCAGTCGCCGCCGAGCCGGGTCGCGCAGAACGCGTCGGCGACGGCGGGCGGGGCGTGCCGGACCAGGAGGGAGCCCTGGAGGGTGAGCGCCATCAGCTCCACCAGCCGGCGGGCACCGGTCTCGGACGCCGCGCCGAGCCCCGTCTCCAGCCGGGCCACCGCCGCGTCCAGCCGGGCGTCCGCCCCGCGCGCCAGGGCGAGTTCGCCGAAGAGGGCGTGCGCCGTGGCGGGGGAGCGGCGCAGCGCCCGCAGCACGTCGAGGGCGTTGACGTTCCCCGAGCCCTCCCAGATCGACAGCAGCGGCGCCTCGCGGTAGTGGCGGGGCATGCCCGACTCCTCCACGTAGCCGTTGCCGCCCAGGCACTCCAGGGCCTCCGCGGTGAACGCCGGTCCGCGCTTGGTCACCCAGTACTTGCCGACGGCGGTGGCGATCCGCCGGAACGCCGCCTCCCCCTCGTCCCCGCGTACGGCACGGTCGGCCGCGCCGGCCAGTCGCAGGGTGAGCGTCGTCGCGGCCTCGGACTCCAGCGCGAGGTCGGCCAGGACGTTGCGCATCAACGGCTGGTGGACCAGCCGGGCACCGAAGGCGCTGCGGTGCCGTACGTGATGGCCGGCCTCGACGAGGGTCTTGCGCATCAGCGTCGCCGACGACATCACGCAGTCCAGCCGGGTGCAGTTGACCATCTCGATGATCGTCTTGACGCCCTGTCCCTCGGGCCCGACCAGCCAGGCCACCGTCCCGTCGAACTCGGGTTCCGAGGAGGCGTTGGACCGGTTGCCGAGCTTGTCCTTGAGGCGCTGGATGCGGAAGGTGTTGCGGGTGCCGTCCGGCAGCACGCGCGGCACCAGGAAGCAGGAGAGCCCGCCGGCCGCCTGGGCCAGCACCAGGAACACGTCGCACATCGGCGCCGACGTGAACCACTTGTGCCCGCGCAGCGTGTACACGCCGGGCTCGGCGGTCGCGGTCGCCGTCGTGGCGTTCGTGCGGACGTCCGAGCCGCCCTGCTTCTCGGTCATCCCCATGCCGGCCAGCAGACCGCGCTTCTCCGTGGGCCTGCGCAGCCCCGGCTCGTACTCCCGGGAGGTCAGCAGCGGCTCGTAGACCTTCGCCAGCTCGGGCTGGGCGCGCAGGGCCGGGACGGCCGCGTACGTCATCGACGTCGGGCACCCGTGCCCCGCCTCCGTGTGCCCCCAGACGAGTCCGCCGGCGGTCCGTGCCACGTGGGCGCCCGGCCGGTCGTCGGCCCAGGCCGCTCCGGCCAGGCCCTCGCCGACCGCCACCCGCATCAGGTGGTGCCAGCTCGGGTGGTACTCGACCTCGTCGATCCGGTTGCCGTACCGGTCGTGCGTGCGCAGCACGGGCTCGTGCCGGTTCGCGAGGTCGCCCCACTCCTGCGCCTCCGCGCTGCCCGCCCGCCGGCCCAGCCGCCGCAGCCCGTCCTCGGCCCTCCCGGCGCCCTCCCGCCGGACGCCCTCCAGCAGCGCGGCGTCGTCGGACGCGTCGTAGGGCGGCAGGGGAGGGGGCTGATTGGTGACGTCGTGCGTCGCGTACCCCTCCGGGCCGCCCCCGGACTCCCCGGACGGCTCGTGGGACTCGTACGGCGGCTCCTGCGCGAGTGTCGTCATGACCCGAGTGTTGCACTTTCCGTGCGACCGCAGCAATAGTGCAACACGGTGGACGCACGTACAGTACGTGCCCATGTGGACGAACGACACGTGCCCGCGCGGATGAACGGTTCCGGGGCCTTCGACGGGCTCACGCTGCGTCCGCTGTCCGCGCGGTCGGTGGTCCTGAGCCTGCTGCTCGGCACCCACCCGCCGGAGCTGCCGGCGCGCGAACTGGTGCGACTGGTGGAAGGTTTCGACGTCGGCGCCTCCACCGCGCGCGCGGCGCTCAGCCGGATGGCCGCCGCCGGGGACCTGCGGCGCACGGACACCGGCTACCGGCTCAGCGAGCGGCTGCTGGAGCGCCAGCGGCGCCAGGACGAGGCGCTCGGCCCGCACACGCGCGCGTGGGACGGCGACTGGGAGACGCTCGTGATCACCGCGACGGGGCGCGGCCCCGCCGCCCGTGCCGAGCTGCGGACCCGGCTGACCGCCCTGCGCCTGGCCGAACTCCGCGAGGGTGTCTGGCTGCGCCCCGCCAACCTCGACCGCCCGTTGCCCGCAGACCTCGACCGGGTGGCCGAGTGCCTCGTCTCGCGCCCCGGCTCCCCGGCCGCGGAACTCGCCGCGCGCCTGTGGCCGCTGGCCGACTGGGCGGACACGGCCCGGGCGCTGCTCGCCCACATCGACCTCGTCCGGCGTCCGGCCGACCGTCTCACGGTCTTCGCGGCCGTCGTACGGCACCTGCTCGCCGACCCGGTGCTGCCCGCGGAGCTGCTCCCGCCGCACTGGCCGGGGGCGGCCCTGCGGGACGCCTACGCGCGCTACCAGCGGGAGCAGTCCGGTCGGGTCCGGGCGCACGGCACCCGGACCTGACGCCTCACTTGTAGGTGATGTTGGACGAGGAGTACTTGCAGTACGTGCCGTCGGCGCCCGAGCCGTTCGAGTCCGGCTCGTCGCCGTCGTCGTTGCCGATGTACTTCTGGCACGGGACGATCTTCCTGCTGCTGTCCCCGACGATCGTGATGTTGCGCAGGGTCGCGCTGTCGCCGTAGTTGGTGTTGATCCCGGCGATCCGGCCGCCCTTCCAGTTGACCTCGATGCCGCTGAGGTTGATGGTCCGCTTGTACTGGGTCGAGCAGTTGCCGCAGGACCGGACGAAGGTGCCGAAGTTCTTGACGGCGAAGCCGGAGATGTTCAGCGTGCCGGCGCCGTTGAACTGGAACACCTTGTCGCCGGCCTCCTTGGCGCCGCCGCCGGAGACCGTGTAGACGTTCGACGACGAGGAGCCCCGGAAGGTCGCCGCGTCCTCGCCGACGTCCTCCCACCAGACGTTCTGGAGCGTGCAGCTGCCCTTGCAGTGGACGCCGTCCGCGGCGGGGGCGCCGATGATCACGTTCTTGAGGACGGCGCCGGGGGCGAGTTCCAGGATCGGGCCCTGGTCCTCGTCCTGGCCGCCGGTGCCCAGGTCGCCGGTGCCGTACAGGCGCTTCATCCCGTAGTCCTTGGTGCCGGACACGGAGATGGTGGAGGAGACGCCTTCGCTGCCGTTGGGGGTGGGCCAGGTGGCGGCCTGGGCCGAGGAGGCTCCGGAGGTCATGAGCATGCCAACCGAGAGCCCGAGCGCGCCCAGCGCGCCGGTCACGGCGCGCCGTGCGCGCGGGCGGGTCACAGGGGTCATGTTCTGGTCCCTTCCATAGGGAGTGGGGGTGGAACGGAACATGTACGTGAATGTTGTCCGTCAACATGACCGATGGCGAGCACGCGCGACCGCGGTTGCGTGGAAAGGTGCAGCCGCGGCGCTCGCATCGGTCATGCTGATGAACGGACCGTAGAGGGTAAGCGCTTTCTGGTCAACGCCTCGCGCGAAACCCCCGCCCCTGTCCGCCCGCCCTACACGGCCCAGCCGTACTGGTCCGGCACCCGGACGGTCGCGCCGAGCTCGCGTGCCGCGTGCTGGGCCCAGAACGGGTTGCGCAGCAGCTCGCGGCCCAGCAGTACCGCGTCGGCCTCGCCGTTGGCCAGGATCTTCTCGGCCTGCTCGACGTCGGTGATCAGGCCGACGGCGGCGGCCGGCAGCGTGGTCTCGGCCTTCACGCGCGCGGCGAAGGGGGCCTGGTAGCCGGGCCCGGTCGGGATCCGGACGCGCGGGGCGTTGCCGCCGGTGGACACGTCGAGCAGGTCGATGCCGTGTCCCTGGAGGTCGCGGGCGAAGCGGACGGTGTCGTCCGGGGTCCAGCCGCCCTCCTCCAGCCAGTCGGTGGCCGAGACGCGGAAGAACAGCGGCTTGTCGTCGGGCCAGACCTCCCGGACCGCGTCGACGACCTCCAGCGCGAACCGGGTGCGGTTCTCGTAGGAGCCGCCGTAGGCGTCGGTGCGGTGGTTGGAGTGCGGCGACAGGAACTCGTGGATCAGGTAGCCGTGGGCGCCGTGGATCTCGGCGATCTCGAAACCGGCGGCCAGTGCCCGGCGCGCGGCGTCCGCGAACCGGCCGACGACCTCCTGGATCTGCGCGACCGTCAGCTCGGTCGGCACCGGGTGCCGCTCGGCGAAGGCCAGGGCGCTCGGTGCCAGCGGCTGCCAGCCGTGCGCGTCCGGCCCGACCGGCGTCCCGCCCTTCCAGGGCTGCGCGGTCGATGCCTTGCGGCCCGCGTGGGCCAGCTGGATCCCGGGAACCGTGCCCTGGGAACGGAGGAAGCCCGTGAGCCGGCGGAACGCCTCGACCTGGGTGTCGTTCCACAGTCCGAGGTCCTGCGGGGAGATGCGGCCCTCGGGCGACACGCCGGTGGCCTCCACGACGATCAGGCCCGTGCCGCCCGCCGCGCGGGCTCCGTAGTGCGCGAAGTGCCAGTCGCCGGGCACGCCCGCCGACGGGCCCTCCGGGGCGGCCGAGTACTGGCACATCGGCGACATCCAGATCCGGTTGGGGATCGTGGTGTCACGGAGCCGGAAGGGCTGGAAGAGGGCGCTCATGGCGGGCTGCTCCCTGGGTCGAGGCGGGGCGAACGGCTCATACGATAGCTCTCGTAGTACGTCAGGTGTCAAACTACGGCGTTCCTCGTACAATGAGAATCCCTCCCGACCGGTGAGACCCCCGACGAACGAACTGGAGTCGCCGTGCCCCCCGCCGCCACTGCCGCCGGCACCCGCGAGCTGCCCCACCCGACGCGTGCGGAGATCCGGCTCGAAGGAGTGCTGCACGCGCTGTCCGATCCGGTACGGCTGAGCATCGTGCGGGACCTTGCCGCCGACAGTGACGCCCTGTTCGCGTGCTCGTACTTCGACCTGCCGGTCACCAAGTCCACGACCACCCATCACTTCCGGGTGCTGCGCGAGAGCGGGGTGGTGCGGCAGGCCTACCGGGGCACGGCCAAGATGAACGGCCTGCGCAGGGACGACCTGGACGCCCTCTTCCCCGGGCTGCTCGACGCCCTGCTGGCCGCGGCCGCCCGCCAGGCCGCGGCCCTGCGGAGCGACTGACTCCGGCCGGGTCGCGCGGGCCCGCTCCGCTGACGGGGTGTCGCCCGCGGTGAACGAAGCGTGTTCTGTTCGTATGGAATGTGATCATTCGGTTACGTTGCGTATGTGCTCGAAGCATCCTTCGTTGATCGTTCTCTTCAGCTTTCCGACCGCTGTCCGGACGACGGTGAGATGTCCGTGCGGCACGCCTGGGTGGTGAGTGAGGGCTCCACCACGACCTCGTGGTTCGATGTCCGGCTCACCTTCGCCGACGGCGCCCGGGTGGACGCGCTCGCCGTGCTGTCCGGTGAGGACGTGCGGGTCGAGGACGTACGGGCCCGGCCGCCGCTGTCCCTCGACGACCTGGCCGTACTGGCCGAGTGGCTGGAGGACCCGCTCTTCGAGGCCTGCGTGCCCGCTCCCGCCCGTGGCCTGCCGGCCGGGTCGCGGCGGGCCCGGCCCGCGTGGCCGCGCGGCCGGGAGGGGCGCAGGCTCGTCGCTCGGGAGTACACGGCGGCCCGGGAGGAGGGCGGTGACCCGGTCCTCGCGGTGATGCGAGCGACCGGGCACAGCAGGCGCAAGTCGCTCAGGCTGATCGGCCAGGCGCGCGACGAGGGTTTCCTGGCGCCCCGTCGCGCGCGTCGCTGAGTCGCGCCCGGGCGCCGGGCCGGGTGCCGAGCCGGCCACCGGACCGCCGCGCCGTCACAGCATCGCGCGCATCCGGGTGATCTCGCTCGTCTGCTGGGCGACCACGTCGTCGGCCATCTCCTCGACCAGCACGTTGTTGCCCTCGGACTTCACGTCCGTGGCCATGCTGATCGCGCCCTCGTGGTGAGTGATCATCAGCGTGAGGAAGAGCTGGTCGAACGCCTTCCCCCGTGCCGCCCGGAGCTTCTTCAGCTGTGCCTCGGTCGCCATGCCCGGCATCGCGGAGTGATCGTGTCCGCCGCCCGCCACCTTCTCGCCGTGGGTCACGAGCCAGCCCTCCATCGCCTTGATCTCCGGGCCCTGGGCGGCGGCGATCCGTTCGGCCAGCTTCTTGACCTGGCCGGACTCGGCCTGCTTGGGCACCAGTTCGGTCATCTCCAGCGCCTGGGCGTGGTGCTGGATCATCATCCGCGCGTAGGAGACGTCCGCGGAGTTGGGGGAGTCGTCGGCCCGCCGCTTCTCGGCGTCTTCGGCGGACAGGGTCCGGTTGCCCTCGCCCGGCTTGCCCGGGGCGATCACCGAGGGCCCGGCGGCAGCCGCCGAACCGGTGTCCGGGCCCGAGTCGCAGGCCCCCAGCCCGAGCACCGCCAAGGCGGTCAACGAGGCCGTGACGAGCGAAGCGCCGGACATCGCGGGGCGAAAGGACACAACGACCTCCTGTGACTGCGGGGGCCCCTCTGGGTGGAGGGAAGCGGGGCACCTTGTGGGTGCGGTGACCGTCCTAGCGCGCTTCCGCGCGTCCGTGATCAAAAAACTTCATTGCGTGTTTGTTGCCCTCTGTTGATATGGGCATGGCGAAGACGATACTGCCGGGAGCGTGAACCGTTCCAACCGGAACGGACGTTGGGAGGAAACAGTGACCCTGTTGAACGACCCGCGAACGCGGCGCAGACGTCTGGGAGTCGCGGCCGCCGCCGCCGGACTCCTGTCCGCGCTGCTCACCGCCGGCCCGGCCATGGCGACCCCCGACCCCGGGGACGGTCCGGCCACGTCGAAGGAGGTGTCCAAGAGCGCGCGGGCCGAGGTCCGCGACGCCATCGAGAGCGGTGGGATACCCGGCCAGGACGAGGTGGTCCACTCCGACAACATCGAGCACCTGACCAACATCCCCAAGGACGCGCTGTCCGGCTTCAACTCGGACCTGGCCTTCCAGGGCCGGTACGCCTTCGCCGGCAACTACGACGGCTTCCGCATCTTCGACATCAAGAACCCGAAGAAGCCGAAGACCGTCGCCCAGGTGCTGTGCCCCGGCTCGCAGAACGACATCTCGGTCTCCGGCGACCTGCTCTTCCTGTCGACCGACTCCTCGCGCAGCGACAGCAGTTGCAACAGCACCACGCAGCCCGCGACCGAGAAGTCCTCCTGGGAGGGCATGAAGGTCTTCGACATCAGCGACAAGCGGAACCCGAAGTACGTCGCCGCCGTCGAGACCGCCTGCGGCTCGCACACTCACACGCTGGTGCCCGAGCGCAGCAACGTCTACATCTACGTCTCCTCCTACTCGCCGAACGCCGCCTACCCCGACTGCCAGCCGCCGCACGACGGGATCTCCGTGATCAAGGTGCCGCGCAAGGCCCCCGAGCGGGCGGCCCTCGTGGGCTTCCCGGTGCTCTTCCCCGGCGAGGGGCCCGACGGCGGCGGCAACCCGGGCGGGCCCACCAACCCGGGCGTCTCCAAGACCACCGGCTGCCACGACATCACCGTCCTGCCCTCCGAGGACCTGGCCGCCGGCGCCTGCATGGGTGACGGCATCCTGTTCTCCATCAAGGACCCCGAGCACCCGAAGGTCATCGACCGCGTCCAGGACAACGTGAACTTCGCGTTCTGGCACTCGGCCACCTTCAACCAGCGCGCGAACAAGGTCGTCTTCACCGACGAACTGGGCGGCGGCGGCGCCGCCACCTGCAACGCGGAGATCGGCCCGAACCGCGGCGCCGACGGCATCTACGACATCGTCGGCCGGGGCGACCACCGCAAGCTGGTCTTCCGCAGCTACTTCAAGATCCCGCGCCACCAGGCGGACACCGAGAACTGCGTGGCCCACAACGGTTCGCTGATCCCGGTCAAGGGCAAGGACATCATGGTCCAGGCCTGGTACCAGGGCGGTGTCTCCGTCTGGGACTTCACCGACTCTTCGCGGCCCAGGGAGATCGCCTACTTCGAGCGGGGACCGCTGAGCACCGACACGATGAACACCGGCGGTTCGTGGTCGGCGTACTACTACAACGGCTACATCTACTCGAACGACATCGCCAAGGGATTCGACGTCCTCAAGCTCAGCGACCGGCGCACCGACCCGGCCAAGCGGGTCCACCTGCGGGAGCTCAACACGCAGACGCAGCCGGACTACTTCGACTGAGCGGTCCGGCCCGCCGGATCCGTGCGGTCCGCCCGGCCGGTCCCGTCGCTCCGGGCCGGCCGGTCCGAAACGCCGGTCGCGAAGAACCGCGACAGGTCCGGGTCGCACTCCGTCCCGCCGGGCGCCTCGGCGTCCGGCGGGACACCCAGCTTCCAGTCCAGCCGATAGCGTTCGAACAACTCGGCGCGCAGCTCCGGCACCGGCATCGGCACCCCGGGCACGAGCGCCGCGAAGACGGCGCCCATCAGCTGGGCGCGCAGCATCGGATAGTCGCGGTCGACGTCCCGCGAGCCGTGCCGGACCACCGTGTCCCGCAGCAGCTCCGCCAGCCGCCGCTGCTCCGGGCAGGGCACGAAACCCACCTCGGCCTGGAGCAGTCCCGCCATGTGCTGGCGCATGAGCACCGGACGGTCCCGGGCGAGCCCCAGGATCGCGTCGATGGCCCGTGCCAGCCGCTCGCGCCCCTCGGTGGTGCGCGGCTCGCGCTCCAGGGCCTCCTCCAGGGTGCGGTGCATCAGCCGGTGCACGGCGGACTGCACCAGCTGGCGCTTGCCGGGGAAGTAGTACGAGACCAGTCCGCGTGCCGAGCCCGCCCGGTCCGCGATGTCGCCCAGCGTCGTCGCCTCGTACCCGCGCTCGCCCACGAGCTCCACGGCGGCCTGCAGGAGACGCTCCTTCGAGCGCCGCCGCAATTCTTCATTGACCGAGGCGCTGCGCGGGGACATCCTGTACTCCTGCGTTGACTGGCTGCCAGCCAACTATACTCGGCGCAGACGGAGGGGCCTCCAGGGCTGCTCCGGCTACCGTCTGCCTCGGGCGACACGGGGGATCGTCCGAGGCGGGCGGCACCACTCGGTTGGTTGCCTCGGGCTATGGGACCAGGTCCAGCACCGGCCGCAGCCCCGCCGGACGCTCGGCCACCGGCAGGTGGTCCACGAAGTGCACCCCGCAGCCCAGCGCCGTCGCGCCGCCGTCCGCACGCCGGTCGTCCCCGACCATCAGCGTCCGTCCCGGCTCCACGCCCAGCGCCGCGCAGGCGACCCCGAACAGCCTGGGATCGGGCTTGCGGATGCCGTGCTCGTACGACAGGACGTAGGCGTCCACGTACCGGTCGAGGTCGTGCGCCCGGAAGACCGGCCGCAGGTCCCAGCCGATGTTGCTGACCACCCCCACGGCGATTCCGCGCCCGCGCAGCGTGCCCAGCACCTCGGCGGCGTCGGGGTAGGCACTCCACGCACCCGGTGACATGTGCCGCTCGTACAGCGCGTCGTGCAGGCCGGGGTCCGGCAGCGGTACCTGCCGGGACAGTCCGGTGTACGCGGCCCGGTGCAGCTCCGAACTCTCGTCGCGGGTCTCCCACGCCTCCGCGAGCTCCTCCGGCACCCGCAGCGGCGGGGCGCCGCCGGGCAGGGCTCCCGCCCGCTGGAGCGCCTCGGCCGTCTCGGCCAACTCCGGCGCGGGCAGCCGCAGACCGGCGTCGTCGAGCGTCGCGCGCAGCCAGGACTCGGTGGATTCGACACGGAACAGCGTGCCCGAGAAGTCGAACAGAACGGCGGTCATGGACCGGATCCTAGGCGGGGGGTGGGGGCGCCGGGAGTGGTGCGGCGGTTCGGGTGGGGCGGCCCGGTGGATCGCCCCGCTCACGGATGCCATCGCCGGTGCACCAGCACCGCCAGCGCCACGATCAGGGCGCCCATCAGCCAGCCGCCGAGGACGTCCGTGGCCCAGTGGACGCCGAGCCACACCCGCGTCACGCCGACCCCGGCCACGGAGACCACGGCCACGGCGAGGCCGGCCCGGCGCAGGTCGCGGCCGGCGCCGTAGTGGTGCAGCAGCCAGACCAGCAGGCCGCACACGAACGTCGCGGTCATGGCGTGCCCGGAGGGGAAGGCCGCGTAGTGCGCGGAGTCCACGGGGTCGGGCCACACCGGGCGGGGGCGGTCCACCGCGGCCTTGAGGGCCTGTTGCAGGAGGCTGCCCAGCAGGCACGTCGCCCCCAGCCACACGGCCGTCCACCGGTCGGCCCGGCGCCACCACAGCCACAGCACCACCGCCGCGCACAGCAGACGCATCGTCCAGGTGTCCCACACCCAGTCGGTGAGGATCCGCATCGCGTGGGTGACGCCGCCTTCGTCGACGGCCCAGCGGTGGGTGGTGACGGCGATGTCGTCGTCCAGCCGCACCAACGGGCCCCAGTCGACGGCCACCAGGGCGAGCAGGAGCGCGGAGCACACACTCAGCACCCAGGTGACGCGGAGGACGGTGCGCGGCGGCTGCGGCGGGGCGGGCGGGGAGTCGACCGGCGGCGTCTGCATGCTGCGATCCTCCCCGAACCGGTGGTTCCGGGGCCAGTTCCCCGGTCAGCCGAGTGCGCTCAGCCCCGGCGCGAAGGCCACCAGGACAGGGATCACCGGTACCAGCGCGGCGGCGGCCGTCAGCCGCAGTCTCCGGCCCGCCGTCAGCCGGTTCGGCGGGGTGAGCAGGCGGTGGACCCGCTGCGGGACGTGGGCCCCGCCGGTGGGGCACGGGCCGAAGACGCCGCGGTCCTCGTTGAGTTCGACCAGCGCGAGGGCGGTCGTCAGCCGGCCGAAGCGGCGGGAGGCCACGTCGTCGGCGGCGAGTTCGACCAGGCGGTGCATCTCGTCGCGGAACGCCGCGAAGACCGGAACCTGCGGGAAGCCGTCCGCCAGCGCGGTGGAGCAGTTCAGCAGCCAGTCGTGCCGCGCCTGCGCGTGGCCCTTCTCGTGGGCGAGCACCGCGTCCAACTGGCGGCCCTCCAGGCGGCGCAGCGCCGCGGTGGTGACCACCAGCTGCGGGGGAGTGCCGGGCAGCCACCAGGCGTCCGGCCGCTCGCCCTCCAGGACGACGAGCCGGCTCGTGCCGGGCTCCTCGCCGGGCAGCAGCGGAGCGCGGTGCCTCAGCTCGGCCCGGCGCAGCCGGCGCCGGGAACGGGCCCGCACGACCTCCCGGGTCAGCATGGCGACGCTCCACAGGCCGCCGCAGGCCAGCGTGACGGCGGTCGTGTCCGCCCAGAGGCCGGAGGTGCCCAGCGCGTAGGCCTCGACCACCGGGCCGGGAGCGGTCGCGAAGACGGGCCCGCCCACCGCGTGCCAGGCCGCCGCCGCGCTGAACGTCATCGACAGCGCGCAGCACACGATCACCGCCGCCACCACGCACTGCCAGACCCACAGCGCGACCACCGGTTCACGGTCCGGCCAGTCGGCCCGGGCGAGCAGCCTGGGGGCGAGCACGGCGGTCAGCGCGCCGAGCAGCAGCAGTGCCGCGGGGAGAATCATGGGGGCAGCCTATGAGCGCGGCGCCGTCAGCAGTACGGCCGCAGGCGCAAAGTGACGCAGGCAACGATTGCCCACGGCGAACCCTGGGCAGGCCGGGCCCTGGACGGACCCCGGCCCCCGGGGCGGACCTCGGGCCCAGGACGGAACCCGGCCCCTGAAGGGACTACGGGCCGGCGCCCGACCGCGGCCCGGGACGGACCGTGTGCCCCGGGGCAGATCCGTGGCCCCTGGTCGGGCGCCGGGCGGGACCGTCGGCCCCGGGCCGGACTGCCGGGCCCCGGGCGGGACCGTGATGGTGGGCCCCACGGGCAGACCGTGCCCCCTCAACGAGCTTCGGGCGCCGGGCGGGGCCCGGAACGACCCTTGGCCCCGGGCGGACCGTGTGCCCCAGGGCAGATCTGTGGCCCCTGGATGGGCGCCGGGCCCCGGGCGGGCCTCGGGCGCCGGGTGAGACCCGGACCGACCCCGGGCCCCGGGCGGGACCGTCGGCCCCGGGCGGGACCGTGATTGTGGGCCCCACGGCAGAGCGTGCCCCCTCAGCGGGCCTCGGGCGCCGGGCGGGCCCCGGACCACCCCCGGGCCCAGACCACCCCCGGGCCCCGGGCGGACCGTGGGCCCCAGGGCAGATCCGTGGCCCCCTGGTCGGGCGCCGGGCCCCGGGCGGGACCGGCCGGACCGTGGGCCCGAGCCCGCCGCCGGTGTCACAGGGGCAGCAGCATGGCCAGCATTCCGATTGCCATGGAGAGCCGGCAGGCGCGCGCCAGCTCCGGTCGGTCGCCCCACCCGCCCGCCGCGACGGGGCCGTCGGTACCCGGGCCCTGCCCGGGCAGGGGCACGGGTGGTGCCCCCGCGCCGCTTCCCGCCACTGCCACGACGGGTATCAGACGTACGCCGGTCAGCAGGACGTATCCCGTGAAGTAGAGCAGCAGCGCCCCGGTCAGCACCGGGGTGCCGGACGCGCCGTGGGCGTGCGCGTGGGCGGGGGAGCCGGCCATCACCACCGCCATGTAGACCATCGCCGCGGCGCCCACCAAGTGGTGCAGATGATGGCGCCCGGACCGCGCCGCCCACAACGCCCGCAGCCCCGCCGCGCCGAACACCACCGCGTAGCCGGGCCAGACCCAGGCCGGCGGCGTGAACACCGCCGCGGGCACGGCCATGGCCGCCATGCCGAACCCCATCAGGGCCTCACCGCCCGCGGCACTGCGCTGTTCCTCGACACTGCTGCGCATCCGCAGCAGACAGTAGGCGCCGGTCGCCGCGCACAGCGCGACCAGCAGCCATCCGGACGACGCCGGTCCGTGCACACGCACCTCCCCGTTCCGCGGTCCACGGTCCGTCAAGGACTGCCCGGGCCATGCGGCGCGCACGCGAGCGCAAGGGTGTACGCGGGGGCATCAGGGGGAGCGTGCGCGCCTGCCGCAGTGGATCGCCGCTGGTCGGTGGGGCAGGCTGGCCCACAGGCGGTATTTGATTTACAGGTAAAACACTTGTTAATCTCATGTCCATGAGCAGTGCGACCCCCACCCCCGGCACCTCACCGGCCCGACGTCTGTCCCTGGCCGGCGTGCTGCGCCTGCGCCGTCCCTCCGAGATCTGGTTCAAACCCGCCCTGAGCTCGGTCGCCGCCGTGGCCCCGCCCAACCTGCTCCTGCTGGCGTTCGGCCGGCTCGACCTGGCGATGTACACGATGGCCGGGTCCCTGTGCGCGCTCTATGCCCACAACCGCCCCTACGCCGCCCGCGCCCGCACCCTGGCCGGGGTGGTGCTCGGCATGATCGGCGGCCTCGCAGTCGCCCTGGTCGCCGCCTCGCTCACCCGCGACGCCGTCGTCCTCGTCACCGTCGGCGCCCTGCTGGCGGCCGTGCAGAAGGCAGTGTGCGACGCCACCCGTGTCGGCCCGCCGGGCCACGTGATCCCGGCCTTCATCACCTCCGCCGCCCTCTTCGCCCCGCAGACCCTCGCCCAGGTCCCCGGGCACCTGGCGCTGGCCACCGCCGCCGGCGTCTGGGCCTGGCTGGTCGGCATGGCACCCGCCCTGGTCCGCCCGCACGGCCCGGAACGCCGGGCCACCGCCCAGGCACTGAACGCCGCCGCCGCGTACGCCGCCACCCGCGGCACCGGCGACGGCCACGCCCCGCTGCGCGCCGCCGGGTACGCCGCCGTACAGGCCGCCTGGCAGACGCTGCTGTCCCTGCCCGCGACGGGCGCCCGCGCCACCACCCGGCGCGCCCTGGAACGCCTCGTCGTCCGCGCCGAGGTGGCTCTGGCCGCACCGGCCGACACCGACCCCGAGCGGCTGCGTGCCTGGGCCCACGCCCTGCGCGGCGGCGGCCGGATCCCCCGTACCGGCGACGCCCCGGCCGACACCGACGAACTCCTCGGCGCGGACGCCGAACTCGCCGCCCGCCCCGCATCCCTGCGGCACCGGCTCGGTCCGCTGACCCCGATCGCCGTCCGCACCGCCCTCGGCTGCGCGCTGGCCGGTTACGCCTCCCTCGCCCTCGGCATCGGCCGCCCCTACTGGGCCCTGGTCACCGCCGCCGCGCTCTACCAGGCCAACATCACTCTGACCTGGAGCCGGGCCGTGCAGCGCGTCGTCGGCAACCTCGCGGGCGTGCTGCTCTTCGCCGCCATAGCCCCACTCGCCCACCTCGGGCAGGTGCTCCTCGTCCTGTGCTGTGTCGCCCTCAACTTCGGCGCCGAGGCCCTCATCACCCGCAACTACTGGCTCGGCACCGTCTGCGTGACCCCGATGGCCCTGCTCGTCACCGAGTTCGCCGGCCACCAGGCCCCCGGGGACCTGATGACCGAGCGGGCCGTGGACACCCTCGTCGGGGCCCTGGTCGGGTTCCTGGCCGCCGTGGTCGTCACCAACCGGCGCGCCGGCGGTCGCGTCGAGCAGGCGGTGACCGCGGCCGACCGCGCCCGGGAGCGCACCGCGCGCCTCCTCGCGGAGCCCGCCCCCGCCCCCGGTGCCCTGGAGGCCGCCCGCCGCGGCCTGGCCGCCGCGCTGACCGACCTGCGGGCCACCGCCGACGGCGCGGCCGGCGAATGGTGGGGACGCGCACTGCCCCAGGAGAGGGTCGTGCTCGCCGAGCAGTCCGGACACCGTACGCTCGCCGAGGCGGTGCGACGCCAGACAACGCGTCCGGACCGGGACACGGGCACGAGAACGGAGGACGTACGGCCATGACCACAACCGACGGGGGAGCCCACGGAGCCCACGAGGGGCCGGCCGGCGACGGCAGGACGGGACCGGGCGGGGACACCGTGGCCGCCGTCGTGCGCCAGTGGCGTGCCGTCCGCCCGGACCTCGACACCGGGCCGATGGAGATCATCGGGCGCATCAACCGCTGCGCCGCCCTGCTCCAGCAGGCCGAGGACGCACCGCTGCGCCGGGCGGGCCTCAGCCGCGCCGAGTTCGACCTGCTCGGCGCGCTGCGCCGCACGGGCCACGAGCTGACTCCGGGCGAGCTGGCCCGGGAGACCTTCTCCTCCGGCGCCGCCGTCACCAAGCGCCTCAAGCAGCTCACCGAGCGCGGCCTCGTCGAGCGGCGCGGCGACACGCGGGACCGCCGGGTCGCCCACCTCCGCCTCACGGACGCCGGGCGCGAGCTCGTCGACGGCATCCTGCCGGAACAGCTCGCCTACGAGTCCGCCGTCCTGTCCGGCGTGGACGGGCCCCGGCAGGACGAGCTGGCGGCGCTCCTCGGCGGGCTCCTCGGCCAGCTGGAGGGCCGCCTGGACGCGCTGCGGACCTGATCGCCGCCCGCACGGCGCCGGCCCCTCGCGCCCCGGGCTCCCGCCGGCCTCTCGCGTGCCGGCCTCCCGCGCCGGCCCCTCGCGCCCCGGCCTCTCGCGTGCCGGCCTCCCGCGCCGGCCCCTCGCGCCCCGGGCTCCCGCGTGCCGGCCTCCCGCGCCGGCCCCTCGCGCCCCGGGCTCCCGCGTGCCGGCCTCCCGCGCGCCGGGCTCCCGCCGGCCTCCCGCGCGCCGGCCTCCCGTGCAGGCCTCCCGCGCGCCGGCCTCTCACGCGCCGGGCGATCAGCGCTCCGCGCCCGCCCGGTACACGCCGAACATCGCGCCCTGCGGGTCCCGCAGCACCGCGATGCGTGGCTGGTCGGGTACCGAGGTCGGCTCCATGAGCACGCTGCCGCCGCCGTCGGTCGTGTCGACGGCGGCGGCGTTCACGTCCGCCACCGCGAAGTACGGCAGCCAGTGCGCCGGCACCTCGTGCGGGAACTTGTCGTCCATCGTCACCATGCCGCCGAAGTCCGCCCCGTCGATGCCCCACTGCGGATAGCGCCGCGAGGCGGTGACGCTCCAGCCGAACACCGTCTCGTAGAAGTCGGCGGCCCGGTCGGGCTCCCGGGTCAGCAGCTCCACCCAGCCCAGTGAGCCGGGCGCGTTGAACAGCCCGGCCCCCGGGAACGAGCGGCCCTGCCACAGCTGGAACACCGCCCCGGTCGGATCGGCGGCCACCGCGAACCGGCCCGCGTCGAAGACGTCCGTGGGCCCCTGCAACGCCGCCCCGCCGGCCGCCGTCACCGCCCGCACGGTGGCGTCCGCGTCGCGCACGGCGAAGGACACGTTCCACGCGACGGGCTGACCCGGCTGGTAAAGCGGCGTCAGAGCGGCGACCGCCGCGTCGCCGATCCGGGCGATCGTGTAGCCGCCCGCCTGCTGCCGCCGGTCCGTCTCGGGGCGCCAGCCGAACAGCTTGGTGTAGAACCTCTTGGCGGCTTCCAGGTCGGTGGTCCCCAGCTCCGCCCAGCAGGGCCCGCCGGTCACCGGTTCGTGGAGCTTCATCGTGGTGGCGTCCTTCCGCCGGGGCCGCGGACCGTCCGTCCCCCTCAGCACGCTAAGGCCGGGCCGGGGCCGCGGCCATCCGGCGGGTGCGAGCCCCGGTCGCCGTGCGTCCCGGGCGGCTCAGATCCCCGGCCGGTAGCGCAGCGGATGCTCGGCGGGCACTTCCACCAGCACGATCCGGGTGCCGTCCGGGTCCGCGATCCACATCTCCACCAGGCCCCACGGCTCCTTGACCGGCGGACGCACGATCTCGACCCCCTTGGCGCGCAGTTCCTCGTGGGCCGCCGCCGCGTCCTCGACCTGGAGCCAGAGGGCGAGCGCGGGGGTGACGGGGGCTTCGGCACGCCCCGAGACCTCCAGGAAGCCGCCGCCGAGGAAGTAGACGGTGCCCCGATCCGGGCCCGTGCCGAACTCCCGGTGGACGGCGAGGCCGAGCTGCTCGCCGTAGAAGGCGCGCGAGCGGTCGGGGTCGGTGGGGCGGAGCAGGGTCCGGCTGCTGAGTACGTGCACCATGCGTCCCGAGCGTAGTGGCGCACGCCGGCGGCGTTACGCTCATCGGTGCCCGCGACGCGCCCGAGAACGAACCGGAGTGGCCCCACATGGACACCGCGCCCAGCCCACTGACCTACCGCGACGCCACCGCCGACGACGTGGACGCGCTCGTTGCCCTCATAGAGTCCGCGTACCGGGGCGAGTCCAGCCGGGCCGGGTGGACCACCGAGGCGGACATCCTCCAGGGGCAGCGCACCGACCCGCAGGGCGTGCTGGACGTCGTCGAGGCGCCCGACAGCCGTCTGCTGACGGTGGAGCGGGAGGGCGTGATCGTGGCCTGCTGCCAGCTCGAGCACCGCGGGGCGCACGCCTACTTCGGGATGTTCGCCGTCAGCCCGGCGCTCCAGGGCGAGGGGCTGGGCAAGACGATCATCGCGGAGGCGGAACGGCAGGCCCGCACGACGTGGGGCGTCACGGAGATGCACATGACCGTGATCTCCGTGCGTGAGGACCTCATCGCCTGGTACGAACGCCGCGGCTACCGCCGTACGGGACGGACGACCCCCTTCCCGTACGGCGACGAGCGCTTCGGCATCCCGCAGCGCGACGACCTCCGGTTCGAGCTGCTGGTCAAGCCGCTGGCCTGACGCGCACGCGGCCGTCTCCGGCCGCTCAGGCGGTGAAGCGGCCGGTGCGCTTGATCTCCGGGTAGTCGGTGGTGGCGCCGTCCAGCCCCAGGGCACGCACCAGCCGCAGGTGGTCCTGGGTGTTCACGGTCCAGGAGAAGACGCGCAACCCCGCCTTGCGGGCCTTCTTCACGATCTCCAGCGTGATGCGGTTGATGTCGAGGCACAGGGTCCGGGCCCCCGCCGCCACGGCACGGTCCACGACCTCGGGGCCGTAGTACTGCGCGACGAGGGCGGTCCGCACCCCCGGCACCAGCCGGGCGATCTCGACGATGGCCTCGTCGTGGAACGAGATCACCTCCACCCGGTCCACCAGGTCCCGGCGGAGCATCACCTCGGCGAGGACGCGCGCGGCCGCAGCGTCCTTGATCTCGGCCTGCAACGGCACCGACACGGCGTCCAGTGCCTCCTCGAAGACCGGGATCCGCTCCCCGCGCCCGGCGTCCAGGGCGCGCAGCTCCTCCAGCGTCTTGTCGGCGATCGCGCCGGTGCCGTCGGTGGTGCGGTCCACGTCGGCGTCGTGCATGACGACGAGCGCGCCGTCCTTGCTCAGGTGCAGGTCCAGCTCGACGACGTCGAGGCCGGCCTGCTCGGCGGCGACGAAGGAGCGCAGGGTGTTCTCGGGTTCGACACCCATCGCTCCGCGGTGACCGATGGTGAGGAAGTTCAAGGCTCGACTCGCTTCCGTCGACGTCGGCGTGGGCAGGGCGCAGCCTAACGGCCCTGCCGGACCGTTTCCCCCGTGCCGCGCCGGGTATACGAATCCGGCGCTCGACAGGAAAAAGTGCGGCGAAGTCCGGGGTGCGGCAGGATAATTTACGGAGCCACCCCTTGATTGGAGAAACGTCGTATGTCTACGGTGTCGTCACGCTAGCTTCTCCCGTGGAGGATGGGACATGACGGAAATTCTTGTGCAGGTGGGTGCGGAGGAGAGTATTCCTCCGGCGAGCAGGGTGGTTGAGCACCCGGCGTGGCCCGTGCTCAAGGATGCCGTGGAGCAGATCCGGCCATGGCAGTCCGCGGACGGGTCGATCGACTTCGACGCCGAGGGTGCCCCGGACCCGGCCGGCGTCCGGGACGCGGTACGCCGGGTCACCGAGGCCGTGCGCGAGCTGTCCCCGCTGCTGCCGCACGACCGCGCGTACCACGAGGCCCTCGTGAGCGACCTCGGCCGCTGGGCCGACGGCGGCTTCGAGGTGCCCGACTTCCTCGACTCGCTGCTGGCCTTCCAGCCCGCCGCGAACCGCGCGGACGGCCTCCAGCACCTGGTCGTCTTCCCGATGTACACGCAGAACGGCAACCCGGACCGCAACCTCGAAGCGGTCGTGCTGCGCATGTTCTGGCCCGACTGGCTGGCCGAACTGGAGCGCACCCGCTACGACAACCCGCTGTTCTGCGGCATCACCTTCGAGGACTTCACGGCCGGCTACGACACCAACTCGGCCGTCCTCTTCCCGGAGACCATCGCCGTGCGCGAGGCCCCCGAGCGCTTCTCCTGGGGCGGCATCTTCTGCGACCGCGAGGCCGCCCGCTTCCGCCGCGTCACCGAGGCCGCCGTGGACCTGCTGGGCCTGGAGCTGCCCGAGGACGTGGCCGCGATGGTGCACGACCAGAAGCGCTGCGAAGAGGCGTTCGTCCTGTGGGACATGGTCCACGACCGCACCCACAGCCACGGAGACCTGCCCTTCGACCCCTTCATGATCAAGCAGCGCCAGCCGTTCTGGATGTACGGCCTGGAGGAGCTGCGCTGCGACCTCACCGCCTTCAAGGAGGCCGTGAAGCTGGCGGACGACGGCGTCCCGCAGGCCCGCGACGTGCAGTACGCGGTGCTCTTCGACCGCATGTTCCGCTTCCCGGTCACCGGCGAGCGGGTGCGCAACTACGACGGCCTCGGCGGCCAGCTCCTCTTCGCCTACCTGCACAAGCACGACGTGGTCCGCTGGACGGACAACAAGCTGTTCATCGACTGGCAGCGCGCCCCGCAGGTCACCAACCAGCTGTGCGGCGAGATCGAGAAGCTCTACCGCGACGGCATCGACCGCCCGAAGATCGTCCACTGGTTCGCCGGCTACGAGCTGGTCTCCACCTACCTCGCACCGCACCCCGGCTCGAAGTGGGCCAAGGGTCCCGACGCCCTGGACCTGACCCTCCCGCCGCGCAAACTCGTCGACGACGTGCTTCCCGACGAGTTTCCGCTGAGCATGTTCTACGAGGCCCTGTCCAAGAAGCTCAAGAAGGTGATCGCCTCGACCCGGGGCATCACCCGGGCCGCGGACGGCACCGAGCGGGCCGCCGCGTGAGCGACGGCGGCAACGGGCAGGAACACGCACGGCAGACACAGGCTCAGCAGGCTCGGGAGGCGAGGACCATGGGGAACGGGGCGCTCGACGGCGCGGTGATCGCGGTGGCGGGGGCGGGCGGACCCGCCGGACGGGCCGCGCTGCTGCGGCTCGCCGAGGCGGGTGCGACCGTCGTCGGCGCGGACAACGACCCGCAACGGCTGGCCGAAGCCGTGGACGCGGCGCGCTACGCGCACGGCGGCGCCACCGTCACGGGCGAGACCGTCGACCTGCTCGACCTGGACTCCACCCGGGCCTGGGCCGACCGCACCGAGAAGGAGTTCGGCCGGATCGACGGCATGGTCCACCTCGTGGGCGGCTGGCGCGGCAGCAAGACCTTCACCAAGACCGAACTCGGCGACTGGGACCTCCTGGAGAAGCTGCTCGTCCGCACCGTGCAGCACACCTCCCTCGCCTTCCACGAGGCGCTCCAGCGCAGCGACCGCGGCCGCTACGTCCTGATCAGCGCGGCCGGCGCGTCCAGCCCCACCGCGGGCAACGCCGCCTACTCCGCCGCCAAGGCCGCCGCCGAGGCGTGGACGCTGGCCATGGCGGACTACTTCCGCAAGGCGGGGGGCGAGCAGGGGCCGACATCGGCGGCTGCGATCCTGGTGGTCAAGGCGTTGGTGCACGACGCGATGCGCGCCGAGCGCCCCAACGCGAAGTTCGCGGGCTTCACGGACGTGCGTGACCTCGCCGAGGCCGTCGCCGGCGTCTGGGACGAGCCCGCCGCGGAAGTGAACGGAAACCGTCTGTGGCTGACCGAGAAGCCGTGAACCCCCCGAAGACCGACGCGCGTCGCCATCACGACCCCGAGGTCCGCGGTTTCGCCAGTGACAACTACGCCGGGGCCCACCCGGAGGTGCTCGCCGCCCTGGCCCTGGCCAACGGCGGTCACCAGGTCGCGTACGGCGAGGACGACTACACCGAGAACCTCCAGCGCGTGATCCGCAGCCACTTCGGTTCCACCGCCGAGGCGTTCCCGGTCTTCAACGGCACCGGCGCCAACGTCGTCGCGCTCCAGGCGGTCACCGACCGCTGGGGCGCGGTGATCTGCGCCGAGAGCGCGCACATCAACGTCGACGAGGGCGGCGCCCCCGAGCGCATGGGCGGCCTCAAGCTGCTCACCGTCCCCACCCCGGACGGCAAGCTCACGCCGGACCTGATCGACCGGCAGGCGTACGGCTGGGACGACGAGCACCGCGCGATGCCGCAGGTCGTCTCGATCACCCAGAGCACCGAGCTGGGCACCCTCTACACGCCCGACGAGATCCGCGCCATCTGCGAGCACGCCCACGCGCACGGCATGAAGGTGCACCTGGACGGCTCCCGGATAGCCAACGCCGCCGCCTCGCTGAACGTGCCCATGCGCACGTTCACCAACGCGGTCGGCGTCGACCTCCTCTCCCTCGGCGGCACCAAGAACGGCGCGCTGTTCGGCGAGGCGGTCGTGGTGCTGAACCAGGACGCGGTGCGGCACATGAAGCACCTGCGCAAGCTGTCCATGCAGCTCGCCTCCAAGATGCGCTTCGTGTCCGTCCAGTTGGAGGCGCTGCTGGCCAAGGACCTGTGGCTGCGCAACGCCCGGCACTCCAACGAGATGGCCCGGCGCCTGGCCGAGGGCGTGCGGGCCGTGCACGGTGTGGAGGTCCTCTACCCGGTGCAGGCCAACGCGGTCTTCGCCCGGCTGCCGCACGAGGTGAGCGAGCGCCTGCAGAAGCGCTTCCGCTTCTACTTCTGGGACGAGGCCGCCGGGGACGTGCGCTGGATGTGCGCCTTCGACACCACCGAGGACGACGTCGACGCGTTCGTGGCCGCCGTCAAGGAGGAGATGGCGCGCTGACGGGCCCTCGATCGCGGCACCCTCGGGGTATGCATAGGTATGCGGTCACCTGAAAAGTCATTGACTGACGGGTGATCGCTTTCCTATGCTCTGCGGGCATGGAGCTGATCCAGAAGACCTCTGACCTGTCTGCCTATCTCGCTGCCGACGAGGCCATCAATCATGAGCATCCGCACGTGCGAGAGGTGGCCGGCCGACTCGCCAGGGAGGCGGAGGACTCGTATGCCTATGCACGGCTGGCGTTCGAGTTCGTGCGCGACACCATCCCGCACTCACAGGACTCGGGGGACCCGCGCGTCACCTGGCGGGCCTCCGACGTCCTGGAGCAGCGCACCGGCATCTGCTACGCCAAGGCCCACGCGCTGGCCGCGCTGCTGCGGGCCGAGGACATCCCCACGGCGCTGTGCTATCAGCGCTTCGACGTGGTGCACGGGCTGGTCGCGGTACGACTGGACGGCGCCTGGCACCGGCAGGATCCGCGCGGGAACAAGCCCGGCGTGAACGCGCGGTTCTCCCTGGGGCGGGAGCGGCTGGCCTTCACGCCGGACCGCGCGGCGGGCGAGGCGGACTACCCGGAGCTGTACGCGGCGCCGCATCCGAAGGTGCTGGACGCCCTCAAGGGGGCCGTCGACCGCCCGCACCTGTGGGAGAGCCTCCCCACCGCCCTGTGATCCGTCCGGTTCAGTGTGCCTGGGCCGTGCGCAGCTGCTCGGGCGTCGGGGCCGTGCCGCCGAGGTGGGCCGGCATCCACCAGGTGTCGTCGGCCCCCTTGGGGCGTACCGGGTAGGCGCGCTGGGCCGCCTCCAGCAGCTCCTGCACCCGCTCGCGCAGCCGCCGGGTGATGGCGCCCGCGTACTGCTCGCGCGAGGCCTCCATCGCCTCGCCGACCCGGATGGTGATGGGGGTGTGGCTGCGCTTGAAGTTGCGCGGGTGCCCCTTGGTCCACAGGCGCTGGGTGCCCCACAGTGCCATCGGGACCAGCGGGACGCCCGCTTCCTGCGCGAGCCGCGCGGCACCCGACTTGAAGCTCTTCAGGGTGAAGGACTCGGAGATCGTCGCCTCGGGGAAGACCCCGACGATTTCGCCGGACTTGAGCGAGTCCAGGGCATGCGCGTACGCCGCCTCGCCCTGCTTGCGGTCCACCGGGATGTGCTTCATCCCGCGCATCAGCGGGCCGGAGACGCGGTGCCGGAAGACCGACTCCTTCGCCATGAAGCGCACCAGCCGCTTCTGCGGCAGCGCGGCCAGGCCGTCGAAGATGAAGTCCAGGTAGCTGATGTGGTTGCTCACCAGTACGGCGCCGCCCGTGCGCGGGATGTTCTCCGATCCACGGCAGTCGATCTTGAGGTCCCACACCTTGAACATGGTGCGGGCGAGACCGATGACCGGACGGTAGACGAGTTCTGCCATGGGCGGGTCGGACCCTTCCTTGTCAGCCTGGGAAGGGGGCTCCCAGTCGAAAGTTACGCAGCCGTAGGTTTACGGGCTTGTCGCAGATCGTGCCCCAAGAACGGCCGGTGTACCAGCCTTGGTGCCCGTGTGCGGCGAGATCCTCATCACTCGCTCGGCCGTTTCGTGGCCGAAATGCGACGGTGGGCGGGAATCCCGGTCCCTTCGGGGGCGCTGCACCTTGACGGGACAGGATCGGTGGCGCGCGGGGTACGCGTGCCCAGGACAGCCGCGGTGGCGGCGGGACGGGAGTGCGCTGGTGCGCGAGCAGGACGACGGCGGGCGGCCGGAGACCGGCGCCCCGCGGCTGGACGCGGCGGACCTGGGTGCCGAACTCGGGGCCCGCGCCACGCTCGTGCAGTTCTCCAGCGCCTTCTGCGCGCCCTGCCGGGCCACCCGGCGCGTGCTCGGCGAGGTGGCCGGCATGGTCCCCGGCGTCGCCCACGTCGAGATCGACGCCGAGGGCCGCCTGGAACTGGTCCGCGCCCTCGACGTGCTCAAGACCCCCACCGTGCTGGTACTGGACGCCGACGGCCGTGTCGTACGGCGTGCCGTCGGGCAGCCGCGTACGGCGGACGTGATCGCCGCGCTGGGCGAGGCGGTGTGACAAGCGCCACCTCGGTGGTGAGGTCTTCTCCACAGCTTCGACATCCGGGACGTAATTGACTGTGTGTGCCACCCGTCGTCAGCCCGCCCCCGTGCCCCGCTCCAGGTTCCCGGGACCGAGGCGCAACGCAGAAGGACCACCCCGCATGACGGCCACACCGGACCTCGCCGCGCCGCGGCCCGCCACCGACGACCTGCTGCGGTCCGTCTTCCGGCGGCACGCGGCGGGCGTCGCCGTGATCACCGCGCGGGGGGCCGGCGGTCCGGCCGGTTTCACGGCCACGTCCCTCACCTCCGTCTCCGCCCGCCCGCCGCTGCTCTCCTTCGGCATCGGCACCGGTTCCTCGTGCTGGCCCGCGGTGTCGGAGGCGGAGTACGTCGGCGTCCACCTGCTCGGCGAGCACCAGGAGGAACTGGCGGCCACCTTCGCCCGCAGCGGCGCCGACCGTTTCGCCGCTCCCACCGCCTGGCGGGAGGGGCCCGAGGGCGTGCCCGTGCTGGACGGCGTGCTCGCCTGGCTCGTGTGCCGGGTGGTCGGCCGGGTGCCTGCGGGGGACCATCGCATCGTGCTGGCCGAAGTCCTCCTCGGCGACCCCGCCGGAGTCGGCGAGCCGCTGCTGTACCACCAGGGGCGTTACCGCGGTCTGCGCGACTGACCGGTCGGCGGGACGCCTTCTGCGCAGGCGTCGAGTTCCGGTTACGCTGCGTTGCGAAGGTCACAGTTCAAAGCGCTTGCTTAGCGGGCAGGAACTGGGTGTACTGACGAGTAATATTCCGGGCGGAGCGCAGGTCGCCCCGACCGGGATCGGCCGCTTGGGGCGCCTATGCTGCCTGCAAGAGGCAGCACTGGAAATGTCGACGCAGTAGGAGAGCCGGCGTGAGCTTGAGGATCGTTGTCACTGTGAAGTACGTGCCCGACGCCACTGGCGACCGGCACTTCGCCGATGACCTGACCGTCGACCGGGACGACGTGGACGGTCTGCTCTCCGAGCTGGACGAGTATGCGGTCGAGCAGGCGCTGCAGATCTCCGAGAACTCCGACGACGACGTCGAGGTCACCGTCCTGACCGTGGGCCCCGAGGACGCCAAGGACGCCCTGCGCAAGGCGCTGTCCATGGGCGCGGACAAGGCGATCCACGTCGAGGACGACGACCTGCACGGCACCGACGCCATCGGCACCTCCCTGGTCCTGGCCAAGGCCGTCGAGAAGGCCGGCTACGACCTGGTCGTCTCCGGCATGGCCTCCACCGACGGCACCATGGGCGTCGTCCCCGCGCTGCTCGCCGAGCGCCTGGGCGTGCCGCAGGTGACGCTGCTGTCCGAGGTCTCGGTCGAGGGCGGCACGGTCAAGGGCCGCCGCGACGGCGACTCGGCCACCGAGCAGCTGGAGGCCTCCCTGCCGGCGGTCGTGTCGGTCACCGACCAGTCGGGCGAGGCGCGTTACCCCTCCTTCAAGGGCATCATGGCGGCCAAGAAGAAGCCGGTGGAGTCCTGGGACCTGTCCGACCTCGACATCGACGAGGACGAGGTCGGCCTGGAGAACGCCTACACGGTCGTCGAGTCGGCCGCCGAGCGTCCGGCGCGCACCGCGGGCACGATCGTCAAGGACGAGGGCGAGGGCGGCAAGCAGCTCGCCGAGTTCCTCGCGGGCCAGAAGTTCATCTGAGCCGCGCCCCGCTGACCGCCCCTCATCTTTCGCAAGCAGGAGAGAAGAAGTCCCATGGCTGAAGTTCTCGTCTACGTCGATCACGTGGACGGTGCCGTCCGCAAGCCGACCCTGGAGCTGCTCACGCTGGCCCGCCGCGTCGGCGAGCCCGTCGCCGTCGCGCTGGGCGCCGGTGCCGGTGACACCGCCGCCGTCCTCGCCGAGCACGGTGCGGTGAAGGTCCTCACCCACGAGGCCGCCGAGTACGCCGACTACCTGGTCGTGCCGAAGGTCGACGCCCTCCAGGCCGCCGTCGAGGCCGTCTCCCCGGCCGCCGTGCTGGTCCCCTCCTCCGCCGAGGGCAAGGAGATCGCCGCCCGCCTGGCGCTGCGCCTGGGCTCGGGCATCATCACCGACGCCGTCGACCTGGAGTCCGGCGACGAGGGCCCGGTGGCCACCCAGTCGGTGTTCGCCGCTGCCTTCACCACCAAGTCCCGCGTCTCCAAGGGCACCCCGGTCATCACGGTCAAGCCGAACTCGGCCTCCGTGGAGCCCGCCCCGGCCGCCGGTGCCGTCGAGGCCCTGTCGGTCACCTTCTCCGCCGCCGCGACCGGCACCAAGGTCACCTCGCGCACGCCGCGCGAGTCGACCGGCCGTCCGGAGCTGACCGAGGCCGCGATCGTCGTCTCCGGCGGCCGCGGCGTCAACGGCGCGGAGAACTTCGCGATCATCGAGGCCCTCGCCGACTCCCTCGGCGCGGCCGTCGGCGCCTCGCGCGCCGCGGTGGACGCGGGCTGGTACCCGCACACCAACCAGGTGGGCCAGACGGGCAAGTCGGTCTCCCCGCAGCTGTACATCGCCTCCGGCATCTCGGGCGCGATCCAGCACCGGGCCGGCATGCAGACCTCGAAGACGATCGTGGCGATCAACAAGGACGCCGAGGCCCCGATCTTCGAGCTGGTCGACTACGGCGTCGTCGGCGACCTCTTCGACGTCGTCCCGCAGCTCACCGAGGAAGTGAAGTCCCGCAAGGGCTGACCCTCCCGGCGGCAACGCCGTGCCGAGGCCCCCGTGACCGTCCGTGGTCGCGGGGGCCTCGGCGTCTGCGCAGGATGGGTGTTGACCGGCGAGAGACCGACAGATAACTTCGCACTACGGATAACTGATTCCGGTCAGCGGAAAAATGAACATCAGGAGGGTGTCGAATGGGTCAGCAGGAGAAGGTGGCAACGAGCCTCGCGGGCGCCGTCGGCGAGGAGATCAGTGCCTCCCTCGCGCCGGTCGACGCGGAGCTGGAGCGCCGCTACCCCGGAGACCCGGGCACCCGCCAGCCCGTCCACACCGTCTACGTCCCCGGTGACGTCTTCGCCGCCGGCACGATCCGCTCCTGGGGCGACCGGGCCCTCGCCGCCCTCGACGAACACGCCCCCGACGCCGCCTCCTTCGCCGCCGTCCTCGGGCTCGCCGACGACCTCGCCGAGCCCGTGTACACCCGCGTACGCGCCAAGCTGGAGCGCGAGCCGATCGAGGACCTGCGTGTCGACTTCGAGGACGGTTACGGCAACCGTACGGACGCCGAGGAGGACGAGGCGGCCGCCCGCGCCGCGCGGCTGGTCGCCGAGGCGTACGAGCAGGGCACGGCGGCCCCGTACATGGGCATCCGCATGAAGTGCATGGAGGCTCCGGTGCGCGCCCGGGGCATCCGCACCCTCGACGTCTTCCTCAGCGGCCTGATGGAGGCCGGCGGCCTGCCCGACGGACTGGTCCTCACCCTGCCCAAGGTGACCTATCCCGAGCAGGTCACCGCCATGGTGCGGCTCCTGGAGGCCTTCGAGAAGGCGCGCGGTCTCACGCCCGGCCGGATCGGCTTCGAGATCCAGATCGAGACCAGCCAGTCGATCCTCGCCGCCGACGGCACCGCCACCGTCGCCCGCATGATCCAGGCCGCCGAGGGCCGCGCCACCGGCCTGCACTACGGCACCTTCGACTACAGCGCCTGCCTCGGCGTCTCCGCCGCCCACCAGGCCAGCGACCACCCGGCCGCCGACCACGCCAAGGCGGTCATGCAGGTCGCCGCCGCCGGCACCGGCGTACGCGTCTCGGACGGCTCGACCAACGTCCTGCCGGTCGGCCCGACCGCCCAGGTCCACGATGCCTGGCGGCTGCACTACGGCCTCACCCGCCGCGCCCTGGCCCGCGCCTACTACCAGGGCTGGGACATGCACCCCGGCCACATCCCCACCCGGTACGCGGCCGTCTTCGCCTTCTACCGCGAGGGGTTCGAGCAGGCCGCCGCCCGTCTCGCCCGCTACGCCAACCGCACCGGCGGCGACGTCATGGACGAGCCCGCCACCGCCAAGGCCCTCAGCGGCTACCTGCTGCGCGGTCTGGACTGCGGCGCCCTCGACATCGGCGAGGTCGCCCGGCTGACCGGCCTGACACGCGCCGACCTGGAGGGCTTCTCGGGCCCGCGGCGCGGCGACCTCACGGCATCGGCGCAGTAGGTCCCGAAGACGGCGTCCGGCCCCCGGCAAGGGGCTCCTCGGGATCCGCGCCCACGTACCGCTCCAGGCCGGACGCCGTCACCCGCCCCTCCTCGGCGAACAGCCGCGTCCCCCGGTGGCACAGCCGCCGGTCCGCGCGTGCCCGCGCACAGAACTCCTCCGGCGTCTCGCCGAACAGCTTCCGCAGCCGTGCCGACTCGTGCAGCAACCCGGTGATCAGGGGCCGCTGCTCGCCCGGATGCCGCCGCGGCACGCCGGTGCCGTCGTGCAGGACGCCGTGGCGGTTGACGTACGCGTACACGCCGGCCGGCACCGAGCCGTCCCCCGGCTCGACGCGGACGTCCGGCGCGGGCAGCCGGACGCGGTCGAAGTTGCCGCCCGCCATCGGCACGCCCTCGCTGGCGTCGATCACGGCGAGCTGCTCGGCGTCGAGCCACAGCACGAACAGCTCCCGTACGACGCCGGGGGCGCCCACCGGCGAGGCGGACACGTAGCCCATGCGGCTCACGTGCGCGGAGACGCCGATGTCCAGTCCGGTGACCCGCGACCTGACCATCGGGACCGGCGAGTCGATCCCGAACTCGGCCATCTTGTGCCGCAGCTGGGCCGGGCTCGCGTTGGAGCCGATCGCCAGCACCGGGACGCGGCCGTCCGCCTCCTCCCACTCCTCGCGCGCCGGCCGGTCCAGCGGCAGCAGCCGGTCCCCGACCAGCAGCCCGGACTCGCGGGGCCACGCGCCCGGATACAGCAGCGGCTCCTCGCGCGGCACCCCGTCCAGCCCGAGCGCGCGCAGCGTCCGGTCCTCGCCGGGCGGCCCTGCGGCGGGTGCGCGCTCCTCGCTCGGTGGTGGGGACACGGTGTGCTTCCTCCCGACGGTGGGGGTGGGACGGGGCGTCGGACCGCCCGCGTGCGGGCCGGCTCATACGCCCGGCCGGGTCCGGCCGGCCCGGGCCGGTACGGTCGTCCGTCGCGGCCGGCTCAGTCGGCCGGCGGCAGCTCGCCCGAGCCCCGGGTGACCAGTCTGGTCGGCAGTTCGATGCGGTCGGGGGCGAGGAGAGTGCCGTCCAGCTGGCGGAAGAGCCGCTCGGCGGCGGTGCGGCCGAGGGCGGCCGCGTCCTGCGCGACCACGGTGACGCCCGGCCGGAGCAGGTCGGCCAGCTCGATGTCGTCGAAGCCGACCAGGGCCACGCCCCGGGTGTGCTCGGCCAGGACCCGGATCACGGTGACCGTCACCCGGTTGTTGCCCGTGAAGATCGCGGTCACCGGGTGCGGGTCGGCGAGCATCTCCTCGGCCGCCCGGCGCACCCGCACCGGGTCGGTGACACCCAGGGACATCCAGGAGTCCTTGACCGGTATGCCCGCGTCCTCCATGGCGGCCCGGTAGCCGCGCAGCCGCTCGGCGGCGGTGTGGATGCGGGGCATGTCGCCGATGAAGCCGATCCTGCGGTGTCCGTGCGCGATCAGGTGGGCCACGCCGTCGCGGGCACCGCCGAAGTTGTCGGAGACCACCACGTCCGCGTCGATCTGCCCCGCAGGACGGTCCACGAACACGGTGGCGACGCCCGCCTTCAGCTCGGGCTCCAGATACCGGTGGTCGTCCCCGGCGGGGATCACGACCAGCCCGTCCACGCGGCGTGCGCACAGCGCCAGCACCAGCTCCTGCTCGCGGTCCGGGTCCTCCGCACTCGACCCGTTGATCAGCAGGGCGCCGTGGGCGCGGGCCACCTCCTCGACGGCACGGCTGAGCGGCCCGTAGAACGGGTCGGCCAGATCCTCCAGGACCAGGCCGATGCTCGCGGTGCGGCCCTTGCGCAGGACCCGCGCGCTGTCGTTGCGGCGGAAGCCCAGCGCGTCGATGGCCTCCTGGACGCGGCGCTCGGTCTCCGGGGTGACGCCGGGCTCCCCGTTGACCACCCGGGAGACGGTCTTGAGGCCGACACCCGCCCGGGCGGCGACGTCCTTCATCGTCGGGCGGTTGCCGTAACGGTTCCCGGGGAGGCGGTCTGCGCGGCGGGTCGTGTCGGGCACGATGCGGTGTCCTGTCCTGTCGTCCACGGGAATGCGTCGGCTCCTGCTGTCCGGGGGGATGTGTCGGTGATGGGCTTGTATGAGGATGTGGCGTCGAGCATAGAGCCTGGACAACGTTGTCAGATGCGGGAGACACTGTCCATCGCACTCTCCGGCCCTCGTCCCCACCGTGGGGCCGGTCGCCGCGCGCTCTTGTGTACGGCTTTATCGCTTTCGGTCCGACGGGGAGATCCGACTCTGATGCACACCGACCTCGTGGCAGCGCTGGACATCGGCGGCACCAAGATCGCCGGCGCGCTGGTGGACGGCCACGGCCGTATCCAGGCGCGCGCGCAGCGTGCGACACCCGCCCGCAAGGACGGTGACACCGTGATGGGGGCCGTCGAGGCCGTCCTCGCGGAGCTGATCGCGTCGCCCCTGTGGGGCAGGGCCACGGCCGTCGGCATCGGCAGCGCGGGCCCGGTGGACGCCTCGGCCGGTACGGTCAGCCCGGTGAACGTGCCCGGCTGGCGCGACTACCCGCTGGTCCGGCGGGTCCGGGACGCCGTGGGCGGGCTGCCCGTGGAGCTGATCGGGGACGGGGTGGCCATCACGGCCGCCGAACACTGGCAGGGTGCCGCCCGAGGCCACGACAACGCGCTGTGCATGGTGGTGTCGACGGGCGTCGGCGGCGGTCTCGTGCTGGGCGGCCGGCTGCACCCCGGACCGACCGGCAACGCCGGCCACATCGGTCACATCAGTGTCGACCTCGACGGCGACCCCTGTCCGTGCGGTGCGCGCGGCTGCGTGGAGCGCATAGCGAGCGGCCCCAACATCGCCCGCCGCGCCCTCGACGCCGGCTGGCTGCCCGGCCCGGACGGCGACACCTCCGCCGCCGCGGTCGCCGCCGCCGCGCGACTGGGCGACCCCGTCGCCGTCGCCTCCTTCGAGCGGGCCGCGCAGGCGCTGGCCGCCGGTATCGCGGCCACCGCGACCCTTGTCGAGATCGACATCGCCGTGGTGGGCGGAGGGGTGGGGAAGGCGGGCGAGGTCCTCTTCGCCCCCTTGCGCAAGGCGCTCACCGACTACGCGACGCTGTCCTTCGTCCAGCGGCTGGTGGTCGTCCCCGCCCAGATGGGCACGGACGCCGGGCTGGTCGGCGCGGCCGCGGCGGCCCTGTCACGGACGGCGGGGGCGCCGGCCGCGCACGTCTGAGCGCGGGGCGCGGCCGGTGCGCGGCTGGGTGCGGTGGGGCGGCGGGCGCGCGTCGGGAGAACGCCGGCGGGGCGACGGGCGGACGCGTCCGAGGACGGGTGGTGCGCAGGGTGCGCGTCCGATCACGACGTTGCGGCGGGCGCGGGCGGCCGGGTACGGGGGGTGCGGCGGGGCGCGTCCGGCCACGAGGTTGCGGCGGGCGCGGGCGTCCGGGTGCGGTGCGGTGGTGGTGCCGTGGCCCCGAGCGCGTCGCCGTGCGGTGGTCTGAGGGTCGAACGCGTCCGGGTTCGGCGCGTGGCGGCGCGCACGCCCGTTCGGGCACGGCGGAGCGGCCCCCACGCACGGCTGAGGCCGGGAGCCGGTGGGAGCGCCGGTGTGTTCGTGCGCTTTCCCGGCCGTGCCCGTGACCCCGGCGCGTCGGCGTAGTTGAACGGGGCATGAAGAAGCGCAGCATGCTCGCCCTCGCGTCCCTGGCCACCGGCTTCGTCGTCGCGGCCGTCAGCCCGTCCCACGCCGCCCCGAGCGACCTCCC
The DNA here is from genome assembly GCF_003950055.1 of Streptomyces sp. KPB2. Lineage (NCBI taxonomy): Bacteria > Bacillati > Actinomycetota > Actinomycetes > Kitasatosporales > Streptomycetaceae > Streptomyces > Streptomyces sp. KPB2. Next base: position 7,174,098 of record NZ_CP034353.1, read on the forward strand.
GCTCAACCTGGACGTGGACGACACCGTCAGCACCGTGCAGGACACCGTCGCCACCGACAGCCTGACCCTGGACAAGGACGCCCTGGGACCGCTGGGCTGACGCCCTCGGCCGGGGCGACGCGCCCTGCCCGAACCTGAAGGCGCCGGTGCCCCCGAGGGGCGCCGGCGCCGTTGTCATATGCCCTTTCGCGCGCCCTCAACTCCGCCTGGTTTCCGTGGCAGGGTGAAGCGGGCAAGCCACAGGGGGCCAACAGAAGAGGGGGACCTGTGACCGTCGTCTGGATCAACGGCGCGTTCGGTGCGGGGAAGACCACCACCGCACGGGAACTGATCGAACTGATCCCGAACAGCACACTCTTCGACCCCGAGGTCGTCGGCGGGGCGCTCGCGCACCTCCTGCCGCCCAAACGCCTGGCCGAGGTGGGCGACTTCCAGGACCTGCCGATCTGGCGCCGGCTGGTGATCGACACGGCGGCCGCGCTCCTCGCCGACCTCGGCGGGACGCTCGTGGTCCCGATGACCCTGCTGCGCCAGGAGTACCGGGACGAGATCTTCGGCGGTCTCGCCGCCCGCCGGATCGACGTCCGGCACATCCTGCTGGCCCCGGCCGAAACGATCCTGCGGGACCGCATAGCGAGCCGCGAGATACCCGAGGGCCTGCCGGACGGCGAGATGCGGGTACGACAGTGGTCCTACGACCACATCGAGCCCTACCGCGCGGCCCTCGCCTCCTGGCTCACCGCCGACGCCCATCCCGTCGACACCGGCGCCCTCACCCCCTACGAGGCCGCCGCCCGGGTCGCCGAGGCCGTCGGCACGGGCGCCGTGCCGGCCTGCGAGATCGTGCAGACCCCGGAACCCACCGGCGAGACCGTCGCCGCCGGTGTCCTGCTCTTCGACGACCGGGACCGGGTCCTGCTCGTCGACCCCACCTACAAGCCCGGCTGGGAGTTCCCCGGCGGCGTGGTCGAACCCGGCGAGGCACCCGCCCGCGCCGGTATGCGCGAGGTCGCCGAGGAGACCGGCCTCCACCTGCGGGACGTGCCCGCCCTGCTGGTCGTCGACTGGGAACCCCCGGCGCCCCCCGCCCACGGCGGTCTGAGGCTGCTCTTCGACGGCGGCCGGCTCGACTCCGCGGACGCCGACCGGGTCCTGCTGCCCGGCGCCGAGCTGCGCGCCTGGCGCTTCGCCACCGAGGACGAGGCCGCCGCCCTGCTGCCCCCGGTCCGCTACGAGCGGCTGCGCTGGGCACTGCGGGCCCGCGAGCGCGGCGCCGCCCACTACCTGGAGGCGGGCACGCCGGTCGGCTGACGTCAGCCCGCCGCCCCGTACGTCCGCGCCGAAGCCCTCAGCACCTCCCCGGCCCGCGCGGTCACCGGATCCCCGTGACCGAAGCAGGCCACCTCCGTGTCGAGGGCCGCCAGCCGCCCGAAGGACGCCACCGCCCGGTCCCGGTCGATGTTGAACACGCCGAGCAGCACCGCGCCGTCGACCGGCGAGGCGGCGACCGCGTCCCCCGTGCACAGCACGCCGTGGGACGGGAGGTGCAGCGCGATGCTCCCGTCCGTGTGGCCCGGCGCGTGCACGATCCGGGCCCCGCCGCCGAAGTCCAGGACGTCACCGTCCACCACCCCGGTCACCCGCGCCGGCCGGGCGAAGCCGCCTCGCGGGAGCCGACGCACGGCGTTCTCGTGCAGCGGACGCTCCCAGTCCTCGAGCACGGGCGGCGGACCGGGCTCCTCGCCCCGTACGACGGGCGCCTCGACGGCGTGCGCCACCACCTCGGCCCCGGTGAGCGCGGCCACCTCCTGCGCCCCGCCCGCGTGGTCCTCGTGGAAGTGGGTGAGCACGACCCGCCGTACCCGGCCGGCGGCCCGCGCGGTCTCGACGACGCGCGCGCCGTACCCGGCCGGTCCGGCGTCGATCAGCGTCACCTCGTCGCCGTCACGCCACAGATACGCCTGACCGACCGAAAAGCGCAGCAGGTGCAGGCACGGAAGGATCTCCACGACGTCCATACGACGACCGTAGGCAGGGCCCCACCGGGTGGCGAGGCCCCTCTGCCGACGGCAGAGCGCGGGGCGGGAGCGGGCTCAGCCCGCCGCGTAGTTGCGCAGGAAGTGCGCCTCCGCCACCGACAACCGCTCCAGCTCCTCCGGGGACACGCTCTCGTTCACGGCGTGGATCTGCGCCTCCGGCTCGCTCAGGCCGATCAGCAGGATCTCCGCCTGCGGGTAGAGGGCCGCCAGGGTGTTGCACAGCGGGATGGAGCCGCCCTGACCGGCGTACTGCATCTCCTCACCCGGGTACGCCACCGCCATCGCGTCCGCCATGGCCTGGTACGCCGGGCTCGTGGTGTCGGCGCGGAACGCCTGGCCCTGGCCGATCTGTTCGACGGCGACCCGGGCACCCCACGGCGTCCGCGTCTCCAGGTGGGCCTGGAGCAGCTTGGTGGCCTCGGCCGCGTCCACGCCCGGCGGCACCCGCAGGCTCACCAGCGCCCGGGCGCCCGCCTGCACCGACGGGGTGGCGCCGACGACCGGCGGGCAGTCGATGCCGAGCACCGTGACGGCGGGCCGCGCCCAGATCCGGTCGGCGACCGAACCGGAACCGATCAGCTCCACGCCGTCCAGCACGCGCGCGTCCTTGCGGAACTGCTCCTCGTCGTAGGCCAGGCCCTCCCAGGTGCTGTCCGCCGCCAGGCCGTCGACGGTCGTCGAGCCGTCCTCGGCGCGCAGCGAGTCCAGTGCCCGGATCAGGGCGGCCAGCGCGTCGGGCGCCGCACCGCCGAACTGACCGGAGTGCAGGTTGCCTTCGAGCGTGTCGACCTTCACGCGCAGCAGCGTCATGCCGCGCAGCGTGGAGGTGACCGTCGGCAGGCCGACCCGGAAGTTGCCCGCGTCGCCGATGACGATGGTGTCGGCGGCCAGCAGCTCGGGGTGCGCCTCGGCGTACCGCTCCAGGCCGCCCGTGCCCTGCTCCTCGGAACCCTCGGCGATCACCTTGACGTGCACCGGCACGCCGCCGTTCGCCTTCAGCGCGCGCAGCGCCAGCAGGTGCATCAGCACACCGCCCTTGCAGTCCGCGGTGCCCCGTCCGTACCAGCGGCCGTCGCGCTCGGTCAGCTCGAACGGCGGCGTGGCCCAGCCCGCCTCGTCCAGCGGCGGCTGCACGTCGTAGTGGGCGTAGAGCAGCACCGTCTTCGCGCCCTCGGGTCCCGGCAGGTACCCGTACACCGACTGCGTGCCGTCCGGGGTGTCCAGCAGGGCCACGTCCTCGAAGCCCTCGGCGCGCAGGGCCGTCGCTATCCAGTCTGCGGCGCCCTCGCTCTCGCTGCGCGGGAACTGGTCGAAGTCGGCCACCGATTTGAAGGCCACCAGCGCGGCGAGTTCCTCCTTCGCGCGGGGCATCAGCGAAGCGACGGTCTCGGCGACCGGATTCGGCGACATGGGCACGCTCCTTGTGGGTGCGACGTTGTACCAAGGAGTACTTGGAATGACGGGCCGATCCTCCCACAGTGGCCTGCGGCGATGCCCGCCGTAGGATGCGGGGGTCAGGTGCGGCATGCGGTTTGATCGGAGCAGTAGACCATCGTGAGCAGCGAGAACTCTTCGGCGGACGACGCGCGTCAGGTCTGGGACGTGGTCGTGGTGGGCGCGGGACCGGCGGGGGCCTCGGCCGCCTACGCGGCGGCGGTCGCGGGGCGGCGCGTCCTGTTGCTGGAGAAGGCCGAGCTGCCCCGCTACAAAACGTGCGGCGGCGGCATCATCGGCCCCTCGCGCGACACCCTCCCGCCCGGCTTCGAGCTGCCCTTCCAGGACCGGGTGCACGCGGTGACCTTCTCGAACAACGGGCGCTTCACCCGGACCCGGCGCTCCCGGCAGATGCTGTTCGGGCTGATCAACCGGCCCGAGTTCGACCTGCAGCTCGTCGAGCACGCCCAGAAGGCGGGCGCCGAACTGCGCACCGGAGCGACGGTGACCCGGGTGGAGCAGCACGGGTCGGCGGTCCCGGACCGGCGCACGGTCGCCGTCGTCCTCCAGGGCGGGGAGACCGTGCTGGCCCGGGCCGTCGTCGGCGCGGACGGCAGCGCCAGCCGGATAGGCGCCCACGTCGGGGTGAAGCTGGACCAGGTCGACCTCGGCCTGGAGGCGGAGATCCCGGTGCCCGAGACGGTCGCCGAGGACTGGAAGGGCCGGGTGCTCATCGACTGGGGCCCGATCCCCGGCAGTTACGGCTGGGTCTTCCCCAAGGGCGACACGCTCACCGTCGGGGTCATCTCGGCGCGTGGCGAGGGCGCGGCGACCAAGCGGTACCTGGAGGACTTCGTCGCCCGGCTCGGACTGGCCGGGTTCGAACCCAGCATCTCCTCCGGCCACCTGACCCGCTGCCGCGCCGACGACTCGCCGCTCTCGCGCGGCCGGGTCCTGGTGTGCGGGGACGCGGCCGGGCTCCTGGAGCCGTGGACCCGCGAGGGCATCTCCTTCGCGCTGCGCTCGGGACGGCTCGCGGGGGAGTGGGCGGTGCGCATCTCCGAGGCGCACGACGCGGTGGACGCCCGCAAGCAGGCCCTGAACTACGCGTTCGCCATCAAGGCCGGTCTCGGCGTGGAGATGAGCGTCGGCAAGCGCATGCTGGCGGTGTTCGAGCGCCGGCCCGGGCTCTTCCACGCGGCCCTGACCGGGTTCCGCCCGGCGTGGAAGGCGTTCAAGGACATCACGCAAGGCTCGACCTCGCTGGGCGAGCTGGTCCGCGGCCATCCGCTGGCGCAGCGGGCGCTGGCGGCGATGGACCGGCGGCCCGAGCCGGCCGCGCCGTCCGCGCCGTCCGCCGGGGAGGAGACCGGCGCCTGACCGTCGGCGGCGGTCCGTCCGAGCCCGGAGCCCGGTGCCCGCCCGGGCCGGACGGTACGCCTCCGCCCGCTCGCAGCCCGCCTGCCTGCTCGCCTGCTCGCAGCCCCGCCTGCCTGCTCGCCCGCCCCGCCGCGTGCGCGCCGACCCACGGGCCGCCGGTGCCGGGCACCGCGCCCGAGGACACCGTGCCGGCCGCCGCCCGAGTGGGCGGCGCACTCCTCGTCACCTGCACACCGGCGCACCGGCGCGCACCTGTGCACCTGCGCACGCGCGCACCCGAGCACTGCGCACGGGGCACGCCGGACCGGCGCCGCTGCGGAGCCGCTGTTCGCGGCGGACCGGCTGTTCGCGGCGGACGGGCTCGCCCACGCGGCAGGCCCGGGCCGGCCCGGGGCCCTCGACGCTCCGACGCCCCGCGGCCGTGCGCGGGCGTACTTCGCCGGGAGTACGCGTGATGACCACGCGCGGGTGACGCCGCCCGGCGCGCCCGGCGTCTAGCGTGGCGGACATGGACGGACAGCACGATCCCGGGCGCCGGGCACCGCGGTGGTGGCGGCACGGGCCCGCGTGGTGGGACCGGCGGGGCGACGAGGAACGCGCCCCCCGGTGGCCCTGGCGCTCCACCGTGCTCATCACGGCGTTCGTGCTGTTCGGCTCGAACTTCGCCGCCCACGCCCAGGCGGGGGACCGGGCCGCCCTGGACCCCTTCGCGCGCGTGCTGCTGTTCGTGACCGGCGCCGCCCTGCTGTGGCGGCAGCGGTACCCCGTGCCGGTCGTGTTCGGCACGGCCGTCACCACCCTGGTCTATCTGGGCGCCGGATACCCGTACGGCCCGGTGTTCGTGGCCGTCGCGGTGGCCTGCTTCAGTGCCGTGGTCGCCGGGCACCGCAAGGCGGCGTGGGCCGCGATGGGGACCCTGTGGGCCGGGCACGCCCTGGTGGCGCACTGGCTCTACCGGTGGCTGCCGCCGTCCGGGGACTCGGCCGCGTCCTGGGGACAGGAGCTCGTGATCGCCACCTGGGTGGTGGCCGTCGCGGCCCTGTCGGAACTCGCCCGGGCCCGCCGCGAGCAGTGGGCGCGGGAGCGGGCGGAGCGGGCACAGGCGGCACGCCGGCGCGCGGACGAGGAGCGGCTGCGGATCGCCCGCGAGCTGCACGACGTCCTCGCGCACAGCATCTCCGTCATCAACGTGCAGGCCGGTGTCGGACTGGCCCTCCTGGACACCGATCCGGAACAGGCCCGCACCGCGCTCACCACCATCAAGGACCAGAGCAAGGAGGCGCTCGGCGAGGTGCGGCAGGTGCTCGACACCCTGCGCAGCCCGGGGGACGCGCCGCGCGCTCCGGCCCCCGGCCTGGACCGGCTCCCCGAACTGGTCGAGCAGGCGGCGAGCGCGGGCCTCATCGTCGAGGTGGCGGGCAAACCGCCACGCCTGTCGCCCGGTAGCGACCTGGCCGCGTTCCGCATCGTGCAGGAGGCGCTCACCAACGTCGTACGGCACTCGGGTTCCCGGCGCGCGCACGTCCGCCTCGACCGGGACGGGAACACGCTGCTGCTGCGCGTCGACGACGACGGCCCCGCGACGGGCGCCGAGGCGGGCGGCAGCGGCAACGGGCTGGCCGGGATGCGGGAGCGCGCGGCGGCCCTCGGTGGCACCATCGACGCGGGCCCGCGCCCCGACGGCGGCTTCCGGGTGCTGGCGACCCTGCCGATCGACGTGAAGCACACGACACACCCCAAGGAGGACGACCGGTGATCCGCGTACTGCTCGCCGACGACCAGTCGTTGGTACGGGCCGGCTTCCGGGCGCTGCTGGACGCGCAGCCGGACATCGAGGTGGTCGCGGAGGCCGCCGACGGCGAGGAGGCGGTGCGCTCCATCCGCGAACTGCGCCCCGACGTCGTCCTCATGGACATCCGTATGCCCCTGCGGGACGGCCTCGCCGCGACCCGCGAGGTCACCGGCGACCCGGGGCTGCACGACGTGAAGGTGGTCATGCTCACCACCTTCGAACTCGACGAGTACGTCTTCGAGGCGATCCGCTCCGGCGCCTCCGGCTTCCTGGTCAAGGACACCGAACCCGAGGAACTCCTGCGCGCCGTGCGGGCCGTGGTGGACGGCGACGCGCTGCTGTCACCCGGGGTGACCCGCCGGCTGATCGCCGAGTTCGCGGCCCGCTCCAAGGAACCCGCGGCGGCCGCCGAGATGGCCCGGCTGACCGAGCGGGAGCGCGAGGTGATGGCGCTGGTCGGCATCGGACTGTCCAACGAGGAGATCGCCCGCCGGCTGGTCGTCAGCCCGCTGACCGCCAAGACCCACGTCAGCCGGACCATGGTGAAGCTGGGCGCCCGCGACCGGGCCCAACTGGTCGTCCTCGCCTACGAGTCGGGGCTCGTACGCCCGGGCTGGCTCGGCTGACCGCCGCGCGCGAACCGGACCAGCACGCTCACCACCCGGACGGCGAACACCACCACGGCGAGCACCACGCCCGACCGGACGAGCGCGGTGCGCGGCGCGCCCGTCAGATCGAAGAGATACGCCGGCCCCGTCACCGCGCCGAACAGCACCGCCGCCGCGAACGCCGCGCTGCACAGCGCGTAGCCGATCTCGATCGTGATGGCGTCCCGCTCGCCCTGCGTGCGCCGTCCTCCGTGGGTCTCCATGGCGCCGAGTCTCCCAGAACGGGCGGGGTTCCGTCAGCGCGGTGACCGTCGCGAAGGGCTCTGCTACGGTGCGCGGATGGCGGCGAAGAAGGCCGAACAGGTGCTCGTGAACCGGTGGCGCTCGATCCTGGTCCTCCACGCCCGTGTCCAGTGCGAACTGGACCGCGCGCTGCACGGACACGGCCTGTGCGCAAGCGACTTCGAGGTCCTGGACGTCCTGGCCGGCACCCCGGACGAGGACGGTCCCGGCTCCTTCGGATACCGGGTCCAGGAGATCTCCGAGCGGGTCCACCTCAGTCAGAGCGCGTTGTCGCGGCTGGTCGCCCGGCTGGAGAAGGACGGTCTCGTCGAGCGCTCCATGTGCGCCGAGGACCGGCGGGGCGTGCGGGTGGCGCTCACCCCGGAAGGGCGCGCCAGGCACGGCGAGGCGCTCCCGGTGCAGCGGGCGGTGCTGCACCGGATGCTGACCGGCTGACCGACGCCCCGGGCGCACGGCTCACTTCCAGGTGACGCCCGACCGCTCGCGCCACAACGCGGCGAGCGCGCCGTCGCCGGTCACCTCCGGGAAGGGCCGGCGGTTCCACAGCGCCGGATAGAGCTGCGCGGCGGGGCCGGACAGCTCGCAGTCGGCGTCTGCCTCCTCCGCCCGCACGGTCACCGGCGGCTGGGCGGACAGCCGTACGGTCCACACCGCGTGCGGCGCGTCCGTCGCCCGCACCCGCAGCGTGCGGGGCTCCTCGGTGCGCACCGCGCTCTTCGGGCGGGCGTGGAAGGCGCACAGCAACTCGTCGATGCCGTCCAGCGCGAAGTCCACACCGACGGCGGTGGGTTCACCGCCGCGGGCCGACTCGGCGTCGATCCGGTGCACGGTCGTCTCGTGCGCCTGCCGCCTGGCCCAGAAGGCCAGCGGCGACGGCGCGGGCAGGAAGTGCCAGCACCGCACGTCGGGCTCGGCGCCGGCGAGGGCGTCGACGAGCCGTTCGTGTCCCTCCCGGAACCAGCTCAGCAGCGGGCCGCCGTCGAGGGCGGGCGGGTCGTCGGCCCGCCGGGGGCCGGTGTGCCCCTCGGCGACGAACGCCGTCGCCCAGCGGTGCACCATTCCCGTGTGCCGCAGCAGGTCCCGCACCCGCCAGTCCGGGCAGGTCGGCACCTCGGCGTCGGTGCCCGCCGCCTCGGCGGCCGCGGCCAGCAACGCTCCTTCACGGTCCAGGGTCTCGACGTACGCGGCGGTCTTCATGGCAGGCAGTGTGCCGCATGGAGTGCGCTCGACGGCACGCCGTGCGGCACCTCCGGGGCCCGCCTCAGCCCGGCACCCCCGCGCGTCGGGTCGCGACCGCGACCAGCACGGCCACCGCGGCGAGCGCCGCCACACTGGTGAGGGCGGCCGGCAGGGAGAACCAGTCGGCCATGAAACCGATCGCGGGCGGTCCGAGCAGCATGCCGCCGTAGCCCAGGGTGGACGCGGTCGCGACACCGCTCGGGCCGCCGAGCGCACCGGCCCGCTCGACCGCGACCGGGAAGATGTTGGCCAGTCCGAGGCCGGTGATCGCGAAGCCGAACAGCGCCGCCCACACGGACGGGGCGAGCGACCCGAGCAGCATGCCGGCCACCGCGGTGGTGCCGCCCGCCACCACCGTGGCCGTCCGGCCCAGCCGCTCCAGCAGCGTCGTCCCGGTCAGCCGGCCCGCGGTCATGGCGAGCGCGAAACAGGAGTAGCCCACCGCCGCCAGCCCCGGGGAGGCGTCGAGGTCCTGCTCCAGGTGCAGGGCGCCCCAGTCGGCCATCGCGCCCTCGCCGTACGCCGTGCACAGGGCGATCAGGCCGAAGGTGACGACGAGGCGGCGGGTACGACGGTCACGGCGGCGCGGGGCGTCGTCCTCGTCCGGGGCGCGGTCCGGTGGGACGGCGGGCTCGCAGCGCAGCAGGGCCCGGCCCGCGAACAGGGTGACCAGCAGACCGGTCACGGTGAGGGCGAGCAGGTGCCGCGTCGGCGACAGCGCCCCGGCGACCAGACCGCCGAGCCCCGCGCCGACCATCCCGCCGAGGCTGAACGCCGCGTGGAAGCTGGGCATGATGGGACGCCCCAGTACGGCGACCAGGTCGACGGCGGCGCTGTTGAAGGCGACGTTGATCCCGCCGTACGCGCTGCCGAAGACCAGCAGGACGAGGCCGAGGGCGAGGGCGGAGTGGGTGAGCGGGGGCAGGGCGATGCTGAGGCAGAGCAGCACCGCGCAGGCGACGGTGACGGGGTGGCTGCCGTAGCGCCGGACCAGCCGTCCGGTGAGCGTCATGGTGACGACGGCGCCCGCCGAGACACCGAGCAGGGCGAGCCCGAGGGCGCTGGCGGAGGCGCCGGTCTGTTCCTTGATGGCGGTGATGCGGACCACCCAGCCGGCGAAGACGAAGCCGTCGAGGGCGAAGAAGGCGGTCAGAGCGATGCGGAGACGGGTGAGATCGGTACGGGAGCCCGGCACGGCGCTGTGCGAACGGGCTTTGTTTATTTGCGGCACAAAAGGAGGCTAGGCGCCGGGCGGGCCCGCGGCAAGGGCGTCCGTCAGTCGGCCCGTGCCCCCGTCGTGCTCTCCCGCACCACCAGCCGGTGCGGCGCCTTGGCCTCCGTCGGTGCGGGTGCCGAGCCGTCGATGACGCCGAGCAGGGTGCTGACCGCCGTGCGCGCGATGGCGGCCTTGTCCGGGGCGACGGTGGTCAGCGACGGCGAGCTGTACCGGCCCTCCTGGATGCCGTCCACACCGACGACGGCGATGTCGTCGGGCACCCGCACCCCCGCGCGGGTCAGGGTGTGCATGGCACCGATGGCCAGCAGGTCGTTGTAGCAGAAGACCGCGTCGGGCGGTTCCGGAAGGGCGAGCAGCCGCTCCATGGCCTGGGCGCCGAGGTGGCGGTGGAAGCGCGGCGTGGGGACGATCAGCTCCTCGTCCACCGCGATCCCCGCGCGCTCCAGCGCCTGCCGGTACCCGGTCGTGCGCAACTGCGCGGTCTCGCCGGTGCTGTAGGGCTGATCGCCGATGGCCGCGACGCGCCGGCGGCCGAGGCCGAGGAGGTGTTCCGTCGCCTCCCGGGCCGCGACGACGTTGTCGATCGCCACGTGATGGAAGCTGCCGTTGAAGATGTGCTCGCCGAGCAGCACGACGGGCACCCGGTTGGTGCGCCGGCGCAGCTCGTCCGCGGAGATGGCCAGCGGGCTCAGCAGCAGGCCGTCGAACATCGTGGCACGCGACTCCCGGCCCAGCAGCTCCCGCTCGCGCTCTCCGTCGCCGTCGGTCTGGTCGAGCATGACCACGTAACCGTGGGCGCGGGCCGCGGTGATCACCTCGCGGGCCAGTTCGGCGAAGTACGGCACGTCCAGCTCCGGAACGACCAGGGCGATCATGCCGCTGCGGCCCCGGCGGAGATTGCGGGCCACCAGGTTCGGCCGGTAGTCGAGCTCGTCGAGCGCGGCCTGCACCCGGACCCGCAACTCGTCGGAGACGGGCACCGAACCGTTGACCACGTTGGACACGGTGCGGATCGAGACTCCGGCGCGTCGGGCGACGTCGCGGAGCGTGGAGCCGGCCATCCAGTTCCCCCTCACGGCCCCCGCGGGGCATCGGTCGGCAGCATCTCGTGTGTGCGCCGGTGCGGACCGGCACTGATGCAGGTTGATGTTACTCAGCTATTGCATCGTTGCAAAAGGCGACGCATCATCTCTGCATCGTTGCAAAGCGTGGGCGGCGGCCGGGACCTGGTGCCCGCCGTCGCGCCGCCGACGACGCCTGCGCGCGTCCACGTCCACCCCTGATCAGCCACTCCGTCTCGCGCACCCCAGCCCGCATTTCCGACCGAGGAGCCGTGCTCATGTCCAGATCATTCGTCCCACGGCGCAGCGTTCTGCGCGGCGCGCTCGGCGCCGGCGCGCTCGCCGCGGCCGCCGGTCCCCTCGCGGCGTGTGCCCCCGGCTCCTCCGGGTCCGAGCCGCGCAAGCTCGCCGGGACGCCCAGTGCGTCGGCCAAGGGCGAGATCACCATCTGGAGCCGCTCGGGCGACCTGTTCAAGGTCTTCGACGCGGCGATCGACGCATTCCGCAAGGCCCATCCGGACATCAAGGTCAATCACCAGGCCGTCGACATCGACGCCAAGCTCGCCAACACCCTGATCAGCGGCGCCGACCTGCCCGACGGCAGCTTCTGGGACGACGCCAAGATCGGCGGCCAGGCGGAGCACCTGTACGACCTGACGGACCTGATAGCGCCCTACCGCGACAAGACCTCGGCGTACAAGCTCTCGGTCAACACCGTGGACGGCCGGATCTACGGCGTGCCCTGGGACCTCGACCCCGGGCTGCTCTGGTACCGCGAGGACCTGCTGGAGGACGCCGGAGTCGACCCGGCCGGACTGAAGACCTACGACGACCTGCTGGCGGCGGCCCGGGCGCTGAGGGAGAAGAACCCCAAGGCCCGCCCCCTGCACATGGAGAAGGACCCCTTCCTCGGCCAGCTCTGGCTGGAGATGCTCGCGGGCCAGCAGGGCACCAGCCTCGCCGACGCCGACGGACAGGTGAGGCTGGACTCCAAGGAGTACCGCAACATCCTCAACTGGGTCCGCGACGCCGTCGACGACGACCTGGTCACCCACGCCGAATACCTCAAGCAGGCCGACCTCGCCGCCCTGGAGAACGGGCAGCAGGCCCTGGTCCCGTGGGCGGTGTGGTGGTCCTTCGCCCCCCAGCAGCTGCTGAAGAAGGGCAAGGGCAAGTGGCGGGCCGCACCGCTCCCGGCCTGGACCCCGGGCGGAGCGCGCAGCGGTGCCATGGGCGGCAGCAGCTTCATCATCCCGGCCAAGGCGAAGAACCCCGAACTGGCCTGGCTGCTCTACGAGTTCCTGTGCTTCAAGGAGCCGGGCTACAGCGCCGTGTACGGGCCGAGCGAGGTCTACCCGGACGGACTGACCACCTCCGTGCCCAGCTACGGACCCGCGTGCCGTCCCGACAAGCCGCTGTTCGAACCGGTGGCCGCGCTCGGCGGACAGGACCTGTGGAAGGTCGCCGTGGACGCCGCCGACACCATCCCGTCCGCCGCGCCGATCCCGGCCTGGTGGGCCAAGTCCGTCGACTACCTCGGCAACAACCTCCAGCGGCTCATCGAGGGCAAGATGGCCCCCGACGACGTCATCGACGACTCCACCAAGAAGATCCAGCGCAACCTGGTGGACCGCGCATGACCTCCGGCACCCTCACCCCGCCGCGCAAGGAACGGGCGGCACCGGCCGCGCCGCGCCCCACCCGCTCACGCCGCAAGCCCTTCCTCGCGCCCTACCTCTTCGTCGCGCCGTTCTACCTCGTCTTCGCGGCCTTCGGCCTCTACCCCCTCGTCTTCGCGCTCCAGTTGAGCTTCACCGACTGGAAGGGCGCCGGCCAGGCGAACTTCATCGGCCTGGAGAACTACACCTACCTGCTCACCAGCGAGGAGTTCTGGTCCTCGCTGGGCAACAGCGCGGTGATGTGGCTGCTGATCGTGCCCCTCCAGATCGTCGGGGGCCTGGCCGCCGCGGTCCTGCTCGCCAACGCGAAGCTGCGGCTGCGCGGCATGTTCCGGGTCGCCTTCATCACACCGTTCGTCACCCCGCTGGTGGCGATGGCCCAGGTCTGGATCGTCGCCTTCGACACCGACTACGGGCTGGTCAACCACCTGTTCAACCTGGTCGGTCTGCCGGACGTCGACTGGCTCCAGTCGACCGCCTGGGCCAAACCGACGCTCGCGCTGCTGTTCCTGTGGAAGACCACCGGGTTCGCGATCATCATCCTGCTCGCCGGGCTCCAGGCCGTGCCCGCCGACGTGTACGAGGCCGCCGACCTCGACGGCGCCTCCCGCAAACGGCAGTTCTGGTCGCTGACCCTGCCGCTGATGCGGCGCAGCATCGCCTTCCTCGTCGTGGTGCAGACCCTCGCGGTGTTCCAGATGTTCGCCGAACCGTTCGTCGTCACCCAGGGCGGCCCGTACGGCTCGACCACCACCGGCGGGCTGTACCTCTACAACCACATCCTGGCGTCCGACCTCGGGACCGGCGCCGCGAACTCCTTCCTGCTCGTGCTGCTGGTGTTCGCCCTGTCCCTGCTGTCCGTGCGCCTGCTCCGCTCCAAGGACGCGTGACCATGACCAGCCAGACCAAGACGACGGGCATGACCAGCCGGACCAAGAAGACGGGCCGGAGTCTGTCCCAGCCCGGGCCGGGGCCGCTGCAGTACCTCGTGCTCGGCCTGCTCGCCCTCGTGTTCGTCTACCCCATCTGGTGGGCCGTCAGCTCCTCGCTGAAGCCGCCGGCCGACATCGTCCGCGACCCGCTGTCCTTCTCGCTCGGCTCGGCCACGCTCGACAACTACCGGGCGATGTTCGACGACGTGCCGATCGGCACCGGCTTCGTCAACACCGTGCTCGTCGTGGCCGTCAAGGGCGCGATGACCATGTTCTTCTGCCCGCTGGCCGGCTACGCCTTCGCCAAGTACCGCTTCCCCGGCAAGAACCTGCTCTTCGGCGTGCTGATGCTCACGCTGATGCTGCCGACCCTCGTGCTGGTCATCCCGCTGCTGCTGGAGATGAGCCAACTGGGCTGGGTCAACACGTACCAGGCGCTGATCCTGCCCGGCAGCATCGACGCCTTCAGCATCTTCTGGATGCGGCAGACCATCGCGGCCGTCCCCGACGAACTCCTCGACGCCGGACGCGTGGACGGGGCGGGCGAGTTCGGCATCTTCGCCCGGATCGTGGTGCCGGTCATCCGGCCGGGCATCGCCGCGCTCGGCGTGCTGACGGCCATGAACATCTACAACGACTTCGTCTGGCCGGTCGTCGCCGTCAACGACGAGAGCCACCAGACGCTCCAGGTCGTCCTGTCCACCCTCGCGCAGAACGTCACCGGCAACCGCGTCGGCGCCGACTTCGCGACCGTCTGGGGCGAACTGCTCGCCGCCGGAAGCATCGCGATGCTGCCCGTGCTCGCCCTGTTCGTCCTGCTGCAACGCCACTTCATCAACGGGATCCTCGCGGGCAGCGTCAAGGGCTGACCTCCCGCCCTACACCGCTGACTCTCCCGCAGCCGCACCGAATCGGAGCACTCACGCCCATGACCACCCCCCGTCCCGAATACCCCCGCCCCCACTTCGACCGGTCCCACTCCTGGCTCACCCTCAACGGCACCTGGGAGTTCCGCGCCGACCCCGCCGAGCGGTACTCCGCCGACGCGCCCGACGGCTACGACCGGGCGATCACCGTGCCCTTCGCCTGGGAGACTCCCGCTTCCGGCATCGCCGAACACTGGCTGCAGACCGCCTGGTACCGGCGCACGTTCACCGTGCCTGCCGACTGGGCCGGGCAGCGCGTCGTCCTGCACTTCGGCGCCGTGCACCACGCCGCCACGGTCTGGGTGAACGGCGCCGAGGTCGCCCACCACGAGGGCGGCTACACCCCCTTCGCCGCCGACGTCACCGACGCCCTCGGCGAGGGAGAGCAGCGGCTCACGGTGCGGGTGCACGCGCCCGCCGACAAGCTCGACATCGCCCACGGCAAGCAGCGCAGCATGCCCCGCGACGACTACGACGGCGTCTGCTTCACCCCGTCCTCCGGCATCTGGCAGAGCGTCTGGCTCGAGGCCCGCCCCGCCACCCACCTCGCCGCCCTCCGGCTGCGCCCGAACGACGACCTGACCGGCATCACCGTCGAAGCCGTCGTGCACGGCCCCGCGGCCGACCGCGCCGAACTCCGGCTGCGCGTACGCGACGAGGACACCGCCGTCACGGCGACCGTGGACCCCGACGGACGACTCCGTACCGAACTCCCGCTCCCCGTACCCAGGCTGTGGTCGCCCGAGGACCCGCACCTCTACCACGTGGACGCGGAGCTGACCTCCGCCGACGGCACCGACCGGGTCGCCGCGTACACCGGCCTGCGCACCATCGCCGTCGACGGCGAAGCCCTGTACCTCAACGGGCGGCGGCTGTTCGTGCGCGGCGTGCTCGACCAGGGCTACTGGCCCGGGACCGGCATCACCGCCCCCGACGACACCGCCCTGCGCCGCGACCTCGAACTCGCGGCCGAGGCCGGCTACAACCTCGTCCGCAAGCACCTCAAGCTGGAGGACCCCCGCTTCGTCCACCACGCCGACACCCTCGGCATGCTCCTGTGGGCCGAACCCGCCTCGCCCGGCCGCTTCTCGCCCGCCTCGGTCACCGCCTTCGCCGAGCAGATCGAGCCCATGGTCGAGCGCGACGGCAACAGCCCCGCCATCGTCATCTGGGGCCTGTACAACGAGGAGTGGGGCCTGGACTGGGACATCCCCGGCGACCCGGCCAAACAGCGCGCCACCGCCGACGCCTACGACCGCCTCAAGGCGCTCGACGCCACCCGCCCGGTCGTCGACAACTCCGGCTGGACCCACGTCAGGACCGACCTGCTGGACTGGCACTACTACGACGAGAGCGCCGCCTCCTGGGCCACCACCGTCACCGACCTGCTCTCCGGCGAACGCGACGACTTCCCCGTCAAGCTCGGCCCCGACTTCGTCGTCCACAAGAAGCTCGCCGTCCCCGGACAGCCGCTGCGCGGCCTGCCCAACCTCAACAGCGAGTACGGCGGCGGCTTCACCGGCCTGGACCGCGCCTGGCACCTGCGCTGGCAGACCCAGGAACTGCGCCGGCACGACCGGCTCGCCGGGTACGTGTACACGGAGCTGTACGACATCGAGCACGAGAGCGCCGGACTGCTGGACTTCGCACGCGGCGCGAAGGACCTCGCGGGCGTCGACCCGGCCCACGCCAACGCGCCGACCACCCTCGTTCTGGACGTCACACCGGTGGCGCCCGGCCGCGACCTGCTCACCGCCGACCGGGACTTCACGGTCGACGTCCACGTCTCCCACCACGGCACCGACCCGGTCGCGGGCACCCTGCACACCACCTGGACCCCCGTGTACGCCAGGACGCCCGACGCACCCGGCGACGCCGTCCCCGGCTGCCGCGCGGAGGCCAAGCCGTACCTCCTGGGCGCCCCCGTCACCGTGCCCGCCACGCTGCCCGAGGGCTGGACCAGCGGCCGGCTGCACCTGGCGCTGGTCGTGGACGGCACCGTCGCCGCCCGGACCGCGCTGGACGTGGACACGCGGACCGCACCCCACATCGGCGACGACCCACTGGCCCGCCCCACCGCCTGACCCCGGCCGGCGACCGCGCCCGCTGCCACCGGCCGTCGGGCGCGGCCCCCTCCCCCCGACCACCACCCGTACACCCGACCCCGCACCACCCGGCCTCCCCACCACCAAGGAGTCGATCCGTGCGCAACCCGTCACCCGCCCGCAGACGATCACCGGCCCTGCTCGCCGTCCTGGCCCTAGTGACCGCCCTGCTGTCCCTGTGGTCGCAGCCCGCCTCGGCCGCGCCCGCCGGCCAGGTCCTGGCCTCACCCGACCTCGCGGCCCACCCGCAGGGCGACAACAGCTACCCCCGCGCCGTCCGCCTCGACCACGACGGCTCGGCGGGCCAGACCATGCTGGCCACCTACGCCCGGCGCGAACAGGGCGCCGCCAACACCCTGCCCGTCCACCGCAGCACCGACGGCGGCCGCACCTGGAGCGCCGCCCCGATCTCCACCATCACCTCGCACACCCCGGGCTGGGACATCGAGGCACCCGTCCTCTACGAGGTCCCGCGCACCGCGAACGGCCTGAACCAGGGCGACCTCCTCGCCGCCGGCACCGCCTGGCAGGCCGGCGACTACACCACCCAGCGCGTCGAGGTCTTCAAGAGCACCGACCACGGCCGGAGCTGGCAGTACCTCTCCGACTGCACCCGCACCAGCGGGCTGCCCGACACCATCGGGCACGGCATCTGGGAACCCTGGTTCCTGCTGGCCCCCGACAACACCCTGGCCTGCTTCATCTCCGACGAGCGGCCCGCGAACAGCCCCACCAACAACCAGGTCATCGGCCACTACACCTCCACCGACGGCGGCCGCACCTGGAGCGGGACCCTCACCCAGGACGTCGCCTTCCCCGCCGACAATCTCGCCCGCCCGGGCATGTCGATCGTCGTCCCGCTGCCCGACGGGCGGTTCATGATGGCGTACGAGATGTGCCGGGACGCCACCGACGCCGACCACGCCTGCGAGGTGTACACCAAGACCAGCCCCGACGGCCTGAACTGGGCGCCCGCCGACAACCCGGGCACCCTGGTGCGCACCGCCGACGGCAGGGAACTGCTGCACACCCCCTACCTCGCCTGGGTACCGGGCGGCGGCCCCGACGGCACGCTGCTGATGTCCGGCCAGCGCGTGGTGAGCGGACCCACCGGCAACAAGACGGTGCTGTCGGAGTCCGGCACCGTGGTCTTCGCCAACACCCGCCTCGGCGCGGGGGAGTGGACCGAGATCGAGGCCCCGGTCCTGACCGACCCCACCGGCGGCTACAACCCCGGTGAGCCCTCCTGCCCGGGCTACAGCTCGCCGATCGTGCCGCGCGCCGACGGCAGCTCCTTCCTCTACCTGACCGCCACCTGGCTCGGCACCGGCAACCAGTGCCAGGTCCGCTTCGGCACCGGCGGTCTCGGCGGACCGGTCGGCCAGGTCACCACGCCGTGGGTCGCCGGCAAGTGCCTCGACGTCGACACCAACACCAGCGGCAACGGCAACGCCGCCCAGCTGTGGGACTGCAACACCGCCACCGGACAGCGCTGGTCCGTCGCCCCCGACGGCACGGTGCGCGCGTTCGGCAAGTGCCTGGACATCGACGGCAACGGCACGGCCAACTTCACCAAGGTCCAGGTCTGGGACTGCGCCCCGGGCGTCGGCGGCCAGCAGTGGCGGCACCGGAGCGACGGCTCGCTGTTCAACCCGCAGTCCGGCCGCTGCCTGGACATCCCCTCGGGCGGCACCGCCAACGGCACCAAACTGCAGATCTACGACTGCAACGGCCTCGGCACCCAGAAGTGGAACCTGCCGGCCTGACCCCGGGAGCACCGAGGGCGCTCCCCGCGTGACCGTCCGCGGGGCGCGCCCTCCTCACCTCACCCGCGGTGGGCGGCGATCAGCTCCCGGTACCAGTGGTAGCTGTCCTTCGGGGTGCGCTCCTGCGTGTCGTAGTCGACCCGCACGATGCCGAAGCGCTTGTCGTAGCCGTACGCCCACTCGAAGTTGTCCAGCAGCGACCACACGTAGTACCCGCGCACGTCCACGCCCGCGTCGATCGCCGCCCGCAGCGCGGTGAGGTGGTCGCGCAGGTAGGCGACCCGGTCGGTGTCGTGCACCGTGCCGTCGGCGGCGGCCGCGTCGTCCTCCGCCGAGCCGTTCTCCGTGATGTGGACCGGCGGCAGCGCGTCGCCGTACCGCTTCTTCAGGGCGACGAGCAGGTCGGTGAAGCTGTCCGGCACGACCGGCCAGTCCATCGCCGTGTGCCGCACCCCGGGGAGCCGTACCTCCTCGTACCGGTTGTCCGTGGCCACCCGCCGCGCCGGGTCGCTCTCGCGGTGCGGCGCGTCGGCGACCACGATCGGCCGGTAGTAGTTGACGCCCAGGAAGTCCAGAGGCTGGGAGATCAGCTCCAGGTCGCCGTCCCGCCGGAAGTCCTCGCCGGTGATCAGCTCGCCCCAGGTCTCCTCCTCGGTGGCCGGGTAGCGGCCGGCGAGGATCGGCTCGGTCCACACCAGGTTGTGCTGGGTGTCCGCGCGGACCACCGCCTCCAGGTCGGCCGGGGAGCCGGTGGCGGGCAGGTTGCGGTCCAGGTTGAGCGTGATGCCGACCTCGCGCACCCCGGCCGCCCGCAGCGCCCGCACCGCCAGCCCGTGGCCGACCAGCAGGTGGTGGGCGGCGGCCAGCGCGCCCCGGCCCTCCTTGGCGCCGGGCGCGTGCCGGCCGATGGAGTAGCCGAGGAAGGAACTGCACCACGGCTCGTTGAGGGTGATCCAGCGCGGCACCCGGTCGCCCAGGTGCTCCGCGACCACCGCCGTGTACTCGGCGAACCGCTCCGCCGTCTCCCGCACCCGCCAGCCGCCCCGGTCCTCCAGGGCCTGCGGCAGGTCCCAGTGGTACAGGGTGGCGGCCGGCTCGATGCCCGCCGCGAGCAGCTCGTCCACCAGGCGGGAGTAGAAGTCGAGCCCCTTGGGGTTCACCGCGCCCGAGCCGTCCGGCACGACGCGCGGCCAGGCGATCGAGAACCGGTACGAGTCCACGCCCAGGTCGCGCAGCAGGGCCACGTCCTCCGGGTAGCGGTGGTAGTGGTCGCAGGCGACGTCACCGGTGTCGCCGTTCACCACCAGGCCGGGGGTGTGGCTGTAGGTGTCCCAGATCGACGGTCCGCGGCCGTCCTCGGTCGCCGCGCCCTCGATCTGGTACGAGGCGGTCGCGGCGCCGAAGACGAAGCCGGGCGGGAAACCGGGGTACTCACTCATGCTGTGCTGTCATCTCCGTGCTTGCGGGGCGTGCGGGGTTCACTTGACGGAACCGCCGGTGATGCCGGCGGCGATGTACTTCTGGGCGAGGACGAGGAGGATCGCGGCGGGCACCGCCGACAGCACCGAGGCGGCCATCACCGAGCCCCAGTCGCCGACGTGCGCGCCGATGTACTGGTAGATGCCCAGGGTGATGGGCTTGACGTCGTCGGTCGTGTTCAGGGTGAGCGCGAACATGAAGTCGCTCCACGAGAACAGGAACGCGAACAGCCCCGACGTGATCAGGGAGTTGCGGCTCATCGGCAGCACCACCCGCACGAAGGCGCGCACCGGACCGGCCCCGTCGATCTGCGCGGCCTCGATCACCTCGCCCGGGATCGACACCATGAAGGAGCGCATCAGCACGATGGAGAACGGGATGCCCAGCGAGGCGTCCGCCAGCATCAGGCCGAAGTAGGAGTTGACCAGCCCCAGGTCGACGTAGGAGTTGTAGAGGGCGTTGGCGATGACGATGCCCGGCACCATCTGGGTGATCAGCGTGCCGAACACGATGGTCCGCGAGCCGCGCAGCCCGAACCGCGCGAGACCGTACGCGGCGGGCGCCGAGATCGCCAGGCAGATGGCGACCGCGCCGAGCGAGACCGCCAGCGACGTCAGCAGGTGCCCGCCCTGGTCGCTGATCGCCTTGGAGAAGCCGGAGAAGTCCAGGCTGCCCGGCACCGGATCGACCTGGAGCAGCCCGGAGTCGGGCTGGAGCGCGGTGTTGAGCATCCAGTACAGCGGGAACAGCATCACGCACAGGATCAGAACGCCGGCGACGGTGGAACCCCAGCGGCGCCGGGAGGCGGTGGGCGTGTGGGAGGCCATGGACGTCACTTCCCCTCGGTGCGGTTGGCCCGCAGGTAGAACACCGCGAACACGGCGGAGATCAGGATGAGTACGTTGCCGACCACGGCGCCCGCGCCGAAGTCCAGCTGGACGAACGAGTTCTGGTAGGTCAGGGTGCCCAGCGTCTGGGTGGCGTCGGCCGGGCCGCCGTCGGTCAGGGCGAGGATCAGGTCGAGGATCTTCACCGTCGACATGAAGCCCAGCACGAGGACGACCGTGACGACGGGCTTGAGCATCGGCAGGGTGACCGAACGGAAGGTCCGCCAGGCCGAGGCGCCGTCCAGCGCGGCCGCCTCGTGCAGCTCCTTCGGGATCTCCTGGAGACCGCCGTACAGGATGACCATGTTGAAGGGGATGCCGATCCAGATGTTGACCAGGATGACGGACAGCAGGGCCATCTCCGGGCTGGTCAGCCAGGGCGTGTGACCGCCGATCCCGAGCGTGTCCAGGAACGAGTTGAGTACGCCGGTGTCCTGGTCGAGGATGCGGCGCCAGACGATGCCGGACACCACCATGGGCACCAGCCAGGGCAGCAGGATCAGCGAGCGCAGCACCCCGTTGAGCGGGAAGCGGCGGCTGAAGAACACCGCGAGCGCCAGGCCGATGCAGAACTGGCCGAGCAGGGAGCCCGCCGTGAAGACGAGCGTGTGCCACAGCGCCTTGCCGAACAGGGCGTCCTGGAACACGTTGGACCAGTTGTCGGCGCCGTTGAAGGGCGCCTCACCGGTGAAGAAGGTCTTCGGCGTGTAGTCCTGGAAGCTCATCACGACGTTGCGCACGAGCGGGTAGCCGAAGAACAGCAGCATGAAGACGACGGCGGGGGCGACGAACCCCCACTGGGTGAGCCTGCGGCGGCGCGCGATCCGGCCGGGGTCCGGCGCGGCGGGTGACGTGGACGCCTTGGCGGGCGCCTGCGCGGAGACGGTGGACGTGGGCATGGGCGTGGTCATGGGGGCGTACCTCAGTTCCCGCTCGTGGCCCGCTGCTGGGCGCGCTTCAGGGCGGTCTCACTGGACTGGCCGGTCAGGGCGGACTGGAAGGCGCTCTGCAGCGCGAGCGACACGCTCGACCAGCCGGCGCCGAGCTTCGCCGTCCGGGACCGGGCGACGGCCACCTGGTCGGCGAGGGAGTCCAGCTCGGGCACCTTCTCGCGCCAGACGGCGGCGGCCTCGGCATTGGCCGGGACCATCCAGCTGTTGAGCGCGTAGGTGAGCTGCTCCTTCTCGCTCGCCAGACACGCGACGATCTTCCCGGCCGTCTTCTCCCGGGCCTCGTCACCGGTGTTGGGCACGGTCAGCACGGCACCGCCGAGCGGGCCCACCGAGTCGTCGCCCGCCTCGGGCACCGGGATCGGCGCGATGCCCCAGTGCAGCGACTTGTCGCTGTTGAGCGTCTCCACCTGCCACGGACCATTGATCATCATCGCCGCGTTGCCGGCCATGAACTGGTCGTTGACGTCCGCCTGCGTCCAGTTGACCGTCGACTTCGACAGCGAACCGTCCTTCAGCAGGCTCTTCCAGTAGTCCAGGGCCTCGACCACCTTCGGGCCGTCCAGGTCGGTCTCGTCGCCGCCGTTGGACCACATGAACGGCGTGAACTGGAAGACCCCGTCCTCCGCGCCGCCCGCGCTGAGCGCCAGGCCGTACCGCTTGCCCTGCGTGAGCTGCTTCGCCGTCGCCCGCAGCTCGGCCCAGGTGGTGGGCACCTTCACGCCCGCCTTGTCGAGGACGTCCTTGTTGTAGAAGAGGGCGAGGGTGTTCACGGAGCGGGCCGCGCCGTAGTACGTGCCCTTGTAGGAGCCGAAGTCGACGATCCCGTCGGGGATGTCGTCGGTGCTCAGGCCGAGGGTCCTCAGGTCCACCAGGCCGCCCGCGTCGGCGAAGGTCGGCATCTCGGACGCGTCGAACTGCACGATGTCGGGCAGCGACTTGGACGACGCCATGCGCAGCGCCTTCGTCATCACCTGCGAGGCGGGGACGCTCTGCTGCTCGATGGTGACGCCCAGCTCCTTGCCGCAGCGGGCCATCGCCTCCGCGTCCCAGCGGTGGTACGACTCGTCGGTCGAGGAGTTCATCACGGTGTACGTGCCGGCGTCGCGCTGCTGTCCGCAGCCGGCCAGCGCCGCTCCGGCGACCAGCACGGACACGGCGGTGACGGGGGCGAGGACTCGGCGTGAGCGTCCTCGCCCGCGGCCCGTGGCAGCCGGAGGGTGTGCTGTCAAGGCGAGCGAGGTGAAGCGCTTCGACATGGTGCGGCCCTTGCTGTCGTACCGTCCGGCTTCCTCGCCGGACCGATTTGTTTGGTGTGATGACTAATACGTCACGGACCCGCTTCCGCGCTAGAGCAAAGTGGCCCCTCTCTCGTGGCTCCGTGCGGTGACGAAGTTGTTCTCCGACGTAATAGTTCCTGGTCGAAGCGGTGAGAGTGCCACAAACGCCTCGGCGCGGGGATTTGTCTTGTGTACGATCAAATCGCTGTGAGACGGCCTCCGTGCTCCCCATCCGACAGCTCCCGCCCCACCCGAGGAAGATCATGAAGTTCACCGACGGCTTCTGGCTCATCCGTGAGGGCGTGCATCTCTCGTACGCCACCGAGGTACGCGATGTACGTCCGCAATCGAAGCGCTTCACCACCCATGCCGCCGTGAAGAAGGTGACGCGGAGGGGGGACACGCTCAACGCGCCGCTCCTCACGGTCGAGTGCTTCTCTCCCGCCGAGGGCGTCATCGGCGTCCGCGTCACCCACCACGCCGGCAAGCGCCGGCCGGGCCCCGACTTCGCGCTCACCGAGGCGGAGGACGGCGCCGGCGAGGTGCGCCAGGAGGGGACCGTCACCGAGCTGACCAGCGGCCCGCTCACCCTCCGCCTGGACCGCGAGGGGCCCTGGGGCCTCACCTTCCGCGACGCGGACGGACGCGAGCTGACCCGCGCCGACGCCAAGAGCACCGCCTTCGCCACCACCGGCGACGGCGCCCACCACATGCTCGGCCGCCTCACCCTCGGCGTCGGCGAGCAGATCTACGGCCTCGGCGAGCGGTTCACCCCGTTCGTCAAGAACGGCCAGGTCGTCGACATGTGGCAGGCCGACGGCGGCACCAGCAGCGAGCAGGCGTACAAGAACATCCCGTTCTACCTCTCCTCGCGCGGCTACGGCGTCTTCGTCAACCATCCCGGCGCGGTCTCCTTCGAGGTCGGCTCCGAGTCCGTCGGCCAGGTGCAGTTCAGCGTCGAGGACCAGACGCTGGAGTACTACGTCGTCGCCGGGCCCACCCCCAAGGACGTCCTCACCCGCTACACGGCCCTCACCGGCCGCCCCGCCCTGCCGCCGGCCTGGTCCTTCGGCCTGTGGCTCACCACGTCCTTCACCACCTCCTACGACGAGCGCACGGTGACGTCCTTCGTGGACGGCATGGCCGAGCGCGGCATCCCGCTCTCGGTCTTCCACTTCGACTGCTTCTGGATGCGCGAGTACCAGTGGTGCGACTTCGAATGGGACCCGGACGTCTTCCCGGACCCGGACGGCATGCTCGCCCGGCTCAAGGCCAAGGGGCTGAAGGTCAGCGCCTGGATCAACCCCTACATCGCCCAGAAGTCCCCGCTGTTCGACGAGGCCGCCGCCCTCGGGCACCTGGTGCGCAGGCCGGACGGGGACATCTGGCAGTGGGACCTGTGGCAGGCCGGCATGGGCCTGGTCGACTTCACCAGCCCGGCCGCCCGCGACTGGTACGCCGGGAAGCTCAAGCCGCTGCTCGACCAGGGCGTGGACTGCTTCAAGACCGACTTCGGCGAGCGCGTCCCCACCGACGTGGTCTGGCACGACGGCTCCGACCCGGAGCGCATGCACAACTACTACACGCACCTGTTCAACCGCACCGTCTTCGAACTTCTGGAGAAGGAGCGCGGGCAGGGCGAGGCCGTCCTCTTCGCCCGCTCCGCGACCGCAGGGGGCCAGCAGTACCCCGTCCACTGGGGCGGCGACTGCTGGTCGTCCTTCGAGGCGATGGCCGAGTCACTGCGGGGCGGCCTGTCCCTGTCCCTGAGCGGCTTCGGCTTCTGGAGCCACGACATCGGCGGCTTCGAGGGCACGCCCGACCCGGCGGTCTTCAAGCGCTGGCTCGCCTTCGGCCTGCTCTCCTCGCACAGCCGGCTGCACGGCTCCTCGTCGTACCGGGTGCCGTGGGAGTTCGGCGAGGAGGCCGTCGACGTCGCCCGCCGCTTCACCCTCCTCAAGCACCGCCTGATGCCCTACCTGTACGGCGTCGCCGCCGAGGCCCACCGCACCGGCGTGCCGATGATGCGGCCGATGGTCCTGGAGTACCCGCACGACCCGGGCTGCCGGACGCTGGACCGCCAGTACATGCTCGGCTCCGACGTCCTGGTCGCCCCGGTCTTCACCGAGGACGGCGAGGTCGAGGTCTACCTCCCCGAGGGCACCTGGACCCACCTCCTGTCCGGCGAGCGCGTCACCGGCCCGGCCTGGCGCACCGAACGGCACGGCTACGACAGCCTGCCGCTGTACGTCCGCGAGGGCGCCGTCCTGCCGCTGGCCTCCGACGACCGGCGGCCCGACGGCGACTGGCTGGACGCCCCGACCCTGCTGGTCCACCCGACCGCCGACGCCGGCTACGCGGCCGAGGTCAGCGTGCCCGACCTGCTGGGCACCCCGGCCGCGACCTTCCGGGTGCGGCGCGAGCAAGACGTCCTGCGGGTCACCGCCGGCGGCACCGACCGCCCCTTCACCGTCCGGGTCGCGGGCGGCGCGAGCGCGGAGGGCGAAGGGGAGGTGACCGTACCGCTGTCGTGAGGCCGCGGGCTCAGCGGTCGAGGCCGGCCAGCGCGGTCAGGAGGCGGTCCACGTCGGCCGCGCTGGTGTAGGGCGCCAGTCCCACCCGGACGGCGCCCTCGTCGCCCAGACCGAGGCGGCGCGAGGCCTCCAGGGCGTAGAACGACCCGGCGGGCGCGTCGACCCCCCGCTCGGCCAGCTGCCGGTACACGTCGCCCGGGCGCAGACCCGCCACGGTGAACAGCAGCGTCGGCGTGCGCCGGGCGGCCCGCGCGTACACGGTGACGCCGTCCAGACCGGCCAGCCCCCGCTCGATCCGCTCGCGCAGCACGTGCTCGTGGGCCTCCAGCGCGGCGAACGAGGCGACGAGCCGGTCCCGGCGCGTGCCGCGCGCCTCCGGCTCCAGCCCGGCCAGGAAGTCCACCGCGGCACGGGTGCCGGCCAGCAGCTCGTACGGCAGCGTGCCCAGCTCGAACCGCTCCGGGACGGCGTCGCTGGAGGGCAGCAGCTTGTCCGGCCGCAGGGTCTGGAGGAACTCCGGCCGGGCCGCCAGCACCCCGAGGTGCGGCCCGAGGAACTTGTACGGCGAGCACACCAGCGTGTCCGCGCCGAGGGCCGACGGGTCGACGACGGCGTGCGAGGCGTAGTGCACCGCGTCGACGTGGCACAGCGCGCCCACACCGTGCGCCAGCCGGGCGATCGCCGGCAGGTCGGGCATCGTGCCGATCAGGTTGGAGGCGGCCGTCACCGCCACCAGCCTGGTGCGCGGGGAGAGGACCGCCTCGACGTGCTCGGGGCGCAGTTCACCGGTGGCCGGGTCGAAGTCGGCCCACCGCACGGTCGCGCCGACCGCCTCCGCCGCCTGGATCCAGGGCCGGATGTTGGAATCGTGGTCCAGCCGGGTGACGACCACCTCGTCCCCGGGGCCCCAGGACTTGGCGAGCGTCCGGGACAGGTCGTAGGCGAGCTGGGTCGCGCTGCGGCCCAGGACGATCCCCTGCGGCTCGGTGCCCAGCAGGTCGGCCAGCGCGCCGCGGGCGTCCGCGACGATGCCGTCCGCGTTGCGCTCGCCCTCGGTCGTCCGGCCGCGGTTGGCCAGCGGGTTGGCCAGTGCCTCGGCGATCGCGTCGATGACGGGCTGCGGGGTCTGGGTGCCGCCGGGCGCGTCGAAGCGGGCGGAGCCGGACTTCAGGGCGGGTATCTGCGCGCGGATCGCGTCTACGTCGAGGGCCATGTACGCACTCCAAACGAAGGCGGGAGCTCCCGGTGGCAGGGGCCCCCGGACCCGGGACCCCCGGGAAGCGGGGAATCTCGCCTCATGATCGCAGCAGGCCGCCGATCGGGACAGAGGTCCGCGACGGTCCGCTCAGGACTCCTCCGCCCCCGTCGGATCCTTGTCGCGGCCGCCGGGGTGCCGGTGCCGCCAGACCCAGAAGACCGTGCAGGACAGCAGCGCCCACCCGCCCAGCACCAGGAACGGGAAGGCGTGCTGGTGACCCTGGAAGTACACCGCGGTGTGCTGCGCGTTGACCGAGCCGCCGGGCGGCAGCCACCGGCCGATCGTCCCCAGCGGCGACGGCAGCAGCGGCCAGGACACCGCGCCGCCGGAGGAGGGGTTGCCGATGATCACCATCAGGCCCCAGGTGGGCAGCATCGCCCAGCGGCCGAACAGGGTGTTGAACATGGTGAAGACCATGCCGGACACGAACATCGTGAGCGCCAGGATGAGCCACGACTCGGCGAACGGAAGGTTCAGCGCGCCCAGCAGCCAGTCCACCGTGGCGGCGATGACGAAGCCGCCGAGCAGCGCGTAGGCCGCCGTGAACAGGATGCGCTCGAACGGCGTGAGCGAGCGCGCGTGCACGCTCAGCTGGATCGCCCCGACGAAACCGATGATCACGGCGGCCAGCGAGATGTAGAAGATCGCCAGCCCGCGCGGGTCGCCCTTCTGCAACGGGTTGACGTCCCGGACGGTGACCCGGACGCCGAGCTTCTTCCCCACGGCCGGTGCCGTCTGCGAGAGCAGCTCGGCGACCGACGAGCCGGACGCGCCGGACACGTCGAGAGCGGCGGTCCGCCCGTCGTCGCGCAGCTCGAAGACCGCGAAGACCTCCTGCTGCTCGATCGCCTCGCGGGCGGCCGCGCGGGTCTCGTAGGGATGCACCTTCACCGAGGTGTCAAGCGCCTTCTCCAGACCGCGAAGATAGGCCTGCGCGCCCGCCTTCTCGTACGAGCCGACCACGGCCGTGGGGATCAGGCGCGGCGTCGGGTTCGCCATGGAGTAGGTGTACGAGCCCGCGAAGAGACCCGCCGCGGCCGCGAGGATCAGCACCAGGACGGTGGCCGGCCAGAACGGCGTCTGCCGGAACGCGGACCACCGCCCGTGCACCGGGGTGCTCCCGTCGGCGTCCCGGGACGTGTGCGCCATGTCCGACGGTCAGGCGTGGATCAGCGGCGTGTCCACGAGGTGCTCCGCCACGAACCACGCCTGGAGTTCGTTGGTCCGCACGACCTCGGAGACCAGGAGGTCGTTGGTGCCGTCGTCCCCGTACTCCTGGGTGCGGGCCGCCGCGTCGTGGCACTCGGTCAGGATCAGCTCGTGCGCCTCCAACAGCCGCGAGAGCATCGACGGCACCTCCTCCACCCCGTCCGGCGGACGCGGCACGGTGGTGATCTCCGCGACGTGCCGGGGGTCGCCCACCGCGACGCCGCCGAGCGTCTGGACGCGTTCGGCGACGGTGTCGATCAGCTCCAGCTGTTCGCCGGCGTGCTTGTCCAGCAACAGGTGCAGTTGGTAGAACGTCGCCCCGCGCATCAGCCAGTGGTACTTCTTGTACAGGTCGTGCAGGATCCGGGTGTCCGCCAGGACCTTGTTGAGCCGCTGGCAGGAGTAGAGGCGGGTCTCCATGGTGAGTGCCACGGGGAACTGCTTGACGGTGCCGAACTCCTGAATGGTCCGGCCCTTCTGGTGCAGCCAGGGCTGGCTGCCGTCCGACCGCTGCTCCGCGGACGACGAGGGATTCGGCTTCGGGGAACTCACGCCTGGACTCCTTCCGGAGAGGACTGAAGAGCGGGCCGGCTCACCGCCGGACCCGGTTCCCCCCGCGACAGTCGACCAGCCGTGCGCCCGGCCCGCAAACGGTGGGGGTTGTCCGGGCCATCGCCGTCCGCCTATGGTCGACCCTGCTTGAAAGCGCTTTCTATCGACGTGGCGCCGCGCGGCACGGCGTGCGCGTGCGCCTCGCACTCCGAGGAGGACCGCATGTCCCCACGCCCCGCCCGCCGCCGGGTCGCGGTGATCGGCACCGGTGCCATCGTCACCGGCGGCCACCTGCCCGCGCTCGCCGCCCACGCCGACCGCACCGAGCTGGTCGCCGCCGTCGACGTCGACCCCTCGCGGCTCGACGCGTTCCGCGCGCAGGCGCCCGGCGACATCGCCGGGTACGCGTCGACGGACGCCATGCTGGACGCCGTACGCCCCGACCTCGTCCTGGTCGGCACGCCGCCGTCGCTGCACCGGGAGCAGACGGTGGCCGCGCTGAAGGCCGGTGCCTGGGTGCTGTGCGAGAAGCCGCTGTGTCTCTCCCTCGCCGAGTACGACGACATCGCGGCGGCCGAGGAGGCGTCCGGGGCGTACGCGTCCGTGGTCTTCCAGCACCGGTACGGCTCCGGCGCCGCGCACGCCCGCCAACTGATCGCGAGCGGCGAGCTGGGCGCCCCGCTGGTCGCCCACTGCCAGACGACCTGGCACCGCGACGCCGCCTACTACGCGGTGCCCTGGCGCGGGCGCTGGTCCACCGAGGGCGGCGGCCCGACCATGGGCCACGGCATCCACCAGTACGACCTGCTGCTCCATCTGCTGGGCCCCTGGGCGGAGATACGGGCCATGGCGTCGCGCCTGGTGCACGACACCGAGAGCGAGGACGTCTCCACCGCCCTGGTGCGCTTCGAGAACGGGGCCCTCGCCACCGTCGTCAACAGCGTGCTCTCCCCGGACGAGACGAGCCGGATACGCGTCGACTGTGCCGACGCGACGGTCGAGTTGACCCACCTGTACGGGCATCGCAACGCCGACTGGGCCTACACGCCGGCCCGGCACGTCGCCCCCGGACGTGCCGCCGCCTGGCGCACCCCTCCCGCCGACGTGCCCAGCTCCCACACGGCGCAGCTCGGCGCCGTCCTGGACGCCTGGGACGCCGGGGCCCGGCCGCCCGGCAGCGGCCAGGAGGCCCGCGCCACGCTGGAGTTCGCCGCGGCCCTGTACAAGGCGGCGTTCAGCGGGCGGCCGGTGCGGGCCGGTGAGATCGCTCCCGGTGACCCGTTCCACGCCGCCATGCACGGCGACCACCCCGACTGGGTGCCGGGAGGACGCGCGTAGCGCGGAAACCGGGATGTTCACAGGGAGTTGGGCCGCCGGAGGTGTGAACAGGTGGTCCAGGTGCGCATCATCTTGACATGAACCTGCGGCCCGAGGGGCGGGCCGCAGCCTCATGGAGGTGTGGGATGCACCGCAGACTCGCCACCGGACTCACCGCCGCCACGCTGGCCGTGACCACCGTCGTCGCCACCGCCGCGGCCGCCGACGCCGCTCCCTCCGACAAGGCCCAGGTGCTCGCCAGTTGGACGCAGACCAGCGCGTCCAGCTACAACGCCTGGACCGCGGCGCGGGCCAACAAGTCCGCCTGGTCCGCCTACGGGTTCGACTGGACCACCGACTACTGCTCCTCCTCGCCGGACAACCCGTTCGGCTTCCCCTTCAGCACCTCCTGCGCACGGCACGACTTCGGCTACCGCAACTACAAGGACGCGGGCACCTTCGACGCCAACAAGTCCCGTCTCGACAGCGCCTTCTACGAGGACCTCAAGCGGGTCTGCGCCCGCTACGGCGGCGCCACCAGGACCGCCTGCAACAGCACGGCCTGGACGTACTACCAGGCGGTGAAGGTGTTCGGCTGACGGGGCGCCGCCGCCAGCGCGGCCGCCGCGCTGGCGATGCCCAGGACGGCGCCCGCGGCGACGTCACCGGGGTAGTGCACGCCGGTGTGGACCCGGGAGTAGCCTACGGCGCTCGCCAGCGCGCCGAGCGGCACGGCGGCCTCGGGCAGGACGACGCCGACGGCCGTGGCGAACGCGACCGCCGCGGCCGTGTGTCCCGACGGGAACGACGCCGACGCGGGCATGGGCACGTACCGGTCCACCGTCACCCGCGCCGCCTCCCGGTCCGGCCGCGCCCGGTGCACCAGGTGTTTGCCCAGCAGGTTCGTCGAGGCCGAGGCCACGGCGACCGCGCCCACCCCGACGAGGGCGGCCCGCCGTGCCCGGTCCCCGCCCAGCGCGAGCGCGGCCGCGATCCCCAGCGAGACCTTCGAGCGGTCCGCGGCGTGGGACAGGCGGCGCAGCGCCCGGTCGAGCGTGGGCGTGGGCGTGGCGGCCACCGCCGCGTACAGCGCGCCGTCCACGGCACGCAGATCGGCGAGCACGGCCGCGACGGTCCGCCTGCGAGCAGGCCCTGGAGTGGGAGCCGGCGCGAGCGGGCCGCGGGTGTCGCCGTCGGCGTTGGTCGGTTCGGTCATGGGCTCCTGCTCCGCGGGGAGACCGGACCCTGACCATGCTGGTCGCGCGCGGACCCGACGGCCCGTGGGCGGGACCCGTCCGGGGGACGGCGGCGGGAACCGTCCAGGGGGGCGGCGGGAGCGGTCCCGGTGTCGGGCGGTGCGGTTCCGGTCGGGTGGTGCCGTTCCGACCGGGCGGTGCGGTCCCGGTCGGGCGGTGGGGTTTCGGTCAGGGGGGTGTGGTCCGGTCGGGCGCTCGGCGCCGAGCCGCCGGCCGGCCCCGTGCGGGTCGGCCGGCGGCTCGGCGCCGTGGCGGTGGGTCAGGCCGCGGCCCTGAAGCCCCGCAGGCGCAGGCTGTTGCCGACGACGAAGACGGAGGAGAAGGCCATGGCGGCTCCGGCGATCATCGGGTTGAGGAGTCCGGCCGCGGCGAGCGGCAGGGCGGCGACGTTGTAGGCGAAGGCCCAGAACAGGTTGGACTTGATGGTGCCGAGGGTCCTGCGGGCGAGCCGGATGGCGTCGGCGGCGGCGCGCAGGTCGCCGCGTACGAGGGTGAGGTCGCCGGCCTCGATGGCGGCGTCGGTGCCGGTGCCCATGGCGAGCCCCAGGTCGGCCTGGGCGAGCGCGGCGGCGTCGTTGACTCCGTCGCCGACCATCGCGACCGAACGTCCCTCGTCCTGGAGGCGCTTGACGACGTCGACCTTGTCCTCGGGCATGACCTCGGCGACGACGTGCTCGGCGTCGATGCCGACCTCGCGGGCGACGGAGTGGGCCACCGCCTCGTTGTCACCGGTCAGCAGGACCGGCGTCAGGCCCAGGGCGCGCAGCCGGGCGATCGCCTCGGCGCTGGTGTCCTTGACCGCGTCGGCGACCTCCAGGACCGCTCGGGCCTCGCCGTCCCAGGCGACGGTGATCGCGGTGCGGCCGGCCGCCTCCGCCTCGGCCTTGGCGCGGGCCAGGGCGGCGGGCAGTTCCATGGCCCACTCGGCGAGCAGCTTCTCGCGCCCGACCAGGACCGCGTGGCCCTCGACGACGCCCTGGACACCGAGACCGGGGACGTTGGCGAAGTCCTCGGGGGCGGGCAGAGCACCGACCCGTTCGGTGGCTCCCGCGGCCACCGCCCGGGCGATCGGGTGCTCGGAGGCGTGCTCCAGCGCGCCCGCCAGCCGCAGCACTTCGCCTTCCTCGGCGTTGCCGGCGGTGTGCACGGCGAGCAGCGTCATGCGGCCGGTGGTGACGGTGCCGGTCTTGTCGAGGACGACGGTGTCGACCTTGCGGGTGGACTCCAGGACCTCGGGGCCCTTGATGAGGATGCCGAGCTGGGCGCCGCGCCCGGTGCCGACCATCAGCGCGGTCGGGGTGGCGAGGCCCAGGGCGCAGGGGCAGGCGATGATCAGGACGGCCACGGCGGCGGTGAACGCGGCGGTCAGTCCGGAGCCGTTGCCGATCCAGAAGCCCAGGGTGGCCAGCGCCAGGGCGATGACGACGGGGACGAAGACGCCGGAGATGCGGTCGGCGAGCCGCTGGGCGGCGGCCTTGCCGTTCTGCGCGTCCTCGACCAGCCTCGCCATCCGCGCCAGCTGCGTGTCCGCGCCGACCCGCGTCGCCTCGACCACCAGCCGGCCGCCCGCGTTCAGGGTGGCCCCGGTGACACCGTCGCCCACGCCGACCTCGACCGGGACGGACTCGCCGGTGAGCATCGACGCGTCGACGGCCGAGGTGCCCTCGACGACCGTGCCGTCGGTGGCGATCTTCTCGCCGGGACGGACCAGGAAACGGTCCCCGGTCTTCAGGTTGCCGACCGGGACGCGCTCCTCGCGTCCGTCCCGCAGCACGGTCACGTCCTTGGCGCCCAGCTCCAGCAGGGCCTTGAGCGCGGCCCCGGCCTTGCGCTTGGAACGCGCCTCGAAGTAGCGGCCGGCCAGGATGAAGGCGGTCACTCCGGCGGCGGCCTCCAGGTAGATGTTCCCGGCGCCGTCACTGCGCGCGATGGTCAGCTCGAAGGGGTGCGTCATGCCGGGCATGCCCGCGCTGCCGAAGAACAGCGCCCACAGCGACCACAGGAAGGCCGCCGACGTGCCGACCGAGATCAGGGTGTCCATGGTGGCGGCACCGTGCCGGGCGTTGGTGAACGCGGCCTTGTGGAAGGGCCAGGCGGCGTAGGTCACCACCGGCGCCGCGAGGGTCAGCGACAGCCACTGCCAGTACTCGAACTGCAGCGCCGGCACCATCGCCATCGCGATGACCGGGACGGCCAGCACCACGGCCGTGATCAGCCGCTCCCGCAGGGGCCGCAGCTCGTCGGCGGGCCCGGCGCCCTCCGCGCCGGGCGCGGGCTCGGCCCGGACCGGCTCGGGCTCACGGGCCGTGTACCCGGTCGCCTCGACGGTGGCGATCAGCTCCGGGACGGACACATCGGCCGCGTAGCTGACCTTGGCCTTCTCCGTCGCGTAGTTGACGGTGGCGGTGACCCCGTCCATCCGGTTGAGCTTCTTCTCGATCCGGGCGGCGCACGAGGCACAGGTCATGCCGCCGATGGCGAGTTCCACCTCGGCTGGTGCGCTGGTCGTACTGGTGGTGGTCATGGCTGCTCCTGATGCGGGGGTCCTCGGCCGGGACCCGGCGTGCGGGTCCCGGCCGTGCGGCGGGTCGACTGGGGGTGCGGGTCGGGTCAGACGCGGCCGGTCAGCTCGTAGCCGGCCTCGTCGACGACCTCGGCGATCGCGGCGTCGTCCGGCTCGGCGGCGGAGGTCACGGTGACGCGGCCGGTGTCGAGCGCGACGTCGACCCCGGTGACACCGTCCAGCTCGCCGATGACCCGGGTGAGCGTCGCGCTGCAGTGGCCGCAGGTCATGCCGGCGACGGCGTACGTGGTGGTGGCGGGGGCGGTGGTGTTCGAGGACATGGCTTCCTCCGGTCAAGGGTGATGGATACGGGGCGGGGGTATCTCCCCGTCCGGTCTCCATGTATACCCCTGGGGGGTATCAAACGCAAGCCGTTCCCGCGCTTGACTGAGTACCCCCCAGGGGTATGGTGAAGTGCATGGAGAGGCCTCCGGCTGAGCCGGAGACCCGGAATGCGAGGAGACGACCGCCATGCACACCGGACTGAGGATCACCGCGTTCGCCGCCGCGCTGGCCGCGACCTTCGGCACCGCCTACGGCGTGGGCAGGGGAGTGGACCCGATCGTCGCGCGGAGCGAACCCGCGCCGCACGACGAGCACGGCGCGTCATCGGGGCGACAGCAGCAGAGTGAAGGGCACGCGGGGCACGGGCGCAGCCAGGTGGGCGGCCTGGAGATCTCCGCGAACGGCTACACCCTCGACCTCGCCACCCCGCGCGTCACCGCCGGTCGGCACACCGAACTGCGCTTCACCATCCGGGACGCGAGCGGCACGGCGCTGAACTCCACCTCGTCATCGCCTCGCGCGACCTGACCACCTACCGCCACCTGCACCCCACCCGCGCCGCCGACGGCACCTGGAGCACCCCCGTCGAACTTCCCGAGGCGGGCGGCTACCGCGTCTTCGCCGACTTCACCCCGGCGGGCAAGGATGCGGAGAACCTCACCCTGGGCGCCGACCTCGCCGCCGCCGGACCCTACGAGCCCGCTCGGCCGCCGGCCCCCAGCAGCACCGCCCGCACCGACGGCTACCAGGTCGAACTCACCGGCGCCCTGCACCCCGGCAGGGCGAGCGAGCTGAAGCTGAAGGTGTCCCGCGGCGGCGAACCCGTGGGCGACCTCCAGCCCTACCTGGGCGCCTACGGCCACCTGGTCGCCCTGCGCTCCGGCGACCTCGCCTACCTCCACGTCCACCCGAACGGCGAACCCGGCGACGGCACCACCGCGC
This sequence comes from Streptomyces sp. KPB2, assembly GCF_003950055.1. NCBI lineage: Bacteria > Bacillati > Actinomycetota > Actinomycetes > Kitasatosporales > Streptomycetaceae > Streptomyces > Streptomyces sp. KPB2. The sequence goes on from NZ_CP034353.1 coordinate 7,209,111, forward strand.
CCGGTCCGGAGATCTCCTTCACGGCCACCGCGCCCAGCGGCGGCACCTACCGCCTCTTCCTCGACTTCCGGCACGGGGGCGAGGTCCACACCGCGGCGTTCACCGTGCGCGCCGGATCGACTCCGGGGGTGCCGGAGTCCGCCCCGGCCGCCGCGCCGGAGCACTCCGACGGCCACGGGCACTGACCGGCGGCGCCGTCACCCGGGGCATCCCTCAGGCCGTGACGACCCGCACCCCCGCCTCCTCGAACCCGCGCACCAGCTCCGGGTCGGCCGTCCCGTCCGTCACCAGCGTGTCGACCGACTCGGTCGCGCAGATCCGGGCGAACGCCCGCCGGCCCAGCTTGCTGGAGTCGGCGGCCACGACCACCCGCTCGGCGCGCTCGCAGAGCAGCCGGTTGATCGCGGCCTCCGCCTCGTCGTGGGCCGCGGCGCCGTGCGCGACGTCGAAGGCGACGACGCCCAGCACCGCCACGTCGAGCGTCACCTGGCCCAGCACCCCGTCCGCGAGCGGCCCGATCAGCTCGTACGACTGCGCCCGGGCCACCCCGCCGGTCACCACGATCTTGAACTGCGGCCGGACGGCCAGCTCGTTGGCGATGTTGAGCGCGTTGGTGACCACGGTCAGCGCGGGGGTGCCGGAAGCCAGGTCGGAGCGCACGGCCAGGGCGCGCGCCACCTCGGTGGTGGTGGTGCCCCCGGTCAGTCCCACCGCCTCGCCGGGCGCCACCAGGGCGGCGACCGCCTGTGCGACGCGCTGCTTCTCCGAGGCGCGGCGGGCGGTCTTGTAGCGCAGCGGCAGTTCGTACGACACCCCGTGCACCACCGCGCCCCCGCGCGTGCGCACGAGCATCTGCTGCTCGGCGAGCCGGTCGAAGTCGCGGCGGATCGTCGCGGCCGAGACCTCCAGCTCCGTCGCCGCCTCCTCGACGTCCAGCCGGCCGCGCTCGACGAGCAGCTCCAGCAGTGCCTTCCAGCGGGCGTCGCGCGACATCCGCGCCTCCGTTCCTCGATCTCCGCCGACCCTAGCGCACCGCGGCATTCCTCAGATTGCTTGATTGTGCTTGAAAGCTCGCTATATCTTGCAGGAACAATCACCACGTGTTCCGGGAGTGTGCGACATGACGTACGTCGACGACGAGCTCAACAGCCAGCCCGAGTGCTGGACGCGCGCCGCCGAGGAGGCGGCACGCCACACGGCGGCGCTGCCGACGGCGGGCGAGCGGGTGGCGATCGTGGGGTGCGGCACCTCGTACTTCATGGCGCAGTCGGCCGCGGCCCTGCGCGAGGACGCGGGCCTCGGCGAGACGGACGCCTTCGCCGCTTCCGAGTTCCCGCGCGGGCGGGCGTACGACCGGGTCGTGGCCCTCACCCGCTCCGGTACCACCACCGAAGTACTGGAACTGCTCACGGAGTTGAAGGGCCGCACGAGCACCGTCGCGCTCACCGCCGATCCTCGGACGCCGGTCATGGGCGCCGCCGACGACGTGGTCGTCCTCGACTTCGCCGACGAACGGTCCGTGGTGCAGACGAGGTTCGCGACGACCGCGCTCACGCTGCTCCGCGCCCACCTCGGCCTGCACACCGACGCGGTCGTCGCCGACGCCCGCGCCGCACTCGCGGCCGAGCTGCCCGAAGGGCTCGTGGAGCGCACCCAGTTCACCTTCCTCGGCCGGGGCTGGACCGTCGGACTGGCCAACGAGGCGGGCCTGAAGATGCGCGAGGCCTCCCTGTCCTGGACCGAGGCCTACCCGGCGATGGAGTACCGGCACGGCCCCATCAGCATCAGCACCGCCGGCACGGCGACCTGGATGTTCGGCGAGGCGCCGGACGGTCTGGCCGAGCAGGTCCGCGACACCGGTGCGATGTGGGTGCCCGGCGAGTTGGACCCGCTGGCCGAACTGGTCCGCGCCCAGCGGCTGGCCGTCGCCGTCGCCGCCGCCCGGGGGCTCGACCCGGACCGGCCGCGCCACCTGACCCGCTCGGTGATCCTCGCCCCCTGACACCCGCCGCCCGGGAAGGAACCAGACCGTGCCCCTCGCCACCACCGGCGACCTGGTCGGCCGTGCCGCGGCCGGCCGCTCGGCCGTCGCCGCCTTCAACGTCATCACCCTGGAGCACATCGAGGCAGTCGTCGCCGGCGCCGAGTCCGTGCGGATGCCCGTCGTCCTCCAGGTCAGCGAGAACGCCGTGAAGTACCGCTACGGCCGACTGCTGCCCCTGGCCCGCGCGGCCGTCGCCGCCGCCGAGGGCGCCGCGGTCCCCGTCGCCCTGCACCTCGACCACGTCCAGAGCGACGGCCTGCTGCGCCAGGCCCCGGACGCCGGGTTCAGCTCCGTGATGTACGACGCCGCCCGGCTGCCGTACGCCGAGAACCTCGCGGCGACCCGGGCCGCCGCCGACTGGGCGCACGCCCAAGGACTGTGGATCGAGGCCGAGCTGGGGGAGGTCGGCGGCAAGGACGGCGCCCCGCCGCTCGACGCGCACGCCCCCGGCGCCCGCACCGACCCCGCCGAGGCACACGCCTACGTCGCCGACTCCGGCGTGGACGCCCTGGCCGTCGCCGTCGGCAGCTCGCACGCCATGACCACGCGCACCGCGGCCCTCGACCACGACCTGCTCAAGGAGCTGTCCGGCGCCCTGGACGTGCCGCTCGTGCTGCACGGCTCCTCGGGCGTCCCCGACGGCGAACTCGCGGCGGCCGTCGCGGGCGGCATCGCCAAGGTCAACGTCGGCACCGCGCTCAACATCGCCATGACCGGCGCGATCAGGGAGCACCTCGCCGCCCGTCCCGAGGCGGTCGACTCGCGCGGCTACCTCACCGCGGGGCGCGAGGCCATGGTCCGGACGGTGGCGACACTCCTCCGGGTGGTGGCCCGGACCGCACCCGTGCCCCCGCCTCCCGCTACTCCTTGACCGCCTTCAGCACCACGAACTTCCGGTCGCCCGCCACCAGCCGGCTGTTGCCGAACAGGCGCCGCAGCTTGACGTGGTAGCCCAGGTGCCGGTTGCCGACCACCCACAGTTCGCCGCCGGGGCGCAGCACCCGCCGCGCCCCGGTGAGCATCCGCCACGCCGTCGCGTCGGTCGTCGCCTGGTGGGAATGGAAGGGCGGGTTGTTCAGCACCAGGTCGACACTGCCGTCCGGCACCCCGGCCAGCCCGTCGCCGACCCGGAACTCCGCCTGGCCCGCCACCTCGTTCGCCCGGTACGTGGCCTCGGCCGAGGCCACGGCCTGGAACGACTCGTCGGTGAACAGCACCTCGGCGTCCGGGTCGGCCAGCGCCACCGCCGTACCGACCACACCGTTGCCGCAGCCGAGGTCCACCACCCGTCCGAAACCGCCGGTGTCCGGCAGGTGCCGGAGGAAGAAGCGGGTGCCGATGTCGAGGCGGTCGGCGCAGAAGACACCGGCGTGGTTGACGACGGGCCGGCCGGAGAGGAGCGGTCCGACGTCGTCGGGGAGCCGGTAGCGTAGCGGCCAGGGGTTGGCCGGCCGCTTCAGCGCCGGATCGGGCTCCGCGAAGATCAGCCGGGCCTTCTTCACGGCCAGGGACGTCCGGGTCGGGCCGACGATCCGCTCGAACAGCCGGAGCGTCGAGGTGTGGATCTCCTTCACCATCCCGGTGCCGACCACGACCGTGCCCTCGTGCAGCGCGGGTGCCAGCCGCAGCAACTGGTCCTCCAGCAGCGCCAGGCTCTTCGGTACCCGCACGAGCAGCACGTCCACGCGGTCCGGCGGCGGGTCCTGCGTGGTGAGCAGACCCACCGAGCCCGGCTCGACGCCGCCGCGCTCCAGATTGGCCCGCGTCGCCTCCCGCGCGAGGTGCGAGTCGGTGATCTGCACCGGCCGGTGCGCCGCCAGCGCCGTCACCAGGGCTCCCCAGCGGTCGCCGACGACCACGACCGTGCCGTCCAGAGCCACCTCGCGCTCCGCGAGGTGCCCGAGGAGGTACTCGTCGGAGGCGTCCCAGGCGCGGAGCCGGTCGCGCGCGTCCGCGGGGTAGCGGGACAGCACGTGCTCGCCCCACGGCGAGGTCATACGGTCGCCGCCGTCGTTCGTGCGGCGGTCGTTCGCGCCGGGGCCGTTCGTGCCGGGGTCGTTCGTGCGGCGGTCGTGCGTGCTGCGGTCGTTCATCGTGTGCCCAGGCTAGCCCAGCCCCAGTTCAGCGCCGGTCGCGCCCGGCAGGACGGCGGGGCCCGGAGGCATGATGGGCGGCATGGACGCCGAGCTGTTTCCCAGGGGCCGCACCGAGACCGCGCCCGGCGCCGTCCACGTGCCGGACTGGCTGGCCCCGGAACGGCAGCGCGAGCTGCTGGACGCCTGTCGCGAGTGGGCCCGCCCACCGGCCGGACTCCGCACGGTGCGCACCCCCGGCGGCGGCACCATGACCGCCCGGCAGGTCTGCCTCGGCCGGCACTGGTACCCGTACGGCTACGCCCCCACCGCCGTCGACGGCGACGGCGCCCCCGTCAAGCCGTTCCCGGCGTGGCTCGACGGCCTCGCCCGCCGGGCGGTGACCGACGCGCTCGGCCCCGAGGCGCTGTCGCCGGCGCCCTACGACATCGCGCTGATCAACTTCTACGACGCCGACGCCCGCATGGGCATGCACCGCGACGCCGACGAGCGCTCCGACGCCCCCGTGGTCTCCCTGAGCCTCGGCGACACCTGCGTCTTCCGGTTCGGCAACCCCGAGACCCGTGCCCGCCCCTGCACCGACACCGAGCTGCGCAGCGGCGACCTGTTCGTCTTCGGCGGCCCGTCCCGGCTCGCGTACCACGGGGTGCCGAGGGTGCACCCGGGCACCGCGCCGCCCGAGTTGGGACTCACCGGGCGGCTGAACATCACGCTCCGGGTCAGCGGCCTCTAGGCCCGCGCCACGGACGGATCATGGGAGACTCCCCCTCATGAGCGGCAAGGCGGACCCCCGGGCGGCGGGGGAAGGGACCACCTCGAGGACGCGGCTGGACCGGGGGCGCGGCGCGCTGGGACCCGCGTTGGAGCTCGTGCACACCGGACGCGCCCCCACCCGGGCCGTCCTCACCGCCGAACTGGGCGTGACCCGGGCCACGGCCGGCGCGGTCGCCGCCGAACTGGAGGCGCTCGGCCTGATCCGGGTGGACGCCCGGCCCGGCGCGGCGGCCGGCTCCCAGGGCCGCCCCTCGCACCGCCTCTCGGTCGCCGAGGACGGGCCCGTCGCCCTCGCCGCCCAGATCCACGCCGACGGCTTCCGCGCGGCCCTGGTCGGTCTCGGCGGCCGGATCGTCGCCACCGCGCCCGGCTGCGAGGTCGTCGACGCCGACCCGGCGAAGGTGCTGGGCTCCGTCGTCGAGGCGGGCACGGAACTCCTGCGGGAGACCGGGCGGCGCTGCGTCGGCGCCGGACTCGCCGTGCCGTCCGCCGTCGCGGAACCGGAGGGTCTGGCCCTGAACCCGCTGCACCTGGCCTGGCCCGCGGGCGCGCCCGTGCGGGAGATCTTCGCGCGGCAGGTGCGCGCCGCCGGGATCGAGGGACCCGCGTTCGCCGCCAACGACGTCAACCTCGCCGCCCTCGCCGAGCACCGCCACGGCGCCGGACGCGGCGCCCGCGACCTGCTGTGCGTGGCCACCGGCCACCGCGGGGTCGGCGGCGCCCTGGTCCTCGACGGCCGTCTGCACACCGGCAGTTCGGGGCTCGCCCTGGAGGTCGGCCACCTCGCCGTCAACCCCGAGGGCCGCCCCTGCCACTGCGGCAGCCGCGGCTGCCTGGACGTCGAGACCGACCCGCTGGCCTTCCTCACGGCCGCCGGGCGCGAACCGGGACCCGAGGTTTCCCTGCTCCAGCAGTCCTACGACCTGATCCGCGAGCACTACGCCGACCCGGCCGTCCGCACCGCCGCCGAGACCCTCATCGACCGCCTGGGCCTGGGCCTCGCGGGTCTGGTGAACATCCTCAACCCGGACCGCATCATCCTCGGCGGACTGCACCGGGCGCTCCTCGACGCCGATCCCGAGCGGCTGCGCGCGGTCGTCGCCGGGCGCAGCCTGTGGGGTCAGAGCGGCGGTGTCCCGATCCTGCCCTGCGGGCTGGACCACAACAGCCTGGTCGGCGCCGCCGAGCTGGCCTGGCAGCCGGTCCTGGACGACCCGCTGGGCGTGCCGGCGTAGCACGGCGCGCGCCTCATGCGGCGGGCGCGTCGCCCCCGCTCGGGGCCGGGGCGGGCCCGTCGCCCCCGCTCGGGGCGTGGCCGAGGTCGACGACGCAGAAGATGTTGTCGTCCGGGTCGGCCAGGACGACGAAGTCGGGGTCGGGCGGGTACAGGTCCCACTCGACGGCCCGCGCACCGAGGCCGATCAGCCGCCGCACCTCCGCCTGCTGCTCCTCGGCCGAGTCCGTGAACAGGTCGAGATGGAGCCGGGGCCGGGGTTCGGGCGGGGAGTCGCTGCGCAGCAGTCCGAGGGCCCGCCCGGAGCCGTCGGCGTACTCCAGCGTGCGCCAGGTCTCGCTGCTCCACTCCTCCGCGGCGACCAGGGGCAGCGCCTGCGTCCAGAACGCGACGGCGCGGGCGAGGTCGGTGACACCGATGACGGGGATTCCGAGTCTCAGCATGATCCCGACCCTACGTACTGCGCGAGCCCGTCGCCCAGCGACCAGTCGGCGGAGGTGTTCTCGGTCAGCGTGACGAAGACGTTGCGGGGGTCCGTGCCCGCACGCTCCTTGGCGAGCTGGGCGATGCGGCGGTACAGCGCCTGCTTCCGGTCGGTCGTCCGCCCCGCCCGCAGCGCGATCGCCACGAAGACGATGCCCTCGTCCCGGCGCACGCCGAGGTAGCCGTCGTAGCGCAGGGTGCCGCGGGCGGGGTCATGGGCGGTCAGGACCTGGAAGCGGTCGTCGGACGGGATGCCGAGCGTCTCGACCAGGGCGTCGTGGACGGCCCGCCCGAGCGCGTCGAGACGGTCGTCGTCGGCGCCGCCGTACGCGTCGATGCGGACGAAGGGCATGAGTTCTCCGTAAGTTGTTGGGCGGCCTGGGAGGGCCGGGTGTGGCTGATGGGTTCTTGTCTTCAGTGGCTCAGCAGGAGTGGCCGCCCGGCTCTCCGGGGCGCCCTGGCTGCTGATTGAGATGTGCGCGCCTTGTGCGGTCGCTGATTACGGAGATGACAGCGGGGTGTTCCTCGGGCCGACGGCATGCCGGATGGTTTGAGGAGGGGCGAGTGAACGAGCGGAAGACCCAGGTCTGGGCCGGTGTCGATGCCGGCAAGGGCCACCACTGGACGGCGGTGGTCGACGAGACCGGCGCGACCCTGTGGTCGAAGAAGGTCGACAACGACGAGTCGGCGATCCTGACAGCGCTCGGCGAGATCCTGGACCTGGCCGACGAGGTCCACTGGGCGGTCGACATCTCCGGCACGTCCTCCGCGCTGCTGCTGGCCCTGCTCGCGGCCCATGGCCAGCAGGCCGTCTACGTGCCTGGCCGCACGGTCAACCGCATGTCGGGCGCATACCGGGGCGAGGCCAAGACCGACGCCCGTGACGCCTACGTCATCGCCGAGACCGCCCGCCACCGCAACGACTTCACCGCCATCGACGTGCCCGCCCAGCTGGCCGTCGACCTCGCGCTGATGACCGCCCACCGCACCGACTTGGTGGCCGACCGCGTGCGGATGATCAACCGCCTGCGCGACGTGCTGACTGGCGTCTTCCCCGCACTGGAGCGGGCTTTCGACTACTCGGCCCACAAAGGCGCGCTCGTCCTGCTGACGGGCTACCAGACCCCGGTCGCGATCCGCCGCCGCGGCCGGGCGAGGCTGACGGCCTGGCTGGCCAACCGCGGCGTGCGTGGGGCCGACGCGGTCGCCGAGACCGCACTGGCAGCAGCCCAAGCCCAGCAGACCGCGCTGCCCGGTGAGGACGTCGCCGCACAGATCGTGGCCGAACTGGCCGGGCAGCTCCTGGCCCTGGACGACCGGATGAAGCGCATCGACAAGCAGATCCGCGAGACGTTCCGCAGTCATCCGCAGGCGGAGATCATCGAGTCGCTGCCCGGTATGGGCCCGATACTCGGAGCCGAGTTCGTTGTGGCCGCCGGCGACCTGTCGGCCTACGCCGACGCCGGCCACCTGGCATCGGCGGCCGGGCTGGTGCCCGTCCCGCGTGACTCCGGTCGCCGGACCGGCAACCTCCACCGGCCCAAGCGCTACAGCCGACGCCTGCGCAGGGTGTTCTACATGTCCGCGCAGACGAGCATGACCCGCGAAGGACCGAACCGGGACTTCTACCTGAAGAAGCGCGGCGAGGGCTGCAAACACATCCAGGCCGTCATCGCCCTGGCCCGCCGACGAGCCAGCGTGTTGTGGGCCCTGCTGCGTGACAACCGGGTATTCACTCCCGCCCCGCCGGTCACGCAAGCGGCTTGACTTCGTCATTGAGACTCCTCCTGTCGGGTGGGGCCGGGACGGGGTACGCGGAAGGGGGCGTCAGCGCCACTCGACGGCGAACGCCCGCGCCGGGTTCGCGGTGAGGATCCGCCGCACCAGCTCCTCGCCCACGGCGAGCGCCAGCCGGGGAGCCACGCGGCGCAGCAGATACGGCATCCCCGGACCGCCGTCGACCGAGCGGGCGGCAGCGGTCGTCGTGTCGCCGCCGAGCAGCAGCCGGTCGCCGAACCCCGCCTCGGCGAGTTCCCGCACGGCCTCCGGCATCCGCCAGTCGGTGGCGTGATGGGCCCGCGACGGCCCGTCGAAGGCCAGCCAGCAGCCCGACCCGGCGGCCTGCCGGTGCACGGCGGGGTCGGGGGAGCGGTTGAGATGGCCGAGGATCACCCGGTCCGGCGGCACGCCCCACTCGCCGCACAGCGACTCCAGGACGTCCAGGGCGCCGGTGCCCAGCTCCAGGTGCACCGCGATCGGCGCCCCCGTCGCGTGGTGCGCCTCGGCCGCCGCCGACAGGGTCCACCGCGCGTGTCCGTCGAGCCCGTGGAAGCCGCCGGCCACCTTGATCAGCCCGGCGCGCACGCCCGACGTCCCGATGCCCCGCGTCAGTTCGGCGACGAAGACCCCGGCGGCCCGGCCCCGCAGCGTGGCGAGCGTGTCCTCGTCGTAGTGGACGTCCTGGTGAAGTCCCGTCGCGGCCACCACGTGCACGCCGGTCTCCCGGGACAGGCCCGGCAGATCGGCGGCCCGCCGGCCCAGTCCGTACGGCGTCCACTGCACCACCGCGCCGCCGCCCCGGTCCCGGAACGCGGCCAGCTCCGCCCGGGCCGCCGCCGCGTCGTCGAGTTCCTCGCCGGGCAGTCGGGGACTGGCGAAGAACAGATGGTCGTGCGCGTCGCACACGCCCAACTCCTCGCCGGGCACGTCCCCGAGGACCGTGCGGACGGCCCTCACCACTGGCGTCCCCTCGGCAGCAGACCCCGTCCGGGCGCGGAGAGGTGCAGCACCCGGAAGACCTCGCCCTCGGCCCCGTCCGGCGCCTCGCCCGCGTGCAGCGAGAAGTGCACCAGCTCCCAGCGCCCGGTGTCCACGACCGCCGCCGCGAGCAGCGCCCCGTCCACGGCCGCCAGCCGTCCGGTCTCCCGCACCGCCCCCTCCGCCACCTCCGACAGCGGCACCCCGTCCGGCACCGGCCGCCGCCGCAGGACCGCCACCCGCGCGGGCGAGTCGGCGGCACCGCCCTCCTCGTACGCCAGGCCCGTCCACTGCCGGACCGAGGGCCGGCCGAAGTCGTCGGTGGGCCGCTGGAAGGCGCCGTCCCAGAGGAAGGAGTTCATGCCTTCCACGGTGTGCCACAGGTAGAACGGCGCGTACCGGTTGACCGGCGAGCCGTCCTTCCCGCGCTCGCGGATCAGATACGCCTTGAGGCCGAGCCCGGGCCAGTCGTCCAGCAGGTGCCCGGTGCGGGCGACACGCTCCCTGATGACGTCCATCGAGTAGTCGGCGGGCAGGGTGAAGCCGTACTGCATGGCATGCACGGGTCGTGAATCCTCCGGTCGAGTCGGACGGGCGTGAAGTCCGCTACCGCGCGCGGGCGTTCGACGGCGCGAGCAGCGAGAGCAGTCCCCGGACACCCGCGTCGAAGGCGGCGGGCGAGCCGGAGGCGCGGGCCAGGACGTAGCCGCCCTGGACGGTCGCCACGACCGCCGCCGCGACCTCCTCGCCGTCCAGCCAGGGCGCGAACTCGCCCTGCTCCCGGCCCTCCTCCACCAGCTGGGCGATCTGCTCGCGCAGCCAGTCGAGGGTCTCGTCCACGGGGGCGCGCAGGGCGTCGTCGGCGATCACGTCCGGGTCCATCGTCAGACGCCCGACCGGGCACCCGCGCAGCACGTCGCGCTCGCGCCGCAGATACGCCTCGATGCGCTCGTACGGCGTCCCCGGACCGGCGAGCACGGCACCGGCGGCGGCGCGCATCTCCTGGGCCGTGCGCCGGATCGCGGCGAGCGCGAGATCGGGCTTGCCCTTGAAGTGGTGGTACATGCTGCCCTGCCCGGCCCCGGCCCGCTCGAGGATCGCCTTGGGGCTGGTGCCCACGTACCCGCGCTCCCACAGCAGCTCGCGAGTGGACTCGATCAGTCGTTCCGAGGTGCTCATGCACTCACTGTACATACTAGTAGTTACAGAGTCGAGCGATCGACGGGAACCGGTGAGGCGCAGCCGGGGGAAGCAGCCGCGGGCCTCCGGCGTACTCCCCGCGGGGTACGCACACTGCCGCTGGCCGTACGACGACCCGGACCCCCTCCCGGAGCCAGGCTCGGAAGCGACACGAGAGACATCGCGACCGAGGAGTTGGACGACATGGAGACCCTGGCACAGTTCGGCGACGGCGGGCCCGGCCCGTGGATCCTGCTCTTCCCGGTGATCTGGGCACTGGTCATCGGCGGCGGCATCACCCTGCTGCGCCGCACGGTGTGGCGCGGACGCCGCGGCCCCGGACGGCCGACGACCGTCGCGGACGACTCGCCCATCACCGTGCTCGGCCACCGCTTCGCATCCGGCGAGATCGACGAGGACGAGTACTGGCGCCGGCTGTCCGTGCTGGACGAGCAGTTCGGCCGGACGGGCAGGGGAGGTGCGGCATGACCACGACGACCGTCACCCGGGCCGCCGCCCGGGTCGTGGACGCCGTGAAGGTGTACGGCGGTGGCGACACCGCCGTACGCGCCCTCGACGGCGTGAGCGTCGACTTCCCGGCCGGTCGCTTCACCGCCATCATGGGGCCCTCCGGCTCCGGCAAGTCCACCCTGATGCACTGCGCCGCCGGACTCGACACGCTCACCTCGGGCTCCGCCCGCATCGGCGAGACCGACCTGAGCACCCTCGACGACCGGCGGCTCACCCTGCTGCGCCGCGACCGCGTCGGCTTCGTCTTCCAGGCCTTCAACCTGGTGCCGACGCTGACCGTCGCCGAGAACATCACCCTCCCCCTCGACCTCGCCGGACGCAGGGGCGACACCGAGTGGGTCGACGCGCTGATCGACGTCGTCGGACTGCGCGACCGCCTCCACCACCGGCCCGCCGAACTCTCCGGCGGCCAGCAGCAGCGCGTCGCCGTCGCCCGTGCCTTCGCCGGGCAGCCGGACGTCGTCTTCGCCGACGAGCCCACCGGCAACCTCGACTCCCGCTCCGGCGGCGAGGTGCTCGGCCTCCTCGGCCGCACCGTGCGGCAGACCGGGCGCACGGTCGTCATGGTCACCCACGACCCCGTCGCCGCCGCCCACGCGGACGAGGTCGTCTTCCTCGCCGACGGACGCCTCGTCGACCGCATGGACGCGCCGAGTGCCGACAAGGTCCTGGACCGGATGAAAGCCTTCGAGGTGCCGTCATGAACGCCCCCGTCCCCGTCCGCCTGAGCGTCTCCTCGCTCAGGGCCCACAAACGCCGCTTCGCCGGGACGTTCCTCGCCGTGGTCCTCGGCGTCGCCTTCCTGGCCGGCACCCTGGTCATGGGCGACACGCTCCGCGCGAGCTTCGACACCATGTTCGGCAACGCCGCCGACGGCACCGACGCCGTGGTGCGCAGCGCCGACGCCATCACCACACCGGGCGAGAGCCAGGGCGTACGGCAGCCCGTCGGCACCGACCTGGTCCGGACCATCGAGCGGGTGCCCGGGGTCGCCGCCGCGGCCCCCAGCATCCAGGGCGCGGGCCAGCTCGTCGGCGCGAACGGCGAGCCGATCGGCGGCCAGGGCCCACCCACCCTGGCCGGCAACTGGATCACCGACCCGGAGCTGAACCCGTACCGCCTCGCCGAGGGCCACGCCCCGCAGAAGTCCGGCGAGGTCGTCGTCAATCGCGGCACCGCGGAGAAGGGCGGCCTGGCGATCGGCGACACCACGACCCTGCGCACCCCCGACCCCGTCCGGGTCACCGTCGTCGGACTCGCCACCTTCGGCGGCGAGGACGGAATGGCCCAGGTGACCTACACCGGCATGACCCGGGCCGACGCCGAGAAGTACCTCACCGCACGGCCGGGCGAGGCGGCGAGCATCCAGGTGCGGGCCGGCCCGGGCGTCGGCCAGCGGGAACTCGTCGACCGGCTCACCCCCGTACTGCCCGACGGCGTCGAGGCCATCACGGGGCAGGAGTCGGCGGCGGAGAACACCGACATGATCTCCAGCCAGTTCCTGACCCTGTTCACGACCTTCCTGCTCGTCTTCTCCGGCATCGCCCTGCTGGTCGCGACCTTCTCGATCCACAACACCTTCGCCATCGTGGTCGCCCAGCGCACCCGCGAGAACGCCCTGCTGCGCGCCCTCGGCGCGTCCCGCCGCCAGGTCACCGCCGCCACCCTCGTCGAGGCGGCCGTCGTGGCCGTGACCGCGTCCGCCGCCGGGCTCGCGGGCGGCATCGGCATCGCGGCCGGACTCCAGGCCCTCTTCCCGGCGATCGGCTTCCCCTTCCCCGACGGTGCCCTGGTGATCAGCGCGCTGTCGCTGCTGCTCCCGCTCGCCGTCGGCGTCGTGGTCTGCCTCGGCTCCGCCCTGCTGCCCGCGGCCCGGGCCGGCCGCACCGCACCCCTGGCCGCGCTGCGCGAGACAGCCGTCGACACCTCCGGCGCCTCCCGCGCGCGGGCCGTCACCGGCACGGCGCTGCTCGCGCTCGCCCTCGCGGTGACGCTCGTCGGGGTCCTGCTCTCCCCGTCGGTATGGCTTGCGGGACTGGGTGCCGTCCTCACCCTGGCCGCCTTCGTGGTGCTCGGCCCGGTCGCCTCCGCCGCCGTGGTGAGGGTCCTCGGCGCTCCGCTGAGCCGGCTGCGCGGCGTCACCGGCGTCCTCGCCCGGCGCAACGCCCTGCGCAGCCCCAAACGGACGGCGGCCACCGCCGGGGCGCTGATGATCGGCGTGGCGGTCGTGTCGCTGTTCACGGTGTTCGGCGCCTCGCTGAAGGCGACGATGGACCAGACCGTCTCCCGTTCCTTCGCGGGCGACGTCGCCGTCAGCGCGCCGTCCTTCGGCGCCGGCGGCAGCGGTCTGAGCCCGCGGCTGGCCGGCGCGGTCCAGGAGCTGCCCGAGGTGGAGACCGCCGTCGGCCTCGGCCGGGGCGTGGCGGAGGTGGACGGCGACGGACGGGCCCTGACCGTCACCGACCCGGCCGCCCTGGACCGCACCTTCGACCTCGGCACCGTCCACGGCTCGCTCGACGACCTCGGCACCGACGGCATCGCGGTCACCGCGAGCGAGGCGGACGAGCAGGGCCTGACCACGGGCGACACCACACGCCTCACCTTCACCGACGGGCGCAGCGAGACCTTCACCGTCCGCGCGGTCTACGGAGAGTCCGAACTCGCCGGCGACTACGTCGTCACCCGCGCGGCCTGGGCCCCGCACCGCACCCAGGACTCCGACACCCTGGTCGCCGTCACCTTCGCGGACGGCGTGGACGTCGCCGCGGGCAAGGCGGCGGTCGAGCAGGTCGCGGGCCGGTACGGCAACCCCGAGGTGCAGACCCGCGCCGAGTACGCCGAGTCCTCGGCGGGCGGCATCGACATGATGCTGACCCTCGTCTACGCGCTGCTCGCCCTCGCGGTGCTCATCGCGCTGCTCGGCATCGCCAACGCCCTCACCCTGGCGGTGCACGAGCGCACCCGCGAACTCGGGCTGCTGCGCGCGGTCGGGCAGACCCGGGCCCAGTCGCGCGCCATGGTCCGTTGGGAGTCCGTCCTGGTCGCCGCCTTCGGCACGGCCGGCGGGCTCGGGCTCGGCGCCTTCCTCGGCTGGGTCCTCGTGGCGGCCTCCGACGGCGCCTCGGACAGCGCGTTCGTCTTCGCCCTGCCGCCGGTGCGGCTCGCGGTGGTGGCCCTGGTCGGTCTCGCGGCCGGTGCCCTGGCGGGCCTGCGCCCGGCCCGGCGCGCCTCCCGCCTGGACGTACTGCGCGCGGTCGCCACGGAGTAGCCCGCGCCGGCCCGGCGATCCCCCGCTGAACCCGGGCGCCGGTGCGGCAGGGGGAGCGCGCCGGTCGCCACGCCGGTCGACGGCGGTCCCGCGTTTCGCGCCGACCGCCCACCCGGCGGGCAAGGGCCGCCCGGTCACGGGGACCGGCCCGGTACGGACGAGGTCGGCAAGGCCGGACCCGTCGAGGCCCGGGCACACCGCCGGCAGCAGAGCGAGCGTCACGGAGGGCACGGGAGCAGCCCGGCCGGCGTCCTGGAGATCTGCGAGGGGACCCGTGGCCTTCCGCGCCGGTCCGGCAAGGCGGCTCGGCAAGCAGGAGCGCGTCCCACTCGACCGGACCCGCTGCCGCATGCCGCCGCGTGTCGTGCCGCCGCCCGCCGCTCCGTCCCGCGTTCCCCGGGCGGCGGAAGCACCGTCAGAGTCGGTACCGGCCCCGCCGGTCGCCGACCGCCGGGGACGCGAATCCGCCTTCCGGACACCGCCGGAACCGCGACGCGCGGTCCGCGGCAGCGGACGGTCACCGCCCGGTCAGCCGACAACGGCCGACCGGGCGGGAGCGGGTTGGGGGCTGCCGAGTCCGACCGCGTGCTCGACCTCGGCGAACGCGGCGGCCGGCACCTCTTCGACCAGACGACGCGGCGGGCGGGCCGACACGGGTGGCGCGGCGGGCGACGGGGCGGTGACGGCCGTCGGGAGCGTGAACCAGACGACCTTGCCCGATTCGCCCTCCGGCCGTGCGCCCCAGCTCTCGCTCATCGCGGCCACCATGGCGAGCCCGCGCCCGCACGTGGCCAAGGGCTCGGCGTCGTCCACGACGGGCAGTCGCGGATCGTGGTCGCGCACGGAGACCGTGAGCCGGTCCAGGAGCAGTTCTATTTCCACGGTGCACGTCTTGTCCGGCCGGGCGTGCAGGTGGACGTTGGTCAGCAACTCCGTCACGCCGAGCACCGCCCGGTCGATCAGGAGATCCATATGCCAGTAGCGCAATTGCGCAGATACGATTCTGCGGACCTGGCCGATCCGCGACGGCAGGGCTTGCAGCTCCACCGTGCAATGTCTGCTTGGGTGACTGATCACGGCTGCGACTCCCCGACATAGAGGTCCGGAAGAACACGGAGTTCGGATCCAGCGAGGCGCACACGGCGCACGCCGCCCGCTGTCATGGCCGGCGGGCTGGTTCGCAGCGTTATCGCCGGTAAACCCAGAGTGACGTGAGACCAGCGTGACGCAAGGGGTGAGGCACCGCAACTTACGGACATCTCTCAGACGCGGCGTCCGGCCGCCCTGCGCACCGCCTCGATGAAGCGGCGGGCCGCCGGCGGACCCGGCTCGCCGGGGGCGGGGTCACGCTCGCCGAGGGTCAGCAGGTACCGCTTGCCGTTGAGGTCGGCGAGCGCGCGGTCCTCGGGACCGAACCACGGGCGGGAGGCGCGCACCGCCTGCACCGGCGCGCTGTCTATCTCGCTGCCATAGCTGGTGAGCAACTCGACCCGGCCACCGCTGATCCGGACCGTCCCGGCCCGGGTGAGTGACCGCAGCCGCTTGCCGATCCGCACCCCCGTGGCCCTGAACTCCGGCTCCGCCATGGCCGTCGCCCCCTCGTGCCCGTCGGTTGCCGGACCGTGCACCGACCGCGATGCTCCCGGTACCGGCTCGTGTCGTGCTCCAGTGTGCGCCCGCGACGGGAATCCGGTCCCGCCGCTGGCAGTCTGCCCGCACCGCGCCCCGAGCACCAGTGCGCGCCGCCCCTTTCCGGAGGCGACCGGAGCACTCGCGCGAATGCGCCCCCCGCCGCGCCCCCGCCGCGTCCACCGCGCCGCCCCAGGGGTGTCTTTGGGACTCCCAAAGAGGTGTTTATGCAGGTGAGAAGCGTGTGGAAGGTGTTTATGATCGAGCTGTCGGCCGCGCTGTTCCGCCGTCGGCGCGCAGCGTAAGGAGCCCCGAAGTGAGCACTGACCGGCCGACCGCCCCCGGCGCCACCCTCGACATCGACCGCAGCGACGCCGCCTACCGCGCCTGGCTGAAAGAGGCCGTCCGCAAGGTCCAGGCCGACGCCAACCGCTCGGCCGACACCCACCTGCTCCTGTTCCCGCTCCCCGAGCGCTGGGGCATCGACCTGTACCTGAAGGACGAGTCGACCCACCCGACGGGCAGCCTCAAGCACCGCCTCGCCCGCTCCCTGTTCCTCTACGGCCTGTGCAACGGCTGGGTCCGGCCGGACCGCCCGGTGATCGAGGCGTCCAGCGGCTCGACGGCCGTCTCCGAGGCGTACTTCGCGAAGCTGATCGGCGTTCCGTTCATCGCCGTCATGCCCCGCACGACGAGCACCGAGAAGATCCGCCTGATCGAGTTCCACGGCGGACGGTGCCACTTCGTGGACGACTCCCGGCGGATGTACGAGGAGTCGGCCCGCCTCGCGGCGGAGACCGGCGGCCACTACATGGACCAGTTCACCTACGCCGAACGCGCCACCGACTGGCGCGGCAACAACAACATCGCCGAGTCGATCTTCCGTCAGCTGCGGCTGGAACGGTATCCCGAGCCGTCCTGGATCGTCGCCACGGCCGGCACCGGCGGCACCTCCGCGACCCTCGCCCGCTACGTCCACTACATGCAGTACGACACCCGGGTCTGCGTCGCCGACCCGGACAACTCCTGCTTCTTCGAGGGCTGGACCACCGGGGACCCCGACGTCTCCTGCGACCACGGCTCCCGCATCGAGGGCATCGGCCGGCCCCGGATGGAGCCGAGCTTCGTGCCGGGCGCGATCGACCGCATGATGAAGGTGCCGGACGCGGCGAGCGTCGCGGCGGTGCGCGCCCTGGAGCGGGCGGTCGGGCGCAAGGCGGGCGGTTCCACGGGCACCGGGCTGTGGAGCGCGCTGAAGATCGTCGCCGAGATGGTGGCCGCGGGGGAGCGGGGCAGCGTCGTGACGCTGCTGTGCGACCCGGGGGACCGGTACCTCGACAAGTACTACTCGGACGACTGGCTCGCCGAGCAGGGCCTCGACATCGATCCGTACACGGCGGCGATCGAGTCCCTGCTGCGCACGGGAACCTGGCCCCGCTGACCGGCCACGGCCCGTGCCGGGCTACGGACGCCGCAGCCGCCGGTCCAGTGACGTCACCGCGCCCCGGAAGGCCCGTCCCAGCCCGGGACGCGCCCGGTCGAGCACGAAACGGAACAGCGCGGTGCCGTCCGCCGCGAACGTCCACCGCACCCGTGTGCCGGTACCGGCCGGCGTCAGCCGCCACTCCTCCAGCATCGCCCGGGCGCCCGGTGCGTTGGTGACGTCGACCCGGTAGGCGTACACCTCGGGACGCTCGGCCGCCAGCACCGTCTCCACGAAGCGGGTACCGCCCCTGAGCCGGATCTCGCGCCCCGCGCCCTCACCGATGGGCCGGGCGAACGTCACCGCCGAGAACCACGCCGTCCAGCCGGGCACGTCCTCGGCCAGGGCGCGGAAGACCGCGTCGGGAGCGGCGGAGATATCCCGTGCGAAGACCAGGCGTACCGGCGCCGTCTCGACGAAGTCGAGACCCACCGGACGCAGTCGGCGCGCCATGACCACCACCCCCTTGTGCGAAGCCGCGCGTGCGGACGATCGGCCGGGTGGCGCCACCATAGCCCCGGGGGCGTCGAGTGTCAGCGTGGCGGGCGCCACACGGGGTCCCGGCGCCGCGCATCGTTCCAAAGCCGAAGCCGAAGCCGAAGCCGAAGCCGAAGCCGAAGCCGAAGTCGGAAGTCGGAAGCCGAAGCCCCCGCCGGCGTCAGTCGGCCGCGGGCTCCGGCTCGCCCGCCACGACCAGCCCGAGGTGCTCGGCGACCTCCGCGCGAGCCCCCGCCGACAGGCCGGAGTCGGTCACCAGCGTGTCCACCTGCTCCAGCGTCGCGAACGAACTCAGGCCCACCACGCCCCACTTGGTGTGGTCCGCCACCACCACGACACGCCGTGCCGACTGCACGAGCCGCCGGTTGGTCTCGGCCTCCGCGAGGTTCGGCGTGGACAGGCCGGCCTCGGCCGATATGCCGTGCACACCCAGGAACAGCACGTCGAAGTGGAGGGTCGCGATCGCCTGGTCGGCCACCGGGCCCACCAGCGAGTCGGAGGGCGTGCGCACACCGCCGGTGAGCACCACCGTCGCCGAGCCCTGCCGCGCCCCCGAGGTGCGCTGCGCCACGTGGAACACGTCGGCCACCCGCACCGAGTTGGTGACCACCGTCAGATCCGGCACGTCCACCAGCCGGTGCGCCAGGGCGTACGTCGTCGTGCCGCCGGACAGGGCGATCGCGGCGCCCGGCGCGACCAGTTCCGCGGCGGCCCGCGCGATGTCCTCCTTGGCGGTCGGCTCCAGGCCCGACTTCGCCTCGAACCCGGGCTCGTGGGTGCTCGCCTCGGCCACCGGGACCGCGCCCCCGTGCACCTTCTCCAGGACACCCTGCCGGGACAGCGCGTCCAGGTCGCGGCGGACCGTCATGTCCGACACGCCGAGCTTGCGGGTCAGCTCGTTGACCCGGACCCCGCCCCGGCGGCGCACCTCGTCGAGGATCAGGGCGCGTCGCTGCTCCGCGAGGAGGTTCGGATTCTCACTCACGTACGCTTCGGTCCTTTCGCCGCAAAACCGTCCGACACGCCGACGCACTCGCTCCGATGAGGACTTCTCCCCGCACCCGTGCGCGGACGCCCCATCCTCGCACGCCCCGCGACGGCCCGCGCCACCGCCCGCCCGGCCGCACAGGTCACACGGTTCGGGGAGATTCCGTGCCCAGGGGTGTAGGACGCCCCCGGAATGGAGATCCTTGTGCCCGCACGGACACAGCCGACGGCGCGTCACGGGGGAGTGCGGACAGTGAAAGAGGCGCAGGAAAGGGCCGGGAAGGGCGGGAGGGACGACAGAAGCGGCACCGCCCTGGAACTCCTGGTGCACGGAGTGGGCGGTACGACACCCGCCGAGATGCTGGACGACCCGCGGACCGTGCGGATCACCGGCGACCACGTCGCGGCCGTCTTCCGGCGCACCGAGGACGCCGACGCCGAGTCCCGGCCCGAGGACTACCGCGGCCGACCGGTGCCCGAGGCCTACGTCTGGTGCAACCTCACCTCCGGCAACGGCACCCGCGCCCTGTGGCTGCTGCTCCTGCCCTTCATGGTGGTCAACATCGCCCACTGGATGCGGCCCGCCGCCGACGGCCGGATCCGCACGGTCCGCCTCTACGGGCTGCTGCTGCGCCTCACGGGCCTCACCCTGACGGTGCTCCTGGTCGGTGCCGCCTGCGAGGTCGCCCTCGACCTCGTCGCCTGGCAGTGCGCGGGCACGCGCGCGTGCGTGGAACGGCACTCCTGGCTGGGCTTCCTGTCGCCGGTGATGTCGGACGGCGGCTGGTGGAGCCCGCCCGGCCGCAGGCTCGCCCTCGCGGCCGCGGTGCCCGCCGCGCTGACCGGGCTGCTGTGGTACCTGTCGCTGCGCACCTGGCGTGCGTACGAGTCCCAGCAGCCCATGGCCCGCGAGACCGACCACGAGGACACCCCCCGCGGCGGCGCGCTGGGCCGGCCCGGGTTCTGGTACGGGCGCCGCCTGGTGGCCCGGCTGCGTGCCGCTCACACCGCCGCCGGGCTGCTGACCGTCGCCGCGGGGGTCGGCGTCCCCGCGGCCCGCTTCGACCGCCGGCCGGGCGGACCCGCGCTGCTCGACACGCTGGGATGGGTGCTGCTGGGGGCACTGGCCGCGGGGGCGGTCGCCGTGGTGGCGGTGGTGTGCCGCCGGGGCCGCAGCGAGCGGCGCCTCGACCGGGAACTCGACGCCCACCTCGTGCGCAGCCTGCCGCTCGCCGCCCTCCTCCTGTTCGTCCTCGCCCTGCTGTACGGCGGCTGGGCCCGCCCCGGGTGGACGTCGCACGGGCGGCTCTCCGGAGACCTGGCCTTCGGCACCGTCGCCCTGGTGCAGGGGCTGCTCGTCATCGCGCTGGCCGTGGTCGCCCACCTGCTCCACCGCAGCCGCCCCGACGCCCGGGCCGCCGTCCGGGGGCTGGGCGGTCCCGCCGTGGCCATGCTGGCCTGCGCGCTGGGCGGGGTCATGTCCGGCGGCGTCGCCCAGCGCGTCTCCGACTGGATGGACGGCACCGGCACCTTCCTCGAAGGCCCGCCCGTCCTGCTGACCTGGCAGGCGTCCGTCATCCCGCCGCTGCTCCTCGTCCTGCTGCTGATGTGCGCCGCGCTCGCCCGGCACACACTGCGCCTGGCGCGCGCGGAACGGGACGCGGTGGAACACGACCACCCGGGGGAGACCGGGGACCCGGCGCGCACCCGGCGCATCGCGCTGACCCGGGCCACGGCCACGCTCACCGACCGGGCGCCCCTCCTCGTCGCCCTGATCTCCACCGCGACCCTGCTGCTCGGCGCCGGAGCCCTGGTGGGCGCCCTGACGACCGACCAGGTGCCCGGCGAGGCCGCGCGCGGCACGTACGCCGTCGTCCAGGGCGCCGCGCAGACCGCACAGGAACTGGGCTCCTGGCTGATCGGGCTCGGCTTCATACTGTTCGTCACCTGGGGCCGGCGCGCCTACAAGGACGCCTCCGCGCGGCGCACCATCGGCATCCTGTGGGACGTCGGCACCTTCTGGCCGCGCGCCGCGCACCCCTTCGCACCGCCCTGCTACGCCGAGCGCGCGGTGCCCGACCTGACCTGGCGCATGGCGACCTGGACCCGCGTCACCGGCGGGCGGCTGGTCATCTCCGGGCACTCGCAGGGCAGCGTCCTCGCCGCCGCCGCGTCCTGGCAGCTCGAACCGTCCGCCCGCAAGCGGGTCGCCCTGCTCACCTACGGCTCCCCGCTGGAGCGGCTGTACGGCCGCTGGTTCCCGGCCCACTTCGGTCCCGACGCGCTCGCCTCGCTGCACGAGGAGGTCGACTGCTGGCGCAACCTGTACCGGCGCACCGACCCCATCGGCGGCCCGATGCGGCTGCCGGGCGACGCGGGCCCCGCGGTGGACCGCGCACCGCTCAAGGACCCGCTGACGTACGGCCGTACCGAACTCCACCCGCTGCCCGCGCCGATCCTCGGCCACTCCGACTACCAGGCCGACCCCGCCTTCGCCGAGGAACGCGCACGGCTGCTGGCCCGGCTGCGCCCGGAGGTGCCGGCGCCCCGCCACATGGACGGCGCGGCGACGTCCGTCCCGGCGGCGGACGACGCGACCGGGAACTGCTGAGACCTGCCGGGGCCCGTGGTCGGTTTCGCTACGGCAACTCGGGCAGGTCCTCGGGGTACAGCAGCGTCAGGTCGTCCGTGCTGGGGTCGGACAACTGAGCGACCCGGCTCGCGTGCCGCTCCACCATCGCCTCGAAGGTCTGGCGGGCGGTGCGGCCGTTGCCGAAGGCCGGGCCCTTGGGAATCTCCGTGAAGTACTTCGTCAGCGCCTCCGACGTGCCCGGTCCCAGCCGGTACTCGTGCTCGTCGGCCTGCTGCTCCACGATCCGCAGCAGCTCCCCGGGGCCGTAGTCGCCGAAGGTGATGGTGCGTGAGAAACGGGAGGCCACACCGGGGTTGACGGACAGGAAGCGCTCCATCTCCGCCGTGTACCCGGCGACGATCACCACGACCGCCTCCCGCTGGTCCTCCATCAGCTTGACCAGCGTGTCGATGGCTTCCTTGCCGAAGTCCCGGCCCGCGTCCTCGGGGGAGAGGGCGTACGCCTCGTCGATGAACAGCACGCCGCCGTGCGCCCGCTGGAACGCCTCCTGGGTGCGGATCGCCGTCGAGCCGATGTGCTCGCCCACCAGGTCCACCCGGGACACCTCGACCAGGTGACCCTTGTCCAGCACCCCGAGCGAGGCGAGGATCTCGCCGTACAGCCGGGCGACCGTCGTCTTGCCCGTGCCGGGCGAGCCGGTGAAGACCAGGTGCCGCTTGACCGACGCGGCCTTCAGGCCCGCCCGTTGCCGGCGCCGCCCCACCTCGATCATGTCGGTCAGCGCCCGCACCTCGCGCTTGACGCTGTCCAGGCCCACCAGGGCGTCCAGTTCGCCCAGGACGGCCTTCGAGGTCCGGGCGGGCTCCGGCGGGGCGGTGGCCGCGACCAGGGGCTCCTGCTCGGTGGTGCGCTGCCCGGGGATCGACCCCAGCAGACCGGGGGACTGGGCCGCCGTCTGCACCACCGGCTCGGGCGCCGCGGCCGGCGCCGTCAGACCGGTGCTCTCGTCGCTGGTGCAGTCCTCGACCAGCGGACCCGAGTCGTACGCCGTGTCGGGACCGCCCTCCGCGAACTCGAACCCACCGCGCGCGCACCGCTCCGTGCGGCACTTGCGCAGCGTCGTACGGCACCCGTCGATGACGTGGAAGCCGTACCCCGCGCTGCCGGTGACCCGGCAGTTCAGGAAGCTGCCGCGGCCGCCGGCCGACACGTAGACGCCCGCCTCGGAGGGGGAGTCGACCGTGCAGCGCTCGATGGTGGGGTCGGCGCCCTTGGTGACGATCACACCGGTGCGATTGCCGTCCAGGGTGCAGTTGTTGAGGGTGCCGCCGCTGCCGTGGTCGCGGAACCAGGCGCCGGTGGCGGCGTCCCGGATGCGGCAGTCGTCGAGCTGCGCGGTGGCGCCGTCGCTCACCGACACGGCGGTGTTGCGCACCTGGGAAAGATCGCTGTCGACGACGTCCGCGCGCGAGCCGCGGTCAAGGACGAAGAGTGCGTCCGGCACGTCGTGCACCCGGCAGGAGTCGAGCACCGCCGTGGCACCGTCGGAGACCCAGACCGCCGGGTAGTCGCCGGTGCTGTCGAAGATCTCGCACTGGTTGGCGTCCACGCGCGTGCCCGGGTCCCACACCGACAGGCCGTTGCGCCCGAACTGCCGCACGCTGGTGCGGGTCAGGGTGAGGACCGAGCGGGACCTGAGGTCGACCGCGTTCTCCGGGATGTCGTGGATGCGGCAGTCGGCGAGGGTGAGCACCGCGTCCGTGTCCAGGGTGACGCCGTCGCCGGTGGTGCGGTGCACGTCGCAGTCGGTCAGGTGGGCCGTGGCCCGGCCGGTCACCTGCACGCCGCTGCCCCGGACCTCGTAGACCTCGCAGCCCACCGCCTCCAGCGCGGAGCCCTCGCCCGTCGCCGTCAGTCCGGAACCCGCGGCGTGGTGCACCCGGCAGCGCTCCAGCCGGGGGTGGGCGCCGGAGCGCACCGCGACGCCCGCCTGCCCGGCCGCCACGACCTCGCACTCCTCGAACACGCCGCCACCGCCGTCCAGGACGGCGATGCCGACACCGGCCGGATTGTCGACCGTGCAGCGCCGCACCGTGGGACGCGCGCTGCCGCGCACCTCTATCCCGGAGGCGGACCGCGCGACGACGCGCAGACCCAGCAGCTCCGGCGTACCGTCCTCGACCAGCACCGCGGGGGCCGCCGCGTCCTGGCCCTCGACGTGCAGGTCCTGGATCACCGCCGAGGCGCGCACGGTCAGCGGGACACCGTCGGTGGGCGCGATGCGCACCGAGCCCTGGGCGCCCTCGGGTCCGCGCAGGGTCACCGCCCGCTGGACGACGAGGTTCTCCCGGTAGGTCCCGGGGGCGACGGTGAGGACGTCACCGTCGGCCGCTGCCTCCAGGGCGGCGGCGAGCGATGCGTACTCACCCGTGCGGCGCCGCCACCGCGAGGTGCCGGTGTGCGTCACCTGGACCGTGCCCTGTGCCATGGCGTTGCTGTGCCCCCACCTCGTCGTACGCGGGTCGTCGCCGATTCGGTTCGGCCGGTCCACCGTAGCGTGCGCGCAGGTGGTGAGTTGACCGGAGGCGGAAGCCCGTCAACTGCCCGCGCCGGTCAAGCCCCAGTCCGGGCCCGCCCGCTCCCACTCCTGCTCCAGGCGTGCGTACCGGCGGCGGACCATGCGCCAGACCACGATCCGCCGGAGAGCCTCCACGAGGGCCGCGGCCGCCACCGCGGTGCCGAACCCGGCGAGCACGGCGTGGGTGGTCGCGGTCGCGGAGTCCAGCGGGCGGGCCACCTCACGGCCCCGCGCGTCCGTCCAGATCGCGAACCGGTCGCCGCTGCGCGGGTCGTCGAGGCCCACCAGGACGGGAGCCTCGTGCCGTGAGCCGTCCGGCCCCGTCCAGCCGGCCAGGACACGGCTGCGCAGGTCTTCCCCCGAGGTGCCCTCCGGGTCGACACTCAGGGGCGAACGCTCCAGGGGACGGACCACGGTGGCCGTCACCCGGTGCCGGGACTCGTGCTGTTCGCGCACCGACCGCTGCAGCGCGCTCTGCGCGGCGCCGCCCACGAGGGCGCCGATCACAGGAGCCACGGACAGCATCAGCACCAGCGCCGTCAGCGCCACCCAGGCCTCGGCCAGGTCGCTCGCGCGGCACAGGGGATTGCCTCGCCAGCGCCAGAGACCTCTGATCGCTCGCACGCCCACGCCCCCTTCCCGCTCAGCTCCGCCTCCCCCCCCGCCGAGCCGTCCACACCGACCCCGGCCCGGGCCGGACCGCGGGAACGTGCCGCCCCCGCTCGCCGGCCCGGGCCGGACGGGTTCTCATGAACCTCTCATCAAGCCCAACGCGCGGACCCCGCAACGGGTTCCCGTCGCAGGGCCGTTCGTCCGGAACGCGGGCCGGTGCCGTGCGTCCGGTGCGAACGGCCGCGCGTCACTCGACGATCCGCACGGGATCGCCCACCCTGACCGTGCCGCCGCCGAGGGGGACCAGGTTCTGTCCGAAGACCAGCCTGCCGTCGACGCGTCGGTGCCGGCCGAGGCTGTGCAGGGGCTCGGAGCCGCGGCCGGCGGTCTCCTGGTCGGTGGTGGTCACCACGCACCGCCCGCACGGCTTGGCCACCCGCAGGACGACCTCGCCGACGGCGACGCGCGACCAGGTGTCCTCGGCCCAGGGCGCGGTGCCGGACACGACCAGGTTCGGCCGGAAGCGGTTCATGGGCAGCGGGCCCTCGTCCGCGTGCTCGCCCCGTGCGATCAGCGAGTTGAGCGCGTCGAGCGAGGCCGTGGTGGTCAGCAGCAGCGGGAAGCCGTCCGCGAAGGAGACGGTCTCGCCGGGCCGCGCGTACTCCGGGTCCACGGGGCGGCGGGTGGCCGGATCGTCCAGGTGCACCAGCCGGACGTCGGCTCCGAGCAGCGCGCTGCACCAGGCGTGCGCGGCCTCGTCCTCGGCGGGCAGTGCCTCGACCTTGTCCCGGAAGATCCGCACCGTCACGCTGCCCGGCGCGCGCGGGACCGGCACCGTGAGCGGTGCCATGCCGGGCGCGGACAGCCGTACGCCGCCGCCGGGCATAAGCTCGGCGGCGGCCAGGGCGAGGCGCGGCTGCGTGCGTTGCGTGACGACCTTTCCCCCGTCATCGATCAGCATCCAGCGTCGGTCTCCGGCCGGCCCCCAGGGCTCCACGACGGCCTCCTGGAGCGACAGGCTCCGGAAGGCCTTGACCGGATGGACGTGGATCGACCGCAGTCGCGCGTACCCCATGGGGTCATCGTGCCAGGTGGCACCGACAACCCCGGGGACGGCTCAGTAGCCGCGGTACTGCTGCTGGTTGTACGGGTCCTGGTACGGCGCGGGGGCCGGCCGGGGAGCCGCGGGACGCATCGCCTCGTACCCCGCCGGGCCGGGCGCGGCCGGGCGGGGCTGCTGCGGCTGCTGGGGGCCGGGGTATCCGCGCGGGGCGGTCGCCTGGTGCGGGATGTACGCGGCCGGGGCCTGCTGCAGCGGGGCGGGCTGCGGGGCCTGCTGCGGATATCCGTAGGAGGGCTGCGAGGGGCCCGCCGGGAGGGCGGGCAGGGCGGACGGCAGCGCGGGCAGATGGCTGCTGCTCGGCATGTCGTACGCGGCGGGGACCCGGATCGGGGCGATCTGCGGTGTGCCCCGTTCGGCCACGAGCGAGTCGTAGATCGGGGTGTCCGGGAAGGAGGCGGAGTAGTAGCCGCCGCCATAAGTGGAGCGGGGGGAGGTCATGGCCATAAGTTAAGCCCACGATGTGCTGGTTGGGGAGACCGATAAGAGGGTTGTTTTCCGTGTCCGCAGTGACCCGGCATCCCCAATGCGAGCGAACTTGGCAAAATGGGGCGTCATGCCGCGCGTTTTTGCGGTAAAGGCGGAGTTCCGGGCGGGTTACCGGCGGTTGACCGAACCTTCTGCCGCACTCCTCTCCAAGGGCGGGCGGCCCGGAGAATAGGTTGGGCGTCGAAAACTCGACGATTCGCCGGGAAGCGGCCCGGCTCGGTGACACGTGATGGGGGCGGACATGTCAATGTCGAAAGGATCGAACACCCCGGTGCCGACGACGGCACTGCGGGTCGAACTGGGCTGGCGATCCGGCCCCGGCGTGCCCGACGCGGACGCCTCCGCCCTCCTCCTGGTGGGCGGCAAGGTCCGTTCCGACGCGGACTTCGTCTTCTACAACCAGTCGGCCCACGCCTCCGGCTCGGTCCGCCACGAGGGCAAGCGGGACGCCGGCGGCCGGGTGACCGACAGCCTCCTCGTCGACCTCGCGCGCGTGGAGCCCGCGATCGAGACCGTGATCCTCGCCGCCTCCTCGGACGGCGGACCGTTCGGACAGGTCCCCGACCTGTACATCGAGGTCCGCGACGCCGCGCGGAACACCGTCGTCGCCCGCTTCGACAACCCGGGCGCGACCGTCGAGACCGCCTTCGTGCTGGGCGAGTTCTACCGCCGGCAGGGCGCCTGGAAGTTCCGCGCCGTGGGCCAGGGGTACGACAGCGGACTCGAGGGCCTGGCCACCGACTACGGCATCTCCGTGGACGAGCCGCAGCACGCACCGCCGCCGGTGCCTCCCGCGCCGGTGACACCACCCGCACCGCCCGCACCACCCGCACCGCCGGTCACGATGCCACCTCCCGCGCCTCCGGCGCCTCCCGCGCCCCCCGCGCCTCCCGCGGCTCGGCCGTCGGCCGCCGCGCCGCCCCCGTCGGCCGCGCCGCCCTCCGCCGCGCCGGTCCGCCTGACCAAGGTCACGCTCACCAAGTCGGCCCCCTCCGTCTCGCTGACCAAGCAGGGCGGCACCTCGGGCGCCATGCGCGTCAACCTCAACTGGCAGGTGCGCAAGCAGTTCTCGGGCTGGGGCCGCAAGCTCGGCCGCCCGGTCGCCATGCACGACGACCTCGACCTCGACCTGTGCTGCCTGTACGAACTGAGCGACGGCAGCAAGGGCGTCGTCCAGGCACTCGGCAACGCCTTCGGGGCGCTGCACCAGCCGCCGTTCATCCACCTCGACGGCGACGACCGCACCGGCGCCGTGTCGACCGGCGAGAACCTCACCATCAGCCTCGACCACAAGCAGTACTTCCGGCGCATCCTCGTCTTCGTGACCATCTACGAGGGCGCCCGCTCCTTCGCCGACCTGCACGCCACGGTCACCCTCCAGCCGCAGTACGGCGCCCCGGTCGACTTCTCGCTCGACGAGTGCACCGTGCCCTCGACGGTGTGCGCCCTCGCGCTGATCACCAACACCGGAAACGACCTCGTCGTCCAGCGCGAGGCCCGCTACCTGGTGCCCGATCGCGGGGTGAGCCCGCAGCGGACGGTCGATTACGCCTACGGCTGGGGCATGAACTGGACCCCCGGCCGCAAGTGACCCGCTCCGGGGCGGGTGTTCAGCCCTCCTCGGTCACCGCGTCCGGACGGGCGTAGGTGCGGCCCTTCCAGGCCGCGCCGCGCCCCCGGTAGTGCTGCACCGCCGAGTCGACCGTCATCAGCAGATAGAGGAACGCGGTGAACGGCAGCAGCGGCGCGAGCCACCGGGGCTGCCGGTAGTAGCGCAGCATCGGCAGATATGTCCCCGCCATCACCAGCCAGGCGGCGGCGCCCAGCAGGGCCGTCGTGCCCCGCCCCGCCGCCAGGCCGACGCACACCGAGGCCGGCGGCACCAGGTAGACCAGAGCCAGGCCGACCACCGTTCCGGCGAGCACCAGGGGGTTGTGCCGCAGTTGCGCGTAGGCGCTGCGCGAGACCATCCGCCACAGGTCGTGCAGCCGCGGGTACGGACGCACGCTGTCCACCCGGTCGGCCAGGCCCAGCCAGATCCGGCCGCCCGTGCCCTTGACCGCGCGGGCGAGGGCCACGTCGTCGATGACGGCCTGCCGGATGACGTCCGGGATCCGCGCCCGCTCGGCCGCGTCGGCCCGCAGCAGCACGCACCCGCCCGCCGCGGCCGCCGTCCGCGTCCCCTTCTCCCCCTCGCTCCCCGCGCGGCCGCCGCCGATCCACCGGAACGGATACAGCTGGGCGAAGAAGTAGACGAAGGCCGGCACCACGAGCCGCTCCCAGAGGCTCTCCACCCGCAGCCGGGCCATCTGGGAGACGACGTCGAACCCTCCGGTGCCGGCCGCCGACACCAGTGCGCGCAGACTGTCCGGCGCGTGCGCGATGTCGGCGTCGGTCAGCAGCAGGTACTCGGGTTCACGCGCGCGTGCCAGGTCGATGCCGTGCCGCACCGCCCACAGCTTGCCCGTCCAGCCGGCGGGCGGCTCCCCGGGCGAGGCCACGGTGAGCGGCAGTCCGCCGTGCCGCCGGGCCAGCTCGCAGGCCAGCTCACCCGTGCCGTCCGTGCTGCCGTCGTCGATCAGGATGACCTCGGCCCGCCCCGGATAGTCCTGGGCGAGCAGCGGGGGCAGGCTCGCGGGCAGCACCGCCGCCTCGTCGCGCGCCGGAACGACGACGCACACCGCCGGCCACACGCCGGGCTCCTCCCGGGCCGGGAGCCTGACGTCCGTACGCCAGAAGAAGCCCCGGGCGAGCAGCAGCCACAGCCAGACGGCGAGGGAGAGGGCTGACCCGAAGGTCACGACGGTCACGACGGAAGTCCACGCATCGGCGCTCACGTGCGCAGTCTGCCCCACGGCACCGGCCGGTGGCGGCCCATCGTCTATGGTGGCCGGGTGAAGATCGCGCTCATGGACTCCGGAATCGGTCTGCTGGCGGCCACCGCCGCGGTACGACGGCTGCGACCGGACGCCGATCTCATCCTCTCCCTGGACCCCGACGGCATGCCCTGGGGCCCGCGCACCCCCGAGGACCTGACCGGACGCGCCCTCGCCGTGGCCGAGGCCGCCGCAGCCCACCGTCCGGACGCCCTGATCGTCGGCTGCAACACCGCCACCGTGCACGCGCTGCCCGCGCTGCGCGCCCGCCTCGAACCCGGGGTCCCCGTCATCGGCACCGTCCCGGCGATCAAGCCCGCCGCGGCGGGTGGCGGCCCCGTGGCGATCTGGGCGACGCCGGCCACCACCGGCAGCCCCTACCAGCGGGGCCTGATCGAGGAGTTCGCGGGCGGGGCGTCGGTCACCGAGGTGCCGTGCCCGGGACTCGCCGACGCCGTCGAGCACGCCGACGAGGCGGCGATCACCGCGGCCGTCGGTGCCGCGGCCGCCCTCACCCCCGACGACGTGACGACCGTCGTCCTCGGCTGCACCCACTACGAACTGGTCGCCGAGCGCATCCGGGCCGCCGTCCAGCGCCCCGGCGCCCCGCGCCTCGTCCTGCACGGCTCCGCCGGGGCCGTGGCCGCCCAGGCGCTGCGCCGCATCGGTGCCCGGCCCGACCCCGGCGCCCCGGCGGCCGGCACCCTGACCGTGCTGCTCAGCGGACGAGAGGGCACCCTGCCCGCGCCGGCGCTGGCCTACGACGAGGGCAGGCTCCTGCACGCGGTCACGCCGGCCCGCTGACGGGCGCGCCCGCCCGGTCGGCCCAGTCACCCTGCGCGACGAGGTACCCGCGCAGCGAAACATGAGTAACCTCATATCCATGAGGCATCGCCACGGCGAGACCGTCCCCCAGTCGAACGTCTGGACCGGCCGTGCCACCAGCCGGATCCAGTGGTTCCTGGCGCTCATCGGCGCCGCCTGCGTGGCGCTCGGCATCGCCCTGGCCGTCGAATCGGCCTGGGAGTCCGGCGTCGCCCCGCTCGCCATGGCCGTCGTCGGCTGCATCGCGGCGGGACTGCTGGTCCTGTTCGGCACGCTCGCGTTCGTGCACGTCGCGCTGAGAGTCGACGAGGACTGCCTCGAAGTGCGCTGCGGCCACATCGGCGTGCCCCGCCGCCGCATCCCCCTCTCGCACGTCGCCGGCGCCGAGTTCGCCCCGCACGTCACCCCGCGCCACTGGGGCGGCTGGGGCTACCGGTGGCGGCCCGAGCGGGGCACCGCCGTCGTCGTGCGACGCGGGGAGGGTCTGATCCTGCGGATGTGGGACGGCCACACCTTCACGGTCACCGTGGACGACGCCGAGGCCGCCGTCCAGGTCATCAAGGACCGGCTGCGCCCGAAGACACCGGGCCCGGCGCACTGAGCCCACCGGGCGCACCGGGCCGCCGGCGCGCGGGCGTGGCAGACGACGCCGCACGGGCCGCCCACAGCCCCGCGACCTCCCGGGACCGTCCTGTCAGCGGGCCGGGCACCCGCCGTACACTCCGGGGGGTGACAGCCACCGCAACCTCCGTCGGCGCGTCGGACCGTACGCAGCCGCAGGCCACGCCCGCCTCGCGGGCCGCCGCGCGGCTCCTGCGCCTCGTCCCGGCCGCCGCCGCGGCGCTCTCCGGAGTGCTGCTCTACGTCAGCTTCCCGCCGCGCACCCTGTGGTGGCTCGCGCTGCCCGCCTTCGCCGTCTTCGGCCGGGTGCTGCGCGGCCGCGGCTGGAAGGCGGGCCTCGGCCTCGGTTACCTCTTCGGCCTGGGCTTCCTGCTGCCCCTGCTGGTGTGGACCGGCGTGGAGGTCGGCCCCGGCCCCTGGCTCGCCCTGGTCGCGATCGAGGCGCTCTTCGTCGCGGCGGTCGGCGCCGGCGTCGCCGCGGTGTCGAAGCTGCCGGGCTGGCCGGTCTGGGCGGCGGCGCTGTGGATCGCGGGGGAGGCCGCACGCGCGCGTGTGCCCTTCGAGGGCTTCCCCTGGGGCAAGATCGCGTTCGGTCAGGCGGACGGTGTGTTCCTGCCGCTCGCGGCGGTCGGCGGCACCCCGCTGCTCGGCTTCGCGGTCGTCCTGTGCGGCTTCGGCCTCTGCGACGCCGTCCGCCTGGCCGTCCGGGCCCGCCGGGGCGGCGAGGTGCGACGCGGCGCCGCGGCGGTGGCACTGCTCGGCGTGGCCGTCCCCGTCGTGGGCGCCGTGGCCGCCCGTCCGCTGGTCAGCGACGAGGCGGAGGACGGCACCGCGACCGTCGCCGTGGTCCAGGGCAATGTGCCGCGCGCGGGCCTCGGCTTCAACGCCCAGCGCCGGGCCGTCCTCGACCACCACGTGCGCGAGACGCTGCGGCTGGCCGCCGAGGTGAAGGCGGGCAAGGTGGCACGTCCCGACTTCGTCCTGTGGCCCGAGAACTCGTCGGACATCGACCCCTTCGCCAACCCGGACGCGCGCGCGGCCATCGACCGGGCCGCCAAGGCCGTAGGGGTGCCCATCTCGGTCGGCGGCGTCGTGGAACGCGACGGCAAGCTGCTCAACGAGCAGATCCTCTGGGACCCGGACAAGGGCCCCGTCGACACGTACGACAAGCGGCAGATCCAGCCCTTCGGCGAATACCTGCCCCTGCGCTCGCTCATCGGAGCGATCAACGACACCTGGACCACCATGGTCAGCCGGGACTTCAGCCGGGGCACCGAGCCCGGCGTCTTCACCATGGCCGGCACCAAGGTCGGCCTGGTGACCTGCTACGAGGCGGCCTTCGACTGGGCCGTGCGCTCCGAGGTCACCGACGGCGCCCAGATGATCTCGGTGCCCAGCAACAACGCGACCTTCGACCGCAGCGAGATGACCTACCAGCAGCTCGCCATGTCCCGGATCCGGGCGGTCGAGCACAGCCGTACCGTCACCGTCCCGGTGACCAGCGGCGTCAGTGCGATCATCATGCCGGACGGCAGGATCACCCAGAAGACGGGCATGTTCGTGGCGGACTCCCTGGTCCAGGAGGTGCCCCTGCGCTCCTCCGAGACGCCCGCCACCCGGCTCGGCATCGCCCCCGAGATCGCCCTGGTGCTGGTCGCCGCCGGCGGGCTGGGCTGGGCCGTCGGCGCAGGTGTGCGCGGGCGACGCGCCCGTGACGTGTAGCCGTACGCCCGTCGCACGCCCCGTGACATCGGCGGGAGCGGCCCGTCCGCCCCGTTAGGGTCGGGCCCATGACTACTCCCGATTTCATCCGCGACCTGCGCGCCTCGGCCGGACACCAGTTGCTGTGGCTCCCCGGAGTCACCGCCGTCGTCTTCGACGACGAGGGCAGAGTGCTGCTCGGCCGGCGGTCCGACAACGGGCGCTGGTCGCTGATCGGGGGCATCCCGGAACCGGGGGAGCAGCCCGCCGCCTGCGCCGTCCGCGAGGTCGAGGAGGAGACCGCCGTCCGGTGCGTCGTCGAGCGGCTGGTCCTCGTGCAGGCGCTGAAGCCGGTCACGTACGACAACGGTGACGTCTGCCAGTTCATGGACATCACCTTCCGCTGCCGGGCCGTGGGCGGCGAGGCCCGCGTCAACGACGACGAGTCGCTGGAGGTGGGCTGGTTCGCGGTGGACGCGCTGCCCGACATCAAGGAGTTCGGGCAGACCAGGGTCAAGCAGGCCCTGTCCGACGCCCCCGCGTGGTTCGAGCCCGCCGGTCCGGCCTGAGGCACGGGGCGTGCCCACGGGCGGCAGCACCCCGTGCCGGTGGCTCAGACGCAGGTGACCCGCACGTCCGCCCAGTCCGCGTGGTCGTAGTCCTTGCCGTCCCCGGCGTCCGTGACCACCAGGCGGACGACGTCCGCCCCGGAGACGTCGGCGGAGACCGCGCGGGCCGGATCGGCGTGGGTCACCGTGCCCGTCGACGCGGCTCGGGTCCCGTCGGCCCAGACCTCGAAGGCCACGCTGCCCCGGTCGCCCGCCTCGTCGTCCACGCCGACCTGCGCGGTCACCGTGGCGCACCGGCCACCGAGGTAGTACTCCACGCTGCTCGGCGCGTGCACGCCGAGCCCCTTGGGGAACGTCCGGCCGCCGATGGTGATCGGCCCGCCGTCACCGGCGCCGCTCTCGCCCACGCTCCGGTCCCGCTCGACGGGGCCCCAGCCGTTCGACGAGCTCAGCGGATCGGCGTCCGACAGGGCGGACTCACCCGCGGGCAGGGGGACGCCGACGCGCACGGTGACGGGCACCGTGGAGGTGAGCCAGGTGCCGGAGGGTGTGCGGTGTCTGGCCGTCAGCGTGAGGTCCCGGTCGCCCGCCGAGATGCCCGCGGGGACCGTGACGTCCCAGTCCGTCGCCAGGGTCCCGCCCGGTTTCAGGGCGCGCGCCGACGTGGCGGACCTCGGCGTGACGCGCCAGCCCTCGGGGCCGGTCAGCGCGACGCTCACCGAGTGGGCCGCGGTGCCGCCCAGGTCGGTGACCGCGGAGGTGATCCGCTCGGTCCGCCCGGCCTCGGTCACCGTGCCGCCGTCGGCGCTCACGTCCACGGCGGGCGGGTGCTGCGCCCACTTCCGGTCGGCCTTCACCCGCACCAGCACGGTCCCGTGCGCCGGCACCGTCGCGGCGATCGTGCCCGTCGTGTTGGTGTCGGCGTGCTTCCACAGGTCCCGCATCGTGTAACCCCGCGCCTGCGGCAGGCCGACGGCCCGCGCGGTGGTCTCGATCCGCTGGGCCCGTGAGCCCTCGTTGAACAGGGCGACGGCCCGGCTGCCGTCAGCCATCTCCTTGGACACGACCCACCGGCCGCCGTCGGACGAGACGACCTCGCCCTGCTTGCCCAGCGGGTCCTGGTCGACGGCGATGACCTCGTCGTTGGTGAGGATCTCGAACGCCGACTCGGGCGCCGTGCGCAGATCGGTGCCGATCAGCAGCGGGGCAGCCATGATCGACCACATGGAGAAGTGCGTACGGTACTCGGTGTCCGTCATGCCGCCGTTGCCGACCTCCAGCATGTCGGGGTCGTTCCAGCCGCCGGGACCCGCGTACGGCGCGAGTTCGAGGTTGGCCTTCATGATCGACGACATCGAGCTCCAGGAGTCGCTGATGTCCCCGGTGGTGCGCCAGAGCTGGCCCAGGTCGCCGGCCCACTCCCAGGGCTTGTTCTGCCCCCACTCGCAGATGCTGTAGACGATCGGCCGGCCGGTCGCCGCCAGCGCGTCGCGCATGGTGGTGTAACGCTGCCTCGCGTCGACGCCCTGGTTGTTGCAGTTGTCGTACTTGAGGTAGTCGACACCCCAGTCGGCGAACTGCCGGGCGTCGCTGTACTCGTGTCCCAGTGCGCCCGGGAACCCGATGTTGCTGCACGTCTTGGTGCCGGCGCTGGTGTAGATGCCGAACTTCAGGCCCTTGGAGTGGACGTAGTCGGCGACGGCCTCGATGCCGTGGGGAAAGCGCTCGGGGTCCGGCACCAGTCGGCCGTCAGCGTCGCGCTCCGGCAGCGCCCAGCAGTCGTCGAGGTTGACGTACTCGTAGCCGGCGTCCTTCAGACCGCGCTCGACGAAGAGGTCGGCGATGCCCTTGACCATCGTCTCGTTGAACTCGGCCCTGCAGTGCGTGGAGTTCCAGTTGTTGAAGCCCATCGGCGGGGTGAGGGCCAGCTCCTCGTGGCCCGACGCCGCCGGTGCCGGTGCCGGTGCCGGTGCCGGTGCCGGTGCCGGGGTCGGCGCGGCGGCCGGAGCGGCCTGCGCGCTCGCCCCCAGGCCCGAGGCGGCGAGCAGTCCGGCGGTGATCGCGCCCAGGGCTCTGTGCCCGGTGACGCGCGGTATGCGCAAGGGAAGGTGACGCATCGTGACGTTCCTCCGCGGCTCGTCGGAAGCGGCGCGTGAGGGAATCACGCACCGTCAACGCGCGCTCACAGTAGGGGTGTTGATGTCTGAGGGAAAGAGGGCGGTCCTGGGGAATTCTGTTCTCTCTTCCGCGGCGGCGGCGACGACGGCGTGCCGTGCGCGGAGCGCACCTGGTGCGCGGGTGGTGCGGCGTCGGGGCCGCGTCAGCCGGCCAGGGTCGCGGCCCGCGCGCGCAGGGCGTTCACCAGTGCCGCGGGCGGCACCGTGCCCCGGTCCGGCAGCGACACCAGGCTGATCCGCCGCACTTCCTCCGCGACGCCCGTGACCTCGACGAAGCGCACGCCGGGCGGGACGACGGGCAGCAGCGCAGGTGTGGCGGTGGTGATGCCCGCCCCGGACGCGACCAGGTGCAGCTTGGTCAGCCAGTCGCGGGCGGTGTGGACGATCCGGGGCCGGCC
This sequence comes from Streptomyces sp. KPB2, assembly GCF_003950055.1. Taxonomy (NCBI): domain Bacteria; kingdom Bacillati; phylum Actinomycetota; class Actinomycetes; order Kitasatosporales; family Streptomycetaceae; genus Streptomyces; species Streptomyces sp. KPB2. The sequence continues at coordinate 7,244,630 of NZ_CP034353.1, forward strand.
GGGCAGCCCCGGCCAGACACCGAGAAGGGGGTCGCCCGCGCCGCCGGGCCCGGCGATCCAGGGCTGCGCGGCGATGTCCTCCACGTCGGCGGTACCGCGGTCGGCGAAGCGGCTGTCCGACGGGACCGCCAGGGCCAGGCGCGTCTCCAGCAGCGGCTCGACGTGCAGCGGCGGGGCGTCCGTGTCGGGGGAGCGGTGCGGCGGGCGCGAGGTGAGGAGCGCGAGGTCGAGGGTGCCGCTGCGCAGCGCGCGCACGAGCGCCGGAGTGCTTCCCTCCCGCGTCGTCACCCGCACGCGCGAGCCTTCCCGGCGCAGCGCCGTCAGCGCGTCGGCCACCAGCACCGCGCCCGCGGCGGGGAAGTACCCCAGCTTCACCAGGCTCGCGGGGTCCCGGACCCCGCGCAGTTCCCGGTCGGCCGCCTCCAGCGCGTCCAGGGCGGCGACGGCGTGGCGCAGCAGGGCGCGGCCCGCGCCGGTGGGCCGTACGCCGCCGGGGAAGCGGTCGAAGAGCCGGGCGCCCGTCGCCTGTTCCAGCGCGGCCACCTGCCGGGAGACCGCCGACTGCGTGTACCCGAGGCTGTGCGCGGCGGCCGTGAAGGTGCCCCGGTCCGCCACCTCCCGCAGCACTCGCAGCCCGACCAGCGTCACATCGGCCATGCCCATGAGGCCGCAGCATATCCGGCATGCCGAACATTCGCTGTCGGAATGTCCTGCGGGCTCCTAGCGTCGGTGTCATGCCATTGATCAGCATCTCCCTGCGCAGGGGAACCACGCCCGAGTACCGTCGTCTCGTCTCCGAGGCGCTCCACGAGTCCATGGTCGACGTCCTGAAGATCCCGCGGGACGACCAGTTCCACGTCTTCCACGAGGTCACGGACGACAACTTCGTCATGCAGCCGGTGGTGTTCGGCATACCGCGCAGCCGGCGCACCCTGTTCATCCAGCTGGCCTTCAACGAGCGCGGCGCCGAGCAGAAGGCGGAACTCTTCCGGGCGATCGTCGCCAACCTCCGGCTGCGCGCCGGGGTCCCCGAGGAGGACGTCATGCTGATGGTCGTCGAGACGGCGCGGGAGAACTGGTGGGCCGCCGGCCGCGTCGTCGACCCCGCCACCGGCTACGACGAGCGCATGACCGACGTGCCCGCCGGCCCCGCCCGGTAGGGGGTCCGCCGGGGACTCCCTCACGCGACCGCGCCACCGGGTGCCTGCCGTGCGCCGCCCGGTGGCGCCGTGCTCTGCCGCACGACGAGGTGCGTCGCCAGCTCGATGCGCCGGCCCGCCCGGCCGGGGTCGTCCGGGCGGAAGAGCATGCGGGTGGCCTCCTGGGCCATGTGCCGCAGCGGCTGGTGGACGGTGGTGAGCGGCGGGCTGGACCACTGGGCCAGTGGCACGTCGTCGTAGCCGACGACCGAGAGGTCCTGAGGCACCCTCAGGCCGCCGACGCGGGCAGCCTCCAGCACGCCGAGCGCCTGGAGGTCGCTGCCGGCGAAGATCGCCGTGGGCCGGACGGGGCCCGCGAGCAGGTCCGTGCCGTGCTCGAAACCGCTCTCCATGCTGTAGTCGCCGTAGCGGATCAGCCCCGGGTCTATCGGCAGGCCCGCCATCGTCATCGCCGAGCGGTAGCCGTCGAGCCGGGCCAGCGAGCACAGCATGTCCTCGAACCCGGTGATGATCGCCACGCGTTCGTGTCCGTGGTCCGTGAGGTGCCGGGTGGCCGCCAGGCCCCCGGCCCAGTTGGCGGAGCCCACGGACGGGATGTCCGGGTCGGGATCGCCGGCCGGGTCGACGATGACGAAGGGGATGTCCCAGGCCCGCAGCCGCTGCTTGACCTCCGCGGGGAGCGAGGAGAAGACCAGCACGACACCCAGCGGCCTGCGCCTGAGCACGCCCTCGATCCAGTCCGGCGCGGGTGCGTGCCGGGTGCCGCTGCGGGTGAGCACGACCTCGGTCCGGTGCGCCCTGGCGACGTCCTCCACGCCCCGTACCAGCTCCATCGCCCAGACGCTGTCCAGCTCGTGGAAGACGAGTTCGACCAGCGGCGTTCGCGGCCGGCCCGCGTTCCGGCGGCGGTAGCCGTGCACCTCCAGCAGCCGTTCCACCCGGGCTCGCGTGGTGCTGGAGACATCCGAACGACCGTTGAGGACCTTCGAAACTGTCGGCGGGGAGACCCCCGCCTCTTTCGCAACCTCGGCCAGGGTCACCCTGGCGCCCACCTCAACTTCATCGTGCATGCACGCAGGATAGGTCATGCGATCGATAACGTTTTGAGTCGGCAGCCGCACGGCCATTGACCGGAAATCGGGTCTCACTTTACTGTCCGACCAGCATGGACTTTCGGTGATGGTGCCGAAACTTTCGAAAGGCGAACGATGAAGACACGTGCGCGCTTGCCCAGACTGGTCGCCACCGGTGCGACGCTCGCCCTGGCGCTGAGCCTGTCGGCCTGCGGTGACGGGAACGGCGGGGCGTCGTCGGACGACGGCAAGATCCATGTCCTGGTCTACGGGGACGCCAGCAACAAGGTCGAACAGCAGATCGTCGACACCTTCAACAAGACGTCCGACGTCAAGGCGGTGCTCGACACCATCCCGGGTGCCGACTACCAGACGAAGCTCCAGACGATCATCAACACCCCCCAGGCCCCGGACGTCTTCTTCAACTGGGGCGGGGGCAGCATCAAGCCGTTCGTCAAGGCGGACCTGCTGCTGCCGCTCGACGACTTCATCAAGAAGAACCCGGACCTGAAGGACAAGTTCCTGCCGTCCGTCTTCAACAGCGCGGTCGTCGACGGCAAGCCGTACGGCATCCCGATGCGCGGAACCCAGCCCGTCCTGCTCTTCCACAACAAGAAGGTCCTCGAAGACGCGGGTGTCCAGCCGCCTAAGACCTGGGACGAGCTGCTCGCCGCGGTGGACAAGCTCAAGGACGCCGGGGTCACCCCGATCGCGCTCGGCGGCGGCGACGTCTGGCCCACCCAGATGTGGTTCCAGTACCTCTACGACCGCATAGCCGGTCCCGAGCTGTTCGCGAAGGCCGTCGGCGGCGACAAGAGCGCCTGGGAGAGCGCGGACAGCAAGAAGGCCCTGGGCATGATCAAGGACCTCGTCGACACCGGCGCCTTCGGCAAGAACTACGACTCCGTCAAGTACACCAACGGCGGTTCGGTCCAGCTGGTCGCCTCCGGCAAGGCCGGCTTCGAGCTGATGGGCTCCTGGTACTACTCCCAGCAGCTCACGGACCACAAGGAGTTCGCCGAGAAGGACCTGGGCTACACCGCCTTCCCGAGCGTCGAGGGCGGCAAGGGCGACCCGGCCGACGTGGCCGGCAACACGAACAACTACTACTCGGTGATGAAGAAGACCAAGCACCCCGAGGCCGTCGCCGAGTTCCTCAAGCTCATGTACTCCGACGAGTTCGTCAAGGCGCAGCTGGACATCGGCAACCTGCCGACCACGACGAACACCGACAAGTTCATCGACAGCTCGGGCACCCCCGAGTACTCGCGCTTCCAGTACGACCTCGTGTCCAAGGCCCCGTCCTTCCAGCTCTCCTGGGACCAGGCCTACCCGCAGAAGGCCAGCTCGGACCTGCACAAGGCCATCCAGCAGTTCTTCAACGGACAGCTCGACACGGACGGCTTCATCAAGGCCATGCAGGCCCTCCCGACCGAGTGACGAACGGCTCATGACCACACACCTCACGAGCGCACGGCCCGCCGCCGGACCCCGCAAGGAGTCCCGGCGGCGGCCGCCCGCCTCGTCCGCGACGACGGTGGGCCGCCCCGGCTTCGGCTGGGCGGTGCCCGCCGCAGTGTTCTTCTTCCTCTTCGCGATCGTCCCGCTGATCATGGTGGCGGTGCTGTCCTTCATGAGCTGGGACGGGATCAGCTCGCCCGAGTTCGTCGGCACGGACAACTGGTCGCGCCTCATCGACGACCCGGTGATGCTCAAGAGCATCTGGCTGACCCTGCTGCTGACCGCGCTCGGCGTGGTCCTGCAGACCCCGCTGAGCATCCTGCTCGGCGTCTGGGCCGCCGGTCACCAGCGCAACCGCGCCGTCCTGTCCGTCATCTACTTCATCCCGCTGCTGCTGTCCGCGACGGCCGTGTCCGTGCTCTGGCGGGCGCTGCTCGACCCGAACTTCGGCATCCCGGCCGAGGCGACCTGGCTCTTCGGCGACGGCAACCTGTTCGGTGAACAGAGCACCGCCATCGGCGTGCTGGCGTTCGTCAGCACCTGGCAGTTCACCCCGTTCCACACGCTGATCTACCAGGGCGCCGCCCGCGCCGTCCCGCAGGTGCTCTACCAGGCGGCGGAGATCGACGGGGCGGGCCGCTACCGGCAGTTCTTCCACATCACCCTGCCGCAGCTGCGCACCTCCATGATCACCTCGATGATCCTGATGATCGTCGGCGGCCTGACCACGTTCGAGACCGTCCTCATCCTGACCCAGGGCGGCCCCGGCACCGACACCACCATCAGCGCCTACTACATGTACGACAAGGCCTTCAAGAGCTTCGACTACGGCATCGGCTCGGCGATCGCCCTGGCCCTGGTCGTCGCGGCCACGATCATCTCGCTGATCGTCGTCCGGGTCTCCGGCTACGACAAGATGCGCAGCTCCATGGAGGGTGTGTCATGAGGCGCCGACCCAACTACCTGGCCGGCGCCGGCTCGCTCGTCTGGCTCGTCCTGGTCGGCCTGCCGCTGTACGTGATGCTGGCCGCGACCCTGCGCACCCGCCAGGACTATGCCGAGAACGGCCCGGTGTCGTTCCCGGACAGCTTCACGTTCGACAACTACACCGGCGCCTTCGACTCGGGCTTCGGCCAGTACTTCTTCAACACGCTCGTCGTCACCGCCTGTGTGATCGGCATCGTGCTGCTGCTGGTCCCGCCGCTCGCCTACGCCATCGTCCGCAGCCGCGGCCGGGCCACGTCGGCGATCTTCCGGCTCTTCCTGCTCGGCCTCGCCATCCCGGCCCAGGCCGTGATCGTGCCGATGTTCTACCTGATCAGCGAAGCCGGGCTGTACGACAACCTGCTCGGCGTCATCCTGCCCACGGCCGCGTTCTGCCTGCCGATGTCCGCGCTCATCCTCAGCGGCGCCATGCGGGACATCTCCCCGGAGCTGTACGAGGCCATGGCCATGGACGGCGCGAGCCCGCGGCGCATGTTCTTCCAGCTCGTCGTGCCGCTGTCCCGCGGGGGACTCTCCACGATCGTGGTGTTCTCCGCGCTCCAGGCGTGGAACGGCTTCCTGTTCCCGCTGGTGCTGACCCAGTCCGAGTCCACCAAGGTGGTCACCCTGGGCCTGTACAACTTCCAGACCGCGCACGGCATCGACATCCCCGGTCTGCTGGGAGCCGTGGTGCTGTCCATGGTGCCCATCCTGCTCGTCTACCTGTTCGCCCGTCGTGCCCTGGTCCAGGGGCTGATGGGTGTCGGAGGAAAGTGACTGCCGACGTGGCCGTAGAGACCACCCCCGAAATCCCCCTCTGGAACGACCCCAACCACCCCGTCGCCACCAGAGTCGACGCGCTCGTCGCCGCGATGACCCTCGAGGAGAAGATCGCCCAGCTCTACGGAGTGTGGGTGGGCGCCTCCGACCAGGGCGGTGAAGTCGCCCCGCATCAGCACGACATGGAAGAGGCCGTCGACCTCGAGGCGCTGCTCCCCACCGGGCTGGGCCAGCTGACCCGCCCGTTCGGCACGGTTCCCGTCGACCCCGCGCTGGGTGCCCTGTCGCTCATGCGCAGCCAGGCCCGCATCACGTCGGCCAACCGGTTCGGCATCCCCGCCCTCGCGCACGACGAGTGCCTGGCGGGCTTCGCCGCCTGGGGCGCCACCGCCTACCCCGTCCCCCTGTCCTGGGGCGCCACCTTCGACCCGGACGCGGTGCGCCGGATGGCCGCCGCCATCGGCCGCGACATGCGCTCCGTCGGCGTCCACCAGGGCCTCGCCCCCGTCCTCGACGTGGTCCGCGACGCCCGCTGGGGCCGGGTCGAGGAGACCATCGGAGAGGACCCCTACCTCGTCGGCACCATCGGCACCGCCTACGTACGGGGCCTGGAGTCCGCCGGGATCGTCGCCACCCTCAAGCACTTCGTCGGCTACTCCGCCTCCCGCGCCGGCCGCAACCTCGCCCCGTCGTCCGTGGGCACACGCGAACGCGCCGACGTCCTGCTGCCGCCGTTCGAGATGGCCGTCCGCGAGGGCGGCACCCGCTCCGTCATGCACGCCTACACCGACATGGACGGCGTGCCGGCCGCGGCCGACGAGACGCTGCTGACCGGACTGCTGCGCGACACCTGGGGCTTCGAGGGGACCGTCGTCGCCGACTACTTCGGCATCGCCTTCCTCAAGACCCTGCACGGCATCGCCGCCGACTGGGCGGACGCCGCGGGCGCCGCGCTGCACGCGGGCGTCGACGTCGAACTGCCCACCGTGAAGACCTTCGGCGCGCCGCTGGTCGAGGCGGTCACCGAGGGCCGGGTCCCCGAGGCGCTCGTCGACCGGGCGCTGCGCCGCGTCCTCGGGCAGAAGGCGGAGCTCGGACTGCTCGACCCGGACTGGAGCCCGGTCCCGCCCGCGCTCGACGGGGTGGACCTCTCGGACCCGGAGGCGCTGCGCGGCCGGATCGACCTGGACCGGCCCGAGAACCGGGAACTGGCCCGCGAGATCGCCGAGAAGGCGGTCGTCCTGCTCACCAACGACGGCACCCTGCCGCTCGCCCGGCCCCGCCGCATCGCCCTGGTCGGCCCCAACGCCACCGAGGCCACCGCCGTACTCGGCTGCTACTCCTTCCCGCGCCACGTCGGGGTGCGGCACCCGGAGGTCCCGGTCGGCATCGACCTGCCCACCCTGTACGACACCCTGACCGCCGAGTTCCCCGACGCCGACATCACCGTCGCCCGCGGCACCGGCGTCGACGACGGCGAGGTCTCCGGCATCGGCGAGGCGGTGGACGCGGCCCGCGGGGCGGACGTCGTCGTCGCCGTACTCGGCGACCGCGCGGGCCTGTTCGGCCGGGGCACCAGCGGCGAGGGCTGCGACGCGGAGTCCCTCACCCTGCCCGGCGCCCAGCAGCAGCTCCTCGACGCGCTGCTCGACTCCGGCACCCCGGTGGTCACCGTGCTGCTCGCCGGACGGCCCTACGCGCTCGGCCGCGCCACCGCCGAGTCCGCCGCGATCGTGCAGTCGTTCTTCCCCGGCGAGGAGGGCACCGCGGCGCTCGCCGGCGTGCTCAGCGGACGCACCAGCCCCACGGGCAGGCTGCCCGTCAGCGTGCCCGGCAGCGCGGGTGCCCAGCCGACCACCTACCTCGGGGCGCGGCTCGCCCAGGCCAGCGAGGTGTCCAACATCGACCCGACACCCGCCTTCGGCTTCGGGCACGGGCTCACGTACACCACGTTCGCCTGGAGCGACCTCGTGGCGCACGCGGAGGAGGCGCCGACCGACGGTGCGTTCGCGCTGGAACTGACCGTCCGCAACACCGGCGAACGGCACGGCACCGAGGTGGTGCAGCTCTACCTGCACGACCCGGTCGCCTCCGTCGTCCAGCCCGTACAGCGCCTCATCGGCTACACCCGGGTGCCGCTGGCCCCCGGCGAGGCCCGCAGGGTGCGGGTCGAGGTCCCGGCCGACCTCGCCTCCTTCACCGGCCGCGACGGCCGCCGGGTCGTCGAACCGGGCGACCTGGAACTGCGGTTCGCCGCCTCCAGCACCGAGCCGCGCCTCACGGCGACGGTCGCGCTCACCGGAGCGGAACGGCAGGTCGACCACACACGGCGGCTGCACGCGGTGTTCACGCAGGAGGCCGTCGAAGGCGTCTGAGCCGCAACCGGCGGCGAGCGGTGGTGCAGCGACCACCGCTCGCCGCCGGTTCAGCGGACGACGTCGAAGACGTTCTTCTGGATGCCGTTGGCGTACACCTCGTGCTCGACGAGCCTCAGCTTCTGGGCGTCCTTGTCCGTGTCGCTGAACAGCCGCTTGCCCGCGCCTAGCAGCAGCGGGAAGACCAGCAGGTGGTAGCGGTCGATCAGACCGGCGTCCGACAGGCTCCGGTTCAGGGCGGCGCTGCCGTGGACGATGATCGGGCCGCCCTCGGTCTCCTTCAGCGCGGCGACCTCGTCCAGCGAGCGCAGGATCGTCGTCTCGCCCCAGTTCGTGACCAGGTCGTCCTCGGCGAGCGTGGTGGAGACGACGTACTTCGGCATCGCCCGGTACCCGGGGAACTCCGCCATGTCCGGCCACACCGGGCTGAACGCCTCGTAGCTGACCCGGCCCAGGAGCAGCGCCGCGGCCTCTTCCTGCTCCCGGACCTTGATCTCGTACGCCTCGGGGAGGAAGTCCACCAGCTTGACGGTCCAGCCGGTGTTCCGGTAGCCGGGCTCGCCGCCCGGGGCCTCCACGACACCGTCGAGCGAGACGAAGGCGGTGCTGATCAGAGTGCGCATGCGGGGTTCCTCGATGTCTCGTGTGCGTTCGGTCCACCCCTACGACCGGTGGCCCGCGGAAAACTCATCGGTCCCGGTCGCCGGGGTGCGGGCGGGCCCGCAGCGCGTCGACGGCGTGCAGGGCCGCGTGGAGTTCGGTGCGCTGCTCGCCGGACTCCAGGTCCCGGCCGAGCAGCCGCTCGATGGTACGCAGGCGCTGGTAGACGGTCTCCCGGGACAGACCCGCCGAGCGGGCGGCGACCGTCTTGTTGCCCGCCGCGTCCAGATAGCCCCGCAGCGTCGGCACGAGATCGGTGCCGTGCCGGGCGTCGTGGTCGAGGAGCGGGCCCAACTGCCGTTCCGCGTAGTCCTGGACGCGGAGGTCGTCGCGCAGCGCGAACAGCAGGCCGCGCAGGCCGATGTCGGACCGCTCGTGGAAGGAGCGGCCGGAGGGGAGGGGCAGGCCGGGCGCGGTGGCCTCGGCCACCCGGGCCGCCTCGCGGAACGACCGGGCCACGTCGGCGAGGTCGCCGGCCGGTGAGCCGACGCACACCGTCGCGCCCGGGGCCGCCTCCAGGGCGGCGCGGCTCACCTGCTCCACGGCCTCGCGCCACGGCCGGGACGGCCGCAGCGCCAGCAGCACGCCGAGCCGGGCGGGGGAGAGCAGACCGACCAGGACCTGCGCCCCCGTCGCGGCCAGTGCCCCGGAGAGCCGTGTCTCGGCCGCCCCGGTGTCCTCCTGGGCGGGCAGGTCCGCCAGGACGGCGGCGAATCGGGCGTCCTCCACGGGCAGCCCGAGGGCCGCGACCCGGGCTCGCGCGTCCCCGGGAGACCGGTGCCGCTGCTCCACCAGGTCGCGCAGGACGTCGCGGTGGGCGGTGCGCTCCCACGGCGTGGAGCGGGTGAGACGGGCGATGGTGAGCGCCATCGCGGTCCGCTCCAGCACCGTGACGTCCTCGGGCCCGAAGGCGCGGCCGGACGGCACGACGGGCAGCATGACCACCCGGCCCCACCGCTCGCCCTGGTACTCCACGGGAGCCGTGAGCCACCCCTCGGGACCCGAGACCCCCGCGCGGTCGGTGACCGGAGTGGTGCGTGAGCGCCGTTCCCAGTCCGTGAGCGCGGCCCCGGCCGTGGACCCCGAGGCCTCGCAGACCAGCGCCCGGTGCACCAGGTCCTCCAGCACGACCGTGCGGCCGCTCATCCCGGCCGCGGCACGCAGCACCTCTTCCGGGCCCGCGCCGCGCAGGGTGAGGGCGGTGAACGCCTCGTGGACGCCCTGCGTCCTGCGCATCGCCTCCGCCTGGTGGCCGAGGATCAGCGTGTGGACCACCTGGGTGACCTCCAGGAAGTTGACGTCCCTGGCCAGCGTGACGAGGGGCAACTCCCGCGCACGGCAGGCCCGGACCAGGGCGTCGGGGGGCCGGTGATAGCGGCGGACCAGTTCGATGACCAGGGCGGCGGCACCGACGGCGGCGAGTTCGTCGACGTAGCGGCGCACCCCGGCGGGGTCGTCGGGCAGCGGCATGCCGGTGGTGAGGACGAGTTCGCCGCCCTTGAGGAAGGATGCGGGGTCCGTCAGTTCGGTGATGTGGACCCAGCGGACCGGACGGTCCACGTGCTCCTCGCCGGCGACCACCCTCGGCTCGCCCCCGGCCAGCACGGGCAGGGCCAGCACGTCGGCCACGGTGGGCGACCGGCCCGCCGGGCCCGGCTCCCGGTTCTCGCTCACGGTGCCTCCCTGAGTACTCACGTTACGCCGAACGCCTGACACATCGTCCGGACACGCTGCCCCGGCCGGACAGATCACGCGTTGCCGCGCCCGCCGGGGCGGGAAGGCTCGGGAGACCGCAGGAGACCGACGAGCAGGCCGGGAGACGAGCATGACCGCACTGTCGCCGCACCTTCGCCAGGCCACCCCCGTGGTGGCGGTCCGGGGCGAGGGGGTCCACATCGAGGGCGAGGACGGCCGACGCTATCTGGACTTCACCGCCGGCATCGGCGTCACCAGCACCGGTCACTGCCACCCCCGGGTCGTGGCCGCCGCCCAGGAGCAGGTCGCCACCCTGGTCCACGGGCAGTACACCACCGTCATGCACCCGCCGCTGCGGCGCCTGGTCGACAAGCTCGGCGAGGTGCTGCCGCCGGAGCTGGACAGTCTCTTCTTCACCAACTCCGGCAGCGAGGCCGTCGAGGCCGCGCTGCGCCTGGCCCGCCAGGCCACCGGACGGCCCAACGTGCTGGTCTGCCACGGCGGTTTCCACGGCCGTACGGTGGCCGCCGCCTCCATGACCACCTCCGGCACCCGCTTCCGCTCCGGGTTCTCACCGCTGATGAGCGGCGTGGTCGTCACCCCCTTCCCGACGGCCTTCCGCTACGGCTGGGACGAGGAGACCGCCACCCGCTTCGCGCTCCGGGAGCTGGACTACACCCTCCAGACGATCTCCTCGCCCGCCGACACCGCCGCCGTCATCGTGGAACCGGTCCTGGGCGAGGGCGGGTACGTGCCCGCGAACCGCGCCTTCGTCGAAGGCCTGCGCGAGCGCGCCGACCGGCACGGCTTCCTGCTGATCCTGGACGAGGTGCAGACCGGCGTGGGCCGCACCGGCCGGTTCTGGGGCCACGAGCACTTCGGCGTCACCCCCGACATCCTGGTCACCGCCAAGGGGCTGGCCAGCGGCTTCCCGCTGTCCGGCATCGCCGCACCCGAGGAGCTGATGCGCAAGGCCTGGGCGGGCTCGCAGGGCGGGACGTACGGCGCCAACGCGGTCGCGTGCGCGGCGGCCTGCGCCACGCTGGACGTCGTACGCGACGAGAAACTCGTCGAGAACGCCGAGAGGATGGGCGCCCGGCTGCGCCACGGCCTGGAGGCGGTCGCGTCGCGGAACCCGGCCGTCGGCGACGTACGGGGCATGGGCCTGATGCTGGCCAGCGAGTTCGTCACCGCCGACGGCGAGCCGGACCCGGAGACCGCCGCCCGGGTGCAGCGGGCCGCCGTCGACGAGGGCCTGCTCCTGCTGCTGTGCGGGGCGTGGAACCAGGTGGTGCGCATGATCCCGGCCCTGGTGATCGACGAGACGGCCGTCGACGAGGGCCTGCGGGCGTGGGCCGCCGCCGTCGAGGCCGGTACGTCGGGAGCGGCGGGACGATGACGGCCGCCGCGCACCGCTGCACGACCCGCCCCGCGGGGACCACACACAGGCGCTCAGGAGGGACCCCATGACCGACACCCCCACGCAGCTCTTCCTCGGCGGTGCCTGGGTGGACGCCGCGGACGGCGCCGTCATGCCCGTGGACGATCCCGCGACCGGCGAGATCCTGGCCCACGTCGCCGACGCGGGCCCCAAGGACGCCCGACTCGCCGAGGAGGCGGCGGTCCAGGCACAGGAGGAGTGGGCCCGTACGGCACCGAGAGCACGCAGTGAGATCCTGCGCCGCGCCTACGAGATCATCGTGGAGCGCACGGACGCGCTGGCCCGCCTGATGACCTCCGAGATGGGCAAGCCGCTGGCCGAGGCCCGCGGCGAGGTCGCCTACGCGGCGGAGTTCTTCCGCTGGTTCTCCGAGGAGGCCGTCCGGATCGACGGCGGCCACGGCGTCCTGCCCGACGGCCGCAACCGCATGCTGCTCTCCCGGCGCCCGGTCGGCCCCTGTCTGCTGATCACCCCGTGGAACTTCCCGCTCGCCATGGGCACCCGCAAGATCGGCCCGGCGATCGCGGCCGGCTGCACCATGGTGCTCAAGCCGGCCCCGCAGACCCCGCTCTCCAGCCTGGCCCTGGCCGCGATCCTCAAGGAGGCGGGACTGCCCGACGGGGTGCTGAACGTCGTCACGACCTCACGGGCGGGGGAGGTGTGCGAACCGCTCCTGCGCGGCGGGCGCATCCGCAAGCTGTCCTTCACCGGTTCGACGGCCGTGGGGCGGCTGCTCCTGGCCCAGTGCGCGGACACCGTCGTGCGGACCTCGATGGAGCTGGGCGGCAACGCGCCGTTCGTGGTCTTCGACGACGCGAACCTCGACGCGGCCGTGGACGGCGCGATGGTCGCCAAGATGCGCAACATGGGCGAGGCGTGCACCGCCGCCAACCGCTTCTTCGTGCACCGCTCGGTGGCGGGGGAGTTCGCCGACCGGCTGGCCCGCCGGATGGGCGCGCTGGTGGTGGGGCCCGGCACCGGCGACGGCGTCGACGTCGGCCCGCTCATCGACGCCGCCGGGCGGGCCAAGGTCGAGGAGCTGGTCGCCGACGCGGTGGAGCGCGGCGCGCGGGTACTGGTCGGCGGCACCACGCCGGACGGCCCCGGCTGCTTCTACCCGCCCACGGTGCTCACCGACGTCTCCCCGGACAGCCGCCTGATGGGCACGGAGATCTTCGGCCCCGTCGCCGCCATCCTCACCTTCGACGACGAGGACGAGGTGGTCCGCCGGGCCAACGACACCCCCTGGGGGCTCGTCGGCTACGTCTTCACCGAGGGCCTGGACCGCGCCCTGCGGGTCAGCGAGCGCCTGGAGGTGGGCATGGTCGGGCTCAACACCGGCCTGGTCTCCAACCCCGCAGCGCCCTTCGGCGGCGTCAAGCAGTCGGGACTCGGCCGGGAGGGCGGCCGGGTCGGGATCGAGGAGTTCCTGGAGTACCGGTACGTGGCGCTGCCGACCGGGTGACGCGGGCGGTGCCGGGCGGGGTGAGGCAGACGACGCAGGAAGGGGCTTTGCATGGTCATGCGTAATCATGCATACTCTTCCTATGTCCAAGGTCCTCACCTCCCTCCCCACCGGCGAGCGCGTCGGTATCGCCTTCTCGGGCGGCCTCGACACCTCGGTCGCGGTCGCGTGGATGCGTGACAAGGGCGCCGTCCCCTGCACGTACACCGCTGACATCGGCCAGTACGACGAGCCCGACATCGCCTCGGTGCCCGACCGTGCCAAGACGTACGGCGCCGAGGTCGCGCGCCTGGTCGACTGCCGGGCGGCGCTGGTCGAGGAGGGGCTGGCCGCGCTCACCTGCGGCGCGTTCCACATCCGCTCGGGCGGGCGTGCCTACTTCAACACCACGCCGCTGGGCCGTGCCGTCACGGGCACCCTCCTCGTCCGGGCGATGCTCGAGGACGACGTCCAGATCTGGGGCGACGGCTCCACGTTCAAGGGCAACGACATCGAGCGGTTCTACCGGTACGGCCTGCTCGCCAACCCGCAGCTCAGGATCTACAAGCCGTGGCTCGACGCGGACTTCGTCACGGAGCTCGGCGGCCGCAAGGAGATGTCGGAGTGGCTGGTCGCCCACGACCTGCCCTACCGGGACTCCACGGAGAAGGCGTACTCCACCGACGCCAACATCTGGGGCGCCACCCACGAGGCCAAGACGCTGGAGCACCTCGACACCGGCGTGGAGACCGTGGAGCCCATCATGGGCGTGCGGTTCTGGGACCCGTCGGTCGAGATCGCGCCCGAGGACGTGACCATCGGCTTCGACCAGGGCCGCCCGGTGACGATCAACGGCAAGGAGTTCGCCTCCGCCGTCGACCTGGTGATGGAGGCCAACGCCATCGGCGGCCGGCACGGCCTGGGCATGTCCGACCAGATCGAGAACCGGATCATCGAGGCCAAGAGCCGCGGCATCTACGAGGCGCCCGGCATGGCCCTGCTGCACGCCGCCTACGAGCGTCTGGTCAACGCGATTCACAACGAGGACACCCTCGCCCAGTACCACACCGAGGGACGGCGGCTCGGCCGGCTGATGTACGAGGGCCGCTGGCTCGACCCCCAGTCGCTGATGATCCGGGAGTCGCTGCAGCGCTGGGTCGGCTCGGCGGTCACCGGCGAGGTCACGCTGCGGCTGCGGCGCGGCGAGGACTACTCGATCCTCGACACCACCGGCCCGGCGTTCAGCTACCACCCGGACAAGCTCTCCATGGAGCGCACCGAGGACTCCGCGTTCGGCCCGGTGGACCGGATCGGCCAGCTGACCATGCGCAACCTGGACATCGCCGACTCCCGCGCCAAGCTGGAGCAGTACGCCGGACTCGGCCTCATTGGCACCGCCAACCCCGCCATCGGCGCCGCGCAGGCCGCCGCGACCGGGCTGATCGGCGCCATGCCCGAGGGCGGCGCCCAGGCGATCGCCTCCCGCGGCGAGGTCTCCGGCGACGACGAGCTGCTGGACCGCGCCGCGATGGAGTCCGGCACCGACTGATCCCTTCGTCCCCGCTCCGAGGGGACCGCACACCGGCAAGGGCCGGCCCGACGCCTCAGGGCGCCGGGCCGGCCCTTCTGTTTTCTCTTCACCGTGCATGACTTGCGTGCGTTGCGAGCTTTCCGTGACCCACTCCGCCCCCTCGCCTATCTGGCGGCCAGTTCAGGCGCTACGCAAGCGGATCGCAAGCAGAGCAAGCGGTTTGCGTGTCAACTTCGGCCCCAACCGCGACCGTTGACAAACAGGTGACGCGCTAGAAACCTGATGACGCGCTTTCCGCAAAGAATCGACTGTCCTGCTCAATTGGCGCGCAGAGTCGGTGCTTCCCCCCAACTGCCGGTCCGTCGCGCCCTCCCCGACTCCCCACGGAACAGAGGACCCCATGAGACGGAGATCCCTCGGCCGGCGGACGCTCACGGGCGCCGCCGTCGCCGGGCTGTTGACGGTCGGGCTGCTGCCACTGCCCCTCGCCGCCTCCGCGCACGCGGCGCCGGCTCCGGTGACAGCAGCCGCCGACGTCAATCTGGCCCTCGGCCGCCCGGCCAGTGCGGGCGGTTCGCACGGCGCCTACCCGGCCGGCAACGCCACCGACGGACAGCAGGCCACCTATTGGGAGGGACCGGCCGGCACCTTCCCCGAGTGGCTCCAGGTCGACCTCGGCACCGCCCGCGACGTCGAGCGGGTGGTGCTCAAACTGCCCGCGGGCTGGGAGAGCCGGACCCAGACGCTCTCCGTGCGGGGCAGCACCGACGGCACCACCTTCCGCACCCTCGACGCCTCCGACGGACGGGCGTTCGGTCCGGAGCGGGCGGGCACCGTCGCCATCGACCTCGACTCGCCCGCCGAGGCCCGCTACGTCCGCGTCGACATCACCGGCAACACCGGCTGGAACGCCGCGCAACTGGCCGAGCTGGAGGTCTACGGCGACGACGTGGACACCGGCCCGCCGCCCACCGGCACCAACCTCGCCCGCAACAAGCCGGTCGAGGCCACCTCGACGACCCAGAACTACGTCGCCGCCAACGCCACCGACGACTCCACCTCCACCTACTGGGAGGCCGCCGGCAACCCGGCCGACCTCACCGTCAAGCTCGGCGCCGACGCCGACGTCAGCGGTGTCGTCGTCAAGCTCAACCCCGACCCGGTGTGGTCCGCCCGCACCCAGAGCATCCAGGTGTTCGGACGGGCCCAGGGCGAGAGCGACTTCACCTCGCTGCGCGACCGCGCCGACTACGCCTTCAGCCCCGGCCAGGGCAACACGGTGACCATCCCGGTCGGCGGCCGGGTCTCCGACGTACGGCTCCGGTTCTTCTCCAACACCGGCGCCGGCGGCGGCCAGGTCGCCGAGTTCCAGGTCCTCGGCACCGCGGCACCCGCCCCCGACCTCACCGTCACCGGCCTCTACTGGTCGCCCGCCGCGCCGAACGAGCGCGACGAGGTCACCGTGAACGCCACGGTCCGCAACGCCGGCACCGCGGCCTCGGCCGCGACCACCGCCGAGGTCACCGTCGAGGGCACGACCGCCGGGAGCGCCGAGGTCCCCGCCCTCGACCCCGGGGAGTCCGCCGAAGTGCCCGTCTCCACCGGCACCCACGCGGCCGGCAGCTACGCGGTCGCCGCCGTGGCCGACCCGAAGGACACCGTCGCCGAACTGGACGACACCAACAACAGCCGCTCCGCAGCCGACCGCCTCGTCGTCGACCGGGCACCCGGACCCGACCTCGAAGTGCGCTCCCTCACCACCAACCCGGCCAACCCCGCGGTGGGCGCCGAGGTCTCCTTCGCCGTCGCCGTGCACAACCGCGGCACCAGCGCCGTCGAGGCGGGCACGGTGACCCGGGTCCGGGCCGGCTCGACCACCCTGGACGGCACCACCGGGCGGGTCGAGGCGGGCGCCACGGTGAACGTGCCGATCAGCGGCACCTGGAAGGCAACGAGCGGCGGGGTCACCCTCACCGCCACCGCCGACGCCACCGCCCGGATCGCCGAGACCAACGAGAACAACAACGTGCTCGCCAAGTCCCTCGTCGTCGGACGCGGCGCCGCCGTCCCGTACACCGAGTACGAGGCGGAGGACGGCCGGTACGACGGCACGCTGCTCAGCACCGACGCCAAGCGCACCTTCGGGCACACCAACTTCGGCACCGAGTCCTCGGGCCGCGAGTCGGTCCGGCTCGACTCGACCGGCCAGTACGTCGAGTTCACCTCCACCACGCCCACCAACTCCATCGTGGTGCGCAACTCCGTCCCCGACGCCCCCGGCGGCGGCGGAGCCGAGGCCACCATCAGCCTCTACGCCGACGGCGAGTTCGTGCAGAAGCTCACCCTCTCGTCCAAGCACAGCTGGCTCTACGGCAGCACCGACGACCCCGAGGGCCTCACCAACCGGCCCGGCGGCGACGCCCGGCGCCTCTTCGACGAGTCCCACGCGCTGCTCGACCGGACCTTCCCGCAGGGCACCGAGTTCCGCCTCCAGCGCGACGCGGGCGACTCGGCCGCCTTCTACGTCATCGACCTGATCGACCTGGAGCAGGTCGCGCCCGCCAAGACCAAGCCCGCCGAGTGCACGTCCATCACCGAGTACGGGGCCGTCCCCGGCGACGGGCTCGACGACACCGACGCCATCCAGCGCGCCGTCACCGACGACCAGAACGGCAGGATCGACTGCGTGTGGATCCCCGCCGGGCAGTGGCGCCAGGAGCAGAAGATCCTCACCGACGACCCGCTCAACCGCGGCCAGTACAACCAGGTCGGCATCAGCGACGTCACGATCCGCGGCGCCGGCATGTGGCACTCCCAGCTCTACACCCTGACCCCGCCGCAGGAGGCCGGCGGCATCAACCACCCGCACGAGGGCAACTTCGGCTTCGACATCGACGACAACACGCAGATCTCCGACCTCGCCATCTTCGGCTCGGGCACCATCCGCGGCGGCGACGGCAACGCGGAGGGCGGCGTCGGGCTCAACGGCCGCTTCGGCAAGGACACCAGGATCAGCAACGTGTGGATCGAGCACGCCAACGTCGGCGTCTGGGTCGGCCGCGACTACTCGAACATCCCCGAACTGTGGGGCCCCGCCGACGGTCTGGAGTTCACCGGCATGCGCATCCGCGACACCTACGCGGACGGCATCAACTTCTCCAACGGCACCCGCAACTCCAGCGTCTACAACTCCTCCTTCCGCACCACCGGCGACGACTCGCTCGCGGTCTGGGCCAACAAGTACGTGAAGGACACGTCCGTGGACATCGGCCACGACAACCACTTCCGCAACAACACCGTCCAGCTGCCCTGGCGGGCCAACGGCATCGCGGTGTACGGCGGCTACGGCAACACCATCGAGAACAACGTCGTCTCCGACACCATGAACTACCCCGGCATCATGCTCGCCACCGACCACGACCCGCTGCCCTTCTCCGGGCAGACCCTCATCGCGGGCAACGCCCTGCACCGCACGGGCGGCGCGTTCTGGGGCGAGGCGCAGGAGTTCGGCGCCATCACCCTCTTCGCGCAGGGCCAGGACATCCCGGGCGTGACTATTCGGGACACCGAGATCCTCGACTCGACCTACGACGGCATCCAGTTCAAGACGGGAGGCGGTGCGATGCCGGACGTGAAGATCCAGAACGTCCGCATCGACAGGTCGAACAACGGCTCCGGCATCCTCGCGATGGGCGGCGCCCGCGGCAGCGCGACCCTGACCGACGTCACGATCACCAACTCGGCGGAGGAGGACATCCGGATCGAACCCGGCTCCCAGTTCAGGATCAACCAGTAGGAGCCGGCCCGCGGCGGCGGGTCAGCAGCCGCCCGCCCGGCGGCGCGGAGCACCACCGCGCCGCCGGGCCTCCGCCGCCCCCTCCAGCCGGCCCGGCGAGCGCTCGACGGGAACGCGGGGGCCGTCCTCCTCCAGGCGCTCGGCATTGAGCTCGTTCACCGCGCCCAGCGCGTCGCCGATCGTCGCGTAGTCCACCGCGATGAAGTTGACCGGCCTGCCGCGCTGCCGTTCACAGGTGTGCGCCCGCTCCAGCACCCGCTGCCGGGAGTTGACGACCCCGGCGTCCAGGCGCAGCCCGCCGCCCGCCGTGACGAAGTGGTTGAGCAGGAACAGCCGCTTGTCCGAGCCGCCCCGGTTGGGCAGGCACGACATCTCGTCCGGGCTGCGGAAGGCGAAGGGCGTCTCCATGGCGTACCGGTAGAGGTTCCGGTACCAGGGCGCGGGCCCGTCCGCCTTCTCCGCGAAGACGACCAGCCGCCGGCCGCTGTCGATCATGTCCCCGAGCTTCGGCCACGGACGGTCCGGGTCCCGGTCCGGCTCGTACAGCAGGTCCGACAGGCCGGCCCGGACGAAGGCCTCCTGGGTCGACACCGCGTCCACGCCGTCCTGCAGGATCAGGGTGACGATTTCCGTGGGGTTGTCGCGCAGCCAGTCACCGATCTGCCGCAGCGTCGGCTCCAGTTCGAGAGCGCCGGCGCCGCACACCGAATGGCACAGCCACAGGCCGGAGTGGGGCGGGTTCACCCGTTCCAGGATCGCGGTCAGCCGGCGGCGCTCGGCGGGGGAGAAGTCCGAGGTGCTCAGCCGCTCCGCCACCTCCTCGGGCCGCTCCCAGCGGTGGGTGTCGAGGAGCAGGACCCGGGACCCGGCACCCAGCTGACCGACGATGTCCGGGTCCTGCAGCGGGCCGATGAACCGGTCCGCCGTGGTCGCCATCGCGTTGTGCGACGCGAGCTGGGCGATCTCGTCGTAGCGGGCGTCGCACAGCTTCGCGCTGCCCTGGCAGATGCGCGGGGACGAACCGGTGATCGCCACCGGCGCCAGCATCGTCCCGACGAGGGCGACGGCGGTGACGGTGAAGGTCAGCGCCGGCAGGTGCCGCGGATCGGTGAGGACCGGCATGCTCGGCCGGGTCTGCCAGACCCAGCCGACGGTGATCAGCAGGGCGCCCGCGGCGAGCAGGATCACCGCGACGACGACGGCGGTGGTCAGCAGCCGGTCGAGCGCGGCGGCCTCGACGTCGGCGAGCAGACCCGAGGCCGACGGTGGCCACGAGGACGGGGTGCCGAACAGCGTGTCGCCCAGCGTGAGGCGCAGCAGGAGCACGGTGAGCGCCATCAGCGAGGCCGCGGCGGCCGGCACCCAGCCCAGCGGGACGAGCCGGCGCTTGGCGGGCGAGGGGGTCAGGAACCACAGCAGGGTGAGCGCGGCGGCGCACAGCACGGCCGCCGCCGGTTCCACCACGTCCTGGAAGAGCCGGGTCACGTTCCGGGCGCGGTCCAGCGGGGCCAGCGCCTCCGTGCCCGGCTCGACGTCGACGGTGACGACCCACGTGCCCTGTCTCGCCTCCGCCAGCAGCTCCGCGGCGGCGTCCCGCACCTGGTCGGTGAGGGCGACCGGGGCGATAGCGGCCAGGGCCGAGGCCACGTCGCCGCGGTCCAGCGCCGTCAGAACGGTGGATCTGACCCCGTCCCGCGCCGCGCCGTCCGGCACCAGACGCATCAGGGCGTCCGTGGCCGCGGCCGCCTGGCTGTGGGAGAGCGGCAGCGTCGGCAGTTCGTCGAGCGGCGCCTCCCCGGCCACCACCCGTGCCACCAGCTCGGACAGGCGCTGCACGAAGGCCTGGAAGTCGGGCTCGGACCGCTTCTGCAGCGCGGCGACGGCATCACCGAAGTACGCCTGGCTGAGCCGTTCGACGTTGGCGACGACGGGCTCCAGATCGACCCTGATCCGCAGCCGGTCGCGGTCGCCCTCCAGATAGTGGACCACTTCCGCGATCTGCCCCTCGCCCATGGTCCGCAGCGTCTCGGGCGGGATCACCACCTTGAGGTTCGAGGTGATGGTCGACTGCGGCACGGGCAGCCGGTCCAGCAGATCGCTGGTCAACGGCGTACTGCCCGGGTCCACCAGCACCTCGTCGTAGAAGCGCTGGTAGGCCCGCTCGTCCTCCAGCGCCTGGTCGTAGAAGTGGGGGTCGAGCACCGTACTGCGGACGACGGCCGCGGCGGCCAGTACGGTCAGGCTCAGCACCGCCACGCACCAGACCAGCACCTCGACCCAGGGCGAGCGCCGAACCAGTGCGTTCATGGAACCATTCTCGTATCGGCCGGCCGCCGTGCCGTACGGCGTCCGGAAGGGGCGTGCCCTCAGACGCATGCCCCGCCCCCGGCCGGCCGATACGTGTCAGCCTCCGCTCGGCACCTCCTCGGGGGCCGTCTTCTGCTGGGGGTGGACGCAGTGCCACCGATGACCCCCGGGTTCCTCCGTCGCCGCCGGGAAGACCGTGGCGCAGGCGTCGTCCGCCTTCCAGCACCGGGTCCGGAAGGGGCAGCCGGAGGGCGGGTGGGTGGCCGAGGGCACCGGGCCGTGCAGCACGATCCGTTCGGGGCGCTCCAGCAGGCTCGGCGTCGCGGAGAGCAGCGCCTCGGTGTACGGGTGCCGGGACGCGCCGGAGACCTCGGCGGCCCCGCCCTCCTCGACCACGCGGCCCAGGTACAGCACCGCGATGCGGTCCGCGAGGTAGCGCACGGTCTGGACGTCGTGGGAGATGAACACCATGCCGAGGCCGAGCCGGGCCCGCAGGTCCACCAGCAGGTTGAGGATCTGGGCGCGCACCGACACGTCCAGGGCGCTGGTGGGCTCGTCCGCCACGATCAGCTCCGGCTCCAGGGCCAGCGCACGGGCGATGGCCACGCGCTGGCGCTGACCGCCGGACAGCCGGCCCGGCAGCGCGTCGAGCGTGTGACCGGGCAGCCCGACCAGGTCGAGGAGCTCCACCACCCGGGCCTCGCGCTCGGCCCGCGTACCGCGCTGGTGCACGTCCAGCGGGTCGCGCAGGATCCGGCGCACGGGCAGCCTCGGGTTCAGCGCGGTGGAGGCGTCCTGGAAGACCACGCCGACCGAGGCGCCGAATCCGGTACGGCGCTCGGCGGCACTCATCGTCCACAGGTCCCGGCCCCGGAAGTACACGTGTCCCTCGGTGGGGCGCTGAAGTCCGGTGACCACGCGGGCCAGCGTCGACTTGCCGCAGCCCGACTCGCCGACGAGCCCCAGGATCTCGCCGCGCCGCACCTCCAGGGAGGCGTCGGTGAGGGCGTGCACGGCGTCCCGGCGCAGGATGCCGCCGCTGCGGGCCCGGTGCCGTACGTGGATGCGGTCGAGCCGGACGAGTGGGTCCATGGTGCTGTCCTCGGTGGCGGTCATCGGGCACTCTCCAGCGACTTGGCGGAGCCGTTCGCGGCGGCCGGCCGGCGGACCGACGCCGGGTGGTGGCAGGCGAAGAGGTGGTCGAGGCCCGCGTCGCGGTCGGTGGCGGGCGGCGGGGTGGTGGCGCACAGCTCGGTGGCGGCGGCGCAGCGGGACGCGAACCGGCAGCCGGCGCCGAACGCCCTCGGTGCCGGAACGACACCGCGGATCTGGTGCAGCCGCTCGGCACCCGACTCCAGCGACACCACCGAGCCGAGCAGGCCCCGGCTGTAGTGGTGCGCCGGATCGGTGAGCAGCGCGCGGGTCTCGCCGGCCTCGGCGACCTGGCCGGCGTACATCACCGCGACCCGGTGGGCGAGATCGCCGACCAGGGCCAGGTCGTGGGAGACGAGGACCATCGCGAAGCCGAGTTCGTCGCGGAGCCGGACCAGCAGCTCGACGACCTGGGCCTGCACGGTGACGTCGAGGGCGGTGGTCGGCTCGTCGGCGATCAGCAGGCGCGGGCTGCGTGAGAGGGCCATCGCGATCAGGACGCGCTGGCGCTGCCCGCCGGACAGCTCGTGCGGGTAGCTGCGCAGGGTGCGCTCGGGGGAGAGGCCGACCAGTTCCAGCAGCTCGGCGGGGGTGCGGGTGCCGCCGCGGGAGGTGAGCCACTTGAGCTGGGTGCCGACGAGCACGGACGGGTTCAGGGACGACATGGCGTCCTGGTAGACCATCGCGATCTCCGGGCCCATCAGCGCCCGGCGCTCCTTCGGCGTCAGGTCGAGCAGGTCGCGGCCCCGGTAGCGGATCTCGCCCTCGGCCTCGGCGTTGCGGGCCAGCAGGCCCATGATTGCGAGGCTCGTGATGGACTTGCCGCAGCCCGACTCGCCGACCAGACCGAGGGTCTCGCCCTCGCGGACCGTGAAGGAGATGCCGTCGACGACACGGGTGTCGCCGTAGCGGTCCGGGAAGCGGATGGACAGGTCCCGTACGACGAGCAGGTCGGCCGCGTCCTCGGCGAGGGGCCGCACGGCGGGCTCCACTGCCTCCAGCCGGGCCGCCAGCTCGGCCAGCGCGGCGTCCACCCCGGCCGCGTCGGCCGCGGGCGCGGGCTCGGCGGCGTTGTCGTCGGTGCCGGTGCCGCCGGTGCGGGAGCGGTCCGGGGAGGCGGCGGCGTCGGTCATGCCCTCGGAGAGCACGTTCAGCGCGAGCACCGTGACCAGCACGCACAGACCGGGGAACAGGGTCGCCCACCAGCCGCCGGACAGCAGGATCTGCCGGCCGTAGGCCAGCACGCTGCCCCAGCTCGGGTCGGGGTCCTGCACACCGGCGCCGATGAAGGACAGGCTCGCCTCGAAGATGATGGAGTCGGCGACCATGACCGTCGCGAACACCAGGACCGGCGCCGCGCAGTTGATCGCGACGTGCCGGGCCACGATGTGGCCGCGGCGGGCGCCGATGACCCGCTCGGCGGCGACGTAGTCCTCGCCGTACTGCTCCAGCACATTGGCCCGCACCACGCGGGCCAGCGAGGGCGAGTAGACGAAGGCGATGGTGAAGATGATGACGGGGACGCTGGGCCCGAAGACCGCGACGAGCACGGCGGCCAGGGCGATCGGCGGGAAGGACATGACGACGTCGAGCGTGCGCATCACCGACTCGTCGGCGAGCCTGCGCGAGGTGGCCGCCAGCGCGCCCAGCGCCGAGCCGAGGACCAGGGCGAGCAGGGTCGCGCCGAGACCGATGACCAGGGAGTAGCGCGCACCGTGGACGACGCGGGCGAACACGTCGCGGCCGGCCCGGTCGGTGCCGAACCAGTGGTCGGCGCCCGGCGCCTGCGCGGGGACGCCGGTGGCGAGCGGGTCCTGGGTGAGCAGCGGCGCGAAGACCGCGCCCAGCACCACCACGAGGAGGATCCCGAGCGCGATCCGGGAGGGCACGGGCAGCCGGCGCAGGCGGGTGCCGGGCCGGGCGAGGTGCCCGGCGAGGGAGCGTGGAGCGAACATCACACCGTCCTGATGCGCGGGTTGACGAGCAGGTAGAGCAGGTCGACGACGACGTTGACCACGAGGAAGGCGATCGCGATGGTGAGCACGGTGCCCTGCACCAGCCCGACGTCGCCTCCGTTGACGCCCTCGAGGATCAGCTTGCCCATGCCGGGCAGGTCGAAGATCGCCTCGATGACGACGGCACCGCTGAGCATGTAGCCGACCTTGACGCCGAGCACGGTCAGCGGGGTGACCAGCGCGTTGCGCAGCACCGACCGGATGATCAGGAACGGCGGCAGGCCGCTGCCCCTGGCGGTGCGCACGTAGTCGCGGTCGAGTTCGGTGACCATCGAGGTGCGCACGAGACGGGCCAGCGACGAGGCGACCGGCAGGGCCAGGGAGAGCGCGGGCAGCGTCATGCTCTCCAGCCAGCCGGAGAACGAGTCGGCCGGGTTGACGTAGCCGCCCGTCGGGAAGAGCGGCATGTTCAGCGCGAACTGCTGGATGAGCAGCACACCGATCCAGAACGAGGGCAGGGCGATGCCGGCCATCGACAGCACCCGGAAGACCTGGTCCGGCCAGCGGTCCCGGTAGACGGCGCTGAGGACACCGAAGACCAGCGCCAGCACGACGGCGAGCGCGAGGCCGAGCAGGGTCAGCTGCAGCGTGAGCGGGAACGCGGTGGCGATCCGGTCGGTGACGGGCTGACTGGGCGACATGGTGACGCCGAGGTCCCCCCGCAGCAGATCGCCCAGGAAGGCGAAGTAGCGCACGGGCAGGGGGTCGTCGAGTCCGTTGGCCTCGGCGAACGCCGCTCGGGCCTCGGGGCTCGCCGACTCGCCCAGCGCGTTGTACGCGGGGTCGGTCGGTGAGAACTGGAGGACCACGAAGACCAGCAGCGCGATGCCGAGGACCATCACCGGCATCATCGCGACGCGGCGCAGCGCGAGCCGGAGAAATGCAACCATCGTGAGGTTCCTAGCGATTGGGGCGGGGGCCGCCGCCCGCGGTGGCGTGGCGGCGGCCCGGCGGGCCGGGCGTGCGGAGTCAGCCCCGGCCGACGTCGAGGAAGGACAGCCCGGTGGTGGGCAGCGGCTTGAAGCCGGTCAGTGCTCCCTGCCGCCAGGCGGTGGGCAGCTTGCGGTGCAGGATCGGGTACAGGGCGGCCTCGTCGGCGACCAGGTCGGTCACCTGGCCCCACAGCTCCTTGCGCTTGGCGTCGTCGGCCTCGGCCGCGGCCCTGTCGAGCAGCGACCTGGTCCGCTTGTAGGCGTCGCTGCCCTTCCAGCCGTAACGGTTCTCCGGCCAGAAGCCGTAGTAGAACCAGCGCAGCAGCAGGTCGGCGTCGTTGCCGAAGACGGACGGGTCGCCCGGCGCGGCCAGCGCCTCGAAGTCGCCCTGGTCGATCTTGGCGTACTGGGCGGCGGACTGCTGGATGTCCAGCTCGGCGTCGACGCCGACCGCGGCCCAGCTCTCCTTGATCAGCGGCGCGACGTCCTTGACCCAGCCGGTGTCGGTGAGCATCAGTGTGAAGGAGAGCTTGGCCACGCCCGCCTCGGCGAGCAGCTTCTTCGCCCTGGCGACGTCGTGGGTGTAGACGGTGGCCGCCTTGCGATAGTCCGGGTGCGTGGCCTGGACGTAACCGGTGGCGGCCTCGGCGTTGCCGAGCAGCGCCGTGGAGATGATCTTCTCGGTGTCCAGCGCGTAGTGCAGGGCCTGTCGCACCCGCTTGTCCTTGAACCGCTCGTCGGCGCAGTTGAACATCAGGAAGAGCATTCCGAAGGACTGGACCGACTCCACCTTGTCCTGGCCGGTGAAGCCCTTGACGTCGATGTAGGGCACGTCCTCGATGGCCTGTACGCGGCCGGACTTGAGCGCGCTGACCCGGGCGGACGGGTCGGACATCAGCCGCCAGACCATCTTCTTGGCCCTGGCCGGGTGCGGCCCGTTGTACTTGTCGTACGCCTCCATGACGATCTTGTCCTCGCGGACCGCCGACACGAACCTGTACGGGCCCGAGCCCACCGGCCTGGCGTCGAAGGACTTGGCGTCGGCTCCCGCGATCTTCTTCGGCACGATCCGCACCACGGATATCCGGGAGGGGAAGAGGGCGAAGGGGTACTTCAGCTTGAACTCCACCGTCGACCCGTCGACGGCCGTGACCCGGTCGATGAACGGGACGAACTGCGCCATGAGCGAGGCGTTCGCCTCGTCCAGGACCCGCTCGAAGCTGAACACCACGTCGTCCGCGGTGACCGGTGAGCCGTCGTGGAAGGTCGCGCCCTTGCGCAGGGTGGCCCGGTAGGTCGTCGCGTTGATCTTCTCGGGCATTTTGGTCGCCAGCGCCGGCCGTGCCACGAGCGTGGCGGGGTCGAGGTCGACCAGCCCCTCGAAGATGTGCATGTTGGCCGCGTACGGGGTCGCGCCCGAGGTGATCATCGGGTCGAATCCGGTGGACAGCGCGTAGGAGAGGCCGGCTTCGATGGTGTCGCCGCCGCTGCCCGAGTCACCGGTACCGTCTCCACTGGAGGCCGGTCCTCCGCAGGCCGTCAAGCCCGTGGTCACGGCGGTCGCCACACCGACGGCGCCGGTGTATCTCATGAAGGTGCGGCGATCGACGCCGGCTGCACTGCGCGCGGACAAGGAGTCCTCCAGGCGGGGAATGAGAGTCGAGCGGATGGAGGAGGCGAGTGTGGTCGGCGCCTCACCGACAGTGCGTCAGACGTCTGATGTCTGATGCTTGATAACGTGGGAACGTAGCCGGGCAAGTGAGAGGGGTCAAGAGGTGGCGGTGGGGCAAAGGGCGATTCGGCAGACGGTGCCGGAGCCCAAGACGGCACGACAACCGTTGCGGCAGGAGGTCGTGGACGGCATCAAGGCCTACATCCTGCGCAACGAACTGCGCCCGGGGGATCCCTTGCCGACCGAGCCCGCCCTGTGCGAGGCGCTCGGCGCGAGCCGCTCCAGCGTGCGGGAGGCCATCAGGATCCTCACCGCGCTCGACATCGTCGAGGTGCGGCACGGGCACGGCACCTACGTCGGCAGGCTGAGCCTGTCCGCCCTGGTGGAGAGCCTCGCCTTCCGCGGTCTGCTCAGTCCCGACGACGACTTCCAGGTCATGAGCGACCTCATCGAGGTGCGCGAGCTGTTCGAGCGCGGCATGGCCGAGCGGCTGGTCTCCTCCCTGGACGAGGCGCAGATCGCCCGCCTCGACGCCCACGTCGACGAGATGCGCAGGGCCGGTGCGGGGGAGGGGCACGGGTTCGTCGAGGCGGACCGCGCCTTCCACACCCTGCTCCTCGCCCCGCTCGGCAACGACCTCATCGGCCAGCTCTCCGCGGCTTTCTGGGACGTGTACGTCATCGTCGCGCCGCATCTCGACGTGTTCACGCGCGAGCACGAGGCGACCACCATCGCCAACCACCAGCGCATCGTGGACGCCGTGCGCGACCGCGATCCGGCCGAGTTCGCGGCGGCCCTCGCCGAGCACTACGCGCCGGTGCGCCGGCGGATCGAGGAGGCCCGCGCCCGGCGCTGACCCGGCCACGGCCGACGAACGAGGCGCCCCCGCCGGGGGCGCCTCTGTCATGTGCGCTGCCGGACCGTCCCACCCCCGCGTCGCCGGACCGTCCCACCCCCGCGCCACCGGCCGGCACTTGACGGTCGCCGTTCCGGTCTCTAGTGTCCTCGATCAGCAGACATCAGACGTCTGCTCTTGAGGAAGCAATCGCCCTCTCCGTGGGGTCCGGCGCAGCCGGTCCCGCCCGTTCCCCCGCGCTGCGCCGCGCGCACGCCTCACCCACCGGGGCCCCTCCATGCCACTGACGGACCTCACCCTCGCCCAGTGCCTGGCACTGCGGCCCGACCTCGACGAGCCCGCCGACCTCGACGCCTTCTGGGAGCAGACCCTCCGCGAGGCCAGGGGGACCGGCGGCGCACCCGGCTTCACGCCGGTGGACACCGGCCTGACGGAGGTGGCCACCCACGACGTCACGGTGCCCGGCTTCGCCGGCGAGCCCGTCCGTGGCTGGCTGCACCTGCCCGCCCGGGCGAACGGTCCGCTCGGCTGCGTGGTGGAGTTCCTCGGCTACGGCCGCGGCCGCGGCCTGCCGCACGAGCAGGTGCTCTGGGCCAACGCCGGCTACGCGCACGTCGTCATGGACACCCGCGGCCAGGGCTGGTCCACCGCGGGCGGCGACACCCCCGACACCGCCGCCCTGCACGGCACCGTCCCCGGGTTCCTCACCCGCGGCGTGGAGCGCCCCCACGACCACTACTACCGCAGGGTGTTCACGGACGCCGTGCGCTTCGTCGACGCCGCCCGCGCGCACCCGGCCGTGGATCCCGACCGGGTCGTCGTGACCGGCGTCAGCCAGGGCGGCGGCATCGCCCTCGCGGTGGCCGGGCTGGTGCCGGGCCTGGCCGGGGTGATGCCCGACGTCCCCTTCCTCTGCGACATCCGGCGCGGCGCCACGATCGCGGCCCGGCCGCCCTACACCGAGATCGCCGAGTACCTGCGCCTGCACCGCGACCGCACCGCGACCGTCTTCGCCACCCTGTCCTACGTCGACGCGGCCCTGCTGGCCGCGCGCGCCACCGCCCCCTCGCTCTTCTCCATCGCGATGATGGACGAGATCTGCCCGCCCTCGACGAGCTTCGCGGCCTACCACCGCTACGGCGGCCCGAAGGACCTGCGCGTCTACGAGTTCAACGGCCACGAAGGCGGCGGCGGCCACCACCGCCGCGTCCAACTCGACTGGGTTCGCGCACTGCTCACCGCACCCCGCCCCGAGACCCCCACTACCGCCTCCGTCCTGCACGCCCCCCGACTCGCCTGACCCCTCACCCGAGAAGAGGCCCGTTCATGCAGCGAAGAGTCACCCTGGCCGTCGGCACCGCCGCCCTGGCCGTCCTGGGCACCACCGTCCCCGCCGCCCACGGCGTCGACTCCCCCCACAAGGCCGCCGCGGCCGCCGGAACCCTCACCTCACAGGACCTCGCCACCGCCGGTACCGGCTCCCCCTACTACCGCATCCCCGCCCTGACGCGGACCACCGAGGGCACGCTCATCGCCGCGTACGACGCCCGCCCCACCCTCGGCGACCTGCCGAGCAACATCGGCGTCGTCCTCCGGCGCAGCACCGACGGCGGCGCCACCTGGCGGGCGCAGCAGGTCGTCCGCAAGGACCCGGCCCCCAAGGGCTACGGCGACCCCAGCCTCCTCGTCGACCGCGAGACCGGCCGCATCTTCCTCTTCTACGCGGCCTCCGTGAACCAGGGCTTCTTCGGCTCGGCCACCGGCAACGACGAGAGCGACCCGGACGTCCTCCAGGCCGATTACAGCTACTCCGACGACGACGGCCTCACCTGGAAGCACGAGCGGATCACCGCCGACATCAAGGACCCCTCCTGGGGCGGCATGTTCGCCTCCTCCGGCGAGGGCATCCAGCTGCGCCACGGCAGGTACAAGGGCCGTCTGATCCAGCAGTACGCCATCCGCAAGGACGGCGCCAACTACGCCGTCAGCGCCTACAGCGACGACCACGGCGTCACCTGGAAGATGGGCACCCCCGTCGGCCCCGGCGGCGACGAGAACAAGACCGTCGAGCTGTCCGACGGCCGCGTCATGCTCAACAACCGCTCCAAGCCCTACCGCACGGTCGCCCACTCCAGCGACGGCGGCGTCACCTACACCCCCTTCCGGCAGGACACCGAGCTGCCGGACCCGGCCAACAACGGCTCCCTCACCCGCTTCGCGCCCGACGTGGACGCCTCGCACCCCCGCGCCTCGTGGCTGGTGTTCAGCAACACCGCGACGACCGACAGCCGCAGCAACCTCACCGTCCGCCTCTCCTGCGACAACGGGCAGACCTGGCCGGTGCGCAGGACCGTCGAGTCCGGCGCCGCCGCCTACTCCACGCTCACCCCGCTCAGCGACGGCACGGGACCCAACCCGGGCATGGGCCTGCTGTGGGAGCGGGGCAACGTCGACCACATCACCTACTCCTCCTTCGACCTCCAGTGGCTCGGCGGGGTCTGCGCGCCGGTCACCGTCACCTCACCCGCCTCCCTGCCCGCCGGGCGGACCACCACCGTCACCGTCCGCGTCGTCAGCCAGAACGACGTCCGGCTCCCCGAGGGCAACGTCTCCCTCGACCTGCCGGACGGCTGGAGCGCCCCGGCGGTCGACGTGCCCGCGCTCGACCCCGGCCAGGGCGCCAACATGAAGATCCCCGTCACGGTCCCCGCGAACGCCACCGCGGGCGACGTGCGGGCCACCGCCACCTACGAGGTCCGCGGCCGCCAGCACTCCTACGGCGACACGACGTTCACCGTCACCCAGCCGTAGCCGGCCACGGGCCGCCGGACGCCGGCACCCCGGCGTCCGGCGGCCCGTTCCACCCCGTACCACCACCCGCACAGCCCAGGAGAAACACCATGTCCTCGTCCCAGCCCCTGAGCGGCGTCGTGCCGCCCGTCTGCACTCCTCTGGACGCGTCGGGCGAAGTCGACACCGCCTCGCTCACCCGGCTCGTCGAGCACCTCGTCGGCGGGGGAGTGCACGGGCTGTTCGCCCTGGGCTCCAGCAGCGAGGTCGCCTTCCTCACCGACCGGCAGCGGGCCGTCGCCCTCGGCACGGTCGTCGAGGCGGTCGCCGGCCGCGTCCCCGTCCTCGCCGGGGTCATCGACATGACCACCCCCCGGGTGCTCGTCCACGCCGAGGCCGCCCGCGAGGCCGGCGCCGACGCCCTCGTGGCCACCGCCCCCTTCTACGCCCGCACCCACCCGCGCGAGATCGCCGCCCACTTCCGCGCCGTCCGCTCCGCCGTTGACCTGCCCCTGTACGCCTACGACCTCCCCGTCTCCGTGCACAGCAAGCTTTCCACCGCCCTGGTGCGCGAACTCGCCGTGGACGGCACGCTGGCCGGGCTCAAGGACAGCAGCGGCGACGAGGGCGGTCTGCGCCGCCTCATGGTCGAACTCGGCGGACGCCACGGCCGCGCCGACGGCCCCGCCCCCTCCTTCAGCATCCTCACCGGCTCCGAACTGACCGTGGACGCCGCCCTGCTGGCCGGCGCCGACGGCGTCGTACCGGGCCTCGGCAACGTGGACCCGGCCGGCTACGTCCGCCTCTACGACGCCGTGCGCGGCGGCGACCTGGACCGGGCCGTCAAGGAACAGGAGCGGCTCGTCGAGCTGTTCGGGCTGGTCGACGCGGGCCCGGAGGCGGAGATGGGCCGCAACTCCTCGGCCATCGGCGCCTTCAAGCACGCCCTGCGGCTGCTCGGCGTGTTCTCCCACGGCACCACCGCCGCGCCGCAGATCCAGCTGGGCGAGGACGCCGTCGCCCACGTCGAGCGGCACCTGCGCGGCGCCGGGCTGCTGCCGGTCCGATGACCGCACGGCACCTCGACGCACCGGTCGTCGGCCTCGACCTGGGCGGCACCAAGATCGCCGCCGCCCTGGTCGGCCCCGACGGCACCGTCCTGGCCCGGCACACCCTGCCCACCCCGGCGACGGAGGGCGCCGAGGCGGTGCTGGACGCCCTGGCCGTCGCCGCCCGCGCGGTACGGGTGCACGGCACCACCGCGATCGGCGTCGCGGCGGCCGGGGTGATCGACCCCGTCACCGGGACCGTCACCAGCGCCACCGACACCATTCGCGGCTGGGCCGGCACCGCCCTCGCGGCCGGCCTCGCCGTCCGTACCGGCCTCCCCGTGGCCTGCGACAACGACGTACGTGCCGCCGCCGCGACGGAACTGGACGGCCCCGACGACGACGCCGGCCTGCTCTACGCCGCCGTCGGCACCGGAGTGGGCGGCGCCGTCGCCGCCGCGGGCCGCATGCTGCACGGCGCCGCCGGAATCGCCGGGCACCTCGGGCACCTGCCCAGCCCGGAGGCCGACGGGCTGCCCTGCACCTGCGGAGCCACCGGCCACCTGGAGGCCGTCGCGGCGGGCCCCGCCATCACCGCCCACTGCGCACGGCTCGGCGGGGCACCGGCCGACCGGCTCCAGACCGTCGCCGCACGCGCCGCCGAGGGCGACCCGCACGCCACCGCGGCCATCACGCTCGGCGCCCGTGCGACGGGCCGCGCCCTGGGCGGCCTCGCCAACGCGCTCGGCCCGCACCGCGTCGTGGTGGCCGGCGGCGTGCCCCGCATCGGCCCCCTGTACTGGGACGCCCTGTGCGCGGCCTTCGCCGCCGAACTCATGCCACCGCTGCGCGCCCTGCGCCCGCGCCCACCACGCGGCGGCGCCGACGCCGCGGTCCTCGGGGCGGCCGCGCTGCCCCGCACCCTGCCCCTGCACCACCCCCACACCACCGGAGCACCGTCATGACCCCGCCCGCCCCCGGGTCCCCGTCCCTGGCCGACCGCCTGGAGGGCCGCCTGATCGTGTCCTGCCAGGCGCCTCCCGGTGATCCGATGCGCCACACCGACACCCTGGTCCGGATGGCCCTGGCCGCGCGGGCCGGGGGCGCCGCGGCCGTGCGCGTCAACGACCCGGAGGTCGTCGCGGCCACCGTCGCGGCCGTGGACCTGCCGGTGATCGGCCTGTGGAAGGACGGTGACAGCGGCGTCTTCATCACCCCGACCGTGCGCCACGCCCTCGCCCTGGTGGAGGCCGGCGCCGCGGTCGTCGCCGCCGACGCCACCGCGCGACCGCGCCCCGACGGCAGCACCTTCGCCGAGCTGGTCGAGGCCGTCCACGCCGCGGGCGCGCAGGTCATGGCCGACGTGTCGACGCTCGGCGAGGGCCGCGCCGCCGCCGGCCGGGGGGCGGACTTCGTCGGCACCACCCTGTCCGGCTACGTGCCGGGCTCCCCGGTGCAGGACGCGCCCGACCTCGCGCTCGTGACCGGCCTCGCCGGCGCGCTCGGCACCCCGGTGATCGCCGAGGGCCGTATCGCGACCCCCGAGCAGGCCGCCCGGGCCCTGGCCGCCGGAGCGCACAGCGTCGTCGTGGGCACCGCCATCACGGCGCCGACCGCGCTGACCCGGCTCTTCGTGGAAGGCCTCACGTCCTGACCGGCATGCGCGAGGGGCGGCGGGAGACTGTCCCCCACCGCCCCTTTCCCGGGTGTGCGGCGATCAGGCCGCCGGAGCCGGGTACGTCGGGTACTCCACGCCGGAGACGTGCTGGACGACGCGGACGACCTGGCAGGAGTAGCCGAACTCGTTGTCGTACCAGAGGTAGAGGATCGCGTTGTCGCCCTCGACCTTCAGCGCGCCGGCGTCCACGATCGAGGCGTGGCGCGAGCCGATGAAGTCGCTGGAGACGGCGTCCGGGGCGCTGATGAAGTCGATCTGGCGCTTGAGCGGCGAGGTCAGCGACACCTCGCGCAGGTGGTCCAGGACCTCCTCGCGGCTCGCCTCGCGGGCCAGCTGGAGGTTGAGGATCGCGATCGACACGTCCGGCACCGGCACCCGGATCGAGCTGCCCGTGATCCGCGCCTTCAGGTCGGGCAGCGCCTTGGCGACGGCGGAGGCGGCACCCGTCTCCGTGATCACCATGTTCAGCGGCGCGCTGCGGCCGCGGCGCTCGGACTTGTGGTAGTTGTCCAGCAGGTTCTGGTCGTTGGTGAAGGAGTGCACCGTCTCCACGTGACCGCGCAGCACGCCGTACTCGTCCTCCATCGCCTTGAGCGGCGGGACGATCGCGTTGGTGGTGCAGGAGGCGCAGGACAGGATCCGCTCGTCCGGCTTGATGGTGTCGTGGTTGACGCCGTGGACGATGTTCGGGACGTCGCCCTTGCCCGGCGCGGTCAGCACGACCTTGTCGATGCCCGGACGCAGGTGCTTCGACAGGCCCTCGCGGTCGCGCCACTTGCCCGTGTTGTCGATGAGGATGGCGTCCTTGATGCCGTACGCCGTGTAGTCGACCTGCGTCGGGTCGTCCGCGTAGATCACCTTGATGGCGTTGCCGTTGGCGAGGATCGTGCTGTTGTCCTCGTCGACGGTGATCGTGCCCTGGAACTGGCCGTGCACGGAGTCGCGGCGCAGCAGCGAAGCACGCTTCACGATGTCCTCGGCGGCCCGCTCCCCACCGCCCCGGACGACGATGGCGCGCAGCCGGAGCCCGTTGCCGGAGCCCGCCTTCTCGATGAGCAGCCGGGCGACGAGCCGGCCGATGCGGCCGAAGCCGTACAGGACGACGTCGCGGCCCTCACGCCGGTCGATCTTGTTGGCGCCGGTGGCCCCGGCGACGGCCTCGGCGGTGAACTCCTCGACCGACAGACCGCGGTCGTCGCCCCGGTAGGTCGCGGCGAGCATGCCGATGTCGATCTGCGAGGGCCCGAGATCGAGGGTGGTGAGTGCCCGCAGGAAGGGCATCGTCTCGGTGACCGACAGCTCCGCGCCGGCGATCTGGCGGGCGAAGCGGTGCGTCTTGAGGATGCTGACCACAGACTTGTTCACCAGGGAACGGCTGTGCAGCAGGATCGTGACGTCCTGCTCCCGGTGCAGCTTCCCGATCATCGGGATCATCGATTCCGCGATCTCTTCGCGGTGCTTCCAGTTGGTGAACGAGTCGTCGTTGACAGTCACGTCTCTATCTTTCGAGCTAGGCGGCGCTCATATGCTAACCCGACCGCATTTCTGATCGATCAAGTGGGCCCCTCGCCGATCAGATGAGTACGGGATCCGGGCGGGACGGGGTGCGGGAGTCGAACATGATTGCGTTGCGCGGGACCGGGGTACGCGAGCCTGGACCGCGTCCGTGCCGATCGTCCGCGCGGGCCGTACCACCGCCGCTACCAGGGAATCTGCCATGGAGACACCCGCGAACGACCACCCCGTCACGCCCGCTCAGCGAGCGCTGGACACGCTGGCCGAGTCCCCGGAGACCGCCGACAACACGGCGGCGCTCGACACCCTCGCGAGCAGCGACGTCCTCGTGCCGGTGCCCGACGACGCGAACGACCAGGACGCAGCCGACCCCGGGATGCTGGCACTGCCGGTGCTGGAACAGCAGGGCGGCCGTCAGGTGGTGCCCGTGTTCACCTCGGAGCTGGAGATGGCCGGCCTGCTGCCGTACGTCTCCCGCTACCGCATGGTGCCGCTCGGCGCACTCGCCGCGCAGTGGCCGGCCGACGACCTGTCCCTGTCCATCGACGCCGGTTCGGAGCACCGCCTCACCCTCACCTCGGACGGCGTGCGCACGCTGCTGGCGCGTCCGTAAGGACTTCGCCCACGGGCCTCCGTCCCTCTCAGGAGGGGCGGGGGCCCTCGTCGTCGCCGAGGGTGCGGGCCAGCGCGGCCCGCTGGAGCGGCAGAATCGCCGCGTGCAGGTCGCGGCCCCTGGGGGTGAGCGCGACGTACACACCCCGCCGGTCCTCCGCGCAGGTCGAGCGCGTCACCAGTCCGTCCCGCTCCAGGCGGGCGATGAGCCGGGACAGCGCGCTCTGGCTCAGGTGGACCCGGCCCACCAGGTTCTGCACCCGGCAGCGGTCGCCGTCCCCGGGCGCCTCCGTCACGAGGAGGTCGAGCACCTCGAAGTCGCTCGCGCCCAGACCGTGCGGATGCAGCGCCCGGTCGATCTCGCACATCGTGCGCGCGTGCACCGCGAGGATGTCCCGCCATCGTTCCTCGAGCCGCGCGCCGGCGGTCCTGGCTGCCATGACTGAACGGTAGCACCGCAACCGATATTGGTTGAATGTGCAAATGGCCCGGTTGTCGGACAACGGGGCGCCGACTGCGGGAAGGTGGGGGGACACGGTACGAAGCCGGGACCGCACGGAGGGAGGACGGGATGCCGAGGAGTCCCGTGCACGGCACGCGCCTCGACATCCTGGAGTGGTTGAAGGATCCGGCCGCGCACTTTCCCCGGCAGCGTCGCGTGGACCCCGCCGAGCACGGTGTCCACGCCGGCCTCGTCGCCGCGAAGCTCGGTGTGTCCCGCCGCGCGGCCCGCACCCACCTCGACCTCCTCACCCGTCTCGGCCTGCTGCGGGCCACGCGGCTGCGCCGCCGCACGTACTACCGGCGCGACGAGGTGCGGATCGCCGAGGTGGCGCGGCTGTTCGAGAAGGGCTGGCAGGCGCGGGCGCCCCTCCCGGAGTGACCCGTGCGCCGCCCCGGCGTTACGCTGAGCATCAGCCGCGGCCCGCAGGGACGCGGCGCGGCGGTGGGGCCCGCCGTACCCGAACCGCGGCTCAGGCGCCGCCAACGGTCCCTACTTGCGTACCGGGGGCATCCCCCTGCCCGGCGAGTAGGAGACGTACGACCATGACAGTCCCGAAGACCGGGGGCGTCGGCCGGGTTCGGCCGGGCGCCCCGGGACGGCCGCGGTGGCGCGCCCAGGCACCGGTCGTCGCGGTCGTGGCCCTCGGTGGCGGCACCGGCGCCGCCGCCCGTTACGCGGCCTCCCTGTGGTGGCCGACGCAGGCCGGCGGCTTCCCCTGGACGACCCTCGGGGTCAACGTCGTCGGCTGTGCCGTCATCGGCGTGTTCATGGTGGTCATCACCGAGGTCCGGTCCGCCCACCGCCTGGTGCGGCCCTTCTTCGGCACCGGCGTGCTCGGCGGCTTCACCACCTTCTCCACCTACGCCGTCGACAGCCGGTCCCTGTTCGCCGACGGCCGGGTCCCGACCGGCCTGGCGTACCTCGCCGCGACCCCGCTCGCGGCACTCACCGCGGTGTGGCTCGCCGCATGGGCGACCCGCCGGGTCCTGAAGTGGAGGCAGACATGACGAGGCTGACCGGCGGCGCCCTGCGCCTGACCGTCTTCGTGGGCGAGAACGACACCTGGCACCACCGCCCGCTGTACTCGGAGATCGTCCACCGCGCCCACGCGGCGGGCCTCGCGGGCGCCAGCGTCTTCCGGGGCGTCGAGGGCTTCGGCGCCTCCTCGATCGTCCACACCACCAGGCTGCTCTCCCTGAGCGAGGACCTGCCGGTGGCCGTGGTCGTCGTCGACACCGAGGAGCGCGTCCGGGACTTCCTGCCGCAGCTCGACGAACTCGTCACCGAGGGCCTGGTCACCCTCGACCCGTGCGAGGTCGTCAGGTACGAGGGCCGGAGGCCGTCGTGAACTGGCTGCTGGTCGTCGTCGGCGGCATGGTCGGCGCCCCGCTGCGCTACCTCACCGACCGCGCCGTGCAGTCCCGGCACGACTCCGTCTTCCCCTGGGGCACCTTCACGGTGAACGTGACCGGCAGCATGGTCCTCGGCCTGCTGACCGGCGCCGCCCTCGCCGGAGCGGTCGGCTCCGACCTGCGGCTGCTGCTGGGCACCGGCCTGTGCGGCGCGCTCACGACGTACTCGACCTTCTCCTACGAGACCCTCCGGCTCGCCGAGACCGGCGCCCGCCTGGAGGCCGCCGTCAACGTGGTGGGGACCGTGGCGGCCGGCCTCGCGGCGGCGTTCGCGGGGGTGACTCTGGCCGACGCGCTCTGGGGCTGACGCCGGCACACAGCTTGGTGTAGTAGGAACTGGATGCCATGAGCGCCATCAGCATCGGTCAGGCCGTCGTCCTCGGAGCCGTCGAGGGGGTGACCGAGTTCCTGCCCGTCTCCTCCACCGGACACCTCAAGATCGTCGAGGGGCTGATGGGCATCCCGGTCGACGACGACGCCGTCATCGGCTTCTCCGCGGTCATCCAGGTCGGCGCGATCGCCGCCGTGCTCGTGTACTTCTCCAAGGACATCGCGCGGATCGTCTCCGCCTGGGCGCGGGGACTGCGCGACCGCGAGGAGCGGTACCACCACGACTACAGGTTCGCCTGGTGGGTCATCTTCGCCACCATCCCCATCGTCCTCGTCGGCCTCGCCGCCAAGCCCCTGATCAAGGGCCCGCTCGCCTCGCTGTGGGTGGTCGCCGGCTCGCTGATCGTCGGCAGCGGCGTGATGTGGTGGGCCGACCGCACCGGCCGGCACAAGCGGGGCGAGGACGACACGTCCTTCAAGGACGCGATGCTGGTCGGCGGCTCCCAGATCCTCGCCCTGCTCTTCCCGGGCTTCTCCCGTTCCGGCGCCACCATGTCCACCGCCCTGATGCTCGACCTCGACCGGGTCGCCGCCACCCGGCTGTCCTTCTTCCTCGGCATCCCGGCCCTGACCGGGGCCGGACTGTACGAGCTGAAGGACGCCCTGGGCACGGGAGCGGGTGCCGCGCCCCTGGCGGTCGGCACCCTCGTCTCCTTCGTGGTGGCCTACGCCTCCATCGCCTGGCTGCTGAAGTTCGTCGCCAAGCACACCTTCAACTCGTTCGTCGTCTACCGGATCGCGGTCGGCGTCCTGCTGTTCGGGCTGCTCGGCACCGGCGTGCTGCACGGCTGACCGCTGCTCAGCGTGCGGCGCGCAGCGGCTCCCCGACGCTCCTCATGTGCCGCAGGGCCTCGCGGTGCGAGGCCAGCAGCCCCGTCTGGTGGTACGGCACGCCCAGCTCGGCGCAGTACGCCTCGGTGAGGGCCTGGGCCCGGCCGAGCGCGGGGGTCGGCATGCTGGGGAAGAGATGGTGCTCGATCTGGTAGTTGAGGCCGCCCATGAAGGCGTCGACGAGCACCCCGCCCCGCACGTTGCGGGAGGTCAGGACCTGACGGCGCAGGAAGTCCAGCCGCGTGCCCTCCTCGATCATCGGCATGCCCTTGTGGTTCGGCGCGAAGACCGAGCCCAGATAGATCCCGAACAGACCCTGGTGCACCGCGAGGAAGGCGAGCGCCCTGCCCGGGGAGAGGACCGTGAACAGGCCGCCGAAGTACACGGCGAAGTGGACGACGAGCAGCGTGCCCTCCAGGACCGGCCGCTTCACGGCCCGGCTGCCCAGCGCCTTGAAGCTGTTGAAGCTCAGGTTGAGGCCCTCCAGCGTCAGCAGCGGGAAGAACAGGGCCGCCTGGTGCCTGCCGACGAACCGCGGCAGACCCGTCGCCCGGCTCGCCTGGCCCCGAGACCACACCAGGATGTCGGGCGAGACGTCCGGGTCCTTCTCCTCGTGGTTGGGATTGGCGTGGTGGCGGGTGTGCTTGTTCATCCACCAGCCGTAGCTCATGCCGAGCAGCAGGTTGGCCGCCAGCAGGCCGCCCGCCTCGCTGGGGCGCCGGCGCGAGAAGACCTGCCGGTGGGCGAGGTCGTGGGCCGCCAGTCCCAGCTGGCCGAAGACGACGGCGAGCCCGACCGCGACGAAGAGCTGGCTCCAGATGTCCCCCAGGGCGACGAACGCGGCGACACCGCCCGCCAGCGCGAGGGCGACGGCGCCGAAACGCACCGTGTAGTACAGCGGGCGGCGCCGGAGCAGCCCCGCGTCGGCTATGCGCCGGGAGAGTTCGGAAAAGTCGCTGCCCTTGTCGCGACTCTTCTCCTGTGCGCCCGTGGGCAGGCTCTCGACGAGCACCGTTGAATCGACCATGCACTTGAGTATGTGAACGGCGCGCCGGGCGCAGAATGGCGTCCGCCCCCGAAACGGGGGTGAGGCCAGCACCACCCCCGTGCGGGGGTCCACCCACCGCAGGCCTCCCGACGCCGGGACCGGCCCGCAGGGAGAATGGCGATCATGAGCACACCGACGACCTTCCGTCCGGTCCTGGAGCGCATCGCCGAGGAGATCGAGCGGACCCCGGGCAGTGGCCGGCCCGCCGACTACATCCCCGCGCTCGCCGCCCGCGACCCGCGCCGCTTCGGCATGGCCGTCGCCGAGTTGGACGGCACGGTGTACGGGGTGGGGGACTGGCGGGAACCGTTCTCCGCGCAGTCCATCACCAAGGTCTTCACCCTCGCCCTCGACCTGGCCAGGGAGGGCGACGCCCTGTGGGAGCACGTGGGCCGCGAGCCGTCCGGCAACCCGTTCAACTCCCTGGTGCAGCTGGAGTACGAGAACGGCATCCCGCGCAACCCGTTCATCAACGCGGGCGCCCTCGTCGTCACCGACCGGCTGCACACCCGTACCGGCGACGCGGCCGGCGAACTGCTGGCCTTCCTGCGCGCGGAGAGCGGCAACCCGGACCTGACCCACGACGAGGAGGTCGCCGCCTCCGAGGCCGCGCACGGCGACCGCAACGCGGCGCTGGCGCACTTCATGGCGTCCTACGGCAACATCGACAACCCCGTACCGGTGCTCCTGGACCAGTACTTCCGCCAGTGCTCCGTCGCCGCGTCCTGTGCCGACCTGGCCCTGGCGACGGGTTTCCTGGCCCGGCACGGCATCCGCGCCGACGGCACCCGGCTGCTGAGCCGCAGCCGGGCCAAGCAGGTCAACGCGGTGATGCTGACCTGCGGGACCTACGACGCGGCCGGCGACTTCGCGCACCGGGTGGGGCTGCCGGGCAAGAGCGGGGTGGGCGGCGGCATCATCGCGGTGGTGCCGGGCCACTGCACGCTGTGCGTGTGGAGCCCCGGCCTGGACGAACGGGGCAACTCGGTGGCCGGGGTGGCCGCCCTGGACCGCTTCACCACGCTGACCGGACTGTCGGTGTTCTGAACCGCCCGGTCAACTCCCGTCGTCCCGCACGAGCTTGAGCCGCAGGGCGAGTGCCGTGACGCCCGCGCCGAGCGCCGCGACGCCCAGGATCGCGCCGGTCTCCGGCCAGCCCGGCTCGTCCTCGGCCGGCTTCGCCGCGGTCGCCGCCGCGGGCACCGCCTGCGGTCCCTGGCGGGGCCGGGACCCCTCGGGGAGCAGCGAGCCCACCGGGTCGACCTCCCCGTCCGCCTCGAAGCCCCAGTCGAGCAGGGCACGGGCCTCCTCGTAGACGGCGTGGCCGCCGCCCTCCTGAGGGTTCATCACCGTGACGACCAGGGTCCGTCCGTCGCGCCGGGCGGCGGCGATGAGGGTGTTGCCGGCGTTGCTGGTGTAGCCGTTCTTGACGCCGATCAGCCCCGGATACGGTGCCACGCCGTCGGCCCCGGTGAGCAGCCGGTTGGTGTTCATGATCCCGTACGAACTCCCGTCGCGGCCGGGGAACATCGCGTCGACCTTGGCGCAGTACCGCGCGAAGTCGGGCCGGCGCAGCCCCGCCCGGCCGAAGACGGCGAGGTCGTACGCCGACGAGACCTGGCCGGGCGCGTCGTACCCGTCGGGAGAACGGACGTGGGTGTCGCGGGCGCCGAGCGCGCGGGCCTCGGCCTGCATCCGGGCGGCCGTGGCACTCCAGCCGCCGGTGAGCGCGGCGAGGACGTGCACGGCGTCGTTCCCGGAGTTGAGGAAGACGCCGTTCCACAGGTCGGAGACGCGGTACGTCTCGCCCTCGACGACACCGACCAGGCTGCTGCCCGGACCGATGCCGGACAGGTCCCGGGGGCTGACCTCGTGGTGGAGGCCGCCCGGCAGGACCGGGAGCACGGTGAGGGCGAACAGCGTCTTGAGGGTGCTGGCCGGGGGCAGCTTGCGGTGCGCGTCGTTCGCCGCCAGCACGTCGCCCGTGCCGGCGTCGGCCACGACCCAGGACAGGGCGGAGACATCGGGAACCCGGGGAGCTCCGGGGTGCGGCCGGACCTGGGTGCCGGAGCGGTACAGCGACGACGGCCGGTCCGCCGCACCGCCGGGCGGTCCGGGGTCCGGCCGTCCCGCACGGGCGGCCGCGGCGGCCGGCATGAGGGTCAGCAGCCCTGCCAGGCAGAGCATGCAGGTGGACCGAGCCGTCCGGGATGAGAATCCGATAGTCATACCGCAAACGTAGGAATGGCCCCCCGAACCGCCACGCTGACCGGGCCGGGTCGCGCCCGCAAGCACCCGGATGCCGTAACGGAGCGCGGTGCCGGTGCGTGCCGTCGGTGGCGGGGTCAGTCCGCGGGCAGCGTCGGCTGCACCTGCCGCAGGAACGTCGCGTTGTCCGGCGTGCGGCGCAGCCGCTCCAGCAGGGTCTCCAGACCCGACTGCCCGTCCCGCGTCCCCAGGGCCCGCCGCAGCCCGCGCACGGCGGTCGTCTCGGCGGCGGACAACAGGAGTTCCTCGCGTCGGGTGCCCGAACCGGTCGGGTCCACGGCCGGGAAGACGCGGCGGGAGGCCAGTTCCCGGCTCAGGCGCAGTTCCATGTTGCCGGTGCTCTTGAGTTCCTCGAAGTAGAAGTCGTCGGCGCGCGAGCCCGTCTCGACCAGGGCGGTGGCGAGGATGGTGAGGGAACCGCCCTCCTCCGCCTTGCGGGCGGCGCCGAAGAACCGCTTGGGGCCCAGCAGCGCGCCGGCGTCGACACCGCCGCTGAGGGTGCGGCCGCCGGACGAGGCGGCGTTGTTGTGCGCCCTGCACAGCCGGGTGAGGGAGTCGAGGAGGATCACGACGTCCTCACCGGCCTCGACGAGCCGTTTGGCCCGCTCGATCACCAGCTCGGCGAGCGCGATGTGCTGCTTGGCGCCCTGGTCGAAGGTCGAGGCGTACACGTCCCCGCGCACCGAGCGCCGCATGTCGGTGACCTCCTCGGGCCGTTCGTCGAGCAGCACCACCATCAGCCGGGCCTCGGGGTGGTTGCCGGCCACGGCGGCGGCGATCTGCTGCAGGAGGACGGTCTTGCCGGTCTTCGGCGGAGCGACGATCAGGCCGCGCTGCCCCTTGCCGACCGGGGCCATCAGGTCGGTGACGCGTCCGGTGAGGCCGGCCGCCGGGTGTTCGAGCCGCAGCCGCTCGTGCGGGTGCAGCGGGGTCAGGTCGGCAAAGTGCCGTCGGCGGCCGTGCCGGTCGGGCGTACGGCCGTTGACGCGGACGACCTCGGTCAGGGTGTGCCGGTCGCCGCGCACGCCCT
The DNA here is from genome assembly GCF_003950055.1 of Streptomyces sp. KPB2. Taxonomy (NCBI): domain Bacteria; kingdom Bacillati; phylum Actinomycetota; class Actinomycetes; order Kitasatosporales; family Streptomycetaceae; genus Streptomyces; species Streptomyces sp. KPB2. The sequence continues at coordinate 7,287,092 of NZ_CP034353.1, forward strand.
CGACGAGGTCGCCCCTGCGCAGCCCGTGCCGGCGGATCAGGGCGGGGGAGAGGGCGAGGTCGGAGGGTTCGGGCCGCAGACTTTCGCCCCGCAGGCGACCCTTGCCGCCCGCCTCGATGTCGAGGACACCGCTCGCGATCTCGGCCGGGGACTGCTGTACAGGGGGGTGTTCGAGTGTGGTGGTCATGTGGTCGGTCCTTTCGAGGACACGGGCATGGGACATGCGGAAGGAAGGGGGAGCCGCGAGGGGTCGGAAACGACACGCCTCCGGGCGGCGGAACGGCACCTCGGATCCAGCGGGGGCGAAAGCCCTGCTCAGGAGGTTGTGCCGAGAAGCGGACGCGCCGGTCGCACCAGGACGGGCGGGTCTGCGAACCGAAGGGAAACCAGCACCGGCGCCCCGAACAAGGGGGGCGTACACAAGTGCTGCCGTCACCTTACCACGACGTCCCCTCTTCCTGCCGCGCATGCCGTGCCGGCTCAGCCGGCCGAACGCTCCCGGACCTCCGCCGCCTCCTCCGTCTCCTCCGTCTCCTTCGCGATCCGCTCGAACTGGGCGGCCATCGCCGCCTGGAGGGCCTGCGCACCCGACAGCGGACGCACCATCACCGTCAGTTCGGCGATCCGGCCGGACGCGTCGAGTCGCAGGAAGTCGCAGCCGCTGATCTCGCGGTCGCCCACCCGCGCCGTGAAGAGCAGGGCGTGGTCGCGGCCGTCCGCCTCGCCGATGACGCGTTCGTAGCGGAAGTCCTCGAAGACGCGCTCCACCGCGCGCAGGATCGCCGCCGTGATCGCCCTGCCCCGATAGGGCTTGAAGACGACGGGGCTGGAGAAGACCACGTCGTCGGCCAGCAGTGCTTCGACGGCGTCCAGGTCGTGTGCCTCGACCGCCTCGCGGAAAGCCCGCATCGTCACTCCTTCATACTGAACTAATTGAATAGGTGTGGAGTAGAGTAGTCCTCGTGATCCGTGCTTGCTAGCGTGTCGACATGTCTCTCAAGTACGCCGTCCTGGCCGCCCTCCTGGAGGGCGAGGCCTCGGGCTACGAGCTGTCCAAGATCTTCGACGTGTCGCTCGCCAACTTCTGGCCCGCCACGCCGCAGCAGCTCTACCGGGAGCTGGAGCGCCTCGCGGGCGACGGACTCATCGAGGCCCGGACCGTGCCGCAGGAACGCAGGCCCACCAAGCGGCTGTTCTCGCTCACCGCGGCCGGCCGGGAGCAGCTGGGCGTGTTCGCCGCCGAGCCGACCCGGCGGCCCACCGCCATCCGCGACGAGTTCCTGATCAAGATGCAGGCCATGGACGGCGTCGAGCCCCGGGCCGTCCGCGCGCTGGTCGAGGAGCGCAGGGCCTGGGCGCTGGGCAAGCTCGCCCGCTACGAACGGGTGCGGGAACGCCTCCTGGACGGCCGCACCGAGGAGGAACACCTCCGGGACGCCGACCGCGTCGGCCCGTACCTCACCCTGGCCGCCGGGATCGCGTTCGAGCGGGAGAACGCCCGCTGGTGCGAGCGCGTGCTCACCGTGCTCGACGAGCGCCGCGCTCCCGCGGGGCCCGCCGGACAGCCCCTAGGCTGACCGGATGTTCAGCCCCGAAGGCCCCACCCTGCGCGAACTCGCCGTCCAGGCGCTGTCGTCGGTCGAGCGGGGCTACGACCTGCTCGCCCCGAAGTTCGACCACACCCCGTACCGGACACCGGACCGGGTGCTGGACGCCGTGGCCCGCGCGCTGGAGTCGATGGGGCCCTTCCCCGCCGGACTCGACCTGTGCTGCGGCACCGGCGCGGGCGTGGGGGTCCTGGCCCGGGTGTGCCGTCGGAGCGTGACCGGGGTCGACTTCAGCGCGGGCATGCTGAAGGTCGCGCGCCGCCGCCTCCCGCCGCCGGGCCCGGCGGTCTCCTGGGTGCGCGCGGACGCCCGCGCCCTGCCGTTCGGCCCCGCCTTCGACCTCGTGGTGAGCTTCGGGGCGTTCGGTCACTTCCTGCCCCGCGAACTGCCGGGCCTGTTCGGTCAGGTGCGTTCCGTGCTCCGGCCGAACGGCTGCTTCGCCTTCCCCGTCGCCGCGCCGCCCCGGCCCGGCTCCCCGGGGTACTGGACGCTGCTCGGCTTCGACGCGGCGATGCGGGTGCGCAACGCGCTTTGGCGGCCGCCGTTCGTCATGTACTACCGGACCTTCCGGCTCGGGGACGTGGGCCGCGAGCTGTCCCGCGCCGGATTCCGGGCGGACCTGCACGCCCTGCCGGAGTTCGGGCACCGCCCCGACGGCAGCCCGCGGGCCCGGCTGGTCGTGGCCCGGCGCCTCGCGTAGCCGGCCGGTTGGTCAGCCGGCCGCCGGCAGGGTGAACTCGTAGACCAGGGCGTCCTGCCGGGTGTCCACCAGGAGGTCCGTGATCTCGAGCGGACGCGCGTACTGGTCGTGCACCCGCCGCACGACCCGGACCGACGCGGTGTCGGGCTGGAGGGTGATGGTGTCCCGGTGATGCAGGGTCAGACCGGCCCGGCGCATCCAGTCGTAGGTCCGCCGCAGCTGGGCGCAGGCGACCCCGTCGGCGCGGTCGCGGTAGCGGGCCAGCTCCTCGACCTCGGCGAGCGCCACCGCGGAAAACGATGTCACGGCCGTCCGCCTGCCGCTTCCGCCGGCCGCCGCCGACGTGTAGCGGTGCACCAGGGTCGGCCGGCCCGGCACCAGCCCCAGCGCCGCGGCGTGCTCCGGCGGCGGCGGCCCCCAGACGACGGTGGCCCGGTCCCCGGTGCGGGGCTCCGCCGACCGGGCGCCCACCGGGAAGACGAGGGGCGCCGGACTTCCGGCCGGCGGTCCCGGCAGCGCGACGTGACTGCCCCGCCGGTCGGTGCTGAGCAGACCGTCCCGGCGCAGCACGTCCAGTGCCTGGCGCACGGTCTCCCGGCTGACCCCGAACCGCTCCGCCAGCCGGCGCTCGCCGGGCAGCCGTTCGCCCGGTGGGACGGTGCCGTCCCGCAGCCCGGTGAGCAACTGGTCCGCCACCCGTCGGTACAGGGGCGGCCGGGTGTCGGCCGTGGACTCGTCGTGGGGGGTGGTGCGGGCCATGCCGCGCCTCCTGTTGATGACGTACGGTAGCCGCGTGGGCTCGGTGCGCCACCAGAATTACCATTGGTCTAAACCAGCTGGGAAGGCCGGGCCGCCGGTTCGGCCGAAACACCACCCACGGACGCCGGTCACCGCCCGCGGACGACGGTCACGACCTCCGGACCTCAGGCGTACGAGCCCAGCCAGCGCAGCTTGGCGGCCTCCTGGAACGGCCCGCCGCCCTCGTGGTCGTTGAAGTCGTACACCTCGATCCTCTTGTCCTCGTGCGTCCACGCGTTGAACGCGGCGAAAACGGTCGACGGCGGGCAGGTCTGGTCCTCCAGGGCGGCCGAGAACAGGGCCGGCGTCCGGCCCCGCGCCGCGAAGTGCACGCCGTCGAAGTACGACAGCGTGCGCAGCGCGTCCTCGGTCCGGCCGCGGTGCGTCTTCAGGTACAGGCCGATCTCCCGGTAGGGGTGCCGGTCGGTGAGGGTGGTCGCGCGCGGGAAGTCGCACAGGAACGGCACGTCGGGCGCCACGGCGACCAGATCCGGCACCAGACCGCCCACCGCTATCGTGATGCCGCCGCCCTGGCTTCCGCCCAGCGCCACCGTGCGGGACGAGTCGGTCAACGGGTGGGAGCGGGCCGCCTCGACCGCGCGCACGGCGTCGGTGAAGACCCGGCGGTAGTAGTAGTTCTCCGGAGCGTCCAGGCCGCGGGTCATGAAGCCCGGGTAGGCGGGCGTGCCGCCGACGGGGTCCGGGGTCCCGCCACCGCCGCCCCAGGCGCTGCCCTGACCGCGGGTGTCCATCACGAAGTGGGCCCGGCCGGTGGACGCCCACAGCAGGTGCTCGTGCGGCAGCCCGCGCCCGCCTCCGTACCCCACGAACTCCACCACCAGCGGCAGCGGCTCGGCCGCCGCGGCCGGCAGGGTCAGCCACCCCTTCACCGGGTGACCGCCGAACCCGGCGAACGTCACGTCGTACACCCGCACCGTGGACAGTCCCGTGTCGACCGGTTCGAAGCGCGCGTCCAGCTCGTACTCACGGGCCTGGGCGAGGGTCTTGCTCCAGAACGCGTCGAAGTCCTCGGGCTCGGCCGACGCACTGCGGTACGCCTGGAGTTCGTCGAGCGGAAGGTCGAACAGGGCCATCGAAAACCGCCTTTGCGGGGAGGTGGCAGACCGTACGGATGATCACACCGTACGTGGGCGGCCGAAGAACCCGCCAGGGTCGGCCGTCAGGCCCGGCGGTGGGTCCACTGCGGCTCGGTGAGCGCCCAGTCCCGGTCCCACTCCGCCATGCGGCGCCGCAGGGTCACCGCGCGCACGGCGCGGTGCGCGAGCAGCACCGTGAGCGCCGTCCCGAGGGCCGTGAACGAGCCGACGGTGGCGCTGTGCTGCCAGATCTCGGTCCCGTCCGACGGCGGCGGAACGCTCTGACCGTGCGAGTCCAGCCACACGCCGACGGTGTCACCGTCCCGGGCGCCGGCCGGCACCCGGGCCGTGGTGCTCTTCTCCGTGCCGTCCGCCGTCTTCCAGTGGACGGTCGCGCGGTAGGACTGCTGCCCGCCGAGCTGCCCCGTCGGCAGGGAACTGGGGGTCGGGTCGACCACCGTGGCGCGGACCCGGTGCCGCTCGGCCCGCTGCTCGGCCACGATCGCCTGGGCCTGCCCGTAGCCCCACCAGGCGGTGGCCGCGCCGAGCAGCGGTGCGCCCACGACCAGCAGGAGGGCGACGACCACCCGGGTCCAGGCCTCGACGACGTCGCACCGCCGCCGCAGCGGATTGCGCCGCCAGCGCCAGCCGCGTACCCGTGTTCGCATGTCGACCTCCCCGCGATCACCGCGACCGGAGGAGCGGACGGACGGCCGGGCGAGTGCGGGGAGGGCCGCCGCGCCTTCGTGTCGCGCCACGTGTGCGAGTGCCCGCACTGGACTGGTACCCAGTCCGGCGGGCCTCGCTCACGATCCGGGCCGGATCAGCCGAAGCGTTCGATCCGGATCCGGTCCACCGGCTGACCGGCGGCCACCAGCAGCCGCGACGCGTGCTCCGCGAACGAGTTCGATCCGCACACGTAGGCCTCCCAGCCGCCGGCGGGCGGCTCGGCCAGCAGCGGCGCCAGGTGCGCGGGGGCCAGCCGGCCCACGGGCGTCCCGGCCGGCGCGGTCCGGGTGAACACGGGCGTCGTCTCCGCGCCGTACTCGCGGGCGTAGATCAGCTCCTCGGGGCCGCGCGCCGACACCAGGAGGCGCAGCGGCACCGTCAGGCCCCGCGCCCGGTGGTGCCGCACCATCGACATCAGCGGGACGACCCCGGAGCCGGCACCGAGGAGGAGGGCGGGCCGGTCGCCGGGCCAGGCGAAGAAGCCGCTGAGCGGGCCGCGGACCTCGATCTCGTCACCGGGCCGCGCCACGGTGTGGAACCAGCCGGACACCTCCCCGTCGGGCACCCGGTCGAGGGTCAGCTCGATGTGCCCGGAGTCGTCCGGCGCGGAGGCCAGCGAGTAGTGGCGCTGCGCCCGGTACCCGTCCTCGGCGGTGAGCCGCAGCATCAGGTGCTGACCGGGCAGGTGGCCCGCCCAGCCGGGCACGGCCAGCCGGAACGTCGACGCGCGGGGCGTCTCACGGCGGATCTCCGTGAGCACGGCCGTCCGCCACGCCCCCGCCACCTCGCCGTTCACCTCGATCCGCCCGGGCACGGCGAACCGCGTCGGAGGAGTGAAGGCCCCTGCCGTGTGCGTCGCTGTCTCAGTCACCGGAGTACCGCTGCTCCTCCCAGGGGTTGCCGCGCGCGTGGTAGCCGTTCTGCTCCCAGAAACCCGGCTCGTCGTGGTCGAGGAGTTCGAGGCCCGCGATCCACTTGACGCTCTTCCAGAAGTACAGGTGCGGGACCACCAGCCGGGCCGGGCCGCCGTGCTCGGGGGCGAGCGGCCGCCCGTCGTACTCCCACACGATCCAGGCCCGTCCGCCGGTGAGGTCGGCGAGCGGCAGGTTCGCGGTGTAGCCGGTGTGCGCGTGGGCGACGGCGTGCGTGGCGGACGGCAGCGGACCCGCCGCGTCCAGGAAGGCGTCCAGGGACACACCCCCGAACCGCACCCCGAACTTCGACCAGCCGGTGACGCAGTGGATGTCGCCCGCGTACGCGGACGCCGGCAGCCGGCGCGCGGCGGCCAGGTCCCAGGTACGGGGCTCGGCCACCAGACCGCCCACCCGGAACGTCCAGTCGGCGGGCGCGATCTCGGGCGTGACCTCGGCGGACAGCACGGGCCAGTCGTCGCCCGCGTCGTACTGGCCGGGCGGCAGCCCCGGCCGGGCGGCGCGCGGGCGCCCGGTGAAGCCTCGGGTGGTGTTCATGCGGTGGGTGCCTTTCGGGCCGTCGGGGCGCTCCGCCGGCGGCCGGCGTGATCAGTGCGTACCCGTCAACGGTACGTGTCCCGGAGCGCCGAACCTTCACGCTCCTCGTCCGGTGCCCCGCCCGGCCACGCGTTGTACCGCTCCAGATACGCGGCGAAGCGGAGCAGGTCCTCCTCGGGCCAGCCGGCGAGCCGCTCCCGGAAGGCGGCCCGGCGGCTCTCGGTGACCTGGCCCAGGATGTGCCGCCCCGCCTCCGTCAGGTGCAGGACCTGCACGCGGTGGTCCTCCGGGTCGACCCGCCGCTCGATCAGCCCCGCGCGCTGCAGCGCGGACACCTGGCGGCTGACGGTGGACTTGTCCAGCGCGTAGTGGGCGGCCAGGTCGGTGGCCCGGCGGCCGTCCCGCTCCTCCAGATGCCCGAGCAGCGTGTACGACACCAGCGACAGCTGCGGATGCATGCGACCCGCCGAGGCCCTGGCGCGGCGGGCGAAGGCCGTCATCTCGCGGTGGATGGTCTCCACGGCCGTGTCCGCGGGAGTCGTGTCGAGGACGGCGGTCGTCTCGTCCGGTGTCTCGGCAGCCGTCACGGATCCTCCTCGTGTCGCTGGTTGCAGACTACAACTCAGCCGGCGGGTCGCGTGCGTCGCCCGCCTCAGGACGCCACCGGCGCCTGATCATTGAGGTAATGTGACCGGCGGCCGCGGACCGCCCCGGCCGCCGGACGACTGGGAGGTGAGACCGATTACCGCTGTGTCGGCCCGGGTGCTCTCACCTCACCGCAGTACGGTCACCGGAAACGAGTGACCGGGAGAGCGCCCTTCGGTTCCCGAAAGGCTCTCGGCTTCCATGCCCTCCTCCTTCCCCGCCCCGCCCCCGCCCTCTCCCCGCGCCTTCACGGCGTTCCCGAAGGGGCTTCCCTCGCGTGACGCCGTCGTGGCCGCGCTGCGCGCCGCCGGCTGCGTCTTCGCCGAGGACGAGGCCGCGCTCATCCTGGACGCGGCCCGCACCGCCGCGGAACTCACCGCGCTGGTCGAGCGCCGTGTGAGCGGCCTGCCCCTGGAACTCGTCGTCGGCTGGGCCGAGTTCCGAGGTCTGCGCATCGCCGTCGCCCCCGGTGTCTTCGTACCCCGCCGACGCACCGAGTTCCTGGTGTCCGAGGCCCTGGCCCACGCGCCGCACGCGGACGTCGTCGTCGACCTGTGCTGCGGGTCGGGCGCCGTCGGCGCGGCCCTGGCCGCCGCGCTCGACCGGCCCGAGGTGCACGCCGCCGACGTCGACCCGGTCGCCGTGGACTGCGCCCGCGGCAACCTCGCCGACGCGGGCGGCCGGGTGCACGCCGGTGACCTGTTCGACGCGCTGCCCGACGCGCTGCGCGGCCGGGTGGACATCCTCGCGGCCAATGTGCCGTACGTCCCCACCGGCGAGGTCGCCCTGCTGCCCGCCGAGGCCCGCGAGCACGAACCGCTGGTCGCCCTCGACGGCGGCGGTGACGGCCTCGACGTGCTGCGCAGGGTCGCGGCCGCCGCGCCGGACTGGCTCGCCCCGGGCGGCTGCCTGCTGGTCGAGACGAGCGAACGCCAGGCGGCCGACGCCGTCGACGCCTTCGCCCGGGCCGGGCTGACCCCCCGCCTCGCGGTCTGCGAGGACCTGTATGCCCACGTGGTGACCGGCGTCAGGAACTGACCGCCCGCTCGCCGTACCGTCACGTCCTGTCGTCGCAGGCCCGTCGGCCGGGCGGGCCCGGGGGCGTGAGGTGCGTGCTCCGGGGTTGCCCCGGGGCCGGAGGCCGGGGGGGGAGTGCCGGGCGTCGACCGGCGTACGGCTTGTACGCGGTCGGCGCCCGTGCGGCGTGGGTGTACCGACCACGCGATCGGCGCCCCTGCGGCGAGTCGGGGGACCTTCCACGCCCTTGCGGCAGTGGGACCGTGCACGTCGTCCCCAGGGCCTACGGCGCCGGTGGCGTGGCCCGGGCGATGAGCAGGGCCACGTCGTCGGAGTTCTCCGGCTCGTGCAGGGTGCGCAGCAGCAGGTCGCAGACCTCCTCCAGCGGACGGTCCGGGCCCTCCAGTAGCGCGAGGAGCGCGTCCAGCCGTTCGTCCAGCGGATGCCGGCGGGTCTCGACCAGACCGTCGGTGTAGAACACCAGCCGGTCGCCCGGCTCCAGGCCGACGGTGGTGGTGGAGAAGGCGACGCCGCCCACCCCGAGCGGGACCCCGGTGGGCAGGTCGAGCAGTTCGGGCGGCCGGCCGGCCCGCAGCCGGACCGGGGGAAGATGCCCCGCGTTGGCGATCCGGCACTGCCGCCGGTGCGGATCGTGCACGGCGTACAGACAGGTGGCGATGGCCTGGTCCAGGCCGGCCGTGGTCCGCTCCAGGTGCCCGAGCAGCTGCGCCGGATCCAGTTCGAGGGCGGCCAGGGTGTTCGTCGCGGTGCGCAGCCGTCCCATGGAGGCCGCGGCCGCGATACCGCTGCCCATCACGTCGCCCACCACCAGCGCGGTCCTGCCGTCCGCCAGCTCGATCACGTCGAACCAGTCGCCGCCGACCTCGCTGGTGCCCCCGGCCGGCTGGTAGCGGGAGGCGACCTCGAGCCCGCCCGTCACCGGCGGGTGGCTCGGCAGCAGGCTGCGCTGGAGGGTGAGCGCGGTGTCGCGGGCGTTCTGGTACCAGCGGGCGTTGTCGATCTGCAGCGCCGCCCGCGCGGCCAGCTCCCGGGCCAGCAGCAGGTCGTCCTCGCCGAACGGCAGGGGATTGGCGGTCCGTTTCAGGTCCAGGGCGCCCAGCACCTCCCCCCGCGCGATCAGCGGCACGGCCAGGTAGGAGTGCACGCCCGCCCGGCCCAGCAGCTCGGCCGCCCGGGGGGAGCGGGCGATGCGCCCCAGGTCCTCGCGCGTCACCCGCGCCACCATCACCGGCCGGCCGGTGCGCACGCACTCGGTGACCAGGCGGTCCGGTCCGTACCGGGCGACCTCGCCGGGCCGGTCGGCCGCCCGCAGCGCGTCGTGGGCGTCGTCGGCCCGCACGGCCAGCGCCCTGATCACCGCGGGCTCGGCCGGCCCCAGCGTGGTGCGCCGGCCCGCCACCACGGCGTCCAGCAGGTCCACGGCCGCGATGTCGGCGAGGCCGGGCACGGCCACGTCGGCCAGCTCGTACGCCGTGCGGTCCAGGCGCAGGGTGGTGCCGATCCGGGCGGAGGCGTCCGCCACCGCGGCCAGCCGGCGCCGGGCGCCCTCGGCCTCGGCGGCCGTCCGGTACTGCTCGGTCACGTCGACGATCGAGACCGCCACGCCCAGTACGGCACCCAGGGCGTCCTCCAGCCGGTACAGCGACACCGACCAGGCGTGTTCCTCGTCCGGGTCGGCGGGCGTCCGCCCGGTCGCGGGCCGGTCGACGACCGGCCGCCCGGTCTCCAGCACCTCGCGTGCCGCCGCCTCCAGCGGGTCGGCGTCGACCTGCGGCAGCAGCTCGCGGACCGTCCGGCCGAGGTGCTCCTCGGCGGGGATGCCGTTGAGCTGCTCCAGGGCCGGGTTGACCGACACGTACCGCAGCTCCGTGTCCAGGACGGCCAGGCCGATCGGGGACTGCATGATCACCCGCGTGGACAGGGCCACGTCCCGCTCCAGCCGGCGCACCATCGACTGGTCGGCAGCGAGCCCGAGGGCGTAGACGTCACCGCGGTCGTCCAGCAGCCGCATGTTGCGGAACTCGACCAGACGGGTGCTGCCGTCCTTGTGCCGGACGGGGAAGGCGCCGGCCCAGCTCCGGCCGGTCTTCATGACGTCGCCGAACAGCCTGACGACCAGGTCGAGATGGCGCTCGTGGACCATGATGCGGGCGGCGTACTGCCCCAGGGCCTCCGGCGCCGAGTACCCGAACAGCTCCTCGGCCTGCGGGCTCCACAGGACGATCCGGCCCTCGGTGTCCAGCACGATCGAGGCCACGTTCAGCAGGTCGAGCAGTCCACTGGGCCGCACGGGTCCGCGGGGCGACGGCTCGCCCTCGAACCCGGCAGACCCCGCTGCACTCATCCCACGCCCCGCCGTCGCCGTCCGACGCGGCACGACCCTTCGTTGCCGTTACTCCCTTGTTGTACCGCGTTCCACCGCGCCCGGAGCCGGTTCCGCGGGGCGCCGCCGTCTCCTCCCAGCATCTCCCCGCGGTACGGGGAGCGCCGCACGAAGGCGTCCGGAGTTGGTCTGTACATGACTGTGCGGGCGGTCCAGACTGTGCCCCGAGTGCCGCCGCCCCCGCCCGTGCCGCCCCGGCCCGCCCCACGGAGGAGCCTCCATGACCCTGAGCGCCCGGCAACGTTGTCACGCCGCCCTGACGGGACTCGCCGTCCTGGCCCTCTGCCTCGGCCTCGCCGGTCCCTCGCGGGCGGCCGCTCCCGCCGCCGGCACCTGGACCGAGGTGGGCTCCGACCGGGCCGACCCGCTGACCGAGAGCCAGGGCCTGGCCTCGGTCGAGGTCCCGGCGGGCAGCCCCAACCGCTACACCGGCATCGGCACCGTCCCGCTCGCCCTGAGCGTCCGGGGCTGGAACCACGTCGGCGACCCCGACGCCTCCTACGACGGCCACTACGTCGAGCCGTACCAGCGCGACGACGGGAACACGAAGATGTTCCGCGTGCAGGCGCCGGACGGCGGCTGGTCGGAGTACGTGCACACGCTGAGCGCCGGGGAGGCGCGGAACAACTCGTGGTCCGCGATCTCGCCCGACGGCCAGTGGATGCTGGCGGGGGAGTGGGGCACCATGAACCGGCTCCTGGTCTTCCCGACCCCCGGCGTCAACCCCGCCACCTCGCCCTCGGCGAACCTCCCGCAGGCGGCCACCGTCCACCTCGACCACGCCGTGCGCGACGTCCAGGGCTGCGACTTCCTGGACGCCACCACCCTGCTCTGCTCCTCCGACGACCCCGAGGGCACGCTCTTCGGCATCACCAAACCGCTGCTGCGCATCGACCTGTCGGCACCGCCGACCGGCGCCGCCGACGTCACCGGACACGTCACCGCCCTGCGGCAGCTGCCCCTGCGCAGCGCCTGCTCGGGCTCCTTCGAGGCGGAGGGCGTCGACTACGACCGGCGTACCGGCACCCTGCGCGTGATCGTCGTGTCGCCCGGCTTCTGCGTGCTGACGGACAGCAAGACGTACCGGTTCACCCAGGGCTGACCCGGCCCCTCGCGCCGGGCGGCGGGTGGTGCTTTTCTGGTGGTATCGGCCGTGCCGACGAGAGGGAGCGATCACGATGAACGGTGAGCGACTGCATCCGGAGTCCGTCTCGGTGGAGCTGAGCGGATGCAGCAAGGAGGACGCCCGGACCGTGTTCGACACCTTGTGCGCGTGCTTCTCCTCCGACCGGCACGCGGGCGACGTGACCCGGGAGTACCACGAGGTGCGCCCGACCGTGTGGCTCGGCACCTTCGACGTGGCCGACGCCCGGGGCGGCCGGTGCGACCCCGCCCGGCTCGGGGCGTCCGTGGAGGCCGACGTGCAGGGCGGCTACTGGGCGATCGAGCGGTTCCGCACCACCCTGGACTCCCTGTTCACCGTGCAGGACCTGAGCACGGCCTCCGGGGACCAGGAACGGGAGCTGCACGTACGGCTCGAAAGCCACTGACCCGGTCCCGCCGGGTGCGGTGAGGTGTGCGCCACCCCGTTATGCAACTAGTTGCAAAATGGGGTGGCGGTCCTCTACAACAGAGGCACCACACCGCGCACGGAGGGCCCGATGAGCCGATACCCGCACCTGCTGAGCCCGCTCGACCTGGGCTTCACCACGCTGCCCAACCGGGTCCTGATGGGCTCCATGCACGTCGGCCTGGAAGAGGCCGAGCGCGGGTTCGAGCGCATGGCCGCCTTCTACGCCGCCCGGGCCCGCGGCGGAGTGGGCCTGATCGTCACCGGCGGCATAGCCCCCAACGACGAGGGCCGCCCGTACGAGGGCGGCGCCAAGCTCACCACCGAGGCGGAGGCCGAGCGGCACCGGGTCGTCACCGACGCCGTGCACCGCGAGGGCGGCCGCATCGCCCTGCAGATCCTGCACTTCGGCCGCTACGCCTACCACGCCGACCTGGTCGCCCCGAGCGCGCTCCAGGCCCCGATCAGCCCGCACGTGCCGCGCGAACTGACCGACGCCGAGATCGAGCGCACCGTCGACGACTACGTGCGCACCGCCCGCCTCGCCCGCGAGGCCGGATACGACGGCGTCGAGATCATGGGCTCCGAGGGCTACCTGATCAACGAGTTCATCGCCGCCCGCACCAACCACCGCACCGACCGCTGGGGCGGCTCGTACGAGAACCGCATGCGCTTCCCCGTCGAGATCGTCCGCCGGGTGCGCGAGGCCGTCGGCGAGGACTTCATCCTCGTCTACCGGCTGTCCATGCTGGACCTGGTGCCCGGCGGCTCCACCCTCGACGAGGTGATCACCCTCGCCAAGGCCGTCGAGGCCGCCGGAGCCACGATCATCAACACCGGCATCGGCTGGCACGAGGCCCGCATCCCCACCATCGCCACCTCCGTGCCGCGCGGCGCGTACACCTGGGTGACCAAGCGGCTGATGGGCGAGGTGTCGGTCCCGCTCGTCACCACCAACCGCATCAACACCCCCGAGGTCGCCGAACGGCTGCTGGCCGAGGGCACCGCCGACATGGTCTCGATGGCCCGCCCGATGCTCGCCGACCCCGACTTCGTCGCCAAGGCCGAGGCCGGCCGCCCCGAGGCCATCAACACCTGCATCGGCTGCAACCAGGCCTGCCTCGACCACACCTTCAGCGGCAAGATCACCTCCTGCCTGGTCAACCCGCGCGCCTGCCACGAGACCGAACTCGTCCTCACCCCGACCAGGCTGCGCAAGCGCGTCGCCGTCGTCGGCGCCGGACCGGCCGGCCTCGCCTGCGCCGTGAGCGCCGCCGAACGCGGCCACGAGGTCACCCTGTTCGACGCCGCGAGCGAGATCGGCGGACAGCTCAACGTCGCCCGCAAGGTCCCCGGCAAGCAGGAGTTCGACGAGACGCTGCGCTACTTCCGCACCCAGCTCGCGGCCCACGGCGTGGACGTACGCCTGAACACCCGCGTCGGCGCCGACGACCTCACCGGCCACGACGAGGTCGTCGTCGCCACCGGCGTCACCCCCCGCACGCCCGACATCCCCGGCGTCGACCACCCGTCCGTCGTCGGCTACCTCGACGTCCTGCGCGACGGCGCCCCCGTCGGTGAGCGCGTCGCGATCCTGGGCGCGGGCGGGATCGGCTTCGACGTCGCCGAGTACCTCACCGACGGCGGCGACAAGGCCCACGAGGACCCGGAGACGTACTTCCGCCTCTGGGGCGTCGACACCGGCTACCGCGCCCCCGGCGGCCTCGCCGCGCCCGAACGCCCGGCCCCGCCCCGCACCGTCCACCTGCTCCAGCGCAAGACCAGCAAGGTCGGCGCCGGACTCGGCAGGACCACCGGCTGGATCCACCGCACCGAGCTGAAGCACCGCGGCGTCACCATGGTGCCGGGCGTGCGCTACGACCGGATCGACGACGCCGGACTGCACATCACCGTCGACGGCGAGTCCACGGTCCTGGAGGTCGACACGGTCGTCCTGTGCACCGGCCAGGAGCCCAGCCGGAGCCTGTACGACGACCTGGTCGCCGCCGGTGTCGGCGCCCACCTCATCGGCGGCGCCGACGTGGCCGCCGAACTGGACGCCAAGCGCGCCGTCAAGCAGGGCACCGAGCTGGCGGCGGCGCTGTAGGGGGCGGGCGGGCCGTCCCTAGGATGAGCCCATGTCCCTCCCGCACGCGATCCTCACCGCCCTGGTCGAAAAGCCGTCGTCCGGGCTGGAGCTGACCCGCCGGTTCGACAGGTCGATCGGCTACTTCTGGTCGGCCACGCACCAGCAGATCTATCGCGAGCTGGGAAAACTGGAGGCCGAGGGCCTGATCCGCGCCCTGCCCGGCCAGCAGCCGGCCCGCGGGCAGAAGAAGTCCTACGAGGTCCTGCCCGCGGGCCGCGCCGAACTGGCCCGCTGGACCGCCGCCCCGCACGACCCCAAGCCCCTGCGGGACACGATGCTGCTGCGGCTGCGCGCCGCCGCCGTGGTCGGCACCGCCGGTCTCGGGGCGGACCTGCGCCGGCATCTGGAGCTGCACGAAAGGCAGTTGGCCGAGTACGAGGAGATCGAGGAGCGGGACTTCCCGCCCGGCCGGGACAGCACCGAGGACCGGCTGCGCCACCTGGTGCTGCGGGCCGGCATCGACCTGGAGACGTTCTGGACCCAGTGGCTCCGGCACGCACTGGCGGAGTTCGCCGAGCTGCCGGACGACGAACCGGCCTGACCGGGTCGGCCGCCGTGCGGGCGTGTGCCGTGCGGGCGTGTGCCGTGCGGCGTGTTCCCTCAGAAGCGGTACGGCTTCGAGCGGCGGCGCAGGAACCAGGCCGCGGCGATGACCCCGGTCCCCACCAGCGCGCCACCCGCCACCAGGGTGGCCGTGCCGTAGTCCTGGACGGCCCCGCCGAGACCGCCCATGACACCGCCCGGCGACGCGGACGGGGAGGGAGCGGCGGAACGGCTGGGCGAGGGCGAGGGGGAGGGCGCCGAGGAGACGATGACCGTCTGGGTGCCGGCGGTGCTGTTGTTCGAGCACATGACGATCACCGTGTACGTACCCGGCGTGATGCCCGACCAGGCCGCGGACTGCCCCGAAGCGCTGCCGGAGAGCGCCACCTGACGCCCCTCCGCGAAGTCCCGCTGGCTGCTGGTGAGCAGCGACGCGGTGCCCCAACTGCCGTTGAGCTGGGCGCAGGCCGTGGTCTTGACCGACACCGTGGTCCCGGTGGTGCTCACGGAGATCCCCGGGCCCGCCAGAGCCGGTCCCGCGGCCAGGGCGACGGGCAGCGCGGCGACGGCTGCCACGGTCGCACCGGAGCGGAGAAGTGGCGATGAGATGCGCATGTGGACTGCCCTCCGGCGGCACGGTCGGCGGTACATCCCTTGCGCCGCCGGGATCGGGAACGCCCGTGCCCCCGCTGGCAGCCAACAGCGCGCGGGCCGCGCCCGCATGCGGAGCGCGACCGCCCAGGTGACGCGTTCACCGCCCCGCCCGAACGCCGGGCCGACCGGGTGTCACCGACCCGCGCCCGTGGTCACCTTCCGCTCCGCCGAGAACCCGCCCCAGGTGCCGTCGGCCAGCCTCGCCCGGATCCGGACCCGGTGGGTGACCCCGGCCTCGCGTCCGGCGTAGAAGCTGTACTCGGCGCGGTCGCGCGGCGCGTCGGCACCGTAGACCAGCGAGGTCGCCGCACGGCCGTCCAGGTGGATCTGGTACTCGGTCACCGGACCGTCGGTGCGCGGCGGGACCCAGGAGAGGTCGAGGTAATAGGCCCCGTCGGCCCGGTGGGAGGCGGCGCGCAACTGTGTGGGCGCGGTGGCGCGCCCGTCGTCGGTGCCCCCGGTGGTGAGCCGGACGACGGCGCTCGCGGGGGAGACGTTGTCGGCCGCGTCCCGTGCCCGGACGGTGAACGCGTAGCGGGTGCCCGGCCGCAGCCCCGTGACCACGGCCGCCGTCTGACCGCCACCGACACTGTGCACCTTGGCGTCGCCCTGGTAGACGTCGTACGACACGACGTCGCGGTCGTCCTTCGCGGCCGACCAGCCGAGCTGGACCGCCCGGCCGCCCACCGCACGGCCGCGCACGTCCCCGGGGCGGGTCGGAGCGGACTCGTCGGCCACCGCGGCCGGAGTGGTCGCCCGCACCTCCCGGCTGCGCGGCCCGAGCCGCCCGTCGGCGTCGCGCGCCCGGACGGTGAAGGCGTACGCCGTCGAGGGACGCAGCCGGGTGACGTCCACCATCCGCTCGGCCGCCGGAACCTCCCTCACCATCGTGCCGCCCCGGTACACCTCATAGGTCTCGACGTCCTCGACCGCGTTCCACATCACGTGGACGGTCGTCGCGCTGCCGGCCTGCGCGGTGACGCCCGTGGGCACCCCGGGCAGCCCACCGCCGTCTCCGTCGTCCCCGTCCGCGCCCCAGCCGCAGGACGTGAGCAGGACGAGCGCCCCGCAGAGCAGGGCGCAGCGGCGCGCGAGAGCGGCAACGGGAACGTCTCGCACGGCTCCGCCTCCCCACCAACCGGCAATGGTCCGGACCAATATGACGCCTGTGACGCGACCACATCAAGAGGGCGGCGGGTCACGGTCACTCGGACGGGTTACGTATGCTGAGTCTCCTCACGGCCGAACTCCCCGCATGCGGCGGGAGGTTCGGGCCGATGGCGCGTGGACCGCTGTCGTCGCTGACCCCGCGCCGGCGCGGGCGGCCGGACGGGCCGGAGCCGGAACGGGCCCGGCCCGCCCGCCCCCGTCGACCGCTCCCTCCACACACCGGCCGGCCGGCGCGTGTGCACCGTCTGGCCCTGCGAAAGGTGCTCGCGCGAGCGTTTCGGGGACAGATGGGGCCGAGTGCTGCCCATGCCCCCGAGGAGAGGCCACATCGTGCGTGTCCAGTCGCTGACACTGGTCGCGGCCAGCGCCGCCCTGCTCGCCCCGTCGACGTTCCCCGACGCACCGCCCGCGCCACTGCCCGACCCGGCGCGGATCCTGCTGTCCGGCACCCCCGACCGGGCCGTGCCGCTGCGGGCGGACCGGTCCGGGGTCCGGGTCGGCCCCCTTCCCCATGGCCCGGCCGCGCGGCCCGCACCTTCCTCGCGGGCCCGGCCGGACGCCGGGACCGGTGCCCGTGGGGAGCGGACCGGGGGCGACCGTCCCGTGCGCGCCGCCGAACTGCTGGCCAGGGTGCGGGACTGCGACCCCGTCTCGCGCGGGCGTTACCGCAGCGACGCCGGAGCACCGGCGGACATCCCGGTCTGCGGCACCCGGGACGCCGTGTACTGGAAGGCCGACCTCGACGTCGACTGCGACGGCCGGCCCGGCGACCGGTGCAACGGCCGGACCGACCCGCACTTCACCCCCGCCACCGCCTACACGGAGTCGGACGGCCGCCCGCTGGACGCCGAGCGCCTGCCCTACGTGGTCGTGCCCGGGCCCAGCGACACCTGGGACCCCGGGGAGGACGACATCCGCGGCGGATCGCTCGCGGCGCTGGTCCACGGGGACCGGGTGCGGTACGCCGTCGTCGGCGACGTGGGCCCCACCGACCTCATCGGCGAGGCCTCCTACGCCGCCGCACGCTCCCTCGGCATCCCGGCGGACCCGGCGGGCGGGGGCGTGGCCTCCGACGTGACCTACATCGTCTTCAAGGACACCGAGGTGCGGCCCATCGAGGACACGGCCGCGGCCGGGAAGGCGGGGGAGCGGCTGGCGCGCAAGTTCGTGGACGGGGGCTGAGCGGCCGGGAGACGGCCCCGACCCGGAGACGGCCGGGGACGACCCGGGGACGGCCGGGGACGACCCGGGGACGATCCGGAGACGGCCGGGGGACGATCCGGAGACGGCCGGGGGACGACCCGGAGACGGCCGGGAGGCCGCTCAGGCCGTGCGCTCAGGCCGTCCGCTCAGGCCGTCCGCTCAGGTCTTCCGCTCAGGTCTTCCGGTACGAGTACGCCTCCGCGGCCGCCGCCTCCACGGCCGCGAGGTCGGCGCCGGTCGAGGCCGTGACGACCGCCGCCACCGCGCCCTCGACGAAGGGCGCGTCCACCAGACGGGTGTTGTCCGGGAGTTCGTCGCCCTCGGCGATCAGCGCCTTGACGGTGAGGACCGCACTGCCGAGGTCGGTGAGGACGGCGACCCCCGCGCCCCGGTCCACCGACGCGGCGGCGGACGCGACCAGTTCCGAACTGGTGCCGAACTCGCCGGATGCGGTACCGCCCGCGGGGGCGACGGCCACGGCCCCGGCGCCGCCCGACAGGGCCTTCGCGAGCTCCGCCACGGAGGCGGCCACCTCGGCGCTGTGGGAGACCAGCACGATCCCCACCAACTGCTGCTCGTCACTCACCGGCCGTCTCCCTCAGCGCCTCGAAGAGCAGCGCGGAGGAGGTCGCCCCCGGGTCCTGGTGACCGATGCTGCGCTCGCCCAGATAGCTCGCCCTGCCCTTGCGGGCCTGCAACGGCGTGGTCGCCTCGGCCCCCTCCGCGGCAGCCGTGCCGGCCGCGGCGAACGAGTCGCCCAGGGCGTCCACGGCGGGCACCAGGGCGTCGACCATGGTCTTGTCGCCCGGCGCGGCACCGCCGAGCGTCCGGACGGCGTCCACGCCCGCCCGCAGCGCCTCGGCCAACTGCTCCGCACTCACCTCGGCGGAGTCCCCGAGTGCCTTGCCCGTACGGCGCAGCAGCGTCCCATACAGCGGCCCCGAGGCGCCGCCGACCGTGGAGATGAGCTGCCGTCCGGCGAGGATCAGGACGGCGCCGGGAGTGTCGGGCGCGTCCTTCTCCAGCGCGGCGGCCACGGCCGTGAATCCGCGCTGCAGATTGCTGCCGTGGTCGGCGTCGCCGATGGGTGAGTCGAGAGCGGTGAGACGTTCCGCCTCACGGTCGACCAGCGCGGTGGTCGCCGTCATCCAACGGCGGAAGAAGTCGGCGTCGAGCACGGGATCTCCTTGCCTGGTAGGTACGTCGCGATTCTTCCCCCGTTCGCCGTCACATGCCCCACCGCAGACCCGGGGTGCTGACCGGCGCGTCCCACAGTCCGAGCAGTTCCTCGTCGATCTCGCACAGGGTGACCGAGGCGCCGGCCATGTCGAGGGAGGTGACGTAGTTGCCGACCAGGGTGCGGGCGACGGCCACGCCCCGCTCGCCGAGTACCCGCTGCACCTCGGCGTTGAAGCCGTACAGCTCCAGCAGCGGCGTCGCGCCCATGCCGTTGACCAGGACCAGGACGGGGTTGCGCGGGCCGAGGTCGGTCAGCACCGCGTCCACGGCGGCCTCGGCGATCTCGCCCGACGTCATCATGGGCCGCCGCTCCCGGCCGGGCTCCCCGTGGATGCCGATGCCCAGTTCCAGCTCACCGGCGGGGAGGTCGAACGTGGGGCTGCCCTTGGCCGGCGTCGTGACGGCGCTGAGCGCGACCCCGAAACTGCGCGAGCTGTCGTTGACCCGGCGGGCGATCGCCTCCACCTGCTCCAGCGGCCGTCCCTCCCGCGCCGCCGCCCCGGCGATCTTCTCCACGAACAGGGTCGCCCCCGTGCCGCGCCGGCCGGCGGTGTAGAGACTGTCCGTCACCGCCACGTCGTCGTTGACCAGCACCTTCGCGACCTGGATGCCCTCGTCCTCGGCCAGTTCGGCGGCCATGTCGAAGTTCAGCACGTCACCGGTGTAGTTCTTGACGACGAAGAGCACCCCGGCCCCGCTGTCCACGGCCGCCGCGGCCCGCACCATCTGGTCCGGCACCGGCGAGGTGAACACCTCACCCGGACACGCCGCCGACAGCATCCCGGGACCCACGAACCCGCCGTGCAGCGGCTCGTGCCCGGAACCACCCCCCGACACCAGCGCGACCTGCCCGGCCACGGGGGCGCCGCGCCGCACGATCACCCTGTTCTCGACATCCACGGTCAGCTCGGGATGGGCGGCCGCCATTCCGCGCAGCGCGTCCGCGACGACGGTCTCGGGGACGTTGATCAGCATCCTCAAGGGTATCTCCTAGGCAGGTTAGTAGACGGGTGTTGACCTGTGCTCTTGCAGGGCAGAGGGGCGGAGCTTGCTTCGTGATCTTGATGGTGGGTGAACGGTCGTGAGCGGGTTCCGGCGGTACCGATGCTGACTCAATGCTGACTTTGGTGACGCATCGTCAGGTCTTCGTGGCGAGTCGGACTACAGCCCGACAAGAGTCCTGCAAGGGCAGTATCGACCTTGCGACCGTGAAGGTCACGCGAGGCGACGTCTGAAGGGGGCAGGGAGTACCGGTCTGGCAGATACGACCAAGCGCAGGAGCTGTCACGCCTGCTCCTGTCTCAAGGGGCTGCCCTTGGCCCCTGCCGACACACTGCTCGCGCGATCTGCGTTCGAGACCGCGACTCAGCCTGTGCAGTGGGGCGATTCAGTATGGCGCGGACCCTGCAGACGGTGGGTTTGGCGTCGCGTCCCGAAAGCTGGTCTACGGGGCTTTGGAAATGGGTACGGTCTTGTCATCGTCACCGAGGGGGCTCGGCAAGGCTATTTCAGCATTCGGGGAGAACCAGACGGTTGCACGTTGGGCAGCTGATGAGCGGTGTCTCGTCTCCGAGGGTGTGCTCGCGCGCAGGATTCACGCGAGGTGGGCCGCGGAGAAGGCGATCACCACGCCATTCCAGGGGCCTGCGTGGCAGTCCATGAAGCGCAGCACGCTGGAAGAGGACCGGTCGAAGCCTGCTCAGCGCACTTTCATTCCCGTCCCCGGGCCGTACAAGTCGCGGAAGCGTGTCCGGCCGAGTGGGGCGTTGAAGCGAGCCAGCGCCCGGGTGGCGGGACGCGCCGCTCGAGAAGGTGACGCCGGTTCTGGGCCAGAGCCGCAGCATCCGAACCGTAGGTGGCGGTGTGCCAACTCTCGGAAAACGGCGGCGCTGACCGCAACTTCAACGAGCACCGTCTGACCATGGGCGCGGGCAATAACTGGTCCGAGAAGCAGGCAGCTGGTGTTGGTACGGCGGCTGGGAAGATCTGACCCGCGTCCGACACACTACGGGCCCCGGGGGAGATGGCCCCCCGGGGCCCGGTGTATGGAGCCGTGCAGTTCAACGACGGTACGCCGCCAGGGTCCGGGCAGGATGCGGATGAGCAGTCCCCGAAAGCCCCGGCCTCATATCTCTGCCCACGGTGCAAAGTAGCGGGACGCTCATGTGCTGGTCGGTCTGTTGGGAGCAGTAGGTCAGGTCGGGCAGGTCGCTGCCGATTCGGGGGTGTGAACCGCACGGGCTTGCCCAGCGACCGGGCGTAGGCGATTTCGGCTCGGGTGCTGTCCCCGATGTAGGCGCCGACTACTGAGCGACGCAGACGAGTGCCTCCGGGAACTGGAGCACCTGCCGCGTGAGCGATGGGCGCGCAACTTTCTGACCATCGCCCAGGTGCTGGCGCTGTGGGCGGACGGCAAGTTCGCGGAGAGCCGGGAACTGGGGCGCAGGGTGCTGCCGTCCGCCCTCGACCAGGGCGAGACCATGAGCCTGGCCGCCACCGTGGAGTTTCTGTCCTGGGTCGCGTGCGCCGAACAGGACCACGAGCACGCCGCGATCCTGCTGGGCGGCTCCACGGCACTCTGGCGGCAGGTCGGCACCACCCTGTGGGGGGTGCGAGCGCTGACCAACCTGCGCACCGAGACCGAGAACGCCCTCATGCTCCGCCTGGGAGCCGAGCGCTTCACCCAGGTCTACGCGCACGGAACGAAGCTGGAGGTGTCGGAACTCGTCAACATCGCCTGCGGACACGGGCAGCGCACCGCGTCGTCGCCGCCACCGGACGTGGTCAACGGCAGCGCGCTGGGACCCCTCACGCCGCGCGAGCGCGAGGTCGCCGACCTGATCGTCGAGGGTCTCACGAACCGGCAGATCGCCGAACGCCTCGTCATTTCGAAGCGGACGGCCGACACCCACGTCGAGCACATCCTCACGAAGCTGGGCGTCACTTCCCGGGTCCAGGTCGCCGGTCTCGTCGACCGCCCCAAGCCTGCGGAGGACCGGGCGGCACTCGACGCGTGAGCCGGTGCCCCCGGGCCTGCCGCCCTGCGGTGGCATCCCTGGCCGCCGAGGCACAGCGGCCGAAGCTGGTGTGTGCGGTTGCCGCGCCGACAGGGCAACCGCGGTCACGGCCCGCCTCGGGGTGCGGGCCCAGTGTGTGCACCAGGGCGGCGGCCCCGGCGTAGGCGCCCTCGTAGACCGGCTGCTCGAACGGCTGTCGCCCTGCACCAGTCGGGCCAGGTAGGCCCCGATGCTCAGCCCCAGGTCCGCGGCACCCTTGCGCGCGAGCTCTGATCGGACCCTCGCCCAGGTACTCGGTCACGTGATGCGCGGTGGCGCCCACGGGCTGCACGCCCTGCCGGAGCGTCTTCCAGTAGCGGGCGAGGGCGACGAAGTCGACGTTGGTCTTCAGTAGCCGCAGGTGCTCGGTCTCTGCAGCCGGCGGCCGCCACGGATGCGGACCAGCAGTGCTCGAGTGGCCCTCCACGGCTGTCGCGTCGTGAGTCGAGCGCGTGCGGTCCCATGCGAGGGTTTGGCTACGGTGAGCGGCGGACCGTCCGTGCGGGCGGCCCGCCGCTCACTCCTTGGGCGGCTGTCAGTCGTCGAGCGCCTCCAGGACGTCGCCGAGGTCGACGAACTTGAAGCCGGTGGCCTCCCGGTCGCCGTCCTCCGGGGCCATGTGGCCGTCCTGGACGACGAGCAGGCCGTCCGGGTACCTGCGGCCGAGCGGCTCGGCGAGCACGTCCGCGCCGTCGCACTCCTCGGAGCCGTCCAGCGACCCGGAAGCGGCACCCACCCGGAAGCCGCCCTCGTACTCGTAGTCGTCGGAGCGTTCACGGTCGTAGGCGACGAAGGTGTCGTCGCCCTGGCTGGAGGCGAGCAGGTAGCCGTCCCCGTCGTCCTGCTTCAGCAGGGTCAGGCCCTCGACGTCCGCCGACATCCGGTCACCGCCGAAGCCGGGGTCGTCAGCCGCCAGGCACTCGTCGGAGGCCTCGTCGTACGTGGCCGGCACACCGTACTCACGGACCTTGTCCTGCAGGACGGGATCACCCTTGAGGTCGGCCCGCAGGCGCCAGATGCCCACGTCCTCCTGCCCGGCGAAGAGCGTGCCCGTCTCCTGGTCGACGACCATACCCTCGACCTGCGGGCCCTCGCCGGGATCGCCACAGGGGGACCACTTCGTGCCGTCGGGCATCGTGAAGACGGCGGGCAGGTCCAGGGTGCGGACCTTCCGGTAGGACACCGTGCCCCGGCTCGTCGTGGTCAGTTCCAGCAGCGCGATGCGGGTGGTCGCGTTCTGGCTGACGAGCGCGTAGGACTTGCCGGTCGCGGAGTCGGTGTAGGTGGTCAGGCCGTAGGCGGTGCTCTCCTCATTGACCTCCTCCTGCGAGCCGGAGAAGATCCACGGCGCCGAGGGGTCCGTGACGTCGGTGAGCGGGGCGCCGGGCCGGTCGCCGTCGACGCGGTAGATGCGCAGCTTGTCGCTGCCGCGGTCGCTGACGACCGCCAGGTCCGTGGTGCCGGAGCCCAGGGACATGTCGTGCACCAGGTCGACGTTGTTGAAGCGGCCGGGGGCGTCGTCCGCGCCGGGTGCCGCGGGCGCGGGGACCGACTGCACCTGCCGGGCGTCGAGGTCGTAGACCCGCAGGCCGCCCTCCTTGGCCGTGGCGATGACGAGACTGGCGTCCGGGTCGGCGGAGTTGCGCCAGATCGCCGGGTCGTCGGCGTTCGCGTTACCGCCCTCGTCGTCGTCGAACAGCGCGGCGGTCTCGGCCCGAGGGACGACCACGGGCAATGCGGCAGCACCTGCCGGAGTGCCGGATGCCGCACCAGCGGCGAAAGCGAGGGATGCGGCCACCGCGACGGCACCGAAACGGCGTCTAGTGAACGGGCGCAAGAATTTCTCCTCGGTCGAGAAGTGGACGGGACACCACCGAACGATCACAAGAGCACGCGGAGCGCGGGCGACATGGCGGCAACTCTCCATCGACGGACGGATGTCCGACAGGTGAATGTCCCAGAACTCCGGTCATGGCGTCGTGCCGGTTGTGCGGAGGCGCCCGGAGAGGCGCGATGCCGGGCGGGGGACATCGCTCATCACCTTCATCGCCACCCCGTCACCAACGCGGCCAGCACCGTGGCGGCCGCCACGCACACCATCGCGATTCGCGCAGGGCCCGCTTCGACCGCGTGGTCGCGGCCCTTCGTCGTTGGGCTGCCTTGGCTGGTGCCAGTGCCGTGTGACCAGTGGGGTCTGCGAGAAGGACGCGATCGGAGCTGCTTTGTCACTGCCATATGCCGTCCAATGAAACAGCCGGCTTTCGGCTCCGGCTGTCGTGCCCGTGACCGCTGGGCCTCATCCTGGAACGTTGTAGGCACTCTCTGAGCGGCAGGTCCTCTACGTTGGCCGAGGTCGTCCGACCACCAGCCACACATGGTCAATACGGGGAGGAACCCTCAAGCGCAAGCGCATCGCCGCCACCTTGGGAGCCGCGGCCACAGCCGTCATGCTCACCGCCGGCACGGCGTCCGCGGACACCGACGTCTACTTCACCGACGGCTTCGGACAGTTCACGCGTTCCTGTGACACCACCTACGCCATCAGCCTCACCACCACCAAGGCAGTCGCGGCCAAGGGCAACAACGGTTCCTGCGACGGCCACGTCTGGATGCGCGTCCACGGCGACGCGTGGGGGAGCTGGACGCACAGCAACACGAGCGTGAAGCGCACCAGCCCCAGCGGCAAGTTCGACAGGGCACAGATCAAGGGATGCAGCGCCTGCCACGTCTACACCGTGTACGTCTAGACACTCCGTCCCGGGTTCGTGAGTCAGGACGGGAGCGTCTGCTGAAGCGGCCTCGCCGTCGCTCGGACCTCGCAGCTCGAATCCTTGCCCTACCGTCATGCGCTGACCGTGCCGACCACCCCGGCCGCGGTCCGCCTCGCCAGGCAGACCCTGGAATCCGTGCTGGCCGAGTGGGGAGTGAACCCACACCACCCCTCTGTCGGGCCGGCCATTCTGACGCTCGGGGAGTTGGTGACGAACACGATCCGGCACGCGGCGCCTCTGTCGCCGCAACTCCTCGGACTCGGGTGGCGTGCTCCGCCGCCCGCTTCCGACCGGCGAAGGCGACGAACGAGTCCCGTTCTACCGCGATTCTTCCGCCACAACTGCACCGCGGCGCTGGGAAAGCTGGAACGTAGGCACTTACAGAAAGACCCTGCTGTCCTCGGGTACCCCCAGTGCTGCGCGCGCGGTCTCACGGTGCTGCGCGTTGGCTGCGGCCGGGCTGGTCCGGCCGCGCCGTGGTGGGGGACAGCCGCACGGATGCCGCCACCGGCAGATGATCGCTGCCGGTGGCGGGCAGGGTCCAAGCCGAGCGCGGCTGCATGCCGCGTACGAGGATGTGGTCGATCCGCGTCAGAGGGAAGGACGCCGGCCAGCTCAGCCCGAACCCGGCGCCCGAAGCGTCCTGTGCGGAGGTCATCCCGGAGGTGAGGGCGGACAGGGCGCGGTCGTCCGTGGTGCCGTTGAGGTCGCCCACGAGAAGGGCCCGGGGGAGTGGTTCCGCCCGCAGCGCGGCGGTGAGACGGTCGGCGGCGTCGTCACGCGCGCTCGTCCCGAAACCCGACGTGGTGCTCATCCGCACGGACAGCAAGTGGGCGACGTACACAGCGACGGGGCCGCTCGGGGTGCGGACGGTGGCGCGCAGTGCGCGGGGCCAGGGGGCGATGTCGACCGTGCGCGCGTCGGAGAGGGGATAGCGGCTCCACAGGCCCACCGTGCCCCTCACCCACTGGTACGGGTACTCGGCGGCCAGGACCCTGCGATAGACCGGCGTGTCGTCCCCCAGTTCTTCGAGGGCGAGCACGTCGGCACCGGAGTCGGCCAGGGCACGAGCGGTGTGCGCCGGGTCCGGATTGTGTTCGTTGACGTTGTGAGTCACGACCGTCAGGTTCCCGCCGCCGGCTCGCTTGTCGACGAGTGTCCCGCTGAAGAGCGCGCACCAGACGACGGCGGGCAGCAGTGCCGCCACGGCGACGGTGGGGGAGCGGCGGATCACCGCGTACCCGAGGAGCAGCGGCACCGCCAGGCCGGTCCAGGGCAGGAAGGTCTCGACGAGACTGCCGAGATGACCCGGCCGGTTCGGGATGTATCGGTGCCCGAGCATCACGAGCGAGTGCAGGAGGGCGAGGAGGGCGATAATCCGTCCCCGGCGTCGGCGGCGGGTGCCGGGGTCCTTCCCCTGGGGAGCCGTGGAACCGCGTTCTGCGTGATCGGTGGAGCCGGAACGGGTGGAAGGGGAAGAAAGGATGGCAGAAGCGGATGAAGAGACGGAGGCGGAGAATGCGGCGGGAAGTGTGGCCACGCTCGGCTCACCGGCTTCCGGACGCGACGTCGACCGTCGGCGACGGTGCTGTGGCCACCTGGCTCCGTACCGCCTCGACGAGTGCGCGGCTGCAGTCGAAGACTGCTCGCAGGCCCTCCTGCGGGCTGGTGCCCGCGCGTTGGTGCAGGACCACACCGAGGGCGAGGTGCTGCCGTCCGCGGCGATCGGGGACGGTGACCGCCCACATCAGCGCGCCTCCCGCCGGAGTGCTGGAGCCGGTCTTGATCCCGACCACGCCCGGTGTGTCCAGCAGGGCGTTGGTGTTGTCGAGAGTGCGGGACGTGCCGGGGACGACGGTGTGCGACTGGGCGACGACGGAGCGGAAGACCTCGTCGCGCATGACCTGCCGGGCCAGCTTCAGCTGGTCGGCCGCGGTACTCGTCGTCGTGGGCTCGAAGCCGCTGGCCCCGGTGTACGTGGTCCGGGTCATGCCGAGGCCGGCTGCCGTCCGGTTCATCTTTCCGACGAACGCCTCCTGTGATCCGGCGTCCCAACGGGCAAGCAGCCTGGCGATGTTGTTGCCAGAGGGGACGAGCATCAGCTCCAGCAGCCGCCGTTGGCTCAGCCGCTGTCCCTGCGTGACCGGAACGCTGGATTCGATGCCGGAGACGGACTCGTCCGCGGCCTGGCGGTCGACGGTGATCCGGGGGCCGGACTCGCTCCTGCGCAGCGGGTGGTCGCGGAGGATCACGTACGCCGTCATCACCTTCGTGACGCTGGCGATCGGCACGGGACGGTTCGGGCCGTGGGTGCCGAGGTCACCGCGGTCGCCGAATCCTTCGACCCGTACGGCGGCCTGGCCCTCGCGCGGCCAGGGCAGCGACGTGACCCCCGGTTCGTGCTTCCCGCCACTGAGGGGGCCGCTGGTCCCGGGCCCGCCGTCTTTGCCGCCGACGCTGATCACGGTGCCCAGGACCGCCACGGTGATCAGAGCCGCGGCTCCTGCGGCGACGAGCCGGGAACGGCGCGGGAGCCCGCGGGGCAGGCCGTGCGGATGCCGCACGGGATCGGGCCGCTCCGATGCGCCGGGAAGGGTGCCGTGCTCGGCGGGGTCGGTCGGCGGGCGCATGGGCGGTACCTCCACGGGGTCACCGTGCGTGGCGTTCACGCACGGTGTCACTGTGGGCGGCGCCGATGTCCGCGCGGCCGTGACCATGTCTCGGCTCCCGCGCACCCGGTCATCGGTTCTGTATCAGTGCCGAGGCAGGGATGTGCCACGGGGCTCGTCCCCCGGCACCCGCGTCAGCCGGCGACCGGCAGGCGGAGGGTGGCGACGGCGCCGCCGTCGGGCGCGTTGCCGAAGGCCAGAGAGGCTCCGACGAGTCGGGCCTGGCCGAGCGCGATGGTCAGCCCGAGTCCGTGTCCCCGACCGCGCTCCGGCGTCCCGGTACGGAAGCGCTGCGGTCCGTCGGCGAGCAGCTCGGGCGGGAACCCCGGACCGTGGTCGCGCACCGTGACCGTGGTGCCCGCGACTGTCACCGTGACCGGTCCGCGGCCGTGCCGGTGGGCGTTGACGACCAGGTTGGTGACGATCCGGTCGAGTCGGCGCGGGTCGGTCTCGGCGTACCCGGCACCGGTCGCGGCGAGGCCGGTCTCCAGACCGGTACGGGCCAGCGAGTCCGCAACCGCCTCGGCGAGCGGAACGCGCTCTCGCTCGGCCTGCTCGGCACCCGCGTCCAGGCGCGAGATCTCGAGCAGGTCCTCGACCAGCGTGCGCAAGGCCCGCACTCGGTCCTGAACGAGATCGGTGGCTTCCCCCTCGGGGAGCAGCTCGCTCGCGGTGAGCAGGCCCATCAGCGGGGTGCGCAGCTCGTGGGCGACGTCCGCGGTGAAGCGCTGCTCGCTCAGCAGCCTCTGGTGCAGGCTGTCGGCCATCGAGTCGACCGTGGCCGAGATGTCGGTGATCTCGTCGCTGCCACGGTTGTCCGCGGTCCTGGCCGTCAGGTCACCGGCCGCGATCCGGCGTGTGGTCTGTGCCACCCTCCGCAGTCTGCGGTGCGGCAGTTCCGCGGCGAGCGCCGACACGGGGACGACGGCGGCCAGGGCGAGCAGCGAGTACTTCCACATGTGTCGGTCCAAAGCGCGCCTCGTGAGCAGGTCGGACGTCATGTCGACCTCGAGCGCGACGGGCTCGCCGCGATACGTCCGCGCCGCCCACATCGACGGATGGTCGCCTGGGCCGTCCGCGTCGTACCAGGTGGCGTATCCGTCGCTCAAGTCCTGCCGGTCGCGGAGCTCGCGCAGCAGCTCGTCGGGCATCTCCCCGGGCGACACCTTGAGTGCGGTGGGCGGGACGCCGTCCCGCTCGTAGTCCTCCAGCGCCCGGGCCAGAGCCGTGACGGCCTTGGCGCCGCCGTCGTTCATCGACCGGGCCAGGGTGCTGGAGTGCACCAGGCTCCCGACGGTCAGCGCGACGGCGCCGCAGCACACAGCGACGAGGAGAACGATCTTCCAGCGGAGCGAACGCCAGTTGAGCAGGTCACGCACGGCGTTCACGTCAGCGCCGTAGCTTGTAGCCGAACCCGCGCACGGTCTCGATGCGCTCGGCTCCGATTCTCTTGCGCAGCCGCTGCACGCACAGGTCGACGACGCGGCTGTCGCCGTCCCAGCCGTAGTCCCACACGTTGCGCAGCAGGGTCTGCCTGTCGAGGACGGTGCCGGGATGCGCGGCGAACTCCAGCAGCAGGCGCAGCTCGGTGGGGGCCAGCGCGACCGGCCGGCCGGCCACGGAGACGTCGAGGCCCGCGGTGTCGATGGACAGGTCGCCGAAGACGAGCAGGTTGTGCTCCCCGGCTCGATCGCCGGCCGGTTCCTCCGGGCTCGCGGCTGGCGGGGCGGCGCCGGGGGAGTAGACGGCCCGCCGCAGCAGCGAGCGGATCCTGGCCACCAGCACGGCGGTGTCGACGGGCTTGACCACGTAGTCGTCGGCGCCCGCCTCCAGGCCGGAGACCACGTCCAGGGCATCGCCCCGGGCGGACATCATCAGAATGGGAACCATGCTGGTCTCCCGGACGCGACGGCACAGGCCGATGCCGTCGAGCCCGGGCAGCATCACGTCGAGCAGCAGCAGATCGTGGCGGCCCTCCCGGAACAGCTCCAGCCCGGTCAGCCCGTCACCGGCGGAGGCGACACGGTAGCCGTAGCGCTCCAGAGCCATCGTGACCGACCTGCGGATGACCTCGTCGTCCTCGACCAGGAGAATCGCCACGGGCACCGGGGCATCACCTTCACTCACCGACTCCGGCCCTTCCTTCCCTGTCACCCACGGCCGGACACCGTCGGCGCGCGACGACATCCCGTTCCGAAGGCATTGTGCCTTCCAACCGTGGTCTCGGGGCATCCGGCACGGCTCGGGCCCGTATCAACGCTGTATCGCCCGACGACAAGCTCGACACGGAGGGAGATACCGGCGACAGGGTCGTGTTCGCTCCCGTGAGCGTGAGGGGTCCGTCAACGGTGTGGTTCGCGGGATGCCGATGGTGACGCTTGCACCAGGAGTACGGTTGCGCGGCGGCGTTCTGCAGTTCGGCGCCAAGGGCGTGCGATTGACGCGGGACAACATTCTGCAGAGCGTGACCGTACGCTGCCCCGAGCGTCCGGTGCGCGGCAGCGGCGTCTTCGTCGGGCGGGCACGGCGACTGGGACGGGGTCGCAGACGGGGGCACGGTGCGGGTGAACACGCTGCGTACCGGAGAGATCCACACCGACGGCGGTATCACCGCCGGGACACCGGACCTGATCAGCGGCGGGGTGTTTGTCATCTCGGGTGCCGTGGTCGGCCAAGTGCTCAACTGCGGGCCGGTTACCACGTACGGGCAGAACGACATGGTGTTGGACAACTGGGGTCAGGTACAGACGTGGACGGCGACCGCACCGGTGACCTCGCACGGCCCCAGCGGAATCGGGTTCGTCAATTTCGGCGCCCTCGGCAGCCTCGACGTGCAGGCCCCGATCACCACGCTCAGCCTGGTGGGGGGAATGCAGGCGGAGTTGGCCGCGGTGGCCCTGAGCGTCAAACAAGGTGGTCGGATCGGTACGGCCACGGTTGACGGGCGCATCGCCACTAGCGGGGACCACCTGACGACGGTCGAGATCGACGGCGCGGTGGGGACCCTGAGGGTCACCGGCGGCATCCACGCCACGGGACGAGAAGCGGATGCGGTCCGGGTGGGCACAGGTGACGTGGACCTGTCCGACATCGACATCACCGCCACCGACGGCCAGTCCATCATTCACCATGCCGCGAGCTGATCGAGCCCTGTTCCGTTTGAGCGTTGATGTCTTCGACGGCCCTCTCAAGGCCTGGTCCTGGCCGAGTTGAAACGGTAGCGGGCGCCAAGGCCGCGCAGCAGGGCGCCGCTGTAGCGCCGCCGCGCTGGTTGCCCTGTCCGCCGCCGTAGAAGAAGATCGGTTGGCCGCCGTAGGTGCCGCACGGTCTTCAGCCGGGCGGCGATCTCGCGGACGGCAGTGTCCCAGTGGATGAGGGAAGGTGCCGTCCGGCTCCCGGCGCAGGGTCGCCTGTGCAGACGGACTTGATCCGGACCGCGCGGCATTCCGGCATACCGTTGACCAGTGGTTCGCCGGCCAGGGAGGGGGAGCGGCACCAGCCGCCCGGAACGCATGCCGTTAACCGTGCTGCGCGGAGGGCTCGTCGTCGTGCTGGAGAGGTCGCCCCCGGTCACGCCGCTGCGTCACCGCGGCGGGCCCCGAGGCGATGCCGCCTCTGTCGGGACGAGAGCGTCAGGTTCTCACCCTGCTGGCGGACGGCCATGAGGCCCCCGCCATCGCGGAGGAGCTGTCCGGGCGAGCACTTCTGCCTACGGCCGGTCGTGGGCTCCCGAGGTCCGTGAGGCGAGGGTGCGCAGGCGGTCGTGACTCGTCGTGCCGGGTTCGGCGGTCAGGGTGATGAGCTGCTGGTCGGGATCGTCGGTGGAGGTGAGGAAGGACCAGTCGAGGGTGAGCGGGCCGACGACCGGATGGTCCAGCACTTTCGTGCCGGATCTCTGGGCCGCGACCCGGTGGGTGCCCCACCAGCGCCGGAAGTCGGGATCCTGCACCGACAGTTCGCCGACAAGTTCGGTGAGACGTGGGTCCTCGGGATCGCGGACGGCCTCCATGCGCAGCTGTGCCAGGGTCATCCGTGCCGCCCACTCCCAGTCCGCGTACAGCGCTCTGACGGCCGGCTCACGGAAGATCAGTCGTACGAAGTTGCGGTCCCTTTCCGGAATCCGCGCGAAGTCGATGAACAGCGCGGACGCCATGGCGTTCCAGGCGAGGATGTCCGTACGCCGGCCCAGGACGACGGCCGGTGTGGTGGAGAGGTCGTCCAGGAGGCGCCGTAGCTGCGGCCGGACCTTCTGCGAGGTGCGCCGACGCGGCCGCGCTGTGTCCCGGCCCGACAACTCGAGCAGGTAGGCGCGCTCACCGTCGTCGAGCCGCAGGACACGCGCGAGGGCATCCAGTACCGGTTCGGAGGCCCGGCGGCGGCCCTGTTCGAGGCGCGTGTAGTAGTCCGGGCTGATCGATGCGAGCAACGCCACCTCTTCGCGGCGCAGACCCTTGACCCTGCGCCTGCCGGCGGAACCAGGGAGTCCCGCTTCGGCCGGGCTCAGCTCCGTACGCCGCGCCTTCAGGAAAGCGCCCAGTTCGCTGACATGGCCGTTACTGCTGCTCATGGGCCCCAGTGTGACAGCGCGCCGACCCTGTGACAGGGGGCCTGGCGTGTCCCAGGACAGCACAGTCCTGGGACAGAAGAAGCCCCTTACCCGACCCTGAGCCGCGTGCCACTGTCGGTGAGGACGAGGACTGCACGGAGCGTTCCCAGCCGTTCGCGGCCACTTCCTTACCCACCCGCACGACAGGAGACACAGACCGTGAAGACCGACGTCACGTTTCCCAGCAACGATCTGGCCGTCGCCGGGATTCTCTTCACCCCCGACGAGCGCATCGACGCCCGCCTGCCGGCCATTGTGATCTCCCACCCGGGGGGTGGTGTGAAGGAGCAGAGCCCGAGTGTCTACGCCGAGCGCCTGACCCGGGAGGGATTTGCCGCGCTCGTCTTCGATGCCGCCTACCAGGGGGAGAGTGAGGGCGAGCCGCGAGGACTGGAGAACCCCTTCCAGCGGGCCGAGGACATCAAGTCCGCCGTGACTCACCTGACCACCCGTGACGACATCGACCCTGACCGGATCGGTGCACTGGGCATCTGCGCGTCAGGCGGATACGTCCCCTACGCCGCGCAGACCGACCACCGGGTCAAAGCCGTCGCCACGGTCAGTGCCGGAGACATGGGCTCCGTGATCCGTGAAGGGCTGGGCCGCGCCCAGGACCCCGCGGTCCTCACGGCCCTGCTCGACCGGGCCGCGGCGGCGCGTACCGCCGAGGCTCGCGGCGAGGCTCCGGAGACAGTGGCCTGGATCCCCGACGACGCCGAAGACATGCCGGCGACTGGCACCCGGCAGTTCCGGGAGACCTACGAGTTCTACCGGACCCCGCGCGGATACCACCCTCGAGCGGTCCAGGGGTGGGTCCTGCGCAGCGCCGACCAACTGGCCCAGTACGACTCCTACGCGATGATCCGGCTCATCGCCCCCCGCCCCTTGCTGATGATCGTGGGTTCCGAGGCGGAGACCGCGTACTTCAGCCGGGAAGCGATAGAACGGGCGGCCGAACCCAAGGAACTGTTCGTCATCGACGGCGCCACGCACATCGACCTGTACGACAGGGACGAACACGTCACAGCTGCCGTCGCCAAGCTCACCGACTTCTTCGGCAAGCACCTGGCCGGATGACCAGCCGCCGTCGCGACGCCCGCGCCCGCACTGGCCGGCAGGCCGAACGCTGAGGAGGAGGCGGCTTCGGTCATCGACGGCCGCGTGAGGCGCATGGTTGCTTCAGCAGTTCTTACGGGGCTACCTCGGCAACGGACGGCTCGCACGTTCGCACCGCGATCGCGTAGTTGCCGTCCGTGCCGTAGCCGGCGAAGGTCGCCCAGGCGCCGGGTGCGATGACGCGGCACGGAGCGTCCTGGCCGTTCGTGTACTCGACGGTGACGGCCACGGTCTCGGCACAGTTGTTGACGACGTCCGTGTAACGCCAGCTCTGGTAGTACTCCACGCACGCCGGAGCGGGCGATTGGGCGGGTGCCGCGACGGACGGGGTGGCCGCCACGGTCATCAGCAGGCCGGCCGCGCTCACGGCGGCGAGGGCGAGGGTGCGCTTCACGCGCTTCATGCGGGACATGCGACGAATCCTTGAGCCGGTGACCGCCCTTGCGCAAGTTGCTGCAAAAACTTTCGGCCATGGGTGATGGACTGTCCCGCTTCAACTGGTTCCTACCTCACGTCGAGACTCGTCGGCGATTGCGTCACGGTCCGGAGTGGGCGCGAGGTGGATGGTCGAGAGCAAGTTCTTGCTGCATCTTTTGGGAATCTCTTGCAGTGTCGTGTGGTCGCTGGTTAAGTCGGGGCGTCCGTGCGAGACCTACGACGGGAGTGTCCCCCATGGCTCCGTTGCCTCAGCCGTCCGCCGATCCCACGGCCCAACCGATGGGCGGAACCGGGAAGTTGCTCCTGAGCCGGCTCGCTCGCGCCCAAGCCCTGGGGCGGGTCCCGTCCGTCGTGGGCTGTGCCCTGGTCGAAGGACGGACGGCCTGGACCGGCGTCCGCGGACGGGTGGGTGGCGGGTCGCCGACCTTGGACACGCAGTACCGGATCGGGTCGCTCACGAAGTCCTTCACAGCCGTTCTGGTGATGCGGTTGCGGGACCGGGGTGAGCTCAGGACGAACGACCCGCTGGACCGGTATCTGCCGGGCACCGGAATCGGAGACCGCACCCTTGAGCAACTCCTGAGTCACACCGCGGGGTTGACGACCATGACGCCAGGCTGTGACTGGCCGTACAGCGGACAGGGGCCGGCCGATCCGCTGCGGCGCGGGGCCGGGGTTCTCTGCGCGGCGGGGGAGCGCTTCCACTACTCGAATGTCGGGTACGCCCTTCTGGGCGCGGTGATCGAGAGGATTCGGCAGGAGCCCTGGGCAGACGTGCTGGCCAGGGAGGTTCTCGCCCCACTGGGCATGAGAGGGACGGGCACGGACCCTGGTGCCGAGGCCGCTCCGGGATGGAGCGTGCACCCGTGGGCGCCGACGCTCGTGGCCGAAGAGGTCCAGGACGCCCGCGCCATGGCCGCCGCCGGGGCGCTGTGGTCCACGCCGGCGGACCTCGCCAGGTGGGCGGAGTTCCTCCTGGGCGACTGCGCCGAGGTGCTCCACCCGGACACGCTGGCCGAAATGGCCGAACCGACCCGGCTGTCCGCCCACGAGGACGAGCCCGGCGCCGGATTCGGACTGGGCCTGCAGGCGGTACGGCACCAGGGACGCACTCTGATCGGACACCCCGGCGGCATACCGGGATTCCTGGCCACGATCTGGGTGGACCGAGAACGCCGGACGGGGGCAGTGATCGTCGGCAACGCCAGCACCGGGCTGAGCCCGAGCCGGGCCCTGGAACTGCTCGACATCGTGGGTGAGCAGACGCTGCCCCTGCCCGACGAGTGGGCGCCGCAAAACCTGCCGCCCCACCTTCTGGACCTCACGGGCTACTGGTACCAGGGCCCGCGTCCGCACGCCATCCAGATGGAGGCGGACGGCAGCGTGCTGCTGCAACCGGTGAGCACCCGCACCAAGCCTTCCCGCTTCCGCGCTCCGGCCAGCCGGTTCGGTACCACTCCGCAGGGCGGTCTGACCGGACTGGACGGCGCGTACGTGGGAGAGGAACTGCGGGTGCTCCGGGATCAGGACGGGCGGCCGGCGGCCCTCGAGCTCACCGGTGCCCGCTTCACCCGCGTTCCCGGTCCGGTTCCGTCGACACCGGCCCTGTCCCCGGAGGTGTCCGGCTGATCGCGTGGCGCCCCGTGAAAGCGGTGACGAGCTTTCGCGCCCCGGCGGCGACACCGTCGACCGGGGTCAGACCGAGCAGGCCGGGCAGCGACGTGCTTGTCAGACACGCGTTCTCGGGCCGGGAGGCGTACCGCGTCGCGGCCTTCGGGACCGGGACCACCAACCTCCGCGGCGCGCCCAGCAGGTCGGCGATCGTCAGCGCCCACTCGGCCCGGGTGACCCGGTCCGGACCGCCGAGGTGGAGGACCTCGGGCAGCGGGGCAGGGGCGAAGAGCACGGAGGCGGTGACCCGGGCCACGTCGGAGACGGTCACCGGGGTCGTCCAATGGTCGTCGGGCGCGTGCACCGCTTCACCCAGCAACAGTTGATGAGCGCAGGACGCGAAGAAGTTCAGCCACTTCCCCGCGTCCGCCGGCTCGTGGCCGTAGACGAGGCTCACGCGCAGCACCACGGCGTCGGCCGCCGTGGCCAGCAGGATCTGCTCGGCACGGAGCTTGGCGCGGCCGTATGCGTTCGCGGGCCGTACCGGCGTGGACTCGGTGTTGTGCGGCAAGGAGCCGTCGAAGACGTTGTCCGTGGAGATGAGCACGACACGGGCCCCCGGGGCCAGGGATGCCACGTTGCCCGCTACCGCTGCGTGAGCCTGCTCGGCCTCACCCGGATGCTCCTCGCACCAGGTCACGTCGGACGGGCCGTGCACCAGGACCACGCCGTCGGGACGCAGTCGGGTCAGAAGCCTGTCGCACGCCTCGGGGACGGTGGCGTCCAGCGCCGCCCAGCGTGCCCCGTACGTCGTGGGCGACGTTGAGGGCCGCCCGCGCGACGCCAGGGTGACGGTGTGCCCGTGGGCTGCGAGATGCCGGGCGATGCCGGTACCGACGAAGCCGCTGCCTATCACCAGGACGGTGCTCATCCGACCACCTGCCCGGCCCCGGCGGGCAGGCGCGCGCCGAGCAGGCGGCCGACGCCCAGCAGGCCGTGATCGTCATCGGCGGCACCGAGCGCCACCATCGCGTCGATGGCGTCCGCGTCCAGACCGAAACAGCCGAGCCGGGTCAACTCGGCCACCAGCAGCCTGCGGTAGGGCTCACCGACGGCCAGCGCGAAGCCGCCCATCAAGAGGTAGCGGCAGATGCCGATCGAAGTGAAGACGGACCCGATCGCCTGGGCGAGGGGAGTGACGGTGGTGCGCAGGACGGCAGTCGCGAAGGCGTCGCCCGCCCGAACCGCCGAGGCGATGGCACGGTTGTCGATCGCCTCGGGACGGCCGTGGGCGAGAGCCGACAGCCGGGAGGCGGCGAACGCCCCCCGGTCGGTCACCGCGGCCCGTCGCGCGGCGGCGAGCACACCGCGGCCGGAGGCGATCGCCCCCAGGTGGCCGCGGCCCCCGCAGTCGCACGGCAGGGCGTCAGGGGAGGCGTCGTAGGTCCAGTGCCCCAACTCCCCGCCGTGGCCGCCCGGGTCCAGCAGGACCTCGCCGTTGCGGAAGACCTTGTTCCCGATGCCGGAGCTGACCGTGATGAGGCAGAAGGGCCGGCTCTCGGTGGCGGCGTAGCGCCAGGTGGCAGCCGTCAGATCATTGACGACGACGACCGGGGCGCCGACGCGCGCCGTGAGCAGGGCACCGAGGGGCAGTGGCTCGCTCCGTCCGCCCCAGACCGTGGGGGCGGCCAGAACGAGGCCGTCGGCGGTGACCGGCCCGGCGAAGGCCACGCCGACGGTGCGCGGTGCGCAACGGCCGCCGTCCCGCGCGATTCGGGCACCGATCTCTCGGGCCAACTGTTCGACGACGCGTTCCTGCAGCACGGGCACGGGAGCGTTCGGGTCGCGGGCCATGCCATCGACGGGCGTGCGGCGTGTACCGGACAGGGCGCCGGTCATCGGATCGTAGTCCGCGATGCGCAGGGTGGTGCCGCCCACGTCCACCACGACGAAAGGAGCCTCGGTGTCGATGACGTTCACGCCGTCGCCTCCCCGGACGCGGCGGGGGAGGTGCGCGGCCGCGCCGCCTCCGGCTCCTCGAACACGAGCAGTCGCAGATCCCCCGGGCCGTCGTTGACGAGGCCGTGCTCGCCGAACGGGCGATTGGCGATCACATCGCCCGCGCCGACCCGGAAGTGCTCGCCGTCCCGGAACATCAACCCGCTGCCGTCGAGTACGACATACGTCTCCCGGTCGGCGCCGTGCCGGTGCCGGCCGATCGAGGTGCCGGGCGGCAGTACGGCCAGATCGACGAACTCGGCCCCGCGCCGCCCGCTCCGACGGGCGTAGACCCGGTGCGCCAGGATGGTGCCGAGGCCACCGTGGTCGTGTTCCTTGGGCGCGAACAGTTCGCGCAGATTGCGCACCGCCCCGCCGTCCACGGCCTCAGACATGGTGCCCCTCCGTATCCCGCGCCAGCGCTGACAGAGCCGTGCGCAGCAACGACTCGGGGACGTCCCCCAGCTCTTCGACAAACGTCGCCTTGCCCGGTGCCGTCGGCACGACCAGGTGCAGCTTGCGCCCGCGCCGCTCCCAGGATGCCCGCAACGCATGGTTCATCAGTTCGGGTGTGCAGGTGAGGGTGTCGAAGACCGGAAGCCCGATGCGCCGCAGCAGGCGCACGATCCGCTCGCACGTGTCCGCGTCCGCCAGCCCGAGCAGCCGTGCGATGTGTGCCGAGAGGGCCATGTCGACGGCGACCGCCTCCCCGTGCTCGAGGCGGTGGTTGCCGGCCGTCTCGATCACCGGACTGAAGGTGTGCCCGAAGTCGACGAGGCGCGCCAGCTCGTGCTCGCGGAGATTCGGGCAGAGCTCCTCCATCATCAGGCGCATCGACGTCCGCAGCACATACTCCTCCAGCCGGCCGTCGGCGGACGGCCGGCCGAGGAAGACGTCCGGGTGATCCTCAAGGGTCCGCAGCAGCTCCTCGTCCAGGATCACCGCCATCTTCACGATCTCCGCGAGTCCGCAGCGGATCTCACGCGGGGGCAGCGTGGTGAGGAACGCGGGATCATTGATGGAGGCGTGAGCCGGGTGGTAGGCACCCAGCATGTTCTTCGTGCGCAGGGCGTTGACACCGGTCTTCACACCGACACCGACGTCCACCTGCCCCACCAGCGTCGTGTTGACCTTGACGTAGCGGACACCGCGCGCGTACATGGACGCGGCGAAGCCGACGACGTCTGCGACTATTCCGCCGCCCACCGCCAGCATCACCCCATGACGGTCGAGTCCGGCGGCCTTGGCGGTGGCGCAGACGTCCTCCGCGGCGGCGAGCGTCTTGTGCTGCTCGCCGGTCCGCAGCGTGTGGACACTCCAGTCCCCCGGATCGACATGGGCGTTGAGATAGGCGCGCAGCCGGTCACCGTGCAGTCCCTCGATCGTGGGGCTGACGAATGCGACGACCCTGCGGCCCATGAGTGCGCGTGCGAGGAGCGGATTCTCCTGGTCGAACACCCCTGTGGTGAGGTCCACGCGGTAGGCGGTGCCCTCGGGCGCCAGCAGGTCGAAGCCGGTGGCGTCCTCGCGCACGCCCGGCTCGACCGGGGCAAGAACCTGGCCTGACATCTCTCTCCTTGCTCAGTGGACTCGTGAACGGTGGGAAGGCGTGAACAACTCGGTGACTCTCCGGAGCAGCGGGTGGTCCGGCAGATCCTCCAGCGGGACCGGGCACCCGGTGGCGTCGGCCACGGGAAGCCTCCAGTTGGGGTGCACCGCGGCCGACGTCCCCGGCAGGTTCTGCGGCATCAGGTCCCCTGTTGCGTCCGGCAGCCACACACCGAGGAGCCGCGCCGGGGTACGCAGCAGAAAGGCGTGCAGTGCGACGAGGGCGGCATCCCGGTCCTCGGAATCGGCGCCGTCCGGCAGCAGGCCGAGCCGGGTCAGCTCCGCGAGCCAGCCATCGCGTTCGGCGGCGGCCTCGGCCTTCTCCTCCGTCTCGGGGCGGGTCAGCAGGCCGAGCCCGGCGCGCAGTTCCACATGCTCGCCGCTCAGCCACGCGGAGGTGGTCGGCAGGTCGTGGGTGGTGAGTGTGGCCAGGCACTCCTGACGCCACTGGTCGGGCGGAAGCGGTCCATGCCGGCCCTCCGACCCGCCGACGTACTCGAAGCGCTGCACGGAGGTGCCCAGCACGCCGAGGTCCGCCAGGTGCTCCCGGACGCCGGCCTCCACCGTGCCGAGGTCCTCCCCGATGACGGCGGCGCCGGCCCGGTGGGCCTCCAGCATCAGTGTGGCGAGCAGTGCGTCGGAGTCGTAGCGGACATAGGTGCCGGCGTCCGGCGCGCAGCCGTCGGGGAT
The DNA here is from genome assembly GCF_003950055.1 of Streptomyces sp. KPB2. Lineage (NCBI taxonomy): Bacteria > Bacillati > Actinomycetota > Actinomycetes > Kitasatosporales > Streptomycetaceae > Streptomyces > Streptomyces sp. KPB2. The sequence goes on from NZ_CP034353.1 coordinate 7,326,649, forward strand.
CCACCACAGCCGGAACAGGCCCATGACGTGGTCGACACGGAGCGCGCCGGCGTGCCGGAGCCCGGCGCGCAGCAGACCCGCCAGCGGGCGGTAGGCCGCGGCCGCCAGCGCGTCGGGCCGCCAGGGGGGTTGTCCCCAGTTCTGGCCGTGCGGGTTGAAGTCGTCCGGTGGCGCGCCCACGCTCATGCTGGCGGCGAGAAAGCGTTGGTACGCCCAGGCGTCCGCGCCGTGGGGCGAGACGCCGACAGCGAGATCGTGCACGAGCCCGATCGGCATGCCCGCGGCGCGGGCCTGGTGCTGGGCGTCGGCGAGCTGCTCGTCGGTGAGCCAGGCGAGCCACTGGTGGAAGCCGATGTCGTCGGCGAGTTCGGTGCGGGCTCGGGCGACTGCTGCCGAGCGTGGATCGCGCAGGTCGGCAGGCCACGTGTGCCAGTCGCCGGCGTGTACCTCCGCGAGGGCGCACCAGGTGGCGAAGTCGGTGAGTTCATCACCTTCGCGCTGGACGAAAGAGGCGAAGGAAGCGGCGCGGCCGGGACTGAGCGGCGCCGCCCCGTGGATGCCGCGCAGGGCACGCAGCTTGAGGGCGCGTACAGTCTCCCGGTCGATCAGGGACTGTCCCCGCAGCACCCTGTCGTTGAGGGCGCGCGCCTGTGCCACGCAGGCGTCGACGTCGCGCCGCTCGGCCGGGTCCAGATACGCGTACTCGGGTATCGCCTCCACCCGCAGGTGCAGGGGATCTGGGAAGCGGCGTGAGCTGGGCCGGTAGGGCGACGGGTCGGTCAGCGGTCCCGGCTCGGCGGCGTGCAGGGGACCCAACTGGAGGAATCCGGCACCCAGCGTGCGCCCCGACCATGCGGCGAGGTCCGCCAGGTCTCCCAGGTCGCCCATGCCCCAGGAGCGTCGCGACAGCACGGAGTACAGCTGGACGAGGAAGCCCCAGTGCCGGCCCTCGGGGACCGCGAGCCGTGCCGGGGCCACCAGCAGGGCGCAGTCGCCGACACCGGTCGGGCCCTGGACGTGCAGGGTGTGCAGTCCGGCGGGCAGCGGATCGTCGAGTGCGGCCCTTCCCGCACCGTTCTCCAGTTCCACGTGGCCCTCGGTGTCACGCGGCAGGCCGAGCGCCTCCAGCCGTACGGTCTCGGGCTGCCGGAGTACGACGCACGGGGGCAAAAGGCGGGTACGGGAGCGAAATTCGTGCCGGGCCAGGGCGTCCCGCGCCGCCGCGGGGGTGGCGGCGTCCACCCCGCAGGCGGCGAGAACGGCGACCAGGGTGTCGGGCGCGACGTCGACGCGGACACCGCGGTCGGTGGTGTAGGAGGTCGCCACGCCGTGGGCGCGGGCAAGGCGGACAAGGGCGTCGGCCATGGTCAAGTGCCCTTTCTGGGCGGTCATGCGTGACGTTCGGAGGGGGCGCGGCGGTTCTGCGCCCCGGGGGTGAAGAGCCGCTCCAGGACCACCGCAACCCCGTCCTCTTCGTTGGGCGGTGCGATCTCGTCGGCGGCGGTGAGCAGGGCCGGGTGGGCGTTGGCCACGGCGACGCCGTGCGCCGCCCAGGTGAGCAGGGGGACGTCGTTGGGCATGTCGCCGAAGGCGATGGTGTCGCTCGCGGCGCAGCCCAGCAGCCGGGCGGCGCGTTCGACCCCGGCGGCCTTGGTCGTACCCGGCGGCAGCACCTCCACCATGCCCTTCACGGAGTGGACGACCGTCACCTCGTCGCCGAACAGACTCTGGGTGAGCGCGGCCAGCCGGTCCTCGTCGACCTCGGGATGGTGCAGGATCAGCTTGTCGACGGGACTGTCCCACAACAGTTCCCGGTCGGTGGTCACGTCCCAGCCGTGGCGCACACGTTGCCCGAAGCCTTCGGTCACCTTGAACCGGCTGTCCGGCGGCGCCGTGACGACGCCCAGCTCGACGGGACCGAGCCTCTCCTCCACGCCCGCCACGACGCGGCGTGCGAGCGTACGGCCGAGGGAGGCCGAGGACAGCAGCCGTCGCGAGCCGGCGTCGTACAGCTGGGCGCCCTGTCCGCAGACGGCCAGACCGCGGTATCCGAGGGCGTCGAGGATGTGCGCGCAGGCCGAGGCCGGGCGTCCGGTGGCCACGAGGTGGTGCGCTCCCGCGTCGGTCACCGCCGCGAGGGCGGCACGGGTTCGTGGAGAGACGGTCAGGTCGTCACGCAACAGGGTCCCGTCTAGATCGGTTGCGACCAGCCGGAACGGTGGCCGGCGCAGCGGCAGGGTGTCCCAGCGGACGTGACCGGAGGCCAGCGTGAGCATGACGGACAGGTCGCGCCCCGCCGGAGCGGCGTCGAGTACGGCCCGGAAGGAACCGGGCCGACCGTCCTGCGGAGACAGGGCGTGGAACACGGCGCCGGTGCCGGGGGGCACCGGCTCGTCGGACGCGAGGGCCTCCGCGGCGGTCTCGCCCGCGGCCGGCCGGGAGCCGCCCGAGACGGCGTCCGGTCCGGTGCGAGCGCCCCTCCGACCTTCCAGCACGGCCTCCACCCGAGCCACGTGCTCGTGCCGGTACGTCACCTCCCACCGGCCGTTCGTCGTACGTCGAACGGTGCCCCGGTCGTGAACCCGGGCGGTCAGGTCGGAGCGACCGGCCACCACGGCGTTGTGCAGCGCGGTGGTGAACTCGGCCTCCCGCCACGCGGCCTCGAAGAGCCGTTCACACGCCTGCGCGTCCACCGCCCCGCCCGCGCGCTCCCACGCGCCGAGGTCCCCGCGGGTGAGCGCCGCCTCCCGGATCTCCTCGGGGTGCTGGTCCCAGGCGCTCGCGGGCAGGTCGTCGAACCAGCCGTACGCGATCGCCTCGCGCACGGGGAACGGCCGGACCCGGCCATGGAGAAGCCCCTCGAAGGCGTCCAGCCGGGTGCGCGCGGCGCGTTCCCAGGTGAACCTCCGGGCCAGGGCGCGCGAGTTGGCGGACAGTCGGGCATAGGTGGGGTCGGAACCGTCGACGTGCGCGGCGAAGACACCGACCGCCGTGCGGATCCGCGCGGCCAGGCCGCGGGCGAGCGCCGGGTCGTCGTCGTGGAACGAGCCGGGCACCGAGAAGCCCGTCGCCTCGGGATGTCCGCTCGGCAGAGCGTGCCGGAAGTGCCGGGTGACGTGCTGGTCGGTGGCGATCGGCACGGCCCCGCAGGCCATCGCCTCGGCCTGCGCGATGAGGAAGCCGTCCAATTCGAACTTGGACGGGTAGACGCAGAAGTCGGCGCACGCCGCCTCCTCGAAGAGGGTGTCCTCGTCCGCGAGATCCCACGCGAGCCGGAGCCGGTCGGGGTGGCGGTCGGCCACGGACTGGAAGTACGCGTTCGCCGCGGCGCCGTCTCCCGTGGAGCAGCGGAGCAGGAACCCGGCCTCCACTCCGTCGTCCAGCAGTTCCTCGATAGCCCGCATCAGTTCCAACTGGCCCTTGTGGTGCACCGCGTAGCGCGCCGCGTGGTAAAAGACCGGAAGTGCCGGATCGATACCCAGACGGCGCAGCACCTGGTGCCGGTCGACCGAGGCCGTGTCGCGCGCCAGCCAGGAGTCCGTGACGGCGCAGCCACCGGTGATGACGCGGTCGGCGCGCTGCCGCAGCGTCCGGGCCACCGGCAGCGTCTCGAAGAGCGCCTGCACGGGCGTGTCCCGGAATGTGCTGTAGTACGCGCGCTGTCCCGGCGACACGAAGTCGACCAGATCGGCGTGGGCGGCTATCAACGGGAACAGGCCGACGTGGTCGGGGCCGTACTCGACGTGCATCCGGGTCCCGGCCAGGGCGCGCGAGAGTACCGCCCGCGTCGAGCGCTCCTCGGGCGGCGGGCCGTCCAGCGCGTCCAGGTCCACGTCGGCCACGCCGAACAGCTTCAGCATCCGCGTCACCTGGGGCCGGTACACCTTCTGCCCGATCGGGGCATTCGCGGCGACGGTGCTGACCGTGTGGAGGAATGGATCGGGGGCGAGAACCGGGGGCAAGAGGTAGTGATAGGCGGGTTCGAAGGCGTGCACCACGGCGGGTTCGTCCTCCGACCGCAGGTACTCCTGGACGAACCGCAGTCCCTCGGCCTGGAACACCAGCGGCTTGAAGTGGGAGAGGTCCCTGCCCTCGACGCCCGGTGGCGGATACAGCCGGTCGGGCAGCAGGTCGAGATACGCATTGGACAGGAAGTACACGTCCACGCCGTCCAGACGCAGCCGGTGCACCGTGGTCGTCACGTCCACGTCCAGGTCGGCCGGCCATGAGGCCCAGACCTCGGGATCCAGCGCCAGAGGCACCGTGCGGGTGCGGGTGAGGTGCGGCAGGTCCTCGATGCCGTGGGCGGCCCGCAGCCGGTCCACGTGCCCGTGTCCCGGCGTGACCAGCGAGACGCGGTGGCCGTGCGCGGCGTAACGGCGGGAGAGCTGCCACACCAGTGGAGACAGTCCGCCGCGCATCAGGCGTGGGTCGAAGCCGCCGCATTCGAAGGAGAAGGTGATGATGTGCACGTCGTGCGTTCCCGTCGTCAGCCGTCGGCCCCGGCGCGCGCACAGCCCGCCCGCAGCCCGTCCCGGTCGATGAACTCGGTGTGCGTGCCCGCGCTCGTGCATGCGAACGCTCCGGACACCGATCCGGCGAGCACGCAGTCGGCCACCGGCCTTCCCTGCGCGAGTGCGTACAGGAACGCGCTCACGAACGCGTCCCCGGCGCCGTTGCTGTCCACGACGGGACGCTCCGGTCGTACGGCGGGGTAGCGCCGCACGCTCGTGTCGCCGCGTTCGAGGACGTGGCAGCCGGCTGCCCCGTCGGTGGCGACGACGAGGCGCGCGCGGCCCCGGTCCAGGATGGAACGCAGTACCTCGTCGAGACGTTCGTGGACCGCCGCGGCGCTCATGAAGACGTAGTCGGAGGCGACGGCGTAGGCCAGGTGGTGCGGGTTGGCACCGTCCCAGTCGTGCAGGTCCGTGGAGCAGGGGACGCCGAGGCGGTGGATGTCGGCATACATGTCCAGTGTGACGCCCGTGATGGACAGGTGCACGTGCCGGGCCCGCTCCAGGAAGGGCAGGTAGAAGGCGCGGGGCAGCCGCAGGTCGGCCGGATGGCGGCCGTCGTAGAAGGAGAAGCGCCGCCCCTGCGCGTCGACGAGATTGACCCCGCGCGGAGTGCCGTGCGGCGAGACGACGTGACTGAAGTCGAGCCCGGACGTGGCGTACGCGGCGAGGATCTGGTGGCCTTGTGCGTCGGCGCCGAGGAAGTCGATGAACTTGGTGGTGAGCCCCAGGGCGTGCGTGCCGCGGGCGACGCCGTTGCCGGTGTGAGCCACGTAGTCACGCACCGGTGGTACGAACACGGAGTCGCCGGGCGGCACCCTGAGTTCGGGCACCCGGACGATGGTGTCCACACCGGCCCCGCCCGCCACCAGGATGTCGTACATGCTCGAGGAAACGGTCACGTCAGTACTCCTTCTGTCCGCGCTATGGGCTGGATCGTCCCGTTCTCCAGAACGACCGACGCATCGATGTCGGCGCCCGCGGGCACAGCGGCACCCGGAAGGACGACACTGCGACGCACCCTGGCGCCCGCACCGATCCGGACCGCGGGGAAGATCACACTGCGTTCCACCTGCCCCTCGTTGACCAGATCCTGGGGCACCCAGGACGAACGAACGCCGGGGGAGTCGGAGATCCAGGCGCGCCGCACGTCGGGGCGCACGGTGCACGGCATCCGGTCCGCCGGGAGACCGGCGCGCGGATGGTCCGCGAGGGCCAGGTGCGCCCGGTGGTACCGCTCGACGGTGCCGATGTCCGCCCAGTGCCCGTGCACTTCGTAGCCGCGGATGTCCTCGCCGGCGGCGAGCATGGCCGGGATGACGTCGCGGCTGATGTCGTGCTGCCAGTCGGTGCCCTCGAGCTGTTCGAGGTGGCGGTGGAGCACCTCGGCGTCGAAGACGCAGAACGCCGCGAACACCAGGTCGGAGGTGGGCTGCTCGGGCTTCTCGACGAACTGTGTGAGGCGGTTGTCCGCGTCGAAGTCGACCATCCCGAACAGATGCACCCAACGTCGCTCGATGCGCTGGTAGGCGATGGTCAGGGCGGCTCCCGACGCCCTGTGCGAGGCGATGAGAGGGCCGTAGTCGAAGCGGTAGACGTGATCGGCGTGCAGCACGAGCACCTGTTCCGTGCCCGGGCCGAAGATGTAGGGCGCCTTGCGGATCAGAGCATCGGCCGTGCCCCGCTCCGGTGCCCCGGAGCGGGGCGGGAGGCGGCGTGGAAGGAGGCCGGCGGGCGCGTCCCGGTAGGCGGAGTCGTACGGCCCGAAGTGCACCCGCAGGCCGGGCCGGGCGTTCCACACCTGGTGCAGGTCGTCCATGAGCTGCCGCTCCTCGAACTGCGACAGCAGCAACACCTCGCCCAGCCCGGACCGGTGCGCGTTGGCGAGGCTGAAGTCGATGAGCCGGCAGGCGCCGCCGTAGGGGATCAGCGGCTTGAGGCGGCCGGTGCCGAGCGGCCCCATGCGCCGGCCCTCCCCACCGGCGAGGAGGACGGCGCGTACCCCGGTACGGTCAGCCACGGCGCACCTCGTCCCAGACCACGCGACCGGAGTCCAGGGTGAGCAGCAGCAGCGCCCCCGGCCCGGGTGCCGGACCCGTGAACGTGCCCGGGGCCGTGCGTTCCAGAGCGCGTACGCCGGGCCGCGCCCGCGGGCCGCTGTCGGAGGCCGGCGACACGACCTCGACCCGGACCGCCTGCGGGAGCCGGTAGAGCAGGGAGCCGTCCGGCGTGAGGCGGGCGCGCGTGCGCAGCCGAGTCAGGTCGTCGGCGCCGATCACGCCCGGCCGGCCGCGCTCCGCGGCGCGCTCGCACGCGGCGAAGTCGGCGCGTGCCCAGGCCGCGTCGAACAACTGCCGGACCGCGGCGTCGTCCAGTGGTGCACGGCGCTCGTAGGCGTCCACATCACCGCGGGCAAGGGCCGCCTCCGCAGTGCGTGCCGGGTCCTCCACCAGGTCGAACCAGCCGTGCCGCAGGGCGAGCTCGGGATCGAGCCGAGGGGGTTCGCCCTGCCACAGCCGGGCGAACTCCGTCAGGTGCAGATCGGCGCAGTGGGCCCAGGTGAACACTCGGGCGACGGCGGACGCCCGCCGGGCCAGCTCCCGGTACCGCTCGGGTTCCTCCCGCCACAGGGCGGCCGCCTGACGGATGCGGGCGGCGAGAGCGGCGACCAGCAACTCGTCGTCCTCGGCGAACGAACGGTTCACGGCGAAGCCGGTGGCAGAGTCCGGAGGGTCCGCGTGTCCGAAGTGCGCCATGCCCCGCTGGTCCGTGGCGATCGGCACCGAGCCGACGGCCATGGCCTCGCCCTGTGCGATGAGGAACGTGTCCATCTCGAACTTGGAGGGGAACAGGCAGAAGTCGGAGGCGGCCGCGTACCCGAACACCTGCCGCTCCGGGACCCGTTCCCACTCCAGGTGCAGCCTCCCCTTGTGCCGGGCGGCGACCTCGTGGAAGAACGGGTCGTCGATGCCGCTGCCGGAGATGCAGCGGATGACGAAGCTGGCCGCGAGTCCCTCGCTCAGCACCCGGTCGACGGCGCGGACCAGCTCCAGCTGACCCTTGTGGTGGACGGCGTAGCGGGCGTTGTGGAAGAAGGCCGGCAGGTCCGGGTCCAGGCCCAGCCCTTCGAGCACCTCGGCGCGGTCGACTCCGGCGGGGTCCCAGGCCAGCCACTGGTCCGAGACGGCGCAGCCGCCGACGAACATCTTGTGCGCGTTGCGACGCACCACGTCGGCGATCGGCAGCCGTCCGAAGAGATCCTCGAACGGGGTGTCACGGAAACCGGCGTAGAAGTCCAGCTGGCCCGGCGAGAGAAAGTCGATCAGATCGGAGTGGTCGGCGGTCAGCTCGTAGACGGCGAGGTTGTCCGGCCCGTACTCGTAGTGCAGATGGGTGAGTTGCTGGTACTGGACCATGGCCGCGGGCACGGCGACGGGCGGTTCGGGAGCACGCGCCGGAAGCGGAGCACCCAGCAGTTCGAGCAACCGCCGCACCTCGGGTTCGTACACCTTCTTCGCGATGGGCATGTTGCTCTGCACGTTGCTCACGACCAGTTTCGAAGGGTCGTCGCGCAGCGCCGCGGGCAGCAGATAGTGGTAGTAGGGCTCGTGCGCGTGGACGAGCGCCTTCTCGTCACCGAACCAGGTACGCAGGAACCGCACCGCGTCCACCTGGAAGACCAGGGGCTTGAAGAAGACCAGGTCGCTGCCCTTGCTCTGGTACGGCGGGTAGAAGGTGTCCGGCAGCCGGTTCAGCCAGTCGTTGGCGAGGAAGTACAGGTCGACGCCGTCCAGGCGGATGCGGTGCGCGGTGGTGGTGAGCGCCAGCGCGGCCTCGGCGGGGAAGTCCCGCCACACCTCCGGGTCGAGCGGGACGGGCAGCGTGTACGCGTCCTCGTACGGCAGGTCCTCGACCTCGTAACGGGTGCGCAGGTCGTCGAGGCGCCCGTGGGCCGGGGTCACGATGGAGACCCGGTGGCCGCTCTGGGCGAACTTCTTCGACAGATTCCACAGATAGACGGACGTGCCGCCCTGGATGAAGGTGTGGTCGAAGCCGCAGCATTCGAAGTACGTCTCGATGATGTGCATACGCGGTTCCATAGCTCGGTCACTTCCTCGCGAACGCGGCGGCCGGCGCGAGCGCGCGAGCGTGACGCAGGTCGATCGCCGCGTGGTAGGGGCGGGCATGGGCCTGGTTGTAGGTGAGCTCGTGCAGCAGCCTGCGGACGTACAGCAGGCGGCGCAGCGGGTGGTCGGAGGCGGAACCGAGCAGCAGCCGCGTCACGTGCCGCCGCCACGCGTCGGCCGCCGCGAACACCTGCCGCAGCACCGCCCGCCGGGCTTCGGGCCAGTGCGGAGCGCCGTCCAGAGAGCCGAGCATCGTCTCCAGCGAGTCCACGCCGAGTCGCCGCGCGGCCTCGAACGCCGCCTCGTCGGCCGCGAAGTACTCCAGAGCGCGCTCGAGAGCGACCAGGTCCTGCAGGGGCGACTGCCGGGGCCAGTCCGGGTCGTCGGGGCCGAGCGCCGGCGTGGACAGGTCGAGCACCGTCATGCGCCAGCCGGTTCCGGCCCCCCTGTCGCCGTCGGCCGCGCACAGCAGATGGGAGAGGTGCAGGTCACCGTGGCAGGGTCCGGACGCGGGAATGTTCCCGTCGTCGAACTCCGCCGCCAGCGCGGCGAGTTCTGTGTGCAGGGCGTCGAAGGCGGCCTCGTGCGCGGGCTTCGGCAGTGCCAGTCCGGTGCCGTGCCGGGCGAGACGGTCGGCGCGGTCCACCGCGTCGTCCAGGGCCTCGCGCACGGGATACTCGGCGGCGCCGCCCAGCCGGTGTGCCAGGTCCCGGTGGAAGTCGCCCAGGAACTCGCAGGCCCGGCGCAACCGTTCTTCCAGCGGTCCCAGGTGGGAGCGGACGACCTCCTCGACGGACGTGGTGCCCGAGAGCCGCGGCCACATCGAGCGGAGGTTCCCGCGCAGCGGGACGTCGATGCCCTCGCCCTGGACGTACTGGTAGATCACGCCGAGCGGACTGCGGGACGTGCCGTCCGGCGCCACGTACGTGTAGTCGCCCACCCACTGAGGGGTGCGGCCGGTGCCGTTCATGCGGCGCAGCAGCTCCGGCTCGTGGATGGTCTCGTCCAGACGGCGGTACGTCTTGTGGATGCAGGCCGTGCCCGACACGTCCACCAGCGACAGCGCGTTGGAGGACCAGCCCTGCTCGAACGGCAGGCGCCGCACCCCGATCGGACCGCGTCCGGGTCCCCGGAACTCGACGGACCCGCCTCGCGTCGTGGGCAGCTTTCCGCCGGTCAGCGTGCGGGTCACCGCGGCGACGTCGAATGCCTCGCTGCCGTGCGCCGCTTCGAAGCCGCCGCCGTCGGTTCCGCGCACCGGTACGAAGAACCGGCGACCTGACGCGGGACCGCCGACGGCCGCCACGATCAGGAGCAACGCCGCCCCGCCGAGTACCGCGTGATCGATTCGCTCGAAACGCTCGGCGGCGCGCGCGTCCTCGGGCATCCAGGGGGCGGCGCGCAGCAGCCCGTCCAGGCCCGCATCCGCTTCGGCACCGTGCATGTGCTCTCAACTCCCGGTCGTGTCGTGGATGGTCAGACCTCGCCGCCACACCGCGAGTGCGAGCGCGACCGCTCCCGCCGTCACCACCGGCAGCCACACCACCAGCCCGGTGTCGCCGGTCAGCAGATAGGTGCAGGGCACGTACGAGGTGAAGGCGAAGGGCAGCACCCAGGTCAGCAGGGCCCGCAGGGTCGGGTGGTAGATGTCCAGCGGGTAGGAGGTGAACTCGGAGACCTGGTTGGCCGCGTACATGGCGGGCAGGCTGGTGACCGTCCAGAAGGACAGCGAGGCGAACAGGAGCTTCACCGCCGAGTGGATCAGCGCCCCGCACAGGACGAACAGCGGGGCCAGTGCCCACTGGGTGGCGGTCAGGTCCAGGTCGAGATGAGATCCGGACCAGCCCACGAGGGCCGCGCCGACGATCAGTTCGCCGAACCCGTCCGGGTGCAGGAACCGCTCGGAAAGCAGTGAGAACAGCGGGCTGACCGGCCGCACCAGGTGCCGGTAGAACTCACCGCGCTGCACCAGCTTGCGGCTCAGCTCCCACAGCTGGTCGGTGAAGAGATGGTCGAGGCCCCGCGGCAGCAGGGAGAAGCCCAGCAGGAACACCACCTCGTGGTACGACCAGCCGCCCACCACCGGCACCTGCCGGAACACCAGGCCGACCACGGCCGTCTGCACCCCGACCCGGACCAGGAACGCGCCGGCACCGAGCAGGAAGTCCAACCGGTAGGCGGTGAGCCGGTGCAGACCGACACCGCCCAGGAACCAGGACAGACGCGCGTACCGCGCCGCCGTGCTCCGTGCGCTCATCCGCCGAGCACCTCCAGTCGGCCGAGTGCCGCCCGCCACAGCACGGCACACACGGCCCCGAGCCCCAGGACCCAGCCCACCTGCTGCACCAGGACCTGCAGTGCCCCGGCGGCGCCGTCGTAGCGGCCCAGGAGCAGCGTCAGCGGGCCGTCGACCATGCCCCGGAACGGCAGCCAACGGGCGAGAGCCGCCAGTGGCTGCGGCATCAGCGCGATCGGCACCAACTGCCCGGCGAAGAAGGCGACCACACTCTGCTTGACCATGCGGACGCCCCAGGTGTTCGTGGTGACGAAGCCGGTCATGCCGGTGAGCAGGTTGACGCAGAACGCGATGAGCACCGAGAACACGGTGGACAGCGCGAACAGGGCCACGTCACCGGGACGCGGCACCGTGAGAGGTACCAGGAGGGCGAAGAGGACCAGGACCGGCACCGCGACGAGCACCGCGTTCGCCGCGACGACCGGCAGGCTGGCGAAGAACCGCACCAGCGGATAGCTGACCGGGCGCACCAGCATCACGGCCACGTCCCCGCGGTAGACCTCGGCGGCGACCTCGTCGTCCACCCGGTTGGTGTGCAGTACCTGGAGCACCTGCGCGACCAGGAGGTAGGTGGTGATGCCCGTGAGGGTGAAGCCGCCCGGCCCACCGTCCGCCGGAGTGTCCGCGTAGACGGCGCGCCACAGGAACACGGTGACGGCCGCGCCCGCGGCCGCGGTCATGCCGGTGATCACGAACATCGAGCGGTACTGCAGAAGTGACTGCAGCCCTCCTGTCGCGAACGGGAGGTAGGCCCGCACCGCGCGCGTCGTGGGTGGCTTCACGCGGCGTCCACCTCACGGAGGGCCGCGTCACGTCGCTGCCCGTAGATCTGGCGCAGCACGTCCTCGAGGTCGGGCTCGGGCGCGTAGCAGTCGGCCAGGTCGAAGCGTTCCAGGAGGAAGGCGAGTACGCGGCGGGAGGTGAACTCCGTCGCGGGGTAGTCGACGTGGACGCGGCCGCCGTCGACCACCGTGGCCCGCACCCCGGGCAGTCCCTGCTCCACGATCGCGCAGGCAGTGTCCGGCGCGATCGGGTCGCGGTGGTCGAAGAGGACGGCACGCCGGTCGGCCGAGCGCAACAGGTCCTGGATGCTGCCCTGATGCACCACCCGGCCCCGGTCCACCACCAGGGCGCTGTCGCAGATGGCCGCGATGTCGGCGATGTCGTGACTGGTCAGTACGACGGTGGTGCCCAGCTCGCGGTGAGCGTGGTTGACCAGTTCGCGCACGGCCTCCTTGAGCACCATGTCGAGCCCGATCGTGGGTTCGTCCCAGAACACCACCGCCGGGTCGTGCAGCAGGCTCGCCGCGATCTCCGCGCGCATGCGCTGTCCGAGGCTCAGCTGCCGCACCGGTGTGGTCCCGAGAGCGTCGATGTCGAGGAGGTCGCGGTACAGGGCCAGGTTGCGCCGGTAGACGGGGTCCGGGATGTCGTAGATCCGCCGCAGGATGCGGAACGAGTCCGGCACGGACAGGTCCCACCACAGCTGGCTGCGCTGCCCGAAGACGACCCCGATGGACCGGGCGTTGCGCTGCCGGTGGCGATACGGCTCTATGCCGCGCACCCGGCAGTACCCCGCCGTGGGCGTAGTGATGCCGGTGAGCATCTTGATGGTGGTGGACTTGCCGGCGCCGTTCGCGCCGATGTAGGCGGTGCGTGAGCCGGCCGGGATCTCGAAGGAGACGCCGTCCACGGCGCGGACCACCCGGTGTCTGCGGGTGAAGAGGGTGGCGAGCGAGCCCGCCAGGCCCGGCCGCCGCTCCGGGATCTTGAACTCCTTGACCAGTTCGTGTGCGACGATCACGCGTCCACCGCCTGTTCGATCGCCTTCGCGAGCAGTCCGACACCCTCGTCCACCAGCGCCTCGTCGATCGTGAAGGGTGGTGCGATGCGCAGTACGTGCCCGCCGAGCGCGACCCGCAGCCCCAGATCCAGCGCGGTCGTGTACACGGAGCGGGCGAGTGCGGGGGAGGGGGTGCGGCTGGCCCGGTCGGTCACGAACTCCAGGCCCCACAGCAGCCCGAGCCCGCGCACCTCCCCGAGGTTCTCGAACCGGTCGTGCAGTGCTCGGAGCCGGTCACCGAGCACCTCGCCGAGACGGTCCACCTGTTCGATCAGGCGGTCCCGCTCGATGACCTCCAGGGTCGCGCGTGCGGCCGCTATCCCGAGCGGGTTGCTCGCATAGGTGGAGGCGTACGCACCCGGTGTCGCCGCGGCGGGATCGTGCAGCAGGTCGTGGCGGCCCGCGAGCACGGCGAAGGGGAAGCCGTTCGCCATGCCCTTCGACATGGCCACCAGATCCGGCTCCACCCCGACTCGGTCACTGGCCAGGAAGGCGCCGGTGCGACCGCCGCCCGTGAGCACCTCGTCGGCGACGAGCAGCACACCGCTTGCCCGGCAGGCGTCGGCGATCTGGTCCCAGTAGCCGGCCGGCGGCACGATGACGCCGGCCGCGCCGAGCACCGGCTCGAAGACCAGGGCCGACGTGCTGGGCTTGTCGGTGATGTGGCGGCGTACCAGCGACGCGCAGCGCACACCGCAGGACGGGTACTCCAGGCCCAGCGGACACCGGTAGCAGTAGGGCGCGTAGCCGAGCACGCTGTTGCCCGCGAACGACTGGTGACCGATGTCCCAGTGCACGAGCATCCGTGCCCCCAGCGTTTTGCCGTGGAAGCCGTGCCGCAGCGCGCCGATCCGGTTGCGTCCCGGCGGCGCGGTCGCCTGTACGACGCGCAGGGCGGCCTCGACCACCTCGGCACCGGTGGAGAACAGCGCGTATGTGTCGAGGTGTTCGGGAAGCAGCCGGGCCAGGGTGTCGAGGAGTCGCGCCCGGTCGGGCGTGGCGGTGTCGTGCACGTTCCACAGCCGGTGTGCCTGGGCGGTGAGCGCCTCGACCACCTCGGGATGGGTGTGCCCGAGGGACTGAGTGAGGGTGCCGGCGGCGAAGTCGAGGTACTGGTTGCCGTCCAGGTCGGTCAGTACGGGGCCGCGTCCTTCGGCGAAGACCCGCCGTCCCGCGGTCGCCTCCTCGGAGGCTCCGGGTGCCAGGCGCAACTCCTCCCGCTCCAACTGGTCGAGCTGGTGGTGCTGGTGCCTCACGGCGGCTCCCTACGGTGTGAACTGAGCTGTGGAGCAAGGGTTTTGGTTGGTGAGGACTCCGAGTGAAACACCGTGGCGACGATCTCAGCAAGTAGTTTCTGAAAATTTCAGAAGCGCCTTGCACGGTGTTGCGAACTCTGCTTGAGTCGAAACGCGCCCGCTCACCGAGCTGGACCGAGGAGGAGTCAGTGCGACCGCACTCACCGCAAGAACCGCCCCGCCGGAGGTCCGTGTGAAGGCCCTGCTCCTGGCGGGCGGAACGGGTAGCAGACTGCGTCCCTTCACCCACACCGGTGCCAAGCAGCTGATGCCGATAGCCAACCGGCCGGTTCTCTCCTACGCGCTCGACGCGCTGGCGGCCGCCGGAATCGCCGAGACGGGCATCGTCGTCGGCTCCCACGAGAGGGAGATCCGCCGGGTGGTCGGAGACGGCTCGGCCTTCGGCCTGCGGGTCACCTACCTGCGCCAGCACTGCCCCCTGGGCCTCGCCCATGCGGTGCGGATCGCCCGCGACTTCCTGGGTGACGACGACTTCCTCCTCTACCTCGGCGACAACTACCTGCCCGAAGGGATCACCGGTTTCCTGCGGCGAGCCCGGACCGAACGGGCGGCGGCCCGGCTGCTGTTGACGCGGGTCGCCGACCCGACCGCCTTCGGTGTGGCCGAAGTCGAGGGAGGTGACGAAGGCAGGGTGCTGCGGCTGGAGGAGAAGCCCGAACACCCGCGCAGCGATCTGGCCCTCGTGGGCGTCTACGCCTTCACCGCCGCCGTGCACGAGGCGGTCCGGTCCATCTCCCCCTCCGCCCGCGGGGAACTGGAGATCACCCATGCCGTCCAGTGGATGATCGACCAGGGGCTCCCGGTGCGCGCGGAGACCACGGCGGCGCCCTGGCGGGACACCGGCAGCGTCGACGACATGCTGGAGGTCAACCGGCACGTCCTGGACACCGTGACCGGAGGCATCGAGGGCAAGGTCGACGCCGAGAGCACGGTACGCGGACGGGTCCTCGTCGCCGAGGGAGCCGTGGTGCGGGGCTCACGGATCACAGGTCCGGCGATCATCGGCGCCGGAACAGTGGTCACCGACTCCATGATCGGGCCCTATACCGCGGTCGGTGAGGACTGCCGCATCGAGGACAGCGCGATCGCCCACTCGGTGCTGCTGCCCGGGGCACGGATCGCGGGCGCCCCACGCATCGAGGACTCCCTCATAGGCCGCGGCGCGGTCGTCGTGGCGTCCCCGCGGCTGTCGCGCTCGCACAGGCTCGTCATCGGGGACGACAGCAGGGTCCACCTCACTTCGTGACGGCCTGCCGGCCGGAACGCACCGATGCGCCCCGCCACCGTCGACGACCACTCCAAGGACAAGGTGCACACGACCTCATGACCCGACGCATCCTCGTCACCGGCGGAGCCGGCTTCATCGGCTCCGCATACGTTCGTGCCCTGCTGGGGCCGGCCGGGCCACCGGGCATCGAGGTGACCGTGCTCGACGCCCTCACGTACGCCGGCAGCCTCACCCGCCTGGAATCCGTCACCGGCGACCCTCGGCTGTCCTTCGTACACGGCGACGTGCTGGATGCCCGTTCGGTGGAGCGGCTCGCCGCTCAACACGAGGACATCGTGCACTTCGCGGCCGAGTCCCACGTCGACCGGTCGATCGCCTCCGGCGCGGCCTTCACCCGCACCAACGTCATGGGCACCCAGACTCTCCTCGACGCCGTGCTCCGACAGGGCACCCGCACCTTCGTCCAGGTCTCCACCGACGAGGTGTACGGCGACCTGCCGGCCGGCGCCGCCACGGAGGACTCCCCGCTGAGCCCCAACTCGCCCTACGCGGCGTCCAAGGCCGCCGCCGACCACGTGGCACTGGCTCATCACCGCACGCACGGCCTGGACGTCCGGGTGACACGCTGTTCGAACAACTTCGGTGCCTACCAGCATCCCGAGAAGCTGATCCCGCGCTTTGTGGCGGCGCTGTTCAGCGGCGGTAAGGTCCCGGTCTACGGGGACGGGCTGCAGGTGCGGGACTGGCTGTCGGTCGACGACCACGTGCGGGGCATCGAACTCGTCCGCACGGCGGGCCGCGCCGGTCGCGTCTACAACATCGGTGGCGGTACCTCACTGACCAACCTCGACCTGACTCACCGGCTGCTCGAACTGTGCGGTGCGGGCCCCGACCGCATTGAGCACGTGGAGGACCGCAAGGGGCACGACCGCCGCTACGCGGTGGACCACACGCGTATCACCCAGGAACTCGGCTACCGACCGTCCGGCGACTTCGAGCGGGCGCTCACGCGGACCGTGGCCTGGTACCGCGAGCACCCGCACTGGTGGCGACCGCTGTACGAGGCAGCCTGACCGGTTCCCCGGGAAGGATCAGCGGGGGCGGGTGATGGGCGCCGCGGTGGTCGAGCCGCGTACCACGAGCTCGGGCATGAACATGAACTCGGTGTGGGGCGCGGGGGTTCCGCCGATCTCCTCGAGAACCGCGCGGACGGCGGCCTGGCCCATGGCGTGCACCGGCTGACGGATGGTGGTGAGGGGCGGGTCGGTGAAAGCGATCAGCGGAGAATCGTCGAAGCCGACCACGGAGACGTCCTGGGGGACCCGGCAGCCGGCTTGGCGGGCGGCTCGGATGGCGCCCAGCGCCATCATGTCGCTGGCGCAGACGATGGCGGTGCAACCTTGCGCAAGGAGCGCGGTACCCGCTGCCTGGCCGCCCTCCATGGTGAAGAGGGAGTGCTGCACAAGCTCCTCGCCCTGTTCCTCACTCAGGCCCAGATACCCGGACATCCCGGCCAGGAAGCCCGCGATCTTGCGTTGCACCGGGACGAACCGGCGCGGGCCGACGGCGAGGCCGATCCGCGTGTGGCCGAGCGAGGCGAGGTGCTGCACGGACAGGCGCGTCGCGGCATGGTCGTCGGTGGATACGAAAGGGGCCTCGATGTGCGCCGAGAACCCGTTGACGAGCACGAACGGTATGCCCTGACCGCGGAGTTGGTCGTACCTCTGGGTGTCGGCGGTGGTGTCGGCGTGCAGCCCTGAGACATAGATGATGCCGGAAACGCTGCGTTCCACCAGCATCTCGGTGAGTTCGTCCTCGGTCGAGCCGCCCGGAGTCTGGGTGGCGAGGACCGGCGTGTATCCCTGGCGCGTGAGCGCCTGGCCGATGACCTGGGCGAGCGCGGGGAAAATGGGATTGTCCAGCTCGGGGGTGATCAGGCCCACCAGGCCGGCGCTTCGGGTGCGCAACCGCGGCGGTCGCTCGTACCCGAGTACGTCGAGTGCCGCCATGACGGACTCGCGGGTGCCGGTGGCCACTCCTGGCTTGCCGTTGAGCACGCGGCTGACGGTGGCTTCACTGACTCCCGCCTGGGCTGCGATGTCGGAGAGCCGCGCGGTCATGGACAGGGACTCTACCCGTTACCAGGGGGAAAGCCCACCAGCACCGGACGGCCACCGTGATGGTGTAGCCGGTGTCCTTGCGGAAGACCTTGCAGCCCCGTGCGGCACGAAGAGGGAAGCTGTTGGGCGGACCGGGCCCATCATCATCTGTTTTGCGGTAATTCGCGCCACTGCGTCTCAAGGATGCGCGCCACGTCAAGTATTCCGTCGGCAACCGATGGGATACGAAGAAGTAACGATGGGCAGTTCTTGCAGAAAATTCGCGCAACGTCTTTCGCCAGTCTTTCTCCACTGTTACGTTCACGTCGCCCGGTGGCCGCGACGGCTCAGTCGGCAAGTCGGCCAGAGGTACGGACGGGACCGTTCCTCGCCCACTCACGGGCCTTCACCCTCTAGGAGATCTCATGCGGCGTGGCATAGTGACCACCGCGGTGGTGGCGTCCCTCGCACTCGCGGCGACGGCCTGCGGCGGAAGCGATGACGGGGGCAAGGCCTCCGGCCCCGTGACCATCACATGGTGGGACACGTCGAACGCCACCAACGAGGCGCCCACGTACAAGGCCCTGATCAAGGACTTCGAGAAGGCCAACCCGGACGTCAAGGTCAAATACGTCAACGTCCCCTTCGACCAGGCCCAGAACAAGTTCGACACGGCGGCCGGCGCCAGCGGCGCACCCGACGTGATTCGTGCCGAGGTCGGCTGGACCCCGGCCTTCGCGAAGAAGAGCTACCTGCTGCCGCTCGACGGCACCGTGGCGCTCGACGAGCAGGACAAGTTCCAGCCGAACCTGATGAAGCAGGCCCAGTACGAGGGCAAGACGTACGGTGTTCCGCTGCTCACCGACACGCTCGCGCTCGTGTACAACAAGGAGCTCTTCGAGAAGGCGGGCATCAGCGAGGCGCCCAAGACCTGGGACGAGCTGAAGAAGGCCGCCGCCACCATCAAGGACAAGACCGGCGTCGACGGGTTCTTCGGTTCCGAGAAGGGCTACTACCTCGAGCCGTTCCTCCTGGGCGAGGGCACCGACACGGTCGACGCCGAGGCCAAGAAGATCACGGTGAACTCCGCCAAGGGACAGAAGGCGGCCGAGACCTGGCTGAGCCTGTTCAACGGCAAGGGCCTGCACAAGGCGGACGTCACGGCCGACTCGTACGCGCACCGCCAGGACGCGTTCGTCAACGGCAAGGTCGCCATGACCATCGAGGGTCCCTGGGAGATCACGAACTTCTACAAGGGCACCGCGTTCAAGGACAAGAACAACCTCGGTGTCGCCACCGTCCCGGCCGGTTCCACCGGCAAGGCGGCCGCTCCGACGGGCGGCCACAACCTGTCCGTCTACGCCGGATCCGACAAGGCCCACCAGGACGCGGCCCTGCAGTTCGTCAAGTGGATGACCTCCGCGAAGACGCAGGAGCAGATCGCCCTGAAGAACTCGACGCTGCCCACGCGGTCGGACGCGTACACCGAGAAGGTGACCGCCGACCCCGGCCTCGCCGGATTCCAGAAGGTGCTCTCCGCCGCCCAGCCGCGGCCCGAGCTGCCCGAGTACAGCTCGCTGTGGGGGCCGCTCGACCAGGAGCTGCCCAAGGCGGCCAGTGGCAAGGAGAGCCTCGACGCAGTCCTGTCCTCCGTCGAGGTCCAGTACGGCAAGCTCCTGCCCGACGGCTTCAGCAAGTGACGCGCTGATCGAGCGCTCCCCGATCAGGTGCCGCGGCCCCGCCCCAACAGCCCGCCCCGCGTGGCGGGCCGCGGCACCCGTTACACCCGCCCCAGACCAGAAGGTGTTTCCTCATGACTGTCGCCGTGGAGCGCCCGGCCGCACCCAGTGGTGACGACCGCGGCCGGCGTCCGGGCCTCATCACCCGTCTCAAGAGCGGCTACCAGAAGCACTGGTACGCCTACGCGATGATCGCCCCGGTCGTTGTCGTGCTCGCCGTCATCGTGCTGTATCCGCTGGTCCGGGGCTTCTATCTGACGCTGACGGACGCCACGAGCCTCAACTCCGCCCGCACCATCGGCGTCAACCACATCGACGCCACCTACAAGTTCATCGGCCTCGACAACTACGCCGACATCCTGTGGGGACCGACGGCGTACGACCGCTTCTGGTCCCACTTCATCTGGACCATCGTCTGGACGGCCGCCTGCGTCGCGCTGCACTACGGTCTCGGTCTCGGCCTGGCCCTGCTGCTCAACCAGAAGGGGCTGCGCGGCCGCACCGCCTACCGGATGATGCTCATCCTGCCGTGGGCCGTGCCGACGTTCGTCACCGTCTTCGCCTGGCGCTTCATGCTCGCCGATGCCGGCGTCGTCAACACGACGCTCGACGCGCTCGGGATGCCCTCGCCGGCCTGGCTGGAGGATCCGCTCTTCCAGCAGATCGCCGCCATCATGGTCAACACCTGGTGCGGTGTGCCCTTCATGATGGTCTCGCTCCTCGGCGGCCTGCAGTCGATCGACTCGACGCTGTACGAAGCAGCGGAGATGGACGGCGCGAACGCCTGGCAGCAGTTCCGCAACGTGACCCTGCCCGGGCTCAGGTCGGTCAGCTCCACGGTCGTGCTGCTCGGCGTGATCTGGACGTTCAACCAGTTCGCGATCATCTTCCTGCTCTTCGGCAACACCGCGCCGGACGCGCAGATCCTGGTCACCTGGGCCTACTACCTCGGCTTCGGACAGACTCCGCGCGACTACGCCCAGTCCGCGACGTACGGCGTCCTGCTGCTGTCCCTCCTCATCGTGTTCACCTCCGTCTACCGCCGCTGGCTGAACCGCAACGACGTGCAAGCCGCCATCTGACGCCGCAGGAGCAGCCACCATCATGAGCACCCAGACCCTTTCCACCTCACCGGCCCTGGACCCGGTCGAGACGTCCGTGCCGCGCAACGCTCCGCGCCGTGGCCGGCGCAGCCGCGGGGTTTCGGTGGCCACGCACGCCGTGCTGGTCGTCGCGAGCCTCGTCGCGCTGTTCCCGATCGGCTGGCTGGTGTTCCTCTCGCTCGGCCCGGGCAAGGACGACTACCTCCACCCCTCCCGCATCCTCGACACCGCGACCCTGAGCAACTACTCGTTCGTGCTCGAGCACACCAACTTCCTCAAGTGGCTGGGCAATACGCTCATCGTGTCCCTCGGTACCACCGTGATCGGGGTACTCGTGGCGGCGACCAGCGGGTACGCCGTCTCACGGATGCGTTTCCCGGGCTACAAGAAGTTCATGTGGGTCCTGCTGATCACGCAGATGTTCCCCATCGCGGTCCTGATGGTCCCGATGTACGTGATCCTCTCGGACCTCCGCCTCATCGACACCTACGCGGCGCTCATCCTGGTCTATCTCACGACCGCGGTGCCGTACTGCGCCTGGCTGATGAAGGGCTACTTCGACACGATCCCCGTCGAGATCGACGAGGCCGGCCGGGTCGACGGACTCTCGCCGTTCGGCACGTTCTTCCGTCTGATCCTGCCACTGGCCCGCCCGGGCCTGGCCGTCGCTGGGTTCTACACCATGATCACGGCCTGGAGCGAGGTCGCGTTCGCCACCACGTTCATGCTCGACGACCAGAAGTACACCCTCGCCGTCGGCCTGCAGAGCTTCGTCAGCGAGCACGACGCGCAGCGTCAGTACATGGCCGCGACGGCCGTACTGATCGCCATCCCGATCTCCGCAGTCTTCTACCTCGTTCAGAAGAACCTGGTGACCGGTCTGACAGCCGGTGGCACCAAGGGCTGAGAACCCGCCCGCACCACTGACCCGTTGTCCGGCCCCTCACGTCTCAAGGGACATCATGAGCCAGTACCCGACCGACATGGCACCTGCCCGCGTCACCTCCACCCGCGAAGCCGCGGACTGGTGGCGAGACGCCGTCATCTACCAGGTCTACCCGCGCAGCTTCGCCGACAGCAACGGCGACGGCACCGGTGATCTCGAAGGCATCAGGCAGCGCCTCCCGTATCTGCGCGATCTTGGCGTGGACGCGGTCTGGCTGAGCCCGTTCTACGCCTCCCCGCAGGCGGACGGCGGCTACGACGTCGCCGACTACCGTGCCGTCGACCCCATGTTCGGCACTCTGCTGGACGCCGACGCGCTGATCCGCGACGCCCACGCCCTGGACCTGCGCATCATCGTCGACCTGGTGCCGAACCACTCCTCGGACCAGCACGAGTGGTTCAGGCGCGCGGTCGCCGAGGGGCCCGGGTCGCCGCTGCGGGAGCGCTACCACTTCCGCCCCGGCAAGGGAGAGAACGGGGAACTGCCCCCCAACGACTGGGAGTCCATCTTCGGTGGCCCCGCCTGGACCCGGCTGCCGGACGGCGAGTGGTACCTGCACCTCTTCGCGCCCGAGCAGCCCGACCTCAACTGGGAACACCCCGCCGTCGCCGACGAGTTCCGCTCCATCCTGCGGTTCTGGCTGGACATGGGCGTCGACGGCTTCCGCATCGATGTCGCCCACGGCATGGTCAAGGCCGAGGGCCTGCCCGACCTCGGCGGAAGCGACCAGCTCAAGCTGCTCGGCACCGACGTCATGCCGTTCTTCGACCAGGACGGTGTCCACGACATCTACCGCGCCTGGCGCCTCATCCTCAACGAGTACGACCGGGACAGGATCTTCGTCGCCGAGGCATGGACCCCGACCGTCGAGCGCACCGCCAACTACGTCCGTCCCGACGAACTGCACCAGGCCTTCAACTTCCAGTACCTGGGCGCACCCTGGGACGCCGCCGAACTCCGCGCGATCATCGACAGCTCCCTCGACGCCATGCGCCCGGTCGGCGCCCCGGCGACCTGGGTGCTGTCCAACCACGACGTCACCCGGCACGCCACCCGGTACGCCAACCCGCCCGGCCTCGGCACGCAGATCCGCACTCCCGGTGACCGCGCGCTGGGCCTGCGTCGTGCCCGCGCCGCGACGCTGCTGATGCTCGCGCTGCCCGGCTCCGCCTACATCTACCAGGGCGAGGAACTCGGCCTGCCCGACGTCACCGACCTGCCCGACGAACTGCGCCAGGACCCGTCCTTCTTCCGGGCCCAGGGCCAGGACGGCTTCCGCGACGGCTGCCGGGTGCCGATCCCGTGGACCCGCGAGGGCTCCTCGTACGGTTTCGGCGCCGGCGGCAGCTGGCTGCCGCAGCCGGCGGGCTGGGGCGAGCTGAGCGTCGAGGCGCAGACCGGCGTCGCCGGCTCCACTCTCGAGCTGTACCGCACCGCCCTCGCCGTGCGCCGCGAGCAGCCGGGCCTCGGCGCCGGCACCGACGTGGTCTGGCACGACGACGCCCCGACCGGAACCCTGAGGTTCGACCGGCCCGGCTTCGCGTGCACCGTCAATACGACGGGGAGCGCGGTCCGCATCGCGGCACCCGGCCGCGTACTGCTCGCATCGAGCCCGGTCAGGGCAAGCGGCGACGAGTTCGAACTGCCCGCCGACACGGCCGTCTGGTGGGAGGTATGACGGCCTTGCGGCCGCTTCGCGCAACCGAGACCGGCACGCTGCGCCTCCACGACATCGCGGCCCAGGCGGCGGTGAGTGAGGCCACCGTCAGCCGGGTGCTCAACGGCAAGCCCGGCGTCGCCTCCGGTACCCGGCAGAAGGTCCTCGCCGCGCTCGACGTGCTCGGCTACGAGCGGCCGACACGGCTGCGCCGGCGCAGCGCCGGACTCATCGGGTTGGTCATCCCCGAGCTGACCAACCCGATCTTCCCCGCGTTCGCCCAGGTCATCGAGCAGGTCCTCGCGGGATACGGGTACACCCCGGTGTTGTGCACCCAGATGCCGGGTGGGGCGACCGAGGACGAACTGGTCGAACAGCTGGAGGAGCGCGGTGTCAACGGCATCGTGTTCCTTTCCGGGCTGCACGCGGACACCACGGCGGACGCGTTGCGCTATGCCCGGCTCGCCGAGCGGAAGGTGCCGTTCGTCCTCATCAACGGGTTCAACGAACACGTCAACGCGCCGTTCGTGTCCCCGGACGACCGCTCGGCGGCGAGAATGGCCGTGCGTCACCTCGTGGATCTCGGACACGAGCGCATCGGCCTGGCCGTCGGGCCGACCCGTTTCGTACCGTCCCGGCGCAAGGCGGAGGGCTTCGTGGCCGCGCTGCACTCCTTCCTCGGTACTCCCGGTGACGAGGCCGGAAGACTGATCCAGCGCACGCTGTTCAGTGTCGAGGGCGGCCATGCGGCCGCCGGCGCGCTGCTCGACCAGGGCTGCACCGGCATCGTCTGCGGCAGCGATCCGATGGCGCTCGGCGTCATCCGGGCGGTGCGCGAGCGAGGCCTCGACGTGCCGCGGGACGTGTCGGTGATCGGGTTCGACGACTCACCGCTGATCCCGTTCACCGATCCACCGCTGACCACGGTGCGCCAGCCCGTACAGGCCATGGCGACCGCGGCGGTGGGAGCGCTCCTGGAAGAGATCGGTGGTACGCCGGTCCAGCGGACGGAGTACGTGTTCCAGCCCGAGCTGGTGGTGCGGGGCTCTACGGCGCAGGTGGCGCGGAGCCAGGCGCACGCCTAGATCCGTGAACGGGGCCGGTGTGTACCGCTCCGGTCCGGGCCGGGCGCGTGTGGCCCGGTGCGGACCGGGCCACCGGCACCGGACCGGAAGCGTGGTTGAAGGTAACACCGTCGGAACTCTTGCGTAAGTCCTTGCAAGAAGAATTCCCCATTGAATGCGGCGGTTTGGCGAGAGTGGGGTCGAAGGGGTTGACCATGAAGGCGCCTCCCCATACGGTCGGCCCGCAACCATTTGCAGCAAGATTCATCGATGCGATGGTTGACTCCATCCCCCCACCAACCCCACGGGCATGGCGCGTTGCCCTTCGACTCAGGAGGAACCATGGCCAGAAAGTCCGTGGCTGCCGCACTCGCCGTCGTGGCGGGAGCCGCTGCCGCCGTCACGGTCCCGGCCCCGGCGCAGGCCGCGCCGGTCGGAGACAAGGACGTCACCGCGGTGATGTTCGAGTGGAACTTCGCATCGGTTGCCAAGGAGTGCACCGACACGCTCGGCCCCGCCGGCTACGGCTACGTCCAGGTCTCACCGCCCAACGAGCGGGTGCAGGGCAGCCAGTGGTGGACCGCCTACCAGCCCGTCAGCTACAAGATCGCCACCCGGCTCGGTGACCGCGCCGCGTTCAAGAGCATGGTCGAGACCTGTCACGCGGCCGGAGTGAAGGTCGTGGCCGACACCGTCATCAACCACATGGCCAACTCCTCCGGCACGGGTACCGGCGGCTCCACGTACAGCAAGTACGACTACCCGGGCACCTACTCCGGCGCGGACATGGACGACTGCCGCACCGACATCACCGATTACCGGGACCGCTGGAACGTCCAGCACTGCGAGATGGGCAGTCTGCCCGACCTCGACACCGGCGAGGAGTACGTCCGGAAGACCATCGCAGGGTACCTGAACGACCTGCTCTCCCTGGGCGTCGACGGATTCCGCGTCGACGCCGCCAAGCACATCGCCGTCGACGATCTCAAGGACATCAAGTCGCGGCTCACCGACCCGAACGCGTACATGAAGCTGGAAACGATCGGAGCCCCGGGGGAGGCCGTGCAGCCCAGTGAGTACCTGGGCGTCGGCGACCCGCAGGAGTTCACGTACGCCTATGATCTCAAGCGGGTCTTCAGCGGCGAGAAGCTCGCGTACCTGAAGAACTTCGGGGAGGACTGGGGGTACCTGCCGAGCGACAAGGCGTCCGTGTTCGTGACCAACCACGACACCGAACGCAACGGCCGGACGCTCACCTACAAGGACGGCGCCACGTACACGCTCGCCCAGGTCTTCTCGCTGGCCTGGCCGTACGGTGCTCCGGACGTGCACTCCGGCTACTCCTTCACCGACACGGCGGCGGGCGGCCCCAACGGCGGCCAGGTGAACGCCTGCTACACCGACGGCTGGAAGTGCCAGCACGCCTGGCGCGAGGTCGCGAGCATGGTCGCCTGGCGCAACACCGCCCACGGCGAGGCCGTGACGGACTGGTGGGACAACGGGAACAACCAGATCGCCTTCGGCCGCGGATCCAAGGCGTACGTCGCCATCAACCACGAGGGCGGATCGCTGACCCGCACGTTCCAGACCTCCCTGCCCGCCGGTGACTACTGCGACGTGCAGAGCGGCAAGGGCGTCACGGTGAACTCCGCCGGCCAGTTCACGGCCACGCTCGGGGCGAACACCGCGCTGGCCCTGCACGTCGGTGCCAAGACCTGTGGTGGCGGCAGCACCGACCCCGAGCCGGCCGCCGGCGCCTCGTTCCGCTTGAACGCCACGACCAGCTGGGGCGAGAACATCTACGTCACCGGCGACAACACCCGGCTCGGCGACTGGAACCCCGACAACGCACTCAAGCTCGACCCGGCCGCCTACCCGGTCTGGAAGCTCGACGTCAGCCTCCCGGCCGGGACCTCCTTCGAGTACAAGTACCTGCGCAAGGACGCGAACGGCAAGGTCACCTGGGAGAGCGGCGCGAACCGCACCGCGACCGTCTCGTCGTCAGGCACCGTCGTGCTCGGCGACACCTGGCGCGACTGAACACCCGCACCTCCACGACCCACGGCCGCCCGGTGCCGCGCCTCGCCGCAGGCGCCGGGCGGCCGGACGTGCCCCGGATCCCAACCGACCGCACAGACGAGGAGCACACACGCGTGACCGGCTCTCTGCGAAGATCCGTTCTCACCACGGCGCTGGCGACCGTTCTGGCCACGGCCCTGCCCGCACCCGCGCACGCGGCGTCCGCACCCACGGCACCCGCGCCCCCTCCCGACGCATGGCTGGCAGCGCAGCCCGCACGCCCTTCAGTGAGCAGGGAACAGTTCTACCTCCTCATGCCGGACCGCTTCGCGAACGCAGACCCGTCCAACGACCGGGGAGGCCTCAGCGGCGACCGCTACAGCACGGGCTACGACCCGACGGACAAGAATTTCTACCAGGGCGGCGACCTCAAGGGCATCACGCGCAGGCTCGACTACATCAAGGGACTGGGCACCACCGCGATCTGGCTCACGCCGGTGTTCCGCAACAAGACGGTGCTGGAACGGGGCGGCAAGAAGACCGCCTCCTATCATGGCTACGCCGTCACCGACTTCACCAGCGTCGACCCGCACTTCGGTTCGGAACGCGATCTCACCGACCTCATCTCCAAGGCCCATGCCAAGGGTATGAAGGTCTACTTCGACGTCATCACCAATCACACCGCCGACACCGTCGACTACGCGGAGAAGAAGTACGGCTACCGGAGCAAGGGCGCCTACCCGTACCTGGACGCGTCGGGCCGGCCCTTCGACGACGCCGAGGCCATGTCGAAGGTCGACCGGGACTCCTTCCCGTACACGCCGGAGAACACCGGCGAGATGGTTCCCGAGTGGCTGAACGACCCGACGATGTACCACAACCGCGGCGACTCGACCTTCGCCGGCGAGAGCGCGCTGTACGGCGACTTCTACGGCCTGGACGATCTGTGGACCGAGCGGCCCGAGGTCGTCCAGGGCATGGAGAAGATCTACGAGAAGTGGGTCGACGACTTCGACGTCGACGGTTTCCGCGTGGACACCGCCAAGAACGTCAACATGGAATTCTGGACGCAGTGGGCCACGGCACTCGACGCCTACGCCGCGAAGAAGGGCCGTGAGGACTTCTTCTTGTTCGCCGAGGCGTTCTCCGCCGACCCGGCCATCACCGCTCCCTACCTCACCGAGGGCCGCCTCGACGGAACTCTCGACTTCCCGCTCCAGTCCGCCATCCGCAACTATGCCTCACGAGGCGGCCCCGCCGGTGACCTGGCCACCGTCTTCGCGCAGGACTACCGGTACACCACGGACAAGACGAACGCGTACAGCCAGGTCACGTTTCTCGGCAGCCATGACATGGGCCGCATCGGCTTCTTCCTGAAGTCCGATCATCCGGGGGCCGGGGACGCGGAACTGTTGCGGCGGGACCGGCTGGCGCACGAGTTGATGTTCCTGTCGCGGGGCAACCCGGTGATCTACTCCGGTGACGAGCAGGGCTTCACCGGCGCCGGGGACGACGTCTACGGTCGTCAGTCGATGTTCGCGTCGAAGGTGGCGGACTACCTGGACGACGACGAGATCGGTACGGAGCGTACGCATGCGAGTGACGCGTATGACGTGCGGCATCCGCTGTACCGGTCGATCGCGGCGTTGTCGAAGCTGCGCAAGGCGAATCCGGCGTTGGCGGACGGGGTGCAGAAGGAGCTGTACGCGAAGGATTCCGTGTACGCGTTCTCGCGTACGGGGGGTGGCCGGGAGTATGTCGTCGCGGTCAACAACGCGAGTGCGGCGAAGACGGTCGAGCTGCCGGTGGAGAGTCGTGGGTCGGGCAAGTTCCGGTTCCTGTACGGCGGTTCGGGCAAGGTGCGGGCGAAGGACGGGCGCATCGAGGTGACGGTGCCGGCTTTGTCGTCGGTGGTGCTGCGTGCGCAGAACAAGCTGAAGCGGCCGTCGGTGCGGCCGTCGGTGTCGCTGCAGGCGCCGGAGGCGGGTGCCACGGGCACGGTGACGATCTCGGCGGATCCGGGGCGGACGGCGGGTGCGCGGGTCGTCCTGGCCGCCCAGGTGGGCAACGGCAGATGGCAGACTCTCGGTTCCGCCGACCACGCTCCGTACAAGTTCACGCAGAAGATCCCCGACTCGGTGGCAGCCGGGACGCCTCTGCGCTACAAGGCCGTGGTGGTCGACCGTGCCGGCCGCACCGCGAGCACACTCGCCGACACCGTGACGGGGCAGGCACCGACGCCGAAGAAGCCGACGGCCGAACGCCGCCACGTCGTCGTGCACTACCACCGCGCCGACGGCGACTACACCGGCCTGACGCTGCACACCGCGAACGGGACCACCGCCGACTTCTCGGGACGGGACGCCTACGGAGCGTTCGCATGGCTCAGCCCCGCGGAGGGGACCGGGAAGATCCGATTCACGGTCGAGCGTGACGGTAAACCCGAAGGCGCCGAGCGTGTCGTGGACGTCGCCGCGGCCGGTGAGGTATGGACGAAGGAGAACTCGGACCTCGTGGACGCCGTCCGTCCCGCGGACGCCTATCCACCTCAGGACACGACGAAGGCCGTCCTCCACTACCACCGTCCGGACGGCGACTACGCCGGCTGGGGCTTGCACACCTGGACCGGAGCCGCGAACCCGTCCGAGTGGAACGAACCGATCCAGCCGGTACGCCGCGACGCCTACGGTCTCGTATTCGAAGTGCCTCTCAAAGCGGGTGCGCCTTCCCTGAGCTACGTCTTCCACAAGAAGGAAGAAAAGGACGTCCCGGCCGACGAGGCACTTGTCTTCTCCTTGTACGGCCACGAGGTGTGGCGCGTCGCGGGCGAGGCGCCCTATCTGACGCCGTCCCTCGGCGGTGCCTTCCCGATGGATCTCGATCCCGCGGCCTCCGCGGCCACTTGGATCGACGAGAACACCGTCGTGTGGCACGGCACCGGCACGGGCGTCGCCGCCCAGCAACTCGTCTACGCCGCGGACGGGGGTCTGACTCTGCGGGACGGCGTCCTGTCCGACGAAGGGCAGTGGCTACGTCTCGTCCCCACCGAGCTGAGCGCGGCTCAGCAGGCGGCGCACCCCGAACTCGCCGACACCACGGCGTTCTCCATCGACCCGCGCGACCGCGACCGCATCCCCGAAGCACGCCGGGCCAAGCAGCTCATCGCCACCCAACGTTCCGACAACGGAGCTCTGTTGGGTGCAACGAGCGTGACAGCACTGTTCTCCACGCCCCAGCAGGTCCAGAAGGGTTCGACCAGGTGAACCGCAGACATGGCGCGCACGGCGCCTCACGGAAGGCGGCCGCCGCAGCGGTCGCGGCGGCGCTGCTCGGCGCAGCGCTGCACACTGCCACGCCGGCTTCGGCGGCCCCGACACCGCCCAAGCCGCCCTCCGACGCGAAACTGGCCGCGGAGCCCGCACGCCATGATGTGACCCGCGAACAGTTCTACTTCGTCCTGCCCGACCGGTTCGCGAACGGGGACCGGTCCAACGACAGGGGAGGTCTCACCGGCAGCCGCTCGGTGACCGGATTCGACCCCACGGACAAGGGCTTCTACCAGGGCGGCGACCTCAAGGGTCTGACCCGGAAGCTCGACTACATCAAGGGCCTAGGCACCACCGCGATATGGATGGCGCCGATCTTCAAGAACAAACCGGTCCAGGGCAACGGCGAGAGCGCCGGATATCACGGCTACTGGATCACCGACTTCACCCGGGTCGACCCGCACTTCGGCACCAACCAGGACCTGAAGAACCTCGTCTCCAAGGCCCATGCCAAGGGTATGAAGGTCTACTTCGACGTCATCACCAACCACACCGCCGACGTCCTCACCAACACCGAGAAGAAGTACGGCTACCGGAGCAAGGGCGCCTACCCCTACCTCGACACCGAGGGCCGTCCGTTCGACGACACCGAGGAGACCGACCGCAAGGTCGACGAGGACTCGTTCCCCTACACGCCCCAGATCCCGGCTGCGGAGAAGACGGCCAAAGTCCCGGCGTGGCTGAACGACCCGACGATGTACCACAACCGCGGCGACTCGACCTTCGTCGGCGAGAGCGGCCTCTACGGCGACCACACCGGCCTGGACGATCTGTGGACCGAGCGGCCCGAGGTCGTCGAGGGCATGGAGAAGATCTACGAGAGGTGGGTCAAGGACTTCGACATCGACGGCTTCCGCGTGGACACCGTCCGCAACGTCGACATGAAGTTCTGGACGCAGTGGGCCACGGCCCTCGACGCCTACGCCGCCAAGCGGGGCCGGGACGACTTCTTCATCTTCGGTGAGACGCTCTCCGCCGACCCGTCCGTCATCGCCCCGTACGTGACCGAGGGCCGCCTCGACGCGACGCTCGACTTCCCGCTCCAGAACGCCATCCGCGGCTACGCCTCGCAGGGCAAGCCGGCCTCCGGCCTGTCGGACGTCTTCGCACAGGACTACCGGTACACCACGGACAAGGCCAACGCATACAACGAGGTCACGTTTCTCGGCAATCACGACATGGGCCGCATCGGCTCCTTCCTGAAGTCCGATCACCCAGGGGCCGGGGACGCGGAACTGTTGCGGCGGGACCGGCTGGCGCACGAGTTGATGTTCCTGTCGCGGGGCAACCCGGTGATCTACTCCGGCGACGAGCAGGGCTTCACCGGCGCCGGCGGGGACAAGGACGCCCGCCAGACGATGTTCGCGTCGAAGGTGGCGGACTACCTGGACGACGACGAGATCGGTACGGAGCGTACGCATGCGAGTGACGCGTATGACGTGCGGCATCCGCTGTACCGGTCGATCGCGGCGTTGTCGAAGCTGCGCAAGGCGAATCCGGCGTTGGCGGACGGGGTGCAGAAGGAGCTGTACGCGAAGGATTCCGTGTACGCGTTCTCGCGTACGGGGGGTGGCCGGGAGTATGTCGTCGCGGTCAACAACGCGAGTGCGGCGAAGACGGTCGAGCTGCCGGTGGAGAGTCGTGGGTCGGGCAAGTTCCGGTTCCTGTACGGCGGTTCGGGCAAGGTGCGGGCGAAGGACGGGCGCATCGAGGTGACGGTGCCGGCTTTGTCGTCGGTGGTGCTGCGTGCGCAGAACAAGCTGAAGCGGCCGTCGGTGCGGCCGTCGGTGTCGCTGCAGGCGCCGGAGGCGGGTGCCACGGGCACGGTGACGATCTCGGCGGATCCGGGGCGGACGGCGGGTGCGCGGGTCGTCCTGGCCGCCCAGGTGGGCAACGGCAGATGGCAGACTCTCGGTTCCGCCGACCACGCTCCGTACAAGTTCACGCAGAAGATCCCCGACTCGGTGGCAGCCGGGACGCCTCTGCGCTACAAGGCCGTGGTGGTCGACCGTGCCGGCCGCACCGCGAGCACACTCGCAGACACCGTGACGGGGCAGGCACCGACGCCGAAGAAGCCGAGCGCCGTGGACCGCGCACACGCAGTCGTGCACTACAAGCGGGCGAACGGCGACTACGACAACGTCCTGCTCAAGTCCGGGGACACGGAAGCACGCTTCGTCGGCCGGGACGCCTACGGTGCCTTCGCCTGGGTGAGGGTTCCGGAGGGATCGGACTCGGTGACGTACACGATCGAGGACTCCGGCACGGCGGAGGGCGGCGAGCGCACCATCGACCTGGCGCAGACCGGTGAGGTCTGGGTCGAGCAGGGCAAGGAGGGCCAGGCGACCACCAAGCCGGACGGGGTGTACCCGTCCCCGGACAAGACGAAGGCGGTCATCCACGTCCACCGCTCCGACGGTGACTACGACGGATGGGGCCTGCACACCTGGACCGGCTCCGCCAAGGAGACGGACTGGACGAAGCCACTGCAGCCCGTCGGCAAGGATGCATACGGGGTCACCTTCGAGGTGCCGCTGTCCGAAGGCGCGACCTCACTGAGCTACATCCTGCACAAGGGCGACGAGAAGGACATCCCCAGCGACCGGTCCCTGGATCTGGCCGTGTACGGCAACGAAGTCTGGCTGAACGCGGGGGAGAGCGGCTACTTGCTGCCCTCGGTCGGTTCGGCCCCGGACCTCGACATCACCAAGGCCCAGGCACAGTGGATCGACACCGACACCGTTGCCCTGCCCCCGTCCCTGAACGTCAAGGCTGCCGCGTCGACCCAGTTGGTGTACTCCCGCGACGGCGGCATCACCGTCGACGACGGTGCGCTCAGCAGCGAGGGGCGCTGGCTGCGGCTGCTGCCCGCGCAGCTCACCGAGTCCCAGAAAGCCGCGTATCCCCACCTGAGGGCGTACACGGCGTTCACGGTCGACCCACGTGACCGGGACCGAGTGCGTGACGCGCTCTTCGGGCAGCTCATCCTGACCCAACGCCTCGCGAACGGTGCTCTGGCCACCGCGACCGGCGTCCAGATCCAGGGTGTCCTCGACGACGTGTACGCGGGGAAGGCGAAACGGACGGTGTTCGGGCCGGTGTTCAAGGGCCGCACCGCGTCCTTGACGGTCTGGGCACCGACGGCTCACAAGGTGTCCCTCGAACTCGACGGCAGAACCATCCCCATGCGCCGTGACGACGCGAGCGGTGCTTGGTCGGTGACCGGCCCCGCAGCCGCCTGGCGAGGCAAGGAGTACCGGTACGCGGTGACTGTGTGGGCACCCAGTGTCCAGAAGGTCGTCACCAACAAGGTCACCGACCCGTACTCCCTCGCCCTGACCACCGACTCCGAGCGCAGCCTCGTCGTCGACCTGGACGACCGCTCCCTCGCCCCGCGCGGCTGGGAGCACTACCGCAAGCCCGAGGCGGTGCCGCTCAGGGACGCCCAGATCCAGGAGCTGCACATCCGCGACTTCTCCGTCGCCGACCCGACGGCGGACGCGAACCACCGGGGCACCTACCTCGCCTTCACCGACGAGAAGAGCGACGGCTCCAAGCACCTGCGCGAGCTGGCCGGGGCCGGCACGTCCTACGTGCACCTGCTGCCCGCCTTCGACATCGCCACCATCCCCGAGAAGAAGTCCGAGCGGACGACGCCCGACTGCGACCTCGCCTCCTACCCTGCCGACTCCGACAAGCAGCAGGAGTGCGTGACGAAGGCCGCCGCCAAGGACGCCTTCAACTGGGGCTACGACCCGTACCACTACACGGTCCCCGAGGGCTCCTACGCCACCGACCCGGACGGCACCGAGCGCACCGTCGAGTTCCGCAAGATGGTCAAGGCCCTCAACGACGACGGCCTGCGCGTCGTCATGGACGTCGTCTACAACCACACGGCCGCGAGCGGCCAGGCCAAGACCAGCGTCCTCGACCGGATCGTGCCCGGCTACTACCAGCGGCTGCTCGCCGACGGCTCGGTCGCCAACAGCACCTGCTGCTCCAACACCGCCACCGAGAACGCCATGATGGGCAAGCTCGTCGTCGACTCGGTCGTCACCTGGGCCAAGGAGTACAAGGTCGACGGCTTCCGCTTCGACCTCATGGGCCACCATCCCAAGGCCAACATCCTCGCGGTCCGCAAGGCGCTGGACGAGCTGACGCTCAAGAAGGACGGCGTCGACGGCAAGAAGATCATCCTGTACGGCGAGGGCTGGAACTTCGGCGAGGTCGCCGACGACGCCCGCTTCGTCCAGGCCACCCAGAAGAACATGGCCGGCACCGGCATCGCCACCTTCTCCGACCGGGCCCGCGACGCCGTGCGCGGCGGCGGCCCCTTCGACGAGGACCCCGGCGTGCAGGGCTTCGCCTCCGGCCTCTACACCGACCCCAACTCCTCGAAGGCCAACGGCACCGAGGCCGAGCAGAAGGCCCGCCTCCTGCACTACCAGGACCTGATCAAGGTCGGCCTGACCGGCAACCTCGCCGACTACGCCTTCACCGACACCGACGGCAAGGAGGTCAAGGGCTCCGAGGTCGACTACAACGGCGCCCCCGCCGGATACGCGGCGGCACCCGGCGACGCCCTCGCCTACGCCGACGCGCACGACAACGAGTCCCTGTTCGACGCGCTCGCCTTCAAGCTGCCCAAGGACACCTCCGCCGACGACCGGGCCCGCATGCAGGTCCTCGCCATGGCGACCGCCACCCTCTCGCAGGGCCCGGCGCTCTCCCAGGCGGGCACCGACCTGCTGCGCTCCAAGTCGCTGGACCGCAACTCCTACGACAGCGGCGACTGGTTCAACGCCCTGCACTGGAACTGCGCCGACGGCAACGGCTTCGGCCGGGGCCTGCCACCGGCCGCCGACAACCAGGACAAGTGGCCCTACGCCAAGCCCCTGCTGGACACCGTGCGGGTCGGCTGCCCGCAGATCAACGGCGCCTCGGCGGCGTACCGGGACCTGCTGAGGATCCGCAGCGGCGAGAAGGACTTCTCCCTCGCCACGACCGCGCAGGTGCGGTCCCGGCTCTCCTTCCCGCTCTCCGGCGAGGACGAGACACCCGGGGTGATCACCATGAGCCTCGGCGACCTCGTCGTCGTCTTCAACGCCACGCCCGAGAAGCAGGAACAGCGCGTCGGCGCGGCGGCCGGGACCGGCTACCGGCTGCACCCGGTGCAGGCGGCGGGCGCGGACCCGGTGGTGAAGGAGTCGGCGTACGCGGCGAAGACCGGCACCTTCACCGTGCCGGCCCGCACCGTCGCGGTCTTCACCGACAAGTGATGACAGAGGCGTCGCCGGAGACAGAGGGCGACACGTGACACAGGACTCTGCCCTGTTTGTTGCCTGATCCCGGCAACAAACAGGGCATTGTTCCGTGTGCCCTGGAAGCCCGTCCGGCCCACGACTTTGATGCCTCGGTAGCGGCGGCAGATGTCCTCACTTGGGTCAGACCTGACGACCGTCGGCACCTGCATCGCGCCGCGAATCAGGAGGGACACCGCCCTCCTCCCGCGGTGCGAGCACGATGTCGAGACGCCATACCGCCCACCCGGCCCGGATCGGTCGGACCCGCATTCCGTCGTAACGGAGAATCAGCACGGCCATGTCGTCGTGTCTCTGGTGCCTGCTGGCGACGAGGTGATCGGCCAGTTCCCGCACGGCTCGGATGCCGTCCTCCAGGAAGAGGTGGCCGACTCGACAGGTCCGTCCGTCGGGAGTGTGGTGACCGCGGCTGGACTGTGCCGCTCAAAGGACCTTGCCAAGAGTGGGAACGAGGCGAGGCCGCTGCTTCGTCACGAACGAGGGCCGCGGGCTGCAGCGAACGGGTGGCGTGGCTGGCCACTTGCCCGGGCATCCCGGCATGCCCTCCGCCAGTGCCTGTCCGCACCCGGGCTACGCCCCCGTTCGACCTCGTGCTCAGGACTGTCCGGTACGTCTCCTCAGACATGCAGTGATGCGTCCGCCGGCCCTTGGACGAAGCGAGTGAAACGCACCTGAAGGCCCTCCCTCTGGGGAGAACAGCAGAAGGGCCCCGCCAGGGCGTCCGCGTCCGGCGCGAGGGGGGCCAGTCTGACCATTTGCCAGGCGCCTTCCTCGCAGCGTGCCCTTATGGTCACCGCGTTGCCGGTGCGGCTTGCTCGAAGGGTGACGCGACACCCGAGCCAGTCGGGGACGGGAGACAAGGACCAGTCCGACTTCCCGGAAGTGACCACCGCACCCAAGTGCGGAACGCCGTCGGTCAATTCGACGCCCGCTTTGATCCACGTCCCCTCGTCCACCCGTACCATGAGTCCTGCTTGGTCGTAGAGCGTTTCGAACTGGGCGACGACGAAGGTCACTTCCGTGGCTGATGCAGGGGGAAACTCTGCCAGCAGTGCGTGACCATCGTCCTTCACGAAACCGTAGCTGGTGGTACGCCAGAAGTCGCTGTGATCCTTGGTGGTCACAACAAGCTCGCGGCCGTCCCGCTCGGTCCGCAGCGGCGGGTTCAGCCACTCGGCGTCTGCCCAGTCGATCACGCGCTGTCCGTCCATTGGCCGCCTGCCCCGTTTCATTCGGCCCCGGGCGAGACCCAGCACACCCGATGCGTTGAAATTTTCAGCAAGATCATTCAACCCCATTGGTGCCTTGCTGGGCCAGTGCTTCCCTTGCCGGGCTTCTGTCGGCTCGGAGCCGAGCCAGGGGACTACCTCAACGCCTTCGACCCGAATTCGCTGACCGCTTGGGGCAATCGGGTCTTCAACGGACGCAACGGAATCGCCGCCACGTCCAAGACGGCCACCGTGTACGGAGGCGGGGGCAACGGTGACGATGGCAGCACCGGCGACATCGCGCCCAACGGCTACCCGTACTGCGTGAACGGAAGCGCATCCGACCCCGACGGCGACGGGTGGGGCTGGGAGAACAGCCGGTCCTGCGTCGTCCGGGGCAGCGCTGCGGATCGCTGACCTGCGGAGGCGGTGGATGCCCCGCCCAACGGAAGGCCCACGAGTCGCGCTTCGCCGGGATCGGCGCCGGCACTGTGCGGCAGTCGCCCTCGTCACCGGGGGGCCTCGCCGAACTCCGCCCTGGTCCGCTCTCCGGAGGTCGTGCCTCGACCGAGGGACATGCTTTCCCGCGCCGCACACTGCCAAGCCGTCGGGGCTACCGCCAGCGGATCATGTCGTGTGTCTGCGCTGGCGAGTTGAAAGCGCATGAAAGAGTCACTTTTCCATGCTGACCGTGAGGAGGGCAGAGACATGCAGGGAAAGGACCCTTCGGAACCTGCTGGACACGCTCCTGCGGACGGGTCGGGACTTCAGTCCGCCTGGCTGGATTCACTGGCCGCCGCCGCGTACCTGGCGGACGAACACGGCGTCATCACCGCCGTCAACGCAAAGGCGGAACAGCTTCTCGACCGATCCGGCGCCGAGCTTCTCGGACGCGACGCGCATGTAATACTGCACCGAAATGCCCTCGGCCAGCCCGAGCCGAGAAGCGAGTGCCCGATTCGGCAGGCCACCCTGGCAAGCCGTACGGCGCAAGGTGGAGAGCTCTGGTTCGAGCGGGGCGACGGCTCAGTAACGCCTGTGGCGTGGCTGGTGACCGGATGCGACGACGGCAGCCGACGGGGCATGCTGGCGCTCTTTCACCCATTGGAGGACACGGAGCCCGGTTCGGTCCAAGAACCTCTGTCCGAGCTGGAGCGCCTGGCGCTGCTGGCCGAGCTTACTACCCAGCTGACCTCGACGATGGACGTTGAAGAGGTCCTGAACCGGCTGGTGCGTCTGCTGGTGCCGCGGCTGGCGGACTGGGTGGTCGTCGACCTGTTCGCCGAGACGGGTGAACTCCGGCGGCGTGCCGTTGTCCATGTCGACGGCAGTGATCTGAAGAACCGGGAAGACCTCATCGGGCCCATGCCTGCAGTTCCTCAAGAGTCCCAGCTCCCACTGTCCCGTGCGCTGAGGGGCGCCGCGTCAGCCCTGGCAGACCCCGGGACCTATCTGGGAGAGCAGGACTCGGAAATCGCGGTTGAACAGCGTCGGCTCTTTGCGGTTACAGGGATCCAGTCCGCCATCATCAGCCCGGTCCGGGGCCTCCGGGACGTGCTGGGTGCCCTGACGCTGGGCCGCTCCGAGGGCTCGCCCCCTTTCACGATCGTCGATCTGCCGCTGCTGGAAGAGATCACGCGGCGGGCAGGACTGGCCTTGGACAACGCTCGTCTCTACCAGAGGCAGCGCAGGGTGTCAGAGACGATGCAACGTCACCTCTTGCCAGGGCTGCCGCGTGTGCCCGAACTGCGGATGACAGCTCGCTACATGCCGGCACCGGACGCTTCCCAGGTCGGCGGAGACTGGTACGACGCGTTCGTCCTGCCCGACGGTGCAACCGCATTGGTCATCGGGGACGTCGTCGGGCACGATCTCGACGCAGCGGCGGACATGGCCCAGTTGCGGAGCATGCTGCGCGCCCACGCCTTCTCCCAGCAGAAGCCCCCCAGCAAGATCGTCGAATGGCTGGACCAAGCGGCCATGTACCTGTCCGGATCCGACATGGCCACCCTAGTCCTGGCTCGGCTCACTCATGTCGCATCCCTCGGCTGGGAGCTGACCTGGAGCAACGCCGGCCACCCGCCACCACTGCTCATCACCCGTGAAGGGGAGACCCGGTACCTCACCGACGGGCACAGCATCCTGCTCGGAACCGGTTTGCTGGAACCACGCCCAGACGCCTCGCTGTTCCTGCCACCCGGCGCCACACTGCTGCTGTACACCGACGGCCTCATCGAAGAGCCCGGCGCATCACTCGACGACGGACTCGACAGGCTGAGCCGCCAGGCCGGCATCCTCGCTCATCACCCCCTGGACACCTTCACCGACGAACTGATTGCCCGTGCGCGCCCCGAGGCCAACGAGGACGACATCGCCCTGCTCGCCCTGCGCATCGCGGACGGGGCCAGTACGCGGACGTAGTCATTGAGAACTGGCCGAGGCCGGAAACGGGGGGTCGACAGCGGATGCGTCAGCGAAAGCCGTGGAAACTGATCAACGAGTTGGACTAGGAGGGCAGTGGCGAGCGGCTCACCCGGATCTTGGACTGGCCGTGCGGCCGCTTCTCCCAGTCCTCCATGAACCGGGCGTGCAGGTTGTGCTGGGCGGCGAGGGTGAGCAGGGTGTCGGTGCGGTAGTAGAAGTCCTCGCGCAGGACCTGGTGCTCGGTGCCCTCCGTCCGGTCGAAGGTGAAGTCGAAGAACCCGGTCTCCGTCAGGACGCGCCCGACGTGCGCCAGACACTCGTCGATGACGCTCAGCGGCGAGTGCGAGAAGACGCTGTGCGCGTGGATGACGTCGAAGTGGTCGTCGGGCAGGAACTCCAGCCGCAGGTCCCCGGTGAGGGTCAGGTGGGGCAGCTTGGCCTGGAGTCCGCGCTCGGTGAGGGTCTTCTTGGCGGCGATCAGGATGTCCGGCGAGATGTCGATGCCGTAGTAGTGACCGGTGTCGAGGTGGTCGATGAAGCGCCAGCCGCCGCGCAGGTTGCCGCAGCCGATGTCGAGCATGCGGTGTCCGGGACGCAGTCCGTGCTCGATCAGGTAGTCGAACTGCATCTGACCGAGTGCCAGCCAGCGCTCGTGGGTCCGGCTGCCGACCGCGGCCTCCGGGTCGCGCCGGGTGTCGGACGCCATCACCGCCCGGTAGTAGCCGACGTGGTCGGGGTGCTTGATCCGCAGCCACGCGTCCCGGCCGGCCCGCCGCACGTACGGGCCGACGCGCTCGGGGTGGCGCAGCGCGTACCCGACCTTGTGGGTGAGCGCGGCACGGTTGCTGCGCAGCTTCTTCGGGGACTTGGCGTCCTTGGGCATGGGGAGGTTACCTCCGTACGGTGAAGAGGACAGTGAGGGGTGCTGGGCGGCGGGTCAGACGCGGCGGCGCAGCAGCAGGGCGGTGGCGAGGACGAGGACGACGGCCAGACCGCCGAGCAGCACCGTGTCGGCCCATTGGAAGGCCCAGTAGTCGCCGGCCGGGTTGGCCTCGTAGTAACGGGAGACATACCCGTGCCCGGCCATGCACTCCCGCAGTTCTCGGCCGGAGGGGGAGGGGCACGCCAGCGCGGAGTCCTGGCGGCCGGAGCCGGTGATCAGGCCGTAGTGCCCGGTGGACCACTTGTCGCCCATCGGTTCCTTGGGCTGCCAGCCGTCGCTGACGTAGCGCTGCGGCGGGACCAGCAGGCGGGCCCGGTGCGTCCACTGCACCAGCACCGCCACCGCACCGGTGACCAGGAGCGTCCAGGCCGCCGCGGACAGCACCCGGCGCGTCAGCAGACCTGCGAGGGTGCCCACGGACAGGCCGAACAGCGCGGCGGCGACCAGGGAGGGGCCCGAGCCGGTCAGGGCGGTGGCCTCGTACCAGAAGACGCCGTAGCTGCGGTTGACGGCGGGCTCCCACCACCAGCGGAACAGCAGCGCGAGCGACCCGGACAGCGCTGCGGTGCCCAGGGCGGCGAGGGCGAAACGGGAAGCGAACCACTGGGCGCGGCCGACGCCCTGGGACAGGATCATCCGGTGGGTGCCCAGCTCCCGGTCCCTGCCCAGCAGCGGCGCCCCCCAGAACATGCCGACCAGGACGGGCAGCGTCATGTTGAGCGCGCCCAGCAGCCTCAGCGGCTCGACATCCAGGAACCGGGGCAGCCCGTCCGGGGAGCGGGTGCAGTACAGCGGCCCGGGGTCGCAGCCGTCGAACAGCCCGCTGCGCAGGTCCTCGACCAGGCCCGCCCGGGAGTACGCGGCGAGCGCGGCGGCGGCCAGGAGGACCAGCGTGCCGCAGCCGATCAGTGTCCGCTGCTGGCGCCAGGCCAGCCACAGGGTCCCCCTCACGCCGCCGCCTCCTTCGAGGCCGCGCCGTCCTGGAGGTGCCCGAGCAGGATCTCCTCCAGGCCGGGCCGCTCGACGTGCCAGCTGCCGCCGACCGGGCCCCGCGGGCGCACCAGGGCAGTCAGCTGACGCCCGTGCGTGCGGCGGTGCACGACGGTGTGCTCCCGCAGCGTCGGCTCCTCGTCGACGTGTCCGGTGAGCAGGGCGTGGCCCTCGCGGAGCGCGTCGGCGTCCTCGCTCAGCTCGACTCGGCCCGCCCGCAGCAGCAGCACCCAGTCGCAGGTCTGCTCCAGGTCGGGCAGGACGTGCGAGGACAGGACGATGCTCAGCTCGCGTTCCGCCGCCTCGGCCATCAGCGTTGCCATGATCTCGGTGCGTACCACCGGGTCGAGATCGGCGAGCGGCTCGTCCAGCAGGAGCAGGTCCGGCCGCTTGCCGAGTGCCAGGGCGAGCGCCACGCGCGTGCGCCGGCCCGGGGACAGCTCGCCCACCTTGGCGGACAGGGCGATGTCGCCCTCGCGCACGACCCGCTCGGCAACCTGCCGGTCCCACGAGGAGTTCAGCTTGCCGCCCATGCGCAGGGTGTCGGCCACCGTGAAGCGGGGGTAGAGCGGCTTGTCCTGGGTCAGCAGGGCGACCCGGGTGCGTGCCCCGGCGCTGTCCGGCGCGGTGCCCAGGACCCGTATTCGTCCGCGCGTGGGGTGCAGCAGCCCGCCGGCCAGGTGCAGCAGGGTGCTCTTGCCGGCGCCGTTGCGGCCGACCAGGGCGGTGATCCGGCCCCGGGGCACCATGAACCCACAGTCCCGCAGCGCCCGGTCACCGCGTGCCCGGTAACGGAAGCCCAGCTCCGTGGCGTGCAGCGCGGCGGGCTCGTCAGGCCCGGTCATGCGTCCTCCTGTTTCCGTCCCCGGTCGCCCGGGTCGTGCTCGTCGTGCTCGTCGAGGGCTGCCGTGACCAGGGCGAGTATGTCGTCCCGCTCCAGTCCGGCTGCCAGGGCCCGGGCGACCCATGCGGCGAGGTCCGTCCGCAGGGGCGAGTCGTCCTCCGCGCCCGGCCGCGCCAGCGACCGGGTAACGAAGGTGCCGAGCCCACGCCGCGAGCGGACCAGGCCTGCCTGCTCCATGTCGCGGTACGCCCGGAACACGGTGTTGGGGTTGATGGCGGTGGCGGCGACGACTTCTTTGGCTGTGGGGAGCTTGTCCCCGACCCGCAGCACACCCATCCGGAGCGCCTGCTCGGTCTGCCGCACGATCTGCACATAGGCCGGGATGCCGCTCTGTCGATCGATCCGGTACTCGACCACGTCACCTTCCATGCTTTCATTAATTCATTGGTAGAAGCATGATCGGATCGTGTCCCGATGTCAAACGGCGCTGCCCCGGGGCTTCTGGTCCAGAGCCTGACTCCGGGCTTGCCGCCCTCCGCCCGGTCTGCGACGCGGTGCTTCATGACTACTGGCACCCCGAGCACTCGGGCGTCGCCGTCGCGTCACGCAGGGGGGAACGAACCGGGTGCGGTCGGCCCGGCCCACATGGCGCGAAGACGCAGGACCGAAGAGTCCCGACGGCGTCCGCTCTGACCTGCCTACGAGTTGATCAAGACGGATCGAACAGAGCGACGACGCTGTGCGGTGCCCCCTGGCCGAAGAAGACATCCAGGTTCTGTGAGGAGCGGTGGGCCGCGTCGCTGCTCCGTGGAAACAGCCGCCTTTCGTAGGCGGTGAGCGCGGCCTCGATGTCGGGCTCCTCGACCAGCTTGCCGGCCAGATCGGCGCCGTCGAACATGGCGAGATTCGCGCCCTCGCCGGCGAAGGGCGACATCAGGTGCGCGGCATCGCCGAGGAGCGTCACTCCGGGCACCCTTTCCCATTCGAGCCCCGCTGGAAGGGCATGGATGGGGCGCAGCCACGGTTCGGTCTCGCTCTGAGTAACGAAGGCCGTGAGCATGGGTGACCAGCCGTCGAACTCGTGGGCGACCTGACGGAGGGTGCTGGCCGGGTCGCCGCAGCCCATCGACCTCACCCACTCCTCCGGCTTGTTCAGCGCGGCGTATCCGCGCACGTACCCCTCGGCGTAGCGGTGGACGATGATGCCCTTGCCCGGAGCGACAGCCATCAGTGTGCCGCTGCCGGTCGCGGCCACGCTCGTCCGAAGGTTGTGGCCGTCCGGGGCGAGGGCGATCTCGACGAAACAGGTTCCGGTGTAGGCAGGCGTGGCCGGAGTGAGCAGCGGTCGCACCTTCGACCAGGCGCCGTCCGCACCGATGACGACATCGGCGTACGCGGTGGAACCTTCGGCAAAGGTGAGGCCGTAGTCGCCCGCCGTACGGGGCTGGACTGAGACGAGCTTGTGACCCCACCTGATCGTCCCGGGCTCCAGCGAGTCGATGAGCAGGCGTCGCAGTTCGCCCCGATCCACCTCTGGGCGGGTCGACCGGGGGTCCGTCGGCTTGTCGAACAGGATCCTGCCGTGGCGGTCGACCACCCGTTTGGCGTCCTCGCCCGGGCGGACCATGGCGAGGAACCCGTCGTACAGACCGGCCGCGCGAAGCGCGACCTGCCCGGACTCCTCATGGATGTCGAGCAGGCCCCCTTGTGCACGGGTCGTTGCCGAAGTCTCGCTCTCGTAGATCGTCACGGTGATGCCGTGAGCCTGAAGCACCCGGGCGAGCGTCAGCCCGCCCAGTCCCGCTCCGGCGACGGCGATGGTCTTCTGCATGGTGCGCTCCTGTGTAGCGCCGACACACGTCGGCGATGGCCAGCGCCAGGAGCGGACAGGATCGCCCGGTCCCGGCAGGAGACGCTCACCGATCAGAGCCATCTGTTCGATGTACGAACGGCGGCCGACGGGCGGAACCGCGGCACATCGTTTTTCGCGACCTCGCAAGAATACCCGGCGCCCACCTGACAGCGGCTGACACGGCGACGCGTCGCGCCCCGCGCGTCCACGTCCGAAAACCGGGGGGCGGAATGCGTCGTCCCGGTCCATACGGGCGCTTGGACAGCTTTCCTGTCGCCGCGCGCGGTTGCCGGCCGGGGCGCTGCGACGGCAGGTGGAGCCGGAGAGGGATGTCGTGCCGACTCGGGGGTGCGTCGAGCTGCTCCGCTCCTGACGCAGATTCTGCTGGTGCCGCCGCGCGTACAAGATCGTGTGGACGGCCATGGGCTCACCGTGATGCTCCTGACCATTGCCGAACGCTCGGGTCTGGGGACGGCCGTTCAGCGGTGAGTCGAGGGCAGGAGGGACTCCGCAGTCGTCTGGTGCCGACGTTCCGTCAGGCCGGAAACCCATGAGGCGTATTGGAGCTCCCGTGCCTCGGCGGGGCCCCGTTGTCCCCTCCCGGTTGAACCAGGCCCGTCTGGTATGCGATGACGACGAGCTGTGCCCGGTCGCGGGCGTTGAGTTTCGTCATCGCGCGGTGGATGTGCGTCCGTACCGTCAGCGGGCTGACCACGAGCAGCTCGGCGATCTCCGCG
Organism: Streptomyces sp. KPB2; assembly: GCF_003950055.1. Lineage (NCBI taxonomy): Bacteria > Bacillati > Actinomycetota > Actinomycetes > Kitasatosporales > Streptomycetaceae > Streptomyces > Streptomyces sp. KPB2. The sequence continues at coordinate 7,370,245 of NZ_CP034353.1, forward strand.
TTGGACTTGCCCTCGGCCGCCAGCGCCATCACTTCCCGTTCCCGTCCGGTGAGGTCGGCGAGCCGTTCCGGGGGCGCCAGGTAGGTGCCGGGGGCCGGGGAGGTGAGGAAGCGGGTGATCAGGGTGCGGGTGGCGCCGGGGGAGAGCCGCGCCTCTCCGGAGGCCACCGTGCGAATGCCGGCCAGCAGGGCGTCCGCGGTGACGTCCTTGCCGAGGAAGCCGCTGGCCCCGGCCCGCAGCGCCTGAGCGACGTAGTCCTCGGTCTCGAAGGTGGTCAGGATCAGCACCCGGGTGCTCGCCAGCTCTGGATCGGCGCAGATCTCCGCCGTGCCGGACAGGCCGTCCGTCCCGGGCATGCGGATGTCCATGAGCACGACGTCCGGGTGGTGGGTTCGGGCCAGCTCCAGCGCTTCCGCCCCGTTGGACGCCTCTCCGACGACCTCCAGGTCCGGGCAGGAGTCGATCAGGATGCGGAACGTGGCCCGCAGCAGGGCCTGGTCGTCCGCGAGCAGCACCTTCACGGTCATGGAGACTCTCCTTCGACGGAGGCGGACGGCTGCAGCGGCAGCGCGGTGGTGACCTCGAAACCACCCTCGGGGCGGGGCCCCGCGCACAGGTCGCCGCCGATGGACTGGGCGCGCTCCCGCATGCCCCGCAACCCGAAACCGCCGGACGTCCCGTTGACGGCGGTGACAGTGGCCGGGCCGTCATTGCTGACGGTGATGAGCAGCCGGGAGTCGGCGTAGGTGAAGCCGACATGGGCGGCGCGTTCGGGGGCGTGCTTGGCGACGTTGGTGAGGGCTTCCTGCACGATCCGGTACGCGGTCAGGTCCACGCCCGGCGTCAGCGGGCGGCGCACGCCCTCTTGGTGGACGACGACTTTCAGGCCCGCCGACCGGTAGGAGTCGATCAGCTCGGGAAGGCGGGCGAGCCCCGGCGCCGGTTCCAGGCCCTCGCCCTTGGGCCGGTCGTCCTGGCGCAGCAGGCCCAGGGTGGCCTTGAGCTCGCGCAGCGCCGCGGAGGTGGTGCCGGTGAGGTCGTCGAGGATCTTCTGGCTCTGTTCGGGGTCGCTGCGCGAGAGGTGGGCGGCGGTACCGGCCTGGGCGTTGGCGAGGGCCAGGTGGTGGGCCACAACGTCGTGCAACTCGCGGGCGATGCGCATCCGCTCCTCGGTGACCCGCAGTCGGGCCTCCTCCTCCCGGGTGCGTTCGGCGTGCTCGGCGCGGGACTTGACCGCTTCCAGATAGTCGCCGCGCAGTCGGGCCAGGCTGCCTCCGACGAGCGGCAGGGCCATCCAGAACACCGGGCCGATCACGGTCAGGACGGGGGAGAGGTCGCGCATGCCGTCGGAGAACAGGTTCACGGTCAGCAGGGACACCGTGACGACGAGCGCGTACAGGCGAACGGTCCGGCGGTCGCACAGGACGGCCAGCCAGTACATCGCGGCGAGCAGCGGGGCCAGCAGCATCGGGGTGAGCAGGTAGCCGCGCGCGATCGCGGCGATGGTGACCCCGGCGACCACGACCACGACCGTGCGGGTGTGAGTGCGGTACTTCAGCAGGACGAGGCAGGACAGGCCGAGCATGACCTCCAGCGACTTCCCCGTGTCCGGGCTGTTGACGCCGGGGAGGCTGAGATGGGTGCCGAAGAAGGCGCAGCCGATGAGGGCCAGCACCATCATCACGTCCAGGAAGCGGGGGAAGCGCGGGAAGCGCGACGCGTACTGTTCCACGCGCTCGGTGTAGCGCTCCAGGCTGCTGTTCATGGTGGGCTCTCTCGGTGAGGGGCTGGCATCCATGGTGGACGATGCGACGCCGCCCGGGTCGCTGGGGCGACCCCGGGCGGCTCCTGCGCACCCGGTCAGGCGCGGGCGAGGTCCCTTTCGGTCGGTTGCGCCTCGGGCTCGGCCGGGCGCGTCAGGGCCTCGCCCTCCACGTCGACCCGGGGCAGGATCCGGTCCAGCCACTTCGGCAGCCACCAGGCCCGCTCACCGAGCAGGGCGAGGACGGCCGGCACGATCGCCATCCGGACCACGAAGGCGTCGAGCAGGACGGCCGAGGCGAGGCCGAAGCCGATCATCTTGATCATGGCGTCGCTGTCCCCGATGAACCCGGAGAACACCGCGATCATGATCAGCGCGGCGGCCACGACGACCCGGGCGCTGTGCTGGAACCCGGAGGTCACGGCCTGGGCGGGCCGCTCGCCGTGGACGTGCGCCTCGCGCATCCGCGAGACCAGGAAGACCTCGTAGTCCATCGCGAGGCCGAAGACGATGCCCACCAGGAAGATCGGCATCAGGCTCATGATGGGGCCGGTGGTCTCCACGCCCAGCAGGTCGGCGCCGTGGCCCTGCTGGAAGACCACGACCACCGCGCCGAGCGAGGCGAGCACCGAGAGCAGGAAGCCGGCGGCCGCCTTCAGCGGGATGAGGATCGAGCGGAAGACCACCAGCAGCAGGATCACGGCGAGCCCGACCACCACGAGCAGGTACGGCACCAGCGCGGACTGCACCTTCTCGGAGACGTCGATGTTCATCGCGGTGATCCCGGTGACCTCGAAGCTCGCCCCGGCTTCGGACTCGATGCCGGGCCGGTCGTCTCGGATCGTGTTGACCAGGTCCTTGGTCTCCTGATCGGTCGGCGCGGTGGTGGGGACGACGGAGAAGACGGCCGTGTCGCCGGACTCGTTGAACTGGGCCGGGGACACCGACACCACGCCCTCGGTGCCGCCGATCCGCTCGGAGACGGTCTCGGCCGCGGCCTTCGGGTCGTCGGCGTCCTTGGCGTCCACGACCACGGTCAACGGTCCGTTGAAGCCGGGCCCGAAGCCCTCGGCGAGCGCGTCGTAGGCCCGCCGCTGGGTGGTCTCCGTGGACTTGGCCTCGTCGCCGGGCATACCGAGCTGAAGGTCGGTCATCGGCAGCGCCAGGGCGCCGAGGCCCGCGACGGCCGCGAGCAGCACGGGCAGCGGGCGGCGCAGTACGAAGCTCGCCCAGCGGGTGCCGCCGTTGACTTTGCGTGTCCCCCGCGGCGTACCGCCCGCTCGTCGGTCCTCGCGGTCCTTGCGGTCCTTGCGGCCCAGGATGGCGTTGGGCCAGAAGCCGAGGAAGGCCGGGACCAGGGTCAGCGCGATGAGGACGCCGACGACGACCGCGCCCGCCGCGCCCAGGCCCATCTCCGTCAGCATCGGGATGCCGACGACGGAGAGACCGGCGAGCGCGATGACGACGGTGAGCCCGGCGAAGACCACGGCGGAGCCCGCGGTGCCGGTGGCGAGGGCGACGGCCTCCTCGGGCGTCCGCCCCTTGGCACGCTCCTCGCGGTAGCGGGAGACGATGAACAGGGCGTAGTCGATGCCGACGGCCAGCCCCAGCATGATGGCCACGGTGCTGGTGGTGTCGGCCAGGCCCAGCGGACCGGCCAGGGCCGTGATGGCGAACAGGCTGATGCCGACGCCGATGAGCGCGGTGAGCAGCGGGAGTCCGGCGGCGGCCAGTGAGCCGAAGGTGATCAGCAGGACGACGGCGGCGACGGAGATGCCGATCGCCTCGGCGGTGCCGCTGGGTCCGCCCATGTCCTCCATCGCGTCACCGCCTGCCTCGACGGTGAGCCCCAAGTCACGGGCGTGCTCGAGCGACTCGTCCAGGTGGCTGCGGCTGGCGTCGGTGAGGCCGGCGGCGTCGACCTTGTAGGTCACGGTCGTGTACGCGGTGGAGCCGTCCTCACTGACCGCGCCGGACTCGTACGGATCGACGGTGCTCGCGACCTGCGTGCCGTCCCCGAGTTCGGCTATCGCGGCCTCGACGGCCTCCTTGTTCTCGGTGGCGGTGACCTTCTCGCCGGTCGGCGATACGAAGACGACGCGGGCGGTGGCACCGTCGGCGGCGGCGCCGGGGAACCGGTCCTCCATCAGCTCGAAGGCTTCCTGCGACTCGATCCCCGGCATGGAGAAGGGTTCCTCCTCCGCCTCCGGCGCGGTCATGCCGGCAAGTCCTACGGCGGCCAGCACGGCGGCCCAGACAAGGGCGACGGTCCAGCGTCGCCTGAAGGCCAAGCGGCCCATTCGATACAGAAAAGCAGCCACGGGGAGGTCTCCACATCGGGTCTCGAAGGTGCCTCCAGACTCCTGAAGAAGGGGGTGTCCTGTCGTCGTCCCGCTGCCGACACCGCGCGGTACTGAATCCGCAGTACTACGCCCTCCGGGGGTCCCACCCGGGGACGAGACCAGGTCGGCCAGTTGGGCCTTCGAGTCCCGCAGAGGCAGTATCGGTCCTGCACCGGTGAAGGTCACGTGAGGCGAAGCGATCGAGGGCCGCACCGCGCATGTCAGCCGGTCGGCTTCGAAAGCAGCGAGCCAGGGCTGCGCCTCGGCCGAGTCCGCTAGCGTGCCGACCCGGAGGGTCCGGTCGTCCGGCAGAGAGGAACCATCGATGAACCAGCAGGGTGAGCACTTCGACGTCGTCGTACTCGGGGCGGGACCCGGCGGCTACGTCGCCGCCGTCCGGGCCGCGCAGCTCGGCAAGAGCGTCGCGGTGGTCGAGGAGAAGTACTGGGGAGGCGTCTGCCTGAACGTGGGCTGCATCCCCACCAAGGCCCTGTTGCGCAACGCCGAGCTCGCGCACATCTTCACCCGGGAGGCGAAGACCTTCGGCATCAGGGTCGAGGGCACCGTCTCCTTCGACTACGGGGAGGCCTTCCGGCGCAGCCGCAAGGTCGCGGACGGCCGGGTCAAGGGCGTCCACTACCTGATGAAGAAGAACAAGATCACCGAGATCGACGGCCGCGGCACCTTCCTCGACCCGCACACGCTCCGGGTGGCCGCACCCGACGGCACCGTCCGCACCGTCGGCTTCGACCACTGCGTCATCGCCACCGGCGCGACCCCCAAGCTGCTGCCCGGCACCCGCCGCAGCTCCAGGGTGGTGACGTACGAGGAGCAGATCCTCTCCGACGACCTGCCGCAGTCCGTCGTGATCGCCGGCGCCGGCGCCATCGGCATCGAATTCGCCTATGTGCTGAACAACTACGGCGTGAAGGTCACCGTCGTCGAGTTCCTGGACCGCGTCGCCCCGCTGGAGGACGCCGAGGTCTCCGCCGAACTGGCCAGGCAGTACCGCAGGGCGGGTATCGACGTGCTCACCTCGACCCGCGTCGAGTCGATCGACGAATCGGGCCCGCGGGTCCGCGTCACGGTCACCGGCAAGGACGGCACGCAACAGGTCATCGAGGCCGACAAGGTCCTCCAGGCCATCGGCTTCGCGCCCAACACCGCCGGCTACGGCCTGGAGAACACCGGCGTGAGCGTCACCGAGCGCGGCGCGATCGACGTCGACGGGCGCTGCCGCACCTCGGTCCCGCACATCTTCGCCATCGGAGACGTGACCGCGAAGCTGATGCTCGCGCACGCCGCCGAGGCGATGGGCGTGATCGCCGCCGAGACCCTCGCGGGCGCCGAGACCATGGAGCTGGACTACGCGATGATCCCGCGCGCCACCTACTGCCAGCCCCAGATCGCCAGCTTCGGCTACACCGAGGCGCAGGCCCGCGAGAAGGGCTACGACGTCAAGGTAGCCAAGTTCCCGTTCACCGCGAACGGCAAGGCGCACGGCCTCGGCGACACGACCGGCTTCGTGAAGCTGATCAGCGACGCCACCTACGGCGAACTCCTCGGCGGCCACCTGATCGGCCCGGACGTCACCGAACTCCTGCCCGAACTGACCCTCGCCCAGCAGTGGGACCTCACGGTGCACGAGGTGGCCCGCAACGTCCACGCGCACCCGACACTCGGCGAGGCCGTCAAGGAAGCGGTGCACGGGCTCGCCGGGCACATGATCAACATGTAGGGCGGACGAACGCCCCCTCTCAGACGCCCGGTTCGGGCGGAAACCCCGTCCACCGCAGCTCGTCGGGCAGGTGGCGCATGTCGTTGGAGACCACGACGGACGGCGCCCGGCCGGGCGTGTAACGGATGACCGTGAGCGCCGCGTTGCCGTGGTTGAGGCCGAGCCACCGCCACTTCGGCGCGTACATGGCGTCCCGGACCAGCCAGGCGACGAGGAAGTTGTGGGTGACGACCAACTCGTGCCGGTCCTCCGAGCCTTCGGTCACCGGCCCGGTGAACCGGCGCAGCGCCCGGCGGGCGAGCTCCGTGCCGTGCCGCCGCTCCTCGTCGGTGACACCGGCGAGGAAGCGGAGGTAGTGGTCCGCCGACTCGGGCGGCAGTTCGGCCCGTTCCGGTACGTGGGGCACGTAGTCGCCGGCGATGTCCGAGACGTGCGGGGTGACGCCGGTCAGTTCGTCGGCGACGAGGCGCGCGGTCTGCCGCGCCCGAGGCAGCGGACCGTGGTGGAGGGAGGTGAGCGGGACGTCTCTCAGGCGCCTGCCGAGCAGGGTGGCCTGGCGCCGGCCGGCGTCCGTCAGTTCGGTCTCGTCCGGTGTCGCCTCGCCGTGCCGGGCGAGGTAGAGGTAACGGGTGGCCGTGCCGGTCATCGCGGACTCCTCGGGGCGCACTGGTGATCTTGTGCCTCGACGGACGCCGGCTCACCATGCCCCGGTTCCCGCACGCTTCGCGCGCGGGGCTCCCCGGGAGCGTCACCGTACGACCTCCGCCCAGACCACCTTGCCGGTCTCCGTCCAGCGCACCCCCCACCGGCTGGTGAGCCGGTGCACCACGTGCAGGCCGCGGCCACCGTCGTCGAGCAGCCCGGCCCGGCCCAGCCGAGGCCTGCCGTTGCCGGTGTCGCCGACCTCGCACAGCAGACCGGGGCCGGCCCTGATCAGCCGTACGGTGATGGGCCCGCCCGCGTGCCGGACCGCGTTGGTGACCAGCTCGCTGACCAGGAGCAGCACACTGTCCCGGGTGCCGCCCCGGGTGCGCCACTGCCGCAGCAGCGCGGAGACCAGCGCCCGGGCCCGCGCCGCCGCGTCCTCGCGGGCCGGCAGCCGCCAGGTCGCCGTGTCCCCCTTGCGGTAGCCGATCAGGCGTGCGAGCAGCAGGGTCACGTCGTCGCGCTGGCGCTCCGGCATCACCTCGGCGACCACCCGCCGTGCGGCCTGCGGCAGCGCGTCCCACGGGTGCACCTCGGCCACGGCCCGCACCAGCCTGCCGATGCCCTCGTCGATCGGCACGGCCGGGTCCTCGACCAGGCCGTCGGTGTACAGGGCCAGCAGGGAACCCGGGGGCGCCGCGAACGTGTGCACGCCGAACGGCTCCCGCAGGGCGAACTCGGCGCCCAGACCGGGATGCGGGTGGACCGCGAGCGGACCGGCGGCTCCGTCCGGCGCCACCAGGATCGGGGGGAGGTGGCCCGCGTTGGACAACGCCAACCGGTGGCTGACCGGGTCGTAGACCGCGATGCAGCAGGTCGACCCGAGGGCGCTGTAGCCGGCCGCCAGCCCGGACTCCGCGTCGTCCAGCAGCGTCACGGTCTCGTCCAGGTGCTCCAGCACCTCGTCGGGCGCGAGTCCCGCGGACAGCAGCGCGCGGGCCTCCATGCTCAGCTGGCCCATGGTCGCGGCGGCTCCCAGCCCGTGGCCGACGACGTCACCGACCACCAGCGCTGTACGTCCGTCCGGCAGCGGGAAGCTGTTCACCCAGTCACCGCCGACGCCCGCGCTGTCGGGCGTGGTGGGCTGGTAGACGCTGGCGGTCTGGACGGTGCCGCCGCCGGACCTCGGCAGCAGCCGGCGCTGCAGGGCCAGGACCTGCGTGTGCTCGCGCTGGTGCTGGCGGGCCAGGTCCACGTGGTGGGAGGTCCTGGCCACCAGTTCCTGCAGGTCGAACAGCTCGCTGTCGGCGAAGGGACGGTCCGCCCGCCGCCAGACCTCCGCCACGCCCAGGACGACCGGCGGATCGCCTTCCAGGACCAGCGGCACGCACGCCACCCCCGCCGATCGCTCCCCGGGCACCAGGGCACGTACCAGTCGCGGACTGCCCAGTACGCGCTCGATCGCCTCACGGTCGGGGATGACGATGGACTGCGGGGCGTCGGCACGCCGTATCGCCTGCGCCAGCAGACGACTGGCGTCGCTGGGAAGGTCCTCGCCCAGGGTGACGTAGCCCTCCGGCCACGCCCGGTCCGGCACCAGGGCCGCCCGCCGCAGCCGGATGCGGCCCTGCGCCCGATCGGTGACCCCCTCGCCCGTCCACACGGCGAAGTCGAGGTCGATGGCCGCCACGTCTCCCCAGGCCAGCAGGGACTCCGCGAGCGACTGCGCGGTCTCGCCGATGTCCAGCGACGTGCCGATCGCGGTCTCGGCGGCGTACAAGTGCAGCCTTCTGGCCATGGCGATCACGGAGACGGTCAGGCCCTCCTGGGGAGCCGCCGCGGGCAGGATGCTCATCGAGACCACCAGCTCCGACCCGTCCGCCCGCCGCAGCCGCTGCACCCGGGCGACGTGCGCCTCACCGGTCTCCAGGACCTGCCGCAACCTTCGGGTGACCGTCGGCACGTCCCCCTGCGGCAGCAGATCGACGAACGGACTCCCGATCGCGGCGTCGAGTCCCGCGAAGACGGGGGCATCGAGATTGCGGTGGGTGACTCTCAGCTCCCGGTCGAGATTGACCGCACCGAGGATCTGCTCCTGGGGGCCCGTTGCCGCGAGGTCGTGCCCCGGCGGTTGTCCGGCGGGGTCGGCCTGCGACGCGGCGGGGTCGGGCCCCGCCGCCTGGCCACGCGGGATGTAGCGCCCCAGGGCGCTGCTGACCAGGTTGAACGACGACGAGGACGAAGAGGGGGGTGTGGAGTCCATGCGGCTCCCTCAGCTCGCTCGCCCACCCCGGCGCAGTGCCGGGGCCGTACCCGAACCCGTGCGGAAGGGCCCCGAGTACCCGGACCGCACACCCCATTCAATAACACCGGCGGACGCTTCGCCCACACCAGCGAACGCACGGTGAACACCGACAGTGACGGAGCGGGCCTCGACCGTCGCCCCCCTTGCGGCCGTCCCCCTTACAGCCACTCCCCTTCCAGGGCGGTGGCCGTCAGGCCGGGCGCAGCCGCGTACAGCACGGCGCGGCTGCCCGCCTTCTGCCCGGCGTCGTGCGCCCGGCGCAGGATGTCGAAGACGGCGGCGCCCCCGCGGTTGCCGGTGGTGTAGCTGTCCCGGCTGTACCGCAGGAGTCCCGACGGCCACTCGGCGGGCATCGTCTGCTCCATGTACTCCAGCACCCGGGTACCGCCGGGGTGCGCGAGCAGCACGTCGGGGTGCCAGGCGGCGGGGTCGTCCTCGTAGCGGACGCGGAGCCACTCCCACATCGCGGTGACCGTGTCCTGCACCGCCCGCGGCCCGCGCCGGTCCATCACGAAGTGGGTGCCGTCCGCCCGCGTCTCCAAGCGGTGCAGGTCCTGCGTGCCCGGCAGGGTGTGGTGCCAGGAGGCGTCCAGCCGGAGCACCGACTCGGGCCTCGGCCGGCCCGTGACCACCGCGGCGACCGCGGTGTCCGCGAACAGCAGCCGGACGATCAGGGACTCCAGGGTGTCGTCCGCGGGCTGGTAGGTCGTACTCAGCGCCTCGGAGATCACGACCAGGACCACCCGGTCGGGGTCCGCCGCCACCAGGTCCGCCGCCAGCGCCAGGGAACGGGTCCCTGCCACGCAGGCCCACTGCGTGGCGGGCAGGAGCATGGCGTCGCCGCGCAGCGGAAGCCGGTTGGCCAGGGCGACGTCCAGTCCGGGCAGCGCCGGGGTGGTGGAGTTGCTGGTGATCAGGCAGTCGACGTCCGCGACGTCCAGCCCGGCGATCTGCAGGGCCCCGCGCGCCGCCCGCTCCCCGTAGGACTGCACGGCCTCCCAGGCCGGGGCGGTGCGCTCCTGCACGGTCTGCGGTGCGGGCACGGCATCGAGAGCGGCGATCACACGGTCGGCGTCCTGCTCGGTGAACCCCTCGCGGATCAGCGCCTCCCGGGCGGGACCGGCGGACCCCGGACCGCTCCCCCTGCCGGGCGCGACGGCGGCCTCCAGGGGAAGCATCCAGCCGCGGGTCTCGATGCCCGTGCTGGCCGCGATGCCGTCGACGCGCGGAGCCCAGGCCGCCTCCGGGTGCCGGCCGTGCACTTCCGCCACGATCTCTTCGGTCTTCACGGAGTGCTCGCCGTGTATCACGGCGGGAGCGCACAGGTATGCGGCCACGATCGGCACCTTTCTTCGGAGCTGCGAGGGAAGGGGGCGGCGCACGCTCGGGCACGTCGGCGACCAAGTCGACGCCGGAGCACACCACTTCGGGCGGCTGCGAGCGGCCCCTGCTCCTTCGAGCATGGGGGCGAAAAGGGCATTTGCGCAGTGACCCACGCAACTTGGATGGCTTCGGGATACGTGAGACGGCGCACACGCCGAGGTGCGGCTCGGCGTGTGCGCCGTCGAGTGGCGACTCAGGCGGACGTCGGCGTGTCCGTGGGCAGCGACCCGGTGACCGGCCGGTCTTCGTCCCGTCGGCGGGGGCGGAGGCGGGAGCCCAGGGTCCAGCGGCCCGGTCCGACGGCGGCGACCAGGAGGAAGGACCAGCAGAACATGGCCGCCGCCTCCCCGCCGTTCTCGATGGGGAAGAGCCCGTCGGGCTGGTGCTCGACGAAGTAGGCGTACGCCATGGATCCGGAGCACAGGATGGCCGCGGGGCGGGTCGCGAGGCCGCACAGGACCAGTGTGCCGCCGACGAGTTGCACCACGGCGGCCCACCAGCCGGGCCACGCGGCGAAGTCGGGGGCGGCTCCGTGCGGACCGCCCAGGACGTCGAACAGGGTGGCGGCTCCGTGGCAGGCGAACAGCAGGCCTGTGACGATGCGGAAGAGCGCGATCACGTGCTCCCTGCGTTTCTCCAACGCTTCCAACGGTGGTGCTCCTCTCTGGCGCACCGACCGCGGGCGAAGCGGGCGGCCGGTGGGGATGGTGCGCAGCACGGGGCGGGGCCCGACGGCGTCCCGAGGGAGGGGGGAGACGCGCGGCCCATTCGACTTTTAACCATCCCGGCAAGCCTTGTCTAGACCAATAGCCCAACGACTTCCGCTCGGGGTCGTCGCGCCAAGTGAGCAGCACCGACCGTCGGTTGATGTTGCGCAGACCCTTGACCGGACCGGCTTCCCCGCTATGGTCTAGACCTGAACTTGTCAGGTCTAGACCAGCATGGAAAGGGGCACGAGATGCGCACCAAGAGACGGGTGGCCTTCGCGGTCGGGGCGCTGGTCGCTCCGCTGCTCGCCGTCAGCCTTCCGGCGAGCACCGCCAACGCCCACGGGTGGGTGACCTCGCCCGGCAGCCGGCAGGACCAGTGCGCCGCGGGGATCGTCGACTGCGGCCAGATCAAGTACGAGCCCCAGAGCGTCGAGGGCCCCAAGGGTCTGAAGAGCTGCAGCGGCGGCAACAGCCAGTTCGCCGAGCTCGACGACGACAGCAAGGGCTGGCGCGTCACCCCGGTCGGCACGACGCACACCTTCACCTGGCACCACACGGCGCGGCACGCCACCGCCAGCTGGCAGTACTTCATCGGCAACCAGAAGATCGCCGAGTTCGACGGCCACAGGGCGCAGCCCGCCCCGGACGTGAGCCACCAGGTGAACTTCGGCGGCTTCACCGGCCGTCAGAAGGTACTGGCCGTCTGGAACGTGGCGGACACCGGCAACGCGTTCTACTCCTGCATCGACGTCAACATCGGCGGCACCGGTGGGGGCGACGGGGGCGGCGACGGCGGCGGAGACGGCGACCCGGGCGCCTGCGACGCGCCGCTGTGGAACGCCGGCAGCGTCTACGGCGGCGGCGACACCGTCTCCTACGGCGGCCACACCTGGCGCGCCAAGTGGTGGGTGACCGGCGAGGAGCCCGGTACCACCGGTGAGTGGGGTGTCTGGGAGGACCTCGGAGTCTGCGCGGCCGCCTGACCTTCCGGCCGTGCGACCGCGGTGGGCCGGCGCGCACCGATCCGGGCGCGTGCCGGCCCCCGCCGGCGCACCGACGATCCAGGGCGACGAACGGGTCCGATTTTCCTGAAAGCCAGTAAAATAATTCCAAAGCGGAAGGGGGTCGCAATGGATCCGTGGCTGATCTGGCTGATCGTTTCCGCCGTTCTGATCGTGGCGGAGATCTTCACCCTGACCGCCGCACTCGGAATGCTCGGAGTGGCCGCGCTGATCACCTCCGCGTCCGCGGCGGCCGGCCTTTCCACGCCCTTTCAGTTCCTGGTGTTCACGGTCGTCTCCGCGGTCACCCTCCTTTTCCTGCGCCCCGTCGCGGTGCGCCACCTCCACCAGCCCCAGACCGAGCGGTTCGGGGTGGACGCCCTGGTCGGCCAGGCCGCCTACGTCGTTTCCGACGTGACGGGAATGGAGGGCCGGGTCCGCATCGGCGGTGAGGAATGGACCGCCCGTTCCTACGACGAGACGCTGGTGATTCCCCGGGGTGCGACCGTCGACGTTCTGGAGATCAGCGGCACCACCGCATTCGTCTATCCCCGGGAGTGACCATGGAGGCCTCGGCGTTCCTCATCGCCGGTGTGATCGTCGCGCTTCTCGCCGTTTTCACCGTGGTGCGGGCGGTGCGCATCGTGCCGCAGGCCCGAGCCCGCAACGTCGAACGGCTCGGCCGCTACCACCGCACCCTGAAACCCGGACTCAGCGTGGTCATCCCGTACATCGACCGCGTCTATCCGGTGATCGACCTGCGCGAACAGGTCGTCTCCTTCAAACCGCAACCGGTCATCACCGAGGACAACCTCGTCGTCGAGATCGACACCGTGCTGTACTTCCAGGTCACGGACCCGCGTGCGGCCTTCTACGAGATCGCGAACTTCCTCCAGGCCGTCGAGCAGCTCACCGTCACCACCCTGCGCAACGTCGTGGGATCCATGGACCTGGAGAAGACCCTCACCTCGCGCGACACCATCAACAGCCAGTTGCGCGGTGTGCTCGACGAGGCCACCGGCAAGTGGGGACTGCGGGTGAACCGGGTGGAGATCAAGGCGATCGACCCGCCGCAGACCATCAAGGACGCCATGCAGAAGCAGATGCGGGCCGAGCGGGACAAGCGGGCCGCGATCCTGGGCGCCGAAGGGCAGCGCCAGTCGCAGATCCTCACCGCCGAGGGCGACAAGCAGGCCGCCGTCCTGCGCGCCGAGGGCAACCGCACCGCCGAGATCCTCAAGGCGGAGGGCCAGTCCCGGGCCATCGACGAGGTCTTCCAGGCCGTCCACCGCAACGACCCGGACCCCAAACTGCTGGCCTACCAGTACCTCCAGGTGCTGCCCCAGCTGGCACAGGGCTCGGGCAGTACCTTCTGGGTCATCCCCAGCGAGGTCACCTCCGCGCTCCAGGGAGTGTCCCGGGCCTTCACCGAGGCGCTGCCGCAGTCGCCGGCCACCCGTGAGCACCCGTCGGACGACGGGGCCGCCCAGGCGGCCAGCGACACGGCACAGGCCGCGGAGGCCGCAGCCCAGGCGCTCGCCGACGCGGCCCGGGCCAACGGCGTGCCCCCCGAGGGCCACGCCGCGTGAGCACTCAGCCGACGGCCGGCCCCGTGATCGGCCGGCCGTCGGCGTCGTAGGGCCAGACATTGGTCCGGCAGCCGTGCAGGCCCTTGATCTGCTGCATCATCACCGGCGCGGGGCGCCCCGCCCCGGGGCACCCCTCGTGGCCGTGGCCGAGGAAGTGCCCGACCTCGTGGTTGATGATCAGCGCCCGGTACGACGTCACGTCGTCCGCGTAGTACTGCGTCGCCAGCAGCCACCGCTTGAGGTTGACCATGACGTCCTGGCCCACGTTGCAGTTGACCTCGCCGCCGGTGTCCAGGCCGTACCGGCCGCATATGTCGTCCACCGTGCCCGCCGTGGCGAGCCGCACCCGGAAGTCGGACGAGCCGTCCGCCACCCGCCGGAAGCCCACCTTCCCGTCGGCCGTCCAGCCCCGTTCGTCGGCGAGGACGCGCTCGACCTCGGCGGCGACGTCCCGCGCCGGGATGCCGATGCCGTCCTCGACCTGCACCACATAGGTCAGCGTCCGCGCGCTGCCGCCGACCCGGTCGCCGCCGCCGTCGGCGGTGGCGAAGGTCCCGGGCCCGGACGACGGTATCGAGTCGGGGTCCGGCTTCTCGCCCGCCGCCTCCCCGCCACCCGCGTCGGCGTCCTTCTTCCCTGCGTCCTCCTTCTCCTCCTTCTCCGGCTTCTCCTCGTTCTCCGGCTCGGGCGTGGAGGGGCCCTTCCGCGCCGCTTCCGTCCCACCGGTCTCCGTCACCGAGGACGCACCGGCCGAGCCGGTGGAGTGGCCGGTGGATTCCGTGCCCTGCTTGAGCGCCAGACCGCCGGCGAGCACCAGGACGGCCCCGGCCGCGAGGCCCGGCCACAGCAGGCGGGGCCGGCCGCCCCGTCGGCGACGGGCACGGCCGCCGCGGCGTCGGCGACGGGTAGGCGTACAGCACCGCGAACAGGGCGCCGGGCAGCACGACCGCGGGCACCAGGACGTTCCACATGATCGTGTGGCCCGCCACATCCGTCTCGAACGGCGGCATCAGCCGCAGCGAGCCCTCCAGGAACCCGACGTACCAGTCCGGCTGCGAACCGGAGGAGATGATGTCGGGGCGGTAGGGGCCGTACGTCCAGATCGGGTTGATCTGCGCCACCGCCGCCAGCACCGTCAGAACGCCGAAGACCATGAAGAACAGGCCCGAGGAGTTCGTCATGAACTGCGGGAACATCGGCTTGCCCACCGCGTTGCGGTTGGTGCGCCCGCGGCCCGCCCACTGAGTGTGCTTGAGGTAGAACACCAGGATCAGATGGAGCGTGACCAGCGCCACCAGCAGCGCGGGCACCAGCAGGATGTGGACCGAGTACAGCCGCGGCACGATGTCGTGGCCGGGATACTGGCTGCCGAACACGAACATGGTCAGATACGTCCCCACGACCGGGATCGACTGGATGATCCCCTGCGCGATGCGCAGCCCGGTGCCGGACAGCAGATCGTCCGGGAGGGAGTAGCCGGCGAAGCCCTCGACGAGGGCCAGCATGAACAGCGTGACACCGATCAGCCAGTTGACCTCACGCGGCCGGCGGAACGCCCCGGTGAAGAAGATCCGCAGCAGATGCACCCCGATGGCGGACAGGAACACCAGCGCCGCCCAGTGGTGCACCTGCCGGATCAACAGCCCGCCGCGCACGTCGAAACTGATGTCCACCGTCGAGCGGTAGGCCTCCGACATGCTCACCCCCAGCAGGGGCTCGTACGAGCCGTCGTAGACGACCTCCGTCATCGAGGGCTTGAAGAAGAGCGTCAGCCAGACCCCGGTCAGCAGCAGCACCACGAAGCTGTACAGGGCGATCTCGCCCAGCAGGAACGACCAGTGCTCGGGGAAGGCCTTGCGCAGCAGCCCCCCGCCCTCGGAGACGGGGAGCCGCCCGTCGGCCCAGTTGACGGTGTGTTCGGCCGCGTGACGGGCCCGCGCACCGGCGCGGGCCCTTCTCCTCTGCATCAACAGCACGGCGCATGGGTTCCCCGAGGTCCGTGCCGGAAACTACGCACCGACCGGGTCCGGTCACCCTTCGGCATCCCGCGGCGCGCGTCAGTGTGCGCCCGGGCCGCCGCCGCCGAAGGAACCGCTGCTGCCCTCGTCCCAGCGGGGCCGTTGCTGATCGGATGCGGTCCGGCTGCCCTGGTGCCCGAGTTCGTGCGGCAGCGTGCGTGTGTCAGTGCGCGGCATCTCGTTCGGTTCCCGACGCTCCCGCGTCTCGTGGACCGGCCCCTCGTCGGGCAGACGGGGCTGCTCCTCGGCCGTCGGCGGCGGGGGCTCGCGGCGCTTTTGCCGGCTGCCGAACGCGAACGCGCCGATCAGCACACCCACCACCACGACGGCCGCGACGATCAGCCAGACGGGGAAACCGCCGGAGCCCGCGGCCAGGTCCATCCATGCGTTGGTCATGGAGCGCGGGTACCCGCGGCCCCCGGCACCAACCCGCTCACCCCGACCGCGACGCCCGCGTCCGCGAACGGTTGGCCTTCCTGATCGCCTCGAGCAGGTCCGCCTTCGACATCTTCGACCGGCCCTCGACACCCAGGCGCCGGGCGACGCCGTACAGGTGCTCCTTCGAGGCCTTCTCGTCGACACCCTCGCCGCTGCGCCCGCCCCGTCCGCGGGGCCGACCGGACTGGGGGTCTGAGGGGCCCTTGCGACCGCCCTCCTTGCGCTCCCAGTGGTCGCCGACCTTCTCGAACTTGTGCTTGAGCGCCCCGTACGCCACCCGGTGGGCCCGCTCGCCCTCGCCGTACTCCTCGACGGCGGAGTCGTGGGCCTTGATCCAGGTGCGCCGGGCCTCCTGCGGGGAGCGCTCCAGGGTCGACGGCAGTTCCTGTCGTCCCGGCATGTCCGTGCACCTCCGTACGTCTTCGGCCGCATCACCCCCACCCGTCGCGGGGGCGGTCCACGGGTCCCCTGCGCCCCGCCCGGAAAACGGCCCGGAGCCCCTGGCGCCGACGGGTCCGGCGGTTTGGGCACCGCCGCCCGCGGCAACCCGCCCGGTGTGACATCGACGACGACTTCCCAGCAGGAACTGTTCCGCTTCCTCGAGGACCGCTTCGCGTGCGCGCAGGCGTGCACCGAGTGCGCCCGGGCCTGCGCCCTGCGGGCGAGCCTCGTGGATCCGGACGGGACCGAGAACCAGGAGCTCGTGCGGCGCAAGGGCATCATGTGCGCGGAGGTCTGCGACGCGACCTGCCGGGTGCTGTCCGAACAGAACCAGGTGGACGAGGCCGTCATCCGCGACCAGCTGGAGTGGTGCCGCCAGGTGTGCCTGGAGAGCGCCCACGTGTTCGACGGCCACCCGGGTGCCGAGGAGAGCGCGAAGGCCTGCCGCGACTGCGCCCGCGCCTGCGGAGAGTTCCTGGCCACCCTGCGCTGAGGCCTGGGAGCGGGACCCGCGCCGCGTTAGCCTGCCCGTATGGCGGCGACGCGGACCGGCGGCGATCCGGGGCTCTTCGGTCCGGATTCCGTGACCTGGCAGGCGCACGGCGATCCGATGATGTGGGTGGCCGGCGTCCGCGCCCTCTACCTCCAGGCCCTGTACCCGCGCGCCGTGCGCGGTGTGATGCAGAACAGCGACTTCCGGCGCGACGCCTGGGGCCGCCTCATGCGCACCGCGGGCTTCGTCGGCACCACCACGTACGGCACCACCGAGGCCGCCGAGCGGGCCGGCGCCCGGGTGCGGAAGATCCACCGCATGCTCGGTGCCACCGACCCCGACACGGGCGAGCGCTACGGCGTCGACGAACCCGCCCTGCTGCTGTGGGTGCACTGCGCCGAGATCGGCTCCTACCTGCACGTCCTCGGCCGCTCCGGCTTCCCGCTCACCGCCGCCCACGCCGACCGCTACCTCGCCGAACACCGGCACAGCGCCCGCCTCGTCGGCCTGGACCCCGGTTCCGTACCCGCGAACCGCGCCGAGCTGGCCGCCTACTTCGCGCGTGTACGGCCCGAGCTGGCCGCCGGGCCGGAGGCACACGAGGTCGACGACTTCCTGCGCCGCCCGCCCACGCACCCCCTCCTGGTCCCGGCCCGCGAGCTGCTGTGGCGGCGGGTCGCCTCTCTCGCCTACGACTCCCTGCCGCCGTACGCGCACGAGCTCTACGGCCGGCCGGCGCCCCCGCCCGCCACCGTCACCCGCCGGCTCCGCGCCACCGGCGCCGTGCTGCGCGCGATCCCCGCCCGGCTGCGCTGGCAACTGCCGCCCAAGCACATCCTTCGGGCCATGGACCGGCTCGGCCCGGCCGCCCGCCCCGCGCCATACAAAATCGGACGACAAGCGGCCATACTGGACCCGCCAGGGGAGGGCGCGGCGGACTGAACCACGGGGGCGGCGAAGTCATGGGGGACAGCACGCTGATCCAGGGCAGGTACCGGCTGCTCGAGAAGATCGGGCGCGGCGGCATGGGCGAGGTGTGGCGGGCACGGGACGAGTCACTGGGCCGTCGCATAGCCGTCAAGTGCCTCAAACCACTCGGCACGCAGCACGACCACTCCTTCACCCGCGTCCTGCGGGAGCGGTTCCGGCGCGAGGCGCGGGTGGCCGCCGCGCTCCAGCACCGGGGGGTGACCGTCGTCCACGACTTCGGCGAGTGGGACGGCGTGCTCTTCCTGGTCATGGAGCTGCTGGAGGGGCACGACCTGAGCCGGCTCCTGGAGGACAACAAGGGCCACCCACTGCCGGTCCCCGACGTCGTCGACATCGCCGAGCAGGTCACCGCCGCGCTCGCCTACACCCACGATCAGGGCATCGTCCACCGCGACCTCAAACCCGCGAACATCGTGCGGACCGCCGACGGCACCGTGAAGATCTGCGACTTCGGCATCGCCCGGCTCGGTCACGACGCCGGATTCACCGCCCGGCTCACCGGCACCGGCATCGCCATGGGCACCCCGCACTACATGTCGCCCGAACAGATCGGCGGCGACGAGGTCGACCGGCGCAGCGACCTGTACTCCCTGGGCTGCGTGCTCTACGAGATCGCCACCGGCGCCCCGCCGTTCGACCTCGACGACGCCTGGGCGATCCTCGTCGGCCACCGCGACACCGAGCCCGCACCACCCCGCACCCACCGCGTTGAACTACCCGCCTACCTGGACCGGATCATCCTGGACCTGCTGGCGAAACGGCCCGAGCAGCGCCCGGACGACGCCCGTGAACTGGCCCGCCGGATCGGCACGGGCCGCGCGGGACCGGCGTCCGTGCCCGCTCCGCCGACGTTCCGGACGCCGGCGCGTGAGCCGGCCGGGGGCCGCCGCGCCGCGCTGCCGTCCTGGACCCGCTCCATGACCGCCGGCCCCAAGGCGACCGGCACCGGCCCGCGCACCACACCCCCGGACCCCGCGGCGGGCCTGTCCGGCGAGTGGATCCCGCGTCCCGCCCCCGCCCCGGCGGCCGATGACCGGACCGCCGAAGCCTCGGCCTCCGTGAACCGTGGCGCCGGAGGCAGGACCGTCGAGACGTCGGCCTCCGTGGACCGTGGCGTCGGGGACCGGACCGTCGAGACGTCGGCCTCCGTGGACCGCGACGCCGGTGTCCGGGCCGCCGGGAACCGGCCCGCCGGACCCGTCCCGGCCGGACGGCCGGCACCGGCGTCCGAGGCCGTCGTCAGGCTGGCCGGACGGCACAGGGCGGGGCTGAGCCTGGGTCGGCTCGGCCGCTGGGCGGAGGCGGGCGAGGTGCACCGCGCGGTCGCCGCCGAACGCGAGCGCCTGCTCGGCCCCGACCACCCCGACACGCTCGCCAGCCGCTACGAGGCCGCCTTCGTCCTCGGCCGCACCGGTCGCGCCGCCGACGCCCTGCGCGCGTACAAGGGCGTCGCCGAGGCGAGGATCCGGATGCTGGGAGCCGACCACGCGGACACCCTCGCCGTCCGCCAGGAGATGGCCTACACCCTGGGCCGGCTGGGCCGGTACGCCGACGCCCACCAGGTGTACGCGTCGGTCCTGACCGCCCGTGAACGCACGATGGGCCCCGACCATCCCGACACCCTGCGCTGCCGGCACAACCTCGCCTTCAACCTCGGGCGGCTCGGCCGTACCGAGGAAGCCCACCGGACGGCCCGCGAGGTGGCCGCGGCCCGGGCCCGCGTGCTCGGCCCCGAGCATCCCGACACCCTCGTCACCCGCTACGAGGTCGCCTACGAACTCGGGCGGCTGGACCGCTGGCACGAGGCCCTGGCGACCTACCGCGAGGTCGCCGCCGCCCGCGCGAGAGCGCTCGGCCCGGACCACCCCGACACCCTCGCCGCCCGCTACGAGACCGGCATCGCCCTGGGCCGCCTCGGCCGCTGCGCCGAAGCACTCACCGAGTACGCCGAGCTGATCGAGGACCAGACGCGCGCCCAGGGCGCCGAACACCCCGAGACACTGCGCGCCCGGCACGCCCTGGGCGTCAACCTCGGCAGGCTGGGCCGCTGGGGGGAGGCACTCGCCGAGGCCCGCGAGGTCCGCGCGATCCGTGACCGCGTCCTCGGCCCCGGCCACCCGGACACCCTGGTCAGCCGCCGCGAGGTCGCCGTCGCCCTGGGCTGGCTGGGCCGCTGGTCCGCCGCCCTCACCGAGTACCGCCTGGTCGCCGCGGCCCGCGAACGCGCCCTCGGCCCCGACCACCCCGACACCCTCGTCGCCCGCGACGACGAGGCCCACTGCCTGGAACAACTCGGCCGCGCCGCCGAGGCCACGGAGCTGTACCGCAGGGTCGCAGGAGTGCGCGGGGCGGCGGCACACCGGTGCGGAACGCCGGCCCAGGACGCCGGCGCCGGCGCCGGACGGTGACCGACGGCGGGCTGGCCGCCCCCGACAGGCCCGTGTTACCAAGAGCCATGACGACCCCGCCCAGTACCGCGCGCACCTCCCGCAGCTACGACGCCGTCATCGTCGGCGGCGGCCACAACGGTCTGGTCGCCGCCGCCTACCTGGCCCGGGCCGGCCGGTCGGTGCTGGTGCTCGAACGGCTGGACCACACCGGCGGAGCGGCCGTGTCCACGCGTCCGTTCGCCGGGATCGACGCCCGGCTGTCGCGCTACTCCTACCTGGTCAGCCTGCTGCCCCGGAAGATCGTGCGGGACCTCGGCCTGGACTTCCGGGTGCGCACCCGTACCGTCTCCTCGTACACGCCCGTCGAGCGAGGCGGGCGGCCCACCGGGCTCCTCGTCGGCGGGGGCGAGCGGCGCACGCGCGAGTCCTTCGCCCGGCTCACCGGCTCCGACCGGGAGTACGCGGCCTGGCAGCGGTTCTACGCCATGACCGGCCACGTGGCCCAGCGGGTCTTCCCGACCCTCACCGAACCGCTGCCCACCCGGGACGAACTGCGCCGCAGGGTCGACGACGACGCGGCCTGGCGGGCCCTGTTCGAGGAACCGGTCGGCATCGCGATCGAGGAGCACTTCGCCGACGACCTGGTCCGGGGCGTCGCTCTCACCGACGCACTGATCGGCACCTTCGCCGACGCGCACGACCCCTCCCTGATCCAGAACCGCTGCTTCCTCTACCACGTGATCGGCGGCGGCACCGGCGCCTGGGACGTGCCGGTCGGCGGCATGGGCGCCCTCACCGACACGCTGGCCGACGCGGCGAGGGCCGCCGGTGCCGTGCTCGCCACGGGACACGAGGCGGTACGGATCGAGGCCGACGGGCGGACGGCCGAGGTCACCCACCGCTCGGCCGACGGCGAGCACGTGAGCGCGGCCCGCCACGTCCTGGTCAACGCCTCCCCGCGGGAGCTGGCCGCGCTCACCGGCCAGGCGCCGCCCCCGCCCGCCGAAGGCGCCCAGCTCAAGGTGAACATGCTGCTGACCCGGCTCCCGCGGCTGCGCGACCCCGACGCCGACCCGCGCGAGGCCTTCGCCGGCACCTTCCACATCGCCGAGGGCTACGGGCAACTGGCCGCCGCGCACGCCCGGGCGGCCGCCGGTGAACTGCCCGACGCGCCGCCCTCCGAGATCTACTGCCACTCGCTGACCGACCCGACCATCCTCGGTCCCGACCCGGCCGCGCAGGGCATGCACACCCTCACCCTGTTCGGCCTGCACACGCCCGCCCGCCTCTTCGCCCGGGACAACGACGCCGTACGCGACGAACTGCTGAAGTCGACCCTCGCCCAGCTCGACGCCCACCTCGCCGAGCCCCTCGCGGACTGCCTGGCGACCGACGCCGACGGGCGGCCCTGCATCGAGGCCAGGTCGCCGCTCGACCTCGACCGCGACCTGCGCCTGCCCGGCGGGAACATCTTCCACCGCGAACTGTCCTGGCCCCACGCCCAGGAGGGCACCGGCCACTGGGGCGTGGAGACCGGCCGGGCCAACGTCCTGCTGTGCGGCGCGGGCGCCGTGCGCGGGGGAGGGGTGAGCGGGGTGCCGGGGCACAACGCGGCGATGGCGGTGCTGGAGGGGACCGGGAGCTGACGGTCGGGCGCGCATGCCCGGGACGGGGCGGGGTACCGCGACACAACGGACATTTCGCATGTCACCCCCGCACGACAAGGAGCCCGTCATGGCGGACCTCAGCCCCATCGACCTGCAGAAGGCCCTCAACGGCATGGACTACCCGGCCGACAAGAAGGCGCTCGTCGAACGCGCCCGCAGGAACAAGGCCGACGACAAGGTCGTGAGCCGTCTCGACGGACTGAAGGAGAACAGCTTCGACGGTCCGAACGAGGTGCAGAAGGCAGTCTTCAACGGCTAGCGGACCCGCGCGGTCCGTCGTACGCCGGTCCTAGTCGGCCGACGCCGACCAGCCCACCGCCTCGACGCGCGCCGCGTCCGCCGGGCGCGCGTCGTGGAACAGGACGTCGCCGCCCGCCTCCGCGCGCACCCCGTCCACGTACGCCCCGCGGCCCACGTACAGCCGGTCGGTCGTGTACCGCCAGCGCAGGGTGAGGCCGCGTGCGGCCGGGAGGCCGGCGCTCAGCCGGTGCCAGACGCGCCCCGACCAGCCGGTGGCCGAGCCCGCCGGATGCTCCCGGGGCTCCTCGCCCCGCCGGGACGTCGTGAAGGGCACCGGCTGCCACGAGGTTCCGTCGTCGGTCGAGGCCTCCAGGACGAGGGCGTCCGAGCCGGGCTCGGTGTCCCACCACAGCGAGCAGCGCAGCCGCGCCCCTCCGGCCGAGGTGTCCAGCGCGGGCAGCGTCAGTGTGGCCGTGGTGGAACTCGCGGTCCCCGAGAACCAGGCGGTGCGTCCGTGTGCGGGCCGCACCGGCACCGCCCGCGCCAGGTTCGTGCCCGCGGCCACCCGGGGGGCCGAGCCGGAACGCCAACTGCGGACCGGGTGGACGGAGTTGCCGAGGACGACGAGGAACGAGTCGGTCGTCGGGTCCAGCACCAGCGAGGTGCCCGTGAAGCCGGTGTGCCCGGCCGTGCGCGGAGTCGCCATCGCGCCCATGTACCAGTGCTGGTAGAGCTCGAAGCCCAGGCCGTGCTCGTCGCCGGGAAAATCGGTGTTGAAGTCGGTGAACATCAGCTCCACCGACTCCGGCCGCAGGATGCGGACCCGGCCGTAGGAGCCGCCGTTGAGGAGCGTACGGCCGAGGACCGCGAGGTCCCACGCGCAGGAGAACACCCCCGCGTGACCGGCCACCCCGCCCAGGCTGAAGGCGTTCTCGTCGTGCACCTCGCCCCACACGAGGCCGCGGTCCAGGCCGGACCAGGGCAGGCGGGCGTCCTCGGTGGCCGCGATCCCCGGCCGCCAGGAGGCGGGCGGGTTGTAGCGGGTGCGGTCGAGGCCGAGCGGCCGGGTGATCCCGTCGCGCAGCAGCACGTCCAGGGTGCGGCCGGTGACCTTCTCGAGCACCAGCTGGAGCGAGATCATGTTCAGGTCCGAGTACAGGTACGCCGTGCCGGGGTCGTTCACCGGCGCCTCGTCGTAGACGAGCCGGACCCTCTCCTCGTACGTGGGCGCGCTGTACAGCGGGATCCAGGCCCGGAAGCCCGAGGTATGGGTGAGCAGCTGACGGATCGTCACGCCCTGCTTGCCCGCCCGTCCGAAGTCCGGCAGATACGAGGCGACCGGCGCCTCCAGCTCCAGCGCGCCCCGCTCCAGCTGCTGCACGGCGAGGATCGAGGTGAACAGCTTGGAGATCGACGCGAGGTCGAACACCGTGTCCTCGGCCATCGGGATCTGCTGCCCCGCGGGGAACTCCACACCGGTGTCGGTCTTCTCGTCGTAGGCCCGGTAGCGCACCGCCATGCCGATCGGCTCGTGCAGCGCCACCGTGCCGCCCCGGCCGGCCAGCAGCACGGCCCCCGCGTACCAGGGGTGCTGGGGCGACGGGGCGAGGAACGTCTCGGCGTCGGTGACCAGCCGGCGCAGATGGCCCGGGAGCAGTCCGGCGCGCTCGGCCGACCCGCGCCGGAGAGTGGGACGGCGGCCCTTGTCCGAGACGGCCGCGGCCGGACCCGCCGCGAACGGGGCGATGGCCAGGGCGCCGCCCAGGGCCAGGGCCCCGGCGCCCAGTTGACGCCGCGTCCATCCGTTCGTCGCCTGACCCGCCATCGAAGAGCCTCCCGCCGCCGAAGCTGAAAGTATCTTTCCCGGATCGCCGTGCGGACTGAAACTTTCCTGTCAGTGCCGGGCTGTGTCAATGGGGCGTGCGCACCCGGCACGAGCAGCCGGCGGACCATCGCACACGGCTTGACCCGCCCACGCGACCGGCCGAGGATCATGTCATGACGCCCGGACACGGCAGCACGGTCGACGGGGTGCTGCGGCGCAGCGCCCGACGCACTCCGGCCCGCGTCGCGGTGGAGTACCGCGACCGCACCTGGACGTACGCGGAACTCGACGCCGCGGTCTCGCGCGCGGCGAGCGTCCTGCTGGCCGAAGGGCTGTCCCCGGGCGACCGGGTCGGCGCCTACGGCCACAACTCCGACGCCTACCTGATCGCCTTCCTCGCCTGCGCCCGCGCCGGCCTGGTGCACGTCCCGGTCAACCAGAACCTCACCGGCGACGACCTCGCCTACCTCGTCACCCAGTCCGGCAGCGCACTCGTCCTCACCGACCCCGGCCTCGCCGCCCGGCTCCCCGGCGGCACCCGCACCCTGCCGCTGCGCGACGCCGACGACTCGCTCCTCGCCCGCCTCGCGTCGGCGCCCCCGTACGACGGACCCGAACCGGCCGCGGAGTCCCTGGTGCAGCTCCTGTACACCTCCGGCACCACCGCGCTGCCCAAGGGCGCGATGATGACCCACCGCGCGCTCGTGCACGAGTACCTGAGCGCCATCACCGCCCTCGACCTCCGCGCCGGCGACCGCCCCGTGCACGCGCTCCCGCTCTACCACTCGGCGCAGACCCACGTGTTCCTGCTGCCCTACCTCGCGGTCGGCGCGACCAACATCGTCCTGGACGCACCGGACGGCGACCGGCTGTTCGACCTGATCGAGGCGGGCCGCGTCGACAGCGTGTTCGCACCGCCCACCGTGTGGATCGGCCTCGCCAACCGCGCCGACTTCGCCACCCGGGACCTCGACGGCCTGCGCAAGGCCTACTACGGCGCGTCGATCATGCCGGTGCCGGTCCTGGAGCGGCTGCGCGCACGCCTCCCGCACCTCGCCTTCTACAACTGCTTCGGCCAGAGCGAGATCGGCCCCCTCGCCACCGTCCTGGGCCCCGACGAGCACGAGGGCCGGATGGACTCCTGCGGCCGCCCCGTCCTGTTCGTCGACGCGCGCGTGGTCGACGAGGACGGCAAGGACGTGCCCGACGGCACACCCGGCGAAGTCGTCTACCGCTCCCCGCAGTTGTGCGAGGGGTACTGGGACAAGCCCGAGGAGACCGGGGCCGCCTTCCGCGACGGCTGGTTCCACTCCGGCGACCTCGCCGTACGGGACGCCGAGGGCTACTACACGATCGTCGACCGGGTGAAGGACGTCATCAACTCCGGCGGCGTGCTGGTCGCCTCCCGCCAGGTCGAGGACGCCCTCTACACGCACGACGCCGTCGCCGAGGTGGCGGTCGTCGGCCTGCCCGACGAACGGTGGATCGAGGCCGTCACCGCCGTCGTCGTCCCGCGCGGCGAGGTCACCGAGGACGAACTGATCGCCCACGCCCGCGAGAAACTCACCGCCTTCAAGGCACCCAAGCGGGTCCGGTTCGTGGACGCCCTGCCGCGCAACGCCAGCGGCAAGATCCTCAAGCGCGAGCTGCGGGACCGCTTCGCCGGTTCCTGACGCCGCGACGGCCTGTCGGCGGTCGGACCGGATCGCTAGGCTGGCCGCGCAAGACGACACCGGGAGGAGCACGGACGTGGCCGAGAGCACCACCCACCAGCGCCCGCTCATGGGCTGGGACAAGCCGGAGCTGGATCTCAGCAACGCGCAGTGGCAGTCCAGCAGCCGAGGCCTGGGGGATGTCCAGATCGCCTTCGTCGAGGGGTTCATCGCCATGCGCAACAGCGGCAGCCCGGAAAGCCCCTCCCTGATCTTCACCCCGGCCGAATGGGGGGCTTTCGTGTCCGGAGCACGAGAAGGGGAGTTCGACCTCACGTAGGACGACCGCGGGACAGCCGCGGGGCGACCGCGGGTGCGCCGACCGGCCGAACCGGGGTGTTCGGTCCGCCGCCGGGGGGAAGTCCGTACTCCGGAGGTGAGGACCCATGAGCACCCTGCCGGTCATCGCGGCGGTCGACGGTTCGGACGACGGCCTGCGCGCCCTGGACTGGGCGCTCGACGCCGCCCACCGGCGCGAGGCACCCCTGCGGGTGGTGCACGTGCGCCAGTACGCCGCCTGGGCCCAGACCGACGTCCTGGTCGCGGGCCCGCCGGACACCGCCGAGGACCCGGCGCTCGACCAGGCCCGCGCGCACCTTCAGGGGCGGGCCTACGCGGTGCCGACGGAGTACGTCGGCATGGAGGGCGTACCGGGCGCCCTGCTGCCGGAACTGGGCGCCGACGCCCAGCTGCTGGTCCTCGGCTCCCGGGGCCGGGGTGGCTTCACCGGCCTGCTGCTCGGCTCCAACGGCATGGCCGCCGCCCGTGACGCCGAGTGCCCCGTCGTCGTGGTGCCCCGCCCCGGGCGCGAGGTCCACGGCGAGGCACCGGAGGAACCCGGGCCCCGGGTGGTGGTCGGCCTGCACGTGGACAGCCCCGACGACGCCACCCTGTCCTTCGCCTTCACCGAGGCCGAGCTGCGCGGCGCCCGCCTCCAGGTGGTCGCCGCCTACCCGTGGCCGGTGCAGACCTGGGCCGCCGCCGGTCAGATCGTGCCCCCGGTGATCGACGAAGTGTCCCTGGAGAGCGAGACCCGGGTCCTCGCCGACGGCTTCCTCGCCCCCTACCGCGAACGCCACCCCGACGTCCGGGCCGACCCGTACGTCGCGCCGGGCGACGCCGCCGGACACCTGGTCGCCTCTTCCCGGGACGCCGACCTGGTCGTCGTCGGCCGCCACCGTCGGCGCCTGCTGGCCCCGGCCCGCATGATGGGCTCGGTCACCCACGCCGTCCTGCTGCACGCGGCGTCCCCGGTCGCCGTCGTGCCCCCGGCGCCGCCGGAGGAGTGACGACACCGTCCGGCGGGCCCGTCCGGGGCCAGGCGCGCTCGCCCGTACCCGTCGCCCTCGCACGCATTCGGCGGTTCGCGGCGGGGCCCCCTCCGCGCCGTTCCCGGGATGCCCGCCCGGTTCCCGTCCGTCTCCGCGTGCCGGTGGTGTTCCCCGCGCCGCCGGTGGGGTGACGGCGTCGGTCGGTGGGCCCGTCCCGGGCCTGGTGTGCTCGCCCGTACCCGTTGCCCTCGCGCGCATTCGGCGGTTCGGGGCGGGGGCGCGTCCGTGGCCGTTCCCGGGGTGCCCGCCGCCGGGGGCGCCCGCCCAAGCCTCAGTCGTCCCCGGGTGCCTATCATCGGGCCCATGCAGGACTTGCCCGGCGCGGACTCCCGGATCGCGCTCGACCTCGTGCTGACCGTCCGGCACGACGGACACGGCTCGGTCGCCGACGACCTGGCCGACCTCGCCGGACTCACCGCCTGGGCCGGGAATCACCCCGGGATCGTGCCGGACGGCGAGCCCTTCACCGCCGACGCGTCCACCCTGGCCGCCGTACGGGACGTACGGGCCGCCGCCCGCTCCCTCTTCGCCCGCGCCGTACGCCCCGGCGAGCCCAGCCCCGCCGACGCCGGCCGGCTGCTGCCCGTGCCGGAGGCCCTCGGGCGGCTCAACGAGGCGGCCGCCCGGACCCCGACGGTCCCCGTGCTGGCCTGGGGCGACGCCGCAGGCCCCGTCGTACGCTCGGTACCCGCGCAGGGCGTCGGGACCGACCTCGCCGCCGTCCTCGCACAGGCCGTGATCGGCTTCCTCGCCGGCCCCGACCGGCAGCGGCTGCGCGCCTGCCACGCACCGCGCTGCGTGCGCTACTTCCTCAAGGAGCACCCGCGTCAGGAGTGGTGCAAGCCCTCCTGCGGCAACCGGGCGCGGGTGGCCCGCCATCAGGAGCGGCACCGCCGGGCCGGGTAGCCCGGTCGGCGTCCGCCCGCACGCCGTTCACCCGGTCCGGCCACGTACCATGGCGGCATGTCGTTCCTCCGCCGCCGCAGCGCCACGCCCGCCGGGCCCGACTTCGACGTACTGGCCATGGACCCGGGCGACTGGCCCGGAAACCTCGGCGCCGGCCTGCTGCCCGCGCCCGACGGCAGCTGTCAGGGCGTCTTCCTGCGCTACGACCTGTTCGGCGGCCGCGGCCCCGCGATGATCATCGGCAATCTGCCGGACGGCTCCCCGGCCCGCGAGGTCCCCGAGGGAGAGATCCCCTTCGAGGTGGCCCAGCTGCTGCTCGCCCTGGAGAACGACGAGGAGATCACCGTCGTCGGCGCCGAGGACGTCCCCGTGATGCAGGGCGACAACCTGCTGATCGTGCGCCGCCTCAAGCTCTCCGAGAGCCGGATCTCCTGCGTGCAGTTCGACCGCAGCGACGGCGTCCTCGTGACCATCGCCGCCTGGGACCGCCCCATCACCGACGACCTGTACGCCCTGCTGAAGCCGCTCCCGGCGGAGCTTTTCCAGCAGGGCTGAGGCCGGCCGTCAGCGGGCGGCCGAGACCGTCACGTCGGCGGCGCGCACGTACGCCACCCGGTGGCCGTACTGGATCTCGTAGTACTGGTCCTTGCCGGTCACCACCCGGTGGGACGCCTCGTCGAAGGTGACCGCGTAGTAGTACTCGCCCGGCACCTTCTCACCCACCACGTACTTCTGCCCCGCGGGCAGCGTGTACGGCAGCGGCGACACCGCCTGGGCGGGCACGCCCGCCGGGTAGGCGGCCTTCTCCGGGTACGCGCGCCCGTACACCGGGACGCTCGTGAGGCCCTTCCTCGGCGTGATCACGCGTCCCGACGCGGGGACCGCCGCCGGGCTCTTCCGCGGGTTGTGGAACCAGGCCTTCTGGCCCAGGTACCAGATGGCCGTCCACTCGCCCCACCGGTCCGCCACCGCGTACTGCTGGCCCGTGGAGACCCGGGAGGACAGGTCGTTCACCCCCGTCGTGGGGGTGGTGCCGAGACCGATGTCCTTGATCAGCGGCGCGTTCACGTCGTGGTCGGAGTACAGCCGCACCTCGCTGGAACCGTGGGCGGCGCACGGCTCGCCCGCCGTCTCGCAGCCGGTGTACTCGGGACGGTTGGCGTCGTAGGCCGGGCGGATCGTCACCAGGGAGGAGTTCTTGCCGGCGGTCGGCTCGAAGGGGCGGCCGAGCAGCTGGAAGTAGTGCCGCCAGTCCCAGTAGGGCCCCGGGTCGGTGTGCATGCCCGGGATCGTCGCGGTGGTGGTGCCGGGCACGTTGTCGTGGCCGAGGACGTGCTGCCGGTCCAGCGGGATGTCGTACTTCTTCGCCAGGTACTTCACCAGCCGCGCCGACGACCGGTACATCGCCTCCGTGTACCAGGCGTCCGGCTCCGCCAGGAAGCCCTCGTGCTCCAGGCCGATCGACTTGGCGTTGACGTACCAGTTGCCCGCGTGCCAGGCGACGTCCTTCGCCCTCACGTGCTGGGCGATGTGGCCGTCGGTGGAGCGCAGCGTGTAGTTCCAGGACACGTAGGTGGGGTCCTGGACCATGTTGAGGACGCCGTTCCAGGTGCCCTCCGTGTCGTGCACGACGATGTACCGGATGCGCTGGGCGGCAGGCCGGTCACCCAGGTCGTGGTTGCCGTAGTCGCCGTCGCCGAACTCCTCGTACGGCGCCGGGATCCACTCGCAGGCCACCGACCTCGGGCACTCCGTGCCCGCGGCGGACGCCGTGCGCAGGCCCGCGCCCTCCAGCCGGGAGGTGTCCGGTGCCACGTCGGGGCGGGCGGTCAGGGTGACCCGCTGGCCGGCGTCCGTGGTGCGCCGCTCACCCGTACGGATGACCTCGTACACGTCGTTCGCGTACGCCGCCGCCGTCGCGGAGTCCTCCGCGCCCGAGAAGCGGGCCACCGCCGCGTACCAGTCCGCCGGGTCGGAACTGAGCGGCTCGCCCAGTTCCCGCTGGGCGGCGGCGAGCAGGGCGGCACCGCCGGACACGTTCGCGGCCGGGTCGGTGCGCAGCGCCTCGGGGCTCAGCCCGGTCAGCTCGGCGGCCCTCGGCAGCGTGGTCAGCCGGGCCGGCAGGTCGGCGGACGGCGGCGCGGCCTCTTCCGCCGGGTGCAGCGGGGCGCGCGCGTCGTCGCCGCGCGGGTCCTCCGAGCCCTCGCCGTGGTGGGACCGGGGCGCCCCGGCCAGCGCCGTGCGGGCGTCGGTGAGGTGCAGCGGGCCGTAGCCGCCGGTCACGCTCGGCGCGCCGTCGTGGGCGTCCCAGCGGGACTGCAGATAGGAGACGCCGAGCAGGACGCTCTGCGGCACGTGGTACTTGGCCGCCGCGGTGGCGAACGCCCGCTGGAGACGGTCCGGCGCGGGCGGCGCGTCCGGGGGCGCGGCGGCGGACGGTGCCGCGCCGAGCAGCGGCAGCAGCAACGCCGCGGTGGCCAGGGCGGGCACGACGGGGGATCCTCGCAAAACGGCCTCCTGTGACGGTCGGGCGTGACGGGGCGTGGCGCAACGTGCGGGGCCGGGCGTGGGTCAGTGGTACCCGGCGGTCCGACGATCCGTCAATCATGCCGTCACAGTGGCGATTTCCCACGTCAGCGAGGGGTGTGGCGAGTTTCGCGGCGGCGGCCCACGGGCCTGCGCGGCGTCAGTGGCTCACACCAATGGCTCCCGGCGGACCGGTCCGCCGGAACACGAAAACCGCGGTGCGCCCCTCCCGAGGGGGCGCACCGCGGACCGTCGTCGTCCTCGCCGGCTGCCGTCAGCGCGTGCCGACCGCCGCCCGCACGGCCCGCCGGGCCAGCTGGCAGTCGTCGTGCAGCCGGCGCAGCAGCAGCCGCTGCTCCTCGCCGGTCGGCGCGGCACCCGGATGGGCCGGCGTCGGCGCCGCCGCGACCGTGTCGTGCATCGAACGCTGCACGGCCGTCTCGTACGTACGGATCTCCCTGGTCAGGACGAGCATCAGGTTCACCAGGAACGCGTCGCGCGCCGCCGTGCCGGTCGCCTGGGCGATCTGGCTGATCTGACGGCGGGCCGCGGGGGCGTCGCCGAGGACGGCCCACAGCGTCGCCAGGTCGTAGCCCGGCAGGTACCAGCCCGCGTGCTCCCAGTCCACCAGCACCGGACCGGCCGGGGACATGAGGACGTTGGACAGCAGCGCGTCACCGTGGCAGAACTGGCCCATGCCCTGGCGTCCGCCCGCGTGGGCGATGCCGTGCAGCAGCTTCTGCAGGTCGCCCAGGTCCCGGTCGGTGAGCAGCCCCAGCTCGTGGTAGCGGGAGATCCGGGCCGCGTAGTCCAGCGGGGCGTCGAAGGTGCCGGCCGGCGGCCGCCAGGCGTTCAGCCGGCAGACCGCTCCGATCGCCGCCCTGATGTCGGCCCGGGGCGGGGCCTCCAGGGGGTGGCGCTGCAGGGCCGCCACCCGCCCGGGCATCCGCTCGATCACCAGTGTGCCGTTGTCCGGATCCGCCGCGATCAGCCTCGGCACCCGCACCGGAGGGCGCTGCCGGACGAACGAGCGGTATGCCCCTATCTCGTGCCGGCTGCGCTCCGCCCACGCGGGGGAGTGGTCCACTAAACACTTGGCCACCGCCGTGCTGCGCCCGGTCGTACCGACCAGGAGCACGGACCGCCCGCTGCGCCGCAGCACCTGCACGGGGGAGAACTCCGGGCAGATCCGGTGCACGGCGGCGATGGCCGTGCGCAGTTGGGCCCCCTGGGGGCCGGACAGGTCGATTCTTCCGCTGAGCGGCTGTGTGCCGGGCCCCGCGCCGAGCCGCGCCCTGCCGGCCCCGAGCACCGGGGCCGCCGGACGCGCGGGGGCGAGATAGGGGCCGCCGCCCGCCGTCGGACGGGGGTGCAGCGAGCGCTGCGGGGCGGACACGGAGGACGATGCTGCGTACATGGGCGAGACAGATCCCTTCGTGTGCCTGCTGTGCCTGCCTGAAGAGCGGTGCCCGACCGTTCCGTTCGGTGCCGGGGCACGCCTTCCGAAAGCCGTCGCGCCTCCCGACCGGCCGTCCGGGGCCACCCTGGGGAGTGTCCCCGCGGCGACCGGGTCGGGGTGGCGCATTCCTACCTGACACCCGGCCGCCCGTGGCACACCATCTGGCGCACCCTGGCGAACGGTGGCGAATAGTCGCCCGGCAACCCGCACGGGGCTACTGTCAACTCAGCCGAGAACCTGGGGGCTTGACGTGAGCAAAGAACCCAACACCCGTCTGTCGGACCTGTTCGGCCTGGCCGGCTGGTCCAAGGGCGAACTCGCGAGGCTGGTCAACCGGCAGGCGGCGGCCATGGGCCACCCCCAGCTGGCGACCGACACCTCGCGGGTGCGGCGGTGGATCGACATGGGAGAGATCCCGCGCGATCCGGTGCCGCGGGTGCTGGCAGCTCTGTTCACCGAGCGTCTCGGCCGTGTCGTGACCATCGAGGACCTCGGTCTGGTCCGGCACGGGCGTGCGGGGAAACGGCCACAGGGCGGGAGTGAAGAGCATCCCGACGGTGTGCCGTGGGCGCCCGAGCGGACTGCGGCGGTCCTCACCGAATTCACGGGAATGGACCTCATGCTCAACCGACGCGGCTTGGTGGGCGCGGGCGCCGCGCTCGCCGCGGGCTCCGCACTCAGCAGCGCCATGCACGACTGGCTGCACACCGACCCGGCCCTCGCGGCCGACGCCCCCGACCCTCACCAACCCCTGCACGCCGACCCCGCCGGGTTCGACCGCTACGAGGCCGCCCCCATCGGGTCGCAGGAAGTGGAGGAACTGGAGCGCTCGGTCGAGGTGTTCCGCGCCTGGGACGCCGCCCGCGGCGGCGGCCTCCAGCGCAAGGCCGTGGTGGGCCAGCTCAACGAGGTGGGCGGCATGCTCGCCTACCACCACCCACCCCATCTCCAGCGGCGCCTGTGGGGCGTCGCCGCCAACCTCGCCGTCCTCGCGGGCTGGATGTCGCACGACGTCGGCCTGGAACCCACGGCCCAGAAGTACTTCGTCATCGCCGCGCACGCCGCGCGCGAGGGCGGCGACCGGCCCCGGGCGGGCGAGGCCCTGTCCCGGGCGGCCCGTCAGATGGTGCACCTGGGCAAGCCCGACGAGGCCCTCGACCTCATGAAGCTCGCCCAGTCCGGCTCCGGCGAGCAGGTGCTGCCGCGCACCAAGGCCATGCTCTACACCATCGAGGCCTGGGCGCAGGCCTCCATGGGCAAGGGCCAGGCGATGCGCCGCACCCTGGGACGGGCCGAGGACCTCTTCGTCTCCGACAAGGCGGACGTACCGCCCCCGGACTGGATGCAGACCTTCAAGGAGGAGGACCTGTACGGCATGCAGGCCCTGGCCTACCGGACGCTCGCCGAGTTCGAGCCGGGGGCCGCCGCGCACGCACAGCACTACGCGGACAAGGCCCTGGCCCTGAGGATCGACGGCCGGCAGCGGTCGAAGATCTTCGACTATCTGTCGATGGCCTCCGCCTGCTTCATCGCCGACGACCCCGAACAGGCGGATCGGTACGCCCGCCTCGCCCTGGTCTCGATGGGGTCCAACTCCTCCCAGCGCACCTGGGACCGGCTGCGCCAGATGTACCGGCTCACCGCCGAGTACGCCGGTTATCCGAAGATCCAGGAGCTGCGCGAGGAGATCAAACTGGCACTGCCCAAGGCCAGGTCGCCGAGGGGGAAGGGACCGGACGGCACCGTCGCGCCCGCCTAGGGCGTCACCCGGGCCACCAGGACGCAGACGTCCCGGCGTCCCGGCGATTCACCGAGTTCACGCGTCACGATCCGTACGGCGTCCCGTGCCGAGTCCGCCCCGGTGAGGCGGGGGGCCAGCGAGAGGAGGCGCTCCACGGCGTCCGGCTCGAGTGCCTCGGTGCGCAGGAGCAGCAGGTCGCCCGCTTCGAGGGGCGCCTCGGCCTGCCCGGACGGCCCGTCCTGCCCGGGCAGCTCACGCCCCGTCCCGCCGCGGAACAGCAGCGGGGCGGGGCCTCGGGTGTGGGCGCACGTCAGGGTGCGGGTGAGCGGCCGGTAGCCGCAGTACACGCCGGCGCGCACCGGCGGCAGGGCGGTCGCCCCGCCCCATGCGCCGAGCCGGTCCCCGAGCCCCGCCGGTCGGACGCCGGCCAGCGCCAGGCCGCGCAGGGCGCCGATGACCACCGCGGGACCGTGCGCCTCGGCCCCCGGGTGCTCGAAGTCGCCCACGGTGAGGAGCGTTTCGCCGTCGGCGCCGAGCGGACACGCGTCGTACCAGCCCCCGTACCGGGACCGCGGGGCCACCGCCGATGCGGACGGGAAGTGGGCGGCGGCCAGGTCCAGTCCGGGCCGCCCCTCGTCGGGGAACCGCAGGAGCCCGTGCCAGGGCGGCGGCGGAGGGTGCCGGAGCGAGTCACGGGTCTCGCTCACCGCCCGTTGGCTGCGGCGGAGTTCGCTGACGTCCCGCAGTACCGCCCACATCGACGCGGTGCTGCCGTCGGCGTCGAGGACGGGTTCGCCCATCATGTGCACGGTGCGTACGGCACCGTCGGGGTGCACGACGCGGAACTCGCCGTCGATGGGGCGGGCGTCGACGAGGCAGTCCGTGACCATCGCGGTCAGTTTCGGGCGGTCCTCGGCCAGGACCAGGGAGGGGAGTTCGTCCAGGCTCAGCGGGACGGACGCGGGGTCGCGGCCCAGGATGTGGAAGAGTTCCCCGGACCACTCGGCCTCGTCGGTCAGCAGGTTCCACTCCGCGCTGCCGACCCGGCTGAGCAGCGAACCGGGGCGCGGTGCGGGTGCCGGGCCGTCCCGCAACTGGGCCAAGTGCGCGTCGAGGTCCGTGAGTTGGTGCAGCGCCAGATCGTACAGGGCGCGCTGCCAGCGTCCCCGGGCGTCGGCCGCGTCCTCCTGGCTGTCCCGCCGCACCGCGTCCACGTCGCCCCGCAGCCGCCGCGCCTGCGATATGAGCGCCTCGACCGAGTCGTTCTCCGGTGGCTGGGCGGCCGGGTGGTCCGCGGAGAGATGGGACGACATGACGCACTCCGATGTGCTGACGGTACGACCAAGGCGGAACCGAGGCTGGCGGAAGGACCGTTATGACTGTTGCACAGCCCGCCACGCCCCGTAAGTGATTTGGCAACACACGATACGGTGGTGCTTCCGGCATATGCCACAGTCTTCCCGGAGTGACGCGCCTACGTATTCGGCATGCCCGGGTCCGGGCGCAAGTCGTAGACCCGCTACGGGACTTGAGGAAGGCTCGGGCCCGGGAGCATCGTCGCCCCGGAGTTCGACGGACCCGTGTTCTATGTCGGAGTGTGGAGGGCCGGGCGGGGCGCCAGGTCGACGGGCGTGCGCGCTCCCGTCTCCAGGGCCTCCACCCCAGCCTCGGCGACCGCGGCGGCCGCGTAACCGTCCCAGGCGCTGGGCCCGGTGACCTGGCCCCGCCGGGTGGCGTCCACCCAGCTCTGCACCTCGCGGTCGTATGCGTCCGCGAACCGCACCAGGTAGTCCTGCGGCACCTCCTCCCGCGCGTCGCCGGCCGCCGTCACCACCATGGTGTGCGCCTGGCCGATCCGGGCGCTGCCCGCCTCGCAGACGGCCTCGCACCGCACCTCGTAGCCGAAGCCGCAATTGACGAAGATCTCCACGTCCACCACGGCGCCGCCCTCGGTCTCGAAGAGCACGAACTGAGGATCGAGCAGGCCGCCCGGCGCACCGGCCGACGGGCGCGGACGCAGCACCGTGACCGCGCCGATCTCCTGGCCGAGCAGCCAGCGGGCCGCGTCGATCTCGTGCGAGACGGAACTGTTGATCAGCATCGCCGAGGTGAAGTGCGGCGGAGAGGAGACGTTGCGGTGCACGCAGTGCAGCATCAGCGGCCGGCCCAGCCGCCCGCCGTCCAGGAGGGACTTGAGCCGCACGTACTCGGCGTCGTACCGCCGCATGAACCCGATCTGCGCCAGCCTCCTGCCCAGGCGCGCCTCGGCCTCCACCACCCGCAGCGCGCCCGCGGAGTCCGGCACCATCGGCTTCTCGCACAGGACCGGCAGTCCCCGCGCGAAGGAGGCCCGCAGCGCCTCCTCGTGCGCCTCGCCGGGCGAGGCGATCAGGACGGCCTCGACGCCCGGCGCGTCCAGCGCGGCCTCGGCCTCCGTGTGCACGACGACCCCGTCGATGCCGCCCACGGCCTCCTTCGCCCGCTCGGCGTCGGGGTCCGCCACCGCGGCGACCCGGGCGCCGCTCACCACCCGGTCGAGTCGTCGTACGTGGTCGGCGCCCATGTGGCCCGCGCCCAGGACCGCCACGCCCAGAAGTTCACTCACGCCGCACCCGCTCCTTCGCCGTCCGCCGCACACCCGCGAGCAGCGGGTACGTGTACGGCGAACAGGCTTTCACGCCCGTCAAGAGCCGCGGGAGGGCCGGTTCCCGGATGCGGCGGCGGACGTCAGTACCGCAGCACCCCCGCGATGCCGTCCACGTCCCCGAGGGTGCCGTCCGGCACGAAGCGCACCTCGGCGCCCGTCTCCAGGCACTGCTCGACGATCTCGTCCACGATGTCCCCGCGGGCGTCGAGATCGCCGTCCTCGGCAGGGAGCAGGTGCTCGCCGTCGTCGCGCATCGTCACCTTGAAGTTCTCCTCCACGGCCAGCAGCCGGACGCGGCCCGTGTGGGCGCTCTCCCACAACTCGTCGACCCCGGCCGCGAAGTCCTTGCGGCCGCGAGCCGCGTCCAGTTCCCTGGCCACCGCCCGGACCGCTCCGCGCGCCTCGTCCTCGAGCACCGGCCGCACCGCCTGCCACACCGCCTCGGCGCTGCCGTGCGCCAGCCCGCCGTGCGGGACGAGCACCGAGTGTGCGGCGAGTGCGCCCGCCTCGTCGAACAGGGAGAGGGCCGGTTCGGGGCCCGTGATGTACAACGGCCGGGGGTGCGTGCGCAGCACCTTGTCCATCGCCGCGTCGGCGTCGCGCAGGAACCTGCGGGTGCCCTCGTCCCGGAACGTGCTCGGCGCGTCGCCGATCCGCTCCTGGCGCTCGGGGTCGAAGTCCTCCGCGGGCCGGTCCATCGGGAAGCCGCCGAGGTGCTCCTCCACGACCCGGCCCGCGCCGCCGCTCCAGAGCTTGACGCGGTCGGCGGCGACCGACAGGACCCAGAACGGCCGCTCGGCGGCCTGCGCGGCGACGAGGTTGCGGGTCAGGAAGGTGTCCGAGAGGACCACCCGCTCGGGGACGGAACGGCTCAGGGTCCAGACCTGGTGCTCGCCGGGGGCGGCGAAGATGGCCAGACCGTCCTCGGCGTACGTCAGGTCGACCTCGGCCATGGCCCGGTCGAGTTCGCGGGACACCTCCGCGCGGCGGTCGCGGCTGACCGACGGATCCTCCTCCAGTTGCTTCTTGGCGGCGGCGACCGCGTTGCGCAGCCGGACCCGGTCCTGGGCGTTGTCCGGTTCACGGCGATGCGTCGGCGTCAGGACGGACACGGCCGGGTACGGGCGGGGGCGCCGCAGCTCGGCGAGGGTGGCGGGACTCAGATCGTGCTCCATGTCAGCACGATAGGCCGCATGGGCATATCGGGCATTCGGAGCGGGCCGCCGATCAGTGCGACCCCTCGGCGGCGGACTCGGGTCCGCAGGAGCTGCCGTCGGGCGGCAGGGAGTCGTACAGCAGGAAGTCGTCGACCTTGCGGTGCACGCACTCGGAGGACGCGTAGCCGGTGTGGCCCTCGCCCCGGTTGTCCAGGACGACGGCGGAGGGGCCGAGCCGGTCGGCCGTCTCCGTCGTCCAGCGGTACGGCGTGGCCGGGTCGCCGCGGGTGCCGACCAGCAGCATCTTCGCGGTGTCGAGGTCCTTCACCTCGTCCCGGATGTAGTCCGTGCCCTTGGGCCGGCCGTAGCACATGAGCACCTGGGTGAGCCGGTACCGGCCGAAGACCGGCGAGGCCTCCTCGTACCGGGCGCGCAGTCGTCCGAGGGACGCGGTGACCTGGGCGGCCGTGGGGCGGTCGGGGTCGTCCGCGCAGTTGATCGCCATCAGGGCGGCCGGGAGGTTGTCCATGGGGACGTCCTCCTCGTCGGTGAGTCCGGCGCCGCCCTTGTCCTGCGGGGCGGGTGCGCGGACCGGTGCGTGTCCCGATGTGCGGACCGGGAAGGTGACGCCGCCGGACGAGAAGCTCTCCAGGCCGCCGGTGTCACCGGCCTCCAGCAACTGCGCGAGCGCCCGCTCCAGCGAGGGCCACAGCTCCCGGCTGTACAGCGCCTGACCGATCGCGCCGACCATGTCCTGCCCGGTGAACGGCTCGCCGAACGCCGACGGCACCGGGTCGGAGTCGAGGGAGCCGACCAGCCGCACGACCTGGTCCCGG
Organism: Streptomyces sp. KPB2; assembly: GCF_003950055.1. Taxonomy (NCBI): domain Bacteria; kingdom Bacillati; phylum Actinomycetota; class Actinomycetes; order Kitasatosporales; family Streptomycetaceae; genus Streptomyces; species Streptomyces sp. KPB2. Next base: position 7,408,537 of record NZ_CP034353.1, read on the forward strand.
GCGCTGCGGGCGTCCTGGCCGAACGGGCAGGCGACGTCCTCGACGCACCAGTCGAGGAAGTTGTCCAGCGCGGTCTGCTGCCCCCGTGCGCCGGCCAGCCCCTGCTCGGTCAGCGGTTCCGTCAGCGTGTCCACGCCGTCGAGCACCATCCGGCCGACCTTGTCCGGGAACTGGGCCGCGTACACCGCCCCCAGCCGCGTCCCGTAGGAGAAGCCCAGGTAGTTGAGCCGGTCGTCGCCGAGCGCCCCGCGCATCACGTCCATGTCGCGCGCGGCGTCGACCGTGCCTATGTGGGGCAGCACGGGGCCGGAGTACTTGACGCATTCGGCCGCCGCGTCCCGCAGCCGGTCCAGCGCCTCCTCCGGCTCGGCCGTTCCCTCGTCGGTGTCCGTCGCCTCCATGATCTTCAGGGTGGCCGGTCCGCAGGAGACCGGCGACGAGCGGCCGACGCCGCGCGGATCGAAGGTCACGACGTCGTAGCCGTTGGTGAGGTGCATGAACTCCTTGCCGCCGACGGCGAGTTCGTTGACGCCGGAACCGCCGGGGCCGCCGAAGTTCAGCAGGACGGAGCCCCGGGAGTCGCCGGTCGCCCGGTAGCGGGCGAGGGCGATGTCGAGGGTCCTTCCCTTGGGGCGCGCGTAGTCGACGGGGACGGTGACCTTGCCGCACTGCAGGTCCTTAGGCATCTCCGTGCCGTCGCACGCCGACCACTTGATCCTCTGGTCGTAGAACCGGGACAGACCGGATCCGGCGTCCCGCACGGCCGGTGAGTCGACCAGGATCGCGGCGTTCGCCTCGTTCGCGGTGGGCAGTCCCGTGCCCAGCAGGGCCAGGCCGAGCGCTCCGGTGACCGCGCAGCGCCGGACCGAACGCCGAGTCTCCAGCTTGGCCTGCATCGATGCCTCCCGGGCGCCCCGTCGCGGACCGGTGGCCGGCGCCCTCGCTCACCATAAGCGGGCTTCGCACCCGGCGCCTCCGGGCGACGGGACACCGGTCGGGACACCGCTTGTTCGATGAACCGCCCACTCGATGGGGTGAAAGACCGATAAGCCATAACTCGGATGGTGCGCCCGCGGTTTAACCGGTGCGGGCGAACGCCCGCGACCATGTCTGGAAGGCAGGGAACCTCATGAGAAGGGTTACCCGAAACGGTGTGTTCGCCGTCGCCGCGTCAGGCGCGCTCGCCGTGGCGATGCCGGCGTACGCGGCGTTCGCGTCCGACGGCGCCGGCGCCGACGGATCCGCGGCCGGCTCCCCCGGGCTGATCTCCGGCAACACCGTACAGCTCCCGGTGGACGTGCCGGTCGACGTGTGCGGCAACACGGTGAACGTGGTGGGGCTCCTCAACCCGGCCGCGGGCAACGGCTGCGCCAACACCGGGGAGAAGCAGGCGCCGCGCTCGGGCGCGGCGGACCACGCGCCGGACACCTCGGACGCCACGTCCGGGAGCGCCTCCGGCGGCGCGTCGGGCGGCGCGGTGGCCGAGGGAAGCGCACAGGATTCGCCGGGCGTGCTCTCCGGCAACGGCGTGCAGCTGCCGGTGCACCTCCCGGTCAACGTCAGCGGCAACAGCGTCAACGTGGTCGGCATCGGCAACCCGGCCGTAGGCAACGAGTCGGTGAACGACTCCGGCGACCACCCGGAGCCCGCACGGCCCCCGGCCCGGCCCGAGCCGTCCGCCCCCGAGGAGGAGCGCGCCGGGCCCGAAGCGCCCCCGCACGCCGCCCCGCCGCGGGAACAGGTCTCCCTCGCCCACACCGGGGCGGACGCGACCCTGCCGGCCCTCGCCGGTGCCGCCGCACTCGTGCTGGGCGGAACCGCCCTCCACCGGCGCTTCCGTCCGGGCGCCAAGGGCTGAGCCCGCCGATCGGGGCGCCCCCGGGCCGGGCGCCCCGGGTCAGACACGTCCCGTGTGGAACCGCCGGTGCAGGGCGTGGATCTCCTCCGTGAGTTGCGGCACCGGGCCCTCCACGATCACGCCGGGCGCCACCTCCCGCACCGGGAGCGGCAGCACCGGAGGCGCCGGGACACTCAACTCCGTGAGCCACGCCGTCAGTTGCTCCGAAGAAGCGACGTACACGATGCGCCCCAGGCCCACCCACGCATGGGCGGCGGCGCACATCGGGCAGTGCTCGCCGGACGTGTACACGGTGGCCGCGGCCCGCTCCTCGGGGCTCAGCCGGGCGGCGGACCAGCGCGCGAGCGCGAACTCCGGGTGACGGGTGCGGTCGCCGGAGGCCACCTGGTTGCGGTCCTCGGCCAGCACCGTGCCGTCCCCGCCCACCAGCACCGACCCGAACGGCTCGTCCCCGGCCTCCAGCGCCTCGGCCGCCAGTTCCACGCAACGGCGCAGGTGGGGCAGCTCGGCGTCCTTCACGACCATGGTGCGGTCCTCCTCGTGACGTGATCGTTTCCACCCAGCCTATGTCTCCGCGATCCGACGTCTCTTGCTATCGCCCATCGCTGGCGTTAGAGTTTCTAACGAAAGAGAGTGGCAATAGCCCGTCGAGGCAGAGGAGCGCCATGTCCACCGCAACCCCGCAGCCGCAGGCCCCGCACACCGTCCTGGGGTCCGGCCCCGCCGGCACCGCGCTCGCTCGTGAGCTGGTGCGCAGGGGGCACCCCGTCCGGCTGGTGGACCGCAGGGCCGCGGGTCCCGAGATCGACGGCGTCGAGCGGTTCGCCGCCGACGTGAGCACGGTCGAGGGCGCCGTGGCCGCCGTGCGTGACGCCGCCGTCGTGTACCACTGCGTCAACGTCGCCTATCACCTGCAGGTCGAGGTGATGCCCCGGGTCCAGGAGGCCGTCCTGGCCGCCGTCGGGGCGAGCGGCGCCCGGCTGGTCGTGCTCGACACGCTCTACCCGTACGGCGAGACCGGGGGAGCGGTGATGACCGAGGAGAGCCCCTGGAAGGCGACCAGCAGGAAGGGCCGGATGCGCGCCGAGCTGGACGAGCGCTATCTCGCCGCCCACCGGTCCGGCCGCGCCCGCGTGGTCCTCGGGCGCAGCGCCGACTTCGTCGGGCCCGGCGTCCTCAACTCCTCACTGGGGGCGGCCGTGTTCCCCGGAGCGCTCACCGGAGGGGACGTCGTGGCCATGGGCGACATCGATCTGCCGCACAGCTACACGGCCATAGCCGACGTGGCGGCCGGCCTCGCCACGCTCGGTGAGCGTCCCGACGGCGACGGCCGCGTGTGGCACCTGCCGACCGCACCCGCCGTCGGCACGCGCGAGATCCACGCGATGGTGGAGAGGCGGGTGGGCCGTCCGCTCAACGTCGTGGTGCTCGAACGGCCCCGCCCCTTCGGCCCGTTCGACGCGCGGATGATGGCCGAGTACGAGGAGATGTTCTACCAGCACACGGAGCCGCAGATCATGGACTCCAGTGCCTTCGAGCGGTTCTTCGGGGTCGCCCCGACGCCGCTCGAGGACACCGTGGACGCGACCGTCGCCTGGTACGAGGCGTGGCTCCGCAGCCGGTGACCGTCAGGCCCTGCCCCGACGGCCCGACCGGGGCCGGGACCGGTCCAGCGCGGCCACGCCGACCGCGGCCAGGCCGATCTGGATGAGCCACTCGACCCAGTCGACGCCGTCGGTGTCGGCCACGTCGAACGCCGACGCGATCCACGATCCGATGAACGCGGCGACGATGCCGACGAGAATCGTCCACAGCACACCGATGCGCTGCCGCCCCGGAACGACGAGCCGGCCCAGTACGCCGATGACGACACCGATGACGATGGCACTGATTATTCCGTCGATCTCCATCTCCACCCCTTTTGGTCAAGGCCCCGCACCGGTGCGTCTGCCCGCTGCGGGCGGATGCAGTCCGCCGGCGGCCGGACGCGCGGGGGCCCGACGGACGGCAGTCGCAGGGGGCCGGGACGGGCGGGGAGCCGGAGGGCTGGGTGCCGGGGCGAGAGCGACGGGCCGGTCCGCCTGTGGCGGGACCGGCCCGTGCCGTCTCCTTCCGGTGCGTCTAGTGCCTGCGGGGGGCGCTCCGCGCCGCCGTACCGGCGCAGACCATGCCCAGGATCACGGCCAGTGCGCCGATGACCACGTTGTTCCAGATGACGCCGGCGTCCGGGTTCGAGCCGACGATCCATGGCGAGATGATCATCCAGACGCCGATCGCGCACATGGCCCAGCTCAGGCCGTACATGCGCTCCGGGGCGCGGGTGAATCCGAGGGCCAGCAGGCCAATGGCGATGCCCACGATCAGATTGTGGGCCACGAGTGGCGGCTGGCTGGTGGTGAAGTGGAGTATCCACGGGGACACGGCACAGTAGAGGCCGAGCAGGAACACCGGCCCGTCCACGAGTGCCACGTCACGACCACCGAGCATGCGCGCGTAGCGCGCTTGCATTTCCGGGGCATCCGGGTGGCTGGTGATGTCACCACGGGGGTGCGAGACGTTGGCCATAAGTCGCCTCCTTCGAATTGCAGGGCCATCCGCTTCTGGTGCGGTGTGCGGTAGCGCCGCATAAGTCCATTCTGCTCTTACTTCTCCCTTATGTGTAGTGCCGGCGGCCTCGTGCTGGATGTTCGGTGCCCGGTGGTCCGTTCCGGTCGGGTGATCACCGCGCGGAGGTCGACCGGGCGTCCCGGTCGGCGGAGTTGGACTGGTCTACACCCTTGACTGGTACAGACCAAAGCGGTTGAGTGTGCCTCCACACCCCCCTCCACGGCCGCCCCCACGCCGTGGCCGGCCCGGCCGGCACGTGCGCACCAGGTTCCGCTCCGCCCTGCCCCGGTACAGGAGCGGCCGTGCTCCGCAGAAGGAGACAACCTGTGTCGAGGCGCCGTATATCCGCACTGGTGACCACTCTCGCCCTCGCCGGCGCAGTGCCGTTGCTCATGCCCGCGGGCGAGGCTTCCGCCGCCGCGTGTTCGAGCTACCCCGCCTGGTCGGCCGACGCGAACTACAACGCGGGCGACGTCGTCCGCTACACCGACGGCAAGGCCTACATCGCCGAGCACGCCAACCCGGGCTACGACCCGCTCATCAGCACCTGGTACTGGGACCCGTACGCCTGCGACGGCGGCGGATCGCAGACGCCGGTCGGCAACTTCGTCGTCAGCGAGGCCCAGTTCAACCAGATGTTCCCGAACCGGAACTCCTTCTACACCTACAGCGGCCTCACCGCCGCGCTCAGCGCCTACCCCGGCTTCGCCAACACCGGCAGCGACACCACCAAGAAGCAGGAGGCCGCGGCCTTCCTCGCCAACGTCAGCCACGAGACCGGCGGCCTGGTGCACATCGTCGAGCAGAACACCGCCAACTACCCCCACTACTGCGACTGGAACCAGCCCTACGGCTGCCCGGCCGGCCAGGCCGCCTACTACGGGCGCGGTCCGATCCAGCTCAGCTGGAACTTCAACTACAAGGCCGCGGGCGACGCGCTCGGCATCGACCTGCTGGGCAACCCCTGGCTGGTGCAGAACGACGCGGCCGTCGCCTGGAAGACCGGCCTGTGGTACTGGAACACCCAGTCCGGGCCCGGCACCATGACCCCGCACAACGCGATGGTCAACGGCGCCGGCTTCGGCCAGACCATCCGCTCCATCAACGGCTCGCTGGAGTGCGACGGCAAGAACCCCGCGCAGGTCCAGAGCCGGGTCACCAAGTACCAGCAGTTCGCCCAGATCCTCGGCGTCTCCCCGGGCGGAAACCTGTACTGCTGACCCACCCCCGGTGTGCGAAACTCCGCCGATGACCTCGGAAACGATCACCGCGGAGTCCGCGGGCACCTTCCGCCTCGGCGACCTGCCCGTCCGCCGCGTCGGCTTCGGCGCGATGCGGCTGACGGGCAGTGCCGCCTTCCACCTCGGCACCCCGAGCGACCGCGAGCGCTCCCTCGCCGTCCTGCGCCGGGCGGTCGAACTCGGCGTGAACCACATCGACACCGCCGCCTTCTACTTCTCCTCCCTGCGCTCCGCCAACGAACTGATCAACACCGCGCTCGCGCCCTACGCCGACGACCTGGTCGTCGCCACCAAGGTCGGGCCCTACCGCGACTGGTCGGGGGAGTGGGGCACCTCCGCCCGCCCCGAGGACCTGCGCGCCCACGTCGAGGAGAACCTGCGCCAGCTCGGCCGCGACCACCTCGACGTCGTCTACCTGCGCCGCATGCGCCAGGACTCGATCGCCGAGCACTTCGGCGCCCTGGCCGAGCTGCGCGAGGCCGGCCTGATCCGCCACCTCGGCCTCTCCGACGTGGAGCCACGGCACCTCGCCGAGGCGCAGGCCGTCGCACCGGTGGTGAGCGTCCAGAACCGGTACGGACTGGGCTTCCACGACCCCGCCACCGACGCGCTCCTCGCCCAGTGCGGCGCCCAGGGCATCGCCTTCGTCCCCTTCTACGCCATCGCGGGCGAGGCCGGTCCGCGGGGCGCGGGTGCGGCGCACGAGGAGGAGGTCCGCGCGGTCGCCGCCGCCCACGGTGCGAGCCCCGCCCAGGTGCGGATCGCCTGGACCCTGCACCAGGGTCCCCACGTCCTCGCCATCCCCGGCACCGGCGACCCGGAACACCTCGCCGAGAACGTCGCCGCGGGCGCCCTGCGCCTCACCGACGAGGAACTGGCGCGGCTCGACGGAGCGCGTACGGGCTGACCCTCCGCCGCACCGGCCCGGTCCCGCGGGCGGGGACTTGGCGTCCGGTGGGTTTTACGTATAACCTCTCCCGTCAATCGCCCGTCCCGGAAGGTGCCGATGAGTCGCATCGCCCTGGTCGCCCTCGTCGTCGACGACTACGACGAGGCGATCCGCTTCTACACCGAGGCCCTCGGTTTCCGCCTCGCCGAGGACACGCCCCGGCCCGACGGCTCCCGCTGGGTCGTCGTCGAACCCGGCGACCCGGGCGCGGGCACCGCCCTGCTGCTGGCCCGCGCCAAGGGCGAGGCCCAGCGTGCCCGGGTGGGCGACCAGACGGGCGGGCGCGTCGGCTTCTTCCTGTACACCGACGACTTCGCCCGCGACCACGCCCGCATGACCGCGGCCGGCGTGACCTTCCTGGAGGAGTCCCGTCACGAGCCCTACGGCTCGGTTGCCGTCTTCCAGGACCTGTACGGCAACCGCTGGGACCTGCTCCAGCCCGCCGCCCCCTGATCGTCCCCGCCCGAACCCGTCCCCGCATCCACGCACTGAACCGCCGAGGAACCACCGCACATGTCATCTACGCGCATAGACGCCGAGACCCTCCGACGCCTCCCCAAGGCGGTCCTCCACGACCACCTCGACGGCGGCCTCCGTCCCGCCACCGTCGTCGAGCTGGCGGAGAGCGTCGGACACACCCTGCCCACCACCGACCCCGACGAGCTGGCCGCCTGGTACTACGAGGCCGCCAACTCCGGTGACCTGGTGCGCTACATCGCCACCTTCGAGCACACCCTCGCCGTGCTGCAGAACCGCGAGGGCCTGCTGCGCGCCGCCGAGGAGTACGTCCTCGACCTCGCCGCCGACGGCGTCGTCTACGGCGAGGTCCGCTACGCCCCCGAGCTGAACACCGCGGGCGGGCTGTCGATGGCGGAGGTCGTGGAGACCGTCCAGGAGGGGCTAGCCACCGGCATGGCCAAGGCCGCCGCCGCCGGAACGCCCGTCCGGGTCGGCACCCTGCTCTGCGGCATGCGGATGTTCGACCGGGTCCGGGAGGCCGCCGACCTCGCCGTCGCCTTCCGGGACGCCGGTGTCGTCGGCTTCGACATCGCCGGCGCCGAGGACGGCTTCCCGCCCGCCGACCACCTCGACGCCTTCGAGCACCTGCGCCGCGAGAACGTGCCCTTCACCATCCACGCCGGCGAGGCGCACGGGCTGCCCAGCATCCACCAGGCCCTCCAGGTGTGCGGCGCCCAGCGCATCGGCCACGGCGTCCGCATCACCGACGACATCCCCGACCTCGCCGCCGGCAAGCTCGGCCGGCTCGCCGCCTGGGTGCGCGACCGCCGGATCGCCCTGGAGATGTGCCCGACCTCCAACCTCCAGACCGGCGCCGCGACCTCGATCGCCGAGCACCCGATCACCGCGCTGAAGGACCTCGGCTTCCGCGTCACCCTCAACACCGACAACCGCCTGGTCTCGGGGACGACGATGACGCGCGAGATGTCCCTGCTGGTCGAGCAGGCGGGCTGGAGCGTCGAGGACCTGCGCACGGTGACCGTGAACGCCCTCAAGAGCGCCTTCGTCCCGTTCGACGAGCGCAAGGCCCTCATCGAGGACGTGGTCCTCCCGGGCTACGCGTCCGCGCTCTGAACGAGCCCGCGCACATAGGCGGCCTGTCCGACGTGCTGGAGATCGTCGGACAGGACGCTGACCAGCCGCACCGCCAGGGTGACCGGCGGATCCCAGCTGTCGTCGACCACCCGCTCCAGGTCCTTCGAGGTCAGGGAGCGCAGGGCCGTGAGCGTCTGCTCGTGCACGGCGTCGTAGTAGCCGGTCAGCAGGTCGCCGGAGTCGACCCGGACCTTCGCGACCTCGGCGGAACCGTGACCGTACCCGGTGGTCCGGCGGGGGAGGTCGAGGCCGAACCGCTTCTCCCACTCCCCGGTGAGCCACACCTGGTCGAGCCCGAAGGCGTCGGCGACGTGGTTGTCCTGTACGCGGGTGAGATGCCAGACCAGCCAGGCGACGGAGTTGGCGTCGGCGGTGGGGCGGGCGTTCAGGCCGTCCGGGTCCAGGCCCTCGACGGCGGCGTGGACTTCTTCCCGGATGCGGCCGTGGCCCTCGATGAGGATGTCCTTCGCATGCATACGTCCACCATCGCGCAGTCGGCCCGTCCGCGCGCCCCGTTCACACACTTCCCGCGTCCAACAGCTCCATCAGTGCCCGCGCCGCCGGGCTGGTGGCCTGCGCGGGCGGCAGCAGCGCGACGGTCTCGTACTCCGTCCCGTCCGCGTCCTTGAGCGGGAGCGAGGTCAGCGCGGCGCGCTTGTGCCGGAAGTGACGCGGGACGACCGCGATGCCGAGGTTCTCGTCGATCAGGTCGAGCAGCCCGTGCACGTCGTTCACCTCCAGCGGTACGGTCCGCCGGACGCCCGCCGCGGCGAAGACGGCGTCCGTGACGCGGCGCGGACCCCAGTCCGGGTGGAAGTCGACGAAGACCTCGTCGGCCAGGTCGTGCGGGGTCAGCACCGCGCCGTCGGCCACGAGCCGGTGGTCGGGGTGGCACAGCACGGTCATCGGCTCGCCCGCCAGCGAGACCGACCGCAGCTGGTCCGTGTCCGCCTGGGTGCGGTAGGCGAAGGCCAGGTCGAGCCGCCCCGCCGTGACCTCCTCCGCCAGCTCCCCGGAGCCCGCCTGCCGCAGCCGGATCTCCACGTCCGGATGGCGCCGCCGGAAGCCGGCCAGCAGCCCCGCCACCGGCACCCCGGCGATGCACTGCTCGGCCCCCAGCGACAGCGTCCCGCGCAGCACCCCCTGCACCGCGGCGACCGCCTCGTGCGCCGACCGCACCTGCGCGAGGATCCGCTCCGCCTCGACCAGCAGCGCCCGCCCCGCCTCCGTCAGCGTCACCCGGCGGGTCGTACGCACGAACAGCGGCGCCCGCAGCTCGCGCTCCAGCGCCCGGATCGACGCCGACAGCCCGGACTGGGACACCAGCAGCCGTTCCGCCGCCCGGGTGAAGTGCTGGTCCTCGGCGACCGCCACGAAGTGCTGGAGATGACGCAGTTCCATGATTGAGAAGCGTAACCGCGCAATCCCATCGGATTCTTCTGTTGGACCACTGCCCGCAGGTCACGGGAGAGTGGGGGACGGTTCCGCCCAAGCCCCGTCCCTCGGGGGCCAACCCCTCTGGAGTCGCGTTGTACACCGCACACCCCGACCGCTACGCGGAGATGCCCTACCGGCGCACCGGACGCAGCGGCCTGAAGCTCCCCGCGCTCTCGCTCGGCCTGTGGCACAACTTCGGCCCGGACCGCCCCGTCGAGACCCAGCGCGCCATCCTGCGCCGCGCCTTCGACCTCGGCGTCACCCACTTCGACCTCGCCAACAACTACGGCCCGCCCCCCGGCTCGGCCGAGTCCGCGCTCGGCGACGCCCTGCGGGCCGACTTCGCGGCCTACCGCGACGAGCTGGTGATCTCCACCAAGGCCGGCTACCTGATGTGGCCCGGCCCGTACGGCGAGTGGGGCTCGCGCAAGTACCTGCTGTCGTCCCTGGACCAGAGCCTGTCCCGGATGGGCCTGGAGTACGTCGACATCTTCTACTCGCACCGCCCCGACCCGGACACTCCCCTGGAGGAGACGATGGGCGCCCTGCACACGGCGGTGCAGCAGGGCAAGGCGCTCTATGTCGGCGTCTCCAACTACTCGGCGGAGCAGACCCGCGAGGCCGCCCGCATCCTCGCCGAACTGGGAACCCCGCTGCTGATCCACCAGCCGCGCTACTCCATGCTCGACCGCCGCCCCGAGACCGGCGGACTGCTGGACGCCCTCGACGAACTGCAGGTCGGCTCCATCGCCTACTCTCCGCTGGAGCAGGGTCTGCTGACCGGCCGCTACCTCAACGGCATCCCGGAGGACTCGCGGGCCGCGAGCGACAGCCCGTTCCTCAACTCCGACGCGGTCACCGAGGAACTGGTCGGCAAGCTGCGCACCCTGCACGAGATCGCCGGGTCCCGCGGACAGTCGCTGGCCCAGATGGCCCTGGCCTGGGTGCTGCGGCAGGGCAGGGTGACCTCCGCCCTGGTCGGCGCGAGCAGCCCGCGGCAGCTGGAGGACAGCGTCGCGGCCGTCGGCAACCTCGACTTCGACGCCGACGAACTGGCCCGCATCGACAAGATCGTCAAGGGCTGAGGGACCGCTCGAACGGATGCGAGCCGGGCCGGGAGGCGGTGGCGCCGCCTCCGGACCCGGCTCGCGGGCGTGTGCGTCCCGGCCTCCTCACGCTCCCCCGGGCACCCGGTCCAGGAAGCCGAACACCGACCGGATGCGGTTCTCGCCGTCCAGCGTGATCACGTCGAAGCCGGCGACCGGCGCCGAACCGTCGGCCTCGCTCACCAGCTCCCAGGAGAACCGCGCCGTGTCGTGGTGCCCGTCGACGGCGCCCGACAGCCGGAAGGTGAAGCCGGGAAACTGCTCGTGCGCCGCCGCCACCACGGCCGCGATCTGCGCGTGGCCGCGCACGTCGGCCAGCGGGTCGGTGTAGCCCCCGTCCTTGGCCCAGGCAGCGGCGACCGCCTTGGCCACCGCGTCCGGGGCCGCGTTCCAGGCCTCGAAGTAGCGGGCGACGGCGTCCTCGTAGCGACGGGTGGGTGCGGACATGGCGATCAGCCTCCAATGGGGTGGGTGTGCCGGCCGGGACCGGGTCCCGGTGACCCGGTGCGACCACCCTGCCGCCCCCGCGGGGCGGCGTCGATTACCCCCCAAGTCATGGCGTCGGCGCGCCATTTCGGCCAAACAGCGCCGTGAATATGCCAGGAGACTGGCCGGAAATTCATGGTGACAGTGGTTCAGTCGTGAACATACTCACCACTAGGGCCTCTCACACCACGCGACAGCGCCCTCACGCACAGCACACGAGCCGCACGGACGTCATGCCGGACCGGCAGGCGCGCTGGGTGACGGGGGAGGGCAGCAGTGCACGACGAGTTCCTGTGCCATGTCACGGCCTACGGTGTCTGCGACGGCCGGCGCATCGGTGTCCCCCTGGGCACCTACCGGGCGCCCACCCTCGCCCTGGCCCTGTGGTGGCTGCGGGACCGGGCGTCGTGGATCGCCCAGCGGCTGGATCCGCAGCCCGACACCCCCCACTTACCGCGCGGCGCCCTGACTCCCGTCGCCGACGACGCGCCCGACGTGCCGCGCATGCTGCGCACCTGGTGCGCCGACGACGTACAACAGGAGCTGGTCGCCGACGAGTTGGCCGCAGGGCATCTGGTGCGCGTCGCGACCAGCGACGAGACCACCGAGTACGAGCTGATGGCCGAGTCCGTGGACGCGCTGCGCATGCAGCGGGCCGCCCCGCTCCTGGTCGTCCCCGTCGCCTGACCTCCGCGACGCCGCACCGCCACGCTTCAGGACCCGGCCCGGCCGGACCGTCCGCGCACCCACCGTGCCAGCAGCGCGCCCAGGAACCCGGCGACCAGCCCCCACAGCAGCCCGAGACCGACCGCGCCCCACAGACGCGGCCGCAGGAACAGCTTCCCGGCCAGCCCGCCGCTCAGGTCGCCGATGCCGATCACCGACAGCCCGTAGTGGGCGGAGATCCGGCCGACCAGGCCGATCATGAGCACCGTGAGCCCCAGCGCGATCGCCATGTGCACGGCGAGCAGCCAGGCCGGCACCTCCGCCGGGGAACGGGACGCCATGAGGAACCCGGCCGCCAGGATCAGCACCGCCGCGGCGACCAGGAGCCACCACATCCGCCCATCCTGCTCGGCGAGCGTCCCCACGTTCACGGTCGAGACGTCGGGCGTGCGCAGCACCTCGTCGAGCACGTGCGGCATCGGAAGCCCGAACGGCCCCTCCACCCGCCCGTTCCAGGTCGCTCCGAGGCCGATCGTGAGCGCGGGCCAGGCCAGGTTCGGCAGCCCGAGCAGCAGGACGGCGAAGGTGTCCGCGGGATGGCCCCGTGTCCCGGCGGTGACCAGGGCGACCACGACGCCGACGACCACGTACGCGAGCAGCAGCGCGACCATCGCGTAGGCGGCCGGCCGCACCGACGTCCGCAGCCGCAGCAGCCTTCCGGGCAGCGGCGCCCCGGGGGAGACCAGCAGGGCGAGGACGAGCACTCCCGCCAGCCACAGCAGCCCGAAGAGGACGGTCAGCGGTACGTCGGTGGTGAAACCGACCGTCGGGGTGATGCCGAACAGGTCGCCGAGGTCGCTCAGCAGGCCCTCCCCGAGGGAGACCTCGAAGGTCTGCCGCGCGGCGAACGCCGTCCCGAGGAGGGCGAGCAGCCACAGGACGGCGATCCGCGCGGCCCAGCCGGCCAGTTCCGGGACGCCGGTCACGGCCCGACGGCGCAGCGGCCGCAGGAAGCCCCAGGCGATCACCAGCGCGCCGGTCAGGGTGACGGACAGCGGCATCACGGTCAGCCCCGCGTCGGTGGCGGCCAGCTCGCCCGCGTCGCCGGACAACTCCAGGGCGCCGCCCACGGCGGTGACGACGGTCGCCACGACGACCCGGGGAAAGGCGTTGTCGGGCAGGTCCGCGGCACCGGCCGCCCACAGCCCGAGCGCGGCCACGACCCCCATGGCGACCAGCCCGGCCAGCACCGTGCCCAGGGCCTGCGCCCAGCCGTGACGGGCGACCGCCCGGCCGGACGGTCCGGGAGACGTGGGAGGTACGGGCGGCACGGGGGGCACGGACGGGGGGTGCGGACTCACGCTGCCACGCTAAGCAGCGCCCGCCGGGCCCGCCCGCCGACAGGGCCGTCCGCGCCGGGAGACGGCCCCTGTCGGCGGCGTACGGACCGTCATGGATCGGCCGCCGTGCTGGATCGGCCGCTGTCCTGGATCGGCCGCCGTCCTGGACCGGCCGAGGTTTCAGTCCGCCCGCACGACCAGGGCGTAGTCGCCGAGGCCGAGCAGCCGGCCGGCCGGCAGTTCGCCGCGGGTGGTGAAGAGCGCGAGGAGGCGGGCGGTCCGGGTGTCGAACGCGACGTCCAGCACCGTGCCGTGCTCGGTGCCCGTGTCGACGAGGACCCGGTGGCCCAGCAGCTCGTGGTGGGACGACGGCGCCGGCTCGGGGTCGGCGGCGGACCGGAGGCGGACGGCGCCCGGTCCGACGGTCTCCACCGTGTCCCAGGAGACCTCTTTCTCCCGGCCGAACCTGCCGTCGCGGAACCGGACACGACTGACCGAACCGGACCGGACGTCGACGGTCAGGGACGTCACGGTGCCGAGCGGTCCGCCGCCGTCCGGCACCAGCACCGGCAGCCCGCGCACCTCGGTGAACAGCATCACGGCAGCGAGCCCTTCCAGGGGCCGGGCACACCGCCGACCAGGGCGGTGAAGCCGGGCAGGTCGTCCGCGACGTGCCGGACGGCGTCGTCGGGCAGGACCAGGGCACGGCCGTTCACCGTGAGCGTCTCGCCGCGCGGCACGTACACCCGGCTCCGGTGCCGGGTGGACCCGGGCACGAACCGCCGGCTGGCCGCCACCCGGAAGCCGACGACCCGTCCACCGGTGCCGCCCTCCACGACGACGTCGAGCACCGTACCGATCTCCCTCCCCGCCTCGGTCAGCACCCTGGCCCCCAGCAACCGGGCCCGCAGGTTCTGCTGGTGCGCCGTCATCGCCGCCGCGTTCACCAGGCCGCGCCGGTCCCGGATCATCACCGCGTCGTGGCCCAGCGCGTACACCGCCTGCCACGGCAGGCCCTCCTTGAGCGGGCCGGACAGCAGGCCCCGTCCGGTCAGGGTGAAACCGGTGATCCGGCCCGCGGCGGCGTCGCATACGGTGTCCTTGACATGGGCGACGGCATCGCCGCCGAGGGTGACCACCGGCCGGGTGGTGAGGCTTCGTGCGGCCATCAGTTCGTTCATCGCACACCCTTCCCCACCCGCTCGCACACCCTTCTCGCACTCACGGGTTCCCCGCACGACTGTGACGATGCCCGCACTGCGAAGAGACGGGGACTGCGATGCGCGGCTCGGGGTACGAGGACAGGTGCAGCAGAGTCCGGCCAGTCCGGCGTCCGAGAGAGAAACGCATGACCGAGTATCTGGACGGGGCAGTGATACCGACTGGTTTCGACGTACCCGTTGAACCGCTGAGGCGGGCGGCGCACTACTCCGGTGAGCCGGGATGCATAGCGCAGGCACGTTCCTTCGCCTCGCTCTTCCTCGACCAGCTCAGGACCGAGTGGTGCGCCACCATCGGTCCCCGCGCCGACGGCGCGGTGCTCCTCGTGGTGAGCGAGCTGGTCACCAACGCCGACCGGCACAGCAAAGGGCCGTACATCCTGGAGCTGGAGGGCACGGGCGCCTCGGTGGCGGTGACCGTCTACGACAGCAGCGGAGCGGTGCCGGAGCGCTTCCCCCGGGACCCCGAGCGCATCGGACGGCACGGATTGGAGATCGTGCACGCCCTGGTGGAGACGGTCGACGTCGAACGCGTCCCGGTCGGCAAGCGCGTACGCGCCGTGGTGCCCCTCACCGAAGGGTGAAGGGCACCGTCGCTGGAAGGGCCGGGGCTCAGGCGCAGCCGAGCTCGCCCAGCATTCCCTCGCGCAGCCTGGTGATGATCCGCTTGATCAGCCGGGACACGTGCATCTGCGAGCAGCCGAGCCGCTCGCCGATCTCCGCCTGCGTGGCCTCCTCCACGAACCGCAGGTGGATGATCTGCCGGTCGCGCTCGCTCAGCTCCGCCATCAGCGGGGCCAGCGAGTGGAAGTCCTCCACGAGCCGCAGGCCGTCCTCCTCCACGCCGATGAAGTCGGCGAGGACCGACTCGCCGTTCTCGGGGCCGTCCCCGGTCAGCGCGGCGTCCAGCGAGGAGGAGTTGTAGCCGTTGGACGCGATCTGGCCCTCGATCACCTCGTTCTCGCCGATGTTCATCAGCGTGGCGAGTTCGGCCACCGTGGGTTCGCGGTCCAGGCGGGAGGAGAGCTCCTCGCGGGCCCTGGCCAGCTCCACGCGCAGCTCCTGAAGACGCCGAGGCACGTGCACCGCCCAGGTCGTGTCACGGAAGAAGCGCTTGATCTCGCCGACGATGTACGGCAGCGCGAAGGATGTGAACTCGACCTCGCGCGACAGCTCGAAGCGGTCGATCGCCTTGATCAGGCCGATCATGCCGGTCTGGACGATGTCCTCCATGTCGTCCCCGCGACCGCGGAAGCGGCCCGCGG
This sequence comes from Streptomyces sp. KPB2, assembly GCF_003950055.1. Classification (NCBI taxonomy): domain Bacteria; kingdom Bacillati; phylum Actinomycetota; class Actinomycetes; order Kitasatosporales; family Streptomycetaceae; genus Streptomyces; species Streptomyces sp. KPB2. Next base: position 7,424,326 of record NZ_CP034353.1, read on the forward strand.
CGAACCGCACGAGCGACATGTTCATCTCGATGAGCGTGTTGCGCGCGTACTGGTATTCGTGCGTGCCCTCTTCGAGTTCCGTCAGGCGCCGGAAGAACTGGCGGGACAGCTGCCGCGCGTCGCGCGGCGCCACGGTACGGGGATCCACGGTGCGGGTGTCCACGGCGTCCTGTGTTTCCGGCCGGACCACGGCGGTCTCCATTGCCTCTCCCACGAAAGTCACGGTTCGACGTCTCCCTAGGCTTTTCGCGCTTGCGGGTACCCGGGTCGCGACGACTCATGCCCCCGTTTCTGTCGAGCGTAGTCCCGCCGACGGTCCACGGCCATCCGGGACGCTCCGGGGAGCCGGGAATCCCGAGGGCACCGGATTTCCCTGAGGGCGGAACGTCGCCCCCTTCCGTGATCCGTCCGGAACCCTAGGCTGAGGAGGTGACCAGCCACGTGCCGAACGAAGCCCGCGTCATTCCGCTGCGCCCGCAGGCCGCGCGCCCGGGGGCCCGTCCCGCCGCCCCACCGGTGCCCCCGGAGCGAAGGCCGCCCACCGTGCGCGAGCCCCTGTGGCGGGACCTGGTCGGGGACGTCCTGCGGCGGGAACGCCTCGACCAGGAGCGCACCCTGAAGGAGGTCGCGGAAGCCGCCCGGATCTCCATGCCCTATCTGTCGGAAGTGGAGCGTGGCCGCAAGGAGGCGTCCTCGGAGGTGCTGGCGGCCGCCGCCGGAGCCCTCGGACTGGGCCTCGGCGACCTGCTGGCCCGCGCCCAGGGCGAGCTGGTCCGCCTCACCTCCCGGCACACCGGCGCGGGAGCGCGCCGGTCCACGCCGGCGTCCGGCGCACGGTTCGACGGGATGTGCCTGGCCGCCTGAGAGCGCGCGGACGCGCACGGGCCGGGCGCCCCGCCCGGAGCGGGGCACCGGCCCGTGCGCTCACACCCGCGCCAGGCGCCGGACGAGCACCTCGTCGGCCAGTCCGTACGCCACCGCGTCCTCGGCGGTGAACACCTTGTCGCGGTCCATGTCCGCGCGCAGCGTCGCCACGTCGTGCCGGGTGTGGCGGGCCAGTACCTCCTCCACCTGGGAGCGGATCCGCACCATCTCCTTGGCCTGGAGCGCCAGGTCGGAGACCGTGCCCTGCCGGCCGCCGCTGGCCGGCTGCCCCAGCAGCACCCGGGCGTGCTCCAGGACGAACCGCCGCCCGGGGTCCCCGCCCGCCAGCAGCACCGCCGCCGTGGACGCCGCCTGCCCGACGCAGAACGTCGAGATCGGCGCCTGCACGAAGGTCATCGTGTCGTAGATCGCCATCAGCGACGTGAACGAGCCGCCGGGGGAGTTGATGTAGATCGCGATCTCGCTCTCCGGGGCCGACGACTCCAGATGCAGGAGCTGCGCGATCACGACGTTGGCCACGCCGTCGTCGATCTCGGTCCCCAGGAAGATGATCCGCTCCGACAGGAGCCGGCTGAACACGTCGTAGGACCGCTCGCCCTGCGGGGTCCGCTCGACGACGTTCGGAATCGTGTAGCTCCCCATGTCACAGCCCCATCCGTCGCCGGGTGGCGGCCGGGCGCACGTCCGCGAGGGACTGCACGACCCGGTCCACCATTCCGTACTCCCTGGCCTCCTCGGCCGTGAACCAGCGGTCGCGGTCGCCGTCCCGGGAGATGGTCTCCGGGCTCTGCCCGGTGTGCTCGGCGGTGATCCGCTCGATCGTCCGCTTGGTGAACTCCAGGTTGTCCGCCTGGATCTCGATGTCCGCCGTGGTGCCGCCGATGCCCGCCGACGGCTGGTGCATCATGATCCGCGCGTTCGGCAGGGCGTAGCGCTTGCCCGCCGTGCCCACGCTCAGCAGGAACTGCCCCATGCTGGCGGCGAACCCCATGGCGAGCGTCGAGACGTCGTTGGGGATCAGCCGCATGGTGTCGTAGATGGCGAGCCCCGCGTGCACGGAGCCGCCGGGGCTGTTGACGTACAGGCTGATGTCGGTGCGCGGATCCTGCGCGGACAGGATCAGCAGCTGGGCGCAGACCCGGTTCGCGGAGACCTCGTCCACCTGGGTGCCCAGCAGCACGATCCGCTGGTCCAGCAACTGCTCGGCGAGCCGGTCGTCGAAACGGGTCGCGGGGGTGTCGCCGTCCTCGGCCCTGGGCGGTGCGGCGGGGGCGGGGCCTGCGATGAGTGGAGACATCGGCACTCCTTGTCGAGTCGTAGCCAGTCGTGAGGGGTGGTAGTGGTGGGGGAGCGGTGCGCGGCCGACGGCACCGCGGTTCCTCCACTGTCGGCCCGCCGCGGCCCCCGCCGGGCATTTCTCTGCCCGCGGCAGATTCGCCACGGGCAGAGCGATGAGTCCGGCGGTCCGCACCGGTCGGTACTGGTGACCGTGTTCCGCCCCCAGGAGGTAGTCATGAGCACCGACGGGTTCACCACGTGCCTGTGGTTCGACGGCGACGCCGAGGACGCCGCGCACTTCTACGTCTCCGTCTTCAAGAACTCCGGCATCGGCGCCGTCACCCGCTATCCCGAGGGAGCGCCGCAGCCCGCCGGCTCGGTGCTCACCGTCGAGTTCACCGCCAACGGCCAGAAGTTCGTGGGCCTCAACGGCGGCCCGCAGTTCAAGTTCAACGAGGCGATCTCCTTCCAGATCACCTGCGAGGACCAGGACGAGGTCGACCACTACTGGACCGCGCTCACCGAGGGCGGCGGAGAGGACGGCCCCTGCGGCTGGCTCAAGGACCGGTTCGGCGTGTCCTGGCAGGTCGTCCCGCGCCGGCTCGAGGAGATGTTCCGCGACCCCGACCCCGCCAAGGTGGCCCGCGCCAACAAGGCCATGATGTCGATGCGCAAGCTCGACATCGCCGCGCTGGAACAGGCGTACGCCGGGGAGTGACCACTCGCCCGCACCCGACCCACACCCACGTTCGCTGAGGAGGCGGCAGACATGGCCGTATCACCGGAAGGGGCCCCTTGCTGGGCCGACGCGATGTTCACGGACGTCGAGGGAGCCAAGAGGTTCTACGGCGACGTCCTCGGCTGGACCTTCGGCGAGTCGTCGACCGAGTTCGGCGACTACACCCAGTGCTACGCCGACGGCAAGGCGGTGGCCGCCGTGGTCCCGCCCCCGCCCGGTCACGAGGACCGGTCCCAGTGGTGCCTCTACTTCGCCTCCCCGGACGCGGCGGCGACCGCCGGCCGGATCCGCGAGGCCGGCGGAGAGCTGCTCCTGGAGCCGATGCGGGTAGGCGACTTCGGCACCATGTGCCTGGCCCGCGACCCGGGCGGCGTCGTCTTCGGCGTCTGGCAGGGCGAGAAGCACGAGGGCTTCGAGGCGACGGCCGTGCCCGGCGCGTACTGCTGGGCCGAGGTCTTCACCCGCGAGCCCGCGAAGTCGGACGCCTTCTTCCCAGCGGTCTTCTCCTACGGGGCCAAGCAGATGCGGGACGACCAGGTGGACTTCCGCCTGTTCGACCTCGGCGGCGACCCGGTCCTGGGCCGCATGGTCATGACGGAGGACTTCCCGCCCGAGGTACCGCCGTACATCAACGTCTACTTCACCGTCGCCGACTGCGACGACGCCGTGGCCCGCGCCACGAAGCTCGGCGGGATCCTGCGGTTCGGCCCGATGACCACCCCGTTCGGCCGGTTCGCGGCGCTGAGCGACCCGCAGGGCGCCTCCTTCTCGGTGATCGACGTCACGACGACCGAGGGGGAGATGCCGGAGGTCGCGGAGGTCCCCTGAACCACGTCCCGGGGCCCCGTCGGACCATGGCATGATCGAGCGCATGCGTGAACGTGTAGTGGCCGCGTGCGACGGGGCTTCGAAGGGAAACCCGGGCCCGGCCGGCTGGGCCTGGGTGGTGGCCGACGCGTCGGAGACCCCGGTCCGCTGGGAGGCCGGCCCGCTCGGCAGGGCCACCAACAACATCGCCGAACTGACCGCGCTGGAGCGGCTGCTGGCGTCGACCGACCCCGACGTGCCGCTCGAGGTCCGCATGGACTCGCAGTATGCCATGAAGGCCGTCACCACCTGGCTGCCGGGCTGGAAGCGCAACGGCTGGAAGACGGCCGCCGGCAAGCCGGTCGCCAACCAGGAGCTGGTCGTGCGCATCGACGAGCTGCTCGACGGCCGCTCGGTCGACTTCCGCTACGTGCCCGCCCACCAGGTCGACGGCGACCGGCTCAACGACTTCGCCGACCGCGCCGCCAGCCAGGCGGCCGTCGTCCAGGAAGCCGCGGGCAGCATGCTCGGCTCGCCCGAGCCGCCGCCCGCCCCGGATGTCCCGGCGACCCGCAAGGCGCCGCGCCGCGGGTCGGGCGCGGCCCGCAAGAGCGGTTCCTCCTCCCGCACCATCAAGGCGAAGTTCCCCGGACGCTGCCTGTGCGGCCGCTCCTACGCGGCCGGCGAGTCCATCGCCAAGAACGACCAGGGCTGGGGCCACCCGGAGTGCCGCACGGCGGCCGCCGGGTAATCCGCGCCGGCCACGGCCGCGTAGCGGCGGCCCACCACCCTCCCCTTGTTACCCTGCGGTCCCGAATGACCGTTATGAGTGCATACCAGGGGTGTGTGTGAAGGTCGCCTGCGTCGGCGGTGGACCCGCCGGACTCTATCTGTCGATCCTGCTGAAGCGGCAGGACCCGACCCACGACGTCACCGTGTACGAACGCGACCCGGAGGGCTCCACCTACGGCTGGGGCGTCACCTACTGGCGCGGACTGCTCGACCGGCTCCGGGAGCACGACCCGGAGTCGGCGCGCGCCGTCGAGGAGCACTCCGTGCGCTGGCGGGACGGCGTCGCCCACGTCGGCGACCTGACCACCCGGCACCACGGCGACGAGGGCTTCGGCATCGGCCGCCACCGGCTCCTCGCGCTGCTCGCCGCACGCGCCCGCGACCTCGGCGTACGCCTGGAGTTCGAGCACCCGGTCACCGGCGCGAACCCGCCCGCCGCCGACCTCGTCGTGGCGGCCGACGGCGCGGGCAGCGCCCTGCGCGGCCGGCACGCCGGCCACTTCGGCACCGAGATCACCGGCGGCCGCAACCACTACGTGTGGCTCGGCACCCCCAAGGTCTTCGACGCCTTCACCTTCGCCTTCGCCGAGACCGGCCACGGATGGATCTGGGCGTACGGCTACGGCTACGGCCCCGAGGGCAGCACCTGCGTCGTCGAGTGCGCGCCCGAGACCTGGACCGGCCTCGGCCTGGACCGTGCCGACGAGGCCGAGGGCCTGATCCTGCTGGAGAAGCTCTTCGCCGACGTGCTGGACGGACACCCGCTCACGGCGCGGTCCTCCGGCCGGGCGAGCGCCGCCTGGCCCGTCTTCCGCACCCTCACCAACCGCACCTGGTCCCGCGGCAACCTGGTCCTGCTCGGCGACGCCGCCCACACCACGCACTACTCCGTCGGCGCCGGCACCACGCTCGCGCTGGAGGACGCCATGGCGCTGGCCACGGCACTGCGCGAGCCGGGCACACTCCCGGACGCCCTCGCCCGCTACGAGCGCGAACGCCGGGCGGCCCTGCTGCCGGTGCAGAGCGCGGCCCGGCTCAGCGCCCAGTGGTACGAGAACCTGCCCCGCTACATCCACCTGCCCCCGGAGCAGATGTTCGCCCTGCTCGGCCAGCGGCACTCGCCGCTGCTGCCGTACCTCCCGCCGCGCCTCTACTACCGGGTGGACCGGGCGGTGGGCCGGCTGGAGACGCTGCGCCGGCTCAAGCGCCGGCTGGGGCCCGTGCTCGCGCGCACGGTCCAGGCACGCAGGCTCGCCACAGGGGAACGGCCTGGTGCCGCCGGGCGTCCCGACGCGGTGCCGGCCCACCGCGGATGACAGACTGACGCCATGGACGAGCGCACTTTCGGCAGGTCGGATCAGCACGCGTCGGTGATCGGCCTCGGCACCTGGCAACTGGGCGCCGACTGGGGAGACGTGGACGACAAGGAAGCCCTCGCGGTACTGGAGGCGGCGGCCGAGTCGGGGGTGACCTTCTTCGACACGGCCGACGTCTACGGCGACGGCCGCAGCGAGCAGACCATCTCCACCTTCCTCGCGAGCAGGCCCGACCTGCACGTGCTGGTCGCCACCAAGATGGGCCGCCGGGTCGAGCAGATCCCGCAGAACTACGTCCTGGACAACTTCCGGGAGTGGAACGACCGCTCCCGCCGCAACCTCGGCGTGGACCGCCTCGACCTGGTGCAGCTGCACTGCCCGCCGACGCCCGTCTACTCCAGCGACGAGGTGTTCGACGCCCTGGACACCCTCGTCGAGGAGGAGCGCGTCGCCGCGTACGGAGTCAGCGTGGAGACGTGCGAGGAGGCCCTCACCGCGATCGCCCGGCCGAACGTGGCCAGCGTGCAGATCATCCTCAACCCGTTCCGCATGAAGCCCCTGCGCGAGGTCCTGCCCGCGGCCCGCGAGGCCGGCGTCGGCATCATCGCCCGGGTGCCGCTGGCGTCCGGCCTGCTGACCGGCAAGTACACCAGGGACACGGTCTTCGCGGCCAACGACCACCGCAACTTCAACCGGCACGGCGAGGCCTTCGACCAGGGCGAGACCTTCTCCGGCGTCGACTTCGCCACAGGAGTGGAAGCCGCCGCCGAGTTCGCCGCGCTCGCCCCCGAGGGATACACCCCGGCCCAGCTGGCGCTGCGCTGGATCGTCCAGCAGCCCGGCGTGACGAGCGTGATCCCCGGCGCCCGTTCGCCCGAGCAGGCCCGCGCCAACACGGACGCCGCCCGGCTGCCGGAGCTGTCCGGGGACACCCTCGCGGCGATCCGCGACCTCTACGACCGCCGTATCAAGGACCAGGTCGAGAGCCGCTGGTAGCGGGCCGCCGGGCGGCGGCCCGTGTCCCTCACGGCACCAGGAGCAACTGCCGTTCCCGCTCCTGGTCGCCGGAGGCCGCCCCCTCGTCCCGCGCGCCGAAGGCACGGGCCAGCGTCTCGCTCGCCGCCTCCACGGCCTGCGGTGTGCCCTGCACGGTGACCGTCACCGGCGCCGACAGCGACCCGCCCGCCGGGGCGGCGGCCGCCCGCGGGGCGTCCTGGGCGTCGAAGGTCGCGGTACGCACCGTCGCCCCCTCGTCCGCGGGCAGATCGCCGGGGGCTCCGAAGACGCCCTCCAGTGCGCGGACGATCGCCCGCGCGTCGTCGATGCCGCCGCCGTCGAACGTCACGGTGAGCTGAGTGTCGGACATCTTGGCCTTCCTTGCCGCGCCGGGGTCGTTCCCGGCCCGTGTAACCGTCCCCCGATCACCCAAACCGGGCGTCGCCCGCACGGACCGGCGCCTGAGTACGAGGATCCCGGGAACAGGGAGGGAGACGCAGGCGGCGGTCGACGGGAGGAAGACGTGACGCACTCGGACTCGGGTTCGGGATCGGCCGGGGGACAGGCCCGGCGCAGGGGGCGCAACGAGACCGAGGAGGAGCGGGCCGACCGGATGTGGACGGAGCTGATCCAGGAGGTCCGCGTCGCGCAGATGGGCGTGCAGATCCTGTTCGGCTTCCTGCTCACCGTCGTGTTCCAGCCCAAGTACGATACCCTCTCGGACACCGACCAGACGATCTACCTGGTCACGGTGGTCCTCGGGGCCGTGACGACCGGCGCCCTGATCGGGCCGGTGTCCCTGCACCGCCTCGTCTCCGGGCGGCGGGTTAAACCCCAGGCGGTGCGGTGGGCGTCCCGGCTGACGCTGCTCGGCCTCGTGCTGCTGCTCGCCACGACGGCCTGCTCGCTCCTGCTGATCCTGCGCGTCGCGACCCACGACGGCTTCGTGCCCTACCTCGTCACCGGCGTGGTGCTCTGGTACCTGCTGTGCTGGTTCGGGATCCCGCTGTGGACCCGGCACCGCCACACGGCCCGCTGAGGCACCGGCTCCCGGCGGCCCGGGCGGGGGCCCTCAGCCCTCGGCGGTCAGCGCCGCGAGGAAGTCGTCGACGCGCACCTCTTCCTCCCCGGGCCGCACCACCGTGTGCGTCTCGCGCAGGAACGCCTCGACGGCCGCGGCCCAGACGAACACCACGGCGCGGTGGCGTTCGCCGTCGGCCCGGTCGTCGCCGAGCAGTTCGATGCGCAGCTCGTCCCACATGCCCCGCGACTCGGGCCGCATCCGCACGTCGCCCACGCCGACCGGGCGGGTGAGGCCCTCGGCGACCATCTCCCGGTCCAGCGTCCACTCGGCGAGCACCCGTCCGTCGTGGCTGAAGACCACGGTGAGGGCGAACGGGTCCGCCGCGTCGTATCCGAGGTGCGCGAGGACGGGGAACCGGTCGGCGGCGTCGCCCGCCTGGAGCTGCACGACCATGGTCCTGTGCACGACGGTGTTCACTAATGCCTCCAGGGGTACGGACGTAGAGCCCTCTAGTACCCGGTTCACGCGCAAGATGCTCAGTCGTTCGAGTGATTCGACCGTCCGTCGGTTTCGGCCGCCGGTCTCAGTCGCGGCCGAACGCCTCGCGCAGCGCGGGCAGCAGGGTGCTCTCCGACCAGTCCAGGAAGGCGGGTTGGGACTCCCCGCCGATCTGCACCAGGGCGATCTCGGTGAACCCGGCCTCGACGTACGGGCGTACGGCCGCCACGAAGGCGTCGGGGTCGTCGCCGCAGGGGATGGACTCGGCGACGTCGTCGGGCGTCACGAACTGGGTGGCGGCCTCGAAGGAGTCCGGGTGCGGCAGTTCGGAGTTGACCTTCCAGCCGCTGCCGAACCAGCGGAACTGCGAGTGGGCCCGCTTGATCGCCGTGTCCCGGTCGGGGTCGTAGGAGACGGGCAGTTGGCCCACGCGCGGCTTGCCCTCGCCGCCGTGCCGGCCGAAGGCCTCCAGCAGTCCCGCCTTCGGCTCGGTGGCGATCACCAGGTCGGCCAATTCGCCCGCCAGCTTGGCGGAGCGCTCCCCGGAGACGGCGATGCCGATGGGCGGCGGGCTGTCCGGCAGGTCCCACAGCCGGGCCGACTCCACGTCGAAGTGCGCGCCGCGGTGGTTCACATGGCCGCCCCCGAACAGCGCGCGGATGATCTCCACCGCCTCCTGGAGCATCTCGTGCCGCACGTCGACCGACGGCCAGCCGCCGCCCACCACGTGCTCGTTGAGGTTCTCGCCGCTGCCGAGACCCAGCCGGAAGCGGCCCTCGGACAGCAGTTGCAGCGTCGCCGCCTTCTGTGCCACCACCGCCGGGTGGTAGCGGAACGTCGGACAGGTCACGTAGGTCATCAGCGGGATGCGGGACGTGGCCTGCGCCGCGGCGCCCAGCACGCTCCAGGCGTACGGCGCGTGGCCCTGCGAGCGCAGCCAGGGGAAGTAGTGGTCCGAGGTCACCGAGAAGTCGAACCCCACCTCCTCGGCGCGCACCAGATGGCCGACGAGTTCTCGCGGGCCGGCCTGCTCGGTCATCATCGTGTATCCGATGTGTGCCATGGCGGCCGAGTCCCCGCGGGGCGCGAGGGAAAACCGGAGGAAACGGGGCGGAAGAGGTCAGCTCCCGCCCTCCCGGAAGGTGCCGAGGAAGGCGGCCAGCGCCCGCTCGTTCCCGGTGTCGCCCCAGTCACCGGCCGGCGTCGTCCAGCGCAGCGAGAAGCTGCGTCCCCCGCCGAGCAGGAAGCCGCGGCCGAAGGTGCGGACCCGGGCGCCGTCGTCCCCGGCCAGCCACTCCATGTCCGCCGCCTCGCGCCCCCGGTACGTCGTGGCGCGGATGTCGCCGATCCGCCGGTAGCCGCCGGAGCGGGCGAGGCCCGGCTCCACGTCGTCGCGCCAGACGGCCACCGGGTCGTCGCCCGCGCGCCTGCTGTAGGTGACGGCGAGCGTGCGCGGGTCGCCGGAGGCACCGAAGACGACCCGGTAGGCGCCGTCCGGCACCCGTGCGGTGTCCAGCCGCCGCCAGCCCTCGGGAAGGGCGACGGAGAAGCCCTCCGGAGCGGCGTAGCGGCGGAATCCGGCCGGTGGTGGGGAGCCGGGCGGCGAGGGCGAGGCGCTCGTGCCCGGCGGGCCGGTGGGGGAGGAGGACGCGGAACCGGTGGGCGGGGCGGCGGGTGCGGAGGGGCGCTGCCCGGTGCCGGTGCCGGTGGTGGGGGAGGAGGGGCGCTGCCCGGTGCCGGCGCCGGTGGCGTCGTCGCCGCCCGTGCCGGGGAGCCGGCCGGTGACGGCGAGGACGGTGACCGCGACCGTGACGAGGGCCAGGGCGATCCCGGCGACGACGGTCCCGCGCGGCCGGTCGCCGCCCGCGCTCCGGGCGACGGCGTACCGGCCGCGCGGCCCGGGCGGGATCGCCTCGCCCGCGGCCGCCTCGGGATCCTCCGCCAGCGCCCGGACGAGGGCCGCGCGCACCACCGGGCGGGTCGGCCGCTCCCGGGAGTTCTTGCGCAACAGCCCCTGCACGGCCTCGGTGAGCGGACCCGCGCGCACCGGCGTGCGCAGCGGCAGCCGGTCCACGCCCCTCAGCGTCGCCTCGGGGCGGCCCCGGTCACGGAACGGCGGACGGCCCTCGACCATCGTGTAGAGGATCGCGCCCAGCGTCCACAGATCGGCCGCGGGCCCGATCCGCTCGTCGCGGGCCTGCTCGGGCGAGGCGTACGCGGGCGCCGTCAGCCGGGGGGCGAGGGTGGCGCCGGCCAGCCCGAAACCGGTGACGACGACCGAGCCCTCCTCGCGCACGAACACCTGCCCCGGGCTCAGCTCGCCGTGCGTCACGCCGTGCGCGTGCGCCGCCTCCAGCACGGCGAGCAGCTCCAGGCCGACGCGTGCGGCCCGGGCATGGCCGAACGCGCCCCGGCGGTCGAGGAGGTCGCCGAGCGGAACACCGCCGACCCACTCGGACACCGTCCACAGCGTGCCGTCCACGACCACCGCGTCCGAGACCGCCGCGATCCGCCCGGGGCACAGCGACGCCATGGCCTCACCGGTGCGGATCACCCGGCCCGGAGCCCGTCGGCCGGTCTCGCCCGTCCGGTCCTGAGGCAGCGCGATCTGCGTGACCAGGCACGGACGGCCGGTCGTGGCGTCCTCGCCGGACCAGCAGACGCGGTTCGTCTCGCGCAGGACGACCTCGAACAGGCGGTAGCGCCCGGCGACCAGCTCGTGTGGGGAGACGTGCGCCCTGACCATGGCCATCCCTCGTTCGCACCGTCGGCTCTCGGCTCGACCAGGGGTACGTCGAGGGGGCCGGGGTGCGTTCAGCGAACGCGCCGTCCGGCCCGCTTTCTGACCCTTCTTCAAAAAGCGGGCGTCTCGGCGCGCGGCCCCGGCCCCGGCGTCAGCGCAGTCCGAAGCGGTCCGCCCACCCCGCCATGTCCGTCACCGTGGCGTTGCCGCCGCACACCACGAGCCCGATCCGGGCGTCTTCGCCCACCCGCTCCACCACCCGCCGGGCCGCCGGCAGCAGACAGCCGGCGGCCGGCTCGGTCCACACCTTGGCGTGCTCGGCGAGCGCGAGCGAACCCCGGACCGCCTCCCGGTCCGGCACCACGAGCACCTCGGTGACCAGCTCCGCCACATGGGCGTACGTCAGCTGCGAGACGGACGGCGCGCTGAGCGTCGTGACGACCGACGACAGCGGCACCGCCAGCGGCCCGCCCGCCGCCAGCGCCCGGGACATGGCCTCGGCGCCCTCGGTCTCCACGCCCCAGACCCGCACCCCCGGCCGCAGCGCCCGCAGCGCCGCCGCCACGCCCGCGATCAGCCCGCCGCCCCCGATGCTCACCAGCACGTCGGTCAGGTCGGACGCGTCCTCGGCGAACTCCAGTCCCACGGTGCCCTGGCCCGCGATCACCACGGGGTCGTCGAAGGGGTGCACCAGGGTCAGCCCCTCCTCGCGCAGCCGGGTGACCAGCGCGAAGGCGCTGTCCATGCCGTCGGTGAGGCGCACCACGGCGCCCGCCTCCTCGGCGATCTCCACCGAACGGGCCGGCGCCGTGCGCGGCATGACCACCGTGGCCTTCACGTGCAGAGCGGCTGCCATCACCGCCACCGCGATGCCGTGGTTGCCGCCGCTGACCGCGACGACACCGGCGGCCCGCTCGGCCCCGGTCAGCGACAGCAGCTTCGCCGTCGCGCCGCGCGCCTTGAACGAACCGGTCCGCTGGAGCAGCTCCAGCTTCGCGGTGACCGGCACGCCGAGCAGCGCGGACAGCCCCGGGCTGGGCACGGTCGGGGTGCGCACGACATGTCCGGCGATCCGCTCGGCCGCGGCTTCGATCTCCGTGATCGCGATCAAGGCAGTCTTCCTTCCGGCGCGGGCGGTGATCCGCGCCCGTTCGCAGCCTTTCGCGCGCGGCCCCCAAGGTCAACAAGTCCCCGGGGCGGGGAGGGCTCAGTGCTGCTGCGTCTTCTGCGGCGTCGCCTCGCTCGGCCGTACGACGACGAAGCCCTCGCCCTGGAGCACCAGCTGGACCGCCTCGCCCGAACCGCCGCGCAGCATCGAGCCGATGGACTGCGAACGGTGCAGGGAGGTCGCCAGCCCCGCGGACCAGCCGACGATCGCGTCCGTGTCCACGTAGACGGGGTACTGGTGCGAGACCGGGATGACCAGCGGGTTGCCCTCGCACACCAGGCCCAGCCTGCCGTGGCCGGTGAACACGCTGTTGAACAGTCCGCCGCCGGCGATGCCCGATCCCTTCACGGTGGCGATGCGGTACGACAGCGAAGCGTCGAAGCACAGGACGTTGCGGCCGTTGACCGTGAACTCGTCGCCCGGCTCGACCTCGACGATGAAGCAGTTCTGGGCCTCGTTGGCGAACCAGGCCTCGCCCTGTCCGCGCACCGCCATCAGCGGCAGCCCCTCCCCGGTGACCGCGCGCTTGAGCATGCCGCCCACGCCCTGGCCCTTGCGCTCGAACTGGAGACTGCCCCGGTAGGCGATCATCGCGCCCTGCCGGGCGAGCATCTCGCCGTTCACCGCGTACCGGATGCACTTGGAGTTCTCGACGGTCATGCCCGGCGCCGTGGCGGGCTGCACCATGTGCTCGCTGGAAAAGAGGTCACCCTTCATGACGGCATCCTGACCCGGAGCGTTCCATTCCGCCAAGATCGGGCGGGACCCGGTTACGGCGACGTGGCCTCCGGGGCGACGAGTCCCCGCCGGTGGGCGACCGCGACCGCCTCCGTGCGGCTCGCCGCGTCCAGTTTGGCGAGGATGTTCGACACGTGGACGCTCGCCGTCTTGGCGCTGATGAACAGCTCCTCGCCGATCCGCCGGTTGCTGTGGCCCAGGGCGAGCAGCCGCAGCACGTCCCGCTCGCGGGCGGTCAGCACCGCGGCGCCCGCCCCGGCCGGCGCCGGGTCCGTGAGGCGGCCGCGGCGGGTGAGGTCGTCGAGCCGCTCCCGCAGCACCGTCGCGCCGAGCCGGTCGGCCTCCCGGCGTACGGCGTCCGCCTCGGCGGCCGCCTCCTGGCGGCGGTCGGCCGCGAGCAGCGCCTCGGCCAGCCGCAGCCGGCACCGCGCGCGTTCGTAGGTGTCGCCGTGGGCGAAGGCGGCCACCGCCCTCTCCCACGCCGCCGGATCCGGTGCGCCGGCGCCGACCCGGGACCACTCGGCCTCCGCCCGCGCCAGCCAGGCCCGGCCCTCCGGCCCCTGCGGGGCGTCGTCGTAACCGTGCTCGGCGGACCAGCGGGCGTCGGCCAGGAGTTCGGCCGCCGTGTCCGTCCAGCGGGCCACCCCGGCCGTGTCCCCGGCACGGCGCAGCTCGGACACGGTGTCGGCGACCGCGGCCAGTGCGAGGGTGGCGAGCCGGAGGGTCACGGCGGGCCGCGTGCCCGCCTCGGTGAGCGCCTCGACGCTGGACCGCATCCACCGCACGGCGTCCTCGGCGTCCCCGCGCAGCGCCGCCGCGTCGGTCAGCACGACGGCCGCGACCATCCGCGCCATCCAGTCGAACGGCCCCTTCAGCAGGTCCCTGGCCCGCTCGGCCGCCCCGAGGTCGCCGCGCGCCAGCGCCACGTACAGCCCGGGCCCGAGGGCGTGGCCGTCCACGGCCCGGCCCTCCCCGGCGTCCTCGGCGGACTCGCGCAGCACCTCGTCCCAGTGGCCCAGCGTGTACCGCACCAGCAGCCGCAGATACCGCATCTCCCGGGGATACGGCGAGGACAGCAGCCCGGCGCGGCGGGCCCGGTCCAGTCCCTCCGACGTCCAGGGCAGGCACTCCTCCAGGTCGCCGGACTCGAAGCAGCCGATGGCCAGGTTGAACAGGGCCCGCAGCTCCACCGGCGCGTTGCCGGCCCGCCGCGCCAGCTCGCGAGCCTCGAGCAGCCGCTCCCGGCCCTCGGGGGTGGCGCGGTTGTGGCCCTCCAGGCTGGTCAGGGAGATCAGCAGATCGGCGCGGGCGTCGGTGACCCCCAGCGCCTCGGCGGCCCGCAGCGCCCGTCGGGCCACCCGCCGCGCCGTCTCGTGCTCCCCGACCTGGCGGGCCGTCGACACGTGCGTGGCCGCCGCCCACACCCACGTCGCGGAGGGCGGCTCGGCGGGGATCAGGCCCAGCGCCTCGCTGCTGTAGGCGTACGCGGCCTCCAGGTTGTCGACCTCCAGCAGATTGCCCGCGAGGGTGTAGCGGACCCGGGCGGCCAGCTCCAGGTCCGCGTCCTGGCCCAGGCCGGCCAGCGCGGACCGGGTGAGGGAGACCGCGCGGTGCAGCTCACCGGCGTGCACGGCGGCCGCCGAGGCGCGCAGCGTGAGCGTCACCGCGTCCGGTCCGGCCGGGCGCGCGGTCGCGTCGACCGCCGTCCACAGGTCGAGGGCCGCCTCGACGTGCCGCAACTCCTCGGCGGGCGCGCCGATCCGCTGCGCGTGGTCGGCGGCCTCCAGGGAGGCGGCGAGCGCCTCGGGCAGGTCGTGGCTCTCGCGGTAGTGGTGGGCGCGCTCGGCCGCGCTGTCCGGCCGCCGGTCGGGACCGGCGAGCAGCCGGGCGAACGCGCCGTGCAGCCGGGCCCGTTCGCCGGGCAGCAGATCGGCGTAGACCGCCTCCCGGGCGAGCGCGTGCCGGAAGGAGTAGGTGTCCCCGTCGCCGGACACCAGCAACTGGCGCTCCACCGCCTCGCGCAGCGCCGACTCCAGTTCCTCCTCGGGCAGCCCGACGGCGTCGCGCAACAGGTCGTGTCCCACCCGGCGCCCGGCGACGGCCGCGGTGCGCAGCGCCTGCTGGGCGGTCTCGGACAGCTGCTCGAACCGGATGAGCAGCACGTCGGCCAGCCCGCTGGGCACCCCCGGGGCGGGCGCGTCGGTGGCGGCGACCAGTTCCTCGGCGTAGAAGGCGTTGCCCTCGGCCCGCTCCACGATCCGGCGCACGGTGGTGTCCGGCAGCCGTTGCTCCCGCAGCGAACGCACCAGCCGGGCCACGTCGGCGTCCGGGAGCGGACGCAGCTCCAGCCGCTCCACCGAGGGCAGGCGCACCAGCTCCGCCAGCAGCGGGCGCAGCGGATGGCGGCGGTGCAGGTCGTCCGCGCGGTAGGAGGCGAACAGCGCGAGGCGGTGGCCGGGCGTCCCGCCCGCCGGCCGCTGCAGCACTCCCCGGCTGAGCAGGAACCTCAGCAGGTCCCGGGAGGACTGGTCGGCCCAGTGCAGGTCCTCCAGGACCAGCAGCAGGGGCGCGGTGTCGGCCAGTTCGGTCAGCAGGGCGGCCACGCCCTCGAAGAGCCGCAGCCGCGAGGGCGCGGCGTCCGTCGCGTCGTCCGGGCCGCCGCCCAGCAGCCGCTCGGCCACCGGATGGCCGGCCAGCACGGAGGCGAACCGCTCGTCGGCCGCCAGCACGCCCAGGATCTCGGTGAACGGCAGATACGGCAGGCCCACGTCGCCCAGGTCCACGCAGTGACCGGTGAGCACGGTCGTCCCGGCCGCGGCGGCGCGTCCCGCGACCTCGTCCAGGAGCCGGGTCTTGCCGACCCCGGCGTCCCCGGCGACGAGCACCGCGCGGGCCTCGCCGGCGCGGGCGCGGTCCAGTACGCCGGTGAGACGCGCGAGTTCGTCCTCGCGGCCGACGAGCGGGCTGGTGAGAGAGGTCAGCGGCACGCCGCCATCCTGACACGCGGGTCGGACAGCGGGCCTCCCCGTTTCCCGGGCCCGCGGCCGGGTCAGCGGTGCAGGGCGCTCGCCCAGTCGGCCGGGACCCGGCCCGCCGGGCCGGGTGACGGCTGGTCGTCCGGGTGGCTGGCGGGCGGGGCGAGGTCCGGGCCCGACGCGCGCACCTCGTCGGTGGCGTAGTCCCAGTACCAGTCCTCGCCCGGTTCGAAGCTCTGCACCACCGGGTGGCCCGTGGACCGGTAGTGGCCGGTCGCGTGCTGCCCGGGGGAGCTGTCGCAGCAGCCGACGTGGCCGCAGCTAGCGCAGCGCCGCAGATGGAACCACCAGCCGCCGGCCGCGTCGCACTCGGCGCAGCCCGTGCCGCTCGGCGGGACGGTGGGGTCGATTCCGGTGTCGCTGGTCATACCGGCTCCTCGGTGGCGTCGACTGGATCGGTCGGATCGGACTGCTCGGCGGTGAGCGGCAGGAGCACCTGGAAACGGGTGTCGCCCGGCTCGGACTCGGCATGGAGGCTGCCGTGGTGCTTGTCGACCACGATCCGCCAGGAGATGTCCAGGCCGAGCCCGGTGCCCTCGCCCACGGGCTTGGTGGTGAAGAACGGGTCGAAGATCCGCTCCCGGACCTCCGGGGCGATCCCGGTGCCGGTGTCGCGGAACTCCACCAGCAGCCGGTCGTGGTGGAGCGCGGTCCGCACGGTCAGCGTCCCCTCGCCGCCCGCGTCGTTCACCGCGGCGACCGCGTTGTCGATCAGGTTGGTCCACACCTGGTTCAGCTCCGCCGGGTACGCCGGGATCCGCGGCACCGTGCGGTCGTACTCCTTGACGACCTCGATCCGCGGGCCGATCTTGCCGGAGAGCATCAGCAGGGTGCTGTCGAGCAGTTCGTGCACGTCGACCGTCCGGTAGGGCGCCCGGTCGAGCTGCGCGTACTGCTTGGCCGCGTCCACCAGATGGGAGATGCGGGCGGTGGAGTCGGCGATCTCGTTCATCAACAGCTCGGTCTCGACCGTGTAGTTGAGCCAGCCGACGGCCCCGGGCAGGATCTCCGGGTCCACGGCCGCCGCGACCTGCTCCAGCCACTCGGTGTCGAGGCCGGCCTGCACGAAGGTCGGCGCCAACTGCCAGCCCTGCTCGATCCCGTGGTCCTCCAGCCAGTCGGAGAGGGCGTCCTCCCGGTCGGCCGCCTCCAGCGGACTGAGCGAGGGCGCCTTGGCGACCCGCTCCGCCGTGCGCTCCTGGATCTCGATGAGCCCCGCCAGCGCGTCCCGGGAGAACGGACCCTCGGCGATCACGGCGAGCTTGTGGCGCATCTTCGCCACCCGTTCCCGCAGCGTCGAGGTGGCCCGCACGGCGGCCGCCGCCGGGTTGTTCAGCTCGTGGGTGAGCCCGGCGGACAGCGAGCCCAGCGCCAGCAGCCGCTCGCGCTGCCCGATGGTGCGCTGGGTGTTCTTGGACCCGAAGAACAGCCCCTCCAGCAGGTGCACCGCCATGGGGAACCACTCCCGCATGACGGCCGCGAACGTGTCCGCCGGGAGCACGAAGAACCGCGTCGGCTCGGTGACCCGCATCGAGTTGGTGTAGACCTGCGGCACCCGGTCGCCGACGTACGCCTGCATCGCTCCCGCGTACACCCCGGGCTGCGAGGTGCGGTTGGTCTCCACGTCGTCCGCGCCGACCCGGCGGGACAGCACGACCGAACCCTCCAGCATCACGTAGAAGCACGTGGCGTCCTCGCCCTCGGTGTACACCGGACCGGGCTCGAACAGCTCCACCCGGCCCTCGGCGCACAGCCGGCCCAGCTGCTCGGGGGTCAGCTTCTCGAAGAGGAAGAGCTGCCCGATCTCCGCGGGGCTGCACGGCATCGGCCGGCCGGTCACGACTGCTCCAGGTAACGGTGGACGAGCATCACGGCCATGGCTCCCTCTCCAACGGCGGACGCGACCCGCTTGGCGGACTCCGCGCGGGCGTCGCCCGCCACGAACACGCCCGGGACACTGGTCTCCAGGTGGTACGGCGGCCGGTCCAGCTCCCAGCCGGCCGGCGGCCGCCCGTCCGGCGTCAGATCGGGCCCGGCGAGGATGAACCCGCGCTCGTCGCGCAGCACCGTGCCGTCCAGCCAGTCGGTCAGCGGGGCCGCGCCGATGAACACGAACAGCCACTGCGCGTCGACGAGTTCGGTGGCGCCGCTGACCGCGTCGCGCAGCGTGAGACGCTCCAGGTGGCCGTCGCCGTGCGCGCCCTCGACGACGGTGGAGCAGCGCACCCGGATGTTGGGCGTCTCCTCGATCTGCTGGATCAGGTAGTACGACATCGACGCCGCCAGGGAGCCGCCGCGCACCAGCAGCGTCACCGACTTGGCGCCCCGGGCCAGGTACATCGCCGCCTGCCCGGCCGAGTTGGCCCCGCCCACGATGTACACGTCGTGACCCTGGCAGGAGGCCGCCTCGGTCAGCGCCGAGCCGTAGAACACCCCGCAGCCGGCCAGGTCCTCGGTGCCCGGCGCGGTCAGCTGCCGGTAGGACACACCGGTCGCCAGGATGACGCTGTGCGCGGCGATCGCCGAGCCGTCCGAGAACCGCACGACGCGCGCCGCGCCGTTCGCCTCCAGGCCGGTCACCTCGCGCGCGGTGAGGATCTCGGCGCCGAACTTCGCCGCCTGCCGCCGGGCCCGCTCGGTCAGCTGGCCGCCGGAGACGCCGTCGGGGAAGCCCAGATAATTCTCGATGCGCGAGCTCTGCCCGGCCTGACCCCCGGTCGCCGACCGCTCCACCAGCACCGTGCGCAGCCCCTCCGAGGCCCCGTACACGGCCGCGCCGAGCCCGGCCGGGCCGCCGCCGATCACCACCAGGTCGTAGAAGTCGGCCGTCGGCGTGGTCGCCAGCCCCACCCGGGCGGCAAGCTCGGGCGCCTCCGGCTCGACCAGCGGCGTCCCGTCCGGCGTGATCACCACCGGCAGCCGCTGTCCGTCCTGCCCGGCCGCCGACAGCAGCCGCCGCCCCTCCGGCTCGTCGGAGGAGTACCACCGGTACGGCACCTGGTTGCGGGCCAGGAACTCCCGGGCCTCCGAGGACCGCGCCGACCAGCGGTGCCCGACGACCTTCGTGCTGGGCACCGGGCGGTGGTCGCCCGAGCGCCAGGCTTGGAGCAGGTCGTCCAGGACGGGATAGAGCTTCTCCTCGGGCGGGTCCCAGGGCTTGAGCAGGTAGTGGTCCAGGTCGACGACGTTGATCGCGTCGATCGCCGCGTTGGTGTCCGCGTAGGCCGTCAGCAGCACCCGCCGGGCGCCCGGGTACACGTCGAGGGCCTGTTCCAGGAACTCGATGCCGTTCATCTGCGGCATCCGGTAGTCGGCCAGGATCACGGCCACCAGGTCGCCGCGCAGCTTCAGTTCCCGCAGGGCGTCGAGCGCCGACTCCCCGGACTCCGCGCGCACGATCCGGTACGTCGCGCCGTAGCGCCGCCGCAGGTCGCGGGCGACGGCACGGGACACCCCCGGATCGTCGTCCACGGTCATGATGACGGTCCGTGTCTCCCCGTCGGCCTGTGCCATACGTCCCCCACGTCGAGCGGCCGGGTTCACGGCACGGCGTCCCCGTCACCGCACCGGCCTGCAGCCCATCGTATGTTCGATCGCCGCGCCCCGCTCAGGCAGCGGAGCGGCACCGGTGCCGACCGGCTCCCCTGCGCGGCGACCGGGACGGCGTGGGGAAGACTGGGCGTCATGAACGACGTGACCGCGACACAGGGAGGGACCCGCATGACGCGCCCGATCACGGCCGGCCTGGACGGTTCGGAGGAGAGCCTGGCCGCACTGGCCTGGGCGGCGAGGGAGGCGGTCCGCCGCGATGCCCCGCTCCACGCCGTGCACGCCTGGCGGTTCCAGGACCGGGGCGTGGCCGGCACGGTGACCCGCGAGACCCAGGAGGGGTGGGCGCGGGACGCCCTCGCCTCGGCGGTCGGCACCGTCGCCGAGCGCCACCCCGGCCTCACGGTCACCACCGACCTGCGCGAGGGCGACGCCGTCGCGGCCCTGCTCGCCGCCGCCGGCGAGGCCGAGACACTGGTCCTCGGCTCGCGCGGCCACGGGCCGGTCGTCGGCTTCCTGCTCGGCTCGGTCGGCCGGCAGGTGATCGCCGAGGCGCCCGGGCCGGTCGTCCTCGTGCGGGCCGGGGACGAGGCGAGCTCCGAGGCGGCCGGCCGCGAGGTCGTCGTGGGCCAGCAGGGCGAGCCCGAGGACAGCGCCGACGTCATCGGGTTCGCGTTCGAGGCCGCCGCCGCGCGGGGCGCCACCGTGCGTGCCGTGCGGGCCTGGGCGCTGCCGACCGTCTTCACCTACAGCCCGGGCTCCATGGCGCTCGCCGACGAGGCCGGGGGCCTGGAGCAGTACGAGCGCAAGGCGCTCGGCGAGGCGCTCGCACCGTGGCGCGAGCGCTTCCCCGACGTCCCGGTGGTTGAGCACGTGGAGATGGGCAGCGCCGGCCAGGTGCTGCTGTCGGTGTCCGGGGGCGCCCAGCTGATGGTCGTCGGCCGCCGCGCCCGGCGCAGCGCCGTCGGGGCCCGGATCGGCTCGGTGGCGCACGGCGTGCTCCACCACGCCGAGTGCCCGGTGGCGGTGGTCCCGCACCGGTGAGGACCCGGCGGGGGACGCCGTTCAGTCCGCCGTGGGCTGAAGCGTCTCCCGCGCCCTGGGCAGGATGTTGACGATGTAGTCCTCGACCGCCGTGTCCAGGCCGATGTCGTGCTGGGCCCGCTCGGAGAGGTACCAGCGGTGCTCCAGCAGTTCGTGGTAGATCTCCGCCGGGTCCATCGCGCCGCGCAGCTCCACCGGCACGGCGCGCACGGTGGGCCGGAAGACCTCGCGCACCCAGCGGTGGGCGAGGACCTCGGGGCGGGCACCGAGGGGGTCGCCCGGGGCGTAGTCGTCCTGGGTGGCCATCCAGGACTCCAGGTCGTTCAGCAGCCGCCTGGCCTGGTTCTCCTCGGCGTCCAGGCCGGTCAGGCGCAGCAACTGGCGCTGGTGGTGACCGGCGTCGACGACCTTGGGCACGAAGGTGACCGAGTCGCCGTTGGAGGCGTGCTCGATCTGCATCTCGGCCACGTCGAAGCCGAGGTCGTTCAGGCGCCGGATCCGGCGCTCGATGTAGTGGTACTTGCCGGCCGGATAGACGGAGGTGCGGGTCAGCTCCTCCCACAGGCTCCGGTAGCGGGCGCATATCTCCGTGCCGAAGTCGACCGGGTCGACGGAGGGGTGCAGCGCCCCGGACGCCTCCAGGTCGAGCAGTTCGCCGCTGATGTTGACCCGGGCCAGGTCGAGGTCGTAGTCGCGCTGCCCGGGGCTCAGCCGAGGGTGCAGCTCCCCGGTCTCGGCGTCGACCAGATAGGCGGCGTAGGCGCCCGCGTCGCGCCGGAAGAGCGTGTTGGACAGTGAGCAGTCCCCCCAGGCGAACCCGGCCAGGTGCAGCCGCACCAGCAGCACCGCGAGGGCGTCCATCAGCCGGTGCATGGTCGCCGGACGCAGCGTCGTCTCGAACATCGACCGGTACGGCTGTGAGCCGCCCAGGTGCCGGGTGACCAGCACCGGCTCCAGCGCACCGCCGGCGGCGTCCGTGCGCCCCGTGATCACGGCCAGCGCGTCCACCGCCGGGATGGCGAGCCGGTCCAGGTCCCGCAGCAGCTGGTACTCGCGCAGCGCGGGCCGTTCGGCCAGCTCCTTGACCGCGATCACCTCGTCGCCGGCGCGCGCGTAGCGCACCACGTGCCGGGAGATGCCGCGGGGCAGCGGCACGAGGTACTCCTCGGGCCACTGCTCCAGCGGCAGCTGCCAGGGCAGTTCGAGCAGGAGCGCGGGGTGCTCCGGATTGGTGGCACTGATCTGCAAGGCCATGCCCCGACTCTAGAGCGCCCGCTCCCGGGCCAGGTCCGCGGCGTCCTTCACCGGCCCCTGGTGGAGCGGCCCGTGGCCGGGGAGCAGCAGGTCGCCCTCCAGGCCGGCGACGATGTCGAGCGAGGCGATCGCGCGCGTACGGTCGTGGTGGAACAGGTCGGGCAGCAGCTGCGGTCCCTCGATCCGGGAGATGGCGTGCCCGCTGACCAGCGCGTCCCCGGAGATCACCACCCCGGCGTCCGGGAGGTGGTAGACGCAGTGGCCGTCGGTGTGCCCGGGGGTGTGCACCGGTACGG
Source organism: Streptomyces sp. KPB2 (assembly GCF_003950055.1). Classification (NCBI taxonomy): domain Bacteria; kingdom Bacillati; phylum Actinomycetota; class Actinomycetes; order Kitasatosporales; family Streptomycetaceae; genus Streptomyces; species Streptomyces sp. KPB2. Next base: position 7,446,488 of record NZ_CP034353.1, read on the forward strand.
GACGGCCGGGCAGGTCCAGGGCGCCGTCCGCCGGGAAGGCCGCGGGCGCGGTCACCGGGTGCTGCTCGGTGCCGCCGGTGCGCAGCACGTGCCGCATCCACGGCAGTACGCCGGGCCGCCAGGCGTTGCGCAGCACGGTGCCGACCGACACCTGCTGGAGGTAGTCGCGCCGGGCGTGCGGGACCTCGGCCTCGTGCAGGAGGACCGGGGTTCCGTGGGTGGCCCGCAGGTACTCGGCCGAGCCCAGGTGGTCGTTGTGGGCGTGGGTGATCAGCACCGCCGCCACCGCCTCGGGCGAACTCCCCACGGCGGCCAGGGAGTCGAGCAGCGCCCGGCGGTCGCCGGGGTAGCCGGTGTCGACGAGCGTCACCGCGTCGCCGTCGGTGAGGATGACCCAGTTGGTGTTGCCGCCGTGCACCAGGTAGGTGCCGTCGGCCACTTGCCGTACGTCCGCGCTCATGGTCTCCCGCGATTCAGGTTGGCTGCGCCAGCGGGGGACAGCCAACCAGAAACGGGGCGCGGACGGTTGCCCGGCCCTCAGCGCACGCCGTGCGGGCGGAACTGGACGCTGATCCGGGGCCCGGCGGCGCGGGTGCTCTTGGGGACGCAGTGCTCCCAGGTGCGCTGGCAGGAGCCGCCCATCACGATCAGGTCGCCGTGACCCAGCGGGCGGCGCACGGTCTCGCCGCCCCCGCCCGCCGGGCGCAGCAACAGGTCGCGGGGTGCGCCGACGGAGAGGATCGCGACCATCGTGTCCCGGCGCGCGCCGCGTCCGATCCGGTCGCCGTGCCAGGCGACGCTGTCCCGGCCGTCGCGGTAGTGGCACAGACCGGCGGTGGTGAAGGGCTCGCCCAGCTCCTCGGCGTAGTGCGCGGACAGGGCGTCGCGCGCCTCGGTCAGCAGCGGGTGCGGGAGCGGATCGGCCGCGCCGTAGAACGCCAGCAACCGGGGCACGTCGACGACGCGCTCGTACATCTCGCGCCGCTCCGCGCGCCAGGGGACCTCGGCGGCCAGCCGTTCGAACAGCGCGTCGGCCCCGCTCAGCCACCCGGGGAGCAGGTCGATCCAGGCCCCGGACCCGAGGTGGGTGCGGCGCAGCCCGTCGAGCGGCCCCAGCCGGACCTCGTCGGTCTGGTCGAAGAGCGAGCCCTGGAGATGCGTGGTCATGGGACCAGCGTACTCCTGTATCGAAACTGTGTTCTATTCATGTCGGCGGGGGACCGCGAACTCCTGCGGTCTCCCGTCTCCACCCCTCTCCACCCCTTTCGATACACCGGTGCATCCGATACATTCACGCATCGAATCGAGCGAGGGGGCCGGCATGACGGCGAAGGCGACCGGGGGGCGGGTGACCAGGCGGCGCGCGCACACCCGCGCCAACCTCCTGGACGCCGCGTTCGCCGTGTTCGCCGCCAAGGGGTTCGGACGGGTGTCGATCGAGGAGGTCTGCGAGGCGGCCGGGTACAGCCGGGGCGCCTTCTACTCGAACTTCGACAGCCTCGACGAGCTGTTCTTCGCCCTCTACGAGCAACGGGCCGCCCTGATCGCGGAACAGGTGGCCGCCGCCCTCGCCTCCGACGGCCCCGGCCCGGACGTACCGGCCGCCGTGGACCGCGTGACCGAGGTGCTGCTCCTGGACCGGGACTGGCTCCTGGTGAAGACGGACTTCCTGGTGCACGCCGCACGCGACCCGGAGGTCGCCCGGACCCTGCTGGAGCACCGGGCCCGCCTCAGGCGGGCGATCGCCGACCGGCTCGCCCGGGCCCGCGGGCACACCGCCCTGCCCGCCGTGCTGGGCGACGTCGAGGGGGCCGCGCACGCCGTGGTCGCCGCGTACGACGGGGTCACCACCCAGCTGCTCCTCGACCGGGACGTCGTCCGCGCCCGGGTCTGGCTGGGACAGCTGCTCACCGCGCTGCTCACCGACGGCAGCACGCGTCACTGACCCGAGGGTCACCGACACAACAGGAAGGGACGGTCGCCATGGATGCCGACGTCATCGTGGTCGGAGCGGGTCTCGCGGGCCTGGTCGCGGCCCACGAGCTGACCAGCCGGGGCCGCAGGGTCGCCCTGGTCGACCAGGAGAACGCGGCCAACCTCGGCGGGCAGGCCTTCTGGTCCTTCGGCGGCCTCTTCCTGGTCGACTCCCCGGAGCAGCGCCGCCTCGGCGTCAAGGACTCCTTCGACCTGGCCTGGAACGACTGGCAGGGCAGCGCCGCCTTCGACCGCACCGACGACGAGGACTCCTGGGCGGTGCGCTGGGCGCGGGCATACGTCGAGTGGGCGGCGGGGGAGAAGCGGTCCTGGCTCGCCGGGCACGGCATCACCTTCCTGCCCACCGTCGGCTGGGCCGAGCGCGGCGACCTCGGGGCCGGCGGCCACGGCAACTCCGTGCCCCGGTTCCACATCGCCTGGGGCACCGGCACCGGGGTCGTCGAGCCGTTCGTGCGGTACGCGAAGCAGGCCGTGCGCGACGGGCTGCTCACCTTCCACCACCGCCACCGCGTCGACCACCTGGTCGTCGAGGGCGGCACGGCGCGCGGGGTGCGCGGCACCGTCCTCGCCCCGGACGACTCACCGCGCGGCGTCGCCTCCAACCGCGACGCGGCCGGGGAGTTCGAACTCAGCGCCCAGGCCGTGATCGTCACCTCCGGCGGCATCGGCGCCGACCACGACATCGTCCGCCGGCACTGGCCCGAGCGCCTGGGCACGCCGCCCGCCGAGATGGCCACCGGCGTCCCCGCCTACGTCGACGGACGGATGCTCGGCATCAGCGCCGAGGCGGGCGCCCGCCTGGTCAACCGCGACCGCATGTGGCACTACACCGAGGGCGTGCGCAACTGGGACCCGATCTGGCCCGGCCACGGCATCCGCATCCTGCCCGGACCGTCGTCGATGTGGTTCGACGCGCTGGGCCGCCGGCTGCCCGCGCCGTGCCTGCCCGGTTACGACACCCTGGGCACCCTGCGCCACCTGCGCACGGCCGAGGGCCTCGCGGAACACGACCACTCCTGGTTCGTCCTCACCCAGAAGATCGTCGAGAAGGAGTTCGCGCTCTCCGGCTCCGAGCAGAACCCCGACATCACCGCCAAGGACCGCGCCGGCTTCCTGCGCGAACGCGTGCTGGGCAAGGGAGCCCCGGGGCCGGTGGACGCGTTCCTGCGACACGGCGCGGACTTCGTCACCGCGCCGAGCCTGGAGCAACTGGTCGACAGGATGAACGCGTTGACCGACAAGCCCCTCCTGGACGCCGCGGCGCTCCGGCGCCAGATCGAGGCGCGGGACCTGCAGATGGCCAATCCGTACGCCAAGGACGCCCAGGTGCAGGGCATCCGCAACGCCCGCCGCTACATCGGCGACCGCCTCGGCCGCGTCGCCACCCCGCACCGCCTCCTCGACCCGGCGGCCGGCCCGCTGATCGGCGTCAAACTGCACATCCTCACCCGCAAGACCCTCGGCGGCATCCAGACCGACCTCGACTCCCGCGCCCTGGGCGCCGACGGCACCCCGGTCGAGGGCCTCTACGCGGCCGGAGAGGTGGCCGGCTTCGGCGGGGGAGGGGTGCACGGGTACAACGCGCTGGAGGGCACCTTCCTCGGCGGCTGCCTGTTCTCCGGGCGGGCGGCGGGCCGGGCCGCGGCACGGCAGACCGCCTGAGCGACGCAGGCCCGCGCCGCCGGCCGCTGCGCCCCTCTCACCGCCGCCCGAGGAGGCGGAGCAGCACGGCGGCGTGGCTCCGGTCGGGGGACCTGGACGCGGTCAGCGGCGTCACGTCCCCCTCGCCCGCCGACTGCCGTACGCGGTCGAGGAGTCCGGCCGCCACCGGGGCGGCCGGCTCGGCCTCGTACCGCCGTGCGAATTCCTCGTGGGAGCCCTCGCCCGCGTGCTACCAGCGGCGGCTCGTGGATGCAGCGCACCCACAGGCTCATGAGGGTTCTCCCGTGGCCGACGACGCTCTCGCGCGCCTACGTCCGGCGCGGGCGCCCGGGTCAGCCGGACCTGCGGCGCGCCGCCTCGCGCCGCTTCAGCGCCCGGCGTTCCAGCTCGCTGGTCCCACCCCACACGCCGATGGTCTGTCCGGTGTCCAACGCCCAGCGCAGACACTGCTCCTGGACCGGACAGGTCCGGCAGACCGCCTTCGCCTGCTCGGTCTGCAGTGCGGCCGGCCCGGTCGTGCCGATCGGGAAGAACAGGTCGGGGTCCTCCGTCCGGCATGCGGCGTGCTCTCGCCAGTTGTCCATCAAAGTCACCTGCGATCGGTATCGTTCGCGCCCTCGTGCATGGCTTACTCCGTTGCGGGTGACCTGTCGACAGCGGGCCGAAACCGGTGCGGCTCCCCCCGGTGGGCCCCGGGCCTACTGCCGCAGCGCCGACCCGGCGGCCGTCACCACCGCGTCCGCCACCGCGGCCAGCGCCGGGGAGTCGAGCTTCCACTGCTGCCAGTACAGCGGGACGTCCACCGCCAGGTCCGGGGCGAAGCCGACGAGCCGGCCGCCGCGCAGCAGGGGCTCCGCCTGCGGCTGCGGGACCATGCCCCAGCCCAGCCCGGCGGCGACCGCCTCGACGAAGCCCTCCGAGGTCGGCACGTAGTGCCGCGCGGCACTCGCGCCGCCGTGACCGAGCCGTCTGGCGAAGGCGTCCTGGAAGTCGTCCCGCCGGTCGAAGACCACCACGGGAGCGTCGGCGACCACCTCCTGCGGCGGCCCCGCCAGCTGCCGGGCGGCGAAGTCCGGGGCGGCGCAGGGGAGATAGCGCATCCGGCCCAGCGCCCGCACCGTGCAGCCCGGCACCGGTTCGGGCGACGACGTCACCGCCGCCATCACCGCCCCCTCCCGCAGCAGCGTCGCCGTGTGGCCCTCGTCCTCGCGGCGCAGTTCGAAGCAGAGGGCGGGTTCCCGGGGGAGGCGGGTGAGGGCGGGCAGGAACCAGGTGGCCAGCGAGTCCGCGTTCACCGCCACCGACACCCGGGTCGGCTCACCCTCGGCCCGCAGGCCCAGCTCGGCCGAGGCGTCCCGCTCCAGCCGCGCCACCTGGCGGGCCAGCCGCACCAGCACGGCGCCGGATTCGGTCGCCCGCACCGGCTTGGTGCGCAGCAGCAGCACCCGGCCGGTGCGCTGCTCCAGCGCCTTCACCCGCTGACTGACCGCGGACGGCGTCACGTGCAGGGCGGCCGCCGCCGCGTCGAACGTGCCCTCGTCCACGACGGCCAGCAGGGTGCGCACATGGTCCAGCGGGAGATCCGCGAAGGTCGTCGTCACATTCACTAATGATACGTAAGAATCTTTAGCTGTACGTCCTGTGATCGTCCGCTTAGCGTCGGGGGCATGAACAACGCCCTCACGGCAGCCGCCGCCGGCTTCGGCACCGGACTCTCGCTCATCGTCGCCATCGGCGCCCAGAACGCCTTCGTCCTGCGGCAGGGGGCCCGCCGCGACGCGGTGCTCGCCGTGGTCGGCATCTGCGCGCTGTCCGACGCCGTGCTCATCGCCCTCGGCGTCGGCGGGGTCGGCGCCGTGGTGGTGGCCTGGCCGGGCGCCCTGACCGCCGTCGCCTGGATCGGCGGCGCCTTCCTGCTCGGCTACGGCGCCCTGGCCGCCCGGCGGGTGCTGCGTCCGGCGGGCGCGCTGCGGGCGGACGGCGACGCCGCGGGCTCACGGCGCCGGGCCGTGCTCACCTGCCTGGCGCTGACCTGGCTCAACCCGCACGTCTACCTGGACACCGTCTTCCTGCTGGGCTCCGTCGCCGCCGACCGGGGGCCGCTGCGCTGGACCTTCGGCCTCGGTGCCGCTCTCGCCAGCCTGGTCTGGTTCGCCGCGCTCGGCTTCGGCGCCCGCTACCTCGGCCGCTTCCTGGCCCGGCCCTCGGCCTGGCGCGTCCTCGACGGCCTGGTGGCCGCCACCATGATCGTCCTCGGCGTCTCCCTGGTCGCCGGAGCCTGACCGCGGCCGGATCCGGCCACACGCGTCCGGGCGGACTCGAACGGGCCTGCGATAGTGATCCCCGCAGTCGAAAGATGTATCGAGCATGTGGGAAGCGCGTGGACACGAGCGAGAGCAGCAGCGGGAGCGGCACCGAATCACCGGCGAAGGATCCCGCGCCGGACGGAACACGCCGGCGGGGGTGGCGCCGCTGGGCCATGGACACCCGCCCGCTGCGCCGCCCCGCCTACCGCAGGCTGTGGTCCTCGACCATCGTCACCGCCGTCGGCAGCCAGCTCACCGCGGTCGCCGTGCCCAAGCAGATCTACGACATCACCGGCTCCTCCGCCTGGGTGGGCGCCGCGAGCCTCGCCGGCCTGCTGCCGCTCATCGTGTTCGCGCTGTGGGGCGGCGCGGTGGCCGACACCATGGACCGCCGCAAGCTGCTGCTGATCACCAACACCGGCATCGCGGTGACCTCGCTGCTCTTCTGGATACAAGCGGTCACCGGCATGGAGTCGGTCGCCGCCCTGATGCTGCTGCTCGCCCTGCAGCAGGCCTTCTGGGGCCTCAACGCCCCGGCCCGCAACGCCTCCATCGCCCGCCTGGTGCCCGAGGACGAGCTGCCCGCGGCGAACGCGCTCGGCTCGACCGTGATGCAGACCGGGCAGGTGGTCGGGCCGCTGCTCGCCGGTGCGCTGATCCCGCTGATCGGACTGCCCGAGCTGTACCTGATCGACGCCCTGGCCCTGTGCGTCACCGTGTGGGCGGTCTACAAGCTGCCCGCCCTGCCGCCCCTGACCGGCACCGCCGTGCGGCGCGCGGGCGTGCGCGAGGTCGTGGCCGGCTTCCGCTACATCGCCGGGCACAAGGTGCTGCTGCTGTCCTTCCTGGCCGACATCGTCGCCATGGTCCTCGGCATGCCCCGCGCCCTGTTCCCGCAGCTCGCCGCCGAGACGTACGCGTCCTACGGCGAAGGGCTCGCGCTGGGCCTGCTGTTCGCGGCGATACCCATCGGCGCGGTGGCCGGCGGGCTGTTCTCCGGCACCTTCTCACGGGCCTGCCGGCACGGCTGGATGGTCATCGGCGCGGTCGTGGTGTGGGGCGCCGCCATCACCGGCTTCGGGCTGAGCGGCAGCCTGTGGCTCGCGGTGGCGTTCCTGGCCGTGGCCGGAGTCGCCGACATGGTCTCCATGGTGTTCCGGGGGGCGATCCTGCTGTCCGCGGCCACCGACGAGATGCGCGGGCGGATGCAGGGCGTGTTCACCGTCGTCGTGGCGGGCGGTCCGCGGCTGGCCGACGTCCTGCACGGCGGGGCGGGCTCCGCCGTCGGTGCCCGGGAGGCCGTGGCCGGGGGCGGTCTGCTGGTGGTGGCGGTGATGCTGGCCCTGGCCGCCGCGATGCCGGCGCTGCGCCGCTACCGCGTCTGACGGCAGCTCACAGGGCGCCGCGGCCGTGCAGCGCGTAGTGCTCCATGAGCCGGCCCCGGGTGTTCTCCAGCCGGTGCGCGAGGATCTCCGCGACCGAGCGCACCAGCACGATGCCCAGCTGCGGGTCCCGCTCGCACAGGTCGAGCACCGCGGCCGCCTCGAACTCGTAGGCGCGCACCGGGCTGAACGCCTCGGCGCCGAAGTCCCACTCGTAGGGCGGGAACAGCCAGGACCAGCCGAGCAGGTCACCCACGCCGAGGCTGGCCACGGTGACCCGCTGCAGGGACGTCACCCGCTGGGTCAGGGAGACCGCGCCGGAGCGGACCACCCAGAAGCGGTCCGCCCTGCCTCCCGCCTCGAAGATCCGGTGGTCCTCCGGGAAGACGACCTCCTGGGCCAGCTCCATCAGCCGCGCGCGCTGGGGGAGGGGGAGGGCGGTCAGGAGTTTGATCGCTTTGGTCATGGCACGGGGCTCCTCGCCGGCGATTCGGATCCGGGGCTTTCCCTATGCCCATTTCAGTCGCTGCCGGCGCCCTGAGCACCTCGGCGGACGACGGATCCCGTACGGATTCCGTGCGGGAACCGGGGACGGAGGCGCGAGGAGGGGAGAAGGGCGTGAAAAAGCCCTGGCCGGACGGGGGAGGCCGGCCAGGGCCGTAAGCGGTGACCGCGGAGGACGTTTCGGTCGACTCCGTCGCCACGTATGGATGAACGCTAAACCATCTCCGGGTGTTCCGCGAAATCCGGTACCGGGGCGAGTGACCCGTTTCACTCGCGCCCTCCGGGCGCACGCCTCAGTCGTCACGCTCCGCGACGACCCTGATCGTCTCCAGTGCCGGATCGGTCGGATCGGGCAGGTACATCCCGGCCTCCAGGCCGCTGCGCAGATAGCGCAGGACCGGCTCGGCCAGCCGCTCACCCGGCAGGACGGCCGGAATACCCGGCGGATACGGCGTGATCATCTCCGCCGCGATCCGGCCGGCCGCCCGGTCGACGGGCACGTCCTCGGTGGGACCGAAGAACGCGTCCCGGGGCAGGCACACCTGCGGCATCCGCAACTCCGCCGGGGACGGCACCTCGACGCGCGGAGCGGGGGACAGGCCGGGGGCGGCGCGGGCGAGGTCCTTCAGGGCGGTGAGCAGTTCGTCCGCGGTGTCCCGGTCGTCGCCGTGGGTGATCTGCGCCCCGATGCGGCGGTGGTCGGTGATGTGGGCGATCACGCCGCGGTGCTCGCGCAGCCAGTCCGCCGCCCGGAAGCCCGAGACGCCGAGCCCGTCGAGGTCGACGACGACCGGCAGCGGATCGAAGCCGTGGGCCCTGCCGGGGCCGCAGAAGTCGTCGCGGTCGTTGACGTGCATGCCGTCGATCTTCTCGATCGCCGCGCGCACGTCGGCCGCCAGTTCCAGCGCGCCGCCCATCAGCTCCTGCCCGCCGAGCGCCATCTGACGGCGCCAGCCGTCGAGACCGGCGAAGATCAGGACCGAAGGGCTCGTGGTGCTCAGCAGGTCGGCGCGCATGCCGAGGAGCTTCGGCTGCACCAGGTCGCCGCGCAGATGGAACACGGAGCCCTGCTCCAGACCGCTGCCCATCTTGTGAATGCTCGTCACGCAGATGTCGGCGCCCGCGTCCATCGCCCAGGACGGCAGGTCGGGATGGAACGGCAGGTGCGCGCCCCACGCCTCGTCGACGATCAGCGGCCTCGAACGCCGGTGGCAGACCTCGGCGACGGCCCGCAGATCGGCACTCGCACCGTACGGCGTCGGGCTGGTGACCAGGGCGCCCTTGGCGTCGGGGTGGGCGGTGAACGCCTCCTCGAACGCCTCCGGGGCCGGCGGGTGGGCCAGATGCCGCTCGGCGTCCCAGCGCGGTTCCACCCAGACCGGTTCGATGCCGGACAGGATCAGCCCCGAGACCACGGACTTGTGGGCGTCCCGGCCGATCAGCAGTTTCTCGTGCGGCCCCGCGACCGCCAGCATCGCCGCCTTCACCGACAGGGAACTCCCGCACGTCGAGAAGAACGTGTGATCGGCGTGCACGGCGTCCGCCATCAGCTCCTGGGCGCGCTGCAGCACCCGGCCCCGGGTGAGCCGGTCGTCCAGCCCCGCCGTCGCCAGCACGTCACCGTGGAACACGGCGTCGCCCAGCACCTCGCGCACCGCGGGGTCCGCACCGCGCGCCTGCTTGTGTCCGGGCGGCGTGAACGACAGCCGCCCCTCGCGGCGGTACTCGACGAGGGCTTCCAGGACGGGTGCGCGGCGGTGGTCGGCTGTCATGCCGCCCGGTTTCCCCACCGGCGGCGCGTCAATCCGGGCCGCCGTCCCTCACCGCGCCCTCCGGCCCGGGGTCAGCACCTCGTCGAGCACCCGCAGGACGGCCTCGTAGGCCATCGTCCGCACCGCGGCCTCCCGCGAGCCCTCCGGGTCGGTCGCGCGCAGCGCCTCGCTGCGCGCCCGCCAGCTCCGTCCCTCCTCCAGGGCGCAGGCCCTCGCGCGGTGCATGCGACGCAGCAGTTCGTCCGAGTCCACAACATCCGTCATGCACTCCGCGTACCCCGGCACGGCGGCCGGATGGCCCTTGGGCCGCAAGGAGGACCGGAGGTTTGCCGGTACCGGCAGAGGTGAGCCGGGAGTGACAGGGCCGCACGGCGCGCACGGCCCGACCGAACCGTCCACCGACCAGGGGAGCCGACGGATGAGCGAGAGGGACACGACCCCGCCCGTCGAAGAGCACGGCACGGACCCGCACCGCCACCACCGGCCGTGCCGGCCCGCCGACGCGCGCGAAGCGGTCGAGCACGCCGTCACCGCGTGCGCCGGCCTCCACGATGCCGCGACGTGCGACGCGGGCGCCCTGTCGGACGCCGTGCTCGTGGCCTCGGAACTGACCACCAACGCCATCCTGCACGGCGGCGGCGTCACCGACTTCCGGGTCGACGTCGTGGGACCCCGAGTGCGGCCCGGCGTACGGCTGTCGGTGTGCGACCGCAGCCACGACCTCCCGGTGGCCGTGCCGCCCACCGACGACCGCGGCCGCCGGCGCCTGGGCGGCCGGGGCTGGCCCATCGTCTGCCGGCTGTCCCGGGAGGTGCGCGTGGCAGATCTTCCCTCGGGAGGCAAGTGCATCACCGTGGTCGTTCCGCTGTCCTGATGACTTTTGGAAAAGCGGAGTTTGTTCCACCGGGGCAGGGGCAGTCGCAGAATCGTGCTTCGGACCGGAGGCGCAGCAGCGGGAGCGGTACGGCTGTTTCGGTACTCCGGCTGTGCCGGGGCGACCCGGACAGCGCCGTTCCCGCGGAAAGTCCCCTGAGACCACCGTTCAGGAGCGGATCCGCATGCTCATAGAAACGCCCACCATCCGTCCCGGTACCACCCCCCAGCCCGCCGAACCCTCCGCCACGCCGGCCCGCCGCCGGCACGACGACGCCCCCGACACCATGGCCCTCTTCGGCCGGCTGGCCGGGCTGGCGGACGGGCCCGAACGCGACGCCGTCCGCGACGAACTGGTCACGGCCTGGCTGCCCATGGCCCACCGGATCGCCGGGCGGTTCCGGGACCGGGGCGAGTCCCTCGAGGACCTCCGCCAGGTGGCGGCGCTCGGCCTGGTCAAGGCCATCGACCGCTTCGACCCGGAGCGGGGAGCCTTCGAGAGCTACGCCGTGCCCACCATCACCGGCGAGGTCAAGCGCCACTTCCGTGACCGGATGTGGGCCCTGAGGGTGCCCCGCCGGGTCCAGGAACTGCGCAACAAGGTGCGCGTCGCCCGCCGGGAACTCGCCCAGAGCCCGGGCAGCCCCGAGCCCTCGGTGGCCGCCCTCGCCGCCCACACCGGGCTGACCGAGGAGGAGGTCGGCGCCGGGATGGAGGCGCTGGAGAGCTTCAGCACCCTGTCGCTGGACGCCGAACTGTCGGCCGGCGACGACGGCTACAGCCTCGCCGACACCCTCGGCGCCGCCGACACCTCGTACGACACCGTGATCGACCGTGAGTCCGCCAAGGCGGGCCTGCGCCGGCTGCCCGAGCGTGAGCGCGCCATTCTCTACATGCGCTTCTTCGAGGACATGACGCAGAGCCGGATCGCCGACTGCCTGGGGATCTCGCAGATGCACGTCTCGCGGCTCATCAACCGCAGCTGCGCCCGGGTGCGCGACGAGGCGATGGGGGAGCGGGCCGCCCGCCCCGGCCACGCGGTGCGGACCCGATGACGCGGACGGACGGCACGCCGGACGGACAGGGGACCAGGGAGGGACGAGACGGATGCTGATGCCACACCCCGAGGTACTGCGCAGGCTCCTGGCGGAGTACGAGGCCGCCGCGGTGGACGAGCCCGCCGGAACGACGGGAGAACCGGGCCCGCGGACCCGGGACCTGGCCTACACGCTGTGCGTGTCGACCGGCACCCGTGACGTGCGGCGGGCCCTGGAGGCGGCCCGGCGCCAGCTGGCGGACGCGCTGGAGCCGACGCCCGCGCCCGGCGGCGCGCACGCGGGCGTGGCGGACTGACGCAGGGCGGACGCCGGACCGCACCGGGGCAGCTGGAATCGGGGAGGGGATCCACATGAACGCACGTGTCCTTGCAGGTACCGGCCACGCGAACGCCCGGCGGGCCGCTAACGGATCGGCGGCAAAGGGGGCAGCACGGGCCGGGCTCACGGCCCGCGGCGTCATCTACCTCCTGGTCGGCGCTCTGGCCCTCCAGATCGCCTTCGGCACCGGGAGCCGGCAGGCCGACCGGAGCGGTGCCCTGGCCGAGCTGTCGGACAAGCCGTTCGGCGCCGTACTGCTGTGGGCGCTGGGCGCCGGGCTCGTCGGCATGGCCCTGTGGAGACTGTCCGAGGCGCTCTTCGGCGTCACGGGCAAGGACGGTCACACGGCCAGGAAGCGCCTGCCGGCCGCCGCCCGCTGCGTGTTCTACGCGTTCGTCGCCTACTCCGTACTGGCCTTCGCGGCCGGCGCCGGAGGCGGCGGCTCCAGTGACCGGCAGTCCCGCGACGTCACGGCCAGGGCGATGGAGATGCCCGCGGGCCGTTGGCTCGTGGGCGTCGCCGGCGCCGCGATCGTCGTCGCCGGAGTGGTGATCGGCGTACAGGCGGCCCGCCGCACCTTCCACAAGAAGATGAAGCTCGGCGCGCTGGGCCCCCGGGTCCGGCGGCTGGTCGACGTCACCGGCGTCGCCGGTGGGGCGGCCCGCGGCCTGGTCTTCGCCGGGGCGGGTGCCTTCGCGGTACGGGCCGCCGTCGAGTACGAACCCGACCGGGCCAAGGGGATGGACGACACCCTCCGTTCCTTCGCCGACACGCCCCTCGGCCCCTGGCTGCTGGTCGGCGTCGCGGCGGGCCTGGTGCTGTTCGGCGTGTTCTCCTTCACGCTCGCCCGCTGGCGGAGGGTCTGAGCGGTCCGGCACGGGGAACACGGGGCGAATGAACGAACACGAGATTCCTCCGCCGGACGGACGTCCCGTGGACGTCTACCTCGACCTCCTGCGCGTCCGCATGCCGGACGACGCCTATCAGCTGCTGCTCAGCGTGGTGGAACCGGTCCTCCGGGCCATCGACGAGCAGCAGATGCCGACCATCGACTTCTCCCTGGACGGGGACAGCGCCGAGGCGCTGCCCCAGGAGATCAGGGACGAGGCCGCACTCGTCATCGCCACCGCCGTCACCGGACGTCTCGACAACGAGGTCGTCGAGATCGACACCGACGAGACCGGCCCCGTCCGGGTCGTCACCGACGCGGCCACCGCCTCCGACCCCGAGCGCCTCGGCGAGATCGCCGACTACCTCAAGGAACGCCACCAGCAGAACGAGGAACTGCGCGGCATCGCCGAGGCCAGCGGTCTGCCCAGCGACTTCTGACCCTCACCACCCCGGTGGGACCGTCAGCGCTGCGGCGCCCTGACGGGAACACCCAGCGGCCGGGCGAGGCCGACCACCGCCTCGTCCAGCCGCTCCAGGTGCCGCAGCACCCGGCCCGTGATGCGGCCGTACCGCGGCACTCCGGCGGCGTCCGGCTCCAGCAGCGAGGCGATGCTCGGCCCGGTCTCCACCTCCGTCCGCGCGTCGTCGTCGGCGACACGGGCGGCGATCGCCTCGATGTTGCGCACCGTGCGCCGCACCGCGCCGCGCAGCCGCGGGTCGGCCGCGATCGACGGATGGGTGGGCAGCAGCTCGGCGGTCGCCGCGAGCGAGCGCGCGTGATAGGCGCAGGTCTCCAGCAGCGCCACCACGTACTGGGCCGTGTCGCGCCGGGCCCGCAGCGGCGTGATCGGATGGGTCAGCGGCTGGGTGGCGCCGCGCAGATCGCCGAGCGCCTGGTCCAGCTCCCGCGCCGTGTCCAGCAGGTCGGCCTCCGGGCCGCCGCTGAGCTGGTCGATGGCGCCCTCCGTCACGTCGGTGAGCCGCTCCAGCACCGTGCCGAGCAGTTCGTTCGTACGCCGGTCGGTGCGGATCGGCAGCACCAGTGCCGCCGCCACGATCCCGCAGGCCGCGCCCAGCGCCGTCTCCTCCACCCGCAGCAGCAGCACCGACATGCTGTAGGTGTGCAGCAGCGTGTACAGCAGCCCGAGCATCGCGGTGACGAAGAACGACATCAGCGTGTAGGACAGCGGCGCGGTGTAGAACATCGCGAAGATCAGCACCAGCACGAGCCCGAACGCGGTCCAGGTGTGGTTGCCGACCAGGCCGGCCAGCACGATGCCCGCCACCACGCCCAGCACGGTGCCCAGCAGGCGCCGGTAGCCCTTGACGAGGATCTCACCGGTGGAGGCGGTGTTGATGAAGACGATCCAGCAGGTGAGCACCGCCCAGTACCAGCGCTGCGTGGACAGGAACTCGCCGCCGACGATGGCCAGCGAGGACCCCACGGCCACCTGCACCGCGGCACGCGTGGTGGGCCGCCGCAGCCCGGTCTGCTCCTCCTCGAGCGCCGCCTCCTCACCGGCGTCGATGGCCGCGTCCTCGGCGTCCAGCTCCTCCCGGGAACGGGCCGTGGCCGGTGAGTCGTCCGACTCGTCCTGCGGCCCGTCCAGCGCGATCCTCAGACCCATGACCGCCCGCGCCGTCTCACCGATGCCGCGGAAGACGTCCTGGACGGCGGCGGTCGCCTCGGGCAGGTTCTCCTCGTCGCGGTAGCCGAGCAGCCGGTTGCGCAGATGGGACAGCGCGGTGCCGCGCGCCTCCGCCGGCGGGCGCAGCACCAGGGTGCGCAGCGCCATGAGATCGCGGCGCAGGGTCTCCGTGGCCTCGCCGGGCGCGGGGGAGTGGCCCACCGCGGGGGCCGGCGCGCCCGGCAGATGCAGGGTCAGGGTGTCCGCACGTTCGGCGCTGCGCGCGGTCAGCAGCAGCAGGCCGAGGCGCTCGGCGGCGATCTCGGCGTCCGCGATGCGCCGCTGCACCAGGCGCGCCGTGGACGCGTCGGGCGTGCCCTCGTCCAGCCGGGACTGGATCAGCAGGGCCGTCTCGTGCAGGCGCGCGGTGCCGTCGCGCAGACGCTCCAGCGTCTTGTCGATGGCGTCGGGACCGGCGTCCAGCAACTCGATCTGGGTGGCGATCAGCTGGGCCAGCCGGGCCCGGAAGGCCTGCCGCAGCAGGCGCAGGATGCGCGCGGGCGTCGCCGGGACCACCGCGAAGCGCACCACCGCGCTGGACGCGAACGCCACGGCGACGGCGGCCCACAGCCCCGGCAGCCCCGAGACCTTCGCGCCCACGAACAGCGACACGAAGTAGACCTGGAAACCGATCAGCCCGAGCGCCGTGCCCCGGTCGCCGAACCGGCGGACGAAGACCGCGCAGAAGATCAGCACGACGAAGAAGGCGTCGCCGACGACGACCCGCGAGGCGAGCAGTGTGCTCAGCGAGACCGAGGCCAGGGTGACCGGCAGACCCAGCGCCAGGGTCACGGCCTGCGGGCCCGGTTCCTTCTCCCGGATGGCGAAGGTCGCGACCATCGCCGTCATGGCGCCCGCCACCAGGTGCTTGACGTCCACACCGAACGCGGCGAGCACGCCCAGCGTCAGCGCGATGGCGCCGACCGTCCGCAAGCCCGCCGTCAGCCGCAACAGCCCCGGGTCGGACGCGGCGACGCGGTCCCGCAGCCGTGTCCGACCCGAGCGTCCCGCTGCCTTCACGCCGCCGTACACTCTCCCGATTCACCGCCGGCCCTCACGACCGGTTCCAGCCATGTCCCGGCCGGTTCACGCCGAGATCCACTTCTCAGCATGTCATGCCCCGGTCCGGCACGGGCAACGCGGGGGCGGGATCACAACTGAGCCCGGTCCGCGCCCTCCACCCGCTCCCGCACCTGTTCCGGCGTCAGATACGCGTCGGTGTATTCGAAGTCCTTCAGCTTGGCCGGCTTGCGGGCCTGGAAGCCGGTGCGGACGAAATCGTCCCCCGCGACGGCGTTGAGCGCCCAGTCGGCCGCCACCCGCGCCTTGGCCACGCCCGTGCGCAGCGCCGACCAGTGGTAGCCCCGGGCCACCGCCTGCGCGGGCAGACCCTTGAGCTCGACGCCCATCGGCTTGGAGACCGCGTCGGTGCCGCCGAGGTCGACGACGAGACCGAGGTCCTTGTGCACGTACGGCCGCATCGGCTGGTTGCGCAGGGTGGCGATGAGGTTCTCGGCGACGTGCCGGCCCTGCCGCATCGCGTGCTGGGCGGTGGGCGGACAGACCGCACCCTCCTGACCCTTGGCGAGGTCGGGCACGGCCGCCGAGTCACCGAGCGCGAACACCCCGTCGTGGTCCGGCAGGCACATCTCCGCGGTGACCGCGAGCCGCCCCTTGACCGTCTCCGCGCCGAGCGTGGCGATCAGCGGGCTCGCGACCACGCCCGCCGTCCAGATCAGAGTGCGGGTGGGCACCACCCGGCCGTCCGTGAACGTGACCTCCTCCTCCCCGGCCTTGGCGATGGAGACGCCCAGGGAGATCTCGATGCCGCGCCGCGTCAGGATCCGCTGCGCGTCCCGGCCGAGCTGCTCGCCCAGCTCCGGCATCAGCTTCGGCGCGATGTCGATCAGATGCCACTTGATCAGGGCCGGGTCCAGCCGCGTGTAACGCTTGACCGCCGCGTGCGTCAGCCGCTGCAGACAGGCCGCGGTCTCGGTGCCCGCGTAGCCGCCGCCCACCACCACGAACTGCAGCCGGGAGGCACGCTCCACGGGGTCCTGGCTCGCGTCGGCGAGGTCCAGCTGCGAGATGACGTGGTCGCGGATGTACGCGGCCTCCGCCAGCGTCTTCATGCCGAACGCGTGGTCGGTGAGCCCCGGGATGTCGAAGGTGCGGGTGATGCTGCCGGGCGCCAGCACGATGTAGTCGTAGGGCTCGTTGACGATCCGGTCGGTGATGGTGCGCACCACGCAGACCTTCGACTTCAGGTCCACCCCGATGGCACCGCCGGGGATGATGCGGGTCCGGTACTTGCTGCTGCGGCGCAGGGAGAGCGCGATCGACTGGGGGGTGAGCACCCCGGCGGCGACGTGCGGCAGCAGCGGCAGATAGAGCTGGTAGGAGAACGGTGTCACCAAGGTGATCTCGGCCTCGTTCGGCGAGAGCCTGCGTTCCAGACGACGGACGCACTCCACGCCGGCGAAGCCTGCGCCGACCACCAGGATCCTGGGTCGTGTCACGGTGTTCATCCCTTTCTGCGGCTCAGGGGCGGCGGTCCGCCGCGAACGCCATTCGCCTGCCCGAGGATCGCCGCTTCGCACCTCGCCCATCCCACCGTGCCCGCACGGGCTCGGCCAGCCGGACGCGGCAGGCAGGCGACGGTCCCTGATCACCACCATGCCCCGCCCGGGCCCGCGGCGCACCGGGCGGGACCGAACCGCGTGGACTTTTCTCCCGCGGTCCCGTGAGTCAGTCCGTACCGCTCAGGTGGCACAGCAGCAGACACACGTCGTCGTCGCGTTCGGAGTCGCTCAGCATCGGACGCAGGATGCCGTCCGCCGAACCCTCCAGGTCCGCGTCCAGTTCCGCCGGGCCGAACGAGCCGAGCGCGTCCGCCAGCCGCGCGATGCCCGGGTCTATGCCCCGGGCGCGACGCTCCACCAGACCGTCCGTGTACAGCGCGAGGGTCGACCCGGGCGCCATGGGCACCGTGTGGTCCGCGATCTCCTGCCGCAGCGGGATGCCGAGCATCGCACCGGGCTTGGCGTCCAGGGTCCGAACCCCTCCGTCCGGCGTGCGCAGCACCGGCGGCGGGTGACCGGCCGCCGCCCACGTCACGGTCGGGTCGTCGGGGTGGAAGCGCGCGATGACGGCGGTGGCGAACAGGTCGGGCTGCAGGTGGTGCAGGAAGGTGTGCAGCCGGGTCAGCAACTGCCCGGGGCTGCCGCCGTCGACCGCGTACGCGCGCAGGGCGGTGCGCAGCTGACTCATCATCACGGCCGCGCGCAGCCCGTGCCCGGTGACGTCACCGACCACCGCGATGACACCGCCGTCCGGCTGACGGAACGCGTCGTACCAGTCGCCGCCGATGTTCAGCCCGTGGGTGGCCGGCAGATAGCGCGCGGCCAGCGTGAGCCCGGGCGGGGCCGGCAACTCGGTCAGCAGGGCCCGCTGCAGCGTCTCGGCGATGTCGCGGTTGTGCTGGTAGCGCTGGGCGTGGTCGATCGCGATGCTGGCCCGACGGGTCAGCTCGACCAGCATCACGGCGTCGTCCGGGTCCCAGCGCTCCCCGGGCGGGGACAGGGTCACCACACCCAGGGGCGCCTGCCGGGTCGGCAGCGGGATGCACAGCAGCGGCCGGTCCGGGGCCAGCGCCGAGGGCGGCTGGTCGTCCACGCCGGGCAGGCCACCGGGGTGCGCGGCGGCGTACTGCGGCCGTCCGGTGCGCGCGGCGACCACCGCGGCGGCCGCGTGGGCGGGGCCCGGCCGGTCGCCGTCCTGGTCGAACAGCCAGACGTCGACACTCGCCGCGTACTCCGGCACCAGCAGCTCCGGCAGCCGGCGCACGATCTCGTGGTGGTCCAGCGACGCCGTCAGCACCGCGCTCGCGTCCGCCAGGAAGGTCAGCCGGCGCCGGGCGTTCTCCGCCTCCGTGCGCGCCTTGCGTTCGGCCGCGAACGCCTCGCGCTGGGCCCGGCCGGCGGCGTCCAGTTCGGCGTGCAGCGCCACCACGCCCTGGTTCGTCTGCTGGAGCTCCTCCCGGTGGAAGTCGACCAGGCCCTCCTGCTCGGCCAGTCTCTCCAGGACCAGCGTCGTGTCCTCGTCGGCACACAGCAGCGCCTGGGCCAGCTCCGCCGGGTCGTCCGCGACGGCACCGACGCCGACGTCCGCCACCGCCTCGGGGCACGGCACCGTGACCCGCCACGGCGGCTGCCCGGCCGCGGCGGCCTCGGGCGACGGCGTCACCACGGCGTGCAGCACCTCCTCGCCGGCCCTCGCGTCGGCGCGGGACGCGGTGCCCGTCTCCAGGGTGAGCCGCCAGGTGCCGCCCTTGGCCAGGCACGACCGCAGCTGGGCACCGAGCGAGGCGGTCAGCCGCGCGCGCTCCACCGGCGGCACGCCGTAGGCCGCCGCCAGCCGCGCGGTGGCGATGCGCGCCCGGGCCGCCTCGGTGACGTCGCTGATCTGCCAGGTTCGGGTCATGGGCCATCCGGCGGGGTCGGGGCCAGCACGGCGACGGCGGTGTCGTCCCGCACGGGCCGGGCCGGGCTGCTGGCATCACGGACCGTCACGGCGGCGGTCACCGCCGGGTCGGTCGCGGTGCGGCACGTGTCGGGCGTCGGCGACCACCGGCTCGGCAGACCGTCGCTGTGCAGCACCAGGACCCGGTCGTCCGCCCAGGCCGTCTCCTCCTCGCGCAGCGTGGTGGGCCGGTGGGTGCCGACGATGCCGGGGCGCGACACCAGATGCCGCCAGGTGCCGCCCTCGCACAGCCGTGCCCCGATGTTGCCCACACCGGCGAAGCGGAGCACCCCGGCCCGCGCGTCGACCTGGGCCACCGCGACGGCCGCGCCGCGGGTGCCGGACAACGCCCGGTCGAGCCGCCGCACCGCCTCGGCCGGACGCAGGTGGGCCGAGGTGCGCAGCGTCTCCACGGCGGCCGTCGAAGCATGCGCCGCCTCCGGGCCGTGGCCGAGACCGTCGGCCAGCATCAGCGTGACGAGGTCTCCGTCCCGGACCCAGGCCCAGGCGTCGCCCGAGTACTCGGCGCCGCCGAACGGCACGTTCACCGCGCCGGCCCGCAGCCGGCCCGCCGGCCCGGCATCGGCGGCGCGGACCTCGGGTACGGCGCCCACCCGGGCGACGACCACCGTGCCCCGGCCGGGGACGCTGTGCAGGTCGAAGTCGTCGGCGAGGCGCGCACAGGTGCCGAGCCCCGCACCGAGGGAGCCCGTGGTGGTGAAACCGTCGCGCAGCGCGGCGGCCACGTCGGCGATGCCGGGACCGTGGTCGACCGCGGCGATCTGCACGCGCGGCGTCGCCTCCCGGCCGGCCGCGAGGACGGGCGGCGCCACCACGTCGATCAGGACCTGACCGCCCCCGGCGTGCTTGAGCAGGTTGGTGGCCAGCTCGGTCGCCACCAGCGCCGCCGTCGAGGTCCGCTGCTCGTCGAGACCGGCCAGGGCCGCCGCGTGCTCGGCGGCCACCCTGGCGTCCCGCACCCGGGTCGAGTCGTGCACCGGGACGTCCCACACACGCGGCATCAGGACTCCTCACGCGGGCGCGGCGGCCGGCCCACCCAGGACGTCACCCGCACGGTCGTCCCGGCGCCCGGGGCGCTCTCGATCCCGAACTCGTGCACCAGGCGCCGCGCGCCGCCCAGCCCCATGCCGAGACCGTCGCCGGAGGTGAAGCCGTCGCTGAGCGCCTGCTCCAGATCCGGGATTCCGGGCCCCTCGTCGCTGAAGGTCAGCCGCAGCCCGTGCGTGGTGCCCTCGACCAGCGACTCCGTCTCCATCGTGCCGCCACCGCCGTACACGAGCGTGTTGCGGGCCAGCTCACTGGCCGCGGTGACCAGCTTGGTCTGGTCGACCAGACCGAAGCCGAGCTGGGCGGCGGCCTGCCGCACATGCTGTCGTACCCACACCAGATCCATGTCCGAGCGGATCGGCAGGCGGGCCTGGGAGCCCGCGGCGGTGTGCATCACTGACTCTCCTGGCGCAGGCCGCCGAAGCGGGACGACGGGGCCTGCTGCCTGAGGAGCTCCATGGCCACCTCGGTGCTGAGCGCGGTGTGCACGCCCGGCAGCGTCAGACCGAGCTCCACCAGCGTGATGGCGACCGCCGGCCGCATGCCGACCAGCACGGTCCGCGCGGCCAGCAGGCCGGTCTGCCCCGCGATCTCGGCCAGGATCCGGCCGAGGAAGGAGTCGACGATCTCCACGCCGGAGACGTCGATGACCACACCGGTGGCACCGCTGCGCACGATGGTCTCGGCGAGGTCCTCCTGGAGCTGCTGCGCGGTGCTGTCGTGCAGGTCCCCCTGCAGCGTGACCAGAAGCACCTCACCGAGCCGGAGCACCGGAACATGCCCTGTCACCGGAGCCCCCTGGGCCCCGGGAAACGCCTGGCTCACCGTACGACCGCACCCTTCGTGCCGGGCGTGACGATGCCGACCCCGAGCTGGTGCAGCACGTACCCCAGCGCGTCGGCGAGGCTCGCCCGGGTGACCACCGTGCCCAGGTCCAGACCGAGATGGACCATGGTCTGGGCGATCGCGGGCCGGATACCGGAGACGATGCACTCGGCGCCCATCAGCCGGGCCGCCGCGACCGTCTTCATCAGGTGCTGGGCCACCAGCGAGTCGACGGTCGGAACACCGGTGATGTCCAGGATCGCGTAGCGCGCCTGCTGCTCGACGATGGACTCCAGCAGGGTCTCCATCACCACCTGGCTGCGCGCGCTGTCCAGCGTGCCGATCAGCGGCACGGCCACGATGCCGTCCCACAGCTTGATGACCGGCGTGGCCACCTCGAGCAGCTGGAGCCGCTGGCGGTCGATGAGCGCCTGTCCCTCGCTGAGCGCCGTCTGCATGACCACGACCCGAAGGGTCCCCATCAGCACGCTCAGGGTGGTGACGCAGGCCCGGACGTGCTCCGCGGAGGCGTCCTCCGGCAGGTCGGCCACGAGCAGGTTCTCCACGGGGGGACGCAGCGCGGCCAGCTCGCTCGACACCTGCGCGGTGCTCAGCCCGGCGCGCGAGCGGGCCGCGCCCATCCGCGCCAACTGCTCGCGGACCGTGGTGAATCCGGCGGCGTCCGGGTCCTCCACCCGCGCCGCGTCCGCGACCTGTGCCAGCGCGTCCACGACGGCCTTGCCCGCCTCGACCGCCTCGTCGCGCGAGACGGTGAACACGGTCCGGAAGACCGGCTCGTCCGCCCACCGCTGGGCGATCTGCTCACGACGGCGCCGCAGAAATTCCCTGATCTCATGCGTCGGCGCTGCCGCCGTTCCCTCCGCCTGGTCCGGCACCTGTCCCACTCCTCATCCGCGTTGCGCCGCACCTCACCCCCCACGGGGCGACGCGCCGGCGACGTGACTCTGCCGGGCGACAACTGTATCCACCCGCCGACCTGGCACGGCACCCGCTTCCGCACGACCGGTCCGGATGAGACGCGGGGCGGGAGTGATCAGGCGTCGGGCACCCGCGGACCCTCCGGGTGCGCGTCGACGCGGGAGAGCGCCTCCTCGACGCTTCCGGAGACCGGCACCGTGATGCTCACCCCCGTCAGGTCCAGGACACGCAGCACCGCCGGGGCCGGCGAGATGATGTGCACGCTGCCCGGCAGGTCCCGGGCCTCCTGGTAGACGCGCAGGATGATGTTCATGCCGGACGAGTCCATGAACGGCACCTCCGACAGGTCCAGCAGGAAGTGCCGTCGGCCGTGGTGGAGCTGGTTGGCCAGATGGTGCTGGAACTCGGTCGCCGTGTCGACGTCCAGGTAGCCCTCCACCTTGAGCAGCGCGACGTCCTCCCGGGGCAGCGTCACCTCGACGGACAGCGGGTTCTGGGCTATGGGCACGTGTACCTCCAACAAAGCGGCGGCGCGGCGGACCGTCGTGTGGCCCACCGCGCCGGGCGGTTACCCCCGAATCCCGACCTCACACCTGCCGACCGGGGCCCGGCTCGCGCGGGTGTCGTCAGCCGACCCGGATGCCCACCAGACACGTGTCGTCGTCCGTGTCCGACCTGCTGTAGGTGAGCAGCCGGTCCAGGTGCTGGTCCAGGGTGTGGGGCGTCGGACGCACCGTGCTCAGCAGCTGGGTCAGCGCCTCCTCCACCGGGCGGTCGCGGCGCTCGATCAGACCGTCGGTGTACATCAGCAGGGTGTCCCCGGCGGCCAGCTCCGCCTCGGCCTCCTCGTACACCGCCTCCGCCACCGCCCCCAGCAGCATGCCCCTGACCAGTGGCAGCGGCGCGGCCCCCGGCCCCCGCACGAGCACCGGCGGCAGATGTCCCGCCCTGGCCCAGCGCAGCGTACGCCGGGCCGGGTCGTACAGGCCGCACACCGCCGTGGCGGTGACCCCGCCCGTCAGATGGTGCGCCACGATGTTGAGCCAGGACAGCAGCTGCCCCGGGCCGGCCCCGGTCACCGCGAGACCGCGCAGCGCGTTGCGCAGCACCACCATGCTGGTCGCCGCCTCTATCCCGTGCCCGGCGACGTCCCCCACGCACAGCAGCACTCGACCGCTCGGCAGCATCACCGCGTCGTACCAGTCACCGCCCACCAGCTGCTCCGTCTCCGCCGGCCGGTACCGGACGGCCACCTGGAGGTCCGGCACCCGCAAGGGCGTCTGGGCGGGCGGCATGATGGCGTGCTGCAACTGCAGGGTCAGCCGGGCACGTTCGACGGCCTGCTGCTCGGTCTGGGCCAGCTGGTCGCGCGTCGCGGCGAGCGCCACCTCCGTCCAGTGCTGGGCCGAGATGTCCTGACAGGCGCCCCGGACCAGGAGCAGCCGGTCGTCGGTGTCCAGGACCGGCTCGGCCACCACCCGCACGTGCCGGGTCACCCCGTCGGGCCGCCGCAGCCGGAACGCCGCCGACGCGGGCCGCCGGTGGTGCAGCAGCGTGCGCAGGAACCGCCCGATGGCGACGGCGTCGTCCGGATGGGCGTGGGCGGCCAGCTCCTCCAGCGGCACCGGCGTGCTGGTGTGCGGGCGCCCGTACAGGTCGAACAGCTGCCCGTTCCAGGTGATCTCGCCGGTGAGCAGGTTCTCCTCGAAGCCGCCGATGCGGCCGAGCCGCTGGGCGTGCTGGAGGAGGCTGGCCAGCCGGGCCGTCTCGTCCTCGATGCGCCAGATGAGCAGCACCGCGTTGCCGTGCCGGCTGACGCTGATGTCCGCCACCGCCGACAGCGGCACCTGGTCCACCAGGGCGGTCAGGTTCATGTGCCGGGCCCGGAACGGCTCGCCCGTGGCGTAGACCCGCTCGACGTTCTGGAACAGCTCGCTGTCCCCGGCGGCCATCGGGTACGCCTCGAGGAGCAGCGCGCCGCCCACGACGGCACGGGGCCGCCCGGCCGGGTCCATGAAGCGGTTGTTCACGTGCTGGATGCGGAAGTCCGCCAGGTGCCCGGCCGCGTCCAGGTGCGGCACCAGGACCAGGGCGGGGTCGTGCAGCCCGTCGGCCAGGTCCATCAGCTCCACCGCGTCCGGGACGACCCGAGGGCCCTGCCCGGGTTCCCGCGGCGGCGTGTACGACTCCAGCGTGTGCGCGCACAGCTCGGCCAGGGCCTCCACCTGACGGACGACCTGGGGCGGCTGCGGGGCCAGCGGCGCCGGCCAGGCGATCTCCAGCACGCCGTGGATGCGCCCCCCGGTGCCGGCGGGCACGGCGACCCTGCCGCCGTCCGGGTACTGGTGCCGGCCCACACTCGGCAGCCCCGTCCGCGCGAGGGAGGCGAACCACTGCCCCGAACGCTCGGTCAGACCGCACCGGGCCACCGTCGCCACGTCCGGCGGCACATAGCGCCAACGGGCCGCCTCGGCCGGAGGGAACCCCGCGCTGCCCACCAGGGTGAGCGACCCGTCGTACCCGGCCGCCCAGATGGCCACCGCGACCGCGCCGAGCGGGCGCAGCGCCTGCTCCAGCAGCGCGTCGGCGACGGCCTGGGTGTCGTCCGCGGCCAGCGCGCCGCTCTCGGCGGCCCGCAGGCGCACTGCGGCCGACTCGGCCGCCGCCTCCCCGGCCTCGGCGGCGTCCGCCCCCCGCGCCCCCTCCGCGCCGTCGTCGGGGGGCGTGGCCCGCACGGCGGCGGTGGCCGCGAGGAACGCCGCCGTCACCTCCGACATGCGGTCGCGGGCGGCCTGGTTGATGACGTCGACCGCGAACTCCAGCGGCGTCGCCCGGGACTGCTCGGCCAGCTCCGCGAGCTGCCGGGCGGCCTCGGCCGGACCGCAGCCGAGCCGCGCGACCAGGATGCCCTTGGCCAGCTCGACCAGCGCCCGGCCCTCGGCCTCGGCCTGCGCGGCCCGCACCTCGCGGCTGAGCCGGTCGACCGTGGCCGCCAGCCTGCCCACGGGGGACAGCGGGGTCATGCCGACCGGATCGGCCTCCTCCCGCCGGACGTCACCGCCGCCGGGACGCTCGGACCCGCTCATGCCGGCAGCCACCGTCGGACGCAGGCGATGAGGTCCTGGGTGTCGACGGGCTTGGTGACGTAGTCGCTGGCGCCCGAGGCGAGGCTCTTCTCCCGGTCGCCGGGCATCGCCTTCGCCGTGACCGCGATGATCGGCAGCTCGGCGTACCGCGGCATCCGGCGGATCTCGGCCGTCGCCGTGTACCCGTCCATCTCCGGCATCATCACGTCCATCAGGACCAGCGCCACGTCCGGGTGGTCCACGAGCGTCTCGATGCCCCGGCGGCCGTTCTCCGCGTGCAGGACCCGGAACCCGTGCAGCTCCAGGATCCCGCTGAGCGCGAAGAGGTTGCGCGCGTCGTCGTCGACGACGAGGACGGTGCGCCCCGCGGGCGGATCCTCACCGGCCCGCGGGGCCGGGCGCGGCGGTTCCTCCGGCCGGACCAGGGTCAGCACGTCCCCGGGTTCCTCGGCGGCCAGGTGCAGGGCGATGCGCTCGCGCAGCTCGTCGAGGCCGGCCAGGAACTCCAGCGTCCGG
This sequence comes from Streptomyces sp. KPB2, assembly GCF_003950055.1. Classification (NCBI taxonomy): domain Bacteria; kingdom Bacillati; phylum Actinomycetota; class Actinomycetes; order Kitasatosporales; family Streptomycetaceae; genus Streptomyces; species Streptomyces sp. KPB2. Next base: position 7,471,892 of record NZ_CP034353.1, read on the forward strand.
CCGGCCGAGCCCGAGCGCAGGTCCTCCTCCACGGCGGCGTCCGCGCGGTGCCCGCTGTGCACGAGCACCGGCACGCTCGCCAGCGCCGAGTCGCCCCGCAGGGCGTCCAGGAAGCGGGAGGCCTCGCCGTCCGGCATGCCCAGCTCCAGTACGACGCAGTGGCACGGCTCGGCCGCCAGCGCGCCGGCGGCCTCCTCGGCCCCCACGGCCGTGATCACGTCGAGCGGAGGACGGTCGCCCGCGTCGTCGCGCCCGTGCGTCAGATCGGCGACCACGCTCTCCGCGACCAGGGTGAGCAGGCCGCGCGGACGCTCCTCCACGACGAGCAGGCGCCGCGGCCGCTGCCGGTGGCCGCCGGTCAGCTCGGCCATCGGCACCGGACGGTCCAGGACGTCGGCGGACGCGTCGGCCGGGAGGTGCCCGGGGCCGCGCGCCAGCAGGTCCTCGAAGTCCGGCCGGGCCACGGGCAGGTACAGCGTGAAGGTGCTGCCCCGGTCGGGCGTGCTGTCCACCGTGACGGCGCCGCCGAGGAGCTGGGCGATCTCCCGCGTGATGGACAGGCCGAGCCCGGTGCCGCCGTACTTGCGGCTCGTCGTGCCGTCCGCCTGCTGGAAGGCGCCGAAGATCGACTCCAGGTTCTGCTCGGGGATGCCGATGCCCGTGTCCTTCACCCGGAAGGCGACCACGGGCCCGCCCCGGACCACACCGGCGGGCACCTCGTCGTCCGGAGCCGGCTCGACGGACAGCTCCACGCCGCCCCGCTCGGTGAACTTCACCGCGTTGGACAGCAGGTTGCGCAGCACCTGACGCAGCCGGGAGTCGTCGGTCAGCAGGTCCGCCGGGGCCCCGGGGGCCGTCGTGACCGTGAACTCCAGGCCCTTCTGGCCGGTCATGGGCCGGAAGGTGGCCTCGACGTACTCGATGAGCTGGCGCAGCGTCACGCGCTCGGGGGAGACGTCCATCTTCCCCGCCTCGACCTTCGACAGGTCCAGGATGTCGTTGATGAGCTGCAGCAGGTCCGAGCCCGCCGAGTGGATGATGCCCGCGTACTCGACCTGCTTCGGGGTGAGGTTGCGCGAGGGGTTCTGGGCGAGCAGCTGGGCCAGGATGAGCAGGCTGTTGAGCGGGGTGCGCAGCTCGTGGCTCATGTTGGCCAGGAACTCCGACTTGTACTTCGAGGCCAGCGACAGCTGCTGGGCGCGTGCCTCCAGCTCCTGGCGGGCCTGCTCGATCTGCAGGTTCTTCGCCTCGATGTCCCGGTTCTGCGCCGCGAGCAGGGACGCCTTGTCCTCCAGCTCGGCATTGGAGTGCTGCAACTCCTCCTGCTGGGTCTGCAGCTCCGCGGAACGGGCCTGGAGCTCGGCGGTCAGCCGCTGCGACTCGGCGAGGAGTTCGTCGGTACGGGCGTTGGCCACGATCGTGTTGACGTTCACGCCGATGGTCTCCATCAGCATGTCCAGGAAGTCCCGGTTGATCTGGCTGAACGGGGTGACCGAGGCCAGCTCGATGACCCCGAGCACCTGCCCCTCGACCACGATGGGCAGCAGCACAAGCGCGGCCGGCACCACCTCGCCCAGCCCCGAGGAGATGGTCAGGTAGCCCGGCGGCAGTTCGTCCACCACGATGGTGCGCCGACTGCGCGCGGCCTGGCCGACCAGGGTGCGGCCGAAGGCGATACGGGTGGGTCTTGCCGTGTCCTCCGGGTAGCCGTAGGAGCCGACGAGCCGCAGCTCGGGACCGTCGTCCCCGTCCTCGGCCAGGTAGAAGGCGCCGTACTGGGCCGACACCAGCGGCACCAGCTCGTCCATGATCAGCTCGGCGACGACGGGCAGGTCCCGGTGGCCCTGCATCAGGCCGGAGATGCGGGCGAGGTTGGTCTTGAGCCAGTCCTGCTCCTGATTGGCCCGGGTGGTCTCGCGCAGGGACTCCACCATGGCGTTGATGTTGTCCCCCAGCTCGGCGACCTCGCCGGACGCCTCCACGGTGACCGAGCGGGTCAGGTCGCCCTCCGCGACGGCGGACGTGACCTCGGCGATCGCGCGGACCTGGCGGGTGAGGTTGCCGGCCAGCTCGTTGACGTTCTCCGTGAGCCGCTTCCAGGTGCCGGAGACGCCCTCCACCTCGGCCTGGCCGCCGAGCCGGCCCTCGGTGCCGACCTCGCGGGCCACCCGGGTGACCTCGTCGGCGAAGGCGGAGAGCTGGTCGACCATCGTGTTGATCGTCGTCTTGAGTTCGAGGATCTCGCCGCGCGCGTCGACGTCGATCTTCTTCGACAGGTCGCCCCGGGCCACCGCGGTCGTCACCAGCGCGATGTTGCGCACCTGGTTGGTGAGGTTGTTGGCCATCGAGTTGACGTTGTCGGTGAGGTCCTTCCAGGTCCCGGCGACGTTCGGCACGTGTGCCTGGCCGCCGAGCCGTCCGTCGGTGCCGACCTCGCGGGCGACGCGGGTGACCTCGTCGGCGAACGCGGAGAGCGTGTCCACCATCGTGTTGATCACGTCGGCCAGCGCCGCGACCTCGCCCTCGGCGTCCACGGTGATCCGCTGCGACAGGTCGCCCCGGGCCACCGCGGTGGCCACTTGGGCGATGGAGCGGACCTGGCCGGTCAGATTGGACGCCATGACGTTGACGTTGTCGGTGAGGTCCTTCCAGGTGCCCGACACCCCGCGCACCCGGGCCTGCCCGCCCAGGTTGCCGGCCGTACCGACCTCGCGGGCCACCCGGGTGACCTCGTCGGCGAAGGCGGAGAGCTGGTCGACCATCGTGTTGATGGTGTTCTTCAGTTCCAGGATCTCGCCGCGGGCGTCCACGGTGATCTTCTGCGAGAGGTCGCCCTTGGCCACGGCGGTGGCCACCTGGGCGACGTTGCGGACCTGGTTGGTCAGGTTGCCCGCCATGAAGTTCACCGAGTCGGTGAGGTCGCGCCACGTGCCCTTGACGCCCTGGACGTCGGCCTGGCCGCCGAGCCGTCCGTCGGTGCCCACCTCGCGGGCGACGCGGGTGACTTCGTCGGCGAAGGCGGAGAGCTGGTCGACCATGGTGTTGATGGTGTTCTTCAGTTCCAGGATCTCGCCGCGGGCGTCCACGTCGATCTTCTGCGAGAGGTCGCCCCGGGCGACCGCCGTGGCCACCTGGGCGATGTCACGGACCTGGGTGGTGAGGTTGCCCGCCATGGCGTTGACGGAGTCCGTCAGGTCGGCCCAGGTGCCCGAGACCCCGGGCACCCGCGCCTGGCCGCCGAGCCGTCCGTCGGTGCCGACCTCGCGGGAGACCCGCGTGACCTCCGAGGTGAACACCGACAACTGGTCCACCATGCCGTTGAAGACCTTGGCGATGTCGCCCATCAGCCCGTCCGCGTCGTCCGGCAGACGGGTGCCGAAGTCGCCGTCCCGCACGGACGTCAGGCCCGCCAGGAGACGGCGCAACTCCTGATCGCCCGGAACCGCGTCGACGGATCCGGTGCTGTCGCTGGTCATGCGTACCCTCGTTCCGCTCCCCGGGAGTCCTCGCGGCGAGGACTCACCACCCCCTCCGGACCGCGCGGGCGCGTTCCGGCTTCCGTGTCCGCGTCTGCGCAGTTCACGGATTCCCCCAGCAGAAAAATACGTCAGAGGCTAACCCAGGTCCCGGGCGCGGACAAAGCGATGTGTCACCCGGCCGAAGGCGGACCCCCGGACGGGTCACGCCGAGCGGGCGGCGCCCGGCGCGAGCGGCCCGAGCCCGCCGCCGTACGGTTCGCGGAAAGTGCCACCGCACGGCCCACCGGAGCCCGAATGCGGCGGCCCCGGCCGGGTATCCGCTGCTGTGGAGCCGGTCCGGCCCGTTGCGTCCGCCCGGCCCCGACGCCGTCACCGACACGGGAGGGAAGGACAGCGTGCCGAGGGAGAACATCTGGTCGTACGCGGCGGACAGCGGCCTGGAGGCCGGAGCGGACCTGACGGGCTGCACCGTGGTCGCCGACGACGGCACCATCGGGCACGTGGACCGGCAGGCCGAGCACTTCGGCATGCGCCACCTCGTCGTCGACACCGGCGTCTGGGTGTTCGGCCGCAGCGTCCTCGTGCCGGTCGGACTGGTCCGCGGCATCGACGCCGAGGCCCGTACCGTCACGCTGAACTGCACCAGGGCCCAGGTCAAGGCCGCGCCCCGGTTCCGGACCGACAGCGAGACGATGGACCGCGACTACCTGGCGTCCGTCGGCGACTACTACCACCGGCTGCCGTCGCGGGAGCGCCCCGCGACCTGACCGGACCGAACGACAGCACGCGGAAACCGGGGAAACCACCGACATGCGACCGACCGACCGCATCACCACGCCCGTCACGGCCGTCACGGCACCGCCCGACGTCGCGCCCGCCGGCACACCGGCGCCGGGCGCCGGGGCGGGCGCGGCGGCCGCGAGGGCGTACGCGGAGTCGGTGGCGCGGACGCGGTGGGGCGGCCCGGGCCGCGTGGCGCGCGAGGAGGACGTCGCCGACCTGCTGCTCGTGGTGTCGGAACTGGTCACCAACGCGATCCGGCACGGCGACGGGCTGGCCGGCTTCGAGGTCCGGCCCACGGACGAGGGACTGTGGATCGCCGTCCACGACAACAACACGGTGGTGCCCGAATACGTCCACGCGTTCCCCACCGCCCATCCCGGCGGCGGATACGGCTGGCCGATCGTCGCCCGCCTCGCCCGGGACATCGCCGTCGAACCCCGGCCGGGGGGCGGGAAGACGATCAGCGCGCTGGTGCCCCTGCGCGCCGCGGACGCCCCGTGACGGCCGAGGTCACCAGGGCAGGAAGACGTGGATGTCCTTGCCCTGCTCCCCGGTGACGACGCTCACCTGGTCGGACAGCGTGTGGATCAGATGCCAGCCGATGCCGCCGCCCCCCTTGCTGGGATGGAAGGGCCGTGGCGCGGGCTCCGTCGTGCTGGTGTCGTGCATCACCACGTGCACGCCGTCGAAGGTGCGGCGCAATCGGAGCTGGAACGGTCCCGGGGCGTACTGCACGGCGTTGGCCGCCAGCTCGGTGACGACGAGGAGTATGTCGTCCCAGTACTCGGGCGCCGCGGGCGGCGCCGCACGGGCCAGGTCGTAGAGGAACTCCTCCGCGACCAGCCGCGCACCGGTCACATTGTGCAGCTCCCCGGTGAAGCTGGCGGTGCGGTTCGTGATCTCCTCGGAAGCCAGTGTCCTGTCCCAACGCGACTCGGCTGCCATTGCGCCTTCCCGGCCCGGCACCGGCCGGGCGCCGTACCTTCTCCTTCGCCTTCCCTCCGTTTGTAAGTGCCCGTGCCGACCGAACCTAGTCGCGTCCGGGACCACCTGGCCAGGAGCGGTACGGACGCCGGTTCAGCGCAGGAACACGTTGTCCGCGTCGTCCCAGGCGGCCGGCTCCCCGGGCGCCGTCCCGGCCGGCCGGCGGTGCGACCGGGCCTCGTACATCGCGTCGATCTCCAGGGCGTGGGTCCGTACGATCTCGTCCCGCCGGAGCTTCATCGACGGGGTGAGCAGTCCGCCGGCCACGTCGAAGGGGGCGGGCAGGACACGGAAGACCCTGATGGACTCCGAGCGCGACACGGCGCTGTTCGCCGCGGCCACGGCCCGCGCGATCTCCTCCCGCAGCGCGTTCTCCTCGCGTGCCTCCCGGGCCGGGGCGTCGCCCGGCAGGGCCAGGGCCGCCCGCCAGTGCGCCAGGAACTCCGGGTCCAGGGTGATCAGCGCCCCCACGCAGGGCCGGTTGTCGCCCACCACCACCACCTGGTGGACCAGCGGGTGCATCCGCAGCCGCTGCTCCAGGGCGGCCGGGGCGACGCTCTTGCCGCCGCTGGTGATGATGACGTCCTTCTTGCGGCCGGTGATCGCCAGGTACTCCTCGTCGTCCAGGTGCCCGAGGTCGCCGGTGGCCAGCCAGCCGCCGCGCATCACCTCACGGGTGGCGGACTCGTCACCGACGTACCCCTGGAACAGCCAGGGCCCGCGCACCAGGATCTCCCCGTCGTCGGCCACCCGGATCTCCATGCCGGGCAGCACCTGCCCGACGGTGCCCGACTTCTCGCGGCCCCACGGCTGCATCGTCAGCCCGCCGCTGGTCTCCGTCAGGCCGTAGCCGTCGTGCACGTAGACACCGATGCCCTCGTAGAAGAGGGAGAGCTCGCGGCTGAGCGGCGAGCCGCCCGACGTCGCCCGGCCCACCCTGCCGCCGAGCGCGTCGCGCAGCCGCCGGTACACCGTCCGCTCGTACAGGGCGTGCTGGAGACGCAGGTCGAAGCCGGGCCCGGAGCCGAGGCCGAGGCGCCGGCGCTCCAGCGCGGCGGCGAAGTCCCGCGCCGTGTCCGCGGCCCGCTCGAACAGGGCGCCCCGCCCCGCCTGCTGAGCCGCGCGCAGGAAATTCTTGTAGATCTTCTCCAGGACCGACGGGACGGCGTACAGATACGTCGGCCGGAAGGAACGCAGGGCCGAGGAGAGGGCGTCCGCGGTCATCTCGGGCTCGTGCGCCATGAGCAACCCGCCCCGGACGCACAGGTTCTGGATCATCAGCCCGTACACGTGGGAGAAGGGCAGGAAGGCGAGGACCGCTGCCTGCTCGCCCGGCGGCGCCACCGTGTGGCCCCAGCCCGCGAGCAGCGTGTCGCACGGGCCGGCCAGACCGCGGTGGCTCAGCGCACAGCCCAGGGCGCGGCCGGAGGTGCCCGAGGTGTAGGCGACCACGGCGGTGGAGTCCGGCAGCACGATGCGGCGCATGGAGTCGACCGTGGCGAACGGCAGGAACGCGCCGCGCTCCACCAGCGTGTCCAGCGCGCCCGCGTCCAGCTGCCAGACGTGGCGCAGGGCGGGCAGCGACGCGCACACCGAGCCGACGGTCATCACGCTCTGCTCGTCCTCGACCAGCACGCCGACGCACCCCGCGTCCCGCAGGATCCACTCGACCTGGTCGCGGGAGGACGTCGGATAGACCGGCACCACCTCGGCGCCCACCGTCCACAGGGCGTAGCTGAAGACCGTCCACTCGTACCGGGTGCGGGCCAGGATCGCCACCCGGTCGCCGGGCGAGACACCGCTGGCGATCAGGCCCTTCGCCACGCCGACCACCTCGTCGCGGACCTCCGCGGCCGTCACCTCGTCCCAGGCCTGGGAGCCGGGGCCACGGCGGCGGGCGAGCATCGGCAGGGCCGGGGTGCGGGCGGCGGTCTCGAAGAGGCTGTCGGCGAGCCCGCCGGCCAGCGGCGGGACGGCCCCGGGAGCGAGTGCGGTCTCGCGCATGCGCCGGCTCCTGACGTGTACGGAAGGTGACGCCGTCGACGAGTACCGTGGCCGACGGTGCTCGGAGGCTAGCCCAGCCGCAGGCGGCGGGGGGCCGGGACGGCGGAAGTGTTCCCGCCCGGTGATTCGGCCCGATCGGGGGACCCGGGGGGACATGAGCTACGTGAACCCCGATCCCGAACCCCGACTCAGCACCGGTCTGGAGCCCGGCGGAGGCGTGCCGCCCGGAGAGACCCCGCCGGCCGAGAGCAGCATGCCGGAGGCCGGCCCCCAGGACCTGCTCAGCAATCCGGCCAAGGGCTGGTCGAAGGGCCCGATGACCCTGATCCTCGCGGTCGTGCTGATCTTCGCGGTGGGTCTCCTGGGCTACGCCCTCGCCCTGATCTACTGACCTCTCAGACCGCCTGGGTGCGGCGCACACACGCGGCGACGACCTCCCGCAGACTGCCCGTGCGCGCCAGCAGTTCCCGCTGCACGCGCGCGCCGTTGCCGTGCCGCAGCAGCGCGTCGACACCCTCGCGCACCCGGTCGAGGTCGCCCGAGGACGCGAGGGCTTCCCGGGTGTGCTCCAGCAGTGCCCGGACGACCCGCTCCGCGGGCATCCGCCGCATCGTCGCGGGGTGCAGCAGCTCGCTCGTCAGCCCGGACCGGGCGGCCCGCCAGGCCGCGAGGCGGAGCAGGCTCACACTGACGTCGGCCGGCTCGGCACCCGCGCGCCACTCCCGGGCGGCCGTGTCGACCAGCGCGCGGGCCAGCGCGGCCAGCACGACGGCCGTCGAGGCGTCCAGGCACACGTCCGCGACCCGGAACTCGACCGTCGGGTACCGCGGGGAGAGCCGGACGTCGAAGTAGACCATCCCGTCGTCGAGGATCGTCCCGGTGGCGAGCATGTCCGCGACCCGCCGGTGGTAGCGCTCCGCCGAGCCGAACAGCTCGGTGGGACCGGCCGACGGCCAGCGCTGCCAGACCCGGCTGCGATAGCTGCTGTAGGAGGAGTCCCGGCCCTGCCAGAACGGCGAGTTCGCGCTGAGCGCGGCCAGCACGGGCAGCCAGGGCCGCACCCGGTCGATCACCGCGACGCCCTCCTCGTCGGACTCGACCGAGACGTGCACGTGGCAGCCCAGGACGAGCTGCTCGTGGACCACGACGCCGTACTGCTCGGCCATCCACTCGTAGCGCCGGTTCACGCCGATGGACGGCGTCACCGGCAGCGGTGACGTGGCGAGCGCGGCGACGGCGCATCCGGTGCCCCCGGCGTGCCGTCCGGCCTCCTCACGGCAGCGGACGATCTCCGTGTGCAGCCGCTCCATGTCCGCCTGCGGATGCGTGGCGAACTCGAGCATCTGCTCGTGCAGTTCCTTCTCGAACACGTCCTGCTCGGCGTCGTCGAGCGAGGCCCGGGCGAGCACGGGGGCGGACAGCGCCCGCGGCTCCCCGGTCGCGGGATCGACCAGGAGGAGTTCCTCCTCCACTCCGACGGTGCGCAACGTGATGCCGCCTTTCCGAGGGCCGGTGCCATCGACCGACTGCCCCGTGCAGCCGGTCGGACACCTGGTCGCCTCACCCGGCGTACGGCATCAGCCACACCGTCGCCAGCGGAGGCAGCGTGATCCGGATGCTCCCGTCCTCCGGCTTGACCGGGTCCGCGTTGGCCACGCCGCTGCCGCCGTACTCCTCGGCGTCGGTGTTGAGCACCTCCTGCCAGGCCACCGCCTCGTCGCCGACGGCGAGCCCGTAGTCGTGCCGGACGACGGGGGAGAAGTTCGACACCGCCAGCAGCGGGGTGCCGTCCGCGGAGTACCGCAGGAACGCGAAGACGTTGTCCTCGGCCGCGTCCACCGCGACCCACCGGAAACCGGCCGGGTCGGTGTCGCGCTGCCACAGCGCGGGAGTGCGCGCGTAGCGGGTGTTGAGCTCGCGGACCAGGTCCCGCACCCCGCGGTGGTCGCCCGCCGAGTGGTACCCCTCGTCCAGGAGCCACCACTCGGGCCCCTGCTTCTCCGACCACTCGGCGCCCTGCGCGAACTCCTGCCCCATGAACAGCAGCTGCTTGCCCGGGTGCGCCCACATGAAGCCCAGGTACGCACGCACGTTCGCGCGCCGCTGCCACCAGTCGCCGGGCATCTTCGACACCAGTGCCTGCTTGCCGTGCACCACCTCGTCGTGCGAGATGGGCAGCACGTAGTTCTCGCTGTAGGCGTACACCATCGAGAACGTCATCTCGTGGTGGTGGTACTTGCGGTGCACCGGCTCGTGGGCGGCGTACTCCAGCGAGTCGTGCATCCACCCCATGTTCCACTTCAGGCCGAAGCCCAGCCCGCCCGTGTCGGTCGGCCGGGTCACCCCGCCCCACGCGGTGGACTCCTCCGCGATGGTCACCACGCCGGGGCAGCGCCGGTACACCGTCGCGTTCATCTCCTGGAGGAACGCCATCGCCGCCAGGTCCTCCCGGCCGCCGTACTGGTTGGGCTCCCACTGGCCGGAGTCGCGCGAGTAGTCCAGGTAGAGCATCGAGGCGACGGCGTCCACGCGCAGCCCGTCGATGTGGAACTCCTCGCACCAGTACACGGCGTTCGCCACGAGGAAGTTGCGCACCTCGGTCCGCGCGAAGTCGAAGGTGTACGTCCCCCAGTCCGGGTGGGTCGCGCGCCGGTCGTCCCCGGGCTCGTACAGCGGGTCCCCGTCGAAGCGGGCCAGCGCCCAGTCGTCCTTCGGGAAGTGTGCCGGCACCCAGTCCATGATCACGCCGAGTCCGGCCCGATGCAGCGCGTCCACCAGGTACCGGAAGTCGTCGGGGGTGCCCAGGCGCGCGGTCGGGGCGTAGAAGCCGGTGACCTGGTAGCCCCAGGACGGGCCGTAGGGGTGCTCGGCGACCGGCATCAGCTCGACGTGCGTGAAGCCCAGGTCCTTCACGTACGCGGGCAGCTCCTCGGCCAGCTCGCGGTAGGTCAGCCCCGGCCGCCAGGACGGCAGGTGCACCTCGTACACGGAGAACGGCGCCTCGTGCACCGGCGTCTCGGAGCGGGTCCGCATCCACTCGGCGTCGCCCCACTCGTAGCGCGAGGCGGTCACCACGGACGCGGTGTTCGGCGGCTCCTCGGCGGCGCGGGCCATCGGGTCGGCCTTGAGGAACCGGTGCCCGTAGCGGGAGTGGATCTCGAACTTGTACCGGGTGCCCTCGCCGACGCCCGGCAGGAACAGCTCCCACACCCCGGACGAACCCAGCGAGCGCATCGGGAACGCGGTGCCGTCCCAGTGCGTGAAGTCGGTGGCGACCCGCACGCCCTGCGCGTTCGGTGCCCACACCGTGAACCGGGTGCCGGTGACCCCCTCGTGCGTCATCGGCTCCGCGCCCAGCGCCCGCCACAGCTGCTCGTGCCGGCCCTCACCGATCAGGTGCAGGTCCAGCTCGCCGAGGGCGGGCAGGAAGCGGTAGGGGTCGTGCGTCTCCCGCGGCTCGCCGTCCTCGTACGCGACCACCAGCGTGTACGCCGGGACGGCGGCCAGCGGCAGGACGGCGGAGAACAGGCCGTCGCCCTCCGACACGAGGGCGTGGCGCTCGCCGTCCACGACCACGCCCACCTCGCGGGCGAAGGGGCGCAGCGCCCGGAAGGCGATGCCGCCGGGCACCGGGTGGGCGCCGAGCAGGGCGTGCGGGTCGTGGTGGGCGCCCGCCAGCAGGCGTCCGCGGTCGGTGGGGTCCAGGGGCGGCGCGGTCGCGCTCGCACCGGGTGCGTGCGGGGCCGGGGCGGAGGGCTCGGGGATCGAGGTGTCGCGGAGGGCCACGGGTCAGTCTCCTCTCACGGCGAGTCGTTCGATCGCCGCCATGGGTACGGGAAGCCAGTCGGGGCGGTGCCGGGCCTCGTACAGCACCTCGTACACGGCGCGGTCCGTCTCGTAGGCGCGCAGCAGGCCGTGCTTCTTGCGGGGGTCCCATCCGGCGCGGGCGGCGTAGCCCGCGCAGAACGCCTCCCGGCAGCGGCGCGCCCACTCCGGGCGCCACGGGCGACGCTGCCGGGCGGCGTAGTCGAAGGAACGCAGCATGCCCGCGATGTCGCGGACGGGGGAGTGGGCGCTGCGCCGTTCGGCGAGCGGACGGGAGGGTTCGCCCTCGAAGTCGATGACGAACCAGTCCCGGCCGGCCCGCAGCACCTGCCCCAGGTGAAGGTCGCCGTGGATGCGCTGGGCGGGCGGACCCGAGTCGCAGGTGGACAGCGCCGCGAAGGCCGCCCGCAGCCCCGGGACGAAGGGCTGCAGCGCGGGCACGCAGTGCGCGGCCGCGGTGAGGCGCTCGGTCATCGCCGCCGCCGTGCGGCCGTTCTCGCCGGGGGCGCCGACCGGGAAGGCGGAGGCGAGCGCCAGGTGGACGTCGCCCATCGCCCGCCCCAGCTCGTGGGCCTGCACGGTGAACTCGTCCCCGGCGGCGAGCGCGTTCAGGGCCAGGGTCCAGCCGTCGGAGGCACCCGGCAGGAACGGCTGCAGCACGCCCAGCGTCGCCCCGTACGGATGGGTCGTGCGCATCCACGCCACCGGCGCGGGGACCCGGCCGCAGCCCTGCCGGGCCAGCGCGTCCGGCACCTCCAGGTCGGGGTTGACGCCGGGCTGGACGCGCCGGAAGAGCTTCAGGATGAACTCGTCGCCGTAGATCAGCGAGGAGTTGGACTGCTCGGCGTCCAGCAGCCGCGGCGCCAGCCCGCCGGGCACCGGGCGCGCGGGGTCCGCCTCGAAGCGCAGCGGGCCCGCCTTGCCGGGATGCCGGAGCCGTTCCAGGAGCAGTTGCGCGGTGCGCGGGTCGTGCAGCGCGTCGTAGACCGTCCGCCCGGCCAGCGGACCGTCCTGCACCTGCCCGATGACCGCCCGGCCCAGGCGCGGCGAAGGCTGCTCGCGCACGCCGAGCAGCAGCTGGTAGCAGTCCCCGGCCGGGGGAGTGCCGCCGGGAGAGGGCACGGAACCCTGCCCGGTGTGCACCAGGAGGTGCAGACAGCCGGGGAACAGCTCGGTCATCGACAGCAGACCCAGCTCGGCCACGGGCCGGTCCTTGCCCGCGAACCAGCGCTGGCGCGGCAGCCACTGGCGCAGCAACTCGCCGAGCGACGCCATCGGCTCGGCGAGCTGCCCACGTCTGGGGCGCAGGGGTGCGGTCTTCGGCATGGTGACGCGTCCTTTCCTCGGCCCACGCTCAAGCGCGGCGGCCGATGCGGGATGCGACTCGGGTGAGCCGGAACCAGTAGAAGCCGTGGCCCCCGAGGGTCAGCAGGTACGGCAGTTCACCGATGGCGGGGAAGCGGACCCCGCCGAACAGCTCGACCGGATGGCGTCCGGCGAACTCGCGCAGGTCGAGCTCGGTGGGCTGGGCGAACCGCGCGAAGTTGTTCACGCACAGCACCAGGTCGTCCTCGTACTCGCGCAGGAAGGCCAGCACCGCCGGGTTGGAGGAGGGCAGCTCGGTGTAGGTGCCGAGGCCGAAGGCGGGGTTCTGCTTGCGGATCTCGATCATGCGCCTGGTCCAGTGCAGCAGGGACGAGGGCGAGGCCATGGACGCCTCGACGTTGGTCACCTGGTAGCCGTAGACCGGGTCCATGATCGTGGGCAGGTAGAGGCGGCCCGGGTCGCAGGTCGAGAAGCCGGCGTTGCGGTCCGGGGTCCACTGCATGGGGGTGCGCACGGCGTCGCGGTCGCCGAGCCAGATGTTGTCGCCCATGCCGATCTCGTCGCCGTAGTAGAGGATCGGCGATCCCGGGAGGGCGAGGAGCAGGGCGGTGAACAGCTCGATCTGGTCGCGGTCGTTGTCCAGCAGGGTGGCGAGCCGGCGGCGGATGCCGATGTTGGCGCGCATGCGCGGGTCCTTGGCGTACTCCGCGTACATGTAGTCGCGCTCTTCGTCGGTGACCATTTCCAGGGTCAGCTCGTCGTGGTTGCGCAGGAAGATGCCCCACTGGCAGCCGGACGGGATGGCCGGGGTCTTGGCGAGGATTTCGGAGACCGGGTAGCGGGACTCCCTTCTGACCGCCATGAAGATGCGCGGCATGACCGGGAAGTGGAAGGCCATGTGGCACTCGTCGCCGCCGGTGGCGTAGTCGCCGAAGTAGTCGACGACGTCCTCCGGCCACTGGTTGGCCTCCGCCAGCAGCACGGTGTCCGGGTAGAGCGCGTCGATCTCCCGGCGGACCCGCTTGAGGAACGCGTGACTGGCGGGCAGGTTCTCGCAGTTGGTGCCCTCTTCGGCGTACAGATAGGGCACGGCGTCGAGACGGTAGCCGTCCACCCCCAGGTCCAGCCAGAACTTCAGGGCGGCCAGCATCTCCTCCTGGACGGCCGGGTTCTCGTAGTTGAGGTCCGGCTGGTGGGAGAAGAAGCGGTGCCAGTAGTACTGGCCGCGTACCGGGTCGTAGGTCCAGTTGGAGGCCTCGGTGTCGACGAAGATGATCCGGGCGTCGGCGTACCGGGTGTCGTCGTCGGCCCAGACGTAGTAGTCGCCGTAGGGGCCGTCGGGGTTCTTGCGGGACTCCTGGAACCACGGGTGCTGGTCGCTGGTGTGGTTCATGACGAAGTCGATGATCACGCGCATGCCGCGCTGGTGCGCCGCGTCCACGAACTCCACGAAGTCGGCGAGGTCGCCGAACTCCGGCAGGACGGCCGTGTAGTCGGAGACGTCGTAGCCGCCGTCGCGCAGCGGCGACTTGAAGAAGGGCGGGAGCCACAGGCAGTCCACGCCCAGCCATTGCAGGTAGTCCAGTTTGGCGGTCAGGCCCTTGAGATCGCCGACGCCGTCGCCGTTGCTGTCGTGGAAGGAGCGGACGAGGACCTCGTAGAAGACGGCTCTTTTGAACCAGTCCGGGTGCCGTTCCCCCGCGGGGGTGTCCTCGAAGGTGTCCGGCACGGGCTCGTTGACGGTCATGAGGCTCCTGCCCCTCCGTTCTGCGGCGCGCCGGCGGACGGCCGCCGGACGTGGAAGACGTGGGCGGGAGCCCGGCCGGGCTCGAGGCGCACGTAGTTCGTCCGGCCCCAGTGGTAGGTCCGTCCCGTGAGTTCGTCGTGGACCGGCACGGACTCGTGCCAGTCCAGGCCGAGCTGCGGCATGTCGAGCGAGATCGTGGCCTCCTGGGTGCGATGCGGATCGAGGTTGGCGACCACCAGGACGACGTCGGACCCGACGCGCTTGCTGTACGCGATGAGCGCGTCGTTGTCGGTGTGGTGGAAGCGGAGGTTTCGCAGCCGGTGCAGCGCGGGGTGGGCGCGCCGGATGGTGTTGAGGCGGGTGATGAGGGGGGCGATGGTGGTGCCCTCGCGTTCGGCGCGGGCCCAGTCGCGGGGTTTGAGCTGGTACTTCTCGCTGTCGAGGTATTCCTCGCTGCCGTCGCGCAGGGGGGTGTTCTCGCACAGTTCGTAGCCGCTGTAGATGCCCCAGGTGGGGGAGAGGGTGGCGGCGAGGACGGCGCGGGTCTCGAAGGCGGGGCGTCCTCCGTGCTGGAGGTAGGCGTGGAGGATGTCGGGGGTGTTGGCGAAGAGGTTGGGCCGCATGTAGGAGGCGGCGTCCCCCGACAGTTCGGTGAGGTACTCCGTCAGTTCGCGTTTGGTGTTGCGCCAGGTGAAGTAGGTGTAGGACTGCTGGAAGCCGATCTGGGCGAGGGTGTGCATCATCGCGGGGCGGGTGAAGGCCTCGGCCAGGAAGACGACGTCGGGGTCGGCGCGGTTGATGTCGGCGATGACGCGTTCCCAGAAGGCGACGGGTTTGGTGTGGGGGTTGTCGACGCGGAAGATCCGCACCCCGTGGTCCATCCAGTGCCGCAGGATCCGCACCGTTTCGGTGTGGAGGCCGTCGGGGTCGGTGTCGAAGGCGAGGGGGTAGATGTCCTGGTACTTCTTGGGCGGGTTCTCGGCGTACGCGATCGAACCGTCGGGGCGGTGGTGGAACCACTCGGGGTGTTTGTGGACCCAGGGGTGGTCGGGGAGCACTGGAGGGCGAAGTCCAGGGCGATCTCCAGGCCGTGGCGGCCGGCCTCACGCACGAAGTGGTCGAAGTCGTCGAGGGTGCCCAGGGCGGGGTGGATGCTGTCGTGGCCGCCTTCGGGGGAGCCGATGGCCCAGGGGACGCCGACGTCGTCGCGGGTGGCGGACAGGGTGTTGTTGCGGCCCTTGCGGTGGGTGGTGCCGATGGGGTGGATCGGGGGGAGGTAGACGACGTCGAAGCCCATCGCGGCGATCGCCGGGAGGCGTCGGGCGGCGGTGCGGAAGGTGCCGTGGGGGGTGTCGGGGGTGCCCTCGGAGCGGGGGAAGAACTCGTACCAGGCGCCGTAGAGGGCGCGTTCCCGCTCGACCAGCAGGGGCAGGGGCTCGGAGGAGGTGACCAGGTCCCGCAGCGGATGCCGGGCCAGGACCGCGTCCACCTCCGGCGTCAACGCCGCCGCCAGCCGGGTGGCCACCGGTAGCTCCTCGTCCAGCAGGGTCTGGGCGGCCTCCAGCACCACCGCCCGCCCGGAGTCCGCCGGCACGCCCGCGGCGGCCCGCCGGAAGAGCTCGGCCCCCTCTTCGAGCACGAGCCCGGTGTCGATGCCGGCCGGGACCTTGATCCGCGCGGTGTGCCGCCAGGTCGCGACCGGGTCGCTCCACGCCTCCACCCGGTAGGTCCAGTCGCCCGGTGCCCCCGGAGTGACCTCCGCACCCCAGCGGTCGCTGCCCGGGGCCAGCTCCCGCATCGGCGTCCAGGGACCCGGCCGGCCCTCGGGATCCTTCAGGACGACGTTGGCGGCCACCGCGTCGTGCCCCTCCCGGAACACGGTCGCGGTGACCTCGAACGTCTCCCCCGTCACCGCCTTCGCCGGGCGCCTGCCGTTGTCCACCACCGGATGGACGTCCCGCACCGGGATACGTCCGATCCCCACGGTCGCACTCATCCGCGTCTCACCTCCGCCGTGCTCGGGGCCGGGCGCGGGCCCGGCCGATTGGGTTGGGCCGATCGGGTGGGGCCGATCGGGTCAGGCCGCGCCGGACGGGGTCTTGTGCCCCGACGGGGCGAACCGCTCCGGTTGCTCCTGCGCATGGGTGACGAGGTTCGACCGCAGATACCTTTCGGCGGCGTCCGCGGCCTCGCGTGCGCACCGCTTCCCCATCAGCACGCAGAGGGTGTATCCGGAGTCCTCGAAGGTGGTCCGGACGGTGACGTCCGTGGGGGACGCCAGCATCGAGCGTTCCCAGGCGCGGTAATGCCGCAGCTGCCGGGCGACTTCGCTCTTCGCGGGGAGCAGCATGGCCGGTCACCTTCCGGACGGTCCGGTGGTACGGACGATCGAGTTCTTCACACATGGTGCATGGACGGTGACACCCCGTCTTGTTGGATCTTCAACTGCTTGCCGGGGGCCCGCTCCGGCCCCGAACCCGGCCCCGATCCCCGCCCCGAGCTGCTCGTGTTGCACGAATGGACTACCGCTCCCACTCTGGAGTGACTCAGAAGCGATCAGCGCTCACGCTTCGTGATCGGGGAGCCCGTCCCCCAAGGGACGCGGAGGAGCGAGAGCCCTCGCGGTGAGGAGCCACGACGATGAAGACCGCAGTGCCCTGCTACTACCACCTCGACGTGGAAGTGAGCCCGGAACGGGTCGGACAGGTCAGGCGCATCCTGGCCGCTCACCTCCGGTTCTGGGACCTGGAGAACCTCGTCGAACCCGTCTGCTCGGGCGCCGAGATGCTGCTGCTGGCGATCGACGAGCACGCGAGCGACAAGAACACGTCGATCGAGATGTGGTGGAACCGCCAGCACCTCATCACGGCCGTAGGGGGCAACGACCAGGCGCTCCGTCCCGACCAGGACCTGCGCACCTGTCTGCAGCACCTCGCCGCCAACAGCGACGGCTGGGGCTGCTGCGCCACCGACACCGGTTCGAAGGTCATCTGGTTCTCGCGCCGCGCCCGCGCCGGCGAGCGCGTCCCGCTGGTCGCGACGGATCCCGAGCCGATCACCCAGGAGGGGCTGGAAGTGCCGCGCGAGATCATGCCGGTGGCCCGGGCGGCCGGCTGGGCACGTACGGGCGAGGGCGTGCTGGAGGAGGCCCGGTGACCCGCGCCAGGCCGAACTGGAAGGGGGCGCCCGTGTGGAGCGGGCTCCCCTACCCCCTGGGGGCCTCGTACGACGGACAGGGCACCAACTTCGCCCTGTTCAGCGAGGTCGCCGAGCGGGTCGACCTCGTGCTCGTCGACGACGACGGCAACCACAGCACCGTCCCGCTGCCCGACGTGGACGGCTTCGTCTGGCACTGCTACCTGCCGGGCGTCGGCCCGGGACAGCGCTACGGCTACCGGGTCCACGGCCCGTGGGCCCCGGCCGTCGGTCACCGCTGCAACCCGGCGAAGCTGCTCCTCGACCCGTACACCCGGGCCGTGGACGGGCTGGTGGACAACCACGCCTCCCTCTTCGAGCGGGCCCGGGGCAAGGCCGACCCGGGCGACAGCGCCGGGCACACCATGCTCGGCGTGGTCACCGACCCCTTCTTCGACTGGGGCGACGACCGCCCGCCCAGGCGCCCCTACTCGGAGAGCGTCATCTACGAGGCCCACGTCCGCGGACTCAGCCGCACCCACCCCGGCGTCCCCGAGGAACTGCGCGGCACCTACGCCGGCCTCGCGCACCCGGCGGTCGTCGAGCACCTGACGTCCCTCGGCGTGACGGCCGTGGAGCTGATGCCGGTGCACCAGTTCGTCCACGACGGGGTGCTCCAGGACCGCGGCCTGGCCAACTACTGGGGCTACAACACCATCGGCTTCTTCGCGCCCCACAACGGCTACGCCGCCCTCGGCACCCGCGGCCAGCAGGTCAGCGAGTTCAAGTCGATGGTCAAGACCCTGCACGAGGCCGGCCTCGAAGTGATCCTCGACGTCGTCTACAACCACACCGCCGAGGGCAACGAGAAGGGTCCCACCCTTTCCTTCCGCGGCATCGACAACGCCTCGTACTACCGCCTGGTGGACGGCGACTGGCAGCACTACTACGACACCACCGGCACCGGCAACAGCCTGCTGATGCGCCACCCGTACGTGCTCCAGCTCATCATGGACTCGCTGCGGTACTGGGTCACCGAGATGCACGTCGACGGCTTCCGCTTCGACCTCGCGGCCACCCTGGCCCGGCAGTTCCACGAGGTGGACCGGCTGTCCGCGTTCTTCGACCTCATCCAGCAGGACCCGGTGATCAGCCGCGTCAAGCTGATCGCCGAGCCCTGGGACGTGGGCGAGGGCGGCTACCAGGTGGGCAACTTCCCGCAGCTGTGGTCCGAGTGGAACGGCAAGTACCGCGACGCCGTACGGGACTTCTGGCGCGCCGAGGAGCACACGCTCGGCGAGTTCGCCTCCCGGCTGACCGGCTCCTCCGACCTCTACCAGCACAGCCGTCGCCGCCCCCGCGCCAGCGTCAACTTCGTCACCGCGCACGACGGGTTCACCCTGCGCGACCTCGTCTCGTACAACGACAAGCACAACGAGGCCAACGGCGAGGACAACCGGGACGGCGAGAGCCACAACAGGTCCTGGAACTGCGGCGCGGAGGGCGAGACCAAGGACCCGGCCGTGCGGGAGCTGCGCGGCCGGCAGCAGCGCAACTTCCTGGCCACGCTGCTGCTCTCCCAGGGCATCCCGATGATCTGCCACGGCGACGAACTGGGCCGCACCCAGCGCGGCAACAACAACGCCTACTGCCAGGACAACGAGATCTCCTGGATCGACTGGCGGCTCGACGACGAACAGCGCGCCCTGCTGGACTTCGCCCGGCGGCTGATCGCCCTGCGCGCCGACCACCCGGTGCTGCGCCGGCGCCGCTTCTTCCGCGGGGAGACCCTCACCCACGCGGACCAGCCGCTGCCCGACCTGGTGTGGCTGCTGCCCGACGCGCGGGAAATGGCCGACGACGACTGGCGGCGCTCCGACGCGCACACCGTCGGCGTGTTCCTCAACGGCGACGCCATCGCCGAACCCGACCCACGGGGTCGGGCCGTCGTCGACGACTCCTTCCTGCTGCTGCTCAACAGCCACTGGGAGCCGGCCGACTTCCGGCTGCCCGACGTCACCTACGGCGAACGCTGGACGACCCTGGTCGACACCGCCGACCCGGAGGGCGTCCCCGACGAGGCCGAGCACAAGGCGGGCACCAGGCTGACCGTCGAGCAGCGCAGCCTGGTGCTGCTCTCCCGGCCGTCCCGCACCGGCCGGTGAGCCGGTGAGGTCAGCTGCCGAGGCGGCGCGCGGTCACCGTGAACTGCGCGCCGTCGGCGTCGCGGAGTACCGCCTCGTCCGCGTCCAGGGAGAGCACGCTGCCGCCGTGCAGCTCCGCGGCGCGGGCGCACGCCGCGACGTCCTCGACCGCGAAGTGCACCTGCCAGTGCGGCCGCACGGCCGGGTCCGGGGCCGCTCCCAGCGCCCCCGACTCGATGCGGGCCACGACCTGGCCCTCGTGGCGCAGGACCACCTCGTCGCCCTCGTACCGGACCTCGCAGCAGCCCTGCCCCGACGCCCACTCGAAGATCTCGCCGTAGAAGATCGCGGCGTCGAAGGCGTCACGGGTGTGCAGCCGGATGAAGGCGGGACGCTTGGTGCGCCAGGCGTCCCAGTCCGAGAACAGCTCGCCCTCCCAGACCCCGAACGTCGCGCCGTCCCGGTCGGCGAGCAGGGCCGCCCGCCCCGGGGGCAGGGAGATCGGCCCGACCGCCGCCGTGCCGCCGCGCTCCTGCGCCCGCGACGCGGCCTCGTCGGCACTGCGGACGGCGAAGTACGGCGTCCAGGCCACCGCCATCTGCCACATCGCGGCGACGGCCGCGATGCCGGCCACCGGCACCCCGTCGGCCAGGGCGATCCGGAAGGGCTCGCCCAGCCGGACGGGCCGCCACTGCCAGCCCAGCACGGCGGAGTAGAACTCCTCGGTGGCCTTCACATCACGGCTGGTGAGACTCACCCAGCAGGGGGCGCCGTACACGGAGTGCGTGGACAGCAGGCCCTCTTTGCGGGTGGAGGAGGTCGTGTCGTGGTTCATGGCAGTCGCGTCCTGGTCTCGTCCACCGGCAGCCACCGGCTCGACACCAGTGTCCGGCCGGGAGTGCGGCGGGCGCCTGGCGAGTACCCCGGACGGGGTACCGAAACGGAGGCCCCGTGACGACCGTGCGCCCCACCGGCACGCGCCCGGGCCCCCGCCCGGACCCGGATGCCGACTCGGACCAGATCTTCCGGCTGCAGGAGCAGGTCCGGCAGCTCAAGGAGGCGGTCGTCTCGCACGCCGTCGTCGACCAGGCGATCGGTGTGATCATCGTCCTCGGCGGGGTGACGCCGGACGAGGGGTGGATCGTCCTGAAGGAAGTTTCCCAGCATACGAACATCAAACTCCGCAATGTGGCGGAAACGATACTCATCTGGGGGCGCACCGGAGTGATGCCGCCGGAAATCCTGGCCGCCCTGGAAGACCGCCTGGGGCGGCCCGTGTGCGGCGGGCGCCCGCTCAGCGGGCCTCCTGCAGGATCTCCTCCCGTATCCGGTCGAAACAGCCGGTGAGCAGCCGGGAGACGTGCATCTGGGAGATGCCCAGCTGCTGGGCGATGCGGCTCTGCGTCATCCCCCCGAAGAACCGCAGGTAGAGGATGGTGCGCTCGCGCTCGGGCAGCGCCTCCAGACAGGGCCGCACCGCCACCCGGTCCACGACCGCGTCGAAGGCGGGATCGGGGCCGCCCAGCGCGTCGCCGAGGGCGTACCCGTCGGTGCCGGGCATCTCCGCCTCCAGCGACAGCGCGGAGAAGCACTCCAGGGCCTCCATGCCGGTCCGCACCTCGACCGTGGTCAGCTGCGCGTGCTCGGCGATCTCCTCGACGGTCGGGGCACGGCCCGGTGTGGTCTGCGCCAGCTCCTTCGCCGACTTGCGGACCCGGTTGCGCAGGTCCTGGATCCGGCGCGGCACGTGCAGCGTCCACATGTGGTCGCGGAAGTGCCGTTTGATCTCGCCGGTCACGGTCGGCACCGCGTACGCCTCGAAGGCGTGGCCGCGCTCCGGGTCGTAGTGGTCGACGGCCTTGACCAGGCCCAGGGCCGCCACCTGATAGAGATCCTCCAGGTTCTCGCCGCGGCCCCGGAAGCGGACGGCGATCCGCTCCGCCATGGGCAGCCAGACCCGGATGAGTTCGTCCCGCAACGCCTTGCGCTCCGGTCCCTCGGGCAGCCCGGCGAGCCGGTCGAACGCCGCGGCCGTGTCGGGGGCGTCGTCGTGCGGGTGGGGCTGGGTTCTGCCGGCGACACGCATCACGCGCACCTCCCTCAGCAGGGGAGCTGGCAAGTCCTCGTATATATGGATACTGAGCGCGAATGCCCCGAACGGCCACTCGAACGGCTGCATACCGGTGACCGGGCGGCCGCCCGGTCGCGGGACGTGATGTGCGGCACGCTCCGGGTGATCGCCCGGAGGGGTGCCGGCGGATCGTCCCTGCGCAACGCTTGATCATCGATCAAAAGGGGCGAAGGTGCTGGCCACAGCGCATTCCGCTCATTTGACAGTGCGATCGGCGCACAGATAGGAAGCAGCGTCGAGAGGTCGAGAGGGGCACCGTGTACGAGCCGAACGTGGTCGGGGACTGGCAGGAGTACGACGAGCACGCCGGCCTGCGGGTCCGTGTGCACCGTCTTGAGCCGGCCGAGCCGCCGCGTGGGCGTGACGACGCCGCCGAGGGGCTGACCTACTTCCGGGTCCGGGTGACCGTCGAGAACCGGGGCGCGCGCCCTCTCGGCATCCACCTGGAGGACGGCCAGATCGACGTGCGGATCGGCCCCGACGGGGAGAGCGCCTTCCTCGACTGGCGCAACTCCCAGTTCGTCGAGGGCTTCGACGTCTACCCGCTGCGCCGGGCCACCGCCGTGCTCTACGGAGCCGGTCCGGAGGCGAGCCTGAGCCAGGTGGACGTCCAGGTGCAGCTGAGGGTGGACGAGGAGTGGGCCGACCGGCGGCTGTGGAGCGGCGCCCTCGGGCTGCCCGACGGGGCCGGCGCCGTCCCCTGCGGCACGGTGCGGGACGACGGTGTGGCGCACCAGGTGAGCGCCTTCCTGCGGGGCCAGTCGGAGGAGGGCTCCGCCTCCTGATCCGCCGGGCGACCGCGCGGGAGCCCGGCGCTCAGTGCGCGATGCCGTCGATGATCTCCCGGGCGCCCTGCCGCAGCAGCGCCACGGCGACCGAGGTGCCGAGGGTCGCCGGGTCCAGGCGGCCCGCCCATTCGTGGGCGTTCAGCCGGACCTTGCCGTCCGGGGTGAAGACACAGGCCCGCAGCGAGAGTTCACCGCTCCGGTCCACGTGCGCGTGCCCGGCGATCGGGCTGTTGCAGTGCCCCTGCAGGACGTGCAGGAACATGCGCTCCGCCGTCGCCTCCCGGTGCGTCGCGGGGTGCCCGAGGCCGCTCACCGCGTCGATCAGGGCGCTGTCGCCCTCGCGGCACTGCAGGGCCAGGATGCCCGCGCCGATCGGCGGCGTCATCGCCTCGGTGGAGAGGACCTCGCTGATCACGTCGGCCCGGCCGATGCGCTCCAGGCCGGAGACCGCGAGCAGCAGTGCGTCCGCCTCGCCCGCGGCGAGCTTCGCCAGCCGCCGGTTGGCGTTGCCGCGGAACGGTACGCACCGCAGATGCGGGTGGGTGGCGGCCAGTTGGGCGACCCGGCGCACCGAGGACGTGCCGACGCGCGTCCCCTCCGGCAGTTCGTCCAGGGTGAGCCCGTCCGGGTGGACCAGCGCGTCCCGCACGTCGTCCCGCTTCAGGAACGCGGCGAACACCGTGCCGGCGGGCAGCGGCCGGTCGGCGGGCACGTCCTTGACGCAGTGCACCGCGAGATCGGCCTCGCCCGACAGCAGCGCGGCGTCGACCTCCTTGGTGAACGCTCCCTTGCCCTCCACCAGCGACAGGTCACCGAGCCACTTGTCGCCGGTCGTCTTCACGGGTACCACCTCGGTGCGCACGCCGGGGTGGAGGGCCGCCAACTCGGCCCGGACGCGCTCGACCTGAGCCAGCGCCATGGGGGAGTCGCGGGAGACGATGCGGATCAGTTCGGGGGCGGACATGCGGACACGATAGTGCGCGAGGAGGCGTCCACGGGCCGAGCTCCGCCCGAACGGCCCGTTTTCGCCCTCCGTCTCACGCGTACGGGTCGAAGGCGATGCCCGCGGGCTTGGCGGCGGCCAGGTGGGAGGCGAAGCCGGCGTCCTTCAGGCCGAAGTTGGCGCTGCCGAAGTCGTAGGCGCTGAGCTTGTCGCGCAGGCCCGCCGGGTAGCCGTTCCAGCCCACCAGGGTCGGGTACTGCCACGCGCCCTTGTGGTTCTCCGGCGGTTCGTCGCCCGAGGTCGCCAGGCGGAAGCAGTGGGTGCCGATGCCGTCCTTGTGGTAGACGATCTTCGGGTGGGTGCCCTCGAAACGGACGGCCGACCGCTCGTGCACACTGAACGAGCCGTGGTTGGACGTAGACACGTACCGCACCGTGTCGTTGTTCACCCACACCACCACATGCTCCCAGTCGTGCCGGTGGCCGCCGAGGCTGCTGCCGGGCAGCGCCTGGTCCTTCTCGAAGTAGAGCCCGTACATGTAGGCACACCAGTCGCCGTCGCACTTGGCACGCGAGTAGCCGTTGGTGTTGTCGAGGTCGGAGGCGTCGCGGCAGTTGCCGTTGAGGGCGCCGGTCGGTTTGAGTCCGCCGTTGACCGCTCCGTCGGCGCCGATCGCCGGGGTCGGATAGCAGCCGTCGGTGTCGTAGTCGTAGGCGGGCTGGTACGTCCGTTCCAGGGTGTCGGCGTTGCCGGGCAGCCCCGGCGGCGGGGCCGCGAACGCGGTGGCGGGGAAGGCGAGGACGAGAGCCAGGGCACCGAGCGGTGCGGTGAGCCATCTTTGGCGGGACGTTGCGGCGGTACGCGAGCGCATCGCGTCCTCCTCAGGCCGGGCAGCCCAACGGCTGTGGGGGGAAGGGGAGTTCAGGGTCCTCTCTTTTCACTCCCGCGCCAAGGGGGCCCGGGCGTCCCCGCGGTGAAGGGCGGCCCAACTTCTGAGAGCCGGTCAGCCGCTCACACCAGGTCGTCCGGGACGTCCGCGGCCGACTCCTCGGGCGTCAGGTCCGGGCGCAGCCTGAGCCAGGACGGCTGGCGCAGCATGCCCTCGCGGGTGCGGGTGCTGTAGCGGACCTCGCCGACCAGCCGGGGCACGACCCAGCGCGCCCCCGGCACCCTCGGCACCGGGTCGAAGGGACAGACGTCGCTCGCGGCGGCCGCCAGCAGCCCGGCCAGCTCCGCGCGCTCGCCCTCGCTCCAGCCGGTCCCGACCCCGCCGACGTAGCGCAGCCGGCCCGCGGCGCGCTGGCCGACCAGCACGGCGCCGGGCAGGCCGCCGAGCCGCCCCTTGCCGGGCAGCCAGCCGCCGACCACGACGTCCTCGCTGCGCATGTTGCGGATCTTGATCCAGGCCCGGGAGCGGGACCCGGGCTCGTACACCGAGTCCAGCCGCTTGCACACCAGCCCCTCCAGGCCGTGCTCGCGGGTGGCCCGCAGGGCCTGTTCGCCGTGGCCGACCAGCGCGGCCGGGGTCGACCACGACGGCCCGTTCAGGGCGAGGTCCGTCAGCCGCTCGCGGCGGCCGGCGTAGGGCGTGCGCAGCAGGGAGCGGCCCGCCAGGTGCAGGGCGTCGAACAGCACCAGGTGGACGGGGACCCTCGCCGCCCGGTGCGCCGCCCGGCCCGGGGCGTGCGCGAGGCCCATCCGGGACTGAAGCAACTGGAAGTCGGCGCGGCCCCGTTCGTCCAGGGCCAGCACCTCGCCGTCCAGTACGGCGGGAGTGTCGCCGAGCGCGGCGGCGAGCGGGGCCAGCTCGGGGTAGGCGGCGGTGATGTCCTGGCCGGAGCGGGCCCGCAGCAGGACGCTTCCGTCGCCGGGCAGGTAGACCACGACGCGCTGGCCGTCCTGCTTGGTCTCGTAGGCCCAGCGCGCGTCCTGCGCGGCGGGCGGCAGGGTGCCGGGGGTGGCGAGCATCGGAGGGATCAGGGGCAGCTCCACGGGTCAGTTCTCGACGGGCCCGGACGTCGGCACGCGCGTTGCCCGCGAGGTTCGCCCGAACGGCGCCGGTCCCGGGCGGGGCCGGCGCCGTCGCGGTCAGCGCACCGGGGCGGGCTCCGCCGCGGCACCGTCGGCGGGCGCCGGGGCCGCCGGGCCGGCGGGGCGGTGCCGGGGGACGAAGGTCGCTATGGCGGCGGCCAGCAGGGCAGCGCCGGCGCCGATGGCCATGACCGCCTTGAACGCGTTCTCGGAGGGCAGGGCGAAGCCGCCGAGGTCGACGGTCATCTGGGCCAGGACGACACCGGCGATGGCGCTGGCGACCGAGGTGCCCAGGGACCGCATGAGGGTGTTGAGGCTGTTGGCGGCGGCCGTCTCGCTCGGCGGCACCGCGCCCATGATCAGCGACGGCATGGCGCCGTAGGCGAAGCCGATGCCCGCACTGATCACGCAGGAGACCAGGACCAGGTGCCAGACCTCGGACATCAGCACGATGTTCAGGCCGTAGCCGGCCGCGACGATCACGGCGCCGATGATCAGCGTCACCTTCGGGCCGTGGGACCGGGACACCTTCGCGGAGACCGGGGCGAAGGCCATCATCACCAGGCCGGACGGCGCCATCACGAGACCCGTGGTCAGCAGGGAGCGGCCGAGTCCGTAACCGGTGGCCTCGGGCAACTGCAGCAGCTGCGGCAGCACCAGGGACATCGCGAACATCGAGAAGCCGATCGCGACGGACGCCAGGTTCGTGAACAGCACCTGACGGCGGGCGGTGGTGCGCAGGTCCACCAGTGGCTCCGGGGTGTGCAGCTCCCACCAGCCCCAGACCAGCAGGGTCACGACGGCCGCCGCGAACAGACCGAGGGTGGTGCCCGAGGACCAGCCCCAGTCGCCGCCCTTGGAGATGGCCAGCAGCAGGCTCGCGAGGCCGGCGGCCATGCCGACGCCGCCGAGCAGGTCGAACCGGCCGCCGGTGCGCACGGCCGACTCCGGCACCAGCGCCAGGACCAGGACCAGGGAGAGGGCGCCGAGCGCGCCGGAGAGCCAGAACAGCATGTGCCAGTCCAGCTTGTCCGCGATCAGCGCGGCCGCGGGCAGGCCGAGCGCGCCGCCGACCCCGAGGGAGGCGCTCATCACCGCGGTGGCGCCGGCCAGCCGCTCGGCCGGCAGCTCGTCGCGCATGATGCTGATGCCGAGCGGGATCACGGCGGCGGACAGGCCCTGCAGGGCGCGGCCGACGACCATCGGGACCAGCGCGTCGCTCAGTCCGCAGACCACCGAGCCGCCGATCAGCAGCACCAGGCTGAGCAGGAGCATCCGCCGCTTGCCGAACATGTCGCCGAGCCGGCCGACGACCGGGGTGGCCACCGCGGAGGCGAGCAGCGTGGCGGTCACCGCCCAGGCCGCGTCCGAGGCCGACGCGTCCAGGAGCTTCGGCAGCTCCGGGATGATCGGAATGACCAGCGTCTGCATGAGCGCGACGACGATCCCGGCCAGGGCCAGTACCGCCACCACGGCGTTCGGCCGCGGTGCGGCGGGAGAAGCGGGCATGGAAGAGCCTTTCGAGCGATGAGTGTCGACGGGTGATGCGGTGTGTGGGAGAGCCGAGCGCGAACATTTAAGTCAGTCGCTTGAAGTATCCTAAGGGGTGTGAAGAGGGGACGCCCGTCCGGGCCGGGCGGCGGCCCGGCGCGGCCGCCCCGTAGGCTTCCGTGACAGCCCGCCGTACGGCGGCGGACCTGCGACGACTCGAGGGACCGGTCGTCGTGGGCGGTACGGAGCGGGTCCCGGCGCGGTGGTGATCATGGCGAGCAGGACGGTCCGGACGGAACAGGCCAACGCGACCCGGCAGCTGATCCTGACCACCGCCGAGCGGCTCTTCGCCGAGCACGGCGTGTACGCCGTCTCCAACCGCCAGGTCAGCGAGGCCGCCGGGCAGGGGAACAACGCCGCCGTCGGCTACCACTTCGGTACCAAGGCGGACCTCGTGCGGGCCATCGCACAGCGCCACTCGGAGCGGGTCGAGGAACTGCGCGCCCGGCAGCTCGCCGCCCTCGGGGACGCGCCCGACCTCCGGGACTGGGTGGACTGCCTGGTCCGTCCCCAGTTCGACCACCTGGCGGCGCTGGGCAGCCCCACCTGGTACGCGCGGTTCTGCGCCCAGGTCATGACCGACCCGGCGCTGCGCCAGATCATGACCGAGGAGTCCCGCGCCTCCGTCTCCCTGCGGGCGATCATCGAGGGCCGCAACCTGTGCATGCCGGCGCTGCCGGCCGAGGTCGTCGCGGAGCGGGGCGACATGGCCCGCCACCTCATCGTGCACACCGCGGAGGAGCGGGAGCGCGCCCTCGCCGAGAACCGCCCCACCCCGCGCACCAGCTGGCGGGAGGCGGCCGACGGCCTCGTCGACGCGATCGTGGGCATGTGGCTGGCGCCCGTCACGCCCCGAAGCGGGAAGTGACGTGGACACCGACGTCCTTACCGTCGAGTAATATCGCGCGGCAGGCCCCCATGAGGAGGAACCGTGTCACGGTCCGAACGCTCACCCCTGCTGCTCGCCGGCCTGCTGGCCACCGCGGGCGTCGCCCATTTCGCCCGGCCCCGGCCCTTCGACGCCACCGTGCCGCGCTCCCTGCCGGGCACACCCCGGGCGTGGACGTACGCCAGCGGCGTCGCCGAACTCGCGCTCGCCGCCGGACTCGCCGTGCCGCGCACCCGCAGGGCCGCCGCACTGAGTGCCGCCGCGTTCTTCGTCGGAGTGTTCCCGGCCAACGCCAAGATGGCCTGGGACTGGCGGCACCGCCCCACCCCGCAGAAGGCCGCCGCCCTCGGACGGCTGCCCGTGCAGGTGCCGCTCGTGCTGTGGGCGCGCGGCGTCGCCCGGGGCAGCGAGGGCCGGTCGTGAGCCAGGCCCCGGCCGTGGGCGACACCGTCGAGGACTTCACCCTGCCGGACGAGACCGGCACCCCGCGCCGCCTGTCCGAACTGCTCGCCGACGGACCCGTCGTCCTCTTCTTCTACCCGGCCGCCCTCACCACCGGCTGCACCGCGGAGGCCTGTCACTTCCGCGACCTGGCCGGCGAGTTCGCCGCGGTCGGCGCGCGGCCGGTCGGTGTGAGCGGCGACCCCGTCGACCGGCAGCAGGAGTTCGCCGGACGCCACACCCTCGGCATGCCGCTGCTGTCCGACGCGGACGGCGCGGTCCGGGAGCGGTTCGGGGTGAAGCGGGGGTTCGCCCTGGCTCCCACCAAGCGGGTCACCTTCGTCATCGGGCAGGACCGCACCCTGCTGGAGGTCGTCCGCAGCGAGATCCGGATGAACGCGCACGCCGACCGCGCGCTCGCCGCGCTCCGCGCCCATCGGCGGTGACCGAGCCACTCGCGCCCCGTCCCGGTTGATACCGCATCGTCCTGGGATGATCCTGGACGGCATGGAGGATTCCTCCGCCACGGTGATCGTCGACGCCCGCGGCCTGGTGACGGGATGGAGCGACGGCGCGCGGCGCCTGACCGGATACACGGCCGAGGAGGTCGTGGGGCGTCCCGCGCGGGACCTGCTCGCGCGGGACGCCCCCTCCGGCACCCGGGCCGGCACCACCCTGTCCGGCACCGCCGTGATCCGGCACCGCGACGGCCGCCCGGTGAGCCTGCGGCTGCGGGCCGGTCCGCTGCCGGGCGACGACGGAGCACCGGGCGGCTGGGCGGTGACCGCCGACCCGCCCGGCGGCCCCGCTCCCACCCTGGTCGACGACGCCGTACGGCAGGCCTCCCTGTCGATGTCCGTCCTCGACCCCGGCCTGCGCTTCGTGCACGTCAACGAGGCCACGTGCCGGATGATGGGCCGGCCGGCCGACGAACTGATCGGCCGCCGCCTGTCCGACACGCTGGCGGACTTCGAGGGCGACGCCCGTTCCTTCCTGCACCACCTGCGCGTCGTCGTCGAGACCGGACGGCGCGTGCAGTACGAGAGCTACGGGCCCGCGCCGGCCGGTACCCGGCTGCACGCCTGGACCGTGGAGATCTGGCCGGTCCACGACGCGTCCGGCGCGCTCACCGCCGTCGCCCTGGCCGCGCTCGAGAGCACCGAACAGCACCGGGCCCGCGAGCGGCTGGCCCTGCTGAACGCGGCCGCCACCGTCGGCACCACCCTCGACGTCGTCCGCACCGCCGAGGAACTGGTCGGGCTCCTCGTGCCGCGGTTCGCCGGCTTCGCCGCCGTCGACCTGCTCGACTGGGTCCTCGGCGACGACGAACCCCTCGCGAAGCCGCCCGAGCACGCCGAACTGCGCCGGGTGGCCCACACCTCCGCCACCGAGAACTTCCCCACCCCCGCCGTGCACCTCGGCGGACACGAGGTCCACCCGACCGACAGCCCGCCCGCCCGGGCGATACGGGAGGGCCGTGTCGTCCTCACCGGTCCGGGGGACCCGGAGTTCGACCGGTGGATGCGCACCCGCGAGGCCGAGGCCCCGCACAACCGCCCCTTCCGCGAAGCCGTCTGCTCCGTCCTGGCCGTGCCCCTGCGGGCCCGCGGCACCACCCTGGGCGTCGCGCTGGCCGTCCGGACCGCGCCCCGGGAGCCGTACGCCGTCGAGGACGCCGTACTGGCCGAGGAACTGGCGGGCCGGGCCGCCGTCTCCGTCGACAACGCCCGGCGCTTCGCCCGCGAGCGCTCCACCGCCCTGGCGATCCAGCGCAGCCTGCTCCCCAGGGACCTGCCCGGACAGGCCGCGGTCGAGGTGGCCCACCGCTACCTCCCCTCCGCGTCCGCGGCGGGCATCGGCGGCGACTGGTTCGACGTGATCCCGCTCTCCGGCAGCCGCGTCGGCCTCGTCGTCGGCGACGTCGTGGGCCACGGCATCCCGTCCACGGCGACCATGGGCCGGCTCTGCACGGCCGTGCGCACCCTCGCCGACGTCGACCTGCCCCCCGACGAGCTCCTCACCCACCTCGACGACCTCGTCACCCACCTCGCGGCCGTCGGCCCGCAGGAGGGCGAAGCGGAGATCGCGGAACTGGGCGCCACCTGCCTCTACGCCGTGTACGACCCGGTGTCCCGGCGGCTGGCCCTGGCGGCCGCCGGTCACCCCGCACCCGCCCTCCTCCTGCCCGACGGCACCACCCGGATCGTCACCATGACCGCCGGGCCGCCGCTCGGGGTGGGCGGGCTGCCCTTCGAGGCGACGGAGCTGGAACTGCCGGAGGGCTCCGTCGTCGCCCTCTACACCGACGGACTGGTGGAGGACCGCGACCGCGACGTCGACCACGCCACCGCGGAACTGTGCCGGGCCCTCACCGCGCCCGCGACCTCGCTCGACGCCCTGTGCGACGGCGTACTCAAGGCCGTACTGCCCGAGGAGCCCGGCGACGACGTCGCGCTGCTGCTGGCGCGCACCCGGGCGCTGGGCGAGGACCGGGTGCGCACCTGGGACGTCGTCCCCGACCCCGTCGGCGTGGCGGCCGCAAGACGGTCCGTCGGCGAGCAGCTGACGGCGTGGGGACTGGACGACACGGCCTTCGTCACCGAACTCGTCGTCAGCGAACTCGTCACCAACGCCATCCGGTACGGCGAGCCGCCCATCCAGTTGCGCCTCATCCGCCACACCGCCCTCATCTGCGAGGTCTCCGACGCCAGCTCCACCTCCCCCCACCTGCGCCGCGCCCACGCCTACGACGAGGGCGGGCGCGGACTGCTCCTGGTCGCCCAGCTCACCCAGCGCTGGGGCAGCCGCCAGACGGACACCGGCAAGACCATCTGGGCCGAACAGCCGCTGCCCGCGCAGTGAACGCCCGGCTATTCCCGGCCGTCCTCCGCCGCCACCCGGGCCAGTGTGCGACCGGTGCGCGCGGACCGGGCCCGCCGGGGGTCCGGGGTGCCGTGCCCGCGCCCGCCGCCGGCCGTCTTCACCAGCAGCCACGCCGCGTCCTCACCGGCGCTGCGGTCCGGCCCACCGCGAAAGCGGGTCAGCGCGTACTCGCCGCGCAGCTTCGCCCCGTGCAGCCGGAACCGGGCGTGCCCGTGCGCCAGCGACTCGGCGAAGTCGACCGGCCGTCCCCGGCGGTCGTGGCTCAGCGGCTCGTACGTGCCGTGGTCCCACACGATGACCGTGCCGCCCCCGTACTCACCCGCCGGGATCACGCCCTCGAACTCCTCGTACTCCAGCGGATGGTCCTCCGTGGGCACCGCGAGCCGCTTGTCGCTCGGGTCCGCGGACGGCCCCTTCGGCACCGACCAGGACTTGAGCACGTCGGCCACCTGCAGCCGGAAGTCGAAGTGCAGGGTGCTCGCGTCATGGATCTGCACGACGAAGCGGGGCTCGCCGCCCTCGCCGGGCGTCCCTTCCCCCGCCGGCTCACCGGTCCGGCCGAAGTCCCGCTTGCCGTGGTATTCGCGCAGCCCGTCGCTCTCGCCGCCCACCTGACGCTCCTTCCGGGAGATCGGGAGATCGGGAGATCGGGAGATCGGAAATCCGGGAGATCCCCCGACCGGGAACGGGTACCCCGCTCAGAACTCCTCGTGCACCTCCGGGTCGCCGCCGATCCGGCGCCGCGCGCGGTCCGCCACCGTGCGCATCTGCTCCGCGTCCAGTTCGAAGCCGAAGACGTCCAGGTTGGCCCGCTGCCGCGCCGGGTCGGCGGACTTGGGGATCGGCACCGCGCCCAGCTGGGTGTGCCAGCGCAGGACCGCCTGGGCGGGCGTCACCCCGTGCGCCTCGGCGACCGCGGCGACGGCCGGGTCGTCCAGCAGGTCGCTGCCCCGGCCCAGCGGGCTCCAGCTCTCGGTGCGGATGCCCTTGCGCTCGTGGTAGGCGCGCAGCTCGTCCTGCGGGAAGAGCGGGTGCAGCTCGATCTGGTTGACGGACGGCAGGACACCCGTCTCCTTCTCCAGCCGCTCGATGTGCTCGGCCGTGAAGTTGGAGACGCCCACCGACCGCACGAGACCGTCCTCGCGCAGCTTCACCATGGCCTTCCAGGAGTCGACGTACTTGTCCACGCGCGGCAGCGGCCAGTGGATCAGGTACAGGTCGACGTACTCCACGCCGAGACGGGCGCGGGACTCCTCGAACGAGGCGAGGGTCTCCTCGTAGCCGTGG
Source organism: Streptomyces sp. KPB2 (assembly GCF_003950055.1). Taxonomy (NCBI): domain Bacteria; kingdom Bacillati; phylum Actinomycetota; class Actinomycetes; order Kitasatosporales; family Streptomycetaceae; genus Streptomyces; species Streptomyces sp. KPB2. Next base: position 7,504,263 of record NZ_CP034353.1, read on the forward strand.
TGCCGGCCGGGCAGCTTGGTGGTCACGACGATCTCCTCGCGAGGGAGACCGGCGGACGCGACCCCGCGGCCGACGCCGGTCTCGTTGCGGTAGTTCGTCGCCGTGTCGATCAGGCGGTACCCCGCCCGAAGGGCCTCGCGGACCGCCCGCTCCGCCTCGTCGTCCTTCATCGGCCAGGTGCCCAGGCCCAGGGCGGGGAGCGTGGTGCCGTCGTTGAGTGTGTACGCCGGGATGCTGATCACCGTGGGACCTTCCCTCGACTGTGCGCGGCGGTGTGCCGCCCGGTCCCAGCCTCGCCCACGCCGGGACGGGTGATCAACCGGACGGCGGGGACCTCCTCACCCGAGCGGGATCGTCACCTCGTCCTCGACCGGCGGGTCCTCCTCCTGCGCCCGGTTGCCGGTGGCCGCGTAGCAGCGCAGCCGGACCGCCTCCGGCGTCACGTCCAGGCGCAGGAAGCACTTGAAGAAGGGCGGGCTGTACGTCGCCGAACCGGGCGAGAACAACTGCGTGTAGATCTTGCGCACGGGCAGCCGGAACCGCTTGCGGCGCTCGGGCCGCCGTGCCGTGCCCAGCAGCCCGGCGACCAGCCGGACGCGCCGGGTGACCCGCGCCTCGCCACCCGGGGCACGGCCGGTGCGGATGCCGAGGCGCTCGGCGATCACGGCCGTCGCCTCGGCCTCCGTGAGGGTGAAGAAGCGGCGCAGCCGCAGCCGGCGTCCGTACAGGGCGCTGTAGAAGGCGAGCGAGTCGCCGCGCAGCGGGTAGGAGCGGAAGTCGTCCTCGGTGACCCCGGCCACCGAGACACGCGGAATGGTGTGGGTGGCGTGCATGAAGGCGCCCCCGCCGCCCGCCACGACGTACTGCACGGTGCGGCCGTCCACGTCGACCGGGTAGCGCTGGTAGTTGTGGATGTCGCCGCCGATCGCGGCGACGTAGCGATGGGCGGGATCGCGCACGATCTCGTCGACCGTGCCGCCGCCCTCGATGGGGCACGGGTGGTGCTCGCCGTCCACGTACAGGGGCGAGCCGGTGACGAGGATCTTCGGCCGGTCTCCCGCCGACACCTCGCGCAGCCAGGCGCCCTGCTCGGCGTCGACCGTGCCCAGCAGCCCCGTGTCGATGCCGACGATCCGCACCGGGCCGGCGTCGACGGCCCAGTACGGCCCCGGCTGGACGGCCTGCTGGGCGGGGGACGGGCGCAGCTTGCGCGCCTCGTCCAGGTGCCGGCCGTCGTCGGGGCGCGGCCGGTGCCACAGCAGGGACCGCAGCCATGCGGGGGTGAACGGGCGCGGCGCCGGATCCGGCGGCAGGGGCGGGGCGTCGTCGCAGAAGACGCGCATGAAGCCGCCGAGGTCCTCGTACCAGTCGTGGTTGCCCGGTATCGCGTATATGGGTGCCCGGTAGTCGCGGTAGGGGCGGAAGAACTTCGTGCCGTAGTCGTCGGCGCTGCCCACCGGGTAGATCACATCGCTCGCGAGGACCGCGAACCGGGTGTCGCCGCCCGCTTTCAACAGCCCGGGCACGACGGCGTACTGGGGGTCGTCGCCCTCTCCCGTGTCGCCGACGACCAGGAAGGAGAACCGGTCGGGGTCGTCGCGCCGGATCATCTTGTCGGCCGGTGCGCCGGCCGCGGCCCGCTGTGCCACCCAGCGGGCGCGGGTGTTGCCCGTGGGGTCCCCGAACCAGGAGGCCAGCACGCCGTTGCGGGCGGCCCACAGCGTTCTCGGGTTCAGCCAGGACAGCTTCTCGGTGCGCTGCGGCATCAGGGCCCGGTAGGCGCCGGGCTCGGCGGAGCCCCAGCCGGCGCCTTCGGCGGAATCACGTGAGGAGTTGGACACCCGGGCACGGTAACAACGCCCGGCCCGGGGCCCGGACGGGGGCCGGAGCGCCAAGTCCGGCCCGGCGCGGGCGTTTTCGTGGGCGTTCTCGTGGGCGTCGGGGTCACCACGTCCGGTTCAGCTGGTCGAGCAGCGCCTCCCAGTGGCGTTCCGCCGCCTTCTCGTCGTAGGCGGAGGTGTCCACCTGGGTGTAGCCGTGGTGCGCCCCGGCGTAGACCTCGCAGCGATGGGTCACGCCCGCCGCGGTCAGGGCCGCCTCCAGCCGCTCCTGCTGCTCGGCGGGCATGCCCGGGTCCCGGTCGGCATGGGCGAAGTACACCTCGCCCCTCAGGCGCCCGGCCACCCGGTGCGGGCTGTCCGGTGCCTCGGTCGCCAGGTTTCCGCCGTGGAAGCCGGCCGTCGCCGCGACCCGGTCGGGATACGCGCCGGCGGTGCGCAGGGCGAGGCCGGCGCCCATGCAGTAGCCGACCACCGCCACCGGGCCGCCGGCCGCCTCCGGGCGACCGGTCAGCCACCGCAGATACGCGTCGGCGTCCCGTTCCACCCGCTCCGGCGTGAGGGCCCGCATCATCGGTCCGAGGCGCTCGAAGATCTTCGGCCGCGACGCCTGGTCGATGAACTCGGGCAGGTCCACGACCGGTGCCCGGCCCTCCCGGTAGAGGACATTGGGCACCACGACGGTGTAGCCGGCCCCGGCCAGCCGGTCCGCCATGGCGCGCAGGGACGGGCGCAGCCCGAAGCCGTCCATGTACAGCAGGACCGCGGGACGGGGTTCCCCGTCGGCCGGGTGGGTCAGATACGCGTCGGCGGTGCCGTCGTCGGTGGGGATGTCCACGGCGGTTCCTGCTACGGCGGTCATCGGGGGGAGTGCCTCTCTCTCGGTTGTCGCGGCGGTCGGTCGCTCACTCGGGCGGGCGGTGCCGTGCGGCGCGGGGCTACTCGAACCGGCTCGTGTCGCCGGCGCCCCGCCGCACGATCTCCGCCTCGCCGTCGGAGAAGTCGACGACCGTGGTCGGCTCGGTGCCGCAGTCCCCGGAGTCGACGACCGCGTCCAGCACGTGGTCGAGCCGGTCCTTGATCTCCCAGCCCTGCGTCATCGGCTCCTCCTCGTCGGGCAGCAACAGCGTGCTGGACAGCAGCGGTTCACCGAGTTCGGCGAGCAGGGCCTGGGTGACGACGTGGTCGGGGATGCGCACGCCCACGGTCTTCTTCTTCGGATGCTGGAGCATGCGCGGCACCTCCCTCGTCGCGGGCAGGATGAAGGTGTAGCTGCCGGGGGTCGACGCCTTGATCGCCCGGAACACGTCGTTGTCGATCTGCACGAACCGGCCGAGCTGCGCGAAGTCCTGGCAGACCAGGGTGAAGTGGTGCCGGTTGTCCAGGTGCCGGATCGACCGGATGCGGTCGATGCCGTCGCGGCTGCCCAGTCGGCAGCCCAGCGCGTAGCAGGAGTCCGTCGGGTACGCGATCAGCGCGCCGGACCGGACGCTGTCGGCGACCTGGGCGATGCTGCGCGGCTGGGGGTTGTCGGGGTGCACGTCGAAGTACTTCGCCATTCACCGAGCTTATGCCCGCTCGGCCGCCCCGCCCGGCAGGCCCGGCGTCGCCGGCCGCCGACGCCGGGACGGGGCCCGGGCACAGAGCCATGAGGTAACGTCCCCGACCTGGGGCGGGAACCGGGCGAGACGAGGAGAAGGGCGACGTGGCGGGCCGAGAGGACGCGGAACGGCAGCGGACACCCGGGGCCGGTGAGCACGCGGGCTGGGCGCGGGAACTGCTCGAGCACCTGCGTCCGGCCGGACGCGACCTGAACCGGGTCGTGGCCTGGCTCGCCGGCACCGCGCACGCCACCGTGTCGCTGCAGGACGGCACCGGCCGGCTGCTGGCCGGCACCCGCGTCCCGCTCGACGAGGGACTGCTCGCCGACGTCACCTCCGGCCGGATCGCGTCGGCCGCGCTGGAGGACCGGGGCCGTCATCTGCGGCTCGTCCGGGTGGAGCGGTCCCAGCCGGCTCGGGCCGCCGTCCTGACGGTGGCGCGCGAGGCGCCCTTCGACCGGCGCGTCTCCGACATCGTCACGCACACCGCCCAGGTGGTCGAACTGCTGCTGGCCGGCCACGAGTCGACCGCGGCCGGACACCGGCTGCGGCGCGCCACCTCCGACCTGCGCCTGGCCATCCTGCAACTGCTGATGGTGGAGGACACCGTCGCCGCCCGCCGCGTGGCCGCCGGACTCTGGCCCGGCCTCCTGGACACCGACACGGCCTGCGTGTACGTCGTGGAGAGCAGCCCCGCCGAACGGGACCGTCTCGCCGAGGAGTGCGTGTCGGCGACGGGGGAACGGGCGCTGGTCGTCCGGTGCCCTGCGGTGGACGCACACGTGATCGTCCTCGCGCCGCGCGAGGCGGCCGGGCAGGAGCTGCGCTCACTCGTCCGCCGCCGACCCGGCGTCTTCCTCGGCGGCAGCGCCCGGCAGGGCCTCGCCCGCACCGCCGCGGCCTACGGACAGGCCGTCAGCGCCCTGGCCGTGGCCCGGTTCCGGCCCCAGCAGGCGGCCCTGTACGCCGAGCGCACCCGCCCCGAGCTGCTGATGAACCCGGCGGAACTGCACGACTGGACGGCCGGTGTGCTGAGCCCGCTCGACACCCTGGCGCACCACACGCGCGCCGAACTGCTCGCCACCACCCGGCTCGGCCTGGAGTTCACCGCGGTCAACACGGCCAAGGTCCTCGGCGTCAGCCGCAACACGGTGCGTGCCCGGATGGACCGGGTCGAGTCGCTGCTGCGCACCGACTTCGCCGACCTGACCGTCCGGGCCGCCGTCCATCTCGCGCTGAACTCCCAGGTCGGGCTGGCCGAGAACCCGCCGGGCGCCGGCCGGCGGACCGGTGCCGCCCGCCTCGCCGACCTGCTCTCCGGGCCCGCGCTGCGCGCCTGGGCCGACGACCTGCTCGGCCGGCTCGACCCCGACGGCCGGGACCTGCGGCGCACCCTGCGCACCTGGATCGCCGCCGGCGGCAACGCCGAGCGCGCCGCGCACCAGCTCGGCATGCACGCGCAGACCGTCCGCGAGCACGTCCGCAGCGCCGAACCCGTCCTCGAACGCGAGCTGCTCGCCGCCGGCAGCGACCTGTACGAGGTCGTGCTGGCCCACCTGGCGACCGGCGACCTCGACCAGCCGCCCCTGCACGGGACGAAACCGGGCCATCCGGACTCACCTGTGCACGACTGAGTCCTCCGGGCCCGGCAGCGGGCACCGGCACGATTCACAACGGCGGAGCCGTCCACGTAGGTTCGACGGGCAGGGGGCACGACCGGAACGGGGGACCGGTCGCGCCCCCCGGGGGGGCCGGTCAGCCGTGGGGCAGGATCACCGCGCGGCCGTTGACCCTGCCCTCGTGCAGCCGCTCGTAGGCGAGCGGGGCGTCGTCCAGCGAGTACGTCTCGGTGTGCACCGACACGGCGCCGGCGCGGGCCAGGTTCAGCACCTCGATCAGTTCGCTGCGACTGCCCCAGTACGGCGCGTTGACCGACACCTCGAACGGCAGCATGCCGAACCCGACGGGCAGCGACCCGCCGCCGATGCCGACCAGGGTGACATCGCCCTCGACGGCCGCGACGGCTCCGGCGGTCTTCACGGTGGGCGCCACGCCGACGAAGTCGAACACGGCCTCGGCGCCGAGGCCGCCGGTGAGCTCGCGCACCGCCTCCGCCGCCTTCGCGTCCGACAGCACCGCCTCGTGCGCGCCCACCTCGCGGGCGAGCCGCAGCTTCTCCTCACTGACGTCGAGGGCGACGACCCGGGCGGACGTCAGGGCGCGCAGCAGCTGGATGGCGACGTGACCGAGACCGCCGGTGCCGATGACCACCGCGGTCGAGCCGGGGACCAGCTTGGGCAGCGACCGCTTGATCGCGTGGTACGGCGTCAGCCCGGCGTCGGTGAGCGGCACCGCCGCGACCGGGTCGAGCCCGTCCAGCGGGACCAGGTGCCGGGGGTCGTCGATCAGCAGGTACTCCGCCATCGAACCCGGACGCCCGAGCCCCGGCGGGCGGATGCCCAGCTCGTCGGCGCGCAGGCAGTAGTTCTCCTTGCCCTCCGCGCACTTGGCGCAGGTGCCGCAGCCCCAGGGCCCGTACACGGCGACCGCGTCGCCCTCGGCGAGACCGGTCACCCCGGCGCCGAGCGCGGCCACGGTGCCGACGCCCTCGTGGCCCAGGGTGAGCGGCAGCTCGTACGGGAAGCCCTCGGCGGGCCAGCCCATCACCGCGATGTCGGAGTGGCAGACGCCGGCCGCGGTCACCTTCAGCAGCACCTGGCCGGGGCCGGGTTCCGGGTCGGGGACCGTGACGACCTCGGGCGGGGCCCCGATGGTGCGGTACTGCAGTGCCTTCATGGACCGAACTCCTTTGTTCTCGTTCCCCCCGGGGTGGACGACCGGTGGTCAGACGGCGGTGTAGGCGCCGTCGACCAGGTGGTAGCTGCCGGCGACGAAGGACGCGCGGTCCGACAGCAGGAAGGCGATCAGCTCGGCGACCTCCTCGGACCGTCCGAGGCGGCCGGCCGGGTGCAGGGCGACCAGGCCCTGGTAGGCAGCCTCGTCCATCGTCTTCAGCAGCGGGGTGTCGATGAAGCCCGGGCCGACCGCGTTGATCCGGATGCCCCGGGCCGCGTACTCGGCGGCGGCCGCCTTGGTCAGCCCGACCACGCCGTGCTTGGCGGCGACGTAGGCGGGGGAGCCGGCGAAACCGACCGAGCCGAGGATGGAGGCGACGTTGACGACGGCGCCGCCCCGGCCCGTGGCGAGGAGGGCGGGCAGCTCGTAGCGCATCGAGTAGAAGACGCCGTCGAGGTTGGTGCGGATCACGCGCTGGTAGGCCTCGACGTCGTACTCGCCGGTCGGGGCGCTGGGGCCGCCGATGCCGGCGTTGTTCACCGCGAGGTCCAGGCCGCCGTACGTGTCGACGGCGAAGGCGACGGCCGCCTCCACGGACTCCGGGCGGGTCACGTCCAGCTCGACGGCGGCGGCGCGGACGCCCTGCTCCGTGAGGTCGGCGGCGGCCTTCTCGGCGCCCTCGGCGTTGAAGTCGGCGACGACGACGTTCGCGCCGCCGGCGCCGAGCCGGCGGGCGGTGGCCAGACCGATGCCGGAGGCGGCGCCGGTGACCAGGGCGGTACGGCCGGCGAACTCGGCGGCGTACTCGGTGGGGGCGGGGGTGGTGTCGGTGGTGCTCATGGTGCTGTTCTCACTCTTCGGTGGTGCTGTCGGGGGTCGCGGCCGCGGCCTCCGAGGTCAGGGCGTCGTAGGCCCGCTCCACGAGGGCGGCGAGGTCTGCGGCTCCCGAGTCCCGCTCGTCCCCGCGCGCCCACAGGCGCAGGGCGGCGATCAGGACTCCGGCGGCGGCGTCGACGACGGCGGCCGGGCGCACGTCCCGGGCGTCGTCGATGCCGAGCCGGCCGGCGACGATGCGGATCGACTCCTCCTGGGCGTCGACCCGGATGCGCTGGTAGGCGGCGAACAGTTCGGGCTCGGTGCCGGCCAGGGCCAGCAGGCGGCGCATCCGGGGGCGCACGTGCCAGGCCGGGTCCTCCGGGTCGGTCAGCCAGTCCCGCACGGCCCTGCGGTAGGCGAGCAGGGGCGGCTCCCCGGCGGGGCGGGACCGCAGCAGCGCGTTGATCCGGTCGCCGTCCCGGCGGACGAAGTCGAGCGCCGCGTCCTCCTTCCCGGCGAAGTGCCGGCTGAACGTGCGGCGCGTGACGTCCGCCCGCTCGGCGATCGCCTCCACCGTGGTGGCCGCCGACCCGCGCTCCAGGATCAGGTCGCAGGCCGCGGTGGCCAGCGCGTCGCGGGTCTGCCGCGCCTTGCGCTGCCGCCGGTCCTCGATGGGGTCCTCGGCGGTGCGGGAGGGCTTCGTTGCCGTCATGCCTCCGAGCGTACACCTGGAAATGTCCCAGTGGGACATGTGACCCGCTGGGACATTTCGTGGGTGGGTGAAGGGTGGCCCGCCGTGGGGCCCGCGGCGGGTCTCACCCCGCCTGCCGCAACGCCGCGCGCGCCGCCGTGCCGGCCTGCTCGGCGTAACCCCGCCCGAACAGCACGGCGTGCACCAGCAGCGGGAAGAGCTGGTGCACGGCGACCCGGCCGGTCCAGCCCTCGGCGAGCGGAGCCGCCTCCTCGTAACCCGCCAGGATCCGGTCGAGGTGGGGACAGCCGAAGAGGCGCAGCATCGCCAGGTCGGTCTCCCGGTGCCCGCCGTGCGCGGCCGGGTCGATCAGGCGGACGTGCCCGTCGGCGCCCCACAGCACGTTGCCGTTCCACAGGTCGCCGTGGAGCCGGGCCGGCGGCTCCGCGGGCCCCGCCAGTTCGGGCAGCCGCTCGCAGACGCGCTCGACGTCGGCCGCCTCGCCCGCCCGGAGGGTGCCGGCGTCGACCGCGCGGCGCAGATACGGCAGTACACGATGCGCCGCGTACCAGCGGGGCCAGTCGTCCCCGGTGACGTTGCGCATCGGGGCGAGCCCGATGTACGCCTCCTCCGGTCCGCCGGGCGGCGCGGCACCGAACGCCGGCGCCCCGGCGGCGTGCAGCCCGGCCAGATCCCGGCCGAACCGCGCCGCCGCGCTCGCGCTCGCCGGTCCCTGTGCCACCCGGTCGCAGACCAGCCGGCGCCCGTCCACGCCGTGCACCACCGGGACCCGCACCGTGCCCGCGTCGGCCAGCCAGCGCAGTCCCGCCGCCTCCGCCCGCGCCGCGCCCGGGGCGTCCGCGCGTTTGACCACGACCGTGCGGCCGTCGTCGAGGCCGACTTCGGTGAGCGCCCCGGACAGCGGGCGCTCACCGGTCACCGCCCGACCCGTGAACCGGGCCGCCGCGGCGGCCGAGGACGTACTGGGGGAACCCATGCCACGAGCCTAGGACCGCACCCCGGCCGCGCGGGCCCACGCCACGACGCCGTCTCGCGACGGGCCAGGAGCGCGCCCGGGACAAGGGTGTCCCGGCCGCCTCCGGCTGGGCCGTGCCGCGTTGGGCGGGGCCCGTGCCGCGGCGCTCGGTGCGGCGGGGACGTGGCGGGCCGGGGTCGGGTCGCTTCCGGGGCTGCTGTGGGCCCGGGAGGGCGTCGGCTGCGGCCGGACGTGTGCCGTGACCTGGCTGTTGCGTGTGTCTCCGGCTCGGTTGTGCGTCTCGGACCGACTCGTGCCGTGTTGGGCGGGGCCGTGCAGCGGCGCTCGGTGCGGCCGGGTCGCGGCGGGCTCGGGGTCGGGCCGTTTCCGGGCCGGCGTGGGCCGGGACTGCGTCGGGTCCGGCCGGACGTGTGCCGTGACCTGGCTGTTGCGTGTGTCTCCGGCTCGGTTGTGCGTCTCGGACCGACTCGTGCCGTGTTGGGTGGGGTCAGTGCCGTGGTGCTCGGTGCGGCGGGGACGTGGTGGGCCCGGGGTCGGGTCGTTTCCGGGCCGGCGTGGGCCGGGACTGCGTCGGCTCCGGCCGGGGTCGTGCCGTGGCCCGGCGAGGTGCGGGCCTCGGTCGGAGCGTGGTGCGGCTGCCCGCCGTCACGGTGAAAAGCGCTGGGTGAGCCGATCGGGCACCCCGGAGACGGGGGAGCAATGGGACTATGACCAGTTCAGCGTTTCATCGCACGATCACCCTGCCCGCCCCCGTGTGCCGACAGGCCGCTCAGCACCTGGAGCAGGCGGTGCACAAGGCCATCGACGGCGCCGCCACGCCGTGGCGCGCGTTCCGCGGGGCCGACGGTGACGACTTCGCGTTCTCCGTCCCCGTCGTCGAGCAGGCCGCGGGCTGTCTGCTGGTGCTGGCCGCCGAGAGCGCCCAGAGCCTGCGGCCCTCCGCGCTGCGCGCCCTGATCACCGTCGCCCTGCATCTGCGCGACGCGGCCGAGGCGGTCCGCCGCCCAGCGGTCCCCAACCCGGCCTGGTGAGCGCCGAACCGGCGGAAAACACCGTGCCCCGGCCCTGAACGTGTGCTTGGCTCGGACGCCATGGAGTACACCCGATTCCTCGACTGCCTCGCGGCCGACCACGACCGGCTGCGGGCCGTCGTGGAGAGCGACGCCGACGCCCCCGTGCCGACCTGCCCCGGCTGGACGGTGGCCGATCTGACTCGCCACGTCGGCGAGGTCTACCTGCACAAGACCGCCGCCATGCGCGACGGAGCGGAGCCCGAACCCTGGCCGCCGAAGGAGTTCGCCGACGAGGCGCCGACGGCACTGCTCGACCGTGGCTACACCGCGCTGCGCGCCGAGTTCGCCGCCCGGGCCCCCGAGGACCCGGCCGCCACCTGGTACGGCCCCGACCAGAGCGTCGGCTTCTGGATCCGGCGGATGGCGCAGGAGACCGTCGTCCACCGCATCGACGCCGAACTCGCCACCGGCCGTCCCGTCACCGCCGTACCCGACGACCTCGCCGTGGACGGGATCGACGAACTGCTCAAGGTGTTCGCGGCGTACGCCGTGACCGAGTGGGGCGACTACTTCACCGAGATCCTGGACGGCTCGCCGGGACGTACCTTCCTGGTGCGGGCCGGCGACGACGCGGCGTGGCGGGTGCGGACCGGTCCGGGCGAGTTCACCGTCACGGACGGCGCGGGCGACGGCACGGCCGACGTGACGCTGAGCGGCTCCCCCCAGAGCGTGCTGAGGTCGCTCTGGAACCGGGCCGGCGACGAAGGGGACGGCGGCGTGAGCGTCGAGGGCGCTCCCGAGGCCGTGGCGGAACTGAGGCGCTGCCTCGTCGTCGCGACCCAGTGAGCGCCCGCCCGGCGCTGAGCCCGGCCGCGGGCGTCAGGCGCCGATGACGCGCAGCGCCCCCCACAGGGCAGCCGTCGAGGCGGCGACCGTGGCCGGCACGGTGAGCAGCCCCAGCAGGGTGAACCGGCCCAGCTCCACCTCGATGCCGTGCCGGTGCAGGATGCGCCGCCACAGCAGGGTCGCCAGCGAACCGACGTAGGTCAGGTTGGGGCCCAGGTTCACACCGATCAGTACGGCGAGGACCTGGGCGGGACCGGCGGGCGCGGCCAGCGGGAGCAGGGCGAGCACGGCCGGCAGGTTGTTGACGAGGTTGGCCAGCAGCGCGGCGACCGCCGCCACCCCCAGCAGCGCCGGCAGCGAGTCCCCGTCCGGCAGCAGCCGCCCCAGGCCCGAGGCCGGGCCGCTCACCACCACCGCCTGCACCACGATGCCGAGGGCCAGGACGAACAGGCAGAACAGCGGTGCCGCCGCGCCCACCAGCTCCCGGGGCGTGACATGGCGCCGGGCCAGCGCCCGCACACCGAGCACCAGCACGCCCCCGAGCGCCGCCCAGGCGGGTTCCACCCCGGCCGGCGAGGCCAGGGCGAACCCGGCCAGCGTGAGGGCCACGACGACCACGGTGAAACGGGGCACCGTGGGCGCGGGCGGCGCGGGCGGCCCGGCACCGGCGGCGTCGTCCGGCTCCTTCGCCGGCGTGGGGCCGCCACGCGCGCCGGTGACGGGCACGGGGCCCACGCGCGCGGGCGCGACGGACACGGGGTCGGCCAGGTCCGCGCGGAAGAAGCGCCGGAACACGGCGTACTCGACGGCGATCGCGGCCAGCCAGGGCAGCGCCATCAGCGCGGCGAACCGCGTGAAGGTCAGCCCGCTCGCCGCGAACGCCAGCAGGTTGGTCAGGTTCGACACCGGCAGCAGCAGCGAGGCGGAGTTCGCCAGGTGCGCTGTCGCGTACACGTGCGGGCGGGCCCGGGCGCCGGCCCGGGACGCGGTGGCCAGGACGACGGGCGTGAGCAGGACCGCGGTGGCGTCCAGGCTGAGCACGGCGGTGACCACGCAGGCCACGGCGAACACCCCGCCCAGCAGCCGCCGCGGACTTCCCCCGCACCGGCGGGCGACGGCCGCGCCGACCGCCTCGAACAGGCCCTCCTTCGCGCACAGGTACGCCAGCATCAGCACCAGCGCGAGAAAGACGACGACCGGCAGCAGCGTACGGGTCTGTTCCCACGCCTGGTGCGGGGTGACCGCGCCGAGCGCCACCACCAGCACGGCGGCGGGCACGGCGGCCACCGCCTCCGGCAGCCCCCGGGGGCGCAGCACGGCGAAGGCCAGGACGCCCAGCAGCAGGGCGACGGGGACGGCCTCGGAGAGGACGGCGGTACTCAGGACTTCTCCTCCACACCGGTGAGCCGGGCGGGAACCCGGTGATCGGCGAACGGGGTACAGGGTCGCACCCCGGGCCGGGGCACCGGTCGGCAGGACGGGGTGTGGCCGAGGCCACGCCGCGCGCGAGAGCCGCGCCATGTCCCGCCGGGTGCGCCGCGGGCTACCGTTTCCACGGACCCGTGTTCCCCACGACGAGCAGTTCGGACGGCCCGGCAGTGCACACAGATCTCTCCCCCGTCATCGCGGCGACCGCACAGTGGCTCCTGCGCGCCTACCCGGCGTCCGGCGGCGCGCTGGCCGACGCCCTGTGCGAGGCGCAGGCCCGGCAGGCGGTGACGGTCGCGGCCCGGCTGCGCTATCCCACCCCGATGGACGTGGCCCTGCTGGGCGTCGCGGGCCCCGGCGGGTCCGCCCGGCTCGACTGGATCACCGGCGCCGACGGCGCGACGTCCGCCGACCCGGACGCGGACGCCTGGCGGACCTGGGTGGACGAGGTCCTCGCCAGCTGGGCGGCCTGTCTGCTGACCGACCCGGCGCTGGCCGGGCCCGCCGTCGTCGCGCTGGCCGAGGGCGGCCCCTCGGCCGGAACTGCGGTGGAGTTCCGGCGCCTGCTCGCACCCGACGAGGCCGACCGCCGCGCGGCGGCCCTGCTGCGCCACCCGGACCTCGTCGCCCCCGTCGCCTCCCTGCACCACGCCCAGCTCGTGGCCCGGCTGGATCCGGGCCAGGCCCTCGTCGCCTGAGCCGGGCCCGGCCGGGGTACGGCGCCCCACCTGACCGGGGGACCGGCGCGCCACCCACCTGACCGGGGACGGGGCGCGACCGCGAGCCCGGCCGGGGCCACGGCGCCCCCCGACGGGGGAGACTGCGGGGGGAGCGACCTCAGGCAGCCGTCTCCAGGTTCGCCACCGGGGAGACCCGGGGCACCGTCGTCCGGCGTTCGCGCAGGAGGTGGCCCGCACCGATGGCGCCGGCGATGATCAGCCCGCCCGCGATCAGGGCGCCGCGCGCACCGGCCAGCTCCATCAGGAGGCCCAGCGCGGGCGGCCCGCCCAGGCTCCACACCGTGCCGATGCTGCCCCACACGCCGAGCACCCGGCCCCGCATGTGCGCGGGCGGGTCGGTCTGCAGCACCGCCGTACCGGCCGTGTCGGAGACGGACTCCACGACGGCCATCGGCAGCACCATCACCAGCAGGACGGCCAGCGACGGCGACATGCCCGCCACCACCTGCAGCAGCCCGCCCGCCGCCGCCAGCGCGCCCACCACCCGTACCGACGGGCGGCGCAGCCGGGCACCCAGGACGGCGCCGACGATGCCGCCGACCGCCAGCACCGTGGACACCGTGCCGAACGACCCGGCGCCGCCCGCGAGCGGCCCGGTGACCAGCACGGCCAGGGTCAGCTGGTAGTTGCGCCCGAAGACCGCGCTCACCCCCGTGACACCCGCCAGCGCCAGCAGCCGGGGCCGGCGGGCGAAGAAGGCCAGTCCCTCCCGCACGCTCATGGTGTCCCCCGTACCGCCGTCCTTCGCCTTCGCCGCGTGCCCGGCCGCGTGCCCGGCCGCACCGCGCACCGGTCGCAGGAAGGGGATCACCGAGGCCACGAACAGGAACGACAGCCCGTTGGCGGCGTAGGCGGCGGCCGTGCCGAGGAAGCCGACCGTCACGCCGGCGAGCGCCGCGCCCGTGAGCCGGCCCGCCTGGTGCACCAGCGCGCCCACCCCGATCGCGGAGGGCACGTCCTCGCGCGGGACGAGGTCGTTGCCCAGCAGGGAACACGCCGGGCCGTCCACGGTGGCGATGACACCGGTGACCGCCGCCAGGACCATCAGCGAGGTCACGTCGAGCCGGTCCAGCGCCACCATGAGCGCGGTCACGAAGGCGACCGTTCCGAGCAGCGCCTGACTGACCGCGGCCGTCAGCCTGCGCGGCCAGCGGTCGACGGCCGCACCGCCGAACACGCTGATCAACAGGGCCGGCGCGGCCTGGACCGACATGGACAGGCCCGTCGCGGCGGCCGACCCGGTGATCTGCAGGACCAGCAGGTTCTGCACGGTCAGCTGCATCCACGTACCGGCGTTGGACACGAAGTTCGCGACCGACCACCAGCGCATGCTGCGGTACCTCAGGGAGCGCCACGGCGAGGTGCTCGCGGGCCCGGACGGCGCGGGGGCGGGAGGCGGCGGGGCGGAGAGGGAGGAAGAAGACACAGGGCGCCACTCGAAGGCGGGTCACGGGACCCGGAGGGGGATACGGACGGGAACGAGTAGGCCGGCTGCGCTGCACGGCCGTTCCACTGAGCCGGAGACGGCGCCGACCATCGTGGCAGAAGGGACCGGCGAGTCGTCGCCGCCGCGCACTCCGGCCCGGCCTCCGGGCGGGCCAACCGTCGCCGTCCGCGCCGCACTTGGCGGACCGAGTGGGCTTGATCACAGCACTCGACCGCGGCGCCGGGTGCCGCGGGGCGGGACCTTCGGCCGTGACCGCGGTCACGGCCAGGGGACCCGGCGGCCGGGCGTCGGCGCATGTGAGCGCCCCGGTGGGGCACTCGGGGCACGTTTCGGCGCTCAGGGAGCGCGCGGTGTGCACACCGTGGACGTACATCGCGGACGCACACCGCGTCGCTCACGCGGCGCCTCGACGAGGAAGGAGGGTCGTCCTCATGATGCCGACGGCGGCGTTCGGCCCACGGGGGGAGTCCCGCGCGCCCTGGGACCGGGTCCTGGTGACCGGCGGCGCCGGATTCCTCGGCTCCCACCTGTGCACCCGGCTGCTCGACGCGGGCGCCGAGGTCGACTGCCTGGACAACCTCTCCACCGGGCGCGCGGAGAAGGTGGCACACCTGGCGGGCCGCCCGGGGTTCCGCTTCCTGGAACGGGACATCTCCGAACCCGGCTGCGCGGACCTGCTCCCCGGCCCGTACGACCTGGTCCTGCACCTGGCGGGCCCCGCCTCCCCGGCCGCCCGGCCCGAGCGGCCCGTGGACGTCCTCGACGCCGGCAGCCTGGGCACCCGTGCCGCACTGTCCGTCGCCGGCCGGGACGGCGCCCGGTTCCTGCTCGCCTCCTCGCCGCCGCTGTGCCCCGACGCCCGCGGCGACGGCGTACCGGACGACGCCGACCCGGTCGGGCCCCACCGTGCCTGCGCCGACGCCGTCCGGTTCGCCGAGGCCCTGGTCGCCGCCCACGCGGGCGCCCCCGGCGCGAACGCCGGGATCGTCCGGCTGTTCACCGGCTACGGACCCGGCATGCGGACGGACGGCGGGGGGACGCCGGCCGCCGCCATCGAACAGGCGCTGGCCGGGCGGCCGGTCACCGTCCCCGGGGACGGCGGCCGCAGGCACCCGCTGTGCTACGTCGACGACATGGTCGACGGCATCCTGCTGGTCGCGGCCGGGCGTTCCGTGCGGCCGGTGGACATCGGCGGCGACGAGGAGCCCACGGCCGCGGAGATCGCCCGGCTGGTGATCGAGCTGACCGGCTCCGACTCGCCGCTGGAGTTCGTCGAGGACACCGGGGACGGACGGGCCGAGCCCCGGCCGGTCACCGGCTTCGCCCGCGAGATCTTCGGCTGGCTGCCGAGCGTGACCTGGCGGGACGGCCTGGAACGCACCGTCGCCGCCCTGCGTGAACGGCCCGATCCGCTGCCGACGGCGACCGGCGAGCCGGCGCGGGAGCGGACGGGGGAGTGGCGGGCGTAGGAACGGGCGTCGTCACCCGGCGCGTGCGAGGGGCCCGTCGCCACGGCGACGGGCCCCTCACAACGGGTGAGGGCGTTGGCCGCTCAGCCGGACTTGCCCCGCCCCGACAGCGCGTCCCGCACCCGGTCGACCATGCCCGCACCGGGGGCGAGCAGCTTGTTCATCGGGGGCTTGTCCGGGGTGGACGGGTGCGGCCGGGTCGGCGCGGTCTTCTTCGCCTGCCGGACCTTCTCACCCAATTGGTCCAGGGCGTCCGCGGGGCACGCCTCGCGCAGCCTCGGGAACAGATTGCCCTCCTCGTCGGCGACGTGCGCACGGATCTCGCTCATCAGCTTGCCGATCAACCGGTCGAACTCCGCGTCGTCCGCGGCGCAGCCCTCCAGGTCCTTCATGATCTGCTCGGCCTCGGCGTGGTCCTCGAGCTCCTTGTCCGCGAGGGCGCCGCCGTTCGCCACGTGCTCCCGAACGGCCGGGTAGAGGTACGCCTCCTCCGCCACCGAGTGCCGGACCAGCTCGATCGTGGCCTGATCGGCGTACAGCTTGCGGTCCTTGTGACCGGACGGCAGTGCCTCGATCTTGCCGAAGAGCTCCTCGACCTCGCGGTGATCGGTCGTCAGCTCGTCGATGACGTTTCCTCCGTGTCCCATGTTCCACCTTCCAGAGGGTCGTGGCGGTCGCGGGACCGATCCGCCACGGAAGCATTCGGACGACCGGGTCCCCCCGTGCGCGGTGGGCTAACGCCCGGTTCAGGCGCCCAGCCTGGCGCGGACGCCGCCCGCGCGGGCGGCGGGCCCGGCCGTGGCGCGGACCGAACGGTGCACCAAGTGGGCGTCGTGCCGCAGGTCATGGGCGGCGTGCCGGCCGCGCCACAGCAGCGACGGCGCGCCGCCCGTGTCGTCGGCGGCGATCAGCAGCCCGCCCATCATGGACAGGTTCTTCAGGAAGTGGATGCGCTGCTGGGCGCGGTCGGAGGGGTCCTCCGCGTTCCAGTAGCGGTGCGCCGCCAGCGTGGTGGGGACCAGCGTCACCGCGAGGGCCAGCGCGGCCAGCCGCGGACAGCGGCCGAGCCCGAGCATCAGGCCGCCCACCACGTGAACGGCGCCGTTGAGCCGTACGAGTTGCTCGGTGCTGTCCGGCAGCACCGGCACGCGGTCGGCCACCGGCCGCACGATCGGCTCGGCCGCCGGGGCCACGTCCTGCGGCCTGCGCAGCGACTGCAGGCCGCCCGCGACGAACATCGAGGCGAGCATCGGCCGGCCGGCCAGACGCAGAAGACTCATGACGCTGTCTCGCTCTCTCCGAGGGGGTGTCAGGGTCGACAGGGGGCATCAGCGGGGTGTGGCCCCACTGGGATCATCAGGTGCCCCCGACGGTCGGCGCCATTCGGCGCCCGGCGCGGCCCCGGTGTCCGCCGGCACCGCGCCGGAGGGGGAACACCAGGTCACAGACTGGTGAGAATCCGGGGCGGCAAGTTCTCGACCATGATGTTGGTCCAGCGCATCTGGCGCAGTGCCCGGGGACGACCGACCGAAGCGAACCACTTGTGGGAGCGCTCCCAGGCGGGCAGGATGCTGCGGTGACACCGACTGCCTCCGTGCGCCCCTATCGCCCCGCCGACGCCCCGGCCCTCGACGACATCTGCGTCCGGACCGCGCACAACGGCCGGGACAGCCGGCCCGTGTACGCCGACCCCGCCGTCCTCCCCGCCATCTTCGCCGCCCCCTACGTCCACCTCGACCCGGACCTGGCCTTCGTGCTGGACGACGGGGAGGGCCGCGCCGTCGGCTACATCCTCGGTACGGCGGACACCGCGCGCTTCGCCGAGGAGTTCCGGACCGAGTGGCTGCCGCGGGTGGCGGACCGCTATCCGGCGCCGCAGGGCCCGCCCGGCACCCGTACCCCGGACGAGGTCATGGCCGGGCTGCTGCACGACCCCGAGCGCATGATCGTCCCCGAGCTGGCCGCGTACCCGGCCCACCTGCACATCGACCTGCTTCCCGACTGGCAGGGGCAGGGCCACGGCCGGACCCTGATGCGGACGTTCTGGCGCGCCCTGCGCGAACGCGGCGTCCCCGCCGTCCACCTCGTCATGGCCACGGCCAACACACCGGCCAGGGCCTTCTACGACCGGCTGGGCTTCCACGAGATCGCCGCGGCCGGGCTCGACCCGGCGGACGTCACCTGCCTGGGGCGTACGACGCAGGACACGGCCCCGGCCCGGGCCTGACGGGCGGCGGGACGGTCAGGCCGCGCCCAGCCGGTAGACGTTGAAGGCCCGGCGGATGACCGGCTGCGCCACGTTGCGCACCCGGACCCCGCCCGCCGTCATCCCGTGCTCCGCACCCAGGTGGGCGTGACCGTGCACGGCCAGGTCGGCGCCGGCGGTGTCGATGGCCTCCGCCAGCAGATAGCTGCCGAGGAACGGATGGATCTCCGGCGGCTCCCCGGCGAGCGTGTCGGCGACGGGGGAGAAGTGGGTCAGGGCCACCCGCGCCGCACAGTCCGCCTCGTCCAGTTCCTTCAGGGCGGCGTGCAGGCTGTCCGCCGAGCGGCGGGTGGTGCGCACGAACTCCTTCATCACGGGTTCGCCGAACTCGCCCGCGCTGCGGCCGACGAACCCGCCGCCGAACCCCTTGACGCCCGCGATCCCCACCCGGCCCCCGGCACAGTCCAGGACGGTGTTCTCGCCCTCCAGCACCGTCACGCCGGCCTCCCGGAGGATGGCGGTGACCTCCTCGGGCCGCTCGTCGTGGTGGTCGTGGTTGCCGAGGACGGCCACCACCGGCACCGGCAGGTCGCGTACCTCCCGGGCGACCACCCGTGCCTCCTGGGGTGTGCCGTGCCGGGTGAGGTCCCCGGCGAGGAGCAGCAGGTCGGCGCAGTCGGGCAGGGTCTCGAACGCGGGCCGCAGCAGCCCCTGACTGTCGGGTCCCATGTGGATGTCCCCGACGGCGGCGACGCGGATCATCACAGCTCCTCGGCGTGGTCGGGGCTGCTGGTCTCCGCCACCACGACGTCCGTGTGCACGGTCAGCCCGGCCAGCTCCTCACGGGCCACGCGCAGCACGGTCTCCCGGCACCGCGCCGAGGGCACCGTGCCCGTGACCGCGACCGCCCCGGCCCGGATCTCGGCCCGCACGCCCAGCTCACCGAGCTCCTCCGCGGCCAGCCGCTCCTGAAGGTGGGCCACCCGGTACTCGACGTTCTCGGGGATCTCGGGCGTCTCGGGGCTCCCGCCCGCGGAGGCGGGGCCACCGGCGGCGGGGCCCTGGTGTCCGACGGGGTCGCTCATGGCTGCTCCTCCTTCGGGGCGGTGGCCGCGGGACCGGCCGGGGGGATGATCTCCAGCCGTTCGAGGATGAAGAAGAAGGCGGCGGGCATCGGGGCGTCGCCGCAGTCACGGCGCAGCGCCTCCCAGTCGATCTTCTCGCGCAGTGTGCGGGCGATCGGCAGCACCGCACCGAAGTCGCAGTGGTGCTCCGAGAAGGCCGCCAGCAGACCGCGCAGCAGATCGGTCGGCGCCAGGACCGGCATCAGCACCGAGTCGACCGACAGCTCCCGCGCGCGGGACAGCAGTTCCGTCGTGACGGGTTCGTGCGCCAGCTCGAAGATGAGGTCGACCTGCTGCCCCAGGCAGTCCGCCTTGAGCAGCCAGTCCTCGGGCGGCGTGTAGACCACCAGCCCCGCCTCCCGCAGCGTCGCCGCGACGGCGTCCGCGTCCTCGGGCCGGATGCAGAAGTCGACGTCGTGCTGGAGGTTCTGGGTGCCGCCGTGCGCGTACACGGCGACGCTGCCGGCCAGCGCGAAGGGGTGCTCCGCCTTCTTGAGGATCGAGCCCACCTGCTTGGCGGCCTGGAGGATCGCCTGATTGCGGTCGAGGGGGAGGTCGTCGTGGGGTGCCTCGTGCCGGGGACGGCCGGGGCCCGGGTCGCCGGCGGCCGGGCGCAGCTCGGAGACGCCGGCGCGCCTGTCCCGGGCGTGGTCGTCGGCGGGCTGCCTCATCGCTCTCCCCTTCCCGGGCCGACGCCGCGTCACGGGCGGAACGGACCGGCCCGACCCTGCGCGAACGGGTACCCGGCGCCGTACCGCCGACACCGCGGTCCGTCGCCGGGTGCGCGGTGCGCGGTGCGCGGTGCGCCGGGAGGGGGTGCGGGGTGTGGGGATCGCGGGCACTCGGCCGGCATGAGCGACGAGCGCGAACGACAGGAGAACGGCCCGGACGGCCGCCGGACCGTGGCCCGGCTGGTGGCGGCGTGGCTGGCGGAGACCGAACGGCACGACCCCGAGGCCGCGGGCCACGCGCGGGACGGATGGGAGCGGGGCGCGCTGTCCGAACGGGCCGCGCAGGACCTGGCCACCTGGGTCACCGCCAGGGTGACGGACACCGGGTTCACCGAGGACGAGGGCCCCTACGTGGCGGGAGCCGTCCGGATCACGCCCTCGGACAAGGACACCGTCCACGCCTGGCTCCGCGCGCGGGGGCACGCCGTGTGAGGGAGGCCGGGCACCGCCCCGGCCCGCTCCGTTCCGCCGGCCGTCAGCCCGGCGGGATCGGGCGCGGGTGCGCCGGCCCGGCCTTCGGGGGCGGGCGCCACTCGAACATCAGCAACGTCGCGTCGTCCCGCAGCTTCCCCTCCTGCGTGTCCAGGATCGAGTGGATCAGACGGCGCAACGACTCCGGCGCCAGTTCTCCCCCGGCCGTCGCCCGGATGACGTAGTAGGCGAAGCGTTCCAGGCCCAGCAGTTTGGCCTCCCGGGTCCGGGCCTCCACGACGCCGTCGGTGTACATCAGCACCCGGTCCCCGGGTTTCAGGGCCAGTTCGTGCGTCCGGCGTGCCTGGGAGGTGAGCAGGGACGGCAGGCCCATGGGCGGGTCGGGGTCGCGCTCCATGGCGTCGATGAGCAACCGTTCGTCGCGGATCAGGATGGGCGCCGGGTGACCGCAGTTGACCCAGCGCAGCACGCCGGTGACCAGGTCCAGCTGCGCGACGACCGCCGTGCAGAACTTGTCCGGGAGCCAGCTGGACAGCGCCTCGTCCACGCTCCGCACGAGTTCGGGGAGGTTCAGGCCGGTTCGCCGGGCGTTGCGACAGGCCGCCAGCGCGACGGTGCTCGTGAGCCCCGAGGCCAGGTCGTGCCCCATGGCGTCCAGCACGGCCACGTGCAGTGTGGTGTCGGTGAGCGCGTGGTCGAAGGCGTCGCCGCCGATCTCGTAGGCGGGTTCGAGCACGGCCGTCGACACGACGTTGCCGTCGCCGATGGTGCGCGGCGGCAGCAGGGCGCGGAGCAGCTCGGCCGGCAGCCGCATCCGCTCGGTGCGGGTGTGCCGGACGAAGGAGTCCTCGTACAGGCGCCTGGAGGTGATCACCATGGCGAGCAGCGAGGCGAGCGCCCGGCCGCGGCTCAGCGAGGACGCGGTGAGGGAGGTCTCGTCGACGGCCAGCACACCGAGCCGCTCCGCGCCGTCGAGGAGCGGGAACCAGGCGGTGATGCCGCCGCCCGCCGCGGACTCCTCCACCCGCAACTACTGCGTGCGGTACGCCCAGCCCGCCAGGGAGTCGTCCACCGGGAGCGTCGGCGCGACGGCCGTCTGGGGGACGAGGCGGCGCTGCTGGATGTCGACGAGGTAGACGACGGCGTGCCGCAGCCCGAGCGCCTTGGCGGCCCGCGCCGTGGCGGTGCGCAGGTCCAGGGTGAGGTGGGCCGGATCGGCGAGGAACCTCCGCAGCGCCGCGTCGCCCGGATCCGCCGTGGACACCTCGTCCCCTCTCGTCGGGAGCCCGCCGCGGCGGGTGATGCTGCCCAGCAGTCTGGCACCCGGCTCCCCGCCCCGCCCGTCGGTGGCACCCGGCTTCCCGCCCCGCCCGTCGGGCCGGTCGCCCGTACGGCGCTTCGGTTCCGGCAGAAGGGGCACGCGTCACCACGTACGACCCCGAGCGTCGGCGAGTGACGACAACGCCGCCGATGCGTGTGCGTGCCAGGCCCCGCGACCCCGGCAAGATCCGAACGACACCCCCTAGGAGTGGAGCCGCATGACCGAGTACGAGCGTTCCCGCACCATGCCCGCCCAGCCCGAGCAGGTCTTCGACCAGGCCGCGAACGTCGGACAGCTGGAGACCTGGCTGCCCCGGGACCTGCACGTGGAGCCCGAGGAGCCGCCCGCCGTCACCGTGCACGAGGACCGCACCGACCAGGACACCTCGGCCCTGCTGAGCGCCCGGCCCGAGCAGATGCGGCTCGAGTGGGGCACCCGCGAGCAGGGCAGCTACGCCGGCTGGCTGCAGGTCGCCGGGCTCGACAGCGGGGCCAGCGAGGTCACGGTGCACCTGTCGTTCTTCGACGACAGCCACGACCCGGGGGAGCGGTCGGTGGCCGAGGCGCTCGACGGCAGCCTGCGGCGCCTCGAGGAGCAGGTGAGGATGCGCACCGACAACGCGGCCGGCTGAACCAGCGCCGGCCCCGGGGAGGCCCGCCTTCCAGGAACCGTCCGACCTGCCGCCGTACCCCGGCCGGCCGGTCTCGGGGCCACCACGGGCAGGGCCGTCGACCAGCCGCACCGAACGGGCGGCGGACGGCCCGGGCACCACCCCGGCCCGGGTGTCCGCCCGGACTCCCGGGGCACCCACCCGCCATGGACGCTCACCGCCGCCCGCTGCTGGACCGCACCCCGGCCCTGCTCACCGAGGGCTACGCCTGGCTGCCCAACCGCATGCGCGACAGCACCCGCGCCGTACTGCGCACCCGGCTGCTGGGCAGGCCCGCGCTGGCCGTACGCGGACCCGAAGCCGTGCGCTTCTTCTACGACGAGTCGCACGTCCACCGGCACGGCGCGATCCCGCCACCGATCCTGGACACCCTGTTCGGGCAGGGCGCGGTCCACACCCTCGACGGCGCCGCCCACCGCACGCGCAAGGAACTGTTCCTGCCGCTGCTCGACGCCGGCCGTGTCGCCCGCCTCACCGAACACGTCACCGGGGCCTGGGACGAGGCCGTGCGCGCCTGGAGCGAGCGCGACCGGGTCGTGCTGTTCGACGAGGCGGCCGTCGTGCTCACCCGCGGGGTGTGCGACTGGGCGGGCGTCCCGCCCGGGGCCGTCGACGCGGACACCCTGTCCCGGGACCTCGTCGCGATGGTCGACGGCTTCGCCACCCCCGGCCCCCGCCATCTGCGGGCCCGCCGCGCCCGCGCCCGCCAGGAGACCCGCACGGCCCGCCTCGTCGAGGAGGTCAGGGCGGGCACGGTCGCCGCCCCCGCCGACTCGGTCCTCCAACGGGTGGCACGGCACCAGGACGCGGCGCACGGCCCGCTGGACTCCCGGACGGCGGCGGTGGAACTGCTGAACGTCCTGCGCCCCACCGTCGCCGTGAGCTGGTTCGTGGCGTTCGCCGCCCACGCCCTGCACCGGTGGCCGGCCCACCGCGAGCGGCTGCGCACCGGTGACGACGCCTTCGCCACGGCCTTCGCGCACGAGGTCCGCCGCTTCTACCCGTTCGCCCCGTTCCTCGGCGCGCGGACCGTCACCGAACTGTCCTGGCACGGCGAGTCCGTCCCGGCCGGCGGCATCCTGCTGCTCGACGTGTACGGGCAGAACCACGACGAGGACCTCTGGGGCGACCCGTACTCCTTCCGGCCCGCACGGTTCCTGGACCGGCCCCCCGGCCCCGACGAGCTGATCCCGCAGGGCGGCGGCGACCCCGCCGGCGGTCACCGCTGCCCCGGCGAGCGCATCACCGTCGGCCTGCTCCAGGCGCTGGCCGTGCGGTTGGCGCGCCTGGACTGCACCGTCCCCGAGCAGGACCTGCGGATCCCGCTGCGCCGCATCCCGACCCGCCCCCGCAGCGGCTTCGTCGTCACCGGCGTACGCGCACCCTGACGACACGTCACGCGCACCCGTGCAGGACCGGTTGGCTGATCGTTTGCAGTCGTCCGGGTGTGCGGCCGCCCCCGGGCGGCGGAAGCGGTCATCACCCGAATGGCCCCCGCACGCTACTGGTCACGGCCGAACCGGTGTCTCCTGGAGAGTGTCAGCGGCGTCCAGGCTGGGAGGCCGATCATGTACGAAATGTGCGTGGGCCCGGAGAAGGCGGGCGGAGCGTTGGTGTGGCACGTACTGGCCAAACAGGCCGCGGCCACACTCTGCGGACAGCAGCTCCGCGAACGCAGAGAAGCATCCGACGGTGAACGGGCGCGACACTGCCCGGACTGCATGGCTTCCTTCGAGAAGTTGATGGCAACCACACCGTGCTGACGGACCGTCCGCAAACCGTCCGCCCCGTCGCCTCCCGCGGCGGGGCGGACGGCAGTTCCACGCCGGACACGCGGGACGTGCCGGAAGACCGGCCAGCCGGTGGCGGGTGTCAGTCGAAAGGAGGGCGCCGCCACCGAGGTTGACTCCGGGGGGTCAGTGGGCCTCCGCGGCCCGGCGGGGCCGGCCGGGAAGCAGGGAGGCGGAGCGCGGTCCCTGACGATCACTCGGTTGGTGCAGTGTCGTGGTGGGGAGCGGGGGAAGACGCCGGTCATGCCCCGCCGCGCGCCGTCCTCCCGCGCCCGGGGCGGCAGGGCGCGCCGCGGCCGGGATCCCCGAGTCGGCCGCGGCGCCTCCTCCTTGGGCGTGCCTCCTCCTTGGGCCGCCCCGCGGGCTGTCCTGTCCGGCCGGCCGATGGGTGTCGGCCGTCGGACCATTTGGGTGTCGTCCCCGATGGCCGCCCGGCCATCCTGCGTGTGACCGTGGACCGACGCCGCGCCCCGGGGGTCTTTTCGGGGCGGGGGCCGGGGGACGTTTCGGGAAAGCCCTGTCCGGCCCGTTCGCCGGCGTTTCCGCACGGTTCGGTGCGGTGTGCGGGTGCCGGGTGCCGTGCGCACCCGGGGTGCCGGGGCGGCGGTTGGTCGTGGTGGCGTACGGCAGCGGACGCGGCCCGCGTACGGGTGCGCGCCGCGCCGGCTCGTGGCCCATCCCCGACGGGGCCCCACCCGACGACGACCGACTTCGCGACGACCGACCCCGCAGCCGCCGACCCCGCAACGACCGACCCAGCAACGACCGACTCCACAACAACCGACTTCTGACGAACATCCCGACGACGCACGACCGACGAAGGAGAATGCGCATCCATCCCCGTCAAGTGAAGCCCTCCCGACCCTCCGCGCGGGTGAAGGCGGTGACCCGTGGGACACGCTGACACCCTGCTCGCCATGGGCGGTGCCTTCGTGGCCGCCGCGTTCCTCGCCCGCCTCGGCGGCAGGATCGGACTTCCGACGATCCCCCTGTTCATGCTCGCCGGCATCCTGCTCGGCCCGCACACACCGGGCTTCGTCCTGGTGGAGGACGCGCACGACTTCGAGATGCTCTCCGCGCTCGGACTGGTGCTGCTGCTCTTCTACCTGGGGCTGGAGTTCCACCTCGACGACCTCAGGAGCGGAGGCAAACGACTGCTCACCGCCGGGGGCGTCTATCTGCTCCTGAACGTCGGCGCGGGGCTCGGCTTCGGCTTCGTCCTCGGGTGGGGTGTGCGCGAGGCGCTGGTGCTGGCGGGTGTGCTCGGCATCTCCTCGTCCGCGATCGTCACCAAGATCCTCATCGACCTGGGCCGGATCGGCCGCCCGGAGACCCGGCTGATCCTCGGCGTGATCGTCGTGGAGGACATCTTCCTCGCGCTGTACCTGGCCGCCCTGCAACCGGTCGTCTCGGGCGCGCACGGCGTGGCCGACACGGCGCTGCAGGCCGGCAAGGCCTTCGGCTTCCTGCTGGTCCTGGCCGCCGCGGCCCGTTACGGCACCCGGCTCGTGGGCCGCCTGATCGACACGCGGGACAGCGAACTGCTCGTCATCAGCTTCCTCGGCGCCGCGGTGCTCGTCGCCGGGGTCTCCGAAGTCCTCGGCGTCGCCGACGCGATCGGCGCCTTCATGGTCGGCCTGATCCTCGCCGGCACTCCCTCGGGGCCGCGGATCCGCGAACTGGTGCACCCGCTGCGCGACGCCTTCGCGGCCATCTTCTTCTTCGCCTTCGGGCTGGCCA
This sequence comes from Streptomyces sp. KPB2, assembly GCF_003950055.1. Lineage (NCBI taxonomy): Bacteria > Bacillati > Actinomycetota > Actinomycetes > Kitasatosporales > Streptomycetaceae > Streptomyces > Streptomyces sp. KPB2. The sequence continues at coordinate 7,529,959 of NZ_CP034353.1, forward strand.
TCGACCCCGGCGACCTCGCCTCCGTCGCCGGTCCGGTCGCCGCCGCGGCGGCCCTGACCGTCGTCATGAACGTCGTCGCGGGACTGTGCGTCGCCCGGGTGTACCGCTACGGCAGCGAACCGGCCGCGGAGATCGCCACCACCCTGGTCGCGCGAGGGGAGTTCGCGCTGATTCTGGCCGCCATGGCCGCGGGCGCCGGACTGGACGCGCGGCTCGCGCCCTTCATCGCCGGATACGTGCTCGTCCTCGCCGTCCTCGGACCCGTCGTCGCGGGACGCGCCCACCTGCTCGCCGGCGCGCTGCGGGCCGCCGGCCGGCTGCTGCCCGGGACGACGGCACCGGTCGCGGTGCCGGGTGGCGGGACCGGCGAGGAGACGGCGGCGGACAGGGGGCCGGTGCCGGCCGGAGCCTCCTCCTCGTCCGTCTCCTCGCCCTCCTCGGAGCACGCGGAGGCGGAGCGGTAGAACGCTCGTCGTCCGCGCGCGGCGGCGGAGCGGTTGGCCGAAAGAGGTGTCCTGGCGATGTCACGCAGGTGGCCGGTCGTCGTCCCGGACGAAGGGCACCGCCTGTCCCGGTGGGACAATCTGCCCACAGGGCCGTAGTCACGACGCCGTGGTCGGACGCGTCCGGGACCGGAAGGAGCCGTCAGCATGATCGAGTGGGTGCCCCTGGGCAGCGGTGCCAGACCGGTTCCCAGACCGGTCGCGGCTCCCCTGGTGTGGGCGGGAGCGTTCGGCGGCGCCCTGTTCCTGGTCGCGCTCCTCAACGGCACCGTGGGCTCCGGACGTCCGGGTCTCGCCCTGGTCGTGCTCTCCCTGCTGGCGGCCCTGCTCGGACTCTGTGCCCGGTTCACGGCCGCACCGGGGACGGCCGTCCTGTGCTGGCTGTCCCTCAACGGCTTCGCCATACCGCCGGCCGGTGTCCTCACCTGGGCCGGCCGGCGGGACGCGTTCTGGCTGGCCTGCCTGCTCGGCGCGACCCTCGTCGGCACGGCGCTGGCCCGCCTGGTCCACGCGCGGGCCGCCTACCGCCGGCTGACCACGGCGACGGTCCGCGACGCACCGGAGCCGGAGGCCGGTCCCGGCGACGTCTGAGCCGCCCGAGTGCCGGGCCGTGGCGGGACGCCCCCGGGAACCGGGGCGGGGAGGGGCGGACCGGAGAACGGCCCGCCCCTCCCCACCCCGCCGGATCAGGCCGTGTGGAGGGTCAGGCCGTAGCGGTTCAGAATCTCGTTGACCGGCTGGAACCAGGTCTCCCCGCCGCTGGAGCAGTTGCCCCAGCCGCCCGAGGTGACGCCCTGCGCCTGGTCACCGCTGATGAAGGAGCCGCCGGAGTCGCCGGGCTCGGCGCACACACTGGTCTTGGTCAGCTGGTGCACCACCGAGCCGTCGCTGTAGTTGACCGTCTCGTTGTGGGCGAGCACGGTGCCGCAGTGCCAGTGCGTGGTGGAGCCGGAGCGGCAGATCGAGGCGCCCACGGGTGCCACGTTCGAACCGCGCACGAGCTGGTCGGAGACCGTGCCCCAGCCGAGCACGACCGGCACCGTCCACCAGCCGCTGCCCACGCTGACCCACGCGTAGTCGTTGTCGGGGAAGGACGAGCCCTGGAACGTGCCGATGTACGAGCGGTCCCAGCCGCTCACACCGGCGCCGGCCCGGCCGCAGTGCCCGGCGGTGACGAACCCGCCGTGCACCGAGAAGCCGATGGAGCAGCGCACGTTGCCGGTGTAGTACGGGTCGCCGCCGACGGTGCCCGCGGCGAAGGTCCGCGGGGCCGACGGCACCGAGCGCACGGTGACCGGTCCCGCCTCGCGGGCCTGCTTCAGGAAGTCCTGGACATCGTTGTCAGCACGGTCGCTCGCGACCACGTCGACGACCACGGTGTTGGCGCTCTGGTCCACGCGCCAACTGCTGACGCCCGCGGGTGCGTCGAGGCGGTCGACGCGTGCCTTGGCCGCGTCCAGCTGCCGCGCGCTGTGCTCGACGGTGCGCACCTGTGCGCCGGTCGCGCGGACCGCGCGGAGGGTCGAGGGTGCGGCGTCCGAGGTGACGGCCACGGTCAGTTTCCCGGCGTCGGCGTCGAACCACGAACCGCCGAAGGCGTTTCCGGCGGCCCGGCGTGCCACCGGTTCCAGCGCGGTGGCGTCGCGTTCGGCCGCGAGCCGGTGCTCGGCCTCGGCCCGGGTGAGGCCGAAGTCGTGCCGCATGGCCTCCAGGAGGCCGGCGGAGGCGGGCTGCTCGTTGGCGGAGGGGGAGGCGGAGGGGGCGTCGGCCGCCGAGGCCGGCAGGGTGCCGACCGCGGTGAGGCTGCCGAGCACGAGGAGGCCGGCCAGGCCGAGGTGCCTGAGTCTGCTGCGTCTCACGGGAGTTGCCCTTCGTCGTTCCAGCAAGGTGGGGGTGGAACAGATGGCATGGAACAACCGCGGTTTGAGAGCGCTCTCATCGGGTCGCTTCGAGCTTAGCCAGCCTGTGTCATCAGGTCCATGCCAATGCAGCGTCTTTCCGCGCCGCCGGTTTCCGTGCCGCCGGTTTCCGTGCCGCCGGTCTCCGCGCCCCGGCGCCCCGACCCGTTCGCCCCGGCGTCCCGACCCGTTCGCCCCGGTTGGCCGGTCGCCGACGGGGCACTCAGGCTCCGTCCCGGCAATGACAACCCCCTGGCGGCGGCCACAGGACGTGGGAGGCACACATGGCGGTTCGGCACCGGCTGATCCAGGCGACCCCGGAGGCCGTCTGGGACGTCCTCGCGGACGGAGACAGATACGTGGAATGGGTGGTCGGTCCCTCCGAGGTCGTCCCCAAGGCCGGGCAGTGGCCGCAGGTCGGCGCCACGATCGCGTACGAGGTGCGGCTCGGGCCGCTGCTGCTGCACAACGAGACGGTGGTCAGACGCTGCGTGGAGGGCTCCGAACTGGAGCTGGAGGCCAAGGCGGGCCGGCTCGGCACGGCCCGGATCGCCGTCGAACTGCGCCCCTGGGGCGAGCAGTGCCTGGTGATCGTGGACGAGCACCCCCTGCGGGGCCCCGGCGGTCTGGTGCACAACGTCGGCGTCGAGGCGCTGATCCAGGTGCGGCACCGCGCCATGCTCGCCAGGCTCGCGAAGCTGTGCGAGTCCCGCGCCGGTGACCAGTGCCGGCCCGACCCGCCCGACGCCGTGGGCTCCGTGAACTACCGATGGGGAACCGGCCGTGACTGACGCCGTGGACGCCGTCGTGGTCGGAGCCGGGCCCAACGGCCTGGTGGCGGCGAACCTGCTGGCCGACGCCGGCTGGAGCGTGACGGTCCTGGAGGAGCAGCCCGAGCCGGGCGGCGCCGTGCGGCACGACGACGCGGTCGCCCCCGGCTTCGTCAACGACCTGTTCAGCTCCTTCTACCCGCTCGCCGCCGCCTCTCCGATCCTGCGCGGTCTGCGGCTGGAGGACCACGGGCTGCGCTGGGCCCACGCGCCCCACGTACTGGCCCACCCCCTGACCGACGGCACCTGCGCCGTCCTCGACCGCGACGTCGCCACCACCGCCGCCTCGCTCGACGCCTTCGCACCCGGGGACGGCGCCGCCTGGGAACGCCTCCACGGGGTCTGGGACCGCTACCGGTCCGACATCGTGGACGCCCTGTTCACTCCCTTCCCGCCGGTGCGCGCCGGCGCCAGGCTGGCCCTGCGGCTGCGCGGCGCGGGCGGACTCAGGCTCGCCCGCACCCTGGTCCTGCCCGTGCGCCGCCTGGGCGAGGAGGAGTTCCGGGGCGAGGGCGGCAAACTGCTCCTGGCCGGCAACGCCCTGCACGCCGACCTCGCCCCCGAAGCGGCCGGCAGCGGCGGCTTCGGCTGGCTGATGTCGATGCTCGGCCAGACCTACGGCTTCCCCGTCCCGGTCGGCGGCTCCGGCGCCCTCACCGAGGCCCTGGTCCACCGGCTGCGCGCCCGGGGCGGCACCCTGCACTGCGGGCGGCGGGTCGACCGGGTCCTGGTCCGCGACCGGCGCGCGGTCGGTGTGCGCACCGCCGACGGGGAGACGGTCGCCGCCCGCCGCGCCGTCCTCGCGGACGTCTCCGTCCCCGCCCTCTACGGCCGGCTCGTCCCCCCGGCGGACCTGCCGGACCAGGTCCGCACCGACCTGCGGCACTTCCAGTGGGACTTCGCCACCTTCAAGGTGGACTGGGCGCTGGACGGACCCGTGCCCTGGCGGTGCGAGGAGGCGGCGCGGGCCGGCACCGTGCACCTCGCCGACGGCCTCGACGAGCTGACCCGGTTCGCCGCCCAGATCGCCATGCGGCAGGTCCCCGACCGCCCCTTCGCGCTGTTCGGCCAGATGACGACCACCGACCCGACCCGCTCACCGAGCGGCACCGAGTCCGCCTGGGCCTACACCCACGTCCCGCACGACATCCGTGCCGACGCGGGCGACGAGGGCATCACCGGCAGCTGGGACGCCGGGGAACAGGAGCTGATGGCCGACCGGGTCGAACGCCAGGTGGAACGGTTCGCGCCCGGCTTCCGCGCGCTGGTCCGGGCCCGCCGCGTGCTCGCCCCGCCGACGCTGCAGGCCATGAACGCCAACCTGGAGGGCGGCGCCATCAACGGCGGCACCACCGCCATGCACCAGCAACTCGTCTTCCGGCCCGTGCCCGGCACCGGACGGCCGGAGACGCCGGTGACCGGTCTCTTCCTCGCCTCCGCGGGCGCCCACCCGGGAGGCGGGGTGCACGGAGCACCCGGCGCCAACGCCGCGCGAGCCGCCCTGCGCCAGCACCGGTTCGCGGCCCTCGCCCGGGTGCAGCGGGCCCTGACCCGTCGGGACCGGGCCGGCGACCGGTGCTGAGCGCGGGAGAGCGCCCGCGCATCCCGTGACGACTCCGAGGAAAGGGCCGACCGGTGACAGACAGTCCCCTCCAGAACCGCATCGTCGTGGTGACCGGCGCCGCACGCGGCCTCGGCGCCGCACTGGCCCGCGCCTGCGCCCGCCGCGGCGCCCGGCTCGCCCTCCTGGGCCTCGAGAAGCCGCGCCTGGACGCCCTGGCGGCGGACCTGCCGACCCCGGCGCTCGCCGTCGAGACCGACGTCACCGACCCCGCCGCGCTGGCCGACGCGGCCGACGAGACCCGCCGGCGTCTGGGCAGGCCGTCGGTCGTCGTGGCGAACGCCGGGGTGGCGCACGGCGGCCCGTTCGCCACGTCCGACCCCGCCGAGTGGCGCCGCGTCGTCGACGTCAACCTGACCGGCAGCGCCCACACGGCCCGCGCCTTCCTGCCGGACCTGCTCGACACGGCGGGCTACCACCTCCAGGTCGCCTCGCTGGCCTCGCTCGGCGCCGCGCCCCTGATGAGCGCCTACTGCGCCTCCAAGGCGGGCGTGGAGGCCCTCGCCCACTCGCTGCGCGCCGAGGTGGCCCACCGGGGCGTCGCCGTGGGCATCGCCTACCTCAACTGGATCGACACCGACATGATCCGCGACGCCGACCGCTACCCGGTCCTGCGCGAACTGCGCGCCCACATGCCGCCCCCGGCCCGCCGCACGTTCCCGCCCGAGGACGTCGCCGCCCGGCTGGTACGCGCCGTGGAGCGCCGCCGCACCGCCGTGTACGTGCCGGGCTGGCTGCGCCTGGTGCAGTGGGGACGCGTGACACTGCCGCCCGCCGTCGTACGGCTGTCCCGACACGAGTTGCCCCGGATGGAGGCCGAGGGCTCGCTGGGCCACACCGGCCCGCTGGGCGCGGGCGGCCTGGCCGACCGAGCGGCCGACACGCGGGAGTAGCCACCGCCCCACCGAGGCCTGCCGCCCGGCCCCGAGGCGCCCCGGGGGCCGTGCGCCCGGCACCACCGGGCCCGGTCCGTGCCGCCGCGGCCGGTCGGCTCGAACGGACTGCGAACCGGCGCGCCGGTGCCCGCGGCGCTGTGGCCCGCCCGTGTCGGTGCGTCGTCCGGTATCGCCGAGGCCGGTCGGCTTGGGTGCGCTCCCGGCCGGTGCGTCGGGGGACGCGGCGTCGCGGGCTGCCCGTGTCGGTGCGTCCCGCGCCGCCGCGGCCGGTCGGCTTGAACGGACTGCGAACCGGCGCGCCGGTGCCCGCGGCGCTGTGGCCCGCCCGTGTCGGTGCGTCGTCCGGTATCGCCGAGGCCGGTCGGCTTGGGTGCGCTCCCGGCCGGTGCGTCGGGGGACGCGGCGTCGCGTGCCCGTATCGCCGCGTCGAGTGCCGCTGCGGCCGGTTGGCTTGCGTGTGCTCCGGGCCGGTGTGTCGGGGGACGCAGTGCCGCGGGCAAACCACAGCGCCGCGTCCCGTGCCGCCGCGGCCGGTCGGCCCGAGCGTGCTCCGGGGCCCGTGGCTCGGTGACCCGCCGGTGTCAGGGCGCCCCGAACCGGCGTGCCAGGGCCCGCAGTGGCGCGGAGCGGCCCCGGTCGGGCACCGTCCACTGGCCCGGCCCGTGGTCGGAGCCGGCGGTCGGCGCGGCGTCGCGCGGCAGGGGCATCGGGGACTCCCGGGTGGGTCGGAGCTCAGCGGACGGACAGGTGGCGGCGCGGCACCCACGGCAGTTCGGCCGCCGTGCGCAGCATCGGCAGGACGGGGACGCGCACCCCGACCGCGAGGTCCTCGTACGGCCGGGACCGGCCGTCGAGGAAGCGCAGCAGCCGCCCGGCGGGGACGCGGTCGAACAGCCGGAAGAAGAGGTCGGGACCGTCGACCCGGCCCGTGTCCAGGGCCCGCAGCAGCACCGCGTCCATCCACCGGGCCCGCGCCGGATGCGGGGGCGGCGGCACCGGGCGGCGGCCCGCCCGCAGCGCACGCGCGACGGCCTCGGACTGCCGCTGCACGGCGGCGAACGTGTAGCCCGTGGACCCCCGGGTCGCGCCGCCCGCGACACCGATCCGGAAGACCCGGTCGCCGCCCTCGGCACGCTGCTCGAAGACGGCGTCGGTCATCGGGATGATCCCCTGCTCGGTCGACAGCACCTCCAGGGGGGCCGGTGCGCAGGACGCGGCGCGTGTAGTCCTCCAGCGCGCCGTCGTACGCCTCGGTCGACAGGGGCGCCGGGCCGAACTCCGTGTACTCGACCAGCGCGGTGTGCCGACCGGTCGGCAGCACATAGCCGAACGACAGGCCCCGCCGCGGCTGCGCGGTGCGGAAGTCCATCAGGTCGACCACCTCGGGGTCGAAGACCGGCCGGTCGGTGCGGACGAACCAGCCCCGGAAGTGCTGGAGCAGCCGGGTGCGGGCGGCCGGCAGCCGGCCGGGCGGACGGGAGTCGTACACCCAGCGGGCGCGCAGGTCGACCGCCGCCCCGGCGGTGTCCGTGGCCGCCACCCGCACGGTGTCGTCCGGCAGACCGGTCACGGCACCGACGGTGGCCTCGACACGCCGCACCCCCGGACGGTCCTTCAGGTCCCGTTCCACCAGGGCCTCGAAGTCGTCCGAGCGGATCATCTTGTAGCGGGCGGGCGCGATGTGCCGCCGGACAGCCGTGCCGTCCCGTCCGTGCACCCGCAGCGACTCCCACGACGCCGTCGCCGCCCGGTCGAAGCGGCCGGCCCCGGCCTCCCAGAAGCACCAGGTGCGCCGCGGGGGCCGCAGCGGACCCGGCGGCGGATCGACCAGGACGACGGAGGGCGCCGCACCCGGCCGCGCGTCGGCCGCCAGCCGGTGCACCAGGGAGAGACCCGCCGCCCCCGCGCCGACGACCACGATGTCCGCGTCGAGCACGCCCGCCTCCTTCCCTTCCGTCCGCCGGTCCGGCCAGGTCCGGTCCGGTCCGGCGGAGTATTCCGCCCGGCGTCGTCCGTGCGACGTGCGGCGCGCTGGACGGCGCGAGACGGGTACCCGCCGGGGGACGCGATACCGCCGGGCGGGTGACTGCCGGGCGGGAACCCGCCCCCACGGCGTCGCGCCGGAGGCCGAGGGGGAAGGCATGGGGCCGACCCGTACGAGAGGATCCGCGATGCCACGCAGCACGGTCGACCACGGCGGACATCTCCTTCCGGCTGACCGGCCGGCTCGTCGTCCCGTCCGGGCCGAGTGCACCGTGCCCGGACCCCGCACCGTCGTCATGCGCATCACCGAGGGCGAGGGCACCGGCTCCGTCGTGGAGAGCCACGCCACGCCGCTCGGCCCGGACCCGCACGGCCGGCCGCGCACCGCGGTCGTCGAGGCGGTGCTCGCCACCTCGGACCGGCCCGGATTCCCCCTGGCCCGCCGCCTGGCACCGGCGCTGCGGCCACTGATGCGGGCCGCCGCGGGCCGCCTGTGGCGCGACGACCTCACCTACGCCGAACGCCGCGCACGGCTGCGCGCCCGCGGCCTCTTCCCCGGCTGAACGGAGCGGCACCGCGATGCAGACCTTCCTTCCCCACCCCGGCTTCCGGGACTCGGCACTGACCCTGGACCGGCGCCGCCTCGGCAAACAGCGCGTGGAGGCGCTCCAGGTGCTGCGCGGACTCACCGTCCCCGGCTACGGCTGGCGCCGGCACCCCGCGGTGCGGATGTGGACGGGCTACGAGGAGGCACTCGTCCGCTACGGCCTCGACGTCTGCCGGGTCTGGCGCGAACAGGGCCACCAGGACAGCTGCGCCGCCTCACTCGTCGCGGGGCTCGCCGAGTACCGTCCGGGCGAGCCGGTGCGGGACCAGCGGGAGCTGGCCGACGCCGGGGAACTGCCGCCCTGGCTCGGTGACGAGGCCTTCCACCGCAGCCACCGCTCGGCCCTGGTGCGCAAGGAGCCCGCCGTGTACGCCGAGCTGTTCCCGGGGGTCCCGGACGACCTGCCCTATGTGTGGCCGAGTTCGGACCGGGAGCGCGACGGCCCGGGAAACGGCGACCGGTGACGGCCGCCAAACCGGTGAGCGCTCGGCGATTGGTCCCCGATGACGCCCCCCGAGTGGACCCCGTAAGGGACCGCCGCGTTTCCTAGCGTCGTCGGCATGAACGCCACCACCACGCGCGGGGCCCTGCTCGCCGCGCTCGCCTGTGTCCTCGTCGGAGGGTCCTTCACCGCCAACAGCCTGCTCGGCGACTACCCGTACGCGGGCGGGCAGTTCCTGCGCTACGGCCTGGCCCTCCTGCTGCTCCTGCCGCTGGCCGGCCCCGGCGCCACGGCCCGGCTGCGCGCGCTCGGCGCCGGCCGGTGGGTGCGCCTCGCGCTGCTCGCGGCCGTGGGCATGGTCGGCTTCAACCTGGCCGTCCTCGCCGCGGAACGCACGGCGGAACCCGCGGTGCCCGGCGTCTTCGTGGGCTGCGCGCCCGTGGTCGTCGCCGTCGTCGTTCCCCTCCTGGCGGGGCGCAGACCGCAACGGGTCGTCCTGTACGGGGCGTTGTTCGTGGCCGTCGGCGCCTTCACGGTCCAGGGCTGGGGGCGCACCGACGGCGCGGGCATCGCCTTCTCGGTGTGCGCGCTGGCCGGGGAGGTCGGGTTCGCCGTGCTGGCCGTGCCCGTACTGCGGCCGCTGGGACCGCGGCTGCTGTCCGCCGTGGTGTGCGGCGTCGCGGCGGCCGAGTCGGCGGTCGTCGGCGTCCTGGCCGACGGGACCGGGTGGCTGCCCCGGCCGGACGCGGTGGAGGCGGGCGCGCTGCTGTGGCAGGCGGTGGTGGTCACCGTCGTCGGGTTCGTGTGCTGGTACATGGGCATGCAGCGGATCGGGGCCGAGCGCGCCACCCTGTTCTCCGGACTGATCCCGGTCGCCGCCGCCTGCACGGCCCCGCTCGTCGGCACCGGGTCCTACGGCGCGGCGCAGGCCGTGGGCAGCGCCCTGGTCTTCGCCGGGGTCGCCGTCGGGTCGGGAGCGGTGCGGCCGCCTGCGCGCGGGCGGCGAGCCGGGGCCGGGCGTCAGGAGGCCTTCGAGCGGTCCTTGGAGAAGCTGTAGAGGTCCTTCGAGGTCGTGATGAGTTCGCGCTGCTCCTGCTGGGAGCCGACCATGGGCTGCGAGCCGTGCAGCGGCACCTGGGCGCTCTCCGGCAGGAACCGCACGGTGACCAGCCCGATGGCGCCGGCGGCCATCAGGTAGTACGCGGGCATCAGGTCGTCGCCGGTGATGCTCACCAGCGCCTCGGCGACCAGCGGTGTGGTGCCGCCGAAGGCCGCGACGGCGAAGTTGAAGCCGATGGCCATCGCGGCGTAGCGCACGGCGGTCGGGAACAGCGCGGGCAGGGTGGCCGCGCTGGGCGCGGCGAAGCACGCCAGCAGGGTGGACAGCAGCAGCACCCCGAGGACCGGGGCCCAGACGCCGTCCGACTTGAGCAGCAGGAACGCCGGGACGGCGAGGACGATCATCGCCGCCGCGCCGACGGCGTACAGCGGGCGGCGGCCGACGTGGTCGCTGAGCCGGCCGAGGAAGGTGATCAGCAGCACGATCCAGACCATGCCGATCAGCACCAGCACGTCCGCGAAGCCGCTGGAGCGGTCCAGGGTCTCCGTCTGGTAGGTCGGCAGATAGCCGGTGACCATGTAGTTGGTGACGTTGTAGAGCAGCACCAGGCCCATGCAGATCAGCAGCGGGCGCCAGTGCTCGCGCACGATCGTCTTGAACTCGCTGCCCGCCGACTCCTGCGCCAGGCCCTTCTCGTGCTCGTCGAGCTGCTGCTGGAAGGCGGGCGACTCCTCCAGCTTGAGCCGCATGTACAGGCCGATGATGCCGAGCGGGCCCGCGATCAGGAACGGCAGCCGCCAGCCCCAGTGCAGCATCTGATCGTCGGTCAGCGACAGGTTCAGGACGGTGACCAGCGCCGAGCCCAGCGCGTAGCCGACGAAGGTGCCGAAGTCGAGCCAGCTGGAGAGGAAGCCGCGCCGCCGGTCGGGTGAGTACTCGGCGACGAAGGTGGTGGCTCCGCCGTACTCGCCGCCGGTGGAGAAGCCCTGGACCATCCGGGCGAGCAGCAGCAGGATCGGGGCGGCGATGCCGATGGTGGCGTAGCTGGGGATGAGGCCGATGGAGAAGGTGCCGAGCGCCATCATGATCATGGTGGTGGCGAGCACCTTCTGCCGTCCGACCCGGTCCCCGAGCGGGCCGAAGAACAGGCCGCCGAGCGGGCGTACGACGAAGGCCGCGGCGAAGGTGGCGAAGGAGGAGATCACCTGGGCGGCGGGGGAGGCACCGGGGAAGAACACCTTGCCGATGGTGGCGGCCAGATAGCTGTAGACGCCGAAGTCGAACCACTCCATGCAGTTGCCGAGCGCCGAGGCCCCGACCGCCCGCTTGAGCAGCGGTGCCTCGACGACCTGGACGTCCTCCTCGCGAAAGGCCCGCCTGGTGCGGCGGAGCCGGCGGGCCAGCTCCTCGCGCACCTGCCGCGGCAGTCGCGCGACCGTACTCGGCATCTTCGCCCCGCCCGGGGGACCGGACCCGCCGTCGGGCTTCGCGTCGACCACGCCGCTGCCTTCCTGTCGCTCCGCCACGGTTCGCCTGAGCGAATTCTGTGCCGCAACCGGGGAGGGGCGCATGCCGGAGCCGCTGCCCGGGGCGGCGCGGTTGCCCCGGGCAGCGGCGGTGCGGTACGGCTCAGGGCTGTACCGGCATGCTCCAGCAGTTGGAGCCGGCCGGCCTGCCGGAGAGCCGGTCGGTGAGCCAGGAGATGGCGTTGCCCTGATCGGCGAGCAACGGGGCGAAGTGGTTCAGCAGGCCGCTGCCCACGCCCGGCAGGACCACGGGGACGTAGGTGACCTTCGCGCCCTTGTCGCACCACTCGACGGCCAGTCGCCGGGCCTGGGCGTGGGGGACCAGGTCGTCGCTGGTGCCGGTGGCCACGCGCACGGGGCTGCCGGGCTTCCGCGAGCCGATGCGCTGCTCGGCCAGGAAGGCCTGGAGCGCGGGCTCGGCCCGGATGATGTCGCCGAGGGACTGCCCGGTCTTCGTCCAGTCCGTGCTGCTCCGGCCACCGTACGCGAAGAGGGCGTCGCCGACGCACATGGTCGACAGGTCCTTCAGCGCCTTCTCGCCCGCCTCGTTGACGTACCGGTCGGCGATGGGCCGCAGGGCCGGTTCGGTCTGCAGGAAGCCGTTCAGCGACCAGCCCAGCGCGCCCGCCAGGTCGCCGCCGTCGATCGCCTCCGTCACCTCCGTCAGGTCGGCGGGCGGGGCACCGGCGTAGGTGCCGGACAGCTCGACGTCCGGGGCGTAGGAGGGCTGGAGCTCGGCCGCGGCCGCCGTGGCTCCGCCGCCCTGGCTGTACCCGAACAGCCCCACCCGGGACTCGGAGGTGACGGACGACGAGTCGAGGGAGCGCGCGGCGCGTACGGCGTCCAGCACGGCGTGGGCCCCGTCGACGCGGTTGACGTAGGTGTGCAGCCGGTCGGTGGTGCCGAGGCCCACGTAGTCGGTGACGACGACGGCGACGCCGCGCAGCAGGAGGCGGTACACCGACAGGTCCTCGTAACCGACGGAGACCGTTTGGCCGTTGAGCCGCAACGGGTGCTCCAGGGCCATCGAGGCGGCGCACTGGTCGCCCTGGCCCATCGTGCCGGGCGCGACGGCGACCAGGGGGCGCGGCCCGTCGCCGCGCCACTTCGCGGCCGGTTCGATGTAGGCGCCGGTGACGGCGACGGCCTCGCCGTTGGCGTCGGTGGACTTGTACATCAGCCGGGTCGCCCGGCCGGGGAGCGGGCCGTCGATCCCGGGCAGGCTCAGCGCCAGGGGGAGCGGCTCGCTGCGGATCACCGTCCCGTCGGCGCCCGGGAGTTCGGACGGCGGGGTGTAGAAGGCGGGTATCTCGACGCCGCGGGACGTGGTGGCCGACGGGCCGGTGGCCGCGCCGTCGGCCGCGGCGGCCGGGACGGCCTGGGCGCCGACGGCGAGCGCGGCGGTGATCGCCGCGGCGAGCATGCGTGGACGTGGGGGCATCGCGAACCTCCTGGGGAAGGGCCGGATCCGGTCGTCCGCGGTCCCGTGGGGTCAGGGCCGTGGCCGCGCTGCTCCTGTGGGGTTACGGGACCGTAACCGGACAGGGGTTACCAGGGGTAGCACCTGACTCATTACGGTTCAGTAACTTGACGTCGCGTCTAACAAGAGCCGGGCCAGGCGCCCATACCGGCCAGCCGGAGAACCAGCGCCGCGATGTTCCAGGCGTCGTCCACGCCCCGGTGGTGCCGCCCTTCGAGCGGCAGCCCGGCGATCCCCAGGGCCCGCGCCATGCCGGGACGCCTGCGCAGCCCGTGGGCCTCGGCGAAGACCGCCTTGGCGTTGGTGTGCGCGCGCTCGGCCGGGTGGCCGAAGGGGTGGGCGATCCCGTCCGCCGCGCACTGGCGGACCAACTGCTTGCGGTCGTAGTCGCCCCAGCTCGCCCAGGGCCGTACGCCGGCGCCGTGGTCCCGCACCAGAATGTCGCAGGCCCGGGCGAGACTCACGCCCCGGTCGGCCTCGCCCTGGGTGATACCGGTCAGCTCCGTGCAGAACGCGCCGACCCGGGAGCGGGTGGGCCGCACCAGGATCCGGTGCCGGGCCACCCGTTCCCGGGCGTCGAGGTCCACCACCGCGAGACCGATCTCGATGATCTCGCTCACCGCGCCGGGCGGCGGCTGCCCCTCCCAGCAGGTGGCCTCGAGATCGATGACGTTCAGCAGGCCCGCGTGGCCCCCGTCCGCGCCGCGCCGGTCCATGGCGGCACCGTACGGGGGGCACGGATCCGGGGGCACCCGGTTTTCCGCCCGCGGACTCCCTAGCGACGGCTCCGTACCAGCAGGTACAGGAAGTACGGCGTACCGATCACGGCCGTCATCAGGCCCGCGCCGAGCTGCGCCGGGGCGATGACCGTGCGGCCGACGAGGTCGGCGGCACAGACGAGGACGGCGCCCAGCAGGACCGCCACCGGCACGACCCGCACGTGCCGCCGGCCCACGAGGGCGCGCGCCGCGTGCGGAGCCACCAGCCCGACGAACCCGATGGTGCCCGCGCAGGCCACCGCGGTCGCGCTGAGGACGACGCTCATCACCAGGAAGCCGAGGCGCCCCGGAGCCAGCCGCAGGCCGAGCAGGCGCGGCGTGTCCTCGTCCAGCGAGATCAGGTCCAGCTCGGTGCGCCGGGCGACGGCCACACCGATGCCGACGACCAGGGCCAGCGCCACCGGCACGACGTCCGGCATGGTCCGCCCGTAGGTCGAACCCGACAGCCAGGTCAGCGCCTTGGTCGCGTTGAACGGGTCGGTGAGCACGATCAGCAGACTGATCAGCGCCGCAGTCCCGGACGCCACGCCGATCCCGACGAGGACCAGCCGGTTCTGCCGGAAACCGCCCCGGGCGGCGAGCCCGAAGACGAGGACGGCGGTGACGGCGGACCCCGCGAACGCGGCGCCCGCGACGCCCCACGTGCCGGCGGCCGGCACCGTGGTCACGAAGATCACCGCACCCAGCGCGCCACCGCCGGTCACACCGAGGACGTTCGGCTCGGCGAGCGGATTGCGCGTGACGGCCTGCACGAGCGTGCCCGCCAGGGCGAGCGCCGCACCCGCGCCCAGCGCGGCGAGCACCCGCGGCACCCGCGTGTCCAGCACGAAGGAGACGGCCCGCCCGGCCCGCCCCTGGGCCCAGTTGACGACGTCGCCGAGCAGCAGCTTGGTGTCGCCCACCAGCACGGCGGCGATCACGAGCCCGACCAGGACCACGACGAGGACCGTGACCGTGGCCAGGAACACTCCCCGCCCGGGAGTGCGCAGCCGGTCCGGCGCCCCGGCCCCGGCGGTGTCCCGCACCCGCAGCGCCATGGCGACCAGGAACACGGCGCCGACCAGGCTGGTGACCACGCCCGTGGGCACGGACACCGCGCGTTCGCCCGCGACCAGGGCCCGCAGCAGCACGTCCGAACCCAGCACCAGGGCCGCGCCGGTGAGGGCGGCCGCGGGCATCGCGCCGCGGGAGCGGGTGAAGCCGCGGAACCTGCGGGCGAGCGGGCGCACCAGGGCGGGCGCGCACAGGCCGACGAAGCCGATGGGGCCGGCGAGCGTGACCGCGGCGGCGGACAACAGTGCCGCGAGCACGACGACCGTGACCCGGGTGGCCCGGACCGGGACGCCGAGACCGCGCGCCGCGTCGTCGCCGAGGGCCAGCGCGTCCACCCGGCGGGCCGTCAGCATCAGCCCGGCCAGCCCGGCCAGGGCGATCGGCAGCATCCGCAGGACGCCGTCGAAGCCGTTCTGGGCGATGCTGCCCTGGTTCCACGCGTAGAGGCCCTCGGTCTGCTCGGGGAAGAGCAGCAGCAGGCCCTCCGTCATGGAGTTGAGGCCCAGCATCAGCGCGGTGCCCGCCAGCACCAGCCGGACGGTGCCCGTGCCGAGACCGGACAGGCCGAGCACGACGGCGGCCGCCGCGAGTCCGCCCACGAAGGCGACGCCGGACGAGGCGAGCATCGGCAGCGACACGCCGGTCGCACCGGCCACTCCCAGCGCCAGGTAGGAACCGGCGTTCACCGCGAGGGTGTCGGGGGAGGCGAGCACGTTGCGGCTGACCGCCTGGAGCACGGCGCCGGCCATGCCGAGGACGGCGCCGACCAGGAGCCCCGCGGTCATCCGGGGCAGCCGCGAGGCGACGACCACGGACGCGTCGTCCGGGTCGGCCCGCCCGGTCAGGGCCTTGAAGACCTCGGACGGACCGACGGCGGCGGTGCCCTGGGTGATGTCGACGACGGCCAGGACGGCGACCAGCAGGACGATTCCGGCCGTCACCGCGGCCGCGCCCGACCGGGACGTGGGGACCGTCGCCGCGGTGGCGGCGGTGGGTTCGGTTGCGGTGACGGTCATGACCCCGCTACTTCGTCAGGGCGCCGACGACGGCGTCGATGTACGCCTCCATCGACCCGGGACCGCCGAACATCCAGATGCCGTCGTCGAGCCGGTGCACGTCGCCGGCCTTCACGAACGGCAGGGACTTCCACACCGCGTTCTTGGCCAGTTCACCGGTGAACGGCGTGGCGCTGGGGTCCTCGTCGTTGCCGATGTAGGCGAACTGGGTGCCCTTGGGCAGCTTGGTCAGACCCTCGACGTCGGTGGTGCCGAGACCGTAGGCCTCGTCGCCCTTCACCGTCCAGGCGTTCTTCAGGCCGATGGCCTCGTTGACCTCACCGATGAGCGAGGTGGCCGTGTAGGGGCGGATCGAGACCTGGTTAGAGGTGACGTAGCCGTCGGCGAAGGCGAAGTCCTTGCCGGCCATCCCGGCGTCGGCCAGGGCCTTCTTGCCCTCGGCGACCTTGGCCCCGAAGTCCTCGCGCAGCGACTTCGCCCGGTCCGTGGTGCCGGTGGCCTTGGCGATGAGGTCGACGTTCTCCAGCATCCGGTCGATCTGACCGGTGCCGTCGGCGGAGGTCACCTCGATCACCGGGGCGACCTCGCGCAGCTGCTTCACGGCGGCCGGCGGGAGATCCGTGGTGGCGACGATGAGGTCGGGGGCGAGGGAGGCGACGGTGTCCATGCTCGGCTCGCCGCGGGTGCCGATGTCCTTCGGCTCGTTCTTCAGCGGAACGGCGCTGTCCCAGGTCTTGTAGCCCTTGACGTCCGCCACGCCGACCGGGTCGACGCCGAGCGAGACGAGGCTCTCGACGACGTTCCACTCGGTGGCGACGACCTTCTTGGCCGGCCCGTCGAGCTTCACCTCGGTGCCCTTGCCGTCCTTGAGCGTGATCGCCTCGGAGGCCTTCTTCTCCGTCTTGTCGGCGGCGGGTTCGGTGGTGCCGCAGGCGGCGAGGGTGAGCGCCGCGGCGGTGGTGGCGGCCGCGGTGAGCAGGAGGCGTCTCATGAGGTGGTGCCGAGCCTTTCGGGGGTTCGTATGTGGTGGCGGCCGATCGGGCGGGTGCGCAGCCGGCCGGTGAGGGGGTCGGTCTCGACGTCGATGCGGATGCCGTAGACGGCGGTCAGCCGCTCCGGCGTCAGCACGTCCTCGGGCGGGCCGTCGGCGACGATCCGGCCCGCTTCGAGAAGGGTGATCCGGTCGGCGACGGCCGCCGCCTGGTCGAGGTCGTGCAGGACGACCCCGACGGCGATGCCGTGGTCGTCCGCCAGGTCGCGGATCAGGTCGAGCAGTTCGACCTGGTAGCGCAGGTCGAGGTAGGTCGTGGGTTCGTCCAGGAGCAGTACGCCGGTCTCCTGGGCGAGACAGCTCGCCAGCCACACCCGCTGGAGCTGACCGCCGGAGAGGTGATCGGCGCCGCGGCCGGCGAGCTCGGTGACGCCGGTGAGCGCGAGCGCCCGGTCGACGGCGGCCGGGCCCTCGGGATCGGGCCGCCCCCAGCGGCCCCGGTACGGATAGCGGCCGAACTCGACGACGTCCCGCACGGTCAGTCCGCCCGGCGTCGGCCGTCCCTGCGTCAGCAGGGCGACGTACCGCGAGAACTCACGGGACGTCAGCGCCAGCGCGTCGGTGCCGCCGTCGATGTCGATCCTGGCGCTGCGGGCCCGCTGCAGCCGGGCGACGGTCCGCAGCAGCGTCGACTTCCCACTGCCGTTGGGGCCCACCAGGACGGTCACCCGGCCGGGCTCTAGCCTGACTCCCGCGTCGTGCACGACGTCCACGCCGTCGTACGCGACGGTCACGCCCGTCGCCGACAACTCATGACCGCGCAGGCGCGGGGTACCGGCTGCGTCTTCAGCTGATCTCACGTGACGAAGGTTAGCCTAACCTAAAAACTGCTGGTAGGGGGGCGGGGCCCGTACAGCTCCCGCGGCGGTCGTTCCGCCCCTTCGCCCCTCGCCGGGCCGAACGGCTCAACTCGCCCTTCAGGACTGGGGTTTCCACAGCCCGGCCCGGTTCAGGGACATCGGGCAGTGGAGGTAGATCTCGTCGATCTCCAGGAGCAGCGCGAGGTCCGGGCGCCTGCCGTCCCGCGTCATCGCGTGGAAGAAGGGCGCGTCGGTGAGGATGCGGGCCCGGCCGTTGACCCGCAGTACCTCCTTGCCGCCGGGGATCAGGTAGAGCAGGCCGGCGTGCGGATTGTCGAGGATGTTGTGGAAGCTGTCCCCGCGCCGGTTGCCGGGCCGGTCGGGCAGGGCGAGGGTCCGGGAGTCGAGGACGTGGGTGAAGCCGGGGCTGTCGCCACGTGGCGACACGTCGCAGTTGCCGGCCGCGTCGGAGGTCGCCAGGAGGCAGAAGGGCGAGCGGGTCAGGATGGCCCGGTCGTCGTCCGTGAGGCGGTCGTGGACCTTGTCGATGACGACGGGCCAGGGCTCGCCCAGCAGTTCGCGCAGTCGCTCGCGCGAGCCGAGCTCGACCCAGCCCTCCTCACTGGCAGCGCCGGCGGCGTCTGCTTCCGGTGATTGTTGCACACTAAACATGCTCTGATCTTAGGTACGCCTTACCTAACACCGGGCGTCGCCCCCGGAAACCCGGGGGAACCGCGCTCAGAAGGCGTAACGGATCCGCAGCCAGGGCGCGTGAGCGGCGACCAGAGCACGGAGCCGGCCGACCGCCTCGGTCTTGACGTCCACGCGGTAGCGCACGTTGAGCGCGCCGTTCTCGGAACGCTTGGCCTCCTGGATCTCCGGCCGCCACAGCACCTCCTCGGCGCGCGGATGCCAGCCCAGATTGACCTCGTGCAGCTCCCGGTTGTGCGTCAGCATGATCACCTCGGCGGCGGCCTGCCGCTTGACGCGGTCCGGCAGGACGTCGTCGAGGTGCCGCAGCAACTCCGCCCACGCCTCCTCCCAGCCCGGCCGCACCACCACGGGGGAGAGGTTGAAGTGCACCTCGTAGCCCGCGTCCAGGAAGTCGCCTGCCGCGGCGATCCGCTCCGCGACCGGGGAGGTGCGCACGTCCAGCAGCCGGGAGTCGTCCGGCGGCATCAGCGAGAAGCGGACCCGGGTCCGGCCGCGCGGGTCGAGGGCCAGCAGATCCGGGTTGACGAACTTGGTCGCGAAGGACGCCTTGGCCGTCGGCCACTGCCTGAAGGCACGCACCAGGTCCGCGGTGTTGTCGCAGATCAGGGCGTCCACCGAGCAGTCGCCGTTCTCGCCGACGTCGTAGACCCAGGCCTCGGTGTCGCACTGGTTCGGCTCGCGCTTGGGCCCCAGCCGGGCGATGTGCCGGCCGAGGTGGGCGACGATCCGGTCGACGTTGGTGAAGACCGTGATCGGATTGGCGTAGCCCTTGCGGCGCGGCACGTAGCAGTAGGCGCAGGCCAGCGCGCAGCCGTTGGAGGCGCCCGGCGCGATCCAGTCCGCGGAGCGGCCGTTGGGCCGCGTGGTCAGCGTCTTGCGCTCGCCCAGGACGAGCGTCTCGCCCTTGACCCGGACCCAGCGCTCGACGTTGCCCTCGTTGCCGTGCAGACCGGGGATGCCCCAGTGGGAGTCCACCTCGACCACGCGGGCCCCGGGGAACCGGGCGAGGATCTGCCGGCCGCGCGGGGAGGCGGCCGCCGCCGGCTCGGCGTGGATCTCGCGCACCGGCAGCAGCCTGCGGGCGGCGGCCGAGTCCCGGAAGCACGGTCCGGCCGCGGGTACGGCGGCCGGCGGACCGGACACCAGGGCGTCGAGGCCGAACAGGGCACCGGAGCCGTCGTCCGGCGCGGTGGACGGGTCGTGCATGAGGGCTCCGTGACGAGGACGCGGCAGTGACCGGGCGGCTCCGCCGCGGTCCGTTCCCTCCACTGTACGAAGCGCGCGGCACCTCCCGGCCGTGTCACACGGCCCTTCGGGGGCATACGTGCTGCACGGCACCGCCCCGGTGCCGCCGATCCGAAGGGATGTGCACCGTGCTCGCCATCGTCGCGGCTGTTCTGTTCCTCCTCGCCTGGCTGATCAACGCGGCGGAGGTGTCGACCAACGACGTCTTCACCTCCACCAACGTCATGCTCCTCGGCCTCGCCCTGCTGGCCCTGCACGTCGCCGGAATCGGCAGCGGCTGGGCGACGCGCGGGCGCCGCCGCTGAGCCCGCCGGCGGATCAGAGCCGCACCGGTCAGGGGATGCGCGCCACACCCGCGTAGATACCGCACTCCTCCGGCGCGGGCGGCCGGACGCCGTCGCCGGACCACTCGGTGGCCGTGACCAGGCCGGGCGGCACCAGGTCGAGGCCGTCGAAGAAGCGGGCGACCTCCGCCCGGGTGCGGAAGCCCAGCCGGATGCCGCCCTTGGCGTACTGGGCGATCACCTGCTCCGCCAGCTCGGGGAAGAGGTCGATCGCGGCGTGCGACAGGACCAGGTGGCTGCCGGACGGAAGCGTCTCCACCAGCCCCCGGACGATGCCGTGGGCGTCCTGGTCGTCCGGGACGAAGTGCATGAGGGCGATCAGCGAGAGCGCGATCGGCCGGTCGAAGTCCAGGATGCCGCGGGCGTGCCGCACGATCTCGTCCGGCTCGCGGACGTCGGCCTGGATGTAGTCCGTGGCCCCCTCGGGGCTGCTGACCAGCAGTGCCTCCGCGTGACGCAGCACGATCGGGTCGTTGTCGGCGTAGACGACCCGGGCCGTCGGCACCGTCCGCTGGACGATCTGGTGCAGGTTGGGCTCGGTCGGGATGCCCGTGCCGATGTCCAGGAACTGGTCGACGCCCCGCGCGGCGAGGTGCGCCACCGCGCGGTTCATGAACGCGCGGTTCTGCCGCGCCGCGTCCCGCGCCTCGGGCGGCAGCGTCTCGCCCACCGCCTCGTCGACCGGGTAGTTGTCCTTGCCGCCCAGCAGCCAGTCGTAGACACGCGCGGGGTGGGCCCGGCCGGTGTCGATGTGGGGAGGCTGGGAATGGTCCGTCGTCATGGCAGGCTCCGTGGTCCGGGAGGTGACGCTCCGCCGCAGTTTTCGATCATCGTACTGCCGTGTCACCGTGCCATGTGCCCGGCCGACGGGGGAAGTTGCCGTCCCCCTCGGCTCACCCGGTGCGGTGGCGCAGGGTGCGCGGCGGACGGTAGGACCACGCGCGGTCGGCGTCGGTGATCTCGCGCAGCACCCGGGCCGGGGTACCGGCGACGACCGTCATCGGCGGCACGTGCGCCGTCACCACGCTGCCCGCGCCGACCACCGAACCCCGGCCGACGGTCACCCCCGGCATGATCAGCGCGCCGGCCCCGATCCACACGTCGTCCTCGATGCGCACCGGCGCGGAGAACTGGGTGCCGTCCGCGCGCAGGTCCGGGTGGACGGGATGGCCGGTCGTGCTGATCGTGACGTGCGGGGCGAACATCACCCGGTTCCCGACGAAGACCTCGACGTCGTCGACGAGGGTGAGGCCGAAGTTGGCGTACACGTCGTCGCCCAGGTGCGTACGGCTGCCGTAGGCCACGTGCAGCGGCGGCTCGATCCACACCCCCGTGCCCACCGAGGCGAACGTCTCCTTCAACAGTGCCCGGCGCCCCTCCTCGTCCCGCGCGCCGGTCCGGTTGTAGGCGTCGGCCAGCTCCTTGCCGCGCAGCCGCTCCTCCGCCAGGCCCTCCAGGCCCGGGGCGCCGTCCGAGTAGAGCTCCCGGGCCGCCATCCTGCGGCGGACCTCCCGCTCACGGGGGTCGGTGGTCATACGGTCTCCTCGGGTCCGTACCGATGGACGGCGGCCCGTCCGCGCCCGCGGGTGGCCGCGGACGGGGCCGCCGTCGAGGGGGAGTCAGCCGGCGGACACGTCCGTCAGCGTCCAGCGCTGGTTGGCGCCGGAGTTGGGCGGCCAGGTCGTGACGGCCGCGCCCGCGTGGGTCGCCTGGCCCCCGACTTCGAGCAGCCGTCCGGTGGCCGCGTTGACCAGGGTCCAGGTGCCGTCGCCGGTGCTCGACGCCATCCACTCGGCGGCCCGGTCGCGCCTGCCGGTGTCCGGCTCGGCCACCGGGACGTCGTCCCGTACGGCCAGTCGTGTCCCGTCCCCGGGCCGGGTGAAGACGTAGCGGTCGCGGGCGCCGCCGTCCTGGCGCACCGCGCTCAGCCGCCACTGCTCGGCGCTCGCGTCGGCGCCGGTGCCGAGGACCAGGTTCGTGCCGTCCCCGGCCACGGTGACCGCCTTGCCGCTCTGTACGCCGGTCAGCGTGTAGGTGTGGCCCTTGCGCAGCTCGGCGGCGTCCTTCGCGACGCCCGAGACCCCCTCGATCGAGAAGGAGGTGACGGACCGGGCGGGCACGGTGAAGGTGGCCGTGCGGTCGCTCACCCGGATCGGGGCCTGCCGCTCCAGCTTGCCGTCGGCGCTCGTCACGACCGGGGTGACGGTGGCCCGGCGGCTCACGTCACGGAACTTCGACAGGTCGATAGTGACCGTGCGGGCCTCGGCGGTGCGGTTGACGTGGACGAGGGAGGCGCCCTTGCCGTCGCGGGTGACGGCGGCGGCGCTGGAGGTGTCGTCCGTCTTGATCAGCCGGTCGCCGGGCTTGATGAAGTGGGTGAAGTTGCGGGCGGTGTCGAACTTGGTGTTGGTCCGGATCGGGCAGGTCTCCAGGGTGTCCCCGGCGGTGCAGTCGAACGGGAGCTGGATGCTGCCCCAGTTGCCGCCCTTCGCGGACTCGCCGCCCGGCTTCATGTTGTCGTAGTCCTCGACGGGCTGCCAGAACACCCAGGCACGGGGCTCCAGTTCACGCAGGTCGTCGACGATCTGCTGGGCGAGGCCGAGACCCGGCCGCATGTCCTCGAAGTCCTGGCCGTCGCCCCAGTCGCCGCCCACCTCGCTCATCCACAGCGGTTTGTCCGCGGCCCTGGCGAGGTCCCG
Organism: Streptomyces sp. KPB2; assembly: GCF_003950055.1. NCBI lineage: Bacteria > Bacillati > Actinomycetota > Actinomycetes > Kitasatosporales > Streptomycetaceae > Streptomyces > Streptomyces sp. KPB2. The sequence continues at coordinate 7,552,506 of NZ_CP034353.1, forward strand.
CACGGTGGTGCGCTGCCCCGTTCCGTAGGTGTGGACGTTCATCTGCCCGACCAGGGCGCGGTCGGCCTCGGAGTAGGCGCTCCAGTTCTTCGCGAAGGTCCCCGGGTTGGTCTCGTCCATCGCCGAGATGTCCGCCTTGACCTTCGCCTTCCGCAGCGCCGGGGCGAGGGCCCGGAGCACCTCGCGCTGCAGCTCGGGACCCATGTGGGCCCCTTCCTGCCGGCCGCCGACGGGCTCGCCGTCCGCGCCGAGCCGAGTGCCCCAGTACGGGGTGTTGGGCTCGTTGAACGGGTCCACGGTGTCGACCTCGATGCCCTCGGCCTTCTCCAGCCGCCTGGTCGCGCCCGCGAGATAGGCGGCGAAGTCGTCGACCGACTCGGGCTTCAGCTGGTCGGCGGAGGAGTCGAAGCCGCCGGACACGTAGCCGCTGACGGTCATGAACCAGGGCGGGGAGTTGCTGAAGGTCTCCCAGTGGTCGATGTCGTCCTTGATGCGCTGGACCCACCAGCGCTGGGTGGCGTCGGCGTCCTCGTTCCAGTCGGCCGGGTCGTCGGCGCTCCACCAGTCGGTGTCCTCGCGCGTGGTGCCCGCGGGCGCCTTCCACCAGCCCTCGACGGCGCCACCGGCGCGCAGGTAGTCCTCGACGTCCGGCGCGTTGCCGCCGCCGATGTTGTACCGGGCGATGTTCAGGCCCAGCCCGTCGTCGCCGAACAGCAGCCGGGCCAGCTTCTCGCGGATCTCGGGCGGGTAGTCGCCGGTGGCGTTGGCGAACCAGACCAGGCTGGTGCCCCAGCCCTCGAACGCCTCCTGCCGGTAGGACGGGTCCGGCCGCACCGTGACGGAGGCGGCGGCCGCGTCCGGGGCGGCCTGGGCGGGAACGCCGAGCAGGGCGGCCCCGGTGGCCAGGGAGGTCAGAACAGCGGCTCCGAGGAGGCGTCTGCTGCGGGTACGGCGTGCCATCGTGTGCTCCCAACGGAAAGGTGTGGTCGCTGCGGTGGCCCCCTCCACCCGGCCCGGGACAGGAGGGGACGGCCTCGGAGCGGGTGCGTGCCGCTCCGGGGAGTCGGGGGTGGGGGATCAGTCGGTGGGCGTGCGCAGGACGGCGACCGCCCGGCCGGCCAGGACCACGGCCCCGTCCTCGCCGGTGGTGCCCACCAGGACCTCCCCGGCGAGCCCGGGGACGGTCACGGTCTCGTCGGTGCGGTTGACCAGGAACAGGAAGCGTCCGCCGGGGCCCCGGCGCACGGTGGCCTCGACCCGCCCCCGGGCCGGGGCCGGCAGCTCGCTCGTCACTCCGGCCGGCTCCAGCAGCCTCGGCAGCAGCGCGGCGAGCCCGTCGGCGCCGAGCCGGGTGGAGACGTAGGCGGCCGAACCGCTGCCCGCGCCGCGCCGGGTGACCGCGGGACGGCCCGCGTGCGCACCGGTGCGGTAGCGGACGAGGACCTCGGTCTCGGGGGCGGTGACGGTGACGTGGTCGGTCCACAGCCCGCCGGTGGCGTCGTCGTCCAGCTCCACGCTCTGCCCGGCGGGCAGCGGGCCGAACTCCTCGACGCGGATGCCGAGCAGGTCCCGCAGCGCGCCCGGGTAGCCGCCGAGCCACACGTGGTCGTTCTCGTCGACGACACCGGAGAAGTACGTGGTGACCAGGTGCCCGCCCTGCTCCGCCCAGCGCGTCAGCTCCTTGGCCAGCTCGGCCGGGACCAGGTGCAGCACGGGCGCGATCAGCACCCGGTGACGGCTCAGATCGGCGCCGGTGGTGACGACGTCGGCGCGGATGCCCAGGGAGAGCAGCGCCGAGTACCAGTCGAGCGCCTCCTGGTGGTAGTCGAGCAGCGAGGTGGGGTGCGAGTCCTGCTCGGCCGCCCACCGCGACTCCCAGTCGAAGAGGATGCCGACCTCGGCGGGCTCCCGCTCGCTCCCGGCGACCGGCGCGAGAGTCTTCAGCGTGTCGCCGAGCGCCGTGACCGAACGGAACAGGTCGCTGTCCGCGCCGGCGTGCGGGACCATCGCCGAGTGGTACTTCTCGGCGCCGGCCGCCGACTGGCGCCACTGGAAGAAGCAGACCGCGTCGGCGCCGTGCGCCACGTGCGTCAGCGAGTCCCGGGCCATGTCGCCGGGCAGCTTGGCCAGGTTGACGGGCTGCCAGTTCACCGCGCTCGTGGAGTGCTCCATCAGGAACCAGGGCTTGCCGCCCGCGATGCCACTGGTGAGGTTCGCCGAGAACGACAGCTCGTCGCGGGCCTGCGGGTGCGGCACCACGTAGTGGTCGTTGGCGACGAAGTCCACCTCGCCGGCCCAGTCCGCGTAGTTCATGCCCTTGGTGCCGGGCATCACCATGAAGTTGGTGGTGACGGGGACGTCGGGGGTCAGCTCGCGCAGCAGGTCGCGCTCCGCGCGCAGGTGGTCCTTGAGCGCGTCCGAGGAGAACCGCTTGAAGTCCAGCTGCTGGGTCGGGTTCGGGTGCGAGGCCGCCAGCCGGGGCGGCAGGATCTCCTCCCAGTCGCCGTACCGCTGCGACCAGAACGCCGTGCCCCAGGCGTGGTTGAGGGCCTCCGTGGTGCCGTACCGGGCGCGCAGCCAGGCACGGAAGGCACGGGCGGCGTCGTCGGAGTAGTCGTAGACGTTGTGGCAGCCCAGCTCGTTGTTGACGTGCCAGGCGACCAGGGCCGGGTGCTCGGCGTAGCGGGTCGCCAGCTTCCGCACCAGGCGCAGGGCGTGCTCGCGGAAGACGGGCGAGGTCGGGCGCCAGTGCTGACGCGCCCCCGGCCACAGCGTCTCGCCCCGCTCGGTGACCGGGAGGATCTCGGGGTGGGCCGTGGTCAGCCAGGGCGGCGGGGACGCGGTGGCGGTCGCCAGGTCGACGCCGACCCCGTGCTCGTGCAGCAGGTCCATCACCTCGTCGAGCCAGGCGAAGTCCCAGGTGTCCGGGCCCGGCTGGATGCGGGCCCAGGAGAAGATGCCGAGCGACACGATGTTCACGCCGGCCTCGCGCATCAGCCGTACGTCCTCCTCCCACACCTCCCGGGGCCACTGCTCGGGGTTGTAGTCGGCGCCGTAGGCGAGACGGGGGGCGGGGGCACCGTCCGCCCCGCGGTGCGTGCGGGAGTGGAGGGTGGAGATCATGGGGGTCCTTCCGGGGTGGGGGCGTGCGCTACTTCTCGACGGTGAAGCCCTGCTCCTCGCCGTACTTGACCGAGGCCTCCTGCCAGGCCTCCAGGCCCTCGGCGAGCGTGGTGCCGGAGACGTAGGCCTTGCCGACGGTGTCGTTGAAGACCGAGTTCGCGTACACCTGGTAGGGCAGGTACGACCAGTCGTCCGGGACGTTCGCGGCCGACTCGGCGAAGATCTTGTTGGCCTTCTGGCCGCCGAAATACGGGAACGCGGTGTCCTGGAACTTCGTGGACTGCAGATCCGCCGTGGTCGCCGGGAACGCGCCGTTCTTCAGACGGGTCTGCACGCCGTCCCCGGCGTTCGCGTACTCGACGAAGGCGTACGCCAGCGCCTCGTTCTCACCCAGCTCGGGCAGCGCGAGCGCGCTGCCGCCGTTCTCGGCGCTGACCTTGCCGCCGGCGGTCCACTGGGGCAGCGGGGCGACACGCCAGTCGCCGGACGCCGCCTTGGCGCCGGACTCGAGGTTGGCGGGCATCCAGGCGCCGGTCGCCAGCGTGGCGATGCTGCCGTCGGCCAGGCCCTTGTACCACTCGTCGGTCCAGGCGGGGACCGATGCGAGCAGCTTCTCGTCGATGAGCTTCTGCCAGGTGCCGGTGAAGGTCTTGGCACCCTGGTCGGAGAAGTCGATCTTCACCTTGGTTCCGTCGACCGTGTAGGGACGCGAACCGGCCTGCCAGAGCATGCTGGTGGCGAACCCGGCGTCGCCGTTGTCGGCGGTGATGTACGCCTTCGGGTCGGCCTTGTGCAGGTCGCGGGCGGCGTCCAGGTACTCGGCCCAGGTGGTGGGCACCTTGATGTCGTACTTGTCGAAGACCTTCTTGTTGTAGAACAGCGCCATCGGGCCCGAGTCCATCGGCAGCGCGTAGATGCCGTCCGAACCGGCCTTCACCCCGTTCCACGGACCGGGGGAGAACTTGGCGGAGAGCTTGTCGGCGCCGAAGGCCTCGAGGTCGGTGAGCTGCTTGGTCAGGGCGTACTGGCCCATCGCGTAGTACTCGATCTGGGCGACGTCCGGGACGCCCTTCTTCGCCGAGATGGCGTTCTGCAGCGCCGTGTACTCGTCCTTGTTGGTACCGGCGTTGACGAGGTCGACCTTGACGCCCGGATGGGCCTTCTCGAAGTCGGCGGCCACCTGCTTGAGGGTGGGCTCCCACGCCCAGACCGTGATGGTGCCGCCCTCCTTGAGGGCCGCCTGTATGTCCGCCTCGGAGACGGCCTTGTCGCTCGATCCGCCGTCGTCGGAGCCGCCGCAGGCGGTCGCGCCCAGGGCGAGCGCGCAGAGGAGGGCCGTGCCGCGCAGCAGGCGGCGCGAGTGCTTGGTCAGGTGTGTGGGCATGGGCGTGCTTCCACTTCTTCGTGGCCGGAACCGGCACCGGTTGAGGGTGGGAGGGGTTGTCGGTGAGGGACGGGGACGGGGACGGGGACGGGAGCGGGGGAGGGGCTACTCCTTGACGCTTCCGGCGGCGAGACCGGACTGCCAGTACTTCTGGAGCAGCAGGAACGCGGCGACGAGCGGCAGGATGGTGATCAGCGACCCGGTGACGACGAGGTTGAAGACGGCCTCGCCGCCGGCGGTCGCCGCCTGCTGGTTCCAGCTGTTGAGGCCCAGGGTCAGCGGATACCAGTCGGGGTCCTTGAGCATGACCAGTGGCAGGAAGTAGTTGTTCCAGGTGGCGACCATGGTGAACAGCAGGACGGTGACGATGCCGGGCGCCAGCAGCGGCAGGGCGACCCGGAAGAAGGTGCGCACCTCGCCCGCCCCGTCGATACGGGCCGCCTCCATCAGCTCGGTCGGGATGGCCTCGGTGGCGAACACCCACATCAGGTAGAGGCCGAACGGCGAGATCAGGGACGGGATGATCACCGCCCAGGGTGTGTTGGTGAGCCCCATCTTGCTGAACATCAGGAAGGTCGGCACCGCCAGCGCCGTACCGGGGACGGCCACCGCGCCGATGACGACGGCGAAGACGGCCCGCCGGCCGGGGAAGTCGAACTTGGCGAGCGCGTAGCCGCCGAGCACCGCGAGGAGGGTGGCACCGCCCGCGCCGAGCCCCACGTACAGCAGGGTGTTGAGCAGCCAGCGGGTGAAGACGCCGTCGTCGTAGGTGAACGTCTCGGCGATGTTGTCCCACAGCGCGAAGTCGCCGTCGAACCAGAGACCGGCGGAACGGGACAGCCCCTCCTGCGTCTTGGTGGAGCTGATGGCCAGCCAGAGCAGCGGCACCAGGCTGTACAGCAGCACGAGTGAGGTGAGCACGGTCAGCAGCACGCTGCGCCGGGGCCTGTCGGCGGAGTGGCGGCGCCGGGACGCGCGCAGTCGGGGCGCGGGGCCCGACGCGCCGGACGGCTCGGCCGGGCGACGGTCGGGGACGGTGGCGAGGGGACCGGTCATCGCTGCCTCACACTCCCTTGCGCATGCCGCGCAGCTGCACGACGTAGGCGATGACCATGGTGATCAGCCCCATGACGATGGCGACGGTCGCGGAGTAGTTGTGCTGCTGCCCGTTGAAGGACAGCGCGTACGTGTAGTAGTTCGGGGTGTAGTCGGTGGTGATGGCGTTGCGCGCCAGGGGCTGCAGGATGCTGGGCTCGTTGAAGAGCTGGAAGCTGCCGATGATCGAGAAGATCGTGGCGATCACCAGGGCCCCGCGGATGGCGGGGAGTTTGATCGCGGTGATCACCCGGATCTGGCCGGCGCCGTCGATCTGGGCCGCCTCGTACAGCGAGTGCGGGACGACCCGCAGCGCCGAGTAGAAGATCAGCATGTTGTAGCCGACGAACTCCCAGGTGACGATGTTGCCGATGGAGGCCAGCACCAGGTCGGGGGAGAGCGGGTCGGGCAGCGAGACGCCCAGCGCGTCGTTGATGTCACCGACCAGGCCGAAGCGGGTGCCGTACATGAAGCCCCACATCAGGGTGGCCACCACGGCGGGGACGGCGTACGGCAGGAAGATGGAGATGCGGAAGAAGTCCCGCCCGTACAGGCGTCCGCTGTCGAGCGCCAGGGCCACCAGGAGCGCGATGCCGAGCATGATCGGCACCTGTACGGCGAGGAAGAGCGAGACCCGGCCCAGCGAGGCCCAGAACCGCTCGTCCTTCAGCGCCTCGGCGTAGTTGTCCAGGCCGACGAAGGTGGTCCCGCCGATGAGCTGGTCCCGGAAGAGGCTGAGGTAGACCGAGTACACGATCGGCGCGAGGAACACCAGGGCGAACACGGCCACGAAGGGGCCGAGGAAGCCCCACCCCGTCCAGGAGCGGCGGTCTCGCCGCACCGGGGGCGGGGCAGGCCGCGGCTCGGCGGCGGCCGGCGGTTGCAGCGTCGTCATGTCGTTCCTCGCTCGTCACGTCCTGGAGCTTCCGGAGCCTGGTGGGACCCCTCATGTTTGCGTAAACATCACCCGCCGGACGGGACCGTCGAGGTCTGCGGGAGGGCTGCTATGTTTACGTAAACATTTGATGGCGGCATGTCTACACTGCCCCGAGGACGACGGTCAAGGGTCCTTGCGCGGCGGGCCCGACAGCGACGGAGAGGCGGCTGACGGCGAGTGAGCACGGCTGAGGAAGTCCCGACGAGCGTGCCCGCGCGAGCCCGGCGCGGCCGGGAACGCACGGCTTCCATGGCGGACGTGGCCCGGCTGGCCGGCGTCTCCTCGCAGACCGTCTCCCGCGTCTCGAACGGCTACGCCGGGGTGACCGAGGAGACCCGGCGGCAGGTGCTGGCGGCCATGAAGGAACTCGGCTACCGGCCCAACAGCGCGGCCCGGGCCCTCAAACGCGGTGAGTTCCGCACCATCGGCGTCATCACCTTCTCGCTGGCCACCACGGGCAACGTCCGCACCCTGGAGGCCATCGCGACCTCCGCGGCGAGCGAGGGGTACGCCGTGACGCTGCTGCCGGTCGCCGTCCCCACCCAGGACGAGGTGCGCGGCGCGTTCTCGCGGCTGGAGGAGTTGGCCGTCGACGCGGTCATCGTGATCATGGAGGTCCACCTCCTGGACGCGGCCTCCCTCACCCTGCCGCCCCACGTCCAGGTCGTCGTGGTCGACTCCGACGCCGGCGACCACTACACGGTCGTCGACACCGACCAGGCCGGCGGCTCCCGGGCCGCCGTGCGTCATCTGCTGGACCTCGGCCACGACACGGTGTGGCACCTCGCGGGCCCCGAGGGCTCCTTCGCCGCCCAGCGCCGCACCGACGCCTGGCGGCGCACGCTCACCGAGGCCGGCCGCACCCCGCCGCCCCTCGTCCGGGGCGACTGGTCGGCCGAGTCCGGCTACCGGGCCGGTCTCGAACTCGCCGCCCGCGAGGAGTGCACCGCCGTCTTCGCGGCCAACGACCAGATGGCCCTCGGTCTGCTGCGCGCCCTGCACGCACGCGGCCGGCGCGTGCCCGAGGACGTCAGCGTCATCGGCTTCGACGACATCCCCGAGGCCGGCTCCTTCCTGCCGCCGCTGACCACCGTGCACCAGGACTTCGCCGAGGTCGGGCGGCTGTGCGTGGCGGCGGTGCTGCGCAAGATGCGCGAGACCGGCCCGGAGCGGGGCACGACCCTGGTGCCGACCCGGCTGGTGACCCGGGCGAGCACGGCGCCGCCGCACGCGTAGCCGACGGGTGGGGCGGGGAAGCGGCCGTAGGGGGACGGACCGGACCGTTTAGGGGCGGCCGGGAGGGTAACCCCACAACCCGACCGTTGTCCCCACACGTCCGGGAGAGCCCCATGACCCAAGTCGCCGACTTCGTCCTCCAGCGCCTGACCGAGTGGGGCGTCAAGCGGGTGTACGGCTATCCGGGTGACGGCATCAACGGACTGCTCGGCGCCTTCGACCGGGCGGACGGGGACCCGGAGTTCATCCAGGCCCGGCACGAGGAGATGGCCGCGTTCATGGCCTGCGCGCACGCCAAGTTCACCGGCGAGGTGGGCTGCTGCGTCGCCACGTCCGGGCCCGGTGCGGTGCACCTGCTGAACGGCCTGTACGACGCGAAGCTCGACCACCAGCCCGTGGTCGCGGTGGTGGGCCAGCAGAAGCGGCTCTCGCTCGGCACCCACTACCAGCAGGAGATCGCCCTCGACCAACTGTTCGCGGACGTGTCCGAGTTCTGCCAGATGATCGTGCACCCGGGGCAGGCCCGGCACGTCATCGACCGGGCCTTCAAGACCGCGCTGACCACCCGGGGCGTCGCCACGATCATCATCCCGAACGACATCCAGGAGGAGGAGGCGATGCCGTCCCCGCCGAGGGAGCACGGCTCGGTCTTCTCCAGCGTCGGCTGGAGCCGGCCCCGCGTCCTGCCCGACCCCGACGAGCTGCGCAGGGCGGCCGACGTCCTCAACGCGGGCGAGAAGGTCGCCATCCTCGTCGGCCAGGGCGCGGCCAAGGCGGAGAGCGAGGTCGTGGAGGTCGCCGAACTGCTCGGCGCCGGCGTCGCCAAGGCTCTGCTCGGCCGTGAGGTGCTGCCCGACGACGTGCCGTTCGTGACCGGTCCGATCGGGCTGCTCGGCAGCAAGGCCAGCGACAACATGATCCAGGGCTGCGACACCCTGCTCATGATCGGCAGCAGCTTCCCGTACTCGGAGTGGCTGCCGGAGGAGGGCCAGGCCAAGGGCGTCGAGATCGACATCGACGGCCGCATGATCGGCATCCGCTACCCGATGGACGCCCACCTCGTCGGCGACTCCAAGGAGACGCTGAAGGCGCTGATCCCGCTGCTCGAACGCAAGAAGGACCGTGGCTGGCGGGAGAAGATCGAGAAGGACGTGCGGGAGTGGAACGACCTGTGCGACCGCTGGGCCGGTGAGCACTTCGGCAAGACCATCAACCCCCAGTCGGTCGCCGCCGAACTCTCGTCCAGGCTGCCGGACGGGGCGATCCTGTCGGCCGACTCCGGTTCCGGCACGAACTGGTGGGCCCGCCACCTCAAGCTCCGCGACGGCATGCGAGCCTCCCTGTCCGGCACGCTCGCCACCATGGGCCCCGGGACGCCGTACGCCATCGCCGCGCGGTTCGCCTATCCGGACCGTCCGGTGATCGCCTTCGTGGGCGACGGCGCGTTCCAGATGAACGGCATGAACGAGATGATCACCGTCAAGCGGTACCTGGACCGCCTGTCCGGCCCCGCGCCGTTCGTCTTCTGCGTCTTCAACAACCAGGACCTCAACCAGGTCACCTGGGAACAGCGCGCCATGGCCGGCGACCCGAAGTACCCGGGCTCCCAGGACATCCCCGACGTGCCCTACGCCGCCTACGCCGAACTGCTCGGCCTCAAGGGCATCGTCTGCGACGACCCGAAGAAGGTCGGCGCCGCCTGGGACGAGGCGCTCGCCGCCGGCCGCCCCGTGGTGCTGGAGTTCAAGGTGGACGCGGAGATCGCGCCGATCCCGCCGCACATCATGAAGGAGCAGGGCAAGAAGGCCATCAAGGCCGCGCTGCACGACCCGCAGGCCACCGGGATCGCCACCAAGGGCGTACGCCAGAAGCTCACCGAGTACGCCGAGCACCTCCCCGGCCGGGGCAGGAAGTGAGCGGCGCGCACCGCCGGGGCCGGGTCGTCGTCGTCACCGGTGCCACCGGTGGCGTGGGCCGGGCCACAGCCCGGGCCTTCGGCGCCCAGGGGGCCGCGGTGGCCCTGCTCGCGCGGGGCGAGTACGCGCTGGAGCGGGCGGCCGAGGAGATCCGCGAGGCCGGCGGGCAGGCACTGCCCCTGGTGGTGGATGTCGCCGACGCGGAGGCCGTGGACGCGGCGGCCGGCCGGATCGAGGAAGAGCTGGGCCCCATCGACGTATGGGTGAACGCCGCGTTCTCGACCGTCTTCGCGCCCGTGGCGGAGCTCCGGCCCGAGGAGCTGAAACGGGCCACCGAGGTGACGTACTTCGGCTTCGTGCACGGCACCCAGGCCGCCCTCCGGCGCATGACACCGCGCGATCGCGGCACCATCGTCCAGGTCGGGTCCGCCCTGGCCGAACGCAGCGTCCCGCTCCAGGCCGTCTACTGCGGGGCCAAGCACGCCATCCAGGGGTTCACCGAGTCGCTGCGCTGCGAACTGCTGCACGACCGCAGCGGGGTGCGGGTGACCATGGTCCAGATGCCCGGGCTCAACACGCCCCAGTTCAGCTGGGTCCTCACCCGCCTGCCCCGGCACCCGCGCCCGGTGGCCCCCGTCTACCAGCCCGAGGTGGCCGCCGAGGCCGTGCTGTACGCCGCCGACCACCCCCAGCGGCGCATGTACTGGGTCGGCGGCTCCACCGTCGCCACCCTCCTCGGCCAGAAGCTCGCCCCCGGGCTGCTGGACCGCTACCTGGCCCGCACCGGCTACGACGGGCAGCAGACCGACCGGCCCGTCGACCCGTCACGGCCGGTCAACCTGTGGAAGCCGCCGGACGACACCGCCCCGGACGACTACGGTGCCCACGGCATCTTCGACGACGAGTCCCATCCGCGCAGCATCCAGTTCTGGATCTCCCGGCACCGCGGGCCGCTGGCCCTGGCCACCGCCGTGACCGGCGCGGCCGCCGCGGCACTCGCGGGCGCCCTGAGGGGGCGCGCCGGCTGCTGACCGGGGCGGCCGACCGCACGCGAGCGCGCCCGGTCGGCCGCCCTCGTGGCGGTGGGCCCGGGCCGGGTCAGTCCGGTCTGCGGTCGATGTTCCGCGCCCACCAGTGGTGCTCGCAGAACCAGTGCCCGACCATCGCGCCGCCGAAGACGACGAACCCGACCCCGATCAGCCAGGACTCCACCACCAGCACGATGCCGACCGCGCCGTAGCTGAACGCGTTGTCGAGGATGAGCGGAGTGAAGAAGAGGTACGAGAAGCCGCGCAGCCCGACCAGCCCCACCATCGTGGCGAGGGCGCCCGGCAGCAGGTCGCGCCAGCGGACCTGGCCGCCCAGCAGGAAGTGCTGGCCCCACCAGAAGAACAGCATGCCGCTGGCGGTCGACAGCGCGATCCGCGCCGAGCCGTGCAGCGCGGTCCGTGTCTGCACCTCCTGGTACAGGTAGGCGGTCAGCAGGATCACCCAGGTCATCTGGCGCCAGATGCGGTGCCACGGGCCCGAGGGCAGCTCCCAGATGCGCTCGTAACCGTTCTGGACACTCGCCGCGAAGGACACGCCGAACACTCCGAGCAGGATTCCGCCCCACACGCTCGTCGTGCCGACGATCTTGGTCGGTGGGCTGATGATGTCGGTCAGTACGCGGGCCGACCGTCCGGACAGCCCCATCCCGTCGGCCAGCCAGGAGGCGAAGCCCCCGCGCCCCAGCGGATCGGCCGCCGCCACCACGATCAGCAGCGGAGCCAGCGTGACCAGGGCGAGCGTGGCGAAGCCCATGGCCCGGTGCATCAGTTCCAGGTCCCGGCCGCGCCGGACCAGCGCGGACGCGGCCAACCAGTCCCACGCACGGTGGAACGGCCGCCACAACCGGTTCACGGGGGCTCCTCGGTGTTCCTCGGGCGTCCTTTCGACGGCTCGCGACGGGGAACTGAGTGACCCGGCCGGTGCCCGGGCAAACGTCGGTGCACCCGGACGGAGTCCGGCCGAGGTCCCGGCCTCAGGGATCGGTGCGCTGCTGGGCTTCCCGCATGCGCTCGTTGTGCCAGGCGATGGCCGCGCGTATCTGGGGCTCCTGGAGTCCCGTGCGGCAGCCGAGCTGGTCCATGGAGAGGGCCGGCGGGCCGGTGGTCAGGGCCCGGGTCAGCTTCGCCGCCCACAGCTCCTCGTCCACGAAGGGGCGGTCGGTGTATCCCGCCTTGACCTCGTCGAAGTGCTCGTCCGAGCACGCGGTGATGAGCCGGAGCCCGTCGAACCACTCGTTGGTGGCGTGCACCGCCGAGGAGTCCGGCACGTAGCCGCTCACGGCCTCGTCCTCGGGGAAGACCCTGGCGCACAGGTCGCACAGCTCCATGGGGACCGGCTTGGCGGTCCGACGGCCCTTTCTGCCCTTGCGCTTCCACATGGCGACTCCCGGGGGTCGGCGTCCGGAATGCCGGAGTTACCCGAGTGGCGGGAAGCAAACGCCCCGCGGGCGAGACTCCGGCATCTTCCCGCCCGTTCGTTCAGGGCTGGCCGCCCGCTCATCAGGGCTGGCCGCCCGCTCATCAGGGCAGGCCGCCCCGTTCGCAGACCCGCGCCGCCACGTCCCGCAGTTTGACGTTGTGGTCCTGCGAGTACCGGCGCAGCGCGGCGAAGGCCTGGTCCTCGTCGAGGCGGTGCCGGCCCATGAGGATGCCCATGGCCTCGCCGATGGTGTGCCGGGTGCCGATGGCCTCCTGCAGCTGGGCGTGCGTACGGGCACTGGAGAAGGCGACCGCCGCGTGGGAGGCCAGCAGCCAGCCGGCCGTCTCGTCGGCGGCGGTGAACGCACCGGGCCTGTAGGAGTACATGTTCAGTGCGCCGAGGTCCTCGTCCTCGGTGAACAGCAGGAAGCCCATCATGCTGCCGAGGTTCAGCTTGCGTGCCTCGGGGACGTACTTGGGCCAGCGCCGGGCCTCGTCCGTGAAGTCGGCGATCCGGAACTGCCGCTCCCCCGTGGAGCTGCGGGCGGCGTCGAAGCACGGACCCTCCCCGACCCGGCCCTGCAGTTCGTCGCTGTCGACGACCACCTGCTCGGTGGGGGCCAGCGACTGCACGTGGTTGCCGCGGAGGATGAGGATGCCGGCGGCGTCGCAGTCCGCCACCAGTTCCGTCGCCGAAGCGGTGATCCTCCCGAGGGTGTCGTTCAGCGATTCCTGGGCCAGCAGATCACGGGCCAACGAGGCCATCTGCTCGGCGAACCCGCGCCAGTCGTCCATGCCGGTACCTCCCTCGCTCTCTGCAGGAGTAGTGCCCTGAGACGGCGGGACGCAACAGGGGAAGGGCCGCCCGGTCCATCTTGTTTCACGTTGCATCTAAATGCATAATGCGCTTATGGACACCTCGCCCGAGGGCCCCGACGACCTGATCGTCGCCGTGGAGCAGATGATCCGGTACGTGCGGCAGAGCGCCCGGACCGGAGGCCTGAGCACCGCCGCCTCCTCGACGCTGGCCAGGCTCAGCCGTGAGGGCCCCCGGCGCCTGACCGAGCTGGCCCGGGCCGAGGGCGTCTCCCAGCCGAACATGACCCAGCTCGTCACGCGCCTGGAACGGGCGGGACTGGTCCGGCGCACCGCCGACGCGAGCGACGGCCGAGGCGTGCTCGTGGCGGTGACGTCCACCGGACTCGACGTTCTGACCCGGCGGCGCGCCGAGCGTGCCGCGGCCCTCCAGCAGCTCATGGAGGACATGACCGGACCGGAGCGGCAGGCCACCACCACGGCGCTCCTGGCCCTGGCCCGGGTCATCGACAACCGTCAGGAAATCTCGGAGGAAGACCGCGCATGAGTGCACCCCGTGGAAAGGCCGCCAGTCCCTTCCGGCAGCCCAAGGCGGTCTGGGCCGTCGCCTTCGCCTGTGTCATCTCGTTCATGGGCATCGGCCTGGTCGACCCGATCCTGCCGGCACTGGCCGAAAGTCTGGACGCCACCCCCAGCCAGGTCTCCCTGCTGTTCAGCAGCTACCTGATCGTCACCGCCGTCGCCATGCTCTTCGTCGGCTGGGTCTCCAGCCGCATCGGCGCCAAGCGCACCCTGGTCACCGGCCTCGCCGTCATCGTCGTCTTCGCCGCCCTGGCGGGAGCCACCGGCTCCATCAACGGCATCGTCGGCTTCCGGGCCGGCTGGGGGCTGGGCAACGCCCTGTTCATCGCCACCTCGCTCGCGGTCATCGTGGCCTCCGCCAGCGGCGGCTTCAGCGGCGCGATCATCCTCTACGAGACCGCCCTGGGCCTGGGCATCGCGGTCGGCCCCCTGCTCGGCGGCGAACTGGGCGGCATCAGCTGGCGCGGCCCCTTCTTCGGCGTCGCCGCCCTGATGGCCGTCGCCCTGATCGCCACCCTCGCCTTCGTCCCCGACCTGCCCAAGCCGAAGCGCGTCACCTCGCCCCTGGCCCCGCTGAAGGCGCTGCGCCACCGCGGCCTGCTGACCATGGGCATCATGGCCCTGCTGTACAACTGGGGCTTCTTCACCATGCTCGGCTACGCCCCGTACCCGATGGAGCTGGAGGCCCACGAGCTCGGCCTGGTCTTCACCGGCTGGGGCCTGCTGGTGGCCGCCTTCAGCGTCTTCTTCGCCCCGCGCCTCCAGGCCCGCTACGGCACCGCGCCCGTCCTCTACGCCAACCTGCTCGGCCTCGCCGTCGTCATGGCCGTCATAGCCGCCGGCGTCACCGACCCCACCACCGTGATCGTCGCGGTCGTCGTCAGCGGCGCCTTCATCGGCATCAACAACACCCTCACCACCCAGGCCGTCATGCTCGTCTCCCCGGTCGAGCGTCCCGTGGCCTCCTCCGCGTACGGCTTCCTGCGCTTCATCGGCGGCGGCCTGGCGCCCTACGTCGCCGGAAAGCTCGCCGACGCCACCGATCTGAGCGTCCCCTTCTACCTCGGCGCCGCCACCTTCCTCCTGGCGGTCCCCGTCCTGGCCAGTGGTCACCGACTGCTCCGCCGGGCCGAGACGGACAGCGGCGAGGGAGAACCCGTGACCCCGACGCTCACCCCCGTCGGCTCCCCGGCCGCGACCGGCACGCCGCCCGTCATCGTGGCCGTGGGCGCGCACCGCGGGGCGGCCGCCGTCGTGGACGCCGCGGCACGGCTCGCCCGCGACACCGGAAGCCCGCTCGAGGTCGTCCACGTACGGCAGACCGCCGTCGTCGAGGAACAGGCCGCCGACACCGAGACCGACGCGGAGGCGAGGGCCGCCGTCACCGCGCACCTCGACCGGCTCGGCGGCCTCGGTGTCGCCGCCACGGGCCAGATCCTCACCGGCGTCGGAGACCATGCCGCCGCGGGCCGCGCCCTGGCCCGGCATGCCGCCGAAGCGGGGGCCCGCACGGTCGCGGTCGGCCGCTCCCCGCGCGGCCCGCTGACCCAGTTCGCCGACGGCAGCTTCACCAGCGCCCTCACCCACGCCGCCACCTGCACCGTGGTCCTCGTCGACCCCGGTGCGGAGCCCCGCCCCCTGACGGCCGGGTCCCTCACGGAGCTGCGCGCCGAGACGCGGTGACCGCCGCCCGCCCCCGGTCAGCCGCCGTCGAGCGACCGCCTCAGCCGGTCGGCGGCCTCCGGGGGCTGGATGCGCATGCCGGGACGCCGGCGGTGCACGGTCAGGTACGTCACCCCGTCCGGCCCGGCGAGCACGGCCCGGGTCGAACCGTGCGGCAGCCAGGTCAGGACGCCCGCGCGCAGGGGATGCCCGCCGTCGGCGGAGTCCAGGCGGGCCGCACCGTCGAGGACGAGCAGCAGGACGTCGAGGTCGGGCTCGGTGTGGGTGTCCACCCGTCCCCCGGCGGGGAGGCGGACGACGTTGGCGTCGAGCTGCCGTCCCGGTTCCGCCAGCTTCCACAGGGCGCCGCCCGGCGCGTCGCCGCCCAGGGACACGAGCTCCGCCGTGTCGCACAGCAACCGGGGGAGGGGTGCGTCCGCCGCCGTGTCGGAGGAGCCGCTGTCTTGCACTGCCATCAGATGCCGCCGATCCCTGTCCCAACCGTGCCGGTGCGCCGCCCTGTTGGGCGGTCCGCTTCCGGGGCGGCCGGTCCAGTGACGCACTGCACAGGGCCCGTACCCCGGGTAAAGGCGAATCTAGCATGCGCATTTGATAGTTTTCCGGCATGCGGCTGACGAAGTTCACCGACCTGGCGCTGCGTGCCGTCATGCGCCTGGCCGTGGTGCGGGACGGTGACGAACCGATGGCCACCCGAGAGGTGGCCGAGGTCGTCGGTGTGCCGTACACGCATGCCGCGAAGGCCATCACCCGCCTGCAACACCTGGGGGTGGTGGAGGCGCGGCGGGGTCGCGGCGGGGGGCTGACGCTGACCGGTCTGGGGCGGCGCGCCTCGGTGGGTTGGCTGGTCCGCGAACTCGAGGGGGAGGCCGAGGTGGTCGACTGCGAGGGCGACAACCCGTGCCCGCTGCGCGGGGCCTGCCGACTGCGCGGCGCGCTGCGCGAGGCCCAGGAGGCGTTCTACGCGGCGCTCGACCCGCTGACCGTGACCGACCTGGTGGCCTCGCCGGCCGGACCGGTCCTGATCGGCCTGACGGAGCGTCCTCCGGGGTGACGGGCGGCGCTCCCGAAGGGGCGCCGAGCTGTGACCCAAAACACGAATCTCATCTACCAATTAAGGAGTCGCTGTGCTCTCCGAACAGTCCGTTCCCGTGGTCCGAGCCACTCTTCCCGCCGTCGGGGCGGCCATCGGTGACATCGCCGACGTCTTCTACCGCAAGCTGTTCGACGCCCACCCCGAGCTGCTGCGGGACCTGTTCAACCGCGGGAACCAGGCCAACGGAGAGCAGCAGCGGGCCCTGGCGGGCTCCATCGCCGCGTTCGCCGGCATGCTGCTGGAGAACCCGGACCAGCGCGCCGACGTGATGCTCTCGCGCATCTCGCACAAGCACGCCTCGCTCGGCATCACCCCCGACCAGTACAAGATCGTCCACGAGAACATCATGGCCGCCATCGTCGACGTGCTCGGCGACGCCGTCACCCCCGAGGTCGCCCGCGCCTGGGACGAGGTCTACTGGCTGATGGCCAACGCGCTCATCGCCCTCGAGGCCCGGCTCTACGCGCAGACGGGTGTCGAGGCCGGCGACGTCTGGCGGTCCATGGAGATCGTCGACCGGATCGAGGAGAGCGCCGACGCCGTCTCCCTCGTCCTGCGCCCCGCCGACGACAGCGCCCCGGCCACCTTCCGTCCGGGCCAGTACGTCAGCGTCCAGGTCGAACTGCCCGACGGCGCCCGCCAGATCCGCCAGTACAGCCTGTCCGCCGCGCCCGGCCGGCCCGACCTGCGCATCACCGTCAAGCGCGTCCGGGGCGACGGGCGGCCCGACGGCGAGGTCTCCTCCTGGCTGCACGCGAACGCCCGCAAGGGCGACGTGCTGACCACGTCCGCCCCGTTCGGCGACCTGGCCCTGGCGGAGCACGACGGCCCGCTGCTGCTGGCCTCCGCCGGCATCGGCGTCACCCCCGTGCTGGCGATGCTCGACCACCTGGCCGCCGGCGGCTCGACCCGCCCGGTGACCGTCGTCCACGCCGACCGCACCCCCGACGACCACGCCCACCGGCAGGAGCAGCTCGACCTGATACGGGCGCTGCCCGACGCCCGGCTCCACCTGTGGTACGAGGAGCCCGGTGACGGGGCGCCGGAGGCGTCCACCGGCCGCGCCGACCTCACCGGCCTCGACCTGCCCGAGGGCCTCACGGCCTACCTGTGCGGACCGGTGCCCTTCATGCGCGCGGTCCGCGGCGACCTGCTGAGCCGAGGGGTGCCCGCCGAGGCCGTCCACTACGAGGTCTTCGGCCCCGACCTCTGGCTCGGACAGCAGTAGCAGCGGTGGCTCGACGGCGGCCGGGCGCGGGGAGCCCGGCCGCCGCGGAACTCCCGCGGGGGCGTTAGACCGCCGCGGTGAACGCGGTGCTGATCGCGGTGTCGACGCGGGCGTGCACCACCAGGCGCGGACCCGAGGAGTCGGCGTTGTTCTCCAGCAGCCGCCGGGCCGGCGCGCTGTGGGTCACGACGGACATCAGGACGTCGAGCCGCCCGCACCACTGATGCGCCCGGAGCACCGCACTGACCGCGGCATGGCCGTCGGCCCGCTCGGTCAGGACGATGACGACGGGGGCCGGCCGATGGGCGTCGACCAGGTTGGTGATCTGCGTGGTCAGGGTGGCCCGCCCGTCGACTCCCGGGTCCTGGTCCACCGTGATGACCAGGACCCCATGCTCCAGGGTGTGGGACAGCATCGCGGCCTCCGATCCGTCGCCTCGTGGCGAAGTTGTGTTCAGTGAAGGTGCCCGGACCCGGGTCCGCAATGCGCCCCGCGGCCGACCGGGCGGCCGGCCGCCGCGACACGGGCGGTGAGTACCATCGTCCGGTCCGCCTCCGACCTCCGCCGAACGCCGCTGGGAGCCCCCGAAACGTGCCCGCCCTCCTGCCTCCGCCCCGAGCCGGGGGCGCCTGCCTGCTGGACCTGGAACACCTGACCCGGCTGGAGGACGGCGAACGCCTGCACGCCCTGCTGTGGCGCCCGGGACCGGGCTGGCGGATGGCCAGCAGCGCCGTACTGGGCGGCGGGATCGCGGATCGCGCCTGGGTGCTCAACGCCCAGGTCGCCCACGGCTACCGGCGCACCGACCCCGCACGCCACCTCGCCGACCTGGCCCGGGCCGCCGGGGCCGGCGGCCCGGGGGTGGGCCTGATGACGGCGGCCGACGTGACCGCACCCGGCCGCGCGCGGGACGGCGGGGTCGAGGCCGTGGCGACGGCCGGCATCTCGGTGCGCGGCTGGGCGGCCGTGCCCGAGCAGGGCGCCACCGGGGCCGCACCACCCGGAACGATCAACATTGTCGTCGCGCTGCCCGTCGCGCTAAGTGACGCCGCCCTCGTCAATGCGGTGATGACGGCGACGGAGGCCAAGGTCCAGGCACTGCTCGACGACGGTCTCGACTGCTCCGGCACCCCGACCGACGCGGTGTGCGTCGCCGCCAGAACCCCGGGCGACGGCGGCGAGGTCCACGCCTTCGCGGGCCCCCGCTCCGAGTGGGGCGCCCGGCTGGCCCGCGCCGTCCACCGGGCCGTGGGCGCCGCGCTGCCCTCCACCCCGTGACGCCCGGGACCTCGCCGCTACAGCGAGGTCCCGCGCCGGACCGCCGCCACACGCAGGGTCAGCGCCGCCGCGAGCAACACCCAGGCCACGGCGCAGTACACCCACGCCGTCGCGCCCCGCGCCAGATCGACGGCACTCCACACGGCCCACAGCGCGAGCAGCACGCACAGGGCCGTCCAGGCGATGTCGGCGACGCGGACGCGCAACTGCGCACGCTGCCTCGTCCCCGGCTCCAGATCGCCCAGACCGTCGTCGACCGTTGTCTTCCGCTCGTCCACGTCCGACCCCTTCGGAATCGCCACTTCGCAGTGAACCGCGGGTACCCGCAAGGGCGTTGCGCAAGCGGAGCGCGACGAGCGCAGACGTGCGCGCGGGCGGCCCGGCCGGGCCGCCCGCACGGTCGTTCACCGCGACGTCAGCGCTGGGAGGTCTTCTCCAGCGCCTTGTCGAGGGCGGCCTGGAAGCCGTAGGCCCACAGCTGGTTCACCCGGCTGCGCTCGTTGGAGTTGGGGTAGGGGTTGGTGCAGGACGGGCCGGGGCCGCCGCCCGACATCAGCTCGCTGCACGGCCCGGAGTAGTGGTCGGGCAGGCCGAGCACGTGCCCGGTCTCGTGGGCGGTCACCCGGGTCGAGTCGTACTGCTGGTTCTGCCGGTAGTCGAGGAAGATGTAGCCTCTGCCGTGCCCGTCCGTGGAGGCGTACGAACCGCGCGAGTCGTTGCCCTCGTAGTACGCGAAGTCCGCGCCCGAACTCGACTCGGCGAGCCGCACGTTGGACACCGAGCTGTTCCAGATCTGCGCGGAGCGGGATATCTGGGTACGGAAGCTCGGCGCGTTGGCGGCGCTGTAGTAGACGGTGACGGCCGCGGCGGCCGAGGGCGACGGGTTGGCGGCGCGCTTCTTGGCGACGGACTTGACGACCGCCTCGAAGAACGCGCGGTTGGCGGCCGCGTCCTCGCCCGAGCCGGCCGAGGGCAGGTAGCCGACCTGGGCCGCCTGGGCCGCCCGGACCGGCTCCTGGGGCGCCGCGGCCGTCGCGGCGGGGCCGGTGCCGAGCACGGCGGCCGTCAGGCCGAGACCGACCGCGGTGGACAGCAGGGGCAGGCTGATACGCATCGATGACTCCTTGAGTGGGGGAGTGGGGAGAAGCCGTCACCGGTGAGTGTGGGGCGCCCGGAAGCCCGCTGTGATGATGGCAAGAGGTGATAGGGCGGGGCTATCACCCACCGCCCGGCCAGTCGTTGCGAGTTTGACCAGAGTGCAGAACTCGCCCTGTTCCGCCGCCTTTTGTTCACCTGGCGCAACCAACTGTTCCGCCCTACGCTCCCTGCATGGAGCTCGAGGTGAGGCACCTACGCGCGCTGTGCGCCATCGCCGACGCCGGCAGCCTGCACCGGGCGGCACGCCAACTGGGCGTCGCCCAGCCCACGTTGAGCACCCAGCTGACCCGCATCGAACAGGCCCTGGGCGGCCCGCTGTTCGTCCGGGAACGCACCGGCTGCCGTCCCACCCCGCTCGGCCGGACGGTCCTCGGCCGGGCCCGTCCGCTGCTGGCCGACATGAGCACCCTGGTCCGCGAGGCCCGTGCCGCCGCGGCCGGTGGCGACAGCAGACTGCGGGTCGGCTCCACGGCCAGCCGCGCCCTGGCGGGCTGGCTGCGCCGGCTCAGACGGCCGGGCCTGGAACCCACCCTGCAGATGGACGTCTCCGCCAACGCGCTGCTCCGCCGCGTCGCCGAGGGTCAGCTCGACGTGGCCTTCGTGCACGAGGTCGAGGGGAGCCCCCTGCACGTCCCCGAGGGCCTGCGGGTACGCGTCCTGGTCGAGCGCGAACCGCAGTTCGTCATGCTGCACGCCGACCACCCCGCGGCCGCCCGGCCCGTCGTCCGTCTCGCCGACCTCGCCGACGACCGGTGGATGATCGACCCCACCGTCGACGGCGAATGGGACGGCGTGCACCGCATGCTCCGCGCCGTCGGCCTCAACCCCCGTGTACTGCACGGCGACTACCACACCGCCGCCTCCCTCGTCGCCACCGGCGAGGTCGTCACCGTCTGCCAGCCCAGCTCCCAGTCCCGCCCCGACTTGGCGGTACGGCGCCTGTACGGCGACCCTCTCGGCGTGCGCCTGCTGCTGGCCGCCCGCACCCGGGCCGAGCTGGACGCCGTCTTCCCGGCGCTGGAGGACGCGTACTGGGAGGTCGCCCGCCAGTCCACGGCGTACCGGGAGTGGCTGGAAGGGGGCGGGGTCCGGACGCTGCCCCGGTGCCCGGTGGCCGCCGGGGGAGGCGACCGGGTGGAGTTCGTGCGGGCCCGCTGAGGCCGCCCCGGTGCGTGACCAAGGGGCGTCGCACCCTCCGGCCAAAAGGGTGATTTTCATACCGGCTCGGTGTGTCTGCGTGACGAAGCGGTTACGGACAGCATCATGAGCTCTGCACGACGACTTCCCCCCGTGCGTTCGCTGGCCGTCGCGGGTGCCCTGGGCGCCTCCGCCCTGCTGCTGACGGCCTGCACCAACGCCGATACGACCCGTTCCAGCGTCGCGGAGGCGGCTCAGACCGAGTCGCCGTCCCCGACCGCCACCGATACCCAGTCCCCGTCCCCCACCGGCTCGCCGACGGCCTCGATGAACGAGGACAAGACCGAGCGCAAGGACCTCGTCTCGAAGGCGAAGGTCACCTGGGACAAGGCCGCCGACACCGCCGTCAAGGAGGTCCCCGAGGGCAAGCTCGTGGACCTCGAACTCAAGCGCACGGAGGCCGATGCCACCGCGTCGCCGACGGCCTCGCCGACCGGCTCGCCGGGTCTCAGCACGCCGAACCCCGCCCCCAGTGAGGGCGCCCCGGAGTGGGAGGCCAAGGTCGCCCAGTCGGACGGCACCCTGCACCGCATCGACATCGACGCGGTGAGCGGCAAGGTCTTCCGCACCATGGTCGACCCGGACCAGGACCCCGACGACAAGACCCAGATCACCGAGTGGCTGGACAAGGCCAAGCAGACGCCGCAGCAGGCGGTCAAGGCGGCCACCGCGAAGGCCAAGGGCACCGTCACCCATGTCGAACTCGGCGACAACGACGACCAGCAGGTCGTCTGGGACGTCGACGTGGTCGACAAGAAGAGCTGGGACAAGACCTCCGTCGTCGTCGACGCGGCCAACGGCAAGGTGCTGAGCCAGAAGGTCGACAAGGACTGAGCGTCGACAAGGACTGAGCGTCGACAAGGACTGAGAGACCCCCCCGGACACCGACGGGAGCAGCGGGCCACGGCGGCCCACTGCTCCCGTTCCTCATGGTGGGGTCGGGGCGTCACCCGGCCGGTGCGGCGGGCGCCGCGGGTACGGCCTCGGCCGACTCCTTCCCACCGCCGCGCGGCAGTGTCGCCACGGCCAGGAATCCGAGCACCGCCACCGCCGCGAAGAAGTAGAAGCCCCACGGGTGACCGACCCCCGAGGCGACCAGCGCGCCGGTGATCGACGGGCCGACGATCGAGCCGATCCGGCCGATCCCGGACGCCGAACCGAGCGCGGTGCTCCGCACGGACGCCGGGTAGAAGTGCGTCACGTAGGCGTAGACGAGCACCATGGCCGAGAAGACGAAGACGCCGGTGAAGAAGACGACGACGTTGAGCAGCAGGTCGCTCTCCATCTTGATGCTCAGGCACCCCAGCATGAGCACCGAGACCGCGAACCACACCATGGTGGTGCCCTTGATGCCCCGCCGGTCGGCGACGAACCCGCCCAGGACCAGGCCGACGACGCCGCCGATGTTGAGCACCAGGAGCTGGGTGACGGCCGTCGGCACGGGGTAGCCGGCGTCGTTCATCAGCTTCGGCAGCCAGGTGTTGAGGCCGTAGACCAGCAGCAGGCCCATGAAGGAGGCGACCCAGATGCCGATGCCCGCGCGCAGGTGGGCCGGCTTGAGCAGCTCGGTGAACGGCACCCGCTGCGCCCCGTCCCGCTTGGCCCGCTCGAAGGCCGCCGACTCCGGCAGCTTGAACCACTGGATCGCGGCGATCACGAGACCGACGACGCCGAGCAGGTAGAAGAGGATCTCCCAGTTGTCGGTCACCTGGAGCGCCAGCAGCGAGGTGATGACCGCACCGGTGTGGTAGCCGGTCATGGTGAGCGTGCTGGCCCGCGCCCGTCGGCTGGCCGGCATGTGCTCGGCCATCATCGTGAGCGAGACCGGCATGCAGGCGCCCAGGCCCAGACCGGCGAGCAGACGCAGCGCGGCGAACATCGCGACGGAGTTCGCCAGCGGCACCACGATCGTGAGGACCGAGAAGAGCACGACCGAGCCGATGAGCAGGCGGCGCCGGCCCAGCCGGTCGGCCAGCGGTCCGACGCAGACCGCGCCGATGGCGACGCCGACGAGGGAGAGCGTCGCGATGGTGGTCGCGTCGCCCGCGGTCATGCCGAGATGGTGGGTCTTGAGCAGGGTGGGGATGATGGCGCCGAGGACGACGAGGTCGTAGCCCTCCAGCAGGACGGTGATCCAGCAAAGGATCACCGTCCAGGTGCCGCCGACGGCGCGGCCGGTCTGCGCGGGCGCGCCGGACGTGGTGGTGGAAGCCATGATGACTCTCCCCCCGGGGGACGGGTGTGAGTGAGCGGAGCCGGACCGGCCGGGGCGGCCGGGAGGGACCGGTACGGGTGACCGGAGGGATCAGAACGGGTAGTCGGCGATGTCCGGGCGGACCGTGAGCCACTGGGTCTCGGTGAACGCCTCGACGTTGGCGGCGGCGCCGCCGAACCGGGAGCCGGTCCCGGAGGCCTTGACCCCGCCGAAGGGGGCGTTGGGCTCGTCGCTGACCGTCTGCTCGTTGATGTGCACCTTGCCGGAGTCGATCCGGTCGGCGAGCTTCATCGCCGTACCGACGTCGCCGAGGATGCCGACCGACAGCCCGTACTCGCAGTCGTTGACGATCCGCGCGGCCTCCTCCGTGGTGGAGAAGGAGACGACGGGCGCCACCGGGCCGAAGATCTCCTCGCGCCAGGCCGGCATGTCCGTGGTCACGCCGGTCAGCACGGTGGCGCGGTAGCCGGCACCGTCGATCTCGCCGCCCGCGGCGACCTTCGCGCCCGCCGCGACGCTGTCGGTGACGATGCCGTGCACCCGCTCCAGCTGCCGGCGGTCGATGATCGGACCCAGCGCCACGTCCTCGCGGGCCGGGTCGCCCACCGGCAGCGCCTCGGCCTTCGCGGCGAGCGCGGCGGTGTACTCCTCCACCAGCGACTCGTGCACGATGTGCCGGCCGGTCGTCATGCAGATCTGCCCCTGGTGCAGATACGAGCCGAACGCGCCCGCCGAGGCCGCCTTCGCGACGTCCGCGCCCGGCAGCACGACCAGTGCGTTGTTGCCGCCCAGCTCCAGGTGCGCCCGCTTCAGCAGCCGCCCGGCCTGCTCACCGATCGCCCGCCCGACCGGCGTGGAACCGGTGAACGAGATCACCCGCACCTCGGGCGCCTCCACGACCGCCCGGCCGACCGACCCGTCGCCCGGCAGCAGGTGCAGGACACCGGCCGGAAGCCCCGCCTCCTCGAAGATCCGGGCGATGACGACACCGCCGCTCACCGCGGTGCGCGGGTCCGGCTTCAGCAGCACCGCGTTGCCGAGCGCCAGCGCCGGGGCCACGGACCGCAGGCCGAGGATGAGCGGGAAGTTGAAGGGCGCGATCACACTGACGACACCGGCCGGGCGGCGCCGGGCGAGCGACCAGCGGGCGTCCTCCGAGGTGAGCACCTCGCCCTGCGGATGCGTGGGAAGCCCGGCGCACTCGAAGCACTCGCCGATCGCCAGCCCCGCCTCGAAGGCGGCCTTGGAGCGCACCGAGCCGGCCTCGCGCACCAGCCAGTCCTCGATCTCGGCGGCGTGCTCGGTGAACAGCTCGCCCGCCCGCCGCAGCACCGCGGCCCGCCGCTGCGGCGAGGTCGCCGCCCACTCGCGCTGGGCCTCGGCGGCCCGGGCGGCTGCGCGGTTCACGTCCTCGGCCGTGGCCAGGCCCACCGTGCCGAGCCGGTCGCCGGTGGCGGGCTCGGTCACCGGCTGCTCGGTGGGGGAGTCCCGCCAGCCGTCGCTGTGGAACTTCCCGCCCCAGACGTCGCTGTCCAGGAGTGTCATCGTCTTCCCTCTCGTCGGGATCTTCGGTCGGTCTTCCGGTCGCGTGCGAGTCGGTTCAGGAGGGCGTGGTGAGCGCGGTGTCCACCTGGATCAGCCGGGGACCCTCCGGTCGCTCGGCGAGCGCGGCGCGCAACTCCGCGGCCCCGCCCACGTGCTGGGCCCGCACGCCGTAACCCTCCGCGATACGGGTGAAGTCGAGGCCGGGGATGTCGAGGCCGGGCGCGTCCGGCACGCCGAGCAGCCCGCCGAACCAGCGCAGCGCCCCGTACGTGCCGTTGCGCAGCAGGACGACGGTCAGCGGTACGCGGTGCTGCGCGGCCGTCCACAGGGCGGTGATGCCGTAGTTGGCCGAGCCGTCGCCGATCACGCCGACCACCGGGCGGTCGGGCTGTGCCATCGCCACGCCGACCGCGCCGGGCAGACCGAAACCCAGCCCGCCCGCCGCCGGGAAGTAGTAGGAACCCGGGCGGCGCAGGTCCATCTGGCGCCACCACGCCGCGTTGGTCGACGTCGACTCGACGACGTACGCGGTGTCCCCGGGCATCTCGTCGCGCAGCGCGGCGAAGACCTGCTCGGGGTGCAGGCCCGGTCCCTCCGCGGTCAGCGGCACGGGCACGGGACGGTAGGGGTCCGCGGGCGCACCGGCCGCGTCGAGCGACTCCAGGAGTACGTCGATGACCGCGCCCGGGTCCGCGACCAGCGCCTCGCCCATCGGCGCCCGCGCCGCGGCGGAGGCGTCCCCGGTCACCTGGATCAGCCGGGTGCCCTCGGGCAGGTACCGGCCGGGCAGGTGCTCGTGGTAGCGGAAGACCGGTGCGCCCAGCACGAGCACCAGGTCATGGCCCTCGAAGGCCTCGGAGATCGGCGCGATCCCGGCGGGCAGCACGCCCCGGAACTGCGGATGCCGGTTCGGGAACGGCAGCCGGAACTGCGAGGGCGCCGCCCACACCGGCCCGCCGAGCCGCTCGGCCAGCCGCACGGCGTCGTCGAAGCGGCCGGCGGAGTCGATGTCGCCGCCCAGCACCAGCGCGGGGCGCTCGGCCGAGGCGACCCGCTCCACGAGCCACCGGCCCTGCTCCTCCCCGGGCGCCGAGGCCCGCAGCACCTGCCGGTCGAGCACGGCCAGGGCGTTGTCGTCCACGTCCGCCGACCAGTCGTCGTACGGCACGGACAGGTACGTCGGCCGGCGCTGGAGGCGCGCCTCGAAGACGGCCTGGGCGAGCGCCCGCGGCACGTCCCCGGCGCACGCCGGCTCCGCCGCCCAGCCGACCAGCGGCTTCATCAGGGCCGGGGCGTCGACGCTGGCCAGGTTGGCCTCGGGACCGATGGCGGGGCGCACCTGCTGCCCGGCCACCACCACGAGCGGCGTACGGGAGGCGACGGCGTTCGTCAGCGCGCCCATCGCGTTGCCGGAACCGGAGGCGGCGTGCAGGTTGACCAGCACCGGACGGCCGGTCGCCTGGGCGTACCCGTCGGCCATGCCGACGACGGCGCCCTCGTGCAGACCGAGGACGTAACGGAAGCCGTCGGGCAGGTCGGCGAGGAAGGGCAGCTCGTTGGAGCCCGGATTGCCGAAGACGGTGGTGAGTCCCTGGCGCTCCAGGAAATCGTGGGAGACACGACGCACGGATGGCACGGACAGTCCTTTCGAAGTGACGCGGCACACGCTAGGCACCCCGCGACATGGGCACCAATAGATGTTTCGCCACTCCGATATAGAGTTCGTCGATATGGGGACCTTCGATCTCAACCTGGCCCGCGTCTTCGTGCTGCTCTACGAGACCGGCAGCGTCACGGCCACCGCCGAGACGCTCCACGTCACGCAGCCCACGGTCAGCTACAGCCTGGGCAAGCTGCGGCGGCACTTCGACGACGAGCTGTTCCGCCGCAACGGGCGCGGGCTGACCCCCACCGCCGGCGCCCGGCGCCTGTACCTGCCGCTCCAGCGCGCGCTGGCCGAGATCGACGGGACGGTCCGCCAGGGCGACGTCTTCGACGCCGGGACGATGTCGGGCCGCTTCACCATCGCCCTGTCCGACCTCGGCGAGGCGACGCTGCTGCCGAGGCTCGTGGCGGCGGCGCGCGAGCGGGCGCCCGGGGTGTCCTTCACCGTCCGCCCCTTCGACGTGGACGACGCCGAGGGGCAGCTGCGCCGGGGCGACCTCGACGCGTTCGTGGCCACACCGGTGATCACCTCGCACCTGACCGTGCGCATCCCGCTCTTCCGCGAGCGCTACGTCCTGATGGTCGCCGCGGACCATCCGCGGGTGCGGGGCGACGAGGTCACGGCGGCGGACCTCGCGGCGGAGCACCACGCCACGGTGTTCGGCCCGAGCGGACACGTCACGCCCAGGGCCCTGCTGGGCGCCCACGGACTCCTGGAGCGGGTGGCCGTGGACGCCACCCGCTTCTCGATGCTGCCCTACCTGCTGGAACAGACCGACCTGGTGGCCATCGTCCCCGAGTACGTCGGCGAGGTCTTCACCGCCTCCCACCGGGTACGGCTGGTGCGGCTGCCGTTCGAGACCGAGCCCATCGAGATCGCCCTGTACGCACGGCACGAGTCCTCGCGCAGCCCGGCGCAGCGCTGGCTGGTGCAGTTTCTGGCCGAGGTGCTGGGCGAGCAGGTGAGCGTGGCCCAACTGCCGCCCTCGAGCCGTCGATAGGCTCACCGCCATGACGGCACCGGAACGCACCATCCTCGCCACGTCGGGCGGCCACCGCGCGGGCGGCCGGACCACGGTGTCCTTCGACTCCCTGGTCCACCACGCGGTGGACCTCTCGGGTGCGCACGGCCGGCGTCCCCGCGTCCTGTACGTGGGCACCGCCATAGGCGACGCCGAGCACTTCACCGCCCGCATGACGGAGGCGGCCCGCGTCGCCGGGTTCGACCTGACACCCCTGCACCTGTTCCCCATGCCCAACGTCGAGGACGTCGAGGAGACCGTGCTCGCCCAGGACGTCGTCTGGGTCATGGGCGGGTCGGTGGCCAACCTGCTGGCCGTGTGGCGCGTGCACGGTCTGGACCGGATCATGCGCAGGGCCTGGGAGGCGGGCGTCGTACTCAGCGGCGTGAGCGCTGGTTCCCTGTGCTGGTTCCGGGGCGGGGCGACCGACTCCTTCGGGCCCGAACTGCGCCCGCTCACCGACGCGTTGGGCTTCCTGCCCTACGGCAACGGCGTCCATTACGACGT
Source organism: Streptomyces sp. KPB2 (assembly GCF_003950055.1). NCBI lineage: Bacteria > Bacillati > Actinomycetota > Actinomycetes > Kitasatosporales > Streptomycetaceae > Streptomyces > Streptomyces sp. KPB2. The sequence goes on from NZ_CP034353.1 coordinate 7,580,654, forward strand.
CGACCCGGGCCGCCGTCCCCTGACCCACCGCCTCGTCGCCGAGGGCACCCTCCCGACGGCCCACTGCACGGACGACGGCGTCGGCCTCGTCTACCGCGGCACCGAACTGGCCGAAGCCGTCACGGAGGTTCCGGGCAAGGGAGCCTATGTGGTCGTACGCGACGGTGACGCCGCGGTGGAGGAGAGGATCGAACCGCGCGCGCTGCCGGGTCCGCGTCGGTGAACGGCACAACACCCCGGCGGCATAGTCCCGTTGAGCGTCCGCTCGACCGTCGCCCACTCGGGCGGGACGTCCGCGTTTGCCGACGCGGTGAGGGGCAAGGCGATGTCCATGAGCGATCCGAACAAGGACACGAGCAAGAAGCACACCGGCACGCGGACCGCCGAGCCCAAGGCGCGGAGCACCGCGCAGAAGGCGACCGCGCCCGCCGCACGGGCGGGGCAGGCCGCCGCGGGCAAGGCGGGTGACGCCGCGTCGGCCGCCAAGGCCGGTGCCCGGCGTTCCGCCGACGCCGCGAACGGGGCCGTGCAGTCCGCGGCCAAGGGCGTCGCGGCCGGCCGCCAGGCCGTCGCCACCACCTCCGGCCACGTCGCGGCCACGGCGAAGACGGCGTGGACCGCCCTCGCCCACCGCAAACTCGTCGCCGCCGGCGTCGGCGCCGGCCTCACCGCCGTGAGCGCCGCGTCGTACGCCGTGGGCCGCCGCGCCGGACGGCACACGCAGGGGCCCCTCACCCGTCTCACCGGCGGCCGGATCTGACACCGGCCGGAAGACACCGTGCCACTGCCGCCGCCGCTGCCGGGACAGGGGAAGATGGGACCCGCGAGCGAAGTCCCGACCGATGCGGAGGAGTGGGCGCATGCAGCACGACCGAGCCGGAAAGCCGGCCGGCCCCGAGGACCTGATCGACGTCGCCCGGCTGGTGACGGCGTACTACGCCCTGCACCCGGATCCGGCCGAGCCGGGGCAGCGCGTGGCCTTCGGGACGTCCGGGCACCGGGGCTCGTCCCTGGCGGCGGCGTTCAACGAGGACCACATCGCCGCCACCAGCCAGGCGATCTGCGAGTACCGCACCGCACAGGGCACCGACGGCCCGCTCTTCCTGGGCGCCGACACCCATGCCCTGTCGGAGCCCGCGAGGGTCACCGCGCTGGAGGTGTTCGCCGCCAACGACGTGACCGTCCTCATCGACGGCGCGGACGGCTACACCCCCACGCCGGCGGTCTCCCACGCCATCCTCACCCACAACCGGGGCCGCACCTCGGGCCTCGCCGACGGCGTGGTCGTCACCCCCTCGCACAACCCGCCCGCCGACGGCGGCTTCAAGTACAACCCGCCGCACGGCGGCCCCGCGGGCTCGGACGCCACCTCCTGGATCCAGGACCGGGCCAACGAGATCATCACGGCGGGACTGAAGGACGTACGCCGCATCCCCTGGGCGCGGGCACTCGCCGCGCCCGGGACCGGCCGGTACGACTTCCTCGACGCCTACGTCCGCGACCTGCCGAGCGTCCTCGACCTCGACGCGATCCGCTCGGCCGGCGTGCGTATCGGCGCGGACCCGCTGGGCGGCGCCTCCGTCGCCTACTGGGGCCGGATCGCCGAACAGCACCGCCTCGACCTGACGGTGGTCAACCCGCTCGCCGACCCGACCTGGCGGTTCATGACGCTGGACTGGGACGGCAAGATCCGCATGGACTGCTCGTCGCCGCACGCCATGGCCTCCCTCATCGAGCAGCGGGACCGCTTCACCATCGCCACGGGCAACGACGCCGACGCCGACCGCCACGGCATCGTCACCCCCGACGGCGGCCTGATGAACCCCAACCACTACCTCGCCACCGCCATCGCCCACCTCTACGCCCACCGCACCGACTGGCCGACCGACGCGGGCGTCGGCAAGACGCTGGTGTCCTCCGGCATGATCGACCGGGTCGCCGCCGACCTCGGCCGCCGGCTGGTCGAAGTCCCCGTGGGCTTCAAGTGGTTCGTGGACGGGCTGGTCGACGGCTCCCTGGGCTTCGGCGGCGAGGAGTCGGCCGGCGCCTCCTTCCTGCGCCGGGACGGCTCCGTGTGGACCACCGACAAGGACGGCATCATCCTCGCCCTGCTCGCCTCCGAGATCACCGCCGTCACCGGCAGGACGCCCTCCGAGCACTACGCCGCGCTCACCGCCCGCTTCGGCGCGCCCGCCTACGCCCGCATCGACGCCCCCGCCACCCGCGAGGAGAAGGCCCGCCTGGCCAAGCTGTCCCCGGCCCAGGTCACCGCCGACACCCTGGCCGGGGAGCCGGTCACCGGCGTCCTCACCGAGGCGCCGGGCAACGGCGCCCCCATCGGCGGCATCAAGGTGACCACCGAGAACGCCTGGTTCGCGGCCCGCCCCTCCGGCACCGAGGACGTCTACAAGATCTACGGCGAGTCGTTCCGCGGCGCCGACCACCTCCGGCAGGTGCAGGACGAGGCGAAGGAGGTCGTCCTCGCCGCCCTCGGCGGCTGACGCCCCACCGCCGGCGCCGTACGCCGGTCCCCGGGCCGGTCAGCCGCGGCCGGCCCGGGACAGTGCCACGGTCAGGTCCCGGATCTCGTAGCCGTCGATGGCCTCCTGGAAGGCGACACGCGGCTCCCCGCTCATCCGGACGCCGTCCAGGGCGAACAGGCGACTGAGGAACACGTCGGTCTCCAGCAGCGCGATGTGCGCCCCGGGACACCGGTGCGGCCCGTCACCGAAGGAGAGCCCCGCACCGACGGCCTCGGCGCGGTCGGGACGGACGAGCAGCGGGTCCTCGCCCACGGCCACCGGGTCCGCGTTCGCGTCGTCCAGGTGGACCTCGACGTACTCGCCGGGGCACACCGTCACCGGACCGTCGGGGCCGGACAGCTCCACGGACTCGACGGCACGCCTGCGCAACCGCCCGATGACGGGTTCCAGCCGCAGCAGTTCCCGCAGGACGGCGAGGCGCCCCGCCTCGTCCGCCGTCCGGTAGTGGTGGAGCAACTCGGCGTCCGAGAACAGGTGCCAGGCGGCCAGGCACACGAACTCCCGGGTGGTGACCATGCCGGCCGCCGCGAACGTCAGGCACTCACCGAGGATCTCGACGTCCGAGCAGCCCTCCGCGAGCAGGTGGGAGATCAGGTCGTCGTGCGCGCGGCGGCGGTGCGCGCGGATCGCGGGGCGCACGTCGGCCAGATGGATGCGGAGCCAGTTGGTGTTCTGCCGCACCAGCCAGTACAGGCCCCGGACACTGGTCAGTCCCGGTTCGCCGAACTCCTCCGGGAAGAACCTCTCCAGTCTGCGGCGGATGCCGGGCCTGCCGTACCGCAGCCCTACGACCTCGCTCACCACGCCGATGGCCAGACCGAAGGCGAGGTCGGAGAGCGGCGCCTCACCGGCCGCGCGCAGGGTGTCCAACTGCTCCTCCGCGATCCGGACCATCGGCTCGCGGTAGTGCTCGTCCACCCGGCGGGGCGTGAAGTAGCGGGCGGTCTGCCTGCGGTGCTCCCGGTGCTCGGGGCCGTCCCGGTAGAGCACCGGCCGGCGCACGCGCGGCGGCAGCTTCTCCACCGTCTCGACGCCGAGACCCGCCTGCACGGTGCCCGGGGCGCGCAGCAGCGCCCGCGCGACGGCGAAATCGCGCACCTGCCAGGTACCGTCCGCCGCCCGGTCGACCGGGCACGCCGGCCGGGGCCGCCCCCGGTCCGCCTTCCGTGCGGAGACCCGTCCGTCCCGTGTCACCCGGCCACCCCCAACTCGGCCGCGCGGCCCCGGTGGCCACCCGGCTCCACGACGTGGTCAACAGGATCGGCCACATGCCCGGCGCCGACCAGACCCGAAACCGCCGAGTCGTCCGCGTCGGCGGCCCGGAAACCGGGTGCGCGGCCGGGCCCCGCCGTGCGAGGCTCCGCCGGTGGAACGTGAACAGATCTCCCGACTCGCCCATGCCGACCACCCGATCGCGGCCCCGCTCGACGACGAGTCCGTGGGACGGCTCCTGGCCCGCGCGATACCCGACGACACGGCCCGGGTCCTCGATCTCGGCTGCGGCGGCGGGGAATGGCTCCTGCGCGCCCTCGCCGAGTATCCGCGCCTCACGGCCGAGGGCGTCGACATCTCCGAGCGCGCGCTCGACCACGCCCGTGCGGCGGCGGCCCGGCTCGGGGTGGGGGACCGGCTGACCCTGCACGCTCGGGAAGCGGCCCGCTTCTCCGCCCCGCACCGCTTCGACCTGGTCCTCTGCGTCGGCGCCACGCACGCCTTCGGCGGGCTGACCGCCACCCTCGCCGCCGCGCGCGAACACCTGGCACCCGGCGGACGCGTCCTGGTCGGCGACGGATTCTGGGAACGCGAGCCGTCCCCCGAGGCCATCGAGATGCTCGGTGACCTCTCCGACCTGCCGACCACCCTCGACCGGGTGGCCGCGGACGGCTGGACACCCGTGGGCGGGCACATCAGCACGCGCCGGGAACTCGACGCCTACGAATGGTCCTGGACCGGCACACTGGCCGCGTGGGCCCTGGACCACCCCGCCGACCCGGACCGCGCGCAGGCACTCGAGGCGGCCACCGCCCACCGCGACGGGTGGCTGCGGGGCTACCGGGACTCCTTCGGCTTCCTCTGCCTGGTCCTGCGCCCGACCGACGCCTGACGCCGACGGCACTCGGGGCGTGTGCCGGGACGGGTGATGTTTGCCGGATTCGGGGGTAGACGGGCTGGCGTAAACGGTCAAGGCTCAGGAAGAGGGCGGATCGGATGGACGGGGCTGCCCGCATCGGGGACCGGCTGAGAGACGAGCGGGTCAGGGTTTCGGCACAGTACGAGGGCATTCCCGGCGACATCGCCCGGGGCAGGGAGCTGGCCCGGGGATTCCTGGCACGCGTGCGGGCGGCGCGGGAGGCCCGGGTGTCCGACCGCGCGGTGGAAGTGGTGCAACTGGTGGTCAGCGAGCTGCTGACGAACGCCTGCAAGTACGCGCCCGGCCCCTCGACGGTCGATCTCGAACTCGCCGAGGACCGGGTGGAGGTCACGGTGTGGGACAGCGAGCCGGTGCTCCCGGTACCCGGCACCCCCGACCCCGACCGCATCGGCCGGCACGGGCTGGAGATAGTCATGGCCGTCTGCCAGAGCTTCGAGGTGCACAGGGAAACGGTCGGCAAGCGCATGAGGGCCGCGGTCGGGCTCGCCGACGACCCGCGGACCACGGCCACCCTCGACCGCACGGCCTGACCCCGCACGGGCACTTTGCCTTCCCGGTCCGCAGCCCGACGGGAACGGCCCCCGCGACGACCGAGCCCCGTACCGATACCTTTCGCCAAGGCCCGCGAGGACAGGCCCCCTGCGCGGCGGCGTACACCGGGGCGTCGTCGCCGCTGCGCCGAGCCGCTGCCCTGCGTCCGCCCATGCCGTCACCGGACGCCACAGCCGTGCCGCACCGGCCGAGCACTCGACAGACCCCATCGCCGGTCGGCCGGGGGGCCGCGCGCCTCGCCGTAAGCGCCGGTCGGCACCGTTTCCCGCACGCGCCCGCCGTCCCGGCAGTCCAGGCGTGAAGGGACGACCGACGGAGGCTGCCGACGCTCCGCTTCGCTCCACCGTGCCCGCGTCGGCGGCGGAGCCGTCACCCACCCCGGCCGACGGCATCGGACACTCCGCGCCTACCGCCCCCCGAACCGGTGCCCCCGGCCCGGAGCCGGTACACGACGGAGCGGCGCAGCGGGCCCTCGGGGACCTCCGGGTCGTCGAAGTCGTCGGCCGGATCGTGGGTCATGCCGAGGCGGTCCATCACCGCCCGTGAACGCAGATTGCCGGCCGCGGTCACCGCGAGCACCTCCGCCAGCCCCAGGCTCTCGAAGGCGTGCGACACCACCGTCCGCGCGGCCTCGGTGGCATAACCGTGCCCCCAGGCCGGCCGGGCCAGACGCCAGCCCGCCTCCACACCGGTGAACGGCATGCCCTCGTCCACGGGGTCCAGCCCGGCGAACCCGACGAACTCGCCGGTCGCGGCGACCTCCACCGCCCACCAGCCCCAGCCCCTCCGGTCCAGGTCGGCCTGAAAACCGGCCACGGACGCCGCGCTCTGCTCGGGCGTGAGCACCCCCGGGAAGTACGCGCGGACCTCCGGGTCGGCGTTCATGGCCGCCCAAGGGGCCAGGTCGGACGCCCGCCAGTCGCGGAGCAGGAGACGATCGGTGCGAAGTACGGACATCGGGCGAACGTACGGGAACCGGCCGGACGGAGCGACCCGTTTACGCGCCCGGGCCCTCCCCCCTTCGGCCGCGTGGAGCGGTTCATCGGCGCCCGCCGGGGGAACCTGGCGAGGTGGACGGCATCGGAAGGCTGTGAGGGTCGTGACGTCACGCTGGGCGGGCCACCGGGACGGCGAGGAACCAGGGCACGACGAGGTGGACGGCGCACCGGAGCCCGCCGAGCCCGACTTCCCCGGCGCGGTCCTGCGCGCCCTCGGCGCCGGCGTCCTCACCCTCGGTCCCACCGCCCGGATCACCTCGGTGAACCCCTGGGCCGAGCACCTGCTGGGACGCACCGAACAGGAGATGCTCGGGCACGACGCGCACGACCTCCTGCACCGGCACGCCGACGGCAGCCCCGTGCCGCGCGAACGGTGCGCCCTGCGCAGCCCCCTGCACGGCGTGCCCGCCGAGGAGGGGAGCGACGAGTACTTCCAGCGGGCCGACGGCACCACGGTCCCCATCATCTGGGCGACCACCCCTCTCGTCCGCGACGGACGCCAGGAGGGGCTGGTCCTCGTCTTCCACGACTTCAGCCTCCACCGCAGCGCCGCCGAGGAGACCGAGGCGCGGACCACCGCCCTGGAGGCCCTCACCGCCCAGCTGCACCTGGTCGCCGAGATCTCCACCGTGCTGGTGCCCACCGAGCGCCCCTCCACCACCCTGCGCCGACTCGTCCGGCTGCTGGTGCCGGAACTGGGCCAGTGGGCCGCGGTCGACGTGTACCAGGGCCAGTCGGACGTACTGGAACGGGTGGCCGTCCGCAGCAGCACCCGGCCGGAGCGCGCCCGGTCACTGCGCGGGCCGATGACCGCGCTGCCCGACCAGGCGCGCGCCGCGCTGACCCTGCTCATCAAGGGCGACCGGCCCGTCCCGCTGGAGGTTGGGGAACTGTGCCGGGACCCAGAGCACCCGCTCGCCGCGACCCACCGCGTGCTGTTCGAACGGCTCGGCGGTCACGCGGCCGTCGCCATCCCGCTGCGCACCCGGCAACGGTCCTACGGCATCCTCACCGTGGCCCGCACGGGGGAGCACCCCGCCCACACCGAGGCCGAGGTCGCCCTGCTGGCCGACATCGGCCGCCGCGTCGGCCTGGTCCTGGACAACGCACGGCTCTACCACGAGCAGCAGAACGTCGCCGAGACCATGCAGCGCCAGCTCCTCACCCCGCTCCCGCAGGTCGACCACCTCCGGATGGCCGCCCGCTACTGGCCCGCCGAGAGCGCCATGGAGGTCGGCGGCGACTGGTACGACGCCTTCCTCCTCGGTGACGGCGTCATGGCCCTGGTCATCGGGGACGTCGTCGGGCACGACCTGCAGGCCGCCGCCCACATGGCCGAGGTCCGCAACATGCTGCGCGCCCTCGCCTGGGACCACCAGGAGCCACCCAGCGTGATCATGCGGCGCCTGGACGAGGCCGTGACCAACACCAGCGACGCGCCCATGGCCACCCTCGTCTTCGCCCGCGTCGAAGGCGCCGAGGGCGGCCCCTGGCGGCTGCACTGGGTCAACGCGGGGCACCCTCCGCCCCTGCTGATCACACCGGACGGCGGGACCCGCTTCCTGGAGGGCGGCCACGGACCGCTCATCGGCATGAGCGCCACCCTGCGCCTCGGCCTGGACTGGCCCGACACCCGCGAGGACCTCCCGCCCGAGAGCATCCTCCTGCTCTACACCGACGGTCTGGTGGAGAGCCGCGACCGTCCGATCGACGTGGGCATGGACACGCTCCGCCACCACGCCGCCGCCCTGGTCCGTCGGCTGGACCGGTGGAACGTCGACGACTTCTGCGACGAGCTGCTCGCGCGGATCGCGCCCCGCGGTGACGACGTCGCCCTGCTCGCCCTGCGCCTGCCCGCCGCCGGCATGGGCGCCCCCGGCGACACCGAACCGCCCCCGCCGCCCCAGTCCGGGCACAGCGAGGCCACCCCCGACCGCGCGGCTCCGGGCTCCCGCCGCCAGAAGGCCGAGGTGCGGGACCCCACCCACCCGGACCCGGAGGAGTAGCGGCTCCGGCAGACGGGTGGGCCCGGGTGACAGGCCGTCCGGTCGGCCCAACTCCGATACGGCTCGGATTCGTTGACCCCCTCGGCGCGCCGCTGCCCCGGCGCCCGGACGGGTGGGGTGTTCACCCGGCTGATCGCCTTGAGTGGTGCGAGACCGACGGCGGGCTGACGGTAATTCACGTCGGGGCCGGGTCACCTCAGCTGACGAAGCACCAGCTGCCCGGCCGTGACGGAAGGAACCTCAGATGCGTTCTGCTCGCATGCTCCTGACCACGGCGGCGGCCTCGGCCGTCTTCGTCCTCGGCACTCCCGGCGCCTACGCGGCCGTCGGTGGTGACTGGGACCACGACGACTCTTCCTACAGCAAGGAGCACGACAACGGAAGCAAGCACGACGAGCCGCGCGGCGGGATGCACACCGGTGGTGGCGCGCTGGCCGCGGTCGACGAGGGCGGCTGGAACCACGACGACTCCGGCGAGGAGCAGGACAACGGAAGCAAGCACGAGAAGCCGCGCGGCGGCATGCACACCGGCGGCGGTGCGCTGGCCGCGGTGAACGAGGGCGACTGGGACGGCGGCGGCCGTGAGTCCAAGGAGGGCGGCTCGCAGACCTACCAGCAGGACGAGGGCGAGAGCTCCCGGGGCGGCGGCGACCACGAGAAGCCGCGCGGCGGGATGCACACCGGCGGCGGCGCGCTGGCCACGCCGACCACGACCGCGGGCGGGCTGGCCGTCCTGGCCGTCGCCGCGACCGGCCTGTACGCCGTCCGACGCAAGAAGTCGGCTCACGGAGTGGCGTAAGCCGTGCCGGGCGCGATAGCAGCCGGGCCGCCACCCAGGAACCACGGGGCGGCCCGGCTCGCCCGCGCTCACCCGTCCGCCCTGCCGCCGTGCCCCAGTGAGGTCGTCCCCGATGCCAGTCCCCCCTTCCACCCCCACCCCCGCCGACGACGAGACGACGACCGGCCAGGGTTCCCGCTCCGGCCTGATGGTGCTGTGCGGCGTGGCCCTGCTGATCCTCGCGGTGAGCCTGGTCGGCGGCAACGACACGTCCGCCGACTCCTCCCGCCCCCCGCTGCCCGCACAGCCCGGCACGACCGCCTCGTCCGCCCCGCCCGCGACCCATGGGGCCGACGAGGACGAGCCGGCCCTGCCCCGGTCGAAGCCCGTGCGCCTGCTCATCCCGGAAATCTCCGTCGACGCCCCCTTCACCGACCTCGCCATCGGCGACAAGGGGCAGCTCGAACCGCCGCCGGCCGGCAACACCAACCTCGTCGGCTGGTACGCCAAGGGCGTCTCCCCCGGCGAGAAGGGAACCTCGATCATCGCCGGCCACGTGGACACCAAGACGTCCGCCGCCGTCTTCGCCCGCCTCGACCAGCTCGACAAGGGCGACAAGTTCCAGGTCGAGCGCGCGGACGGGAGCGAGGCGACCTTCGTGGTGGACAGCCTGGAGACCTACGCCAAGGACGAGTTCCCCAGCGATCGCGTCTACGGCGACGCCGACCGGCCGGAAGTGCGCCTCATCACCTGTGCGGGCGACTACGACCACAAGGTCAAGGACTACACCGACAACCTGGTCGTCTTCGCACACCTCACCTGAGGCACCCCGCCCGACGAATCCGCCCGACGAACCCGCCCGAGGCCGCGCCCGCCGGCCCTCCGCGGCGCCGGTCACCCGCGCACCGCACACGAGTCGCGCGCCGCCCGGGCCCGCCACAGGATCGAGGCAAGCCGGCGTCGCATCACCGCGGCCGACGTTCCCAACCGCCCCCGCGAAGGAGATGTGCGCAGGATGACCACCACGCCCACCCCTGCTTCCGAACAGCTCGCCTCCGAACAGCCCGCCTCCGAACCGCTGACGCGTCAGCTGTCGCACCAGGTCTCCCAGTCCGTGTTCGACGGCTCCCGGCTGCGGGTCGTCCTCCTGGTGGAGGTCTACGACGGGGCCCAGCAGCAGTTCCTCGAGACCTACGAGAACCTGCGCAGCCACGTCGAGTCCGTCCCCGGGCACATCGGCGAGCAGCTGTGCCAGTCCATCGAGAACCCCTCCCAGTGGCTCATCACCAGCGAGTGGGAGAGCGCGCCGCCGTTCCTGAACTGGGTGAGCAGCGAGGAGCACGTGCGGATGGTCAAGCCGCTGCACAGCTGCGTACGGGACACCAGGTCGCTCCGTTTCCACGTGGTCCGCGAGACCGGCCGCCCGGAGGACGGCGCAGAACAGGCCCGGGGCGGGCTGCAGGCCGCGCCCCGCGTCGGCGACGGTGTCATCCGGCACGCGCTCACCTTCACGGTGAAGCCGGGCAGCGAGGAAGCGGTCGGCAAGATCCTCGCCGACTACGCCTCGCCCGAGCCGCGGGTCGACGACACCACGCGACTGTGCCGTACGTCCCTGTTCCTGCACGGCAACCGGGTGGTGCGGGCCATCGAGGTGCGCGGCGACCTGCTCGCGGCCCTGCGGCACGTCGCGGAGCAGCCGGAGGTGCGGGCCGTCGAGGAGGCCATCAACCCGTACCTGGAGCAGGACCGGGACCTCGCCGACCCGGAGTCGGCCCGGGTGTTCTACACGCGGGCGGCGCTGCCCGCCGTCCACCACGTGACCGCGGGCGAGGTGAGCGGCGCGGCACAGCGGCACGCGCTGTCGTACCCGGCGCGGCCGGGCTGCGGCATGCGGCTGGCTCAGCTGCTCGCCGAGCGTGACGAGGCGGCGGCCAGGGACCCGCGCAGCCCCGTCCTGTGCAGCACCATCTTCCAGCGCGACGACGTCGTCGTGCGGCTGGTCGACGTACGGGGCGACCTCCACGACGGCGACCCCGCCGTGACGCTCGGCCTGCCGGACCCCGGCCGGGTGTCCGAGCTGACGACCCTCCTGGACGGCTTCACGGACGCCGGTTCCCCGACGGGCGGCGGACTCGTCCGCGCGCTCGAGGGCGCCCGGATGGAGCTGGTCACCGACCGGCGGGCACCGGACGCCTGAACGGGCGCACGCGCGTCGGCCGCCGCAACCGCTTCCGGGCGGTCCGGCGGCCGACGCGCGTGCGTCCGGGGGTCAGCTCACTTCGGCACCGTGCAGTCGAAGGCGTGCAGGTACGGGTTGACCGGGCGGATGTCGTCGATGACGAGGCCCGCCTCGGTCAGCCGGCCGACCATGCTGTCGGTGGTGTGCTTGGCACCGCCGACGTTGAGGAGCAGCAGCAGGTCCATGGCGGTGCTGAACCGCATCGACGGGGAGTCGTCCACGAGGTTCTCGATGACGACGACCCGGGCACCCGGGCCGCCCGCCGCCATGACGTTGCGCAGGGCGCGGGCGGTGCTGTCGTCGTCCCACTCCAGGATGTTCTTGATGACGTACACGTCGGCCCGCACCGGGATGGCCTCGCGGCAGTCGCCCGGCACGATGCGGACCCGGTCCGCGAGCGAACCGCCCTCGCGCAGCCGGGGGTCGGCGTTCTCCACCACCCGCGGCAGGTCGAGCAGGGTGCCCCGCATGGCCGGGTACTTCTCCAGCAGGCTCGCCACCACGTGGCCCTGGCCGCCGCCGATGTCGGCGACCGAGCCGCTCGCCGACAGGTCGAGGAGCGCGGCGACGTCCTGGGCCGACTGCCGGCTGGACGTCGTCATGGCCCGGTTGAAGACCTCGGCGGACTGGGGTGCGTCCTCGTTGAGGTAGGTGAAGAACTCCTTGCCGTACAGGCCCTCGACGACGTTGGAGCCGGTGCGCACCGCCTCGTCGAGCAGGGGCCAGGCGTCCCAGGTCCATGGTTCGGTGCACCACAGGGTGATGTTGCGCAGGCTGTGCGGGTCGTCCTCGCGCAGCAGGCGGGACATGTCGGTGTGCGCGAACGTCCCGTTCCTGTGCTCGGTGAAGACGCCGTAGCAGGTCAGGGCGCGCAGCAGCCGGCGCAGCGGCTTGGGTTCGGTCTTCACCGCGGCGGCGAGGTCCTCCACGGGCGTCGGGTCGTCACCGAGGGCGTCGGCGACGCCGAGCCGTGCGGCCGCGCGGAGGGCGGCGGCACATGCCGCCCCGAACACGAGCTCCCTCAGCCGCATGGGCGGGGGTGGGGCAGTCTGTGCGGTCGTCATGTGCCGCTTTCCTTCCTTCTTCGGTCCATGGGCCTTCTTCGGGCCACGGTCGTTACGGCCGGCTCAGCACAGGCCCGCGGGCTTGGAGGCGCCGCAGGTGTTGCCGCTGAAGGTGTTGCTCTTGGCGGTGTCACCGGTCCCGGCGTTGACCAGGTCGGCGGGGGAGTTGTCGCTCAGCCGGTTTCCGTTGATCTCGTTCTTCGAGTTGGCGGTGCCCACCATGCTCGCGGCCAGGACGATGCCGCCCGACATCGACGACTTGCCCGCGTTGCCCTCGACCGTGTTGTCGGCGACCAGGACCTTCTCGACACCGGTCAGGACGATGCCGGAACCCTGGAGCGCCTCCAGCCGGTCGGTCTTCGGGCACGACTTGTTGTTGCGCACGACGTGGTTGTCGCGCACGACCAGGTCGCCGGCCTTGGGCGTGTTCTCGTCGCCGACGACGAAGACGCCCGCGCAGTTGCCGGCGATGTGGTTGTCCGCCACGGCGAGGTTGCGCAGGCGCCGGACGGTGACGCCGATGCGGTTGCCCTCGAGCCGGTTGTGCGCGACGAGCGTGCCCTCGGTGTCGGCGGCGCCTTCCTCGGCCTTGATGTTGTTGGCGAGGAAGATGCCCGCGTCGCCGTTGTCGCGGGCGGTGTTGCCGCGGAAGACGCCGTGGACCGAGCGCTCCTGGGCGATGCCCCAGACGCCGTTCTTCACCGCGTTCACGTTCCGGACCGTCAGCCCGTCGGTGGCCATGGAGAACACACCGGTACGGGTGAACCCGGTCACCGTCAGGTCGGCGACGGTGATGCCCTTGACGTTCTCGTCCTTCGTGCCGATCACGCAGATGCCGTTGCCGCCCTCGGCACAGGTGTTGTCGGCCGCCTTCTTCGTGCTGGGCATGATGACCGTACTGCGGCCCACGCCCCGCAGGGTCAGCCCGGGGGTGCTCACCTTGACGCTCTCGTGGTAGACGCCGGGAGTGACCAGGACGGTGTCGCCCGAGCCGGCGGCGTCCACCGCCTTCTGGATCGACTGCCCGGGGTGGACCACGTGGGTCATGGGGACGGAGGACGCCGGGGCCGCACCGAGCCCCGTTCCGATCATCGCTGCGGTGCACACGAGGTACACGACATGGCATTTCTTCATATTCCGAAAGGTATGCCTGAAATATTCCCCGATGGCAGGGATCCGCCATCCGACGGCGTGTCATGAACGGGCGCTGAAGCGGCGGTTCGTGGGCACAAGGCGTACGTGATCTTCATGTACGCCATCCGGGGAGGGGCGACCAACGTGACCGTGCCTGAACGCCGTGTCCGAGACGGACGTGCGAGGCGGCGATTCGACCTCCGGGCGACCACCGTGACGTTCGGCCTCGCCGCCATCGCCCTGGTCCTGGCGGGATGGGTCGTGCGCATGGTGTACGACACGGCGCAGCGGCGACCGGTCTGGGTGTTCGTCCTGGTGCTCGGCGTGATCGCGGCCGTCCTCCTGGGCCGGCGCGCACGGGGCCGGCACACCGCCGCGCGGGCGGCCCTGCGCACGACGGACGCCCTGGCGGCGGCCACGGCGACGACGCTGGACGCGCTGGAGGAGGACCACGAGGCGGCGCCGGCGCGGTGCGCGAGCGGCGAGGAGACCACCGTGGTCCTCACCACCGAGTACGAGGAACTCGGCCCCGACGAGTTCGAGGAGGCGATAGCGGACCTGTGCCGGCGGGACGGCTGCCTGGACGTCGAGGTCGTGGGCGGGGCGGGCGACCTCGGTGCCGACGTGCTGGCGGTGACGCCCGACGGGCGGCGGATCGTCATCCAGTGCAAGCGCTACGGCGAGGACCACAAGGTCGGCTCCCAGGACCTCCAGCGCTTCGGCGGCACCTGCTTCACGGTCCACGGGGCCGACGTGGCGGTCCTGGTCGCCAGCACGGAGTTCACCGCACCCGCGGTCGACTACGCCGAGCGGTGCGGCATAGTCTGCGTGAACGAGGAGCGGCTGCGCGACTGGTGTCAGGGAGGCGGACCGGCGCCCTGGGAGCTGCCCCCACCCGGCGGGGACGGGGTGGAGCTCGACGACCGGGCGGTGTGGTGAGCCGGCCCGCCCGTCCGCCCGCGGTCGGCGTTGGGAGCAGGGATTTCGCGCCGCGCGGTGGCAACCTGGGCGGCATGGGCAAGACCGCGCTGATCGTCATCGACATGATCAACACCTACGACCACCAGGACGCCGAGTTCCTGATCCCCGCCGTGGAATCCGTACTGCCGCAGGTCACCGGCCTGCTGGAGCGGGCGCGGCGGCAGGGCGTCCCCGTGATCTACGTCAACGACAACTTCGGGGAGTGGCGCTCGCACCACGGCGAGATCCTCGACAAGGCCCTCTCGGGGCCGCACTCCCGGCTCGTCGAGCCGCTGAAGCCCGACGACTCCTCCCTCTTCGTGGTCAAGGCACGCCACTCCGTCTTCTTCGAGACCCCGCTGACCTATCTGCTCCACCAGCAGGGAATCGACCGGCTCGTGCTGTGCGGGCAGGTGACCGAGCAGTGCGTGCTCTACTCGGCACTGGACGCCCACATCCGCCATCTGCAGGTGATCGTGCCGCGCGACGCGGTCGCCCACATCCACGCCGATCTGGCGGACGCGGCACTGCGCATGATGGAGCGGAACATGGGCGCCCGGGTGTGCGACAGCGGCGAGCTGTGGACGTGAGGCGCCCCGCCGCCGCGCGGTGAGCGGGGCCGACGCCGGCGTCAGGTCCGCAGGCTGCGCACGGGCAGGACGACCTGCGCCGCCGTGGCCAGCGTCTCCTTGTCGTTGGCGAAGGCGGCGACCGCAGCGCCGTCGCCGGTCTCGCCCCCGGCCCAGGGGCGGGTGGCGAAGATGAGACAGGCGAACCGCCGTTCGTCCACCGCCGCCCGCCACCGCGGGGTGGGAACGAACTGGGCGTTGATGCCCGGCATGGTGAGGGCCGCCGCGCCCGGTACGACGAGCAGGCCGATCGGCAGGTCGGGCAGGACGGTGCCGTCGAGCACCGTGTCGCCGCCCACCGCGAGCCCGGAACGGCTCAGCAGCCCCTCCACGGCGGCCGGGGTCGCCTCGGGGCCGCCCTCCCCGTCGCCGAGGGAGCAGGCGAGCAGGAAGGGGACGTCGCCGTCGGGCGTCTCACGGCTCCAGCACATGATGACGAGCGTGCCGAGGTCGGCGGTTCGCAGGGGGCGCGGGTCAGTGGAGATCGAGGTCACCGCGAAACCGTAAGCGCGCGCGGCGACGCACCTGCCCGGCCGTCACCCGACCGGACGACACCATCGCGGTTCTTCACACGAACGAGGGGTGCTCGGCGCCGAGTCGGCGTCGGTCACGCCCCTGGTCCGGTCGTCGGCCCCGCGGCGTCGGGTTCGTGCTCCGACCGGCCCAAGACGGGTGAGTCCGGGCGGCGATGACCGATCACCTGATGTAACAGTCATCCTATGATCTGTAGACGAAGTGATCGTCAGAGCGACGTGCGCGGTTCGCGTGGCCGCAGGATCGGCACCGCCGCGGCGGCACTGCTCGCCGCCACCGCCCTCGGCGCCACCGGCCAGGCGGTGGCCGCGCCGTCGACGCCCCTGCGCACCGACTGGGACGCCATCGCCGCGTGCGAGTCCAGCGGCAACTGGCAGGCGAACACCGGCAACGGCTACTACGGCGGACTGCAGTTCGCGCCGTCGAGCTGGGTCGCGGCCGGCGGCCTCGAGTACGCCCCGCGCGCGGACCTCGCCAGCCGCGCCGAGCAGATCGCCGTGGCGGAACGCCTGGCCCGCATGCAGGGGATGGGTGCCTGGGGCTGCGCCTGACAACGGCGCCGTCCGCACCGGGTTGACCGGGCCAACCCGTGGGTGTGCACCTGGGGCCGATCACCGCCGCTCCCGTTTCCCCCGTGCGGCGGATGGGCAGGCCCCGACCGGGGGAGCCGAGTGGCGGTCCCGGACGTTGCGTACGCCGATACGCCCGGGGCCGCCGTCGCCGCCGGGCCGACGGGCTCCGCGGCGGGCGTGATGGGTGGTCGAGGCGGATCGGCCCCTTCGGCCGGGACCGCAATGACACCTTCGCGGTCCGGTCATGCTCCGGAAACGCGCCGCCCCGAGTAGGCCGACCAGCGGCCGTCGCGCCGGGCCACCGTGATGTCCCGGCCGAAGCACGCGGTCAGCAGGGAGTCGGTCAGCACCTCGTCCACCGCACCCCGGGACAGGATCCGGCCCTCGCGCAGCAGCAGGGCGTGACTGACGGCCGGGAACAGCTCCTCCAGGTGGTGGGTGACCGTCACGGTGGCCAACTGCGGCCTGCCCTCGGCCAGCTGGTGCATCGCCTCGACGAGGTCCTCGCGGGAGGGCAGGTCCAGGGCGTTGAACGGCTCGTCCAGGAGGAGCAGCGCCGGGTCGGCCATCAGCGCCCGCGCGATCAGGACGCGCGCCCGCTGCCCGCCCGAGCAGACGCCGTACGGCCGGTCGGTGAGCTCCTTGACGCCGAGCTCGGTCAGGAGGTCGCGGGCGCGCAGGCGCACCTCCTCGTCGTACGTCCGCCACAACGGCTGCACCGTGCCGCTGTGGCCGGTGAGCACGACCGCGTGGGCGGTGAGGTCCTGCGGCACCCGCTGGGCGGAGTTGACGTGGCCGATGCGCGCCCGCAGCTCGCGGACGTCCACCCGGCCGAGCCGGCTGCCGAGGACCTCGACCGTGCCCGTGGTGGGGTGCATGAGCGCGCCGAGCAGTCGCAGCAGGGTGGTCTTCCCGGCGCCGTTGGCCCCCAGCAGCGCCC
Source organism: Streptomyces sp. KPB2 (assembly GCF_003950055.1). Classification (NCBI taxonomy): domain Bacteria; kingdom Bacillati; phylum Actinomycetota; class Actinomycetes; order Kitasatosporales; family Streptomycetaceae; genus Streptomyces; species Streptomyces sp. KPB2. The sequence continues at coordinate 7,597,755 of NZ_CP034353.1, forward strand.
AGTGCTCGCCCGGCCGGACCGTCCAGTCGACGGCGTCGAGGATCAACTGGTCCGTGGTGAAGCGGCGGACGCTCACGTCCTGGAGCCGGAGCACGGCCGCCCCGTGCTCGCTCTCCCGGGAGTCGGCAGTCTGGCCGGTCATGCGGTGGCTCCTTCGCGCGCGGGACACCCTCGGTCGGTCACCTCGCACAGTAGATGTACTCACCACACGCCTGCCGGGCCGTCCGCTTCCTGGACGGCGGACGGCGGACGGTGAGCGGGGCGCGGGCGGCAGCCGGCAGCGGCGCACTCAGGGCGCGGATGAGTTCCCGTACTCATCCGCGGCACCTGGCCCGGCTCCTATCGTGACGGCGTCGGTGGGAGACGGAGGGGGAGCCATGGGGCGTCGGCACACGGCACGGGGGAGCGGACGGCGGCGGCCGGGGCGCGTCGGCGCGGGCCTGGTGGCACTGCTGGTGGGGGCGCTGGTCGGCGGCTGCGCGGTGTTCGACACGGACGACGACGTACGGCGGGCCCGGGAACTCGCCGACGACCTGTACCCCGGCGAACTCGACGTCGTCGACGCCCGGACCCTGGTCCCGGAGACCACCGGCTCGGAGGTCACCCTGTCCGTCGTCGACGACCCGGACGCCGCCGTCAGGTTCCGGGTGGACGCGGCCAAGGACCGCTGCGACGGCGGCCCGGACTGCGCGGACGCCCTCCGCGCGGCGGTGGACCGGGCCCGGCGGGAGGCCGGGCGGCTGCGCGCGATGCGCCACGCCTTCGACGGCTGCGGGCATCCGGTCCTTGCCACGGACGAGAAGCTGACGGCCCCGTGGATCGAGGCACGCCTGACCGACGAGACGCTGGACGACGTCCTCACCCGCCTCGGCGCCTGCGCACAGCGCTGGGTCACCGCCCGCGCGGACCAGGACCCCCGCGCGGCGCAGGGCTGGGTGACCGTCAACGTCGCGGCCCCCGGCACGGCCGACGACCTCCCGGCCGCGAAGAGCACGCTGCCCACCGTCCTGCGGTTCACCCACGGCCCGAGACGCGCGGCCCTGGCGGGCAGGCCGTACTACGTGGCCGCCTACCCGGTCGGCGACGACCCCGGCCGTACCGTCGACGTGGCCTCCGTCCGGCTGAGGATCGTGTCGCCCTTCGAGGAGCGGCAGGCCTTCTCCCGGCGGATCGACGCGTCGGTCCTGCCCCAGCTGCGCGCGACGTACCCGGACGCCGTGACGAGCGGCGGGGCCGGCATGGGGGTGTGGCGCCTGGAGCCGGGGACCGTGCACCGGGTGCGCGGTTACGTGCTGTTCTGCGCGCGGCCGCCCGCCGACGGCAAGCGGTGCCTCGGGGACCTGGCCGCCCTGGTGACCTCGGACCCCGCGGGCCGGGACGCCCAGGTCGTGCGGGTGCTCACGGACATCCGGGACGAGCACGGGGTCCTGCGCCTGCCTCCGGGGTGACGGGGGCAGGCGCAGGACCCGGGCGGCGGGGGAGTCAGACGCCCGCCACCGACTGGATCCAGGAACGGTAGGCGGTCACGTTGGTGTACGCCGTGGTGGTCTGCCGGTCGCTGGTCGAGGCGACACCCACCTGGACGCCGCCGGCCATCATCGGACCGCCGGAGTCGCCGCCCGCGGTGATGCCGTCGACGGGCCGGGCGCATATCGCCTGGCCGTAGTAGGCGTCGTAACAGCCGCGGGTGACGCTCACGTTGGCGACCTTCAGGTACTGGGACTGGCAGTTGATCTCCGAGCCGCAGCGGGAGGTCGCGCCCCAGCCGTAGACCTGTACGGTCTGGCCGACTTGTACCGTGCCCGGCTGACCGAGCCGGGCGTAGGTGGCGGAGACGGAGCGGTCGAGCCGGACCAGCGCGAGGTCCGCCGAGGGACTGGTGACGGTCTGGACGCCGTTGGCCACCGTGCCGCCGGAGCCCTGGTCGAGGCTGCCGATGCGGAAGGCGAGGTTGCCGCCGCTGACGCAGTGCTTGGCGGTGAGGATCCAGGTGGGGGAGATGATGGTCGAGGTGCAGGTCTGCTGCCCGTTGGAGAACAGACGTGCCGCCCAGGGGGCGTTCTGCGCGTAGCCGCCGCCGATGATCGGCTGGGGGCCGCCGTCACCGGGCCGGGGCTCGGCCGCCGAGGCGGTGGGGGCGAGCGCCAGGGCGGACAGCAGCGCGGCCACGAGGGCGGCCAGCAGGGCGGGGACGAGTCTCGTTGTTCGCAAGGCTCCTCGATTCCGACGACACGCGCGCCGGGCGCGTGCTGATGTGTGGGGGCGCCCACAGCATGTCGGGCCCGGCCGCCGGCCGAACAATCCCGGCTTCGCATAACACGGTGTTATGCCGGGGCCGGCCGGCGTTCGGGGCGGCTGGAGGGGATCTAGCGGAGCAGCAGTTGCACGAGGGCGACCGTGCCGACCGTCACGACCAGTATCCGCAGCACCGTGGGGCTGAAGCGGCGGCCCACCCGGGCACCGGCCCAGCCGCCGAGGCCCGAGCCGACCGCGAGGAGCCCGACGGCGGTCCACTCGAAGTCCGCGGCGAAGAGGAAGAAGACCGCGGCGACCGTGTTGACCAGGGCGGAGAGGACGTTCTTGACGCCGTTGAGACGTTGCAGGGGTTCGTCCAGGAGCATGCCCATCAGGGACAGGTAGATGATCCCCTGGGCGGCGGTGAAGTAGCCGCCGTAGACGCTGGCCAGGGTCAGGCCGACGAGGAGCAGCGGGCCGCCGTCGCGGCGGGGCGAGGCGCCGGTGCGGGCCCGGCGGCGCTGGACCAGCCGGCCGATCTGCGGCTGGAACGCCACCAGCAGCAGGGCGAGGCCCACCAGGACCGGCACGATCGTCTCGAAGGCGTCGGCGGGCAGCATCAGCAGGAGGGTGGCACCCGAGAGGCCGCCCAGCAGTGCTCCACAACCGAACTTCAGGACGCGCCGGCGCTGGCCGCGCAGCTCCTCGCGGTAGCCGATGGCCCCGCTGATCGAGCCGGGGATCAGGCCCAGCGCGTTGGACACGGTGGCGGTGACCGGCGCCAGCCCCGTGGCCAGCAGCACGGGAAAGGTGATCAGGGTGCCGGAGCCGACGACGCTGTTGATGGCGCCGGCCCCGACCCCGGCCGCGAACACCGCGGCCATGGCCTCGGGCGTCACCCCGTGCCGCCCCGCACCCGGCCCCCGCCCGGCCGGAAGGTGTCTTGTGCATCTTTCACGGGGCCGACTGTACCCACCGGTCCGAGTCGCGTGTTTGCCGGTCTCAACCAGTCGCGTTCAGGCGCTTCTTGACGTCAATTCACCTGATCATGCGGTGATACGATCACCGCGTTTGCGGAGCGGGCGGATGGGTGAAAGACGGCATCCCCGACGTAAAGGGCAGCCCGGGCAGCTACCCCCGGTGCGGGCAGTCCACCGGACCGCCCGCACGGACGGGAATTCAGCAAGCCGGCTGCCAGTCGCCTGAAGAGAGTCTTATGACGGAATACACAGGGAACCCCTTGCTCTGGGTGGCCCTCGTCGCCCTCGTCGCCGCCGCCGTGCTCATCAGCCGCCAGCGCAGGGCGGCCCGGGCGTTGCGGCAGCAGATCCAGGGGCTCAGGGATCACTACACCGAGCTGGAGAGCGATTACGGGAAGTCCGTGCAGGCCGCCCAGGAACGGGCCGAGGACGAGACGAAGACGGTGCTGAAGTCCGCCATGCGGACCCTTCAGGGCCTCGCGGCCGAACAGCAGCTGGTGCTCTCCCGGCTGCAGAACAAGTACGGCGACTCGGCCCTCCTCCAGGACCTGCTGGAGATCGACCACACCAACTCGCAGTTCGGCCGGCGCGCCCAGTCCATCGCCGTGCTGTGCGACGGCTGGCTCGGCGGGCGCCGCGACACCGCCTCGGTGTACGACGTGGTGCGCAGCGCCCAGGGCCGCATCCGGCACTTCCGCCGGGTGGACATCCTCTCCCAGGTCGACTTCGGCATCACCAGCCGGGCCGTCGAGCCCGTCGCCCTGGCCCTCGCCGAGCTCCTCGACAACGCCACCAGCTACTCCAGCCCGGACACGGTCGTCGAGATCAACATCCGGACCGTGCCCAAGGGCATCTGCGTCGTGGTCGACGACGCCGGTGTCGGCATGAGCGACGAGGAGCGGACCCGCGCCGACAAGCTGCTCGCCACCGAGCGCGCCTCGGGCGTGGCGGGGCTCGGCAACCCGCCGCAGTTCGGCTTCGCCGTCATCGGCCTGCTGTGCGAACGATTCGGCTTCGAGGTGTCGGTGGACTCCTCCTCCCCCTACGGAGGTGTACGGGCGGTGGTCCTGCTGCCGCACGAACTGCTCACCGCGATGCCGGAGAAGAAGGCCCCCGCCCCCGCCCCGGCCACCCGCGGCACGACCCGGCCGGCCCCCGACGGCGGACCGGAGGCCGCGGTCACCTCCTCCCAGACCGGCGACGGCCTGCCCCGGCGCCGCCGCAAGCGGCCGATGGCCATCGTGCCCGGCAGCGCGTCCACCCCCCGCGCGACGGGCCGCTCGGACTCCGAACAGGCACAGGTCATGGGCGCCTTCCAGCGCGGAACGCAGTCCGGCCGGGTCACCGAGCCGGACCGCCCGGACCACGCCGGACGGACGAGCGAAACACCTGGTGCAAGCAGCGAAGGACATGAGGTCTCGTGAACGACGATCTGTCATGGATGCTCGACAGCGCCCTGGAGATTCCAGGTGCCCTGCACGCGGTCCTGATATCCGCCGACGGCCTGCTGATGGCCCGGACGCAGGACTTCGACAAGGACGACGCCGACCGGGTCGCCGCGGCGATGAGCGGCGTGCAGTCGCTCAGCCGCACCCTCGCCTTCTTCTGTGAGGACCCCAGCCAGTCCTGGCGGCAGACCCTGGTCGAGTTCGACGGCGGCTGGGTCTTCCTGATCTCCGCCGGCGAGGGCGCCTACCTCGGTGTCTCCGCCTCCCCCGAGGTCGACATGGCGGACATCACCTTCCGGATGCAGCAACTCGTCGCCCAGCTGGGCAAGCGGCTGACGACACCGCCGCGCGAGAACCTGGGCACCCGCTCGTGACCGGCCAGGACGGCTGGCAGCCCGAGGCGCCCGAATTAGTACGGCCGTACGTCATCACCAAGGGGCGCGGCCTGCCCGACGACGGCGACCTCTCCCTCATCACCCTGGTCACCGCCTCCGCCGAACAGCAGCAGCGGCCGGCCCGGCTGTCCCCCGAGGAGCAGAGCCTGCTCGACCTCTGCTCCGCCGGCTATCTCTCGGTCGCCGAGATCGCCGGACACTCCCACTTCCCGCTGGGCGTCGTACGGATCCTGCTGGCCTCCCTGATGGAGGGCGGGCACCTCACGACCCGCCCGCCGGTGGCCCGCGCCCGCCTCGCGGACCGAGAGATCCTGGAGGAGGTGCTCCATGGGCTCCGCGCCAAGTTTGGGTGAGCGGGACTACGTACGCGAGGGAGCGACCCAGACGGCGGTCAAGATCCTCGTCGTCGGGCACTTCGCGGTGGGCAAGACCACCCTCATCGGCTCCATCTCCGAGATCGAGCCGCTGTCCACCGAGGAGACGATGACGCAGGCCGCCGAGCCGGTCGACGACCTCAAGGGCGTCCAGGGCAAGACCACCACCACGGTCGCCATGGACTTCGGCCGCCTGACCATCAGCGACCGCGTCGTGCTCTACCTCTTCGGCACCCCCGGCCAGCAGCGCTTCGTGCAGATGTGGGAGGACATGGCCCGCGGCGCGCTCGGCGCCCTGGTGCTGGTCGACCCCGAGCGGCTGGCGGACTCCTTCCCCGTGATCGACCTCATCGAGCACTACGGACTCGACTACGCCATCGCCGTCAACCACTTCGACGGCACGCCCCTGCGCGACGAGCGGGCGCTGCGCGAGGCGCTCGACCTGCTCGACGACACCCCCGTCGTCACCTGCGACGCCCGCGACGAGAAGTCCTCGGCCGCCGCACTGACCACCCTCGTCCGCTACTTGCTGGACCGCACCCGCTAGGAGCTGGGAGCAGACATGAACCCCCACGACACCGCACCGGTGCCGCCGCCCGGCTGCCCGGCCCACGGCTCCGGCGCCCGGGTGCCGCTGCACGGGCCGGAGTTCGCCGCCGACCCGCAGGCGTACTACGAGTACCTGCGCCACTACGGGGCCGCGGCCCCCGTCGAACTGGCCCCGGGGGTGGAGGCGACCCTGGTCACGGACTACGCGGCGGCGCTCCAACTGCTGCAGGACTCCGGGACCTTCCGCAAGGACGCGCGCCGCTGGCGGGCGTTCAACGAGGGCAAGATCAGCCCGGACAGTCCGGTCGCGCCCCTCCTGGCCTACCGGTCCAACTGCATGTTCGCCGACGGAGCCGACCACCTCAGGCTGCGCCAGGCGGTCACCGACAGCATGGCGCGGGTGGACACCCGGCGCCTGAGCCGCAGCACCGAGCAGATCTCGGGCTACCTCATCTCCCAGTTCGCCGCCCGCGGCTCGGCCGACCTGCTCGGGGACTACGCCAAGCAGCTGCCGCTGTTCGTCTTCAACGAACTCTTCGGCTGCCCCGCCGACATCGGCGACCGGGTGCTGTTCGGCATCTCCGGCATGTTCGACGGCGTCAACGCCGAGAAGGCCACCGCGGTGCTCTTCCAGGCGGCGGGGGAGCTCGTCGCGCTCAAGCGGCGCAAGCCCGGCGACGACGTCACCTCCTGGCTGATGCGGCACGAGGCGGGTCTCGACGACGAGGAGATGGTCCACCAGATCGCCCTGCTCCTCGGCGCCGGCGCCGAGCCGCTGCGCAACCTCCTCGGCAACACCCTGCACCGGCTGCTCACCCACGAGCGGTACGCCCGGGAGGGCGGCCTGATCGACGAGGCGCTGGACGACACGCTGTGGGAGAACCCGCCCATGGCCAACTACGCCCCGCACTACCCGGCCGCCGACACCGAGCTGGCCGGACACCAACTGCAGGCGGGCGACCTCGTCCTGGTCAGCTTCGCCGCGGCCAACACCGGCCCGGCCCTCACGGCGTCCCGCCAGGCGGGCAGCAACCGGGCGCACCTCGCCTGGAGCGCGGGCCCGCACGCCTGCCCGTCCAAGGAACCGGCCCGGCACATCACGGTGACGGCCGTCGAGCACCTGCTCAACGAGCTGCCCGACGTCGAACTCGCCGTCCCCGAGGACAGCCTGACGTGGCGTCCGGGGCCGTTCAACCGGGCGCTGGCCACGCTGCCGGCCCGTTTCACCCCCGTCCGCCCCGTCCGGCGTGCCGAACCGGGACAGGCCGCCGCGGCGGCCGAGCGGGAGCAGGCGGCGAACGCCGCGCGCCCGGCCGAACAGAAGGGAATGTGGAGCCAGTTCCTCAACTGGCTCACACGGTGACCTGCGCAACACCTCCCCAACCCGCCCCATTCGCATGATGATCGAACGGCACGGGTAGTGAGCAACGCGGTACTCAAGTTGCTTACGAGTCAAAGGAGGTGTCGTGGACCACATATCCACGAACGCCGCTTTCCCGGCGCCGGACCCCCTGATACCCGCCCCCCGAGGCGGGTATCGCTTTGTGCGGCTCCGGCCGGGGAGGGGCCGGTGACCGCCGCACCGACGGGCACGGACCCGCGGAGCACACCGACGCTCGGTTCCCTCACGGGCGGTCAGCTGCGAAGACTCGGGGTGGTCGCCGGCCTGTCCCGCTCCGACGTCGAGACCTACGCACGGGTCCTGGCCGACTCACTGGGCCCGGTGGCCGAGCGGCCGCTGAGCCTGCCGCCGCCCACCCGCACCTTCCTGTCCGACGACCACACCCCGGTGGAGTTCTCCCTCTCCTTCCGACCGGACGCGGCACCCTCCATGAGGGTCCTCGTCGAACCCGGCTGCGGCGCAGACAGCCTGGCTCACAACGGCCGCGTCGGACTAGAGGCGATCCGGAGCATGGCGCGGCGCTGGCACTTCACCACCGACGTCCTCGACGAACTCCTGGACCTGTTCCTGCCGGCCGACCCGCAGGGCCCCCTCGCCCTGTGGTGCGCGCTGGAGCTGCGGCCCGGTGGCACACCCGGGGTCAAGGTCTATCTGAACCCGGCGGCGCGAGGGGAGGAACGTTCCGCCGCGACGGTGCGCGAGGCCCTGCACCGGCTCGGGCACCGGCAGGCGTACGACGGTCTGCCCCGGGGCGCCGGACATCCGTTCCTCGCCCTGGACCTCGGCGACTGGGCGGAACCCCGGGTGAAGGTCTACGTGCGGCACGACAACCTCACGGCCGGCCAGGCCGGGCGCCTGTCCCGGATGGACTCGGGCCCCGGGCCCGCGGCGGTCGAGGGGTTCTTCCGCGCGGCCGCGGGCCTCGGCCCGGACGCGACGGGTCTCGGCGGGAGGCCGGGCCTGTCCTGCCACTCCTTCACCGACACCCGCACCGCACGACCTAGCGGCTTCACCCTGCACATCCCCGTCAGGGACTACGTCCGGCACGACGGGGAGGCCCTGGTCCGGGCGTCGCGGGTGCTGCGCCACCACGGAATGGACGCCTCCGTGCTCGACCGGGCCCTGGCGGCCCTCACCGAGCGGCGGCCCGAGGACGGGGTGGGCCTGATCGCCTATCTGGCCCTGGCCCACCAGCGGGACCGGGCGCCGAGGGTGACGGCGTACCTCTCCTCGGAGGCGTACGCGGTCCGGCCGCCGGTCGTGGAGACCGTCCGCCGACCGGTGCCGGTGGCCTGACCGGCCGTCCGCACACGACGAGGGCTCCCGGTGCGATCCACCGGGAGCCCTCGTCACGGACGCGGCCGGGTGCGCCGCGATCGTGCGGCGGCGCCCGGCGGGACGCTCACACGGGCAGCGACTCCCGGAACTCGGCCAGGTACGGGCCCACGTCGACCTGGATCGAGGCGCCCTCCGTCCGGCCGTAGCGCTGGACGATGCCGGTGAGATACGTGCCGATCTCCTCGCGCATCTGATCGGCCGCGGGCAGGACGGCGGCACCGTCGACGAGGCGGGCCACCCACTCGGCCTGGGCCTCCACCAGCCGGGTGATCGCGCCCACGGGGCGGACCAGCCCGACGAAGTACAGACCGGGCCGGTCCGCCGGGACGACCCGTCGGTACAGCTCGACCGAGCCGTCCGCCGACACCGGGCAGCCGGCCGGCAGGAACGGGAAGGTCATGTGGAAGCCGGTGCAGTAGACGACCGCGTCGGCGGGCTCGGAAGTGCCGTCCGTGAACACGACCCGGTCGCCGTCGAACGAGGCGATTGCGGGCTTCGGGGTCACCGCGCCGTGCCGGATCCGGCTGAGGATCTCGTCCGAGAGGGTCGTCGCGGAGGAGAAGACCGGGTGGTCGGGCTCGGGCAGGCCGTAGTCCGACAGTCTGCCGCGCGCCACCAGCAGGGCCTGCTCCACCCACCGGCGTCGCTCGTCGAAGGACATCTCGTTCCACCAGGGGGCCTCGGCGATCTCGTCGACCGACATCCCGAAGAGCTGCTTGGGCACGATGTGCAGTCCCCGGCGCACCGACAGCAGGGTCCGCTCGGCGTGCCGGGAGAGGTCCGCCGCGATGTCCACCGCGGAGGCGCCGAGGCCCACCACGACGACGCGCCGGCCCGCGAAGTCGCCGCCGTCGCGGTAGTCGAGGGAGTGAAGAATCGTTCCGGCGAAAGAATCGGCACCGGCCGGAAGGGGGTCGGGCAGGGCCGGCTCGTTGTGGTGTCCCGAGGCGACGACCACCTGCTCGAACCGGCGCGAGACCTGTGCGCCGTCCGCGCCCCGGCTGACGACGGTCCACGGGCCGTCCGCGTCCTGACGGACGGAGACCACCTCGGTCCGCAGCTCGACGTGGTCGAGCAGTCCCGCCCACTCGGCGAAGGACCGCAGGTACGCGGCGACCTGGCTGTGCCGGGGGTAGAGCGGGTACGCGTCCGGCATCGGGAAGTCCGCGTAGCCCGTCAGCTGCTTGGCGGTGTTCAGGTGCAGCGTCCGGTAGCCCGGGCCCCGCTCGCCGGCCCCCGGCTGACGCCAGATCCCGCCGACGTCGGGTGCCTTCTCCAGGCAGACGAAGGAGATGCCGCGCTCCTTCAGGGCATGGCCCACCGCCAGGCCCGACAGGCCTGCACCGATCACACACACACGCACGGGATGTCCCCCCAGGATGTACTCAACCTCCCCCGATCAAGCCCTTCCTGCCCATCCGCATTACCGTGCACACCAGTACGGCCGGGGAACGGGCGTGTCGGTGATCACGTTTCACTTGCCCCGCAGGTCCCACACCCGGCGGATCTTGCCCACCGAGCGCTCCAGGGTCTCCGGGTCGACCACCTCCACCTCGACGCTCACGCCCACACCGTCCTTGACGCCCTGTCCGATCGCCCGCGCGGCGGCCTCGCGCTGCTCGGGACCGGCGTCGGGGCGGGCCTCGACCCGTACGGTCATGTGGTCCATGCGGCCGCGTTCGGTGAGGCGGATCTGGAAGTGCGGGGCGACGCCGGGGGTGCGCAGCACGATCTCCTCGACCTGGGTGGGGAAGACGTTCACCCCACGCAGGATGATCATGTCGTCGCAGCGGCCGGTGACCTTCTGCATCCGGCGGAACGCGGGACGCGCGGTGCCGGGCAGCAGACGGGACAGGTCGCGCGTGCGGTACCGGATCACCGGGAGCGCCTCCTTGGTGAGGGAGGTGAAGACGATCTCGCCCTCCTCGCCCCCGGGCAGCACGGCGTCCGTGAGGGGGTCCACCACCTCGGGGTAGAAGTGGTCCTCCCAGATGTGCAGCCCGTCCTTGGTCTCGACGCACTCCTGGGCCACGCCCGGGCCGATCACCTCGGACAGGCCGTAGATGTCGACGGCGTGGATGTCCATGCGCTCCTCGATCTCGCGCCGCATCTCCTCGGTCCACGGCTCGGCGCCGAAGATGCCGACCTCGAGGGAACTCGTGCGCGGATCGATGCCCTGGCGCTCGAACTCGTCGAGCAGGGTGAGCATGTAGGACGGGGTGACCATGATGATCTCGGGCCGGAAGTCCTGGATGATCTGCACCTGGCGCGCCGTCATGCCGCCGGAGGCGGGAATCACCGTGCAGCCGGCGCGCTCGGCGCCGTAGTGGGCGCCCAGTCCGCCGGTGAACAGGCCGTAACCGTAGGAGATGTGCACCTTGTGGCCCGGGCGGCCGCCGGCGGCGCGGATCGAACGGGCTATGACGTCCGCCCACATGGACAGGTCGTTGTCCGTGTACCCGACGACGGTGGCACGGCCGGTGGTGCCGCTGGAGGCGTGCACGCGCCGCACCTCGGACATCGGGACGGCGAACATGCCGAAGGGGTAGGTGTCCCGCAGGTCGGCCTTGGTGGTGAAGGGGAACCGGGACAGGTCGTCCAGGCTGCGGCAGTCGTCGGGCACGACCCCGGCGGCGTCGAACTTCTTGCGGTACAGCTCCACGTTGTCGTAGGCGTGCCGCAGGGTCGCGCGCAGGCGGTCGAGCTGCAGCTCCCGGAGCTGCTCGCGGGAGAGTCGCTCGGCGTCGTCGAGCAGGTCGTGGGGGAGGGGCTCGCCCGGTCGGGGTGCCGGGGCCGCCCCGGTCGTCGGCTCGCTGCTCATCGCGACTCCTTCGTCGTCGTGCCCGGCGCCTCGCGCGCCGTGTCGTCCCGCGCGCTGCGGCTGCGCCCGCGGAACTCCGCGATCAGCTCCTGGCCGCGGTGCACGCTCACGTCGTAGATCCCGCTGCGCCCGTACCGGGCACGCTCCTCGGCGCGGGCCACGAGCACGTCGCCCTCGTGCGCCGGGGCGACGAAGACGATGTCGGCGCCGGCCGCGACGGTCACCGGTCCGTAGCTGTTGCAGGCGCAGGCGAACGCGGTGTCGGCGAGCAGGAACACGAAGCCGCCGTGGGCGATCCGGTGGCCGTTCACCATCGCCGGGGTCACGGTCATGCGGACCACGGCGGTCCCCTCGCCGTGCTCCACCAGCTCGATGCCGAGCCCCCGGGAGGCCTCGTCCGCGGAGAACATCGCCTCCGTGGGCGTCTGCTCAGTGGCCTGCGACACCATATCCACCACCTTGTTTCCCGACCGACCATTCGGTTAGCGCGCGGCAAGGTCAAGTAATCCAGCCACGCGACGGCGCTGTCAAGAGTGTGACCGGCCCATGCGGGGCTCTTGCCCGGCGCGCGGAAACACGTCACACTGATGCCGAACGAATGGTCGGTTGGGAAGCTGGTGACGATGACCACGACACACGCCGCCGAGGCGCCGCCCCCGGACGTGCCGGACGGACTCCAGGAGCACTTCGACGCGACGATCGCGCGCGACCAGCGCATCGAGCCGCGGGACTGGATGCCCGACGGCTACCGCAGGACGCTGATCCGGCAGATCGCCCAGCACGCGCACTCGGAGATCATCGGCATGCAGCCGGAGGGCGAGTGGATCACCCGGGCGCCGTCCCTGCGCCGCAAGGCGATCCTCTTCGCCAAGGTCCAGGACGAGGCCGGCCACGGCCTGTACCTGTACTCGGCGGCCGAGACGCTCGGCGCGGACCGCGACGACCTCACCCGGCGGCTGATCGAGGGCCGCCAGAAGTACTCCTCGATCTTCAACTATCCGACCCTCAGCTTCGCCGACGTCGGCGTGATCGGCTGGTTCGTGGACGGCGCCGCGATCTGCAACCAGGTGCCGCTGTGCCGCAGTTCCTACGGGCCCTACGCGCGCGCGATGGTGCGCATCTGCAAGGAGGAGTCCTTCCACCAGCGGCAGGGCTACGAGCTGCTGATGACGATGATGCGCGGTACCGACGCCCAGCGCGAGATGGTCCAGGACGCGGTGAACCGCTGGTGGTGGCCGTCCCTGATGATGTTCGGCCCGCCCGACGACGCCTCGCCCAACTCGGCGCGCTCCATGGCCTGGAAGATCAAGCGGCACAGCAACGACGAACTGCGCCGCCGCTTCGTCGACATGACCGTCCCGCAGGCCGAGAAGCTCGGCGTCACCCTCCCCGACCCGGAGCTGCGCTGGAACGAGGAGGCGGGACACCACGACTTCGGCACCCCCGACTGGGACGAGCTGATGCGCGTCATCAAGGGCGACGGCCCGTGCAACGACCGGCGGATGGAGCGGCGGCGGACCGCCCACGAGGAGGGCGCCTGGGTGCGCGAGGCGGCCACCGCCCACGCCGCCAAGCAGGCCGCCCGTGCACAGAAGGGAGCCGCGGCATGAGCGCCGAGCAGTCCGGGAAGCAGGGCTGGCCGCTGTACGAGGTCTTCGTGCGCGGCAAGCGCGGCCTCAACCACGTCCACGTCGGCTCGCTGCACGCCGCCGACGACGCCATGGCCCTCACCCACGCCCGCGACCTCTACACGCGGCGCAACGAGGGCGTGAGCATCTGGGTGGTGCGCTCCGAGCACATCGCCGCCTCCACCCGGGACGAGAAGGACCCCTTCTTCGCCCCCAGCGCCGACAAGGTCTACCGCCACCCGACCTTCTACGACATCCCCGACGACGTCCCCCACATCTAGGAGCAGGGCATGAGTGACGACCACGTCTACCTCACCCTGGCCGAGGGGCACGAGGACGACACCCGCTGGGCCTACGGCACCGGCTTCGAGGACCCGCTGCACGGCGTCGACACCACCGTGCCCGAGGGCGTCGACGCCGGCGTGCTGGCCGCGGACTGCGTGGCGCTCGCCGACGACGCCCTGGTGAGCGCCCAGCGGCTCGCCGAGTGGGTCACCCGGGCGCCGGAGCTGGAGGAGGAGGTGGCGCTGGCCAACATCGGTCTCGACCTCCTCGGCCAGGCCCGCCTGCTCTACTCCCGGGCCGGCCAGGTGGACGGCACCGGCCGGGACGAGGACGCCTACGCCTACTTCCGCGACGCCGACGACTTCCGCAACGTCCGGCTGGCCGAACTCCCCGGCGGCGACTTCGCGTTCGCGGTCGTGCGGCTGCTGGTGCTCTCCAGCTGGCGGCTGGCCCACTTCCGGCGGCTGGAGGCCCACCCGGACCCGGTCCTCGCCGCGGTCGCCGCCAAGGGCGTCAAGGAGCTGACCTACCACCGGCAGTACGCCGCCGAGTGGTGCGTGCGCCTGGGCGACGGCACCGACGAGTCGCACCGCAGGATGCGCGCCGCACTGGACGAGGTCGCTCCGTACCTGGGCGAGCTGCACACGGCGTACGACGTGCGGGACGAGGTCGCCGACGACCTGCGCCAGGTCACGGAGGCGGCGGGACTGACCCTGCCCGTGTACCGTCCGCTGCCCGGCTCGGGCCGCGCCGGCGAGCACACCGAACACCTGGCGCCGCTCCTGACCGAACTGCAGGGCATCGCCCGCGCCCATCCGGAGGCGACGTGGTGACCGGCACCCCCGCCCCCCTGGACGCCGCCCGCCGCGCCCGGCACGTCGCCGAGCAGGTGCCCGACCCCGAGCTGCCCATGCTCACCCTCGCCGACCTCGGGGTCCTGCGCGACGTCGAGGTCGGCGAGGACGGCACCGTGGTCGCCGGGCTCACCCCCACCTACTCGGGCTGCCCCGCGATGGCCGAGATGCGGGCGGACGTCGCCGCGCGACTGCGGGAGGCGGGATACGCGCGCGTGGAGATCCGCACCGTCCTGGACCCGCCCTGGACCAGCGACTGGATCACCGAGGCCGGCCGCCGCAAGCTCGCCGAGCACGGCATCGCCCCGCCCGGGGCCGCACCCCGGGGCGGCCCCGTCCCCCTCGTCCTGTCGCCCACCCGGCCGGCGGTGCCCTGCCCCCGCTGCGGCTCGGCGGACACCGAGGAGACCTCCCGCTTCGCCGCCACGTCCTGCAAGGCGCTGTGGCGCTGCCGGGCCTGCCGCGAGCCGTTCGAGTACGTCAAGGAGATCTGATGGCCCCGACCGCCCCCGTCCCGGCGGCCCCGGTGCGCACCCGCCGCCGGCCCGCCTTCCACACCCTGCGCGTCGCCGCCGTCGAGCGGCTGTGCGCGGACGCCGCGGCCGTGAGCTTCGAGATCCCCGACGAGCTGGCCGGGGAGTTCGCCTTCGCGCCCGGACAGTCGCTCACCCTGCGGCGCGAGGTGGACGGCCGGGACGAGCGCCGCTCGTACTCGATCTGCGCACCGGCCGGCGCGGCGCCGCGCATCGGGGTGCGGGTGGTGCCGGGCGGACTGTTCTCGGCGTGGCTGGTCAACGACGTGCGACCGGGCGACTCCGTGGAGGTGATGGCCCCCACCGGACTCTTCACTCCCGACCTGACCACCCCCGGCCACCACGTCCTGATCGCGGCCGGCTCGGGCATCACGCCGATGGTGTCCATCGCCGAGTCGGTGCTCGCCGCCGACGACCGCTCCACCGTCACCCTCTTCTACGGCAACCGCCGCACGGACACGGTGATGTTCGCCGACGAGCTGGCCGACCTGAAGGACCTCCACCCGACCCGCTTCCACCTCGCCCACGTGCTCTCCCGCGAGCCCCGCGAGGCCGAGGTGCTCTCCGGGCGCCTGGACGCCGGTCGGCTCTCCGCCCTCGTCGAGTCCCTGGTGGACGTGGGGAGCGCGGACCACTGGTGGCTGTGCGGCCCGCAGGGCATGGTCGCCGACGCCCAGCAGGTGCTGGCCGGCCTCGGCGTCCCGGCGGAGCGCGTCCACCGGGAACTGTTCTTCGCCGACGACGAGCCCGTGCGGGAGGTCCACCACGAGGAGAGCGGCCCCGAGGGCCCCGTCAGCGAGGTCACCGTCACCCTGGACGGCCGCTCCACGACCGCACCGCTCTCCCGGGAGCGGTCGATCCTCGACGGGGCCCAGCAGACCCGCCCCGACCTGCCCTTCGCCTGCAAGGGCGGGGTCTGCGGGACCTGCCGGGCCCTGGTCACCGACGGCAGTGTCGACATGCGCCGCAACTACGCGCTCGAAGCGGCCGAGGTCGACGCGGGCTACGTCCTGACCTGCCAGTCGTACCCGGTCTCCGACAAGCTGACCGTGGACTACGACAGCTGACCGGGCGTCGCACCCCGTCCGCTCAGGCGGGGTTGTCGCCGTGGGTGAGCGTCTCCCAGGCGACGAAGAGGTTGTTCGTGCCGGAGGGGCGGGTGCGCTCGGTCAGGGCCTGGGTGTTGGTCATGGCGAAGCCGAGGCGGTTGTGCATGGCGTTGTAGCCGACCTCGGTGACCGGGCCCAGGCCGAGGTCGAGTTCGCCGCCGCACAGCCAACTCGGCGCCGCGGCGCCCTGCTCGTACTTGGCCTGGAAGCCGAGCGCGTGCCGCAGCCGCTCGCCGACGTCGGTGCCGTACAGGTCCTGTCCCTGGATCCGGCTGGTCTCGGCGACGTGCGAGATGGACGAGATGCCGTATCCGGTGTGGGTGAAGTCCCGGCAGGTCTCCTGGGTGAGGCCGGTGACGAAGGTGGACTGGCCCTGCCAGTACCTGACGATCTTGTCCCGGGTGTCGAGGTGCTGGCTCGGGACGGTCTTCGGCAGGTCCCCGTCGGACTCCAGGTACACATAGGCGGCCGTGCGGGTGCGGAACCTGGCCATGGCCCGGTCGTAGGCCGCCCTGTCCTCCAGGAAGACGGAGATGCCGACGGCGGCCTCCGTCATCGTCAGCTCCCAGTTCCCGTTGGGGTTCGACCCGTTGACGATCTCGGGCAGGTAGACGTCGCGGAGCATGGTGGCGAAGCGGCCGGAGTTCGCCCACGTTCCGGTGTACGTGTACTTGATGATCTCGGCGGCCCTGGGCCAGGAGGAGCCCGCCCAGCCCGTCTGCAGCGGGGCGTTGCTGTTGGTGTGGTCCCGGATCACGGCGGACCACGCGTCCATCAGCTCGATGGACTTGCGGGCGTAGCGCTCGTCACGGGTGATGTACCAGGCCAGCGCGTTGGTGTAGGCCGCGATCGCGTCCTCGCGCTCGTCGGTGCAGCCGTGGTTGGGGTTGGAGTAGGAGCCGCACTCGACCACCGCGCGGGGCTTGGGGGCGCGGTTCGGGTCGGCGTACTTGCTCGCCATCATCCGGTCGAAGGCGCCCTTCCAGGGCTGGGCCCCGGCCTCGACCTTGGCACGGGCGAAGTCGAGCTGGCCCCGGGAGACGGTGACCCCGGGGTGCGTGAACGCAGCGGGTGCGGCGTCCGCGCGGGGAGCGGTCGACCCGGGGCCGGCCAGCAGGGCGCCGACGAGCGCGGCGGTGACGGTCGCGAGGAGGGCGGTGCGGTGTCTGCGGTGACGGTGCGTCGGAGCAGAGGGCGTCGGAGCAGAGGACATGTGGGGGGTCCATCCGTTCGAGTATGTGAACGCTGAGTGGTGTTCTGAACGTTCGACTGGGCGGTGACGATAGGTAGAGACCAATGGGCCGTCAAGAGGGCACGCAGGGGAGGTCCGAAGGCCAGGGCCGGCGGGAGCGGGCGAACACTATGAACGCAACGGCGGAAGGGGTGGCTCCGGCTCCGGAGGGTTCCTAACATCCCGGCTCGCAGCGCAACTTCGCGCCGGTCCGCAGCACCGGCGCAGCACCCACAGGAGCCGCACCTTGCCCACGCCCCACGCTCCCGCGCACGACACCGGGCGCACCCACCGCAGAAGCCGCCCGGCGGTGGTGGCCGCCGCACTGGCCGCCGTCTTCCTCGGCACCCTCGGCAACGTCTCCGCGACCCCCGCGCGGGCCGCGACGGAGCCGGGGGCCGGGCAGCCGGTGGCCGCCGACTGCCCGCCCGCCCTCGCGAAGAAGGCCACCTGCTACACCGGACGGGACGCCAACGGCGCCCACTACGCGATGGCGGTGCCCCACCGCTGGAACGGCTCGCTCGTCGTGCACGCCCACGGCGGCCCCGACCTCGGTGACGCCTCCGACCCCGCCCGCAGCACCGAGGACCTGGAACGCTGGGCGGTGATGGTCGACCAGGGGTACGCCTGGGCCGGCTCCTCCTACCGGCGCGGCGGCTACGGGGCCCGCATGGCGGCCGCCGACACCGAGAACGTGCGCCGCCTGTTCACCGACCGGTTCGGCCGGCCGGAACACACCTACCTGCACGGCCAGTCCTGGGGCGGGAACGTCGCCGCCAAGGTCGCCGAGACCTACGGTCGCCGGCCCGGCGCCTACGACGGGGTGCTGCTGACCAACGGTGTGCTCGGCGGCGGTTCGCGCGGCTACGACTACCGCGTGGACCTGCGGGTGGTCTACCAGTACTACTGCCACAACCATCCGCGTCCGACCGAACCGTCGTACCCGCTGTGGCAGGGCCTGCGCGCAGGCTCCACCATGACGACCGCCGGTCTGCGCGCCCGCCTCCAGGAGTGCACCGGCTACGCCTCCGACCCGGCCGACCGGACCGCGCGGCAGCAGCGCAACCTCGACGACATCCTCGCCGTCACGGGCATCCCCGAGCGCACCCTGGAGTCACATCTGCGGTTCGCCACCTTCACCTTCCGGGACATCGTGACCAACCGGCTCGACGGGCGGAACCCCTTCGGCAACCGGGGCGTGCACTACACGGGTTCGCACGACGACAAGGCGCTCAACGCCGGTGTCGAGCGCTTCTCGGCCGACCCCACCGCACGCCGTGATCTGTCCTGGGACAGCGACCTCACCGGCAAGGTCTCCCTGCCCGTCCTCACCCTGCACGCCATCGACGACCCGACGGCCTTCGTGGAGCACGAGGCGGCCTACCGCGCCACCCTCCGAGGGGCCGGCCGGGAGGGGAACCTCGTCCAGACCTTCACGCGGGAACACGAGCACAGCTCGCTGAGCGACTCCGAGTACGCCAACTCCATGGCGGCGCTGGACACCTGGGTGCGCACCGGCCACCGGCCGAGCCCGCGTTCGATCGCCGCCTCCTGCGGCACCTTCGACGCCACGTACGGCGAGGGCTGCTTCTACGACCCCGGCTTCCACCCCTCCCCGTACGCCTCGCGGGTGCGGCCCCGGCCGGGCGGCCTCGCCTGGCCGGCCATGACGGCCGCTCAGGAGCGGGCGTGGAGCAGGATCGAGGGCGTGGGGATCGCGCCCTAGTCAGCCGCTCTCGCTCAGCACCGCCCGGATCACGTGGCGGGCGTTGCCGGCCATCGCGGGGTTGGTCCTCCGGTAGTGGGGCAGGGCGATGAGCGCCTGGGAGAGGGTGCGGCCCCGGCCGCGCCGCCACGTCGCCCCGTCCACGCCGAGCGCCTCGCGGAAGATCTCTCGCGCACCGGCCGGCAGCAGGTTCCACGCCGGGAAGAGGTCGCAGGCCGGATCGCCCACGCCCATGCACCCGAAGTCGATCACCGCGGACAGCCTGCCGCCGGTCACCAGCAGGTTGCCCGGCATCAGGTCCGCGTGCAGCCAGCGGGGCGGCCCGTCCCAGGCCGGGGCGCGCAGCGAGTCCTGCCACACCTCGGTCAGCGCGTCGCAGTCGACGTCCTCCTCCGGCAGGCCGCGCAGCGCGCCGAGAGCGGCCCGCGTGGAGGCGTCGAGCGTGGCGAGCGGCCCGCCGCGGTACGCCTTCGGCGCGTTCGGCAGGGTGATGCCGCGCATCGCCGTCACGAACCCGGCCAGATCCACCGCCAGCGACTCGGGGCCCGTCAGCCCTCCGGCCTCGGGGAGCTGTCCGGGCAGCCACCGGTAGACCGACCAGGGCCACGGGTAGCCCTCGGCCGGCGCGCCTTCCCCGAGGACCTCGGGTACGGCGGTGGGCAGCAGCGGCGACAGCCGGGGCAGCCACTCCCGCTCCGTCGTCACGTCCGCCACGCCGCCCCTGACCAGCGGCAGCCGTACGACCATGTCCTCGCCGAGGCGGTACATCGCGTTGACCGTGCCGCCGGAGGGGTGGCGTCCGAGGGGCAGCCCCGCCCACTGCGGGAACTGCCCCTCGACCAGCCGCCGTACGAGGCGGTCGTCGAGGTCGTACGGGCCCCGGTGCGTCTGCCCTGAACTCATGGGCGTCATCGGACCCTTCGGCGCCGACGGCCGTCAACCGCTTTACCGTCGGCGGCGCGGGGCCGGCCGGGATCAGACGCCGAACTCCGAGGGCGGGATGTTGAGCGCGGTGCAGGCCTCTCGGATCGCGTACTGCTCGGACGGCTCGAAGGTCCCGTCGGCCCCGGCGACGACCATGCCCGTCTGGACGACGGCGCGGGCCTCCGCGGGCTTCTTGGCGGCCTTGGCGATCACCTGGAGGGCCTCGGCCCGGCCCTGCTCGAAGTTGGCGAGGAGCCGGTCCACATGCTGGTTGAACCGCTGGCGGAGCTGGTCCGCCGGGAAGTTCTGCAGCACCTCGTTGGAGACGATCAGCTCCTCCACGCGCTGCCGCTCCGACGGCTCCACCCGCCCGTCGGCGGCGGCCACCAGCGCGCACATCGCCATGCTGGCGTCCCGGTAGGCGCCGCTCTTGAGCTCGTTCTTGGCGGAGGCGAGCTGGGACTTGAACATCCCGATCAGCTGGGCCTTGGAGCCGCCGGAGGACGAGCCCGACCTGCCGCCTCCCAGGGGACCGCCGTGCGATCCCTGTCCGGATCCGCTCGCTCCCCGGGCGCCCTGGGACTGCTGGAAGGTCTTGGCCTGGTCCTTGATCTTGTCCCACATCGCCACTCGTGCCACCTCGGCTTCTGTCGCTGTGCATCGGTCTGTCCTCGGCCGCGTTTCCCGCGGTCATCACGATGAACGCGCCCGGGAACCACAGGGTTCCCGAAAGGCAAAGGAAAGGCAAAGCCCAGGCCGTCGTGGCCACTTGCCGGTGAGCCGCACGGTCACCTTCGGGTTCCCGAGTCACCGGAAAGTGCGTTCTTCCCTGGTCGCGCCCACTCTCCTACGGTTTCCGAGTAACCACAGGAGAGCGCGAGAGCAAGGAGGCAGAAATCATGGCCGTCACCCTGGTGAACCCCGGCGGGTTGCCGGAGATCGACGTGTACCGGCAGGTGTCGATCGCGTCCGGAGCCAAGCTGGTCTTCATCGCCGGGCAGGTCGCCTGGGACGCAGACGGCGTCACCGTCGGCGAAGGGGACCTGGCCGCGCAGGCCGAGCAGTGCTACCTCAACGTCGCCACCGCCCTGGCCGCGGCCGGGGCGTCCTTCGCCGACGTGGCGAAGCTGAACGTCCACGTCGTCGACTGGACCCCCGACAAGATGCCCCTCCTGCTGGAGGGCATCGCGCGGGCGGCCGCGAGGCTCGGGGTGACCCCGGCCGCACCGGCCACCCTGCTGGGCGTCGCGGCACTCGACGTGCCCGAGCACCTGATCGAGGTCGAGGCGACCGCGGTCGTCGGCTGAGCGGCCACCGCTCCGTTCCCCGCGGGCCCGCGCGGCCCTCTGGCGGCGGGCCCCCACGGCACGCGCCCGCCGCCCCTACTGGGGTGCCGGGCGGGCGCGGCCCCGGTCCGGAGCGCCGGTGTGCCGACGGCAGGACGCGTCGTGCCGCGTACCCAGAGAGGTCCACCACCGCTCGCAGCAGTTCACGGGGGCGGGGACGGGCGCGGTGACCGGGCGGGCCAGGCGCTCGGCCCGCTGCGCCAGGAGGAGACCGCGCCGGTGCATCGCGCCCTCGCGCGCCGCACACCAGGCGAACACGGCGGCGGCGTACAGGCCGGGCAGGGCGAGCCAGGGATGGTGGGTGGCCGCGTATCCGGCGGCGCCGAGCAGGAGCACGGCGGCGGCACGGCACGCACGGGCGGTGCGCAGACTCGGCGTCACAGGGAACTCCCGTGGGTCGGCGGGGAGAAGGCTCGGGCCCTTCGTATGCCCCCGGTTCGCCGTCCTACGTCCTCGCGTCGTGTCTTCGCGCGTTCGATCGCGGGCCGGGGCACTCTGCCGCGCCCGGCGGAAATTGCGTTGCGGTCACCTGCCGCCGTCCCCGAACCTGCTCCTCATGCCCCCTGCCGACCTGCGGCCGGCCACGCTCGCCGACGCGCCCGCCATCACCGCACTCCTCAACGAGATAGACCGGATCGAGATCGGCCGCCCCGAGACCGACCAGCACACCGTCGAAGCCGATCTGAAGCACCCGCGCACGGACCTCACCCAGGACTCGTGGCTCGCCTTCGACGACGGCCGGCTGGTGGCGTACGGACTGCTGTGGGACGAGTCCGGCTCAGAGCGCGTCGACATCGACCACTACGTGCTGCCCGACCACCAGCGGACCGGGCTGGACATGCTGGTCGCCATGGAGGCCCGCGCCCTGGCCACGGCACGGGCGAACGGCGCGGAGCGTGCCGTCGTCCACCTCCATCTCAACGCCCGGCCCACGACCGACACCGCGCTGCTCACCGGGCGCGGCTGGAGCGTCGTGCGCACCCACCACGTACTGCGTCGCCCGCTGGACCCGACGGCCGACCTCCCGCCCGAGGTTCCCGCCGGGGTGCGGGTGCGGGCGTGCACCACTGAGGCGGACCGCCTCAAGGTGCACGAGCTGTACCAGCGGTCGTTCGCCCAGCACTTCGACTTCCAGCCGCGCGAGTACCGGCTGTGGCTGGCCGACATCGACGCCGCGGGGCTGGACTGGTCCCTGGTGTGGATCGCCGGGACCGACGACCTGGGCGACGCCGGATTCCTGCTGGCCCGGGACGACCGCGAGGCCATGGGCTGGATCCGCAGCATCGGCGTATTGCGCGAGGCCCGCGGCCGGGGCCTCGGCGGCTTCCTGCTGCGCCACGCCTTCGCGCACTTCGCCGCGCGGGGCAGGGACACGGTGGGCCTCGGCGTCGACACCGCCAACGCGACGGGCGCCCCGCGGCTCTACGGCCGCAACGGCATGACGGTCCACTTCGGTGTCGACACGTGGGAGGCCGTGATCGCCTGACCCCGCCGGTCGGCCGGGTGAACGGCCGTGCGCACCGGACACCCGGGTCTAGGACCGGTCCTGCGCGTGGTGGCCCAGGGCCGCGGTGCGGCTCGTCGCCAGATGGTGGAGGACCAGCTCCTGGACGCGGTCCACGTCGCGGGCCGCGATCGCCCGGTAGAGGGCCTCGTGTTCCAATGCGACGGCGAGCAGGTCGTCGTGCTGGCCCAGGAGCCAGCGCAGCCGGCTGCGCAGGACCCGCTCCAGCTCGTTGAGCAGCTCGTTGGCGGCCAGCGAGACGACGGTCTCGTGGAAGTCGGCGGCCGCCCGGCGGGCCCGGACCGCGTCGTCGGCGCGGGCCGCGTCGAGTTCGGCGTCCACCGTTGCGCGCAGCCGCTCCAGACCCTCCCGCGTGTGCCGTTGGGCGGCGAGCCGGAACCCCAGGGTCTCCAGGCCCGAGCGGACCTCGTCCAGGTCGGCGATGTCGCTCGTGGTGAACTCCCGCACCACCGCCCAGCTCCGCGGCCTCGGTGTCACCAGGCCCTCCGACACCAGGATCTTGAGGGCCTCGCGGACCGGGAGCCGGCTCACCCCGAGGGACTCGGCCAGCTCCCGTTCGACCAGGCGGCTGCCGGGACTCCGCACACCGTCGATGATCTCGTCGCGCAATTGCCGCGTGACCCGCTCGGACTCGGGCATGAAGCCCTCTGACGCAGCCATCGCCGTCCCTCGTCTGTTCCCGTTCCCCGGCACGCCGACCGCGCCGTGCGGAGCGGCGGTCGGGCGGCCCGTCAGGATACCCCGGGGGCCGCGGGCGGCCGGGGCCGGAGGGCGCGAGGCCGGATCAGCCCGCCCGCGGGGGCCAGTTGACGATCCGCTTGGGACGCGGGCGGGCGTAGGTGCGCACCTTGGACGTGGACAGGCCGAGCCTGACCAAGGACTCCGCGACCGTCACGGCCGCGGCCACCCCGTCGACCACGGGGACACCGGTACGCTCCACCACGCGCTCGGCGAGACCGGCCATGCCTCCGCAGCCCAGGCAGATCACCTCGGCCCGGTCGTCCTCGACCGCGCGGGCGGCCTGCTCGGTGATGGCGTCCACGGCGGCCTGTTCGTCCCGCTCCAGTTCGAGTACGGCGAGCCCGCTGGCCCGCACCGAGGCACACCTGGCGCTCAGCCCGGCCACCTCCAGCCGCTCCTCGATCAGCGGGACCGTACGGTCGAGGGTGGTGACGACGGAGTAGCGGCGGCCCAGGTACTGCGCGGTGCTCGCCGCCGCCTCCGTGATGTCGACGACGGGCACGTCGAGCAGCTCCTGGAGCCCTTCGCGCCCGTGTTCGCCGTAGCCGGCCTGGATCACCGCGTCGAACGGCTCCGGATGGGCGCGGACGGCCTCCATCACCGCGACCGCGGCGAGGTAGCTCTCGTAGTTGCCCTCGACGGACTCGGCACCGAAGGACGGTGTCAGCGGCACGATCTCGGTGCCCGGGGAGGCCGCGCCGGCCGCCTGCTTGCCGATCGCGTCGGTGATGGACTGCGTGGTGTTGACGTTGACCACGAGGATGCGCATGGGGGCCTGGGCCTTCTGCTCGAACGGGGTGGTTCCGCGACGCGGCGGGTCGGGGGAGGCGCGCGCCGGGGAGAAGCGTGCCGGGGGAGGAGCGTGCCGGGCTATTCCGCCGCGACGGCGATGGACTCGCCGTCCACGTCGCGGAACAGGGAGGCCCGGTCGGCGATCAGCGCGTACAGCGCGGCCGCGATGACCGCTCCGATGAACCAGGAGAACCCGGCCGCGGCGTGGAAGAAGGGGACGAGAGCGACGACGACGGCGATCGCGGCGCTGGGGACGAAGGCGGCGACGGCGCGCGGGTTGTAGCCGCGACGGTAGTGGTACTCGGCGCCGGCGTCCTCGGTGTAGAGGGCCGGCACGTTCACGCGGGACCTGCGCAGCAGCCAGTAGTCCGCCATGATCACGCCGAACAGGGGGCCGAGCAGCGCGCCGAGCCCGCCGAGGAAGTAGTTGACGACGACCGGGCTGTTGTAGAGGTTCCAGGGCGTGATGACCAGGCCGAGGACCGCGCTCACCAGCCCCGCGCGGCGGAAGTCGAGCCGGTGCGGGAAGAGGTCGACCAGGGCGTAGATGGGCGCGACGAAGTTGGCCAGCAGGTTGACCGCCACCGTCAGGGCGATGAGGCACAGCGAGGCGACGGCGAGCAGGAACATGTTGGGGATGGTCCGGACGATGTCCGTCGGACTGGTGATCACGTGCCCGTCGAGGGTGAACTGGGCTCCGCTGAGGACCGCCACGATGACGGCGAAGAAGAGCATGTTCACCGGGATGCCGATCACGTTGCCGCGCACGATGGAGCCGCGGCTGCGCGCGGACCGGGTGAAGTCGCAGAAGTTCAGCACGAACGTCCCGTAGATCACCACCCACAGGGCGGCTGCCTGGAGCACCTGGAGCCACATCGCGCCGCCGGTGAGCGGATCGTCGATCGACACGGAGACCGACCCGTCGGCCCGGACGAACATCCACACCGCCAGGGCGCACATCGTGAGCAGGGTGGTGGGCGCCGCGAAGGCCATGTACCGGCGGATCATCTGCATCCCGTAGCTGACGATGAGCACCTGGAGGGCCCACAGCGCCAGGAAGGTGATCCAGCCGAGCGTCGACTGGCCGAGCAGCGAGTTCCCGTCCAGGGAGGCCAGGGAGGGGAACATGGCGACCAGGAGAGCGCTCAGTACGGCGGAGGCCAGATAGGTCTGGATACCAAACCAGGCGATGGCTACGGCGCCCCGGACGGCCGCCGGAACCTTCGCTCCCCGAATGCCGAACGCGATGCGGCTCATGACGGGGAAGGGCACCCCGGTCTTGTGTCCCATGAACCCGGACAGCGTGAGCAGGAGGAACAGCAGGCCCGAGGCGAGCGCGAAGGCGGCGAGGGTGCCCCACACGTTCAGGCCGAGGGCGAACAGTCCGATGGCGAAGGCGTAATTGCCCAGGCTGTGCACGTCGTTGGCCCACAGCGTGAAGACGTTGTAGGCGCCCCAGCGGCGCCCTTCCCGCTTCGTCGGGGCCAGGTCGTAGGTGTAGAGGCCGGAGCTGGTGGCGGTGTCGCCGGTCCGTGCGGACGAGCGGCGGTCTTCCAGGGCAGTCATACGGGACTCCTGGGATCAGGTGCGGGGAGTTGGAGGCTTTCACAAAGCGGAAGCGGCTTTCCGGTGAACAGAACGTAGTTTTGCCCAAACCGCACCGTCAAGAGGTCTGCGGCAAATGGAATACCATTTTTGGAGCCGTGGACAGCCCTGTGAGCCACTGCCGTCTCAGTGCCGCCCGGGGCCCTCCGTGCTCTCCCGCAGGACGAGCCGGTGGTCCACCACCAGGTCCTGGGGCGCCTGCGCCTCCGACTCGGCACCGTCCGGCGCCGTGGCCTCCTCGATGCGGTGCTGGAGCAGCTGCACGGCGACCCTGGCCACCGCCGCCTTGTCCGGAGCCACCGTGGTCAGCGTCGGGACGCTGAACCGCCCGCCCTCCACGTCGTCGAAGCCGATGACGGCGACGTCCTCGGGCACCCGTACCCCGTGCTCGTGCAGGGCGCGCAGCGCACCCAGCGCCAGCTGGTCGTTGAGGCAGAGCAGCGCGTCCGGCCGCGCACCCGCGGACAGCGCCCGCGCCACGGCCCGCGCGCCGTCGGGCATCCGGAAGGAGCCGACCGGCAGCAGGGCGGCCGGATCGTGGGCGATGCCCGCCTCCGACAGCGCCGCCCGATAACCCCGGGTGCGGGCCTGGGCCGTACCGAGACCCGCGTCGTCGCGCCCGCCGACGGCGAGGATGGTGCGACGTCCGAGCCCGATCAGATGGCGGGTCGCCTCACGCGCCGCGCGCTCGTTGTCGATGGCCACATGGTCGGCGCCCTCCTCCAGGAGTTCCCCGAGCAGCACCGTGGGCGGGAATCCCGCGCGGTCCCGCAGGTCGTCGGCGGTCAGCGCGAGCGGACTGAGGATGATCCCGTCCACGAAGGTGGAGCCGAAGCCGGCCAGCGCCGCCAGCTCGTGGGCCCGGTCCGCGCCGGACTGATGGATGAGGACGGTCAGGGACCGTTCCTCCGCCGCGCGGACGACATGCCGGGCCAGCTCCGCGAAGTACGGTATGTCCAGTTCGGGGACGACGAGCGCGATGATGCCGGTCCTGCCCCTGCGCAGATGACGGCCGGCCAGATTCACCCGGTAGCCGAGGTGTTCGATGGCCTCGCGCACCACCTGCCTGGTCCGGTCGGAGACATGGGCGTAGTCGTTGATGACATTGGACACCGTCTTCTCCGACACGCCCGCATGACGTGCGACGTCCTTGATCCTGGGCCGTGCCACCGAGACCTCCCTGCCTCTCTCGCGCTGCCCGAGTCTATGTCCCGGTACGGCAGAGGGCGGCGGTACCGGGACGGCGGCGCAGGCCCGCACCGCACCTCCGTCACCAGCGCGGATCGGTGGCCCCGGCTCTTTACAGCCGATGTACATCGATGTAAAAACTAGCCACCGCATGAGCTCCGGCCGTCGAAAGGTCCGCGATGAGTTCCCGTCTGCCTGCCCAGGGGGTGCCGGCCGTGTCCGATCCGGTCCGCCGCCCCAGCCGCCGCCGGTTGCTGCGCAACGCCCTGGCCGGGACGGGAGCCCTGCTCGCCACCGGCCCGCTGGCCGGCTGCGTCTCGCCGGCCTCGGCCTCCGGGGCGTCGTCGCTGAGCGTGTGGGACCTGTTCCAGGGCGGCGACGGCATGCTGATGGACGAGATGATCGAGGCCGTGTCCAAGGGGGCCGGGGGAGCCGAGGGCTTCGACATCGACCGGACGATCCTGGACTGGGGCCCGTCGTACTACACCAAACTCGCCATGTCCGCGGCCGGCGGACGGGCCTCCGACGTGGCCGCCATGCATCTGTCCCGGCTGGCCGGCTACGCGCCGGGCGGCCTGGTGGACGCCTTCGACCTGGACCTGCTCGCCGAGTACGGCGTGACGGAGAAGGACTTCGCCCCGGCCGTGTGGTCGCGCACCCGGCACGAGGGGACGGTCTACGCGATCCCGCTGGACGTCCACCCCTTCATCGTGTTCTACGACAAGAAGGCCGCCGAGCAGGCCGGACTCCTCGACACCTCCGGCGAACTGGCCCCCATGGGCTCGCCCGAGGCGCTGTTGGAGGCGGGCAGGGCCCTCGCCGAGGCGACCGGAGAGGCGGGCATCCTCTTCGGCCACGTCACCGACACGGCACAGAACTGGCGCCTGTTCGCCGGGCTCTACGCACAGACCGGCGCCGCGTTCGACCTGCCGGACGGCGGTCCGCCCAAGATCGACACCGACGCCGCCCTACGCGTCGTCACCCTCATGACGCGGCTCTTCGACGGGAGGACCAACCCCAACAACCTGGACTACAACGGCGCGCTGGCCGCCTTCAGCAGCGGTCGCGGAGGCATGGCGATGCTCGGCGAGTGGGAGCTGCCGACGCTGAAGAAGTCCGGCATGGAGCTGGGCGCCGCGCCGTTCCCGCAGGTCTTCGAGAAGCCGGCCGTCTACACCGACAGCCACAGCTTCGTCCTCCCGCACCAGGACAGCCCCGACCCGGCCCGGCGCCGCGAGGCCCACCGGTACGTCGCGCAGATACTCAAGCAGAGCCTCACCTGGGCGGGCGCCGGCCACATCCCCGCCTACCAGCCGGTCCTCGCGGAGCCCGAGTACGCGGCGCTCGACCCCCAGTCGTCCTACGCCGACGCCGCGAAGGTGGCCGTGCTCGACCCGCCCAACTGGTTCGCGGGCGCCGGCTCGAACTTCCAGAACCGGATGTGCCAGCCGCTCCAGTCGGCGCTGCTGGGCAACACCACCCCCGAGAAGGCGGTGCGGCAGATGGTCCGCGAGGCCGACACGCTGCTGCGGCAGCCCAACCCGGTGGCCTGACCGGTGAAAGGAGTGACCGACGTGTCCACCACCGCGCCGCTCGGCGCCGAGGCGCAGACGAGTCCA
Source organism: Streptomyces sp. KPB2 (assembly GCF_003950055.1). NCBI lineage: Bacteria > Bacillati > Actinomycetota > Actinomycetes > Kitasatosporales > Streptomycetaceae > Streptomyces > Streptomyces sp. KPB2. The sequence goes on from NZ_CP034353.1 coordinate 7,626,403, forward strand.
CCCCCTGCCTCCGCCGGCGGCCGCCGCAGCGCCCTGGGCCGCATACGCACCGGCAACGGGCTCGTGTTCGTCCTGCCGTTCCTGCTCGTGTTCGGCCTCTTCATGGTGTGGCCGATCGTGCAGGGGCTCTGGATGAGCTTCACCGACAGCTCGCTCGCCCTGCGCGACACCAGCTTCGTCGGCTTCGACAACTACACCGAGGCGTTCGGTGATCCGGACGTGTGGAGCAGCCTCGGCAACACCGTCTTCTTCACCGTCCTCTCCAGCGTCCCGCTCGTACTGGTCGCGCTCGCGATGGCCCTCCTGGTGCACAGCGGGCTCGCCGGGCAGTGGGTGTGGCGCCTGTCGTTCTTCGCGCCCTACCTGCTGCCCGTGACCGTCGTGACCATGATCTGGACCTGGCTCTACCAGCCCGAACTGGGCATGGCCAACCAGCTCCTCGACACCCTCGGCATGGCACCGGTCGGCTGGCTGTCCGACGAGTCCGTCGCCATGTGGTCGGTGGCCGCCCTCACCGTCTGGTGGACGGTCGGCTTCAACTTCCTGCTCTACCTCGCGGCACTCCAGTCCCTGCCCACCACCTTCGACGAGGCGGCGGCACTCGACGGGGCCGGCGCCTGGCGCCGCCTGTGGTCCGTCACTCTGCCCCAACTGCGCCGGACCACCGGCCTGGTCGCCATGCTCCAGGTGCTGGCCTCACTCAAGGTGTTCGACCAGATCTACATCCTCACCAAGGGCGGACCCAACGGCTCCACCAGGCCGGTCCTGGAGTACGTCTACGACGTCGGCTTCACCGGCTACCGCCTGGGCTACGCATCCGCCGTCTCGTACCTCTTCTTCGCCCTGATCGTCCTCGTCTCGCTCGTGCAGCTCCGCCTCTTCCGCCGGGAGGACTGACCGTGTCCGCCACCGCCACCACCCTCCGCCCCCGGCGCCGTCCACCCCGCGAAGCGGCCGGCTCGCCCCTCCTCCTCGGCCACGGAAAGCTGCCCCGCGCCCTGGCCGGGACCGCCCTCGTCGTCCTCGCCGTCCTGTGGCTGCTCCCCTTCGTGTGGGCGGTCATCACCTCGGTGCAGAGCGAGGAGGACATCAACACCACCGGGCTGTCCCCGTTCAAGGGCGCCTTCACCCTGGACGCCTACCAGCAGATACTCGAACGCGGCCACGTCACCCTCTGGGCCTTCAACAGCTTCCTGATCTCCGCCCTGGTCACGCTGATCACCGTCGCGGTCTCCACCCTCGCCGCGTACGGCTTCTCGCGCGGCACCTTCCGCGGCCGCAAGGCGCTGCTCGGCGTCACCGTGGCCGCCATCATGGTCCCGCCGCAGCTGCTCGTCGTCCCGCTGTTCGACCAGATGACCCTGTTCAACCTGGTCGACACCTATGCGGCGGTCATCCTGCCGCAGGTCGTCGCGCCGATGATGGTGTTCATCCTCAAGCGGTTCTTCGACGGCATCCCCAAGGAGCTGGAGGAGGCGGCCCGCATCGACGGCGCCTCCGAGTTCCGGGTCTTCCGGTCGATCGTGCTGCCGCTCTCGCGGCCCATCGTGGCCGCCGTGGCGATCTTCGTCTTCATCGGTGCCTGGAACAACTTCATGTGGCCGTTCGTCGTCACCAACGACCCCGACCTGATGACCCTCCCGGTGGGCCTGGCCACGGTGAAGGACGCCTACGGCATCCAGTACGCGCAGTCCATGGCCTCCGCCCTGCTGGCCGCGCTGCCGCTGATCGTGGTCTTCCTCCTCTTCCAGCGCCGCATCGTCAACTCCGTCGCCACCACCGGCCTCGGCGGTTCCTGACCCTTCACGGCCGTACCCACGGACCCGGCGTTCGCGCGCCCGGCCCACCGATCGACTGGAGCATGTGTGCCCACTCACTCCGTACCGCGCCCGGAGTACCCGCGACCGCAGTTCGTGCGGCGCGACTGGCTCAACCTGAACGGCGCCTGGCAGTTCGAGACCGACCGGGGGGACAGCGGCCTCGAACGCGGTCTGCTCGACCGCGAGCTGCGTGAGGAGATCCTCGTCCCCTTCCCGCCCGAGTCCGAGCTGTCCGGCATCGGCGACACCGACTTCCTGGAGGCCGTCTGGTACCGGCGGGTCGTCACCCTGCCCGCCGCCTGGGCCGGACGGCGCGTCCTGCTGCACTTCGGCGCCGTCGACCACGACACCACCGTGTGGGCCGACGGCAAGGAGGTCGCCCGGCACCGCGGCGGCTTCACGCCCTTCATCGCCGACCTCGGGGACATCGCCGGGGCGGGGGAGGAGGTCGTGATCACCGTGCGCGCCCGCGATCCCAAGTCCGGGCCGCAGGCGCGCGGCAAGCAGGCGGTCGAGTACGCCAACCACGACTGCAACTACACCCGGGTGACCGGCATCTGGCAGACCGTCTGGCTGGAGCCCGTCCCGGAGACGCACCTGCGCCGCCCCCGCATCACCCCCGACCTGGCCGGCTCCGCCTTCCACCTCGAACTGCCCCTGTCCGGCAACCGCCCGGGCCACCGGGTCCGCGCCGTCCTCCGCGACGCCGACGGCGAGGTGAGCCGCGCCGAGGCACGCGCCGACCTCGACCTCGCCCCGCGCCTGCACCTGCCGGTGCCGGACGACCGGCGGCGCGAGTGGGGCCCGGACGACCCCCACCTGTACGACCTGCGCCTCGAACTCCTCGACGCCGCCGGGCAGGTGGTCGACAGCGCCGAGAGCTACGCCGGACTGCGCGCCGTGGGCCTGCGCGGCAAGGCCGTCCTGCTCAACGGCCGCCCGGTCTTCCAGCGCCTCGTCCTCGACCAGGGCTGGTACCCGGACGGACTCATGACGGCGCCCACCGACGAGGCCCTGGTACGGGACATCGAGCTGGCCATGGCGGCCGGCTTCAACGGGGCCCGGCTGCACCAGAAGGTCTTCGAGGAGCGCTTCCTCCACCACGCCGACCGCCTCGGCTACCTGGTCTGGGGCGAGTTCGGCGACTGGGGCTGCGAGACCGGCGGCTCCTCGGGCGACAACCAGAAGCCCGACGCCTCCTACGTCGCCCAGTGGCTGGAGGCGCTGGAACGCGACTACTCGCACCCCTCGATCATCGGCTGGTGCCCGCTCAACGAGACCTACCAGAAGCTGCACGACCGCATCACCCGGCTCGACGACGTGACCCGCGCGATGTTCCTCGCCACCAAGGCGATGGACACCACCCGCCCGGTCGTCGACGCGTCCGGCTACGCCCACCGGGTCGCCGAGACGGACATCTACGACTCCCACAACTACGAGCAGGACCCCGCCGCCTTCCGGCAGTTGATGTCCGGCCTCGCCAAGGACGCGCCGTTCGTCAACGCCCACGAGAGCGGCGCCGCCTACTCCCAGCCCTACCGCGGCCAGCCGTACTTCGTCAGCGAGTTCGGCGGCATCTGGTGGGACCCCGAGGCGGCCGCCGACCGTTCCGGCGAGGACCGCACCGTCTCCTGGGGCTACGGCGAACGCGTCCGCAACGAGGACGAGTTCCACGAGCGGTTCGGCGGCCTCACCGAGGTCCTGCTCGGCGACCGCGGCATGTTCGGCTACTGCTACACCCAGCTGACCGACGTCTTCCAGGAACAGAACGGCATCTACCGCTTCGACCGGAGCGAGAAGCTCGACGTCGCCCGCGTCCGCGCCGCCCAGCTGCGCCCGGCCGCCATCGAGGAGCCGGAGGACTGAGGGCCGGTCCGGTGCGGGGCCGGAGGCGGTGTTCCGCCGCCGGCCCCGCCCGGGATCAGAAGGGCCGGTCGCCCTCGACGGCGACGCGTTCGGCGACGCGGCGCTCGGTCCCGTAGTCACCCACGGCGTAGTGCTGGGTGGCACGGTTGTCCCAGAAGGCGACGTCGCCCGCCTGCCAGCGCCAGCGGACCTGGTACTCGGGCACGTGCGCCTGCTGGAAGAGGAGGCGCAGCAGCCGGTCGCTCTCGTCGCGGTCCATGCCGGTGATGTGGGTGGTGAAGGACGTGTTGACGAAGAGCATGCGCCGCCCCGTCTCGGGGTGCGTGCGCACGACCGGGTGCTCCACGGGCGGGAAGAGATCCTGGTGCGGCAGCAGCCGCTCGGGGCCGTAGAACCGCGCGAAGCCCGGGATGAAGTCGTGCACGGCGCGGGCGCCGTCGATGCGGTCCTTCACCTCCTGCGGCAGGTTGTCGTAGGCCGCCGCCATGTCCGCCCACATCGTGTCCCCGCCGAACGGCGGCACCTCGCGCAGCTGGAGCACCGCACCGAGCGCGGGCCGTTCCCGGAAGGTGACGTCGGTGTGCCACACGTTCTCGTACGTCGGTGCGGCGCCGGCGCCCTTGTCGAAGCGGACGACGTCGTCGCTGGAGCCGGCGGCGAGCAGGGGGTTGGTCTCCAACTCGCCCCAGTTGCGGGCGAAGTCGCGCTGCTGCCCGGAGGTGAGGTGCTGCGCCCGGAAGAACAGCACCTTCCACTCCAGCAGGGCGCGGTTCAGCTCCTCGCGCAGCGCGGGAGTGAGGGGGCGCGAGAGGTCGACGCCGCGGATCTCCGCGCCGATGGTGCGGGCCTGCGGGACGACCTCGAAGTGGGCGTAGGGCCGGTCCGCCCACCCGTCGGGCAGGCGGCGCAGGATGCGCCGGCCCTCGTACATTCCGTCCGCCGGGATGCGTGCTTCGCGCAGGACGGTGTTCGGGCCGGCGGCCGTGACGGTCATGGGAGTCCTCCCCTTGGGCAGCGGGTTGCGGGTACGCGTGGAACTCCGGCCGGCGCGGCGGCGCGCGAGGCGCCACCGGGTGGCCGGGTACGCGAAGGTGTGTGAAGGGTGCTCCGGGCCGTGGTCCGGAGAGAGGTCCGACGGGTTACGACGCGACGTGCGTCGAACGGTCGGTGGGAAGAAGGCCGTTAGAGGCCGGAACGCTCACAGCCGGTGCGCTCGGGCACGCGGGGACACTCCGCGGTGGTACCGAACCGGTATGTGGTCATGCCACCGATTGTGTGATCTTCTTTCGTTCCTGTCAACGGGGTCAGGGGTGGCAGGGAACGAAGGGGCGCAGGTCGTCGCCCTCCGGCTGGACGACGCCGTAGCTGCTCTCGGGCACCTTGTTCCACACTCCGGGCAGGTCGCCCAGCGGTTCCGAGACGATGAGGCGGCTGTTGTCGGACGCCTCCTTCAGGAAGGGCAGTCCGGGGTGCAGCGCGCGCAGGCTCTCCACCCGGCTGCTGTAGTACAGCGACCGCGACTGGCCCTGGCTGGAGTAGCGGAAGCCCCACAGCCGCTGTCCGTCGGTCACGGCGACCGTCATCTGCAGTGGGAACTCCACGCCGTGTTCGTGGCCGATCTCCTCCACCAGGCCCGCCATGTGGGCCACGGCCGCGGGAGGGTCGTTCTCCAGGCCGAGGGTGAGCGCCAGGTAGAACATCATCTCCGAGTCCGTCGATCCCTCGATGTCGAGGAAGAGCCGAGGATCGACGGCCAGCGCGAGGTCGCGGCGCAGCCGGTGGAACTCGGCGATGGCGCCGTTGTGCATCCACATCCAGCGACCGTGGCGGAAGGGATGGCAGTTGGTCTGCTGCACGGGGCTGCCCGTCGAGGCCCGTATGTGTGCGAAGAACAGGGGCGAGCGGACATGGCTCGCGATCTCCCGCAGGTTGCGGTTGCTCCAGGCCGGCCCGACCTCCCGGACGATCGCGGGCGTCGTCATCTCCGGCCCGAACCAGCCGACTCCGAAGCCGTCCCCGTTCGTCGTCTCGACGCCCATGCGGGCGTGCAGGCTCTGGTCGATGAGCGAGTGCTCGGGCTGGTACAGCAGGGTCTCCAGGAGTACGGGTGTCCCCGAGTAGGCGAGCCATCGGCACATCGCTCCGTCGCCTCCCTAGTGGCCGGGCGCCCCGGACGTCAGTCGACCGGCCAGGTGTGGACCGGGGCGTTGAGGTGCATGTAGTCCATGTACTGCTGGGTCATCCGGCGCAGCGCCTCGTGGCAGCCCGGCCGGGCGCCGGCGTCGATGTGGTGGAACATCTCCTTCTGCCAGACCGCGCCGTTGCGGCCGGTGACGCACCGCTGCTCGATGATGCCGAGCAGCGGCTCCCGCCACGCCGAGTCCATGCCCGACAGCTCCAGCCCCCGGTGCGCCAGCGGCAGCAGCCGGCGCAGGACCAGCTCGGGCACGGTCACCTCGCCCACGCCGGGCCAGTACAGATGTGCCTCGATGCCGTGCCGGGCGGCGGTGTGCAGGTTGTCCTCGGCGACCGAGAAGGACATCCGCGACCACACCGGCCGCTCCTCCTCCACCAGGGCGCGGGTGAGCCCGTAGTAGAAGGCGCCGTTGGCGAGGGTGTCGGCGACGGTCGGGCCGGCCGGCAGGACCCGGTTCTCCACGCGGACGTGCGGCTTGTCGTGGGCGACGGCGTAGACGGGCCGGTTCCAGCGGTAGATGGTGCCGTTGTGGAGGGTGAGTTCGCCCAGTTCCGGGATGTCGCCCCGGTCGAGGGTCTCGGCGGGGTCCTGCTCGTCGCACAGCGGCAGCAGCGCCGGGAAGTAGCGGAGGTTCTCCTCGAACAGGTCGAAGACGCTGTTGATCCAGCGCTCCCCGAACCACACCCGCGGCCTGACCCCCTGGGCCTTGATCTCCTGCGGCCGGGTGTCGGTGGCCTGTTCGAACAAGGGGATGCGGCTCTCGTGCCACAGCTCCTTGCCCAGCAGGAACGGCGAGTTGGCGGCCAGGGCGACCTGGACGCCGGCGATGGCCTGGGCGGCGTTCCAGTAGTCGGGGAACTCCTCCGGGGCGACCTGGAGGTGGAACTGCGTGCTGGTGCACGCCGCCTCCGGCGTGATGGTGTCCGCGTAGGTCCGCAGACGGTCGACGCCGTCCACCTCGATGTGCAGGTCCTCGCCCCGGGCCGCGAACACCTGGTCGTTGAGCAGCCGGTAGCGCGGGTTCTCCGACAGGGCCGCCTCGCCCACGTCGGACTGGCGCAGCGTGGGCAGGGTGCCGACCATGATCAGGTGGGCACCGACCGACGCGGCGCGGTCCTCGGCGTGGTTCAGGGCGGCGCGGATCTCGGTCTCCCAGGCGTCGGGACCGCCCGCCGTCAGCTGCCGGGGCGGGATGTTGATCTCCAGGTTGAACCGGCCCAGCTCGGTGGACCAGGCCGGGTCCGCGATCGCTTCGAGGGCGTCGCTGTTGCGCATGGCGGGTTCGCCCCGGTCGTCGACCAGGTTCAGCTCGATCTCCAGGCCGACCTGGGGCCGCTCGGTCTCGAACCGGGACTCGCGCAGCATCTGCGCGAAGGCCTCCAGGCACTCCTGCATCTTGATCCGGTACCGGCGGCGGTCCTCGCGGGTGAAGACCAGCGCCGGGACGTCCCGTCCCATCGGTCCTCCCGGGGTTGCCTTCCTCGGACGCTCCTCCACCCCAGCGTCGCACCACCCGGCGCACCCCACCAGACGGGACGGGAACGGGGGCCCACCGCACCGTGTGCGGCGGACCCCCGTCGGTTCCGCCCCTCAATGGGGCTGATCAGGCCTTACAGCTTGCCGGAGGCGCGCACCGTGATCACCTTGGAGGTCTTGCCCGCCGGCGAGGAACCGTAGCCCTCGATCTTCTTCACCACGTCCATGCCCTCGACGACCTTGCCGAAGACGACGTGCTTGCCGTCCAGCCAGGGGGTGGGAACCGTGGTGATGAAGAACTGCGAGCCGTTGGTGTTCGGACCCGCGTTGGCCATCGAGAGCAGACCCGGGGTGGTGTGCTTCAGCTGGAAGTTCTCGTCCGCGAACTTCTCGCCGTAGATGCTCTTGCCCCCGGTGCCGTTGCCCGCGGTGAAGTCGCCGCCCTGGAGCATGAAGTCCGGGATCACGCGGTGGAACTTGGAACCCGCGTAGCCGAAGCCGTGCTCGCCGGTGGCCAGCTCAATGAAGTTCTTGGCGGTCTTGGGGGTGACGTCCTCGAAGAGCTCGAAGACGATGCGGCCCGCGTCCTGCTTGTCGATGTCGATGTCGAAGTAAATCTTGGAATTGCTCATCGCACCATTGTTGCGTGTGACCCCCGGTGATGCCGAATCGGCTGCCCGTTCAGCGCGTGGCGAGCAGTCCGAGGGTGTCGATCACGCGGTTGGAGAAGCCCCACTCGTTGTCGTACCAGGCGACCACCTTGACGTGCCGGCCGTCGACGCGGGTCAGGGCCGAGTCGAAGATCGACGAGGCCGGGTTGCCGGTGATGTCGGAGGAGACCAGCGGGTCCTCCGAGTACTCCAGCACACCGGCGAGCGGCCCCTCGGCGGCGGCGCGGTAGGCGGCCAGGACGTCCTCGCGGGTCACGTCGCGGGCGACGGTCGTGTTCAGCTCGACGATCGAGCCCACCGGGACCGGCACGCGGATCGAGTCGCCCGAGAGCTTGCCGTCCAGGCCCGGCAGCACGAGGCCGATCGCCTTGGCGGCGCCCGTCGTGGTCGGCACGATGTTCACCCCGGCGGCGCGGGCGCGGCGCGCGTCGCGGTGCGGGCCGTCCTGGAGGTTCTGCTCCTGCGTGTAGGCGTGCACCGTCGTCATGAAGCCGTGCTCGATGCCGGCCAGCTCGTCGAGCACAGCGGCGAGCGGCGCGAGGGCGTTGGTGGTGCAGGACGCGTTGGAGACGATCGTGTGGGCGGCCGGGTCGTAGGCGTCCGTGTTCACGCCGTAGGCGAGCGTCACGTCCGCACCGCTCGACGGGGCGCTGACCAGGACCTTGCGCGCGCCCGCGGTGAGGTGGGCGCGGGCCGCCTCGGCCGAGGTGAAACGGCCGGTCGACTCCAGCACGATGTCGACGCCCAGCTCGGCCCAGGGCAGCCGGGCCGGCTCGCGCTCGGCGAGCACCTTGATGCGGTGACCGTCCACGACCAGGGTGTCCCCGTCGACGGTCACCGGACGGCCGAGCCGGCCGGCGGTCGAGTCGAAGGCGAGCAGACGGGCCAGGGTGGCGGGCTCCGTGAGGTCGTTGACGGCGACGACCTCCAGCTTCGTGTCGCGCTCCAGCAGCGCCCGCAGCACGTTGCGGCCGATGCGGCCGAAGCCGTTGATGCCGATGCGAGTCATGAGTGGTGTGTCCCTTCGTTCGCCACCAGGTCCTTCCCCCTCAGGCTCGCGCAGGACGTAGGGGCGTGGCAGCGGCGCGAGAGCCATGGTTCGCAAGGATCGCGCCAGACCCGTGACGGGGCGGCGGCGCCCGGCTACTCGCCCCGGGCGAAGGTGCGCCGGTACTCGCTGGGAGTGGTGCCGAGGATGCGCTGGAAGTGCAGCCGCAGATTCGCACCGGTGCCGAGCCCGACGTCGGCGGCGATCTGCTCGACCCCGCGCTCCGAGCGTTCGAGCAGCTCGCGGGCCATGTCGATACGGGCGCGCATGATCCACTGCATCGGTGTGTACCCGGTGTCCTCGACGAAGCGCCGGGAGAGGGTGCGTGCCGACACGGCCGCGTGCCGGGCCAGTGCCTCCAGGGTGAGCGGCTCGTCCAGCCGGCGCAGCGCCCACTCGCGGGTGGCGGCGAACCGCTCGCCCAGGGGCTCGGGCACGCTGCGCGGCACGTACTGGGCCTGACCGCCGCTGCGGTAGGGGGCCGCCACCAGGCGCCGGGCCGCGTGGTTGGACGCGGCCACCCCGAGGTCGCCGCGCAGGATGTGCAGGCACAGGTCGATGCCGGAGGCGGCGCCCGCCGAGGTCAGGACGCTGCCCTCGTCCACGAACAGCACGTTCTCGTCGACCCGGACCCGGGGATGCTTCGCCGCGAGCGCCCGCGTGTAGTGCCAGTGCGTGGTGGCCCGCCTGCCGTCGAGCAGGCCGGTGGCGGCCAGCGCGAAGGCGCCGGTGGAGATGGCGGCGAGCCGGGCGCCCCGGTCGTGGGCCGCCGTCAGCGCCTCGACCACGGCCGGCGGCGGGTCGTCGACGTCGGGCGACCGGTAACCGGGCAGGAAGACCACGTCGGCCCAGTCCAGGGCCTCCAGACCGTGGGCGACGTGGTACGACAGGCCGTCCCCGCCGGTCACCAGGCCGGGAGCCGCGCCGCACACCCGCACCTCGTACGGCATGCTCGCGCGCGTCGTGAAGACCTGCGCCGGGATGCCGACGTCGAGGGGTTTCGCCCCTTCGAGCACGAGGACGGCGACGCGGCGCAGGCGGGAGGAGCACACGGCAGAAGCGTACGGGGGAGTACGGCGGTCAGCTCAGCCCGAGGACGCTCATCGTGTGCTCGGCCATCCGCCGCTCGCCGAGGGCGTTGGGGTGGACGGGAACGACGTTGCTGCCGAACAGCAGCGGTTCGATCCAGCGGGTGCCGGGGGCCTCGCAGGCGTCGTGACCGTCGGAGACGCCGGAGAAGTCGACGTACGTGGCGCCGGTCTCCTCGGCGGCACGCCGGACCGCGTCGTTGAGGTGCGCCTGGATGTCCCGCAGGTAGGGCACGTCGTCCGCGGCGACGGGCAGCCGCAGGAAACAGGACGGGTCGGCGGTGGCCGGTGTGATCCACGGGTAGCCGAGGGCCGCCACCCGGGCGTGGGGCGCCCTGGCGCCGACGTCGCGCAGCGCGGCCTTGAGCGCGGGGTACGTGTTGGCCTCGATCTCGTCCTCGAAGGACGTGCCGTACTTGTCCTTGCAGGGGCTGCCCTGCCCGCCGCTGAGGACGCCCGCCGTGCCGCAGGCCGTGATGGCGTTGATGAACGTGTTGTTGTCGTTGCCGCCGATGGTGAGCGTGACCAGGTCCGTGCCGCTGCTGAGCGCGTCCAACTGCGGGGCCACGCCCGGGTACTGGGCCTGCGCGAAGTCGGCCGTCCGGGCGGCGCCGCAGGTGACGTCCTTGAGCCGGGCGCCCGTCGCGTCCGCGATGACGTGGGGGTAGTTGGCCGTCGAGCGCAGACAGATCAGGTTGGTGAGGTCGATGGGCAGGACGCCCGATCCGGCGCTGTAACTGTCGCCGAGAGCCACGTAGTCGAGGGTGGCGGGCGTGGCGTGCGCGGTGGCGTCCGTGAGGCCGAGGGCGAGGGCGCCGACGGCGGCGGTTGTCGCGGCCATGACACGGCGAAGGGCGTGCTTCGGCATGTGCTCTCTCTTCTTCGGGAGGGCGGGAGCGGAGTTACCGAGCGGTTCTACTTTTAAGTAATGTGCAGTGCCGTTGACTGCAAGTCAACGTTGTTGACGGAACTTCTCGCAGTCGCCGAGTCGCAGGTGGGCGGGGCACGGACCGGCCCCGAGCCGCGCTGTCGGTGCCCGTCGCTATGCTCGCCGGACTCCACAGCCCCTTTCGCCCTTCCGTCGCCGGAGCCGCCGCCATGCCACCGACCGAGTCCGAACTCGCCGATGCCGTCCACCGCGCGACCCGCGCAGCCCTCCTCGACCTGTTCCGGGGCCACCCCGGTCACCGGTTCTACTACGTCACGCTCGTGACCTCCGGTGAGGCCTACGGACCCGCGCTGTCCGCCTGGTCCCACCAGGCCCTGGCGGCGGAGTCGGAGCGGCAGGGCTGCGCGCCCCTCGACCTCAAGTGGTCGTACGCTGACTCCCCGTTCTGCTGCTACGGCGAAGAGCACCTGGCGCCGGTCCGGCCCCTCTTCGCCGCCCGGGGAGACCTCTTCGACCTGCCGGACGACGCGGCGGACGCGGAGTTCGAGCTGCGCCTGCGGGCGATGGAGACGGCCGTGGCCCGGCTGGACGCCGAGGGCCTGTTCGGCAGGGGCCGCGACCGCGACGCGGTCGTGGTCACGGTCGAGGTGCCGTCCGAGCCGGGCAACGACGAGCGTGCGCTGCGATTGAACCCGCCCGCGGCCCTGGCCGACTGGCGGGCCGAGGCCGCCGAACCCCAGGAGGTCTGACCGAAGGACGCCTGTGGGCGGGCCGGGGCTGTTTTAGAGTGACTTCCGCCAGTCGCACGACGGACCTGTGAGGTACTCACCAGCCATGACGACCGAAACGTTTGAGTTCCAGGTAGAGGCGCGTCAGCTGCTCCAGCTGATGATTCACTCCGTCTACTCGAACAAGGATGTCTTCCTGCGCGAGCTCGTCTCCAACGCCTCCGACGCGCTGGACAAGCTGCGCCTCGCCGCCCTCCGCGACGACGCCCCCGGCGCCGATGTGAGCGACCTGCACATCGAGTTGGAGGTCGACAAGGACGCCCGCACGCTGACCGTGCGGGACAACGGCATCGGCATGTCGTACGACGAGGTCACCCGGCTGATCGGCACGATCGCCAACTCGGGCACCGCCAAGTTCCTGCAGGAGCTGCGCGAGTCCAAGGACGGGGACGGGAACGGCGACGGGGCCGGGGCCGACGGGCTCATCGGCCAGTTCGGCGTCGGCTTCTACTCGGGCTTCATGGTCGCGGACGAGGTCACCCTGGTCACCCGGCACGCCGGCGAGACCGAGGGCACCCGCTGGACCTCGCGGGGCGAGGGCACGTACACCCTGGAGCGGATTCCCGAGGCCCCGCAGGGCACCGCGGTCACCCTGCACCTCAAGCCGGCCGACGCCGAGAACCAGCTGCACGACTACACCTCCACCTGGAAGATCAAGGAGATCGTCAAGCGGTACTCGGACTTCATCACCTGGCCGGTCCGCCTGCTGCCGGAACCGGGTGAGGACGGCGACGGCGCCGAGGCCCGCGAGGCCGAGACGCTCAACTCGATGAAGGCCCTGTGGGCGCGCCCGCGCGACGAGGTGTCCGACGACGAGTACCACGAGCTGTACAAGCACATCGCCCACGACTGGCGCGACCCGCTGGAGACGATCCGGCTCCAGGCGGAGGGCACCTTCGAGTACCAGGCCCTGCTTTTCGTGCCCTCGCACGCCCCGCACGACCTGTTCACCCAGGGCTACCAGCGCGGCGTCCAGCTCTACGTGAAGCGCGTCTTCATCATGGACGACTGCGAGGAACTGCTGCCGCCCTACCTCCGTTTCGTCAAGGGCGTGGTCGACGCGCAGGACCTCTCGCTCAACGTCTCCCGCGAGATCCTCCAGCAGGACCGTCACATCCGCATGATCCAGCGTCGCCTGACGAAGAAGGTCCTCTCGACGGTCAAGGACCTCAGGACGTCGGCGCCGGACCGCTACGCCACGTTCTGGCGCGAGTTCGGCGCGGTGCTGAAGGAAGGCCTGGTCACCGACTCCGACAACCGGGACGCGATCCTCGCCGCCTGTTCGTTCGCCTCCACCCACGACGCCGACGAGCCCACCTCGCTCAAGGACTACGTGGAGCGGATGAAGGACGGGCAGGACGACATCTACTACATGACGGGCGAGTCCCGTACGGCCCTCGAGAACTCCCCGCACATGGAGGCGTTCCGGGCCAAGGGCGTCGAGGTCCTCCTGCTCACCGACGCCGTCGACGAGGTCTGGGTCGACGCGGTGGGGGAGTACGAGGGCAGGACGCTGCGCTCGGTGGCCAAGGGCGAGATCGACCTCTCCGGCACCGAGGACGACAAGAGCGACGCCGAGAAGGAGAAGCAGGGCGAGGAGTACGCCGGGCTGCTCGGCTGGATGACCGAGCACCTGGGCGAGGACGTCAAGGAGGTCCGCCTCTCCTCCCGCCTCACCGTCTCGCCGGCCTGCGTCGTCTCCGACGCCGGTGAGCTGACGCCGGCCCTGGAGAACATGTACCGGGCGATGGGGCAGGAGGTGCCCAGCGCCAAGCGCATCCTCGAACTCAACCCGGAGCACCAGCTGGTGAAGACCCTGAACCGGGCCTGGACCGACCAGCGGGACCGCGCGGAGCTCACGGAGACCGCCGAACTGCTGCACGCCCTCGCGGTGCTCGCCGAGGGCGGCCGGCCCAAGGAGCCCGCCCGGTTCGTGCAGCTGATGGCGGACCGCCTGGAGCGCACCCTGTAACCGGCCGGAAGGACGCGGCTCCGGCAGGGCCCGGATGCCGCGCCGTCCGTCATCCGCATGGCGAGACGGCGTGGCATCCGGAGCGGCCTCTTCCGTATATTCGTACGCATGTATGCATCGGCTCCGCTGCTGTGCCTCGCGCTCTTCGCGTGCTCGGCGTGGTGCGTCGACGACGGCCTCTGTCGCCGCTGACCTCCCGGACCGGCCGCGCTCCCCGCGCCGCCGGTCCGTCCGCGTCCGCCGTCCCCGTGCACACCACTCCGGAGATTCGTCCGTGACCACCGCACCCCCGGCCGGGTCCGCCCCGGCCGCGCCGCCGCGCGCGTCCACCCCGCTGTTCGCCCCCTCGCCCACCTCCTCGCGACGTCCCGAGGCGCCGCCCCTGCCCCCGGTGCGGCGGACGCCGCTCGCCGTGTCCGGGCTGCTCGCCGCCGCCCTCACCGCGTACGTCTGGTCCGCGCACGGTGCCAAGCCCGGTGTGCTGCTCCTGCTGGGCCTCGGCCTGGGCGTCGCCCTCTTCCACTCCCGGTTCGGCTTCACCTCCGCCTGGCGGCAGCTGGTCGCCGTCGGCAACGGGACCGGGCTGCGGGCACACGCCCTGCTTCTCGGCACCACGGCCACCCTGTTCGCACTGCTCATCGGCACGGGGACCGGACTGTTCGGCTCCCAGCCGGCGCCGTCCGCCGGACCGATCGGCGTCGGCCTGTTCGCCGGTTCGGCCCTCTTCGCCATCGGCATGCAGCTCGGCGGGGCCTGCGCCTCGGGCACCCTCTTCGCGGTCGGCTCGGGACAGACCTCGATCGTGCTGACGCTCGGCGGCTTCGTCGCCGGCGCCACGCTGGCCGCCTGGCAGTTCGACCTGTGGAAGGACCTCCCCGCCTGGGAGCCCGTCGTGCTGTCCGAGCACATCGGCTGGTTCGGCTCCTGGGGCGTGACCGTCGCCGCGCTGCTCGCCGTGGTGCTGGTCAGCCGCCGCGTCCAGGCCCGCCGCAACCCGCCGCCGCTGGGTGCCGTGCCCTCGGCGCGCCGGGCCCTGGTCCGCGCCGTCCGCGGTTCCTGGCCGCTGGCCGTCGGTGCCCTGGCGCTGGCCGCGCTCGGCGCGGGCGTCCTGCTGGTCTCCGGCGGTGCCTGGGGGGTCACCAGCGCCTTCAGCCTGTGGGGCTCGGAGCTGGTGGGCGCGCTCGGCGGTCACCCGGAGAACTGGACCTGGTGGCAGCGGCCCGGCAACGCCGAGATGCTGGCCGGCCCGGTGCTCGCCGACAAGACCAGCCTCACCGACATCGGCATCATGATCGGCGCGGCCGTCGCCGCCTCGCTCGGCGGCACCTGGGCGCTGCACCGGGGCATCCCCTGGCGCACCGCGGTCGCGGCCGTGCTCGGCGGTGTACTGATGGGCGTCGGCGCCCGGCTGGCCGGCGGCTGCAACATCGGCGCCTACCTGGCGGGCATCGCCTCCGGCAGCCTCAGCGGCTGGCTGTGGGGCGCCTTCGCGCTGGCCGGCACCTGGGTGGGCCTCAGGCTGCGGCCGCTGTTCGGGCTGGGCAACCCCAAGCCGGGCGACGGCGTCTGCTGACGGGGGATGCCCGTGCGGCACAGGGGTCAGGCCTGCGCCGCACGGGCCGCTGAGGGCGCCGCTAAGGAGTGCCGCTTCCCTGCGGCGCGCGCCGCTCCGTCGCGGTGACCCGGGCGATGGCCTCCAGGGTCAGGGCTCGGCCGTGCGGCTCACGGGCCAGGGCGCGGTGCAGCGTCAGGCCCTCGATGAGCGCGTCGAGCTGGCGGGCCGTGTCCGGGTCGAAGTGCTTCTCCAGATGGACGCGGCTGCGGCGCATCCACTCGTGGGTCAGCTCCCGGTAGGCCGGCTGCCGCGCGGCGAGGGTGTACAGCTCCTGGGTGAGCACCAGGTCCCGCTGGCTGTCCTCGGACAGCTCGTGCACGAGGTCGGCCACCGCCTCCCGGGCCTGGTCGCGGTCGGCCGCGGCGCCGAGGTGTTCGTCGAAGACCGCGACGATGTGGTCGGTGAAGCGGCCGAACGCCTCGCGCAGCAGCTGCTCGATGCCGCTGAAGTGGTACGTCATCGAGCCGAGCGGTACCCCCGCGCGCTGCGCGATCCTCCGGTGGGAGACGCGCGCGATGCCCTCCTCGGCGATCAGGTCGAGGGTGGCCGCGAGGATGCGTTCGCGCCGCTGCGGGTCCGTGTGTCCGGTTGCCATGGGAGCAGACTTACACGTTCCGCACCGGCCGGGCAGGGTTGCCGACGGCCACGACGTTCGCCGGCACGTCCTTCGTGACCACCGCGCCGGCGCCGATCACGGCGTTGTCCCCGACGGTCACGCCCGGCAGCACGATCGCGCCCCCGCCGAGCCAGACGTTGTCGCCGATGACGATGGGCCGGGCGGCCTCCAGCTTGTCCCGCCGGGGCCCGGGCTCCAGGGGGTGCGTGGGGGTGAGCAACTGGACGTTCGGACCGATCTGGCAGTCCTCGCCGATGGTGATCGCCGCGACGTCCAGTGCCGTCAGGTTGTAGTTGACGAAGGTGCGCGCCCCGATGCTGATGTTGCTGCCGTAGTCGACGTACAACGGCGGCCGTACGTGGGCCTCGGTGCCCAGGGAGCCGAGCAGTTCGGCGAGGAGCGGCCGCGCGGCCTCCGCGTCCTCCGCGTACGCCGCCTGGTAGCGGGCGGCCAGCCGCACGGCCTGCTGCTGCCTGCGGGCGATCTCCGGATCGTCGGCGATGTAGAGGTCGCCCGCCAGCATGCGTTCGAGGTTGGTGCGGGAGTCGCCCGCGAAGTGGTCCGTCGGCATGCGCCCGATCCTACCCCGGGAGCGTACGAACGTACACTCCCGCGCGGGTCATGTCGCCGATTGCCCGGTTCAGCCCCGGCGGGGCCGGAGTACTCCGGCGCACACGAGGACGAGCATCCCCGCGAGCGGCACCACCAGCAGCCCCACCCGCAGACTCGTCGCGTCGGCGACCAGACCCACGACCGGTGGGGAGAGCAGGAAGCCGAGCCGCATCAGCCAGGAGACGAGCGTCAGCCCCGACCCGGGCCTGAGCCCCGGCAGCTCGTCGGCCTCGTGCATCGCCGCCGGCACCAGCGTCGCCACCCCGAACCCGGCCGCCGCGAACCCGAGGACCGTGCCGGGCACCGTCGGCACGGCCAGTGCACATCCCATGCCGACCGCGGCGATCAGGGCGCCGGAGCGGGCCACCGCGCGCTGGCCGAAGCGGTCCACGAGCCGGTCGCCGACGATCCGGCCCACGAACTGCGCGCCGACCAGGGCGACATACCCGGAGGCGGCGAGTGCCGCGGTCGCGTGCAGCGAGTCGGAGAGATAGAGGGTGGCCCAGGACATGCCCGCGTCCTCGACGAGGGTGCCGGCCGTGGCGATGAGGACGAGCGCGGCCAGCACCCAGCCGGTCCGCAGACCCGTGGCCGGGCCCCGGGCCGGTGCCGGAGCCCGGTCCTCGCCGTCCCCGTCCCCGGCCGGCTCGGCGTCGGTCTCGGGGCCCGGCAGGCAGTACCGCAGGGCGACGCAGGCCGCGACCGCGAACACCACGGCGGAGAACAGCAGGTGCGGACCCCGGGCAACGCCGAGCGCGATCGCGGCGGCGGCCATGGAACCGCCGGTGACGGCGCCGATGGACCAGATGGCGTGGAAGGAGTTGATGATGGACCGTCCGTAACGGCGCTGCACCCGCAGCCCGTGGGCGTTCTGCGCGACGTCGGTGAACGCGTCCATCGCCCCGGCCAGGAACAGCGCCCCCGCGAACACCGCCACCGAGTCGGCGAGTCCGGCGGCGAGGATGCCCACTCCGGTCAGCAGCGTGCCGCCGACCGCCACCCGTGCCGAGCCGAAGCGGCGCACCAGGACCCCGGCCGCGAGCCCGGCCACGACGGCGCCCGCCGGGAACGCCGCCACGGCCAGCCCGTAGGCGGCGTTCCCGACCCCGAGGTCCGCCTTGATCTGCGGATACCTCGGCAACAGGTTGGCGAACAGGGCCCCGTTGGTGAAGAACAGCACGGCGACGGCCAGGCGGGCCCGCCGATCGACCGGGGCGGGCCGGCGCAGTACGTCAACAGTCATGCGAGGGAGCCTACCGCCGAGGCGTACGAACGTACACTCCTGCTCGTGCGCGGTGCCTCAGTCGAGCAGGTCGGCGACGAGCGCGGCGAACTCCTCGGGAGTGGCGAGCCGGATGCCGAGCTGTTCCGCCTTGGCCCGCTTCGAGCCCGCTCCCTCGCCCGCGACGACGAGCGTCGTGTTCTTGGAGACGCTGGACGAGGAACGTCCCCCGGCCCGCTCGACGAGTTCGTTCATCTCATTGCGGCTGAGCCGCTCCAGGCTTCCGGTCATCGCGCCGGTGACCACCACCTTCATGCCCGCCAAGGGGCCGGCCCCGGCCGCGGCGGGCGTGGCCGCGTCCGCGCCGTCGGCGCCCTCCGCGTCGGCGGCCGGGGGCGGGGTGGCGCCGGGCTCGGTCATGTTGACGCCGGCGGCGGCGAGCTTGTCGATGAGCGGGGCGAGTTCGGCGATCTCGGCGACGATGGACGGCGCCTTCTCCACCCCGATGCCGTCGACCCGCTGCATGGCCTCGGCGTCGGCGGCCCGGATGTGGTCCATGGTGGCGAAGTACCGGGCGATGCGCCGGGACATGGACCGGCCGGTGCCCCGGACGCCCAGCGCGCACAGCACCCGGGACAGCGGCTGCTCCTTGGCCGTCGCGAGCGCGGCCAGCAGGTTGTCGGTGCTGGTCTCGCCCATCCGCTCCAGGGCGAGCAGCTGCTCCCGCCGGAGCGTGAACAGGTCGGCCAGGTCGGCGACCAGACCCGCCTCGACGAGCTGGACGACGCGGGTGGTGCCCAGGCCCTCGATGTCGAGCTGGTCGCGGCCGGCCGCGTAGGCGAGCGAGGCGACCAGGTGGCAGTTGCGGCCCTGCGCGCACCGCCACCGCTCCTCGCTCGTGTCGATGTCCGACCCGCAGCGCGGACACGCCTCGGGGAACACGATCGGCCGCTCCTCGCCCGTCCGCAGATGCGCCACCGGGGCCTCGATGCGCGGGATGACGTCACCGGCCCGGTGCACCATGACGTGGTCGCCCAGGCGCAGTCCGCGCCGGGTGATGTCGGCCGGGTTGTGCAGCGTGGCGTAGGTGATCGTGGAGCCCTCGATGACCACCGGTTCCAGGACGCCGCGCGGGGCGACGATGCCGGTGCGGCCGACGTTCCACTCCACGTCCAGCAGGCGGGTGATCTTCTCGACGGCCGGGAGCTTGTACGCGATCGCCCAGCGCGGCGCCCGTGAGCCGGACCCGGCGGCCCGCCGGTCGGCGGCGAGGTCGGCCTTGACGACGATCCCGTCGATGCCGAAGGGCAGTTCCGCGCGGAGCGCGGCGATCTCCCGGACCCGGGCCACCACCTGCTCGGGCGTCTCGACGACCACGTCCGGGACGGCGGTGCCGGCGCTGGTGTGCACGCCGAGACCGGCGGCCGTCGACATCAGCTCGCTGTACGGCAGCTCCCCGAGCCGCTCGGCGAGCACGGCGTCGGTGCCGGGCAGCGCCAGCAGGCCGTAGCCGAAGAACGTCATCGGCACCGTGTAGGCGCGCTCCTTCGCACGCAGGGTGCCCGCGGCGGCGTTGCGCGGGTTGGCGAAGGGCTGCCCGCCGTGCTGTATGCGCACCTCGTTGGCGTGCTCGAACTGGGCCGTCGTCATGAGGATCTCGCCGCGCACCTCGACGGTCACCGGCTCGGCCAGCTTCTCGGGAAGCCCTTCCACGGTGCCCATGGCGTGCGAGACGTCCTCACCGGCCGTGCCGTCGCCCCGGGTGATCAGCCGGGTGAGGCGGCCCTCGTGGTAGCGGGCGGCGACCGCGAGGCCGTCCAGCTTGGGACCCACGCTGAACCGGGTGACCTCGCGGTCGACGCGCCGGGCCAGGGACGCCGTCCAGGCGGTGAACTCCTCCGGCGAGAACACGTTGTCCAGGCTGAGCATGGGCACCGTGTGCGGAACGTCCCCCTCGGCCGCACCACCGGCGACCTTCCCGGTGGGGGAGTCGGGCAGCACCTCGTCCGGATGCTCGGCCTCCCACGCGGCGATCCCTCGCGCCAGCCGGTCGTAGGCGTCGTCGTCCAGGGGCGAGGAGCCGCCCGCGTAATAGGCGGCGGCCGCGCGCGCGGCGTCCTCGACCGCCTGGGCATAGGCGGTGGCGTCGACGATCACTGCTGCAGGAGTAGTCATGGACGGAATCATGCCGCCCACCACTGACAACGGGCCTCGCCGTGACGACGGGCCTCGCCGTGACGACGGGCCTCGCCGTGACGACGGGCCCCGCGGTGGCGACGGGCCGCGCCGCATGCCGAGACGGATTCCGTCGCGGGAATGGCGGGAAGCACGGCTCCGTTGACACCTGTCATGCCCGACTCTTCCCCACGGCCCGCGGCCGGCCGCATGCCGCTCGCCGTCTACATCCTCGGCCTGTCCGTCTTCGCGCTCGGCACCAGCGAGTTCATGCTCTCCGGGCTGCTGCCGCCCATCGCCGACGACATGGACGTGTCCATCCCGCAAGCCGGGCTGCTGATATCGGCGTTCGCGATCGGCATGGTGGTCGGCGCGCCGCTGCTCGCCGTCGCCACCCTGCGACTGCCGCGCAAGACCACGCTCGTCGCCCTCATCTCGGTGTTCGGCCTGGGGCAGGTCGCGGGTGCGCTCGCGACGAGCTACGAAGTCCTGTTCGTCTCACGCGTGGTGAGCGCGCTCGCCTGCGCCGGCTTCTGGGCCGTGGGCGCGGCCGTGGCCATCGCCATGGTGCCGGTGACCGCGCGGGCCCGCGCGATGGCCGTGATGATCGGCGGACTGTCCATCGCCAACGTCCTCGGCGTCCCGGCCGGCGCCTTCCTCGGCGAGCACCTGGGCTGGCGGTCCGCGTTCTGGGCCGTGGGCGGCGCGTCCGCCGTCGCGCTCGTCGGCGTGGTCACCCTGATCCCCCGCATTCCGCTGCCCGAGCGGAGGCCCCGGCTGCGCGGCGAGCTGGCGATCTACCGGGACCGCCAGGTCTGGCTGTCCATCGTCGTGACCGCGCTCGCCGCCGGCGGCGTGTTCTGCGCCTTCTCCTACCTCGCGCCGCTGCTCACCGATGTGGCCGGACTGGCGGACGGCTGGGTCCCGACCGTGCTGGCGCTGTTCGGCGTGGGCGCGCTGATCGGCACGACGATCGGCGGCCGGGTCGCCGACGCGCACCTGTTCGGCGTCCTGCTCTCCGGCATCACCGCCTCGACGGTCCTGCTGGCCGCACTCGCGCTGTTCGCCTCCAGCCCCGCCGCCGTGATCGTCCTGTCGCTGCTGCTGGGCGTCTCCGCGTTCTACACGGCGCCCGCGCTCAACGCGCGCATGTTCAACGTCGCCGGCGCCGCGCCCACCCTCGCCGGCGCGACCACGACCGCCGCGTTCAACCTGGGCAACACCGGCGGCCCCTGGCTCGGCGGCACGGTGATCGACGCGGACTTCGGCTACGCCGCGACGGCCTGGGCCGGCGGGGCGATGACCCTGGTCGCGATCGCCTTCGTCGCCGTCTCCCTGCGGCTGCACGGCCGGTCGCGCGTCGTGATGGGCGGCCTGGCCGCCGAGCCCGCGGGCTCGGACCGAACCCAGCGGGTGTGACGCCGACCGTAACCCGGACGCCCAGCGGGCGTTCGAGCGGGATCGGCATGTGATCACCGGCAAGGGCGGGGTCGTAGCACAGAGGTAGTGCGCCGCGACAGCATCTCGGAGGACGCCGGTTCGAATCCGGTCGCCCCGCCCCCTTTCACCCGACCTACGTCCCGCCCCCCTTCGCCCGACCCACGCCCCGCCCCCTTCCGCCCGACCCGCGTCCCGGCCCGGGCGTCCCGTCAACGGTCCGCGGGCCCGGCGGCGGCTCTGGCACAGCGGTCGGCCAGCCCGGCGAACGCCTCCCTGAGCGCGGGCGGCCCGACGACCTCGACGTCCGTGTCGAAGAGGCAGAACGCGGCGGCGAGCGAGGGCCACGACCAGGAGCCCAGCGTGAGCCGGCAGCGGTCCGGGCCCAGTTCCTCGACGGTCCCGTCCCCGGCGTGCGGGGTCACCGCGGAGGCGGGCAGGTGGAGCACGGCCTCGCCCTGGCAGGGCCAGTCCGGAGAGGTGTCGGAGCCGCGGAACCTGGCGGTCAGGAAGGCGACCACGTCCTTGCCGGGCAGTTCCCGGGGGACGAACCGGGGACCGGTGGGGGTGCGCGGAGTGATCCGGTCGGCGCGGAAGACCCGCCAGTCCTCGCGGTCCAGGTCCCAGCCGACCACGTACCAGCGCCCGCCCCGGGCGACGAGACGGTGCGGCTCCACCCGGCGCGAGGGCGGCGGGGCCCCGGGCCCGCCGTCCCCCGGGCGGGCCGGGGCGTGGTCGAAGCGCACCACCTCGCGGGCATGGACGGCGGCACTGAGCGCCATGAGGACACCGGTGTCCGTCGGGGGCGCCGACGGTGCGACGGAGGTGACGGGGAGGGCGTCGATCCGGTGCCGCAACCGGGCGGGCATGACCTGGCGCAGCGTGGCCAGGGCCCGTCCCGCACCGTCCTCGATGCCGGCGCCGCTGACTGCCGCGGTCCGCAGCGCGACGGCGAGGGCGACCGCCTGCTCGTCGTCGAAGAGCAGCGGGGGCAGCCGCGTTCCGGCGTCGAGCCGGTAGCCGCCGTCGGGCCCCTTCACCGCCAGGACGGGATACCCCAGCTCCCGGAGCCGCTCGACGTCGCGGCGCAGCGTGCGCGGGCTCACCTCCAGCCGCTCGGCCAGCACCGCGCCCGGCCAGTCCCGGCGGGCCTGGAGCAGCGAGAGCAGGGACAGCAGCCGGGCCGAGGTCTTCCGCATGCCCCCATGCTCCCGCACATAGCGGCCACAACCTGACCGCTACCTCGACCAGAGTGGGCGCAGCGGGGCCGGACCGGCCCCGCGGCCGGCCCGCTCCGGTGGGCCGTTCCGCAGTTCCGCACGTTCCGTTCCGCACGTTCCACGAGGCAAGGAGCCCGTCGTGACCGCCAAAGCCGTGACCCACCTGAACTTCCGTGGTGACGCCCGCGAGGCACTCACCTTCTACCAGGCCGCGTTCGGCGGGGACGTGATGCTGGTGACGTACGAGGACGCCGGCAACGTCCAGCAGCCCGCCGAGGCCGAGCAGGTGATGTTCGGACAGGTGTCCACCGCCGACGGCCTGTGCGTGATGGCCTATGACGTGCCCTCGGACCTGCCGTGGGACCAGGGCGAGAACGCCTTCTTCGTCTCCGTCCGGGGCGAGAGCGCGGAGGAGATCACCGCGTACTGGGAGAGGCTGACCGACGGCGCGACCGTACTGCGGCCGCTGGGCGCCGCTCAGTGGGCACCGCTGTACGGCATGCTGCGGGACCGGTTCGGCGTCACCTGGGTCCTCGACGTGGTGAGCGAGTACACCGCG
This sequence comes from Streptomyces sp. KPB2, assembly GCF_003950055.1. Classification (NCBI taxonomy): domain Bacteria; kingdom Bacillati; phylum Actinomycetota; class Actinomycetes; order Kitasatosporales; family Streptomycetaceae; genus Streptomyces; species Streptomyces sp. KPB2. The sequence goes on from NZ_CP034353.1 coordinate 7,649,674, forward strand.
TGAGCGTGCTCGACTCCCGGTCGCTGAACCGCGCGGCCCTCGCCCGGCAGTTGCTGCTCGACCGCGCGGACCTCCCCGTCCCGGACGCCGTCGCGCACCTCGGCGGCCTGCAGGCACAGGAACCGCAGGAACCGTTCGTGGGACTGTGGTCGCGGCTGCGCGACTTCGCCCCGCGGGCGCTCGACGACCTGCTGACCGGGCGCCGGGTGGTGCGCACCCACCTGATGCGCCGCACCGTCCACCTCGTCACCGCCGAGGACGTCCTGGCCTGGCGCTCCCGCCACGACGCCATGCTGCGCGGACGCGTCCTCGGCACCTACCGCCGCGAGCTGGAGGGGGTCGACCTCGACGAACTCGCGGCGGCGGGCCGAGCCGTACTGGCCGACGGCGAGCCCCGCTCGATGGCCGCACTCGCCCGGGCCGTGGCGGAGCGGTGGCCCGGGGTGGGATCGCGGCCGCTGGGGGAGATGCTGGTCGCCGCGCTGATCCCGACGGTGCAACTCCCGCCGCGCGGCCTGTGGCGGGTCAGGGCCCCGGTCCGCAACGCCCCGGTCGCGGCCTGGCTGGGCCGCGCGGTCGACCCGCCGGCCCCACCGGGCACCGATCCGGTCGGGGCGGCACTGGTACGGCGCTACCTCGCCGCGTTCGGACCGGCCGCCTCGGCGGACCTGCGCGCCTGGTGCGGGCTCGCGGGGCTGCCCGCCGCCGTCGCCGCCGTACGCGGCGAACTGGTCGCCTTCCGCGACGAGCGCGGCCGGGAACTCCTCGACCTTCCCGACGCACCGCGCCCCGACCCCGGCACCCCCGCCCCGGCGCGGTTCCTGCCGGCGTTCGACAACGCGGTCCTCGGCTATCAGGACCGCGGCCGCGTCATCGACGACGCGCACCGCGGCCTGTCGGTCACCGGCGCCCGTTTCGTCCTGGTCGACGGCCGGGTCGCCGCGACCTGGACCGTGGCGGACGGCACGGTGGCCGTCACCCCGCTGCGCCGGCTCACCCGGCCGGAGCGCACCGAGGTCGCCGAGGAGGGGCGGGCCCTGGCGTCCTTCCTCACCGACGGCGAGAGCGACCGGGTACGGGTCGGGACGGCACCGTCCTGAGCCGGGGGCGACCCGCGACGGCCCGTCCCGACCGGGTCAGGCGCCCGCGACGACGTCGGCGACCACGCAGCTGACGTTGTCCGGGCCGCCGGCCCCGTTGGCCAGGGCGACCAGTTCCCGGACGGCCCGCTCGGGTTCCGGGGCGTCGGTGAGCACCCGCTGGATCTCCCCGTCCGGCACCACCGTCGGCAGCCCGTCGGAGCAGAGCAGGTAGCGGTCCCCGTCCCCGGCGTCGTGCAGGCGCAGGTCGGCGGTGGCATCGGCACCGCTGCCCAGGGCCCGCACCAGCATCGACCGCTGGGGGTGGGAGGCGGCCTCCTCCGGGGTGATGCGTCCTTCGTCGATCATCGTCTGCACCACGGTGTGGTCGTGCGTGATCCGGAACAGGTCGCCGTCGCGCAGCAGGTAGACGCGGCAGTCGCCGATGTGGACGAGGGCCAGTTGCGACCCGGTCCAGAGCATCGCGGTGAGCGTCGTTCCGGTCCCCTCGGCGGCCGAACCGGTCCGGGCGGCGCCGTCCACCGCCTGTTCGGCCTGCTCGACGGCGTCCGCCAGGACGTCGAGGAGCCCGCCCGCCGGAATGCCGTCCGTCTCCAGGTACTTGAGTGCCTCGACGGCGGCCGCGCTCGCCCGGGCGCCGCCGTCGCCGCAACCGTCGGCGACGGCGAGCAGACGGGACCCGGCGTACGCGGTGTCCTGGTTGGCCTCGCGCACCAGGCCCACGTCGGAACCGGCGGCGTAACGGATGCTCAGGGGGCTCGCGGTGGTGGCCACGGCGGGGTCCTCTCGTTCCAGATGACCGACGAGGAAGGCGACCAGGTCCCGCCGTGCGGCGAAGTCGGCCTCGGCCCGCGCCCAGAAGCTGCGGATCTCCTGGGCCGCGTGCCCCTCGTCCAGCGAGCACACGTGCCGGATGCGGACCAGCGGCATCCCCAGCCGTCGCAGCCAGGCGACGAGCCGGGCCCGCTCCACCTGCTCCGGCGCGTAGCGCCGGTAGCCGGTGACCGGGTCGACGTGGGCGGGCGGGAGCAGCCCCAACTCGTCGTAGAGACGCAGCGCCTTCGGCGAGAGCCGGGAGGCCTTCGCGAACGCCCCGATGGTCAGCAGCCCCATGCCCACTCCTCCTCGTACCGGGCGGGTCGCCCGGTGACACCGATGCTGTGGCCTGACCCAAGGTGAAGGTCAACCACCGTCAGCCGTCGGCCCGTCAGCCGTCGTCCGACCCGAGACGTGTGACGTCGACCGGGCCCTGCCCGGTTCGCGGCTCGGGAACGGCCGTCCACGGTGCGGACGGCGCGGTGAAGAGGGGGACCCCCGGGACCGGAGCCGCAGGATTCGGCTGCCCGTGGCAACGAAATGCGGAGTACACCCATCTTCGTCGCCTACGCCCGGGGGAGCGGGACCCGGGGGCCCACTACATCCGACGCAGTACCCCAGTCCAGACCCAGGGGCGGATCAATCGCCCCGAACACCGGGCGAGCATGGACGTGTACCCCGGTCAGCGCCTCCGCCTTCCCCCCATGTGCCGGGTCTTCGTCCTGCCCGCAACCCGACGGATTGGTCCAAAAGGTGGCTACGTTTCTCTATCGACTCGGCCGGAGGGCGTTCCGGCGCCGCGGCCTCGTCGCCCTGCTGTGGGTGGCCATACTCGTGGGCGCCGGCGCGGCCTCGTCCGTCGCGCCCGCCCCGCCCGAAGACTCCTTCTCCATGCCGGGCACCGAGTCCCAGAAGGCGTTCGACCTGCTCGACGAGCAGTTCCCGGCCGCCAGCGCCGAGGGCGCGACCGCGCGTGTGGTGATCCGCGCCCCCGAGGGCGGGAAGATCTCCGACCCGGCCGGCAAGGACCGGGTCGAGGAACTGGTGACGGCGCTCGGCGCGGGCCCGCAGGTCTCCTCGGTGGACGACCCGTTCAAGGCGAACGCCGTCAGCGAGGACGGCACCACCGCCTACGCCTCGGTGACCTACAAGGTCAACGCGATGGAGCTGACCGACGAGGCCCGGGACGCCCTCACCGCCGCGACCGACGACGCCCGTGAGGGCGGCTACACCGTCGAGACCGGCGGTGACGCGGTCGTGGCCGAGCAGGAGATGGGCGGCACCGCCGAACTCATCGGCATCGGAGTCGCCGCGGTCGTGCTCCTGCTGACCTTCGGCTCACTGGTCGCGGCGGGCATGCCGCTGCTCTCGGCGATCATCGGCGTCGGCATCGGCATCTCCGCCATCGGGGCGCTGGGCAGCACGCTGGAGCTGTCCGCCACCACCTCCACCCTCGCCATGATGATCGGCCTCGCGGTCGCCATCGACTACGCCCTGTTCATCGTCTCCCGCTACCGGGCGGAGATAGCCGAGGGCCGGGCGCCCGAGGAAGCGGCGGGACGCGCGGTCGGCACCGCGGGCTCCGCGGTCGTCTTCGCCGGACTGACCGTCGTCGTGGCCCTCTCGGGTCTCGCGATCGTCAACATCCCGATCCTCACCAAGATGGGCCTGGCCGCCGCGGGCACCGTCGGCATCGCCGTGCTGATCGCCCTCACCCTCACCCCGGCACTGCTCGGCTTCGCCGGCAAGAGGGCGCTGAGCCGCAAGGACCGCAAGGCGCCCGCCGGGGTGCGGGCCGCCGCCGGCAAGCCCAAGCTGGGCACGCGCTGGGCCCGCTTCGTGCAGCGGCGTCCGGTCACCGTACTGCTGACCGCGGTCCTCGGCCTCGGCGTGATCGCGGTACCGGCCGCGGGCATGGAGCTGGGCCTGCCCGACGAAGGCAGCTCGGCCCCCGACACCACCCAGCGCAAGGCCTACGACATGCTGTCCGAGTCCTTCGGCGCCGGGTTCAACGGTCCGTTCATGATCGCCGTCGACGCGCGCGACGCGGACGACCCGAAGGCCGCCGCCGAGACCGTCGGCGAGAAGATCACCGACCTGGGGAAGGCCGCCGCGGTCACCCCGGCCACCTTCAACGAGAAGGGCGACACCGCGGTCCTCACCGTGGTGCCCAGGACCGGCCCGAGCGACGCCGCCACCGAATCACTGGTGCACGACATCCGCTCGCTGTCCGGCGGGATCAAGGCCGACACCGGCGCGACCATGCTGGTCACCGGCGCGACCGCGATGACGATCGACTTCTCCCAGACCCTGGACGACGCGCTCGTCCCCTACCTGGCCCTGGTCGTCGGACTCGCCTTCCTGCTCCTGATGCTGGTCTTCCGCTCCGTCCTCGTCCCGCTGAAGGCGGCCCTGGGCTTCCTGCTCTCGGTGGCCGCGGCGCTCGGCGCGGTGGTCGCGGTCTTCCAGTGGGGCTGGCTCGCGGACGTGTTCGGCGTGGACCAGCCGGGCCCGATCATGTCGATGATGCCCATCTTCATGATCGGCGTGGTCTTCGGCCTGGCCATGGACTACGAGGTCTTCCTGGTCACCCGCATGCGGGAGGCGTACGTCCACGGGCAGTCCGCCGGCGAGTCCGTCACCACGGGCTTCACCCACGGCGGCCGGGTCGTCGCGGCGGCGGCGATCATCATGATCAGCGTCTTCTCCGGCTTCATCCTGGAGAACGACGCCATGATCAAGATGATGGGCTTCGGCCTCGCGATCGCGGTCCTCTTCGACGCCTTCGTGGTCCGCATGGCCATCGTCCCGGCCGTGCTCGCCCTGCTCGGCACCAAGGCGTGGTGGCTGCCCAAGTGGCTGGACCGCGTCCTGCCCAACGTCGACGTCGAGGGCGAGAAGCTCCACCGGGAACTCGGCGACACCACCGCGCCCCCGGAGCCGACCCGCGAGCCGGAGACGGCCGGAGTCTGACACCCCCGACACCTCTCGCGCGGCCCCGGTGACCTGGAACCCCAGGCCACCGGGGCCTTCGGCACTACAGGTCGCCGGCCGCGTCGGCGAGTGCCCGGTCGAGGACGGCCACGCCGCGGGCGATCTCCTCGTCGCTCGCGGTCAGCGGCGGCGCGATACGGAAGATGCCGCCCATTCCGGGGAGCTGGACGATGTTCATGTGCAGCCCCAGCTCGAAGCAGCGCCGGGTGACGGCGGCCCCGAGACGGTCGGCGCCGCCCTCGCCCAGCACCTGGTCCCCGACCAGTTCCATGCCCAGCAGCAGCCCCCGGCCGCGGACGTCACCGACGACGTCGTGGCGGGCGGCGAGCTTGTCCAGGCCCTCGCGCAGTGCCGTGCCGAGCTGTCGCGCGCGCTCGTCCAGCCGGTCGCGGACCAGGACGTCGAGGACGGTGTTGCCCACGGCGGCCGGCAACGGGTCGTTGACGTGGGTGGTGAAGAACAGGAACCCGCGCTCGTGCGCCCGCTGTTCGATCTCCGCGCTGGTCAGCACCGCGGCCAGCGGCAGACCCGCGCCGAGCGTCTTGGACAGCACGAGGATGTCCGGGACGACCCCCTCGTGCTCGAAGGCGTACCAGTCGCCGGTGCGGCACAGCCCGGTCTGCGCCTCGTCGAGGATCAGCAGCATGCCGCGCTCGCGGCACTTGTCCGCCAGCGCGGCGAGATAGCCCGGCGGAAGTTCGACCACGCCGCCCGAGGACAGGATCGGCTCGACCAGGCACGCGGCCAGACTGCCGACCGACTGGGCGTCGATCATCTCGAAGCCCAGGTCCAGCTGGCGGCGCCAGTCCAGCTCGCCGTCCGCGTCCACGACGGAGGGACGGTAGCGGTCCGGCACCGGCAGCGCGAAGTTGCCCGGCGCGGCGGGCCCGTAGCCCTTGCGGCCGGCGCTGTAGGTGGCGTTCGCGGCGGCCTGCGTCATGCCGTGCCAGGACCGGGCGAAGGAGACGATCTCGTGGCGGCCGGTGACGAGCTTCGCCATCCGCACCGCGGCCTCGTTCGCCTCCGCCCCGGTGGTCAGCAGCAGCGCCTTTTCCAGCGGCTCGGGCACGGTGCCGGCCAGCCGGCGGGCCAGCTCGACCACCGGCCGGCTGAGCATCCCGCTGTGCAGGTGGTCGAGGTGGGCCACCTGCTCGCGCACCGTCGAGACGATCGCCGGATGGGAGTGCCCGAGGATGGCACTCATCTGGCCGGACGTGAAGTCCAGGAGCTCGCGGCCGCTCTCGGTGAACACGGAGGTGCCCGCCGCGCGGACGACGACCTCCGGCGAGAAGGGTGCGTGGCCGGAGTAGCGGATCAGGTGGCGCCCCAGGTCGGCGCCGGCGGTCTCGGAAGGCATGGGACCGACGGTAGGGACGGGACGCTGCGCGCGTCCATCGCACAGAATCGACGCCGCTGTACGTCAGATACGTACAGTGCGGATGCGAGTCGTCGTACCATCGCCGCGTGCTCAACTCCGGACGACTGCAACTGCTCAGCCGGCTCGACACGCTCGGAACCGTCCGCGCGGTCGCCGACACGCTGCACCTGAGCGCCTCCACGGTCTCCCAGCAACTGGCGGTCCTCGAGACCGAGACCCGGTGCCGGCTGATCGAGCGGACGGGCCGACGGGTGCGGCTGACACCGGCCGGGCTCCTCCTGGCCCGCAGGGGCCGGGAGATCCTCGACCGGATGGCCGACGTCGAGGCCGAACTGCGTGCCCTGAACGACGAGCCCATCGGCACCGTCCGGCTCGGCGTGTTCCAGAGCGCGATCTACAGCCTCGCCGTCCCCGCCGCGGACCGCCTGGCCACCACCCACCCCCATCTGCACCTGGAACTGGTCGAGATGGAGCCGCACGAGAGCGGCCCCGCCCTGCGCTCGGGGGACGCGGACGTCATCGTCACCACCACCGACTACGCCGGTCTGACCCCGGGCGCGGACCTGGAGGTCATGTCGCTGGGCAGCGACCCGGTCGTGCTGGTGCTGCCGCGGGAGCATCCGCTGGCCGCCCGCACCGCGGTGGACCTCGCCGCCTGCAAGGAGGAGACCTGGGCCTGCGACCGGCCGCAGTCGTACATGGCGGACCTGACCGTGCGGCTGTGCCGCGAGGCCGGGTTCGAACCCCGGGTGGCCTGCCGGTTCAGCAACTACCTCATGCTGTTGCGGCACGTCGAGACCACGGGGTCGGTCGCCCTGCTGCCCGCCCTCGCCGTCACGGCCGACCACGCCGTCGTCACCCGCCGGCTGAGCCCGCCCGTGCACCGCAACGTCGCCGTCGTGGTGCGGCGCGCAGCCCCGCAGCGCGCGGCGGTGAACGCGGTGATCGCCGCACTGCGCGACCACCCGGAGATCGAGGCCCTGGCCGCCCCGGACCCGGCCCGCGGGCACGGGGACGGCGACCACCGCCGTTGACGGAGCGGTCCTCGGTCAGGAGCCGACGATCGCCGAATCCTCCGCGCCGGTCTCGCCGGCCGGCCGGAACTCGACGGCCACGACGCCGTCCACGCCCCGGCAGTGCTCCTCGAGGAGCGGGGCGGACACATGGTCCGGGAGCCGGCCGCTGAGCACGACGTGGCCGTGTGTCACATCCACCTGCACCGACGAGGGTGCCAGGCCCAGCGCCTTCACCAGGGCCTCCTCGATGATCTCGGTGCGGATCGCGCGGTCCGTGCGCAGGAATACCCGCAGCAGGTCGCTTCTGCTGACGACCCCGGCCAGCCGCCCGTCGTCGTCGACGACCAGCAGCCGCTTGATGCGGTGCCGGGCCATCACCCGGGCGGCGTCCACGACGCTCCAGCTCTCCCGGGCGCACACGGCGGGCGAGGTCATGAGCCCGGCCGCGTCCGTGGCGTCCGCCTTGCCCGCCGAGGCCCGGGACCACTCGGCGTGCTCGCGCGAACCGTCGGGCTCCCCGCCCCACATCTTCTGCAACAGGTCGGCCTCCGACACCACTCCCACGGGGCGGTTCTCCCCGTCGACCACCGGCACCGCCGTGATGTCGTATTCCAGCAGCAGGTGAGCGATCTCCTTGAACGGTGTGCCGTGCTGCACGCGCACCACGGCGTCGCTCATCAGATCGCGCACCCTCTGGTGTTTCATCGAGCGTCTTCCCCTCCGCTGCCGGTCCGCGCGGACCGGCGTTCGTCCTTCTTGTCCGTGAAAACGATCGATCGGCCCTCGGAGTGCCCCGCCGCGGCGCGGGGACCGACCAGGAGCAGGGCGATGTCGTCGCCCGGAGCGGGCGCGTGCCGGATGAGGGTGTGGGCCATGGCGTCGAGGTCGCTGGGGTCGCCGTGCTCCAGCAGCCCGGCGAGGGCCGCGATCGCGTCGTCGAGGTCGACTCCGGGCGCCTCGACGAGTCCGTCGGTGTAGAGGGCGAGCACACAACCGGGCGGCAGCGGGAACTCCAGCGAGGGGTACACGGTGTCCGGCTCGATGCCCAGCAGCAGACCGGGCGGGACGCGCAGGGCCTCGACGCGCCCGTCGGCGTGGCGCAGCAGGGGAGGGGGGTGCCCGGCGAGGGCCACACAGGCACGGTGGGTGGCGAGGTCGAGGTGGACGTAGGCGCAGCTGGTGAAGAGACCGGGGTCGAGATCGGTGAGCAGGCGGTTGGTGCGGGCCAGCACGTCGCCCGGGGGCGCGCCCACGGTGGCGTGCGCGTGCACGGCGGTGCGGACCTGCCCCATGAGGGCCGCCGCGTCGACGTTGTGGCCCTGTACGTCGCCGATGGCGACGGCGGCCGAGTGCTCGTCGAGACGGATGACGTCGTAGAAGTCGCCGCCGATGCCCAGTCCCCGGGCCGCCGGGAGGTAGCAGGCGGCGACGTCCAGCCCCGCCACGCGCGGGAGGGTGTGGGGCAGCAGGGCGGACTGCAGACGGTGGGCGAGATGGTGCTTGGCGTCGTAGAGCCGGGCGCGGTCCAGGGCCTGCCCCACCAGACCGGCCAGCGACGTGAGGGCGGCCCGCTCGCCGGGCGGGAAGACATGGGGCCGCCGGTAGGAGAGCAGCAGGGAGCCAATGGGCCGGCCGGAGGCGATCAGCGGGAGCACGGCCCAGGCGGCCATCCCGTCCTCGTGCGTCATGGCCGGATAGGCCGCTCGGAGCTCCTCGAACGTCGGCCAGAAACCGGGGACCCCCGTCGCCATGACGTCGGCGCCGGGAACGGCCGAGGAGAGCGGGATGCCGTCGAACTGCTTCAGCAGCTCCGGGCGGTAGCCGCGCTGTCCGACGATCCTCAGGTGGCCCTCCTCCGGGACCATCACCACCATGCCCTGCGCGCCCAGTGCGGGCATCAGCTGGTCGGCGGTCTGCTCGACCACGTCCGGCACGCTGACAGCCTCGGTCAGGGTGGAGGCCAGGTGCATCAGGTGGTACAGCACCGCGGCGCGGCTGGGCCCGGAGGCCTGCACCGACGGGGCCGGGGGCGCGTCCGCGTCCGGGCCGCCGGGGGTGATACGGACGCTCAGCCCCGTGGCGTCCGGGTACAGCTCGAAGGTCAGCCACGTCTTCGGCGGGCGCAGCACCGTGAAGGCCTGCGGTCTGCGGCTGACCAGCGCGGCCCGGTAGCGGTCCTCCACGTGGGGCACGTCCATCCAGGGCAGCGCCTCCCACGGCAGCGCGCCCATCAGCAGGGACCGGTCGACCCCGAGCAGCTCGGCCGCCCCCGGGGTGACGAGGGTCAGGCGTCCGTCGAGGTCCAGCGCGCACGAACCGCCCGGCAGGCGGTCCACGAACGCGGACAGCGCGGACGCCTCGACGGGGGAGGACGGGCGCGGGGCCGGCGGCGGCAGGGTGTGGGGACGGTCCGGCGGCAGCGGCTCGCCGCGGTCGAGGGCCCGCTCCAGGCTGTCGTACAGACGGCCGCAGCCCGCCCGGACGGCGTCCTGCTCACCCTTGCTCAGCCGGGCCGGATGACTTCCGGCCCACAGCAGCACCAGCCCGCCCCGGACGGTGGGGCCCGAGGCCAGCGGCGCGGCCGCCAGCCCGAACTCGTAGGGCAGGACCAGCGCCAGCCGCGGATACTGGCGGGCCATGTCCTCCCGGCCGCCGGCCCACACCAGGCGGCGTTCGCGCACCGCGTCCGCGACGGGCATGGGGTCCTTCAGCCCGACCCGGCGCCACGGAGCGGCCATCTCCTGCGGGACCCCCGTGATCAGCACCTGCCACACGGCGTCCTCGCCCGGCGGCAGTACGTACAGGATTCCTCCGTACGCACCGCTCGCCCGCACCACTGCGGCCATCGCGGAGTCCATCAGCCGTCCGTCCGCGTCCGCGCCGACAGGGCTGCCCGACGCCGGCCACCCCGAACATCACCCATATCTGGACACTACGCCCGTACCGCCGCGACGGCATGCGAGGGCGTAGCGGGCGGGGACCGGCCGCTGCCGCTCAGTCCCGGCTGCCGTGTCCCTGCGGCCTTCGCTTCACATACAGCCGGCCGTCCGCCGGTCCGGTCCACTCCAGCCGTACGACACCGGGTACGGCGGACTCGGCGACGCGTGCGGCGTCGGACCAGTAGCCGGCGGCGGGGTTGAGGAAGTACGTCGCCCACAGGCCGCCCCGGTGATCGACGAAGAAGTTGTTGTGCCCGGCACCGACCCCCGCGGTGTACCGCTTCGAGTACGGGCCCTCGAACCGGTCGGCCACGGCGACGATCGCGTCGTACTGGTACTGCACCCGGCCGGCCGCGGGCACGTCGTAGGCCTGGCGGACGGTGCCGTCCGCGTTGACGGAGGTCCGGTCCCAGGCGGCGTGGACGAGGTGGTACTTGCCCCGGTACTTGAACACGTAGGCGCCCTCGAGATACGGCTCCGGCGCGTACGGCGTCTGCCGGAACCGGGGCAGGTCCGTCGTCGTGACGATGTCCTCCATGTCGTCCCGGAACTTCGCGTACAGGTCGTTGTGCAGCACGAGCCACGCGTCGTCGCCCTCGGTGAACAGACCGCCGTCGATGTGGTGGTAGGCGCCGGGCTCGATGAACTTCGGACCCCCGATGAACGAGTCGCCGAAGGGCTTCTCCAGGTTCCCCTCGATCAGCCGGTACGGGCCCTCGACCCCGCCCTCGCTCACCAGCATGAACGAGCCGACCTTGCGGGAGTGGTCGCCCATGCACGCCACGATGTACCAGGTGCCCCGGAAGTGGTGCAGCTCGGGCGCCCAGGCCTGGCCGCGCTTGCCGAACCGCTCGTCGTGCCAGTACTCCTGCCAGGGCGCGACGACCGTCCGGCCGGGCCGGTTCTCCCCGGCGAACTCGGGCGACCACACCTTGCCCCGCTCGGCTCCGGGCCGGATGCCGGTGGTGTCGGCCAGCCGCCACGGGCCTTCGAGGGAGGGGGCCAGCCACACGAAGATGCCGTCGTTCCACGGGCCCGCGGCGTCGAGTCCGGGCACCTGGGAGGTGCCCGTGGCGACGTACACCGGGCGGCCGTCGACGACGAAGCAGTTCACGTAGGTGTCGCGCATCCACACCGTGCCGCGCTCCTCGTCACGGGGGCGCAACTCCAGCGGCAGGACGAACGAGTTGTCCTCGCGCGGCCACAGGTCCACCCGGGTGTCCGCGGCGCCGTAGGGCTCGGGATCGGGCCAGTTGCGCGGGTGGCGCCGTGACGCCCCGGCCGCGGGGGAGGAGGCGGGGCCGGTCGCCGGGGCCGCCTGCGCGGCGCTCGCGGGCAGCGTGAACGCCGCCCCCACGCCGGCCGCGCCGGCCAGCAGGGATCGTCGGTGGAGTCCGTACTCGGCATCGGTCATCAGTCGGGTTCTCCTTCGTCGTCCCCGTCCGGGAACCGAGGGGCGGCGGACGAGCCGCACGACGGGGGCATGGCGCACAGCATGCGAACGCCCGCACATTTACGTCAACAGGTCGGACGAATAATCCGCCCCGAGCCGCTCACCGGCAGCCCGGTCCACCAGGCATTGTGAACGCTTCGTTGCGTCTTTCCGTCGGAGTGTTGACGGAATAATCGAGCCTCCCTACCTTGACCGGCATGCAGATGCCCAGCGGAGTGCACGCACTGGTCCGGCGCACCCACGAAGAGCGCGTGATGCGTGCGCTGCAGGAGAACGGCGCCATGAGCCGCGGCGAGATCGCCCGGGTCGTGGGCCTGTCGCGCACCACCCTGTCCGAGATCACCGGCACCCTCCTGCAACGGGGCGCCATCGTCGTCGTGGACACCGACGCCTCCTGGCGCGAGGGCAGCGGGCGGCCGGCCGAACGGCTGGCGCTCGACCCCGCCTCCGCGCAGTTCATGGGCGTCGACTTCGGACACCGGCGGGTCCACGTCGTCGTCGCCGACGCCTCGCACGAGATCATGGTCTCGGGCTCCGTCCGCTACGAGGACACCGCCACCTGGCAGACCCGGACCCAACTGGCCCTGGAACTCGTCGACCGGCTGAGCGGCGAGGCGGGCGTCCACTACGGGGCCCTGCAGGGCATCGGCATCGGCGTGCCCGGCCCCTACCCGGCACCGGAGGGCGCGGCCTGGCCCCGCGCCACGGCGGGCACCACCGTGCTCCGCCCGGCACCAGAAAGCGTCGACGTGGCCTTCGCCGAGCGCTTCGACGCACCGGTGATCGTCGACAACAACACCCGCCTGGCCGCCCTGGCCGAGGCCATCAGCGGCGCCGACAGCGTCGCCGACCTGGTGTACGTACGCCTGTCGGACGGCGTCGGCGGCGGTCTCGTGGTCGGCGGCCAGCTGGTGACCGGCTCGTCCGGACTGGCCGGCGAACTGGGCCACGTGACCGTCGAACCGGCGGGCCGGCCCTGTCGGTGCGGCAAGCGGGGATGTCTGGAGACCGTGGCATCCGTACCCGGAATCCTCGCCGCCTGCTGGGAGTTCGGCCTGCGCCTGGAGACCCTCGACGACCTCGCCGCCGCCGTGCGCCGCGCCCACCCCGTCGTGGACCGGGTCCTGCGGGAGGCCGCGGGGGCGCTGGGCCGGGTGGTCGGCGCCGCGACCATGATGCTGAACCCGGCGAAGGTGGTCGTCGGCGGCGAGATCACCCGTCTGGCACCCGTCCTCGTGGAACAGGTCGCCGCCACGCTCGCCGCCGAGATCTTCCCGACCGCCTCGGCCGGTCCCGTCGTCACCGCGGCCCGGCTCTCCGACGACGACGGCGCCATCGGCGCGCTCGCCGCGGTCTTCCACAGCTCACCCCTCCTGGCGAGGTATCCCGAAACCGCCGACGTGAAGGGCCGTTCCGATGCATCCGACTCCGCCACCGAAGGAGCCGCCCATGTCCGTCCTTGACAAGCGGAGGGCCGACCGGCGGCACCCGCGGCCCGAGCCCTCACCCGACGCCGGGGCGGCCGACGACGCGGCGGGCGCCACCAAGGACGGTGACGCCAAGTCCGCTGCGCGGCACACCCGTTCCGACAGGCGGCGCGGGCTGCCGCTCGCCCTGAACGCCGTCTCCGTCGCGCTCGGCATCGCCGTCTGGTGGGCCCTCGCGTCCGCCGGTTTCAAACTGCCGACACCGCCCGAGGTCGTCGACCGCGCCGCCACCCTGATCAGCGACGGAACACTCGCCGACGACGCCCTCGCCAGCCTGACCCGCGTCCTCGTCGGCTTCGCCCTGGGCACGGCCGTGGCCGTCCCGGTGGGCTTCCTGATGGGCTGGTACGGCATCCTGCGCGGACTGATCGAACCCTGGATCCAGTTCTTCCGCACCATTCCGCCGCTGGCGATCATCCCGCTAGCCGTGGTCGCCATGGGCATCGACGAGACACCGAAGATCTTCGTCATCTTCCTCGCCGCGTTCCTGGCCTGCGTGATCTCCACCTTCCAGGGCGTGGTGAACGTCGACCGCACCCTGATCAACGCCGCCCGGGTGCTCGGCGCGGGCGACGCCACGATCTTCGCCCGCGTCGTGGTGCCCGCGTCCACGCCCTTCATCCTCGTCGGCATGCGGGTCGGCCTCGGCTCCGCCTGGGCCACCCTCGTCGCCGCGGAGCTGATCGCCGCCCAGGAGGGCCTCGGCTACCGCATGCAGAACGCCCAGCTCTACTACGACCTCCCGACCATCTTCGTCGGACTCGTCTCGATCGGAATCCTCGGTCTCCTCATGGACCGCGTCCTCCTCCTCGCCGAACGCCGGCTCACCCGATGGCAGGAACGCCGATGACCAGCACACCCGCCAAGATCTCCGTCCAGCACGTCACCAAGACCTTCTCGCTGGGCCGGGAGACCTTCACCGCCCTCGACGACGTCAGCCTCGACATCGCCAACCACGAGTTCGTCACCGTCGTCGGCCCCTCGGGCTGCGGCAAGAGCACCCTGATGAACATCCTCGCCGGGCTCGAGACACCCACCGCGGGCCGAGCCCTGGTGGACGGCGCCCCCGTATCGGGCCCCGGACCCGAACGCGGCGTCATCTTCCAGCAGTACGCCCTCTTCCCCTGGCTGACCGTGCGCCAGAACGTCGAGTTCGGCCTGCGCACCACCGGCGTGCCCAAGGCGGAACGCCGGGCCAGGGCAGAGCACTTCATCGAACTGGTCGGCCTGGAACGCTTCGCCGACGCGCTCCCCAAGACCCTCTCCGGCGGCATGCGCCAGCGCTGCGCCATCGCCCGCGCCTACGCCGTCGACCCCTCGATCCTGCTGATGGACGAACCCTTCGGCGCCCTCGACGCGCTCACCCGGGTCAAGCTCCAGGAACAACTGCTGAAGACCTGGAGCCAGGACAGGCGCACGGTCCTGTTCATCACCCACGACGTCGACGAGGCCGTGTTCCTGGCCAACCGGGTCGTCGTGATGGCCGCCCGTCCCGGCCGGGTCTACGACGTCGTCGAGGTCGACCCCGCCGTCGTACGCGACGAGGCCTTCCGGCTCAGCCCCGAGTTCGCCGCACTGCGCAACCGCGTGTGGCACTCCGTCTACCACCAGGAAGGCCGCACCGCCGCCCTTTCCGGTTCCCACTCCTCCACGTCATGACCCGGAAGGGACCCACCGCCATGCCACCCGTCCTCACCCGCAGAAGCCTCACCACCACCCTCGCCGGCGCGGCCGCCATGGCGCTGCTCGCGGCGTGCGGCGGCGGCTCGTCCTCCGGCGGCTCCTCGGACGAGGTGCGCTTCGGATACATCAACGACTTCAACGGCGCCAGCCTGATCGCCATCGCCGAGGCCAAGGGCCTGTGGAAGAAGCACGGACTGTCGGCGAAAGCCACGGTCTTCACCAACGGCCCGCTCCAGATCCAGGCGCTGGGCACCGACAACCTCGACTTCGGATACATAGGCCCCGGCGCCATGTGGCTGCCCGCCTCCGGCCAGGCCAAGGTCGTCGCCATCAACACCCTCGGCAACTCCGACCGGGTGCTCGCCCAGCCGGGCATCACGTCGATGCAACAGCTCAAGGGCAAGACCGTCGCCGTACCCGAGGGCACCTCCGGCGACATGATCCTCACCCTCGCCCTGGAGAAGGCCGGGATGACCAAGGAGGACCTGAAGGTCGTCCCCATGGACCCCTCCACCATCGTCTCCGCCTTCTCCTCCGGGCAGGTCGACGGCGCCGGCTTCTGGTACCCGGCCGCGGCGACGATCAAGAAGCAGGTTCCCGACCTGGTCGAACTCGCCAAGAACACCGACTTCGAACAGGACGTCTCCTTCCCCACCGCGTTCGTCGCGGGCAACAAGGTGGTGGCCGACCAGCCGGAGAAGACCAAGAAGGTCCTCGCCGTGCTGCGCGAGGCCATGACGTTCCGCTCCGAGCACACCGACGAGGCGATCGAACTCACCGCCGCCAAGCTGAAGATCCCCGTCGACCAGGTGAAGGCGGACGCCGCCAACAACAAGGTGCTCGGCGTCGAGGAACTCGACAAGCTGACCGAGGACGGCACCGTCGTCAAGTGGCTGAAGGGCATGAACGACTACTTCGTCGACGCGGGCAAGCTGAAGAAGCCCGTCGACCCGAAGACCTACTACACCGGCGACCTCTTCACGGGAGCGGGCAAGTGACCCAGTCCAGCACCAGCACAGCCCCCCGGCCCGGCGAAGAGTCCGGCGGCAAGTCCGGCGGCCCGTCCGGCGCGTCCCGGAAGAACATCCTCTTCCTCATGACCGACCAGCACCGCACGGACACGCTCGGCGCCTACGGCAACCCGCTGGCCCACACCCCCGTACTCGACGAACTGGCCGCCACGGGGACCCGTTTCGACCGCTGGTACACCCCCACCGCCATCTGCACCCCGGCCCGCGCCAGCCTCCTGACCGGCCAGGCGCCCTTCCGCCACAAGCTCCTCGCCAACCACGAACGCAACGTCGGCTACCTGGAGGACCTGACCGAGGACCAGTTCGCCTTCTCCCGCGCCCTGCGCGAACACGGCTACAACTGCGGCCTGTTCGGCAAGTGGCACACCGGCAACCGGCGCACCGCGGCCGACTACGGCTTCGACGGGCCCGACCTGCCCGGCTGGCACAACCCCGTCGACCACCCCGACTACCTCGCCCACCTCGCCGAGCACGGACTGCCCCCGTACGAGATCAGCGACCGCATCCGCGGCACCCTGCCCAACGGCGGCCCGGGCAACCTGCTCGCCGCCCGGCTGCACCAGCCGGTCGAAGCCACCTTCGAGTACTACCTGGCCACCCGCGCCATCGAGCAGCTGGAGCGGTACGCCGCCGACGCCCACGAGCACGACCGGCCCTTCTTCCTGGCCCTGCACTTCTTCGGCCCGCACCTGCCCTACATCCTGCCCGACGAGTACTTCGACCTGGTCGACCCGGCGGACGTGGAACTGCCGCGGTCGGTGTCCGAGACCTTCGAGGGCAAGCCGCCGGTCCAGCGCAACTACAGCGCGCACTGGACCTTCGACACCATGCCCATCGAGACGACCCGCAAGCTCATCGCCGTCTACTGGGGCTACGTGGCCCTCATCGACAAGCAGATCGGCCGGGTCATGGACGCCATGGAACGGCTCGGCCTCGTCGACGACACCGCGGTGTTCTTCACCTGCGACCACGGGGAGTTCACCGGCTCCCACCGGCTGCACGACAAGGGCCCCGCGATGTACGAGGACATCTACCGCACCCCCGGCCTGCTCCGCGTCCCGGGCGCGCCGGGCGGACAGGTGCGCGACGAGTTCGTCAGCCTCCTCGACTGCACGGCCACCATCCTCGAACTGGCGGGCCTGGACCCGAAACCCGCCGTCGACTCCCGCAGCCTGCTGCCCCTGGTGCGGGGCGAGTCGGTGGAGTGGGACGAGGACATCGTCTGCGAGTTCCACGGCCACCACTTCCCCTACCCGCAGCGCATGCTGCGCGAGGACCGGTACAAGCTCGTCGTCAACCCCGACTCCGTCAACGAGCTGTACGACCTGCACACCGACCCGGACGAACTGCAGAACGTCTACGCCCACCCCGAGCAGGCGGAGGTCCGCGGCCGCATGATGCGCAGACTGTACGACGTACTGCGCGAGCGCGGCGACAACTTCTACCACTGGATGACATCGATGTACGACGTCGGCGAGGTGGGACACGACCCGACCCTCAGCGGGCTCGACGAGTCCACGTACAAGGCGTAGCACCCGACACGTCCGCAGCCCGATTCGAGGACCCCATGACCAGCGCCCACCGCCCGTGCTGCGCCCCCGCGACAGCACCCGTCGCCAAGGCCGCCGATGTCCCTCCGGCGCCGGTGTCCGCCGCCCGCCCGCGTTCGACCCGCGGCCAGGTGCGCCTGCCGGGCGGTGAGTTCGCCATGGGGGACGCCTTCGGGGAGGGTTACCCCGCCGACGGCGAGACACCCGTCCACACGGTGCGTCTGAACCCCTTCCACATCGACGAGACCGCCGTGACCAACGCCCGGTTCGCCGCCTTCGTCAAGGCCACGGGCCATGTGACCGACGCCGAGCGCTTCGGCTCCTCGGCGGTCTTCCACCTCGTGGTCGCCGCGCCGGGCACCGACGTCCTCGGCGAGGCGGCTGGCACCCCCTGGTGGATCAACGTCCGGGGTGCCCACTGGCGCCGCCCCGAGGGCGCCCGCTCCGACATCACCGGCCGCCAGAACCACCCGGTCGTCCACGTCTCCTGGAACGACGCCACCGCCTACGCCCGGTGGGCCGGCAAGCGCCTGCCCACCGAGGCCGAGTGGGAGTACGCGGCCCGCGGGGGACTGACCGGCCGCCGCTACGCGTGGGGCGACGAGCTGACTCCGGGCGGCCGGTGGCGCTGCAACATCTGGCAGGGCCGTTTCCCCCACGTCAACACCGTCGAGGACGGCCACCTGACCACCGCACCGGTCAAGTCCTACCGCCCCAACGGCCACGGCCTGTGGAACACCGCGGGGAACGTGTGGGAGTGGTGCGCCGACTGGTTCTCGCCGTCGTACTACGCCGAGTCCCCGGCAGCGGACCCGCACGGTCCCGAGACCGGCACGGCGCGGGTGCTGCGCGGCGGCTCCTACCTGTGCCACGACTCCTACTGCAACCGCTACCGGGTCGCCGCCCGCTCCTCCAACACCCCGGACTCCTCGTCCGGCAACCTCGGCTTCCGCTGCGCCAACGACGGGGACGGCGTCGGATTCAGCGCTGGGTGAGGGTTTGGGGGTAGTCGGTGATGATGCCGTCGACGCCGAGGTTGAGCATTTTGCGGATGGCGCCGGGTTCGTCGACGGTCCAGACGTTGGTGGTCATGCCGAGTTGGTGGATGCGGTCGACGAGGGTTTGGTCGGTGACGGTGTGTTGGGGGTTGATCTGGTCGGCCCATTGGCTGAGTTCGACGAGTTCGGTGTCGGTGGGGCGGTCGGCGTCGAGGATGCCGATGGGGATGTCGGGCTGGGCGGTGTGGAAGGTGCGGGCGTCATCCGTCTCGAACGACTGCACGGCCAGTTGCTTCCGGGCGAGGGCCTTGCGGACATAACCGGGCTTGCCGCGCAGGGTGTCGGCGAGGTCGGTGGCGATGGTGGTGCCGTATTGGCTGCAGGGGCTGATTTCGGCGAGGAGTCCGGTGGGGGTGTGCTGGAGGTGGCGGATGACGGTGTCGAGGGTGATGATCCGCTCCCCGGCGTATTTGTCGTGGAACCAGGAGCCGGCGTCGAGTTGGCGCAGTTCGTTCCAGGTGAAGTCGGAGACGCGGTAGCTGGGGCGTCCGGGGTAGAGGTCTTCGACGTTGGTGGTGCGTTCCATGGTGCAGTCGTGGAAGTTGACGAGTGTGCCGTCCTTGGTGCGTTGGACGTCGATTTCGACGTGGTCGGCGCGTTGGCGGACGGCGAGGTCGATGGCGGCGGCGGTGTTCTCGGGTGCCATGCCGGAGGAGCCGCGGTGGGCGATGACGTCGGGGCCGTCGGTCGCGGCCTGCGCGGGCGTCGACGTCACCGCCAGAGCCAGACCACTCAGCACGGCCACCACGGCACCGGCGCGCCTCTTGCTCGGAAACTTCACTGGAGCCTCCCGCGTTCGAATGACTCCCTGGAGGCTCCAGGACCGTGGTTACGGGAAGCCTGCCGCGGTCTGGCTGTCCCGGGATGGGCCGGTGGAGCGGAGCGCCGAACCGGTCATCGGAGGCGGGAGGGGATGATTGCGCGCAACCGTCCCTCCCGCCTCACGCCTTTCAGCGGCCGAGGATGCCCTGCGGCAGGAGTGACTGCGGGGAGGTGGCCGGGTGCCCCACCTCCAGCGAGCCGAGAAGGCTGTCGAGGAGCCGACCACCGGGAACACCCGTGGACGGCCCGGGTTCCGGGGCCGCCTCGGCGACCGGAGCGGAGACCAGCAGAGCGCCGGCCATGACGGAGACACAGGCGAGCTTCTTGATCATGCCCGTCCCAACGACCGGAGGACCCGGGGGAAACGCCCGCCGGGCGCGGACTGGGCCAGTCGGGTGCACGCCGGGCCACGACCCCCGACGGGGGCCCGGCCGCCCGCCTTACCCGCCGGGTAATCGACCGTACCCCTCCGTCCCGGCAGGATCGGACACACCGACGGCAACACCGGCCGGAACGGCCCACCGCAGCGAGGAGCACAGCATGTCCGACACCCGCACCGCACCCACGGGGGACCAGGTCGCCGAGGTCACCCGTTCCGTCGTGCGCGACTTCCTCACCGCCCGTATGGCCGGCGACACCGGGCGACTGGTCGAGCTGTTCGCCGACGAGGTCGACTGGCTGCTCGCCGAGAACCCCGCCGTCCCCTGGATACGGCCCCGCTCCACCGGAGCCGAGGCGGCCGCCCAGTTCACGGAACTGGCGGAGCACACCGTGCCCGAGGACGCGCGGGCCTCGGTCGACACGTTCCTCGTCGACGGCACGGACGCCGTCCTGATGGGACGGTTGTCCGGGACCGTACGGGCGACGGGCAAGTCCTTCGAGGGGCCGTTCGCGCTGCGCCTGACCGTCGAGGGCGGCCGGATCACCCGGCACCACCTCTACGAGAACAGCCTGTCCATCGCCGAGGCCTGCGTCCCGGGCACGTGAGCCCCGGGCTCGGCCCGGCCGTCCTCGTCACGGGCGACTGTCAGTGCCCGCCGACACAATGGACCGCATGACACCGTTGCTTCTCGTCGACATCGAGCGGGCCGTGCGCGACAGTTGGAGCGCCGAGACGTGCACACCCGAGTTCCGGTCGCAGTGGACCGCGGACAACCCGGCCAGGGACCAGTGCGGCGTGACCGCCATGGTGCTCAACGACCTGCTGGGCGGCGAGCTGATCCGCGGCGAGGTGCACGTCGAGGGCGAGCGGGTCGACTACCACTGGTGGAACCGGCTGGGCCCGGACCTGGAAGTCGACCTGACCCGCGAGCAGTTCGGTCCGCACGAGACCGTCGTCGGCGGCACCGTCGTTCCCCGGCCGCCCGAGATCCGCAGACTCCGCGAGGAGTACGAGCTGCTCCGCGGACGGGTCCTGGAGCGGCTCGGACGGCAGCCGGCCGCGTCGTGACGGCGTCGGTTCCTACGACGACTCGCGCACCACCAGCTCCGTCGGCAGTGTCGTCTGCTGCCGGGGCGCGCCGTGCTGCGTGATGTCGGTGAGGATGCGGGCCATGGTCCGGCCCAGTTCCTCCACCGGCTGACGCACCGTCGTCAGCGGCGGGTTGGTGTGCCGGGCCAGGACGGAGTCCTCGAAGCCGACGACGGCGACATCCCCCGGCACCTGCCGCTTCCACCGGCGCAGTTCGGCCAGCGCGCCGACGGCCATGAGGTCGGACGCGGCGAAGACGGCGTCCAGATCCGGGGCGCGTTCAAGAAGCAAACGCATGGCGTTGGCGCCGCCCTCCTCGGTGAAGTCACCGGCCTCGACGAGCAGTTCGGCGGCGGGAACACCCGCCTCCGTGTGCGCGGTGCGCCAACCGGCCAGCCTGCTGCGGCCGACGTCCATGTCCAGCGGGCCGGTGATGGTGGCGACCCGTCGCCGTCCGCTGCCCAGCAGATGCCGCACCGCGGCGGCGGCCCCGCCGGCGTTGTCGGAGTTGACGTAGCTCAGCCGTTCGCCCGCGTCGCGGCGGCCGGCGAGCACGGTGGGCAGGCCCATCTCCTCCAGCATGCCCGGCAGCCGGTCCTCGGAGTGCACGGAGACCAGCAGCACGCCGTCCACCCGGCGGGTCGCGACCGACTCGGTCAGCTGGTCACGCTCGGCCTGGTCGCGGACGAGCATCAGCTGCAACTGGGTGCGGCTCTCGGCGAGGGCGCCGCTGACCCCGCGGATCAGCGCGGCGAAGAACGGCTCGGAGCCGAGCCGGCTCTCCGATTCCGGGATCACCAGGGCCACGGCGTTGGTGCGGTTGGTGACCAGGCCCCGGGCGACCGAGTTGGGAACGTAGTTCAGTTCCTTGATCGCCGCAAGCACTCGCTCCCGGGCATCGGCACTGACCAGCTCCGAGCCGTTGACGACACGGGAGACCGTGGTGCGGCCCACGCCGGCGCGGGCGGCGACCGTTTTGATCGTTGGACGGCGGTTGCCGGTCATGTGCTCCCCCCTCGGCGGCCGCGGCGGGGGTGCCTGCCGCGGAGGTGACCTGCGGCAATTCTTGCAGACACCGCGGCCGGCCGAGCACCCCCGGCCCATCGGGAGGCGAACGCGACGTGCGGACGGCTGCGGGAACTTGCGTTCAAGTCATTGACAGATCGGCACCGGAGCCATGAGTCTTCGATGCGTCGTTGGGAACGTGCCCACGAAAATTGGGAACGTTCCCATCCCGTGTTCGAGCCGCTGTCTCTCATCGCTGTAGCCATCGCAGTAGTCATCGCAGAACTCGTCACTCCGATGTGTCAGCGCCGTCGCTAGGAGGAAGATCCATGGGCACTTTCGGTTCGTTGCGCAGAAGGGCGGTGGCGACGGCCGCGGCCGTCGGCGCGCTGGCACTCGTCGTCGGCTGCGGCGGCAGCGACGACTCGGCCACCGGCGGTGGCAAGAAGGACGGCAAGGTCACCATCACCATGGGCATGTACGGGGTGATGGGGATCAAGGAGACGGGCCTCCTCGAGCAGTACGAGAAGGAGAACCCCAATGTCGACATCAAGGCCGAGATAGCCGGTGACGAGCAGACCTACTACACCGCGCTGCAGACCAGGCTCGCCGCGGGCAAGGGCCTGAAGGACATCCAGGGCATCGAGATCGGCCGCGCCAAGGAGATCACCGAGACCCAGGCGGACAAGTTCGCCGACTTCTCCAAGGTCGAGGGAACCGACCACTTCCTGCCGTGGAAGGAGTCCCAGATCACCACCAAGGACGGCAAGGTGCTGGGCCTGGGCACCGACATCGGCCCGATGGCCGTCTGCTACCGCAAGGACTACTTCGAGAAGGCGGGCCTGCCCACCGACCGCGAGGAGGTCGCCAAGCTCTGGGAGGGCGACTGGAGCAAGTACGTCGAGGTCGGCCGCACCTTCAAGAAGGGCTTCAAGGGCGGCGACGTGGCCTACATGGACGCGGCCAGCGGTCTGTTCAACGCCATGGTCTACGGCTACCCCGAGCAGTACTACGACGAGAACGGCAACCTGATCTACAACACCAACCCGGCCGTCAAGGAGGCCTGGAACCTCGCCGCCGACGCGGCCGAGGACGGTCTGACCGCCAAGCTCCGCCAGTTCCAGCCGGGCTGGGACCCGGGTCTGGCCAACGGCACCTTCGCCACCGCGGTGTGCCCGGCGTGGATGCTCAGCCACATCAGCGAGAAGGCCGGCGACGCCAACAAGGGCAAGTGGGACGTCGCCAAGGCCCCCAAGGGCGCCAACTGGGGCGGCTCCTTCCTCGGTGTGGTCGAGCAGAGCCCGGTGAAGGAGGAGGCCAAGAAGCTCGTCGCCTGGCTGACCGCGCCCGAGCAGCAGGCCCACATCTTCAAGGAGATCGGCAACATCCCCTCCTCGCGCACGGCGCTGGACAGCCCCGAGGTGAAGAACGCCAAGTCCGAGTACTTCAGCGGCGCGCCGATCGGCCAGATCTTCGGAGCGGCCGCCCAGGAGATCCCGGACAAGCAGGTCCTCGGCCGCAAGGACGGCACCATCAAGGACACCTTCTCCCAGGGCCTGGCCCTGATCGAGCAGGGCGACGCCACGCGTGACGAGGCGTGGAAGACCACCGGGGAGCGCATCGAGAAGGCGGTCGGCTGACCGCACGCTCCCGAGGCCGACCGGGCCCGCCCGCGTCCAGGATCAGGTCCTGGCCGGCGGGCCCGGCGCCAGGCCCACCCATCCGCTCTCAGGAAGGAAGACCGGTGGCCACCTCCACCACCAAGGCGCTGACCGGGGACGAGCCTCCGCGTCCGAACCCCCGGACGGGCGGCGAGGGCACCGCCCGGCGACGCGGCGCGCTCTGGCACCGGCTCGACATCAAGGGCGCCCCGTACGCGTTCGTCGCGCCGTTCTTCATCATCTTCGCCGCGTTCAGCTTCTACCCCCTGATCTACACGTCGTGGATCTCCCTGCACGACGTGGAGCTGGCCACCCTCGATGTCATGGAGTGGGTGGCGTTCGACAACTACGTGGAGCTGTGGGGCGATTCACGGTTCTGGAACGCGCTGCAGAACACCATCACCATCGGTGTCATCTCCACCGTGCCGCAGCTCATGATGGCGCTCGGCATGGCACACCTGCTCAACTACCGGATGCGCGCCTCGCTGTTCTTCCGGGTCGCCTCCCTGGTCCCCTACGCCACCTCGGTCGCCGCGGCCGCCCTCGTCTTCACCATGATCTTCGAGCGCGACTTCGGCATGATCAACTGGGCGCTCGGCTCGGTCGGGATCGACCCGGTGGACTGGGAGGCCGACAAGTGGCCCGCCCAGATCGCCATCTCCACGATCGTCATCTGGCGCTGGACCGGCTACAACGCGCTGCTCTACCTGGCCGCGATGCAGGCCATCCCCGCCGACCGGTACGAGGCGGCCTCCCTCGACGGCGCCTCCCGGTGGCAGCAGTTCATCCACGTCACCGTGCCCGGGATCCGCTCCACCATCGTCTTCACCATCGTGCTCTCCACGATCGGCGCCACCCAGCTCTTCGGCGAGCCGCTGATCTTCGGCCAGGGGCCCAACGGCGTCACCGGCGGCGCGGACAACCAGTACCAGACGCTGGGCCTGCTGCTGTACGAGGAGGGCTGGAAGAACTACCAGATGGGCCGCTCCGCGACCGTCGCCTGGGCGATGTTCATGCTGCTGGTCCTCGTCTTCGTCGTGCAGCGCGTCGTCAAGCGCCTGCGCTCCCGTACGTCCTGACCTGGAGCCGTCATGACCACCCAAAGTCTCCCGGCCCGGACCGAAGCCCCGGACCGGACCCCCGCCGTGAGGGCGAGCGGCCGCGGCGGCCGCCGGCTGCTGCGCCAGCGCGCGGGCCGCCAGCACCACGCCGGACCCCTCGCCTATGTGCTGCTCGCCATCATGGCGATCCTGTCGATCTTCCCGCTGTACTGGACGATGGTGGCCGCGTCCACCGACAACACCCGGGTCAGCCAGACCCCGCCCCCGTTCCTGCCCGGCCCGAACCTGTTCAGCAACCTCGCCCGGGCCTGGGACGAGGCGGCGATGGGCAAGGCCATGATCAACAGTCTGATCGTGGCCGGAGTGATCGCCCTGTCCACCGTGCTGTTCGCCACGCTCGCCGGGTTCGCCTTCGCCAAACTGCGGTTCAAGGGACGCAACGCCCTGCTCATGCTGGTGATCGGCACCATGATGGTGCCGCCGCAGCTCGCCGTCGTACCGCTGTTCATGATGATGGCCGACCTCGGCTGGTCGCAGCAGCTGCCCGCCGTCATCTTCCCGACGCTGGTGAGCGCGGTCGGTGTGTTCTTCATGCGGCAGTACCTGACGGAGGCGCTGCCGGACGAGCTGGTCGAGGCCGGCCGCGTGGACGGGGCGCACTCGCTCAGGATCTTCTTCAGCATCGTGCTGCCCATCGCGCGGCCCGCCATGGCCGTACTGTTCATGATCACGTTCGTGCACGCGTGGAACGACTTCTTCTGGCCGTTCGTGGTCCTCGACATGACCAACCCGACCGTCCCCGTCGCGCTCACCCAGCTCAGCGCGGGATACGTCCGCGACCAGTCGCTGATCATGGCCGGCGCGCTGCTCGGCACCCTGCCGCTGCTGGCGATGTTCGTCGTCTTCGGCCGTCAGATCGTCAGCGGCATCATGGCCGGCGCCGTCAAGGGCTGACCGGCCGCCGTGCGGCCCGGTCCCGCGCCGTCCGGGCCGCACACCACTTCGTCGGGCGCGCGCCCCGCGCACTCACCCACCACTGAAAGGACCTACGTGGTCACCGCAGCACAGCAGACCGCATCCGCCCCGCACGCCGCCCGCACCTTCCCCAAGGGCTTCCTGTGGGGTTCCGCGACCGCCTCCTACCAGATCGAGGGGGCCGCCGCGGAGGACGGCCGCACCCCGTCCATCTGGGACACCTACGCCCGCACGCCCGGCCGGGTCCGCAACGGCGACACCGGTGACATCGCCACCGACCACTACCACCGGCGCAGCCAGGACGTCGCCCTGATGGCCGAACTCGGCCTGGGCGCCTACCGCTTCTCCCTCGCCTGGCCCCGGATCCAGCCCACCGGCCGCGGCCCCGCCGTGCAGAAGGGCCTGGACTTCTACCGGCGCCTGGTGGACGAGCTGCTGGAGAAGGGCATCCAGCCCGTCGCCACCCTCTACCACTGGGACCTGCCCCAGGAGCTGGAGGACGCCGGCGGCTGGCCCGAGCGCGCCACCGCCGAACGGTTCGCCGAGTACGCGGCCCTCGCCGCCGACGCCCTCGGCGACCGGGTGCGGACCTGGACCACCCTCAACGAGCCCTGGTGCAGCGCCTTCCTCGGTTACGGCTCCGGGGTGCACGCCCCCGGGCGCACCGACCCGGTCGCCGCCCTGCGCGCCGCCCACCACCTGAACCTGGCGCACGGGCTGGCCGTCCAGGCCCTGCGCGACCGCGTGCGCGCCGACGCCCAGGTGTCCGTCACCCTCAACGTCCACCACGTCCGCCCGCTCACCGGCGGCGACGGCGACGTCGACGCGGCCCGCCGGATCGACGCGCTCGCCAACCGGGTCTTCACCGGCCCCATGCTGAACGGCGCCTACCCGGAGGACCTGCTCAAGGACACCGCCGGGCTGACCGACTGGTCCTTCGTCCAGGACGGCGACCTGCGCCGGGCCCACCAGCCGCTGGACTTCCTCGGCGTCAACTACTACACCCCCACCGTGGTGTCCGAGACCGACGGCAGCGCCACCCACACCTCCGACGGGCACGGCAACAGCGCCCACAGCCCCTGGCCGGGAGCGGACCGCGTCGCCTTCCACCAGCCGCCCGGCGACACCACCGCGATGGGCTGGGCCGTCGACCCGAGCGGCCTTTACGACCTGCTGCGCCGGCTGTCCGCCGACTTCCCGAGGCTGCCGCTGGTCATCACCGAGAACGGCGCCGCCTTCGACGACTACGCCGACCCGGCCGGCCAGGTCAACGACCCCGCCCGGATCGCCTACGTGCGCGACCACCTGGCCGCCGTCCACCAGGCCATCCTGGACGGCGTGGACGTGCGCGGCTACTTCCTGTGGTCCCTGCTGGACAACTTCGAGTGGGCCCACGGCTACAGCAAGCGCTTCGGTGCCGTCTACGTCGACTACCCGACCGGCACCCGCATCCCCAAGGCCAGCGCCCGCTGGTACTCCGAGGTCGCCCGCACCGGCGTACTGCCCGGCGCCTGACACCGCACCGCCCCCGTCCTCCACCGCACCGGCGGGGGACGGGGGCGGACTCGTACCCGCCGGCGGGTCAGTCGAGCGGGGCGAGCGTGAGCCGGGCCTCGACCGGGTTGCCGTCGTGCACCAGCGACTCGTGGTTGCCGACGTCGTCGAAGGCGAACGCGTACGCCTTCCCGTCGGCCATGCGGTCGTGGATGATCCGGGCGTAGTGGTTGGTCACGGCGTCCTGGTAGAAGCCGGCCGACGAGGGGTCGGGCTGGTTGGGGTTGCTCAGCAGCGTCGAGCGGTTGAACCCGGCACACAGCGTGCGGGAGATCGGCCCGCGCACCTGGTCGTTGGGCGCGTCCAGGAGCCGGTGGCAGCCGAAGACACTGGAGGCGTCCGGCTTCTGGAAGCTGGTGACGACCGTGCCGGAGGTGTTGGTGAAGTTCATGACGTTGCCCGACACCCGGCCGAAGTACTTGGTGTCGGGCCGGTCCCCGAAGGGTGTCACGGTCAGCGTGGTCGTCGCGTACTTCTGCCACACCCGGTTGATGTAGTCGTCCATGACCGAGGCGGGCAGCGCCCCCGTCTCCACTCCGTACAGCGGCGCGAGTGCTCTCAGTACGGTCCCGTCGGGCCGGGTCTGGATCAGTCCGCCCCAGCCGGGCTGCGCCCGCAGCGCGTCGAAGACTCCGTGGTAGCCACCGGGCTCGAGCTGCCCGGCGCTGGTCACGCCGCCGTCGGCGCGTTGCACGCCGACCGTGTAGGGCGCGGAGAACATGTCGACCTGGGTGCTGTTCAGCCACAGCCCGCCGTCGTTGAGCGTGTACTCCGACCAGTTGAAGAGGATGTCGCGGTTGGGGTCGCTCGGGTTCTGGACGGCGGGCTGGACCAGGCCGCCGGTGGTCAGCCGGAAGTCGAGCTTCTGGCCGTAGGAGAAGTAGATGCGTCCCGACAGCTTCGGGATGCGGATCGTCTTGGTCTGTCCGGCGGCCGGTCCGGGGATGGACGCGTCCGGGGCGGGGGTGGGGGGATTGCCGCCGGCGGGCCAGGCGTGGAAGGTGCCGTTCTCGTCCGCCCAGCCCTGCTGACCGGTCGTCAGCGAGGTGCCCAGGTTGTAGATGTGGACGGCGTCGCCGCGGGCGGAGTTGTTGGTGATCTTCAGGGGGATGGTGGCGGGCACCGCGGCGTCCGCGGGCGGTGCGGCACCGAACGTGAGCAGGGCGCCGGTCAGGCCTGCGGCCGCGGCCACGGCGAGCAGACGGTGTCTGAGTCGGGAGAGCACTCTCCACCTCCGTGCGGGTGTGGGGGAATTGGTCCGTACCGATTCTGAGAGCGCTCTCAGCGTTGCGCCAGGACGCGTCCATGTCAATGCGTGCGGCGGTCCTGCCCGGCGCCGGGACTCCAGGAACGAGGTGACGGAGCTACCGCGATCCGGCGTCCCCGTCACGGCGCGTGCTGCCGTTCACCCCGGGGCCGGCCAGCGCGTAGTGCCGGACCCCTTCGGCGCCCCGCCGCTCCGAGCCGGGCCACACGCAGTCCAGGACCGAGGCGGACGGCGGGAAGAGCGCCGACGGAACGGCCTCGCGGGCGAACCACTGCCAGCGCTCGATCTTGTCGGGCTCGGTGACCCGGGGCGCACCGGTCGCCCGGTCGGTGACGGCCGCGGCGGTCACCCGGGTCAGCCCGCCCACGCCGTCGACGAGTACCGCGAGCACCCGCACGTCCGCGGGAGCCGCCACGAGCCCGGTCTCCTCCGCCAGCTCCCGGACGGCGGCCCTCTCGAAATCCTCGCCCGCGTCCACCTTCCCGCCCGGCAGCTCCCAGCGCCCGTCGTGACCGAGCCCCAGCAGCACCCGTCCGGCGGCATCGAGAACGGCGAGACCGACGCCGGTGAGGCTCTGCGCGGCGGGACGGACACGTTCGGGGCGCTCGGCGCGCGGTGCGTCATCACTCATCCGGTCATTCCACACCATGCCGGCGGGCGGCAGCCGGCGCGGTGTCACCCCCGCTGGGTGAGGGTTTGGGGGTAGTCGGTGATGATGCCGTCGACGCCGAGGTTGAGCATTTTGCGGATGGTGCCGGGTTCGTCGACGGTCCAGACGTTGGTGGTCATGCCGAGTTGGTGGATGCGGTCGACGAGGGTTTGGTCGGTGACGGTGTGTTGGGGGTTGATCTGGTCGGCCCATTGGCTGAGTTCGACGAGTTCGGTGTCGGTGGGGCGGTCGGCGTCGAGGATGCCGATGGGGATGTCGGGGATGAGGTCGTGGAAGGTGCGGGCGTCGTCGGTCTGGAAGGACTGGACGGCGAGTCGGTCGTGGGCGAGGGCGTTGCGGACGTAGCGGGGTTTGGCGTTGAGGTTGTGGGCGAGGTCGGTGGCGATGGTGGTGCCGTATTGGCTGCAGGGGCTGATTTCGGCGAGGAGTCCGGTGGGGGTGTGCTGGAGGTGGCGGATGACGGTGTCGAGGGTGATGATCCGCTCCCCGGCGTATTTGTCGTGGAACCAGGAGCCGGCGTCGAGTTGGCGCAGTTCGTTCCAGGTGAAGTCGGAGACGCGGTAGCTGGGGCGTCCGGGGTAGAGGTCTTCGACGTTGGTGGTGCGTTCCATGGTGCAGTCGTGGAAGTTGACGAGTGTGCCGTCCTTGGTGCGTTGGACGTCGATTTCGACGTGGTCGGCGCGTTGGCGGACGGCGAGGTCGATGGCGGCGGCGGTGTTCTCGGGTGCCATGCCGGAGGAGCCGCGGTGGGCGATGACGTCGGGGCCGTCGGTCGCGGCCTGCGCGGGCGTCGACGTCACCGCCAGCACCACACCACTCAGCACGGCCACGACCAGCCCGGCGGCTCTGCCGCTCACCCGCCTCACCGTGCCTCCCCGGACGCCGCCGGCGCCGTCGCGGGCAGCGCGTCGAGCACCTCGGCGGCCGTCGCCACGGGATCGCCGGAGGCCTCGACGGGATAGCGGTCGTGCCGTTGGTTCCAGGCGTTCTCCAGCGCGAACCAGTCGACGGCGGCCGGTGGCCGTCCGGTGACCAGCGCGGTGTCGAGGGAGTCGAGGTACGTCGTCCAGCGCATCGCGTAGAAGTCGCGGACCAGCCCGGACCACTCCCGGTTGGCGTAGTCCCGCAGGCCGCCCGCGTCGCTGCCCGACCGGTCGCCCCAGGTGGTGAGGATGGAGCGGGCGTCGAACTCGGCGGCGTCCTTCTCCGCCGCGGTGCGTCCCCAGGACCTGGCGTCCTCCAGCCAGGGGCCGAGGAGGAAGCGGGTGTCGGTGGCGAGCAGCCGGTCCAGCAGAGCCAGATCGCTCTTCCACTCGGCGGCCCCCGCACGGAACCCGGGCAGATCCCCGGCCTCGTAGGCTTCCTCGATCTCCGGCAGCAGCGAACGGCTGCGGTTGGCCAGCGCCTGGCGGGCGACGTCGACCAGGTCGAAGCGGTAGGCGTCGGTCGTCCGCAGCGCCGGTGCGACCTGGAGGAGTTCGGCCAGCGCCTCGCGCACCGTGTCCGGGTCGTAGCGCATCGCGCCGGGACTCCAACTGGCCGCCGAGGCGGCCGTCAGCCGGGGGCGGGCGGTGAAGAGGCTGTCCTGCGCCTCGCTCCACTTGCCGGACGGCATGCTGTACGGGCCCGCGCGCAGCAGCTCCCAGGCCCGGGCCGCGTGCGGGTCGGCCCGGCCGTACCGGCGTTCCGCGTACGCCGCGAACCAGGCGGAGTGGTCCACCGGGGCGCTGCGCCAGGCCAGTTCGGTGAACAGTTCGTAGGCGACCGGATTGCCGCCCGTGCCCTCCGGAAGGTACGCGATGCCCGCGAGCGCGCTGCCGGGCTTGGTGCGCCACCGGTCGAAACGCTCGGCCCACACGGCGGTGTTGGCGCCGACGGTGGTGTGACCGCCGAAGTTCGGGATCGTGCCGAACGCGTAGGGCGCCCCGTGCCAGGTGGTCTCGCGGTCGAGGCCGTCGTAGCGGTCGGACAGACCGTCGACGATGAGGAGCCTGCTCCTGTCGACGGCGTCGATGATCTGCGTCGAGGGGTTGTTCTGCCAGCCGATCAGGGTCCACACGGCGCCGGGGTGCGCGGTCTGGAGCGCGTTCATCACGGCCCGGGCGGCGTCCCCGACGGGCACGTCCCCCGGCCGGCCGCCCTCGTGCAGCAGATCCATCTTGTACATCGCGGAGTCGCCGAACAGCTCACGCTGATGGCGGTAGAACGACGCGGCGACCCTGGAGAACACTCCCGTGCGCGGATCCAGCCAATCGGGACGCTCGAAGCCGACCCACTGGCCCTGCGGGACCACCGTCCCGCCGGGGTTGCGTTCCGCGAAACCCGGCGGCACGGTCCCGTAGTAGCCGGGCAGTACGGGCGTCATGCCGAGCTCGCGCAGCCGGTTCGCGATCCTGCGGCCGAGCGCCGCCCGGTCCTCGATCAGCCGCTCGGAGACCGGGCCGGCGAAGCCGGACATGTTCTGCATCAGCCACCACGGTTGGTGCGCCGGGCCGGGGATCCAGGCCCTGAGTTCCTTCTTCGAGTAGCCGAACTCCTGGAGTGTTGCGTAGTAGACGGCGTCGGCGCCCATCTGGACGAAGACCTCGTTGACCCCGTGCAGTGCGAGGAGGTCGATCTGCCGCTCGTAGGAGGCCCAGTCGCGGTAGGCACCCGAGTAGCCGTCGTCGGTGTCGTTGAGCGCGAAGCGATGCGGCACCGAAGCCTGCCGGCGGACGGTGCCGTCCGGTGCGGGAAGAGTGCGCGGCAGCTTCGCCGTACTGCGTCCGGGCCAGCCGAGGTCCACCCGGGCCGTGTACTTGAGGTACCAGTTGACCCCGCTGAGGAGCACGGCCGGGCTGGTCCCGGTGACCCGGACGTGGCCGGCCCGTCCGGAGACACCGAACCAGTCGCCGGAGGCCGGACGGCGCGCAGGGACCAGCGTGATCTGCGAGGCGTGCCGCGGCAGCAGGCGGGCGAGTGCCGCCCTGGCGGAGTGCGGCGAGAAGGCCGGTCCGCCCGGCGGGGAGACCGCCGCGGGGGAGGAGCTGGGGGTGAGCGTGGTGGTGAGAAGGGCGAGGGCGATGGCTGCGCACACGGCAGCCCAGGGTCTGAGGCTTCTCACGGTCACCTCTGGGGAGTTGTCGACGGGGTGTTGGTGAGAATGGGGGCGGGCGAGCAGCCAGTCAAGACGGCCCCGCCGGGCGCGGGTGGGTCTTCGGCCATCACCCGGCTACGACGTCCGTCGTGCCTGGTACACCGAGTCGTAGATCGGGAAGACGTGCCGCAGGCCGGTCAGGGCGAAGAGCTGCTTGGTGTTGGCGTCGGTGATGACCAGTTTCAGTTCGCCGTGCACGGACTGGACCCGTTTGAGCGCGCCGACCAGCACCCCCAGGCCCATGGAGTCGATGAACGCCACGCCGCGCAGGTCGACGACGAACCGGCGGAGACCGTCGGCCAGCCGCTCGATCACGAACTGCTTGATCGTCGGCACGGTGTACACGTCCACCTCTCCGCGGATCTCCACGACCGTCCAGTCTCCGACGTCGCTGTGGCTGATCTCGATGGGAGGTTCCATACGTACTCAACGGCATGCCCTGGGCAGAGGTAGTGCCGAGGTGGCGCCGCACATTCGTTCTGCATATGCGTGAACGACTGGCCAAAGGATCACCGCAGGTGGTGCCGGTGCCTCGATCGGGCCACGGCCGTCGGCCCCTCCCCGTGGGCCCGGGACCCTCCCGCCGTGCGAGTTCCGCCATTCGGGTCCATCCTTGAAGCCGGGCCACGAAGCCCACAGACCGACCCGCCGGGAGGTCCTGTGATTCTGCTCGCGCTGCTCCTACCAGTCGTGATGATGGCCTTCCTCTTCGCCGCGGACGCGCTCGAAGACCTGATCTTTCCGCCTCCGGCGGCCCCGGACGAGGATGCTCCGGCCGCCGACGTCGCTCGAACGACCTCTCTCTGAGGACTCTCCCTGAGGCCTCTCTCCGAGACGGGGAGGGCGCGCGTCGCCCGGTACGTGACCGGTCACGAGACCCGGCAGGTCACGGACCGGGCGACGCGCGGCGTGCCGACGGGGTTCGTCAGCCGTCGCTCGTGCTGACCTTCACCTCGTCGACCACCAGCTGCTGCGGGAACGTGGTCGAGCCGTCGGGGTCGCCGGGCCAGTAGCCGCCGACCGCGAGGTTCAGGATGAGGAAGAACGGCTTGTCGAAGACCCACTCGTCGCCGTTCAGATCGGCCGGCGTACGGGTCTGGTACGCGTTGCCGTCGACCGACCAGGTGATGCTGTCCGGGGCCCAGTCCACCGCGAAGGTGTGGAAGGCGTCGGCGAACGCCTCGCCGTTCGGCAGCGTGTAGCCCGCGCCGATGCCGTCCGAACCCGAGTAGCCGGGGCCGTGGATGGTGCCGTGGACGGTCGACGGCTCGAAGCCGACGTTTTCCATGACGTCGATCTCGCCCGAGGCGGGCCAGCCGACCTCGCCGATGTCCTGGCCCAGCATCCAGAAGGCGGGCCAGATGCCCTGCCCGCGCGGGATCTTCATCCGGGCCTCGACGTGGCCGTACGTCGCGGTGAACCTGCCGGAGGTGTTCAGACGCGCGGAGGTGTACTCGCACGTGCCGTACCAGCACTGGTAGTTGCCCGGGTTCTCGCGCCGTGCCTCGATCACCAGGTGGCCCTGGCCGTCGAGCTTCGCGTTGTCGGTGCCGGGCGTGTAGTACTGCCGCTCGTGGTTGTCGACGTTGTCGCCGGTCTCGAACTGCCACTTGGCGGCGTCGACGCCCGATCCGGCGGGTCCGTCGAAGGTGTCGGAGAACGTCACCGCCGCGGCGGACTCCGGCCGGTGCTCCGCCTGCGCGGGGGTCACGGCGGCGGCCGCTACGAGCGTGGCGGACAGGGTGGCGAGAAGGCAACTGCGAAGCAGTCGTGGGGAGGCCATGTCTCTCCGTTTCGTGGGCCCGCTCCCACGGTGGGGGAGCGGGCGCCGAGGTGGGGGAAGAGGTGCGCGGTTCCGGGCGCGGGTGGGGCCGGCCGGGACCGGTCAGGCGAACGGTTCGAGCGTGATCGCGGCGTCCTCGGGGTCGCCGTCGTGCACCAGGGACTCGTGGTTGCCCACGTCGTCGAAGGCGAAGGCGTACGCCCGGCCGTCCCGCATCTGCGCGTGGATCAGGCGGGCGTAGTGGTTGGTGACGTCGTCCTGGTAGAAGCCGGAGGCGTCTGCGTCGGGCTGCTCGGCGTGGGTGAGCAGCGTGGAGCGGTTGTAGGCGGCGCACAACGTCCGCGAAATGGGGCCGCGCACCTGGTCGTTGGGGGCGTCGAGCTTGTTGTAGCAGCCGAAGACCGAGTCGGAGTCCGGCTTCTCGAACGACGTCACCACGGCGCCGCCGCCGTCGGTGAAGTCCATCCGGTCGCCGTTCACCCTGCCGTAGAACTTCGTGTCCGGCTGCTCCTTGAACGGCGTCACCGTCAGCGTCTCGGAGGCGTACTTGCGCCATACGCGGTCGATGTAGTCGTCCATCACGCCGGCGGGCAGATCGCCGGAGCCGATGCCGTGCCCGGGGGCCAGGACGCGCAGCGGCGAGCCGTCGCCGCGGGTCTGGACCAGGCCCTGCCAGCCGCCGCCCTGCTGCGTGAGGCCGTCGACGACCGCCTTGTAGCCACCCGGCTTCAGTGAACCGGTCTGCTTCGTGGAGCCGTCGCCCGCGGTCAGTCCGACGGAATAGGGCGCCGAGAACATGTCCACCTGGGTGGAGTTGATCCACAGCCCGGAGTCGTTGAGCGTGTACTCCGTCCAGTTGAACAGCGTGTCGTGGTTGGGGTCGTCGGCGTTCTGGACGGCGGGCTGCACGAGCCCGCCCTCGGCGAGCCGGAAGTCCAGCTTCTCGCCGTAGGAGAAGTAGACCCGACCCGAGAACTTCGGAAGCCGAACGGTCTTTGACCCGCCGTTTGCCGGGCCGGTGAACGAGGCGTCCGGGGCCGGGACCGGCGGGGCGCCGCCGGCGGGCCAGGCGTGGAAGGTGCCGCTCTCGTCGGCGTATCCCTGCTGCCCCGAGGCGAGTTCGGTGCCGATCACGTACACGTAGACCGGTTCGGCACTGCCCGAGTCGTTCTTCAGGGTGAGAGGGATGGTGTCCGGCACCGCCGAAGCCGGTTCGGCCGGCCCGACGAGGACGGCGACGGCACCGAACGACGCCGCGACGGCCAGGGACGCCGTCAGCTTGCGTGGGGAAAGCACACGGTCCTCCTTGGTGTGGGGGGAGTTGCAGCCTCGTAGCCGTTGCCTGAACATGTCAACTAGTTGAACGAGATCAATCGGAAGAAGACCCTCCGGGTTCGGAAGGTGAAGCGAGGGACCAGCGAGGTGGTACACCGGCGAGGTGGCAGACGACGAAGTACAGCGGGAGCGGCGCCGTGTAGGGCGAGTCGCCGTCGGGGCCGTGGATCAGGCGCGGACCGGTCGGCCCGCCCACGGGCCGCGGCCGTGTCCAGGAAGGATCGCCGACGACGTAGTGGCTGCCGAACGGCCACACGACCCCGATGTCGGAGCCGGACGGGACGATCCACCACCAGCGCTCCCCGTCGGCGAACACGCAGCCGGCGCGGGGCAGGTGGGCCAGGATGTGTTCCCCGTGGGCGGCGGAGGTGCCCACGGCGTCGTGCCCGAGCCCGGCGTGCACACCGGCCGGGAGACGGAGCGAGGCGGGGCCCGGGGCGGGTCGGCGGGGTGGGCGGGCGGCGGTGCCGGGCGGGCGGGAGCGGTCGCGGACGGTGGCCGCGGACGGACGTGGGTCACGGGCGGGCTGCAGGTCCATGGGGGGTGAGTCCTTTGGCCGCGACGGACGGCGGGGAAACGTTGTCATGCGCGACCGTCCCGCTGGTCGGGCGGGTGGCCGAAACAGAACGGTCCTGGTCGTCGGTCGAGGAAGGCAGAGGGCGGTGTCGTCACTGTGTCACCCCTCAACAACCGTGCGCAACCGCCAAGTTGAAAATTGCAGCTGTCCGGATGCATGCTCCTGCGGCAGCGGCTTCCGTGACAGACTCGTGGGCCGGGTCCCGGGCGCGGGACGGTGAAAGGGTGACAGTGTGACCGCGGAGACCGACTGGGGCGGCGCCCCCTCCGTGCTGCGGATGATCCTCGGCAGGCAGCTGGAGGAGCTGCGCACCCGTGCCGGACTCACCTTCGAGCAGGCCGGTGAGGCCATCGGGGTGAGCCACTCCACGATCCGCCGGCTCGAGGCGGCGAAGGTGGCCCGGCTGCGCCTTCCCGACGTGGAGAAGCTGCTCCAGACCTACGGCGTCCGCGACCGGCAGGAGATCGACACCTTCCTGAAGTCGGCGCGGGAGGCCAACAAGAGAGGCTGGTGGCACACCTACCGCGACGTCATGCCGGACTGGTTCGCGGCGTACCTGAGCCTGGAGCAGGCGGCCCTGCACATCCGCGCCTACGAGTCCGGGTTCGTGCACGGCCTGCTGCAGACCCCGGCCTATGCGCGGGCCCTGCTGAGCGCCGGCAACCCGCACGCCTCCTCCGCGGCCACCGAGCGGCGGGTGGCCCTGCGGATGCGGCGCCAGGAGATACTCACCCGTCCTTTCCCGCCCCGGCTGTGGGTCGTGATGGACGAAGCGGTCCTGCGCTGGCCCGTCGGCGGCGCCGAGGTGATGCGGCAGCAGGTGGACCATCTGATCGAGGTGGGCCGGCTGCCCAACGTGACGCTCCAGATCATGCCGTTCGCGGGCGGCCCGCACCCGGCCATGCGCGCCGGCGCGTACGACCTGTTCCGGTTCCGGGCTCCCGAACTCCCCGACATCGTCTACCTCGGCGGGCTCGTGGGCGCCGTCTACCTGGACAAGCCCGACGACGTGCTCGTCTACCGCGAAGCCCTGGACCGCCTGGGCGCCCAGGCGGTGCCGGCCCGGGGCACCGAGGAACTCCTCGGCGCGCTGCGCAAGGAGCTGTGAGGTCACCACCCGGAGCCCACTCGTACCAACCACACGACGGAGAGGGGCGGACGTTGTCCGACAGCGGATGGCCTGCCGACCGAATCGACACCGAGCACGCGCACTCGGCGCGGATCTACGACTACATCCTGGGAGGCAAGGACTACTACCCCGCCGACCGCGAGGCGGGTGACGCGATGGCCCGGGAATGGCCCGCCCTGCCCGTCCACATGCGGGCCAACCGGGACTGGATGAACCGCGCCGTGCGATGGCTGGCCGAGGAGGCGGGCATCCGCCAGTTCCTCGACATCGGCACCGGCATCCCCACCTCGCCCAACCTGCACGAGATAGCGCAGTCGGTGGCCCCCGCGTCGCGCGTCGTCTACGTGGACAACGACCCGATCGTCCTCACCCTGTCCCAGGGGCTGCTGTCCAGTACGCCCGAGGGACGCACGACGTACATCGAGGCGGACTTCCAGCACCCGGAAGCCGTCCTGGAGTCCGACGAGTTCCGCAAGACCCTGGACCTGGGCGAGCCGGTCGCGCTCACCGTGATCGCGATCGTCCACTTCGTCCTGGACGAGGACGACGCGGTCGGCATCGTCCGCCGCCTCCTGGAGCCCCTGCCCGCGGGGAGCTACCTGGCCATGACCATCGGCACCGCCGAGTTCGCCCCCGAGGAGGTGGGCCGGGTCGCACGCGAGTACGCCGCCCGCGACATGCCGATGCGCCTGCGGACCCTCGACGAGGCCCACGAGTTCTTCGAGGGCCTGGAGCTCGCCGAACCCGGCATCGTCCAGGTCCACAAGTGGCGTCCGGACGGCTCGGGCGAGCAGGGCATCCGGGACGAGGACATCGCGATGTACGGGGCGGTCGCCCGCAAACCCTGACGGCCCCGCAGGTCGGGAGGGCGGTCAGATCACGCGGAACAGGTCGGCCGCGGCGTGGACGTCGGTGAAGTCCTCGACGGACCGGAGGTTGTCGCACAGGGCATCGAGGACCGAGCCGGCCGCCGCGACGCGCGGGGCGCCGATGCCCACGCCGAAGACCCGGAAGCCCAGCCGGCGCTTGGCGTCGTTCCAGCCGCGCATCCACTCCTCGGTGACGCCGCAGTCGTCGTCGGTGAGCATCACGATGTCCCCGCGGGTACGGGCGGCGGCGTTGAACTCCTCCTCGAGCAGTTCCCCCGCCGCCGTCAGCGGCCGCTGGTAACTGGTGCCGCCGCCCAGGAACGTCTCCGCGAAGTCGAGCGTCCGGCCGAGACCGGCGGGCCGGTCGGCCGGGAAGCGGAAGACCCGGAGCTTGTCGGCGGCGGAGAACACGATGCCGACGAAGTCGCGCCCCGCGTGGCGGGCCTGGTCCAGCAGCGCCAGCGCGCACGCCTTCGCCCACGCCTCCCGGGTGATGCCGCCGGGCCCCGCCTCGTACATGGAGTGCGAGGTGTCCACGCACGCGATGACGGCGCCCCGGCCGGTGGCCTGCTCGCCCTGGCTGTCGTAGAGCATCAGCTCCCCGGCGGCGTACCGCGCGGCGAACACCGCCCGCAGTTCCGGCAGTCCCAGATTGGCCAGCTCGGACGGCACGACCCGGGAGAGGTCGTTGCCGAGGGTGACCCCGATCAGCTCTCCGGTGGCGTTCTCCACCTTGCGGGCCCGCTCCCCGTCGGCCATCTGCCGGAAACGGCCGATCAGTTCGGCCCACTCGGCGAGCCGGCCGGTGCGCAGCCGCTCGGCCAGCCGGGCGCGTTCGTCGAAGGGCATCCGTTCCAGCTCGCCGGACCCGACACCCCAGGCCCGCATCAGCGCGGCCTCCTCCCGTACGGCCGCCGCCGACCTCGCCACCGCCTGCCGCGCGGCGGCTCGGACGCCGGGGGCCGCCGCCGCGAGGGGCCGGCCGGACTCGTCGTCGGCCCGGCGTGCCGCGGCCTCCGCGGCCTCGACCGCCCGTCGTACGGCGTGGGCGGCCGGTCCCGGCACGGTGCCGTCCTCGTCGGCCTCGTCGGCGGCCTGCCGCAGCGTCTCGGCCACGTCGGTCGCCGCGTCCCCCGCGTCCCGCCGCGCCCGGCCCGCCCGCTCGTCCCGGGCCCGGGCGGGCCGGGCGTCGTCCAGCATCCTGCGCAGCGCGGTGCCCTGCGCGAGCACGGCCAGGGCGGCGGCGTACGGGTCGCCGACCGTCTCCCGGTGCAGCTCCGCGAAGCCCGGCGACTCCAGCAGGGCGGCGACGACACGGTGGTTGACCAGCCGCGAGTGCTCCATCTCGGCGGGCTCGCGCAGCCGCGGGGCGGCCTTGTACGCGGCCAGGAAGACGTCGGTGAGGAGGTCCGCGGTGTGCGCGTGCCGCTCGTCGAGCTCCCCGGCCAGCTCACGCAGCGCGGCGGACTGCTCGTAGGTGTCGTGCCAGGTGATGCGGTCGAAACGGTCCGCGACCACGGCACCGCTGTGGCGTGCCGGAGCGGCGGCCGACAGGGCCAGCCATGTCCCGGCCCGGCCGGCCAGCTCGTCGAGCCGGCCCATCGCCCCGTCCTCGGCCGCGTCCGGGTGCGCGTGCGCGTCGTCGTCCATGGTGCCGTCCGCTCCCGCGTTCAGAGCTGGGCCTGCACCGTGCTCGCGTCCACGCCGAGAGCCTCGGTGAGGACCCGGGCGCGGACGGCGCGCTGGCGGCCGGTGACCCGGTCGATGGCGGAGGTGGAGCGGCCGGCGACCACCGCGTCCGCGCGCAGCCGCTCCAGCCGCTTGCCCGCCGTGGCCAGCTGGTGGTGGGCCTTCTTGATGACCCACTCGCTCAGCGCCTCGCGGGACTGCCCGGCCATCGCGTCGAGCTGGGTCTCCAGTTCGTCGATGGTGTCGGCGAGGTCGAGGGCCTCCTTGGCGTCCGGGTTGACCAGGTGCAGCACCTCGCGTTCGACCGTCGGGCGCTGGGCGGGGGAGTCCCACAGCACGTGGGTCAGCACCGACAGGTCGCTCTCGGCGACCGCGGGCCGCCCGTCGAGGAACGCGGACGCCTGGAGCAGGCGCACCGCCTGCCGCCAGCGGCGGTCGGAGGCGATCAGCTCCTTGCGGCGCAGGGCGGCCCGCAGGGTGCACACCGCGTCCACGATGCCGTCCGGCACCTCCACGGCGGGGACGGCCTCGGCCACGGCGTGCCGCAGCGCGGCCAGTTCCACGGTGGTCCGCTTCGGCGGCGCCGGGCGGTCGACGGCCGAGCGGACCAGGGCGGCGAAGTTCGAGGGATCTTCGAGGTACTTGACCTCGATCCGCACCAGCAGCCGGTCGTAGATGGCGGCCGAGTCCTCGCCGTCGGGCAGCTCGTTGCTCGCCGTGATGGCCCCGATCAGGGGGCAGTGGACGGGCTCGCCACCGCTCTCGGGGTGGTAGATCCGCTCGTTGAGGTAGCCCAGCGTCTCGTTGAGCGCCGCCGTGGAGCACTTGAAGATCTCGTCGATGAACGCGACGTGCGCGGTGGTGGCGCGGCCTTCGTAGACCTGGCGGTACTCCCCGCGCGCCAGCGCGGCGACGTCGACGGGGCCGAACATCCGCGTCGGCGCGGTGAACTTGGACAGCAGGATCTCCCAGTACGACGCCCCCACGATCCGGCCGGTGAGTTCCCGGGCCAGTTCGGACTTGGCCGTCCCCGGCGGGCCGAGCAGCAGCGAGTGCCGGCCGGCCAGTAGCGTCACCAGCAACGTCCTTACGACGTCGGCCCGTTCGAGGAAGCGGTCCGACAACTCGGCGCCGATCGCCCGGAGTCGCACGGCCGTGTCCTGGGCGGCCGGTGCCTCCTGCGGGTCCTGTGGGCCCATGGCCGACTCCTCCTGTGACGGTCCGGGTGGGCTGGCAAATCAGAGCCTATCCCGCCCGAACGTCCGTTCTCGTGGCCCCGTGGCCCGGGATCGGTGCCTCGGCCCGCACCGGGGTGGTGCCGTCGACCAGACTGTCCGCCATGAACCACTTCTTCTCGCCGTCGGCCCGCACCGTGCCGGCCGTGACCGCCGCCGTGCTGGCGGCCTCCTGCCTCACCGCGTGCTCCGGGGCCGGCGGCGACCACGCACCGGCGGCCGTCCGCGTGAACCAGGTCGGATACGTGAGTGGCGAGAAGAAGTTCGCCTACGCCATGGGCGACGGGAAGCAGCTGGCCGACGCGGAGTTCGAAGTCCTGGACGAGCGGGGGGACAAGGTCGGGCACGGCCGCCTCGGCCCCTCACTCGGGGGCTGGAACACCACGTACACCGCCGTGCGAGCCATCGACCTGTCTTCGGTCGACCGCACCGGCACCTACCGGCTGCGCCTGGTCGGCGCGGACGCCGGCGCGGAGACCCGCTTCCGGGTGGCGCCGGCCCGGCGGTTGCTGGACCCGCTGCGCGCGGACACCGTGCGCTTCTTCGGCACCCAGCGGGACGGCGAGGACGTCCTGGCCGACGCGACCGGCCGGGTGCCCTCGCACCTGACGGACGAGCGGGCCCGCGTCTACGAGCCGCCGCGCACCGGGTCGGAGGCCGACGGGACGACGGCCGACGGGACGACGGCCGGCCCGGAACCGGCCGAGGCCGCCGGCCCCGTGGACGTGTCGGGCGGGTGGTTCGACGCCGGCGACTTCCTGAAGTTCACGCACACGACGTCCTACGTGGTCGCACAGATGCTGAGCACCGTCCGCGACACCCCCTCGGTGCCCGGGCTGCGGGAGGAGGCACGCCACGGCCTGCGGTGGCTGGACCGGATGTGGGACGGGGCGACGGGCACGCTCTACGCACAGGTCGGGCTCGGGTCCGGCGGCGAGGAGATCCGCGGCGACCACGACGTGTGGCGGCTGCCCGAGGAGGACGACCGGCTCACCGTGGCGCCGGGGGACGCCGACTACCTGATCAAGTACCGGCCCGTCTTCCGGGCCAACGAACCCGGCGAGCCCATCAGCCCCAACCTCGCGGGCCGGGTGAGTGCCGCCTTCGCCCTCGCCGCGCAGACCGAGGCCGCCGAGCATCCCGCCGAGGCCCGTGCCTGGCTCGACAAGGCGGCCGCCGTCTACGCGCGGGCGGACACCCGCCCGGACCGCGGAGCCCTGGTCACCACCACGCCCGCGGACTACTACCAGGAGCGCACCTGGCGCGACGACATGGAGTGGGCGGCCGTCGAACTCTCCCGCGGCGCCGACGCGCTGGGTGACG
Source organism: Streptomyces sp. KPB2 (assembly GCF_003950055.1). Lineage (NCBI taxonomy): Bacteria > Bacillati > Actinomycetota > Actinomycetes > Kitasatosporales > Streptomycetaceae > Streptomyces > Streptomyces sp. KPB2. Next base: position 7,691,741 of record NZ_CP034353.1, read on the forward strand.
CGCGCCGCTCGCGGTGGAGCGAGGAGGCGGCGGCCTGGGCCCGCGCGGCCCTGCGGGAGGAGCGGGGCGGCACCCTGGGCCCCGCCGACGTCGGCGCCCTCGCCCACGCCGACGTGCTCACCTCGGCGGACCCCGACGCCGGCCTCGCGGCCGCGCTGAAGGCGGAGCTGCGGCGGCAGGTGGAGACGGGGAGGAAACGCGCGGCCTCGGACCCCTTCCGGTCGGGCGTCGTACCCGGTGACTTCGACGCGGTGCCGAACACCTTCGGTCTGCTCGCGACCGCCGAACTGTACGCCCGTGTCACCGGCGACCACCGGTACGACGACTTCGCCGCGCGGCAACTGGCGTGGGTCTTCGGGGCCAACGCCTGGGGCACCAGCTTCGTCGTGGGCGCCGGCGACCTCTACCCGCACTGCCTCCAGCACCAGGTCGCCAACCTGGCCATGAGCCGCACCGGCGGCGGCGACATCCTGCGGGGCGCCGTCGTCAACGGTCCGAACGACGCGGACCTGCTGAAGGAAGCGGACACCTTCGACGGGGCCCGCCCCTGCTCCTTCGCCCCGGAGGGCGGACCGTGGTCGCGGTTCGACGGCCGCGGCGCCGGTTACGTCGACGACGTGCGGGCCTGGCAGACGGTGGAACCGGCGGACGACTTCGCCTCGACGGCCTTGTACGCGCTCTCCCTCACCGCGGCGCGGGCCTGACCTCCGGCACGGGCCCCGTCGACCGGCGGGGTCGGGCCCCGCGGGTCAGGAACTGGTCGGCCAGGTCCGCAGCAGGGCGTCCAGCGCGTTGAGGATCTCCGTCCAGCTCTCCTGGGAGTCGGGGGCACTGTGGCTGAAGCCCCCGGCCGTCTCCAGGCCGACGTATCCGCTGAAGACGCTGCCCAGCAGCCGTACGGCGTGCGTCTGGTGCGGTTCCGCCAGGTGGTATCCGCGCAGGATCGCACGCGACATCTGGGCGTGCCGCACACCCGCGCTGGAGGCCGCCGCCTCCGCGTCCAGGGGGAACCGGGTGGCGGCGAAACGGCCGGGGTGTTCGAGGGCGTAGTCGCGGTAGACGTTCGCGAAGGCGATCAGCGCGTCCTTGCCCGCCCGGCCGGCCACCGCCTCGGAGGCCCGGTCGGCCAGCTCCTCCAGGGCGAACAGCGCGATCCCGGTCTTGAGGTCGTGGGCGTTCTTCACATGCGAGTACAGGCTGGCGGTCTTCACCCCGAACCGCCTGGCCAGCTCCGTCGGAGTGGTGCGCTCGAAGCCGATCTCGTCGGCCGTCTCGGCCCCGGCCCTGATCAGACCCTCGGTCGTCAGCCCTACCCGCGCCACACCCGTCCTCCGCATCGATTGCGCCGCATCCGTGGAAGATTATGGACTTTCCTAACATGATTAGGCAACCTGTGCCGTTAGCATGTTCGAACTCGGGACGAGCCGTACGAGTGACCCATGTGTCCGACCCCCTAGCAAACGGGCCAAACAAGTGAAGACCACACCCACACGAATATCCTCGCGCCGAGATCTCGGCCCCCTGTCCGCCGCCCGGCGCCGGCCGCGGGCCGTGCTGTGGACCGCGGCGGGTGTGGTGACCCTCGGGTTCCTCGTCGCGCTGGAGTTCGCCGCCCGCCACTACGGCGAGCGGGGTCCGATCACCGCACAGGCGCGAGAAGTGATCTTCGCGCCCGACTCGGGGCCGCTGCTGTACGCCGGGCTCGCCCTGACGATGGTGGTGCTGACCTGGCGCCAGCGGTTGGTCGCGGCGGGTGCGGCGATCGGCATCGACGTCGTCTTCTGGCTGGTGCGCTGGGCGGTCGGCGCCGACATGAACTTCGGCAACGGCGCGCTGTGGGTGGTCCTGGGCTGTGCGGTCGTCGCCGTGACGCGCCGCACGGGCGGCGAGCGGGCCCTGCTGCTGAAGGGTTCGGGACTGGGCCTGCTGCTGGTGGCCGGGCACAAGACCGGCGACACCTGGCTGCTCATCACCTCGGAGACCCGCAAGGCGGTGCTCGATCCGTACGTGGCCACCGCCGACCGGGCACTGGGCGACCCCTCCTGGCTGGTGGGCCGGTTCGTCGAGGCCACCGAACCGGTCGGCGGTCACGTCCTCCACCTCGTCTACGGTCAGCTGCCCCTGGCCGCGGCGCTCGTCGGGCTGTACCAGCTGCGGCACGTGGCGGCCGAGCGCCGCTTCCCGAGCCACCACCTCGTGCGGACCTTCCTCGTCATCGGCCTGCTCGGACCCGCCGTCTACATGATCTTCCCGGTGGTCGGACCGGTCTTCGCCTACGGCGCCGACGGCGGCCAGTGGGCGGTGGCCGACCTGTGGCCGCACACGCCGCCGCCGGGTGGCGCCCCGCACGCGATCCCCTTCGACGACATCACCCCGCGCAACTGCATGCCCAGCCTGCACACGGCGTGGGCCACCACGCTCTTCATCCACTCCCGCAAGGGTTCCGGGCCCATGCGGTTCGCGGGCGCCTTCTGGCTGGTCGCCACGCTCACCGCGACGCTCGGCTTCGGCTACCACTACGGTGCCGACCTCGTCGCCGGCGTGGTGTTCGCGCTCACCGTCGAGGCCGCGATGCGCTCGTTCGCCCGGGGCTGGGACCGCGCGGGCGTCGTGCTGCTCGCCCACGGCACCACGGTGTTCGCCGTACTGCTCGTGTCGTACCGCTACCTGCCGGAGCGGATGGCCGAGTACCCGTGGGTCGCCGGGCCGCTGCTCGTCCTCGCGATGGCCTCCGTGGTCCTCGGATACCTGCGGACCACCAGGCGGTGGGAGTCCGAGGCCGCGGCGGTGCGGCAGCCGGAGCCGCCGCGCCCCGCGGAACCGCAGCCCGAACTGGTCTGAGCCCCGGACCGGGCGCTACTTGAAGTAGTGGCCCTGCTCGAGATCCTCGACGAGACCCGGCTGGAGCGGCCGCCAGCCCAGCAGCTCCCGGGTCAGGGCGCTGGACGCGGCGCGGTTGTCCGCGAACGGCCCCGCCAGCCACGTGAAGTGGGCACCCGCCTCGGCGGCCGGGACCGACACCACCGGCAGGCCCAGCCGCCGGCCGATCACCTCGGCGATGTCCCGGACGGGCACGCCCTCCTCCGCGACGGCGTGCAGCGTCGAGCCCGCGGGAGCCTTCTCCAGGGCCAGGCGGAACAGGTGCGCCGAGTCGAGACGGTGCGCGGCCGACCAGCGGTTGGAGCCGTCCCCGATGTATGCGGAGACTCCCTTCTCGCGGGCGATCCCGATGAGGGCCGGGACGAACCCGTTGTCGCCCTCGCCGTGATTGGTCGGGGCCAGCCGCACCACCGAGGAGCGGACACCGCGGGCCGCCAGGGACAGGGTCAGTTCGGCGGTGAGGGCCCGGACGTGCTGGGCATCGCCCCGGGCGGCCGCGGCGGGATCCGGGTCGTGGCCGTCGCGCTCGGTCGCCACCCGTCCGGGAATCGCGGGAGTTCCGGACGCGATCGTGAACGGCCGGCCGGAGCCCGCGAGCGCCTCCCCGATCACCTCGACGGCCCGTCGGTCCGCCTCTCCCGCGCCCTTGAAGTCCCCCGAGAACGCGATGTCGTGCTTGAAGGCGAGGTGCACGACCCCGTCCGAGTCGGCGGCCGCGCCCCGCAGGACGTCGAGGTCGTCGAGGGTGCCGCGGACCACGTCGGCGCCGACCGTGGTGAGCGCGTCGGCCGAGGCGTCCGAACGGGCGAGGCCCACGACCTGGTGACCCGCCCCGATGAGCTCGGGAACGACGGCTGAGCCGATCCAGCCGGAGGCGCCGGTGACGAAAACGCGCATGAGAATCCTCCAGTCATGCCTGTACAAGGGCGGCCGACCATTGATGACAGCCGCTGTCATCGACCGTAGCACGCGATGTCAGTCACTGTCGTCATGGTGGGGGGAGGGGCGCGATGCGGAAGACGCGACGCGGGGCGTGCGCCGTGTGGCACACGCCCCGCGTCGACGGAGACCGGAGATCCCGCGGAGGGTCCGGGTCAGGCCTTGCCCTGCATGGACTGCCGGGCGGGATTGCGCTGCTCGGCGGCCTTGAAGTCCTTCTCGCCCGCCTTCGCCCGCACCCCGCGCTCGATGCGTTCACCGGTGGTCTTGTCGATGTTCGACCAGTACTCGAAGGCCCGCTTGAGCACGGGCTCGGTCACCTCGTTGAGGAGGTGGTCGACCACGTTCTCGACGAGCCGGTCACGGGCGGCGTCGTCCATGACGTCGCGCACCAGGGTGCCCGGCTGGGTCCAGTTGTCGTCCTCGGCGTGGTCGACGTAGGCGCTGCGGGTGATCGCCCCGTCCGTCTGCCAGCTGGGCGGGGTGCCGAACCGCTCGGTGTCGGCGGCGGGGCCGCCCTTGGAGTTCGGCGCGTAGACCGGGTCGCTCTTCTTCCGGTAGGCCATCTGGCCGTCCTTGGAGTAGCTGTGGACGTCGACGACCGGGGCGTTCACGGGGAGCTGCTGGTAGTTCGCGCCGATCCGGTAGCGCTGGGCGTCCGGATACGAGAACAGCCGCGCCAGCAGCATGCGGTCCGGGCTCGGGCCGATGCCGGGGACCATGTTGGCGGGCGCGAAGGCCGCCTGCTCGATCTCGGCGTGGTTGTCCGTCGGGTTGCGGTCCAGGGTCATGCGGCCGACCGGGATGAGGGGGTAGTCGCCGTGCGGCCACACCTTCGTCAGGTCGAACGGGTTGAACCGGTAGCCCGCGGCGTCCTGGTACGGCATGACCTGCACGTGCAGGGTCCAGCTCGGGAAGTCGCCGTCACGGATGTGCTCGAAGAGGTCCCGCGTGTGGTAGTCGGTGTCGGCCGCCGCCATCTGGTCGCCCTCGTGCTGCGTGAAGCACTCGACGCCCTGGTCGGTCTTGAAGTGGTACTTGACCCAGAACTGCTCGCCCGCGGCGTTGATCCACATGTAGGTGTGGGAGGTGTAGCCGTTCATGTGGCGCCAGCTCCGCGGGATGCCGCGGTCCCCCATCAGCCAGGTGACCTGGTGCGCCGACTCCGGCGAGAGGGTCCAGAAGTCCCACTGCATGTCGTGGTCGCGCAGGTTGCTGTCCGCCCGTCGCTTCTGCGACCGGATGAAGTGCTGGAACTTCATCGGGTCCTTCACGAAGAACACCGGCGTGTTGTTGCCGACCACGTCGTAGTTGCCCTGGCTGGTGTAGAACTTCACCGCGAAGCCGCGCGGGTCGCGCCAGGTGTCCGGGCTGCCGCGCTCACCCGCGACGGTCGAGAAGCGGGCGACCAGCTCGGTGCGGGTGCCCGGCTGGAAGACGGCCGCCTTGGTGTAGGCGCTCACGTCGTGCGTGACCTCGAAGTGTCCGAAGGCGCCGCTGCCCTTCGCGTGCGGCTGCCGCTCGGGGACGCGTTCCCGGTTGAACTGCGCCATCTGCTCGATGAGATAGGCGTCCTGGAGGAGGATCGGGCCCGCCGGGCCCGCGGTGAGCGAGTGTTCGTCGCTCTCCGCCGGCGCGCCGGCGTCCGTGGTGGTGGCGGGCGGGGTGTCCGTCATGTGGCTGCCTTTCGTGGGGGAGTGGCTGACGTCCGGGGACCGCGCGACTCGCGCCCGGGACACGGAGCGGCCCTCACCGCCCGGCCCGGCGAAGGGGCCCCGCCGACGCCCGCGCCGTGCCCGGGGCCGCGGTTCACGCGCACTCCGCAGGACGCGTGCCCCGCGGCGGCCGCGCCGCTCCGGCCGGGGTGCGGCGACCCGCCGGGCGGGGCCGGCCGGGGTGGGGCCCGTCGGCCCGGGGACCGTGCCGGGTCCCGGTGCCGGAACGCACCGCGCAATCGCCCTCGCCCATCCGTCCAGGACCCTCCGGAGTGCCGTCGTCCGTATCAGTCTCCGCCGCCTTCCGGCCCTCGCAAGCGGAGCGGGCGGCGGCGGTGACGCGACCGGCGGCCCTGGACGCGGCACGCCCGCCGAACCGGCCGCGAGACCGCCCTGCTCGCGGCCCGCCGGAACGCCGACTTCGACCTGCCGGGCCTCGCCGCCCGCCGCCTGTACCTGGACCGTATCGAGGACACCCACCTGATGCGCCAAGTGCGGTCCCGCATCGCCGAGTTCCGGGAGACCGTCGTGACCCGCCCGCCCCGCGCCTTCCCGCACTAGGCGGCGCCGGGCGCGAGCACCCGGCGGACGGCGGTGCGCAGCCAGTGGTGGGCGCCGTCGGCGGTGTGCCGGGGGTGCCAGGCCATGCCGATGGACACGGGCGGCAGCGTGAGCGGAACGTCGAGGAGGCGCAGCCCGAGGGCCGAGGCCTGCTCGGTGAGCGGGCTCGGAGGCAGGCCCGCGGTGTCCGGCACGGCGGGGACCAGGGCGACGACGTCGGTGCGGGCGGCGAGGGAGAGGGCGGCCAGGTGTGACGGGAGGACCACGGCGACCCGGCGGCCGAGGCCGTGCTCGGCGAGTGCGGTGTCGACGGGGCCCTCGAAGCGGCCGCGGCGGCTGACCGCGACATGCTCGGCCGCGGCGAACCGGGCCGGGGTCAGGGGCCCCTCGGTGAGCGGGTGGCCGGGCCGGACGGCCGCCGTCATTTGCAGGGTGACCAGGTCCTCGACCCGGGTTTCCGGATCCACGTGCTCGATCGCCCCGACCTCCAGGTCGACCCGGCCGTCGCGGAGGGCCGGCCCCGCCTCCAGCTCCTCGGCCCTGAACCGCAGCGAGATCCCCGGCGCCTCCCGCCCGGCCAGCGTCAGCAGACCGGCGGCGAGGGCCGCGCCGACCAGGTCGGCGGTCTGGAGGCTGAAGGTGCGGCGCAGCGTGGCGGGGTCGACGCCGGTGGCCGGGGCCAGCAGTGCGCCGAGCCCGCGTACCACGGCGGCCGCCTCCTCCCGCAGGGCCAGTGCCCTCGGCGTGGGCACCATGGCCTGACCGGCGCGGACCAGGAGAGGGTCCTGGAGGATGCGGCGGAGGCGGCCGAGGGTGCGGCTCATCGCCGCGGGGGAGGTGTGCATGCGGGCGGCGGCGCGGGTGACGCTCTGCTCGGTGAGCAAGGCGTCGAGGGCGACCGCGAGATTGGCATCGATGACCGGTGCGACCGGATCCGTGCTGTTCACCAGTGTCATTCCGTTCCAGGCAACAATCCCTTGCTGAAGTTCCCATTGTGGCAACACCTTGTGGCTCCCCAGGATGAGGCCGTACCGAAACGGCACGATCCACGAGGTTTTCATGATCGTCATTACTGCTCCGACCGGGAACATCGGGCGGCGGCTGATGCCCCTGCTCCTGGACTCCGCCCCCGCCCGCGGCGAGGAACTGCGCGTGATCGTGCGCGACCCCGCACGACTCCCCGACACGGTGCGCGAGCGCGTCGAGGTGGTCCCCGGCTCGCACGGGGACCCCGCGGTCGTCGACCGGGCCTTCGACGGTGCCGACGCCGTCTTCTGGCTCGTCCCGCCGGACTCCTCCCGCACCCCGGACGACGCCTACCGGGGGTTCACCCGTCCCGCCGCCGACGCGCTCGCCGCGCACGGCGTGGGCCATGTCGTCGGCGTCTCCGCCCTCGGCCGCGGCACCCCGGTTGCCGGCCGCGCCGGACTCGTCACCGCGTCCCTCGCCATGGACGACCTCATCGCGGCGACCGGTGTCGCCTACCGGGCCCTGGCCAACCCGTCCTTCTTCGAGAACCTCCTCGAGGACACCGACGCCATCCGGGACGAGGGCTGCTTCACCGACACGACGGCCGCCGACCGCAAGGCCCCCTTCGTGGCCGTCGCAGACATCGCGGCCGTGGCCGCCGGCCTGCTGCTCGACCGGTCCTGGACCGGCAACGACAGCGTCCCGGTGCTGGGTCCGTGCGACCTGTCACCCGACGACCTGGCCCGCATCATGACCGAACGGCTCGGCCGCCCGGTCCGCTACGAACGCCGGCCGCTCGAAGAACTGCATGCCGCACTCCTCGGTTACGGCCTCGACCCGGCCTTCGCCCAGGGCGTCGTCGACATGAAGCGGGCCAAGGACGACGGCCTCGACGCGGGCGTCCCCCGGACCCCGGACACCACCACCCCGACCACCTTCGAGCACTGGGTCGACCAGATCCTCGGCCCCGCGCTCCGGCCCTGACCTCCACCCGCGACTCCCCACCCCCGACCGAACACCGTCCCGGAAAGGGAAGCAACCATGCCCGCACACACCACCGAAACCCCGGTCACCGCGTTCATGCTCGTCAAGACCACACCCGAATGGCTCGCCATGACCGTCGAGGAGCGGATCCACGCCTTCACCACGGAGGTCGTCCCCGTGGTCGAGGCGAGGACCACCGGTGTCCGCTCACGCTTCTACGACACCGAGTTCTACTCCGCCCGCGTCACCGACGTCTGGGTCTGGGAGGCGGTCGACCACCAGGCCTACCAGCGGCTCGTCGACGCCCTGCGCGAAACCCCCTTCTGGGACCGGTACTTCGAGGTCGTCGACCTCCTCGTCGGCACCGAGAACGGCTACGCCCGCACCTACGGCGTGGACGCGGTCACCACCATCTCCACCTGAGCCACCGCCCGCCCGGCGCGACCGGGCGGGCGGACCGGGTGGATCGGGCGGTCGGCGGCGGTGAGAAACTGACGGGGCCCGCGAAGCCGCCGCGGCCGCCCGACCCGCCGCACACCGGAGAACGCACCATGAGCCACGTCGCCGACCCCAGCCGCTACGACGGCACCATGCACTACCGCCGCACCGGACGCTCCGGGCTCGACCTGCCCGCGCTGTCCCTGGGCTACTGGCACAACTTCGGCGACGACAAGCCCTTCGAGACCCAGCGGCAGATCGCCCTGCGCGCCTTCGACCTCGGCATCACCCACCACGACCTCGCCAACAACTACGGCCCGCCCTACGGCTCCGCCGAGATCAACTTCGGCCGGATCATGCGGCAGGACCTGGCGCCGTACCGCGACGAGCTGGTGGTCTCCACCAAGGCCGGATGGGACATGTGGCCCGGCCCCTACGGCCAGGGCGGCGGCTCCCGCAAGTACGTACTCGCCTCCCTCGACCAGTCCCTGAAGCGCATGGGCCTCGACTACGTCGACATCTTCTACTCCCACCGCCTGGACGCCTCCACCCCGCTGGAGGAGACCATGACGGCGCTGGACACGGCGGTGCGGCAGGGCAAGGCGCTCTACGTCGGCATCTCCTCCTACGACGCCGAACGCTCCCGGCAGGCCGCCGCCATCCTCCGCGACCTGGGCACGCCCCTGCTCATCCACCAGCCCTCCTACAACATGCTCAACCGGTGGATCGAGACCGAGGGCCTGCTCGACGCCGCGGCCGACGAGGGCTTCGGCGTCATCGGCTTCACCGCGCTCGCCCAGGGGCTGCTCACCGGCCGCTACCTCGACGGCGTGCCCGAGGGCTCCCGCGCCACCCAGGGCAAGTCCTTCGCGACCGACTGGCTCACCGAGGACACCGTCCGGCGGCTGCGCGCCCTCGACGACATCGCCGCCCGCCGGGGCCAGAGCCTGGCGCAGATGGCGCTCGCCTGGGCGCTGCGCGATCCGCGCGTCACCTCGCTGGTCATCGGCGCCTCCCGCCCCGAGCAGCTGGAGGAGAACGTGGCCGCCCTCGGCAACCTCGCCTTCGGCGAGGACGAACTCGCCGAGATCGACCGGCACGCGGTCGTCGACGGCGACGTCGACCTGTGGCGGCAGGCCCGTACCGGCGCCCTCGGCTGAGGCGCCGCCCGCCCCGGACGCACGCTTCAGGCGCCCCCGGCGTTCCGGTCACAACCGGGTCCGCCGGCGATACGGAGCAGCCGGGGCGGCTCGTTTGCCGGTTCGGGCAGGCGCAGCGGCTCCAGCCCCGGTGTGACGGTGCCGAGCAGAGCCGCCCGGCGCGCCCCCGTACCCGAAGGGACCGCCCCCGGCAGGCCGTTGACGGTCAGGAAGCCCAACAGGGCGAAGGCCAGCGCCTCCTTGGCGTCCGACGGCAGCCCGAGCGCGTCGCTGGAGCCGAGGGCCACCCCGGGCAGCTCCTCGGCGAGCAGGCCCATCAGCACGGGATTGCGCGCCCCGCCGCCGGACACCACGAGCCGCGTCACGCCGTGCGCACGGCAGGCGTCGGCCACCGTGACGGCGGTGAGCCGGGCCAGCGTCGCCAGGACGTCGTCGGGTTCGGCGACGGGCGCCGCCGCGAGCGCGTCGAGCAGGTACGGCAGGTGGAAGTGCTCCTTGCCGGTGCTCTTCGGAGCCGGCCTGCCGTAGTAGGGGTCGTCGAGCAGCACCCGCAGCAGCGCCGGATCGACCCGGCCCGCCCCGGCCCGGCGCCCGTCCTCGTCGTACGCGGCCGCACCGTCGGTGAAGTGCCGTACGGCGGCGTCCATCAGGGCGTTCGCGGGCCCGGTGTCGAAGGCCAGCGGCTCGGCGCCGGGCGCGACGACGGTGACGTTGGCGATCCCGCCGAGGTTGAGGGCCGCGGGGACGCCGGGCAGGGCGGCCAGGGCGAGGACGTCGGTCATGGCGACCAGCGGTGCTCCCTGGCCACCGGCGGCGACGTCCCTGCCGCGCAGGTCGGAGACGACGGGCAGTCCGGTCGCCTCCGCGATCCAGGCGGGCTGCCCGAGCTGGAGGGTACCGCGCACGGCACCGTCCTCCACCCAGTGGTACAGGGTCTGCCCGTGCGAGACCACCAGGTCGGCGCCACCCCCGCACAGCTCGCGCACGGCACGTACGGCCACGTCGGCGAACGCCTGCCCGATGCCGGTGTCCAGCTCGGCGACGGCCCGCATCGTCACCGCGGCCGGGGGCAGACTGCCGGCGATCAGGTCGCGCAGCCGGTCGGGGTAGGGGGCGGAGAGGTGGCCGAGCGGACGCATCACCAGGGTCCCGTCCCGCAGTTCGAGGTCCGCGGCGGCCGCCTCGACGGCGTCGTAGGACGTGCCTGACATCAGGCCGATCACACGCACGATGCACTCCTGCGAGAGTTGGGCGGGCCGGACGGGCGCGGGGCCCGCCCGGACGGGATCACTTCCGGTCGGCCGCCGTGGTCAGCCGGTCCGGACCGGCACCCGGCTCCTCGTCGGGCGCGTTGCCCGCCGCGGACCGGGGCGCCCGGTGGAACAGGCTCAGCACACCGCCGACGACCAGGGTGATCACCACGCCGATGGGCACCAGCCACTGGGCCGCGATCGCCTGCGACACCGTCGTCCCGCCCGTGGTGACGTCGATCTTCACACCGCGCACGATGTACGTCATCACGCCGATGGTGACCAGGAAGGCCACGACGGAGTCGGCCTCGTTGGCCCGTTTGACGAGCCGCCCCAGCAGGAAGGCGCCGAGCAGCGCGCCGTAGGTGTAGCCCGCGATGGTCAGACCGGTCAGATACACGTTGCCCGTGCTCGCGCTGAAGGCGCAGGCGAAGACCGCCATCAGCGTCGCCCACACCAGTGTCATCCAGCGGGCCAGCCGCAGCAGCGCCTCCTCGGAGGGCGTGGTGCGGAAGAAGCTGTGGATGATGTCGGCGACCGTCGAGTTGGACATGGAGTTCAACGCAGAGGACAGCGAGCCCATCGCGGCGCCCAGGATGCCGGCCACGAGCAGACCCGAGACGACCACCGGCAGCCCGTGCAGGATGAACTCCGGGTAGAGGTTGTCCGAGCTGGACAGGCCCAGGTCCGAGAAGGACCTGCCCTCGTTGTACGACCACAGCAGCGCGCCGACGAGCGAGAACGCGGCGAATTGGACGGTCACGAAGACGCCCGAGGCGATCATGGCCTTCTGGCCCTCGCGCAGTGTCCGGGTCGCCAGCACGCGCTGGACGATGAGCTGGTCGGAGCCGTGCGAGGCCATGGCGAAGATGGCGCCGCCGACGATGGCCGTGGGCAGGGCGAACGGGCTGGTGAGGATGTGGGCGAGGTCGAAGTCGGTGTCGAAGAGCGTGAACTTGCCGGCGTCCAGGGCACGCGCGTAGCCGTCCCCGCCGACGTGCGCGGACAGCACCGCCACGGCGAGGACCGCGCCGCCGAGGTAGAGGACCATCTGGATGGCGTCGGTCCAGATGACCGCCTTGATGCCGCCCAGGTAGGTGTAGACGACGGTGATGAGCGTGATCACGACGATGATGACGCGGTAGCTCGCGTGCACGCCGAACTCGTCGAGCAGCAGCTTGATCGGGATGGCGGAGGCGAACAGCCGCACGCCCTCGGCCAGGAGCCGGGTGAACACGAACGTCACCGAAGCGAGCCCCTGCAGCTTCAGCCCGAACCGGTCGCCCAGGTACTGGTAGGCGCTGACGAAGCCGCCGCGCTTGTAGAGGGGGATCAGCACGGTGGCCACGACGACACGTCCGACGACGTAGCCCAGGGCGAGTTCGACGTTGCCGAACCCCTGGCCGCTGTAGGCGCCGCCGGGGACGCTGATGACGGTCAGCACGCTGGTCTCCGTGGCGACGACGGAGAAGGAGACCGTCCACCACGGCATGTGGCCCTCACCGACGAAGTAGTCCTTCGCCGACTTCTGCCGGCCTGCCTTCCGCAGGCCGATCCAGGCGATCCCGATCAGATAGACCACGATCACCACGAGGTCGAGCTGGCGCACGCTTGCTCCTAGGCACGGGCCGGTGGGGTCGCCGGCGTGGGGGGAGGGGGATGGGCGGCCGTCCGGCGGACGCGGACGACGAGACGGGCATGAGGGGTGGAGCGGTCCACGGCCAGCAACCGGGCCCCGTCGAGGGGGTCGCCGAGCGAGGACGTCAGCCGCACCGGGAGTCCGGACCCGGTGAGCGCCGCGGTCAGCGGCGCCGTCAGGGCCGGGCCGAGCCCCGTGAGACCGCCGGTGACGGCCAGCGGCAGCGGGCCGCCGTCCGAGGCGATCCGGCCGGCCGCCGCGAGGGCGGTCTCGGCCAGGTCGGCGGCCGCCTCCCGGACGATCGCCGAGGCCACGGCGTCCCCCGCAGCGGCGGCACGGGCCACCTCCGGGGCGAACGAGGCGGCCGTACGAGCCGGGTTGCCGTCCCGTCCGACGGTCGCCGGCAAGCGCTCGGGATCGCCGAAGAGACGGACGGCCGCGTCCAGCAGAGCGGTGGCCGGGCCCCGGCCGTCGTGGGCGCGCAGGGCGGCGCGCAGTCCGGCCGTGCCGATGCGGGCGCCGCTGCCGTCGTCGCCGAGCAGGGGACCCCACCCGTCGATGCGTGCGTACGTCCCGTCGGCGCCGATGCCGACCGCGACCGACCCGGTGCCGATTGCCAGCACCACACCCGCCCGCCCGCCGAGCGCACCGGCGTGGGCGGTGACGGCGTCGCTGGTGACCGCCGCCTCGTCGACGGGCAGGTCCTCCAGGAGGGCGCCCGCCAGGGAACGGGCCGCCGCGGGGGCCGAAGCCGCTCCGGCGGCACCCACCAGGACCGCTTCCGGCCGGGCACCGCCCTGCTCGCGCAGCAGCGGCTCCACGGCGGCACGCACGGCCGCACGGGCCGCCGCCACGCCGTCGGGCGCCGCGAGACCGGGCGCACCGGCCACGGAGCTGACGGACGGTGAGGAGCCGGCGCCGCGCCACAGCAGGGCGCGACAACCGGTCTTCCCCAGATCCACCGCCACCACTGAAGTCATACGGCTCGCCCCTTGCCCGAGGGACCCGGCACGTCGAGAGCCACCGGGTCGTCGGTGACCGGTGCGGATCGCCGTCCGAGTATGGGAACGCCGCCCTCCGGATGTCAATAAGTAACGTGCGGTCGTTCACCGCGTAACTTTTTGACGCCCTCGGGGCGCCCCCTTACCCTGTGTTCACCACACCCAGGAGGGGCCATGGTCCGCCAGTCCTCGTCCCGCGTACCGGAGCGGTCCGCCCAGGACGCTCCGCCCGCCGACATCCTCACGCGCATCCGCGCCGCCCGCCCCGCCCTGGCTCCCTCCGAACGGCGGGTGGCCGACGCCGTCCTGGCCGACCCGGGGCAGGTCGCGGAGCTCTCCATCCACGCGCTGGGGGAGCGGGCGAGCACCTCGGCGGCCACGGTCATGCGGTTCTGCCGCACCATCGGCACGGGCAACTACCCCCAGCTGCGCCTGGCGCTGGCCGCCGCGGCGGCGCGGGAGCACGCCCTGGGCGGCGAACGGGCGGCGCAGGGCGGCACCGACATCAGCCCCACGGACTCGCTGGACCGGATAGTCAGCAAGATCATCTACAACGAGGTCCGGGCCCTGGAGGACTCGGGCGCCGGACTCGACGTCGAGGTGCTGGGCCGGGCGGTCGACGCCGTGGCCAAGGCCCGCAGGGTGGACATCTTCGGTGTCGGTGCCAGCGCGTTCGTCGGCCAGGACCTGCACCAGAAGCTCCACCGCATAGGCCGGATGGCCTTCATCTGGAGCGACCGGCACGCGGCGCTCACGGCGACGGCCCTGCTGGGACCCGGCGACGTGGCCCTGGCCGTCTCCCACTCCGGCGAGACCGAGGACACCACCGAACCCCTCCGGGCCGCGGCCGAACGCGGAGCCACCACCATCGCCCTGACCAACGACCCGGGCTCCACGCTCGCGACCAGTGCCGACCTGGTGCTGACGACCTGCGCGCGGGAAACGCCGTTCCGCTCCGGCGCGACCGTCAGCCGCATCGCCCAGCTGGCGGTCGTCGACTGCCTCTTCGTCGGCGTCGCCCAGCGCTCCTACGACGCGGCGACCACCGCCCTCGAAGAGACCTACGGGGCCGTCCGGCGCCACCGGCGACCTGCGCGCCGCACCGGGTGACGGGGCGTCACCGACGTCCGGTCCCCACGCCTCCCGCCTCCGGGTACTCGCCCTCGCGCAGGCTCGTCACCAGCTCGCGCGGCAGACCGTGGGTGTCGTGGAGGTAGTGGAAGTCCTCCTCCCCCAGCGGGCCCCGGAAGCGAGGCCGGGCGAGCACGTTCCGGCCGCGTTCCAGGAGCCGCCGGAACCGGCGCTCTTCCTCCACGAGCACGTGCCGTACGAGACCGGGATCCCCGTCCTGGCGGAAGTGGTCCCACGTGTGCGTGATCAGCTCCCGCGGCAGATCGCCCAGCTCCCGTGAGGGATCGTCCCGCCACACCACGGTGAGCAGCCGTCGCACCAGGCGGCGCAGCACGTATCCCTGGCCGGTGTTGGCCGGACGCACCCCGTCGCCGACGACCACGGCCGACGACCGCAGATGGTCGCAGACCACGCGAAACGACGGTTCGTCCAGCGGCCACAGGGACGGCAGCAGCCGACGCCACGGCTCGAAGACGTCGCACTCGAACACCGACGACCTGCCCTGGAGCAGCGAGGCCAGGCGCTCCAGACCCAGGCCGGTGTCGACGTTGCGCTGCGGAAGCGGCACGAGACGGCCGTCGTCGAGCCGGCGGTGACGCATCATCACGTGGTTCCAGACCTCCACCCAGCGGTCGTCGCCCGTGGGCGTGGACCGGGGCGGGGTGTCACCGCTCCACAGGAAGATCTCCGAGTCGGGTCCGCACGGACCCACCGGCCCGTTGGACCACCAGTTGTCCTCCTCCGTCAGCTCCACGGGAACGCCGCGCTCCTGCCACAGCCGCAGGGACTCGGTGTCCGGCCCGACCTGCTCGCCGCCCCCGTACACGGTGGCGTGCAGCAGGCCCGGGTCGACGCCCAGGCCCTCGGTGAGCAGCCGGTGGGCCCAGTCGAGGCTCTGAGGGCCCTCGTAGTCGCCCAGCGACCAGGTGCCGAGCATCTGGAACACCGTCAGATGGCTGCTGTCGCCGACCGCGTCCAGGTCGGTGGTGCGCAGACAGCGCTGCACGTTGACCAGCCGCCGGCCCAGCGGATGGGGGCGGCCCTCCAGGTACGGGGTGAGCGGATGCATGCCGGCGCTGGTGAACAGCACGGGGTCGCCGGGTTCGGGCAGCAGTGTCGAGCCGGTGATCCGGCGATGACCGTGCTCCTCGTAGTACTCGACGAACGTCCGGACGACGTGCTCGGTGTCCATGAGGTGACTCCTTCGCTTCGAGGCGGGAGGGGCACCGGAGAACAGCGTGGTGTGGTCCTCGCACCGGGGCGAAGGCGATCGGGCGCCACGTGAACCACCGACGGGCCGTTTCCGGTCGCCGGTGGAAAAAGGAAGGTCAGGCGGCGGCAACCGGCGAGCTGGTCGCTCGCGCGGTCGCGGAGGTGCGTGTGCCGATGACGTTCATGTCACGAACATAACGCCTCCGGCCCCTGCGAGCACCCGGATATCCGCAACCGCGGCATCCCGTCCGGCCGTCCCTACCCTGGTAGGAACAGCGCGCCGACCGACACGGGGGAGCACCATGGCCGACTTCGGTCCCTTCAGCAGGCGGGAGCACCTTGCCCGGACGCTGCTCACCTCGTTGTGGGCACTGATCCCCGTCCTGACCCTCGGCGTCGGGACGCTGCCCCTGATGATCCACGCGACGGTGCGCACGAAGAGCGGGGCGCAGGCACTGGCCACCGTGCCCTACGGCGTGGCGACCGCGCTGTTCCTCGTCTTCGACCCGGACGTGTCCGCCACGAACGAGACCGTCTTCGGCGTCGCCATGTTCTTCAACATCCTCGTCGGGACCGGCCACGCGTTCGGGATCCGGTCCCGGGTGTGGAAGAGCCCCGACGCGGAGCTGATCCGCCCCCTGCAGCACCGGCAGCGTGCCCTGCTCGCCGCGCACCGCGACGAGCAGGCGGCGCGGCACACCGCACGCGGCATCGCCGCCACCGACCCGCGCCAGGCGCTCGAACTGCGCATCGGCCGCGCCGACCTGCCCGACCGGGCGTTCCCCGACGGCGGTCTCGTCGACGTCAACAACGTGCCGGCCGACGTCCTCGCCCGGCACCTCACCCTGTCGGACGAACGGGCCGCGCAGATCGTGCGCACACGGGCGGTCGTCGGCGGCTTCGCCTCGGCCGACGACCTGTCCGTCACCATGGACCTCCCCCCGCGCCATCTCGACGCGGTCGCCGACCGGTTGGTGTTCCTGCCGCCGCAGGAGGCGACGAAGTCCGGCCGGGAACGCCCCTCCGACGGCCCCTCGTAAGACCTCGGCCCTCACCGCGCATCGGTTGCCCGACGGCTCCCCGCCCACACGGCGGGGGTCCGGCCCGACCACGGCTGTGCCCGTTCGAGCTGTCCGGCGAGGCGGAAGAGGAGATCCTCGCGCCCGAAACCGGCGGCGAACTGCATGCCGATCGGGAGTCCCGTCCCGGTGTCGGCCGTCAACGGCACGGACATGGCCGGAGTGCCGGCCACGTTGAACGCCATGGTGAACGGTGAGCGGTCGTTGAGCCGGTCGATCCAGCCGAGGCCGTCGAGGGCCTCCGCCCCCTCGCCGTAGGCGCCCAGCGGCGGCGGCAGCTCCGGCAGGGTGGGGGTGAGCAGCAGGTCGTGGGTGCCGAAGAACCCGGCCAGAGCGCGGGCGACGCGGTTGCGCAGGGCGAGGGCGTCGACGAACTGGGGCCCGCTGACCCGCTGTCCGTAGCGGTGGGCGGCCAGTGTCGACGGCTCTAGGGTCGAGGAGTCGACGGGCCGGCCGAACGCGGCGGCCAGACCGTCGACCGAGGCCGCGAGATTCGCCGTCGACAGGCGGGCGTTGGCCAGCACGAACTCCTCCCAGCCGGCACCGAGGCCGACCGTGACCTCCTCGGTCCGGTGGCCGAGGGATTCGAGCAGCCGCACCGTACGTTCCAGCGCGTCGGCCACCGGGGCGGTGGTCCGGCGTCCGCCCCAGGCCTGCGGGAGGACCCCGATCCGCAGCGGGCCCGGAGCGCGGGTGACTTCCTGCGAGTAGGGGACGGGCGGCTGCTCGGCGAAGTAGGGGTCACCCGGTTCCGGGCCGCGTATCAGGTCGAGCAGCGCCGCGCTGTCCCGTACGGTCCGGCTGACGCAGCCCTGGACGGCCAGCCCGTTGAACCCCTCGTCGAGGGCGGGCCCCATGGAGACCCGGCCGCGGGTCGGCTTCAGCCCGAAGAGGCCGTTGTACGCGGCGGGGATGCGCAGCGAGCCCGCCGCGTCGGTGGCGTGGGCGAGGGGAACCGCCCCGGCCGCGACGGCCGCACCCGCGCCGCCGCTGGACCCGCCGGCGCCGCGGCCGGGGTCCCACGGGTTGCGGGTCGGGCCGTACAGCACCGGTTCCGTGGTGATGCTGTAGGCCAGCTCCGGTGTCGCGGTACGCCCGAGGGTCACCAGGCCGGCCCGGCGCAAGCGCCGCATCAGGAAGGAGTCGGAGCGGGCGACGTGCCCGGCCGCCAGACGGCTGCCCATCTCGGTGCGCCGGCCCGCCATGGAGATTCCGAAGTCCTTGATCAGGAACGGCACTCCGGCCAGCGGCGTGCTGCCGGGGGCGGGCCGGTCGTCGGCCGGCCAGGTCTCCACGACGGCTGTGAGCGCCGGGTCGACCGTCCGCACCGCCTCGCGGGCGGCCGCCTCCACCTCGGCGGGGGACACCTCGCCCTTGGCCATCAGCTCCGCGAGCCCCACCGCGTCGTGGCGCACGTACTCGGAAACCCTCACTGTCACTCCTCGGAAGACGCCGAACGATACTCATGAGTACCACTCGATACCGAGCGGTATCGTGTGGGACGGACTGGTACCGTAACAGGAGGGGAAGGGCCCCATCGAGCGCACGTCACGGAGCAGGGATGACATCGACCGCCGCCAGACCGGGCAGAGTGGCGAAGCTGCCGCCGCGTGAGCGCATCCTCGACGCGGCCGAAGAGCTGTTCCAGCGAGAGGGGATCCAGCGCGTCGGCGTCCAGGCCGTCGCCGAGAAGGCCGAGACCACCAAGATGGCGATCTACCGGCACTTCGAGACCAAGGACGCACTGGTCGCCGAGTGGCTGCGGATCCTGGCCGCCGAGTACCAGGCGGCCTTCGACCGGGTCGAGGCCGAACACCCCGGCCGGCCCCGGGAGCAGATCCTCGGCCTGGCCCGCTTCATCGCGGAGGGCCTGCCGACGCTCTCGTACCGGGGCTGCCCCTTCGTCAACTCGCTGGCCGAACTGCCCGACCGCTCCCACCCCGCGCGGCGGGTGATCGAGGAGCACAAGGCGCGCCAGACGCGCAGACTGGTCGGCATGTGCACCGAGGCCGGGCTGCCCGACCCCGAGCAGGTCGCCGCCCAGATCACCTTCGTACTCGAAGGCGCGCAGGTCAGCACGCAGAACGGAAGCATCGACCGGGCGGGGGAGCGGTTGCTGCGCATCGTCGAGGCGATCCTCGACCAGTAGGCCTCGGGCGCACCGGGCCCCTGGCGCGCGGGCCGGGGGCCCGGTGGTGACGGGGCCGAGTCGGTACGTGTCCGTCCGGGGGGCGGACGGTCCGTCGACGTTCAGGACGCCCGACGCGGGCGGCCACCCCCGCTCCGCGGGTGCCGTCAGCGCCGCGAGGCGTGTGCGGTGTCGCGGTCGGCGTCGCCCCGGGGGCCCGTCGCCCAGGAGGGGAGCCAGGTGTCCTCGGGCAGTGGGGCCAGGGTCGCGAAGTGGCCGACGACGGCCCGGAGCCCCGGGTGCGGATTCTCCCGGGGGAGGAGGAGCGAGAGCGGGTAGGCGAGCGTCGGACGCACGATCGGGATGCGGCGCAGGTCGTGGCCGGCCGGCCAGACGTACCGGTCGCGCGAGCCCACGAGGGTGGCCACGTCGTCGGAGTCGGCGAGGATGTCGAGGAGCACCTCGTTGCCGAAGTTCGGGCCGGTGGCGTCCACGCGGAGGTCGAACGCCGCGGTGAGCTGATCGTAGAAGTCCGCCCATTCGCTGCCCGGCGCGATGCCGGGCACCCAGATCCGGTGCCCGCGCAGCCGGGCCGGAGTCACGGCGCGTGCGGGGGCGAGCGGGTGCCTCGGACCGACGACGAGTTCCAGCGGGGAGTGGAAGGCGTGGATCATCCGCACCTCGCGCGGCAGGGTGGCCGGGTCGGTCACCGAGCGGAAGGAGGCGTCCACGTCGCCCGCCTGCACGGCGGCCACCGCGAGACGCGGATCGTCGACCTTGAGCGTCACCACGTCGAGCTCGGTCTCGGGGTGTGAGCGCCAGTAGTCGTGCAGGACGACGGCCTGCGCGCTCCGCAGGCCCAGAACGTCGATGCGCAGGGCCCGCGAGCCCCGCCGGATCGCGGCGACGGCGCGGTCGACGTCCGCGACGATGTTCCGGGCGTGCGACAGGAAGGCCTGGCCGTCGAGGGTCAGCTCGACCCCCCGGGCGGTGCGGGTGAACAGCCGGACGTCGAGTGCGCGTTCGAGGGCCGCGATCCGCTTCGAGACCGCCTGCTGCGTCACGCCGAGCTCGTCGGCCGCGTGCCGCAGCTGACCCAGCTCGGCCGCGCGGACGAACGACCGCACCGCCTCGGTATCCATGGCGGCGAGCATAGGGCGTGCCCGACCGGTGCGGACGCCCGCACCGCGGCGCCGGGGCCCGCGTCCTCGTGCCATAACCTCGTCCGTGGGAACGTCGGTTGCCATGTGTCCACACCCAGGAGGCGGCGGTGCTCAACAAGGGCGGCTCGCGATTGCTCATATGCGCCGTGGCGCTGGCCTGCGTGGCGCTGGTGGGCCCCAGTGGCCCCGGTGGCGAACCCTCCGGCCGGTCCGTCGAAGCCGTCAAGGACGTCGTGCCGAACCGGGTCATGACGTGGAACCTGTGCAACCCCTGCGACGCGAGCAACCTCGACCGGGCGGCGGAGATAGCCGCCTACGCGCCCCAGGTCATCGGCATGCAGGAAGCGTGCGCCCGCGACGTCGACCGGATCCGGGACTACCTGGAGGTCTACCACGGGCTCGTCTACCACGTCGCGTACGGATCGGTCCTGGACAACTGGAGCCGCTGCGGGGGAGCACCGTGGAACCCGGGCGGCTTCGGCCAGGCCATCCTCTCGGCGGCACCGATCACCGACCGGGTCAACGTCGAATACCCCGACGGCGGCTCCGAGGACCGGGGATATCTCGCGGTCACCACCGAGGTGGGCGGCCGGTCCGTCCGGGTCTTCGACACGCACCTCGCCCAGCGGCGCCAGGAGGCGTTCCGCAGGGACCAGGTGAGCGTGCTGGCCCGGGAAGTCGCCCGGCACGACCGCGCCGTGGTCCTCGGCGACTTCAACGCCGTGCCGGACGCCGCCGAACT
This sequence comes from Streptomyces sp. KPB2, assembly GCF_003950055.1. Taxonomy (NCBI): domain Bacteria; kingdom Bacillati; phylum Actinomycetota; class Actinomycetes; order Kitasatosporales; family Streptomycetaceae; genus Streptomyces; species Streptomyces sp. KPB2. The sequence goes on from NZ_CP034353.1 coordinate 7,712,732, forward strand.
CGACCCCATGTGGGCGCTGGCCACGGACACCGACCCGCGGTGCCGCCCCGCGGCCGCCGGCAACTGCGAGCCCACCACGGACTGGCGCAGCAAGTTCGACTACGTCTTCCTGCGCGGCATCGCCCCGCTCCGGCACCGGGTGGTCCGCACCGCGCACTCGGACCACGACATGCTCTACAGCGACCTGGACGTGACCTGAACCCGCGTCACCCGATGTGGTGGCTCTCCCAGAAGGGGCCGAGATCCCCGTCCGTCATGGACTGGGCGGCCCGCTTGAAGTCCTCGGTGGTGGAGACCCCGAACCAGTGGTCCCGCGCATAACCCTTCAGAAGCCGCGCCATGGCCCCGGGGCCCAGGGTGCGTTCCAGGTCGAACAGGGCGCAGGGCCCCGCCGTGTAGACGAGGTGGTACTCGCCGCGGTGCTGCGACCAGTAGCCCATGGAGGCGGTCAGTTCCGTGCCGTCGTCGGGCCAGTAGACGTCCGACCAGCAGTCGTCCGTCTCCAGGCCGTAGAAGCGGAAGTTGGCGTACTGGGCGAAGCTCTCGTCCAGCCACGGCGAGGCGTACTCGTCGTTGCCGACGATGCCGTACCACCACTGGTGCGCCAGTTCGTGGACGACGGCGCCGCCCTCCTCGGTGGTGCCGAGCAGCACGAGGCCGGGATACTCCATGCCGCCGCCGAACCCACTGGTCATCACGAGATCGACCTCGCCGTAGGGATAGCGCCCGAACTCCCGGCCGAACCGGTCGATCGCGGCGACGGCCTCCTCGCGGCTGAGGCGCACGCCCGCCGCCGAGGTGCCGGGCGCCCAGTACGCCCTCACCCGCACACCCCCGTGGGAGGTCTGCGTCGCCGTGCGGAAGGGACCCGCGGCCCACGCGAAGTCGCGCACCCGCTCCGCGACGCTGAGGGTCACCGTACGGCCCGGACCGCCCGGGCGGGTCCAGGTGCGGCCCGTCGCCGGTACCTTCAGGCCCGACGGGTGGTCGAGCCGGACCCGGAAGTCACCGGTGAGCGCGTAGAAGCTCTCGCCGACGGCCACGTACGGGTCGAGATGCCAGCCCCGCTCGTCGTGCACGGCGAGCACCGGCAGGGCGTTGCCGAGGAAACGGACGGCGCCCTCGCGGCCGAAGCGGGCGTTGCGGTCGGGCACCGTGATCGAGACGTCGAAGGCGACGGACGCCCGCTTCCCGTGCGCCAGGGGCTTCGGCAGGGCGATGCGCAAGGCCGTGCAGTTCACCGTGAGCGGGTCCGCCGTGCCGCCTCGTACGCCCGACACGACGACCGGGGAGGAGACGCCCGGCGCGCCGGGCCCGCCGGGCGTGCCGCACCCGTCCTCCCCGTTGCCCCACAGGCGCAGGTACACCTCGCGCAGCGGCCGGTCGGAGGCGTTGCGGAACGACACCCGCTGCCGCCCCGTCCAGTGACCGCCGTCGGCGTCGGACCGGAGGGCCACGTCGTAGCGGGCGCGGTCGGGTGTCGACGCCGCCCCGGAGCCGGTCGGCCCGGCCGCCGCGACGGCGTCGCTCACCAGGGTGCCAACCGTCAGGATCAGCGCGAGCAGCACCACGAACGGACGACGGCCGGCCCTGAGCGGCCACGCGTCGGACGAGGACGTGCCAAGCAGCGACATGGCAGCGGATACTGCCACAACTCACCCATCACGCAAGCCACTTGGCCGAAGCTTTGGGCCGCCGGGCCCCGAGCGACCGCATAATCGGTTGCCCGCCCGCGTCTGCGGCGGATGCAATGTCCGGCATGGTCACCCAGGTGCGCCCCCGAGGGCGGGACGACAGCGACGCGCACGTCCGGATCGGCGCCCTGGCGCCGCTGACCCGGCCCGGGTGGCACGAAGCGGGCCGCCACCTGCTCGCCGGAATGGAACTGGCCGTACGCGACGTCAACGACGCCGGTGGCGTCGCGGGCAGACCGCTCGAACTGGTGGTCCGGGACACGGCGGCCGATCCGGACCGGGCCGCGGCGGCCGTGGACGAACTGGCCCGCCTGGGCGTGGCCGCCCTCGCGGGGGAGTACCACAGCGTCGTCGCCCGTGCGGCCGCGTCCCGGGCCGATGCCCTCGGTCTGCCGTTCCTGTGCTCGTCGGCCGTGCTCGACGCGCTCACCGAGCGGCGGACGCCGTGGGTCGCACGCCTGCCCACGGCACAGTCCCGCGGCTGGCGGATCTACGCGGACTTCCTCCTCGCCGCGGGCCACCGCCGTATCGCCGTGGTGGCCCAGCCGAGTCTCTACTGGACGTCCGGTGCCCGCATTCTGCGGGACCACCTCGCCGCGCGAGGCGGCACCCTCGTCGCCCTCGACCTGCCCGAGCCGGACCCCGCGCCGGTGTGCGACGCGCTCGCCGAGCAGGACGCGAGCGCCCTGCTGCTCCTGGTCGGCATCCCCGAACCGGCCGTGTCGATCGTCCGGTCCGTCCGCCGCGACCGGCGCCTGGCCGGCACCCTGATCGGTGCACCGGCCGGGCAACCGGAGTTCGCCTCATGGGCGGCGGCGCTGGCCGGGGACGGCGCCGCGATCCCGTTCCTGCGCTACCTTCCCGAGCGACTCGGCCCCCTCGGCGCGCGCGTCGGGGCGGCCCTTCGCGAGCGGCTGGCCGAAGCGCCCTCCTTCGTCGCCTTCGAGGGCTACGACACGGTGGCGGTCCTCGCGGGCGTGCTGCGCTCGCACGGCGTCGGCCGGCCCCTGACCGCCGAAACCTGGGCCCAGGTCTCGGCCGAGGGCACCCGGGGACGGATCCGCTTCTCCCGCGCGCCGGGCGCCACCGTGTGGCAGTGGCTCGATGCTCCGGTCCAGGTCGTCGACCGCGACCCGGCGGAACCCGGCCGCTTCCGCGTCCTCCACACCGGCTGACACACCGGCCCGCCGATCCGCGCGACCTCCGCGAGGCCGAGGGGCCCGGTCAGCCGTACATCGCCACGCGGTGGAGCTCCGCGAGCGCGTCGTCGATGGGATGGGGCCGCGGCCGGCCCGATGCGTCGAGCGCGTTCCACCTCTGGAGGTTCACCGCGACGGCCATCCGGCGCCTGCCGTCGGCGCTGATCGCGGCCAGCGTCCCGGCGCCCCAGGCCGTACCGCCGTGACCCCAGAAGGTGACCGGGCCGGGCGCCGGGACCGGGTGCAGACCGAGGCCGTACTCGATCGTCCGTCCCTCCTGCGAGACGACCGGCACGGTGCGCCGCATCTCCGCGAGCGACCACGGGCTCACGATCTCACCGGCCAGCAGCATGCCGAAGAAGCGGTTCAGGTCCGAGACGGTGGATATCAGCGAGGCCGACGGCCCCACCCACGACATGTCGTAGACGCTGTAGTCGCGCGGCGGGTCGATCATGCCGAACCAGGCCTCGTACAGGCGCGAGTGCGGCCCGTCCACGTACGGCCCGGCGGGCAGCTCGGTGTCCGGCAGCCCGGCGCGCTCGATGACGTCGCGGGTGATGCACCGCTCGGCGGTGGTGCCGGTCACCCGTTCCAGAAGCAGGCCCAGCAGCAGGTAGTTGGTGTTGGAGTACACGCCCGGCGTGCCGCCCGGGGCGCCGACGGCGGGTGCGGCGACGCCCAGTTCGATCAGTTCGGCGGGCTCGAACCGGGTGAACCGGTGGTCGTCCAGGCTCTGGGGCCCGGTGTCCGCGAGCGCGGGGAACGCCTTGAGGGACGGGTAGGCGTGGGGGAGGTACTCGGCGAGACCGCTGGTGTGGTTCAGCAGCATGCGGACCGTCACGGCGTCGCCGCGCCGCCGGGGAAGCACCCCCGGCAGATACCGGCCGATCGGCGTGTCGAGACCGATCCGTCCCTGCTCCACCTGCCGCAGGACCGCGGCGGCCGTGAAGGTCTTGGTGATGCTGCCGACCCGGTGGCGCATGTCGGGGCCGACCGGGCGGCCGGTGGCGGTGTCGGCGACCCCGGCGGCGCCCCGCCAGACCCGGTCGCCGTCCCGCACCTCGGCGAACAGGCCCGGCATTCCGGCGAGCCGGACGTTGTCGACGGCTGCGTCCAGTACTGCGTGATCCAGTGAGTCACTCACGACGTGCGTCCCTTCCCCCAGCCGTTCGACTGGCCTTGCACCCATTATGCACGCGGTGCGTGCATCGCCATGTGCACAGGAGGAGGGAGGGATCCGATCGGGTTCCGGCCGGGCATGCCCGCCCTCGCGCCGGGTAGGACGTCACGTGCGGGCGCGACCCAGGCGCCCGAAGAGCGAGGAGTGGCGGACGTGATTCGAAAGCTGCAGGCGGTCGCGCTGGACTGCGCCGATCCGGTACGGCTCGCGGAGTTCTACGCGGAGCTGCTCGGCGGGCGGGTGGTCGCCGACCCGGACGACGCCGGGTGGGTCGAGGTGCACGGGTTCGAGGGGACACCGCTGGCCTGCCAGCGGGTGGACGGCTACCGGGCGCCCCAGTGGCCCGGACAGGACCGGCCCCAGCAGCTCCACCTCGACTTCGACGTCGACGACCTCGAAGGCGAGGAGAAGCGGGCGCTCGCACTCGGCGCGACGGTCCTGGAGCGGACGGACCAGATCCGCCCGGACGCCAACTGGCGCGTCTACGCCGACCCGGCCGGCCACCCGTTCTGCCTCTGCCTCCACTGAGTCACCGCCGGCCGGCGACGGCGGTGCCGACCGTGCCGGCGGGACTCCGCACGTACTCGGTCCTCCGGGGTCAGGCCCCCTGCGCCGCCGCGGCCAGAATCCCGGCCAGCTCGACAGGCCGGGTGATCATGGGCCAGTGGCCCGAGTCGATGTCCGCGAAGTCGACGTGCCCGGCCCGGGCGAGCTCCGGAACCTCGCCCGCGTCGATCCACTTGCGCGCCTGCGCGGGCGTGAACTCGGGGCACACGAGCAGGACCGGCACGTCGAACCGGCGCTCGTCGGTCAGCCGCACCACACCCCGGGCCACGCCCTCGGGCACCAGGACCGCGGCCGCCGCCATCTCGCGCCTCGCCGCCTCGTCGAGGTCCGCGGCATCCGGTCCCTGGAAGGGCTCCCAGCCCGGAAACGGCATGACACCGTCCCTGACCTCGAAGAAGTCGGCGTACGGCTGCCCGTCGGGGGTCGGGACGCCGCCGATGAGCGCGACCCTGGCCAGCCGCTCCGGTCGCCGGTCGGCGGCCAGCCAGGCCAGTGCGCAGGCCGCGGAATGCCCCACCACCATGGGCTTGCCGGGCGCCGCGTCCACCGCGGCCAGCACCGCCGCCACCTGGTCGTCGAGCGTCGCGGTCGCCGCCCCGTCGCCCTGTCCCGGGAGGGTGAGCGGCACCGGGCGGTGGCCGAGGGACTCCAGTGTGGACGCGACGCGAGTCCACACGGTCGCGTCCAGCCACAGGCCGCCGATGAGCAGGATGTCCATGATCGGTTCCCTTCCTCTGCTTGGCTTCACCGTAGGAGGAGATCCGGACGATCCACTGCCGGTTCGTCTCCCGCGCCCCTCACGCGTGTCAGAGGTGCGGATTAGCCTGTGCCCGTGCCGAACGACGTCAGCCCCACCGCGCGAGCGCTCCGCGCCCTGGAGATCCTCCGGACCCGCCCCGCCACGACGGCCGACGAACTCGCCGTGCGGCTGGGCGTGACGGAGCGCGCGGCGCGGCGGTACGTCGGGATCCTCAGAGAGGCGGGCATCCCGGTGGAGTCGGCCCGCGGACCGCACGGCGGCTACCGGCTGGGACGCGGGACGAGACTGCCGCCCGTGCACTTCACCCAGGCCGAGGCCCTGGGCCTGGTGATGGCGGCGCTGAGCGGCCGACCGGCCGTGGCCGACGCGGACGATCTCGTCGGCGCCGCCCTGGGCAAGGTCGTCAAGGCGCTGCCGGAGAGCGTCGGCCGGCAGGCGGCACTGCTGCGGGAGTACGCGTCCGCCGCTCCCGACCCGAACGCGGCCCATCCGGATCCGGCCGTCACCAGTGCCCTCGTCGAGGCCGTCGCGCACCGGCGCCGCGTACTGCTCGCCTACCGCAGCGAGGCCGGCAACGCGTGGGAGGAGGAGGCGGACCCCTGGTCCCTCGTCGTGCGCCACGGGCGCTGGTACCTGCTGTGCCACTCCCACCGCGCCGACGCGATGCGCACCTACCGGGTCGACCGGATCGGCCAGGTCCGGCCCACCGCCCAGGGGTTCGAGCCGCCCGCGGCCTTCGACCCGGTGGCGGTCCTGGAGGAGAACCTGGGCAGCGGATGGCAGTTCACCACCCGGGTGGTGTTCGACGCCCCGCCGGCCGAGGTCGCCCCCTGGATCCGCCCGCCCATGGGACGGCTCGAACCCCTGGACGACGGCTGCCTCCTCGTCGGCAGCACCCGCAACCCGGACATGTACGTGCAGGACTGGCTCGCCGGGATGCCCTTCGCCTTCCGTATCGACGGCGGAGACGAACTGCGGGCCGCGGCCGCCGCGCTCGCGGCGCGCTTCACCGCCGCCGTGGCGGACCAGCCCCCGCCGCCCGGCTCGCGCTGAGCGGCGGGGCCGGGATCAGGAGGCGCGGATCGCGGAGATGTCGAACTGCAGGCGGACCTTCTCGCTCACCATGCTGCCGCCCGCCTCGAGCCGCTGGTTGTAGACCAGACCCCAGTCCCTGCGGTCGATGGTGGTGGTCCCGTCGAAGCCGGCCCGTTCGTAGCCGAACGGGTCCACGACCGAACCGAGGTAGTCCAGTTGCAGCTCGACGGGCCGGGTGGTGTCCCGGATGGTGAGCTCCCCCGTCATGCGGAAGCTCTCCGCCCCCTCGTGGGTGGTCGAGGTGCTGCGGAAGGTCATCTCGGGGTAGCGGCGAACGTCGAAGAAGTCCTTGCCGACGAGGTGGGCGTCCCGTTGCTCCACACCGGTGTCGACGCCGGCGACGCGGATGACGATCTCGGCCCGCGACTCGGAGGGGCGGGCTCCGTCGAAGTACAGCGTGCTGTCGTAGTCGGTGAAGGCCCCGCGGACCGTGGTGACCATGGCGTGCCGCACGGAGAAGCCGATCCGGCTGTGCGGGCGGTCGATGGTCCAGTGCCCGGTCAGCGCGCGCAGCGCCGGATCGAGCGTGGCCGTCCCCGTCGCGGACCGTGCGGCGGGCCGGTCCTGGCCGGCGGCCGTTGCCGGCTCCGCGGTGGCGGTCTGGCGTCGGCTGAAGATACCCATGAGTCGTAGGCCTTTCGAATCGATCACCTCGTGTTATCACGAAGGCGATCAGCGGCCCGCGGCAAGATGTGCGGCCCCGTCCGGCTTCCACGACCCCGGCCGCAAAGCTGCACCGGTTCGACACCGGGCCCCACGTTTGTGCACGTGACAGGCTCAACTCAGCCGTCCCAGCGCGTCCCGCAGCCGCCGCGCGTCCCGCAGCCGTTGCTCGTAGGTGGCCCCCAGCACGAGCAGCACCACACCGGCGAGGGCCGGAGGCACCCAGCGGGGGAGCGCGCCGACGACCTGGGTGATGTACGGGGCCAGTTCGTGCAGCGTGACCAGCGCGAGCACACCCGTGCCGAGAACCAGCGGCGCCTGGAGACGGTGCCGGGCGCCCACCAGGGTCACCACGAGCGCGGCGACACCCAGCAGCAGGGGTCGCAGCCAGTGCCGGTCGTCCCAGGCGGCGAGCAGACTCGGCAGCAGGGTGACGGCCAGCCCGGCCCCGTACACCGTCCACGAGGAGACCGCCGGGTCGCGGCGCCGGCGCAGATAGCCGACGACCAGCGCGGGCCCGGTCACCGGGAGGGTGTAGGCCTCCGGCGTGGTGACGTCCCAGGCCGTCAGGCGCACCCAGGCGGCCAGCAGGAACAGCGCGGCAGCCGCCCAGCCGGCCGGCCGCCGCTCCGGACGCAGCGCGGTGCCCGCCACGAGGACACCGCCGAGGGAGAGCACCAGGGCCAGCATCGGCGGATCGGTCACGGCGAGTGCGAGCGCGAGCAGCCCGGCAGCCGCGCCCGCCGCCTCGACCGGCACGGTCGCGCGCGAGCCGCTCGTCCGCGCCGCGACCAGCGCCGCGACGGCGGGGACGACGAGAACCAGCAGCGCCGTCTGAGGCGGCCGCCAGCCCGCGGACGCGCCGATCGCGCAGGCCAGCGCCGTGGCATGGACGAGCGCGGCGAGCGAAGCCGGCCCCGGGCGGCGGCACACGGCAGCGAACACGGCCGTCAGCGACGCGAGGACACCGATCGTCGCGGGCTCGGAGGCCAGCGAGAGGAGGGCGAGGTCGACCGAGGTGACGAGCGCCAGCAGGCGGGCCGTGAGCGTCACGGGCGACGGCCGCGGCTCGGTGCGGTCGGCCCACTCCGCGAAGCCCAGCGCCGCCACGACCACGGCCCCCTGCGCCACCAGGCCGGCCGTGTACGTCAGTTGCAGCACCGGCGGAAGAACGAGGGCCGCCGCCCAGCCGAGGACGAGTGCCGCCGCCGTGGCGGCCGGGCGCCGCGTCGTGTTCCGTCCGGCGAGCAGCAGCACCGCGGCCACGGCGGCCAGGACCAGCGGCACGGTGGCCGCGTACGGAGGCCAGGGCACGTGCGTGAACACGGCGTCCCGGACGTCCCCCGGCACGCCGGACCACGGCCGCGCGGCCTGGGCCGAGGGACCGAGGACGGTACCGGCGACCAGGGGAACCGACCACAGCACCGCGAAGCACTGCACGACCGCCGAAGCACGTACCAGCCCCCGGCGCAGCGGCCGGGGCAGTGCGGTCCGGTTCACCGCCAGCAGTGCGACGCCGCAGGCCAGACACCCCGGCACGGTCCACTCACCGGGCACCGCGACCCACAGCACCCCGCCGGCCCCCGAGACCAGGCACAGGCCCGCGGCCAGAGCGGCACCCACGGCGACATCGGCGTCGGGGACGAACCGGCCGGCGAGCAGCGCGACCGCCGCCGCCCCGGCCAGGAGCGCCGCCGCCCGAGCGGCCGTACCCGGGTCGGACGCGCTCCAGCAGAGCCATCCGGCCGACAGGACGCCGACGAGGCCCATGCCCAGTGCGCCGACCACGGCGACGACCCGCACCGACACCCGGACGGCCCGCAGGGCGACAGCGGTACCACCCGCGGCGGTCACCAGCAGCACGGCCGTCACCGTGTGCGGGCCCGCGCCGGCGGCGATCGCCCAGAGCAGCAGGGGAAGATGGGCGGTCGCCACGGCGAGCGGAAGGGGGTGCCGGAGCCCGAGGCGCGTGCCCTCGCCCGCCGAGGCACCCTGCGCCGTCCCCCGGGCGCCGGTGGGCGCCGACGCGCCCGCAAGCACGGCGTACGCGGTCCACACCCCGGCCAGGACGGCGGACGCGCCCGCCGCGTACCCGAAACCGTCCGTGCCGGCGAACGCCACCTCGTGCAGCGCGTAGGCGTCCAGCACGGTCAGGGCCGTCCCCAGCGCGGCCACGGCCTCGGCGGTCGACCGCAGCCCGCGCCGCAGCAGCACCACGGGCCCGCCCAGCGCCGCGACGGTGAGCGCGCCGAGCACCAGCGCGCGTCCCGCGATCCCCAGGTGGCCCCAGCTGACGAGGGTGAACGCGACCGCCGCGATCGTCAGCAGCACACCGCCGAGCACCAGCAGGACGTTCTGCACACCGGGTGCCGAGGCCTCCGGCCGGCGGGCGACGGCACCCCCGCCGGCCCGCGGCGGCCCGCCCCCCGGCGCGGTCCCGGCACCCGGGGCGGGCTGCCGGGCGGCGGCCCGCAGCGTGTGGACCAGCCACTCACGGCGCCGCAGCAGGACGGCACGGCGCATATCGAGTTGCCGCAGCTCGGCGTCCAGGAGCCGCAGCTCCTCGGCCGGGGGCGGAAGGTTCGTCATGCCTGGGAGTGTGGCCCCCGCCACGTGCCGGGACATGAGCGCGGATACTCAGGCCGTACTCATTGCCCCCGGTTCCCGCCTTGCCGGACCGTTCCGGCCGGGGGCAGGGTGGAGGGATGAGCGGTCAGGAGGGCCCCACGCTCATCGCCTCGGTGCAGCGAGCCTTTCGGCTGATGGAAGCCGTGGGCGCCCACGGGAGCGGCGTACCGGCCAAGCAGCTGGCGCGCGAGACGGGGCTGGCCCTGGGCACCACCTACCACCTGCTGCGCACCATGGTGCACGACGGCTACGTGCGCAAACTCGACGACGGCACCTTCGTCCTGGGGGAGAAGCTGGGCGCACTGCACGCCGGGAGCCGCGACCAGACGGCGCTCAGCAGGGTCCGGCCCACGCTTACGGAACTTCGGGACGGCCTGTCGGCCGCGGCCTACCTGACCCTCTACGAGGAGGGCGAGATCCGGGTCGCGGAGATCGTGGACGGGCCGAAGGCGCCCCGTGTCGACCTGTGGGTCGGCTTCGAGGACGCGGGACACGCCACCGCGCTCGGCAAGAGCGTGCTGCGCGAGCTGGACGCCGACGCCCGCGCCGACTACCTCTCCCGTCACACACTGAACGATCTCACCCCGCGCACCATCACCTACCGCGCCGAGCTGCTGCGCCGTCTCGACGCCGCCCCGCGAGGCCCGGCGGTGACCGACATCGAGGAGTACCGGCTGGGCACCGCGTGCGTCGCGGTCCCCGTCCGCCGCGGCGACACGATCGGTTCGCTCGGCATCTCCGTGGACGTCAACCGCACGGCCCACCTCGAAGAGGCGGTGGCGACGCTGCTCGGCACCGCGGAACGGGTGTCCCGGGGTCTCTCGCTCACCATCTGAAAACCGGGCTCTTGTGGCACCGGGGCCGTACCGCGTTTCCTGGATGAGACGGGCAAATAGGGCAGCGGTTCAGGGGAGCGAGAAGTGAGTGATCAGGGCGTCGCGGGGCGGGACGTGCGGGTCGGTTGCCGGGTGGCGAACGGCTGGACGGTCGTCAAGGCCGACGACGAGCTGGACATCGCCTTCGCGCCCCTGGTCCGGGACGAGGTGGGCCGGCGCCTCGCCGAAGGGCACCGGCACTTCGTGCTCGACCTGTGCGACACCCCCTTCATCGACTCCATGGGGCTGGGGATGATCGTGGCCGTGACCAAGCGCATCCGCAGCCATCACGGGTCGCTGCTGATCGCCTGTTCCGACCGGCGGCTCCTGCAGGTCTTCGCCCTCGGCGGCCTGAGGGCGGTCTACTCGTTCCACGACTCCGTGGAGCAGGCCGTCGCGCGGCCCCCCGGCGGGGAGGGGCTGGCCGACTGGCCGCCCGCCCGGGGCTGAGACGCCGCCACCGCCGGCTCCGTGTTTGGGCCCGCCGCGGCGGTTCACCGGAACGGGAAGCGCGCCCCCGCGCGCGAGGGAAGACTGGCCGGGTCTCCACGGAAGGGTGGGCCATGACCGCACGCGTCGGATACCGGAGAATCTACGAGGAAGCCACGCCGCAGGACGGCAAGCGAGTGCTCGTCGACCGCCTGTGGCCGCGCGGCGTGAGCAAGGAGAAGGCCGATCTGGACGAGTGGCTGCGCGACGTCGCCCCCTCGACCGACCTGCGCCGCTGGTACCACCACGATCCCCAGCGCTACGACGAGTTCCGGCGCCGCTACCTCGCCGAACTGGAGGACCCCGATCACGAGGCTCCGCTGCGGCGTCTGCGCGACATGGCGGCACACGACAAGGTCACCCTGCTGACGGCCACCAAGGACGTGGACCACAGTGAGGCCGCCGTCCTGGCCCAGTGGCTGGACGGGTCCTGACGGAGCCCGGGGGCGGCGGCCTCGGCCGGCGGGCGTTCAGGACCGGGCCGTGGAGGCGGCGGGCCGGTCCTGAACGGCCCGGTCACCGTCCGGCCGTGACCCCCTGCGCCGGGGCCGCCGGGCCCGCTCCGGTCTCGGGGCCGAGCGCCCGCAGGATGTCCTCGACGCTCTGCTTGGCGTCGCCGAAGAGCATGCCGCTGTTCTCCCGGAAGAACAGCGGGTTCTGCACCCCCGCGTAGCCGGAGGCCATCGAGCGTTTGAAGACGACGACCTGCTCCGCCTCCCAGACCCGCAGCACGGGCATGCCCGCGATCGGACTGGCGGGATCCTCGGTGGCCGAGGGGTTGACCGTGTCGTTCGCCCCGATCACGAGCACGACGGACGTGTGGGCGAAGTCGTCGTTGATCTCGTCCATCTCCAGCACGATGTCGTACGGCACCTTCGCCTCGGCCAGCAGCACGTTCATGTGCCCCGGCAGCCGCCCGGCGACCGGGTGGACGCCGAAGCGCACCTCGATCCCGCGCTCGCGCAGCCGCCGCGTCAGCTCCGCGACCGGATGCTGGGCCTGCGCCACCGCCATGCCGTAGCCGGGGGTGATCACCACGGACCGGGCCCGCGCGAGCAGCTCGGCCGCCTCGTGAGCCCGGATCTCACGGTGCTCGCCCTGATCCTCGTCCCCGCCGGCCGGGGCCTCGATGCTGAATCCGCCCGCGATGACGGAGAGGAAGGAGCGGTTCATCGCCTGGCACATGATGTAGCTCAGATACGCACCGGAGGATCCGACCAGGGCGCCGGTGACGATGAGCAGGTTGTTGTCGAGCAGGAACCCGGCCGCCGCCGCGGCCCAGCCGGAGTAGCTGTTGAGCATCGACACGACGACGGGCATGTCGCCGCCGCCGATCGAGGCCACCAGGTGCCAGCCCAGGGCGAGCGCCAGAACCGTGACCGCCACCATCAGCGGGAGGTTCGGACTGACGGTGAACCAGACCGTCAGCACCACGAACGCGGCCAGCGCCCCCAGGTTGAGGGCGTTCTTGCCGGGCAGCATCAGGGGCCGGGACCTGATCCGCGCGGACAGCTTCAGATACGCGACCACGGAGCCGGTGAAGGTGACCGCGCCGATGAAGACGCCGATGAACACCTCCGCGTGGTGGATGCCGACCAGATCGGCGGCGATCCGGCCCCGCGAGCCGTGGGCCTCGACCTCCAGATAGCTGTTCCAGCCGACCAGGACGGCCGCGAGACCGACGAAACTGTGCAGCACCGCGATCAGCTCGGGCATCTGGGTCATCTCCACGCGCCGCTCCCGCCACAGGCCCAGCGCGGCCCCGATCACCGTGGCGAGCAGGATCAGCGCGACCGGCCCGGCGGAGACGCTCTGCGCCGAGACGACGACGGTCGCCACCAGCGCGAGGGCCATCCCCGCGATGCCGTAGACGACGCCGGCGCGCGAGGTCCGGTGCTGCGACAGACCGGCGAGGCTGAGGACGAACAGCAGGGCCGCGACCAGGTCGGCGGCGCGGGAGGCGGTCATGGACGTCATCGGGACTCGCCTCTCGAGAACATGGACAGCATGCGGCGGGTGACCGCGAAGCCACCGAAGATGTTGACGCTCGTCAGCAGGATCGCCACGAAGGACAGCACGGTGACGAGCGCGCTCTCGTGCCCGATCTGCAGCAGGGCGCCGATCACCACGATCCCCGAGATGGCGTTGGTCACCGACATCAGAGGCGTGTGCAGGGAGTGGTGCACCTTGCCGATGACGTAGTAGCCGATGACCACCGCCAGCGCGAACACCGTGAAGTTCTCCGCCAGCTGGGCCGGGGCGAAGGCGACCATCAGGAAGGTCGCGAGCATGCCGAGGCCGATCAGAGAGAAACGCCCCGCCGGGGTGAGGCGGGACGGCTTCGCGCCCACCGGGGCGGCGGTGGCCGCCGCCGGGGCGGTGGCGGGCGGGGCCGCCGACACGGAGACCGGCGGGGGCGGCCAGGTGACCGCGCCCGCGCGGACCACGGTCACCGCCCGCTGCACCACGTCGTCGAAGTCGACGACGAGCCGGCCGTCCCCGCCGGGGGTGAGCAGCCTGAGCAGGTTGACCAGATTGGTGCCGAACAGCTGCGACGCCTGGGCGGGCAGCCGGGACGCCAGGTCCGTGTAGCCGATGAGGGTGACGCCGTTGTCGGTCACCACGCTCCGGCCCGCGACCGTCCCCTCGACGTTGCCCCCCTGGGCGGCGGCCATGTCGACGACGACACTGCCGGGCTTCATCGCCGCCACGTCGGCGGCCGTCAGCAGTCGCGGGGCGGGCCGGCCGGGTATCAGCGCGGTGGTGACCACCACGTCCACATCGCGGGCCTGCTCGTGGTACAGCTCGGCCGCGGCCCGGTCGTAGTCGGCCGACGTCGCCCGGGCGTAGCCGTCGGTGCTCTCCTCCTGGGTCACGTTCACCGCGAGATACTCACCGCCCAGCGACCGCACCTGGTCGGCGACCTCGGGACGGGGGTCGGTGGCGCGCACGATCGCGCCCAGACTGGACGCGGCCCCGATGGCGGCCAGCCCCGCGACACCGGCCCCCGCCACGAGGACCTTCGCCGGCGGCACCTTGCCCGCCGCGGTGACCTGCCCGGTGAAGAAGCGTCCGAAGACGTGCGCGGCCTCGATGACCGCCCGGTACCCGGCGATGTTCGCCATGGAGCTGAGCACGTCCATCGACTGCGCCCGCGAGATCCGCGGCACCGCGTCGAGGGCGAGCACGGTGACGGCACGTGCGGCGAGCGCCTCCAGCAGCTCGGGCCGCTGCGCCGGAGCGATGAGCGCCACCAGCGTCGTCCCGGCACGCAGCGCCGAGATCTCCTCGTCGGTGGGTGCGTTGACCTTCAGTACGACGTCCGCGGTCCAGGCCTCGCCGACCCTCGCCCCCGCCTCGGCATAGGCCTCGTCACCGAAGCCGGAGGCGGTGCCGGCCCCCGACTCGACGACGACCTCGTAACCGAGGCCGAGCAGCAGGCGCACCGTCGAGGGCGTCGCGGCGACGCGGGTCTCCCCGGGCAGGGACTCGGCGACGACGCCGACGCGTTGAGGTGGTTGATGAGCGGGTTGGTGTCCAGTCATGTCCAGTCTCTCGTCGAGGCGTTGTTGCCCGGTTCCGTACCCAGAGGAGAGCGGCGGGGCACCGAAAACGACCCCTGCGCGTGGACGTCAGCCGAGTTTCGCCGCCACGGCGTCGAGGACCCACTCCAGGCCGGTCGCGAAGGACTCCTCGGCGTCCACGTGCGTGCCGTCGTGCACGGCCCTGGCCAGCGCCGGGAAGCGGCCCGTGGCCAGCATGCGCGTCACGTGCGGGCCGCGGGCGCGCTGCCACTCGCTCTTGGACAGGCCCGTGGCGCGCTCGGCCCGCAGATCCGTGATCTCGCGCCTGATCGCGCCGGTGAAGTAGGCGCTGACCGTCTCCACGGCGCGCATGACGGTGTCGACGTCGGTGAGGCCGTCGAGGGCCGCCAGCGTCGCCTCGGACACGGCCAGGCCGTTCGGACCGAGGGCCGGGCGGCCGCCGAGCAGGTCGGCCAGCCACTCGTGCCGGAGGGCGGCGCGCCGGGTGCCGTGGGCGAGGGAGCGCAGCGCCTCCCGCCAGTCACCGGCTCGTTCCCCGGGCAGGATCTCGGCGTACACCGCGTCCACCATGAGGTCGAACAGCTCGTCCTTGGTGGAGATGTACCCGTACAGCCGCATCGGACCGGCGTCCAGCCGGGCGGCGACCTTGCGCAGGGAGACCGCGGCCAGGCCGCCCTCGTCGGCGAGCGCGACGGCGGCGGCGACGATCCGCTCCCGGTCGAGCGGAACGGGGCGATTCGGCGGCTCGGGCCGGTCCCACACAGTCATGATCACACCGTACTGACCGCACCGAACGGTTGCGTGGCGGCGTACGGCGAAAATACAGTGTATCGACATGAGACACCGTATCGCCGTGATCGGCGGCGGCCCCGCCGGACTGGCCTTCGCCCGCGTCCTGCACCGCCACGACTGCCCCGTCACCGTCCTCGAACGCGAATCCGGCCCCGACGCGCGGCCCCCGGGCGGCACTCTGGACCTGCACGAAGGGCTGGGGCAGCTCGCGTTGGACAAGGCGGGGGTGCTGGCGGAATTCCGGGCGCTGTCCCGACCCGAGGGCCAGGCCATGCGCATCCTGGACACCGACGGCACCGTTCTGCGCGACTGGCGGCCGGGTCCGGACGACCGGGCCAATCCCGAGATCGACCGCGGGCAGCTCCGGGACCTGCTGCTCGGCCCCGTCGACGTCCGCTGGGGCGGGCACGTGACGAAGGTGGTCCCGGGGGGCCGGGACGGCGTGCGGGTCCACTTCGCGGACGGACGGGAGGAGACGTTCGACCTCGTGGTGGGCGCGGACGGCGCCCGGTCCCGAACCCGCCTGGCGGTCTCGGCGGTGACGCCGCACTACACCGGCGTCACCGCGGTCGAGACCTCGCTGGACGACATCGACACCCGCCACCCCGACCTGGCCCGGCTGATCGGCGACGGTTCCGTGGCCGCGTACGGCGTGAACCGAGCGCTCGTCGCCCAGCGCGGCAGCGGAGGCCACGTCAAGGTGTACGCCCAGTTCCGCGCGCCGCTCGACCGGCACACGAAGCGGGACACGGCCGACGCCGGGGCCGTGCGGTCGCGTCTGCTGGACCTGTTCGACGGCTGGGCCGCTCCCCTCCTCGACCTCCTCCGGCACGGCACCGAATTCGTCCACCGCCCGCTCTACGCCCTGCCCGTGGCGCACACCTGGGCCCATGTCCCCGGCGTGACGCTCCTGGGCGACGCGGCCCATCTGATGCCGCCGCTGGGGGCGGGGGCCAACCTCGCGCTGCTGGAAGGCGCCGAACTCGCCGAGTCCCTCGCCGCCGGCACCGGGGACCCGGACGACACCGTCCGGGTCTTCGAGGAGCGGATGTGGACCCGGGCCGCCAGGTGGGCGAGCTTCACGACGGCCGGTCTGGAACGCCTCGTGAGCCCGGACCCGGCCGCAGCCCTCGCCCTCTTCGACCGGGTCCAGCCGCCCGGGTGAGCGGCGGCTTCCCGCGCTCCCCGGTGCGTCAGCCGACGGGACGGCCGAACCAGCGGGAGAGATGCTCCTCCAGGTCCCGCTGATCGTCGCCGACCCAGGCGACGTGGCCGTCGGGGCGCACCAGGACGCACGGAACGTCCAGCGCGGCCGTGGGGTCCGCGAGGTGATCGACCCGGTCCGACCAGCCGTTCACGGCGAGGCGTCCGGTACGGTCCAGCAGCAGACCCCGTCCGCGGTGCAGCAGACCGTAGAGACGGCCCTGTGCCACGTCGATGTCCCGCAGGCGCCGGCCGAGCAGGTCGGGGCCCGTACCGAAGTCGTAGCGGATGCCGATCGCGGTGATCTTCTCGACGAGACGGCGGTTCACCTCGTCGATGCCCATCAGTTCGGTCAGGAGCCTGCGCACGGCCTGCGGTCCCGGTTCCGTGGACATCAGTTCCGTCTGGGCCCGGGTGTTGTCCAGCACGTCCCCGGCGACGGGTCGGCGTTCGGCCTCGTAGGTGTCCAGCAGGGTGTCCGGCGCCCAGCCCCGGATCTGTGCGGCCAGTTTCCAGCCGAGGTTGAACGCGTCCTGCACGCCGAGGTTGAGGCCCTGTCCGCCGGTGGGCGGATGGATGTGCGCGGCGTCGCCGGCGAGCAGCACCCGCCCGACCCGATAGCGCTCCGCCAGCCGGGTGGCGTCCCCGAAGCGGGACAACCAGCGTGGGGAATGCACACCGAAATCCGTTCCGGCGACGACGCGCAACTGTTGTCTGAAGTCCTCGATGGTGGGTGCCTGGGCGCGATCGCCGACTCCCGCGGCGGGAACCACGACGCTGTAGATCCCCGCACCGAAGGGCCGCAGCCAGAACCGCCGCTGGGTCTCGCGCACGGCGGCCACCCCGGCGGCGATCTCCTCCGGCGCCGCACCCACCCGCATCTCGCCCATCAGCGTCTCGTTGCGCGAGGGCTCGCCGGGGAAGCCGACGCCCAGCCGTTTGCGCACCGTGCTGCGCCCGCCGTCGCAGCCGACGAGGTAGCGCGTACGCAGCCGCTCCCCGTCGGCCAGCTTCACGGTCACCCCCTCGTCGTCCTGCTCGAAACCGGTGAGCGCGTCCCCGTGCCGGACCCGCGCACCGAGGGCGACCGCGTGTTCCTCGAGGAGCCGGACGACGACGGGCTGCGGGATGCCCAGCAGATACGGGTACTCCGCGTCCAGGCCCTCCGGCGCGGGCGCGGGGATGGCGGCGAAGAGGCCGCCGACCGGGCGCCGTCGTCCGTGCCGCAGCAGGCGGTCCAGCAGCCCGCGCATGGCCATCAGCTCGATACTGCGCATGTGCAGACCGACGATGCGGACGAACGACGCGGGCTCGGTCTCCTTCTCCAGAACGAGTACCCGTACGTCGTGCAGCCGCAGCTCGGCGGCCAGCGCCGCGCCGGTCGGCCCGCAGCCGGCGACGATCACGTCGAAGTCGTGCCCGTCCGCGTCGCCGGACGACGGCCCGGGGGTGAAGTGCCCAGAGTCCATGGGTGTTGCCTTTCGGGAGTGCCTTGGGTGGGAGGCGCTCCCGGCGACACCTGCGTCAGCCGCCGGCCATGACGGAAAGGGGGAGCACCCACGTCGATACAGCGATCACGGGTCTCACCTCCTCGGGCGGCGTCACGGTCCACCGCAAGCTACCGTCGCGGGCCCCGGGCGTCCAACCCTTTTCGGCGGAGAACACCCGGGCCGGCCGACGGGGAGCCGTGCCCGCCTACGGCGTGTAGACGGCGTCGCTGCCGTACAGCTCCCTGGTGAACGCGGAGACGTCGGCGCTGCGATCGCTGCCGTCGAGGTTGTACGTCAGATAGACGCCGTACCCCTCGTCGACCGTGCGACGGGCGAGGTCGGCCGCCGTACCGCGGGAGGTCCGGCCGATCTCCACCGCCGCCGGTGACAGCCGCGACTTGGGCAGCGCGATGCCGGGGACCTGCCAGGTGCCGTAGTACGGGTTCCAGGCGTAGTCGAAGTCGGAGGAGATGTCGACGCCGCCGTAGGACAGGCGTGCGGCGGCCGGACCGATGTTGTACAGGCTGATGATCTTGTCCGGCATGTTCGCGCGCAGGGCCGTCACCAGGTGCACGAACGAACTGTCGTTGGGCTGCGCGGTGCCGTTGGTGCCGTACTCGGCGTATTCGTCGTCGAAGTCGACGCCGTCGAGGCCGTACTCCGCCACGGCATCCGAGAGTTGCTTCGCGAACGCCGAAGCGGCCTGCTGGGACGGGAAGTTGGCGAATCCGGCGCCCTGGTGGTTGCCGAGCACCGAGAGGAGGACCTTGATGCCCTTTTGCTGCAACGGCCGTATCTGCGTGGCAACGTTGTCGAGGACGCGTCGCACGTTGTCGTTGAAGTACAGGTACGCCTTGTCCGTGCCGGTGTCGTAGTTGATGTTCGCCGCGAAGATCACGGCGACGTCGAAGACGTTGCCGCCCCCGTTCGCCAGTGTGTACTTGCCGACGTTGAGCATGCTGTTGTTGTTCACCTCGACGTAGGCCACCGAGGTCGGCCCCTGCTTGACGGGGGCGGCGGGGTCCGCCGGCGCGCCGCTCGCGGCGGTGGCGCCGACGAGGAGGGTCGCGGCGGTCGAGAGCGCGAGCGCCGCCGTCCGCACCTTTCTCCGTACCAGAGTGAACATGGGTGATGGCCTCCCAACGCGGTGCGGCGCCCCGCCTGTTCGGGGCGCCGAGCGAGTGCTTCCAGTCTTCCTCTGCCCGATCGAGCCCTCGGACGTGTGCCGGAACCCTTCACGGCTTCCCCGCACGGCGCACTCCGGTGCTCGTGTGCCGGTCAGTCCACGAAGAGGGCCCGAGCCGCTCCCGGCACGGGTGACGGCGAGCCGGCCGCACCGGCGAAGTTGTCCTCGACCTCCGCCTTCTCCGCCGCGTTCGGGTACGGGTTCGTGCACGGGACGCCCGCACTCGACCCCGACATCAGGCTGGAGCACGGCCCGGGCTTGCGGTCCGGCAGCCCCAGGATGTGACCCAGTTCGTGCGACGAGATGCGCACCGTGTCGTAGCCCTCGTTCACGGCCTGACGCCCGATCCAGACGGTGCCCTTGCCCAGGGACGTGGGGAGGGCGCGGGGCCAGCCGTCGTCGGCCACGACGCGGATGTCGGCCCGCTGGCCGGCCTGGACCGGACGCAGCTGTGCACCCTCGACGCTCTCGTTCCAGATCTCCGCGCCCCGGTCGACCGCGGACCTGAACTCGGCGGAGCCACCGGCGTCGTAGGTGAGAACCCGGGCTGCGGCCGGAGTGCCCGGGGTGTCGCCCGGCGGGTCGACGGCCACGGCTTCGCCGCTCAACAGCGGCAACGACATCAGCGCGGCCGCGGCAAGGTGCCCGGCCAGTGTGCGCACGTGCATGCTCGACCTCCTTGTGGGGGAGAGGGGTCGTGTCCATGACATTACTGTGGCTTCTCTGCCCGCCGGAAGGCCCTCGCAATCGGTCAATCCGGCTCGGCCCTCCCCGGAGAGCCGAGCCGTTCAGGTTCTGGCCGTGCCCGCGGTTCGGCTCAGCAGGTCCGGCCGGTGTACCAGGCGCCGTCGATGTCGGAGGCGGCGCCGATCCAGGTCACGCCGGGCACCACGCACCGCTCGCTGTTGGGCCCCCAGTCGTCGATCTCGATGACGATGTGCGAGCCGTCCGAGGTGCAGTGGTTGTAGTAGGCGTCGGAAGCGGTCTCGTAGAAGCCGCAGGGGTTCGCCGCGGCCGGGCCGGCGCTCAGGGTGAGCGCGCCGACCGAGGCGAGCGCCAGGGAGAGGGAGGCGAGGGCGCTGGTCACGATACGACGAAGAGGCACGAAGGACTCCAAACGGTGGGGGATCGCCGGGTCGGGTTGCCGCGGCCGGTCGATCCGTGGTCGGTGCGTGGCCCAGACTCACAGTTCGGGGACGCCGATGCGGCCGAAGAAGGCGCCGTTCACCCGGCGAATCGATTCGGTGCTGCGCCGACCGGTTGATCCGCACCGGTACGCCGGATTTCGTGGCGGCGAGGCGGTCGGCGTGCGGGGTGGCGAGGCCGGAGAAGCCTCCCGGCCCGGTGGGGGAAATGGCTCGTTCCGGCGCCACCGAAGTGGCCCACACGGGCGGAGCGACTGGGGCATACGGTCGAGATCACGACACGTGGCGTGCCCACCGGGCCGCCGGGGGGACGTGTGAGTGCACGACCACCACTTCTTGCGAGGACCTCTCATGCAGGCCATCACCGTCCACGATCGCGACGCGGGTTCCGGCGGGCTCACCCTGGCGGAACTCCCCCACCCCCATGCCGCCGAGAACGACGTCGTGGTGCGGGTGCACGCCGCCGGCTTCACCCGCGGAGAGCTCGACTGGCCCGGTACCTGGACGGACCGGGCCGGTCGCGACCGGACGCCGAGCGTCCCCGGACACGAGCTGTCGGGGGTGGTCGAGGAACTCGGCTACGGCACCACCGGCCTCACCGTCGGCCAGCGGGTGTTCGGCATGGCCGACTGGACGCGCGACGGATCGCTGGCGGAGTACACCGCCGTGGAGGCCCGCAACCTCGCCCCCCTCCCGGCCGACGTCGACCACACCGTGGCCGCCGCGCTGCCCATCTCGGGGCTGACCGCCTGGCAGGGCCTCCTGGAACACGGGCGGCTCACCGCGGGACAGACGGTCGTGATCCACGGCGCCGCGGGGAGCGTCGGGTCGATCGCGGTCCAGCTCGCCCGGGAGGTGGGCGCGCGGGTGATCGCCACCGGTCGGTCCGCGGACCGGGACACCGCACTCGGTCTCGGCGCCGACGTCTTCCTGGACCTCGAGTCGGAGCGGCTGGAGGACGCGGGCGAGGCCGACGTCGTCTTCGACGTCATCGGCGGCGAGATCCTCGCCCGCTCGGCCGCCCTCGTCCGGGCCGGCGGCACCCTCGTCACCATTGCCCAGCCGCCCGAGGTCCGGCCGGCGAACGGCCGCGCGGTCTTCTTCGTCGTAGAACCCGACCGGGCCGGGCTCACCGCCCTGATGCAGCGGGTGCGGGACGGGCGGCTCAAGCCGTCCGTCGGGGAGGTGCGCCCGCTCGCCGAAGCGCCCGAGGCGTTCGCGCCCGGCGGCGGCAAACGCGGCAGGACGATCATCCGCGTCGTGCCGCCCGGCCCGGCACCGGCAGGCTCGCGGTGAAGGGCGTCCTGCTCGAAGCCCTCTCCCCGCCCGACGGTGCGACGGCGGCCGCCGCGCTGGACGTGGCGACCGCCCACCTGTCCCCGGCACTGCTCAATCACTCGCTGCGCGTCCACCTGTGGGCGGCGGCCCGCGGCACGACGGACGGCGTCCCCTTCGATCCGGAACTCCTCTACGTCGCCGCGCTGTTCCACGACATCGGGCTGGTGCCGGCCTTCGACAGCCACACCCTCGCGTTCGAGGAGGCGGGCGGGCACGTCGCCAGGGTCTTCGCCGCCGGTGCCGGCTGGCCGGCCGAGCGCCGTGAACGCCTGTACGGCGTGATCGTCCGGCACATGTGGCCGCAGGTGGACGTCTCCGTGGACCCCGAGGGGCACCTGCTGGCCCGGGCCGCCGCGACCGATGTCGTGGGCAGGGAGGCGGACGCCTACCCGTCCCGCTTCCGCGACGAGGTGCTGGAGCGCCACCCCAGGCTGGATTTCGCCGGGGTCTTCCTGGCGTGCTTCCGGGACCAGGCGGCGCGCAAGCCCGAAAGCTCCGCCGCCGGCGCGGTGAGTTCGGGACTCCCCGGCAGAATGGCCGCCAACCCGTTCGACGCCTCCTCCTGACCGTGCCCCGGACTTTTCGGGCCGGCCGGTCGGGGCCCACGGTCGCCGACCGCGCCGCAACCGCTCGGCCGACGCACTGCCGAACGCGACGGGGCGGGGCGCCGCTGCCCTGGGCCGGACCGGGCGGCCCCGGCTCCGGGGGGCGGCGACTCCCGTGCCGCCCCCGGGGGTTCAGGCGGCCTGGGTCAGTTCCGCGCGGCCGAAGAGGATCGCGTAGCCGGGAGGCAGCTGGGCGAGGACGCGGTCGAGCAGGGCGGGCCCGGCGAGGCGTGCGACGACGCCCAGGACCGAGCCGACGTCCCACCGTGTGGTGGCGAGGGTGCCGCCGGTGCGGGTGGCGAGGTCCCTGACGAAGGCCCAGCCGGTCATCGGTCCGGTCTCCGGGATCTGCGCGGCGAAGATCCGGGCCGCTTCGCGGGGGAGACGGGCGGCCAGCTCGACCCGCTCCTCGCCGGTGACGCGACGGCCGAGGGCGGCCAGGACGGCGGCCACGACCTCCTCGGCACGCTCCCTGGTGGGGTAGGCGCCGTGGTAACGGACCTGCTCCAGCATCTGCGCGTAGGACATGGCCGGCTCGGAATCGATCGTCGTCGGAGCCGTCTGGGACTGCATCGGTGAGGGGCGCCTTTCTGTGTCGTGGGCTGGTGGTACGGCGTCGTGGGGTATGGCCGGTCGGTCGGTTGTCGTGGGAGCGGGTCTCAGCCCCGGGAGGCGCGGCCCGCGCTCGGGACGGCGACGTCCTGGGGCCGCCCGAAGAGCAGGTCGTACCCGGGCGGGAGCTGGAACAGCACGCGGCGGGTCAGCTCTTCGCCGGCCGCGTCGGCGGCCACGCTGAGCACGGCCCCGACGTCCCAGGTGGCGGTCTGTTCGGTGGCTCCCTCGATCCACGCCGCCGTGGCCCGCACGAAGCGGTCGGCGGACAGCGGCTCGGTGGCCTGCAGCGGATTGAGGAGGATCAGGGCGAAGCTCTCCGGGAGCCTCGCGGCCAGTTCGGCCCGTACATCGCCCACCAGGTGGGCGCCCAGGAGGGCCAGTACGGTGCGTGCCGCACGGTCGGCCTCTGCGCGGGTCGGATACTCGCCGCGTTCCTGTACCTGATCGAGGAACACGTCCCACCGCATGGTCATCGCAGTCCTCCTTCCCCGGGCGGTCGGTGCCGACGGGCGGGCGGAGGGCGGGGGCGGGGGACACCCCGTCCTCCGCCGCCGGGAGCGCGGCTCCCGCCTCAGCCGGAGATCTCCTTGTGGTCCGGGCCGGCACCGATCGAGATCTTGCGCGGCTTGGCCCGCTCGGCGATCGGGACGCGCAGGGTGAGCACGCCCGCGTCGTAGTCGGCGCTGATCCGCTCGGTGTCGAGCGTGTCCGCGAGCATCAGCTGGCGGGAGAACACGCCGAAGGAGCGTTCCGAGAGTTCCATCTGCGCCTCGTCGCCGCCGGCGACGGGACGACGCTCGGCCCGGACGGTCAGCATGTTGCGCTCGACGTCGATGTCGATCGCGTCCCGGTCGACTCCGGGGATGTCGAGGGCGATCACGTACACGTCGCCCTCGCGGTAGGCGTCCATGGGCATCGCCGAGGGACGGGACCAGGTGCCGGACGCGGTGGGGAACAACTGCTGGGTGAGCCGGTCGAGCTCACGGAACGGGTCGGTGCGCATCAGCATGGTGAAACACCTCCGGTCGAGTAGATCCGCTCATGCGCTGGGTCTTGCTTCTTCTTGTACCATGTCATCGGAACGATGACAACAATTGATGTCATCCACTGGACGACACCGCGTGGACGGCATCGAGTCGGGAGGTGACCATGGCCGCAGACCCGCGGGAACCCGCAGCCCAGCCCGTGTCCTTCCTCGCCGCGAAGGCGGCGCTGGCGGCGATCGAGGAGGCGGTCCACAGTGCCCAGGCGCCGCGGGACGGCAAGCAGTCCCGCGGCGAGGTCAGCTCGGACCAGGCGCTCGCCGCCCTGCTGCTCCTGCGCGAGATGCGTGACCAGCTCGCCGGGTGGGAGACGGGACTGATCGAAACCGCCCGCGAGGCGGGGGCCAGCTGGGCGGAGCTCGCCGGCCCGCTCGGTGTCGCCAGCCGCCAGGCCGCCGAACGCCGTTACCTGCGCCTGCGGCCCGGTGCCCCCGGCAGCACCGGCGAAGAGCGCGTCCAGGCCACCCGCGACCGCCGCGCCGCCGACCGCGCCGTCACCACCTGGGCCCGGGGCAACGCCGCGGACCTGCGTCAGCTCGCCGGCCAGGTCACCGCCCTCACGGGTCTGCCGGCCGACGCTCGTACTCCGCTCGTCCAGGCCCTGGGCCGGGACGACGCCGCCGGCCTCATCGAGCCGCTGTCCGGTGCCCGCGAGCACCTCCGTGCGCACCACCGGGAACTGGCCGACCGCATCGACACCCTCACCCGGCGCACCGACCGGCTCCGTCGGACCGGCAGCAGCGAGGAGCAGCCGCCCGCAGGGGTGTGAAAGGAAAGGAAACGGAGCCGCGGGACCCGCTCCGACCGGCCCGCCCGCGTCCGCCGGTGGTTCAGGCGGTCCGTCCGGGTGGGTCGACGACCACGCAGCAGTGGCCGGGGCGGGGTGCCAGCACGGCCCGTCCGGGCGGTTGCCCGCCCGCTTCGAGCAGGCCCCGCACCAGGTGCAGATTCAGCCAGCACACCAGTTCGGTGTGCTCCTGGGCGAGCCGGTGGAAGGGGCAGTTGCGCAGGTCGACGCCTCCCTCGTCGGTCGTCGCCGGCTCGTAGCCGCAGCCGCGCAGCGCCGTCGTGAGGTCCTCGCCTCCGGCCGACCGGCCCGCCGCGTGCGCGGCCGCGGCCACCGCCTCGCGCACCGTCCCGGAGTCGTCGGCCGCGACGGCCTCGGCCAGTACCCCCGCCAGTAGGCCGTAGTCGCGGGGCGGCACGCTGACCGACAGCTCTTCGTCGGTGCGTGCGTAGCGCTTGGCCGGACGACCCGCGCCCGGACCGCCACGTCCGGCGGCGCGCGCGTAGCTGGTCGTCAGCAGGCCGGCGTCGGCCAGTCGGTCCAGGTGGTAGGCCGCGAGGGTGCGGCTGATCCCGGCCGCCCGCGCGGCCTCCTCCCGGCCCACGGGTTCGTCGCAGGTCCGCACGTAGTCGTACAGCCGACGCCGCACCGGGTCGTCCAGGCTGCTCAGGTCGCTGATGGCGTCCCTGTCACGGTCCTCGTTCGTACCCACACTGTCAATGTAACACCAATGAGATTTGACAAACGTTCGGCGACGTGGCCAGCCTGTAAAAACAACAAACCTTGTTGATAGACGGAGGCCGTCATGGCTGCTCCCGCTCATGTCCCCGCGCGCACGCACTCCCTCGAATCGGGATGGCGGCGCGCCGTGGACGAACCCGCCTACGGCGCGTACTGGCTGCTGCGCGTCGGGTACGCCGTGCTGCCGATCTGGATGGGCATCGACAAATTCGTCAACGCCCTCACCGACTGGCCGTCCTACCTCGCCCCGTGGATCGTCGACGTGCTGCCGTTCTCCGCGCAGACCGCGATGTACGTCGTGGGAGCGATCGAGATCGTCGCCGGCGTCGCCGTGGCCCTCAAGCCCCGGTACGCCGCCTACGTCGTCGCGCTCTGGCTCACCGGCATCATCGTCAACCTGCTGACCTACTCCGGGTTCTACGACGTCGCGCTCCGCGACTTCGGCCTGCTCGTCGGCGCGCTCGCCCTGGCACGGCTCGCGGCCGCCCACGACCCGGCGTGGTTCGGGCGCCCCGGCGGCGGAGTCCGCACGCGCTGAACACCCGCCGGCCGGCCCGCCCGGGTCGGCCGGCCACCGCTCGGGTCCCGGCCCGGGCTCCCGCCGGCCTCCGGGCCGACCCGCTCACGAGGAGGACGAGGGATGACTGCCACAGTCCCACTGCAGGTGATCGAGGACGTCACCGGACCCGACCTGGAAGCCGCCGAGCGTGCGGCGCGGGAATTCCTGGCGGCGCTCGGCATCATGGTGGACAGCGAGGGGACGCGGGACACTCCGGGCCGGATGGCCCGCGGCTACGCCGAACTGCTCACCGCCCGCCCCTTTCGGATGACCACGTTCCCCAACGACGAGGGCTACGACGAACTCGTCCTCGCCCGCGACATCCCCGTGCGTTCGGTCTGCCAGCACCACATGCTGCCCTTCGTGGGAAAGGCGCACGTCGGCTACCTGCCGGGTACCCGCATCCTCGGACTGTCGAAGCTGGCCCGGGTCGTGGAGCACTTCGCCTGCCGGCCCCAGGTGCAGGAACGGCTGACCAAGCAGACCGCGGACTGGCTCGCCGAACAGCTCCGGCCCCGGGGAGTCGGGGTGGTCGTCGAAGCCGAACACACCTGCATGACCCTGCGCGGAGTCCAGGCCACCGGATCGAAGACCGTCACCTCCACCATGCTCGGAACCCTGCGCGACGACCCGGCGTCCCGGCACGAATTCCTCGCGCTCACCGGCGTCCAGCGGTAGCAAGGCACCGGCCACGCACCCTCACACTGTCCCGGAGGCAGCCATGACCACAGCGCAGCACCCGCCCCGGCGGATCCTGATCGTCGGCGCCGGACTGGCCGGCGCGTCGGCCGCGGCGGCCCTGCGTGAACAGGGGTTCGACGGAGACGTCACCCTGTTCGGGCAGGAAAGCCACGACCCCTACGAACTGCCCCCGCTCTCCAAGGGCGTCCTGCTCGGCGAGCGGGACGAACCGGACTGGGTCCGGGGAGCGGGCTACTACGGCGAGCACGGCATCGCACTGCGCCGCGACACCACCGTCACCGCCCTGCGCCCGGCCGACCACGTGATCGTCGACGCCGACGGAGTGGAACACGGATACGACCGGCTGCTGCTGGCCACCGGCTCCCGCCCGCGCACCCTGCCGGGCTTCGACGGCCCCGGCGTGCACATGCTGCGCACCCTCGACAACGCCCTGGCCCTGAGGGAGAAGCTGACCGACGGTGCCCGGGTGGTGATCGTCGGCGCCGGCTGGATCGGCTGCGAGGTGGCCTCCGCGGCCCGCGCCCACGGTGCCGACGTGACCATGGTCGACCCCGTTCCGCTGCCGCTGCGCAACGTCCTCGGCGACCGCGTCGGGTCGGTCTTCCGCGATCTGCACGCCGACCACGGCGTCACCCTGCGTCTGGGCGTCAGGGCGAGGGGCACCCGCGCCGACGGCCGGGCGGTGCTGCTGGAGGACGGCGGCGAACTGCCCGCCGACGTGGTGGTCGTCGGAGCCGGTGCCGTGCCCCGCACCGAACTCGCCGAAGCGGCGGGCCTGGACCTCGCGGCGGGCGGAATCGCCGTCGACGCCGCACTGCGCACCTCGGCCCCCGACGTCTACGCGGCCGGGGACGTCGCCGCCCACGACCACCCGCGTCACGAGGGACGCGTACGCGTCGAGCACTGGTCCAACGCCAAGGACCAGGGCACCCACGTGGCCGGCAACCTCCTCGGCGGCCACGACGCGTACGGCGCCGACCCGTACTTCTTCTCCGACCAGTACGACCTCGGCTGCGAGTACCGCGGCCTGGCCGACCCGGCCCATGACGAACTGGTCCTGCGCGGCGATCCCGACTCCCGCGAGTTCCTCGCCTTCTGGCTGCGCGACGGACGGGTCACCGCCGCCCTCAACGTCAACCTCTGGGACCACGGCGACGCACTCACGGACCTGGTCGGCACCCGGGCCAGGGTCTCCGCCCGGCAACTCGCCGAGGCGGACCTGAACACCCTCACCACCGCCGGCGCGGCCGACCGGCGGTGAGCCCCGCCCGAGCGACGACAGGAGCCATGACCGCATGAACGCCACAGCAGTCGACCTCGAGTTCCGCGGCCGCCGCATCGTCAGCGACCGGCCCCTGGTGATGGCGATCGTCAATCGCACACCGGACTCCTTCTACGACCAGGGAGCCACCTTCGCCGCCGAAGCGGCCCAAAACGCCATCGCCAGGGCCGTCGCCGAGGGAGCCGACATGATCGACCTCGGCGGAGTGGCGGCCAGTCCGGGAGAGGAAGTCACCGCCGAAGAAGAAGCCGCCCGTGTCGTCCCGCTCGTCGAATGGGCCCGCGACCGCTACCCGGACCTCCTGATCAGCATCGACACCTGGCGCCACGAAGTGGGCGACGCGGCCTGCCGGGCCGGCGCGGACCTCCTCAACGACGCATGGGCCGCCGCCGACCCGAAACTGATCGAGGTGGCCGCCGACCACGGTGCCGGCTACGTGTGCACGCACACCGGCGGCCGGACCCCCCGCGCCGAACCCTTCCGCCCCGGCTACGACGACGTGGTGGCCGCCGTCCGCACCTCCGTCGTCGGCCTCGCGGAACGCGCCGAGGCCGCCGGCGTGCCCCGGGGCGGCATCCTCATCGATGCCACCGGCTACGGCAAGAACACCCCCGACCACCTCCTCCTGCTCCGCAACGTCCGGGAGTTCACCCGGTCCGGCTGGCCGGTCCTGATGGCCCTGTCCAACAAGACGTTCGTGGGCGAGATGCTGGATGTGGAACTGCACGACCGGCTGACCGGCACCCTGGCGGCCACGGCCGTCGCGGCCCGGGACGGCGCCGCCGTCTTCCGGGCCCACCAGGTCCGGCCCACCCGGCAGACCGTCGAGATGGCCGCGGGCATCAACGGCAGCCGTCCCCCCGCCCGCACCGGAACCTGGATCGCCTGATGCACCAGATCTGGCCCACCGAAGACGCCCGGCCCCTCGACGACGACGACCTGGAACGCCTCTACACCTACCCGCTCCGCCCGCGCTGGCTGGCCGTCAACTTCGTCGCCAGCGCCGACGGGGCCGTGGAGGTCGGCGGTCTGGCCAGGCCCCTGTCCACACCGCCCGACCGCAAGGTGCTGCGACTCGGCAGCGACCTCGCCGACGTACTGCTGATCGGCGCCACCACCGCCATGGTCGAAGGCTTCCGCGGCGTCCATCCCGACCGGCACACCCTCGCCCGCCGACGCCGTCACGACCTGGCCGACACCGCGCCCACCGCCGTGGTGACCACCGGACGGACACTGCCCCCCGACGCCCCCGTGATCACCCGAGCACGCGTCCCCACCATCGTCCTCACCTGCGCGTCGGCACCGGCGCCCACCCGTCGGGCCTGGCAGGACGCCGGGGCGGAGGTCGTCGTCGCGGGCGAGGACGCCGTCGACCTCGTCGCGGCGGTCGCGGCTCTCACCCGGCGCGGGCTGCGACGCATCGACTGCGAAGGCGGACCCCACCTGTTCGGGGCGCTGGCCGCAGCCGGCCAGGTCGACGAACTCCGCCTGACCGTCTCCCCCCTGCTGACGGCGGGCCCCGCCGGCCGCATCGCCACCGGACCGCCCGCCCGGCCCACCGACCTGCGCCTGGCCTCCGCGATCGCCGAGGAGGACACCCTGCTCCTGCGCTACCTCACACGGCCGGCCGGCCGCCCCGGTCGGCAGCGGGCCGTTGACGACGACGGCGACGCGTAAAAGGGTGGTCGTGGCCGGAGTCCCGCCGCCACCGCCGCTTCCGAGTCCCGAGGACGGACCCACGTGAAGATCACCGCAGCCGACGTCGTCGTCACCAGCCCGGGCCGCAACTTCGTCACCCTGCGCATCACCACCGAGGACGGGCTCACCGGCCTCGGGGACGCCACCCTCAACGGCCGTGAGCTGGCCGTCGAGGCCTACCTGCGCGAGCACGTGGCCCCCTTGCTGCTCGGCCGGGACGCGCATGCCGTCGAGGACACCTGGCAGTACCTGTACCGGGGCGCCTACTGGCGCCGGGGCCCGGTGACCATGGCGGCCGTCGCCGCCGTGGACACCGCCCTGTGGGACATCAAGGGCAAGGCGGCGGGCATGCCGGTGTACCAGCTCCTCGGCGGCGCGTGCCGCACGGGCGCGCTGGCCTACGGCCACGCCTCCGGCCGGGACATACCCGAACTGCTCGACTCGGTGCGCGAGCACCTGGCCGACGGGTTCCGCGCCGTCCGGATCCAGAGCGGCATCCCGGGTCTCGACTCCGTGTACGGCGTGGCCGCCTCCGCCGCCGGAGAGGGCGAGCGCTACGACTACGAGCCCGCCCGGCGCACGGGCACCACCCACCCGAGGCCCACCGAGGAGACCTGGGACACCCGCGCCTACCTGCGCCACATGCCCACGGTCTTCGAAGCCGTACGGCACACCTTCGGCCCCGAGCTCCCGCTGCTGCACGACGGGCACCACCGCATGACACCCATCCAGGCCGCGCGGCTCGGCCGGGACCTCGAGCCCTACGACCTCTTCTGGCTGGAGGACGCGACCCCGGGCGAGGACCAGGCGGCGCTGCGGCTCGTGCGCGAGCACACCACCACCCCGCTGGCCATCGGGGAGGTCTTCAACTCCGTCCACGACTACACCACGCTGCTCCGGGACCGGCTGATCGACTACGTCCGCTCGGCGGTGACGCACACCGGCGGCATCACCGCCGTACGCAAACTGCTCGACATGGCCGCCGTGTACGGCATCAGGTCGGGCATGCACGGTCCGACCGACATCTCACCGGTGGGCATGGCGGCCGCCCTCCACCTCGACCTCGCCGTGCACAACTTCGGCATCCAGGAGTACATGCGTCACGCCCCGGAGACGCTCGAGGTGTTCCGCACGTCCTACCGCTTCGAGGACGGCCTCCTGCACCCCGGCGACGCACCCGGCCTCGGGGTCGAGCTCGACGACGAGGCCGCGTCCCGCTTCCCCTACGAGCCCGCCTACCTGCCCGTGAACCGCCTGCGCGACGGCACCGTCCACGACTGGTGAGGCCCCGGGAGCCCGCCCGTTCCCCGTGGGGCGTGGCATGGTGGGGATGTCCCGTCCACCTCCCGGAAAGCCCCGCCGCATGCGTCTCCTGCTCATCAGGCACGGCCAGACCCCGTCCAACCTCAAGCACCTCCTCGACACCGCGGAGCCCGGCCCCGGTCTGACCTCCCTGGGCCAGGAACAGGCCGCGGCACTGCCGGACGCGCTGGCGTCGGAGCGGATCGACGCGCTGTACGCCTCGACGCTCGTGCGCACCCAGCTGACCGCCGCGCCCCTGGCCGCCGCGACCGGACTGGAGGTCCGGGTCCGGGCCGGTGTCCGGGAGCTGGCCGCCGGCGATCTGGAGATGCGCGGCGACGACGAGGCGGCACGCCGCTACATGCACACCGCCTTCGCCTGGTCCGCGGGGAACGTAGGGCTCCGTATGCCGGGCGGCGAGAACGGGGTGGAGGCGCTGGGGCGGTTCGACGCCGTCGTGGCCGAGGCCCACGAGGACGGCGCGGAGACGGTGGCCGTCGTCAGCCACGGTGCCGCGATCCGCATGTGGGTCGCGGCGCGGGCGGACAACGTGGACGTCGCCTACGCCGCGCAGCACCCCCTGGCGAACACGGGCATCGTCATCCTCACCGGTTCGCCCGACCAGGGATGGCGAGCACTGCTCTGGGAGGGCACCTCACTGGGTCCCCTTCCCCACACCCCGGATCCGGACGACCCCACGGGGTCGGCTCTTTCCACGCCCTGACGCGCGCGCTCGGCACCGTCGGGAACAGCGGGCCCGGCCCACGCTGTTGCACAGGCGCATGCCCGCCCCATTCGTTCGGGACGCATGTATACCGAGACGCATGTCCTCAGGAGGAACAGTTTCATGACGGACCGACCCTTGACGCTCATGGCCGTGCACGCCCATCCCGACGACGAGGCCACCGGAACGGGCGGCGTCCTGGCGCGGTACGCGGCGGAAGGCATCCGCACGGTGCTCGTGACGTGTACCGACGGCGGCTGCGGTGACGGACCGGGGGGTGTGAAGCCGGGCGACCCCGGACACGATCCGGCGGCCGTCGCCCTGATGCGCCGTCAGGAACTCCGGGAGAGCTGTGACGTCCTGAAGGTCAGTGATCTGGAGATGCTGGACTACGCCGACTCCGGAATGGCGGGCTGGCCCGGCAACGACGCCCCGGGCTCCTTCTGGCGGACACCGGTGGAGGAGGGCGCCGCACGACTCGCGGAACTCATACGGCACTACCGGCCCGATGTGGTCGTCACCTACGACGAGAACGGCTTCTACGGCCACCCCGACCACATCCAGGCGCACCGCATCACGATGGCGGCACTGGAGATGACGGAGCTGACGCCGAAGGTCTACTGGACGACGGCGCCCCGCTCGATGATGGGGCGTTTCGGCGAGATCATGCGCGAGTTCGGCGAGGACGTGCCCGAGCCGGACCCCGACGAGGCCGCCGCGATGGCCGAGATCGGGCTGCCCGACGACGAGATCACCACCTGGGTCGACACCACCGCGTTCAGCGGTCAGAAGTTCGACGCGCTGGCCGCGCACGCCAGCCAGGGCGAGAACATCTTCTTCCTCAGGATGGGCAAGGAGAGGTTCGGTGAACTGATGGGCATGGAGACCTTCGTACTCGTCCGGGACACCACGGGCGCGGCCCTGCCGGAGAACGACCTCTTCGCCGGACTGCGCTGAACCCGGGCCGGCCGGGTTCCGGGGCTGTTAGCCTGCGCGCATGTCAGACCTGGAACCCGTCGCCTGGCCGCCCGAGCCGATCAGGACGGGCCGACTCGTGCTCCGTGAGTCCGAGGCCCGGGACCGTGCGGCGTTCATCGAGCTGCTGGCCTCGCCGGAGGTGCACACCTACCTCGGCGGCCCCCGCCCGCCGGAGGAGCTGGAGCGCGAGGTGCCCGGGCTGCCGGGGCGGTGGCCCGGGTGTTTCGTCGTCGAACTCGACGGGGCGATGATCGGCGAGATCCTGCTCCGGAGAGCGCCCGAGCACCAACGCCCGGCAGCCGTGGGGAAGATCGATCTCGGCTACCTGTTCCTGCCGCGGGCCTGGGGTCTCGGGTACGCCGGCGAGGCGTGCGCGGCGGCTCTCGACTGGCTCGACGGCGCCCTTCCCGGCGAGCCGGTGGTGCTCACCACGCAGACCGCCAACACTCGCTCGATGCGCCTCGCCGCGAAGCTGGGGTTCACCGAGGTCGAGCGGTTCCGGGCTTGGGACGCCGAGCAGTGGCTGGGCCTGCGGTCCCCGGCCGTACCGTCCCCCTGAGCCGGACGCGGTGCGAGCGGGCGGCAGTTGGCCCCATGACGTGCGGCTCTGTGTGAAGCTTTGCCCATGAGTGATCCGAGCGAAGAAGTCAGGGCCAGACTGCAGACCGATCGTCCGCACTCCGCCCGTGTCTGGAACTATCTGCTGGGCGGCAAGGACAACTACCCGGTCGACAGCGAGGCCGGTGAGGTCATCCTGACGACGTTTCCCGAGTTCGCCGCCGTCGCGCGGGTGCAACGACGGTTCCTGGCACGCGCGGTGGGCTTCCTGGCCGGCGAGGCCGGTGTCCGGCAGTTCCTCGACATCGGCACGGGACTGCCCACAGCGGACAACACGCACGAGGTGGCCCAGCGCATCGCGCCGGAGAGCCGCATCGTGTACGTGGACAACGACCCACTCGTCCTCACCCACGCCCAGGCACTGCTCACCAGCAGTCCGGAGGGCGCCTGCGCCTACGTCGACGCCGATGTCCGGGACCCCGAACGGATCCTGGCCGAAGCCGCCAAGACCCTGGACCTCAGCCGCCCGGTCGCGCTGACCATGCTGGGGATCATGGGGCAGATCTCCGACGCCGAGCGTCCCGCGGAGCTGGTGAGCACCCTGCTGGCGGGGCTGCCCCCGGGCAGCTACCTCGCCCTGAGCGACGGCACCAACGGCAACGAGGCGCTCAACCGGGCGGTCGAGGCCTACAACGGGCAGTCGGCCAACACCTACCACCTGCGGTCCCCGCAGGAGATCGCGGCCTACTTCGCCGGACTGACCCCGGTGGATCCGGGAGTCGTGTCCACGGCCACCTGGCGCCCGGACACCGACCGGCCCGAGGAGCCCACGGCCGACGTGTCCGTCTGCGGAGTCGCCCTCAAGCCCTGACACGCTCCTTCACCGGGCGCGGACCGGTGTGCGGGCCGATAGGCTGCGTCACCGCGACGTCGATCGGAGTCCACCCGTGAGCCACCCTCGTCTGGGGATCGCCATCCTGACCCTGGGCAACCGGCCCACCGAGTTGCGGGCGCTGCTGGACTCGGTGGCCGGGCAGACCCGGCCGGCCGCGCGCGTCGTGGTCATCGGCAACGGCAGCCCGCTGCCCGAGCTGCCCGCGGGCGTGGACGGAGTGGAACTGGCGGAGAACCTGGGCGTGTCCGGCGGCCGCAACGTGGCCGTCGAGCACCTCCGGGCCTACGGGGACGTGGACGTCGTCGTCGACCTGGACGACGACGGACTGCTCGTCGACCCGCACGTGTTCCAGACGCTGGCCTCGATGTACGAGGCCGATCCCCGCCTGGGGATCGTGTCGTTCCGCATCGCCGACGAGCGCGGCCGCACCCAGCGCCGGCACGTTCCCCGGCTGCGGTCGAAGGACCCGCTGCGCGGTGGTGAGGTGACCACGTTCCTGGGCGGCGGACACGCGCTGTCGATGCGGATGCTGGACCGGATCGGCGGCTGGCCGGACGCCTTCTTCTTCACCCATGAGGAGACCGACCTGGCGTGGCGGGCGCTCGACGACGGGTGGCGGGTGGTGTACGAGCCGTCGCTGCTGCTGCAGCACCCGTGGACCTCGCCGGCGCGGCATGCCGTGTACTACCGGATGACGGCCCGCAATCGGGTGTGGCTGGCCAAACGGCACCTGCCGGCGCCGCTGGTACCGGCCTATCTCGCGGCGTGGACCCTGCTGACCCTGGCGCGGACCCGTTCGTGGGGCGGTCTGCGGGCATGGGCGGCCGGGTTCGCCGAAGGGGTCCGGGTGCCGGGCGGTCCGCGTCGGCCGATGCGGTGGGCGACCGTGGCCCGGATGACACGTCTGGGCCGCCCTCCGGTCGTCTGACCGCCCTGCCGGCCGGGGGACGGCGGTGCCGGATGGCGGACGCTTCCGGCCAGGGCGGGGCTCCGGACGGGTCCGGGGCCCCGCCGCGGGTCAGCTCGTCGGGAAGTTGTCGGCGGTGCTGATCCGGCTCTTCAGCAGCGTGCCGGACTCGGTCAGCACGGCGCTGCTGCTGAAGTCGGAACCGTTGCAGGTGCCCGGCTTGAACGCGGCGCTGCCCTCGTCGGCGTCGGAGAACGTCCAGTTCGCATAGCTGATCTTCAGCTGGTCGAGCAGGTCCAGCCATGCGATGCTGCTCGCCCGGTCCACCGCGCCTCCGCCGGTGGCGCTCACCGTGCCGAACTCGGTGACGAACAGGGGCAGTTGCGAGGCCGCCCGGCTCACCGTCGCCCGGTAGTTGTCCTTGTGGCTCGCCGCGTAGAAGTGGAACGCGTACATGATGTTGGCCGCGTTGACGGGGTTGTTGACCACCTCGCTCTCGTTCGAGCCGTCCGAGACGCCCAGCGAGGACCAGCCGCGGGTGCCGACGATCACGACGGCGTCCGGGTCGGCGGCCCGGATGACCGGGATGACCTGCTCGGCGTAGTTCTTGACGGCCGCCCAGCTCACGCCGTTGGGCTCGTTGGCGATCTCGTAGATCACGTTCTTCTTGTCCGCGTTGCGCGCCGCGACGGAGGAGAAGAACGTCTTGGCCCGGTCGAGGTTGTAGTTCGGATCGCCCGGCGTGAGCGTGTGGAAGTCGATCAACGCGTACATGCCGCGTGCCTCGGCCATGTCGACCAGGCGGTTCACCTGGCGGGTGAACCCGTCCGGGTCGGTCTCGTAGCCGTCCTCCTGTACGTACATGGCCACGCGGAGCAGGTCCGACTTCCAGTCGTCGGCCAGCGCGTCCAAGGACGCGTCGCCGTAGCACGAGCCGAACCACTGGATGCCGTGCGTGCTCATGCCGCGCAGCTGTATGGGACGGTCGTACTGGTTGCACAGGTGCACACCGCAGACGTGCAGTTGTCCGTTGACGTCGGCGGGGGTCCCGGTCGCGGGCGGGTCGGTCGGGGGGTCCGTCGGGTCGGT
Organism: Streptomyces sp. KPB2; assembly: GCF_003950055.1. NCBI lineage: Bacteria > Bacillati > Actinomycetota > Actinomycetes > Kitasatosporales > Streptomycetaceae > Streptomyces > Streptomyces sp. KPB2. The sequence continues at coordinate 7,749,066 of NZ_CP034353.1, forward strand.
GACGGACCCCGTGCAGGCCACGCCGTTGAGACTGAAGGACGTGGGCGCAGGGTTGGAGCCCGTGAAGGATCCCACGAAGCCCAGGTCGGTCGTCGCGCCGGTGGCCAGTGTGCGGTTCCAGTCGACGCCGGTGGCGGTGACCGCGGAACCCGACTGCGACCAGGTGGCGTTCCAGCCCTGGACGACCTTCTGGCCGGTGTCCGGCATCGTGAACCCGAGCGTCCAGTCGCTGACGGGATCACCCAGGTTCGTGACCTTCACGCCGGCTTGGAAACCGCCCGCCCACTGACTGGTGATCGTGTACTCGGCCGAGCAACCGGTGGCCGCCTGGGCCGGGGGCCCGGCGAGCACGGTGAGACCGACGACCGATGCGCCGGTCGCGAGTAGGGCCAAAAGGCGTTTCAACGCGAACCTCCTTCGATGACGTGCACATGACAGATGACAGGACATATGGGAGCGCTCCCAAAAGGCCTTCGGCCGGAGACCGTACACCCGTGTGCCGATGTGCGACAGGCATGGCGTCGTCGAACCCTTCCTCCTCGCCCACCGCTTTCGGCCATCACGACACGCGCGCCCGGGCCGGCCTCGCGCGGCAGCGTCCGTCCGGGCCCCGCCGGTACGCAGCCGTTCGACGGTGTAGGTTCCGTGAGCCAGGGGGCGTCGAACGAATCAAGGTCAAGCCGGGGGAGACGCGGTGCACACACTCAGGACAGCACTACTGCCGACGCTCGCCCTGCTCGTGCTGACGGCAGCGTGCTCCTCCTCCGACGGCGCGGACGAGCAGCTCCTGACCGCCCGGCAGGAGAAGTACTGCCGCCAGCTCGGGGCGTGGCAGAAGGCTCGCGACGCCGCGCGCACGACCGAGGCCGAGTCGTCCGGGTACGACGAGGTCGAGGGCTTCGCGCAGCTCGCCCTCCTCACGGCGCGGCCTCTGCGGGACGAGTCACTCGGAGACGGGCGCACGCTGGGGGAGGCGACGGCCCAGGCCATGGACAACGGTGACGCGGAGGCGGAGGGACGTGTCGTCGAGTACTGCGCGGACGCCGGCTTCGAGACGCTGACACGCTGAGCCCGCCGGAGGCCTGACGGGCCGCTACCGCTCCCCGGGACCGCGGGCGACCGCGGTCCCACGGTCAACTCCCCGTCGTATCCTCCGCGTCGCGGACCACAAGCGCGACCTGGACCCGGTTCTCCACCGCCAGCTTGGCGAACAGACTGCCGGTGTGGGCCTTGACCGTCGCGACGGTGATGCGCAGCCGCTGGGCGATCTGCGCGTTGCCCAGCCCGTCCGCGATGGCCCGGGCGGTCTCCCACTCCCGTTCCGTCAGCACGGACAGCCGCCGGCGTGCGGCCTCGCGGGTACGGTCGCGCCCGTGCGAGGAGCCCGGGCCGGTGGCCGCGGCGATCACTCGCGCCGTGGCCGCCGGGGACAGCGCCGGGTTGCCGTCCGCGACGGTGCGCACCGCGTCGAGGATGCGTGGGGGAGGGGTGTCCTTGAGGACGAAGCCGTGCGCCCCGGCACGCAGCGCGCCGAGCACCAGGTCGTCGGAGTCGAAGGTGGTCAGCATCAGCACCCGGGGCGGCGCGGGCCGGGCGAGCAGCTCCCGGGTCGTGTCCAGACCGTCCCGTCCCGGCATCCGTACGTCCATCAGCACCACGTCGGGCCGCTGCTCGTCCACCACGGCGAGAGCGGCGTTCCCGTCGGCCGCCTCACCCACGACGGTCAGGTCCGCTTCGCCGTCGATGACGAGCCGCAGGGCCATGCGCACCAGCTCCTCGTCGTCGACGACGACGATCCGGACCGGAGCGGCAGCGGGAACCGGAGCGGGGCGGCCGTCCACTCATGTCCCCCTTTCATGGTGGTGGGCGGGGCCTTTCGGCCAGGGCAGTCGTGCGGTGAGGACGTATCCGCCGTCGGGCGTGGGGTGGTGGCCGAGTTCGCCGCCGGCGACGGTGATCCGTTCGCCGAGGCCGAGCAGCCCGAAGCCGGAGGCCGGCGGCCGTGCGGGGCGCGGCGGAGCCGGTCCGTTGCGGACGCCGATGTCGAGGGTGCCGCCCGCCGCGCCGTCGAGGGTGACCCGCACGACCGCGCCGGGGGCGTGCTTGGCGGCATTGGTCAGCGCTTCCTGGACGATCCGGTAACAGGTCCGTCCGACGCCGTCGGGCGGAGTCGCGGTCACGGTGCTGGTGAGCCTGACGTCGAGCCCCGAGGCGCGGGTGTCGGCCACCAGGTCGGGAACACGGTCGAGGGACGGCTGCGGGGGCTCCGGACGACCGGGGTCGGCCCGGAGCACGCCGAGGACCTCTCGCAACTCCTCCAGCGCCTGGTGGGCCCCCTCGGCGATACCGCGGACCAGGACCCGGTTCTCCTCGGCCGAAAGGTCACCGCGGTGGTCGAGGACCCCGGCCTGCATGGCGACCAGGGAGATGCGGTGGGCGAGGACGTCGTGCATCTCGCGGGCGATCCGGTTCCGCTCCAGGGCTCGTACCTGCGCCGCCCGCGCGCTCTGCTCCCGTTCCGCGCTCTCCGCCCGTTCACGCAGCGACCGCACCTCGACCCGCCGCGCCCCGACCGCCATGCCCGCGGCCACCGCGGTCCCCGCCGTCAGCGCCGGCACCACGACCTGGACCCACCACATCGAGCCGGCCGACCCCTGCACCGGGTAGACCTCGCCGGCCAGCCGTGAGGCGGTCACGTAGGCCAGGACGGCGGCCCCGATCTCCACCGGACGGCGGCGGGTGGCGACCGAGCACAGGGCCAGCAGCGCGGCGCCCGTGGCGAGCGCCGACACGCTCGAGGCGACCGTGACGGCCACGGCGACCGGGACGGGCCACCGCCGCCGCCACGGAAGGACCGCCAGACAGCCCAGGCCCACCAGCGGATCGCCGACGAGGACCCAGGCGCCCGGGTCGCCGAAGCGGCTCCGCATCAGCGCGGCGGTCGAGAGCCAGAGCGGCAGGCTCACGACCGCCGCCACCGCCAGCCGCCATGCGTGCTGCCACGCCCCGGACCGCGGCACAACCTCCGTGTTCACCACGCCATTGTCGCCACACCGCGCGGCCGGCGGATCCGACCGAAGACCGAGACGCCTTGGACCCAGGTCCAACCGGAGCCTCTCCCAAGGTCGGAGGCGGAACCGGTCGGCCGGGCCGATGTGCGGACCGCCCCGGCCGAACAGACTCGATCAGGTACCGGTCAAGCCCCCACAGGAGGCACCCCATGCGCAGAAGTCTGTCCCTCGCTCTCACCGTGGCCACGTTGGCCGTGACCGCCCTGCCGGCGTCGGCGGTCTCGTCGGGGGCCGCGTCTGCGCCGGGCAGCCTGAAGTGGGGCCCGTGCCCCGAGGATGCCGCCCCGCCCCGCCTGCAGTGCTCGACCCTGGAAGTCCCGTTGGACTACCGCGCCCCGAACGGCCGCCGGATAGAGATCGCCGTCTCCCGGCTGCCGAGTGAGAAGCCGTCGCGGCGGCGTGGCGTCCTGGTCACCAACCCGGGCGGCCCCGGCGGCCCGGGCCTCACCTACCCGGCTCTCCTCGCCGCTTCGGGCCTGCCGCAGAAGGTGCTCGACACCTACGACATCATCGGCTTCGACCCCCGCGGCGTCGGCCGCAGCACACCGGTGACCTGCGACCTGACGCGGGAGCAGCAGTGGCGCGGCAACTTCCCGCCGTACGCGCACACCGCGGCCGACGTCGCACGGGCGGCCGGGCCCGCGCGGAAGATCGCCGAGCAGTGCCTCGGCTCGCCGACCGCGTGGATGCTGCCGCACACGACCACCGCCAACACCGCGCGCGACATGGACCGCATCCGGGCGGCCATGGGCGAGCGCAAGCTGTCGTACCTCGGCGCCTCCTACGGCAGTTACCTCGGCGCGGTCTACACGACGCTCTTCCCGCGGCGCGGCGACCGGATCGTACTCGACAGCAACCTGGGGCCCGGCGGCTACGACATCACGGCCATGCGGTTGTTCGCCCGCGGGCTGGAAGACCGCTTCCCCGACTTCGCCGCGTTCGCCGTCGCGCACCCCGAGTACGGTCTGGGCTCCACGCCGGCACAGGTCACCGCCAAGTTCTACGCACTCGCGGAGCGGCTGGACGCGAATCCGGTCCAGGACGTCGACGGGGCGGCCTTGCGCGGCTACACCTTCGAGAGCCTCTACGCCGACGGCTCCATGCCCCGGCTCGCCGAGTTCTGGCAGGCCGTCGACACGGGCCGGCCGCTGCCGCTCCCGGAGCTGCCCGCGAACCTGGAGAACACCATGGCCTCACGCTTCGCCGTGGTCTGCGGTGACTCGCGCTGGCCGAGGGGGATCGGCCGGTACCAGCACAACGCCGCCGTCGACCGGCTCAAGTACCCCATGCTGGGCGGTTCCACGGCGAACATCAACCCGTGCGCGTTCTGGCCGCGCAAGCGGATCGAACCGCCGGCGCGCATCACCGACCGGGGGCCGTCCAACGTGCTGATGCTGCAGAACGAGCGCGATCCCGGCACCCCACTGGCGGGTGCCGGGGAACTGCGGCGGGCCTTCGGCGGGCGGGCCACGATGGTGACGGTCGACCAGGGCGGCCACGGTGTCTACCCGTACGGCCGCAACACCTGCGCCAACGAGGCGGCGACCCGGTTCCTGACCACCGGGGAACGTCCCGCACGTGACCTCGCCTGCCCGGCGGGACCGAGCAGGTGAACGAGTGAGCCGGTGAGCCCGGTGGCCACCCGCACGTCGAGGCGCACCCGGTTCCACCCGGTTCTTGGCGAACCCCGGCACCTCGCACCAGAAGCGAGCGAGACGCTCGGGTTCCGCGCAGTCGATGGTGACTTGGAACCCCCTGATCGCCGACACCGGCGCACGCTGCCAAGGGCACCGGCCGGGTTCCACAGAGCAGTGGTCGTCTCGCCCGGCCCCCCGGGTGCCGGGGGTGGGACCACACGGCACTTCAGCCGACGCGTCGCACCGTGAACTCGTTGCCGTCCGGGTCGAGCATGAACGCCCGGCCGCGGCCCACCTCGCGGGCACCGGCGGCGTGCCTCGCCCCGAGTGAGAGCAGGCGGTCGGTCTCCGCCTCGAAGTCGGCGTCGGCGGCGAGTGCGAGTTCGAGTTGGAGCCGGTTGGTGCCGGACTTCGGTGCCACCGGGGGACCACCCCAGGTGATCTTGGTGCCGCCGGCCGGGGACTGGATCGCGGTCTCCTGGTCCTGGTCCCAGACCAGCGGCCACCGCAGCGCCTCACTCCAGAAGTAGCCGACTTCCCGCGTGCCGTCACAGGCCAGTGCTCCGACGGTGCCGGTGCCGGCCAGGAAGTCGTTGCCCGCCGCGACGACGCAGAACTCGTTGCCGTCCGGATCGGCGAGCACCACATGTCCCTCTTCCGGGAGTTGGCCCACGTCGATGTGTCTACCGCCCAGTCGCAGCGCCCTGGCCACCGTTCGCCGCTGGTCTTCCGGGGACGTGCTCGTGAGGTCGAAGTGCGCCCGGTTCTGGCCGGTCTTGGGTGTTGCGTCCGGCAGGAACCGGATGCGGAACCCGGCGCCGTCAGGAGGCAGCACGGCGAGGCCGTCGCCCGCGTCGGTGGCCGACTCCCAGCCCAGGACGCCGGACCAGAAGCGCGCCAGGTCCGCGGGCAGGGAGGTGTTGAAGCAGATCGCGAACAGTTGACTGGTCATACGCCGCGCAACCTCGATCCATCACGTTGATCCATGACGTTCGTACCCGGAGCTCCGGCCCACGAGAGGCCCGTGCGGTGACACGCCCGCCCCCTGCCGCGCAGCCTAGGGGTGGCCGCCCCGTACCCGCATCCGAGTTTCCCGCACGTGCCATGGACCGGCGTCCCGCCCTGAAGCCGTAGGGTCGGACCGGGCACGGGACGACGAGGCCCGGGGAGGAACACGGTGGCCCGGACGGGGACGACGGCGGTGCTGGCACTGGTGCCGGACGCCGAGCCGCTGCTGCGGTCGGCCGCCGAGGTGGACGGGGCGGCGGTGCGGCCGGGCGTGCCCGCGCACGCCGCGCTCCTCTACCCCTGGCTGCCCGCCGACGAGGTGGGGGAGCCGGAGCTGCGCCGGCTGCGGTCCGCCCTGCCGGCCGGCCCGATCCCCGTCCGTCTGTCCGAGGTCGCGCGCACCGGCGGCTTCGTCGGTGTCCCGGTGCCCGGCCTGAGCCAGGTGGCCGACTCCGTGCGCACGGCGTTTCCGGCGCAGGTGCCCTACGGCGGCCGGTTCGGCCCTCGCCCGCCGGTGCACGTCACCGTGGCCCTGGACGTGACCCCGGGGGCCGCCGCCGTCATCGCCCGCCGCACCGCCGCCGTGCTGCCCATCACCACGGTGATCAGCGCCTTGCACGTGGTCGGCCTCACGCCCGCCGGCTGGCGGGGTCTCGCCGAACTGCCGCTCGGGCACCAGCAGTAGGGGCACGCGCGGCGGGCAACTTCCGGGTGCCCGCGACCGGACCGCCGGACCTCGGTCCGGTCCCGTCGAGCACTGCGATCCGGCCAACCTCCCGCCGTTTCACACCCCTTGGACAACCGGGCAGCCGACCGGTCCCTCTCACAGCGCGAGCACAGCAACAACGTGCCCGCCTGCTTCCTTCCCACAGCACCCCCCAAGCATCAGAAGGACGAGGGATCGATGACCAGAACGCGCACCACCCGGCTGCGGCGTCCGCTGCTCGCAGGCACCACGGCCGTCGCCGCGATGGCCGTGACCGCCTCACTCGTGGCCGCCACCGCGGAGCCGGCGAAGGCGGCGACGGGGCCGGAACTGAGCCTCATCGCCGCCACCGACTCACTCACGCTCACCTCCTGGAAGGAGGACCCGGGCGTCTACCTCGACCTCGGCACCTACCTCACGGCGGACGGCAGGCCGTTGGAGCTGAAGGTGACCCGGAAGTCCTACAAGGACCCGGTGACCATCACGCAGACCGTGTACGCGGGCGGAAAGGCCAGGGCCAAGACACTGCCCAAGGGCACGGTGAAGGACTTCTCCGGACTGCCCGGCTTCGCGGAGATCACGGTCACCGACAAGGCGGGCAGGAAGGTCCTCAGCAGGACCGAGGACTTCTGCCCGAACAACGCCAGCGGCCGGGTACGCCCGGACGCGCCCGCCACCTCCAAGTATCCGGAGAGCTGCCCCACCAACCCGTTCACCCTCGGTTCGGTGTGGGGCGTCGAGAAGGGCTGGGCGGCCAACACCTACGGGGGTTCCTACACCGAGCCCGTCGCACTGGCGGCCGGGACGTACACCGCCAAGGTCGGCGTCGCCAAGAAGTACCGCGACCTGTTCGGCATCGCGAACAAGCCTGCCACCGTCAAGGTGACCGTGGTGGAACGGAGTTACGAGGACGACCAGGGCGCCGCCGGAGCGGCCGCGTCCCGGTCCGCGACGGCGAGCGAGCACGCCGGTCACGTGGCCGCGCACCAGGCCCCGGACGCGCATGCGGACCACGGGCCGGGGCACGCCCCGACACCCGCCCAGGCCGCCGCGCCGGTCACGAGCGGGGCGGGTCCCTCGTACAACGTGGGCCACGGACCGCTCAGGGCGGCGCCGCCCGCCCTGCCGTGGGCGCTGAAGAAGCAGGCCGCGCGCTCCATGCCGGTCGGCGACAAGGGGGGCCAGACCGACGGTTCCCGCAAGGCCCTGGCGCTCCAGCCGCTGTCGAAGCGTCCCACCGGCAAGGCCTCCGTCCCGGACGTCCCCAAGCCCGACCTGCGTTCGCTGCCGGCCTACGGCATCGTCGTCACCGACGGGGAGAAGGACATCCCCGGCAAGGACTACCTGGCCTTCAGCGCCAACGTGTGGAACGCCGGTCCGGCGCAACTGGTGGTCGACGGCTTCCGGTCGCCCGGCAAGGCCAAGATGGACGCGTACCAGTACTTCTACGACGCCAAGGGCAAGCAGGTCGGCTACACCCCGACCGGCACCATGGAGTGGGACCCGCGTCCGGGGCACATGCACTGGCACTTCACCGACTTCGCCAGCTACCGGCTGCTGAAGGCGGACCAGAAGGAGGCCGTGCGCAGCGGCAAGGAGGCCTTCTGCCTGGCCAACACCGACGCGATCGACTACACGGTGAAGAACGCCAACTGGCACCCGTACAACACCGATCTGTCCACCGCGTGCGGTGAGGAGAACTCCATCTCCGTCCGCGAGGTGCTCGACGTCGGCTCCGGCGACACGTACTCACAGGACCTGCCGGGCCAGTCCTTCGACATCACGGACGTCCCCAACGGCACGTACTACATCCAGGTGCTGGCCAACCCGGAGAAGCGGCTCAAGGAGACCAACCTCGACAACAACAGCGCGCTGCGGAAGATCGTGCTCGGAGGCAAGCCGGACGCCCGGACGGTGACCGTACCGGCCCACGACCTGGTGAACGCGAACTGATTCGATCCCCGGGGGCGCCGGCGCCCCGGGCCGAAGCGCCGACGGCCACCAGCGGGTGGCCGTCGGCTCCGGCGCGGCCTCGACCGTGCCGTGGTCACCCGGCCAAGTCGCCGCACACCTCGGCGACCAGCCCGTCGGCGTCGTCCAGTGCGGCAGCGAGCGTGTCCGGCTCCGTACCGAGCACGGAGAACAACGCGTGCGCCCGCCCGGCGAAGTCCGCGGGGGCACCGGCAAGCTCCGCCGCGGCCCGCACCGCGCCCTTCTCGTTGAGCACCCAGCGCCCGGCATGCGCGTGGAGTGCGTGCACGAGGAGCCCGACCGCACGGAAGAGGCAGCCGGCGACGTAGAAGGTGTCACCGCGGGCGGCCCCCTTGCGCGCGCCGGCCAGGATGAACGGAGCCTCCCACCGGGCGTTGTGGATGAGCGCCCGGCGCAGCGGCTCCGGATAGACGCGGGTCTGCTCCCGCAGGGCTCGAAGCTCGCCACTGGGATCGGCGAGAACGCGTCCCAGCGCGACCTCACCGGCGTAGGCGTGGGAGTACACCCCCAGAGGATGGCCCGGCTGGGCGCCGACCTCGAACCGCCCGGCCCGGCACTGCCGCCAGACGCGGTGCACCCGGTCCATGTCGCGGTAGATCCAGTCGACGCGATGCCCGTCGACGGTCAGCCAGCCACCACCGTCGACCCACGGCCCCCAGCCGCCCGGCTCGGTGACCTCCACCGCCTCGCCGGTCAGCTCGGCCGCCAGCAGACGCAGCGCGGCGGTGTCCAGCGGCGGCCGGTAGTACAGGCCCAGGTCGTAGTCGGAGCCGGGGCCGTGCGTCCCCGTCGCCCGGCTGCCTCCCAGGCACACCGCGACGACGCCCTCGACGCCGACGAGTCGATTCGCGATCTCCACCAAGCGATCCACGAGCCACAGTCTGTTGGGGAGAGCCGCCCGACGCGACCGATTTACGACGCGCACCGGCGCGTTGCCGCAACGTCGTCCCGGCCGGTGGCGGAGCATGTCACCCATGCTGTCCGGTCTCCTGGCCCGATTGGTCAAACTGCTGCTCGGGCGCCACGGCAGTGCGCTCCACTGGAGGGCCGCGGCCGCCGCGACGGTCGTCCTGTCGGTCGTGCTCCTGGCGGGTTCGTACGGCGCCGTCCTCGCCGAGCGCGGCGCGCCGGGGGCGCAGCTGACCACGTATCCGAGGGCCCTGTGGTGGTCCGTGGAGACCGCGACGACCGTCGGCTACGGCGATCTGTATCCCGTGACCCTGTGGGGACGGCTCGTGGCCGTGGTGGTGATGGTCGCCGGGATCACCGCCTTCGGTCTGGTCACCGCCGCGCTGGCCACCTGGTTCGTCGGAAGGGAACAGGAGCGCCGGGGCCATCTGGTGCGGCACACCGAGCGGGCCGCCGAGGAGGTGTACACGGAGGCGACCCGGGCGCTGCACGAGCGTTTCGACCGGCTGGAGCGGATGCTCGACGACCACCGATGAGTGTCCGGCGGCGCGCGGTCCCTCCGTCGCACCCGCGACGGAGGGAGCACACCATTGCTGCACAGCCAACCGCATCGAAGATCAAGGACAGTCGAGATCATGTCTGAACGAGCGACGGAATCCGTCCTGCGGTCCCCGGGGATACCCCACCTGCTGACCGTGATGCTCTTCTGCTTCGCCGGATTCGCCCTCCTGCTCCCCGTCTCACCGGCCTGGGCCGTCGACGGCGGCGCCGACGAGTTCGGGGCCGGGCTCGTCACGGCCGTCCTCATGGCAGCCACCGTCCTGGCCCAGATGTGCGTCCGAACGGCACTGCGCACCCTCGGGTGGACCCGCACCCTCGCCCTCGGCGCTTGCCTGCTCGGCGTGCCCGCCGTCCTGCAGAGCCTCAGTGACCATCTGCTGCCCATCCTGCTGACGACCGCCCTGCGCGGTGCGGGCTTCGGCATCGTCACCGTCTGCGGCTCCACCGCCGCGGCCGCCCTGGCCCCGCGCGGTCGCCAGGGGGCGGCCATCGGCCTCTACGGACTCGCCGTCGCGCTGCCCCAGGTCGTGCTGACCCCGGCGGCGCCCTGGCTGACGGCGACGTTCGCCCTCCCCGTGATCATCGCCTGTGGGGTGCTCCCGGTTCTCGCGCTGCCCTGGACCCGCGCCCTCGGCCGTGCCGTCGAAGCCCGTACCAAGGAGCCGGCCGCACAGGGCGGCCGTGTGGAACGTCCCGCCCGCGTGGCCACGGTGCTCCGGCGCATCCTGCTCCCGCTCGCCGTCCTGCTCCTGGTCACCGCGGCCGGGGGAGCGGTCCTCACGTTCGCCCCGCAGTTCACGAACACTCCCACGCTAGCCGCCGCGGGGCTGCTCGCCCTCACCGCCACCGCCGCGGTGGCCCGCTGGGGCTGCGGAGAACTCGCCGACAGGATCGCCCTGCGGCCGATCATCGCCGTCCTGGCCTCGACCGCCTGTGCGGGACTGGCGCTGATCGCCCTGGCCGTCGGCCCGGACGGCGCGCCCGTCCTCCCCCTGCTCACCGGGCTGCTCCTGCTGGGAGCCGCGTACGGAGGGCTGCAGAGCCTCACGCTGGTACAGGCCTTCGACCTCGCGGGCGCGGAGAACCGCCACACGACGTCGGTCGCGTGGAACATCGGCTACGACGCCGGCACCGGGCTCGGCTCCCTCGCGCTGGGCCTGGCGGCGCAGGCGGCCACCTTCTCCATGGGCTTCGCCCTCATGTCCGCGGTGATGGCAGCCACGGTCCTCGCGGTGGCCCTCACTCCGACGCCCCTTCCCGGGTCTCCGGCCACCGGCCGCCCCGGTACGCAGGCGAGCGGGCGCCGCCCGTCCACCACCCGGCCGCGGAAACGGCCGTAGGGGCACGACCGTCCCGGTGCGGGCCACCGAGCCGCCGCCGCCCCGACCGACAGGCAAGGCGAGACGTATCGTCTTGCCAATGTCGTCGCCCTGGCGTACCGTCCTCCCCATGGGTTCCCTGTGAGATCACCGGCGCCGACGGCGTAGAGCACCGCTCCGCCGTCGCGGCGCCTCGCCGTGCAGCCATCCACCCCGATCCGGCCGGGCCATCACGGGCGCGGCCAGGAGGGACCCGACCTTGCACACCTCACAACTCACCCTCAGCCACGTCACCAAGCGCTACCCGGGCCGAACCGTTCTGGACCAGGTCTCCTTCTCCCTGAAACCGGGTGAGAAGGCCGGACTGATCGGTGACAACGGCGCCGGCAAATCCACCCTCCTCAGGATCCTCGCAGGCCGGGAGCGCCCCGACAGCGGTGAGGCGACGGTGACCGCCGCCGGCGGAATCGGCTACCTGCCGCAGACCCTCCCGCTGCCCCCGACGGCCACCGTCCAGAACGCCGTCGACCTGGCCCTCGCGGACCTGCGGGCCCTGGAGGCCGAACTGCGCCGGGCCGAGCAGACGCTCGGCGAGGGCGAGGACCCGGCGGCACTCGCGGCGTACGCCGTGCTCCTCGCGCGCTACGAGGCACGGGGCGGCTACGACGCCGACTGCCGCGTGGACATCGCGCTGCACCACCTCGGCCTACCGGCGCTTTGCCGTGAGCGCCGGCTCGGCACCCTCTCCGGGGGCGAACGCTCCCGTCTGGCGCTGGCCGGCGTCCTCGCCGGCCGCCCGGAGACCCTGCTCCTGGACGAGCCGACCAACGACCTGGACGACCACGCCGTGGAATGGCTGGAGGCGCAACTGCGGGCGCACCCCGGCACGGTGCTCGCGGTCACCCACGACCGTGTCTTCCTGGAGCGCCTGACCACCACGGTGCTGGAGGCCGAGGCGGGGAACGTCACCCGCTACGGCGACGGGTACCCGGGCTACCGTACGGCGAAGGCGGCGGAGCGCCGCCGACGGCTCCAGGAGTACGAGGAGTGGCGCTCCGAACTGGCTCGCAACGAGGACCTGGCCGTCGGCCACGCCGTCCGGCTCAACGCCATCCCGCGCAAGGCGTCCCTGGCCAACTTCGGCCACGGCGGCTTCCGGGCCCGGGGCCGCGCACACGGAGCGATGGCCCGCATCCGCAACGCGCGCGAGCGGGTCGAGCGACTGACCGTCAACCCGGTGGCGCCGCCGCCCGATCCGCTCGCCTTCACGGCGCGTGTGCGGACGGCGGAAGACGTCGCGACGGACCCCGGGACCGCCTCCGCGGAGCTGCCCGCCGTACGGCTGTCGGGTGTACGCGTGGGTGACCGCCTGCGCGTGGGTTCCCTCGTCCTCGGCCGCCGGGGCCGCCTTCTCGTCACCGGCCCCAACGGCGCCGGCAAGACGACGCTGCTGAAGCTGCTCGCCGGTGAAGTACGGCCGGACGAGGGCTCGGTACGGGTGCCGGGCCGGGTGGGTCATCTGCGCCAGGAGGAGACACCGTGGCCGCCGGACCCGAGGGTGGTCGAGGCGTTCGGGAGCGGCCGGGTGGGCGGTGCCGACGAGCACAGCGCCGCCCTGCTCGCCCTGGGCCTGTTCCGCCCGGCGGAACTGCACCTGCGCATGGGCGAGTTGTCGTACGGCCAGCGCCGCCGCGTGGATCTGGCGCGGCTGGTCTCGGAGCCCGCCGATCTCCTGCTGCTCGACGAGCCGACGAACCACCTGTCACCGGCGCTGGTCGAGCAACTGGAGGAGGCGTTGACCGAGTTCCCGGGCGCGGTCGTACTGGTCACGCACGATCGCGCGCTACGGGCCCGCTTCCGGGGCGAGCACCTGGAACTGCCGGAGACCGTCGCTCGCCCCCGCAGGCCCAACGGACGCAGGAGCGGAAACCCGCCCTTGGCCCAAAGAGCCCGGGTGCGCCGCCCATGAGGAAGAACAGGCGCTCGTCGTCCCGGTCGCCGTAGACGGCGAGGCAGACGTCGAGAGCACCGGGGCACGGGGCGGACCGGTTCGGGCCGCACCGCCGCGGTTACCGCAGCCAGATCCAGGCCAGGGCGTGCAGTCCCGTGGTGGACGCCAGCGCGACCGTCACCCAGCCAGCGTGCCGCCTGAGCAGGGCACGGCGCAGTTGGAGATAGCGTCCCTCGTACTCCTGGCGCAGCTCCCCGGTCCGGGTCACGGTCGCGCTGAGCATGGCGCGCACCAAAGTGATCCGATGGTCGACATAGTGCCGTGTGAAGTCTTCGGCCTGGGCCGTGGTCATCCACGGCATCCGGTCGCACAGCGTCCGTGCCTCGGCGCGGGCTTCCTCGTAGTAGGCCTGCGCCCGCAGGAATCCCTCCGCCTGCGTGGCGATGGTCGCGGCGTCGCCCACGGGCGGGCGCGGGCGCCGACCGCCGGTCATGACCGTTCGCCTTCGTGGCCTGCCGCGTCGATGACGTCACGCTGGCCGGTGTTCTCCTTCTGGTCCAGTGACGTGAGGTCGAAGTGGTGCAGGTCGAAGGCGGGCGATTCGGAGCGGATGCGGGGCATGGTGCAGAAGTTGTGCCGGGGCGGCGGGCAGGAGGTCGCCCACTCCAGCGAACGGCCGAAGCCCCACGGGTCGTCCACGCCGACCGGCTTGCCGTACTTGGCCGTCTTCCACACGTTGTACAGGAACGGGAGCATGGACAGTCCCAGCAGGAACGAAGCGATGCTCGAGACCGTGTTGAGGGCGGTGAAGCCGTCGGAGGCAAGGTAGTCCGCGTAACGGCGCGGCATGCCCTCGGCGCCCAGCCAGTGCTGGACGAGGAAGGTGCCGTGGAAGCCGACGAACAGCGTCCAGAACGTCATCTTGCCGAGGCGCTCGTCGAGCATCTTGCCGGTGAACTTCGGCCACCAGAAGTGGAAGCCGGCGAACATCGCGAACACCACGGTCCCGAACACCACGTAGTGGAAGTGCGCCACCACGAAATAGGAGTCGGACACGTGGAAGTCGATGGGAGGCGAGGCCAGCAGTACGCCGGTCAGCCCGCCGAAGAGGAAGGTGACCAGGAAGCCGGTGGCCCACAGCATGGGCGTCTCGAAACTGAGTGACCCCTTCAGCATCGTCCCGGCCCAGTTGAAGAACTTCACACCGGTCGGGACCGCGATCAGGAAGGACATGAAGGAGAAGAACGGCAGCAGCACGCCCCCGGTCACGAACATGTGGTGGGCCCACACCGTCACCGACAGACCTGCGATGGCGATGGTCGCCCCCACGAGGCCCATGTAGCCGAAGATCGGCTTGCGGGAGAAGACCGGGATGATCTCCGTGACGATGCCGAAGAACGGCAGCGCGATGATGTACACCTCTGGATGCCCGAAGAACCAGAACAGGTGCTGCCACAGCAACGCGCCGCCGTTGGACGAGTCGAAGATGTGGGCACCGAACTTGCGGTCGGCCTCCAGCGCGAACAGGGCCGCGGCCAGCACCGGGAAAGCGAACAGGACCAGCACAGCGGTCAGCAGCACGTTCCAGGTGAAGATCGGCATACGGAACATGGTCATGCCCGGCGCGCGCATGCAGACGATCGTGGTGATGAAGTTGACCGAGCCGAGAATGGTGCCGAAGCCGGAGAAGGCCAGGCCCATGATCCACAGGTCACCGCCGATCCCGGGCGAGTGCTCCGCGTTGGACAGCGGGTTGTAGGCGAACCAGCCGAAGTCCGCCGCGCCCTGCGGTGTCAGGAACCCGGCCACCGCGATGAGCGAGCCGAACAGGTACAGCCAGTAGGCGAACATGTTCAGCCGGGGGAAGGCGACGTCCGGCGCGCCGATCTGCAGCGGCATGATCCAGTTGGTGAAGCCCGCGAACAGCGGCGTCGCGAACATCAGCAGCATGATCGTGCCGTGCATCGTGAACGCCTGGTTGAACTGCTCGTTGGAGAGGATCTGCAGACCCGGCCGGGCCAGTTCGGCGCGCATGAACAGCGCCATCACTCCGCCGATCAGGAAGAACGCGAACGACGTCGCCAGGTACAGGGTGCCGATCGTCTTGTGGTCCGTGGTCGTCAACCACTTGATCACTACGTTGCCGGGCGTCTTGCGCGCAAGAGGCAGTTCGTCCGCGTAATTTTCGCCAGCTGCGGGGCTGTGAGGCCCTTCGACGGTGGTCACAGCGAGCATGCCTCCAGAAACTCTGCGTCAGATTACGAGGGCATTCTCGTCGCGCGAAGCGCAGCGTGACGCCGAAGGCAATGGACACGCGGGACGACGCGCGCTCTTTGCACTCGAACGGGCCAGCGGCGCATCCGGCGGCCGCCGGCGTGCACCCGGCCCTTCCGGCCCCTCGGTCGAGGTGCGCGCGGGCTCGGCAAGTGTTGGCATCGATAACATTCTCTGCCATATTTCCAGCTACGCACGGGCGAGAAGCCCTGCAAGCATCGATAACATTCCCAGAGTCTGTACTCAGTGATCACCTTCCTCGCGCGCCGGAGTTTCCGGCGCGCGGGCATGACCGCTGGAGCCGTCACGTGACCACCTCCTCTCCGGCTGCCTCCCCGTCGGCCACCCTGACCCACGCCGACGGCACCCTGCTGCGGAACGGGCGCCCGCACCGCCTCCTGGCGGGCTCGCTGCACTACTTCCGGGTCCATCCCGGCCACTGGGCCGACCGGCTCCGGCGGCTGGCCGCCCTCGGTCTGAACACCGTCGACACCTACGTCCCGTGGAACTTCCACGAGCGCACCGAGGGCGACATCCGCTTCGACGGCCCGCGCGACCTGACCGGGTTCGTCCGGCTGGCCCAGGAGGAGGGGCTGGACGTCGTAGTGCGTCCGGGCCCCTACATCTGCGCCGAGTGGGACAACGGCGGCCTGCCCGCCTGGCTGACCGGGACCCCGGGGATGCGGCTGCGCACCTCCCACGGCCCGTTCCTGGAGGCGGTCGACCGCTGGTTCGACGAACTGATCCCGCGGATCGCGGACCTCCAGGCCGGCCGGGGCGGACCGGTCGTGGCCGTGCAGATCGAGAACGAGTACGGCAGCTACGGCGACGACCACGCCTATGTCCGCCACGTGCGGGACGCCCTCGTCGCCCGGGGCGTCACCGAACTGCTCTACACGGCCGACGGACCCACCCCGCTGATGCAGGACGGCGGCGCCCTGCCCGGCCACCTGGCGGCGGCGACCTTCGGCTCACACCCCCGCCAGGCCGCGGAACTGCTGCGCTCCCGCCGTCCGGCAGAACCCTTCCTCTGCGCGGAGTTCTGGAACGGCTGGTTCGACCACTGGGGCGAGAAGCACCACGTCCGGCCGGCGGCCGGCGCGGCTCAGACCGTCGGCGACATCCTCGACGAGGGCGGCTCGGTGAGCCTCTACATGGCGCACGGCGGCACCAACTTCGGCCTGTGGGCGGGCGCCAACCACGACGGCGACCGCATCCGGCCGACCGTGACCAGCTACGATTCGGACGCCCCCATCGCCGAGAACGGCGCGCTGACGCCCAAGTTCTTCGCCCTGCGGGAGAAACTGACCGCGCTGGACGGCTCGGGACCCCCGCGCCCGCTGCCGGCCGAACCACCCGTGCTGACACCCCGCGAACTCCCGGTGACCCGGCACGCGGCCCTGCTCGGCGCGCTGCGCGCGAGCGCGGAACCGGTGCACGCACCACTGCCCCTGAGCTTCGAGGAACTCGCCCTGGACTCCGGCCTGGTGCTCTACGAAGCCCAGCCGCTGCTGCCACCGGGCAACCACGAACTGACCGTCACCGGCCTGCACGACCGCGCCCAGGTGTACGTCGACGACGCACCGGTCGCCGTACTGGACCGGGAGACGGCCACCTTCACCGTCCCCGGAAACGGAGCACGCGTCCGGCTGGCGCTGCTGGTGGAGAACCAGGGACGGATCAACTACGGCCCGCTGCTGGGCCTGCGCAAGGGCATCCTCGGCGGCGTAAGGGTGGAGCGGCGGCTGGTGCACGGCTGGACGATGCGTCCGCTGCCGCTCGACCGGTGGACGCCGCAGGACCTCGCCCGCCTCGCGGCGGCGGCCCCGTCGGACGGCCGGGCCGGTTTCGCCACCGCGGTCCTGGCCGTGGCCGAGCCCGCGGACACCTGGGTCGCCCTGCCCGGCTTCGGCAAGGGCTTCCTCTGGGTCAACGACGCGCTGCTGGGCCGCTACTGGGAGATCGGCCCGCAGACCACCCTCTACCTGCCCGGCCCGCTCCTGCACCCCGGTGACAACACGCTGACCGTGCTGGAACTCGAACGCCTCGGCGACCGCGTCACCCTGCACGACCGCCCCGACCTCGGGCCGCCGGAGGAATACGTGGAGACCTTCGACTGACGTCCGCGCGCACGGCGAGGTGCGGCCCACCCCTCGGGGCGGGCCGCACACGGTCGTTGACTCAGCGGGTGTCGGCGGGGCGTTCGCCCGGCGGGTAGCCCGTCGGCAGGTCCACGGGCACGCCGTACACGCGCATCTCCGCGGCGGCCGCGAAGGGCTGCTTGTTGAGGGCGTTGAGCGCGGTGAACCGGACGTAGGAGGCGCGGACCCGGTCGAAGGAGACCCGCTGCGCCTGCGGGACGTCCTTCAGGGTGCCACCGGCCACCGTCGTCCAGTCCTTTCCGTCGTCCGACACGGCGACCTCGTAGTCGGCGACGCGCCCGTTCGGGCCGCCGCTCTGCCGGCCCAGGTATCCGAACCCGTCGACGTCGGCGGCGCCGCCGAGCCTCAGCGTCACCCAGTGCGGATACGGCGCCCGGGAGGCCGTGTAGTCGGTGTGCCAGATGGTGCCGGCGTCACCGTCGAGGACGTTGGACACCGGTCCCTCGCCGGTCCCCGAGGAGGTGTTCTCCGAGTCGGCGGTCGCGGTCATCGAGCCCGGTGAGAGGACGGGTTCGTCGCTCACCGCGGCCCGTGCGTCGGCCGAGACGGTCCTGGTGTCCCCGCCGTGGGCGTAGGTGGCGGTCACCTTCCACGTGGGGGAGGCGTCCGTCGTGCCGGCCGGTGGGGTCAGCAGCCAGGCGGTGCGCACGGTCGCGCCCGGCCGCACGCTCTCGAAGAGGTTGCCGTCCTTCTCCTTCACCCGGGCCTTCCAGCCCTCGGGCAGGCCGGGGAGCGCGATGCCGACGTTCACCGCGTCGGCGGACTCGTGGTTGGTGAAGGTCGTGACGTACTCACCGGGTACGCCGGGGCTGAGCTCGACGCCGTTCGGTGCCGTGACCGCGGCGCAGGCGGCCCCGGTCTCCGCCTTGCCCAGGTCGGTCACGGTGAAGTCGTCGATGACCAGGTCGGTGCCGCGGGCGCTGCCGAGCTTGTGCAGGCCGACCCAGGTGTCCCCGCAGCCGGCGACGATCTCACGGGAGTAGGCCGCCGTGTCCAGGGCCGGCTCCAGGACGTCGCGGGTGATGTCCCGGGAGGTGGTCCTGCCGTCCGCGACCCGGTCGGCGCCCGTCACCCAGGCCCACTGCCCCTCGATGTTGGTCTGGTACGAGAAGGAGACCCGGTAGGTGTGGCCCTCCTCGAAGGGCACCGTGGCGGGGGTCGTGCGGTGGACCAGCCCGGTGTTCTCCGAGTGGGACTTCAGCGAGTGCCGGCCGGCCAGTACGTCGTCGACCGCCTTGCCCTTCAGGGTCCCGGAGTCGTAGGGGGAGTAGGTGTTCTTCCACTCCTTCTGGCTGTAGGGCTCGTGCAGCTCGCTGATGCTCGTGCGGGGGTCGGTGACGCCCCCGGCGTCGCCCTTGACGAACGGACCCCAGCCGGGCTGGTTGCCCTCGAAGTCGTCGTGGGCGATGACGGTGCCGTCCTTGCCGGTGGGGAGGGGCGCGGTGGTGTCCGCCATGACGCGTACGTCGTCCAGTACGACCGGGGCACTGCCCGGGACGGCCCCGAGGTCCACGGTGACCGTGCCGCCGCGCGGCGCGGTGAACGAGACGGAGGCTCGCTGGGAGTATGTGTCCCGCTTCTCGTCGGAGGCCATCTGGTTCCGCGCCGGGGTGATGTCGAAGGTCCGGGACTCCGTGTCCGTTCCGCCGTCCACCCGCAGCGTCGTGGCCCGGCGTGCGCCGGGGCCGATCTCGACGTCCGCGCCGAGCGTGTACCGCTTGCCCGGGGTCAGACCGCGGACCCGCTGAGAGACGCCGGAGGCACCGTCCCCCAGTCGCACCACGTTGTCGCCGTTGTCGGCCCGGACGATCCGCGCGCCGCCGCGTGCGTTCCAGTCGTCCAGGTCCCCGCCGTTGAAACCGGGGTCGGACAGCCCGGTGTGCTCGCCGTAGTGGGCGCTGCGGTGCGGTGCCTTGCCGCCGTTCGGCACGAGGACGTGCGGCCGGCCCTTCTCGGCGGTGACGGTCACCCGGCCGTCGTGGGCCTTCACCCGGGCCTTCTCCACCCGGCCCTGGTCGGTGAGTTCGTAGAGAGTGAAGTTCTTGTTGCCCGCGAACTGTTCGGTCAGTTCGAAGGTGTGCTCTCCGCCGGAGGCGCTGTAGAAGTACATCTTGTCGGCGTCGCCGGGCGAGGAGACGCCGTCGCCCTTCTTCGGGCTGCCCCAGGGGAGCAGATAGGTGTCGCCCCGCAGGACTTCGGCGTCGCCCATGGAGATCCGCCGCTCGCCGTCGACGGACTCCACGCTCACCCCACCGGTGAGCCGCGCGGACTTGCCGAGGTCCCAGTCCACCACCTCGTAGTGCTGGAGGAACTTGGTCGGCAGATTGTCGGTCCAGATGTTGCGGTAGAAGGCGTTCCAGTCGTCGTGACCGGTCCACCCCTCGAACTCGACGACGCTGGCCCCGCCGAGCAGCGGGTCGACGTTCCACACGTCGCGGTCGGCGTTGGCGATGAACCGGACGATGTTCGAGTTGATGCCCTTGTTGGTGGCGCCGCCGTAGTTCTTGTCGGCGGCCCAGTGCGACCACACCGAGGAGCCCTCGAACTTGTACGCCCACTCGGTGGCGACCTCGAAGCCCATCTTGCGCAGCTCGGCGGCGAGGCCGTCGGCCAGCCAGCCGCTGGAGTAGTAGGCGTCGATGTAGACGGTCCTGATGCCCGGCGCGTCTTTTCGGAGTTGCCTGAAGCGGTCGAGGACGGCGCCGGTGCCCAGGTCCTCGCGCTGGTCGATGTGGTAGGCCTGGTTGAGCCAGTCCCACCCGTTGGCCTGGCCCTCGACCATGTCCTCGGTGAAGGTCCTCGCCTGTGCGTAGGCCTCGGTGGCGTTGACGTGCACGGCGAAGTCCGCGTTGTAGTCGGCGCCGGTGCGGGTGAGCCGGTTCAGGTCCTTCCAGCCGCCCGCGCGGACGTTCTCGTTGCCGCCGTAGTCGGGGTGGGCGGAGTCGTGGCCCTCGCTCGCGTACCCCTTCTCCAGCACCCACTGACCGAGGTTGTCGGTGGCCATGGAGATGCGCTTGGTGTTGTCCAGCGTCTTGAGGAACGGGTTGGTGGCCTGACTGGCGAAGTTGAACGGGATCCGCTGGACCACGCGCTCGGGCACCCGCTCCGCGCCGAGCGGGCTGCGCATGTGCGCGCGGTGGGCGATGGCGCCGTCCTGCCAGTCGACCGTGCCGTCCCCGTTGGCGTCGGCGGCGAGGACCACCGTCGTCCGGGGCAGCTCGTAGGTGTCGACGCGGGGGTCGGTGGCGCCGTCGGGATGGTAGGTGTAGGTGCCGACCGACAGCTCCGCCCGGCGCCGGCCCTCGCCCGCGTCGACGATGCGGGACTGCAGGCGGCTGTTCCAGTTGGTGTTGTCGTCCTGCGGCGAGTCCTCGGTCGCGTTGGTGATGACGCCCGCCGAGAGCTGCGCGTTGCCGACGAACGCGTACGGGGTGCCGACCGGGCCCTTGTCCGGGGGCGTGTCGGCCGTGACGGGGATGAAGCGGTCGGCGGTCGTCGTCGAATCCGTCGAGATCCTCGTCCGCGCGAGGTTCGCGCCCGGGTCGGAGGAGTCCACGGACACCAGGGACTGACCGGGGATCGCGAGGGTGCGCACGGTCGAAGCGGCCTTGCCGGAGATCTCCTCGACGGCGAAGACGACCGTCGTGTCCTCGGTGACCGTGATCGTGGAGGTGATCGTGAGACCGGGCAGGTCTTCGAACACGGAGGTGTAGGTCGCCCTGTTGCCGTCCGCCGTCATGCCGGTGGTGGCACGGTGGGCCTCGCCGTTGATGGTGAAGCCGTCCAGCGCCGTCGGCTGCCCGCCGAGCGTGCGCCGTCCCAGCCGGTAGGAGATGACCTGCGGGAACTCCTTCGCCACGGTGACGGTCAGGCCGCCTTCGCTCAGTTCCACCGGCGTCGCCGCCGGCGCCGGGGCGGAGGCGGCCCGGGTCGGGGCCGCGCCCGCGGGGACGGCGGCGGCCGACAGCATGCCGAGGGTGAGGCCGAGCGCCGCGACGACGGCGCCGGACCGCGGCACCCGTCTGCGTCCGGGTGGGCGAGGTGACGAGGGTGCCTTGGTGTCCACTGGCTGACTTCCTCCTCGGTCGGACGGGATACGGGGTCGGCCTTCGGTCTCGGCGCGCGGTTCTCGCCGGGTGCCCACCGCGGTGTTATCGCTGCCATCCAGTCGTCACTTCGGCTGCCGGGTGGCTTAGGTGGCACTTGAGAGGGAGACCCGCTCACCCGAGGTGGGTGCTGGCGGGAACTATGGCAGAGGTTGTTATCGATGCCAATAGGGTTCACCTGGCTAGACTCCGAGGCGGACCATCACCTGCGCCGACGGCTCGGGGCCACGGTGTGAACGGAGAGGCGAGCGATGTCATCGGAAACGCCAGGAGCCGACGGAGTACCCGCGCACAAGCGGACGGTCGACGACGGCGTCGCACGGCAGCCCGGCATGACCGACGTGGCCCGGCTCGCCGGAGTCTCCGCCCAGACGGTGTCACGGACCCTGTCCGGCCATCCCAACGTTCAGCACGAGACCCGCGCCAAGGTGCTGGCCGCGGTGGAGCAGCTCGGCTACCGCAAGAACAACGCGGCGCGGATGCTGTCGTCCGGGCGCAGCCGGACGATCGGTGTCGTCACGCTGCAGACCACCTTCTACTCCCGCGCGAACCTGATCTTCGGCATCGAGACCGCGGCGCACGAGGCCGGGTACTCGGTCACTACCGCGACCACGGCGTCACTGGACACCGCGGCCATCGAGAGCGCGCTGTCCCGGCTCGCGGAGCAGGACGTCGAGGGAGTGATCCTCTCCGTGCCGCTGGTCCACGTGAGCCCGAGGATCGAGCAGCTCACGCGCTCGGTTCCGACCGTCACCGTCGACGGATCGAGGACCCCGGCGACCGAGGTGGTCGCCGTGGACCAGACGCTGGTCGCACGCCTGGCGACCCGCCACCTGATCGAATTGGGCCACGAGACCGTCTGGCACGTGTCGGGGCCGAAGGAGTGGCTCGACGCCGCCAGCCGTAGCGCCGGCTGGCGGGACACTCTCGAGAAGGCCGGACTGTCCGTGCCACCTGTGCTGGAGGGAGACTGGACCCCCGCCTCCGGGTATCGCAACGGACTGGTCCTCGGCAAGATCCCCGACGTCACCGCGGTGTTCGTGGCCAGCGACGAGATGGCCTTCGGAGTGATCCGGGCGCTGCACGAACTCGGCCGCAGGGTGCCGCAGGACATCTCCGTCGTCGGGGTGGACGACATCGCGCTCGCGGAGTACTGCTCGCCCTCGCTGACCACGGTGGCCCAGCCGTTCGCCGAGATGGGCGCCCTCGCGGTCGCCCACCTGATGCGGTACATCGCGGACCCGGCGGCGACACCGGAACCCGCCTCGGTCGAGCCCGTGCTGGTCGTGCGGGCCAGCACGGCGGCGATCGAGAGCTCCGCGGCACGGCAGCCCTGAACGGCGCCGGCCGCACCGGCTGACGCCGCGTCGGCCCCCGCACGGTCCCGGCTGCGGGGACGAGTGCGGCGGCCGGGCAGACGTCGCGGCCGTATTCATCCGATGTATGGTGGCGCCGCCGCCCGGACAAGGAGGTGTCACCGTGCCGGTCACCGACGAGGCGATCGAGAAGATCAAGGCCATGATCGTCGACGGCGAACTGCGCCCGGGGCAACGGCTGCCAAAGGAGGCCGTCCTGGCCGAGCGGCTGGGGCTGTCCCGCAACTCCCTGAGAGAGGCGGTCAAGGCCCTCTCGCTCATCCGGGTGCTCGACGTGCGGCAGGGCGACGGAACGTACGTGACCAGCCTGGAGCCGGGGCTGCTGCTGGACGCCCTGGGCTTCGTCGTCGACTTCCACCAGGACGACTCCGTACTGGACTTCCTCGACGTCCGCGGGATTCTGGAACCCGCGGCCGCCGCCAAGGCGGCCCGGGCCATGTCGCGAGAGGACGTCACCGCGCTCAAGGGCGTCCTGGACGGCCTGCCGAAGGAACCGTCCCTGGACGAACTCATCGCCAACGACCTGGAGTTCCACCGCCGGGTCGCCTCCGGCGCCGGCAATCCGGTGCTCTGCTCGTTGATCGAGGGCGTCTCCGCCCCGACCGCTCGGGCGCGCATCTGGCGCGGGCTGACCGAGGAAGGAGCGGTGGAGCGCACCCGGGACCAGCACCGGGCGATCTGGGCGGCCATCGCGGACGGAAACGCCGAACTGGCCCGTTCCTGGATGACGGTGCACGTGGCCGGCGTCGAGCAGTGGCTGCGGACCACCCTCACGGCCGGCGGATTCGCGCCCTGACGTGGCGCCCCCCCCACGCGTGACGTGAAGCGCCGGCGGGACGTCGGCACCACAAGAGGTCGGATGACTTCTTGCGAGGGTGCGGCGACCGCCCCTATCGTCGAGGCTCCGCGGAGACCTCCGGCGGCCGCAGGCGGTCACCCATGCGTGAAAGGCACCGAGTTGTCCGCAACCCAGGCGCGGATCACCGCCGTCGACACCTACGACATCCGCTTCCCGACCTCGCGGGAGCTGGACGGGTCCGACGCCATGAATCCCGACCCCGACTACTCCGCGGCCTACGTCGTCCTGCGGACGTCCGCGGGCGGCCACGAGGGCCACGGCTTCACCTTCACCATCGGCCGCGGCAACGACGTCCAGGTCGCCGCCGTCGACGCGCTGTCCCAGCACGTCGTGGGACGCCCGGTCGCCGAACTGTGCGCCGATCCCGGCACCCTGTACCGCGACCTGATCGGCGACAGCCAGCTGCGCTGGCTCGGACCCGAGAAGGGCGTGATGCACATGGCCGTCGGTGCGGTCGTCAACGCGGCCTGGGACCTGGCGGCCAAACGGGCGGGCAAGCCGCTGTGGCGGTTCCTCGCGGACGCCGACCCGGCGTGGCTGGTCTCCCAGGTCGACTTCCGCTACCTCACCGACGCCCTGACCCCGGACGAGGCCCTGGCCCTCCTGCGCGAGGGAAAGCAGGGCGCCGACGGCCGGGCCGCCGACCTGCTGCGCCGCGGATATCCCGCGTACACCACCTCGCCGGGCTGGCTCGGTTACTCCGACGAGAAACTCACCCGCCTCGCCAGGAAGGCCGTCGCCGAGGGCTTCACCCAGATCAAGCTCAAGGTCGGCGCCGACCTCGCGGACGACGTCCGGCGCTGCCGCGCCGCCCGCCTCGCGGTCGGGCCGGACATCCGCATGGCCCTGGACGCCAACCAGCGCTGGAACGTGGCCGAGGCCGTCGAATGGACCAAGGCCCTCGCCGAGTTCGACCCGTACTGGATCGAGGAGCCCACGAGTCCCGACGACGTCCTCGGGCACGCCACGATCCGGCGCGGCGTGCATCCCGTCAAGGTCGCCACCGGCGAGCATGTGCACAACCGCGTCGTCTTCAAACAGCTCCTCCAGGCCGGCGCCCTCGACGTCCTCCAACTGGACGCCGCCCGCGTGGCCGGGGTCAACGAGAACCTCGCCGTCCTGCTGCTGGCCGCGAAGTTCGGCGTGCCGGTCTGTCCGCACGCCGGCGGCGTGGGCCTGTGCGAACTGGTCCAGCACCTGTCGATGTTCGACTACGTCGCCCTCACCGGCACCACCGAGGACCGTGCCATCGAGTACGTCGACCACCTCCACCAGCACTTCGTCGACCCCGTCACGATCAGCGACGGCCACTACCGGGCGCCCACCTCGCCCGGCTTCTCGGCCGAGATGCACCGGGCCGGCATCGACACCTACCGCTACCCCGACGGACAGTTCTGGACGGCCGACGCCACCCCGGGCGAGCCCGGTACGGACAAGGAGGGCCACGCATGACGACCGACCTCGACGGGCTGACCGCCCTGGTCACGGGAGGAGCCTCCGGCATAGGACTGGCCACCGCCCGCCTGTTGAGCACACGCGGTGCGCACGTCGCCGTCCTCGACCTCGACCCGGGTGCCGTGCCGGCCCCCCTGCTCGGTCTCACCGCCGACGTCACCGACGACCACTCGGTCCGCGCGGCCGTCGAACGGGCGGCCGGAGAGTTCGGCGGCATCGACATCCTGGTCAACAACGCCGGCATCGGCGCCGCCGGAACGGTCGCCGACAACCCCGACGAGCAGTGGCACCGGGTCCTGGACGTCAACGTCCTCGGCATCGTCCGCACCACCCGCGCGGCCCTTCCCCACCTGCGGGTGTCCGACCGGGCCTCCGTGGTGAACACCTGCTCCATCGCCGCCACCGCCGGCCTGCCCCAGCGCGCCCTCTACTCGGCGAGCAAGGGCGCCGTGCTCTCCCTGACCCTGGCGATGGCCGCCGACCACGTCCGGGAGGGAATCCGGGTCAACTGCGTCACCCCGGGCACCGTCGACACCCCGTGGGTCGGGCGGCTGCTGGACGCCGCCGACGACCCGGCAGCCGAACGCGCCGCACTGTGCGGACGTCAGCCCACCGGACGCCTCGTCACCGCCGAGGAGGTGGCCGAGGCCATCGGCTACCTCGCCTCCCCGGCGGCCGGCAGCACCACCGGCACCGCCCTCGCGGTCGACGGCGGCATGGCCGGCCTGCGCCCGCGACGGCAAGCGTGACGCTCCGTCAGAACCGGCTCGGCCGCAGCGCGGTACGCGTCGGCGAACTCTCCTTCGGCGCGGCGGGGATCGGCAACCTCTACACCCAGGTCACCGACGATCAGGCCGAACAGGCCGTCACCGCGGCATGGGACGCGGGCGTGCGGTACTTCGACACCGCCCCGCACTACGGTCTCGGTCTGTCCGAACGGCGCCTCGGCGCAGCCCTGCGCGAGCGGCCCAGGGACGCGTACACCCTGTCCACCAAGGTCGGCCGGCTGCTCGAACCCGCGGCCGGGGACGGTACCGACCTCGCGGCGGGCTTCGCCGTGCCGGCCACCCACCGCCGGGTGTGGGACTTCAGCGCCGACGGCATCCGCCGCTGCCTGACCGAGAGCCTCGAACGCCTCGGCCTCGACCGCGTCGACATCGCCTACCTGCACGACCCCGACGACCACGCCGGGCAGGCCCTGCACGAGGCCTACCCCGCGCTGGAACGGCTGCGCGGCGAAGGCGTCCTCGGCGCGATCGGCGTCGGCATGAACCAGGCCGGTCCGCTGACCCGCTACGTCCGCGACACCGACGTCGACGCCGTCCTCGTGGCCGGCCGCTACAGCCTGCTGGACCAGCGCGCACTCACCGACCTGCTGCCGCTCGCCGCCCGCCGGGGCGTCGCGGTCGTCGTCGGCGGCGTCTTCAACTCCGGCCTCCTCGCCGACCCCCACCCCGGCGCCCGCTTCGACTACGCCCCCGCCCCGCACGAACGCCTGACTCGCGCCCTTGACCTCCGGGCCGTCTGCGAGCGGCACGCCGTACCCCTGCGTGCCGCCGCCCTGCGCTTCCCGTTCGGGCACCCGGCCGTCGCGAGCGTCCTGGTCGGCGCCCGCAGCGCCGCCGAGGCCAAGGACGCCGCCGCCCTATTCCACCACCGCGTTCCGGACGCACTGTGGGCGGAGCTCAAGGAACGCGGGCTGCTCGCGCCGCACGTCCCGACCCCAACCCGGGAGGCCTGATGCGCGTCCCGCACACCCGCGTGGGCGAGAACCCCGCCCTCCCGGTGGTGTGGCCCTCGTGACCCGGCGGATCATCGACGCGCACCACCACGTCTGGGACCTCACGGTGCGCCCGCAGCCATGGATCACGGGCGACGCCCTCGCCCCGCTCGCCCGCTCCTTCTCGGCCGAGGATCTCGCCGCCGAGGCGCGGGCGGCCGGCGTGGTCGCCACCGTGGTCGTCCAGACGGTGTGCGTGCCGCAGGAGACCCCCGAACTCCTGACGCTCGCCGCCGGGAACGACCTGATCACCGGGGTCGTCGGGTGGACCGACCTGACCGCGCCGGACGTCGCCGACGCGCTCGCCGCCCTGCGCGAACGGCCCGGCGGCGAGCGGCTGGTCGGCATCCGCCACCAGGTCCAGGAAGAACCGGACCCGCACTGGCTGCTGCGCCCCGACGTACAGCGCGGCCTGGCCGCGGTGGCCGCCGCCGGGCTGGTCTACGACCTCGTCGTCACGCCGGACGGGTTGGCCGCGGCGGCCGACGCCGCGGCGCGGTTGCCCACCCTGACCTTCGTCCTGGACCACCTCGGCAAACCCCGGATCGCCGACCGCCTGCTCGAACCCTGGGCCGCGGATCTGCGCCGCCTGGGCGCGTTGCCCAACACCGTCTGCAAACTCTCCGGCCTGGTCACCGAGGCCGCCCCCGGCACCTGGCGGACCGGGGACCTCCAGCCGTACGCCGACACCGCCCTGGACGCCTTCGGCCCGCAGCGGCTGATGTTCGGGTCGGACTGGCCCGTGTGCACGCTTCGGACGGACTACACGTCCGTCGCGCGGATCGCCGATGCCCTCACGACGGGACTCGGTCCGAGGGAGAAGGACGCGCTGTTCCACGACAACGCCTTGCGCGTCTACGGACTCGGCGGGTTCCGGCGTGACCGCCCCGCACGCCACGCAGCCGCACCGACGCGGCGCCCTCATGGTGCGTCGTAGGAGAACCTGTACCCGGCGAAGTCGGTGACGCGGACGTACCCGAGGCGCTGGTAGAGCGCGTTGCTGGTGGGGTTGCCCGGGTCGGTGAACAGGACCACGTTCGTCGCCCCCGCGGCCTGGGCGGCCCTGCTCGCCTCGGCCGTCACGGCCCCCGCGTAACCGCGGCCGCGGAGGTGGGCCGGGGTGTAGACGGGGTCCACCCGGACCATGCCCCCGACGACCGGGGTCGAGGCCGCCATGGAGACGGGGATGCCCTCGGGGGTCTCCCAGAAGGTGAACCGCCGGTCGCCGAAACGCGATTCCTCCCAGGAGCCGGCGTCGATCATGTCGAGGGAGGACCGCTCTCCGACGTCGACGCAGAACTCACGGCACCACCGCACGACTTGCTCACGGTCCCTGCCCCCGGTGAGCCGCCCCCGGCCGACCGGGGACCGTTGCGGCGGCGTGAGTGTGCCGAGGCGGTAGAGATGCGTCCGCCAGAAGAGCACCGACGCCGCACCCGTGTACCGCTGCCACGACTCGGCGAAGGCGCCGGCGGTGTCATGGTCCGCGACGACATGGGCGGGGCAGTGGCCGAGGGCGGCCAGGCGGGCAGCGAGGACCTCGGTCTGCCCGGCCGGGAGGGGAGTGAGGCCCAGGCGTCCACGAGCGGTGAGATAGAAGACGGCGCGGACCTCACCCGCCGACTCCAGCCGCCCGAAGACGCCGGATGCGGCTTCGTGATCGGCCGCCTTGCGTACCCGCAGCTTCTCCAGGTCCGTCAGCGGCGTGTTGTGCAGTGCGGCGCGCGAGCACAGGAAGTCCCCGGCTCGGGCGAGGAAGTCGTCGACGTCTTCGGTGAGGTGCCAGTCGTCCGAGAGCATGCCTCATGGTCCCGGACGACCGGCGCCGGTCGCCTCACTCCGGCAGCACGCCACGATGCGGTGGCCGGAAACCTCCGATCCGCTGCTCGAGCAGTTCGGCCAGCCGCAGCGGCGTACGGTCCTCGTACATCGGACCGACGAGCTGTACGCCCACCGGCAGGCCGTCGGGGGACGGGCCCGCCGGGATCGCGGTGGCCGGCAGGCCCGGCATCGTGGCCAGCCCGGCCCAGACGAGCTGGTCGAAGAACGGATACTCGACGCCGTCGATGTCGATCCGGCGTCCCAGCAGATCGGGGTCGTGGTCGTGCGGGAACGCCGGAGTCGGCGTGATCGGGCACACCACGGCGTCGAACTCGGCGAAGAACCGCCGCCAGCCGTGACGGTGGAGCTCACGGCGGTCGTTCGCCGCGAGCCAGTCGCGGTGGCTGAACACCATCCCGCGCAGCCGAGCCGCGTCGAGACTCCGGTCCTCCGCGCTCAGCCCGGCGGCGCGAGCACGAAGCTGCTCGTAAGCGTCGACGGGAAAGCGCGCCACGGAGCCGGAGAACAGCAACTGCGTGTAGAGCGTCGCGGCTTCGGCCAGGTCGGGCAGCAGCGGAGTGTGCCGTTCGACGCGGGCGCCGCCGTCGGCGAGTGCGTCGGCCACCCGGTTGACGCCGGCCCGTACGGCGGACCCGGTCGCGATCAACGGGTGCTCGTCGAGGACCAGGACCCGGAAGTCGCTCAGCCGCTGGTGGCGTGCGACCGGTAGCTTCAGGTCGTGCGCCACGCCGAGCGTCAGCGGGTCCGGCCCGGCCATGACGTCGAGCAGGAGCGCGAGGTCGCGGGCGGTGCGCGCCATGGGGCCGACGACCGCGAGGTCGAGATCGACCGGCAAGGCCGGTGCGAGGGGCGGGACCATGCCACGGTTCGCCACCAGCCCCAGTGTCGGCTTGTGCGCGTAGACACCGCAGAAGTGCGCGGGCGTACGCAACGAACCGCCTATGTCGGAGCCGATGGACAGCGCGCCGAAACCGCACGCCAGGGCCGCCGCCGAGCCACCGGACGATCCGCCCGACGTGCGCGCGTGGTCCCACGGGTTGTTGGTGGTGCCGTAGATGTCGTTGAAGCTCTGCAGATCCTGCAGCCCCAAAGGCACATTGGTCTTCCCGAGCATCACCGCGCCGGCCCGCCGGAGCCGCGACACCTGTACCGCGTCCTCGGCCGGCACGTGGTCCCGGTGCTGGGGCATGCCCCATGTCGTGGGCAGCCCGGCGACGTTGTAGGACTCCTTGACCGTCACCGGAACACCGAGCAGTGGCCGGTCCTCGCCCCGGGCGCGCGCCCGGTCGGCGTCGCGCGCGGCGACGCGCGCACGGTCGAAGTCCGGCACGCAGATCGCGTTGATCACCTTGTCGTCCCGCTCGATGCGGGCGATCGCCTCGTCGGTCAGCTCCACCGATGTCACCTCACCGGCACGCAACGCCGTCACGAGGCCTTCCGCAGACTGAAGTTCGTACCCCATGCGTCCGACCGTACTGACCCCACGAGGAGGCCATAAAATGCCGATTCGCACAACGGCTCGGACGACCGAAGGAGACCCGCGGTGAGGCGAACGACCCGGACCGGCAGAGGGCCGAAGCGGTGACGGGCTCCGCGCCACGGATCGCGGAACTCGCCTACTACCCGGTGAAGGGCTGCGCCGCCGTCCGCCCCGCCACCGCGGCGATCACGCCGGCCGGGATCACGCACGACCGGGCCTTTCTCGTCGTCGACGGAAAAGGCGTCTACCGCACCCAGCGCCGCCATCCGCGGCTCGCCGCCATCACACCGGTGGTGAGTGACGACGGTTGCCGGATGTCCTTGCACCACCCGGATCTGCCCCCGTTGTCCTTCGCCGTCGTCCACAGCGGACCTCGCCGCTCCGTGGACCTGTTCGGCAAGTCCTTCGGAGGCATCGATCAGGGACCCGTCGTGGGGGAGTGGCTGTCGCAGGCGATCGGAGCGGACAGCCGGCTGGTGAGAGTGCCGCCGGACCACCGACGCGTCACCGACGGACACACCCCGGGCACCTCCAACTACGCCGACAGCAGCGCTGTCCACATCCTGTCCCTGTCGTCCCTGGCGCTGCTCAACGAGAAGCTGCGGTCGGCCGGGCAACCGATGGTCCCGATGGAGAGATTCCGGCCGAACATCGTCGTCGACGGTTGGGAGCACGCCCACACGGAGGACCGTCTCCGCGGCGTGACGATCGGCGACTGCCGACTGGGCTACGCGAAACTCGCTCTGCGGTGCGTGGTCACCACGGTCGACCAGCGTTCGGGGCGCAGGGCCGGGCCGGAACCGCTGCGCACGCTGGCCGGCTATCGCCGGACGGAGGGGGGACTGGCCTTCGGCACGAAGTTCGCCGTCGTCCGCCCGGGAACCGTGTCCGTCGGTGACCCGGTGGCGGTCACCGGCTGGGGTGTCTCGGAAATATGAGCGGAGCGCCTCGGCCCGGCCCGGTCTCCGGCGCCTCCTTCTGCGAGGCGTGCAGGGGCGGACCGGCGGGTACCCGGTGCCAGGGCGCTGAACGGGGTTCCAGGATGTGAGCGCGCATGATCTCCGAAACCGTACGTGTTCCCTCGGGGGACGTGGCCCTGACCGGCGACCTGGTCGTCCCCGACAGGCCGCGCGGCGTGATCCTGTTCGCGCACGGCAGCGGCAGCTCGCGTCTCAGTCACCGCAACCGTGCGGTCGCCGCCGGTCTGCGCCGGGCCGGGCTCGGCACCCTGCTGCTGGACCTGCTGACCGAAGACGAGGAACGCGAGGACGCCGCCACGGGGAGGCATCGCTTCGACGTCGTCCTGCTGGCCCGGCGGCTGGTGGACGCCGTGGACTGGCTGGCTGGGCGGCCCGGCGTCGCGGGGCTGCCGGTGGGGCTGTTCGGGGCGAGCACCGGAGCCGCTGCCGCCTTGATCGCCGCGGGGCAGCGGCCCGAACGGGTGTTCGCGGTGGTGTCCCGAGGTGGCCGGCCGGACCTGGCCGGCGACGCGCTCCCGACGGTCCACGCACCGGTCCTGCTCGTCGTCGGAGGCGCCGACGACGCGGTACTCGGCCTCAATCGGGAGGCCGAGCAACGGCTCACCGCCCACCACCGGATCCATGTCGTACCGGGCGCCACGCACCTCTTCCCCGAACCCGGCGCCCTGGCGGAAGTCGCCGAGACCGCCGCCGACTGGTTCCGTGCCCACCTGGGCGGAGGAACGGACGACACCGCCGGCTCGCCCGGACCCACGGCGGCCCAGGCGACACGGCACGCGGGAAAGTGACGCGGAACCCCGCTCACGAGGAGGAGAGACGCCATGCGATTCCACGACCGACGGACCGCGGGCCAGGAGCTCGGCCTGCGGCTCATGGAGTGGGCGTCCGACGGCGGACTGCCCCACCCCCTCGTTCTCGCGCTGCCGCGCGGCGGCGTACCGGTGGCCGTCGAAGTCGCCCGGGCCCTGGACGCGCCCCTGGACGTGCTGGTGGCCCGGAAGGTCGGTCTTCCCGGCCGGCCGGAGACGGGCATCGGCGCGGTCGTGGACGACGACCCGCCCCTGTTCGACCCGCGCGCCCTCGCCATGGCCGGGCTGAGCGAGGACCGGCTCGCCCAGGACGTGGCCCGGGAACGCGCGGAACTGAAACGCCGGGCCATGCTCTACCGCGGTGACCCTTCCACACCGCACGTCGGGAACCGCACCGTGGTCCTCGTCGACGACGGCCTGGCCACCGGCGCCACCGCACGCGCCGCCCTGCGCCATCTCCGGCGGGCGCGACCCGCACGGCTGGTCCTCGCCGTCCCCGTCGGCGCTCCCGAGACCGTCGCCGAGATGCGCTCGGAAGCGGACGCCGTCGTCTGCCTCCGGCAGCCGCCGGACTTTCGGGCGGTCGGCCTCTGGTACGACGACTTCGACCAGGTCGGCGACGACCGGGTCGTCGAGATCCTGAACGGTTACGGGACCTCGCCCTCCCGCACATGAGGCGCCCGGTGCCCGCCCTTCCGGGCCGGGCGGGCGCGGCGTGCGCGGTCGGCCGGGCGGCCCCGAACCGCCGCTTCACACGGTGAACTCCCGTATCACCGTGTCCCGGAACACCGCCCGGCCGTCCACGGTGAACAGCGCGAGCCGGTCGTCGATGAGGTACGGGAACACCTCCGAGGTGTGCACGTACCGGCCGTCGTCCACGAACAGCTCCACCGACGTGCGGTCCACCAGAATCCGCAGCCGCACCCGCCGCGCCGACGGGTCGAACGGGCTCTTGCTCTCCTGCCGGCGTCCCGAGGCGTCCGGGTTGACGGTGGACCTCCGGTTGAGGAAGGCGTAGTCGCCGTACACCCCCGCGTCGACGTGGCGGCCCCCGTCGTTGGAGCGGCGCAGCTGGAGACCGGCGCCGGCGAGCCGGTCCCAGGTGATCTCGCAGCTCACCTCGTACGCGGTGCCCCGGTAGTCGAGTACCCGCGTGCCCTCGACCTCGACATCACCCAGTCGCACCGTGCGCGAGACATAGCGGTCCAGGGCGGCGATCGGGCGGGAGGCGAGGTGGTGGGCGCCGGTGGCGGTGCGTTCGAGGGTCACCTCGCGAACGATGGAGTCGGTGCCGTTGAAGCCGTCGGTATCGATGGTGGGCGTGGTGCCGGCGTAGTCCCAGTTGTTGAGCCAGCCGACGGCGTAGCGGGCGCGCTCGTCGAGGGTGCCGTCGGCGTCGCGCTTCTCGAAGGTGACGGCGCCGTACCAGTCCCAGCCGTGGTCCAGCCACTGCGGGTCCGGCGCGTCGGCGACGAAGGCGCTGCCGTCGAAGGCGCCGGTCCAGTAGGCGTAGGTGTTGGGCAGCCCGGCGCCCTTGGCGTTGGCGCTCACCCCGAGCACCCACTTCGCGGCCCCGTCCCCGGCGGTGATCCGGAACAGGTCGGGGCACTCCAGCACCCCGATGCCCTCCTTGACGAAGCCACCCGCATACGTCCATGACCTCAGGTCGGCCGAGTGGTAGAACCCCACCTTGTCGTTCTCGGCGAGCGCCATCACCCACCGGCCGCGCTCCTCGTCACGGATCACCTTCGGGTCGCGGAAGTCGCGGACGCCGGGATTGGGCAGGACGGGCGCGGTGCCGTGCGGCCGGAAACTGCGGCCGCCGTCGGTGGAGTAGTACAGGTACTGGGCCTGCGCACCGCCCGCCGGTTCCATGGTCGCCAGCACGATCACCGCACCGGCGCCGAAGCCCGCCGTGCCGGACGTGTCCACGACCGCCGAGCCCGACCAGACGTCCCCGTTCGGCGTCGTGTCCTTCGGGACCGCGATGCCGCGGTCGGTGAAGCGGACCAGGTCGGGGCTGGTGGCCAGACGCCAGGCGGTGCCCGCCGTGGTGCCGCCGGCGAAGTAGTCCGGGTTGTACAGGTAGTAGTAGTGGTACTCGCCGTCGATCCACAGGGGACGTTGCGGGTCGTTCTTCCACTGGTCGGGGACCGTGAAGTGGTACGCCGCCCGGTAGCGGGCGCAGGCGGGGGCGGCGGCCCGGGGTTTCGCCGCGGCGGGGCCCGCCGTCGGCAGGAGTGCGGCACCGGCGCCCGCGGCGGACCCCGCGAAGAGCGCTCGTCTGGACAGTCCACGCATCACACATCGTTCCTCTCGTACGAGCGAGCCCCGCAAGCGGTGGCTCGGAACGGCGGCTCATGTGGAACCAGGACTGTAGACCTAACTCGTTAAAGGTCAAGGGGCT
Organism: Streptomyces sp. KPB2; assembly: GCF_003950055.1. Classification (NCBI taxonomy): domain Bacteria; kingdom Bacillati; phylum Actinomycetota; class Actinomycetes; order Kitasatosporales; family Streptomycetaceae; genus Streptomyces; species Streptomyces sp. KPB2. The sequence continues at coordinate 7,783,750 of NZ_CP034353.1, forward strand.
ACCGGGGCTTGACAGGGCGACGGCGCGGTTCTCATCATCGTCGGCATCCGAACCTAATACGAGTTAGGCACATCGATGACCGACTCGCACACCCGCCGCAGTCTGCTGCGGTACGGCGCCTACGGTGCCGCGGCAGCGGCGCTGGCCGGCACCGCCGCCTCCTGGGAGCGGCTCACCGCCGCCGACATCCCCGGCCGCGACGACGGCTCCCTCGTCGTCGCCACCCTGGGCCCCGCCTACGGTCCGGCCGCCGTGCGCGCCCTCACCGAGGGCTTCGCCGAGCAGCACCCCGACATCAAGCTCCGGATCAACGCGGTGCAGGCCGTCGACTGGTCGGACTTCTTCGCCAAGATCCTCACCCAGATCGCCGCGGGCCTGGCCCCCGACCTGGTCTACGTCGCGACGGAGGGCGTGCAGCTGTTCGCGCGGCAACTCGGAGTCCCGCTGGACCACTGGGTCCGGCGGGACTCCGCCGAGCTGCGGGAGTACTTCGCCGACGTCCACCCCTCACTGGTGGAGTCGATGATGTACGAGGGCAGCCTCTACCAGCTCCCCGTGGAGTTCAACGCCGCCGACATGTACCTCAACCGGCAGGTGCTGCGACGGGCCGGCGCGGACCGTCCGTCGGCCGACTGGACCCGCGACGACTTCACCGCGCTGCTGCGCCGCATGAAGAAGTCGAGCGACTCCCACTTCACGCCGTACTTCTGGACCAACCGGCTGTGGGGCGGGGTGGTGCCCTGGCTCTTCGCCAACGGCACCAACCTGCTGGCCGAGTCCAAGGCGCCCGGCGGCGACTGGCTGTGGGACGCCTTCTACCCGCCGGCCCAGCGCCGAGGACGCGGCGGCGGCTTCCGCTGGACCACCCCGCAGGCGACGGACGCCCGCTGCGAGGAGGCGTACGAGTACCTGGCCTCCCTCATCGAAGAGGGCCTGTGCACCCGCCCCGAGGGCGGCAACGGCCAGAACCTCGTCGGCGTGTTCTCCACCGGCAGGGTCGGGGTGACACCCGCGGGCGGCTTCTGGGCCGGCGGCCTGCACCAGGCGGGCATGCCCGCCGACAGCTACGACGTGCAGTACTTCCCGCGCCGGCACACCCAGCGCCACCAGTTCGGCGCGGCGGGCTACGCGCTGCTGCGCACCTCGAAACGGCAGGAGGAGGCGTGGGAGTTCATCAAGTACGCCGCCCGAAGGGACACCCTGACCCGGCTGTTCACCACCAACCAGACCACCCCGGCACGCCGCTCGATGCTGACCGCCGACCGGTACCGGGAGACCGGCCCCGACCACTGGCGGGTCTTCTACGACACCCTCGACCGGTTCCCCGACACGGGGCCGATCCCGGCTCCGGCGCAGGTCGCAGAGGTCGAGCAGGTCCTGCTGAAGCACACCGGCACCGCCCTCTCCTCCCCGCGCGCGGTGCGTCCCGCGCTGCGCCGGCTCCAGGGCGACCTGGAGAAGGCCATGGAGCGTGACGTATGACGAACACCCAGGTACCGCCGGTTCGGTCCGAGCCGGCGCCCCGGCCTCCCGCGGCCGGCGTCCGTCCCCGTGCGCGCGAGCGCGGCACGCGGCTGCTGGCCGCCCTGTTCCTGGCGCCGACGATCGTCGGCATCGTCGTCTTCACGGTCGTCCCCATCGTCGGCTCGGTGGTGCTGAGCCTCTTCCACTGGAACGTGATCGACGACCCGAGCTTCGCGGGGGCGGCCAACTACGGCGAGGTCTTCGGCGACTCGACCGTGCTGGTCTCCTTCCGCAACACGCTGCTCTTCATGGTGCTGGCGGTCGCGCTGCAACTGCTCGTCGCGCTGGTGCTGGCGATCACGGTGAACGGGCGCATGCCGCGCTGGCTGCGGTCCGTGTTCCGGTCGGCGTTCTTCTTCCCCCTGGTGCTGTCCGCGGCGTCCATCTCGGTGGTGATGAAGTACCTCTTCAACCAGGACTTCGGGGTGGTGAACTGGCTCGTCGGGCTGGTCGGGATCGCTCCGGTGCCCTGGCTGACCTCGGAGAACGGGGCGATGGCCACGGTGATCCTGGTCTATGTCTGGCAGCAGTTCGGGTTCTCGTTCCTGCTGTTCGTGGGCGGACTCAACAACATCCCGAAGGAGATCCACGAGGCCGCCGCCCTGGACGGCGCCACCGGCCCCCGCAAGCACCTGCACATCACCCTGCCCCTGCTCTCGCCGACGCTGCTGGTGGCGTCCGTGGTCGGCATCATCAACGCGCTCCAGGTCTTCGAACAGCCCTACGTGCTGACCAACGGCGGTCCCGGCGACTCCACCCGCACCGTCGTGATGGTCATCTACGAAACCGCCTTCGAGCAGCTGCGCTTCGGCACCGCGTCCGCGGTGGGCGTGCTGCTGTTCGTGCTGATCATGGCGGTGACCGCCCTCCAGTTCCGGCTCAGCCGGCGTTTCGTCCACTACCAGTGAGCCGGGTGAGTCCCCCATGAGCCACACGACCCTGACCACCGGCCGGGTGCGTCACTCCCTCGCGCCGTGGGCGCGGATCGCCGCGCTGGCCGTCTGCTCCCTGCTGACCCTCGGTCCGGTCATCTGGACCGTCTCCACCTCGCTGCGCACCCCCGCGGAGTCCTTCGACCTCCCGCCGCAGATCATTCCCTCGGAGCCGACCGCCGAGGCGTACCGCGGCGTGTTCGCGCAGATCGACGTCTGGCTGCTCGCCCTGAACTCGACGCTGGTGACGGCGCTGATCGCGGCCGGTCAGATGATCACCGCCGGGCTCGCCGGATACGCGTTCGCCCGCCTTGAGTTCCGGTTCAAGAAGCCCCTGTTCGCCCTGGTACTGGCGACCATGATGGTGCCGCTCCAGGTCACCATCGTGCCGGTGTTCCTGGTGCTGAAGTCGATGGGCCTGACCGACACCCTGCTCGGCCTGATCGTTCCGGCGTTCCCGACCGCGTTCGGCACCTTCCTGATGCGCCAGTACTTCCTGGGCATGCCCAAGGACCTGGGCGAGGCGGCGATGCTCGACGGGGCGGGCCCGTGGCGGGTGTTCCGTTCCGTGTACGCCCCGCTCGCCGCGCCGGGTCTCGCGATCGTCGGCGTACTGGCCTTCAACTACCACTGGAACGAGTTCTTCCGCCCGCTGATCCTGGAGACCTCCGGCCAGAACTACACCCTGCCGCTCGGGCTGGTCTCCCTCCAGGGCAACCTCGGCACCGGGTCCATCTCGGTGGTGCTCGCCGGTGTGGTGCTGTCCATGATCCCCGCCGTCGCCGTGTTCGTCGTCGGCCAGCGCCCTCTCCGCGAGGGCATCACCTCCGCAGGAGTCAACCGTTGAGCCCCGACCGCAACGCACCGCGCTTCCGGGTCCGCCCTCCCGCCAACTGGATCAACGACCCGAACGGCCCGTTCCGCTGGGGTGGCCGCTACCACCTCTTCTACCAGCACAACCCGCACGCGCCGGTGCACGCCGACGTCCACTGGGGGCATGCCTCCAGCCCCGACCTGGCCCGCTGGCGGCACCATCCGATCGCGCTCGCACCGACGCCCGGCGGGCCCGACGAGGCAGGCTGCTGGTCCGGCTGCGTGGTCGACGACGACGGAGTGCCGACAGCGGTGTACACGGGCATCGGCCACCACCACACCGGCCTCGGCACCGTCTGTCTGGCCCGCGCGGCCGACCCGGGCGACCCGGCGCTGACCGAGTGGCGGCCGCTGCCCGTTCCCGTGGTGGCCGGCCCGCCCGCCGACCTGGACGTGGTGATGTTCCGCGACCCCTTCGTCTTCCGCTACGCCCGCCGCCGCTGGGCCCTGGTCGGCGCGGGCCACGCCGACGGCACGCCCTCGGTCCTGCTGTACGACTGCGACGACCTGACGGACTGGAGATTCGCGGGCGTGCTCCTGGACGGCCACGACCCGGTCGCCGCGGACGCCTTCGGCGACAAGGCCGTCGGCTGGGAGTGTCCCCAGCTGCTGGTGACGCCGGGAGGGGACTGGGTGCTGCTGGTGTCGCTGTGGGACGGCGACCCGCGCGCGACCGGATACCTGACGGGCCGTCTGGAGGCGTCGTCGGCACCCGCGTTGCGGTTCGCTCCGCGCGTCGGCGGCGCCCTCGACCACGGCCGGGACTTCTACGCGCCGGCCGTCCTGCAGGAGCCGGAGCGGGCGCTGATGTGGGGCTGGTCCTGGGAGTCACGCGGGCCCGGCGAGGCCGAGCGGGCCGGCTGGTCCGGGGTGCTCAGCGCGCCGCGCGTCGTCGACGTCGACGCCGACGGCACCCTGCGGGTCCGGCCGGCGCCGGAGCTGAACTCGCTGCGGGCGTCGGAGCCGTTCGTCACCGAGCCGGGCACCGGCACACGGCTCCCGGACGCGTACGACCTGACCGTCACCGCCCGCGCGGCCACGACCGTCCGCCTGGCGGAGGGGCTGACGCTCCGGATCGACCCCGGCGCGGGCACCCTGACGGCACAGTGCGCCGGGCGGCCCGATCCCGTGGAGGTCCGGGTGGCGCGCGGAGCGGAGCTGAACGTCCGCGTCCTCGTGGACGGTTCGCTGTACGAGGTGTTCGCGGACGACCGGGCCGCGGTGACCGAGCGGGTCTACCGCGCCCCCGGCGACGCGCCCGAACTGACCGTCACGGGTGCCGGAGCCGCGGTCACGGCGTGGGAACTGGTCGGACCGGCCCTGAACTGAGCACCGGCGTCACTTCACGCCCGCCCGCGCGCCACCGGCCGCCACCTCGGGTGAGCACCGTCCTTCCTCCCCGGAACGACATCGGCTCCCGGTCCCGCGCGGGCCGCCGCGGCGTCAGACGGTCGGGGCCGGACCCACCGAGGACCGAGGCACCACCGGGCAGGCCAGGCGCCGGATCGTGGCCGGCGGGGTGCGGCCGGTGGTGATGGCGTCGAGGAGAAGACGGGTGGCGGACTCGCCCATCTGGCGGTGCGGGAGGGCCATGGTGGTGAGGGATGGGGTGAGGAAGGCCGCCATGTGCTCCTGGTCGTCGTAACCGATCACCGACAGCTCGGCGGGGACGGCGATGCCGAGCCGGGTCGCGGCGTGCAGGACGCCCGCCGCGACCCGGTCGTTGTAGCAGAAGACGGCGGTGGGCCGGCGGGCCGGTTCCGCGTCGCCGAACAGCCGCACGGCACCGTCGTGGCCGCCGGTGATTTCTCCACCGGTGCGCAGCACCCATTCCTTGGGGACGGTGACCCCCTCGGCGCGCAGCGCGTCGCGGAAGCCGCCCAGCCGCTCCACGGACGCGATGTCGTCCAGTCCCCCCATGTAGGCGACCCTGCGGTGCCCGTGGTCGAGCAGCAGCCGGGCCGCCGTACGGCCGCCGGCCCGCTCGGCCGGAACGACGGCGGACAGGGAACCGTCCTCGGGCAGGCAGTTGGCGAGGACCGAGTGGGTACGGTGCAGTCCCTCGGGCACGCGCACCCGGCGCAACGACATGGCGGCGTAGATGATGCCATCCACCCGCCGGTCCAGGAGTTCGGCGACGGCCGCGTCCTCCTTGGCCGGGTCGCCTCCGGAGTCGATGGTGAGCACGAGGTGCTCGCTCGCCCAGGCCGTCTCCATCGCGCCGCGCAGCAGCCGGCCGGCGAACGGGGAGGACGCGATCTCGTCGGTGACCAGCCCGATCACTGCCGTACGCCGGCGGCGCAGGCCGCGGGCGACGGGGTCGGGCCGGTAGCCGAGCTGAGCGGCGGCCAGCCGGATGCGTTCCTGTGTGGCGGGGGAGAGGTTCCCCTCGGCGCGGCCGTTGAAGACGAAGGAGACGGCGGTGTGCGACACGCCGGCGAGCCGGGCGACGTCCCGTGAGGTGGGACGTCCGGTCCCCGTCGTGGGTCTGCCTTCTGCGTTCGTCATGGCACCCGCTGTCCTCTGCTTCCCCCGCCCGTGCGGTCGATCACCGCTCAGCCTAATGGGACGCCGTCGCTCGGCGTCCGCTCCGTACGCGCGAGGGCGTCGACACCCACTGGGCCGATCCGGAAGTTACCGGTGCGACATCTCTTGACCCCCATGATCGCCTCGGACTACGGTTCCCGCGTTTGCACCGGATTGAAACGATTCAATCCGTCAACCCTTCTCCGAACCCTGGGGCGCACTCATGCACGAACTCGTCTCGCAGCGTGGCGGGATGTCCCGACGTACGATGCTGGCCGCCGCCGTGACCGCGGGGGTGACCGCCACCGCCGTCACCGCCGCACCCGGTGCGGCAGCCCTCCCCACGGGCCCGGACGCCGCCCGGGCCGCCGGGTCCGCACGGTGGTTCGCCGACCCCGCCCGCTCCGTGCGCCCCAAGTTCCGCTGGTGGTGGCCGGACGGCCTGGTCGACCCGGACGAAGTGGCCCGCGAGATAGACCAGATCGCCGACGCGGGGTTCGGCGGGGTCGAGATCGCCGCCGTCCACCACAGCATCCGGGACAAGTCGCTCCTGGACACCGCCCACCACGGCTGGGGCAGCAGACCCTGGCGGGACGGCGTGGAGGCCGCCCTCGGCCGGGCCGTGCGCCGCGGTCTGACCGTCGACCTCACTCTGGGCCCGAGCTGGCCCGTGGCCGTCCCCGGAGTCACCCCCGACGACGACGCGGCCGCCAAGGAACTCGCCCACGGACAGGCCTCGGTGGCCGCCGGCACCACGTACCGCGGGCCCGTACCCGCCCCCGTCCACGAGGCGGCGCCCGGCGTCCGCACCCAGCTTCTCCTCGCGGTCCAGGCCGCCCGCGTCGACCCCGCCCACTCCACCCGCAAGGAGACCGGCCTCGACCCCGACAGCATCCGCGACCTCACGGACACCGTCACCGACGGCAGTCTGACCTGGACGGCACCCGCCGACGGCGAGTGGCTGCTGATCTCCTACTGGCAGCGGGGTTCGGGACAGCAGCCGGAGTCGGGGCCGCACTCCGCGCCCGCCGCCTTCGTCGTCGACCACCTGAGCGCGGCGGGCACCACTGCCGTCACCGACCACTGGGAACGCCACGTCCTCACCGGCTCACTGCGCCGCCTGCTGAAGGCCGCGGGCGGTGCCTTCTTCGAGGACTCGGTGGAACTGGAGACCGAGGGCCTGGTCTGGACGGCGCGCCTGCCCGAAGCGTTCGAGCAGCGCACCGGCCGGCCGCTGCTGCCCTGGCTGCCCGCCCTCGTCCTGGACGACAGCAACCAGGTGTTCGCCTTCGAGGCCCAGCTGACCCGGCAGATCCGGCACGACTTCTGGGCCACCGTCTCCGACCTGTTCAACCGCCACCACGTGGGCGCGCTCCGGGACTGGGCGCACTCCCTCGGCATGACCCTGCGCGCCCAGCCCTACGGCCTGCAGACCGACGCCATCGCCACCGCGGCGATCCTCGACATCGCCGAGGGGGAGTCCCTCGGATTCAAGAACCTGGACGACTACCGGTGCCTGGCCGGCGGCCGGGACATGGCGGGCCGAACCGTCCTGTCCTGCGAGGCCGGCGCCTACAACGGCTCGGCCTACGGCACCACCTGGGACCGCGTGCTGCGCACCATGGGCGGGGCCTACGCGGCGGGCGTCAACCAGACGGTGATGCACGGCTTCTCGTACGCGAACGCCCCGGAGGCCCAGTGGCCCGGCTTCGCCGCGTTCAGCCCGTACAACGGCGCGCCGGGATACGGCGAGTCGTGGGGGCCGCGCCAGCCGACCTGGCGGCACGTCGGGGACGTCGCCGGCTACCTCGGCCGCGTGCACGCGGTGCTGCAGTCCGGCAGGGTCCGCGCGGACGTGGCCGTCTTCCGGCAGACCGGATACTCGGCCACGGGCATCGGCGCCTCCTGGTTCACCTCGACCGGCGTCCCGCTCGGATGGACCCACCAGTTCCTCAGCGGCCCGCTGCTGGACCTGCCGAACGCCACCGTCTCCGGCGGGCGGCTCGCCCCGGACGGACCGGCCTACAAGGCGATCTTCGTCGAGGGCGACTTCTTCTACGGCTCCACCCCGGCCCTCGCCCTCGCCGACGCGCGCAAGCTGCTCGGCTTCGCGCGGGCGGGCCTGCCCGTGGTGCTGCTCGGCGCCTTCGACCAGGCGCTGACCCCGGGGGTACCGTCGTCCGGCGAGACCGAGCGGCTGCGCGACGTCCTCACCCGTCTGCTCGCCCTGCCCAACGTCGTCCGGGTCACGGAGAAGCCCGCGGTCGGCGACGCGCTCGCCGCCCTCGGCGTCACCCCGGACGTGCGGCACTCCGTCGCCTCGACGCTCCTGAACGCCCACCGGGTCACGGCGGACGCGGACTACTACTACCTGGTCAACGGCAAGCACGCCGAGACCGTCAAGCCACCCGTGGCCGCCATCGACCACGACGTGACCCTGCGCCGCACCCACGGCCGCGACGCGGTGCCCTACCTCCTCGACCCCTGGACGGGGAAGGCGGTCCGGGTGGGCCGGTACACGCGGGACGGCCAGGACGTGACCCTCCGCGTCGCCCTCCGGCCCGGCCAGACGCTCGTCGTCGCCCTGGGGCGTCCAGGACTCTTCGGCGACCGGCACGGCAACCGCCCGCACGCCCTGTCGTCGGAGGCCGACGAGGTGCTGTTCACCGAACGCGGGCTCACCGTACGGGCCGGCGCGGGCGGCATCTACCGTACGCGGCTGTCCCGGGGCAGGACCGCCACCACCACCCTCCCCGCGGTCCCCGCTCCGATCGAACCGGACCGGTGGCAGGTCGAGGTCGAGGACTGGCGTCCCGGAGACGGCCCGACCCGGACCGAACGGGTACGCCGCACCCTGACGCTCGACACCCTGCTGCCCTGGTCGAGTATCCCGGAACTGGCGGACAGCGCCGGCATCGGCCGCTACCGCACCACCGTCACCCTCCCCGGCACCTGGACCTCGTCCCACGGCGCCCTGCTCGAACTGGGGCAGGTGAGCGACACCTTCCGGGTGAGCGTCAACGGCGGCGAAGCCGGACCGTGCGACCGGCTCAACCCCGTCGTCGACGTGGGCCCGCTGCTGCGCCGGGGCACGAACACCATCGAGATCGAGGTCGCGACGCCTCTCGTCAACCGCCTCAGGGTGAGCCGTCCGGAGGTCTTCGGCGGGCTCAACCGACAGGAGTACGGGCTGACGGGGCCGGTGCGGCTGGTCCCGTACGCGCAGAAGACCGTGTGAGCCCACTGCATTGAACGATTCAAAAAAGCGCGGACGGGTCGCGTGCCCGTCCGCGCCGAGTCATGTCCGAAACCGGGCGAACGTGCGCGCTCCCGATGTGCTCAACAGGCGGTTTTTCCGTTCCTGTGAGAACTCTTGACGCCCTTGGTGGTGCGACTTAGCGTCTCCGTCGAATCGTATAAAACGATTCAATCGAAGGGAGCTGAGCCCCGCACCATGCCCGCACCGCACAGCACATCCACCCCTTCCCGACGCCAAGTCCTGTTCACCGCGTCGGCCACCGCGGCCACCGCCGCGCTGCCGGCAGCCGCCACCGCGGCGGCCCCGGCGGTCACCGCCGCGACCGTGCCCCCGCCGACGGACCGTGCGCACCGCCCGGAACCTGCGGTGGCCGCCTTCCCACTCGCGGACGTCCGCCTCCTCGACAGCCCTTTCCTCGCCAACATGCGGCGTACCTGCGCCTACCTCCTCTTCGTGGACCCCGACCGGCTGCTGCACACCTTCCGGCTCAACGTCGGCCTGCCCTCCTCCGCCGAACCCTGCGGCGGCTGGGAGGCCCCCGACGTCCAACTGCGCGGCCACACCACCGGACACCTCCTCAGCGCGCTCGCCCAGGCCCACGCGGCCACCGGCGACCGTGCCTACGCGGACAAGGCCCGACTGCTCGTCTCGGCACTGGCCGAGTGCCAGCGGGCGGCACCGGCGGCCGGGTTCCACCGCGGCTACCTCTCCGCGTTTCCCGAGTCGGTCTTCGACCGACTGGAAGCCGGAGGGAAGCCCTGGGCGCCGTACTACACACTCCACAAGATCATGGCCGGTCTCCTCGACCAGTACCGGCTCGGCGGGAACCGGGAGGCGTTCGAGGTCCTGCTGGAGATGGCCGCCTGGACCGAGGCGCGCACGGCACCGCTCTCGCGCGAACGGATGCAGGGTGTCCTCAAGGTCGAGTTCGGCGGCATGAACGACGTCCTCGCCCGGTTGCACCTGGAGACCGGCGACCCGGTGCACCTGCGCACCGCCCGCCGATTCGACCACGACGAGCTGTTCGGTCCGCTGGCCGCGGGCCGCGACGAACTCGCCGGCCGGCACGCCAATACGGAAATCGCCAAGGTGGTCGGCGCCGTACCGGCCTACGAGGCCACCGGCGACCGGCGCTACCTGGACATCGCCGACACCTTCTGGACCACCGTCGTGCGCCACCACTCGTACGCCATCGGCGGCAACTCGAACCGGGAGCTCTTCGGTCCGCCGGACGAGATCGCGAGCCGGCTCTCGGAGGTCACCTGCGAGAACTGCAACAGCTACAACATGCTCAAGCTCGGCCGGGACCTCTTCCGCCACGACCCCGAGCGCACCGAGTACCTGGACCACTACGAATGGACGCTGTACAACCAGATGCTCGCCGAGCAGGACCCCGACTCGGCGCACGGCTTCGTCACCTACTACACCGGGCTGTGGGCGGGCTCGCGGCGCGAGCCGAAGGGCGGGCTGGGCTCGGCGCCCGGCAGCTACAGCGGGGACTACGACAACTTCTCCTGCGACCACGGCACGGGCCTGGAGACCCACACCAAGTTCGCCGACACCGTCTACTTCCGCACAGCCGGCTCCCCCCGGCCCGCGCTCTTCGTCAATCTGTTCATCCCGTCCGAAGTGCGCTGGCGCGAACGGGGAGTGACGCTCCGCCAGGAGACCGACATGCCCACGGGCGACCGCACGCGCCTGACCGTCACCCGGGGAGACGCACGGTTCGCGCTGCGCATCCGGATCCCCGGCTGGCTGGCGGCGGGCGACGGCCGTGCCGAGCTGACGGTGAACGGCCGCCGCGCCGGCGGCCGCCTCCAACCGGGCACCTACGCGACGGTGACCCGCCACTGGCGGACCGGGGACCGGGTCGAACTCGTCCTGCCCCGCGTCCCCGTCTGGCGCCCGGCGCCCGACAACCCCCAGGTGAGGGCGGTGTCGTACGGCCCGCTGGTCCTGGCGGGCGGCTACGGCGACACGCCCCTGGCGACACTGCCCGCCATCCGCCCCGACACGCTGAGCCGCACGCCCGGCGAACCCACCGGCTTCACCGCCCTCGCAGACGGCCGGCGCGTCCCGCTCCGCCCCTTCCACGAGATCCACCACCAGCGCTACAACGTGTACTGGTCCGTCGCACCCCGGCCCGCGCCCGCCGCCGACGTCGTTCGCTACCCCCTCGACGAAGGGCACGGCACCTCGGTGGCGGACCGCACCGGAACGTTCGGGCCGGGCTCCCTCTCCGGCGGCGCGACCTGGGTCACCGACGGCGACACGACGGCGGTGACGCTCGACGGACGCGACGGCCATGTCGTGCTCCCCGCCGGACTGCCCAGTGGCCTGGCGGAGTTGACCCTTTCCGCCCGCGTCCGTGTCGACACCCTCGCCCCCTCCGTCCGCGTCTTCGACCTGGGCTACAGCAAGGACACGTACCTCTTCCTCGCGGCGACCACGGGGGCCGGACGGGCCCGCGCCGCCTTGAAGATCGCGGGCATGGAGGACGAGGACTTCGTCGACGCCACCGGCCCGCTGCCCCTCGGCCGTTGGGCTCACGTGGCGCTCACCCTCGCGGACGGCACCGGGGTGCTCTACGTCGACGGAACCGAGGCCGGACGCAACACGGCCATGGTCGCGAGCCCTCTGCTGCTCGGCCGGACCAGCCGGAACTACCTGGGCCGCTCCCAGAACAGCACCCACCCGTACCTGCACGGCGCGGTCCGCGACTTCCGGCTGCACAACCGCGCGCTCTCCGCCGACCGAGTACGGCGCCTCGCCCAGGGCTGATCACCCACCACACGGCAGATCGGGAGCCAAGCGCCGATCACCGCCACCGCGGTGCCACCACCGTCGCCCTCCGCACCACACCACCCGGGAGCACAGCCATGCCCGAACACCCCTTGTCCAGACGCCGTTTCGTGGCCGCCGCCGGAACCACCGGCGCCCTGGTGGCCGTCGGCCTTCCCGACGCCGCCCACGCGGCCGGTTCACCGTCCGGACCCGGCCGACCGGAACGGGACGCCTGGTCCGAGCGGCACTTCGCCGACCCGCGCCACGACAGCCGCCCCACCGTCTACTGGTACTGGAACGGCCCCGTCACGCCCGAGCTGGTCGACCGCCAGCTCGCCGACCTCAGGTCCAAAGGCATGTACGAGGTCGTCCTCTTCTCCTTCGACAACGCCGAGATGACACCGGTGTTCTTCTCCGAGGAGTGGTTCGGCATCGTCGGCCACGTCCTGCGCACCGCCGAACGCACCGGCATGCGCGTCTGGTTGTTCAACGACGACCACTTCCCCAGCGGCCGGGCCGGCGAGTTCATCGTCAAGGGCGGCCGGGTCGGCAACCGCGTCTACGCCCCCCGGCCCGACTTGCGACTCAAGGCACTCGCCCGCTCCACCACCGTGGTGCGCGGCCCCGCGTCGATCGACCTCAGGCACAGCACCGGCGTCGGAGTGGACGCGGGACGACTGGTCGCGGACGCCGCGGTCCTCGACGGCACCGCGGTCCTCCGGGAGAGCACGGGGTGGGGCGACTGCGTCGTCACCGGCAGCGCGAAGGCCGAGCACGGCGCCGCCGGGCTTCTCGTACGGGCCTCGGCCGACGGCCGCACCGGCTACGCCGTCACCTTCGACCAGACCGGCGTCGTCACCGTCGACCGGATCACACCGGACGCGGAACCTTCCGAACTGCTGCGCAGCACCCGCACCGACGGCTTCAACAAGACCAAGTTCCACACCCTGGAGATCACCCTCCGCGGCGGCGGGCTCTCCCTCACCCTCGACGGCAGGGACAAGGGAGCCTTGGCGGACCTGGACCGGCGGACGGGCGGGGTCGGCGTGCGCGCCGTCGACGACCGGCGTGCCGTCTGGGAGAGCCTCACCGTCGAGTCGGCCGACGGCACCGCGCTGTACACCGGAGCCTTCGACCGTGCCGACGCCGCCGGCGACTTCCCCGAACGCCCGCTGCCCGCCGCCGGCTTCACCGTCGCGGCGGCCGCCGCCCGGCCCGTCGGGTCCACCGAGGGCTCCGACGTCATGGATCTGACCGGCCGGCTGACCGGGGACCACACCTGGCAGGTGCCGGCGGGGGAGTGGCAGGTCGACCTCTTCGGCGGCGTGCTCCTCGCCGACGACAGCCAGGGCTACAGCCGCAGCTACGTCGACCTGCTGGACGACGAGCCCGTCGAGCTGTTCCTCGACATCGTCCCCGGCGAGTATCACCGCCGGTTCGGACGGTACTTCGGCACGGTCGTCCCCGGCTTCTGGGACGACGAGCCGTTCTTCGCCTCCGCCCAGGCCCACTTCAAGCGCCTGCCGTGGTCACCCACGCTCGACCGCGCCCTGCGCACCGTCGGAGTCACCCCCGGCCTCGCCTACGCCGCCGCCTTCGACGACCTCGGACGCACCGGCCGCATCGCCCGCGGGAACTACTGGAAGGCCGTCTCCGACCGCTTCGCCACCGCCTTCCGCAAGCAGGCCCAGTGGTACGACAAGCGCGGCGTCGCCCTGATCACCAACCCGCTGTACGACGAGACCGCCCCCGCCAAGCGCATCCCCTCCACCGGCGATCTGCACAAGGTCAACCAGTGGGCCCAGGTGCCCGGCGGCGACATCATCACCGCCGAGTACGCGGCCGGTGAGCCCACCATGATCCCGCGCAACCCGGTGTCCGTGGCCCACCAGATGGGCCGTGAGCGGGCCCTGCTGGAGATGTTCGGCAACATGGGCTGGCAGGTCACCCCCGGCTTCGTGCACGCCACCGTCGGCGCGCAGGCAGCCCGCGGTGTCAACCTGACGGTGCTGCACGCCCTGTGGACCGACGAGAGCCGCGTGTACTTCCCGCCGCCCTTCGGCCCGCGTGCGCCCTGGTGGTGGGCCATGCGCCCGCTCGCCGAGTGGATCGGCCGCGTGATGGAGGCCGGCCGCGGCACCTCCGCCGCCCGCACCGCGCTGCTGCAGCCGCAGCGGGCCGCCGAGCAGTCGACCGGCACGGGCCGGGAACGGGACGTGGACACGCCGATCAGCGAGGCGGCCTACGCCCTGGAGCGCGCCCAGGTGGACTTCGACCTGCTGCACGAGGGCGCCCTCACCCGGGACCCCGCGCTGCTCGCCCACGCCGAGGTGCGCAAGGGACGCCTCGTCGTCGGGGCGGCCGCCTACGACCTCGTCGTGATCCCGCGGACACCGGTCCTGGACGCCGACGGCGTGGGTGTGCTGCGCGAGTTCGTCCGGGCGGGCGGCACCGTGATCGCGGTGGGCGCCCTGGAGACCGAGGAGGCCGACGGCGGCGACCGCACCCTCGCCCACGCACTCGCCGACCTGTTCGGCCACCGGGTCCCGGCCCGCCGCTCCCTGGGTCGCGGACACGCCGTGCGGGTCGCGGACGACGGCGCGCTCGGAGCCGCGGCTGTCGAGGCCGGCACCGCTGCGGCCGTCCTGGACCCGCCCCAGGACGGCGTCCGGGTGCTGCGGGTGCGCCGGGGCCCCGACACCGTCTTCCTGATCAACAACGAGAGCGGCACGCACGTGCGCACCGTCGCCGCCCTCCCGGCCACCGGCGTGCCCGAGACCTGGGACCCCGCGACCGGCACCGGCGGGCCCGCCCCCGTGTACCGGGCCACCAAGGACGGCGTACGGGTGCCGCTCGACCTGGAGCCCTACCGGACCGCCGTCGTCGTGGTCCGCGGCGGCCACCGCGACCGGCCCCACCTCGTCGAGTCGACCGTGCCCGTCCAGTCCGTGGAACGTCACGGACACGTGCTCCGCGCCACGGTGGAGGCCCCGGCGGCCGGAACCCACCGACTCGTCGGCGCCGACGGCGGTCACCGCTTTTACGGCACCGTGCGCATCGACGACACGCTCGCCCCGGTCCCGGTGGACGGCGACTGGACCCTCACCTTCGAACGCGAGGGCGCCGAGCCCGTCACCGGGCCCCTGGGCAGCTGGACGGAGCACGACGAGCTGTTCTCCGGCACCGGCACCTACACCACCGACATCGATGTCGAGGCCGCTCGGCTGCACGGTCGCCGTGTCCTGCTGGACCTCGGTGACGTCCGCGACGTCGCGGAGGTGTCCGTCAACGGCACCGTGCTGCCGCCGCTGCTGTGGGCCCCGTTCGTGGCCGACGTCACCGGGCACGTCCGGGCCGGGCGCAACACGCTGCGGGTCCGGGTCGCCAACACGCTGTCCAACGAGCGCAAGAAGCCACTGCCGTCCGGCCTGCTCGGCCCCGTGACCCTGCGCTTTCGGCGCCGGAGCACCGTCGAACTGCGCCGCGTCTGAGCCCCGATCCCGTCCTGCCCGAACCAGCCCGTACGGCAAGGAGTCGCCATGCCCGGAACGAACCCGCTCGGCAGACACCGAACCGCCACCGCCCTGGCCGGTGTCACCGCCTTCGTCACCCTGCTGGCCGGCGCGGTCACCGCCGACGCCGCCACCAGGTCCACCATCGCCCCCACCGCGCTGCGCACCCAGCACCTCACCGAGGCCCTCGGCATCGACGACACCACCCCCGAACTCAGCTGGCAGACCGCCGCCGACGCCCCGAACGCACGCCAGGCCGCCTACCGCGTCCAGGCCGCCACCTCCCTCCAGCGGCTCCGCGCCTCCCGCCCCGACCTCTGGGACTCCGGGAAGGTCGAGTCCTCCGTACCCGGGACCACGTACGCGGGCAAGAAGCTGGGGTCCCGGGCGAAGGTCTACTGGCGCGTCATGCTCTGGTCCGGCGACGGCGACCGGCACAGCGGCTGGAGCGGCACCGCCGTCTTCGAGACCGGTCTGACCCGGCAGTCGGACTGGGACGCACAGTGGATCACCCACCCCGACTGGCGGCTGAGCGACCGGACGATCGAACCGGTCGTCGTGCACCTGCCCCGCACCACCGCCCGCTACGTACGGCTGGACGTCACCCGGCTCGGCCTGCCGCTCGCCGAGTCCTTCCCCGACCGCGCCTGGCGCCTCCAGCTCGGTGAGATCGACGTCCGCGACTCCGGCACCTCCACCACCGGCCTGGCCCGCGGTGCCGCGGTCACCGTGTCCGAGAGCAACACCGTGCGCAAGACCTGGGAGCCCGCCCTCGCCGTCGACGGTCTGCCCAACAGCGCCCTCCAGACCGCGGCGGGCTACTCCAGCGCCGCGCACACCGGACCGGACGTCTCCGACGAGCCCATCACCCTCACCCTCGACCTGAAGACCGCGAAGACCTTCGACGAGGTGGCGCTCTACCCCCGCGCCGACGTCCTCACCGACGACGGGCGGATTCCAGGTCTCCCCGTCGACTACACCGTCTCCGCCGCCGACAGCGCCGAGGGCCCCGCCACCCGGCTCGCCCAGGTCACCGGGCAGCGCCCGCCCACCCCCTACCTGCCCGCCGGACTGCCCCTGCTCACCGACGACTTCACCCTGCCCGAGCGCGTCCGCAGCGCCCGACTCCACATCGCCGGGCTGGGCGTCTACGAGGCGACCGTCAACGGCGAACCGGTGGGCGACGCGGTCCTGGAGCCGGCCAACACGGACTTCGCCGAACGCGTCCAGTACGCCACGTACGACGTCACCGACCGGCTCCGCACCGGCGCCAACACCCTCGGCGTCGCCCTGGGCAACGGCATGTCCAACGTCATCAGCACCGCCGACCGCTACCGCAAGCTCTACGGCAACCTCAGCGACCCCAAGCTGATCGCCCGGCTCGAAGTGACGCTGGCCGACGGCCGGGTGCGCACGATCACCAGCGGCGACGACTGGCGCACCACGCTCGGGCCGACCACCGCCTCGAACTGGTACGGCGGCGAGGACTACGACGCCCGGCGCGAGATCCCCCGGTGGGACGAGCCCTCCGGCGACCGGCGCGGCTGGCGGCACGCGGTCGCGGTGGCGGGCCCCGGCACCACCGACCGACCCGCCCTGCTCAGCGCCCGGGAGACCGAACCGATCCGCGTCGTGGAGACACTGAACGGCAAGGAGGTCGACGGCGCCGACGGCAGCCGCGTCTTCGACCTGGGCCGCAACATCGCGGGCTGGCCCGAGATCACCGTCCGCGCGCCCAAGGGCACCGCGATCCGCGTCTACCCGGCGGAGAGCCTGAAGGACGGCCACGCCTTCCAGTCCATCAGCAACGTCGGCGCCCCTCTGTGGGACACCTACACGACCTCCGGCCGCCGGGGCGCCCAGACCTGGCATCCCCGCTTCGGCTACCACGGCTTCCGCTACCTGGAACTGCGCGGCGTGCCCGAGAACGCGACGGTGAGCGTCCGAGGACACGTCCTGCGCACCGACAACACCTCGGCCGGTGACTTCACCAGCTCCGACCCGCTGATCAACGGCATCCACTCACTGATCCGCCGCTCCATCGAGGGCAACATGATGAGCGTGCTCACCGACTGCCCGAGCCGGGAGAAGCTCGGCTGGCTCGAACAGAACCAGCTCGTCTTCCCCGCCCTCGCGGGCAACTACGACATGCGCTCCTACCTCCGCAAGATCGTCCGGGACATGGCCGACGCGCAGACCACCGACGGGCTGATCCCGAGCACCGTCCCGGAGTACACCAGCCTCCCGGGCGGCTACCGCAACGATGCCAACTGGGGCGGCGCCTTCGTCCTCGTCCCCTGGCAGCTCTACCTCGCCTACGGGGACCGCCAGACCCTCGAGACGTACTTCCCGGACATGCGGCGCTACGCCGCCTTCCTGGAGGCCCAGGTCACCGACGGCATCCTCGACTACGGCCTGGGCGACTGGTTCACCCCCGACCGGACCTTCCCCCGCGCGGTGGCGGGCACCTACGGGTACTGGCGGGTGGTCGACACCCTCGGCCGCATCGCCACGCTCCTCGGCGACACCTCCGCGGCCGACGAGTACCGCCGCAAGGCCGACGAGAGCGTGGCGGCGCTCACGGCGAAGTACTACGACACCGCCACCGGCACCCTCGGCGGCGGCGGGCACGGCGCCGAGGCACTCGCGCTCGACATGGGTGCCTATCCGGAAGGGGAGCGTGAGAGCCTGCTCACCCATTTCACGGGCGCGATCAAGGACGCCGGCAACCACCTGGTCCTGGGCGAGATCTCACTGCCCGCGGCGTTCCGGGTGCTGAGCGGGGCGGACCGCGACGACGTCGTGCACGCCATCGCCACGCAGACATCCAGCCCCAGCTACGGCTACCAGGTGCTGGCCGGCAACACCACGCTGGGCGAGTCCTGGGACGGCGGGCCCGGACAGTCGCAGAACCACTTCATGCTCGGCGCCATCGATTCCTGGTTCACCACCCGCGTCGCCGGCATCGCCCAGACCGAGGACTCCGTCGGCTACGCGAAGCTCCTGATCGACCCGGCGGTGGAGGGCGGCATGACCTCCGCCGCCGGCTCCTACCGCACTCCGTACGGTGTGGCGCGCACCGACTGGGAACGCTCGGCCGACCGCTTCCGCCTCACCGTGGACGTCCCGGCGGGCAGCACCGCGGAGGTGCACGTGCCGGTCTCCGGCCGGCCCGCCGAGGCACCGGACGGCGCGCGGCTGCTGCGGCTGAGCGGAGGGGAGGCCGTGTACGAGGTCGGGTCCGGCCACTGGACCTTCCGGTCGACCGTCTAGGGCGCGTGTCCGGGAGGGGCGGCCGACCGTACTCCGCGGTCGGCCGCCCCTCCCGGCATGTCGCGGCGCGTGCGCCGCGGCGGTCGGCGAGGATTCCGTCCGGGACACGGGCGAGGCGAGGAGAGGACCACGCGGGACAAGCGACGCCGGGAACCCCCGACGGGTTCGCGGCAGCGGGCGGAGGCATGGGCCGCGCGGCTGCTGACCTTCTCCGCGGGCGCCGTCAACGCCTGGGGCTTCCTCTCCCTGGGCGGTGTCTTCACCAGCGTGGTCACGGCCAACTCGGCCCTGGTCGGGGTCGGTCTGGGCGGCGCGGACCCGACGCTCGGCGCCCTGGCCGCCGTCGCGGTGCTCTGCTACGTGCTCGGCGCGGCGGGAGCCGCCTGGGCGGCCGGTCACCCACGCCTGGGCGGTCGCCCGGGCCCGGCCGGTTTCCTGCTGTTCGAACTCCTCCTGCTGTGGGCCGTCGCGGGGTGGTGGCTCGCCGTGGACGGACACCCGCCGGGTCCGGAGCGCACGGCGATGCTGGGCGCAGCGGCGGCCGCGATGGGCTGCCAGAACGCCGGTGTGCGTGTCGCCATGGGCGCGCAGGCACCGACCGCGTACCTGACCGGTCTGCTGACCGGGGCCGTCACCGACGCGGTGACGGCCCGGCGGGTCCGGTGGCGCGTCCCGGTCACGATGGCGCTCCTCGTCCTCGGCGCGTCCGCCGCGACGCTGCTGGACCGGCTGCTGCCCGCCGCCGCCCCGCTGCTCCCCGCGCTGCTCGTGACGGCGGCATGGGCGACGGCGTACGCGCGTGCCGGGGCCCGGCGCCCGTCCTGACGCGCGGGCCCCGAAGGCCGCCCCGTTCAGGCGGGGCGGGGGCGCACGCCGTCCAGGAGGTTGGTGACGAGGGCGGTGACGAAGGGCTCGTCGACGGGTTCGTCGGGGATCAGGAGCCGGTGGTAGACGGCGCCCCAGAGCTGGTCGACGAGGACCTGCACGTCGACCTCGGCGCGGATCTGGCCCAGGTCCTGGGCGCGGCGCAGACGTTCGGCGGCCAGGGCGCGGCGGTGCGAGGAGTACAGCTGCCGGTAGGCGGCGGCGAGGTCCGCGTCGGTCTGCGCCGCGCCGATCAGCTCGGTCAGGATGCGTCCGCCCGGGGTCCGGGTCATCACGTGGGTGAAGGCGCGCAGCTGGGCGAGCAGGTCGGCGCGGACGTCCCCGGTGTCGGGGAAGGCGAGTGTGTCCTCGACGGCGTGGAAGTAGCCGTCCAGGGCCAGAGCTCCCTTCGAGGGCCACCACTTGTACAGGGTCGTCTTGCTGACCCCCGAGACCCTGGCGACGCGTTCGAAGGTGAGCTGGGCGGTGCCCTCGGTCAGCAACAACTCGCCCACCGCGTGCAGGACCTCGCCCCGGACCTCGTCGGCGGGGCGGCGTCCGCGGCCCCTGCTCGCCGGGGCGGGCCGGCCGTTCGCGTCGTTCGCCACGTCGTGCTCCTGATCGATGGGGGACGGGTCCGGGTGACAGTCTCGCGGTGGGCGACGGGCGTGGTCCAACCCGGGTGTCGGGCTCGGAACCGCGCTCGATCGCCGTCAGCGCACGACCGTGAGCAGGTCGGCCAGCCCGATCCGGTCGAGGAAGGTGCTGCGGATGCGGTCGGCGGTGTCCGAGACCTCCTCGGAGCCGTCGTCCGCGGGGTCGATGTGGACGCGGAAGGGGCGCCGGCCGGCGGGCAGGGCGACGATGCGGGCGATCTCGTCGGAGACCAGCGTCGCGCTCGCTCCCTCGGGCGAGAGCGCGGCGAGCTTGTCCGCCACCTGCTCCATCAGACCGGCGTACCGGGTCTCGTACTCG
Organism: Streptomyces sp. KPB2; assembly: GCF_003950055.1. Taxonomy (NCBI): domain Bacteria; kingdom Bacillati; phylum Actinomycetota; class Actinomycetes; order Kitasatosporales; family Streptomycetaceae; genus Streptomyces; species Streptomyces sp. KPB2. The sequence goes on from NZ_CP034353.1 coordinate 7,804,272, forward strand.
GCCTCGACGGCGGTGTCGTCGGGGCGGCCGGAGTGGGCGAAGTGGTTGGTGCCGCTGGTGAACGCGCCGGGCACGACGATCGAGGTCTCCACGCCCCAGCGGGCGAGCTCGGCGGCGTAGGACACGGCGAGCGAGTCCATCGCGGCCTTCGCGGCGAAGTACGGGGCCAGGTAGGGCGGGGTGCCGCCCTTGACGCTGCTGCTGGACACCCAGACCACCAGCCCCTGGCCGCGCCTGCGCATGGCGGGCAGGGCGGCGCGGTTGACGCGCTGCGTGGACAGCACGTTCACGTCGTAGAGCGCGGTGAACTGCTCGGGAGTGAACGCCTCGGCGGGGCCGGTCGCCATGTGCCCGGCATTGTGGACGAGGACGTCGATGTGACCGTGCTCGGCCTCGATGCCCGCGACGGCGGCGTCGACGGAGGCCTGGGAGCTCACGTCGAGCTCGACCGGGCGCAGGTCGACACCGTGCTCGCGGGAGTAGTCGACGGCCGCCCGTACCTGCGGCGCGTTGCGGCCGGTGGTGTGGCGCATCCCGGCGTGGACGGTGTGGCCGGCGTCGGCCAGAGCCCGGGCGGTGAGCGCGCCGAAGCCACTGGAGGCTCCGGTGATGACGACGACGGTGCCGGTGGGGGACATGGGACGGGACCCTTCGGTGGATGAGGAAAGGGGGAGGGGGCGGCCCTTCGGGCGCGGGAGGTGGTCAGGCGAGGCCGCCGTTGGCGTAGATGACCTGGCCGTTGATCCAGCGGGCGGGGCCGGCGAGGAAGGCGACGGTCTCGGCGATGTCCTCGGGGCGGCCGAGGCGCTCCAGCGGAGTCGCCTTGGCGAACCTGTCGACGGTCTCCTCGTCCTTGCCCTGGAGGAAGAGGGGAGTGGCGGTGGGGCCGGGGGCGACGGCGTTGACCGTGATGTCCCGGCCGCGCAGTTCCCGGGCGAGGACGAGCGTGATGGCCTCGACCGCCGCCTTGCTGGCGACGTAGGCGCCGTAGGTGGGCAGCTGGGTGCGGACCACGGAAGTGGAGAAATTGACGACGGCCCCGCCCGGGCGCACGGTGCGGGCGGCCTGCTGGTTGACGACGAAGGTGCCGCGGATGTTGGTCCGGTGCATCCGGTCCAGGTCGGCGAGGTCCAGGGTCTCGACGGGCGCGAGGATCATGATGCCCGCGGTGTTGACGACCACGTCGATGCCGCCGAAGGCCGACCGCACGGTGTCGAAGGCGGTGCTCATCGCGTCCTCGTCGGCGACGTCGCCACCGACGGCGAGGGCCCGGCCGCCGGCGGCGTTGATCGCGGCGACGGTCTCCTCGGCCTTCGCCCGGTTGCCGGCGTACTGGACGGCGACCGCGAACCCGTCCCGGGCCAGACGCTCGGCGACGACGCGGCCGATGCCGCCGGAACCGCCGGTGACCAGGGCGACGCGGTGGATGGCGGGGGTGTTCATGGGGGGTCTCCTCCGGGACGACACGACGCTTTAATGAACGACACGTTCATATAACCATGAAATGAACGTGCTGTCCATATGTGTCGTCGATCCGGATCGACCGGCCTCCGCCCTGGTGATCACTGCGCGCGTACGCACCGGGCCGGGCCGGTAGTGAAACGGCTTGGTGACCGGTCCCTCAGACCGGCTCCGCCGACGCCCCGGTGGGCTGGTGCTCCTCGAAGTAGCGGACGATCTTCGGGTCCAGCGGGGGAACGTCGACCGGTGTGCTGCCCGAACGCAGCGAGGTGGTCGCGGCGACCGCGGAGGCGACTGCCTCGCGGGCGGCCACCGGTGAGGTCTCCGTGGGACCCCCGGCGGCGGCGAACCGCAGGAACTCCTCGACGAGCGCACGGTCCGCGCCGCCGTGCGTCTCCTCGGCCGGCACCACGACGGGTACGGAGAGGTCGGCGTCGGCGCGGTAGCCGGAGCGGCGACGGTTCCACACGTCGACCCGTGCCGGATCGCCGTCGATGCCGTCGCCGAAGTTCTCCAGCCGGCCCTCGTCCCCGATGACCGTGTAGTTGCGCCAGTAGTCGGGCGTGAAGTGGCACTGCTGGTAGCTGGCGAGCACACCGTTGTCCAGGCGGGTCAGCATCATGCTGATGTCCTCGACGTCGACGACGGGATTGAGGTCGCGCAGGGCGGACGGCGGCCAGACGTCCGGGTCGAACCAGTCGGGCATGCGCAGGCCGGGCGGCACGGTCTCCTGCGTGGCCCGGCGCGGGTTGTCGCCGTAGACGGCCAGCGCCCCCTGGGCGACCACGTTGCGGGAGTAGCCACCGGCGAGCCAGTGGATGACGTCGAGGTCGTGGGCGCCCTTCTGCAGCAGCAGACCTGTGGTGTTCGCCCGCTGGGCGTGCCAGTCCTTGAAGTAGAAGTCCCCGCCGTGGCCGACGAAGTGGCGGCACCACACCGCGCGCACGCGGCCGATCGCCCCGTCGTCGATCAGCTCGCGCATCCGCCGCAGCATGGGAAGGTGACGGAGATTGTGGCCCACGTAGAGCCGGGTGCGGGAGCGGAACGCGGCCTCGAGCAGCGTGTCGCAGTCGGCGACGGTGATGGTCAGCGGCTTCTCCACGAACACCGCCACACCCGCGGCGAGGAAGAACAGCGCGGGCCCGGTGTGCAGATGGTCGGGGGTGAGTACGAACACGGCGTCCAGCTCGTCGTCGAGCATCTTCTCGTACCGGTCGTGCACCACGACGTCGGCGCCGAACAGCCGCCGGGCGTCCTCCTGGCCCCGCGGGTCCGGGTCGGCGCAGGACACGATCCGGGCGGTGCCGGACCGGTTCACCAGCGCGGCCATGTCCGCGCGCTGTCCGATGCCGATCACGCCGACGCGCAGGTGCGCAGCCGGTATCTGGTCACGGGTGCTCACTGGGCTGTTCCTTCTTTCCGTCAGGTCGCGGTGGCCAAGAAGTCAACTTCTCTCGGTACCGCCGAAGTCGCAAGGTCGCCGGCCCACCGCCGCAGGCGAGACCGGCCTCGACCGCGGGTCGGCACCAGTCGGGCGAGACCGGCATCCGCTCCGTGCGCTTGACCTTGGCCCAGGGGGAAGCACGACAGTGGCTCCGTGGATCACACGAGCGAGCGGTGCGCGTTCGCCGGTGAACCGGGCGACAAGGAGGCGGAGCATTGGTGGCCTGCGTCATTCTCGACATCGGTGGCGTTCTGGAGATCACGCCGCCCACCGGATGGGGACGGCGGTGGGAGGAGCGGCTGGGGTTTCCGCCGGGCGTCGTGCGGGAGCGGATGCGCGACGTGTGGGAAGCGGGCAGGGTCGGGAGCATCAGTGAACGCGAGGTTCACCAGCAGGTGGAAGCCCGCTTGGGACTCGATGCCCCCGAGGCGGAAGCCTTCATGGCCGACCTCTGGACGGAGTACCTGGGAACGCCCAACGAGGAGCTCATCGCCCATGTGCGAGGGCTGCGCGGAAGCTGCGGACTGGGCATCCTGAGCAACAGTTTCGTCGGCGCCCGGGAGCGTGAGACGGCGCGGTACCACTTCGACGAACTCGTCGAGCACATCGTGTACTCGCACGAGATCGGCATCGAGAAACCGGACCCGCGTGCCTTCGAGGCCGCATGGACCAGCCTGGGGGCGAGCCCGGAGGAGTGTCTGTTCATCGACGATCTCGCGGGAAACGTCGAAGCCGCCCGGGCGACGGGCATGCGGGCGCATCGGTTTGAAGACAACGTCCGGACGATCGCGCGCATCGCGGCTCATCTGGACGTCGGCAACCGGGGCGGAGGGCACGTCCCGCTCGGTTGACGCCCCGCTTCGGTACGAGCCGTCCTTCTCGCCCGCGAGCACGGCATACGCGTTCCGTACGTCATGCATACGTGATGCGTACGGTTAACGCTAGAGTGCTGTGCTCAGGAGGTGCTCCATGTCCGAGCTGTTCGACGCGGTCGACGCACTCGTCGCGTCCCGCTCCGCGCTGCCGTCGGCGGCGGAGCGCAAGCGGTTGCGCACGGCGCACGGTTTGACGCTGGACGAGGTCGCCGCCGCGCTGAAGGTGCGGCGGGCCACGGTGTCCGGCTGGGAGTCGGTGAAGAAGCCGGTCGAGCCGCGCGGTCCGGAACGTGAGGCGTACGCCCGGCTGCTGAGGCAGCTCGCCGAGCTCTACCCCACACCGGAGGAGCCTGCCGTCCCGGCGCCCGGCACGCCCGCTGCCACGCGGGTCCCGGGCCGGACCGAGGCCCCGTCCACCGGCCCGGCCGTCGAAGAGGCGGCCACGCCCGCGACCGGGAACACGCCGCCCTCCGTCTCCGCCCCCGGCGCCACGGCTTCGGCCACCGCACCCCGACCGGCGCGTGCGACCGGGCCGGCATCGACGTCGCACCGTCCGGGCGTGCGGAAGGCGGCCCCGGCCGGCGCACCGGCAGGTGTCGAACCGCGGTTCGAGAACGGTCCGTTGGCGGTCGTCGACGCCGACGCCGACGGCCGGGTTTCGGCGTACTGCACCGGGGGCCTGATTCTGGACGTGCCTGCCAAGAGCCTCGCGGCCCTGGTGGAATGGACGCTGCGCGAGGCCCGGCTCGGGCAGGCGAGACTGGCGGGGCCCGGCAAGGACGCCGACCCGCTGCTCGTGCTCACCGAGTCCGCCCTCGAGCGCTACGGTCTGCCCACCGCTCTCAACGACGAGGAGCGGCTCGCCGGGCGCATCCCGGAGAACCACAAGGTCGTCAAGCAACTGGTCCGCGCGCAGTGGAAGCTGACCAAGCGAGGCTTCGGCCCGTGGGCGAGGGTCTACCGTCCGGCTCAGGGTTCGGAGCGGGCCTGCGTGCAGTTGTGCGTTCCCTCGTGGCACGCACTGGATGCCCGGCACTGGGGCACGACCGCACAGCTTCCGCCCGCCGAACTCGCCCGCGTGCTGGGCCTGTACGCCTCGCGCGTGATGACGCCGCGCGGATCGACCGCCGTGACGGGCCTGGAGCTGATGACCGCACTGCACCCGCCGACCCGCGCCTCCGAACCCGACGCGGCAGGCAGGCGGCATTCCGAGCACAACCCCGGCAGCCTGGGCAAGGACCCGGTCGACTGCGCGCCCTGCGAGGCCCCCGACGGGCACCCCCTCCTCAAGGACCTGCCGCGCTTCTACGTCCGCGGCCCGGGAGAGAAACTCTTCGAGGAGGCGTACGACTGGGCGCGGCCGATGACCGACGACGAGTGCACCCTGCGCCACCTGGTCGGCATCGACGTGAACATGGCCTTCGCGGCCGGCGCCAACGGCCTGAACGTGGGCCTCGGAGCCCCGACGCGCGTCAAGGAGCCCGCGTTCGACCCCAAGCTGCCGGGCTCGTGGCTGGTGGACCTGTCCCACGTCGACCTGTCGAGGGTGAAGGCCGGCAAGGAGTGGGTGGAGCTGGACGGCGGCCTCCTGCCCTCCCCGTTCACGCCGAAGGGCGACCGCCCGGAAGGGCCGTCCTGGTACGCCACGCCCACCGTCGCCTACGCCGTGGAACTCGGATACGAGGTACGCCCGCTGGAGGCCTACGTCCGCCACGAGAGCGGCCGTTACCTGGACGGCTGGTACCAGCGGCTGCGCGACGCCTACCTCGCCACGATGGCCGACCTCGGCGTTGTCCCCGACATGCCGCCGGCCGACTTCCTCAGGGCGATGGACGGCTACAAGGACCGCGACCCTCAACTCGCCGTCGTCGCCTCCGCCGTCAAGGCGACCGTCAAGGGCGGCCTGGGCAAGCTCCGCGAGCGCCCGCGCGGGGAGGGCTGGAAGCCAGGGCAGCCCTGGCGCGCCCTGTCCCGGCCCACGTGGCGGCCGGACATCCGGGCGGCGGTCATCTCCCGCACCCGGATCAACCTCCACCGCAAGATCGTCAAGCATGCGGCGTTCACCGGCCAGTACCCCGTCGCCGTCCTGTCGGACTGCGTCGTCTACGCGGCAGGCGGCGAGAGCCCGCTGGACTTCCTGCCCTACCGCGACGGCAAGCCGCTGCCGGGCGGCTTCAAGCTCGGCGTCAACCCCGGCCTGGTCAAGCACGAGGGCACCCAGAGCGTCCTGTGGGGCGAAGAGGTCCGCGACCGGTTCGACGCCCCGGACCTCAACCTCGCCCGGTACATCAAGGACGGCACCGTCACCGACGTCGACCACGGCGAGTAGGGGAGCACGCAGTCGATGAGCATGTTCGCGGACGGCCTGGACGCCGCCGTACAGAAGGCGTTCACCCGCCCGGCGCCCAAGACCGCGCCTGCGCAGATGCGCTACCTGGTCCGGCAGTTGAAGGGCACGAAGGCGGTCGCCCAGCTGCTGCGGATCTCCCAGCGCACCGTCGAACGCTATGTGAAGGGCCAGATCAGAAGGCCCCGTCCGGACCTCGCCGCCCGTCTGGAGGGCGAGGTGAAGAAGCGCTGGCAGCCGCAGATCAGGGCCCGGGCCAGGGCGAGGGCGGCGACCACCGACGGCATCGTCATCGACACGCGCGCCCGCATGGGCTACACCGCGCCGATCGGCTCGACGGACCAGGACCGCGTCCGGCACCTGACCGTCGCCCTGCCCCCGCAGTACGCCGCCCGCCTCTTCGACGCGCAGGAGTCCGGCTCCGGCGAGCAGCGGCTCCGGGAGATCGCGGCGGAAGCCCTCAAGGAGGTGTACTTCCAGGACGGCGGCCGTCGCGCCGGAAGCCTGGAAGAGGTCCGCTTCACGGACATCGAGCACCTGGAGTTCGACCTGTAGCGTCGATGTCGAGATCCCGTGTCCGGCTCCGTCCCCGCACTGAGCCCTTCCCCTCGACGAGGAGCACGAGATGAACCAGCAGACCGGCGCCCGCATCGTCACCAACATGGCCCTCTCCCTCGACGGCCGCTACGCCGCACCGGACAACCCGCTCGACATGAGCTGGGTGATGCCCTACGCGGTGTCCGACGTGGCCCGCGACCACCTCACCGGCCTGTGGGAGACGGCCACGACGGCCCTGCTCGGCCGGGTCAACGCCGAGGGGTTCCTCGGATTCTGGCCCACCGTCATCGGCATGGAGGGTGCCGACCCGCGCGACGAGGCCTTCGCCGAGTGGCTCGTCGGCACGGAGAAGGTGGTCCTGTCCTCGACCCTGGACACGGCACCGTGGGAACGGACGACGCTCGTCGACAAGCCGACCGCCCAGGTCGCCGAAGACCTCAAGGCCACCCGGAACGGCGACATCCTCGTCCTCTCCAGCGCGAGCGTCGTCAAGGCGCTGCTCCGGGCGGACGCGGTCGACCGCCTGGCGCTCACCGTCTTCCCCGTACTCCTCGGCGGCGGACCGCGCCTGTTCGAGGACGGCCTGCCCGCCGGCGGGTGGACGCTCGTCGGGCAGTCCGCCGGCAAAGACGGCACGCTCGCGCTGGTCTACGACCGCAAGCGCTGACAGGAGCCCGCGAACGCCGCGTCCGGACCGGCACCGGCCGGCCTGCCGCGAGGCGCTACCGTCGACGGACGGCGAACAGGCCGCCCATCTGCTCCCCAGGAGGAACGGTGTTCCGCACGGCCGGGGCCGAGCCCGCCCCCACGTCATCCAGCACGCTCGTCGCCGCCGTGGTCCAGGCCGGCGCACGCCTCTTCGACACCCCCGCCAACCTCGCCGCGGCGGAGCGGTGGATCCGCGACGCGGCCGGACGGGGCGCCCGGCTGGTCGTGCTGCCCGAGGCGTACCTCGGCGGCTACCCCAAGGGCCTGGACTTCGGCGTGACCGTCGGCAGCCGCACCCCCGAAGGCCGCGAGCTGTTCCGCCGGTACTTCGAGTCGGCCGTAGAGGTGTCCGGCCCCGAGGTGCGGCGGCTGGCCGGCGTGACCCGGGAACTCGGCGTGCACGCCGTGGTCGGCGCCGTCGAGCGTGCGGGCGCGACCCTGTACTGCGTGGCCCTCTACTTCGGCCCGCGGGGATACCTCGGCAAGCACCGCAAGCTGATGCCCACCGCGGCGGAGCGGACGATCTGGGGGAGCGGCGACGGCTCGACCATGCCCGTGCTGCACGCCGGGCGGGCGGCCTTCACGGCGGCGATCTGCTGGGAGAACTACATGCCGCTGTTCCGCACCGCGCTGTACGGCAAGGGCGTGGACGTCTGGTGCGCGCCCACGGTCGACGACCGCGAGAGCTGGCAGGCCACCATGAGGCACATCGCGCTGGAAGGCCGCTGTTTCGTACTGAGCGCCAACCAGTACCTGCTGAGGTCCGCACTGCCCGCCGACGTCCACCCGGTCCAGGGGGACGACCCGGACACCGTGCTCATCGGCGGCGGATCCACCGTCGTCTCCCCGCTCGGGGAGGTGCTGGCGGGCCCGCTGAGGGACGCCGAGGGCATCCTCACCGTCGAGCTCGACCTCGGTGACCTCGCACGCTCACGCTTCGACTTCGACCCCGTCGGCCACTACGCCCGCCCGGACGTCTTCACCCTCGGCGTCGACGAGACGGCACGCGGCACCCACCCCTGACCGGGCGTGGGAAGGAACATGGTTCGGCCCGCGCCGGACGGGCATCCCACGTGGCGTGCCTACTGGGAGGCGATGGGGGTGCCCGCGGAGGAGTTGCCGGCCGGGGCGGGCGACATCCCGGAGTCGATAGTCGATCCGGCGGGCCGCGGACCGCGCATCTGGTTCCAGCAGGTGCCGGAGCAGAGGACCGCGAAGAACCGCTGGCACTTCGACCTGAAGGTCGGCGGCGGCCGCGTCGTCCCGCTGGACGTCCGCGCGCGGCGGGTCGGCGAAGCGGTGGACGGGCTGGTCGAGGCCGGTGCCACGGTGCTGAGGATCAAGGACGAGCCGGACATGGGGCTCTATGCCGCGGCCATGCGGGATCCGGAGGGCAACGAGTTCGACATCGTGTAGACACCACCCCCGGTCGTGGCCGACGGCACGGACGGCCACCGGCTGGGGGCCGGAAGGAGCGCTGCCGCTGAGCGACCGGCGCCCCCACGGTCACGGGTCCGTCGGTGCCAGGTTCTGCAGACCCACCACCCGCAGCAACTGCAGGCGCTCGTACGACTCCGTGCCCGGGCGGGCCGTGTGGATGACGAGCTGCTGGTTGTGGTCGGAGTTGACGAGGACCTCGCAGTCCAGTTCGAGGATGCCGATCGCGGGGTGCCGGAAGCGCTTCGTGGCGGCGCGCCGTACGGCGACCTCGTGTTCGTCCCAGAGACGGGCGAATTCCGCACTCCTGGCGCGTAGTTCGGCGACGAGGGCGGCGGGTTCGGGGTCCGCGGGGCGGGACGCGGCCACCGCTCGCAGACCGGCGACCTGCTCGCGGGCGCGCTGGGGGCGGTCCTCGGGCGGGAACAGCTCCTGGGCCGCCGGATCCAGGAAGAAGTGGCGGATCATGTTGCGTCCTCGGGGCGGGCGGGCGAGGACGTCTCCGCTCAACGCCCGCGACAGCGCGTTCTGGGCCAGGACCTCGCCGCAGTCGGTCGCCACCATCGCCGGGGTGTCGTGCAGCCGGTCCAGTACCAGGAGCAGGCCCGGGCGCACGTGCGCGCCGGTCGCCTCCCGGCGCGACGGCTCCTCACCGGCGAGGTGGAAGAGGTGGTCGTGTTCGTCCTCCGTCAGACGCAGGGCGCGGGCCAGCGCGGTGAGCATCTGGCGGGACGGGCGCGGACCCCGGGACTGTTCCAGCCGCGTGTAGTAGTCCACGGACATGCCGGCCAGCTGGGCGACCTCCTCGCGGCGCAGCCCCGGTGTGCGGCGGCGTGCTCCGGCCGTGAGGCCCACGTCGGAGGGGTGCAGGCGGGAGCGGGCGCGGCGCAGGAAGTCGGCGAGTTGGGCGCGGTTCACCCTTCCAGGGTGCGGGAGGCCGACCGGGTTATCCAGGGACTCGCGGTCCCCTGATGGAGAGGTCTCTCCCCCCTCGCCCCGCAGCGGACGAGGGTGGTCGACGACGGATGACACGGCAGGTGAGGAGCAGATCATGCTGACTTTGGTGACCGGCGCGACGGGACAGATCGGACGCCGCTTCGTGCCCAGGCTGCTGGCCCAGCGGCAGCCGGGCGAGCAGGTACGCGTCCTGGTGCGGGACGCGGCCCGCGGCAAGCGCTTCGCCGACCTGGGCGCCCAGGTCGCCGTGGGAGACATGCGCGACGAGGAGACACTCCGTGAGGCGCTCGCCGGCGTGGACACGGTCGTGAACGTCGCCGCCTCCTTCCGCGGCGTGCCGGACGAGGAGGCGTGGGCCGTCAACCGGGACGCCGCGGTGGCCCTGGGCCGCGCCGCGCAGGCCTTGGGCACGGAGCGGTTCGTGCAGGTCAGCACGAACAATGTCTACGGCGTCGGACGGGGCCGCCCGCTCACCGAGGAGGACGAGAGCAGGCCGGGCGGCGCGCTGTGGGGCGCCTACCCCGAGTCCAAGGCCGAGGCCGAGCGGGAACTGCTCGCGCTCAAGGGTCTGGACGTACGCATCGGACGGCTCCCCTTCGTGTACGGCGAGGGCGACCCGCACCTCGCCAACGTCATGCACTGGGCGGCCCGCTGGGCGCCGCACCAGCGCCTGCAGATGGCCCACCACGCGGACGTCGCCCAGGGCCTGATGCGTCTGCTGTACGCGCCGGGCATCGCCGGCCGCATCTACAACATCGCCGACGACGCCCCCGTCACGACGGTGGAGCTGTACGCGCTCAACGGCATCGAGGTGCCCGCCGGGCTCCACGAGCTCACGGACCCCGATCCGTGGTTCGGGATCATCTCCAACCAGCGGATCCGCCGGGAGCTGGGCTTCCGGCCGATCTACCCCAGCGTGTGGACGGCCCGGGACGCCGGAGCCTTGTGACCGGCACCGGCCCTCCGGCACCGGCAGTCCGGACTGCGCCCGGCCTGCTGCTCCTCGGGCTCCCGGGCGATCGGCGGGGCGCGCGGCGGATCTCCGGCGTCAGCCCGGTGGACCTCCGGCGTCAACCCGGCGGATCGACTCGAAAGGCGATCAGGGCGATGTCGTCGCGGTTGTCGGACAGGCTGTTCTGCAGCGAGACGAGAAGTGCGGACAGCTCTTCGTCCCGTTGTCGCGCCGCCGCGGTCAGAAGTCTGTGCTGGCCTTCGTCCAGGGAGGAGGTGGGGGTCTCGATGAGGCCGTCGGTGTAGAGCAGGAGGGTGTCCCCGGGGGCCAGGGTGTGGGCGTGGCAGGTACGCGGGAGGCCGGGGTCGACGCACAGCGGGGGATCCTCGTCGGTGCCGGTGAGGAAGTACGGCTCGGCCCTGGCGGGGACCAGCAGCGGCGGCGGATGCCCGGCGTTGGCCCAGGTCATGCGCCAGGTGCCGTCGGGCAGACGTTGCAGGCGGGAGTGGACGGCCGTGGCGAAGGAGGCGATGTCCAGCCCTTCGGCGGCGTTCTCCAGCATGGTCAGGACGGCCGAGGGCAGGAATTCCGGACCGTTGTTCCAGGCCAGGCCCCGGAGCATGCTCCTCAGTTGTCCCATGGCGGTGGCCGCCGTGAGGTCGTGCCCGGCGACGTCTCCGATATCGAGAACGAGGGTGCCGTCGGTGTGGACGACGGCGTCGTACCAGTCGCCACCGATCTCGTTCGCCGAGCTGGCCGGCTCGTAGCAGGCGGCCAGACTCGCGCCGGAAACGGTCGGCGGGCTGGTGAGATGCGCATGCTGGAGGCGCAGGGCGGTGCGGCGTGCCCGCTGGAGATCGAGCGCCTTGCGGATGGGCCGCTCCGCGAACTGGAAGATCCTCTGCAGTCGCTCGGTGTCGGCCGGGCCGGGAGCGGGGGAGTCCTCGTTGGCGCTGATCACGGCGTAGCCGAGGACGATGTCTTCGGCCACCAGCGGATACAGGGTCACGCTGGTGGCGTTCGCGGTCCTGAGCCATTGCTCCGTGACCGCGGGGACGACGCCCGGTGGCACGCTTTCGCCCGGCGGCAGACGCAAGGTGCGCGGGGTGCGTCGCTCCAGCATGTCCCGGACCGTGTCACTGACGACGATCGTCTGGTCCCGCAGCGGGGGCCGTGCCGGCAGGCCGTGACGGGTCGAGGAGGCGGCCCGTCTGGCCGTGACGGGTACGTGCCCGGGCAGCGGCCACTCCTCCTGGGCCAACAGCATGATCACGCAAGCGTCGGCGAGTTCCGGAACGATCGCGTTCACCACTGCCGCGAAGGACTCGTCCAGCCCTCCTCCGGACACCTGTGCGATCTGGGCGAGAAGGTGCTCGCGCAGCGCGGCGTTCCAGGTGTCCTCGATGTCGTCGGTCGCGGCGATCCATTCCTCGGCGCGGCCGTTGCGCAGGATCGGCACACACCGGGACCACACATGACGGTACGAGCCGTCGGCGGCGCGCACCCTGAACGTGGTTTCGAACAGCCTCGGTGGCTCCCGGTCGAGCGCGGCACGCCATTCCTGCCGAAGACGGGCCAGGTCACGGGGGTGGATGAACGCGCCCCACCGTTCATCCATCCGGTCGTGCCACGGGCTCCCGGTCAGCTTCTGCCAGCCGGGGACGAGCTCCTGCGCGGATCCGTCCGCACGCAGCACCCAGACCATCTGGGAGACGGCCGTCACCACCGCCTCGTACCGTTCGAGTGCCATCGTCTCGGCGGTGGTGTCCAGCGCGACGACCATCACGCCGTGGCCCTCCGCGAGGGAGACGGGCGTACAGGAGTACACGAAGTACCGGGCCTGTTCCGGGGCCCCGGGGTCGGGCTCGCGCGTTTCGGGGAGCCGGCGGGGCCGCCCGGTGGCGACCACCTCGTCCAGCACGGTCAGGAACTCCTCCGCGTCCGGTTCGGGAAACGCCTCCCTCGCGGGCAGCCCGACCGGCCGGGCTCCGAGCAGCCTGGCACACGCGTCGTTCTGGTAGACCAGCCGGTGCTCGGAGCCCGCGAACAGCGCGACCGCCGCCACCGTCTCGTCGAAGAGCCGCACGTCGAGGGCTCTCACCGAGCCCGTCACCGGCCCGCGCCGTGCGCCCGCCAGACGCGCGGCGGACCGGCAGTCCGCCACAGCGGGGTCACCACCCCGGGCTCCCCTTCCGCGGCCGGCCGCCGGGGCCACCCTTCGGCCCGCGCGGACGCCGACGGCCGAACCCGCAGGGACCGCGCCATCACCCGGCCCCACCGGACCCGCTCGGCACCCCTGCGCTTCTCTGCGGCCATGAGCACCATCCAATGACGACCGCACCGAGTCCCGCGCGCGGCCGTACGCCAAACGGGGCCCACGGCCCCGGCACTCTGCGGAGGGCGAGCACCGGGAGTACGAGGCGTCCGCAGTGCCCGCGGGGCGCCGCGGCCGGGGCAACCGGGCACTGGTCGACTCCGTGGGTGGCGGCGTCCCCGGCTACTCCGACACGTCGCGGGGCAGCAGGACGCGGAAGGTCGCACCGGCACCCGGAGCCGTCCGCAGTTCGACCCGGCCGTCGTGCGCGCGCACCAGCGATTCGACGATGGCCAGCCCCAGTCCGGCGCCGCCCTCCCCGGAGCGGGTGCGGGCCCGGTCGGCCCGGTAGAAGCGGCCGAAGACCCGTTCGGCCTGCTCACCGGTCATCCCGGGCCCGTCGTCCGCGAACTCCAGGACGGCGTACCCGTCCCGCGTCCCGACGCCGATACGGACCGGTGTGCCGGGCGGGGTGTGGGTGACGGCGTTGCCGACGAGGTTGGAGGTGACCCGGCGCAGCCGGGCCTCGTCGCCCAGGACGGGGGCGGCACCGGGCCGTCCGCCACCGGGGCCGGTGAGGTCGACGGGCCGCAGTGGGTCGAGGGCACGCAGGTCGTGCAGCGCGTCGACGGCCAGGGTGCGCAGGTCCATCGGCGTGCGGTGCAGCGGCAGGGCGGCGGCGCCCTGCTCGTCGAGACGGGCCAGGAGCAGGAGTTCCTCCACCATGCCGGCCAGACGGGCCGCCTCGCGCTCGATCCGGCCCATCGAGGCGTCGACGTCGGCACGCTCGGGCATGCCGCCCATTCGGTACAGCTCGGTGAAACCCTTGATGCCGGCCAGCGGGGTACGCAACTCGTGGCTCGCGTCGGCGATGAACCGGCGCATGCGCTGCTCGGAGTCGGCGCGGGCGGCGTCGCCCGCCTCGATCCGGTCGAGCATGCCGTTGAGCGCCGTGGACAGCCGGTCCAGTTCGGTGCGCGGGGCGGCGAGCTGTGGCACGCGACGGGAGAGGTCCCCGGACGCGATCGCTGCCGCGGTGGTCTCGATGCGGCGCAACGGACGCAGACCCGCGCGTACCGCGAACCAGCCGGCGAACCCCAGGAACGCCAGGACAGCCGTGTCCAGAACCAGGACCCGGCCGGCGAGGTGCCGTACGGAGGTGTCGACCCCGCCCAGCGAGCCGGCCGTGACCACACTGCCGCCCGGGCCACCGCCTTCGGCGACGCGTGGTACGGCGATCACCCGCCAGTCGTCCGCGCCGCCCTCACTCTCGACGGTGAACGGGGCACCCGAACGTTCGGCGACCGTCGCGGTGTCGAGACGCGGAAGCGCGGGCGGTTTCCGGGTGGCGGACCGGACCACGCGCTCGACGCGGCCGTCCGGGGCAAGGTGGGCGACGTAGACGTCCCGCATCCACTGCACTTCCACCGCTTCGCGCACCTGCGGCGCTTCGTCCTCGCCGACCGTGTCCGGCAACGTGGGGAGCCGCGCCGACACCTCGGCCACGCCCCGGACCCGGTCGTCCAGTTGCTCCACGAGGCCCCGCCGGAGCTGGTCGACGACGAGTCCGGTGCTGCCGAACAACGCGGCCGTCAACAGCAGCAGGGTGATCACGAGCAACCGGCCGCGCAGCGAGAGACCCCTGATCCGGCCGGCCACCGTCTTCGTCGATCGCGTCCGGCACGTCCCGGTGTTCACCGCGAGGGCCTGCGCAGCACGTAGCCGGTGCCGCGCACCGTGTGGATCAGCTTGGGCTCGCAGGTGTCCACCTTGCGCCGCAGGTAGCTGATGTACGAGGCGACGATGCTGTCGTCGCCGCCGAAGTCGTAGTGCCACACGGCTTCGAGCAGTTGTCGCCTGGTCAGCACCTGGCCGACGTGCTCCATCAGTACGCGCAGCAGGCTGAACTCGGTGGGGGAGAGCAGGAGCGGCCGTCCGCCGCGGGTCACGTGATGGCCCTCCGGGTCCAGGGTGAGGTCACCGACGGACAGGTGGGCGTCCGGCTGCCGGCCGGTGGTGCGCCGGAGGATGGCCCGGATGCGCAGGATCAGCTCCTCCAGATTGAACGGCTTGGTGACGTAGTCGTCGCCGCCCGCGGACAGGCCGCTGATCCGGTCCTCGGCCGCGTCCCGGGCGGTGAGGAAGAGCACGGGCGGGGGCCCGGCCGCTGCCGGAGCCCCACCCCGGCTTCCGCTTCCGCTCCCGCCCAGGCGGCGTACGACCTCGAAGCCGTCGAAGTCCGGCAGCATCACGTCGAGGACGACGAGGTCGGGCCGGTCGTGGAGCACCGCCTCCATTGCCTCGGCACCGGTCGTGACCGCCCGCACCTCGAAGCCGGCCAGCCGCAGGCTGGCCGAGAGAAGCTCGCGCAGCGTGGTGTCGTCCTCGACCACCAGAAGCCGTTCCGCCATGCTTGGTCCGTTCTGCTCGTGCGTGCCGATCGCCGCACCGGCCGCTCGTCGCGATCGGCGTCGCGCACCGATCCTGCTACGCGTCCCGTCGGCGGAAGGTGAGGAACGCCGCGACCAGCAGCACCACGACGCAGCCTGCCATCACGGCGAGACCCGGCCACGGGTCCAGCAGATCGGGGTCCCGGTACCCGGTCACGATCTGCCCGCCGGCCGACGGCGGCCAGAACTTCGCCGCCCAGTCCGCCGGCGGCCCGGGCAGGGCCGGTGCCAGGGCGGGTACGATCAGCGTGGTCGCGAAGAGGGTCGTCACCGTGGCCGTGGTACTGCGGATCAGGACGCCGGCAGCCAGCCCGAGGAGCGCGGCGAGGGTCAGGAACAGTCCGCCGCCGAGCACGGCTCGCCACGTCCCGGGGTCGCCGAGCGCGACGTACGGCGCCCCCGAGGAGTCGAGTGCCGCCCGGCCCGACAGGAATCCGCCGAACGTCGTCAGCATTCCGGTCGGCAGCGCGATCGCCGTGAGTACGACGGCCTTGGCGGTGAGCACCCGGCCGCGGCGGGGGACCGCGGTGAGGGTGCTGACGATCGTACGGCTGCCGTATTCGGAGGTGATGGCCAGCCCTCCCAGCAGCGCCAGGGTGAGCTGCGCCAGGATGACGCCCTTGAGGCTGATGGCGAGCGGGTCGAAGGTGAGCCTGTCCGCGGCCGGCATGGCCGCGTACTCGTCCCCCGCCGAGGAGCCGTTGAGGGAGGCGAGACCCGCTCCGGCGACGAGGGTGGCCACGACCACGTACAGGGTGGCGCGCATCGTGCGCAACCTGATCCACTCGGCACGCAGGCTCTGGGAGAGACCCGCCCGGCCCGTGGCGCCGGCCCCGGGGGCCTCGCGCCGGTCCCGCCGCATCCTCGTCGACCGCTGCGGCGGCCGCTTCAGTCGTGCCCTGCGATTCTCCACGGTGCCTTGACTCATCAGGCGGCCTCCGCCTCGGTGGTGTACTCGACGCTGTCCCGGGTCAGCTCCATGAACGCCTCTTCGAGCGACGTCCGGCGCGGGGCGAGTTCGTGCAGTTCGACGCCCGTGGCCGCGGCCAGCGCACCGATCCTGGCGGCGTCGAGCCCGGTGACGACCAGCCCGGGACCGCCCCCTCCCTCCTCATCGGCGATCGTGCGTACGGCGGCGCCGGCCGCGGCCAGCCGGCCGGCGAAGGGGACCGCCCGGGGCGTACGGACGACGACCTCCCGACTCGCCACCGAGCCGATGAAGTCCGACATTGCGGTGTCCGCGATCAGCCGGCCCCGGCCGACGACGACCAGACGGTCGACGGTGAGTTCCACCTCGCTCATCAGGTGGCTGGACATCATCACGGCCCGCCCCTCGGCGGCCATCCGCCGCATCAGCCGGCGGATCCAGACGATGCCCTCGGGGTCGAGCCCGTTGAGGGGCTCGTCGAGTACCAGGACCGGTGGATCACCGAGCAGGGCGGCCGCGATGCCCAGCCTCTGCCGCATGCCGAGGGAGTAGGTGCCGGCCGCCCGGCGGGCCACGCCCGACAGCCCCACTTCCTCCAGCACGGTCTCGACCCTCCCGCGCGACAACCCGTTGCTCGCCGCGAGTGCCAGCAGGTGGTGATACGCGCTCCGGCCGGACAGCACGGCGCTCGCGTCCAGCAGGGCCCCGACAGCGCGGAGCGGAACGGGGTGCTCGGCGACGGGGCGGCCACCGACGGTGGCGGTGCCGGAGGTGGGAGCGTCCAGGCCCAGGATCATGCGCATGGTGCTGGACTTCCCGGCGCCGTTCGGGCCGAGGAAGCCGGTCACCTCGCCGGGACGCACACCGAAGCTCAGATCGTCGACGGCCAGAACCTCGCCATAGCGTTTGGTGAGTCCGCGAACCTCGATCATTGGCTCTCCCATTGGCTCTCCCGACTTGCTCGCTGGGTCTCGCCGTACCGTCACGGTGCGGCGAGACCCAGGCTCGACGGAGCCGATGGGAGCGTGATGACCGTTCATGTGAGTTCGATGGGAATCACAAGCCCTCAAACGGTCGAAATGTACAGAATGACGTCTTTGTGGGGAGGGAGTGCCATCGTCCGGCGAGGAATCTCCCAGAGCATTGCCATCCGCACGGTCATCCGCCGTGGCCGCCCGGGCCCACAGCCCGATCGCGTCACCTGCTACGAGGTGGCGTCGGCCCACAGGTCGGTGCTGTGGGCCTCGACGAGAGTGCTGATGCGGTTCACGACCTCACCGGCCGGCCGCGGATCGAGTCGGCGGCCGTCACGCAGGCGCAGTGCGACGTGATCGCCGGCGGCCTCCTTGGCGCCGATGACAGCTTGGTAGGGAACCAGGCGGAACTCTCGGACACGGGCACCCAGGCTTCCGCGGTCCGGCCCCACGACCTGGGCTCGCAGGCCCAGTCGGGTGCAGCGCCGGGCGAGGTCGACGGCGTTCGGCAGTTCGGTGTCGGAGATCGGGAGGATCACCAGCTGGGTCGGGGCGAGCCAGGCGGGGAAGGCCCCGCCGTGCTGTTCGAGGAGGTGGGCGACGGCTCGTTCCACACTGCCGATGATGCTGCGGTGGACCATGACCGGCCGGTGCTTGGCGCCGTCCCCGCCGATGTAGTGCAGGTCGAACTGCTCGGGCTGGTGGAAGTCGACCTGGACGGTGGACAGGGTGGACTCCCGGCCGGCGCCGTCGGTGACCTGGACGTCGATCTTGGGGCCGTAGAACGCGGCCTCTCCCTCGGCCGCCTCGTAGGGCAGACCGGAGCGGTCGAGGACGCCGGTCAGCAGGGCGGTGGACCGCTGCCACTTCTCGGGCGCGGCGACGTACTTGCCGCCAGGGCCCGGGAGGGAGAGCCGGTAGCGAGTGGCGCCGATGCCGAGCGCCTCGTACGCCTGACGGATCATCTCCAGCGCCGCCCGCGCCTCCTCGGCGACCTGGTCGAGGGTGCAGAAGATGTGCGCGTCATTGAGCTGGATGGCCCGCACCCGGGTCAGTCCGCCGAGCACGCCGGAGAGTTCGGAACGGTACATGCCGCCCAGTTCAGCCATGCGCAGGGGCAGTTCGCGGTAGCTGTGGGAGCGGGAACGGTAGATCACCGCGTGGTGCGGGCACAGGCTGGGCCGAAGGACGACCTGCTCCCCGCCGAGGTCCATCGGCGGGAACATGTCGTCGCTGTAGTGCGCCCAGTGCCCGGAGATCTCGTACAGCTCCCGCTTGCCGAGGACAGGTGAGTACACATGCTGGTAGCCCGCCCGCCGCTCGGCGGCACGGATGTACTCCTCCAGGGTGTGCCTCACGGCCGCGCCGTCGGGCAGCCAGTACGGCAGACCCGCGCCGATCAGCGGATCGGTGTCGAACAGGCCCAGTTCACGGCCGAGCCTGCGGTGGTCGTGCGCGGTGGTCATCGCGGTCTCCCTGCTGGTCGCGGGGCAAGTGACCGGGCCTACGACGAAGCCCCGGGGCACTTGGCCCCGGGGCTTCGGATCAGGTCGTCTGTCAGCGCGCCGGGACACTCTCCGGCGTCGTCGTCATGGCAGCGCGCTTCATGCCGCAGACGTTAGCAGGACGCGACGACGTCCACACGTTCATTACGCGTCAGGAGCCCCCCACTCCGGCCTGCCACTTGCGCCGGCGCAGCACATGGCCGCTGAAGAGGCGTCCGCACCGGTCATGTGTCCCGCCCCTCCAGCAGTGGTACCGGGCGATCGTAGGATCAGAAGTCTTCCTCGAGCGTGTCAGGGCTGGTGACCCACCCCGCGTTGAGGACGAGTCGGGACGCGCTGTGCAGTGCGAGGAACCCGAAGGGACGGTCGAAGCGGACGCTGACCTCGCGGGCTCGGAACGGGTGGCGCGGGATGCCGCCGGCCACCATGCCGAAAGCGGTGACGGCCGCGGAGCGGAAGCCGCGTGCGCCGAACGTCGCCGTCATCGTCTGTGCGGCGGCCTGGACGGCAAGTGGCTTGGCACTGATGCCGGGGAAGTGGCCTCGCGAGGCGTCCGTCGCCGTGCGCAGCCCGAACAGGTCGGGGTCATTGAGCAGGTCGTGGCGGGCTTTGACGGTGAACGGCACGGTGGACACGTGGAGCGTGGGTTCGCCGTCGACACTGGGAACGCGACTCACCGACAGACCCGGGCCCGGCGCGCCGTAAGGGAGTTGGCTGCCGGGGACCATGGCCCGGCGGTGGTGGAGTGCGTCCACGGCGGCAGTCAGGACCTGGCCCGCGGTTGCTTCGGGCGGCCCGAGGTACAGATGGACGTCGATGCCCTGGGTGCCGATGATCCGGAGTTCGGTGAGGGGGCCGGCTGTCGTGTCCGCGACGCCGACCCGGTGCGGGAGACTCGTGGTGCGGTGCAGGGCGGCCAGGTGCATGCCCCGCCAGGGCCCGGTTTCGGCTGCCATCTCGCCCGGGGTGAAGGGCCGGATCCAGTCGGTGCGGAGGGTCAGGGCGCCGGCCAGCACCAGCAGGGTGTCTTCGTCCACGGTGACCGGCATCGCCTCGATCTGCCCCTGGGTGCATGCGGCTGCCCAAGCGTCGAGGCGCGACTGATCGCTGTCGGGGTCACCGGTGAGCCGCCCGTGCACGTCGGCGGGCAGTCGGTCCAGCCAGGCCGGTTCGAGGGGCAGGGTGCCGCGGGTCCACAGTCCCAGGGCCGCGGCCAGGCCGCGCGTCGCCCCGAGCGTGGAGAGCACGTCTCGTGCTGCCGTCGCGGCGCCGGCGGCCGGGACGCCGAGTGCGTCCGACAGCTCCTGCCGGGCGGGACCTGCAGCACCGTCGGCGAGAAGGCCGAGCAACGGCCACACCCCGGCTGCGGCGAAGACTGTGCCGTCGTGGGGCAGGGTCGCGGCCCAGCGCGCGGTCAGTGCGTTGATGGCCTTGACTGTGCGGTGACTGGCCATGCGGCCCCTTCCGATGCTCCCGATCCTCGCGAGAGTAGAGCCGGAGGCGCCTGACCGGCGAGCGAATTCCACGTCGACGCTCACTGAGGAAGCCCCCACCTCGATGCGTCTGCCGTGCGTGACCAAATCGGTCGACAAACGCATCCGTGAACCACTGTGATGGCTACGACTGCCCGCCGCACGGGGCGGGCCGGCCACGGGAGTTGTCCTTGGCAGCCCTTCGCACTGCGGACATGCGCCCTCGGATCGACGAGGCGCTGGTCAGGCGCCTGGTCGACACGCAGTTCCCGCAGTGGGCGGAGCTGGCCCTGAAGCTGTTCAGCCCCGCCGGCTCCGATCATGTGATCTACCGGTTGGGCGAGGAGCTGTCCGTGCGGCTCCCGCGCCATCCCGGAGCCGTCGGACAGGCCGCGAAGGAACTCCAGTGGCTGCCACGACTCGACCCGCACCTCCCCCTGGCCATCCCGGTACCCGTGGCAGTGGGCGGCCCGGGCTTCGGCTATCCGTGGCCGTGGGGGGTGTCCCGGTGGCTGGACGGCGAGACGGCGAGCGCTGCCGCACTGGGCGACTCCTCGGAGGCGGCCATCGAACTGGCCCACTTCCTGGCCGCCTTGCAGCGGTTCGCACCCGACGACACCCCCGCCGGGGACACCACGGAAGCCCTCACCGGCCGCCCCTTGTCCGACCGGGACCGCGCGACGCGGGCCGCCATCGCCGAGGTCGACGGCGTGTTCGACACCGCGGCGATGACGGAACTGTGGAACGCGGCACTGAGCGCGCCCGGATGGGACCGCTCCCCGGTGTGGTTCCACGGCGACTTCCACACCGGCAACCTGCTGACCTCCGACGGCTGCCTCAGCGCCGTCATCGACTTCGGCGGGCTCGGTACGGGTGACCCGGCCTGCGACCTGATGATCGCCTTCACCCTGATGTCGGCCCACAGCCGAGCCGCCTTCCGTGAGGCGCTCGGCGTGGACGATGCCACCTGGCTGCGGGGACGCGGTTGGGCCTTGGCCACCGGCCTGAACGCCTACACCTCCTACGCCGCCGTCGATCCCCGGGTCGCCGCGCAGACGACCCGGCAGATCACCCAAGCCCTCGTCGGCTGACAACGGCACCACCATGCCGTCGCCGACGTCCACTGGGCCGGGGCGGACCCGTACGGCCAGGATGTTGGTCGCGCGGTCCCAGATGCCGATGTCGGTCACGTCGCGACTCGAAGCAGTGGTGTTGCGGTCGCCGCGCGGACACCAATCCGCTCGTCGCCCACTTCCGTGACTCGGCGCGCGGTCCTCTCGTACGTGAAGACTGACGGCGCTCGGTTCGACGCCGGAGCGGTGCGTGCTCGTCAGGGTGTCTGCCGGTGCGGGGCGTCCGCCGGTTCGTCGTGTGCCGTACTGGCGGACTCGGTGTGCGAGAGTGCGGCGAGGAGACGCAGCTTCTCGTCGCTGTCGCTGTCCTTGTCGGGGTAGTAGACGACGAGGATGACGTCGTCGATGGCCAGTTTGTCGCGGTGGAGGCGCAGCTCACCGACGACGGGGTGGTGGACGGTGGTCGTGCCCCCGTCGAGACTGCGCACGTCGTGGCGGGCCCACAGGGTACGGAACCGCTGACTGGACAGGGCGAGTTCACCGACGAGTTCGACGAACCGGGGGTTGTCGGTGTCGTCCCCGATGGTGGTGCGAAGGGCGGCGACGAAATCGGCGGTGGCCTTCGGCCAGTCCTGGTGGAAGGCTCGTTCCTCGGGATCGAGGAGAAGAGAACGCAGCCGGTTCTGGCCGGGCCGCAGCCGGGGGGAGAGCGCCACCGCCATGGGGTTGGCGGCCAGTACGTCGAACGCGCGGCCCTCGACGAACGCGGGAATCTGCAGGTGGGCCAGCAGCTCGTGCACGCGCGCCGGTACGTGCTCGGGGCGCTTGCGTCGGGGCGCCCTGGGGCGTGCCGCCGCGAGGCCGAGCAGATACGTCCGCTCGACGTCGTCGAGTCGCAGAACCCGCGCGAGTGACTCGAGTACCTGCGGTGAGGGGTTCTTGTCACGGCCCCGTTCCAGGCGCAGATAGTAGTCGGGACTGATCCCGGCGAGCAGGGCGACTTCCTCGCGGCGCAGGCCGGGCACGCGGCGGTTGCCCCCGGGCGGGAGTCCTGCCTGTGCCGGGGTGACCAGTCCGCGTCGGGCACGGAGGTAGCTGCCGAGCCGGTTGCCGGATTCCTCGTCCTTCATACCGACACCGTAATGCGGTGCGCCGGTCCCAGAGGGGCCCTGACAGGACCAGGGAAGACGAGGGACCTGCCACACCCGGCGGATGCCGTCAAGACTGCGAGAGCACTGTTTCGGAAGAGACAGAGAGCGTCACTGTCTGTGCCGCGGCCCCCACGCCGGCGGCGCCCTGTACTGAAGGGAAGATCTCGTGGATCTCTCCAACCGCACCGTTCTGATCGTCGGCGGAACCTCGGGCATCGGGCGGGAGCTGGCCCGGCGGTTCGCCGCGGCGGGCAGCACCGTGGCCGTCGGCGGACGCAGCCCGCAGGCACTCTCGGAACTCGCCGACGAAGGGTTCGGCACGTTCCCCGTCGACGTCACCGACGGTTCCTCCGTCGCCTCCCTCCGTGATGCCGTGCTCGCCCGGTACCCCGAGCTGGACACCGTGGTCACGATGTCGGGCGTCATGCTCCTCGAGGACCTGCGCGACCCCGCGCACTTCGAGACGGCGGCAACGACGATCGACACCAACTTGCTCGGCACCATCCGGGTCGTCGACGCCTTCACCCCGCACCTGGTCCGGCGGGGCACCGGCACCTTCGTCACCGTCACCTCCGGCATCGCCTTCCTGCCGTTCCCGCCGATGCCCTCCTACGCCGCCTCGAAGGCCGCGGTGCACGCCTACTCCGAGGCACTGCGCGCGCAACTCGACGGCACCGGTGTCGGCGTCGTCGAACTCGTTCCCCCGGCCGTCGCCACGGCAGGACAGGAGAAGGTGAACCCGCACGCGCTGCCGCTCGACGACTTCGCCACCGAGGTCATGCACCTGCTGTCGCAAGACCCCACCCCCCACGAGATCCTCGTGAAGGGCGTCCTTGGGCACCGCTGGGCCGAGCGCGACGGCACCTACGACGACCTCGTCGCCCGGCGATCCCAGGCCCTGGCCATGCTGCCCGGCCGCCACGGCTGACACCTCCGACCGCCGACCGCCGACGCGCAACGCTCCGGGGCGTATCAGTGCCGGGGGTGTCGGTGGGCCGTCAGGCTGTGTCCGGCCGGTCCGCGCCAGAACCAGTGCCCGGCCGCCGCCGACGGAGCGCGTACTCCGCCGCCGTCGTCCGGGACGTGCGCGGTTCGTCGCCCCGGGCGCGGGCCGCGGAGACGAGTTCCCGGGTGGCGGGGGCCACCTCCTCGGCGAACGTCCGGATCAGCTCCGGACGCCCCGAGGGCAGCAGGTAGGTGCTCGTGCCCACCTCGACGGTGAGCTGCGCCAACTGCTCGGGCCAGCCCTGCGGGTAGCCGCCCGGGCCCGGGGAGAGGGCCCCCGACGAGCGCGTCTCGGAGGACCCTGCCTCGAGGGACCCCGCCCTCTGACGGTGCCTCACCTTGGTGAACAGCCGGGTGAGGGACGTGCGTTGTCACACTCCGGTGGCCAGCCAGACGGTCACGGCCGCCGTGGCGGTGAGTCCGACGTTGAGTGTGATCCGGCGGTCCGCACCAGTGAGGTGCACGGCGATCGCACCGGTCTGCAGGAGGACGAAGCCGACGGCCGCGGCCGTCGCCAGCGAGGGCGCGATGCCGGTCAGCGGTGGCAGGACCAGGCCGATGGCGCCGAGTATTTCGACCGTCCCCAGCGCCCTGACGGCGGGCAAGGGCATGCGGTCGACCCAGGCCATCATCGGGCGGAGCCGATCGCGGCTTCGGGTCACCTTCAGCGTGCCCGCGTAGCAGTAGAAGAGGGCGAGGAGTCCCGCGACGATCCAGTAGGCGATGTTCATCGTTCCCGTTCACGGGCCACGGGTTCGCGCGGCCCTGTCGATTGCGTCGGTAGCGGGAGGGCGTTTCCCTCCCGTCCGCTTCAGGCGAGGTCGGTGGCGGGCTCGGTCGCGTAGCGGCTCATCGCGTCGATGTTGGCTTGTGGCGTGAGCGGCCGGCCGTCGGCGAACACGGCCTGGAGATCGCGGAAGTACTGCACGTACAGGTCGGGGGTGAAGGTGCTGAGCATGACGGCGGGCTGGTCGGTCGGGTTGGCGAAGGTGTGCGGTGCGCCCGGCGGCACCATCACGAGCGTGCCCGCGGTGGCGTCGTAATCGTCGTTTCCGACGGTGAACCGCACGGTGCCGGAGAGGACGTAGAAGCCCTCGTCGTGCTGGGCGTGACGGTGCTGCGGCGGTCCCTGGGTGCGCGGGGCGAGGACGGACTCGGCGATTGCGAGGCGGTGCCCGGTGTGGCTGCCGTCCTCCAGGACGCGCATGCGCGTGGTGCCCAGCACGATCGTCTCGCCGTCGCCGGGACCCACCACCGATATCGCGGGGCCGACCTGCGGCTCGCTGTTCCTTGCTTCTTCGGTCATGCCCACGAGTGCACCGCCGGGGCCCCGTCCCTGTCCAAGACCCATCCCGCAGCGCCGATACCCCACGGGTATCGTTGCAGCGTGGAGCTACGGACCTTGCGCTACTTCGTGGCGGTCGCCGAGGAACTCCACTTCGGCCGGGCCGCCGCCCGACTGCACATGAGCCAGCCGCCGCTGAGCCGGGCGATCAAGCAGTTGGAGGCCGAGGTCGGGGCCCCGCTCTTCGTCCGCTCGCCCACCGGCGTCGCGCTCACGCCGGTGGGCACGGTGCTGCTCGACGAGGCGCGGGCCCTGCTCGACCATGCCGACCGCGTCCGGGTGCGCGTCGGCGCGGCGGCGGGCGCCGCCACCATCACCGTGGGCATCCTGGGCAACGGCGGCGACCCGGGGGCGTCCAGACTGGCCGCCGCCTACCGCCGGGACCACCCCGGCATCGACATCCGCATCCGCGACACCGACCTGACCGATCCGACGTGCGGGTTGCGCGCCGGACTGGTCGACGTGGCGCTCACGCGGGCGCCCTTCGACGAGACGGGTCTGGCGGTGTGCGCGCTGCGCACCGATCCGGTCGGCGTGGTCCTGCGCGCCGACGATCCGCTGGCCCGCCGCGACCGGTTGTGGCTGGCCGAACTGGACGACCGCCGCTGGTTCCAGTTCCCGCCGGGCACCGACCCCGTCTGGCAGTCGTACTGGAACGGAGGCAGGCCGCGAGAGGGGCCGGTGGTGCGCGCCGTTCAGGAATGCCTGCAGGCCGTGCTGTGGAACGGCACGGTCGGCCTGGCCCCCCTCGGGGACGACCTGCCCGCAGAGCTCGTCGTGGTACCGCTGGTCGACATGGCGCCGAGCCGAGTGGTGGCGGTGTGGAACGAAGGCGACACCAACCCGTTGATCCGGTCCTTCGTCCAGATCGCGACAGCCGCGTACCGTCACTGAAGGCCGGCAACCGGTGTGCCGCAACCCGTGAACGGATCGAACGCCGCGGCCCGGTCGCTTCGCGTCAGCCGCGTACCGCGGTCAGGCACTCGTCGTACAGGTCCATGATGGTGCTCTGGCCGTCGCCGGCGACCCACGTCATCGACGCGGCGTCGAGGCACGCGAACGCCGTCGCGAGCACCGCACGGGCCTTCGCGCCGGCCGTACCGGCAGTGGCGTCCATGCGCGCCTCGACGAGCGGCAGCAGCTCCTCCTGGAAACGGAGCCGACTTCTCGAGCCAGCCGGCGCGCAGCGAGGCGGTGTTGTGCAGAAGACGGAACCGCTGCAGGGCCTGCTCGCGGTCGTCGTGCAGGGACAGTACGGCGGCAAATCCCGCGCGCAGGGCTTCCCAGACACCTACATCACCGGCGACAACCTCACGGTCTCCGGCGGTATCGGCGTACGCGGCGATCCATATCAGAGGCGCGAGGAACAGCAGAGTCGTACCGTTGGCCGCCGCGTTGACGCCCGTGTCGCAAGCAGCCCATGCCCGCTCGATCGCGGCAAGGGACACCACCGTAGTCAGCCCACCGAAGAGGACACCGGGGCCAATTCCCGGGAACCGGCGGTTCGGTGGACCCGACAGGTGTGCTCCCATGACCCTCCCCGCCGCCTCGCCGTGGCTCCGGAGAGTACCAACTCCGGTCTGGGACTCCGCCGGGCGGACCGGGGTGGGGATCGCCCATACCGGGCGAGGGGCCTACAAGAGCAAGTACCTGATCTTCGACCCGGTGTCCTACGAATTCCTGGGGTTCCGCGACGAACGGACCCCGGCTATTCACCGACCTGGCCGACGCTGATCTGCCGGCCGCGTGTGGTGTCCACCACGACGGGGATGCCGTCGGGAATGTTCCCCTTCAGCCTGCTGAGCAGCCCATCGATCGGGGGCAGGTCACTGGGACTGCGCACGTGGATGTACAGCGTGCGAGAGCTTGTGTCGACGCTGGTGACCGCGGCGCCGGGGCTGTCCGTGAGCCACCGCTCGGCGGCGCTCTTGGCCCGGAGGGTCCAGGTGTTGAGCAGGACGGTGGCGAGGGTGTTGGCGCCCAGGGGGAGCAGGACGGCCGTGAAGAGCAGTCCGAGCATGACGTAGGCGCGGCGCGGTCGGCGGTGGGTGCGGCGGCCGGTGGTCCGGGAGGTGTAGGCGAGGACGGTGAAGACGACCATGCCGGCGAAGACGAGGGCGAAGAGGTTGGACAGGAAGAGGACCAGGGCGCCCAGCGCGAGCCACCACGCCGTCTGGCCGGCGCAGACACCGGTGACCACGAGAGGTGGCACGAGTGAGATGGCGATGGCCACCCCCGGCAGTACGGCGGCGACGTCTTTGCGTGCCAGTGCCACGGCGCCGGCGAAGCCGGTAGCCAGGGCGGAGATCAGGTCGAGCAGTCCCGGAGAGGTCCGGCCGGAGATCTGGCCGTTGGTCAGCAGGTCGTAGGACTGGGGCACGACGACGGAGGCCACTGCCCCGATCAGCATCACCAGCAGGCATCCGAGGGCCACGAACGCTGCGGCTGTGGTGCGGCGGCGCTGCACCGCACCGAGGGCGATGCCCATGATGGGGGTGGAGAGCGGGGCGATGATCATCGCGCCGATGACCGTGGCGGTGGAGTCCGTGAGGATGCCGCACGCCGCGATGACCGCGGACAACGTGAGCATGGTCCAGAAGGCCGACTGCTTCGACCGGCTGTCCCCGGAGGAAAGATCGAGGTCCTGCTGAAGTTCGTCGATGGAGCGGCGTTGTCGGTCCGGCAGGATCTTCGCGCGGAGTGTGCCGGGCATGCGCTCAGTATCCTCCCCGGGCCGTTCGGCGCCCGGCATCAACACGACCTGTCGGCCGCCACCGCGACGCCGGCGTCAGGAGATGAAATCGGTCAGGGTGCAACCGTCCACGAGCGCCTTCTCCTTCGTATAACCACTGGGGATCTGGACCTCCGGGTCGCAGACGAGGGCGAGCAGCCCGGACTGCCTGAGATTGGCCCGGGTCGTGGGACCACCCGTGACGGCGAAGTCCTCACCGAGGAGGTAGTACCCGTCGGAGGCCCGCTTCTTCGCCTGGGTCTGGAAACTCTTCATGTCGTTGACGGACATGAGCGTGACACCATTGCGCGTCTCGTCATAGCAGATGGCACGCTCGCTGATACCCCAGAGCTCGCCGGCCGCCTCCGCCTCCGGATTGTCCTCGTCGTCGTAGTCCCTGGCCTGCATGTGCAGATCGGTACACGTGGTGCGCCCGCTGACGAACGTCTCGATCTCCGCCGTCGTGGCGGCGCTCGGACGGCCCTCCGTCTCGGTGTCCATGAGCCGTCCCCCGCCCCCACTGCCGGCGGACTGTCCGTAGCCCCAGCCGTCGGCCGCCCCGCCCTCGTCGCCACCCCCGTCATCGCCGCAGCCACTGACCGCCGTCAGCGCCAGAACTGCCACACCTGCCGCGACCATGCTCCGCAATCGCATTCGTTCTCCTTGCCGCACCGCATCGGCGGTTGTGCTCCCCGGCTCCCTGCCGGGTACGCCCGTGCCTCGCCGCTTCGGGCGCGGGCGGCAGCGCCTGCGCTGGGCGTCAACGGATGCCGGTGGAAGGCGGCGGACGTGACTCAGGATCCGGTGCGAGGTGACGTGCCAACAATCCTCGGTTTCACATGGTCCGATAACCCAGGGGTTATCGCTGGAAGTTGAAGTCGGGGCAGAGGATGAAACCGCGGGACAATGTCGGTGGCGGGCGCCGTTGCGCCGATGTCAGACTGCGCGGATGATCGACGACCTTCCAGCTCCCCTCGCCGCCCGACACCCGACCCTCGAAGACCACCCCCGGGTGCTTGCCGTACTCGACCAGTGGTGGGGCGGCATGAAGGGCGAGGCGGGAGCACTGGAGCGGGCGTTGCTGCTGCCCCGGCTGTACTTCCAGCATTTCGGCTCGACCAGTTTCCTGGTCGAGTACCCCGACGGAGAACTCGCCGCGTTCCTCGTCGGCTTTCTGTCACAGACGGAGTCGGACACCGCCTACATCCACTTCGTCGGCGTGGACCCCGCACTGCACGGACAGGGCATCGGAGGAGCCCTCTACCGGGCGTTCTTCGCGCTCGTCCGGGCGCGAGGCCGCCGGTATGTGCACTGTGTCACCAGTCCCGAGAACACCGTCTCGCGCAACTTCCACGCCCGTCTGGGCTTCGCCGCCTCCGACCCCCTCCCGGACTACGACGGGCCTGGCCTCGCCCGCGTGGCCTTCAGCATCAGCCTGACCGACGAGCCGACCCGCCCTTCGCGACGGCTCCGGTTGCTGGACGGGGCCCTTTCCCTCGAACACCATCTGGAGCCGCGCGAGCCGGACGACGACCACTGGCTGGCCCTGGTCCGTGCTCCAGAAGGGTTGACGGTGATCCGCACCGCCGATTCCTCCGTTGCCGTCCAAGACCGCTGGGTCGCGCTGTACGACACCGACCCGGACCACGGTCTCGACGAACCGGGCTTGCTGGCCGCCGTCCTCACACCGCTGGCCCGCGCCGCGGTTCCGGTGTTCACTGCCTCGACCTACCACGCCGACCTCGTGCTGGTCCCCGAGGGAAGCCGGAGCCTGGCACTGGACGCCCTGCGTTCGGCCGGGTTCGAAATCTGCTGATTCCCGCACTCGCTCGGCCGAGTGTCGCCAGAGTTGCACCGAGCCGATCGATCTCATCGGCGCGAGGCCGATCGCCCTGGAGGGCGATCACACCGTGCCAGGTGGACGAACGTCTGTGACCAGCACGTTCACGACCGGCCCTGGCCCGCCGGCTTCTCCGCCTCCCGGGTGGTCGGCCGTTCGCGCCCCCAGGCGGCCAGCGGCTGGAGTGCGTCGTTGAGGCGCTTGCCGTCCTCGGTCAGCGAGTACTCGACGCGGGGCGGCACTTCGTCGTAGGAGACGCGGTGCACGACGCCGTCCGCCTCCAGCTCCCGTAGGTGAGAGGCGAGCACCTTCTCGGTGATGCCGGGAAGCAGTCGGCGCAGCTCGCCGAAGCGGCGACAGGGGTGCTCGTGGAGCGCCCAGAGGATCAGCACCTTCCACTTGCCGCCGATCACCTCCATCGCGGTGTCGATACCGCAGACGTGTCCGTCCGGCGCGCCCGGCCGGTTCAGTGTCGTCATGCCCACCCCTCTGACGTGTTCGCTCACCCCGGGGTAACCACCCACCATGAAGTGCGTACTTGATGTTCTCCGGGCCGGTGACCAGCCTAATCGGCATGACACAGAACACTGTTGAGAAGACTTCCCTCACGCTGTTGGGCCTCGGCGCGATGGGCACCGCGCTGGCCCGCACCTGGCTCTCCGCCGGCCACCCGCTCACCGTCTGGAACCGCACCCCGGCCCGCGCCGCGGCACTCGCCGCCGAGGGCGCACGGGTCGCGGACAGTGCCGCCGAGGCGGTCGCGGCGAACACCCTGATCGTCATGTGTCTCCTGGACGACGCCTCGGTCGACGAGGTGCTGGTCGACGCCGATCTGGCCGGCCGGGACCTGGTCAACCTGACCACCAGCACCCCTGCCCAGGCCCGGACTCGCGCCGAGTGGGCCCGCGAGCGCGGCGCCCGGTACCTGGACGGCGGGATCATGGCCGTCCCCCCGATGATCGGCGTCCCGGAAGCCGGTGGCTACGTCTTCTACAGCGGCTCGCGGGAGCTGTTCGAGCGGCACCGCGGGACCCTGGGCGTCCCGGCCGGCACCACGTACGTCGGCGATGACGCGGGCTTCGCGGCCCTGCACGACGTGGCCCTGCTCAGTGCCATGTACGGGATGTTCGCCGGGGCCGCGCACGCCTTCGCCCTGATCCGCAAGGAGGACATCGACCCCGCGGCACTCGCCCCGCTGCTCGCCGACTGGCTCGTCGCGATGGCCCCGGCGGTTCACCAGACCGCCGACCAACTGCGCAGCGGTGACTACACCAAGGGCGTCGTCTCCAACCTCGCCATGCAGGTGGCCGGCACACCGACCTTCCTGAGCACCGCCGAGCAGCAGGGGGTCAGCCCGGAACTGCTCAATCCTTACTTCGAGCTGATGAGCCGCCGCCTGGCCGAGGGCAGCGGCGAGGAGGATCTGACCGGCGTGATCGACCTGCTCGTGCGCTGACGAGCACCTTCTCGACAGGCCGTACCGCGCTTGTCCCGGCCTGGCTGTACAGGGCTTGGCCCGGCCTACGTGAGTTCCTTACGCATCAACGTGCACATCGTCTCGTAGCGGCGCAGCGACCCATCAGGGGCTTGCTCGTCCCACGAGTCGGGCTGACGGTCGTACGCGACATAACCCAGCCTTTCGTACAGCGCACGTGCCCGAGGGTTGCTTTCCTCCACACCGAGTTCGGCCTGCCGCAGACCGCGGTTCCTGATCCGCAGTTCTGCGGCTTCGACGAGGAACGTGCCGATCCCGCACGACTGCAACGCGGGGTGGACTGCCAGCTGCCACAAAGTGCCGACCCCCTTCTTGACCTGGTAGTCCACGCCGCCCTTCGCCACAGGGATGTCCGTTGCGGGGCAGACCGCGAGGTAGTCGACCTCGCCGGTTCGAACACGTTCCAACTGCTCGGCGACGCCGGCCAGGTGGCGCTCAGACCCTGCCCACCCGCACGACGCCAGATCCGCGTGCACCAAATCACGGGCTGAAAGCCTCAACACAACGTCGGTCATCTTCAGTCGTTCCCTACCTGCCGCGGCCGCGGCCCTGCTCGGGGCTGCGGCCGGGTCGGGGTACAACCGCCGGACTCGGCCGCGTGGCCGGACCGTCGCCGGGGGATCGGGTGACGGTCGTCGACCGGCTGCGTGCCGCCGCGGCGCTCGGCCGGGCAGGCAGAGCCGAACCCGGTTCGCTCACAGCACGGTGCGCGGCGGTGTGCAGGACCTGGCGCTGCTGCTGCTCCTGAGCCCGTTGGTCGGGCGTGAGTGTCGCGCGTCGGGCGAGTTCCCCGAGCAGCCGTTCGGTGGCCGCCTCTCGTCGTCCGGCGGTCTGCGCGGTGCCTGCGGACAGGGCCGCATGCCGGTCGACGAGGGTGTGCGCGAGGAGCTGCACGACGTCGGCGTCGGTGTGGGCGGCCAGCGTCGGGTCGGGCCCGGCCGGAGCGGCGCCGCGCAACTGGGCAGCACGTGCGGAGACCTCCCGCCACGGCGCGGTGGGCGGGGGGAGAAGCGGCGCGGCTGCCTGGGCGATGTACTCCAGCTCCGGCATCGCGAAGTCCGGGGCGATCAGCGTCGCGGCCGCGTGCCGGGCGGCGAACTGGGCGGCCTCGGCGGGCGACTGCACACGGGCGTGCTCGCTCCTGATCGCGGCGACGAGGGCCAGCTGGTCCTCCGGCGTGCTCTGGCCGGCGGTGATGGGCTGGGAGTGGACGGTGGAGCCGTTGCGGCGCAGCACGGCCGCGTAGTCCCCCAGGCCCTCCGCCTCGAAGGCCGCAGCGCCGCGGACCACTCCGGCCAGCGCGGCGTCATGGATGGCCGGGTCGACCAGGCGGCCGTGCCCGCGCTCCTGGAGTTCCTCCAGGTAGCGGGACATGATGCCCAGTCGGCTGACCGGGCCCGGCACGGCGACGAAGGCCGTCTCGATCCGGTACGGGGCGACGCCGGGCGGCAGCGGCGCCGACTGGATGCGGCGGCAGATGTTCTCGTACTCGTCCGGGGTGACCATCGCGGACTCCAGCAGGATGTGGAAGCCGCGCTCCAGCGCGTATTGCTGGGCCTGTTCCCACCACGCGTCTCCGTCCGGCCGGACCAACGCGTCCGCCTCCTGCGGCCGTTCGGCCTGCCAGCGCGCGTAGTCGGGGTGGTGGGGGTTGTAGAAGTCCATGTTGATCCAGGCCACCTCCCCGCTGCGCTCCAGGGTGTCCTTGACCATGCGGGTGACGGCCGTCTTGCCCGCCCCGGTCTGCCCGGCCACGATCACGACGACCGGCGCCTGCTGCGGGGTGCAGTCGTCCAGGTAGACGGGTGCGATCTGCTCGCGGAAGATGCGCCGATTCTCCTCCGGCGGCAGCCGGCCCTCGGTGGTGGGGCTCACGCGGCCCCGCCGGCGAGGTAGCGGCGCACCGTCCGGGACAGTGCGTGGGCACGCTCCAGTGCGGCCGTGTCGTCCGGGCGCAGCCGGAGCTGGGCACGGCCCAGGTCCTGCTGGTAGCGGGTGAGCTGCTCCGCGCGCGTGCCGTCGTCGTCGCGCAGCGCGGCGGAGACCTCCGCCACGGCCGACCGCAGGTCGGCGAGTGCGGCCTCGTAGGGCTGGTCCCCGTACAGACCGCCGGGAACCGGTTCGACGTGCGCGAGGATCGGGTCGGTGGGGGAGTGGTCGGTCATGCGCGAGTCATTCCTTCCATGTCGTCCAGCGAACTCAGGTGAGCGGTGTCGCCCCAGGAGACCAGACGCAGCCGGTGGCCGTCGCCGTTCCAGTGGGACACCGAGGCGTTCGGGACCGGCGGCAATTCCTCGGGCGCGACGGCGCCGATTCCTGCGAGGACGTAGCGCAGCGCGATGACCACGCCGTCGTGCGCGACGACCAGGACCCGGCGCCCCGGGGCGGCCCGCCCCAGGTCGGAGACGAACTGGCCCACACGCACGGCGACGTCCGTGAAGGCCTCCCCGCCCGGCGGCCGATAGCACCACTCGCCCAGCAGCTCCCGGCGGTCCGCCTCCTGCGGAGCCCGGGCCCGCAACGCGGCCGGAGGGTGCAACTCGAACACACCCATCTCCCGGTCC
This sequence comes from Streptomyces sp. KPB2, assembly GCF_003950055.1. Taxonomy (NCBI): domain Bacteria; kingdom Bacillati; phylum Actinomycetota; class Actinomycetes; order Kitasatosporales; family Streptomycetaceae; genus Streptomyces; species Streptomyces sp. KPB2. Next base: position 7,837,858 of record NZ_CP034353.1, read on the forward strand.
CGCAGCCGCTCGTCGACCAGCACCTCCAGCTGCGGCCCGCCGAGCCCGGCAACGCGGGTCGCCATCCCCTCCCACGTCTCCAGCGCGCGTGTGAAGGGCGAGCACACCACCAGGTCCGGCCCGGCCTCCGGCGCCTGCCTGGCCAGCCAGTCGCCCAGCGCGACCGCCTGCGCGGCTCCCCGCTCGGACAGCGGAACGTCCCGGTCGCGGCCGGGCACCGGCACGGTGGACCCGGACTCCTCGGCCGCGGCGAACGCGACGTTGGCCGTGCTCTGCCCGTGCCGCACGGCCCACAGTCCGGCCAGCGCACAGGGCGGCACCAGGGCATCCGGCGGTGTCCCACCGGGCATCCTTCGTACGGTCATGACGTCCCTTCACCGGACTCTCCGGCCTCGACACGGATCTGAACGGCGAGAGCCCGGGGCTCATCGGCCTGCTGCGCCGCTTCGGCGCGGCCTTCCCGGTCGGCGAGTTCACGCGGCTCCGCGGACAGCTCCGCGGACTGGACGAGGCGGGCTGGAGCGGTGCGGCTGTACGCGTAGCGGTCGGCGTCGGGATCGGGCGCATCCGTCATGCCGTCAGGCTATCCCTGACAATCCAGCCGTACCGTGTTCCGTCGCGGGCGAAGCCGGCCCCGACGGCCCGAGCCGGGGCCCGCGGAGCGGGGAGAATGTGCGGCACGTGCTTCCACCGGGGAGCCGGGAGTCCGAGGGTGATGACGATGAAGCGGAGCGAGCACAGCATCGGCGTACTCGTGTTCGACGGCATGAAGATGCTCGATCTGTCCGGTCCCGCCGAGGTCTTCAGCGAGGCCAATCGGTTCGGCGGCCACTACCGCCTGACCATCGTCTCGGTCGACGGCGGTCCGGTCTCCTCCTCCATCGGCGTCCAGGTGCCCGTCGACACCGACGTCAGCGCGGCCCCCGCCTTCGACACCCTGCTGGTGGTCGGGGGCGACCGGCTCCCGCAGGGCCACGTCGCCCCCGACCTCGCCGCCGCCGCGCGGAACCTGGCCTCCCAGGCCGGCCGGGTCGCCTCGATCTGCACCGGCGCGTTCATCCTCGGCGCGGCGGGCCTGCTCGACGACAAGCGGGCCACGACGCACTGGCAGCACACCGAGCTGCTGGCCCGGCGCTGCCCCACGGCCCGCGTCGAGCCCGACGCGCTCTTCGTCCGGGACGGCTGCCTCTACACCTCGGCCGGGGTGACGGCGGGCATCGACCTGGCCCTCGCTCTGGTCGAGCAGGATCACGGCGCCGACCTGGCCCGCAGCGTCGCCCGGTCGCTGGTGGTGTACATGCAGCGGGCCGGCGGTCAGTCGCAGTTCTCCGCCTCCCTGCAGGGGCCGGCCCCGCAGACACCGGTGCTGCGGCAGGTCCAGGACGCCGTCCAGGCCGATCCCACCGCCGATCACACCCTGGAGGCCCTCGCCGCGCGCGTGCGGGTCAGCCCCCGCCACCTCACCCGTATGTTTCGCACGGAGCTGGACACGACCCCCATGCGGTACGTGGAACTGATCCGCTTCGACATGGCCAAGGCCCTGCTGGACTCGGGGCACAACGCGACGGAGGCGGCGGCGCGTTCGGGTTTCCCCAGTTACGAGAGCCTGCGGCGGGCGTTCGCACGGCACCTGGGCATCTCCCCGACGAAGTACCAGCGCCGCTTCACCACGACCGGCGCCGGGTCTCGCGCCCCGCAGGGTTCCCGCTGAGGCGCGGCGCGGTCGCGACCGCCTCCGGCGGACGTGGCCGTTTGCGAGGGGTTGTCGGCCATCCGGTAGCGGACGCGGGGGCCCGGCGGACAGAGAGTGGAGACACAGACCACCTCTGCCAAGGAGAACCGTCATGAGCGAGAAGATCGCCGGAGTCGTCGTCCCGGACAGCACGCTCGTCCGCGAGGCCACGGATCTGATCCGCAGCACCACCCCGCCGCTGATCTTCCACCACTCCCGGAGAGTGTTCCTCTTCGGCAGCCTGCAGGCCGAGGCGCTGGGCCTGCGGCCCGACCCCGAGCTGCTCTACGTGGCCGCACTGTTCCACGACACCGGCCTGGTCGACCCCTACCGCAGTGAGGACCAGCGCTTCGAGATGGACGGCGCCGACCAGGCCCGGGCGTTCGCGCTCACCCACGGGCTGTCCGAGTCCGATGCGCAGACGGTCTGGACGGCCGTCGCACTGCACACCACCCCCGAGGTGCCCTACAAGCTGGCGCCGGAGATCGCGGCCACCACCGCGGGCGTGGAGACGGACGTGCTCGGACTGAACCTGGGCAACCTCACCCGGGCCCAGATCGACGAAGTCACCGCGGCCCACCCGCGCCCGGACTTCAAGCGGCAGATCCTGCGGGCGTTCACGGAAGGGTTCCGGCACCGCCCGGCCACCACGTTCGGCACGGTGAACGCGGACGTCCTCGCGCACTTCGTGCCCGGCTTCCGCCGCGTCGACTTCGTGGACGTCATCAACGATTCCGACTGGCCGGAGTGAGAGCCGTGCCCGGTGACCGACGGTGCGGGAGGACGAACGGCCGGCGTTCCAACGGTTGCCGCAGCGCCCGGCCCGCCGCCCCGGAGCCGGCGCACCCACCGCCGCGCGCAGCCGGCCCGTCGGGCACCCACGCGCGCGCCGGCGTACTACGCTCGCGCCAACTCCTGCGCCTGGACTCCGCAGCCGCAGGAGGGCCTGCTCACGCGGATCGTCCCCGCAGCCGGGCCTGCCGGCTGCTGCCCCTGCCTCATCGCACCGCCGCGGGCCCCGGTGCTCTCCGGGGCAGCGGTCCGACCGTCGGTGCCTGTGCCGACGGGGCCCGGCGCGCCGTGGCCGCACGCACTCCGTGACCGGTGGTGATCAGACGCCCATCCGATCGACCGGCTGCCGATCGCCCCCGCGCGAGCGGGCCAACGCCCGGCGGCCGAGGAGTACGGCGCCCAGCCCGAGCGGGGCGGCGACGATGGCGCCGACCAGCCCGTTGCCGGTGCCGGGACCGCCGCTGGAGGTGGCCAGGTGCAGCACGGCGAGGGCCGTGCCCGTCAGGCCCACCGCGATGGCCGACTTCCCGCCGGCGCGCGCGTTGGCGATGCTGATCCGGCCGCCGGCGCGGGCCAGGGCCAGCCAGCCGACGGCCAGGCCGAGCAGCCCCACCCCCAGGGCCAGGTTGGCCCCGGTCCGCCCGTCGCCGATGATCCCGCCCTCGGCGGCCACCATCAGCGCTGTTGAAGCACTCATCCCGTTCTCCTCCGTATCCGTATCCGTCTACGTCGCTGACTGCGAGGTTCGACGCATCCTGAGCATGCGAGCCGGACCCCCGCGGAGCGTCCGGCAGGCGCAGGCACTTTCCGCTGCCGCATCCGCGGCATCCGGATACCGCGGATGCGGCAGACGACGCGCGGGGTACCGCACACGCGGTAGCCGATCGCTCGTCCAAGAGCCGGACTCGCCCACAACCGCACCCGGTTACGGTGCCCCCATGAACAAAGGACGGTTCGCTCTCCCGGCTCCGGTCACCGACTGGGCGCTCGCCGTGGGCGTGGCGGCGCTGCTGCTGGGGACCGGGCTGTCCGGGCCGCCCCTGTCCGGGGGCCACGAGTTGTCCGGTTCCGTGCTGCTGGCGGTCGGCGGGCTGGCGCTGGCCGCGCGCCGCCGGGCGCCGCTCGTGGTCCTGGCCGTCACGGGGCTGTCTGCGGTGGGCTGTCTGGCGGCCGGTTTCGAGGTGCTCGCCGTCTCCTACCTGGTCGCTGTCTACGGCGCGGTGCGGGCCGGACACCGGGCCGTCGCGGTGGTGGCGTCCGTGGGCCTGGTGGCCGTGCTCCACATCACCGCCCTGGTCGCCCACGACGGGCCCGCGCGCGAGGTCGTGGCGCAGGCCCGGAACACCCTTGAGATCGCCTGGCTGATCGCCGCCTTCGCCGCGGGGGAGGCGGTTCGGCAGGCCGAACGGCGGGCGGACGAAGCCGAGCGCACCCGCGAGGAGGCCGCCCGGCGCCGGGCCGACGACGAGCGGCTGCGCATCGCGCGGGAGCTGCACGACTCGCTCACCCACCAGATCTCGGTGATCAAGGTGCAGTCCGAGGTCGCCGTCCACGTGGCCCGGCACCGCGGCGAGCAGGTGTCAGAGGCCCTGCTGGCGATCCAGGAAGCCGGCCGGGAGGCGAGCCGGGAACTGCGCGTGACCCTTGAGGCGCTGCGCGACGACGACACGGCCCCGCCGCACGGACTGGGCCACATCTCCAGTCTGGTGGAGGGGTTCAGAAGAACCGGCCTGGAGACGACGCTGACGATCGAAGGACGTCCGCACGCCGTGCCGGCCGCAGTGGGCCGTACCGCTCACCGCATCGTTCAGGAGTCGCTCACCAACGTCGCCCGGCACGCCGCCGCAACCACCGTCTCGGTGCTCATCGACTATCGGCCGGACGCTCTCGCCATCCGCGTCGACGACAACGGAAGGGCCACCCCGCCCTCCGGGCCGACGCCCGGCCTCGGGCTGATCGGCATGCGCGAACGCGTCACGGCGCTGGGCGGCCGATTGCGCACCGGGCCGCGCAGCGCCGGCGGCTTCACCGTCCAGGCCGAACTCCCCACGAATGGAGCGTCGTGATCCGGGTCCTGCTGGTCGACGACCAGCCGCTCATCCGCAGTGGCTTCCGCGCGCTGCTCGAACTCGACGACGACATCGAGGTCGTGGCCGAGGCCGCCGACGGCCACGAGGGCCTGGCGCTCGTCAAGGAGCAGTTGCCCGACGTCGTGCTCATCGACATCCAGATGCCCGTCATGGACGGCATCGAAGCGACCCGGCGCATCGCCGCGGATCCGGCCCTGGCCGGCGTACATGTCGTCGTGCTGACCAACTACGGCATGGACGAGTACGTCTTCGACGCGCTGCGCGCCGGCGCCGCCGGGTTCCTGGTCAAAGACATCGTGCCGGAGGACTTCCTGCACGCCGTACGTGTTGCCGCCCGCGGCGACGCCCTGCTCGCGCCCGCGATCACCCGCAAGCTCATCGACCGGTACGTCACCCAGCCGCCGTCCACCCGCACCCGCAGCGGCCTGGAGGAGCTGACCAGCCGCGAACGCGAGGCCGTCGCCCTGGCTGCACAGGGCCTGTCCAACGATGAGATCGCCGACCGCCTGGTCATCAGCCCGTTGACCGCCAAGACCCACATCAACCGTGCCATGGCCAAGCTCCACGCCCGCGACCGCGCCCAACTCGTGGTCCTCGCCTACGAGTCCGGCCTGGTAGCCCCGCGCAACTCCTGACCCAGGCGCGCGCCGCTGACCGTGTCGTGGCACGCTCCGAGAGACTCGCCGCCCGCTACGAAGCCACCATCCAACTCACCTTGATACGCCAGGCGCTGTGACCACACCTCAAGCGCGACCCAGGTGTCCTCCAGCACCTGCACTACAGTTGGCCCACCATGTCCGAACTCTTCGGAATCAATCATCTGACTCTGTCCACGACCGACCTCGACCGACTCGTGACGTACTACACGGAGTTGCTCGGAGCAAGGCTTGCTTTCGAGCGCGCTGCAACCGCTTCGGATCCTCGGATCGCAGTCATCGATGTCGGCGGCGATGACCACCTGATGATCGTCGAGACCGCTACCGCCCCCAGCACTGACCTCGATCCCCTCGGCAATGCCGGCTGGGGGCTGCGCGTGGCGACACACGCGCAACTATGTGAGGTCCGCGAACGAATTCTGAGGGCCGGGTGGCCGGTCGGACAGATCGAGACGCTGCCCACGCAGTGGACTATGACAGCTCGCGATCCCGATGGACGCCCAGTGGACGTTCGAGCCCATCGCCCACGCACCTCGTCACCATCACCAACCACTGGCTGACGGCCGACTTTCAAAGCACGTTCGGATGCCGATCGCCCGCCTGCTCCAAGGCGGTCTCGTAGGCGTGCAGGGCGGTGACGACCGTGGCGCGTTCCGCGGGGTCGAGACCGCGCATGACGCGTTCCCAGGCAGAGGCGCTGCCGGAGAGCCATTCGCTGATCGGCGCGGCGTTCTCTGCGTTGGCCAGATTGAGCGGGTGTTCGAACGAGTGGGTGCTGAAGAATCCACAGCCCTTGAGGCACTCGCGCGGAAGGTCCGCAGCCAGCTGGCGGCTGTGGGCCTGTTCGTGGTCCGTCGGGGCTGAACCCGGTCCTGGCCGGTGGCGCCGTGGTGGACATCGACTACGGTGTCGACGCGGCGGGTGGTGTGTTCCTGGCCTGGAAGGCAAGTCCGCGCCTGCAGGCCTGCGCGAGCCACGCGTTTCGGCTGAAGCAGCTGGACGAGCCGGCCCTGCGGCATTCCAGCGCGGTCGAGGCTGCGATGATGCATGCGATGGCCCAGGTCTTGGCCTCGGCAGGCCGGGCCAGCTGGCCACTCCGCCGTGGTACGGCCACCCCGGCACCGAGCCGCACGACTTGGCCGGTGAGTGGCTGGGGCGGGACCGTGGCACTGTTCGGCGACCTGGAGTCGTGTGAGGCGTCAGGGGTTCATGAGCGCGAGGCCCGCAGCCGCTGGGCGATCGTCCCGGGGGAGTGCCAGGTGAGCCGCGCGCGGAACGCCTGGGCGAGAGGTAGCCCGTGAGGCAGGTGGCCGTCGTAGGTGCGGGTGAGCAGTTCGCCGGCCTTTCGTCGTCGATGGCCCACAGTCCGCCGATGACCTGGGACGTGCCCGCGGCCAGACAGGACAGTGCCACGGCGGTGGTGTCGGGTGTGTCCGGAGACTTGGCCGACCAGCAGCAGCCGAGAACAACGGTTGGGGCAGAGCGAGGTGGAGCAGGGCCGCGAGGGAGGAGGGCCTGTCGGGTAGGAGCATGCGGTACTCGACACCGTCCTCCGCGGGGCCATGCAAGCTGATGGTGAGCACGTCGTAGGAACCGTTGGCGAGCGCGTTGTCGAGCTCCGGCAGGGAGTGCACACGGGTTAAGTGCATATGCCCCTGTCCGGCCAGCTCCTCCAGCGCTCGCGCTTCCTTACGTGAGTCCCGAAGGCCCTTTACCTCGAAGATCCCGATGACTCGCTTCGGGCCGATGCGTGTTGCCCGCCGACTGCGGAGGGTGCACCGGCGGACGGGGTGAGTGTCACGTCCGACGAGTGCGGCGGTGCCAGTTCGCTGCAGGAAATCAACTATATAAGCTATGAATATAAAATTGCTATGCTTTGCTCATGAGTCGTCAAGACACCGCTCCCAGCGCGTCCGCCGCCGTCGGTGCGGCCCTCTACGGCCTGGCCACCAGGGCCGCGAGGCGCCTGCCCCGGGACATGAGCCTGACGTCCGCCGCCACGCTGGCCACCCTGGACCGGACCGGTCCGCGGCGCATCACCGATCTGGCCGCGGTCGAGGGCGTCACTCAACCCGCGATGACCACCCTGGTCCGGGTCATGGAGGAGTCCGGCCTGGTCGAGCGACGGGGCGACCCGTCCGACAAGAGGGTCACGCTGGTGTGCCTGACCGAGGCCGGCGCCTCCTACGTCCGGACGCGGCACCAGGCGGGCGTCCATGCCTTCGAGCGATTGATCGGCAAGCTCGCCGACGACGAGATCGAGTCGCTGGTGGCGGCCCTTCCGGCGCTGAAGCATCTGGCAGAGCTCGAAAGCCAGGACCGCGAAGGGCCGAAGCGGTGACCGGGCAGCCAGTCGGCGGGGAGGCGGTCGGCGGGGAGGCCGTCAAGGCGTTCCCGGCGGTGCGTTCCGAGGCGCGGCTGCTGGTCCCCGCCCTGACGTTCATCGCGCTGACCGTGGCGGCGGTCGCCAGCCTCGGGACGCCGCTCATCACCAGCGTGGCGACCTCGTTCCACGTCTCGCTCGACAGCGCGCAGTGGACGCTGACCGTCGCGCTGCTCAGCGGCGCCGTCGCCACACCGGTCCTGGGCCGGCTCGGAGCCGGCCCGCACCGGCGAGCCACGATCCTCGTCACGCTGGCGGTCGTCGTCGCCGGCAGCGCGCTCACCGTGCTGCCGTTGCCGTTCGCGTGGCTGCTGGCCGGCAGGGCGGCCCAGGGCGTCGGGCTCGGGCTGACGGCGCTGATGATGGGCGTGGCCAGGGACCACCTGCCCGAGGAGCGCAGCGCGGCCGTGATCGCCCTGATCTCCGTGGTCTCGATCATCGGGGCCGGCGTCGGCTACCCGCTGGCCGCACTGCTCGTCGAGCTCGGCGGGGTACGGGCCGCCTACGGGCTCGGCCTGGTCGTCACCGCTGCCGCTCTCCTGACCGCGTGGCGCTCCATACCCGAAGCCCCCGAAGGCCGCTCCGCCCGCGTGAACGTGAAAGGCGCGGTCGTCCTGGCCGCTGCGCTGGTCCTGGTGCTGTTCCTCGCCGGTGAACCGAGTCTGTGGAGCCGGTACCTCGCCGTGGCGGTGGGCCTCGCCGTCGTCGCGGCGGTGCTGCTCTGCGTCTGGGTCGTCATCGAGCTGCGCAGCACGACGCCCCTGGTCGATGTGCGGGCGGTGCGGCACCCGGCGGTCGCTGGGGCGAACCTCGCCATGTTCGTCGGCGGGATCGGCATGTACCTCCTGCTCACGCTCATCACCCGGTACGCGCAGACGCCGCACGGCGCCGGCTACGGCTTCGGGCTGACGACCTTCGTCGCCGGGCTGGTCCTCATCCCGTTCTCGGTGCTCGGGTTCGTCGGCGGCAAGCTCACGCCGCGGGTCCGGACGCGGATTGCCGACCCTCTGCTCCTGGCCGGAAGCGCCGTCGTGGTCGGTGGCGGGTTCGCCCTGTTCGCGGCGGCCCGGTCGGACCTGGCCGAACTGTTCGTGGCGATGGGCGTGCTCGGCTTCGGCGTCGGCGGCTTCTCGGCCGCGATGCCCGGCGTCATCCTGGCCGTCACCCCGAAGAGCGAGACGTCCAGCGCCATGAGTTTCAACTACGTTGTCCGCAGCGTCGGTTACTCCCTGGGCAGCGCCGTCGGCGGCCTGATCCTCGCCGCGGGCACCGGTCCCGGCCACCTCTTTCCCGACGACAGCGCCTACACCACCGCGGCACTGTTCGGCATCGGCGCCATGGCGATCACGACGCTGACAAGCCTCGCCCTCGCCCGCCGACGCCCGTCCGAGGCCAACCCGTAAGAACTCGCGCACACAGGTGGTGTGACGAGCGTCTGCAGCAAGGCGGGAGCGGCCCAGATGAACATGGAGTCGCGGCACTCTGTGGCCACTGGGACCACTGTGACCGCTGGAGAGTGTGTGCCCGTCATGCCGTCATTGCCGTCAGTCGGACGCCTTGGGCTGCCAACCGGAGGCCCAATCATCGAGCGGGGCGAGAGATTCTCGAAGGGTCCTGCCCTGTTCGGTGAGCAGGTACCCGCCCCCGGCGTTCTCGACGAGGCCGGCCTGTCCAAGCTCGCGAAGCCTGTCGGCCAGGACGCTTGATGAGATGCCGCCGCATCGTTGCTGGAGCTGGCGGAAAGTCGGAGAGGAGCCGTCTCGCAGCTCCCACAGGACCCGCAGCGCCCAGCGTCGGCCCAAGAGGTCCAGGAGCGCCATGATCGGGCGCCCCGTCTGCGAGCCGCGAACCCGGCGGCCGGGGAGTGGTGTTGGTCGTGTCATCCGCTTCCCTTTCCAAAGCGTCAATGTTAGCGTCTCACTATGCCTCTGAAATCGAAGCGGTCGGCCGCGCATCGAACCGCTGTCGTCGCCCTGTGGTGAGGGAGCTGGTGAGGCCCTCGGGCTCCTCGGGCATTCACCCATCCAGCCGTTCCGGGTGTAGGCCCGCCGGCCCCAACTCGCCCGCTCCATGGGGCTGGACGCGGTACAGCTCGCGTCCCTCGCAGGGGGAAGGCCGACGGACGACTGTCGGCACACCGACGATCACGCCGCGCTCCAAGCGGTCGACGAGCTCCACGCGAACCTTTGATCCGTCCGGCGACACCCGGGCGAACTGGTCGCTGGCGCCGATGAGGATGCCGCAGTCGGCCTGGGTTGTCAGATGCACTCATCCCAACACTGGAGGTTCCCATGCCCAAGGGCTACTGGGTCAGCGTCTACCGCACCATTTCCGACCCCGAAAAGCTGGCTGCTTACAACGAGTTGGCGCCTCTGGCTGTCGAGCCGAGGGGCGGCCGGACCCTCGTCCGTGGCGGTCGGGTCGTGGCGCATGACGCCGGAATCGCCGAGCGCACCGTCGTGGTCGAGTTCGACAGCTTCGAGCAGGCCGTCGCGGCGCGCGACAGTGCGGCCTACCAGCAGGCGTTGGACGCCCTCTCCGACGGCGTCGAGCGCGACTTCCGCATCGTCGAAGGCACCGACTGACCGCTACGTCCAGGCCGTGACCGGGACCGAGGCGCGCATTCTGGACACCCGCAAGACGGCGCCGGGCCTGCGCGTCCTGGGTTACGGGGTGCGGACCGCTCCAGTCTCGTTGTCTTTGCTCTCACCCTCTGCCGCTGCCAGTGCGCGGTTGCGGCGCACCGAGGACCAGAAGGACCAGGCGATGAGGGCGACGCCGACGAGGCCGGTGATGACCTCGTGGATCTCGTACTGGATGGTGACCAGCAGGATGATCGAGAGGGCGCCGATGGCGTAGTGGGCGCCGTGCTCCAGGTAGACGTAGTCGTCGAGGGTGCCCTGGCGGACCAGGTAGACCGTGAGGGACCGGACGTACATGGCGCCGATGCCCAGGCCGAGGGCCATCAGGACGATGTCGTTGGTGATGGCGAAGGCGCCGATGACGCCGTCGAAGGAGAACGACGCGTCCAGGACCTCGAGGTAGAGGAACATGAAGAACGCGGCCTTGCCGGCCAGTTTGACGGCCGACCTGGGCTTGCCGGTGCGCGCGGCCGCCTCTTCCTCCTCGTGCTCGCGTTCCTCCTCCTCTTCGAGTTTGTCCTCGAAGTAGCCGGAGAGACCGCCGACGATCATGTAGGTGATCAGACCCGCGATACCGGCGAGCAGGACCGTCTCCGCCTTGTCAGCATGGGCGCCGCCGTGCTGGTGGGCGTGGGCGCCGAAGGTGATGGCGGAGACGAGCAGCACGATCAGGGCGATGCAGACCGACAGCATGTCGACCTTGCCGAGCTTGGCCAGCGGGCGCTCCAGCCAGGCCAGCCACTTGATGTCCCGGTCCTCGAAGATGAAGTCGAGGAAGATCATGAGGAGGAACATGCCACCGAAGGCGGCGATCGACGGATGGGCGTCCGTCACCAGCTCCTGATAGCGGTCCTTGTCGGTGAGCGCGAGGTCGACGGCCTCGATCGGACCGAGCTGGGCGCTGATCGCCACGATCACGACCGGGAACACCAGGCGCATGCCGAACACGGCGAAGCAGGTCCTGGAACTCGGCGGCTCGGACCCCTTCGTCGTCCTTGCCGACGCCGACGTAGAGGCCGCCGCCGTCACCGCCGTCAAGGCCCGTCACGTCAACGTCGGCCAGTCCTGCGTCAACGCCAAGCGGTTCATCGTCGAGGAGGCCGTGGCCGACGCGTTCGTCCCCGCCTTCACGGCCGCCGCCGCGAAGCTGAAGGTCGGTGACCCGACCGACCCCGAAACCACGATCGGCCCCATGGCCCGCGCGAACCTCCGCGACACACTGCACGACCAGGTCCGCCGTATCGTCGACGCCGGAGCCCACCTGCTCCTCGGCGGCGAGATCCCCGACGGGCCGGGTTGCTACTACCCGCCCACCGTCCTCGACCACGCCCCCCCGGGACGGCCGCCTTCGACGAGGAGACCTTCGGCCCCGTCGCCGCCATCACCCGTGTCGCCGACGCCGACGAGGCCATCGCCCCGGCCAACCGGACGGAGTACGGCCTCGGCGCCGCCCTGTGGACCAGTGACCTCGACCGAGCCCGCCGTCTGACCTGCCTCCTCGACGCCGGCGCCGCATGGTCGCCTCCGACCCGCGGCTGCCCTTCGGCGGCATCAAAAGGTCCGGCTACGGCCGGGAGCTCGGCGGGGAGGGCATCCGCGAGTTCGTCAACACGAAGACCGTCTGGATCGGCCCGGCCGTCTGACCACCCCCACCTGGAGAAACACCGTGCACCACCGCCCCACGGACCAGCCCTGCTTCGCCTCCTTCGAGCCCGCGGTCCTGCGCCCGGCCGAGCTGACCGCCTTCAGCCGCGGCGGCGGCGCCCGCACCATCCCGCTGGTCACCAGGGCGACCGGCGCCGAGGTCTTCGTCACCGGCCAGGCCCTTTTCGACGGCGGCGCCGGCATCGCCCTGCACACCCACAACTGCCCGGAGAGCGTCACCATCCTCGAAGGCGACGCCCTCGTGGAGATCGACGGCACCGAACACCACGTCACCCGCTTCGACACCACCTACGTCCCCGCCGGCATGTCCCACCGCTTCCGCAACGCCTCCGCCACCGAGCCGATGCGCATCCTGTGGATCTACGCCACGGTCGACGCCACCCGCACCATCGTCGAGACCGGCGTCACCGCACGGGTGGACGCCGAGCACGCCAAGGCCACGCCTCGCGAGAACGACTGACACCAGGAGGGAAGCCACCCGTGATCACCGAGATCGCCCGGATCGAGATTCACCCCGGCCAGGAACGGGAGTTCGAGGCGGCCGTCGCCAAGGCCCTTCCCCACTTCCTCGCGGCCGACGGCTGCGACGGGGTCGACCTGTACCGCAGCGTCGAACACCCCTCGCGCTACCGGCTGATGGTCCGCTGGGAGACCGTCGAACACCACACCTTCACCTTCCGCGACTCCGAGGGCTTTGCCAAGTGGCGGGCTCTGGCCGGACCCCACTTCGCGGCTCCGCCGCAGGTCGAACACGTACACTCCGTCCTCGCCCCATGACGCCGGCGGCCGGGACAGACCGGGTCCCGGCCCACGCGGAGGCATCTTGGCGGATCGGTGAGCGCGAGACCTTCAGCTGTTCTGCCAGGGCCCGTTCGACTAGGCCGTTTCGTTTGGATCAGTCGGTCGGTGGTCCGGGTGTGCCGTTGACTGATGCGCGGTGGGCGCGGATCGAGCCGTTGCTCCGGGACCGGACGCCGAAGCGGGGCGGCCGCCGGCGGGATCATCGTGAGGTGATCGACGCGATCGCCTTCAAGTTCCAGACCGGAACGCAGTGGTGCACCTGCCGGAGAGTACGGCAACTGGCGAGGCGTCTACAACCGGCTGCGGACGTGGGCCGTCGACGGCACCTGGGAGCGGGTGTTCACCGCCCTGGTGGCCCAGGCCGACGCGGACGAGGACGTCAGCTGGGCCGTGTCCGTGGACTCCACCATCGTGCGCGCTCACCAGCACGCGGCCGGGGCCCGCAAAAAGGGCCCCGGCCGGCGAACCGGACGACCACGCCATCGGTCGGTCCGGGGGCGGACTGACCACGAAGATCGACCTCGCCGCCGACGACCGCTGGCCTTCCACCGGAGGTGGTCCTGGCCGACAAGGCGTACTCCTCCCGCGGGATCCGCGACCACCTGCGCAGACGCGGCATCCGCGCGGTGATCCCGGAGCGGGCCGACCAGCAAGCCAACAGGCGGCGGCGCGGACCGGCCGGTGGCCGACCGCCCACCTTCGACCGCGAGGCATACAAGCAACGCAACACCGTCGAGAAGACCGCCACCATCTACCTCGCCGGACTTCACATCGCGGGCATCTTCCTTTGGTCCGCCCGATAACCAGGGCTCGGCCACCGACCCGCGTGTTGTTCAGTGGCCTATGTTGTCCAGTTCGGCCACATCGTCGTCTGAGAGGGCGAGGCCGGCGCCTGCGATGTTCTCGCGTAGGTGAGCGGTAGAGGAAGTACCGGGGATGAGCAGGATGTTCGGCGAGCGGTGCATCAGCCATGCCAGCGCTACCGACATGGGCGTCGCCTCCAGTCGGTTCGCGACCTGTGAGAGGGCCTCGGACTGTAGCGGCGTGAAGCCTCCCAGGGGGAAGAACGGCACGTAGGCGAGGCCATCGGCGGCGAGGTGATCTACGAGGTCGTCGTCGTGGCGGTGGGCGAGGTTGTACATGTTCTGCACGCACACGATCGGGGCAATGCTGCGGGCCTCGGCGACCTGCTCCCCGGTGACATTGCTGACGCCGAGGGATCCGAGATTCTCATGGACCTGCTTGCGCAGGTCCTCGGGACGCCGGGCCGTGGGCCAGCCGCCCTGCGCGTCGCGCGTCGCACCCACCTTGGTGGCGATGAACAGCTGCTCCGGGTAAGGATGCAGCGCTTCACGGATCAGCTCATTGGTGAAGCGTGGTCCGTAGGCGTCGCTGGTGTCGATGTGGGTGATCCCGAGGCTGACCGCCTCGCGCAGCACGGCCAGAGCACCGTCGTGATCGGCGGGCGGCCCCATGACCCACGGGCCGGCGAGCTGCATCGCGCCGTAGCCGAACCGGGTGACGGACGAGTCACCCAGAGTCCAGGTTCCGCCGGGAAGAAGTGCGGAGGGTGTGTTCATCATGGTGCCTTTCACTTCATGCCAGGGGGTGGTGTCTCCAGCTCCCTTGCACCAGTGTTGGAGAGAAACTTCCTGCCGGGAAGTAGGCACTCTGAAGTGCGTAACAGCCCAGAAGGTGAGAGGCGAGATCAGTGACGACGAAGGCCGACAAGAAGGCGCAGGCCAAGGCGGAGTACAACGCGTTCCTGGCGGTGTGCCCCAGCCGTCAGCTCCTCGACCGGATCTCAGACAAGTGGGTCGTCCTGATCCTGTGTGCACTGGGCGGTGACACACCCGAACAGTCCGGCGCATCGCACGCCCCGAAGGCGATGCGATACTCCGAGCTGGCCCGGCTACTGGCTGGCGTCAGCCAGAAGATGTTGACTCAGACCCTACGGGCCCTCGAACGCGACGGCTTGCTCGTCCGCACCGTGAAACCCACGGTCCCTGTCACCGTCACCTACGAGCTGACCGACCTCGGCCTCTCACTCCATCACCTGACACGCGGGCTCAGGCAGTGGGCCCAGACCCACATGGAACAAGTCCTCGCCAATCGCGAGAACCACGACGCACGAGCTTCCTAGCACGGCAGCGTTCTCGCCTCTGCCACCGACCTGACCATGAGTGTGGTGCAATCGAAGGTGGCGGAGGCATATGTGGCTGCAGGCTAGGTCGAGAAACCCCTGGTGGAGGTGGGCGCGGCGTTCGTAGCGGTGCGGAGCCGTTTGAACTGATGCAGCCAGGCAAACGTGCGCTCGAACACCCAGTGGACCTTGCCCAGTCCGGAGCCGTGGGCGATGCCCCATCGGGCGATCATGGGTTTGATGCCGGGCGGAGGAGTGGGCCAGTTCCTTATCCAACTCGCCGTTGCCGGCGGCGCGCACATTACGGCGATCACCTCACCGGGAGAACCCGAGGAGCACCTGGCCTCGGGGATCGCATGGCGGATGCCTCGTCCATTCGCGGCCGCCCCCTATGACGCGGCGGACGGCGGGACTTTCCGCGCGCCGGCCGCATGCCGCCTCTGTCGGACGTCTCCGACCAGTCACGCGAGAGCCAACGAACCAGGGGGCGACACCGGCACGCTCAGCACCTGCGATGCCACCACGCCAACTCCGGGTCCTCCATCGGCTCGTGATGGGTTCGCCCGAGGAGTACCGCGTCCAGGCGCTCGACCTGCACTCGAAGTTCGCCGGCAGCATGTGGCGGAAGCATGAACAGTGCGTCTTGCAGCTTGTCCCGGGCCCAACCCTCGCCGCAGCAGGGGCAGGTGAACTCCGTCTCACATTGCCTCCACCGGCGCCTCGTGCCGTGGACGCGTACGGACCACACACTCAGCGCCACCGCCACGATGCCCGGAGACAATCGCTCCCGTTCGAGCACACGGACAGCGGCATTCGCCGCTCCCGACAGACCTGGGACATCGCGATACCGCACCCACGGTCCGCCCCAGCGGCGCTCCCGCGGCCGAAGTGAAGCCGGTGTTCTACGAGGCACGGCCCCTTCGGATGCAAGTCATGGAGGGCATCCTCCCACAATCCAAGATCGGGCCGGGCAGAACATAGTCCCTGGTTGCGGCTGAAGGTGATGTCAGGCGGCGCCTTTCACATGGCGGACCAGCCACATCAGAAGGGCGTCCAGGTCGGCGGCGGCCGAGAGCACCCGGTCGACCGCCTCGGGAGTGTGCAGCCACTCCTCGCAGCCGAGGGGCCGGGCGGCGATCAGCGAACGGTGGCGCAGCAGGTCCATGCGGGAGTGGTCCGTCGGATAGCCGCGCGGGGGGCGTTTCATCACGTCCCCGGAGATGTCGTAGCCCCTGTTCCGCAGGTCCTCGACGATGGCGGACAGTTCGCGGCCGCTCCCCTCGGCGGCCACGGCCTTGCGGAACATGTCCACCTGGCCGGGATCGGGGTACCACCAGGCGCCCTGGATCCGCAGGCCGTCCAGGTCGAACCGGAGGCCGATCTCGATCTTGCGGCCGAGTCGGATCACCGCGCCCTGGTGCTGCCACCACCAGGAGTTGGTCCGGTAGTGCCAGACGGAGAAGTCCTCGTACCGGGGGTCGGTGTCCGCGACCTCGTTGAGCAGGGCGATCATCGGCTGCCGGACCAGACGTTCGCGGTCCGCGCGGTGGCGCTCCCGGATCGCATGGGTCGGTTCACCCTGGAGCTGCCACAACACATCCAGGGCCTGCTCCGGCCAGCCGGTGAATCGTCCACGCATGCGCGGAGGATAGCTCACCACGATCCGTGCTCAGAGAGCCCTGCTGGGGGCTGTCCTGGAGGCTCGTTGTGCCCCGCACGATCTGGTGCAGCCGTATGCGCTTCGGCCTAGGGCCTATCTCTTTGGTCAGCTTCGGGCACCTCCCCCGATCTCAGCTCTTCATCATGGTGACCGAGCTGTCGACTGCCCTCTCTCCGGTGACACCCCGACGCCGAGACGGACGGTCGATGCTCACCGTGCTCGGCACCGCGACGCTCGGCGGATCAGGTCGACGCTCCGATAGAATGCGCGGTCGAAAGACATGGCGGAGCGGTACTTCCCGGCGAAGGCGGACATGGTGCCTGACATCGCGCCCTTGCGGGGACGACACGGCGAGCTGGCGGAACTGGAAGCGCTGGTGAGCCGTGCCCGAGGCGGACGCGCCGGTGCACTGGTCGTCTCCGGTGAGGCCGGTGTCGGCAAGACCGCGCTCCTCGACCACCTCACAGCACGGGCTGCGGCACACGTCCGCACCGAGCGCGTCGTCGCCTCCCAGTCCGAGATGGAACTGGCCTATGCGGGCCTCCAGCAGCTCTGCGGACACATGATGGGTTCCGCCGCCCGATTGCCGGTCCCGCAGCAGGAAGCGATCGAGGTGGCGTTCGGCCTGCGCAGCGCGGCTGCCCCGAGCCCGTTCCTCGTGGGGCTGGCCCTGCTGGGGCTGCTCACGGAGGCTGCCGAGGAGCAGGCGCTGCTGTGCGTCGTCGACGACGCACAGTGGCTCGACCAGGCGTCCGCACGAGCCCTCGCCTTCGCTGCCCGGCGCCTGGACGCGGAGGGCATCGCCTTGGTGCTTGCCATGCGGCAGGTCGACCCGGTGTTCGCGGGCCTGCCCCACATGATCGTCGAAGGGCTCGGCCACGAGGATGCGTGCGCACTGCTGCGCCTTGCCGTGCCCGGTGGTCTCGACCTGCGGGTACGCGACCAGTTGATCGCGGAGGCCCGCGGCAATCCCCTCGCCCTGCGCGAACTCCCCCGGGCCCTGAGTCCGGCCCAGATCGCCGGCGGTTTCACCCTGACAAGTTCCCTGCCGCTGGAAAGTCGCATCGAGCAGAGCCTGGTCGTCCAGCTCGCCCCGCTGCCCGCACCGGCACGCCTGCTCCTGCTGCTGGCGGCCGCCGAGCCCACCGGTGACCCGGGGCTGCTGTGGCGTGCGAGCGCCGTGCTGGGACTGGGGCCGGAGGCCTTCGACGCGGCCAAGGACGCCGAGGCGTTCGTCGTCGGCACCCGTGTCGGCTTCCGCCATCCGCTGGTGCGGTCGGCCGTGTACCGGGCGGCGTCACCGGCGGACCGGCGTCGCGTCCACGCCGCTCTCGCGGACGTCACCAGCGCCGAGCACGACCCGGACCGCCGGGCCTGGCACCGGGCCAGCGCGACCCTGCAACCGGACGAGGAGGTCGCCGCCGATCTGGAGAAGTCCGCCGTGCGTGCGCGCACCCGCGGCGGAGCGGCGGCCGCCGGCGCGTTCCTGGAGCGGGCGGCGGAGCTCACGCCCTCGCCGTTCCACCGCGGGCAGCGGCTCATCGCGGCCGCCGAGGCCAAGCACGACGCGGGCGCGTCGGACGCGGCCCTGCGCCTGCTCGGGTCCGCCCGCGTCCTCCCCCTCACCGCGCTCCAGGAGGCGCTCGTGGTGCGGCTGCGCGCGCGGGCCGGATACGCGCTGCGGCGTGACCGCAGCGGGGCCCAGCACCTGCTCGACGCGGCACGGGGACTCGAAGGACTCGACCCGGTCCTCGCACGCGACACCTACATCGAAGCCCTCGCGGCGGCGACCTACGGCGGCAGGCTCGGTGACGCCGAGCAGGTGACCGCCGTCGCGCGCGCGATCCTCGGCGCCACGTCCGCCGCCGACGAGACCGACCGGGCGCGGGACCTGATCCTGCGCGGGCAGGCGCTGCTCGCCACCGAAGGGCAGACGGCGGCGCTCCCCACCCTGCGACGGGCGCAGCGCGCCTTCCTCGAGCAGGCGCCGGACTCCCTCGAACTGCACTGGATGTGGTTCGCCTCCCGCGCCGCCCAGGACCTGTGGGACCCCGCCCGGCTGCGTGCGCTCGCCGACCGGCAGGTCGAGCTCGCCCGTGCCGAGGGCGTCGTCACCGTACTGCCGATCGCCCTCAGCCTGCTGATGCTCGTGCAGATGACCGACGGCGACGTGGACGGGGCGGAAGCCTCCTGCGACGAGATCGACGCCATCAAGGAGGTCACCGGCAATCCGCTGCCGCCGTACGGGCGGCTCCTGCTCGCCGCGTACCGGGGGCAGGCCGACGAGGCGGAGCGCCTGGCCGAGCGGGTCCGGGCCGACGGGCTCGCCCGCGGGGAGGGACACGCGCTGAGCGCGGCCAACTTCTCCGAGGCGGTCCTCTACAACGGCCTGGGCCGCTTCGCCGAGGCGGTGGCCAGCGGTCGGCGCGAACTGCCGTACACCCACGAACTGAACCTCGCGATGCGCACACTGCTCGAACTGGTGGAAGCGGCCGCGCACACCGGTGAGCGCGCGCTCGCCGAGCAGGCACTGGAGCAGTTGGCCGGCGTCACACGGCCGGTGGGCACCAGCTACGCGCTGGCCGTCCTGGCGATGGCCGAGGCGCAACTGCGGGCGGGGGACGAAGCCGAGCGGCTCTTCCTGGACGCGATCAAGCGCTTCGAGCACGAGCGGATCCCGATCTGGGTGGGGCGTTGCCGCCTGCTGTACGGCGAGGCACTCAACCGTCAGGGGCGGTCCGCCGAAGCGCGCGAACAGCTCCGCACCGCGCACCGGATGCTGTCAGCCCGCGGATTGAACGGATTCGCTCAGCGCGCCGCGGACGAACTGCGCGCAAGCGGCGAAACCTTGCGGGTCCACACACGAGAGGCGGCGGCGCGGCTTACCGAGCAGGAGCTGAACGTGGCGCGCCTGGCCCGCGAGGGGCTGACGAACCGGGAGATCGGCGCCCGCCTGTTCATCAGCGCGCACACCGTCGAGTACCACCTGCGCAAGGTCTTCGTGAAGCTCGGCATCAAGCGGCGCACCGAGCTGAAGCCCGCCCTCGCCGGACTCACCGCGACCGCGTCGAGCGCATGAACTCCCGGAGGCGGGCGCCGGACTCCTCTCCCGCTTCAGTACGCGGGCGACGGCCGGCGCCCCGCGCAGCCGACCGAACGCCCGCCCGCTCACTGCCCGGCGGCCGGCGCTGCTACTTGCTGAGCCACAGGTCGGGGCCGAACACCTCGTAGTGGATGGCCCTGGGGCTCAGCCCGTGGGCGAGCAGGTCGGTGCGCACGGCCTTCATGAAGGACAGCGGTCCGCACAGGAACGCGGTGGTGCCGGGGACAGGGGACAGGCCGGTGAGGTCGGCCCAGCCCTCGTTGACGTGGTCCGCCGCGGCGTCCGGGTGGTTCGCGATGTCCTCGTACCACAGGTGTAGTGAGGCATGGGGCAGCCGCTCGACGAGCGCGGTCAGTTCGAGCCGGTGCGCGTGGTGAGCGGGGGAGCGGTCGGCGTGGACGACGGTCACCGGACGGTCGGGCGCCGCGATGGCCAGATGCTCCAGCATGGCCAACATGGGGGTGACACCGATGCCCGCGGAGGCCAGCAGGAGCGGACTGTCGCCCTCGGGCAGCAGGAGGTCACCGAAGGGCAGGGACACCCGCAGGACGTCACCGGGGCGGGCGTGGGTGTGCAGCCACGTGGAGACCTCCCCGTCCGGCACCTGCCCGTCGAGGGACCGCTCGCGCTTCACGGTGAAGCGCCAGGTCCCGCCGCCAGGGGCGCTGGAGAGGCTGTACTGCCGTATCTGGTGTGCCCCGTCCGGCAGTTCGGCCTGCACGCTGACGTACTGGCCGGGGACGAAGGGGCGAGTGGGTGAGCCGTCGGCGGGGCGCAGGACGAAGGAGGCCGTGTCAGGGGTCTCCTCGTGACGTTCGACGATCTCCATGCTCTGCCAGACGGAGCCGTCCTCGACGTCGGCCCGGGTGTACAGGCGCGCCTCCATGGCGATGAGGGCGTTCGCCATGAGCCAGTACACCTCGTCCCAGGCGGCCGCCACCGTCGGGGTCACGGCGTCGCCGAGCACCTCCGCGACGGCCGCGAGGAGGTGACGGCCGACCAGGGTGTACTGGTCGGACGTGATGCCCAGTGACGCGTGCTTGTTCGCGATGCGGCCGAGGACGGCGTCGGGCCGCTCGTCCGGGTGTTTCACGAGCGTGGTCGCGAAGGCCGCGACGGCACCGGCCAGCGCCTCGCGCTGGACGCCGCTGGCCTGGTTCGCGCGGTTGAACAGGTCGCGCAGGAGCTCGGGACGCTCCTCGAACATGCGGCGGTAGAACAGGTCGGTGATCGTGCCGAGAGAGGCTCCGACGGCGGGGAGCGTGTCGCGGACGATCAGGGCCGACTGACTGGAGAGCATGCCTACTCCAAACTGGAATCTGTGATGCTTGTTATCCGGCGTGCCACGGACCGCCTGTGCGGCCCGTCTTCTCAGTGAGAGACCGGACAGCGGCCGAATTTATGACGGCATGTCAGAAATCGGCCGCTGACGGACGATGCGAAAGCCGGAGACGGGGCGGCCGGAGCTATGAGTTCCGAGGTCCGCGGACGACCCCCTGGGCATGGAGGAACGCGAGGACGGAGGCGTCGAACCGTGTCGGCTGTTCGAGGTGCGCGAGGTGACCCGCCTCCTCCAGGACCGTCAACGCGGCGTTGTCCAGGCCCTCGTGCAGCAGAGCGGCCCATCGTGGCCCGCAGATGAAGTCGTGACGGCCCGCCAGGACCAGGGCCGGTGGGGTGAGGAGGGGCAGTTCGTCCCGGACGTCGAAGGGGGGCTCCTCCCCCAGGGAGGGAGCCGCGTACATGCGCAGCGTCCGACGAGCGGGCGCGAACTCCGTCTCTCTGCCCCAGTAGTCGTGGAGATAGGCCGGCATCAGTGTGCGCAGGACGGCGGTGGCGCCGTCGTCGTCCAGCAGACCGAGACGCGTGGTGAGGGTGGCGGCGTAGTCCGCGACCTCTGGATGGTCCTCGACGTGGTCCTTCACGAACCGCTCCATGGCGGTGACTGCCGCCGACCAGAACTCCTCGTCCGCGACCGGTGAGTGTCGTAGAGAACGAGGGCAGTGACCTGTGCGGGATGGTCGAGGACGTACCGCTGGGCCACGAAACCACCGTGGGAGTGACCGAGCAGGGCGAACCGCGGCACGTTCAGGTGTTGGACCACCGCGTGCAGGAAGTGCGCGTACGTGGC
Organism: Streptomyces sp. KPB2; assembly: GCF_003950055.1. Taxonomy (NCBI): domain Bacteria; kingdom Bacillati; phylum Actinomycetota; class Actinomycetes; order Kitasatosporales; family Streptomycetaceae; genus Streptomyces; species Streptomyces sp. KPB2. The sequence goes on from NZ_CP034353.1 coordinate 7,859,656, forward strand.
CACGGTGTAGTCACGCGGATCAGGGAGCCGACCGGAGTCGCCCGTGCCGACCGGTTCGACGTAGACCATGGTCAAGGAGTCCTCGAGACCACGCATGCGCAGGTACTCCCAGCCGATGCCGGGTCCGCCCGGATGAGCGAGGCATACCGGGCCCGAGCCGGCGACGTGGTAGCGCAGTTCGACACGGGCGGGACCGTGTGGAACGGTGATCGTGTGTGTGCCGGGAGACAGGGGGGCGGAGGGATCTTGGGGTGTGCGCGGGAGAATCCCCGGCCGGTGCGTGTGCTTCACGTCGTCCCATGATCCGCGACGGGCAGCGAGATCACAAGGCGAACACAACGAGCCTTCACACTGTTATGCACTACATCACGGCTGAACGGACGTCTCGCCGCCCCCTCTCTCGCGAGCGAGGGATACGATGGTGTGACACGATCTGCCGCACGCCCGGGCACCGCCACGGTGGCCTTCCGCTAGGCGGTGGCCTCCCACGCGGCGGTGGCCGCGGCGTCGCGGGCATGAGGCGGCACACCTATGGCTGGAGCACACCATGGATGCGAAGGACGAGGCCGAGCGCGGCCTGACGGTCATTCAGGACTACCTGTACTGGGGCTCGCACCGCCGGGCCGCTCACCGCCGCGCGGCGGAGTTCGCCGCACACGTGCCCGGACTCAGCGAAGGACAGAAGACCGACCTGGAGTGGTGGTACGTCGAGGAACAGATCAGGGTCTCCCGCGCCATCGCCCATCACCTCACCGATCAGATCGCGATGGTGGAAGCGCGGCACACCAGACGCTATGCCCGGCTGCGCCGGACGTCCGGCGTGGCGCTGGCCGCCCTCGCGGCGACCGTGATCGTTCTGCTCGTCTCCCTCGTCTTGGTGGCGGCGGGCTGAGCGGCTCGGCCCGCCGCACCCGCGGCTCACTCCGACGCCTCCAGGACGAGCAGCAGTTTGCGCAACGCCCCGACGACGACGAGCCGCTCCCGCGAATCGAGCACGGACAGCAGCTCACGCTCCACAGCCAGGTGATCCTCCAGTCGGCGGTCGAACTCCTCCCGCCCCCGCGCCGTCAGGCTGACCAGCGAGCGCCGCCGATCGTCGGGTGACGCGGTCCGGACGATCCAGCCGTCCTGCTCCAGCCGGGCGAGTACCTCGCTGGAGGAGACGTCCACGCCCGGTCGGCGTTCCGCCCACTGCCGCAGCATGGCATCCACACTGTCCCCACGCTCCGGGCACGGTTCGACCGCGGGCCGCGGCGCGGGCTCATCCGCCGAGGGGGAGAGGTTCGGAGACACGCACGGGTCGTTCACGACTACCAGTATGGAGCGCCGGGAGTGGCCTTTGGTCCAGCCGGCGAGCCATTCGCGCTCACACCGTTATGGAGGACGACGGAGGCGGCAACGACCGTGTCTGCAGAGCGTGTGAAAGTGGGCTACACTGTTCACAGTGTTCACGGCGCTGGGTTGGACACCCCACACGGCGCCGGGAATGCTCCCCTGCCACTTAGAGCCTGGCGGGGGTACTGTGCCCCGGGCGCCCACCGATCCCCCGCGAGTCGGCGTCCGGGGCCAGTCTCGTGGGCCGGAGGGACCGCCCGGGATCATCCGGCGCGGTAGAGACCTCGACCGCTGCGCCGGACCCGCGAGGTGCCGACGAGCCGGTCGAGCGTGCTGCGGACGGCGTTGATGCTGCCGCTGTCGGTGGCCCGGCCCAAGGCCACCGCCACGTCCCGGGCGCGTACGTCGGCGTCGCCGACCTGCGCGAAGTACTCCAGGATCTGTTCGGTCAGTCTGCCGTACGTGCGCTCTGTGCCGGCTCTCGGTCGGGTCGCCGGCTGCGCCGGACCTGTGACACGGCGCCGAGCAGCGCCGCCGGCGGTCTCGGGTGCGGCCTCGGAGGCCGGTGCCGCCGCGGGGGACGCCATGACGACTTCCAGAGCCCTCAGCGCCCGTTGCACGGTGTCGAGATGAGCGACGACGGCGGCCAGCTCCCTCTCCAGCGCCCGCCTCTGCAGCTCCAGACGGCTGAGATCGGCCTGGAGGCTCTCAGCCGTGACTTCGATGTCGCGTGTCGAGCGAGATGCCGGAACCATGTTTTCCTTCAAGGTGTGCTGGAACATCGTCGTCGGATGGATCGCGTTGTCACCGTGATGAAGATGTGATGGCGGTTCGGTGGAAGCCCACCCTGCAATTCTTGCCACTGACACGTGGAAAGCGCAACGGGTGAGCACACCTGGGGCACCGTGTCCCCCGGCCGGTGGCACCTTCCGGCCGCCTTCTCAGACGTGCCGGACCGCTCCGTGTCCGTCGGCGGGCGGCCGGGGGCGGTTCCACCCGCGCAGCTTGTCGGGATTGAGGACGGCCCAGACGTGTGTGACGCGCTGGTCGGTGATGTCGAAGCTGATGACGGCAGCGACCTGGTCGTGGTGGCGCACGACGATCGCGGTACGACCGTTGGCCGCCTGGAGGTGGAGGACGGTGCGGGGGCGGGGGGCGAGGAGCGTGAGGAGGGTCCGGGCGACGTGCTGGTCGCCGTGCACCGGCCTGGTCAGAGCACGGATCTTGCCTCCGCCGTCGAAGAACGCGATGGCGTGCCGGGACAGCAGGGGCACCAGATGCCGCGGGTCGTTGAGCACGCAGGCCTGCCGGACGGCGCGGACGATCCTGTCGTGGTGGTCCGCCGGAGTGGGATGCGCGCGGCCGGCACGCAGGCTGCGGCGTGCGTTCTCGGCCAGCTCGGCGCACTCGTGCGGGGTCCGCCCGACGATGTCGGCGACCGTCCGAGGGGGCATGGCGAAGACGTCGTTGAGCACGAAAACCGCCCGTTCGGACGGGGAGAGGGCGTCCAGGGCGTTGAGCAGGACGTCGCCGACCTCCTCCGAAAGAGTCCGGTCGGGCTCGATGCGGATGCCGCCGCCCGCTTCGCCCGGGCCGGGCACCCGGCGTGCGGGTGCGGACAGGCGCGCCAGACAGACGGTGCCCGTGCTCTTGGTCAGCCAGACACGCGGATCGCTGATGCCCGACCGCTCGTCGTCACTCAGGCCGTACCACCGCCGGTACGTCTCGGTGACGGCTTCTTCGGCCGTCGGTCCGGCGCCCAGCATCCAGCGAGCGACGTCGATCAGATGCTGTCGCTCGTCCAGCAGGTCCGCTAGCGGTGTCGTGTCACCGGTCCCACCCATGAGGGGTCCTTCCTCTACCGGCACCACAACGCCACCACCGCGGTCGGCTGGCCGTGCCCTCGGCAGAGCAGACCGCGCAAGCGCGGATCGTGTGACAACAGGCGACCACGCGAGAGTCGGAAACTGAGGCGGAGGAGAGGTGGAGGCGGAGGTGGCGATGGCGGCGGAGACGAAAGGACGATACAACCGTGTGACACCATGAGATGTCGCCGACCGTACGCGACCTCGTCCCACCGACGAAAGGGTTCACCATGCCCGCGATCCTGATCCACGGCGTTCCCGACACCCACCATGTGTGGGACGGGGTGCGCCGTCATCTGACCAGCTCCGACGTGGAAGCCTGGGACTTGCCCGGCTTCGGCGCCGGGCGCCCCGCCGGCTTCGGTTCGACCAAGGAGGAGTACGTCGACTGGCTCGTGCGGCGACTGGAGCGGGTCGGTGAGCCGGTGGACCTGGTCGGGCACGACTGGGGTTGCATCCTCACCCTCCGCGTCGCCTCCCTGCGCCCTGACCTCGTCCGAACCTGGGCCGGAGGCAACGGTCCGGTCAACGCCGAGTACGTCTGGCACCCACTGGCCAAGATCTGGCAGGACCGGGTCCAGGGCGACCGGTACATGGCCGAACTGCGTGCCGAGCCCTTCGCGGAGGAGGTGGCGGCCGGCTTCGACGTACCCCTCCACCTGGCCAGGGAGATGGCGAGCCGCGTGGACGAGCCGATGAAGGACGCGGTGCTCAGGCTGTACAGGTCGGCGCTCACCGTGGGAGCGGAGTGGGAGCCGGAGCTGTCCGCGGTGTCCGCGCCGTGCGTCGTCTTCTGGGGCGCCCGGGATCCGGCCTGCCAGATCGAGTTCGGGCGCAGGCTGGGTGACTCCCTGCACGGTGAGGTGATCGAGATGGACTGCAACCACTGGCCGGTGCTCCAGCGCCCGGCGGAGGTCGCGGAGATCCTGGAGAAGCACTGGAGCGCGCACGCCGCCGCCTGAGGGGTGGGCGGGCCCACCAGGACCGGGCCGGTGCTGTCACACGGTGCGGTGCCGGCCGGTCTTGAAGGGTGAAACCAACAGAAACTGAGGACACCGTGCGTGAGATCCTGATCGTGGGCGGCGGTTACGCGGGCTTCTACACCGCGTGGGGCCTGGAGAAGAAGTTGCGGCGGGACGAGGCCCGGGTCACCGTCGTCGACCCGCGCCCCTACATGACGTACCAGCCGTTCCTGCCCGAGGTGGTCGCCGGGTCGGTGGAGGCCCGTCATGCCGCGGTCTCGCTCCGGCGGCACCTGCACCGCACCCGCCTGATCGCCGGTTCGGTCACCGAGATCCGCAACAGCGCGCACACGGCGACGGTCCGGCCGCCGTCCGGGCCGGAGTTCGACCTGCACTACGACATCCTGGTGATGACCGCGGGCGCCGTCACACGCACCTTCCCGATCCCGGGGCTGAGTGACCAGGCGTACGGGCTCAAGCACGTCGAGGAGGCCGTGGCGATCCGCGACCGGCTGCTCACCTCCTTCGACCGCGCGGCGACCCTGCCCCACGGGTCCGAACGCCGTCGGCTGCTCACCGCCACCGTTGTCGGTGGCGGGTTCTCCGGGGTCGAGGGCTTCGGCGAACTGCTGAGCCTGGCCTCCGCGTTGCTCAAGCACTATCCCGAGATCGGGGCGGAGGAACTCGCCTTCCACCTGGTCGAGGCACGCGGGCGCATCCTGCCCGAGGTCACCGACGGGCCGGGGGAGTGGGTGGTGCGCTCGCTGGAGAAGCGGGGTGCGCGGGTGCATCTGAACACCCAGCTCGTCTCAGCGAAGGACGGTCGCGTGGTGCTGTCGGACGGATCGGAGTACGACTCGGAGCTGCTCGTGTGGACGGCGGGCAACGCCGCCAACCCGATCGTGCACAACCACACCGACCTCCCCGTCGACGCACGAGGACTGCTGATGGTGCGCGCGGATCTCCGCGTCGGGACGGAGAGCGAGGTCGTGGCGGACGTCTGGGCGGCGGGTGATGACGCCTCCGTGCCCGATCTCGCCGTCGGCCGGCCGGACGCCCGCACGGTGCCCAACGCCCAGCACGCAGTCCGTCAGGGCAAGCTGCTGGCGAAGAACATCCTGGCGTCACTGCGCGGTCGGCCCGCCAAGGACTATGTGCACCACAGCCTCGGTGTGGTGGCGACCCTCGGGCTGGGCCGTGGCATCTTCCAGTATCGGCGTCTGGTCATCAAGGGATTCCCGGCGTGGCTGATGCACCGTGGCTACCACGTACTGGCCGTACCGAGCTGGGAGCGCAAGGCACGGGTGTTCGCCGTCTGGGTGACTGCCGCCTTCTTCGGCCGCGACGTCATCTCCCTCGCCTCGGTCCAGCACCCGAGACAGGCCTTCGTCTCCAGCGGTGACCCACGGCGAGGCGAGAAGCCCGCGGACACGGACGCCGTCGCCGGATGACCCGCGGGATCCGTGAACTCCGGGGACACGGCAGGGTGGATCAGCGCTTGGCGGCGCGGTACAGACCGCGGCCCACCCGGCGGACACGGGACTGGCCGACCAGACGGTCGAGCGTGCTCCGGACCGCGTTGATGCTGCCACTGTCGGTGTCGCGGCCCAGCGCGGACGCCACATCCCTGGCACGGACGTCGGTGTTTCCGGCCTCCGCGAAGTAGGCCAGGATCTGTTCGGTCAGCTTGCCGTACGACTTCGAGCCGTCGGAGTCACCGGCGCTGGAGGCGTCCTCCGCACGGTCCCCGGCACCGGCGCTTCCCTCCGCCTGGACTGCGGACGGCATGGGTGCGGGTGCCACTGGCGCCGGCACCTCCGCGACCACGTCCTCCGGCCGGGTCGCCGAGGCGGAAGGAACGGACTCCGGCATGAGGGCCTGCAGGGCACTGAGGGCCCGTTGCACGGAGCCGAGGTGAGCGGTGACCGCGGCCAGTTCCCGCTCCAGTGCCTGCTTCTGGATCTCCAGCCGCGCCAGGTCCTCCTGGAGGCCCTCGGCGGTGATCTCGATGTTGCGAGCCTTGGGGGTCACGGAGACCATGCGTTCCTCTCGTTCTCACCCCTCGTTCCGGCGGGGCCGCCCGATGCGGGCTCCGTCACTCGGCCCGGCACCGGGGGCAGGATACCCGTACTGCCGGGAAACGGCCCACGTCGGGCGGCGAGCGCGGCGTACCGACGGCGCGACGATCACAATGTCCGTCGCAACGCGGCACCGGGCCCACCCGTCCGCCGTGTCAGGCACGGCCCCGCTTCGGGAGGTCGGGCCCGGTGCCGCTCTTCCGTTCCTCGGGCGTCTTGCCGTCGGTGGGCCCGGTCGCCGGGCGCTGCAGTCGCCGCAGGGTCTCGGAGACCGCGTCGATGCGTGCGTCCACCGAGTCGATCGCCTCTCGGAGCAGGCTCAACCGCCCTTCGAGCAGGGCGGCCTCCGCCGCCAGCGACGCGGTGGCGGCGGGATCGGTCTGCCGGTCAGTGCTTCGGGACATCCCTCGTCCTTCCTCAGCTCGGGCCGTCGGCTCGTGAACCGTCGACATCGCATTGACCGGACAGTGACGAGCGCTGTGACAGCGCTGTGCGACGCGTCATGTGAGGCACGCTGATTCCGTCCGGGAAAGGGGTGTGTGAGTGGCCGCCACGGGTAGGAGGACCGCGACGGCTTGCCCGTACGACACAGCACGCGGTACCGCCCTCCGACGTAGCATCCGACAGAGTGTGACCGTGTGAAGGTGTGTGGCGTCGTCCGGGCAGCCGGGGACATGGATGCGGTCGTTGCGGTGCCGCGGGTAACGTGGCGATGCGCGCGACGCGGGAACCGCATGCGGGAGGCGAGTCGTCACAAGGACGGGTCGTTCAGGAGGAGGAGTCGGTATGGAGCCGGTGGTTGACACCATGCCGATCGGGGAGCTGCTCGACGAGCGGCGACACCTGCTGGACGTCGCGCACTGGATGCTGGGCAGCGGCAGTGTCGCCGAGCACGTCACCGACGAGGCGTACCGGGAGTGGTACGCGCTCTCCGAGCACCAGCGGGACCGCATAGGCGCCCCGCGGGCCTGGCTGACCCGCGTCGTGGGCAGCATCTCCCTGGCGCGGCTGGCCCTGTCGGATGGTGACCGGGGCCACCGGGGTCCCGTGGGGAGCAGTGGAGGGTCCGGTCCGGCTCTGGAAGACGATCTCGACGTGCTGTGGGCCGGGGCGCTGGACGCCCTCACCCCCGCCGAGCGAGCGGCTCTCGTACTCAACGAGGCCCTCGGCGGCGCGGCCGGAGACCGCGTGAGCACCGTGGGACCGGCAGGCCCGGACCGGCCGCGACCGGTGGACACCGAACCGTTGGACAGAGCCCGGCACAGCCTGCGGGTCAGGGCCGCACGGCCCACGCCGTCGCACGTCGAGGACGCACTGGTCGACGCCGTACGGCAGGCGTGCGCCGACGAGGACGTGGACCGTCTGGCCGGTCTTCTGGACCCCGACGCCGTCGCGTTCTACGACGGCGGAGGCAAGGTCCGTACACTGACACGGCCCGTCGTCGGCGGCCCACGGGTCGCCCGGAGTCTCCTGACCCTGCTGGCCCGGCACCCGCGCACCACTGTGCACACCCGTCCCGTCAACGGGCGCACGGGTCTCGTCGCACGCTACGACGGCCAGGTCGCCGCCGTGGTCTGCCTCGACCTGGCCGGCACACGCGTCGTACAGGTATGGGCCGTCCTCAATCCCGACAAGTTGCGCTCCTGGAACAGCCCTCGCGCCTGACCTACCCGTCCCGCGCCTGACACAGCGCGTCCGTGGCCCGCTCAGACGCAGAGGGCGGGCGCGGAGCGGTGACGGGTGCGGGAGTCCAGGAAGGCGGCGATCTTGGCCGGGTTGAAGACCCACATCACCTGGTGAATGCCGCGGGACGTGGCCGCGACCGTCATGAAGGTGGCGGGGCGGCCGTCCCTGTGGATCAGGATGCCGCCGCGTCCGTTGGCCTCGACCGGTTCGGCCTCGACGGTGGGCCAGAACCGCGGGTGCGCGGTGGACAGGTTCGCCACGCGGGCACGGCCCAGGACGGGCACCCGCGCCGCTCCCCGGATTCCGTTGCCGTCGGACAGACTGACCGCGTCCGGGGTGAGCAGTGCCTCCAGGCCGGCGACGTCACCCTGCCGGGCGGCGGCGACGAACGTCTGGAGCAGCGTCCGGTGTTCGGCGGCGTCGACGCTGTCCCGCTGGTCTTCGGTGAGGTGCTTGCGGGCCCGACTCACGATCTTGCGGACGTTGACGGGGCTGAGACCCAGGATGCGCGCGATGTCGGGGTAGGCGTAGTCGAAGGCCTCCCTCAGAACGTAGGCGGCGCGCTCGGTCGGGGAAAGCCTCTGCAGCACCAGGAGCAGGGCGAGCTCCAGTGCCTCCGCCCGCTCGGCACCGACCTCCGGGTCGTTGCTGGTGTCGACGGGCTCCGGCAGCCACGGACCGATGTAGGTCTCGCGGCGGACGCGGGCGGACTGGGCCACGTTGATGGCCAATCGGGTGGTGGTGCTCGACAGGAACGCCACGGGGCTGATCACGACGGTGCGGTCGGTGCGCTGCCAGCGCAGCCACACTTCCTGGACGACGTCCTCGGCCTCCACCGCACTGCCCAGCACGCGGTAGGCGATGCCGAAGAGGCGGGGCCGGAGTTCGACGAAGACGGAAACGGCCTCGCTCAGGTCGCCTGCCACGGGGGTCGCCTCTGGATGCATGGTCCCGGGTCTCCGTTCTCTGTTGCCGGTGTGTGCGGAGGCGGTCGGACGACTCTTCGCCATGACCGCCGGAGCGCTGGCCCGGCGTACTGAGGGATCGGCAGGGCGCGGTGCTCACCTTTGCTCCGGACGACCGGCGGTGCAGGCGTTTCGTTACACCTTTGCGTGGACTCTTTTGCGGATCTTGCGGACCGGCGCACGGCCCTGCCCGGAGGCGGTCTCGCCGCGCTGACACACGGCACGGCGGGATGTCACATTCGCGCCGACCGCCCGGTCTTCCAGGGAAAAGCGACGCTGCGCACACCGAATCAATCCCGCAATACCTTGTTCGACGAGCCACCCCCCGAACCGGTATCCGTTTCTCATACAGGAGACAATTCATGGACTGGCGTGCAAGGGGCCTCTGCCTGACCGAGGACCCGGATCTCTTCTTCCCGATCGGCGGTCTCAACAGCGGGCCGGCGGCGATTCAGACGGACGAGGCGAAGGCGGTCTGCCGCCATTGCCCCGTCACCCGGCAGTGCCTGGCCTGGGCCGTCGATGTCGGGCCGGTCGAGGGGATCTGGGGAGGCACCACGGAAGGGGAGCGCCGCGCCCTGCGACGGCGCGAGGTGCGCGCGTCGCGCGCGACGCGCGCGTCGCAGAGCGCCGCCTGAGCGGCAGGACGACGCGCGGTCGGCGGCCGGACTCCGATGCGGTGTCCGTCAGGCCGCCGCCTCCTGCTCCGTCCGGATGGCCGAGATGTCCAGGGTCAGCGTCACCTTGTCGCTGATGAGCACACCCCCGGTGTCGAGCGGTGTGTTCCAGGCCAGCCCCCAGTCCGAACGTCGCAGCGTGGCGGAGCCCGCGAAGCCGACTCGGTGGTTGCCGAAGGCGTCGTCACCGGCCCCGCCGAAGACGACGTCGATGTCCAGGGGCAGTTCGATGTCCTTGATGCGCAGGCTGCCCGTGAGGCGGAACTCGTCGTCGCCGAGCGGGACGATGCCGGTGGAGTGGAAGGTCATCAGGGGAAACGTCGCGGAGTCGAAGAAGTCGGGCCCCGCGAGGTGGGCGTCGCGGTCCGCCGCGCCCGTGTCCATGCTGTCGGTCTGGACGCTCACGTAAGCCTTGGAACGGGCCGGGGCGGAGCCGTCGAGCACGAGCAGGCCTTCGAAGCGGTCGAACCGGCCGCGCACATTGGTGATCATGGCGTGCCGGACGGAGAAGCCGATCGTGCTGTGGACCGGGTCGATGGTGTAGACGCCGGTCACGGCCGGGTGCGCACCGAGGGCCGGGGAGGCGGCGTTGTCGCGTTGCATCATGATGGTGGGTCGGCTTTCTGGGACGAGAGGGGCCTGCCGCGCCGCGGTGCGGACGACAGGCCCCCTGTGGTGGGTGCGGACCCCTTGCACGGGACCCGCCACCCGACGACTCAGCGCTGCTGCGCGAGCCAGTCGGCGAACCGGGTCTCGGCGATGTGCGCGTCCGGACCGGGGAGCAGCGTGGTCTCCTGCAGCTCCGCGCCGAAGTACGGGGCGTGCACGTCGGTCACGACCTGGCGCGGGTCCTTCTTGGCGGCCAGCCCCTTGCGGATCAGCTCGTCGAGCTGGAATTCCTCGGGGCCGGCGACCTCCACGACCCCGCCGACGGGAGTGCCGACCGCGGTACGGCCGACGGCGGCGGCCACGTCGTCGGAGAAGATGGGCCGGATCTTGACCGGGGCCAGCCGGACGGTGTCGCCGTCGGTCGCCGCCTCGGCGATGCCCTTCATGAACTCGAAGAACTGCGTGGCGTGCACGATCGAGTACGGGATGCCCGAGTCCTTGATCAGAGCCTCCTGCGCCTGCTTGGCGCGGAAGTAGCCGCTCTCCTGGAGTCGTTCCGTGCCGACCACGGAGAGCGCCACGTGGTGGCTCACCCCGGCGTTCGCCTCCGCCTTGAGGAGGTTGGTGGTGGAGGTGCGGAAGAACTCCATGACGGCGTCGTCCTCGAAGGAGGGCGAGTTGGAGACGTCGATCACGACGGAGGCCCCGGTCAGGACCTCGGCAAGGCCCTCGCCCGTGAGCGTGTTGACCCCGGTGTTGGGAGCGGCCGGCACCGCCTCGTGACCGTGCTCGTTGAGCTTGGCGACCAGCTTGGAACCGATCAGTCCGGTACCGCCGATGACTACGACCTTCATGTGAATGTCCTTTCGAGATGTGCGTTGTCGCCTGCACCAGACAAGACCGAATGCTCACCCGCTCTGTGACAGGGCGAACTGTCTTTTCGGTGTTCTGGCGTATCCGGCGCTTCCGGAGTTCAGGTGCTCTGGCTATTCCGGTGATCGGAAGCCTGTTACTCGACGAGCTTTCCGTCGGTGGACACGTCCGCCATGAGGGCGGCGACCTCGTCCGGGACGTCGGGAATGTGCTCGTGGGTGATTCCCGTCGCCGGAGACCAGACCAGGTTCACGCGGAAGGCGGGGTCCATGTCGGGGAAGTCGCTGCGGTTGTGACAACCCCGGGTCTCCCGGCGTTCCAGTGCCGCTTCGAGGGTGGCGCGGGCCGCCAGGGCGGCCGACTTGAGATCGAAGGCGTGGGCCAGGTCCTGGAAACCGGCGATGTCGGGATGGACGCCGACGTTCTGCATGCGCTTCTCGACGGCGTCCAGCTCCTCCAGGCCGGTGCGCAGACCCTGTTCGTCCCGGACGACACCGGCGTGCTCGGTCATGGTGTTGCGGATCGCGCGCTGCAGTGCCCGGACGTTCTCGGGTCCGTCGGCGGCCAGCATCTCGTCGACCTCGGCTCGCGCCTCGGCCACGGCGGTCGCGGACCGGGGCTGCGCGGTGAGGGACTCCGAGTAGGCCGCCGCGGCCCGGCCGGTGATACGGCCGTAGACGAGGAGTTCGATCAGGCTGTTGCCGCCGAGGCGGTTGGCGCCGTGCAGACCGCTGGCGGCCTCGCCGATGGCGTACAGACCGCGGACGTCGGTGCTGTGGTCCTCGGGACGGACCCAGACGCCGCCCATCGAGTAGTGGGCCGTCGGGGCCACCTCGATGGGTTCACGGGTGATGTCGAGCATCTGCAGGTCGAGGAGCGTCTGGTAGACCCGGGGCAGCCGGTTCATGATCGTCCGGCGGGGCAGGTGCGAGACGTCGAGCCAGACCCCGCCCTTCGCGGTGCCCCGGCCCTCCTTGATCTCGGTGTACGAGGCGAGGGCCACTCGGTCGCGCGTGGACAGTTCCATGCGCTCGGGGTCGTAGCGGCTCATGTACCGCTCGCCGAGGGCGTTGCGCAGGATGCCGCCCTCACCACGCGCGGCCTCACTGACCAGCGTGCCCGCGGCGTTCTCCGGTTCGATGATGCCGGACGGGTGGAACTGCACCAGCTCGGGGTCGCGCAGGCGGGCCCCGGCCTCGACGGCGAGGCGGAAGGAGTCGCCGGTGTTCTCGTCCCGGCGTGACGAGGTGCGCCGCCAGATGCGCGTGTGCCCGCCGGCCGCGAGGATCACGGCGTCCGCGTGGACGAGGTGGCGGGTGCCGTTGGTCAGGTCGAAACCGTAGGCCCCGAAGACGGCACCGTCGTGGACCAGCAGACGCGTGATGTAGACGCTGTCGAGTATCGGGATGTCCAGCTGGACCGCGCGCCGGATCAGGGTGCGCTGGATCTCCAGGCCGGTGTAGTCGCCGGCGAAGGCGGTACGGCGGTACTTGTGGGCGCCGAAGAAGCGCTGCGAGATGCGGCCGTCCCCTTCACGGGCGAAGGCCATGCCGTACCGCTCCAGGTCGTCGATGCCCAGGGCCGCGCCCTGGGTGACGATCTCCGCCGTACGGGGGTCGCCGAGCAGATAGCTCTCCTTGAGGGTGTCCGCGGCGTGCTGCTGCCAGGAGTCCTCGGGGTCCATCGTGGCCAGGGCCGCGTTGATGCCGCCGGCCGCCAGGGACGTGTGGGTGTCCTCCTTGGGACGCTTGCCGACGGCGATGACGTCGACGCCGGCCTCGGCCAGCTCGATCGCCGCCCGCAGGCCGGAACCGCCGGTACCGATCACCAGCACCGTGGTGGAAAGACGTTGTTCGGTGAGAGGCACGCTTGCTCCCGTCGCTCTGGGTGGTCACTGACTAGGACCACGTCGGGCGGCGGTTTGTGACATCGGCAGCGCGCGCGTGTCACACCGTGCCGAGGTCCCCGGTCATCTGCACGAACCTGACGACCGTGCGGCAAGGCGCCGGGGGATGTCCGACGGCCGAAGAGGAGAAGACGGATGACGTACGTCATCGCACAGCCCTGCGTCGACATCAAGGACCGGGCGTGTGTCACCGAATGCCCCGTGGACTGCATCTACGAGGGCGCGCGCACGCTCTACATCAACCCGGCGGAGTGCGTCGACTGCCATGCGTGCGAACCCGTATGCCCCGTGGAGGCGATCTTCCACGAGGACGATCTGCCGGGGCACTGGGCGCACTACCTCGCCGTCAACGCGGAGTACTTCGACGAGGCGGCTTCCCCGTCGCGCGCAGGACGTGACACGGTCGGAGACCACCCGGCGGTCGAGGCACTGCCCCCGCAGAGCGGGCCGCACAAGAAGGAGATCTCCTTCTTCACCGTCCGCAAGGAGGAAGCGGCCGACGCGGATCTGTGGTTCCCCTCCTGACCGGCCGCCGCCACCGAGCGTGCCCGGTCAGGAGGCGAGTGTGATGGTGGTGGGCGTCCCTCTCCACGCCATGCGCGCGTAGGGGCACAACGCGTCGGCCCTCCCGATCAGCTCGTCGGCCGTCGCGGGCTCGACACCGGGCCACCGCACCACCAGATCGACGCGCAGCAGATAGCCGCCGTCCTCCGGGTCCCGGCCGAAGGCGACGGTCGCCACGACGGAGATCGCCGCGGGGTCCAGCGCCTCTTGCCGGGCCAGCAGGCTGAGCGCGCCGTGGAAGCAGGCGGCGAAACCGGCCGCGAAGAGCTGCTCGGGGTTGGTTCCCCGGCCGTCACCGCCCAGCTCGGCCGGCATCCGCAGATCGAGGTCCAAGGCCCCGTCGGCCGAGCGTGCGTGGCCGGAGGCCCGCCCGTGCGAGGCCGCACCACCGTGGACGGTCACCGTGGTGGTGTAGATGGGCGAGAACTCCTCCCCGTCGAAATCCCTCTCGGTCGACAGGGTGGGCAACTTGATCCGCTCGGTCACGGCAGGGCTCCGGTGTCGTCGTGGTACGCGGTCCCGGCAGACGTCCGGGACGACTGGATGACCGGCGAGCGACCGTTGTTGTGACGCCTGCCCGACGACGCCGGAGGACCCCCGACCTCAGGTCAGTCCCGCAGGGAGGCCACGTAGGGCTCCAGTTTGGCCGGGTTCATCACCCACATGAGCCGGTCGATGCCGTCCGCCGAGATGTCGGCGGCCAGCAGGGCGACGGCCTTCTCGCCGGAGAGGACCAGGACGGCCGGCCGTCCGTTCGCCTCGACCCACCGGACCTGCGTCTGCGGCCAGAAGCGCGGGGCGAAGGCCACGAGGTAGTGCGAGACGTGCGGCAGCCCGACGACCGGGATCCTCGACGCGCCGCGCATACCGTTGCCGTCCGTGTAGCTGACGACGTCGGCGGTGAGCACGTCCTCCAGGACCGACAGGTCGCCCGTCCGCGCCGCGGAGAGGAAGACCTCCAGCAGCCGTCGATGGGCTGTCGGGGTAACGGCCTCCTTGCGTTCAGCCGCCAGATGCTTGCGGCCGCGGCTCACCAATTGGCGCGTGTTGGCCTCGCTGGTCTCCAGGATCTCGGCGATCCGGCCGTAGGGGTAGTCGAACGCCTCCCGAAGCACGTAGGCGGCGCGCTCCACGGGGTTCAGCTTCTCCAGGAGCAGCAGGACCGCCATCTCCACAGCCTCGGCACGCTCCGCGCCCAGGTGCGGATCCTGCGTGGTGTCGACGGGCTCGGGGAGCCAGGGCCCGACGTAGGACTCCCGGCGCACCCGCGCGGACTGGGCCACGTTGATCGCCAGCCTCGTGGCGACCGTGGTCAGGAAGGCGGCCGGTTCGTGCACCTTAGAACGGTCGGTGCTCTGCCACCGCAGCCAGGTCTCCTGCACGATGTCCTCGGCCTCCGCAGCACTGCCCAGGACCCGGTACGCGATACCGAAGAGCTGCGGGCGCGCCGAGAGGAAGTCCTTCGTCGCCTGGTCAAGGGTGCCGGGTGAGGCGCCAGCGTGCATGGAACATCCCTTCTGGCTTCGTGCGTCCCATGCTACAAGCGGGCGCGGGCGGGCGCGCCGGTGGAGGGGCGCAGGCGTACGTACGGATCCCACAGGTGGCACACCGTGGCAACGGGTCACCACCGGACACGCACCGTCGTCGGCGGACCCTGTGTCCGGCCGTCCCGCCCGGCCCCGCGGACGTGCCCTGTCACGGATCGATCGCGCACCCGGTCAGGACAGCGAACCGCCAGGGACCAGAAGGGGCACACCGTGTCGGACAGGACGCCGGCTCTCGACGCCGTGCACGGCATGCTGACGCTGTTGTTCGCCGTCGCGGCCCTGCACGTGCTGTGGCACGCCGTCCGGTCACCGGGTGCGGGTCGCCGTGACCGCGTGGACCTCGTCCTGCACTGTGGCATGGCGGCGGCCATGGCGGCGATGCCCTGGAGTTACGGCCCGCCCCTGTCCGGCCGGGCCGCGACGGTGTTCTTCACCGCCGCCGCGCTGTGGTTCCTGCTGACCGCCCATAAGGCGCCGGGGTTCGCCGACCGGCTGACGCCCGCCGTCGGCATGGCGGCGATGGCCTGGATGTCGCGGACCCCGCCCGGCGCCGACGCCTCCGAAACCGTGGCCGCCGCGGGCGCCCCGGCCGCGCATCACACCGCGGCCCACGGCCATGCCACCGACGCCTCGACGACGGCGACCCTGGTCACCGTCGTACTGACGGTGTATCTCCTCGGCTGTGCCCTGCGGTCGTTGACGCGCCCCATGCCCGCGCTGCGGACCGCCACGGACCCCGCGCACCGCGCCGCCGCGACGGACCCGTACGGGTACGTGCGCGACGGCGCGATGTCGCTGGGGACGGCCGTGATGCTGCTGCTGCCCCACTGACCGTGGTCACCCGACCCCGAAACCGACCACCGCCTTGCCGCGCATCAGGAAGTCCGACAGGTAGCCGTCGTGGGGCACTCCCGGAGCCATCCAGTACGTCGGTTGGTCACCCGCGTACACGTTGGCGATGGAGGGTTCCGCCACCAGCACGTCTAGCAGTGCGCGATCACGGGAGAGGACCGAGAGGACGAGTGTCCCGCGCAACGGGGCGATGCCGTCCGAGCGGCTCCAGGGCGCCACCCACACACAGGGGAAAGGGAGTTCGGTCCCCACCTGCGGGGCACCGGCGTCGGCGACCTGATGGACGGCGGGCCGCAGGACGGCACTTCCGTCCCCGAGGTCGTCGACGATGCCGTCGCCGCCGAGCCAGGCGCGGGTCCCCGCCGCCACCGACCTCAGATAGGAGTCGAGGGCCAGGGCCCGGTCCAGCGGGCACACCGGGAGAACCGCCCGGGTGTCCTGGGGCGGCAGACCGGGCAGTTGGGACAGGCGCGCCGCGAGGGCCTCCGCGAGCGGTGCCGGGTCGCCCTCGACGAGGACGGCGGTGGCGTTGACGCACGCGGTGCCGGCCTCGTCGGCGACGGAGGCGACGATCGTGTCCAGGTGCTCCCGCCAGTCCGTGTCCGCCGTGACGAGGATCTTCGTCCGGCCGGGGCCCTGGGGCAGCACGCGGGCGTCGTGGGCGTACCGGGCGACGACCTCGTCACCGCCGTACACCACCGCACGGTCGGCGCCGCGGATCAGCGTCTGCGCGGTCCGGTGGTCCGTGGGGAGCAGCACCAGCCGGTCCTGGCCGACGCCCGCCCGGTGCAGCGCGCCGACCAGACGGTGCGGGGTGAACGGCTCGCGCCGCGACGGCCGTACGGCCACGCGGTAGCCGAGAGCCAGCGCCTCCAGCCAGAGCCGGTGGACCCCCGGATGATTGCCGGACGCGTTGACGGCGAACACCTCGCCCCGGCGGGCCCACACGGCGTGCCCGGCTCCGAGGGAGGGGTCCGGGCGCTCCCGGACCGTTCCGCGCGGCCTGCCCTGCTCTGCCGAGGCACGGGCGCGGCCGACGAACCTCGCCGTGCCGCGGGTCGCGTCGCGCACCACGGCCAGCGGAGTACCGGAGGTCCGGCTGACCAGGTACTCGTACTCGCGCACGCCCAGCCCGCCGACGGTGCCGGTGGCGAACTCCTCGGCGGCCGCCGCCAGCAGCGTGTCCAGGTCGGCCGCCGGGACCGGCCCGGCCCCGCGCAGCGCGGCCAGCGCCCGGTCGACGTACACCGGCGGCACCAGACTCAGCCGCGCCACCTCGGCACCGGACACATCCGTGACGATGTCCGGGACACGGGTGCGGTAGGGGCCGCGGGGGCCGAGGGCGTCCAGGTACACCGGCTCGGCGGCATCGACGGGGGCCATCAGTACACGCCCTCGATCACGGTCTCGCCCTTCACCGTGGGCACCGGCGCCACGTCCGCCACGGCGTCGCCGGCGTGACCGCCCGCGGGCCGGACGCGCACGGCCGTGTCGCGCTCGGCGTTGTGGGGGATGAGCATCGACTTGCTGACGTGGCTGACGATCACCTGGCCGCGCTCGCCGACCGCGACGGGTTCCCCGGTGGCGGGGTCGACGACCGACAGGAACACGTACGGCGACACCGGGTCGAAGACGCAGGGCTGCGAGGCGTCGAGACCGGCGCGTTCGAGCAGCGCGGTGAGCATCATGGTGTTGCCGTACATGCCGATCAGCGGCACGTCGGGGAAGACCTCCGTGGCCAGCAGGTGACGGGTGTCGGGGTCCATGTGGGTGCCGCCCCAGACGATCGCCCGGACCGAAGCGTTGATCCGTTCCAGGAGGTCGTCCTCGCGGGCGAAGCGCTCCAGCAGGGGTGTGGTGGCCGCCAGGACGCCGATGTCCTGGGTCAGCAGGATCCGCCGGCACTGTTCGACGAGGTGGTCGGTGTAGGACTCGACCTCGTCGGTGCGGCCCGTGGCGATCAGTTTCCGCACCCACCGGGGGTCCATGTCGATGCTCAGGCCCGGGCCGCCGAGCGAGGCCGCCGCCCGTTGCAGCACGTCCCCCACCAGATGTGGCCCTGTCGGCGCCACGGTCAGCCACTGGGCGCCGACGGGCAGCCCGTGCTCCCGCAGACGCATGTCGACCTGTGCGGTGCTGTGCCTCATCCAGTCGTCGAGCTGGACGACCCGCTTGGGCGCCCCGGTCGTCCCGCCGCTGTCGAAGACGTTGAGCAGCCGGGCGTCGCCGCCGTAACCCCGGGGAATCAGGTCCGCCACCGGGACGTGGCGCAGTTCGTCGCTCAGGTCGGGGAAGAGCGTCAGGTCGTCCACGCCCTTGACATCCCGCCGCGGATCGAAGGCGAGCCGTTCGGACCGGTCCAGCCAGTAGCGGGAGCCGGTTTCCGGGTCGAAGTGCCAGCGCACGGCGGCGCGCACGAACTCGTCCGGATCGACGCCGTCGGACGGTCCGGCGTCCAGGACGGAGGGGGAGTCGTACGTCATGATCGGTCCTTCCTCGGCACGGGCTCGTGCGGCTCGTGCGGCTGGCGGAAATGGCGACGAAGGGCGCGCGGGCGCCCGGTCATCGGCTGAACAGTTCGAAGGCGACGGCGGGAGTCCCGGCGAACCGTGCCCGGTGGACGCCGGTGCTCTCGCCCAGGAAGCGGCGCGCGTACGTCTCGGGGTCCTGCTCGGTCAGGGCTTCGAGGTAGGTCCGGTGCCGCAGCAGGGACTGGACGCCCTGTTCGAAGCCCGGCTCGGCGGACACGGCGTGGGTCGGCGTCGGTGAGTTGGCGACAGCCACCCAGCGGACGCCGTTCCAGGGCGACAGCCCCTGTTCGGCCAGTTCCGGGAAGATCCAGCGGTTGCCCGCGTCCGCCGCCGCGTCCAGCACCGCGCGCCCCACGGCCACGTGGTCCGGGGTGTTCCAGGCCCCGGCGGCCCACGTGTCCCGGTGGTTCAGAGTGATCACCAGCTCCGGCCGGTGACGCCGTACGGCGGCGGCGATGTCGCGGCGCAGGGAGACGCCGTATTCGACGACACCGTCCCGGTGGTCGAGGAACTCCACCGTGTGGACACCGACCGCCGCGGCGGCGGCCCGCTGTTCCGCCTCACGCAGCGGGCCGGCCCGTCCCGGATCCAGGGTGTCGATGCCGGCCTCACCGCGGGTGGCGAGCACGTAGGTGACCTGTCTGCCGTCGGCCACCCAGGAGGCCACGGCAGCCGAGCACCCGTACTCGAGGTCGTCGGGGTGGGCCACCACGGCCAGGGCCCGCCGCCAGTCGTCCGGCATCGGGCGCAGTGGTGCGGGAGGGCTGCCGGTCACGCCCGGTCTCCCGTCGGCCGCGCGTGCGGGGGAAGCAGGCTCTCCAGCGGGACCGAGGGGTCGGCGAGGGCGGCGTCGTCCGGCTCCGCGCCCGACTCGATCAGGGCGCGGATCGTCCCGATGACGTCCCACAGGTTGACGCTCATCCCCGCCAGCACCCGGTTGCCGGACATCCAGAACGCCAGGAACCGCCGCTCCTCGCGCGACCCGCGGAAGACGACGCGGTCGTAGCCGCCCGGTTCGGTGTACCCGGTGTACTCCATGCCGAGGTCGTACTGGTCGGTGTAGAAGTACGGCAGCCGGTCGTACACCGAGTCCTGGCCGAGCATGCTCAGCGCGGCGGTACGGGGCTGGTGCAGCGCGTTGGCCCAGTGCTCCACGCGCAGGTGCCGGCCGAGCCGGGGGTGGTAGGCGTTGGCGACGTCACCGGCGGCGTGCACACCGTCGGCGGAGGTCCGCAGGTGGGCGTCGGTCACGATGCCGTTGCGCACGTCGAGGCCCGCCTCCTTGGCCAGGCGGACGTTGGGCGTGATGCCCACCCCCACGACCACGGCGTCCGCGGGCAGCCGGGTTCCGTCGGCGAGCCGGACCCCGTCCACGCGGCCCCCGGTTCCGGTGACGGCCTCGATCTCGGCACGGGGCCGCAGGTTCACACCGTGGTCCCGGTGCAGACCGGCGAAGACCTCGGCCGCCTCCCGGCCCAGGACCTTCAGCAGGGGCAGCTCACCGTGCTCCAGCACGGTGACCTCGGCGCCGGCCGCCCGGGCCGCCGCCGCCGTCTCCAGCCCGATCCAGCCACCGCCGACCACCACGATCCGGGCGCCTTCGGTGAACGCCTCCTTGAGGCGCTCGCTGTCGCCCACGCGCCGCAGGTACAGCACGCCCTCCAGGTCCGCGCCCGGCACCGACAGGCGCCGCGGCGAGGAACCGGTGGCCAGCAGCAGACCCGCGTAGGGCACGCGGCGGCCGTCGTCCAGCGTCACCGCCCGGCCACGCGTGTCGACGGACGTCACGCTCGTGCCCAGGAGCAGATCGACGTCGTGCTCCCGGTACCAGCTCTCGGGGTGCACGTGGATGGACTCGCGGTCCTCCTTGCCCAGCAGGTAGCCCTTGGACAGCGGCGGCCGGATGTACGGTCGTTCCCGCTCGTCCCCGATCACGAGAAGCGGCCCGTCGTGGCCGTGCTCGCGCAGTTCCTCCGCGGCCTTGCCGGCGGCCAGGCCGCCCCCGACGATCACGAACGTCTTCGCACGCGGCATGAGATCCCCGTCCCAGTCTGTGAGGCGCACACGGACCGAGTGGTCCGGTCACCCTTCAGACCGGGCGACTACACGCGTTGTGACACCGTGGCACGGGTCCGTCCGGCCCCGTACTCCGCTTCACCGGTGGGCCGGCCGCGTCACGGCCAGAACACGCGGATCGTCGTGCCCCGGCAGCGGGACGAAGCCGTGCCGTGCCAGGTCGTCGACGATCCGCGTGCGCGAGGCCGGCCACATCCAGAACGACTCCGTGTGCTCCCGCAGCACGTGTCGTCCGCTGCGCACCCAGTAGTCGACACGTGTGCGGATGCGGTGTCCCGCCGCGGACATCGTCATGCGTCCGCCGTACACGTGCGCGCCCACCCGCTGCTCCGGCAGGCGGCGCACGACGTCGCGAGAGGGCAGCAGGGCGGGCGGCGGCTCCAGGAGGAGCGTGCCCCCCGGGGTCAGGGCCACGTGGATCGCGGGCCACAGCGCGTCCCGCGCGGCCGGGGGGAGACAGGCGACCGTGTTGTGGCACACGGCGACGTCCGCCGCCGCGTACAGCGCCGCCTCGTCCAGGGCGTACGGGTGCACGGTCACGCGCTCGCGCTGACGCGCGGGCAGGGTGGCGAGGCGGGTGAGCAGGGACGTGCGCATGGCTCGCGCGGGCTCCACCGCGTGCACGTCGACCGCGGACTCGGCCAGGCTCATCAGCGCGACCCGGCCGGTCCCGGCACCGATGTCCAGCACACCGAGACGGGCCCGCGCGATGTGCCGGCCGTACAGGTCGCGGACGCGTGCCGCGTCCCGGTCGGCCTGAAGGATGTCGTAGAACTCGGCGGTGACGGCGTAGGAGTCCGGGTCCGGTCGGGACACCGGTGCTCCGGTGATGACGGGTTGCATGTCCAGCTAGACCACGCGTGAGCGGGGCCTGTGACAGCGGGTGCCCCGCGAGAGCCCGGCCCGAGAGGGCCCGAGGTGATGCCTGTCACGGGGGTGGACTGTCACAAGTGCGTGGTACACGCAGTCAGTTCTCTGGTTCCGACCTCGCGGAACCCGGAGGGAAAGCAGAACACGCCGTCATGACCGTGAGAACCCCGCAGGTATGGCTGCCCGCCCAGTTCGCCGATCTCACCGACCTGCCACCAGGCCTGGAGTACGCCCGCTGGGACGGTCGTTCGGCCTTCCCGTCGGACCCGGCGGAGGTGGACTTCTACGCCCCGCCGCTGACCAAGGACATCGATGTCATCGGCAGACCCCTGCTTCGCATGACGCGTCTGCGTGCGGTGCAGGCCCTGAGTTCCGGCACGGACGAACTGCGCGCGGAGCTGGACCGGCTCCCTCGACCGGTGACCCTGTGCAACGCGGGTGCGGCCCCCGCTCCGAGCACGGCCGAACTCGCCCTGACCCTCATCCTCGCCTCGCTGCGCGGCATACCGGAGTCGGTCCGCGCCCAGGACGGCGGGGCGTGGCGACCGGAGGTCTTCCCGTCCCTGTACGGGCGGTCCGTGCTCGTCGTCGGCTACGGCGCCGTCGGCTCCGCGCTGGAGGAACTCCTGGTGCCCTTCGGATGTGCGGTGACCCGTGTCGCCGGCACGGACCGGGACGCACCCCGGGGGCCCGTCCGCTCGGCCGCACACCTGCCCCGGCTCGTGGCCGACGCCGATGTCGTCGTGCTGTCCGTGCCGCTCACCCCGCAGACCCGTCAGCTCTTCGACGCGGGCATGCTGGCCCGCATGAAGGACGGCGCCCTGCTCGTCAACGTGGCACGCGGGGCCGTGGTCGACACCGACGCCCTGCTCAAGGAGACCCACGAGGGCCGGCTGCGGGCCGCGCTCGACGTGACCGACCCCGAGCCGCTCCCGCCGGGGCATCCGTTGCGGGAGACACCCGGCGTGCTGATCACGCCGCACGTCGGCGCGTTCACGTCGTCCCTGTGGCCCCGCCTCGAACAGCTCATCCGACGCCAGTTGAGCCGTTTCGCCGCGGGCGAGGAGCTGGAGAACATCGTGTCCCGATGACGCCCGGCCCCGGGACGGGAGCCGCGCCGGCCCGTCCCGTCGCTGTCCCTCCCGGGGGCGCCGCCGAATGTCACACGCGCACCGTCTCGCCGGTCATGCTGACGACAGCAGTACGCGAATCACATCGAACAGCACAGTGTCGGACGAGTCGGATTCGTCGCGCCACACGTGTGCCGGACGGACTTCCCGGCCGGGCGATCCGCGGGGCGCCCCCCACCCCCGCCACGGCCGCACCGCGGCCGGAAGCCCTCGCGCCGCGCCGGTGCCGCCGAACCATGGCCGAGCCCGCCACCGCGGCGCCGGTGAGCTGCGGGTGACGCAGTAACGAAGGGTGAAGAGATGGGCCACGACAGCCGGCCGGTGGAGCCGGAGCGGAAGCGCACGGGGGAGAGGCTCGCCCGATGGGCGGACAGCCGGCTGGGCCGCCGCCCTGTCGCTCGCTCCGTCCGGAGCCTGGTCTTCCCCGACCACTGGTCGTTCATGCTCGGCGAGATCGCGCTCTACAGTTTCGTGATCCTGCTGATCACCGGTGTCTATCTGAGCTTCTACTTCCACCCCTCCTCCGACCTCGTCGTCTACCAGGGCGACTACGCCCCCTTGCGCGGACAGTTGGTGTCGCAGGCCTTCGACTCGACCCTGCACATCTCCTTCGACGTCCGCGGCGGCCTGCTCGTCCGCCAGGCCCACCACTGGGCGGCCCTGGTCTTCGTCGCCGCCGTTCTCGCCCACATGCTGCGGCTCTTCTTCACCGGCGCGTTCCGCAAGCCGCGGGAGCTGAACTGGGTGCTGGGGTTCGGCGTGCTCGTCCTGGCGATGTTCGCGGGGCTGACCGGCTACGACCTGCCGGGCGACCTGCTGTCCGGCACCGGCCTCCAGGTCGTGAACGGCACGATCCTGTCGATCCCCGTCGTCGGGACCTATCTGTCGTTCTTCCTCTTCGGCGGTGAGTTCCCCGGCGACGACCTGATCGCCCGTTTCAACACGCTGCACGTCCTGGTCATCCCCGCACTCATCGTCGTCCTCGTCGTCGGCTACGTGGTCCTGGCCCTGCGCCACCGGCCCGCGCAGTACCCCGGACCCGGTCGTACCCGCGACAACGTCGTCGGTCTTCCGGCCAAGGTGTACGCCGTGAAGGCCGCCGGCTACTTCTTCCTCGTGACCGGCGTGCTCTTCTTCATGGCCGCCGTCGGCGAGATCAACCCCGTCTGGGACTACGGTCCCTTCCGTCCCGACCAGGTCTCCGCCGGATCCCAGCCCGACTGGTACATGGGCGTCGCCGACGGACTGCTGCGCGTCATGCCCGGCTGGGAGATCGACTTCTGGGGCCACACCCTGGCCCTGGACAACCTGCTGCCGCTGCTGGTCGGGGTGCTGCTCTTCCTGGCCATGGGGGCCTATCCGTTCCTGGAGGCCTGGGTGACGGACGACGACAGCGAACATCACCTGCTGGACCGTCCCCGCAACCGCCCGGTGCGCACCGCCCTCGGCGTGGCCTGGCTCAGTGTCTACTCGGTGGCCCTGATCGGTGCCGCCAACGACATCATCGCCACCCGCCTGCACGTGTCCGTCAACGACGTGACCTGGGCCGTGCGCGTCGGCCTCTTCGTCGTCCCGGTCCTGGCCTTCGTCGTCACCAAGCGCGTGGCGCTGGCACTGCAGCGCAGGGACCGCGACCTGGTGCTGCACGGCCGCGAGACCGGCGTCATCAAGCGCCTGCCGCACGGCGAGTACGTCGAGGTACACGAACCACTCGACCCGGCGCGGCTGCACACGCTGACCTCGCACGAGCAGCACCGGCCCCTGGCCGCCGTACCCGCGCGCGACGGGGACGGTCCCGTGGCCCGCGGCACACAGCGCCTGCGCATCGGGCTCAGCGGCTTCCTCTACGGCCCCGGCACGCAGATTCCCAAGCCCACGGCGACCGAGCACGAAGAGATCACCGGTCGGCACAGGTCCTGAACCGCGAGGCGACGCAGACGGGCGGAGACCATTTTCACACCATGTCACGCATTTGGTGGGTCTCCGGTCTCAAAGGTGAAAAGGCGACACAACGTGCCGCACACACCGATCACCATCCCGCCCGAAAGGCATGCGACATGAACCGCACCTCCCGCGCAAGCCGGACCCACACGACGATGACCGTCCTGGCCGGCGCCGGCGTCGCCGTCGGCCTGCTCGCCACCACGATCGCCCCGGCCTCCGCCGGCAAGGGCAGCCCCGCCGACCGCGGCGACAAACCCACCGTCGTCCTGGTGCACGGTGCGTTCGCCGACTCCACCAGCTGGAACGGCGTCATCGACAGGCTCAGGCACGACGGTTACCCGGTCGTCGCCGTCGCCAACCCGCTGCGCTCCCTGAGCGGCGACTCCGCCTACCTCAAGGACGTCCTGGCCGGAATCGACGGCCCCGTCGTGCTCGCCGGTCACTCGTACGGCGGTTCGGTCATCAGCAACGCCGCCACCGGCAACAAGAACGTCAGGGCGCTGGTGTACCTCGCCGCCTTCCTCCCCGAGAAGGGGGAGAGCGCGGTCGACCTGTCCGGACGGTTCCCCGGCAGCACCCTCGGTGACGCGCTGCGCCCCGTGCCGGTGACGAACGCCGACGGTTCCCCCGGCACCGACCTCTACATCCAGAACGACAAGTTCCGCCATCAGTTCGCGGCCGACGTGCCGCGCAACAAGACCGACCTCATGAGCGTCACCCAGCGACCGGTCACCGAGGCGGCCCTGGGCGAGGGAGCGGCCGAACCGGCCTGGAAGACCATTCCCTCCTGGGTCCTGGTCGCCACCCAGGACCGCAACATCCCGGCCGCGGCCCAGGAGTTCATGGCCCGGCGGGCCGGTGCCCACACCACGGAGGTGCGGTCGTCCCACGCGGTCAGCGTCTCGCAGCCGGGAAAGGTCACCGGCGTCATCGAGGACGCCGCCCGCTCGGTGCGCTGAGAGCGCACCGGTGATCGAAGGGCCGGTGGTTCGCCACCGGCCCTTTCCCGACCCCGCGCCGTGTGCGTGTCGCGCACGGTTCCCGGCCGCCCAAGGACGGACTCATGCGCCGCGAACCGCGGATCATCCCGATAGGCCCCGGCCAACTCGCCCGCACTGTGGCGATGCACCGCCGATGCTCCCCGCAGACCCTGTGGAGCCGCTACCACCGCGCGATGGCCGACCCCCGGACGTATGTGCCCACTCTGCTGTCCCGCCCCGGATCGGTGCACCTGGCGGCCCTGGGCGCCACCGGCCGCATCGTCGCCGTGGGCCACCTGATGCCGGATCACACCGCTGTCGAGGCGGCGCTGCTGGTCGAGGACGCCTGGCAGGGCCGCGGACTCGGGACCCGCCTGCTCCGGCACCTGGGCGAGCTCGCGCGGACCGGCGGCTGGACGACGCTCTACGGCCTCTTCCTGGCCGGCGACGAGCGGATCGACGCCATGCTGCGCCACGCGCCCGTTCCCGTACGGCGCACGGAGGAGGGCGGCGCAGTCACCGCACGGGTCCAGGTCCACGACCTGGTGGCCCACCCGTCCGTCCCCCGGCAGTGACACGCGCGGGCACCCTCACACACCGCGTCCGCGGTCTCCGCCGCCAAGGGAAAAGCCGGTGCGGGCATCGCCCGCACCGGCTTTCCTCGTTCACGCAGCGGCGTCGGGGTACAGGTCGTCCTCGAACGCCGCCGCCTCCAGGAGTCCCTTGACCGCAGTCAGGTAGCGGGCCGCGTCCGCCCCGTCCACCAGCCGGTGGTCGTACGACAGCGACAGGTGCACCAGGTCCCGGACGCCGATGACGTCCTCGTCACCGACGCGCACGACCCCCGGCCTCCTGACCGTGGCGCCCACGCCGAGGATCGCGGCCTGGTTCGGCGGCACGATGACGGTGTCGAACAGCGCGCCGCGCGAACCGGTGTTGGAGATCGTGAAGGTCGCGCCCGACACGTCGTCCGGGGTCAGGTGACCACCGCGGGCCCGGTCGGCGAGGTCGTGGACGGCCCGGGCGATCCCGGCGACGGTGAGGTCACCGGCCGCCTTGACGACCGGGGTCATCAGACCGGCCTCCGTGTCGACCGCGATCCCGATGTTCTCGGTGTCGAAGTAGGTGATGGTGCCCTCGTCCTCGTTGATGCGGGCGTTGACCACCGGATGTGCCTTCAGCGCCTGGGCGGCCGCCTTGACGAAGAAGGGCATGGGGGAGAGCTTGAGGCCCTCGCGGGCCAGGAAGCCGTCCTTCGCCCGGTTCCGCAGGCGCATCAGCCGGGTGACGTCGGCCTCGACCGTCGAAGTGAGCTGCGCCTGCTCCAGCAGCGCCTTCTTGAGGTTGTTGCCGATGGCCCGGCGGATACGGGTCACCGCGACCGTGCGGCCGCGGAGCGAGGACGGCTCGGCCGCCGGGGCGGCGGGCGCCGTGGGTACAGTTTGCACCGGCACCGGCGCGGGCGCCGGGGCCTGCGGGGCCGCGGGCGCGGGCTCCGGCGCGGGGGAAGCCGGAGGGGCGGACGCGGCAGATGGGACGACGGGCTCAGCCGGCGCCGGGGCGGGTGCTGGAGCCGGTGTCGGCTCCGGACCGGGAGCGGGTGCCGGTGCCGGAGCGGGTGCCGTGGGCCCGGACTCGGCCGCCGGTGCCGGTGCCGCCGGCGCGGGCGGAGCCGCCGGGGTCGTGTCCGGCGCGCCGATGACGCCGAGGCCGGCACCGACCTCGACGGTCTCGTCCTCGGCGGCGAGGATCTCCAGCAGGACGCCGGCGGCGGGGGAGGGGATCTCGGTGTCCACCTTGTCGGTCGACACCTCCAGCAAGGGCTCGTCGGCCTCGACGCGGTCACCGACCTGCTTCAGCCAGCGGGTCACGGTGCCCTCGGTGACGGACTCGCCGAGAGCCGGCAGGGTCACGGAAACGGTCATGATGACGTTCAACTCCTCACGGTCCGGCGGGGCGCGTCGCCCCGCCGGACCTGTCGTGCAGGGCCCGCGTCGGGCGACGCGGACGGTAGGGGGCGCCCGGCGGGGCGGTTCACCGGTCGAGGCCGTAGCGCGCTCGGGCCTGCGCGACGGTCTCCGGCGGCACCTGCCCCACCCGGGCCAGACGGTCCAGCGCGGTCACCACGATCGACTCGGCGTCCACCCGGAAGTAGCGGCGCACGTCCTCACGGGTGTCGGACAGGCCGAAACCGTCGGTGCCCAGGGAGTAGTAGTCCTGCTCGACCCACTGGCTGATCTGGTCGGGCACCTGCCGCATCCAGTCGCTGACGGCCAGCACCGGCCCCGGCGCCCCGGACAGGGCCCGAGTGACGAAGGGGGTGCCTTCCTCGCCCCGCATCCGGGCGTCGTCGGCACGCATCGCGTCCCGGCGCAGTTCCGTCCAGGACGTCACCGACCACACGTCGGCGTGCACGCCCCAGTCGGAGGCGAGCAGTTCCTGTGAGCGCAGGGCCCAGTGGATCGCCGTACCGGAGGCGAGCAGTTGGAGCCGGGGCCCGGCCGCCGGTGCCTCGGCGGCCCGGAACCGGTAGATGCCCCGGACGATGCCCTCCTCGATGCCGGGGACCGGCGGCATGGCGGGCTGGTGCTTGGGCTCGTTGTACACGGTCAGGTAGTAGAAGACGTCCTCGGGCCGCTCGCCGTACATGCGGCGCAGACCGTCCCGGACGATGACCGCGATCTCGTAGGCGAACGCCGGGTCGTAGCTGACGGCCGCCGGATTGGTCGCGGCGAGCAGGTGCGAGTGGCCGTCCCCGTGCTGCAGGCCCTCGCCGGTCATCGTCGTGCGCCCGGCCGTGCCGCCGACCACGAAACCGCGGCCCATCTGGTCGCCGAGCGCCCAGAACTGGTCGCCGGTCCGCTGGAAACCGAACATGGCGTAGAAGATGTAGAAGGGGATCATGGGTTCGCCGTGCGTGGCGTACGACGTCGCGGCGGCGGCGAACTCGGCGACGGAACCGGCCTCGGTGATGCCCTCGATGAGCAGCTGCCCGGTCGTGCTCTCCAGGTAGTGGAGCAGTTGGTCAGCGTCGACCGGGTCGTAGGTCTGGCCCTGCGGCGAGTAGATGCCGGCGGTGGGGAACATCGACTCCATGCCGAAGGTGCGGGCCTCGTCGGGGACGATCGGCACCCAGCGCGCCCCGCTCCCCGGGTCGCGCATCAGGTCCTTGACCAGCCGGACCAGTGCCATCGTGGTGGCCATCTCCTGGTGGCCGGACCCCTTCTCCAGGTCCTCGAAGGGCTTGGCGGGCGGCTCCGGCAGCGGCCTGGCGACCACTCGACGCACGGGTGCGGGCCCGCCCAGCGCGGCCCGGCGCTCGCGCAGGTACCGCACCTCGGGCGAGTCCTCCCCCGGGTGCCAGAACGGCACCTGGTCACCGGCGAGCGCGCTGTCGGGGATGGGCAGCTCCAGCAGGTCGCGCATGCCCCGGAACTGCTCCATCGTGAGCTTCTTCATCTGGTGGTTGGCGTTGCGCGACTCGAACGCCGGGCCCAGCGTGTGGCCCTTCACCGTCTGGGCGAGGACCACCGTCGGGGCGCCCCGGCGCTCCACGGCGGCCCGGTAGGCGGAGTGCACCTTCAACGGCTCGTGTCCGCCCCGCGAGTTCTCGAACAGCTCGACCACCCGCGCGTCGCTCAGGGAGGCGGAGAGCGCCGAAAGGGCGTCACCCGTGAAGAAGTGCTTGCGTATGTAGGCCGCGTCCCGCGCGGCGAGCGTCTGCATCTGGGCGTCGGGCACCTCGCCCAGGCGCCGGACGAGGTCGCCGGTGGTGTCCTGGGCCAGCAGCGGGTCCCAGGCCTCGCCCCAGAGCGTCTTGACCACGTTCCAGCCCGCGCCCCGGAACCGGGCCTCCAGCTCCTGGACGATCTTCGAGTTGGACCGTACCGGGCCGTCGAGGCGCTGGAGATTGCAGTTGATGACGAAGGTCAGGTTGTCCAGGTTCTCGCGGGATGCCAGGGTCAGGGCGGCCGTCGACTCCGGCTCGTCCATCTCCCCGTCGCCCAGGAACGCCCACACTCGTGAGGCGGAGGTGTCCTTGATGCCGCGGGCGTGCAGATAGCGGTTGAAGTGGGCCTGGTAGACGGCGCCGATGGGGCCCAGCCCCATGGACACCGTGGGGAACTCCCACAGCCACGGCAGCCGCCGGGGGTGCGGATAGGACGGCAGGCCGTGACCGCCGGCCTCCCGTCGGAAGGCGGCCAGTTGGTCCTCGCTCAGCCGCCCCTCCAGGAAGACCCGGGCGTAGATCCCGGGGGAAGCGTGTCCCTGGACGAAGAGCTGGTCGCCGGAGCCGTCGCCGTCCTTGCCCCGGAAGAAGTGGTTGAAGCCGATCTCGTAGAGCCAGGCCGCCGAGGCGTAGGTCGAGATGTGACCGCCGAGTCCGAGCGGCGCGCCGCGGGTGACCATCGCAGCAGCGTTCCACCGGTTGAGCGCGGTGATCCTGGACTCCATCTCCAGGTCACCGTCGAACTCCGGCTGCGCGGCGGCGGGAACGGTGTTGATGTAGTCCGAGTGCAGCAGCCCCGGCAGGGACATGCCCGTGCTCGCGGCGAACTCGTGCACCCGTCGCAGCAGGTACACGGCCCGTTCCGGCCCCGCGTTGCGCACGACGGCGTCGAGGGAGGCCCGCCACTCGGCGGTCTCCTCGCGGTCGCGGTCGGGCAACTGGTCCAGCTCACTCGTCACAGGGTTCTCGGTCGGCCGGGAGGGTTCACTCATGGCAGCCTTCTTGTCACGGCGTGGGTGTCGGCGGCGCCGGCCGCGGACACGGTGGGTGTCGCATGGCGACAGGTCTGAGGGGGAGATCCGGGCGCCGGGCAGCGCCGCCCGGCGGGGTCAGCGGCTCTTGAGCCACTGGGTGAACGTGTGGTGGCCCAGCCGGGCGTCCGGCCCCGGAAGCAGGGCGCGCTCCTCGAGCACCGCACCGAAGAACGGGGCCCGCGCGTCGGAGATCACCGGGTCGGACCGGCCGAGGAGAGCGAGTACGTCGGCCGTCATGTCCTCCAGCCGCAGCTCCTCGGGCCCGGCCGTCTCGACCACCCCGAACTCCGGCAGCCCCACCGCGACATGGGCGAGGAGCCCGGCGACGTCGTCGGCCGAGACGGGCCGCAGCAGCAGCGGCGGCACATGTACGCCGTCGGGCCGGGCGCCGGCCGCGGCGGCGGCCTCCACGGACTCGTGGAACGGCGTGGCGCGCACCACGGAGTACGGCACGGTGGTGTGCCGGGCCAGGTCCTCCTGCGTCGCCTTGGCCCGGAAGTAGCCCGACCCGATCCGGTCGGCGCCCACCACCGACAGCGCGACGTAGTGCTCGACGTTCGCCGCGGCCGCCGCCTGGAGGAGGTTGCCCGTCGCGGTGGTGAAGAACGCCGTGCTGGCCTGCTGCCGCCGGGAGGGCGCGTCGGTGACGTCCACGATCACCTCGGCGCCGCGCAGCGCCCGGTCCAGGCCCTGGCCGGTGCTGACGTCGACTCCTTCCCCACGCGACACGGGCACGACCTCCACCCCGTGGTCCCGGAGCCGTGCGACGGTCCGGGAACCGATCAGTCCGGTGGCACCTGCAACGACGACTCTCATCTGCGTCTCCTCCGTCGGGGGCCGATGGCCCCGGTGGGTGTCGTGGGCGGATCGTGGCGGATGCGCAGTGCCACCGTGCCCGTCTCTCCTAGACAGGTCGGGGCTCCTACGTGTGACACCGTGCGGGGGCGGCCGCCGCACCCCGCCGCGGCGCGGTGTCACAGACCCGCTCGGTCCCCGGTCAGGAGGGCGAGCGGTCATCACGACCGGAGACGACCCGTGACGGCGGACGAAGTGCCGCCCGGTCACGGCGGAACCACGGAAGGTGCGACTCGATGTCGGAGAATGCACAGCACGCCCACCACGGACACGGAACCGGCGACGCGGACGGCCCCAGCTGGACCCGTGCGGCGAAGATGATCCAGGACGCCTCGCCGATCGTCGTCCCCGAGGGCGCCTCGGCGATGACCGTCCACGTCGAGTGGGAGCCGGGCGACCCCGGCACCCCGCCGCACCGCCACTCCGGCCCGGCGTTCGGATACGTCATCAAGGGCGCCGTCCGCTTCGAGCTGGAGGGTGAGCCCGAGCGTGTGGTCGAGGCCGGCGGCACGTTCTGGGAGCCGGGCGGCGACGCCATCCACTACCAGGACGGCAACGCGCTCAGCGACCAGAAGACGGAGTTCGTCGTCACGATGATGTGCGCGCCCGGCAAGCCCATGCTGGAGCTGGTCGACGAGAAGGAACTCAAGGAGCGCGCCCACCTGCGCGCACCCCGGCCCACCGCCTGACCCTCGGTCGGGCACGTACGACAGGGCCCCGCACCCGCGACACCGGCCAGGCCGGGAGGTCACGGATGCGGGGCCCTGTCGCGCGTGCGGTCGACGGCTCCCGCTCCTGCCCCTGCTCCTACTCCACGAAGTACGAGTCGTGCCGGTCGAAGAACGCTGCACGCTCCTCCTCGGAAGCGTGCCCCAGCTGGGAGACCTGCTCGAAGTACTCCTCGCGCGGGGCGCCCGGGGTGAACAGCAGCAGCATGCCGGCCGGTTCGTCGGAGTCGTTGCGGAAGGCGTGCAGCCCTCCCTGGGGGACGTGCAGGAAGTCACCTTTGCGGGCGTCGACCCACTGCACACCGTCGAAGACGCGCACGGTGCCGTCCAGAATGAAGAAGGACTCCGAGATCCGCTTGTGGAAATGGGTTTTGGGGCCGCCCGCCCGGGGCCGCATCTCGACCCGGTACAGCCCGAACTCGCCCCGTGTGGTGGCCGTGGTGGCCAGATGGTGGGTGGCGTCCTTTCCGACACCGCTCTCACCCAGGTTCGGCGGCGTGGCGGCCGGCCGGAAGACGGCGCTGACCTCCCCGTCCTCACCCCAGTACTTCTGCTCCGGGTACGGGTACGACATGTCTGGTTCCTTTCGTACGGCAAGCGCCGCGCGCGGCGCCGGCTGTCATTCGACGGCTTGACGATGGGCGAAGCGGGACACCAGCGGCGGTTCCGTCAGCCAGCCGTGGGTGTGCCCGTGCGCCGGACGAGGGACGGTGGCGGACCGCCGCAACGTGCCGAAAGCGACCGCCGCGCCGACGGCGAGCAGGAGCGCGCACAGCGGCATGGCCCGGCCGAACGAGGCATCGAAGGCCGCGTCCGACCGGTAGGCCTCCGGACCCATCCCGACCAGCAGCGGGAGCGCCGCGACGGACACCAGCCCCGCCGCCCGGGCCGCGGCGTTGTTGATGCCGCTCGCCAGCCCGGCGTTCGAGGCGTCCACCGAGGCGAGCAGGGTCACGGTCAGAGGGGCGACCATGACGACCATGCCGGCGCCCATCACCAGGAGGGCCGGGAGGATGTCATGGACGTAGGACGCACCCGGACCGACCCGCAGCATCAGCAGCATCCCCGCTCCGCACACCAGCGGGCCGACGGTGAGCGGGGCCCGCGGCCCCAGCCGCTGGGCGAGCATCCCGGCGTGGGACGAGAACAGCAGCATCAGCACGGTGTTCGGCAGCATCGCCGCCCCGGCGGCCAACGCCGAGTACCCGACGGCGATCTGCAACTGCAGCGCGGTCAGGAAGAAGAACCCGCCCGTCCCCGCGTAGACGCACAGGGTGATCACGTTGACGGCGGTGAACTGCCGGGAGGAGAAGATCGCCAACGGCATCATGGGGTCATCGCTGCGTCGTTCGACGCGGAGGAACACGGCCCCCGCGACGACACCTCCGACGGCCGCGGCGACGGCCACGGTCCCGCCGCCGCGCGCCTCCGTCAGCGCGTAGGTGACCAGCGCCAGGGCCAGGGCCCCCAGCACGGCGCCGGGAACGTCGAAGCCGACCCCGCGCCGGGCAATCGCGCCGGCCTTGGCAACCGCTTCCGCGCGCGATGCGCCCACGGACTCCGGAACATGGCGCAGGGCGACGGGGACGCACAGCAGCGCCGGGACGGCACTCAGCACGAAGGTCCAGCGCCAGCCTGGCCCGTCCACCAACCACCCGCCCACGAACGGCCCCAGAGCGGCGCCGATGCCGCCGAACCCCGACCACAGGCCGATCGCGCGCGGCCGGTCGTCCGGATGGAAGGAGGCCTCGATGATCGCCAGTGACCCGGGCGTGAGCAGCGCGCCCCCCACGCCCTGCAGGGCCCGGGCGGCGATGAGCGTGGTGGTGTCCGGCGCCACGGAGCACAGCAGGGAGGCGACCGCGAACCACACCAGGCCCAGGACGAAGACGCGACGTCGCCCGAACCGATCGCCCAGGGAACCGCCCAGCAGGATGAGTCCCGCCAGGGTCAGCATGTAGGCGTTCACCGTCCACTGGAGGACGCCGAGATCGGCGTCGAAATCCTGGCCGATGCGCGGGAGCGCGATGTTGGTGACCGTCGAGCCGAGCAGCACGACGCCGGAGCCAAGGACGGTGGCCAGGAGGGTCCACCGCCCACGCGCGCCGGCGATGCGAAGGGAAGCGATGCTCTCGGGAGCGGGGGAGGGGTTCATGTCGAGTCCTGTGGAGGCGTGGCCCGAGCGGTCCGTCGCCTGCTCGGGGGTCGGGGTGAGCAGGCGACGGACGGCACGCGTCCGGCCGCGCCGCCGCGCGGCCGGAGAGGCCGCGTCAGCCGAACATGCCGGGCTTGTAACCGCCCGCGGGCTGCTGGTTGATGACGTTGATGCGGTTGTAGGCGTTGATGACGGCGATCAGCGAGATCAGCGCGGCGAGCTGGTCCTCGTCGTAGTGCTTCGCGGCCTCGGCCCACACCTCGTCCGAGACACCGCCGGAGGCGTCCGCGATGCGGGTCCCCTGCTCGGTCACCGCCAGGGCCGCGCGCTCGGCGTCCGAGAAGACCGTGGCCTCGCGCCACACGGCGACCAGGTTCAGTCGCTGCTGGTCCTCGCCCGCCGCGGCGGCGTCCTTGGTGTGCATGTCCGTGCAGAAGCCACAGCCGTTGATCTGGCTGGCCCGGATCTTCACCAGCTCCTGGGTGGCGACCGGCAGAGCAGACTGGACCGCCGCTCCGGCCGAGTTCAGGTGCTTCATGACCTTGCCCGCGAGGGCGTTGCCGAAGTAATTGATGCGTGCGTCCATGACGTATCTCCTCAAGGGTGGAACGGTTACGGACCATTGACCGGGCGCCCGCGCGTTCTGTGACAACGGAATCCGCTCCGCATGACACCTCAAGGCACACCGTGTGAAGAAGAGCGCATCGCGGGCCGCGATCGGTGTGGTCGCCGGGGGCGGGCGATAGCATCGAACGAGTGGACCAGGCCCGTCGGCCCGAGTCGGCGCCGCCCTCCCGGGCCCCGGGTACGGCGAGCGCACCATCCTCCAGCGAACCCAAGGTGATCATCATGGCTACCGAGAGCGTCCTGCACCCGAGCCTCATCGTCCCGATCGGACACGTCGAGCCCGTTCCCCGTCGTATCCGGGGGACGGTCGGGGGCCGTGTCGCCTTCGACACCCGCCGCGCGCTGTACGTGTGGGAGTGGCAGGCGTACCCGCAGTTCAGCATCCCGATCGAGGACTTGGTGGAGGGCGTGCTCGACGACGACAAGCACACCGAGCAGTTCGGTGCCGGGCCCGCTCACCGCCACACCCTGCGGGTCGGCCCGGAGGTCCGTGCGGGAGCGGCCTGGGTCTGGGGGGAGGGCTCCCCCGAAGCCCTGCGCGACACGGTGCGCTTCGAATGGGAGGCGCTGGACGCCTGGTTCGAGGAGGACGAGCCGGTCTTCGTCCATCCGCGGAGCCCGTACTCGCGCGTGGACGCGCTGCGTTCGCGCAGCACCGTCCGGGTCGAGGTGGACGGCGTGGTACTGGCGGAAGCCTCCGGCTGCGTGAAGCTGTTCGAGACCGGTCTGCCGACCCGCTACTACCTCGACCCCATGAACATCGACTGGACCCGGCTGCGGCACTCCGACACGGTGACCCGGTGCCCCTACAAGGGAACGACGAGCGACTACTGGTCGTTCGACGGCGACACCGGCGCCCACGAGGACATCGCCTGGACGTACGACTTCCCGACCATCCACGCCAACCGCATCGCCGGACTGACCGCGTTCTACAACGAGCACGTCGACCTGTACGTCGACGGCTCCCTGCTGCCGAGGCCGGTGGACTCCACCCGGGTGGCCTCCGACTAGCCGGACCATTGGTGCGGGCCCGACGCGTCACACATCGACTCCTCACACGGTCTCATGAGGTGGAAAGGCATCCAAAAGCCTCATCACCGCAAGGAGTGACCATGAGCGACATCGTTCTCGAGCCCGCCGCGCAGGACTTCGCCAACGCCACCGCCAAGCCGCCGTTGCTGTACGAACTCGGTGTCGAGGGAGCCCGCAAGCTGCTCGACGACGTCCAGTCCGGTCCGGTGGAGAAGCCGGACGTGGACGAGAAGTGGATCACCGTGCCCGCCGAGGTCGGTGACGTGCGGGTGCGCATCCTCAAGCCCGCCGGAACCACCGGCGTGCTGCCCGTCATCCTCTACGTGCACGGCGGCGGCTGGATTCTCGGGAACGCCGGGACCCACGACCGTCTCGTGCGGGAGCTGGCCGTGGGCGCGGAGGCGGCCGTGGTCTTCGTCGAGTACGACCGCTCCCCGGAGGCCAAGTACCCCGTCGCCATCGAGCAGGCCTACGCCACCGCTCAGTGGGTCACCACCAAGGGCGTCGACGAGGGCCTGGACGGCTCCCGCATGGTCGTCGCCGGCGACTCCGTCGGCGGCAACATGAGCGCCGCCCTCACCCACATGGCCAAGCGGCGCGGCGACGTGACCTTCCTGCACCAGTCCCTGTACTACCCCGTCACCGACGCCGGGCAGGACACGGAGAGCTACCGCGTCTTCGCGCACGGGCCGCACCTGACCGCGAAGGCCATGGAGTGGTTCTGGAACGCCTACGCCCCCGATCCGGCGGAGCGGGGCCAGATCACGGCCTCGCCGTTGCGCGCCACCCTGGAGGACCTCCGGGGGCTGCCTCCGGCGTTCGTCGTGGTCGACGAGAACGACGTGCTGCGCGACGAGGGCGAGGCGTACGCCCGCAAGCTGATCCAGGCCGGGGTGCCGACCACGAGTGTCCGCTACAACGCCAGCCTGCACGACTTCATGATGCTGAACCCGGTCCGCGGAACGCAGGCCTCCACCGCGGCGATCGAGCAGGCGGTCCACGTCCTGCGCAAGGCCCTCGGCACCCACTGATCCGGAAGGGCCACTCTCATGAGCGCACAGAAACCGACCATCGTCCTCGTGCACGGCGCGTTCGCGGACTCGTCCAGCTGGAACGGAGTGGTCGCCAGGCTCCGGTCGCACGACTATCCGGTGGTGGCCGCGAGCAATCCGCTGCGCGGGCTGACCGAGGACAGCGCGTACGTCAGACAACTCCTGGAGTCCATCGACGGGCCCGTGGTCCTCGCCGGGCACTCCTACGGCGGCTCGGTCATCAGCAACGCCGCGACGGGACTCGACCACGTCAAGGCTCTCGTGTTCGTAGCGGCGTTCCTGCCGGACGAGGGCGAGAGCGCGGTCGACCTGTCCGGCAGGTTCCCGGGCAGCACCCTGGGGGAGACGCTCCGCCCGGTGCCGGTCACGCTCCCCGGCGGCGGCCGGGCCGCTGACCTCTACATCGAGCAGAGCAGGTTCCACCAGCAGTTCGCCGCCGACGTCCCGGAGGAGACCACGGCGGTCATGGCGGCCACTCAGCGGCCCGTGGCCGACGCCGCGCTCGCGGAGGGCGCCTCGGCGCCGGCGTGGAGGGACATCCCGTCCTGGGTCCTCGTGGCTTCCGAGGACCGCAACATCCCGGCCCAGGTACAGACGTACATGGCCGAGCGCGCGAAGGCCACGGTGGTGCACGTCACCGCTTCCCACGCGGTCAGCGTGTCGCGTCCGGGCGAGGTCGCCCGGCTGATCAACGAGGCGGCGCAGGCGACCGGTTGAGCGGCGGGTGGGCCGCCGCCCTCCCGGGAGGACCGGCGGCGGCCCACCGGCGCCGCGCCCACCGCGGCGCCGCGTCACGTCCCGACCGGAGTGACACGGGAGTACCTCATGAACACGAGCAGACAGGCCGCTCGCGGGCTGGCCGACATACAGGCGTTTCTGTACCGCGAGGCGCACCTCAGTGCCGCTCGTCGGCGGGTGTCCGCCTTCACGGCGAAGGCCGAGGGGCTGACCCACGGACAGAGGATGGACCTGGAGCGGTGGTATCTGGAGGAACAGAAGTACGTCGCCCGCATGGTGACCGAGCACATCGCGGAGCGCATCGGCGCGGCCGAGGCGGCGTACCGCCTCCGGTTCGGCCGCTGGCTGCGAGGCACGCTGATAGCCATGACCGCGATCGGCCTGGCGATCTTCGTGTGCACGGCGGTCGTGGTGGGTTCGATGACCTGATCGACCGGCACCGTACCAGGTCACCGCAGGATCCGTAGCGGCGGCTTCCGGCCACTGGGCTCTGGTCGGAACGCGATGCCGGGAAGACGCGGACGCGGCAGAAGGCAGAGAGGGCGCAGGCGAGGGCATCAGAGCCCCCGGTCCCGAGCGTCTGCGCGCGAGCCTTGGCAATCAGTTTGAGACAGGTCTACGGAAAGTGAAACGCCGGGGTATCGTGACAGCCGGGAGGCTGCCATGGCGAGGGACGGCGCACGGACCGAGCTCATCGGGCGGCAGGACGAGTGCAAGGTCCTCGACGACCTCCTCGCACAGGCCAGAGCGGGCCGCAGCGGCGTGCTGGTGGTACGCGGTGAGGCGGGCATCGGCAAGACCGAGCTGCTGAACCACCTGCTCGACCGGGCCACCGGGTGCCGCGTCGTCAGAGCGGTCGGCGTGCAGTCCGAGATGGAGCTCTCCTACGCCGGGCTGCACCAGCTCTGCGCGCCCCTGCTGTCCCACCTGGACGGCATCCCCGAGCCGCAGCGCGACGCCCTGCGCACGGCATTCGGAATGCAGGTCGGGGACGCTCCCGACCGGTTTTTGGTCGGCCTGGCCGCATTGAGCCTGCTCGCCGCCGCCGTCGGCGACGGGCCGTTGCTGTGCCTGGTCGACGACGCACAGTGGCTGGACCGAGTCTCGGCCCAGACGCTGGAGTTCGTCGCCCGACGCCTGCTCGCCGAACCCGTCCTGCTGGTCCTGGCCGTCCGCGAGTCCGGCGCCCGCGAGGTGCTCGCCGACCTCCCGGAGCTCGCCGTACGCGGACTGGGCGAGCGCGATTCCCGCCGGCTCCTCGACTCGGTCGTCACCGGCCCGCTCGACCAGCGGGTACGCGACCGCATCGTCGCCGAGACGCGCGGCAACCCGCTGGCCCTGGTGGAGCTGCCGCGCGGCCTGACCCTCCTCGAGATGGCCGGCGGATTCGGCGTACCGGACACGCGTCCGCTGTCCAGCCAGATCGAGGCGGGCTTTCTCCGCCGCATCGAGTCCCTCTCCGCGCAGACGCAGCAGTTCCTGCTCATCGCCGCCACCGAACCGGTCGGCGATGTGTCCCTGCTGCGCAGTGCCGCCGAACGCCTCGGCATCGACGTGGACCGCGCCACCACCGAAGCCGAGGCGTCGGGTCTGATGACCCTCGGCACCTGGGTCCGCTTCCGCCACCCACTGGTGCGCTCCGCGGCGTACCGCGCCGCCGGGTTCGAGGAGCGCCGGCGCGTGCACGCGGCCCTGGCCGAGTCGATCGACGCCACGCTCTATCCGGAACGCCGTGTCTGGCACCTGGCCAGTGCCGCGACGGGCCCGGACGAGAACGTCGCCGCCGAACTGGAGGGCTCCGCCGGGCGAGCGCACGCCCGCGGGGGTGTCGCCGCGGCGGCGGCCTTCCTGGACCGAGCCACCGCGCTGACCCCCGATCCGGTGCGCCGCGGAACGAGAGCACTGGCCGCGGCGCGGGCGAAGTACCAGGCGGGCGCCTTCGACACCGCGCGTGAACTGGTCGACGCGGCGGAGCTGAGCCCTCTGGAAGAGGTCGAAGCGGGACGTGCGACCTTGCTGCGCGGGCAGATCATGTCGGCGGCCAAGAGCGCCGGCGCCGGACTGCCGCTCCTGCTCGAAGCGGCGAAGCGGCTCCAGCCGTTCGACTCCGCACTCGCCGACCAGACGTACCGGGACGCGATCTACGCGGCCCTGACCGCGGGCCGACTGGCCACGGGAGGGGTCCGAGACGTCGCCGAGGCGGTGCTCAGCACGCCGGGTCACACCGGCACCGAGAGCCGGGAGACCCGCCTCCTGACCGGTCTCGCCCGGGTGGTGACCGAGGGCTACGCGGTGGGCGCGCCGATCCTCCTGGACGCCGTGGCGGCGTTCCGGGAGGGGGAACTCTCTTCGGAGGACGGCCTGGGCTGGCTGCCCTTTGCCTGCCGCATGGCGCACAACACCTGGGACTTCGCCGCCTGGTCCGAGCTGTCGGCGCGGCTGGTCGACCTCGCTCGCGGCAACGGCGCGCTCGCCGTACTGCCCTCGGCCCTCCTGCTGCGCCTGTCGAACCGGGTGTTCGCCGGTGACCTGCGCGGCGCCGCCTCCCTGACCGTGGAGGCGAGCGCGATCGGCGAAGCCACGGGCAGCAGCTTCTTCGCCCACTACGGCGCACTCGTCCTGGAGCCCTTCAGAGGGCGGGAGTCGGCCACCCGGCAGGCGATCGAGACCCTTACCGAGGACCGACTCCTGCGCGGCGAGGGCAAGGTGACGACGGCCACCCAATGGGCCGCCGCCGTCCTCTGCAACGGCCTCGGCAGGTACGAGGAGGCCTACGCCGCGGCGGAGCGGGGCTGTGAGAACCCGCAGGAGCTTGGCCTGTCCCTCCAGTCCCGGGTCGAACTCGTCGAAGCGGCCGTGCGCCTCGGGCGAACCGAGCGGGCCGCCGAGGCCGTACGCACGATCGAGGAGATGGCCCGGGTCAGCGGCACCCCCTGGGCGCTCGGCACCTCCGCCGCAGCGCGCGCCCTGGTGAGCGAGGGAGAGACGGCCGACGCCCTGCACCGCGAAGCGATCGAGCGGCTCGACGCGGCCGGGGTCCGGATGGACAGCGCCCGCGCGCGGCTTCGGCACGGGGAGTGGCTGCGCCTGGAACGGCGACGGGCGCAGGCGCGAACCCGGCTGAGCGAGGCACACGAGATGCTCGACGCCGCCGGGGCCGAGGCGTTCGCGGAACGCGCCCGGCGTGAGTTGAAGGCCGTCGGCGTCAAGGTGCGCGTCGGCGCCACGGCGGAGAACGCGGTCCTCACCGCGAAGGAGGTCGAGATCGCCCGGCTCGTGCAGGGCGGCTTCACCAATCCAGAGATCGGCGCGCGGCTCTTCCTCAGCCCGCACACGGTCGAATGGCATTTGCGGAAGGTCTTCGTGAAACTCGGCGTCTCTTCCCGCAAGGAGATCGGTTCGGTGCGCCTGGAGGCGATGGCGACCGCGCCCTGACCCGTCCGACGAAGGCCGGCTCAGACGTGCGACGCCTCCGGCTCCGCCAGCAGGGCGGGCACGGTGACGATCTTCGCCTCCCGGGCCAGCAGGCGGTGGACCGGACAGCGCCCGGCCGCCGCCAGCAACTGCTCCCGCTGAGCGGGCTCCAGGTCGCCGCTCAGCCCGACGTTCTTGACGATGTCACCCTGCTCACCGAACCGTACGGCCACGTCGATCCGCTCCAGTGGCCAGTCGTGACGGTCCGCCAGAGCCCGCACGGCCATGGAGGTGCAGGACCCCAGGGCGGCCAGCAGCAGCTCGCCCGGGGTGGGGCCCTCGTCGGCGCCGACGGGCTCGGGCTCGTCGGCGGTCAGGTGGTGCGTGCCGATCGAGACGGAACGGGTGAGCCGTGCGCCTTCGGCGACGGTCACGATGCGCGTGATCATGGGTCTTCCTCTCGGCCGAGGTACGGGGACCGGGCGAGGGCCGGCAGGTCCCTCTTCCGCAGTGACCGGGTGGCACGGGCGTGTGTGACACTCCGGCCGGTGAGGGGATGTCACAGCCGCAGCGCGTGTCCTGTCACCAGGGTGTGGAGCACAAACCATGTCGGCGGGAAGAGGCAGCACATGCGGGTGGCCGTGGCCGGAGGAACCGGTCTGGTGGGCAAGTACGTGGTCGCGGAGTTGCGGGCCACCGGACACGAACCCGTGGTCCTCGCCCGTTCGCACGGCGTGGACCTCACCACCGGGGCGGGCCTGGCCGAGAAACTGTCCGGCAGCGACGCGGTGATCGACGTGGTGAACATCGTCACCACGAGAAGGAAGACCGCCGTCGACTTCTTCTCCCGGACGACCGGCCACCTGATCGCCGCCGCGCGCGCCGGCGGGGTCGGGCATCTGGTCACCCTGTCGATCGTCGGCAGTGACGAGGTCGACTTCGGGTACTACTTCGGCAAGCGCGCCCAGGAGCAACTGGTCCGCGCCTCAGGCGTGCCGTGGACGGTGGTGCGTGCCACCCAGTTCTTCGAGTTCCCGGAACCGCTGCTGAACGGCGCGTCACCGGTGGTCATGGTGCCCAGGATGCTGACCCGGCCCGTCGCCGCCCAGGACGTCGCCGAGACGCTGGTCGAGTACGCGGTCGGGGGGCCGGCGGGCCTGGCACCCGTGATCGCGGGGCCCGACCAGCTGGACATGGTGGACATGGCGCGACGCATCGCGCGGGCGCGGGGCCGACGCCGCCTGGTGGTTCCGGTGACGCTCCCGGGCAAGGTCGGCAAGGCCATGACCACGGGCGGTCTGCTGCCACGCGGGGAGTACCTGCGCGGCCGCCGGACCTTCGACGCCCACCTCGCGTCCCTCCGGGCGACCTGACACCGGGTCGGGCGGCGCCGCTCACAGGACGGTGCTCAGGAGGCGCCGGGAGGTGATGCCCAACTTGGCGTACACCTTCCGCAGATGCCATTCCACGGTGTGCGGGCTCAGGAACAACTGGGCGCCGA
The DNA here is from genome assembly GCF_003950055.1 of Streptomyces sp. KPB2. Taxonomy (NCBI): domain Bacteria; kingdom Bacillati; phylum Actinomycetota; class Actinomycetes; order Kitasatosporales; family Streptomycetaceae; genus Streptomyces; species Streptomyces sp. KPB2. The sequence continues at coordinate 7,901,972 of NZ_CP034353.1, forward strand.
TCTCGGAGTTGGTGAGCCCGTCCCGGGCCAGGCGCGCGATCTGGCTCTCCTGAGGCGTGAGCGCCACGGTGGCGGCGTCGCGGCGGGCCACCGTCTCGCCGGTGGCCCGCAGTTCGCGGAGGGCGCGTTCGGCGAACGCCTGCGCGCCGAACCGGGCGAACAGGGCGTGGGCCATCCGCAACTGCGTCCGGGCGTCGGCGCGGCGGCCCTCCCGCCGCAGCCACTCTCCGTACAGCAGTCGCGCCCGGGCCGTCTCCATGGCGGCCCGGGTACGGCCGAGGCGCTCGATCGCCGCCCGGTACAGCTCGTCGGCCGCGGTTCCGTCACTGAGCAGGGCGCGGCAGCGCTGCTGGACGCCCAGTGCCCAGTCCGTGGCGGCGGCGTCCGTGTCCCGGGTCAGCCGCACCAGCGCCGCCTCGGCCACGTCGAGCCGGCCGCTGCGCGCCCCGGCCTCCACCACCTCCACCAGCCCCCAGCCGGCCGCGACCAGGTCCCGCGGGTGCGCGCTCGCCCGACGGGCGGCCTCCAGCGCCTCCTCGTACCGGCCCAGGCCGTTGAGGAGCACGGCCTCCGCCCGGCTCGCGACGGCCACCCCGATGCCCTCCCCGCGGCCGAGGGCATCCTCCGTGCCGCCCTCGATCAACGGTGCGGCTTCGCTCGCGCGCCCCTGCCAGGCTGCGAGCGTCATCGTGCCGTACGGCGAGAAACCGCTTCCGACCGCCTCCTGGACCCGGCCGGTCTCCGCGATGAGCAGCGCCGCCGCGTCCAGTTCACCGGCGGTCGTGTGGACGACCACCCGCGAGTTGAGCGCGAGTGGCAACTCGGTCAGTGCGCCGACGGCACGGGCGGTGCGCACATGGCGGGTGACCAGTTCCGTCCAGGCGTCGTGGTCCCACATGTCGGCCGCCAGTGCCGAAGCCACCCACGACCAGCGCAGTACCTCGTCGGGCTCGGTCTCCCGGCGGAAGGCGCGTACCGCGTCGCGCGAGACGGGGACCGCGTCGCGATACCCGTCGAGGAAACGGGTGGTGAGCGCGTCCAGCAGCAGATCGGCGTTGCGCGGCGGTCCTGTGCGGGGCGGGGCCGTCCCGCGCGCGGCCGCGGCCACCTCGCCTACGAGCGCCTCCGGCGTGAGGCGTCCGGCGAACATGGCCGCCGAGAGGGCGTCCAGGAACGTCTCGCGGGCCAGGCCCACGTCGAGCGGGACCAGGCGTCGCGCGGTGGCCAGCAGCCTGGGGAGCACTTCGTCCACGCGGCTGGAGGCGAAGGAGATCCGGGCCTCGACGAGATCCGCGCGGGCCCGGCCGAGTTCGTCGAGCGTGCCGGCCCGTGCCAGCTCCAGCAGGTCGCGGGCCGCGGCGGGCGCACCGGCGCGCAGCTTCGCCTGAGCCGCGGCGAGGGCACGCGTCGCCTTGCGCCGCGGGTGCGGCGTCAGTACGGCCGCGTGGGCGAGGAACGCGGCCGCCGCGGCGGTGCCGCCCCGCGCCCGCGCCCGTCCGGCCGACGCCTCCAGCTCCGCGGCGATGTCCTCGTCCGGCCGGACCGTGGCCCTCGCGAGGTGCCAGGCACGGCGGTCGGGATCGAGGTGCGGATCCGTAGCTTCGGCCAGCACGCGGTGCACCTCCCGCAGCTCCGCCAGCCCGGCCGACCGGTAGATCGCGGAGCGCACCAGCGGATGCCGGAAACGCACCAGCGCGCCGACGTCGAGCAGCCCCGCCGTCACCGCCGGCTCCGCCGCGTCCGGGTCGACGCCCAGTCGCTCGACGGCGTTGCGGAGCAGCGACACGTCACCGACCGGCTCGGCGGCGGCCGCCAGCAGCAGGCGCTGCGTCGGCTCCGGGAGCGAGCGGACCCGCGCGAGGTAGCTCCGCTCGATACGGCTGGTCACCCTTCCGGGACTGTGCGGAGCGGATCCCTCGACCGCTTCCGCGTCGACGCGGCCGTGGGGGAGTTCCAGCAGCGCCAGGGGGTTGCCGCGGGCCTCGGCGAGGACGCGGTCGCGGATCCGCTCGTCCATCGGACCTTCGGCGCTCGCGTCCAGCAGTGCGCGGGCGTCGGCGTCGTCCAGCCCGCGCAGCGTCAGTTCGGGCAGGCCGGCCAGGTCGTCGCGCCCCCGCTGCTCACGGGTGGCGAAGACCAGAGCCAGCGGTTCGGCGAGCATCCTTCGCGCCACGAACGCCAGCGTCTGTGCGGAGACCCGGTCGAGCCACTGGGCGTCGTCCACGAGGCAGAACAGCGGTCGCCGGGCGGCCACGTCGGTCAGCAGCCCGAGCACGGCCAGACCGACCAGGAACCTGTCCGGGGGCGGCCCCGCGCTCATCCCGAACGCCGTGGCCAGCGCTTTCGCCTGCGGCGGCGGGAGGGAGCCGGCGTGCCCGAGGAAGGGCGCGCACAACTGGTGCAGTCCCGCGAACGGAAGCTCCATCTCCGACTCGGCGCCCGCTCCCCGGGCGACCCGGTGCGTGGTGACGCGTGCCGCGAGATGATCCAGGAGGGCGGACTTTCCGATGCCGGCATCGCCGCGCAGAACCAGTACCGCGCTGCGACCTGCCTCCACCTCCGAGACCAGCCCGTCCAGCACCTCGTACTCACGGCCCCGGCCACGCAGCCGCTCCGAACCGTCCCCGCTCACGCAGCCCCCCACACGCGGTGAGCATAACAACACGGCGTGCGGCCGGGGCAGGAGGCGGCTGCCGCGGCCGTCTTCGGCGGCTGTCACAGAACGCAGAGCCGTCTCATCAAGAGAGCAGAACGCTTTCCAGCCCGCTCGCGCCGGTGTTCCGGTGCCGGCCCCGTCCGGCCCGGCATCGCGAGCCGAGAGGAGACGACCTCACATGCTGACCGCGATGGACCGTTCCAGCCCTTGGGACACCACGGAGACAGGGGCCCACGGGTGCGCACAGCCCGACAAGTGGCTGATCGGCGTGCCCTTCCGATCCACCTCTTCCCACGTGGTCTGGATGTACTACGTGGTGGGCGAGGCGGGTGACGTCTCCCGAGCGGTGCGCGTCGCCCTGGCGCGCGCCAACAGTGCTCGGGAGACGCGGGCGCGGGGCGGCGGGTCCGTCACGGCCCAGGACCTGGAGATCCGCAGGATCACGCTGGACGCCCTCGGGCAAACGCGTCTGGACGGCCCCGGCGACCGGTCGGCCGCGCCCTCGTGGTGAGGTCCGGGAGCGGAGGGCGGCGCCCGGCGCCGCAGCCGCGTCGTCCCGGGGCAGTGCCACGCGCGCACGGTCCTGTGACCCCGATCATGGGCCCGGGAGGGCATGGATGTCCCGCACCGCGCGGTGTTCGCTGGGCGACATGAACGACAGCCCCAGGATGCCCTTTCCGACTCCCTCCCACTGGATCGACGGCCGTGCCGTCACCGGTTCCGGACCGTTGATCGACGTGGTGAACCCCGCCGACGAATCGGTCATCGCCCACCTCCACGAGGCCACCGCCGACGACGTGGACGCGGCAGTCGACGCCGCGGTCGCCGCCTTCCCCGGGTGGTCCTCGACGCCCCCGCGGTACCGTGCGGACGTCATGCGACGCCTGGCCGAGGGCCTTCGGAAACGGAGCGAGGAACTGGCGGCCACCATCACCCTGGAGATGGGCGCCCCCATCGCCTTCTCCCGGCAGGCGCAGGTCGGATTCCCGGTCGCGTCCACTATGGCCGCGATCGCCGCGGCCGAGCGGTTCGAGTGGAGCGAGACGGTCGAGAACTCGCTCGTCGTCCGCGAGCCCATCGGAGTGGTGGGCGCCATCACCCCGTGGAACTTCCCGCTGCAGCAGTTGGTGACGAAGGTGGTCCCGGCGATGCTGGCGGGCAACAGTGTCGTCCTCAAGCCCTCGGAGATGTCACCCCTCAGCGCCCGGATGTTCGCGGAGATCGCCACGGAGGCCGGGCTGCCGAACGGTGTGTTCAACGTGGTGCAGGGGACCGGCCCGGTCGTCGGTGAGGCCCTGTCCCGCCATCCGAGGATCGACATGATCTCCTTCACCGGATCCACCCGTGCCGGCAAGAGCGTCTCCAGCGCCGCCTCCGCTACGGTGAAGCGGGTCGCACTCGAACTGGGGGGCAAGGCGGCCCACATCATCCTTCCCGGGGCCGACCTCGACTCCGCCGTCACCCGCGGACTCGCCTTCGCCTGGTCCAACGCCGGCCAGGCCTGCGGTGCCTACGTACGCATGCTCGTGCCCGAGGACCTTCAGACGGCCGTGGTCGACAGGCTCCGGACCGCTGCCCAGGAGTACGTGGTCGGTGACCCCGCCGACGAGGCCACGCGGATCGGACCCCTGGCCTCGGAGACCCAGCGCCGACGCGTCGACGACTACATCCGCCGCGGCATCGCCGACGGCGCCACCCTCGTGACGGGCGGCCCCGGCCGACCCGAGGGATTCGAGACCGGCGCCTACGTCAGGCCCACGATCTTCTCCGACGTCGCACCCGAGTCGGTCATCGCCCAGGAGGAGATCTTCGGCCCCGTCCTCGTCGTCATCCCTTACACCGACGAAAATCACGCCGTAGAGATCGCCAACGGCACGGTCTACGGGCTCAACGCCGCGGTGACCGGAGCAGAGGACCAGGCCATGGCGATCGCCATGCGCCTGCGTGTCGGCCAGGTCGACGTCAACGGCGGCCCGCACAACTTCCAGGCACCCTTCGGCGGCTACAAACAGTCCGGCAACGGCCGGGAGATGGGCCGTGCGGGCCTCGAGGAGTTCCTGGAGACCAAGGCGATCACACGCTGACGCACCGCACCAACGTGTCCGGGCGCAACACACTGTTCGCAGGGAATGGCACGCCCCGGATACCACGTTCACCTCATTGATCCACCGTGCCGCCCCGGCAGAACACCCCGACGGGGCGGCACGGCCCCGTGCGAGAGGACGACCATGGCAGACCGCGCGGCGCTGGCCGCTTTCCTGCGAGCACGCCGCGAGGCCCTCCAGCCCGAGGACGTCGGGTTGCCCCGCGGCCGCCGCAGGCGTACCGGAGGGCTGCGCCGGGAGGAGGTCGCGGCGCTGTGCGACATGTCGGTCGACTACTACGGCCGGCTGGAGCAGCCGCGAGGCCCGCACCCCTCGGAGCAGATGCTCACGGCGATGGCCCGCGGCCTGCGCCTGTCACTGGAGGAACGCGATCTCCTCTTCCAACTCGCCGGTCACGCCCTGCCGAGCCGGGTGCGACGCGGCGATCACGTCGCCCCCGGGATGATGCGCATCCTGGACCGGCTGGAGGACACTCCCGCCCAGGTGATGAACCACCTGGGCGAGACACTGAGCCAGACACGTCCCGCGCTGGCCCTGCTGGGTGACCAGACGGCCCACACGGGACTGGCCCGCAGTGCCCACTACCGCTGGTTCACCGACCCTGCCGCCCGTCTGGTCCACCCCGAGAGCGATCACGCCGAGCAGAGCCGTCTCATGGTGGCCGACCTCCACAGCGCCTACTCCCGCGACGGGGGCGACTCCGGCGCCGCCGCGCTCGTGGACGCGCTGAACCGGGAGAGTCCCGAGTTCGCGGGCCTGTGGCGGCAACGCCCCGTGCTGGGACCGTACTGCGCCGCCAAGCGCTTCGTGCACCCACAGGTCGGGACACTCGAACTGCACTGCCAGACGCTGATCGATCCCGACCACGGCCAGCGGCTCGTGGTCTACACCGCGACACCCGGCACGGAGAGCCACACCAACCTCCGGCTGCTGTCCCTCCTGCCGGTCCTGTGACGGTGCGGCTCTCGCGTCTGCCGGGGATCAGGCCCAGTCGAGGGCGTGCTCGTGGGCCAGCCGCGGCATGCGGTCGAACGCCGGAGGTACGGCCGGGTGGCCGATGTTGACGACCAGGATCGAGTGCCAGTCACCGTCGGCGAAGAACTCCTTGTCGATCCCGGCCGGGTCGAAGCCCGCCATCGGACCCGCGGCCAGGCCGAGGGCGCGGACGGCGAGGATGAAGTATCCGGCCTGAAGCGGTCCGTTGAACGAGGTGATGGCCTCACGCCGGGCGGGCTCGCCCTCGAAGAAGTCCTTCATCTCCGGGCGGACGGGCAGGACGTGCGGGAGGTGCTCGTGGAAGCGGTGGTCCACGGCGAGGACCGCGACGACGGGCGCCGAGGCCGACTTCGGCCGGTTTCCTTCGTCGAGGTGCGGCAGCAGACGCTCCTTGCCCTCGGCCGTACGGACGTACAGGACGCGCAGCGGCTGGGTGTTCGCGGCGGTCGGTGCCCAGCGGGCGAGCTCCCAGATGCTGGTGAGCATGGGGATGCTCCTGGCTCGGTGCTCGTTAAGGGAGAGTAGCTACGATAAGCCAGGTCGCTAGGAAAAACAGAGCGACCTTCGGCAGAGTAGCACCCGGTTACCCTGGGGGCATGGAGAAGGCGAAGGGCACTCGACCGGCCGACGCGGACGGCGTGGAGGCGCGGCAGCACCATCCGGCGGCTTGTGACGGTGCGCTGACCAAGGCGTTCGGCTTTCTCGGCAAGCGGTGGAACGGCGTCATCCTGGCCACCCTCCAACACGGACCCCTGGGCTTCGCCGAGTTGCGGCGCGCGGTGGAGGGCATCAGTGACTCGGTCCTCTCGGAACGGCTTTCCGAGCTGTCCGCCGCCGGTCTCGCGCATCGCGAGGTGGAACCCGGCCCGCCCGTCACGGTGCGCTACCGCCTCACTGAGGACGGGACGGCTCTGATGCCCATCCTCAGCGAGTTGGCCGGATGGGCGTCCCGGCACCTCCCGGACACGCCGGCCGCCCGGCGCGGTGGCCGAGGCTAGACCCTCGCCGCCTCGGTCGTACGAGAGGACGGACCGGCTTGCGGGGTCCTGTGTGACAACCTTGGCACCATCTCACATGTGGAGTGTGTCACAAGGTGTAGACACAAGGTGTGCTCTGTGCTCCGGGTATCGTGAAAGGGATTGTTCCCCGGCATTCGATGCGGGAGTTCGCCGTCCCCGGAGCACATGAGGAGCCACGCGCATGATCGCCAGCCCGCTTCCGGACCTGGTCGGCCGGCACCGCGAGTGCGAGGCACTCGACGATCTCCTGGCAGGCCTGCGCGAAGGTGGGTCCCGCGTGCTGGTGATCCGCGGCGAAGCGGGCATCGGGAAGACGGTGCTCCTGCGGTACCTGGCCGCGCAGGCGTCATGGACGAAGGTGACGCGCGCGCAGGGCATCGAGGCGGACATGGAACTGCCCTACGCGAGCCTGCACCAACTGTGCGCGCCGTTCCTCGACGAGCTGCACGACCTGCCGGCACCCCAACGGGAAGCCCTGCGCGTGGCGTTCGGCATGGCAGCAGGTGATCCGCCCGACCGGTTCCTGGTCGGTCTCGCCGTGCTCACGCTCCTCACCCGGGCCTCGGAGGCGCGACCGGTGCTCGTCCTGATCGACGACGCTCAGTGGCTGGACCAGGTCTCCCTGCAGACGTTGGAGTTCGTCGCGAGGAGACTGCTCGCCGAGGCGGTCGCGATGGTGTTCGCGGTGCGCGACCCCGAAGGACAGGAGGCACTGACCGGTCTGCCGCCCCTGCGCATCGGCGGCCTCGACGCCACCGCCGCGGGGGAACTCCTGGAAACCGCCGTCGGCGGGCGACTGGAGAAGCGGATCCGGGACCGGTTCGTGGCCGAGATGCACGGCAATCCGCTCGCTCTGCTGGAGTTCTCCCGAGGCCGCAGTGCCGCCGAACTGGCCTACGGCCTGGACTCGTCCGGTCACCCGATCGTCCAGGGCCCGGTCGCGAACCGGATCGAGCGGGACTTCGCCCAGCGGCTCGGGTCGCTGCCGGAGGCGACGCGGACGCTGCTGCTGATCGCCGCGTCGGAACCGGTCGGTGACGCCGGGCTGCTCGCCCGGGCGGCCGCCATACTCAAGATCACCCCCTTCGCCGCTCCGGCCAAGGTCGCCGGTCTGATCGAACTGGGCGAGTCCATCCGGTTCCGGCACCCACTGGTCCGTTCAGCGGCCTACCACCAAGCCGCACCCGAAGCACGCCGATCGGTGCACCGGGCCCTGGCCGCCGCCACGGACCCGGTCCTGGACCCCGACCGGCGCGCCTGGCACGCCGCCCAGGCCGCGGACGGACCGGACGAGGAGGTCGCCGCGGGACTGGAACGCGCGGCTGACCGGGCCCGGCAGCGCGGCGGAATCGCGGCCGAGGCGGTACTGCTGGAGCGCGCGGCCGAGGTGACACCGGACCGCCGGCCACGTGGACGCCGCGCCCTGGCGGCAGCGGAGGCACACTTCTCGGCCGCGGCGCCCGACCGGGCCACGGAGCTCGCCACAGTGGCCGAACTGTGCCCCCTGAGCCCGCTGGACCGCGCTCGCCTGGCACGGCTGCGGGCCAGGATCCTCTTCGCCCGCAGCCGCAGCGACGAGGCGGCGCCCCTGCTCCTCGACGCGGCCGCGCAGTTCACCGCCGCCGGTTCGCCGCTGGCCCGGGAGACGTACCTGGAGGCGATCGGCGCCACCATCTTCGCGGGCCGCGTACACGGCCCCGCCGGGGCGCGCGCCGCCGCTGTCGCCGCCCGTGCGTCCGGCGCACCCCCTTCCGGCTCCGGCGCCGCCGACCTGCTCCTGGACGGTGTGGCCGCGCTCCTGACGGACGGTTACGAGACCGGTGTGCCGGCGCTGCGGGGCGCCCTGGAACTGCTGGCCACCGAAGAACTGCGCACACGGGAGGCCACCGTGCGCTGGCTCCTGCTCGTACCAGTGGCACTGGAAGCGTTCATCCACTGCGCCTGGGACCTGCACGCGTGGGACACCTTGTCCAATCGCGCGGTGCGCCTGGCCCGTGACATCGGCGCCCTCGGCGCACTGCCGCCGGCCCTCATCTACGCCGGTGGAGTGCACATCCACTACGGCGACTTCGCCGAGGCGGCCAGGATGATCGACGAGGCCGACGCCCTGGCCGCCGCCACCGGACACGCGCCGCACAAGTACGCGACGCTGGTCCTGGCCGCCTGGCGGGGCGAGGCGGACGTCGCCTCCGGAATCATCGAGGAGGCCAGGCAGCGGGCCGATCAGCGGGGCGAGGTGTCCCTGCTGGGCGCCATGGGCTACATCCAGGGAGTGCTGTACAACGGTCTGGCACGGTACGAGGAGGCCCTGGAGGCCGCGCGCACCGCCATCGAGCACGACGGGTTCAACTTCGTCGGTCTGTCCTTGGTCGAGCACGTCGAGGCCGCCATCCGGTGCGGTGAGCCGGACCAGGCCAGGGCCTCGCTGGAGCGCCTCATGGATCTCACCCGCGCGACCGACTCCGGCTGGGCCCGCGGCGCCGGTGCGCGTAGTCAGGCCCTTCTCGCCGACGGCGACGAGGCCGACCGCCTGTACCGTACGGCGATCGTGGAGTTCGAGCGCGGCGGCGTCACCGTGGAGGTGGCCCGCAGTCACCTGCTGTACGGCGAGTGGCTGCGCCGTACCCACCAGCGATCGCTGGCCCGCGAGCACCTGCGTAAGGCACACGAGATGTTCGACGGCATGCGGGCGCGGGCCTTCGCGGAGCGGGCCCGCCGCGAGCTGCTCGCCACCGGGGAGCACGTCAGGGTGCGGGAGGCCGCGGTGACCAGCGCGCTCACCCCCCAGGAGTCGCAGGTGGCCACGCTCGCCGCCGACGGCATGACGAACGCGAAGATCGGCGCGGAGCTGTTCATCAGCCCGCACACCGTGGAGTGGCACCTGCGGAAGGTGTACACGAAGCTCGGGATCAATTCCCGCCGCGCGCTGCCCGGGGCCCTGGCGAGCACCCCGCCCCGCGACGACGAGGGCTTGGTGCGTGCCGGCTGAGTCCGTAGGCCCTGGCCCCCGGGGCCCCACGGACTCGACTACGGACAACAAGGGCGCGACGGGGGGTGCCCCGGACGGAGGGTGGACCCATCGCCCCTGAAGGGGCGGCCGTTCACCCGAAGGAGTCCCGATGTCCGCGCCCAGTCCGGAGACCACCACGCCGGTCGGCACCCTGGCCGCCCGGCCTGCCGAGGGCGACCTGGACACCGCCCTCCACGTTTTCCTGGACCAACGCAACCGACTGTTCCGTATCGCCTACCGGATCGTCGGGGATGCCGCGGGGGCCGAGGACGTGGTCCAGGAGGCGTGGGTGCGCTGGCAGCTGACCGACCGCGCGGAGGTCAAGAACCCGGTCGCGTTTCTGACCACGACCACGACTCGCCTGGCCATCAACGTCATCCAGTCGGGGCGGCGCCGGCACGAGATGCCGTCCGAACCGCGTTTCGCCGGCCTCGGTGACCTTGCCTCGTCCGACGACCCCATGCTCCGCGCCGAGCGGACCGCGGCGATCGAGTCGGCCCTGGCCCTCCTCATGGCCAGGCTGACGCCGGACCGGCTGGCCGCCTATGTGCTGCGCAAGGGTTTCGACTACACCTATACGGAGCTCGCGAAGCTGCTGCGGATCAGCGCCCCGAACGCACGCGTGGTGGTCCACCGCGCCCAGGCCCGTCTCGACAGCGAGCGCGAGCGGCCGATCCCCACCGAGTCGCACCGTCGTCTCGTCACCGCGTTCCGGACCGCCGCCGACACCGGCGACCTCGACGGTCTCGTACGACTGCTCATCCCCGAGGAGCGGGTGCGCCGCACGGCGCCGCCGTCCCGCAGACCGGCCCGCCCGGCGCACGTCCCGGCCCGTCAGGCCGCGTGACGGCGAGCGGCGGGCGGGGCTCGCTCCGGCCGGGGCGGGCGAGACGGCGCCACCGGATCCCGTGCGACCCCTGCTGTCACATCCGCGGCCTCTGTCCTGTCTCCCCTTGTGCGGGCAAGCGGGTGCGGCTCACCTGCCGTGCCCTCGCGCCGGGAGACCGGCCCGGCACCGAGCAGTCGGACGCCGGGGACAGCAGGGAGGCCACCATCCATGAGCGACGACGCCAGGCTGATCACACAGTGGAACAGGCTGACCCGGGTCCACCGCCGGATCGAAGCCCGTATGGAGCGACACCTGCACCGGCAGCTGGGCCTGGGTGTGAGCGAGTTCTACGCCCTTCGCACGTTGAGCGAGGGAGTGGCGGCCGGTACGGGACTGCTCTATCTGAGTGACCTGGCCAACGGGACGGGACTGAGCCAGTCCGCCACCAGCCGCCTGGTCACACGCTTGCAGGAACGCGGCCTGATTACCACGCACACGGCGTCCAACGACCGCCGGAGCATCGAGATCGAACTCACCGCCGTCGCGCACGACGTGCTGCGGCTGGGATCTCCCCTGCTGAGCCAGGCGGTCGAGGAGGTCGTGCGCCAGCTCCACGTCGAGGAGACGGACAAGGAGCTGCTCCGCTACCTGTGTGGAGGGGAGAACGACGGTGCGGGCACCCATGTTCGACAGGAGTCGAACGTTCGGTAGCATGGCCGTATGCCGGACCACCACGCGTCACCCGCGGACACTGAGATCTCCCTGCCCCGCCTCCTCGGGGTGCTCAGCGATCCGACGCGGCTGGGAATCGTCCGGATCCTGTCCGACGGCGCCGAGAGAGGGTGGGGGCAGTTCAGTGCTCCCGTCGCCAAGTCCACGCTCAGCCATCACCTCAAGATGCTGCGTGAGGCGGGCGTGACGCAGACTCGCCAGGAGGGCACGCGCTGCTTCGTGAAGCTGCGAGGTGACGCCCTGGAGACCCGCTTCCCCGGCCTGCTGCCGGCGCTGCTGTCCGCGGCCGACATCGACCACGTCGGAGGACACGTGACCGAGCGGGACGAGCAGAGGTGACCGCGTAGAGCACTCCCTGCCAACGGGAGCCGTTCGAATCACACCTTGTAATTGACATGCGCATGATTGCCACTGGCTGGGATGCCGATCGCGTCATGGCAACCTCCGCGCGTCCGACCGCCGATGCCTCCTCATTTGACTACCTCATCAACGCTGTCACATAGTGTTTTATGTACAACGAACATCGAACAAGGAGCCTTGATGTCCCCGAATCACTCCCATGAGACGTTCTCCGGTCGCGTTGTGATCGTCACCGGCGCCGGAACCGGCATCGGCCGAGCCACCGCCGTGGCCTTCGCCGAGTCGGGTGCGCACGTCCTCGGAGTGGGCCGCCGTGAGGCGCTCCTGAAGGAGACCGCCGCGGCCCACGCCAACATCGACGTCCTGGCCATCGACATCTGCGGCGACGATGCGCCCGCCACGGTGGTGGGCGCCGCCGTGGAGCGGTGGGGACGACTCGACCACCTCATCAACAACGCCGGTGCGACGGCGGTCATGCCGCTGGCGGAGGCCGACAAGCAGACGATCGTCGATCTGCTGGCGCTCAACGTCGTCGCGCCGAGTCTGCTGGCTCGCGAAGCCCTGCCGCACCTGCGCCGGACCTCGGGGTCGATCATCAACCTCTCCAGCACCTACGGGCACCGCCCGATGGCGGGGGGCGCGCACTACTCGGCCACCAAGGCCGCCATCGAGCAGATGACGCGGAGCTGGGCACTGGAACTGGCCGACGAAGGTGTCCGGGTCAACTCGGTCGCTCCCGGCCCCACCCGCACCGACGTCATGCTGCACGCCGGTCTGACACCGGAGGCGGCCAACGACATGTACGCCTATGAGCGCGACCGCATCCCGACCCACCACATCGCGCACGCGGACGAGGTGGCTCACTGGATCCTGCGCATGGCGGACCCGGCCGGACGCCATGCGACCGGTCAGGTGATCACCGTCGACGGCGGGCTGGAACTCATCTGACGAGCGGCCGGTCCGGTGGGCTCAGGGCACTGGCCGGCACCGCGTTCCCAGTCCACGGGCTCGACGTCGTCGTCAGCCGCACGGACGAGAGGGCTCACCTTCACGCCGGGAAGTCGAAGAGGCGGTACCGGTACACCGAAGCAAAGCCGAACCGCCGGTACAACGGTTCTCCGGCGGGGCTGGCCACGAGCGCGGCGACGCGCATCCCGCGCTCCCGCCCCACCCGGAGCGCGGCGGCCGTCAACGCAGTCGCGATCCCCTGTCGACGAAGCTCCTCGGCCACGTGCACGAGAAAGATCCCGGCCACGGAATGCGCGGTGATCAGGACGGTCGTCCCGACCACCCGGCCGTCCAGCACCGCGGCCAGCCGGACGACGTCCGCGTTGTCCCCACGCTGCGACTCGGCGCGTACCATTCCGGCCTCCGGCCCCGGGCCGATACCCATGGACGTCCGGTACGTCCGTACGAGTTCCCGCAGCCGCCTGCCGTCCCGCACCGGCTCCACGCGCAGGCCGGACCGGACACGTGCGTCGTCCGGCCGGTCGTTCCCGGCGACCGGGTCGCCGAGGGGCCTCACCATCACCGGCATGACCGTGAGCTGCCGTCCACCGTGGTGCCGCAGGACATCCGGCGTGTCCTCGGGACTGTCCGGTCCCACCCACCACCAGCAGGGAACCCCCGCCAGCTCCCTGCGGACGGCCGCCACGTCCGTCCCGGCCGCGGACCGTACGCGCACCACGCCGTTGAACTGCGGGGCCGCCAGACCGCTGCGAAACCGGTCGACACCGAGGTCCGGGCGGTCCGAGGCGCCCCATCCCATGAGGTACTGGCGGAAGTTGGCGAACACGGACCCCATGGCTGGGGAGCCCGCCCCGCCTTCCTGGATCCGCACGGTGTCGTGCGACGTACCGGCCGCGCTGGTCGAGTCCACCATTGACACTGGTTCCTTCCCATCGTGATGTCGTCCCACTCAGTGTGAGTCATCGCCGACCGGGGCGTATTCCGTGTCACACATCGGCCGCCCGTCCGGTCAAACGCTCAGCCGATCGCCGGCGGACGCACCGACACCGTCCCGCGGCTGCTCGCACGGTCCGGTCGGTGGCACAAGGCCAGGAGGGTCACTCGTATGAAGGTCGTGGTGGTCGACGGTGAAGGCCTCATGGGCGTGGAGACCGCGCTCTGGGTCAGGGACCACGGACACGAGGTCGCTCTCGTCCAGGCCCCTGACGGCCCGCACGCCCTCACCTGCGACGAGGTCGCGGAGGCACTGCGGGGCTGTTCCGTGGTCGTCGACCTCGCCCATCAGCCGTCCGCCGACATAGGCACCCTCTCGGAGGATCACGGTCTGGTCGTGGACGAGGCGGCCCTCGTGGACTCCTGGGCCCGATCCACCGGTGAAATCCTCAGGGCCGGAGCCGCCGCCGGCGTCCGTCACCATGTGTGCCTCTCCGTCGTCGGCGTGGACCGCATCGGCAGTGAGGGTGTCTTTCGGGCGCTGAGGAACCGGGAGGCCATGGTGCGGCGGTCCGGGATCCCCTACTCCATCCTTCGCGCCACACAGACCTTCGACGCGGCGGAGGACATCGCGACGGCGGCCACCGAGGACTGGATCGTGTGGGTTCCACCCGCCGAGGTGCGACCGGTCTCCCTCACCGACGTGGCGACGCTGCTGGCGCACACCGCCGTGACACGGCCTCTGAACGGAGTCCGTGAGATCGCGGGTCCCGAGCAGTTCCGGCTGGACGCGTTCGTGCGCACGGCCCTGCTGACGGAGGCGGAGTACCGGCAGGTCCGTACTGACGTCCGCAGCCCCTTCTACGGCGCGCGGCTCCGGGACCTGCTGCCGGGCCCCGACGCCTTCATCGCGCGAACCACCTACCGGGAATGGTTCGCCGGCCGGCCCGCGCCGGACAGCACCTCCTGACCCCGACGACACGAACGGCACGAGAGAGAACCGCTGATGACGACCCTCAACCTCACGCTGCTCGGCGCGTTCCGCGAGATCACGGCCGCCGAACTGCCTCCCGTCACCTCCGCCCACAGCGGTCGGCTCCTGCGCCGGTACGCCCTGCAACTGCACGTACCCGACGAGCGGCACCAGGAACTGGACGCCGAACTCAAGGCGGCTGCCACGCCGGACGGAGACCACCTGCAAGGAAGCGACGCGGCCTGGCGCGTCTCGGAGGGCTGGACCGCGTCCTCCCAGGGCCGCCGGCCCGAGATCTACGTCTACCGGATCGAGATTCAGGAGGTCGAAATCCTGTATGCCGAAGCTCTCGACGTCGAGGGATTGCGCATCGTCCCGGGCATGTACAGGGAACGGGCCGACGAGGACACCATCACGGTGACGGTCGTCGCGGAGCTGAACGGCGAGGACGACGAGCACCTGGAGGAACTCCTCAGGAGGCCCGGTGCCTGGTACGACGTCACACGCCGGGGCATCAGCGACACACCGGTGCGCATGCGCTTCGGACGCTGCGTGTGGCAGCGGGCCGAGGAGGGGGGCCGGCGCCACCTCCTGGAACTCGTCGGCGACGAGGGCAGCCCCGAAGCGCCACCCTCCGCGCTGGACCTCGCAGCCCGGCCGCGGCTGGACCGGGCCCTGGAACAGGTCGCGGCGCACACCGACGCCCTGTCCCGGCTCCTTGAGGAACTGCGCGCCGGGGGAGTACTGGGCGAGGGCGCGGTCAAGGCCGTCGAAGCGGCCGCGGTCCCACGCCCGTTGACCCCGCGGGAGCAGCGTGAACTGTCCCGCACCGACCGACTGGGCGACTACTGGCGCTGAGCCGCTGCCGAGGCATGGAGTGCCGAGGCATGGAGCGGAGTTGGAGCGTACTTCCGCCTGAAACGGGATATATGTGTCACATCGGTCGGGTAAAGACGGTCTTTACGGACGAGAGTTCGCCCATACGTGACCCGGCAGCGTTGCCGGTAGCCCGAGGAGTACACGTGGCCAGCACATCGCAGGCACCCAGTCCAGGAGCCAGGACGGCTCATCCCGATCATCTCGGGCACGTCATCTTCATCGCGGCGGCGGCTGCGATGGGCGGTTTCCTGTTCGGTTACGACAGTTCCGTGATCAACGGTGCCGTCGAGGCCATCCGGGACCGCTACGACGTCGGCTCCGCGGTACTGGCCCAGGTCATCGCCGTCGCCCTGATCGGCTGTGCCATCGGCGCCGCGACGGCGGGCCGGATCGCCGACCGCATCGGCCGTATCCGCTGCATGCAGATCGCGGCGGTCCTCTTCACCGTCAGCGCCGTCGGCTCCGCGCTGCCCTTCGCGCTGTGGGACCTGGCGATGTGGCGCATCATCGGCGGTTTCGCCATCGGCATGGCCTCGGTGATCGGCCCCGCCTACATCGCCGAGGTCTCCCCGCCCGCCTACCGCGGCCGGCTCGGCTCCTTCCAGCAGGCCGCGATCGTCATCGGCATCGCCGTCTCCCAGCTGGTCAACTGGGGTCTGCTGAACGCTGCCGGCGGCGACCAGCGCGGTGAACTGATGGGCCTGGAGGCCTGGCAGGTCATGCTCGGCGTCATGGTGATCCCGGCCATCCTCTACGGCCTGCTGTCCTTCGCCATCCCCGAGTCCCCCCGCTTCCTGCTCTCGGTGGGCAAGCGCGAGCGGGCCAAGGAGATCCTGCGGGAGGTCGAGGGCAAGGACGTCGACTTCGACGCCCGGGTCGCCGAGATCGAGCACGCGATGCACCGCGAGGAGAAGTCCTCCTTCAAGGACCTGCTGGGCGGCAGCTTCTTCTTCAAGCCCATCGTCTGGATCGGCATCGGCCTCTCCGTCTTCCAGCAGTTCGTCGGCATCAACGTCGCGTTCTACTACTCCTCGACGCTGTGGCAGTCGGTCGGCGTCGACCCGACGCAGTCGTTCTTCTACTCGTTCACGACGTCGATCATCAACATCGTCGGCACCGTGATCGCGATGATCTTCGTGGACCGCGTCGGCCGCAAGCCGCTCGCCCTGATCGGCTCCGTCGGCATGGTGATCGGCCTGGCGCTGGAGGCGTGGGCCTTCTCCTTCGACCTGGTCGACGGCAAGCTCCCGGCCACCCAGGGCTGGGTCGCGCTGATCGCCGCCCACGTCTTCGTCCTCTTCTTCGCCCTGTCGTGGGGTGTGGTCGTCTGGGTCTTCCTCGGCGAGATGTTCCCCAACCGCATCCGCGCCGCCGCGCTGGGCGTGGCCGCCTCCGCGCAGTGGATCGCCAACTGGGCCATCACCGCGAGCTTCCCGTCGCTGGCCGACTGGAACCTCTCCGCCACCTACGTGATCTACACGGTCTTCGCCGCCCTCTCCATCCCCTTCGTGCTCAAGTTCGTGAAGGAGACCAAGGGCAAGGCACTGGAGGAAATGGGCTGACAAGGGCTGACCGGGAGGCCGGTGGGCCCGCCACGGCGGCGCGCCCACCGGCCTCCCTGCATGTCACGCCTCTTCGTCGACCCAGCTCATGAGCTTGCGCAGCTCCTTGCCGGTGGTCTCCAGCAGGTGCTCGGAGGCCTGCTTCTTGTACTCGTTGTACTTCTTCAGGCCGCCGTGGTACTCGTCCATCCAGTTCTTGGCGAAGGTGCCGTCCTGGATCTCGGCGAGGACCTTCTTCATCTCGGCCTTGGTGGCGTCGGTGATGATCCGCGGGCCGGTGACGTAGTCGCCCCACTCGGCGGTCTCGGAGATCGACCAGCGCATCTTCTCCAGGCCGCCCTCGTACATGAGGTCCACGATCAGCTTCAGCTCGTGCAGGCACTCGAAGTAGGCGATCTCCGGCTGGTAGCCGGCCTCGGTCAGGGTCTCGAATCCCGCCTTCACCAGCGCGGTGACACCGCCGGCGAGGACAGCCTGCTCGCCGAAGAGGTCGGTCTCGGTCTCCTCGGTGAAGGTCGTCCTGATGACGCCGGCGCGGGTGCCGCCGATGCCCTTCGCGTACGACAGGGCCAACTCCAGACCCCTGCCGGTCGCGTCCTGCTCCACGGCCACGAGGCAGGGAACGCCGCGGCCCTCCTCGTACTGACGGCGCACCAGGTGACCCGGGCCCTTGGGGGCAACCATGCAGACGTCCACGCCGGCCGGGGGCTTGATGAAGCCGTAGCGGATGTTCAGGCCGTGGCCGAAGAACAGCGCGTCGCCGTCCTTCAGGTTGTCCTTGATGTCCTTGTCGTAGACGTCACCCTGGATGGGATCCGGGATGAGCACCATGATGACGTCGGCCTCGGCGGCAGCCTCGGCCACCGACACGACACGCAGGCCCTGCTCCTGGGCCTTGGCCTTGGACTTGGAGCCCTCGTGCAGACCGACGCGCACGTCGACACCGGAGTCGCGCAGCGACAGGGCGTGGGCGTGGCCCTGGCTGCCGTACCCGATGACCGCGACCTTGCGGCCCTGGATGATGGACAGGTCGGCGTCGGTGTCGTAGAACAACTCGGCCATGAGACATACCTTTCGGAGAACTTCCCGAGTGGGGACGGAGGAACAGGCCCGGACGGGACCAGATCATGGAATCGACCAGCGGAGCGGGGCCGGGAGCCGTGGCACAACCGACCGGCGGCCGACGCAGATGACACTATCTCACGTGCTCAGTGCGCCGAAGTGACTATGCGACGTTCGCCAACAGTGTGAAGTACCTGGGAAGTTCCTGGTCCGTGTCACAGATGCCCGACTTCGGCGGTCAGAGCGATGACACCAAGGGCCCGCCGCCCGATCCGTCGGTTCCGCGACTCCCGGCGGCCGGTGTCCCCTTGCGCTACGAGACCGAAGTGAGCCCCCCCCCATGTCTGAGGACCTGACCGACATGCCAGACAACGAATCGGCGACCGGCATCACGACGCTGGACGACCTGCGCAGGCACCTGCAGTGGGCCATCGAAGTCGAACACTCCACGCTGCCTCCGTATCTGACCGCCCTCTATTCCCTGGACGCGGAGCGGAACGCGGACGCCGTGCAGCTCATCGGCGGCGTCTTCGTCGAGGAGATGATCCACCTCGCGCTGGCAGCCAACCTGCTCAACGCGGTCGGTGGCCGCCCCGTCCTGGACGCGCCCCACATGCTGCCACCCCATCCACGGACCATGCCGCACGCCGACCCGTCCATCGAGTTGTCCCTCCTGCCGTTCGGCAAGGAGGCACTCAGACTGTTTCTGCGTCTGGAACAGCCCGCCCACCCCGGAGACCCGGCCGAGGGCGACCACTACGAGACGATCGGCCAGTTCTACGCCGCGATCGAGAGGGGCCTGCGGTACCTGTGCGCCGAACTGGGCGAGGACCAGGTATTCGTCGGGGACCCGGCCCGTCAGGTCGCCGGCGGCCCGTTCGTCCACACGGCGGGGCACCTCGCTCCGGTCACCGACCTCAGCTCGGCGCTCGCCGCCCTCGACGAGATCGTCGAGCAGGGCGAGGGTGCCTCCCGCGTTGAGGTCTGGGACGGCGACAAGGACATGTTCCACCCGGGGAACCAGGCGGTCTCCCACTACTACCGCTTCCAGGAAATCGCCCTGGGCCGGCGCTACCGGACCGGTGACACGCCCGACTCCGGCCCCACCGGCGAGCCGGTGACCCTGGACGAGGCCGGCATTCGTCCCGTTCGGCCCAACCCGCGGCTCGCGGACCACCCCGAGGGCAGCGCGATCCGAGCCGCGCAGGAGGTGTTCAACCAGACCTACTGCAAGATCCTTCAGATGCTGGAGCAGGCGTTCAACGGCAACCCGGCGATGCTGGGGATGTCCGTCGGCACCATGTACGCACTCAAGGCACAGGCGCAGGGGCTGATGGCCCTCCAGGACGAGGACGGCCAGGCCGCCGGCCCGACGTTCGAGTACGCGGCACCCGAATACCGGTCCTGACGCACAATCCGCTTCCGTACCGCCCGGATGCGACGACGCGGGCGGCCGATGCGGCCGACGGCGTCCAGCCGGTGGCGGCAGGGAGGCGTGGGCCCGGCGAACGTCCCCGCCTCTTCGTCAAGGCCGTCACAGCCAGACGGAATCCACCGGCCTCAGCGGTCCGACACCGGCAGCTCGACCGGATCGCACTCGTCGTTCTCCGGCACCAGGAGCACTGACGTGCGCCCCTTGTGGACGACGGCGTCGCTCACCCGAGGGTCCAACAGCGCGCCGAACACGTCGCGGTGGTGCGGCGTCAGGACCAGGAGGTCCGCTTGCCAATCGGCCGCGGTTTCGGAGATCACGCCGGGAATCTGAGTGGTGAGCGCGTGGACCATGACTCCTTGGGGCTGGAGTCGACAGCAACGAGTATGCGTTCGAACATGGGCTTCTTCCTCTCCGTGTACGACCGCGGGGGCGGCCGTGGATCGGGACGACCGGGCCCTGTGCGGACGGCGCCGTTGATGACGTAACCGAGGTGTCCTGAAGCATCTTCGCCGCGCGGGTCCGGCTCGGACCGTCCTCGCCGCCGGATCGGTGACCGTGTCCGCACGGCAACTGAGCCCATGTCACGGGCCGTTGCGGTCGTCGAGACCGCGTGATCATTGAGACCGGGTACCCGGCGAGTCTGTGACACGGCGAGCGGAAGACGCTGTCCCGCGACGGAGCCTTCACGGGGTCACACTGTTCAGCGTCAGACGCAGCAGTAATACAGTGTGTTGTGCACGGGTCGCTCAACCCGCGGCCGGTCGCTCCGCAAGCTGCCCCAGGGCCCCTGCCGTGCGACAGGGGCCCTGCGACGAAGCCCTAGGGGTTCGGGACCTCCTGAAGGACCCAGCCATTGCCGTCCGGGTCGGTGAAGTCCGCGTACGTGCGGTAGTTGCGGCGCTGAGGGTCGGGTCCGCCGATCCACTTCTCGCCCGTGCAGCGGTGGAAGATGTCGCTGGTGTCGTGATAGATCTCGCCCACCTCCACACCCCGGCCGACCAGCTCGTCGCGGGCCTCGTAGATGTCCGAGACGATGAGGTGGAGGCCCTTGGACGACCCGGGGGCGGCCAGGGTGACGCCGGTGCCGAAGAGCACCGAGCAGGGCGAACCCGGGGGTGTCATGTGGACGACACGGTAGGTCTCGTCCGTGACGTGGTCGGCGTCCAGGCGGAACCCGACCGCCTCGTAGAAGGCCTTCGCCCGGTCGACGTCGGAGACGGGCAGTACAAGAACTTCCAGTTTGAGATCCACTTGTCGTCACTCTCTTACGTTTCACCGTGCAACGGTGTCATCGGATGACCAACGTAACACGGTGTCACAAATTGTTCGTGGGCGCAGTCGGATGTCACCGGCGCCGCAGTCGAGGAAAGGTAAAGGCACACGTGCCATCTCTGGGTCCTGAAGGGGGCGCCTACCAGAGGAACGACCCCGGTTTGCCCGTTTCGCATGTCGGCCCACCGACCCGGTCGGTGGGCCGGCGGCGTCCCTCGCGTACGACCCCTGTCGGAGCGCGCGGAAGTCGTGGACAGAGAGTCATCCGGCAGTCATTCGACTGTTGACCGAGCCGGACCCGTCCCAACGGAAGAGGTCAGAGGCAGGTAAAATCCGGAACCGTGGCCGATATCAGAGGTGTGCAGCAGACGCTGAGCCCGATACGAAGAGACACGGCGGCTGAACGGCCGACCACGATGCGCCTGAGGGGCGCATCGTCCGGACCGGTATCGGTGCTCGCGGCATGATCGGTCGGGACGAGGAACTGGAGGTCCTGCACGGCCTGCTTTCGAGCACGGTGGCAGGCAAGGGCGACGCTCTGCTGGTCCGCGGAGACCCCGGGGTCGGAAAGTCCTCTCTGCTGCGCACGTTCGGTTCCCATGCCTCTGACCAGGGGGTCAGAGTCCTTCGCACCTCCGGCGTCGAGACCGAACAGTGGCTGCCGTTCGCCGCGCTGCACCTGCTGCTCCAACCGGTTCTCGGCGGAGCCGACGCCTTGCCGGGCCCCTACCAGAAGGCCCTCGGTGGCGCCTTCGGGGCCAGTGAGGGGGAACCCGAGATCTACCGGGTCGGGATGGCGGTGCTCGAGCTGCTCGCCGACGCCGCCGACCGCCAGCCCCTCCTGCTGCTCGTCGATGATCTCCAGTGGGTCGACTCGTCAAGCCGTGACGTGCTCGGTTTCGTGGCCCGGCGTACCCGGGACCTCCCCATCCTCATGATCGGTGCGGCAAGAACCTCGTCACCGGGCACGTACAGCCTGGGGACCCACGCCGAACTCGTTCTGGAACCCCTCTCCCCGGCGGCGGCGGCCGAACTGCTGGACGCCGACGCCCCGGGCCTGGCGGACGCGGTGCGGGCCCGCATCCTGGAGCGCGCCGCCGGCAACCCCCTCGCCCTCGTCGAACTGCCGAGGGCGGCTCAGGGCAGCTCGCCCCCGCTCGACGATCTGCCCCTGACCCAGCGACTGGAGACCGCGTTCGCCTCCCGCACCGACTCGCTCACCCGTGAGTGCAGGACGTTCCTCCTGGTCCTGTCGGCGGAGCCCACCGCGCCACTGAGCCAGCTCCTCGACGTGGCAAGCCGTCTCACGGGCTCGGAAGTCTCCGTGTACGCCCTGCAGGAGGCCGTCGACGCCGGACTGGTGGTTCTGACCGGCCGCACACCCGAGTTCCGGCATCCCCTGATGCGCTCCGCGATCTACACCCGGGCCACCGTCGCCGACCGGTTGTCCACCCACCGGGCCCTGGCCGAGACGCTGGGGGGATCACCCGGGCGGCGGCTCGTCCACCTCGCCGCGGCCACGCTCGGGCCGGACGACGAACTGGCCGGTCAGCTGGAGCGCTTCGCGGACGACGCACTGAGACGAGGGCAACTGGCCGCGGCCGTACCGGCCCTGCGCCAGGCCGGCGAGCTGGTGCACGACGCACGTCGCCAGACCGGCCTTCTGGTCCGTGCGGCCGAGCTTGCCAGCGAGATCAACGACCGCGTCCAGGCCCAGATCCTGCTGGACAGAGCCGACCTGGCGGAGTTGGGTCCCACGGAGCGGGCCCGCCTCATGCTGGTCTCCGACAAGGCCGCCTTCGAGCCCGATGAGCCACAACGCCGTATTCAGGACATGATCGACGCCGCAGCGGGGGCGTTCGACGTCGGCAGTACGAACGTCGCGGAGAACCTGCTGTGGCGTGCGGCCGCCCGATGCTTCTTCCAGGACGGCGACGCACGCGTGCGGGCCCAGGCCGCCTCCGAACTGGACCGGTGGAAGCCAGACCCGGACGCCCCCCACGTCCTGACGGTACGGGCCTACACGGAGCCGTACCGCCATGGAGCCGACCTGATCGCACGGCTCGAGAAGCTCGAGCCGGACCGGGAGGACGGCCGGCTGCTGCACTACCTCGGCAGCGGTTCGATGGTCATCGGTGACATCGGCCGCGCCACTCGCCATCTGGCCCAGGCGGCTGCCGTGTGGCGGTCGCAGGGCCGCCTCGGGCTGCTCGCGCGATCCCTGGCGGGATCCTGGCCGCGTCTGTACCTCGGGCAGTTGGCCCAGGCCCGGGAAGAGGCCGCAGAAGGGATCGCGCTCGCCGAGGAGACCGGGGAGTGGATCGTCTGGCTCGGGCTCAAGGCCACGTCGGCGCTCGCGGCGGTGCTGCGGGGAGAACGCGAAGCAGCGGCTCGGAGCGTTCGGGAGCTGAGAGCGCACAGCCTCTTCCCCGTCATGCCCTTCGCGAGCGTCATGGCGCAGCAGGTCGACGGTCTCCTCGCCCTGTTCGACAGCCGCGCCGCGGAGGCGTACGACGCTCTCGCGCGTGCCTTCGACAAGTCGGACCCGCACTACCACTCGACCAGTCGCTGGCTGCTCGTCCCGGACCTGGTGGACGCGGCCGCGGCCGCGGGCCGGACCGAACAGGCGCGAGACCTGCTGGCCGAGCTGCCGGAGCTGGCGGACCGGCTGCCCTCAGAAATGATGATCGTCGCTCGCACCTACAGTGCGGCAGTCCTCGCCCCGGACGACACCGCCGAGGAACGCTACGACTCCGCGCTGTCCGCACTGCCGGACACGTGGCCCCTGTCGCGTGCCCGACTCCATCTGCAGCACGGCCGGCGACTGCGCCGACAGCGTCGGAACGTGGATGCGCGCAAGCCGCTGCGGCTCGCACGTGACGAGTTCGACCGAGTCGGTGCGCAACCCTGGGCCGACATGGCCCGTGAGCAATTGCGTGCCGCGGGGGAGTCGGACGGACGTCGGCGCCCGAGCAAGGGGGAGAGCCTGACGGTTCAGGAACGGCAGATCGCCGAGTTGGCCTCGCAGGGGCTCAGCAACCGGGAAATCGGCCAGCGCCTGTTCATCTCGCACCGGACGGTTGGAGCCCACCTGTACCGGATCTATCCACGCCTGGGCATCACCAGCCGCGGCAGGCTCTCCGCAGCGCTGGCCGCGCTCGGAGACGACCAGCCGGCCTCGGACTGAGCGGGCTCCGCCGGATTGTCGTTACCGCGGTGAAACTGTTTCGAGGAGCGCGTCGGGCACGACCGGCGCGTGCCTCAGGTGCCGCCGCACCGGCCGTGGGTGCCACTGTCTTGCCACGCTGACACGTACTGTAGTGGTACTTGCCCGCAGTGATCGGTCCGCGCAGCGGCCTGGTGTGACACGCCTTTCCCTCTCACGGGTCTCCGTGTGATTCCTACCGTCAACCGACGGATGAACTTCCGGCTGTCCCGGACCACAGTGACTGTGATCCCATGTCGCCCAACCGGAAGGAATCGCCGTCATGAGTGGTGACCACCACAGTGTGCAGGCACAACACTCGGCCGCGCACGCTCTCCTCCCTCTCTCCTTGTGCCTCAGCCAGATGACGGGTGCTCTCGAGTGGGAGGACGTGCCTGCGGAGTTCCGTTACGATCCCGACCATCCTCTCCTCGTCACGATCCGCTTCGCTCCCGAGGGCGCCCCACCGGTCACCTGGCACGTCGGCCGCGACCTGCTTCACGAGGGCCTGCGCGCCACGAGCGGCTTGGGAGACGTGCAGGTGTGGGCCGACACCCCCACCGGCCGGGAGACCGCGTGGCTCCAGATCAACGCACCCGGTGGCATAGCCATCTTCAGCCTGCCCGTCCCGGAACTGGGGGAGTGGCTCGACCGCACGTACCTGCATGTCCCGGCCGGTACGGAGTCGTCGCGGCTCGGCACCGACGCGTTTCTCTCGAAGCTGTTCGACGAACCCGAGGCCTCGTCCCGATGACCTCGGGACACTTGGCCGGAGATGTTCACCACCCGGCGCTCATCGCAGGCCGAAGGCGCGGATCAGGGTCTGGCTGACGCCGTTTCCCCCGGTGTCCTTCGCCGTCGTCCGCAAGCTCGCGTAGCGCGCCTTGCCCGGTGCGTCGAGCCGTGCCGTCCAGCCGTCCTCCGAAGTCCGCAGTGCCGTACGGTGCCAGGTGGCGCCGTCGTCGTACGACACCTCCACGGTCGCCGTGCGGATCGCGCCGGCTCCCGCCGCGCCCTTGAGGTGCGAGGCCGTGACGGTCAGCTCCGTGCGGCGGTGGGCGCGGCCCGACAGATCGGCGTCCACCGCGTAGTCGAGCTGCACCAGGGGCAGCGGTGTGAGGCGGGTGGGATCCGTGGTGGCCGAGGTGAAGTCCCAGACGGTGCGGGTACGGGTCGAGTACGGGCGGTCAGGGAGGTTCCGGCTGCCTTCCAGCACGAGCCGGTAGGGCTTCGGGTCGGGCGACAGGTTCCCGACCATGACGATCCGTTCGTTGACGTCCTCGCCGAGCAGCTCATCGCCCTGGTGGAGCGAGATCCGGGACGTGTCGCTGTCGGCCCAGACGACGCCCGCGTGCCCGCCGGAGTCGCCCCACGCGGTCATCACGGAGGTGCTGATGTTGTCACCGGCCCGGAAGGGGCCCTGCCCACTGGTGCCGTCGTCGCTGAGCAGGCGCGGGTGCTGGACCGGGGCGAACCAGGTCTCCCGGGTGGTGCTGCGCGGCTCGTACGTGCGCGCCACGCCCCGCTGGCCCAGGTCGGCCCTGGAGGCGAAGGACACCCACCGGACGTCGTCGTCCGCGGTGACCCACGAGGTGAGTTCACCCTGGGCCCGGACCCGGGTGGGCACGATGCCCAGCGGACGGTCGAGGAGGGAGATGTCCTGGCGGTACTCGACCGCACGGCCCTGCGACGTGTCGCGGAACGTGTCCTCGACGCGTGCCAGCTCCCCGGGGCCCGGGCGGTAGGACGGGTCCCGCGGGACCGCGCCGTCGTGGCGGCGGACCAGGTCGTAGGCGTAACGGGGGGGGGGGGGGGGGAGGGGTGGGAGACGACCTGGAGCGTGGTCGTGCCGGTCCCGCGGAGCCGGGCCAGCAGCCGCGTGCTGTCGTCGGTGCCCAGCGACGCCACCGGCAGCGGGGCGGCCTCCGGCAGGTCGGCCCAGGGGTCGAACTTCCCGTACCCGTCGTTGAGGATCAGGAGCTGACGCGCCCCTGCCTTCGCCGCCGCGGCGGCCTGGTCCGTCGGGGCCACCGTGTCGCTGCGGCGGACGACCGCGACGCGATCCCGGACGTCGACCCCGCGGAACGCGGCCGCGGAGCCGTCACCGGCCCAGACGGCCCGGTGGGCACGCGTACCCTCGGGCAGTTCGGGCGACAGGCTCTGAACCGTGACGTCGTCGAAGGTCTGCGAGCCCGCGGAGAACGTCAGCGGAGGCTGGATCCGCCGCCAGCGGGTCGCGAAGGTGTACGAGCCCGTCCGCACCTCGGGCGTGGGTGTGACCCACAGGCTGTCGTAGCGCCAGTACTCGACCACGTAGCTGTCCACGAAGGGGAACAGCCCGGTGTTGCCGCGGTACTGGTCGATCCGCAGGAACTGGTCGGCCGTGGTCAGTGGCGTCACGGCGGTCGCCTTGCGCAGGTCGTCGGCGTCGAAGGCGACCGTGCGGTCCGCGTCGAGGACGACCTCGGGTGCGGTGAACATCGCGAAGCCCAGCGTGCGCGTGCCGTCGACGCCGGGCACGGCGGAGTTCATCCACACCGAGTAGGTGCTCGGGGACAACCGGAGGTCCAGGCGGCCCGAGGCGTCCACGGAGTAGACCTTCGGCGCGGTGTCGCGCTCGACGTCCTTGAGGATGACGGTTCCGGACAGCGGCTCGTCGTGGCGGTCCTTCGCCGTCAGCGCCAGGGTCGCCCGCCGGCCCTCCTTGTTCACCCCGACCGGGGTGCGGGCCAGCACGTCTCCGTCGGCGCCGGTGGCGACCAGGCGGGTGGCGTACGCGCCGTTGTCCTCGGCCGCGTCGAGATGGGTGATCACGCCGACGGAAGCGGTGCCGTGGGCGGGCACGGTCACCTGTGCCTCCGACAGGGTGAACAGGCCCTCGGGCAGCTCGGCGGGGCTCAGCGCGAGATCCAGCGAGACCGGCGCGGGGCCGGAGTTGGTGTAGGTGACGTCCCGGCGGACGGTCTGGCCCGGGGTGTACGGGTAGTGCGTCTGCGCGAACGCGTCACCGGATGCCAGCAGTGTCGAGCGCACCGCGGCGGCCACGTCCACCCGCCCGCTGCCCGCGTCGAACGGGCTGAAGCGCTGGGTGCCGGCGGTGGTGCCGACCAGTGCCTCCTTGAGTCGCCGCCCCGTCCAGTCGGGGTGCTCGGCGGCCAACAGGGCTGCGGCGCCCGCCACGTGCGGCGTGGCCATGGAGGTGCCGGACAGGGACTGGTAGGCGCCCTCACCCTCCGGCGCGTACTGCGAGCGCGCGGCGCGCACGCCCACACCCGGGGCGGTCAGGTCCGGCTTGATGGCGTTGTCCCCCACGCGGGGACCGCGGCTGGAGAAGTCCGCGAGCTGGTCGACGCCCTTGCCCGGACCGTTCACCGCACCCACCGTCAGCGCCGCGTCGGCGGCAGCGGGCGTGCCCACGGTGTACGCCTCCGGGCCGGAGTTGCCCGCGGCGACGACGAACAGCGCTCCGGTCTCCGCACTGAGCCGGTTGACCGCTTCGCTGAGCGGATCGGTGCCATCGGTGGGGGAGTCCCCCAGACTCATGCTGACGATCTTCGCGTGCTGGTCGCGTACCGCCCACTCCATGCCGGCGAGGACCCAGGAGTCCTGACCGCTCCCGCTGTCGTCGAGGACCTTGCCGATGTGCAGCGACGCCCCCGGGGCGACGCCCTTCTCGACCCCGCCGGACGCGGCGCCGGTCCCGGCCACGGTGGACGCCACGTGGGTGCCGTGCCCGTTCCGGTCGGTGACGTCCTGGTCCGGCACGAAACTCGCGGTGGCCGCGAGGCGTCCGGCGAAGTCCGGGTGGCCCGCGTCGATGCCGGTGTCCAGGACGGCGACGCCCAGGCCCTCACCGGTGTTCCCGCTCGACCAGACCTCCGGGGCTCCGATCTGCGCCGTCGTGTCCGACAGCGTTGCCCGCACCTTGCCGTCCAGCCACACCTTGGCGATGCCGCCGGCCAGTCGGCCCCCGGACGTGGCCGACCGGGCCGTCGAGCCGTCGGCCGAGGTGTCCCCGGTACCGGTGAGCGAGGTCCAGAAGTCCGCCGCGCGGGAGTGCTCCGCGGCGATGGCGGCACCTTGGATGCTGCTGAGCGTCCGGGTCCGCCGGGCACCCTCGGGCGTCCTGGCGCTGCGCGAGCGGGCCGCCGTGTCGGTGTAGGTGACGATGAGCGGCAGTTCATCGGCGCGCGCGTCGTCGTACCCGTCCTCGAGCAGCTCAGTGACGTTGAAGAGCCGCCCGTCCAGGGCTCCCGAGGCGAGGTACGGGACGGCCGCCTCGGGATAGACGTACGTGTCGGAGCCCACCGACATCACATGGGCGCCGCCGCTCCTGCCACGGGTGTCGGTCACCGACAGCACCGTCTCGGCCCCTCCCTCGCCGGTCACCGTGACCCTGTCGCCGGTGATCAGCGTCAGGACGCGGGTCGGACCCGCCGGAGCGGTGGGGGGCGCGGGGGCCGCCGGGGCCGCCGGGGCCGTCGCGGTGAGCACCAAAAGGGCGGCGATGCCGACGGTCAGCCCGCGTCCGCGGGACCAGGGGATGGGCAAGGGGACCTCACCGACTAGGCAGTTTCGTTTGGATCAGTCGGTCGTTGGTTCGGGTGTGCCGTTGACTGATGCGCAGTGGGCGCGGATTGAGCCGTTGCTCCCGGACCGGACGCCGAGGCGAGGTGGTCGCTGGCGAGACCATCGAGAGGTGATCGACGCGATCGCCTACAAGTTCCAGACCGGCACGCAGTGGGTTCACCTGCCGGAGAAGTACGGCAACTGGCGAGGGGTCTACAACCGGCTGCGGATGTGGGCCGTCGACGGCACCTGGGAGCGAGTCTTCACCGCCCTGGTCGCCCAGGCAGACGCGGACGAGGACCTCAACTGGGCCGTCTCGGTCGACTCCACCATCGTGCGGGCCCACCAGCACGCGGCCGGAGCCCGCAAAAGGGGGCCCCGGCCGGCGAGCCGACCGACCATGCCATCGGCCGGTCCCGCGGCGGACTGACCACGAAGATCCACCTCGCTGCCGACGCCCGCTGCCGGCCCCTGGCGTTCGTTCTCACCGCAGGCCAGGCCGGTGACGCACCCGCGTTCACCGACGTCATGGCCCGCCTGCGCGTTCCCCGCCGACGAGGACGACCCCGCACCAGGCCGGACCTGGTCCTGGCCGACAAGGCGTACTCCTCCCGCGCGATCCGCGAGCACCTGCGCAAGCGCGGCATCCGGGCAGTGATCCCCGTCCCCGCAGACCAGCGCGCACACCGGCTACGTCGGGGCAGCCGGGGCGGCAGGCCACCGGCCTTCGACCGCGAGACCTACAAGCAGCGCAACACCGTCGAGCGGTGCATCAACCGCCTGAAGCAGTGGCGTGGTATCGCCACCCGCTACGAAAAGACCGCCACCATCTACCTGGCCGGACTCCACATCGCGGGCATCTTCCTCTGGTCCGCCCGGTGATCCAAACGAAACTGCCTAGATGTGCAGGGATCGATCGAAGTCAGCCATCCCGGTCGCGAGGCTGTAAAGACATATCTCTGGCACTCCTGTGTCATGTCACCATGTGGTCACGCTGCAAAAGGTGCAACATTCGGCAAGCGCGACACACTGCACCGTGTGTAATTCCGGTGTTTCGGCGTACGGTACGCAAGGCGCTCCGGATGTTCTCGCGCCACAGGGGTCAGGGTGGGAGAGCGATGGCGGAAACCGATGCGCCGATGGCGCTGGTCGGACTCGACGCGGACACGGAGGCCGTCTACCGCGAGCTGCTCACACGCGGGGGCGGGACCGCCGAGAGCCTCGTCACGGCCCTCGGGCTGAACCGCGATCAGGCAGTGGCCCACCTCGAACGCCTGCACCGCAACGGACTGCTCGGCCGCCGCTCCTCCGGCGAGTACCAGACCGTGGATCCGCGGCACGCCCTCGCCGCCCTGGTGGAGTCGCGCACCCGGCAGCTGGCGGCCGTGCGCGACGCCGCCGCCTCGCTCGGTGAACTCTTCGACGAGGCGCGGAGGTCGGGCACCCCCCAGCCCGACACCCGGACCATCAGTGGCGCGGAGGAGGTCGGGGACTGCTACTACCGGCTCAAGCAGGCCGCCCGGCGCGAGATCTGCGAGCTGGAGCGCCCGCCCTACCTGCTGGCTCCCAACGAGCCGCTGGACGAGGCCGCGATCCGCCGTGGGGTACGGGTACGGGCCGTTTACGCGGCCGCCAGCTTCGACGACGACGGTGGCTGGCAGGACCTGGGCAGTCTGGTCTCCCGAGGCGAGGAGGCCCGCGTGGTGCCCGCGCTGCCCGTCAAGCTCGCCCTGGTCGATCGCTCGGCGGCCATGGTGTCGCTGACCCTGGACGGAGGCAGCACCGACTGCCTCTACACCGAGGCGCCGCCCCTGATCGAGGTGCTGTCCGAACTCTTCGACCGCTACTGGGCCGTCGCCGCCCGTCTGAGCGAGGCGGACACCTCCGCGGCACCGGGACCGGACGAAGCCGGTCCGGGCGGCGGCGGCGCGCGGCGGCCGACCGAGGAGGAGCGCCAGCTGCTGGCCCTCTTCGCCGCCGGCGTCAAGGACGACGCCATCGCCCGCCAGCTCGGCGTCTCGACCCGGACCCTGCGCCGCCGGATCCAGAACCTGTACGCGGAGCTGGGCACCACCAACCGGTTCGGTGCCGGCGTGGCGGCGGCCCGCCGCAACTGGCTGTGAGCGACCGGACACGAGACCGGTTGCGGCAGAGCGGTCCGGCATGCAGACCTGGGACGACCTGTGGGCGTCCACCGCACCGAGTCGGTGACCGTCGAGCCCAGCCCGAGGCCACCTGGACCGGGCGCATCTTTCGGGCGACGTGCCGGCCCCGTCCCTGATCGACGTCAGGGACGGGGCCTGACGGTCAGACGCCGTCGTTCTCCCAGTGGTGAATCGCCTTGGTCGCGATGACGTCGTTCGCGTAGACGAGCGCGACGCGGTGGTTGTACTGCACGGTGTACATCTTCTTCCCGCCGACGACGACCGCTCCGCTGGACGGGAAGTAGTCGTCGGTGGCCGAGGCGTCCTGGGTGGCCACGTACGCCTGTCCGACCGGGATGGAGTACATGCTCAGCGGGGCCTGGGTGGAGGCGCCGAGGCCGGCCGGATACTCGGCCTTGTCCGGATAGCTGGAGCCGTAGAGTGCCACCGGCGCGCTCCCGGCGGGCTTGATGATCTTCACTCCGTAGCGGATACGGGTGTTGACGCCGCCCGGGTTGTGGAACCACACCTTGGCCCCGCTGAACCAGACGGCGGTCCAGTCCTCCCGCACCTCCGCCACCACGAACTGCTGACCGGCCTGGGCCGTGCTGCCCCAGTCGTTCACCCGGTTGGTACCCGCAGCGGTGCCGTGGATCGCCTGGTCGCCGAAGAGCGGTGCGGTCTCGCCCGGGGCGGTGCGCAGGTAGACGAAGTTGGTCTGCTGCCGCCGCTCGGTGCAGGTGGGTGTCTGCCCGGTGGGGTCGTCGGAGGGGCACACCTGGAAGGTCTGCACGTTGTCCGTGAACGAGGGCGTGATCGCCACGACCTCGCCCGGCTGGGGCACCTCGGGCAGACCGCTGACCGGCGCCCCGAGCAGGCTCATGAAGTGGTTCCAGTCCCACGCGTAGCCGGGGTCCCAGTGCATGCCGGAGACCAGCGCGGAGTTCGGCCCGGCAACGTTGTCATGGCCGACGACATGCTGCCGGTCCAGTGGTACGCCGAAGCGCGCGGCCAGGTACTTCACCAGGTCGGCCGTGGCCTGGTACTGCGACTCCGTGTACCAGGCGGCGCCGTGAGCGGCGTAGCCTTCGTGCTCGATCCCGATGGAGTGCAGGTTGGTCGAGTAGTTTCCGGCGTGGAAGGCGATGTCCTTGGTCGGGACCATCTGGGTGACCGCACCGGACGACGACATGACGTAGTGGGTCGAGGCGGGGTTGGTGGGGTTGGCCAGGCCCGCGACACCGGCGTCGTAAGTGGACTCCAGGTCGTGAATGACGATCGTGTCGATGCGGATGCCGTTCGCGGGCCGGTCGGCCACCTGGCCGCCGACCGGAGAGCCGGGGACGAAGGTGCAGTCGACCGTCGTGGGGCATTCGGTGGCGGCCGCCGTGGCCGCCGTCTTCAGGTGCAGGGCGTCGATCTGCCGCCGGTCGGGGGTGATCGAGGGGCTGGCGGCCAGACGCAGGCGCTGCCCGTCCTGGGTCGTGAGGGAGACACCGCCGCGCATCGTGCGGAAGACGCGGTCGGCGAAGCGCGCCGCTGCCTTCTCCTGCTTGGCCTGGCTGTAGCGGGCCACCGCCCCGTACCACGCTGCCGGGTCCGCGGGCGTTCCGCCGACCAACTCCCGTTCGTACGAGGCCAGCAGCGCGGCGCCGCCCCGGATGTTCGCGGCGTCGTCCTCGCGCAGGTCCCGCACCGACAGGCCGGTCAACTCCGCGGCCCTGCGCAGTGTGTGGAGGGCGGGGTCGGCGGCAAGGGCATCGAGGTCGGCACGGCCCGCGGCACCGGCACCGCCGCCGGCCAGCATGGCCGGGGTGACGTCGGTGAGATTCATCGGTCCGTAGCCGCCGTCGGTGCTCGGCAGGCCGCCGTGTCCGTCCCACGCCGATTCCTGGTGGGACAGGGCGAGCAGGACGGCGGGCGGGACGTGGTATTCGTCCGCGGCGGCGAGCAGGGTCTCCTGGCGCTTCCCCGAGGCGTCGCCCGCCGTGTCGGCCTGCGCCGCGCCCGACATGGCCAACAGGCCACCCGCGACGAGTGCGCCCACCGTGACACCGACGGGCAGAACAACTGCCCTTCGTGACTTGTGCAAGGTGATGCTCCTAATCAAGAAGAAGTAACGGGCATCGAGGCGCGCCGACCAGCGGCCGTGGCAGGCCGTCGGCGCAAGGCAACTCGATGCGAGGATGACTATAGGGCCAAGCTGGTTGTAGGTGCCACGAAAGTCTGCATGGTTCAACACGGTGTGTTGTGACCCACTCGCCGGCGGCACCGTTAGATGTCATTGAGGCCGTAAGTCCCGTGCCTCACCCCGCGGTTCGGCGCGCCCTCGGACCCGCCGACGGACTTGCCCGCGTCAGGAGGGACGGAACTCGACGACGACGCGGTAGCCGGCGGGCTCAGACGTGATGTGGAGTTCGGGGTCGTCGAACAGGCGCTTGAGCGCGGCGTGCCACTCCTCATTGCCCGTGGCCCTGTCGAGTTCGGTGCCCGAGGACCACTCGGCGACATGAACGAACCGCGTCTCCGGGGCGTCGGCCAGGGGGCGGTGCAGCCGGGAGCGGATGAATCCGGGCTGCCTCGACATGATGCGGGCGTTCTCCTGGTACGCCTCGGTGAAGTAGTCGGCCTCCTCCGACGGCACGGTGTAGGTCTTGATGAGGACGACCGGATCGGCGGTGTGCGTCTTCGATTTCAGAGAGTCGGTCATGCCCATTCGACAAGCGACGGCTCGCCCTTGTGACGAGTGGTCGAAATCCCTTCAACAGCGGACCGTCCGGCCCGATCCGGAACTCGGTTTTCGGCCTTCCTCGCGAAGGCGAGGAGACGACGCCGGATGACGGGCAGACGAAGAGTCATGATGGACACACGACTTCGGCGCAGGGAACGGACTCGGCAGGAATCCCGTGCACGAGGGACCATGGCGATCTGGCGGTGGGCCAGGTGGGCGGCCCTCCTCCTCGCCGTCGGCTGGGCGCTGAACTCGGTCGTCGGGCTGGTCGAAGGTGCGCAGGGCCGTGAGCTGTGGTGGCCGTTGCTCAGTACCGTCATCTGGGCAGCGGTGACCGTGAACGGTTTCGCGACCTACCGTCGGATCAGGACCAGGACACTGCCGGCCCTCACCCGCCGGACAGCGGCCTGACCGCTGTCCGGCCCTGCAGTGGGGCCCATGTCCCCCGCGGTCACCGGTCCGTCGTCGCGACCGGTGACGACGTGCAGGTGCGAGCCCGGCTGGGCGGTGCGGCTGAGCGAGTCCATGACCAGTGGAGCGCGACGGTTCCACCCCAGCAGCAACGTCTTCGAGACAGACCGCTGTCGGTCGTGCGGGCCCGCCATGACGGTGGGATCCACAGCGCTGCCCTCCTGCCTCGCAACAGGCGGCCGATCGTCCCGAGCAACGACGATCAAACGGTCCCCGGGTCCGCATCGCTCGCTGGACGCCGGTGTGAGCAGGGCACGGCCGTCGGCCGTCAGGTACCCGACAGCACAGGCTTCCTCGTACCGCAGCGAAATCTCGGCGAACGTCAGTCCCAGGGCGTCCGGTGCGTGGAGCACGTGGAACTCGGCGCCCGCGAGATCGAGAAGATCCCTCAACGCCCGCACCAAGCCGGGATGCCGGGCGGCTTGGACGAGCAGCCGCGCCGTGGTGGACTTCGACGTCCAGGACGACGCCCCGCGTTCCGGCAGCGAGCCGGGCCGCGGTCAGGAACCGCTCGTCGCGTACGGCGGCCACCACCGGCGGGCCCGCCCCGGCGCCGAGCAGGGCTCGCAGGGCCAACAGCACCCGGACCACTTCCGCGTCGGCGGCGTCGTCGTCGCCCGGCAGCACCAGGACGCAGTGCGCCGCGGCAGGAGTGAGCAGCGCGAGGGCAGCGGGGTCGGTCGGCGCGCCCGTACGGCAGACGACGCGTATGCCGCGCGTCATCCCCAGCGCCGCGTTGAGGTCCGAGGCCATCACGGCGGAATCGCGATCGGCGAGCACCGCGACGGCCCCCCGTACCCTGCCGGCCTGGTCGAGGATCATCTCACCGACAACGGTGAACACCTGGTCGGACCAGCCGAGCACCACCGCGTGCCCCTTCTCCAGCACCCTGGACCGGCCCCGCCGCAGTTCTTCCAAGCGGTCACCCAGCCCGGTCGTGATCACACCCACCAGGGTGGATACGTCGCGGAGGTCACCGACAAGATCCCCCTGTGGTGTGGGCTGGACGCATCGGTGGCGAACGGCGTACAGAAGGTCTGCGCGTTCCTCGAGCAACCTCTGGGATTCGGCGAACGCGCTTGCTCGGAAACGTTCCCCCTTCCCTGCGTGACCAATGACTGCGGAATGACTGCCGATCCGCTCAGTGGTCCCCATCGCCTTCGGCGGCGGCGTAGGTTCGGGCCATGAAGTACCACGACGTCTGAACGAGGCCCTTGTTCGGCTACTCGTCTCGGGAAGGAAACGTGGAGTGATGGGCGCCAAGAGGGTTGGGAAACACGACAGTGGCGACGGGCGGGGACCTGCGCAGCGCTCGGTGTCACACCGGGAGCCACCCACCGGATCACCCGGTCGGGCGGAAGACGTCTTCGTCCGGCAGGGGCCGCGACTGTTCAGCATCGCCTACGGCATGCTCGGCAGCGCCACGCAGGCAGAGGAGGTCGTGCGGGACGTCCGGCTGCGCTGGCAGGCCACTGACCGTGCGGTGGTGGCTGATCCACAGGCCTACCTGATCACGGCCACGATACGAGTGTCGATCCACGGCGCGCACTCCGCCAAGCAGCGGCGCGCGTCCTACATCGGCCCCTGGCTGCCCGAGCCCCTGGAGACCGGCAACGAGGGCGGGAGCGCCGCCGCGGGCACGGAGCCGGTCGGGTTCGACGTGTTGCTCATGCTCGAGCAGCTGGACCTCTCGGAACGGGCGGCCTTCGTGCTGCGGGAGACGCTGGAC
This sequence comes from Streptomyces sp. KPB2, assembly GCF_003950055.1. Lineage (NCBI taxonomy): Bacteria > Bacillati > Actinomycetota > Actinomycetes > Kitasatosporales > Streptomycetaceae > Streptomyces > Streptomyces sp. KPB2. Next base: position 7,937,613 of record NZ_CP034353.1, read on the forward strand.
TTCCCCTACTCCGAGATCGCTGCCGTCCTCGGCGTCGAGGAGGCCCAGGCCCGGCACCTGGTGCACCGTGCGAAACGGCACCTCGCCACGGACCGCGTCGCGGACCGGCAAGACCGCGAGGACACCGCCGGTCAGACGCGCGGGGGCGACGGGGCCGAGGACTACGAGGCCGCATGACCGGGCCGGCGCCCGCCGAACCGGGTTCCGTCGGGGACCCGCGCGCTCCGCATTGAGCACGTGATGCCCGGCATCACCCACCCACACTGATGTGACATGGTGTGCGGAGGTAGGAGTCGGTCCAGGAAGGGTGTTCGTTCATGGGCGGAGAAGTCGAGGAGCCGGAGCCCCAGATGGTTCTGTCACCGCTGACCAGTGCGGCGATCTTCCTCGTCGTCACGATCGACAGCGGCGGGGAGGACACCGTCCGGGACCTGCTGTCGGATGTCGCCTCGCTGGAGCGAGCGGTCGGTTTCCGCGCGCAGCCCGACGGCAGGCTGAGCTGCGTCACCGGCATCGGTTCCGAGGCCTGGGACCGCCTGTTCTCAGGGGCGCGTCCGGCCGGGCTGCATCCGTTCCGGGAGCTGGACGGGCCGGTGCACCGGGCGGTCGCCACCCCGGGTGACCTGCTCTTCCACATCCGGGCCTCACGGCTGGACCTGTGCTTCGCGCTCGCCACCGAGATCATGGGCCGGCTGCGCGGAGCGGTTACCCCTCAGGACGAGGTGCACGGTTTCAAGTACTTCGACGAACGCGACATGCTCGGTTTCGTCGACGGGACCGAGAACCCGACGGGAGCCGCGGCGCGCAGGGCCGTGCTCGTCGGTGCCGAGGATCCGGCCTTCGCGGGCGGGAGCTACGTCGTCGTGCAGAAGTACCTGCACGACGTCGAGGCGTGGGAAGGGCTCTCCGTCGAAGCCCAGGAGCGGGTGATCGGCCGCCGCAAGATGTCCGACGTGGAGCTGTCCGACGAGGCCAAGCCGGCCGACTCGCACGTCGCCCTCACCAGTGTCACCGGTCCGGACGGAAGCGATCTGGAGATCCTGCGGGACAACATGCCCTTCGGGTCGGTGGGCCGCGAGGAGTTCGGCACGTACTTCATCGGCTACGCCCGCACCCCCGAGGTGACGGAGACGATGCTGGAGCGGATGTTCCTGGGCACCGCGTCGGCACCGCACGACCGCATCCTGGACTTCTCCACCCCCGTCACCGGCTCGCTGTTCTTCACACCGGCGGCGGACTTCCTGGAGGACCTTCCCGCTCGGCCCTGAGCACCGAGCGGCCCGACCCGTACCTGCCGGCCAAGAGCGGCTGGGGAACTCGACGATGCGAGGGTGGCGGCCCGGGCTCACCGAGCCGTACGAGTTTCATGTGCCGCGTTCCTTCTGGTTCGGGACGAGCAGGCGTCGCGCGCTCGGTCGGAGTGCGGCCGGTGTGATTGGCTCGAACCATGGTGAAGCGTGCACGGGTCCGCGCCCCCGAGCTGGTGGGCAGGGGCGGTTGGATCAACACCGGTGACCGGGAGCTGAGTCTCGCGGCGCTTCGCGGACGGATCGTGGTCCTCGACTTCTGGACGTTCTGCTGCGTCAACTGCCTGCACGCCCTGGACGAACTGCGCGAGCTGGAGGAGACGCACCGGGACTCCGTGGTGATCGTGGGCGTGCACTCGCCCAAGTTCGCGCACGAGACCGAACACCGGGCCGTCCTGGACGCCGTCGAGCGCTACGGCGTCGAGCATCCCGTCCTGGACGACCCGGAGCGGGCCACGTGGCGGCAGTACGCCGTACGCGCCTGGCCCACCCTCGCCGTGATCGATCCAGAGGGCTACGTCGTCGCCCAGTACACGGGCGAGGGACACGCACCCGCCATCCAGCGGCTGGTCGAGGAACTGGAGACCCAGCACGCGGCCAAGGGCACCCTGCGGCGCGGCGACGCCCCGTACGTGGCGCTGGAGCCGGAGCCGACGACCCTGCGTTTCCCCGGCAAGGCCGTGCCACTGCCCTCCGGTACTTTCCTGGTCAGCGACACCACCCGGCATCAACTGGTGGAGCTCGCCGAGGACGGGGAGAGCCCCGTGCGGCGCATCGGCAGCGGAAGACGGGGCTTCACGGACGGCCCGGCCGAGAGGGCCGAGTTCAGCGAGCCGCAGGGACTCGCCCTGCTCGGCGACGGCTCGGTCGTCGTCGCCGACACTGCGAACCATGCCCTGCGCCGGTACGAGCCCGTCACCGGCGAGGTCACCACCCTGGCCGGGACCGGCAGGCAGCGGAGACCGGGCGAGCCCGCCCGCGGAGCCGCCCGTGCCGTGAGCCTCTCCTCGCCCTGGGACGTCGCCCTGTGGAACGGCCGGGTGTGGATCGCCATGGCCGGGGTGCACCAGCTCTGGGCCTACGATCCGCGGGACGGGAGCGTCACCGTCACCGCCGGAACCGGCAACGAGGGACTGGTCGACGGGCCCGGCCCCGAGGCGTGGTTCGCGCAGCCGTCGGGGCTGTCCGCGACGGAGGACCGGCTCTGGGTGGCCGACTCCGAGACCTCCGCCCTGCGCTGGGTGGAGCTCGACGGCACGGTCCGCACGGCGGTGGGCACCGGACTCTTCGACTTCGGACTCCGCGACGGTCCCGCCGCCCGGGCACTGCTTCAGCACCCCCTGGGCGTCGCGGCCCTGCCGGACGGCTCGGTGGTCGTCGCCGACACCTACAACCACGCCCTCCGCCGCTACGCACCGCCCACCGGTGAGGTGAGCACGCTGGCATCCGACCTGCGCGAGCCGAGCGACGCCGTGGTCGTCGGCGACGACATCCTGGTCGTCGAGTCGGCCCGGCACCGGCTGACCCGGCTACGGCTGCCGCAGGATGCCCTGGGCGCGGGGGCCGGCGAGGACGTACGGCGGGAGACGACGGAGACGGCACCGGGCACCGTGCGCCTGGAAGTGGCCTTCCGGGCACCCGCCGGTCAGAAGCCGGACCTGCGCTACGGGCCCGCGACACGGCTCCTGGTCTCCGCGACCCCGCCCGAACTGCTGCGTGCGGGCGAGGGCGCGGGCACCGACCTGTCCCGCTCTCTCGATCTCGACCCGGCGGTGCCCGAGGGCGTGCTGCACGTCTCCGCGACGGCCGCGTCCTGCGACGACGACCCGGACGTCCCGTACCCGGCGTGCCACGTCCACCAGAAGGACTGGAAGATCCCGGTCCGTCTGGTCGAGGGAGCGAGCGACCGGCTTCCGCTCGTCCTGACCGACGTCGACACTGCCTGACCGGTCGGTGTCCGGCGGCCTGGCGGAGGGCGCGCCACCCGTTCAAACCGGCGCTCGGCGCAGGGGCAGAGCGCTCGGCGGCGCCGCTGTGACACCTCGCGCTCTCACACGCCGTTGGGGGACCGGCGCGCGCGGACAGCATCCCTTCAGCACCGCGAGAGAAGGGGCATGTGATGGCCAGTGAGTTTCAGCGGACCAAGCTGCAGGACATGTTCAACGCCTTCGACGTGAACGGCGACGGCTGCCTGGAGGAGGCGGACTTCGCGGCCCTGACGACCCGGTGGAGCCGGCTGCCCCGGGTGCGGGCGGACGGCGAACTGGCCGCTCGGGTGGAGGACGTGTTGCTGGGATGGTGGCAGCACCTCTCGGAGGCCGTCGACACGGACGACGACGGCAGGATCGACATGGACGACCTCCTCGCCATGGTCGACCGGCTGCCGGCCATGCGGGACGCGGTGGCCGCCACCGCCGACACGGTCTTCGACGCGGTGGACGAGAACGGTGACGGCCGCATCTCGAGGAACGAGCACCAGAGGCTCATCGACCTGTGGCACGGGCAGAGGGTGGTGACCGGTGACGTGTTCGACCGTCTCGACCAGGATGCCGACGGCCACCTCAGCCGGTCCGAGTTCGCCGCGCTGTGGACGCAGTTCTGGATCAGTGACGACCCCGCCGAGCCCGGCAACTACGTGTGCGGGCCCGTCGCGGGTCACTCCCTCCGTTGACCCCCGGCCCCGGTCGGCCGGGCGGGCGGCGGACGGGACCGACCGCCGCGGGTCAGCCCTTCTCCGGAGCGATCAGCCACGCCACGAGGGTGCGCCACCGCTCGGGCCGGTCGGTGTCGCGCGGCCCCACGAGGTAGACCTCCTCGACGAGGTCCTGCGAGCGCAGGTCGTTGCGGGCGACGAAGGAACCCACGGCGCCGTACGTCAGGTCGAGGTCGTCGTGCCGTCCCTGATGGGTGGCGACCGCGGCCGTACGCCTCGACAGGCGCAGCTCGCGCACCGTGCCGGGCACCTCCGGCGGCAGCGGAGCGTCGAAGGGAACGTAGACGGTGGCGCGGCCATGGCCTTCGGTGAACAGGGTGTGCTCGTACCGACCGCCAGGGGGGAGGACGGAGCGCTCTCCGGCTGCCGCGTCCAGGTCTCGCATGGCTTCGTCGTACCAGGCGAGGCCTGCTCCCTCCGGTACCTCGATGGACACGGCCAGTACGCGCCGAGCGGGGAGCTCCTCCAGTGTCACCGCCCGCTCCGCCTCCGGGTCGAGGAGTTCCCGCAGCGCTTCGACGGCCCGCTGGGTTCGGCCGAGCCGGTCCTCGAGCCTGCGCAGGTGGGCCGCGACGACCTGCTGCGCGGTGCCGTCGTCCGGCCCGCCCGCGGACTCGGCGGCGAGAAACCGCCGAAGATCCGCGAGCGGGAGGTCCAGGTCACGGAAGCGCCTGATGGTCAGCGCCGGCCGGATCTGCGTGGGGGGAGTAGTAGCGGTAGCCGGTGTCCGGGTCGACCTCGGCGGGGACGAGCAGGTCCTGCTCGTGGTAGCGGCGGAGCATGCGGATGCTCAGGTGCGTGACGCGGGAGAACTCCCCGATCGTCAGTCTGTCCGCCATGGAGCGCTCCTCCTCGTGGGCGGGCCGTCGTCCGGCCGCGCGTGGTCAGGGGGTGATGGTCAGCACGGTGATCTTCCCCCGTACGTCGCGCTCGAAGGCGAAGCGGAGGGTGACCGGGCTGCCGGGGAAGTCCCCGGAGACCTGGGCGACGGCCCGGCAGGCGGTAGGGGTGCCGGCCACCTCCAGCAGGTCGTAGTCGACGTTCGGCGTCTCCTCGCGCCAACGGCGCACTTCCGCGAGTCCTCTCAGGGTGCGCCCGTCGTCGTGCACGACGGCGTCGTCGCGGAACAGAGCGATGTGGCGCTCGGGGTCGGGGCCCGTCGCCGCGGCGACGTACTCCTCGACGAAGGCACGGATGTCCTGCACGGCTTTCTCCCATGTCGTGACGGTGAGGGTTCATACGGTGCGGATGGTGCCGCCGTCGACCACGTGCTCCGATCCGGTGATGCCACTGGCCCGGTCCGAAACCAGGAACGCGATCGTCTCGGCGACCTCTTCGGGCTCCGCGGGCCGTCCCAGCGGGATGCCGCCCAGTACTCGCATCAGTTCGGCGAGCGCGGCCTCGCGGGTGATGCCGCCCTCGCGCATCCGGCGTGCCAGCAGGCCCTCGGCGCCGTCGGTGCGGATGAAGCCGGGAGCGACCGAGTTGACCCGGACACCCGCCGGGGCCACCTCGTTGGCGAGACCCTTGCTGTACGTGGCCAGAGCACTCTTGGCCGCGGCGTAGGCCAGGGTCGAGTCGTGCAGCGGCATCCGGCGCTGGATGGAGGTCACGTGCACGACCGCGCCCGAACCACGAGCCACCATGCCGGGGACGATCGCGCGATCGAGCCGGACCGCGGGCAGAAGGTTGAGCGACAGTTCCTGCGTCCACCGCTCGTCGTCGAGCGCCGCGTATCCCCCGGCCGGAGAGCGGGAGCCGCCCACGACATGCACCAGGATGTCCGGCACGCCGACCAGCTCGGTCACGGCCTCGGACGACGCCTTGACGCCCTCGGGTGTGCTCAGGTCGGCGGGCACGAAGACCACCTCGGCCGTCTCCGGAGCCGTGCGGGCGATGGAGACGACCCTCGCCCCCGCCTCGCGCAGCAGCCGCGCCGTCGCCAGCCCGGCTCCCTTGCTGCCGCCCGCCACCACGGCGACGCGTTCGTCGAGATCATTGCTGTTCATGTCCGCCAGCGTGGGCCCTCTCCCGGGGGGAGACTCAAGCCCGTCTGCGGCCCGGCTCCGATCCCGTCGAGGCGTCGACACGGTCCCGGGTTCCGGTCGGCGTCAGGTGGTGGACTTGTCCCCGAGCTTCCGGGAGAACGCCGTGGCGGACGCCCGCGACGCCTGCTCCACGATGCTGATGCCGACCTCCTGGGTGCTGCAGCCGTTGAGAAGCACCGCCATCAGATAGACGCGCCCCCCACGCTCTATCCGACCGATGCTGTTGACGTCCCACTTCTTGGTCTGGGTCCGCTTGAGCCACCCGTTCTTCAGCGCGGTCGTGCCCGAGTCGGCTGCCGCGGACACGCCCCAGGTCTGGCTTCCCACGACGTGTCGCATCAAGTCCTGGATGTAGGCCCGCGACGCCTCGCTCAGCGGCGACTTGTCGCCGAACACGGACTGGAGCAGACGTATCTGATCCTCCGCCGTGGTTTGGGTGATGCCCCAGACGGTCCCTGAACCACCGTGTGTCTGAAACAGGCCGAGCCGTTCGTTGGCCGCGTCGAGCCCCGAGGCGCTGCCGATCCGGGTCCACAGGGCACTGGTCGATTCGTTGTCGCTCTTCTGGATCATGGCGGCGGACTGGGCGCGCTCCTCGGTGCTCAACCTCCGCCCCTGGTCCTGCGCTTGCAGCAGCAGGGTCGCCAGGATGTCCACCTTCACGATGCTGGCGGTGTCGAAGGCGTCGTGTCCGTACGTCGCCATGGCACCGCTCTCGACATCCAGCATCGCCACGGACATGCGGTTGTCGCCGAAGAGCGCGGTCACGGGCGCCAGAGCCGGCCCGAGATCGAACGGTTTCTGTGTCGAGGTGGGCGACGGTGACGGTTCCGGTGCGTCCGCAGGCGCCTCGCCCGCCTTCGTCCGGGCGGAGACGGCCGATGGGGACGGAGCCTTCCCCCGGGCGGACGCGGACGACTCACCGGAGTCGTTCCCGGCGATGGCGTAGACGGTGGCACCGCCGATCAGGATCGAGATCGACGTCACGGTCCACGTTATGCGGCGTCGCCTGGCCCTGCGGCGACGTCGTTGCTCCCGGCGAGAGCGGCCGCGTCGCCGAACAGGTGGGGTCTCATGCACGGTGAGATGGTAATCGAATCAAAGTTCGAGATCATCGGGTGTCTCGACGGTGCGTCCCTTCCTGGTCGTCGACCATTTCCTTGTTTCGGATGGCGAGACGCACCTCACACCTCACCGGCGTCACGTATCAGGTCACGGATGGTCAGGTAGGGGTGTAACGGCGGAACAGTCATGAGCTGAAACCGGCCGGCTCACGCCCACGAAGGAGGTTCCACTGTCATGAGCGCACTCACCGACCTTCTGTCGGTCGACGGCATCCGGCTCGACGTAGAAGCGGAGGACTGGAGGTCCGCCGTTCGCGCGTCCGGGCAGGTGCTGGTCGACGAGGGCATCAGTACGGCCGAGTACACCGAGGCGATGGTACGGAACGTCGAGGAGAACGGCCCGTACATCGTCATCGCCCCGGGGTTCGCCCTGGCCCACACCCGCCCCTTCGAGGCGGTGCTGAAGACCGGCATGTCCTGGGTGAGGCTGGCCTCTCCCGTGGCCTTCGGTCATGAGACCAATGATCCGGTGCACCTCGTCGTGGCGCTGGCCGCCGTCGACTCGGCGGCGCACACGGCGGCGCTGGCCGCGCTGGCGAAAGTACTCGCCGACGGCGACAACGTCCGCGCCCTGCAGCAGGCGACGAGCCCCGAGGAAGTGCTGCGAGTGCTCGAAGGTGAGCCAACCGGCGCCGACGGCCGCGGCGGCTCACCGGCCGCCCCGGCCAAGGACGTCGCTCCGGCCCTGTCGGAGCAGAAGATCCTCACCGTCTGCGGCAACGGCGTGGGAACCAGTCTGTTCCTGAAGAACACCCTGGAGCAGGTCCTCGACCGCTGGGGCTGGTCCCGTCAGGTGTCGGTGGAGGCCACCGACACCATCTCCGCCAAGGGGAAGGCGTCGGAAGCGGTCGCCATCCTCACCTCTCAGGAGATAGCCAGAACGCTGGGTGACGTCGGCATCCCCGTGAAGGTCGTCCGCGACTTCAGCAGCACCACCGAGGTCGACGCGGTCCTGCGCGACACCTACGACGTGTGACGAGAGAGAACCTGTCATGGACTGGGTCATAGACATCGCGAAGTTTCTCGTCAACGAGATACTCAGCCAGCCCGCCTACCTGATCGGCATCATCACCGCGGTGGGACTGGCCGCCCTGAAGAGGTCCGTCGGGCAGACGGTCGGCGGCGCCATCAAGGCGACCCTGGGCCTGCTGCTGGTCGGAGCGGGCGCGGGACTGGTCAGCTCGTCCCTGGATCCGCTGGGCCGGATGATCCAGGGCACCACCGGCACCCACGGCGTGATTCCGACCAACGAGGCCATCGTCGGCATCGCGCAGAGCGAGTTCGGTGCCCGGGTCGCCTGGCTGATGATCCTCGGGTTCCTGGTCAGCCTGGCCCTGGCCCGGTTCACGCCGCTTCGCTACGTGTTCCTCACCGGCCACCACATGCTGTTCATGGCGACCCTGCTGACCATCGTGATGGCCACCGCCGGGCAGGGCTCGGTCGCGGTGGTGCTCGGCGGCGGCGTGCTGCTGGGCATCCTGCTGGTCGCCCTCCCGGCCCTCGCGCATCCCTGGACGAAGAAGGTCACCGGCAACGACACATTGGCCATCGGCCACTTCGGCACCGCCGGCTACATCGTGTCCGGCGCCACGGGGCAGCTCGTGGGCAAGAACAGCCGCAGCACGGAGGAGATGAAGCTGCCCGAGGGGCTGCGCTTCCTGCGCGACTCCATGGTCGCCACCGCTCTGTCGATGGTCCTCATCTACCTGGTGATGTCCCTGCTGTTCCTGGCCAAGGCCGGCCAGGAGACGGCGTTCAAGGCGTTCGCCGGCAGTGGCGGTGACCCGGCCGCCGACGTGGGCAACTACATCATGCAGTCGGTGATGCAGGGCCTGCAGTTCGGTATCGGCGTCGCCGTCATCCTCTTCGGCGTCCGCACCATCCTCGGTGAACTGGTGCCCGCCTTCCAGGGCATCGCCAGGCGTGTGGTGCCCGGTGCCAAGCCGGCCCTGGACGCCCCGATCGTCTTCCCGTACGCGCAGAACGCCGTACTGATCGGGTTCATCTTCAGCTTCCTGGGCGGCCTGACGGGTCTGGCGGCCCTCGTCTGGGTGTTCAATCCGGCCTTCGGTCTGGCCCTGGTGCTGCCCGGCCTGGTGCCGCACTTCTTCACCGGCGGCGCGGCCGGTGTCTACGGCAACGCCACCGGCGGACGCCGGGGTGCCGCGGTGGGCTCCTTTCTCAACGGTCTGCTGATCACGTTCCTGCCGGCGATCCTGCTCAAGGCGCTCGGCTCGTTCGGCGAGGCCAACACGACGTTCGGCGACGCCGACTTCGGCTGGTTCGGTGCCGTGCTCGGCAGCATCGGCAAGCTCGACGGAACCGTGGCTCTGATCGGCATGCTGACCTTCGGTCTGCTCATCCTGGCCGGTGCATGGATCATGCAGACGAAGGTCGTCGACCGTGGCTGGATCCCGGGCGGTGGCATCACCGCCGCCCCCGCGGACGCGGCCGCCGTCGTTCCCGAACAGGCTGCGGGGACGGCGACGTACGCGAAGATCGCCCCACCGCGCGGCGCTCCCACACCACCGCCCGCTCCCTGAGCGGTCGTTGGCGGACGGCCCGTGTGCGGCGCGCCGTGGCCGGTCGGAGTCACGCCGGTGTCGGCGAGGCGTCGGTCGTATGAGCCAGGTACCGGGAACGTCGCGTTGTACGGAAGGGCCGGGGCAGGCGCTGTGACGTCGGCCTCGGCCCTCCTCGTACAGGTGGCAGATGACATTGGTGATCCGGGCTTGGGACATGTCGACGGCGGCGACAGGGATGCAGAGGCGGCGGGCGGGACCCGGCTGACAGCCGGCCCTGTCGTCGACTCCGGGAACGCGGGACGGAGGGGCGCACGCCGCTGAGTAGCCCCCTCACTCGCGGTTTCGCCCGTCGGGCGGCCAGGGGTTCTCGGGCGAGGCCGCCCGGCCCTCCGGATCGTCCGTCCCGAAGATCACTGACCGACGGCCGTGACCGTTGCGGGTCCGCAGCTCGCTCCCTCAGACCGACCCGCTCGGGCTCCGGAAGCGCCACGGTCGGCCGGCCCCGGGGCTATGGATCCCCCAAGGGGTCGCACGAATGAGGCGATCCGCCGGTCGGCACCGCAAACGCCCCGTGTCTTTCATGCGCAGCAGGAAACCCGCTGGTGGCGGCTTTCGGAGGACGCGCGCCGACGTCCGGACCGCGAGACGCGCGACACCGGCAGGAGTAGCCTCGTCGTTGTCACTGCCTTCTGGCCCGGTGCGGGGTGCGTGGTGCTCGGTCGCAGCCGTGATCGTCAGACCGTGGAGCAACTGACGGCGCAAGTACGGGACGGCCGCAGCGCCGCCCTTGTGGTGCGGGGAGAGGCCGGCATCGACAACACCGCACTCCTCGACCATCTGGCGGCCCACGCGCAGGGCTGCCGCACGGTTCGTGCCGCGGGCAGCGAGGCCGAGAGAAACGCCGAGAAGTCCTATCGGGAGGCCGTCGACCGGCTGGGCCGCACCCGGCTACGGGTGGAACTGGCCCGCGCGCACCCGGTGTACGGGGAGTGGTTGCGGCGGGAGAACCGAAAGGGCGACGCCCGGGACCAGCTACGGACGGCCTACGACATGTTCACCGACTTCGGCGCGAGCGGGTACGCGGCCCGTGCCGCCGGCGAGTTGCAGGCCACCGGGGAGACGGTCGCGCGGCGCGGCACGGCGGCCGGGGCGGCCCTGACCCCGCAGGAGGCGCACATCGCGGGGCTCGCCCGGGACGGGCTGACCAATCCGGAGATCGGTGCGTAACTGTTCCTCAGCCCGCACACGGTCGAGTGGCACCTGCGCAAGGTGTTCGCCAAGCTCGGGATCAGTTCGAGACGGCAACTGCGCACGGTGCTCGCCGAACGGCCGACGACGACACCCGGCTGAACGGGAAGATCCGCACGCAGGCACATGTCCGGGACCGCCACCGACAAGCCTCGCCCGAGTCCTCGGCCCGCCGGACGACGCGACCGCGTGCCGACGGAATGCCGCACCGTCGGTGGACCCCTGCGGCTCCTGTCCGCCTTCCGTGGCATCCGGGACCAGACCACCGGTACCGACACGCAGCGCACCGCAGGGGCGTCGCCGTACGAGGGGCCGTCCAGTCAAACAGGGTGAAGAGCGATCTCGTCCACGCGACCCGTAAGGTGGCGCCTCTGGGCACTCAGGTCCTCAACGACCCGAAGGGGCTCGGTGGTCGGAGCGCCGTCCCAGCCGCGCGGGCAGGCTGCGGCGCTCGCCGCGAGCCTGCCCGCATCCGCTCCGCCCAACCCCTCAGGCTGACGGAGCCGGCAGCGATGCCGAGACTCAGTAGTCCCAGACCGTCGGCACGAAACGGAAGGCGTTGCCGGCGGTCGCCACGTGGCAGACGGACGGGAACGGCAGGTGGCTGGCCATCAGGTGCTCACCGCTCGCCGCCATTTCCTTCAGCAGACGCATCCGGACCCGAGCCGATTCCTCGGGGTCGTGCTCGAAACCGTTGTACCAGCCGGGCTGGTCGAACCCGCACTGGAACACAGCGTCACCGGCGAACGTCAGCCGCTCCCCACCCGACTCCAGACGGACGATGCTGTGACCGGGAGTGTGACCGCCGGTGCGCTCGATCAGTACACCGGGCGCCACCTCGAACTCGGTTTCGAAGGGGCGCAACTGGCCGCGGTAGACATCCAGGAACCGCGCGGCGGTCGTGACGAGCGTCTCGGGCACCGGCGCCGGCATGGCCGTGCGGGAGAAGTCGGGCGCCTGCCAGAACTCGGCTTCGGCGGCGGCCAGGTGGACCCGGAGGTCCTTGCGCAGCCGGCCCCTCAGGCCCTCGACGAGCAGTCCCCCGATGTGGTCCATGTGCAAGTGGGTGAGCACCACGTCGGTCACGGACGCGGGATCGATCCCGGCGGCATCCAGCCTCATGGCCAACTGCCCGGCCCGGGGGAAGCCCGGGAACTCCGTACCCAGCCCGGAGTCGATGAGGATGGTCCGGTCCCCGCTGCGGACCACCGACACGTTCAGCGGGTAGTCGATCACCTCGGGCGGCAGGAAGTTGTCACGGAGCCAGGCCGACAGCTCGGCCCTGTCGGCATTGGTGGCCAGCGTCGCGGGGTTGATCGCCAGCACCCCGTCGCTGATCACTGTGACATCGATGTCGCCGACCTTCAGCGCGTAGCGCGACGGAACTGCCTCGTCCCTCATCGGTGCGTCCGGGCGTGCGACGTTGATCTGGTTCATGCGGTCGTCCTTTGGAAAGCGTCGACAGATGTCATCGACGAAGCGACGAGGTCACTCCGTCCTACTCTCTCCATGACAATTGAGGATCAGCGTTTGTGACGACCCATCACACACAACACGGCCCACCCGGCATCCGAAAGCCGGGTCAGGCATCTCGGTCGGGGAGAGGGCAACGCACCACCACCACGTCCGCCTCGGGTTCGACCCGCACCGGCCAGACCGTGCCGGGGACACCGGCCACCCAGGCCGAGCGCAGGTCGGCTGCCACCTCGATCTGTCCGGGATGGGCCCTGGCCAGGCCGGACACGTGCTCCTTGACGGCGATGCGCGTGCTGCGTTCGGGCAGCGGAAGACCGGCCGGAAGCCGGTAGATCCGTGAGGTGGTGCCCGGCAGGGTGTCGAACCGGCGGACCGTGTCGACGGAGAGTGTGGTGATCCCGTCCCGGGTGTGGGACAGACGGGCGGTGGGGACATACCGCAGGCCCGTCGCGAAGGCCCTGCGGTCCCGCAGCGGCATCCGTTCGCTCCCCGGCAGGCGCACCAGGAACTCCACCAGCCTCAGGCGCGCCACGAGCCGGGTGCCGACCCGGGCCTGGACGTCGATCACCGGCAGCAGGTGGTGCCCCTGGTCGAAGCCGGCGAACCGGGCCTCGACCCGCAGCTCACCGCTGGTCGGCAGCGGCTCGTACAGGTCCAGCCAGGGCAACCGGTGGGGGTAGCCGACCAGGTCGCGGGACAGGCCGGGAATCCACCGCCAGAGCGACTGGGACGGGATGGCGTGCAGGAAGCCGTCGAGCAGCCCCTGCCCCAGCTGGCCGAACGGCGTGGTGCCCCGCCCGGCGTCGAGCACCGCGCTGGAGCCGGTGGAGCCCACGGTCAGTGAGGTCAGGTACCGCAGCGCCGGGCCGTGGAACAGCTCAGCCGCCTCGTACGGGTCCGGCTGCGGCCGGCCGTCGGGGAGCGGAGGAAACAGGGCCGGGGGAGGCCCCGGCACGGCTCCGGTCAGTACGGTGGCCTCACCGACCACCTCGTACCGGGACAGTTCACCGGCCTCCCGCCAGACGGAGAGACGAGCCGCGGTCCCTTCCCCGGCCGCCGGTTCGGCGTCGGTACGGATCCGCACGGGGCCGGGCAGGGGAAGCCAGCGGTGCAGCTGAACCTCGCGCAGGCCGACGACCGGCTGACCGGTCAGCCTGGCCGCGGCGGCGGCGAGTTGATCCACCGTGGTCATCATGGGCACCGCGGGAACCACGAAGTTGGGCCGGTGGTCGTCCAGCCAGGTGTCCACGGCAGGGTCCAGCTCCAGCTCCCGCACGGCCGGATGGCCGTCGACCACCCGGACCCCGATGCGGGGCAGGTGGTAGATGCGACGTCCGTCGACCCACAGCCAGGCCTCGGCACATGCGTATCGGCCGCGCGCGTCGGTCCCGTACTCGGTGATCTCGGCCTCGAACGTGACCAGCCCGTCGCTCGGCACCACCTGGCCCCGGTAGAGCCAGCGCACCTCGTGACCGACGGCCACGGACTCGAAGCGCGGGGCGGTCAGCCCGGTGCCGGCGTCGCGTTCGAGGAGGTACCACTGGAGCAGCTGGACCACACCTTCGAGGCCGAGGGATCCGGGTTGCACCGGGTCGGTGAAGAAGTGGGCGCGGAAGTACCAGTCCCCGGCGTCGACCTTGCGCTCGGCGCGCAGCCGGCCAAGACCCGCCCGTCCGGCATCGGGCCAGTACCCGGTGATCCGGTCCAGCATCAGCAGCATCGGTCCGGGCAGCCGCAGGGAACCGGAGCCGTGGCGCTCCTGACGATGCCGCAGCTCCACCACCCGGTCGCAGGGTTCGGCCAGCCGGGCGCGTTCGGCGGCGCTGGGAGGCAGTCCGGGCTGCCGGGCGAACGAGGCTGCCGGGAAGTACCCGAACTGCGTCGACAGTTCCATGACCGGCAGCTGGGCGCCGGTCTCGTCGACCGCCTCGCAGAAGACCTCGAACGGGACGAGGGTGACGCCGTCGAACTGCGAGGGGTCCCCCATCTCGACCCTGGTGCGCAGGGTGCGGGTCCCGGCAGGGACCTCCCGCAGGACGGTGCCGTTCCCCTGCAGGTTCCGGAAGAACAGTTCGGGGGCGTCCGGGGGCTGCGGAACCAGCAGGCTCGCGGCCATCCCGCACGGTTGCAGGACCACCTCGTTGAGCACCGCGAACGGCATCACCCGGGTACCGTTCTCCTCGAAGTACCAGACCTGTTCCGGTACGTCGTACTCGGCGACCAGCCAGGAACCCGGGCGCGGTCGGTCCGGTTCGAGGCCGGCGTCGACGATGCGGGTGACGAACAGGTAGGGCGGGCCCGGCAGTCGGGCGCAGCGCTTGCCGCCGTCGAACCGGGTTCCACGGGTGCCGAACACGCTGGGCCGGCCCCAGGCTGCGGCCAGCATCGACGGGAAGTCCACGGTCCGTCCGGCGAGAGTGGCCGCCGCCGGGTCGGGTTCCAGACCGCGCAATCCACCGAGCACCGGCAGCGGCACCGGTGCCCCACTGGTCTGAACGGCGGGCGGCCCCAGCCACCGCCAGTACTCCAGGGGCCAGTCCGGGACCAGTGCCAGCCCCACCCCGGAGGCGTGGAAAGCGGGCAGGCCGTCCACCGTGCAGAGCAGGTCGGCACGGAGCGTGGGCCGGGGACGGGACGACAGTCCGCTGACGAACACCTCGTAGCGGACCCGACGGCTTCGCGGGGTGACCTGCCCCCGGCAGCGCATCCGGTAGGACTCGTCGGACACCGGCTCGAACCGCCAGCCGTCCCGGTCGAGCGTGAAGCCCAGCGCGGCCAGATAGAACGCCATCGCCTGCACGCAGCCCTCGAACATGAGCGTGCCGGGCATGCACGGATCGTTGTGGAAGTGGCCGTCGAAGAACCAGTCGTCAGGCCGGACCTCGCTCTCCGCACGCAGGTAGCCACGGCCCCAGGGGCCCCCGGCGGGGTCGAGTGAGCTCACCTCGTCCAGCAGCCACAGCCGGCCCTGTCCGGGAGTCGGGGTACGCACATGGGCGCGCGCCACGTCCCAGCCGGGGCCGAAACAGTCCGCCGGCCGGCCCTCGGCGAAGGCGCGTACGGCGTCGGGACCGAAAGCGGTGGCGGACGGAGGAACAGCGGGCGGGTCGACCGCCCCTGCCGGTGACGGTCCCGGGCTCCAGAGCACTCCTTGCGAACCGGCGAGTTCCGCGTCGGTGAAGTAACCGGCCTGGCCCTGGCGTACCGACAGCCGCAGCTCCTTTCCGACGTAGCAGTCGCTGCGGAAGAAGAACAGCCGCACGCCGTCGTGCTCGGCATGGCCCTCGACGTGGATCTCGTACCGCAGCGTCTCCCCGACGGACGGCCGCGGTCCGTGGTACGTCACCTCGCAGCCCAGCAGCCGGTAGACCCGGTCGCCGTGGTCGAGCAGGTCCGCCCCGAGCCAGCTGATCAGCAGCAGGTCGGCCTGGCCGGCCTCGATGAACAGGCCCGCGGGCATCCGGCCTGCCGGATCCAGGTACCAGGCGTCCGGGGCGACGTAGGTCTCCGTGTGCACCGTGCCGGTGGACATCGAGCCGGGTTCCGCGTCGAGCCGGGTGACCCGGTCCACCAGGAGCATCGGGGGGCGCGGCAACCGGGTCTGCCGTCGCTTGTGGTCCTGCGCGCGGAAGGCGGGACCGAAGACGTCGGAGATCCGCCCGTGCGCCAGGTACTCCAGCCGGGCACGCTCCAGGGGCAGCGACAGCCCCCGTGCGGGCCGCTCCGGTACGGCCGGTGGCCACGGCGGAGCCGGAGAGCCCGGTGACGGGATCGCCACCGGGGCGGGTTCGACGGCCTGCGGCAGGTGCGCGGGATCCGGGGCGGGGGACAGGGCCCGGTCACCGCCGGCCGCTGTGGCGGGGACAGAACCGATCACCAGCTGCCGGGTGCGGAGGAACGTCGCGTGCGCCCGGCCCTGCCGTTCCAGGTACTCCCGCTGGGCGACGGCGAGACGGGCGTGGTGGGCGGCGGCGAGTGCCGGCACCGGATCGTCGGCAGTGGCCACGGCCGGCGCCCGGCGGTTCGCAGCGGCAAGGGGCTGCACCGGGTGGTCCGCAGCGGTCACCGGGCCGGTCGACGCGGTTCGTGCGACGGGTACAGCCCTGGCACGCGGCGAGGCCGGGCCCTGGGCATCGGAGGGGGACGCCGTACCGGGACCGGGCGGCGCGCCGACCGGTGTCGTCGGTACGGTCGCCGGAGGCGACAGCGGCGCGGGTTCCATCCGCTGCTCCGGATGATCTGTTCCGGGCAGCCGGATCGCGGGCGGGTGCGCCGGCAGGGTGATCGTCCTCCCCGGATCGGCCGGCAGCCCGGCGGCCGCTGTGAGCCGGTCGAACAGCGGCGCGGGATCAGGGCAGATCCCGGCGGCGGCGAGTTCGGCGACCGCGTCGCACAGCTGCCGCAGTCCCCGTCCCGGCACATCGAGCGCCACCGCCAAGTGGTCCCGGTCCGCCAGGATCCGGCGGATCGACCGGGTGCGTCCGCTCTGCGGGCCGTGCTCGATCAGCACGCGCACCCCGTCCGTCCAGGCCCGCTCGACCACCTTGGGGTAGTCGAGCGTGCTGGTCATCTGGGTGAGCAGCGCGTCCGCGACGTGGTCCGGATCGACCGGGTACGGCTCGCCGGTGGCCGCGCTGTAATAGCGGATGCCCGGCGTGGGACTGGTCGGCCGACGGTGCAGGGCGCGAAATGCGGCCGCGACCTGGTTCGCCTCGGGCGCGTGCGCCACCATCTGGTACCCGTCGGCCATCGGGAGCCCGGGGCCGATCCGGTCCAGCACGCGTCGGCAGGCCGCGTCCAGTCCGCCGATCACGCACGTGTCGGGCGAGTCGACGGCGAGCAGGTGGGCCAGTGGTTCGCCCGCCAGGGCGGCGCGCACGTCGGCCGGGGTCGCGTGCACCAGGTACTCGGCCCAACGCCCCCGTTCCAGGCCGTGTCCGCGCCAGAACCGGTGCGCCGCGCGGAACTCCCCGGACAGGTCGAACCGGAAAACGTCGCTGTCGGAGACCGCCTGGTACAGGCCGGCCGCGTCGGGCCACGCCCCGAGCACGATCAGCGCGGTCGACTCCCCGGAGGAGAAGCCGATCGCCGCGTCCGGCCGCAGCCCCAGCAGGCTCCGGGTGATCTCGCCGTGCAGGGCGGCGAGTTCGGTGGTGTCCCGGATCCGCGTCACGACCGGGACCGGGTCGGTGCCGGTGGGGTGCCGGGGCTCCGGCACCGGGACGGGCCGGGCGGCCTCCTCGGTACGGGGGGCGCGCAGGGCGAGCCGCAGTTCCGCCCCGCACCCGGGATAACTCGCCTGGCCGCTGGGGAAGACGAAGGCCACCTCCCCGCCCGTGGGGGCGTCCTGGTAGGCGATCCGGTCCGGGCGGGGCCCGCCGGACGTCAACCAGTGGCGTGCGACCGCCAGCCGTTCGCCCAGCGTCTCGGAGACCCGGTCGACCACCACCACGAGGCGAGCGGGACCGGCGCCGGACTCCCGTCCCTCGGCCAGTGCGGCCAGCACCCCGGCCCGATCGGCGCCGGAGAACACGTGACAGCGGGGCGCGACCGAGGACCACGGCAGCGGCGGGCCGGCCGGGCGCAGGCGGACCGCCATCGGGGAGGCGCCGAGGGGCGTCACCCGGGCGCAGGCGGTCAGGGGCGCGTCGGCGGGCAGCGCGGCCGCACCCGACCGTGGCACCGCCTGGTGGTGGACCGCGATCGCGGCCACCGCCACGGCCAGCGCGCCGTGCGCGGCATGGGCCGTCCCGAACAGCTCGCTGTGGTCGTACCGGGCGGTGACGCGGGGCGTGGGCGGCCGGCCGGACGGCTCGCCGTCCTCTCCGGTCACGTCCCGGTCGTCCCGGTCGTCCCCGTCCTCCTGGTCCCCCGCCCGGCCCCTGTCGGTCCTGTCGCCGTCACGATCGGGCGGGACCTCGCGATCCCGCATCCGGTGGGTCCCGTCCGTGCCTCCGGCGTCCGCGTCGCCGACCAGCAGGCCGACGGGGGCCGTCCGGTCCGTCGTGTGGTCGAGCAACGCGATGACCCGGTCACCGTCCCGCTCGGCGTCGGTCAGGCGTTTCAACACCAGGACGACGGCCACGTCACCACCGGGCCGGTGATCTCCCAGCGCGCCCAGCGCCGCCAGGTGCACGGGCTCGTGGGACAGGTCGACCGCGCCCGCGAGCACCGCGTCCGCCTCTCCCGCCCGCAGCGCCCGCGCTCCCAGATCCAGGGCGACCAGGCCGGACGCCTGTTCCGCGCAGACCACATGGCTGGGGCCGCGCAGGTCCAGTTGGGTGTTGATCCGGTGGGCCACCAGGTTGGGCATGGTGCCCGGCACGGTTTCCGGGACCAGCGGAGCGCGGAAGGCGTCCGGCCAGTCAGGCACCGGAGCGGGCAGGCCGGAGGCCGTTTCCCACCCCGGCGCACGCCAGCGGGCACCGGGACGCGCCGCCTCGGGGTCCGTGCCCATGCCGATCAGGACCATCGTCCGGTCGGGCGGCAGCCGGGTCGCGGAGGCGGCTTCCCGGGCCGCCTCCAAGGCAAGGACCTGTTGCGGCAACGCCTCGGCAAGATCGGCCGGAGGGAACCGCAGCCCGGCCAGCGCGACCTCGACGGAGCGCCGGGGGCCGGGGCTGGGCGCGCCGTCCAGGACCGCGTGACACAGGTCCCGGTAGCCGGTCCCCGACCCGGCCCGTGCACCGATCGCCACGATCGCCACCCGCTGGTCCACCCGTGGCCGACGGGGAACAGGGCGGGGCGAGAGGGCAGCGGTGGACGCGGCCCGACCGAGCTCCCAGGCATCGACGACCACATGCGCGTTGGCGCCGCCGAATCCGAACGCGCTGACCGCTGCCCTGCGCCGCCCGCGCCACTCCTCGGCCTCCCGCAGCAGTCGCAGCGGTGTTCCGGCGAGCACGTCCAGCGGCGCGTCCGCGTGCAGGGACGGTGGCCGCACCCGGGCACGCAACGCACCGAGAACCTTCAGCAGACCGGCACCGCCGGCCGCCGTGAGCGGGTGCCCCAGGTTGGACTTGACCGAACCGATCGGCAGGTCCACCGCATCGGCGAACACCTCACGCATCACCAGTGCCTCGGTCAGGTCCCCGCTCGGGGTGCCCGGCGCGTGGCACTCGACCAGCGAGACAGTCTCCGGTGCGACCCCGGCCGAGGCGTAGGCGGCGCGCACGGCGCGCTCCTGACCGGCCCGGTCCGGGGCCAGCAGGCCGCCGCCCGCGCCGTCGTTGCTCAGCCCGATGCCCCGGATCACGCCCAGGACCGGCATGCCCTGGGCCAGTGCGTCGTCGAGCCGGGCCAGTGCGAACAGCACCGCGCCCTCGGCGGGCACCAGTCCGTCCGCCTCCCGGTGGAAGGGACGGCTACGGCCCGACCGGCTCAACGCGGTCAGCGCGCAGAACCCCTGATGGATGTAGAGGTTGTCGGCGGCGGCCACCGCCCCGGCCAGCACGAGGTCGGCGTCCCCGTCCCGCAGTCGGTCGCAGCCGGCTTTGAGCGCGTACAGGGAGGAGGCGCAGGCGGCGTCCAGGGCATGACCGCCGGCGCCGAGGCCGAGCGCGCGAACGGCCAGATGGGCGGGGAGACCGGCCGCGAACCGGTTCAGGGGATCGGGGCCGGCGTCGTCGCCCGGCCCCGGCCGCCCCCAGCCGGACAGCCACACGTGCTCGGCGTACCGGGCCATGGCCGTGGTCGGGTACGCCAGGTTGCCCAGGACCAGCCCCGCGCGGCCGAGATCGGGCCGGCCCGCCTCGTTCAACGCCTGCCGACCGGCGTGCAGGACCCAGCGGAAGGCCCGGTCCAGTGGGGCGATCTCGGCCGGGGGCAGCTCGAACCCGGTCGGGTCGAACGCCTCGTCGAAGCCGTGGACGTAGCCTCCGATGTCGGTCCAGATCCGATCGCTGTCACCAGGTGCGCCCGACACCCGTGCCGGCGGCACCCGCCAGCGTCCGTCGGGCACCGGTGAGAGGGCGGAACGGCCTGCGGCGATCCGGGCCCAGAAGGTGTCCGGGTCGAGCGCACCCGGCAGTACGCAGCCGCGCCCGACGATCGCGACCGGTTCGAAGAACGGCGCCTGCCGAGCAGTCGCCTCCGAAGAACGCATCCGCGTCATCCCTCGGTCGGGTCGGGCCGGCGGATCAGTTCCACCCCGAGCAGTTCGGCCAGTACGGTGCCGTTCTCGGACAGGACGGCCGCGTCGCACTCGGCGGAGATCCCGTCGGTCCGTCGTGCCCAGACGACGACGCGCGCGGCTTCCCAGTCGGCCCCCGCCCGGTGGATCCGGCACTCCCGGATCGACACCGGCAGCGCCGCGCCGACACCGGCCCGTACCGTCCAGCCGACGGCGAGTTGGAGGGCGCCGTCGAGCGCGGCGACGTCCACGGTCCAGGGCACGGCCCGCCAGGGCTCGGCGTCCCGGGGGCGGAGCGCGGCCACACCCCCGTCGGCGCCGAGCCGGACCTGGTCCAGGACCTGGAAGAGCGGGCCGTGAAAGAGCTCCGGTCCGTCGTACGGTTCGGGGACCTCTTCGAGGCCTTCCGGGGTCCGCCAGGGGTGTGGGTCCGGCGGCGGGCCGTCGGCGACCACCGCGTCGGCGTACTTGGCCCCCACCGTGCCCAGTTCGACGGCGAGACCGCCGCGCCGTGCGGACCCGTCCGTGCTCGTCCGGCCGCGCAGCACGAGCTTTTCCCCCGGTTCCTGCAGTTCGATCCTGCGCGGTACCCGCAGGCCGTGGAGGACGAACGGGCCGGTGTCCGGCCGCCAGGACCGGGCCAGCCCGGTGAACCAGTGCACCAGGACGGCGGCCGGGACCACCGGTGCCCCGTCGATCCGGTGGTCGTCCAGCAGCGCGTACTGCGGCCGGGCGAGGATCAGTTCGGCGACCGTCGCCTGCCCGGCAAGGACGTCGGGAGCCAGGTCCCCGGCGGCGCGCAGTACCCGGGTGGGCCCGCCGGGGTCGGCGAGTTCGGCGACGAACGCGCGTGCTCCGGCAGCCGGTTCGATCAGCTCGACCCCGGCGGCGCGGAACCGTTCCGCGATCGTCCGGGTGACCATGCCGCCGTCCCAAGGACCCCAGGCCACAGAGCGTGTCAGGCAACCGGGACGGGCGGCGGCGTACGCGGAGAGCAGGTGGTCGACGGCGGTGTTGGCCATCGCGTAGTCGGCCTGCCCCGGGCTGCCGAACACTCCGGAGACCGAGGTGAACGCCACGAGCAGGGAGAGCGGGTCGTCGGCGGTGGCGGCCAGCAGGGCGCGCAGCCCGTCCACCTTGGTGGAGTACACCCGGGCGAACTGCTCGTCGGTCTTGGCACCGATCAACCGGTCGGCGATCACTCCGGCGCCGTGCACCACTCCGGTGATCGGGCCCCAGTCCCGGCGTACCTCGGCCAGGGCGTCGCGCAGGGCCGCCTCGTCCCGGGTGTCCACGGACAGGTAGCGCGTCGGCGAGCCCGCGTCCTCCAGGGCCCGCAGGGTCTGCCGGACCTCACGTACGGCCAGCACACGCCGCGCCTCGGCGGCGAGTTCGGCTGGTGGGGCCTGGCGGGGGCCGGTGGCGAGCAGCCGGATCAGGCCGGCCTCGTCGGTGGCTCCGGCCAGCCCCGTGGGCTCATCGGCCAGTGCGGTACGGCCGAGGAGGACCAGTCTGGGCCGGTGGGCGGCCGCGAGTTCGCGGATCGCCGCCGCTGTGACGCCGCGTGCGCCGCCGGTGACCACGATCACCGAGTCGGCGTCGGCCCGGGGTTCGACGGGGCCGGGTACGGCGGGGCACGCCAGCGGAACCGTCCGGCTTCCGTCGGCGGGGAGACCGACCGTGATCGAGGGCCCGCCCGCGGTGAGCTCGGCGGCGATCGCGGCAGCGACCTCCTGGTCACTTCGCCCGGTGCGTGCGCAGTCGATGGCCTTCACCGTGGCCAGGGGCCACTCCCGGGCGGCGGTCCTCGCCAGTGCGTCCAGACCACCATGCGCCGGCCGGCCGCCGTTCCCGCTCAGCCCGAAGTCGCCCCCGGTGTCCTGCACGGTGACCAGGAGGCCGCCGTCCGAGCTGAGCCGGTCGGCCAGCCCCCGGACCGTCGCGAAGGCGGCCGGCGCGTCGTCGCCCTTGTCCAGCAGGATCACCGACCGTGCCTCGGCCGGAAGAGCGGTGACGAGCCGGGCCGGCACACCGTGGGCGGCGAGTTCCTCGACCAGCAGAGGACCCACCGGGGTGGAGTCGTCGAGCACGAGGACCTTCCGGTCGCGCAGACCGGCCAGGGCCAGCCCGACCGGCGCCAGCGGCAGGGCGCGTACCGCCAGGCGGACCGGCTCCGGACGGCTGGTGGCGGTGGGGGCTTCGGCGGTGGGGGCATCGGTGGCCTCCGGACCGGCGGTGGGCTCTGAGTCCACGTGCCCGGGGGATCCGGGGGCGGAGGTTCCGGGAGGCTGCGGGGGCACCGGTGAGGGACCGGCGGACGCCTGGTCGCCGACGGCGTCGATCTGTCCCGCCAGCTGGGCGACCTTGACCGAGATCTCCCGCAGTGTGCGCAAGGACGCCAGCTCGGACAGGTCGGCTGCGGGCAGTTCACCCACACGTTGGCGGACCCGCGAGAGCACTTCCACCTTCTTGATGGAGTCGACGCCCAGGTCGGCCTCGAGTTCCATGTCGAGGTTGATGATGTCCGCCGGGTAGCCGGTGCGTTCGGCGACCACCTCCAGCAGCAGCGCGCCGATCGACTCGGCGTCCAGGGGAAGCCCGTCCAGTGGCAGCCCGTCCGGCCGCAACACGTCCGGCTGCGGCTCGAGCAGCACCGGCCCCGGCGCCGGGGCCTCCACGGACGACGGCACGACGGTGGCCGGCGGAGACGGCGCCGGCACAGCCGCCGTCGCCTCGTCCCTGTCGCCGCCCGAACCGGAACGGAAGGGCTCGCCGGAGCCGGGGACCGTACCCGACGGAATGGGGACGTGGACCGGTTGACCGGAAGGCACGACCTGCGCGCCGACGGCACCCACCGCGACCTCTTCGACGGGCCAGGGCTGCGTGTCGTCCGCGCCGAGGGCAGGGGGACGGGCACCGGCGGCGCCGAGCAGAGCCTCCATCGAGGCATGCGCCGTCCGCAGGTAGAGCTGGTGGTTCTCAGCGGTCACCCGTTGGTACGTGGCATGTGCCTCCGCGCTCTGCCGCTGCGCCTCGGCCAGGAGCCGCAACCATTCCGTCGGCGGAGCGGGGTGGGCCGAGCCGGTGGACCGGACGCTCGGGGCGGCCACGGGAGCCGGCGTGCCCGGCCGGACGCCTCCGGACCCGCCCATGGCCACCTGGCCGGGGATCAGCGGTGCCTGCGGGCCGGGCCCGGCCGGCTCGGCGGGATCCGGGACCGGCTCCGAGGACGGGCCGGCCGAGGACACCGGCGCCGACCAGGCCACCGGCTGGACCGACACGTGCGCCGCCGGCATCGGGCTCGGGGCGGGCGGCGCGGTGCCGGGGCCCGGGACCGGGACCGGTGGTGTCGCCTCCGACACCTCCGCGGGCGGCACCAACGGCCCCGGCCGCCCCGACGCCCCGTCGGGCGACGCCACCGGTCCCGCAGCCGCGGGAGTGGCACGTCCGCCACGATGGTCATCGCGGTGGTTGCCGCCGTTGATCAGGACCGTCATCCGTGGTTTCTCCTCACCATCCGGCTCGGGCACGGGCTTGTGCCCCTCCCACAGCGCGGACAGGTCCATGGCGACCCCGCGCACCGCGGCCCGCCCCAGCCCGTCGTGGAACGCGGCCAACCCGTGGCTTCCGCGCCGGTCGAGGCTGATCGCCGCGTGCTCACGGTCACCGAGTACCTCACCGGTCAGCCCGGTCAGGGTGGTGCCGGGCCCGACCTCGACGAAGGTGCGCACCCCGTCCTCGTACATCGCCTCCACCATGTCGCCGAACCGCGCCGGCGCGGCCAGCTGGGCGGCGATGCCGCGCCGCACCGCCGCCGGTTCGCGCCCGTACGGGGCCGCATCGGCTCCCGCGTACACCGTCCGAGCCGGCCGGTGGACCGTGAGGT
This sequence comes from Streptomyces sp. KPB2, assembly GCF_003950055.1. Lineage (NCBI taxonomy): Bacteria > Bacillati > Actinomycetota > Actinomycetes > Kitasatosporales > Streptomycetaceae > Streptomyces > Streptomyces sp. KPB2. The sequence continues at coordinate 7,962,071 of NZ_CP034353.1, forward strand.
CGGAGAGGAAACGGGTGAACGGCTCGGTGGCGTCGGCGACCAGGGGACTGTGGAACGCGGCAGCGGCGTTCAGCCGGCGGATGACCATGCCGGTCGCGGCCCACCGGGCCTCCACGGCGGTCAATGCCTCGTCCGTGCCGGCCAGGACGACCTGCCGGGGCGTGTTGTGGTGGGCGACCCACACCCCGTCCACCTGCTCCGTCAGCTCCTCGATGCGCTCCGGCGGCCCGTGCACCGCGAGCATCCCCCCGGCGGTGGTGGCCGCGTCCCGCATCAGCTCACCCCGCCGCCGGGCCAGCCGGACCAGGGTGGGGGCGTCGAAGGAGCCCGCCGCGTGCAGGGCGACCAGTTCACCGAAGCTGTGCCCTGCCACGCAGTCAGGCGTCAGCTTCAGTTCCGACAGCACGGCCAGCAGGGCCAGGCTGTGCGCGGCCAGCGCCGGCTGAGCGACCTCGGTGGCGGTCAGTGACGCCTCCAGCGCGGCACGGTCCTCCTCGCCGAACACGGGGGGCGGGAACACCTCCCGGTGCACCGGGAGGACTGCCGCGACCGCGTCCCAGGCCTCCCGGGCCGCCCTGTGGTGAACGGCGAGTTCGGCGCCCATGCCCACGTACTGCGCGCCCTGGCCGGGGAAGAGGAAGGCGACCCGGCCGGGAGCGGGATCACCGGTGGCGAAGTGCGCCCGGGGTGCGGAGAACGGCACCCCGGCCTCCACCCGGGCCGCCAGCGCGTCCAGCCGTCCCGCCAGGTCGGTGGCGTCGTCGGCCACCACGGCCAGCCTCGCCCGGTGTTCGGTCCTGAACGCCGCCTGACACTCCCGCGCGATCGCCGCCAGCGGCCGGTCGGGTTGGGGCCGGCGGATCAGTTCGGCCAGTGCGCCGGGGGACGGCGCGCTGAACAGGACGAGTTCGCAGGGGGCCGCCGGGAGGTGCCAGGCCCGTCGGCCGCCCCCGGCGGGAACGTATTCCTCCAGCGTGACGTGGAAGTTGGTGCCTCCGAAGCCGAAGCTCGACACGCCGGCGCGGCGCGGTCGACCGTCGCCGCTGATCCAGGGCCGGGTGGCGGTGTTCAGGTAGAAGGGAGAATCGGTGAGCTCGAGTTCGGGGTTGGGCCGCCCCACCTTGATGGTCGGAGGCAACACCCGGTGATGCAGGGCGAGTACGGCCTTCAGCATTCCGACGGCGCCGGCGGAGGACTTGGTGTGCCCGAACTGGGACTTGGCCGAGCCCAGGGCGCACCACTGCCGGTCGGGGCGTCCTCCAGCCTGGAACACCTCTCTCAGCGCGGCGAACTCGGCGGCGTCACCGGCCTTGGTCCCGGTGCCGTGCGCCTCGACGAGTTCCACGCTCTGCGGGCCGTACCCGGCGACGTCGTACGCCCGGCGCAGCGCCCGTTCCTGACCGGCGGCCAGCGGCGCGTAGATGGCCTTGCTCCGGCCGTCCGACGCTGCCCCGAGGCCCCGGATCACCGCATAGATCCGGTCCCCGTCGCGTTCGGCGTCGGCCAGCCGCTTCAGCGCGAACATGATCACGGCCTCGCCGAGCATGGTGCCGTCGGCGTCGGCCGCGAACGGCCGGCAGTCCTCCGTCGGAGAGAGCGCCGGAGTCTTCGAGAAGCACACGTACATGGTGATGTCGTTCAGCACGTCCACGCCGCCGCAGATCACCAGGTCGCAGCTGCCGAGGGCGAGCTCACCCAGTCCGGTGGAGAGCGCGGCCAGCGACGAGGCACACGCGGCGTCGGTCACATGGTTGACGCCGTGCAGGTCGTACCGGTTGGCGATCCTGCCGGACACCACGTTGCCGAGCAGACCGGGGAAGGTCGCCTCGGTCCAGGCCGGGAAGTTGGCACTGATCCGGTCGCAGATCTCGTCGGCCGCGGCCGGGTCGAGACCGGAGGCGAGGAGTTCCCTTCTCCACACCGGCCGGGAAAGCCGCGCCGACACCTCGAACCCCATGGCCAGGCCGCTGGTGCCCAGCACCACCCCGACCCGTTCCCGCTGCTTCGCGGTCATCTGCCCGAGGCCGCAGTCGGCCAGCAGGTCACCCGCGGCCATCATGGCCAGCAGCTGGGCGGTGTCGGTGGCCGCAAGGTCGCTCGGCGGAATTCCGTACGCCAACGGGTCGAACTCGAAGTCGGGCAGGAAGGCGCCCCTGCGCACGTAGGTCTTGTCCGGAGCGAACGGGTCGGGGTCGTAATGGTCGGCCGGTGACCAGCGCTCCTCCGGTACGTCGGTCATGAGATCCCGGCCGGCGAGGACGTTCCGCCAGAACCCTGCCACGTCTCGGGATCCTGGGGTGAACGCGGCGAGACCGACCACCGCGACGGGAACCTGGGCACGTTCTGCTCTCATCTGCGCGGATACTCCTGCAGGGGGTCAGGTGAGTTTGCGGGGACGGAAGGTCAGGGCGGAAGCCGGTACGGAAAGCCCGAAGGTGCGCAGCTGGTGCGCGCGAGTGATCACGGCAGCGCCCTCCAGCAGATTCAAGGCGATCTGCGTGACGGTGCACCGGGACGGATCGGCAAGCAGGCTGCCCCGGGCCCAGTTGTTGAACGCGCCGAGCGAAGGGCCGGCCCACAACTGGTAGTCGGTGCGGCGCTCCGGCCGGCCCTCGATCGCCCATCGGCTGGCGCTGCCCACGTACCACCGGAATACCAGGGCCATCCGGTGCTTGGGGTCGCGTTCGGCTCTGGCCAGCTGTCCGGGGTCGCGCCGTAGCCAGAACCGTTCGGTGTCCGCCCAGATCGCGTCCAGGTCCGCGCCGAACACTTCGTTCTCCAGTCTGTGCCGCGTGTCGGCGGGGATCTCCGCCAGGGACCGGTGACTCCGGTAGACGTCGTACAGTCGCCTGGCGCGCGCCGCGAACAGGGTGCCCCTCGTCAACACCTGGACCTGAATGCCCTGCTCGAACATGTCCGCGGCCGGGGCCATGGCCACGTCGGTGACGCCGGCTCCGGCCAGCAGCTCCCGCGCGTCCGCGGACACCCCGGACTCCGCGGCCAGTTGGTTGACCGATCCGGTCATCACGTAGGCCGCGCCGAGTGCGAAGGCGCCGGCCACCGCTCCGGGGGTGCCCAGACCGCCCGCGGCACCCACCCGGAGCGGGCGGAGGAAGCCGTACCTGGCCACCAGGGTGTCCCGGAGCGCCAGCAGCTCGGGCAGGATCACGGACAGCGGACGGCTGTCGGTGTGACCGCCGCTGTCGGCCTCGGCAGTCACGTCCTCGGCGACCGGGACCAGGCGGGCCAGCCGGCCCTGCTCGGCGGTGAGGTCCCCGTCCCGGACCAGCGCGTCCAACAGCGCCTCCGGCGCGGGCGACATGAACTTCGCGGCCACCTCACGACGGGACACCTTGGCGAACAGACAGGTGTCCCTGACCACCCGGCCGTCGGCGTCCCGCCGCAGTCCGGCCGCCGCGCAGCGGACGACGGCGGGCGTCAGGTCCATGAACGCGGAGGCCGAGATCCGGCGTACACGGTGACGCAGCAGGATGTCGGCGACCTGTGACTCCAGTCGGGGCTCGCCGGGCGAGTGGATCAGATTGACGCCCCAGTTGGGCGCGTCGCCCAACGCCGCGGTCAGCTCCGTCACCGCCTGTTCCACCCGGTCGGGGGCGAGTCCGGCGGCGCCGAAGAAGCCCATGAGCCCGGCTCCGGCCAGTTCCGTCACCATCCGGGTGGTGGCGATCCCGTTGGCCATCTCCCCGGCCACGTAGGGAAACCGGGTTCCGTGTGCCTCGGCGAAGCCTCGGTCGCCGAGCCACTCCGGGTACACCGGTGGGGCCAGCCCGACGAGAGGGTGGCCCCCGCCGGGCCCGAGCGTCCCGCCCACGGCCAGTCCATAACCGGATCCGCCGCCCACCACGTACAACGGCTCACGGATCCGGGCCGCGCAGGCGGAGATCCCGGCCGGGTCGAACGCGGCCGGCTCCGGGCCGGGCCGCCAGCACACCTGGGGCGCGTCGGCGGCCCGTCCGGGCGTCTCGGACAGCGTGGTGTTCACCGGTCGGCTCCTCTCGGACGCGGCGTAGGCGCGGGCGTAGGTCCTCCGGCCGGCGCGTGCCCGTTCCCGGTGGGACCGGCCGGCCTGTGGCGACCGTCCGCGGCGGCACGACCGCCGGAGGGCGGGTTCGCCGGGTCCCCCGCCTGCCGGGTGGCCGCACTGCCGGGCACGGAGGAGTACGCCCGGGGACGCGACTCGGAGACTCCCGGGGAACGGCCCAGGGAGTCGGCCCGCCGTCTCGAAGCGGACCACAGCAGTTCAGCGATGCGGTGCCGGGTCAACCGGGGCAGCCTCCGTTCGGGGCGGGAGTCCGGACAGCAGGTACTCCAGGCTGATGTGTTCCGGGACGCCCGCCGGCCCGAGTCTGGCCCTCACCCGGGAGTCGTCGTACCGACGGTGGTGCCGCAGATAACAGAACACCCCCCTGACCAGTGAAAGGACCGACTCGTAGGGCGAGGGGTCGGGCAGCTCCGGCACCACTGCGATTCGGACCCCGGAGAGGTGCTCCAGCAGTCTTGCGAACAGGTCGACCGGTGTCTCCTGGCCGTGCACGACGTGGTAGGTCTCCACCCCGTCGGAGGGAGGAAGGTCGGCGATCCGGGCCATCACGGCGGCGGCGGATTCCACCGGCATCAGGTTGAGTTGTCCGTCCGGCCGCCCCAGGATCCGGAAGCGGCGGGTCGGGGAGAGGAGCACGTCCGGTGTCCGGCCGGGACCGAGCTGGCTCCGTGCGATGCCGGACAGGTTCCGCGTGATGTTCAGCAACGGGTGTTCCGGGAGATCCGGGTGGGGCGGCAGGCCGGTGGTCAGGACGCTTGGCCGGAAGATCGTCACCGGCCGGCCGGTGGCCCTCGCCCACGCGTGCACCAACTGTTCCGCCTCGAACTTGGACCGTTCGTAGGTGCCTTCGAAGCCGTAGGCATCGGTCAGTTCGTCCTCGTACACCATTCCGGTCCGACGCGCCCCGGCCACGAACGCCGTGGAGATGTGGAACACCACGGGGGTACGGCGTCCGGCCCCGGCCAGGTCGAGGACGTACCGGGTGCCTTCCACGTTCACCTCGCGCAGCGTGGCCAGGTCACCGTCGAGTGTGGTGTTCCCCGCGCAGTGCCAGATCGTGTCCAGCGAGTCCGCCAGTTCCTGGTAGTCACTCTTCGGCAGGGCGAGGCCGGGTTCGGTGATCCGGGCGGACACCACCTGGACGCGGTCGACGAGGCCCGCGAGGCCGGGGGCGAACCGGCCGAGGCCGCGGGCGATCCGCTGCCGTACGCGGTCGGGTTCCCCACGCGCGAGCACGGTGACCGAGGGGTGACGGCGCAACAACTCGTGCAGAAGCCGAAGGCCCAGGAAACCCGTGGCACCGGTCAACGCCACCCGCACCGTACCCCCCCGCTCTCGTCCTGATTCCGGCCCACGTTCTCACGCGGAAAGCGGTGGAACGAGCCCACGGGGACGGCACCACTCGTTGTGCTGATATTCCGGCAGAACCGTCGGCACACCGCCGCTTTCGTCGGTAAGCACCTGTTCTGTACCTGCGTCGGTACGGTCCGGCACGCCTGCATGCCCCTGAGTTCCGGGGTATTGCGAGCCGCCTGGAACACACAGGAAGGAACCCCATTGGGCCAGGACCGCCTTGCGGCGTCCTACGGCGACGCCAACCCACTGTTCCGGTTGTGCCGGCACCTGGGCTGGGGCGCACTGGTCAACCTCGGATACCACACCCTTCCGACCCTCCCCGGAATCGTCGGTGGGCTGGCTTGGTTCCAACGACGGCTCGAGACCAGAAGCCTGGCACTCCTGCACGTCAGTCCGGGGCACCGGGTGCTGGACGCCTGCTGCGGACGCGGCCACACCACCGCCCGGCTGGCTGCCGCGGGCTGTCACGCCGTGGGGGTCGACATCAGCGCCGACCAGATCGCACAGGCTCGCGCCCGGTACGGCGACGCGGTCCGAGCCACCTTCGCCGTTGCCGATGTCACCGACCTGCCGCAGACAGAGGGCATCCGTGCCACGGACGGCTCGTTCGACCGGGTGCTCTGCCTGGAGGCGGCCTTCCACCTCTCTCCTGCCGACCGCCGCGCCCTGCTGGCCGAAGCCTTCCGGGTACTGCGACCCGGCGGAAGGTTCGTCCTGGTCGACTTCGTCTGGAACACGGACGATCCGCCGATGATCCGGCAGCTCGATCCACTGGGCCTCGTACGCGAGGCGTGGCAGTTCGACGAGTTCGAGCCGCTGAGGCGCTACCTGAGGCACGCGGAGGAGATGGGGTTCGCCCTGCGGCGCGCCGTCGACTGGACCCGTCCGGTGATCGAAGGCTTCTCCCGTCTCGGCGCTCTCCTGACACGCATGGCGACGAACCGGGCCGGCCGGGAACTGCTGTGCCTGCGCTGGCCCGACTTGCGCGAGTTCAGCGAACAGGACTGGCGGCACACCCTCGCCAGTGTCGACGCCCACCGCTCCGTGGGACGCTGCACGGGCTACGTCGCCCTGGTGCTCGACAAACCGGTCTGATCACCACACCTCCGGCCGGCTCAGTCGCCGTTGCCCCTGGCCCTGGTCGCTCCACCGATGCCTTGCGCCTGCAGCCTGCTGTTGCCGGGCGACCGGGTCGCGGGCACGCCTGCTCACTCGCCTCGCAATCGGGCCGCGCTGGAGCACTACCGCACCACGCTGGCGGCGGCCGCCCTGCGCAGTCTGGAGGAGGGTGCGGACGTCCGTGCGGCGATCCGCGCCCTGCTGACGGAGCGGATCCGCATCGCCGCAGAGAACGACGGCCGGGGCTGCCTGGCCGTCAACGCCGTCTGTGAGCGACTGCCCCGGGACGCGGCGACGCGGCGCACCGTGCGCGAGATGCAGGAGGCGAGCCGGGAGGTGCTGGTCGAGGTGCTGCGGTCCGCGGTGGAGCGGGGCGAGATCGCGGGGCGGCATGACCCGGACAGGGTCGCCGCGTTCTTGATCACCTTCCTCAACGGGCTGCTGGTCTCCTCGAAGATCACGCCGGACGTCCGCAGCCTCGAACCGCTCGCCGAGCTCGCCCTGACCGTCCTCGACTGAGGCTCCCGCCGCCAGTTGGGCGTTCGCGTGCCCCAAATATGGAACGTGCGATACAGAAAATGCCGGTCCGGTCGACCGGGTCAACCCGCCGCACACATCAACGAGAGGAAGAACCGCGTCATGATGTACGACCACACCACAACACCCCTGCGCACCGGACGCGCTGCTGTCAACGGCACGCGCCTGCACTACCGGACGGCGGGGGACGGCCCCGCCGTGGTACTGCTGCACGGCGTGCCCAAGACCGGCTACCACTGGCGCCACCTGGTCCCGAAGCTGACGCCCCACCACACTGTCGTCGTGCCCGACCTGCGCGGTCTCGGCGACTCGGCCCGACCTGTCAGCGGCTACGACTCCGCGACGATGAGCGATGACATAGCCGAGCTGATGGTCCGCCTCGGACACGAGACCTACGCCGTGATCGGCGAGGACTGGGGCGCCGTGATCGGCTACCAACTCGCCGCCCGCACCGCGAACACGTCACCGCCCTCGTCTTCGCCGAAGCGCTGTTCCCCGGCTTCGGCTTCGAGGACCACACGGCCCTGACCCCCGAGAACGTCTCCGGCGGCATGCACCTGTGGCACCTGGGCTTCTACTTCCAGCCCGACGTCCCCGAGATGCTGATCGCCGGGCACGAACGCGAACTGATCACCTACATGATCAAGAACGAGCGCAGCCACCCCGACACCGCCACCCCCGACGCCGTCGAGGAGCACGTGCGCTGCTACTCCATGCCAGGCGGCATCCGCGCGATGCTCGCCGTCTACCGGGCGATGCTCACCGACGCCGAACAGAACCGGCAGGCCGCCCGGAAGAAGCTGGACATCCCGGTCCTGGCACTCGGCGGCTCCGCCTTCATCGGTGCACGCAACGAGGACCAGGCGCGGCTCGTGGCCCACGACGTCACCGGACACGTCTTCAACGCGGGCCACGACCTCGCGGAGGAAGTACCCGACGAGATGGCCGACGTGGTCCTGCCGTTCCTGGCGGCCCACCACTGACCGACATCCGTCCGCCGCCGCACAAGTTCCCGGCGCCCTGCTCCGTCCATGCGGGGGAGGGGCAGATGACGAAGCCGACCGCCTACTCCTGTCCAGAACCGTGCCCGCCGGCGTCCGTCGCGCCGCGGAGGGTGGTGCCAGCACCCCCGGGATTCGGGGCCTGGGACACCTGCTTCCGCACCGCTCGCGGAGGAGGGTTGGTCCCGGCACCACGAACCCGGCCACAGCCGGACACCGACACGGAACGGGGACCACGATGGCCAGTCACACGCGGCGGAAACTCCTCAAGGGCACCGCGGTCGCGGCAGCGGGCAGTGTGGTGGGGAGCGGCCTCGGGCCCGGCTTCTTCACGGCTGCGGCGCAGACGACTCCCGAAGCGCGGCGGAGCGGTAAGACCGGGGCGACCCCGTTCCTGGACGGAGCCTTCGCCCCGGTCACCGAGGAGTTGACCACCTTCGACCTCCATGTCGTCGGCCGCATCCCGCGCGACCTGGACGGCCGCTACCTCCGCAACGGCCCGAACGCGCTCGGCGTCGAGGACGTCCGCGCGCACCACTGGATGATCGGTGACGGAATGGTGCACGGGGTCCGGCTGCGCGGCGGGCGCGCGGAGTGGTACCGCAACCGTTGGGTGCGGTCCTCCCAAGTGGCGGCGAAGCTGGGGGAGACCTACCCGGGCCAGGTACCGCCGGACGACTTCGCGTGCAACACCCACGTGATCCCGTACAAGGGCCGCATCCTGGCGATGCAGGAGGGCGGGCCACTGCCGTACGAGCTGGACGGCGAACTCGGCACCGTGCGGCCCTACGACTTCCGCTCCACGCTCAGGGGTCCCCTCGCCGCGCACACCAAGTACGACCAGGCGGCCGACGAGCTGCACGCGATCGCCTACTACCCCACCTGGGACCATGTGCGTCACCTCGTGATCGATCGGACCGGCGGGGCCCGGCCCGCCACACGCATCCCGGTCGCGGACGCGCCGATGATGCACGACTTCGCGCTCACCGAGAAGTACGTCGTGATCGTGGACGTTCCGATCACCTTCGACGGCGCCGCCGCGGAGGCCGGCGCGATCGTGCCCTACGTGTGGAACGACAGGCACCCCATGCGCCTCGGGCTCCTGCCGCGCGCCGGTGGCACCACGCGCTGGTTCGAGATCGACCCCGTGTACTACTCGCACACCCTCAACGCCTACGACCACGGTGACACGGTCGTCTTGGAGTACATCGGTTTCCCGGCGCCGTTCTACGCCGCCGGACGCGGCCGGGGCGGACCCTCCGCGACCGGATCCCCCACGCTCGACCGGTGGACGATCGACCTGCGCGCCGACCGGGTCCGTCCCACTCGGCTGGACGACCGTCCGCAGGAATTCCCCCGCATCAACGAGTCCCTGGTCTCCCGACGACACCGCTATGCCTACACCGCGAGCGCGGCCGAGATGTGGCGCGCCTACGAGGCCGTCGACGGGGCGTGCCCGGACGAGAAGCTCGGCAACTACCTGGTCAAGCACGACATGCCGCGGGACCGCAGGCAGGTCCACCGGTTCCCCGGGGGCGCGGCGGTCAGCGAGCCGGTGTTCGTCCCGCGGCGCGGAGCGCGGGACGAGGACGACGGCTACGTGCTGTCGTACGTGAACGACCCCGATCGGGGAGCGACCGATCTGGTGATTCTGTCGGCCCAGGACTTCGACGGTCACCCGCTCGCCCGCGTCCAGCTGCCCGGTCGGGTACCGCTGGGCTTCCACGGCAGCTGGATCCCGGACGCCTGAGCCGGCCGCCGGGTGGAAGCGCTGCGCGGCGACTGGCTCAGCGGAGCTTCTTGAGCACCGTCGCCCGCACTGCCACGACGACGCTCCGGGTGCCGACGTGTTTCCCGTAGACAAGCCAGTTGGCATAACAGACAGTTGCTGATATGTACGTTCCCGTTATGGGTGGGGGGTGAACGGCCATGGTCCGCATGTCGTCGAAGGTGGAGCTGGCCTAGCGCCTCGTCCTGCGGGCCTACCCATTGGCTGGTCCGCTCCGCGTACCGAAGCAGGGAGACCTCGATCTTGGAGCAAGAAGTCGCCACCTTGGCCATGACGGGAGCAACCACCATCGTCGCCGCAATGGCGACAGGTGCTTGGGAGAACGCGCGCAATGCGACAGTGGCACTCTACCGCCGCTACGTCCCGGCTCAGCAGGCCGCCGTCGAGGTTCAGTTGGACGGCAGCGCCAGCCGGGTGGAAAGCGCCCAGGACACAGAGCGGGAGCGCGAGCGTCAGCTTCCCCGATGGCAGGACGATCTGGAGGACTTCCTGCAACGGAACCCCGAGGCCGCCGCGGAACTCCACGCCTTGGTGGACCGGATCCAGCAGGATCTGCCCGGGGCACAGCAGAGTTGGGCGCAGACCAACATCGCTCGCGATCACGGCATCGTCAATGCCGTGCAGCACGGCAGCCAGCACAACTACTACATGGACTCGTCCCCACCAGCAACGGCAAGGGCCGAAGGCTCGGGTGAGGTAAACGAATGAGTGAGGAGTCGGCCGGATCGCGTCAGCGCGAACCAGCAGTCTTCACGCAGGCCATCGAGGCCGGCAGCCGCGGCCAGGTCAACGCGGTCCAGCACGGTGACCAGTACAACTACATCTACCGCAACGAACCCCCCTATCGAGTGGAGCCGTTCCTCCTCACCGAACCGGCCCGGACGCCGGGATTCGCCCGGGTTCCCAGCCGTCTGCTGGCCGCCCGGTACAGGATCGTGCCGTTCCGGCAACGCCCAGAGCTGGATGTCCTGGAGTCATGGCGAGAGGACCGGTCACCGGGACTGTCGGTGCGGCTGCTTCATGCCGAGGGCGGTCAGGGCAAGACGCGTCTGGCCATCGAATTCGCCACTCGTTCGACACAGGCCGGGTGGTCCGTAGCGCTGGCCCGTCATCGTTCGGAGGTAGCCTCGGCTGGCGGCGGCGACGAGCACCTGACGGTACGCGCACCTGGCCTGGTTCTGATCGTCGACTACGCCGAACGCTGGCCCCTGGAAGACCTGATCGCGCTTGTGCGTCAGCACCGGGACGCCGCCCGCGACCGTTTGCGTATCCTCCTCCTCGCACGTCCCGCTGGTACCTGGTGGCAAAGCCTCGCCCATCAGCTGTCCAAGCTCGACATATTCGATGTCGACGCCGTGAAACTACAGGCACTCCCCAACACCTCTGAGGGACGCGCCGAGATGTACACCGCGGCCCGCGACCGCTTCGCCGAGATCTTCGACATCACGGACTCCGTCGGTGTCGCGCTCCCCAGGGACCTCGACGGTCCAGCATTCGGCCTGACGCTGACCGTGCACATGAGGGCGCTGGTCGACGTCGACGCGGCGGCCCGCGGCTGGACCGCTCCAGCCGGAAGCGACCAGGCCGCGCTGTCGTCCTACCTGCTGGACCGCGAGCACGACCACTGGCGGTCCTCTCACGATCAGGGACGCGGCCCGGTGCGCGTCACCGAACAAACCATGCGCCGCACGGTATACGTCGCGACCCTCACCCGCTCCCTGGACGCGGCCGACGCCGCGGCTGCGCTGGTCCGCACCGGCGTCACCGACACCAAGGCGGCGGCCGGCCACGTTTTGAACGATCACGCGTACTGCTACCCGCCCGAGGATCCCACCCGCGCATTGGAGCCGCTCACCCCCGACCGGCTCGGTGAGGATTTCCTCGCCCTCACCTTGCCCGGCAAGGAGGAGCAGTTCCGCTACTACGCCACCGATTCCTGGTCCACCACCGCGCCCGGCCTGTTGCTCGCACCAGCGGGGAACGACGCCGACCCCACCCCGTTCACCCGCCAGGCCCTCACCGTCCTCATCGAGACCGCCCACCGGTGGCCCCACCTGACCACCGAGCACCTGCAGCCGCTGCTGCGGCGCCAGCCGGAACTGGCCCTTACGGCGGGAAGCGCCGCGATCACCCGCCTGACCAAGCTCGCCGACCTCGACCTGGCGGTCCTGGAACGCATCGCGTCCAAGCTGCCGGACGTCAGCCACTTCGACCTCGACGTCGGCGCTGCGGCCCTGGCCCAACGCCTGACCGCCCACCGGCTCGCCGCCACCACCGACCCCGCGACCCGTGCGCGTCTGCTCCACGATCTCGCATTTCGCACCAGCAACGCCGGATTGCACACCACGGCCCTGCCCCCGATCGAGGAGGCGGTGGCGATCCGGCGCTCGCTCGCCGAGGCCGATCCCGCTACTCATCGGCCCGGGCTTGCCGCCGGCCTGACCATCCTCGGCAATGTTCTCGCCGACCTCGGCCGTCGGCAAGAAGCCCTTGCCGCCAGCAAGGAGGCCGCCGAGCTCTACCGCGATCTGGTCCGCACCGACGCCGTCGCGCATCTTCCCGACCTGGCGCTCGCGCTGACCAACCTTGCCGCCCGGCTCCATCATTCCGGACGGGGTCACGAAGCCATCGTGTCGGCCCAGGAAGCGGTGTCGATCCGGCGTCGGCTCGCCGAGACCGACCCCGGCGCGTATCTGCCCCACCTCGCACTCTCGCTGTCCAACCTCGGCGGTCATTTCGCTGAAGTGGGTCGCTTGCACGAGGCTCTCACCCCAGTGGAGGAGGCCGTTGAGCTCTACCGGCAGCTCGCCGCCACCTATCCCGCCGCCTACCTTCGCCCCTTCGCCGCCTCCCTGCACAACCTCGGCAACAGCTTGTCGGATCTGGGCCGCAGGCGGGAGGCTCTGGCCCCCAGCGAGGAGGCGGTGGCGATAGGGCGCAGGCTGGTCGAGGCGAACCCCGCCGCATACACTCCTTCGCTCGCGCTGGCACTGACCCTTCTCAGCTACCGGTATGCCGAAGGGGGCCGCAACCGCGAGGCTGTCGCCCCGGCCGAGGAGGCCGTCGACCTCTACCGCCAACTGGTCGGCGCAGGCTTCGCCGCCGCGCATCAAGCCGGTCTTGCAAAGGCCTTGGCGGCCCTCAGCGTGCGCCTGAGGAACGTCGGCCGTCGTGCCGAAGCCATGGCGCCGGCCGAGGAGGCCGTCCGCCTCTACCGCCAACTGGCTGAGGCCGACCCGGTCGTCCATCAGGCCGACCTCGCGTACACGCTGAGCAACGGCTTCGGAATCCTGCCCGTGGACCAGGTCCGGGAAGGCGCTGATCTGTACCGCCGGCTGGCCGAGGCGGACCCCGACCGCTACGCGTCTCGCTTCGGGCAATCGCTGATCAACCTCAGCATGGCGCTGGCGATTGTGGGGCGCACGGCGGAGGCGATCACACCGGCCGAGGAGGCTGTCGCCCTCAACCGCCGTTTGGCGGCGGACCACCCCACCGCGCATCTGCCCGGTCTCGCCTTGGCGTTGACCATCCTCGGACACCGCCTCGCACAATCGGGGCGCACGGCCCAGGCACTCCCACCAGCAAAGGAGGCCGCCGACATCTACCGTCGACTCGCCCGGACCGACGCCAACCCCGCCCTCCACCGGGACTGCCTCGTCCTGGCACTGACCGATGTCGGTACCCGCCTCAGGGAACTGGGGCGCCTCACGGAGGCCGACGCCTGGACCGCGGAGGCTGCCAAGATCCGCAGCAGCCGACCAGAAGCGGCCAACACCCACAACGCCGTCGACGTGCGCTCCAACCAGCACCCCTCCCGTCGGGCCGCTCCAGGTAGAGGTGGATGCCGATGACGTGGAGTTCCGTGCCGTGCGGCGAAGCCTGGCGCTCCTCCTGCTGGGCTGCCAGCGAGGGCCGATCGAAGTCTTCAGCGTGACGTCCTGGTGAAGTCGGTCCGGTGCGCGGTACTGGTCTTTCGACGGGCCGTCTTCTCGTGCCGAGTTTGCGGCCCGGCCCGCGCAGGTTGATCTGGCGATAGCGTGATTCTCATGACGGCTGAAGACGAGGCCCTGGTCGGCGGGATGGCGAACGCGGGGGCGGTCTTCCGGCGGGGGGAGTTGGTGGAGCGACCGGCACCACACAATGCGCGCGCCCTGCATGCCCATCTCCTTGCGCTGAAGGAGCACGGCTTCAACGGGGCGCCGAGCCCTGTCGGTCTCACCGCAGATGGCCGTGAGCAGCTGACGTTCATCCCGGGCGACGCGGCTCTGCCGCCGTTCCCGGACTGGGCGATGACGAGTTCTGCCCTCGAATCCGTGGGGACTTTGCTGCGGCGTCTGCATGAGACCAGCGCGGTCGCCGCGATCGACACCCGTGCCGAGTGGCCCCCGGACCTCGCCGACCCGGAGGGAGGAACGATGTTGTGCCACAACGATATGTGTCCGGAGAACGTCATCTTCCGCGACGGTCGTGCCGCGGCAGTGATCGATTTCGACTTGGCGGCCCTGGGCCGTGCCCTCTGGGATGTCGCTATGACTGCCCGCTATTGGGTGCCCATGCTCGATCCCGGGTCTGCGGCCGCACTCTATCCCCCTGGACTGGACGCGGCCGCACGGCTGCGGATGCTTGCCGACAGTTACGGCCTCTCGTCGAATGACCGCGCCGAGTTGCCCGGTGTCATCGAGCAGGCCACGGAGGTCTGCCGGGCCTTCGTGGCCCGCCGTGTGGCCGGCGGAGACCCTGTCCATCTCCGGGCGTTGGCCGAGCGTGGCGGATGGGAACGCTGGGACCGCATGCAGACCTGGCTGGTGGACCACCGCCAGACGTTCACGGCCGCCCTGCTGAACTGACCGTCCCGGACGTACGCGGACAGACTCACCGGCCGTTCTTGGCGCCGCGTTCGTCCTCGGCGGCCCATGAGAAACGCTCGTCGGCGATCCACTGACGCGTGCTGTCACCCGCATTGCGGGACGAATGGCAATGGCCGACTCCAGAAGGCCGCCCCGTGCAGGCTGCCGGCCCGCGACGAGTAGGCTGGCCGTTTGCCATCGGACCAGGGAGGTCGGTGTGGACTATGGCGACAAGCTTTTCTGGCTCTCGGTTGTGATTCAGCGCAAGTACGCGGAGGTCTGCGCCGAGTTCGACCTGACCCCCTCGCAGGCCACGTTGCTCTGCGCGGTCAGGAACGAGCCGCGGCGGATGGCTGACCTCGCCGCGTCGTTGGGTATGACCAAGAACGCATTGAGCCAGCTGGTCGATCGCACTGCGCGGCGCGAGTTGGTCGACCGGGCAAGCTCGGCGCAGGACCGCCGGGTCGTCATGCTCAGTGCGACGCCCACGGGGAAGGTGCTCGGCGAGGCCGTTTACGCCGCGGTCGCCAAGCGCCTGCCCGAGATCGCGAGGAATCTCGACGCCGACGACCAGCGCGACTTCGAGCGCGTGGCCACCGCCATCGTGGACACCTCGGATCTCTCTTCGGCCGCCTCGAACCAACCCACCACACCGTGAGGTTCCGCCGAACGCGCACGCGCACCTTGACGAGGTTCATGCCGTGAACTAATTTTGTTCACGGCGTGAACTAGTGGAGGGTGGCAGCGATGAGCGCACACACGACCGGCACGATCGCAGTCTTCGGCGCGACGGGGCAACAGGGCGGGGCGGTGGTCGACGCGCTGCTGGACCACAAGGCGCGGGTGCGGGCTCTGGTCCGCAACCCGCAGTCCGACCGGGCTCAGGCGCTCGCTGCCCGCGGCGTCGAGCTGGCGGCCATCCGGGCCGACGACCCGGCGTCACTGGCCGACGCGCTGGTGACGGTCAAGGGGTTCTACTTCATGACCCCGGAGGCGAACAGCCTCGAAGAGGTCGAGGCGGAGATCCGTATCGGTACGACGCTCGTCGACGCGGCGGTCGAGGCCGGCGTCCCGCACGTCGTGTTCAACTCGGTCTTCGGCGCGGACCGGGAGTCGGGTGTGCCGCACCACGACTCGAAGCACTCGATCGAGGAGTATCTGCGGAAGTCCGGCCTCAGGGCCTCGATGGTCCGTGCGACCGCCTTCATGGAGAACTTCGCGAGTGTGATGGCACCGAGCCTGGAGCATGGGGAGATCGTGCTGAGGCTGCCGCTGCCGGAGGACGTCCCCCTGAAGATGATCTCGGTCAGGGACATCGGCCGGGTCGCCGCCGCGCTTCTGCTCGGCACCGCGCAGGCGCCCGGCGGAGTCGTCGAGCTCGTGGGCGACGAGCTGACGGGCCCCCGGATCGCCGCGGCCTTCGGGGTGCGCGCCGGGCTCCCGGCCCGGTACGAGGCACTCCCGTTGAGCGTGCTTCCCAACGACCTCGACAGGGTGATGTTCCGCGAGTTCGCGGAGGCGGCGGGATCCCCTGCGGACCTCTCCGCGGTGCGCGCGATCGAGCCGGCCACCCTGGACCTGGCCGAGTGGATCCGAGCGACCGGCTGGACCGCGCACACAAACGTGGCTGGTTCCTGAGCCGCCGGCCGCGATGAACGCCCCCGATCGTGCCCACGGTCTCGGTGCTCGGGCGTGGCAGCGGTCAAAGGCTCTTCAGTGCAGCGGCGCTGGGACTGCCGGATTCTGCCGTGTACATCACCAAGGAGAAACCCGAGCCGGGCAGGCTGAGGGTGTGCCGGTCGATTTCGAGCTCGCCCAGTGTGGGGTGGTGCAGGTTTTTTCGCACGCCCGGTATGGGGCTCACAGCATGATTGCGCCAGCTTCTCGCAAAGTCTGGATCGTGGGCCGCGAATTCGTTGATCAGCTCCGCGAGCACGTTGTCTGTGGGGTACAGAACGCTGGCTGCGCGCAATTGAGCGGCTACCTGCCGAGAGAAATCAGATTCCGAACCGGGCGCGCCGGTGCAGAGCGTGTCACGGAATCTCGTTGAGATGCGCGTGAGGTTGCGCTCCTCGGGTGTGAGACGAGAGAAGTCGGTGATCAGAGCTGCGGCTGCTGCGTTCCATGCGACGATGTCTTGCCGGTCGTTGACGATGTAGGCAGGGATGCCGTCGAGTCTGCCGAGCAGTCGTTGGGCGTCCTCGGGCACGTGCTCCGGCGCACCGTCGTTCTCGGCCGGCAGTACTTGTCCGGCCAGGCGGGCCAGATGGTCACGCTCGGCTTCAGTGAGCTGGAGAGCCGTCGCCAGCGCGGACAGCACCTGCGGTGAGGGCCGGGGAGCCCGCGCCCGTTCCAGCCGTTCGTAGTAGCTCACCGACACCTGCGCCAGGGCGGCTACTTCCTCGCGGCGCAATCCGGGTGTGCGACGGGCGCGCCGACTTGGTGGAAGCGTCGCTCCGGTCTGCACATCTTCTGGTCGCAGGTCCTCGCGTCGGCGGCGGAGAAAGTCTGCGAGTTCCTGGCTGCTCACTCTTCCATGGTGTCACAGGAGGGATGACTGAGCCTCGTACTGCTGGTCCGGGGCTTAGTCGTCCGTTCCGCGCCCACAAGCCTGCTGTGCATGGTGGTCCAGTCGGTTTGCTGACTACGAGGAGGAATGGTGCACAGTACGCCCGAGGAGACTTTTCGCCGCATGATCGACCTGCTGCTGGCCAAAGACATGAATGCCGTGGCAGATCTGTGGGCCCCCGACGGAATTGCGGAATTCCCTTTCGCAGCCGGGAACTCCCCTCGCGTTCTCCGCGGACGTGAGGAGGTGCGCGCCTACCTCGCTCACTATCCGGAGCTGATGGACATGAAGGAGGTGGCCGCGCTTACCGTGCGGCCCACGGATCAAGCGGACACCGTCGTGGTGGAGTGGACGGCTACCGGCCGCACCGTGGCCACCTCCCAGCCCTACCTCCTGGACTACATCGTGGTTCTCACGGTCCGCGACGGGCTGATCGCTCTGTTCCGCGACTACTGGAGCCCGCTGTCGGCGGCCGCCGCTGCCGGGACCCTCGCCGGGCTCATCGACTCGCTTGAAAGGAAGGACGCCTGATGTCCGGAGTGCTCGTGACCGGAGGGACCGGTAAGACCGGCAAGGCGCTGGTGCAAGTGCTCCGCAACGCTGGTGTGCGGGCTCGGGTCGCCAGCCGGAACCCAGCCACAGCCGACCCCGATCCGATCCGCTTCGACTGGAACGACCCGACCACATTCGGACCTGCGCTCGACGGGATGGACCGGGTCTTCCTGCTGCCGCCGGTGGAGAGTGTGGACCCGCTGCCGCTGGTCGAACCCTTCCTGCGCCAGGCACAGCGGGCCGGTGTCCAGCGCCTCGTGATGCTCGGCTCCGCGATTGTTCTGCCGAACGCGCCCAGTGCCGTGGCGATGGCAGCCCAGGTTCAGGCCCAGCCCGGAGGTGTCGTACTCCGCGCGTCCGGCTTCATGCAGAACTTCCTGCGCCCGCACCCACTGGCCGAGCACATCCATCGACTCGGTGAGATCCGTACGGCAGCCGGTGACGGCAAGCTCGGGTGGGTCGACGCGCGGGACGTCGCGGCCAGTGCTGCCGCGCTATTGGCTGACCCGGAGGTGGGCGCTCGAAGCGACTACCTGATCACCGGGCCGCACGGGATGAGCTATCCACAGGCCGCGCAGATCATCACCGCGCAGACCGGCAGACAGGTGCGGGTGCGGCGTATTACGGAGGAGGAACAGGCTGCCGTCCACCGTGCCTCCGGAATGCCGACCGAGTTCGCAGACGCCCTTGCCGCCGTCGAGCGCGGAATCAAGGAGGGACGCGAAGACCAGGTCAGCACTGCGGTGCTCGAACTGACCGGCCGTCCGCCGCGCGCCTTCGCCGAATTCGTCTGCGACCACGCGTACGAGTGGACGCAGTAGTGCCGGAACAGCAGCGATGTGCCCTGACCACACGCCCAGGCGGACGGCATCGACCGATTCGGCAGACCCTGCCCTTGGGGGCGTGCTCCCTGGAGCCCGCCCCTGCCGGGTGAGGCGGGTGAGGCGGGCGAAGCGGGCCGCCGGGCCGCGATCGGCGTCGGGGGTTGGACCGGGCCGGGCCCGTTCAAGCCCGTGGAGTTGGCCGCAGAGGCTGACCAGCAGCCTCACGCCTCGACGACGATGGTGCCTATGGTCGATTCCGGGCCGGGCCCTTCCGGACGGTCGACCTTCCACCACCCCAGCACGTCCTGGTACTCCGGCTGCGGGACGGCACGTCCTTCGGCAGTCATCAGGCGTCCTTGATACGCCTGGGCGTAACGTGCTCGAACCGAGTAGACGCCGGGTTCGTCGGGGACGACGACGTCGCACGTCACGTTCACCCACTGCGCCGGGCCCGGGTTGTCCTCCGCCAGGGCCTCGACACGCGTGCCGGGATTGACCACCTTCACGCCGCCCCCGCTGCGCTGCTTGCCGTTCCACACCGATGCCTGGGCCCGGTCCTGGCCCGCCAGGCCGACGATCACCTGGTTGACGGCGTTGCCGCACTCCGAGCAGTCGTGCAGCAGGTCGAAGGTGACCTCGTGCGAACCTCCTCCGCGCACGTGCACCACGCCGGCCCGGCCGTCGATCTCCACGTTGCGGATCTTGAACCGAAAGCCCGTCCCGTCTCCGTACGGCTCGACCATCTCGGCGCCGGAAGCGGGAGCCGTGGTGCGGTGGACGTTGCTGTGACTCATCTTGTCGGTCATGCGCCAAGTAAACAGGTGGCGGTACCGGGGGTGGCAAGGCGTTCTGGATCATGCGCCGGACGAACTCGGGTTCGGCGTGGCCGCAGTTGGCGAACCCAGGACCACGCCGGCCAAGGACTTCTGCATCGGCCGCCCTGTTTCTCGTACTGCTACGGCCGGGCGGGAGCGGCAGAACCGGGCGCTGGGCGTTGGCCTCTTCCCAGATCTCGTCGGTGACCCCCTCCGCACCGTCCTGCAGCCGGGTGGCGGCCTCGGCCGGCGCGAGTGCCGCAGGCTCCGCATCGGTGCAGAACGGGGCTTCACGCCACGCCGCTACGTTGTGCAGCCGCTCGTCGGTGTCACTGGCCTTCTTCCCCCCGGCGACACTGGCGTAGAGGCAGGCCGAGCAGCTGTTGATCTGGCTGGAGTGCAAGTGGACCAGCGCGAGCAGCTTCGGGTCGACGCCCCCGGCGGCGATCGCCTTCTGCAGGTGCCCGACCGCCTTCCACACGTCGGGGTTGTTGGTGTTCTTGTTCTTCAGTCGGTTCTGCATGGCAGGCTGCTCTCCTTGGTCGGGGTTACCTTGCGGGGCCGGCGCCCGTCACCCCTGTGACGGAGCAGCTTCCAGGGAGGTAACACCATGTCCGGCGCCCACCCCGCCGATCGGATCGCCGAGGCCTTCGAGGCGCACCGCGTCCGGCTCACAGCCGTTGCCTACCGAGTGCTCGGCTCGCACGCCGACGCGGACGACGCGGTGTAGGAGGCGTAGCTGCGTCTGTCCCGCCAGGACGCCGACGCCGTCACCGAGGTGGCAGGCCGCGCCCGACTGGCCGGCGGCGCGGCGCACGGACATGCGGCGATCGTCAACGGGCGACCCGGCGTCATCGCCTGGAACGAGGACGGCATTCCGCTGTCCCTGCTCGCCTTCACCGTCGCCGACGGCCGTATCACCGAGATCACCGCCGTGGTCGATCCGGTCGAGCTCGCGCTCATGGACCTGCCCGACCCGGTGTGACTGTCCACCGGCGATGGCTGGTCGTCCTCGATGCGGACCATGCCGGGTCCCGGAGGTCGCCCGCGGCGCTGACAGCCCGGCCGCGGCCGAGGAGCAGTGGTTCGGCTCCACCGGGAGACTCGAACCTCGGTCAGGGATGGCCTGTTTCCTTCTCGGATGCCGGGCCGCAGGTAGGTACCCCGAGCCTCGCGGCCACCCGCCGTCACGGCATTCCCGCACCGTGACACCCCGGCTGCACACTGCGGACGGGCTACGTCATCAACTCGATGTGCGGATGCTCGGGCTCTGCCGGGCAGACGAACAGGTGCTGCCGGTAGCCGCTGCCTATCTGGACCCCGGTCGCGTTGAAGCCGCGGTGGCCGGGGTACGGTCCAGCACCTGGGTGGGGGTGCGGAGACCAGCTGTTCCCGGCGTCGTCGCCTTCCTCGAACGTGGCGACGGTCATCAGGAGCTCCATGTCGGTGCCGCACTCGGAGCAGGGCTGCGAGCTGGGGTCGGTGGCGTCCCAAGCGGGCCAGCCGCCGACCTTCCAGCCGGGTGCGTTGGACAGCACACAGTCGTAGTACGTGTCCGGGTCCATGCCTTCCTCTGCCGTCTGCGGCACACTCAACTGCTTGAGCTGTTCCCGCAGTTCTTCGCTCAGCTCCAGATGGTCGGGGTACTCGGTGATCTGCTCCGGTTCGAGCACGCACGGGTCCGGTAGATAGCCGTCGAACTGCACTGCGGGCGGCTCGGGTGGAGTGTCGAGGATGTCGGTGACGGAGGCTGCCGAACGCCAGAAGAGCAGGGTCCTGGGCATGATCGGATGATCGAAGGGGCACCACAGAACCTGCAGCAGATCCTTGCCCTCCGGCGGGCTCAGATCGGGGACATCCCTTGCGTACAGCTGCGCGACGGGCAGCATCGCCATGGGGCCGTCGTACGCCTGGACCGCCAGCCTCACCGGATACGTCCGAGGGGGCCGGATCCGCTCAAGAGCCTCCTGTTCCTCCGGAGTCAGGTCCCGGCCGTGCGAGGCGGCGAAGATCCGTCGTTCCAGCCGCAGATCCGCCGGGGACAGCGCTGGGTTGATGCCATCCACCACATGCGGTTCCTCGCAATGTGGCCACGGCTCCTCGGCGGGCCACAGCAGCGGCCCGCCGATCGAGCTGTCATGCCACGTCGGCGCCCCAGGGCGGGGGTGCAGACGGGTCGCCGTGCGGGCCAGCGGAGCCAGTCGAGGAAAGACCGCGGCGACGTCGATCGGCCGTGGCGGAGTGACAGGAGTGACCTTCATGGTCGCAATCTTGCCAATCGCCTCTGACAACGCCCCTCGTAGCCGCCCCACGAAGAGCTCCGGCACCGCGGCACCTTCCGGGAGAGCGCTACCGCCGGGCAGTTGCCCGTAGCGAGCGTGCGGCTGCTGCCGCAATCAGCGCGTCGTAGTGGTCTGCTGCCGAGAAGTGCCAGAGCTCGGTCCCGTAGTTCGTGAAACCGGCCTTCCCCATCGCGTTGAGCAGCAGGGTGCAGTGGTGACGCGCGCGGTCGCTGAGGTTCGGGGCGTGTGTGAAGCAGGCCCCGTGGCGCTGCTCCGGGGAGGCGTTGACGTGGGTGCCGAGGTCGAGTTCGTGTTCGTCCTGGTCGACGGGGGCCACGTCCCTGCAGTGTGCTGTCGGAGCAGCGCTGGGGAGCGGGGCAGTCGGTGCCCATCAGCGCCGGGGCGGTCGTGTGGACGGCGGGGTGGGCTCATTCACCTCTCGGTCATGCGCCCGTCGTCGAGGGGTCGCCGGGGTGATGCGGTACCTCCGCCTGCGTTCACGATCATGTGACGTCGTCCCCTTGGTGGGTGCGGTCCCGGCCCAACGCCGGATGTGCGCCGGTCCCACCAGCTCCCTGACGAAGGAGACCGTCCGTGCACGCGTTCACAAGACACCGTTCCAGTGTCGTCGCGGCGACGGCGACGCTGGTGTTCACCGCCGCCCTCGCGCACGTACCCTCGGCGGAGGCATCGGCGCCCGCCGCACCGCCCGTGGTCGTTCCTCGGGCCGAGACCGCCGCGCTGTTCGACGACGACGAGGGCGGTAACGCGAACGCCGACGACCCGGCGATCTGGCGCAACTCCGCCGACCCGGACGCCAGCCTCGTCATCGCCACGGCCAAGGAAGGCGGCCTGCGGGTATACGACCTCGACGCCCGGCAGGTGCAGTCGGTCCCCGCGCCCGCGGCACCCGGCGCGGACGACGCTCCCGGCCGCTTCAACAACGTCGACCTGGTGCACGACACGTCCCTGGGCTCCGACGCCACGGACCTGGCGGTCGTCAGCGACCGCGGCAGCGACAAGCTGCGCATCTACCGCGTCGACGGCGACCGGTCCGACGCCCCGCTCACCGACGTCACGGACCCCTCGGCCCCGTGGATCTTCTCCGGCTCGCAGGAGGAGGTCAATGAGGAGAGCACCGCCTATGGCCTGGCCACCTACACCGACTCCGCGACCGGCAAGTCCTACGCGCTCGTCAGCCAGAACGCGACCACCCGCATCGCGCTGCTGGAACTGACCACGACGAGTCGGGGCAAGGTGTCCTACCGGAAGGTCCGCACCCTGGACCTGCCCGCCGTCTTCACGATGCCCGACGGCACGAAGTGGTCCCCCTGTGGCGATCCCGGCGAGGGCCCGCAGGTCGAGGGCATGGTCGTCGACCAGGAGACGGGCACGCTCTTCGCCGGGCAGGAGGACGTGGGCATCTGGCGCCTGCGGGCCGATCTCAAGGGTGCTCCCGTCCTGCAGGACAAGGTCCGCGAGTACGGTGTGCCGGCCACGTACGACGAGGCCTCCGACGAGTGCCTGGCGGGTGACGACCCCGGCTTCGGCGGTGACCGGATGTCGGCGGACGTCGAGGGGCTGACCCTGCTGAAGCAGGACGACGGGGACGGCTACCTGCTCGCCTCCAGCCAGGGCGACGACACCTTCGTCGCCTACGACCGTGAACGCTCCGACGACTACGAGTACGAGGGCGGTTTCCGGGTGGGCGCCGCGTCCGGGTCGCTGGACGGCTCCGAGGAGTGCGACGGCGCGGACGTGCTCGCCGAGCCGCTCGGCCGCAGGTACCCGGACGGCCTGCTCGTCGTACAAGACGGTCACGCCTCTCCGGAGGACGACGACCGGGAGGCCACCGGCTTCAAGTTCGTCGACCTCGGCGACGTCCTGGAGGCCCTCGACGACTGACGTTTCCCCGGCGGCCCGGGCTGCGCGGCCGTGCTTGGTGAACGCGGCAGCGAGATCGGCCGGCGACTCTGGGCGGGGGCACCGTCCGCGTCTGGTTTCACGCAGAGGCGTGACGTACCAGCCGGTGCGTCAACACGACCTCCCGGGCGCCCCCGCCCCATCGAGCCGGTCGATGAGCAGCCGGGCCACCGAACGGCCAATCTCCCGGGCCGGGTCGACGACCGTCGTCAGCGCGGGGGAGACCATCGACGCCGCGTCGATGTCGTCGTAGCCGGTGACGGCCAGCCGCCCCGCACCACGGACCCCATCAAGTCGACCGAAGCCGCGAGGGAACGGGCCGGCCGCCAGGCCCGGGACTACTCCATGCGGGCTGGCTGCCCGGTGCCAGCGCGCAAGGTTTGCGTGAACCACGTGAACACCGACGCCAGGCTGGGCGGGACAGGCCATCCGTCGATGACGGCGAGCAGGTGCCAGTAGCGCTCCGCGCGGGGGTCGCCGGCGATCTCCAGGCGTGTCAGCAGCCAGTGGCGCAGGCCGGTGCGGTCGCCTTGGGCGCGCTCGGCCGCCTGGTACCGCGCCATGCGACGCACGGCCGCGCGGAAGTCGGGATCTGGGTGAGCTCGGCGAGTTCCACCCAGGCGTCGACCTGCTCGGGTTCGGGGTCGTCCGGCAGTTCGGGCATGGCCGAGCGCATCATATCGACAAAGTCGGCGTTGGCGCCGAGCCCGACGAATGTGTCGCCGATGAAGTCGGTGATCAGCCGTCGGCGTTCGTCGTCGGAAAGCTTGGCAAGTTGGTGCACGAGGTCCATCTCCTCGGGGCTGGAGCCGCGTTGGGCCACCGCGCGCAGCACGGCGCGCCGCAGTCGCAGCGTGCGGATCTGGATCTCCAGGGCATCGGCGTGTGCGGCCGCGACCTCGGGCACGGAGACCTCCCGGTCCAGTACCTGCCGGATGACGGCAAGGTCGAGTCCGAGGTCACGCGGTGCGCCCCAGCTCCAGACGCGTCAGCGCTTCGATGTCGTAGAGCCGGTAGCCGGCCGGGCTGCGGTCTGTCGGCGGCACGATCCCGGTGTCGGAGTAGAACCGGATGGTCTTGACCGTCAGCCCGGTCCGCCGGGCCAGGTCACCGATCGTGAAGAGCGTGTCGCCGTTCATGCCCGCACTCTCCCGCCTCCCCCTACGGGAGACTCAAGCCTCCCTCACCCCGCTGGGTCGCCAGTTCACAGGTATCGACAATTGCTCGCTGACATCCGTTTGCTGCACGCTCTGCGCCTCTGGCGCAGCACGATTCACCCTGCCGACGGTCGATGCCTTCGGTGAGCACGTCCCGGAGCGACACGGTGACTGCGTTGAGGCAGGTCGCGAAGTCCGTCTCGCCGTGCGCCTCAGCCCAGCGGTCGAGGGCGTTCTGGGATGCGATGGTGGCGATCTGCGCCGCCAGTTTCGCGTTGTCGTCGTCGACGCCCCGCTGCAGGAGTGCGTCCTGGATGGCGTTCGTGAGCACAGCGAGCTTGGTGCGCTCCCGCTCCTGAAGCTCCGGACTGGAGTCGATCACAGCGCGGCGTTCAGCGGTGCGGTCGATGTGCTCGGCAAGGGCGGCGCCGACCTGAGTGAGAGCCGCGAGCGCTGCCGACAGAGGGGAAGCAGCCGGGTCGGCGTCCAGGACTGCCGCACGTACTGCGGCGGGCAGCCGCTCCGAGCCGGCGAACAAAACCTCGCGCTTGTCGGGGAAGTAGCGGAAATACGAGCGGCGGGTGATCCCGGCCCGTTCGGCGATCTGTGTCACTGTCACGTTGTCGTACCCATGCTCTGTGTAGAGCTCGAGCGCCGCTTGCGTGAGGCGCTCCGCGGTTCCGGGATCCCATCTGGCCATAGTCGGACGATAGCAAGTGATGTCTCACTGTGTCATCAGTGCTAGAGTCAGTGATGACACAGTGAGACATCACTGTGAGGGGGCGACCGCTGTATTCGGCTAGGCGGCTGACCGCCGCATTCACGGCACGACAGGAGCAGGCTCATGACCGACACCACGCAGAGCGCGCGACCCGAGGAGATCTGGATACTCGGCGCGAGCGGGCGCATCGGAAGCGCCGTCACAGCGAACCTTGCCGCCCAGGGACTCAAGCCCGTACTGGTCGGACGCGAACGCGACGGCGACCGGCTGCGCAAGACCGCTGCGGACCTCGGCAGCCGAGTCGTCATCGCGAACGGCATCGACAGCATCGCGGCCGAGATCACCCGGCAGCGGCCTGCCGTGGTCTTCAACGGCATCGGGAACTACGCGCAGACAGCCCCGGTCATCGCCCGGGCGTGCATGCCCGGTGGGCATTACCTCGACCTGGCCGCAGATCTGACCGCAGTCCCCCGCCTGCTCGACCTGGACCAGGAGGCCGAACAGTCGGGCAGCACGCTGGTGACCGGATCGGGCTTCGGCGTGCTGGCCACCGAAGCCGTCGTGATCAAGCTGTGCCAGGACCGCCCAACCCCCGCCGCCGTGCGCGTCGACGCGCTGGCCTCGGTGTCCCTCAGCGCCGGAGTCGTCGGCGCCGCCTTCGCCGCCTCCATGGTCGACATGTTTGCCACCGGTGGACGTCGATACGCCGACGGACGCATGGTCACCTCACGCCTCGGCGCCGATCTCCAGGACCTCGCCCTCCCCGACGGGGAACGGGCGAAGTCCGCGGGCGCTCCCACCGCCGAGCTCCTCGCCGCACACCGGGCCAGCAATGCACCGTCCGTCACAGTGACCACCGGGATGGCTCCCACCTCGTACGCCGTGCGGGCCGTGGCCCCACTCGTCGGAAAGCTGCTGTCCATCGAGCCGCTGCGACGCTTCGCCCTCAGCCGGTTGGCCAAGGCCAAGATGAAGGAATCCCCGGCGCCTCGCCGTCACTCGTGGGGGCACGCGGTGGTCGACTGGGCTGACGGCACCCGCCGGGAGGGCTGGCTGCGTGCCGACGACGGCATGGCCTACACCGCGTCGGTGGCCGCCTCGGTGGCCGCCCGCCTTGCCCGCGGCGAGGGCCGGCCGGGCGCCTACACACCCGGCGCCCTGTTCGGTGCCGGCCTCGCCGAGCAGGCGGGCGGACAGTTCCTCCTCCACGACACGACCGGCCCCACCCCGGGAGGACCGGCCATGGACTGACGAGGTACCCGTGTCTCACGCGAACGCCCGCCTCACTGCCCACGGCAGGCGCCTCCTGGTCGACCGGGTACGAGCGGGCCGCCCAGTAGCGCGCGTCGCAGACGAAACGGGCATCTCCCGCGCCACCGGCTGCAAGTGGGTCCGTCGCTGGTGAGCCGAAGGCGACGCGGGGCTCTTCGACCGCTCGCGCCGCCCCTGACGACACCCCACCGCACGCCTGCGGACATCGAGAACCGCATCTGCGATCTGCGGCGCGAAGGCAAGCTCGGGCCCGCCCGCATCGGACCGATCCTGACCACGCCCGCCTCAACGGTCCACCCCGTCCTGACTCGACACGGCCTGAACCGTCTACGCCGTATGGATCGGCCCACCGGCCAGGTCGTCCGCCGCTACGAACGCGAACGTCCCGGTGAGCTCACCATGTCGACACCTCTTCGAGGCCTGCCGCCTTCCCCGCCCCCGCCACGCCCCGCCCTGCCGACGACGCTGTCCGGCTCGCCGGTCGTGTCGCCAGGCGCCAGAGGGACGTGGTCTCCGCGCCGCGTGCCGCGTGGAGCGGATCACTGGCGTCCTGGGAGCGAGGGTGCCGGGGCTTGGTGTCCATCCTGCCCACTACGTGGAGGCCTGCCGCGTGCACGGCGTCGAGCAGCTGCCGCCGGGTGCGGAGGCCGAGGTGCTCCGCGAGGTCGGACAGGACCAGCCAGCCCTCCCCACCTGGGCGCAGGTGTCCGGCCAGTCCGCTGAGGAAGCCGCGGAGCATGGTGCTGTCCGGGTCGTAGACGCCCTGCTCGATCGGGCCGGTCGGCCGGGCGGGAAGCCACGGCGGATTGCACACGACGAGGTCGGCGCGGCCCTCGGGGAACAGGGCGGGGCCCGACACCTCGACGCGGTCGGCCAACGCGAGCCTGTCCATGTTCTCCCTGGCGCAGGTCAGGGCGCGTGAGCTGACGTCGGTGGCCACGACGCGGCTGATTCCGCGGCCGGCCAGCACCGCGGCGAGGACCCCGGTTCCGGTGCCGAGATCGAACGCCGTACTGGTGGCGGGACTGCGCCGGGTCGCCCACGGCAGCGGCGCGCGGGCGACCAGGTCGACGTACTCGCCCCTGACCGGCGCGAAGACGCCGTAGTGGGGGTGGATGCGGGTGCCCAGCGCCGGCACGTCGATCCCTTTCGAGCGCCACTGGTGGGCGCCGATCACTCCCAGCAGTTCCCTGAGCGAGACCGCTGTGGGTCCCGTCGGCGGACCGTAGGCCTCCAGACATGCCCGGCGGACATCGGGGGCCCGGCGCAACGCCAGGGTGTAGTCGTCGTCCAGCAGTACCAAGAGCCTGCCGAGGACTCGGGCGCGGTGGCGCCTGTGACGCCGGTGGAGGTGGAAGGACTCGCTCGGGGAAGAACCCGCCCCGGGCGCTCTGCGGTCGATACGGCGGCCGATCGCTCGTAGCAGTTGACGGGCGTTGTGGAAGTCGCCCCGCCAGAGCAGTGCTGTTCCTTCGCAGGCCAGACGGTAGGCGTCGTCGGCCTTCAGCCGGTCGTCGGCGGCGACGGTTCGCTTGGGCAGGGGGGTGGCGTTCTCGGAATGCCACCGGGCGGACTGCTGTGTGTGGTTTTCGGTCCAGCGGATGGTGGACACAACGTACTCCTCGTGGTCGAACGTGCGGGGGGCACGAAGAGCACTTCGACGAGGAGCAGACCGAACCCACGCCTGTCCGGACAACAGCGGTGACAGGCGTGTGCGGTGAAGCAGGGAGTCGTTACCGCTCTGGCGTCGAAGCGCGCGAGCGGATGTCCCAGACGACCATGCCGAGCATCAGGGCAGACCTTTCGGAGGAGTGACACGCAGACTGGCACAGGTGCTGCCGTTGTTCCAAACCCTCCGTGCAGGCCGCTTCAGCACGACGAGGCGGCGCCGGTGCCCACCCGCGAACGGTGGGTGCGGATCTCTCCGTGGTGGTCCGGGACCTCGGCGTAGGCGGAACGCGTGATCAAACCGTCCTCGGACGACCTGCTCCGGCTCGCCGGCGAACCGGGCCTGGCCGCGCCCTGACGCGCCAGGCACAGATCTTCCGCCACGCCGGCGCCTCTCCACCCGCGGGCCGGCCCGCATCCTCCGTCACGAACCCGGGGGAGCGGCCCGCGCCGCCCAGGTCCATGTACGCGCACTCGACGAGGCCGTACGCCACCCGTCCGCTACAGCGGATGGCGTACGGCCGCTCAAGGGCGCACGTCCAGGGGTACGCCCGGCTTCAGGACACCGGCGCCGGGCTCGGGGCCGCGTGCTGCTCCCTGGCCGCCGGGGTCTTGCGGCCGCGCAGGCCGGCCAGTGTCACGACGAGCAGACCGAGCACGGTCCACGTGCTGAGCGTCACGATCGCCGTGCCGGCGCCGCTGCCGTCGAAGAAGGCCACGGAGCGCAGCAGGGTGCCGCCCGCACCCGGCGGTAGCAACTGACCGATGGCGCCGACCGGTTCGGGCAGCAGTTCCGGTGCCGACGTGACGCCGGACCACGGGTTGCCGAGCAGGACGACGAGCAGGCCGCCGACGCCGAGGCCGGCCCGCCCCAGAAGAGCGGCGAACCCGGCCACCGCGGCGCCCGCGGCCAACGCCATCAGCCCGAGGGCTCCGGCCTCCGCCCACCAGTTGCCCGTGAGCACGCCCAGCCAGCTGTCGGCGATCGCCGCCGCGGCCAGCCCGACCAGGGCGGCGGCCCCGACCAGTGCGGTGGCGGCGCGTACACCGCGCAGCCCCAGCAGGGTCACCAGCGATCCCGCGGCGACCCCGGCGAGCGCCAGCGGTAGCGCACTCGATCCGAGTACGGATCCGCGTGGGTCGGCCTCGGGTGCGGCCACGACATCCTCCGTCTGGAGGCGTGGTCCGGGCGGCGCCTGGCGCGAGACGGCATCGGTCAGCAACTGGGCGACCACGGGGCCCGCGGCGCTCGCGGTCAGCAGCTTCGGGCCCTGCGGGGTGACGACCACGGCGCCGTAGACGTGCCGGTTCTCGATCGCGTCGCGGGCGGCGGACTCGTCGTCGTAGCGGTGGACGTCGAATGCTCCGTCCCGTTGTTCGAGCTCCTGCCGCAGGGGCTCAGCAGCGGCCGCCGGGCCCGCCACGCCGACGGGCAGGTCGTGCGGAGCGATCCGGGCATTGGGCCAGGCGAACGCCCACAGAGCCAGGGCGATCACGGCCGGCACCATCACGAGTACCACGAGCATCTGCCGGGCCGCGGGCAGGGGCGGCCGGGCGGGGGCTGTAGCGGACACGGTGGAACCCTCGTTTCAAAGAGAAGGATCGTTCGTTTTTTGTGAGTCCCACTGTTGCTCCGCTGTTCGAAGCTTGTCAAGAATGAACGTTCGCTTTAATTTGGGGCACATGGCTCGTGTATCCCAGGCGCACCTCGACGCCCGCCGCCGCCAGATCCTCGACGGTGCGGCCCGTTGCTTCGCCCGCAACGGCTTCCACGCCACGTCCATGCAGGACGTGCTGCGCGAGGCGGGCCTGTCGGCGGGCGCGGTCTACCGGTACTTCCGGAGTAAGGAAGAGATCATCGGTGCCATCGCGCGGGAGTGCTTCGCCACCGTCCGCGCCGCCTTCGAGGACGCCGCTCGCGAGACCCCGCCGCCGCCCCCGGACGTGATCGTCGGCCGCGTCCTCCACCAGGTGTACGAGGGCCCGGCCGGCTTCACCCAGGGAGACGGGGAGTCCTTCGCCCGGCTGATCCTCCAGGTGTGGTCCGAGACCCTGCGCAACGACGAGCTCGCCGCGATCCTCCGGGACGGCTTCGGTCATCTGCGCGAAGGCTGGACGGGACTCGTCGAGAGCTATCAGCAGGCCGGGCTCGTACGGGAGGACATCCCCGCCGACCACATGGCACGCACCCTGATCGGCGCTGTCCAGGGCTTCATCGCCCAGCAGGCCCTGTTCGGCACGGTCGACGTCGAGGTGCTCCGGAACGGACTGCGCGGAATCATGTCCATGGGTGCGACCGCGAGTGCCGCGAGCGCGGAGCGCGCGAGCTGACGCCCTCGAATGTCGTGGCAGGCGGACCCTAGTAGCTGTCGTAACTCGGCTTGCCGTTCGGCCGGTACACGCCGACGACGGTGCCTCCCTTCGTCGTCGAGACACTGACCGGCTCCAGCGCGGTGGGGATCGCACCGTCGGCGAACAGCCGCTTGCCGGTCCCGATGATCACCGGGTGGATGGTCAGCCGGTACTCGTCGACGAGGTCGTGCCGCATCAGGGTCTGGGCCAGGTCGCCGCTGCCGACGACGTTGATGTCGCCGCCGTCGGTGGCCTTCAGCCGGCGTACGGCATGAGTGACGTCGCCCTCCAGCAGGGTGGAGTTCTGCCACTCGACGGATGTCAGGGTCCGGGACGCCACGTACTTGTCCATGCTGTTCATCCGGTCGGTGAACGGGTTGCCGGGATCGGCGGTCGGCCAGTACGCCGCGAAGATCTCGTAGGTCTTGCGGCCGAGCAGCATCGCGTCGGAGTGCTCGTACCAGCCCGCGATGGCCGTGCCGACCTCGTCGTCGTCCACCGGCTTCTGCCAGCCGCCGTGCCGGAAGCCGCTCTCGGCGTCCTCGTCCGGACCGCCCGGTGCCTGCATGACGCCGTCCAGCGTCAGGAACGTGCAAACGATGACCTTGCGCATGGTGCGCTCCCTTCGTCGAGGGGTAGACGGCGCAACCACCGGAAACTCATCGGCCGGACCTCGGCCCTCGGCATCCTGATCAGGCCTGCCGGTCGCCACAAGATGGTCGGCTTCGGCCTCCTGCGACGCAGCATCTGCACCACGGGCACGCCGCCGGTTCGTCCGACGAAGAGCCGCCCACCACGTCGCCCCGTCCCGGCCCCGACCTGGATCTGAGGGAGCACTGCTGCCCCTCGTGCGGTCCCTCGCGCACCAGCTCGCCACCGGCCGTCCACTCCGTGGCCGGTGCCGCCGGGTGTCACACGGACGTTGTCGGGGCGTACTCGAACCAGTCGAAGGCGACCGTGCCCTCGGTGGCGTACATGCCGATCACACGGCCGGTGAAGCCGCAGGCGACCTCGGTGGACAAGTAGCGCCCGTCCAGCTCGGCGAGCGGCCGGGCATCCGTGGCGTCGGGATCGCCGAGCCCGAAGACGATGGTGTCGGGCCCGGTGGTCCCGCCGTCGGTGAGTTCGGGCGACGCGGGAACGAGGTTCGACGTCCGGATTGTCACGGTGAGGTGCAGCGGCCCGGCCGGCACCGGTCGGCGGGCCACGGTCTGGCGCAGCGGCCCGATCCGGGCGACGACACGGACCTCCCCGCCCCCGGCCTCCACCTCGTAGTGGTGGGCCTCGTCGAGACGTACGCAGAGTCCGCCGCGTCCCGTACCCGGGTCGATCAGGGTGGTGACGCGGCAGTCGTGGTGCTGCTGGCGCCGCCCGACGAAGGTGTACCCGGGTCGGTCGAGGGATGGGCCGGTGGCGTTGAGGAGCAGTTGGCCGGGCCGCTCGGTGAGCGACCAGGAGCCTTCCTGGCGGGCGAACGGCGAGATCCAGTGCGGTGCGAGAGAGGAGCCCTCGAAGTCGTCCCGGGCGGGCGGGGCCGGCAGGGGGTGCCAGGCCCCACCCGGGGCCGCATGGCTCACGGGAACGGGCGCGACGACGGGCCATCCGTCCCGGTCCCACGCCACGGGGGCCAGGAACGTCTCGCGGCCGAGCACGTGCACGTCGGGCGTGAAGCCCCGGGGGCGGACGCCGAGCAGCACCATCCACCAGCTGCCGTCGGGAGCCTCCACCAGGTCGGCGTGGCCGGTGTTCTGGATGGAGCGGGCGGTCCCGCCGTGGGACAGCAGGGGATTGGCGGGCGCGCCTTCCCAGGGGCCACGCGGTGAGCGGCTGCGAGCCACGGACACACTGTGACCGCGTTCCGTACCGCCTTCCGCGATCAGCAGGTACCACCAGTCGCCGATGCGGTACAGGTGCGGCGCCTCGGGGTACTTGAGGCCGCTGCCCGACCATGTGGCGAAGGGCTTCTCCAGCACCTCGCCCTTGACCGGGTCGATCCTGGCCATGTTGATGCCCCCTTCGGGGCCGGAGAAGGCACACCAGCAGGTGCCGTCCTCGTCCCATGCCAGGTCGGGATCGATCCCGGTCAGGTCGATCCACACCGGGTCGCTCCAGGGCCCTTCGGGCCGCTCGGCCGAGACGACGAAGTTGCCGCCACCGTCGATATTGGTGTTGATGACCCAGAAGCGGCCGTCATGGTGACGGATGGTCGGGGCGTAGAGGCCTCCGGACGCCTTGGCACCGGGGAGAGGCAGCGGCAGTTGCCCGGGCCGG
This sequence comes from Streptomyces sp. KPB2, assembly GCF_003950055.1. Classification (NCBI taxonomy): domain Bacteria; kingdom Bacillati; phylum Actinomycetota; class Actinomycetes; order Kitasatosporales; family Streptomycetaceae; genus Streptomyces; species Streptomyces sp. KPB2. The sequence continues at coordinate 7,995,189 of NZ_CP034353.1, forward strand.
TCGAGCACGTTGCCGATCTGCTCCCAGTGCACGAGGTCCTTGCTGTGGAAGAGCGGCAGCCCGGGAAAGTACTCGAAGCTGGAACACACCAGGTAATAGTCGTCACCGACGCGGCACACGCTCGGATCAGGATGAAACCCGCTGATCACCGGATTGTCATACATGTGCACGGAAGTGTCTCCCCTTCGGGCCGCCCGGGTGCCGAGAGTCTAACCAGTGCTGTGACCGGGAAGATTGACCGTGACCGGAAGGGGCCTCGTAGGACGAGCGCACGCGAAACGGCTGATATTACTGAGGCATGCATGAAGAGACCGCACGCGCCGCGATCGACACGTTCATCTCCGCGTTCAACGCCTCGGACGAAAGCTATGTGACCGCCCTGCTCTCCCAGGCGCTGACCTCGGACGTGGTCTTCTGGGGGCCGTTGGGCCGAAGCGAGGGAATCGCGGCGGTCGAGCGGTTCGTGCTGGACATCCGGCGCCACCCGGCGGGGACCGGCACGATGGTGCGCTGCTCCGCGGTGGACATGCCTGACGAATGGGCCCGGTACCAGTGGGTCTTCACCACACCTGACGGAGGCCCCCGCCTGGCGGGAACGGACGTCGTCCATCTGCGACGGAGCCTCATCGACCAGATCATCGTCTTCGCGGGGGAGATCGAGCCGTCCGCACCGGGGCTGGTGCGCGGCTGAGTGTTGGCGGTGCCCATGCGACCCGGTTTGACGCCCATACGGGCGGTCGTCGTTTCGCTGGGCATGTAGCCGACGTGCAGCACCGGGACGGTGATACCGCGAGGAGCCAGCTCGTCGCGCGTCGCACCAGTGAGAGCCCAGTCGGCGGCCTTGGACGCGGAGTAGGGGCCGAGCCCTGCCGGATGTAACCAGGCCAGGGCGTGAAGGACGGCGTTCGTCTATTTCTGGCCCGTGACGACCGGGACGGCATCGTCCGCCTTTGTGCGTCGTTCGGTGCGTCAGCGCCGGTGCCGCCATCCGTCTCCGCTACCGACCCGGCTCCGGGGTTCGAAAGTTTCGAACATCACGCACTCGGTTGCGGTCCAGCCCTCCCGCTTCTCATCTCATCTCTCGCGATGCCTCGGGGCAGAAGCCGCCTGAACAGGAAGTTAGTGCCCGCCAGGCCCGCCTCCCAGGATAGGAGAGTTTCCGAAAGTCGGTCGAAACTATTGACAGGGTCATGGCGCCTTGCGAAAGCTGTGGCCACTGAACGACAGGGCGGCCGTCGGCCCGTTCGCGTCATGGGGCGGGCCACGGCGACCGGTTGTCACGGCGTGACGGCCGGGCGGCCCCGCGTGGTTCGTGCAAGGCAGCGGGCGGCAGAAGCCGCTCGCCCCCCACCCGCCTTCATCGGGAGAACGCATGCAGCAGGACGGCACACAGCAGGACCGGACCAAGCAGAATCGCGCCCCCCTCGACGGAGTGAGCCGACGAGGCTTCCTCGGTGGCGCCGGCACCCTCGCGCTCGCAACCGCGTCCGGGCTGCTGCTGCCCGGCACCGCCCACGCCGCCACCACCATCACCACCAACCAGACCGGCACCGACGGCATGTACTACTCGTTCTGGACCGACGGCGGCGGCTCCGTTTCCATGACGCTCAACGGTGGCGGCAGCTACAGCACCCAGTGGACCAACTGCGGCAACTTCGTCGCCGGCAAGGGCTGGAGCACCGGCGGGCGCAGGACGGTCCGCTACAACGGCTACTTCAACCCCTCGGGCAACGGCTACGGCTGCCTCTACGGCTGGACCTCGAACCCGCTGGTGGAGTACTACATCGTCGACAACTGGGGCAGCTACCGGCCCACCGGTACGTACAAGGGCACCGTCTCCAGTGACGGCGGCACCTATGACATCTACCAGACGACCCGGTACAACGCCCCCTCCGTGGAAGGCACCAAGACCTTCCAGCAGTACTGGAGCGTCCGCCAATCGAAGGTGACCAGCGGCTCCGGCACCATCACCACCGGCAACCACTTCGACGCCTGGGCGCGCGCGGGCATGAACATGGGCCAGTTCAAGTACTACATGATCATGGCCACCGAGGGCTATCAGAGCAGCGGAAGCTCGAACATCACGGTCAGCGGTTGACCTCTGTCCGGTGGACAGCGGGTTGTGGGCCCCGTCTGCGTGGCGGGGTCCGCAATCGTGGTCGACTACGGGATCGGCGAGGCTGTTCCGCCAACTGCCGGTCCAGCGCTGGTTGCTGCTGTTGGAGCAGGCGCAGGGCTGAGCCGAAGTCGTTCGCCACCGAGCGTTGTCGATAGCCGGGTCAGGTGGGCGGCGGGCGTCCCGGCCTGTACACGCGGTGACGTACCGCCGCCTGGCCGCCCGCGACTTCGGCGCGTCAGACCGCAGACCGAGGCCCCCGGCGGAGCCCGGCCCGCGTCCTCGGGCGCCACGCCCGATTCCTTCCGACGGTCGCAGCGGCCAGGCCGGCCTGCCCCCCGGGGGGTGTGCTGCTGGTCAGGCGTAGTGGCGGTACACAGCCTGAGCCACGCAAGCGGGCTTCTCACGGCCCTCGACCTCCACGGTGAAGGTCAGCGCCATCTGCACGCCGTTGCCCTTGACCTCCTCGACCGAGTCGACCACGCCGTGGAGGCGGATCTTCGCGCCGACCGGCACGGGGCTCGGGAAGCGCACCTTCTCCAGGCCGTAGTTGACGCTCATGGATATGCCGGAGATCTCCAACAGGTCGCCGAACATCGGGATGATCAGGGACAGAGTGAGGTAGCCGTGGGCGATGGGACCACCGAAGGGACCGTGCTGGGCCTTCTCCGGGTCGGTGTGGATCCACTGGTGGTCGTCGGTGGCGTCGGCGAAGGTGTTCACACGCTCCTGCGTGATCTCCAGCCAGTCGGTACGACCGAGGTCGCGGCCGGCGAGGGAGACGAGGCCTTCGAGGCCCTGGGCGGTGGTGGTCACGGGGTACTGCCTTTCCCTGGGGTCGATGGTGGGGCTTCGGGGGAGGGGGCCGGGTGGGCCAGGCGCACGGCCCGTTTGATGATCTTCCCGGAGGCCGTGCGGGGCAGGTCGTCGGCGAAGGCGACGGTCTTCGGGATCTTGTACTTGGCCAACCGGCCCCGCAAGTGCGCAAGGATTTCAGGGCCGTCGGCACGACGGTCGGCCTCCAGCACGACGACGGCGTGGCCGACCTCGCCCCAGACCGCGTCCGGCACGCCGACCACCGCGCACTCGCGCACCGCCGGGTGACTGAGGAGTGCGTCCTCCACTTCGGCCGGGTACACGTTCTCCCCGCCGGAGACGAACATGTCCTTGACCCGGTCGACGATGTAGGCGTAGCCCTCCGCGTCCGTGCGGGCGACGTCGCCCGTCCGCAGCCATCCGTCGCCGGTGAAGGCCGCCGCGGTGTCCTCGGGGCGGCCCCAGTAGCCGGACATCACGTTGGGCCCCTGGACGAGGACCTCACCGCGCTGTCCGGGTCCCGCGGGACTGCCGTCGGCGAGGACGACCCGGGTGTCGGTGAAGAAGTGCGGGACGCCCGCCGAACCCGCCTTCGCCGATGTCTGTTCCCGGTCGAGGAAGAGCACGCCGGGGGATGCCTCGGTCATGCCGTATCCCTGGCTGAAGGCCAGGCCGCGGGAGAGGTACCGCTGGATGGTGCGTGCCGGGACCGGTGCGCCGCCGCAGCTCACGGAGCGCAGGCTGGACAGGTCGGCCGTCTCCCAGCGCGGATGGGCGGCCATCGCGTCGTACATCGTGGGCACCCCGAACACGTACGTCACCCGCCGGCGTTCTACGACGTCCAGCACCGTCCCCGGGTCGAAGGCTTCCAGCAGCACGACCCGTCCTCCCTTGAGCAGGGTGGGCAGACAGGTCATGTTGAGCCCGGCGGTGTGGAACAGCGGGGCGACGACCAGAGTGACCTCGTCGCCGGTCAGGTCGGTGTCGACGAGGACGTTGACGCTGTTCCAGGTGATGTTGGCGTGCGACAGCACCGCGCCCTTGGGGCGGCCCGTCGTCCCGGAGGTGTACATGATGACGCAGGGATCGTCCGGGGCGACGGGCTCGTCCAGCGGACCGGTGTCACCAGCAGCGAGCAGATCCTCGTAGCCGAGGCCCTCGCCGTCCGGCATGCCGAGGGTGACGCGATGCCGGACTCCGCCGTTCGCGGCCACCGCGGCGGCGGTAGCCGCCTGCCCGGCGCCGTGCACCAGCACGGTACTGCCGGAGTCGACGAGGTTGTACGTCAACTCGGCTTTAGCGAGACGGGTGTTGAGCGGTACGAACACAGCGCCGAGGACGCCGGCGGCGAACAGGGTCTCCAGGAAGGCCGGGTGGTTGGGGCCCAGGTAGGCGACGCGGTCGCCGCGGGCGACGCCAAGGGTGTTGAGCCCGTGAGCCAGACGCAGGACCCGCTCGTGCAGTCGGCGGTAGGTGATCTCGGCGTCCCGGTGGACCAGGGCCGTGCGCCCCGGTGTCTTGCGTGCCCGGCGGGCGGGCCAGGAGCCGATGCCTTGGTTCAACACGGCGTCCTCCCTCAGTCCTTGTGCAGGCCGAGCAGGCGGGCGGCGTTGTCCTTGAGGATCCTGGGCCGGACCTCGGGCCTGATGTCGAGCTTCTCGAAGTCGGCGAGCCAGCGGTCCGGGGTGATGACCGGGTAGTCGGAGCCGAAGAGCACCTTGTCCTTGAGCAGTGTGTTGGCGTACCGCACCAGCTGCGGAGGGAAGTATTTCGGTGACCAGCCCGAGAGGTCGATGTACACGTAGGGCTTGTGCGTGGCGACGGCCAGGGCCTCGTCCTGCCAGGGGAACGACGGATGCGCCAGGATGATCCGCAGTTCGGGGAAGTCCACGGCCACGTCGTCGACGAGCATGGGGTTGGAGTACTTCAGCCGGATGCCGCCACCCCCGGGCACCCCGGCGCCGATCCCCGTCTGCCCGGTGTGGAACAACGCGGGCACGCCGAGTTCCTCGATCGTCTCGTACAGCGGGTACGCCATCCGGTCGTCCGGGGAGAACGCCTGGATGCTCGGGTGGAACTTGAAGCCGCGTACCCCGTACCCCTCGACCAGGCGGCGTGCCTCCCGTACGCCCGCACGGCCCTTGTGCGGGTCGACGCTGGCGAACGGGACGAGCACGTCGGCGTGGGCGGCGCAGCTCTCGGCGACCTCCTCGTTGGCGATGCGCGGATGACCGGTGCCGTGTTCGGCGTCCACGGTGAACACCACGGCGGCCATGTGCCGTTGCCGGTAGTACGCGGCCATCTCGTCGATGGTCGGCTGCCGGTGGCCGTGCGCCTTGAAGTACTCCTCGGAGGCCCCGAAGAGTTCCGGCCCGAGCGCGCCATGGCCGGTGCGGGAGATCTCCGCGTGGGTGTGGACGTCGATGGCGGTCAGGGCGTCGACATTGATGACCGGATCGCTCATGTCAGGCCTCCGGTGCCATGGGAGCCGGGATGCCGAACGACTCGGGCTCGGCGCCGACGCCGTCGTGCCAGTGCTCGCCGATCGCGTCGGCGCTCCAGCCGCCGTCGGTGAGGGCGACCGACTTCTCCTTGGGGTGGGCCCACAGGGCCAGCCGGTCGCCGCCGATGCCGATGGCCTGCCCGGTGACGTCCTTGGCGGTGTCCGAGGCGAGGAAGGTGATCAGACCAGCCACGTCCTCGACGGTGCCGAGCCCCTCCTCCTTGCGCAGGCGGTCCGGCAGCGGTGTGCCGGTGCGTTCGGCCTCCTCGATGGCCGGGGCGAAAGCCGGGATGGTCTTGGTCATCTCCGTAGCGGCCACGGGGACCACCGCGTTGACGGTGATGCCCGCGCGGGCCAGCTCCAGTGCCCAGGTCCGGGCCATCGCCACGATGCCGGCCTTGGCGGCGGCGTAGTTGGTCTGGCCGAAGTTGCCGCGCTGGCCCGCGGGGGAGGAGACCAGGATCAGCCGTCCTCCCTCGCCCTGCTCGCGCATCCGCACCGCCGCGGCCCGGGCGCAGGTGAAGGTGCCGCGCAGGTGGACCCTGACCACGGAGTCGAAGTCGTCGTCCGTCATCTTCCACAGCACCCGGTCGCGCAGGATGCCGGCGTTGGTGACGAGGACGTCCAGGCGGCCGAACTCGCCCACCGCTGCCTCGGTGAGCCGCTCGGCGGCCTCGCTGTCGCCCACGGCGGCCACGACGCCGACGGCACGGCCGCCTGCCGCGGTGATGGCGCCGACAGCCTCGTCGACCACATCGGCGTCGACATCGTTGACCACGACCGCGGCGCCCGCGGCGGCCAGGGCCCGGGCGTAGGCCAGTCCCAGCCCGCGCCCGCTTCCGGTGACGACGGCGACCTTGCCCTGCAGATCCATGACTGTGCCTCTTCCTGATGGCGGTGAGGTTCCTGAGGGGCGGTGAGGCCGACCGGGCCGGCACCCACGATTGATCGACAGGAATCCTGTCGGTTGGCTCCCAGTGTTCTCTTTTAACAGGAATCCTGTCAATGGCTTAGGGTGGTGCACCGTGAGACACGGATCGGCAGTCAGTGGAGGCACGGGATGACACGAGCGCCGGAGCGGTCCACGGGGGGCGCCGGATCCGCGACCGAAGCGGGGCCGTCGCTGCTCTACTTGCTCAAGCGGACCGAACTCGTGGTCCGCGCCCGCCTGGAGGAGTTGCTCAAGCCCGCGGGCGTCACCGCGCTCCAGTACACGGCGCTGACCGTGCTGGAGCGCCACGACGGTATCTCCGCCGCCCAGTTGGCCCGCGACTCGTTCGTGACGGCGCAGTCGATGGCGGACATGGTGCGCGGGCTGGAGAGCCGGGGACTGGTGCGCCGGGAGCCGAATCCGGGCAACCGGCGCGAGAAGGTGATCCTGCTCGCGGACGCGGGACGGCGGCTGCTCGCCGAGTACGCCGAACCGGCCCGGATGCTGGAGCAGCGGATGGTGGCGGATCTCGACCCCGCCGACGTCGAGCGCTTCCGTGACGTTCTGAGGAGCGCGCACCGCGCGCTGTCCTGACCCGCGCCGCGGTGACGGTGCCCCGCGGTGGGGGAGGGGGCCGGATCCGGAGCACGGCCGCCGGAGTCACGACTTCGAGCGCGCCATCTCGTCCGGCCGCCGTGCCGCCGTCGCCCGCTCGAAACGGCGTGTCCTCGTGCGTTCTGCGGTCGTCCAACGAGGCGTACGGGTCGGCTGTGGCCGCAGAGTCGTGATGGGAGGCCAGTTCGGTGCGATGCTGTCTGGCATGATCATGATCGCTGGCCCTTCGTCCGCAGACACCTCCGACCCGATAGGCGTCCTGATCCTCCTCGCAGCCTTGGGGTTCGCAGCCGTCTTCATCGGAGGGAGGTTGGCGTTCAATGTGCGCGGTGCTGTCGATGCAACGCTGGCGCGAAGACGAGCCGGCCTTGAGTTGAAAGCTCAGAGCACAGGCGATCTGAGGCTCCCAGACACCTGGAGCCTCAGCCCTTCCTTCTTCAAGTTTCTCGGAAGCGTCACTATGGTGGCGGGGCTTGCGCTGCTGGCCCTGAGTCTGATCCTGATGACCGACTGATCCGGCAGTGAGGTTGCCCGGATGGGTGTCGGCTATCGAGTGAGAGTGGCGCCAGGCGATGCGGGGCACGGCCTGGTGGAAAGCCTTGCTCTGAGCTGACAGTTCTCGCCTTCGCGGTGTGGGACGGTCCTGGAGGTGTCCGTCAGAAGATGTTGGCGATGACGGTGTCCCAGCCGCTCAGGTCCACGAGGGTCGGCTTGCGATGGGTGGTGGGACCGCCGGGGTAGAGGAGGAGGCAGCCGGGCCTACGTCTTCCACGCCAGGGTCGCCGCAGCAGCGGTCCGACTGTGGCTCAGCTCGCAACCCGCGCGGAAGGTATCAGGCGCCGGTCCGCCCGTCGACGAGCTCACGTACGACATCGAGGTGGCCGTTGTGGCGGGACGTCTCCTCAATGAGGTGGAGGATCACCCACCGGAGGTCGACGTGGCGGCCGTCGCTGATGGAACGCTTGGCCCTTGAGTCCAGGTCGTGATCGGACACCAGGCGACGGTAGCGGGCGCTCTGCTCCTCGTACTCGGCAAGAAGCTGGGGCAACGGGACATCGACTGCTGTCCGCATCTCAGGGTCGGGGTCATCGTCGGTCGCCTCGGCGAGCGGCCCCGCGAGCTCCTCGCCCAGAAACATCACTTGGAACCAGTAGTACTCGACCCAACGCAGATGGCTGATCAGCCCGCACAACGTCATCAGCGGTGAACTCGGGAGCGGGGCCTTGCGGGCGTCTTCGGCGGACACTCCCTCACACTTGGTTCGCGCGGTGTCACGGGCGTAGTTGAGGAAGGTGGCCAGCTGCGTACGCTCGTCCCACGTAGGAGGCGTGTCGGTTCGTTGAGTCATCGCGAGGAGTTTCCCGCAGCTCGGAACGGGTGTCGACCCAATTGATCGCGAGCACCGTCAAGTGCCACAGCACCGCCTGGGCTCCGGGAGACTCTGAGAAGATCCGCCGGACGGCCCTAGCCGACGGAGACGTCTCTGTTCTGGGCTCTATGCCTCACTTGCTGGCTGCTCCGCAGCGGGTGCGGCCCGCCATACGGGGCAGCGTAGGTGCATGAGTGACCAGCGGAAGTACAACTTCGTGTCGTTCCCCGCTCGGGGGATGAGCAGGTAAACGCGACGCTGGTGGAATGGGTGCACGAGGGTGGGGGCCCGTGAACCATGCGGTCGCGACGCACCACGACGGGATTCCGGCGTACTACTAGTTCTTGTTCAAGCGCCGTCTCGTCTAGGAGCCGTCCGGGCGGTCTGACGGATGCCGAGTGGGAACGGCCGCGGCCGTTCCTGCCGGTGAGCAATGGACGTTGTGGCCGGTGGGCGGGATCTTCCCGAGCGCTTCGGCCCCTGGAGGACGGTGTATGAACGCCACCGGCTGTGGTCGGCCGACGAGACGTGGAAACGTCTGCTGCAGCAGGCTCAGGCCGTCGCCGATGCCGCGGGTGAGAGCCCTTCCGGAGACGCTGGAGGGCATCGTCGCCGCAGACCTGCGGGCAGCGGCCCAGGAAGCCGGCCTGCCGGGGCATCGTCGCTGTCGTTCTATTCTTCGTTCGAAGCAGCTGCCCGTGGCCGCCAGACCGGAAACCCGATGAGATGACCGCCCCTGCACCGCTCACCAGCGAGCCGGACACATCGGCGCGTACGTGTCCCGGCGACCAGATCGGCCCGTGCTCCACATGCCGTCTGACGCGCGCCTGGCTTGAGCTATAACGTCGTGAGTTCGGAGGCGTCGCGGCTGGCTGTCTGGTCGCATCGGTGTGAACCGGTGAAACTGGTCTTGTCGGCGCCGCGGGCCCTGGGCAGCGAAGAGGTGAGGAGTCAGAGTGTTCGCACAGGACGGTGCTCTACCGGCGGTCGCGTCACCCGCCGACGTGTGGTTGCTGGCTCGTCAGCAGTTGGCCCCGCTGCGCCGGTCCACCCGTGAACTGGCCCTTGCGCTAGCCGACACCCATGGCCCCCGCTTTGCGGTCTGGTACACCGATGAGCTGCTCTTCGGCGTCGATGACGGGCGGCTTGTCCTGCGCACCCTGGGCGGCATGGACTTGCCCGCTCCTGAGGTGGTGTGTGTACGACAGCTGGCCGGCCCCATGCAAAACGACCGCGAAGTGACCTTGCTGCGGCATCTGGAGCGCATGGGCAGCACCCTCATCAACTCAGTCGATGCCCAGCTCAAGACGCGGAACAAGATGTGGCAGTTGCAGGAACTCGCCCTGGCCGGCCTGCCTGTGCCCGACACCCTCTCCTACGCCACTGCCCCCTTGGAAGGCGTCGTCCACAGCCCTCACCTGGGTACGCCCTGCGTCGTGAAGTCGGTCAGCGGCTCCAAGGGCGGCCAGGTCTTCCTGGCCCACGACCCGAGCTTGCTCCGGGCCGTGGCCGGCAGCCTCAGCCAGGACGCGCCGTTCCTCTTCCAGGAACACGTGACCCATTCGCACGGCCGTATCCTGCGCGTGGTCGTGGTCGACGACGAACCGGTGGGTGCCGTAGTACACGCCTCCCGCAACGGTACCCTTACTGCCAACATCTCCAGGGGCGGCTCTGCAACCCTGTGCACAGGCCGCTATCCGCAAGCGGAAGAGCTGGCGGTGCGTGCGGTCGGCGCGCTGGGGCTGGACTTCGCCGGCGTGGACCTACTGTTCGCCTCGGAAGACACCTACACCGTCTGCGAGGTGAACGCGGTCCCGGGCTGGCGCCCAGGAATGACCGCAGTCATCCCCGCCGTTACGGCCTGCATTGCCCGTCGCCTGTCTGCCCGCGGCTACACCGCACCGCAGTCAACCGTGTAGAGCCGCTCCCCGGGTGGAGGTGGCAGGGCCGTTCACTGAACTGGTGGGGCTGTCCGTGCTGACGATCAACGTTGCGGTGCTGCTGGCGGAGCCCGTCGGGTCGGGTGACGTCCGCAGAGTCCTGACAGCGCTGCCGAGCAGTTTCTTCACCCCTTCAACGGTGATGCCCATCAGTTCGGCTATGGTCTCGCGGTCCAAGCCATCGATGTAGCGCAGGGCCAGAGCTTCGTGCTGGCCGGGGGGGGGCCGGGCGACGCTCTGCTTCAGGTCCATGCGCAACTCGGCGGGACCGATCCGGTCCGGGCAGATCATTGAAGCCTGGGTCAGTTGTCCGTAGAGACCGTCGTCGCCGGCGGGTCGGGGCGCCGGCTGCGGACCACGTACCAGTCGGCGATCTTTCGTCGAGCGATGACGAACAACGGGGCAACGGGTTCATCGTACGTCTCCTGGTGGCGGGCGAAGTGGCGCAGGAAGGCGTTCCACACCTCGTGGGCGAGGTTTCCGCCTCCTCGTGGTCGGCGATCTTGTTCTGGATGAATCGGACGAGCCGTGAGTGGTGCGCGCGGTAGAGGACCGCACGGGGATCCGTGCGGTCCTCACCTGGCTCCCGGACGGTCACTCGTGGCCGCCTTCCCGCTCGTCGTTGGCAGCGGCCGGCGGGCGGTCCGAGCGTGATGGTCCTTTCGCCGCCCGCCGAATCGCGGTGCGTGACCTGCCCGGCCTGACCGCTGCCGGTCAGGCAGCCCGCGAGCCGGGTCATGGTCCGGTCTTTCTCCCGTTCCTGGGGAGTCACGCACGCACGGCTCTTAATGTGCCGTACGCTCCCCCAACCTGGAGGGGTGTTCGTCCTAGGCAGTTTCGTTTGGATCACCGGGCGGACCAGAGGAAGATGCCCGCGATGTGGAGTCCGGCCAGGTAGATGGTGGCGGTCTTTTCGTAGCGGGTGGCGATACCACGCCACTGCTTCAGGCGGTTGATGCACCGCTCGACGGTGTTGCGCTGCTTGTAGGTCTCGCGGTCGAAGGCCGGTGGCCTGCCGCCCCGGCTGCCCCGACGTAGCCGGTGTGCGCGCTGGTCTGCGGGGACGGGGATCACTGCCCGGATGCCGCGCTTGCGCAGGTGCTCGCGGATCGCGCGGGAGGAGTACGCCTTGTCGGCCAGGACCAGGTCCGGCCTGGTGCGGGGTCGTCCTCGTCGGCGGGGAACGCGCAGGCGGGCCATGACGTCGGTGAACGCGGGTGCGTCACCGGCCTGGCCTGCGGTGAGAACGAACGCCAGGGGCCGGCAGCGGGCGTCGGCAGCGAGGTGGATCTTCGTGGTCAGTCCGCCGCGGGACCGGCCGATGGCATGGTCGGTCGGCTCGCCGGCCGGGGCCCCCTTTTGCGGGCTCCGGCCGCGTGCTGGTGGGCCCGCACGATGGTGGAGTCGACCGAGACGGCCCAGTTGAGGTCCTCGTCCGCGTCTGCCTGGGCGACCAGGGCGGTGAAGACTCGCTCCCAGGTGCCGTCGACGGCCCACATCCGCAGCCGGTTGTAGACCCCTCGCCAGTTGCCGTACTTCTCCGGCAGGTGAACCCACTGCGTGCCGGTCTGGAACTTGTAGGCGATCGCGTCGATCACCTCTCGATGGTCTCGCCAGCGACCACCTCGCCTCGGCGTCCGGTCCGGGAGCAACGGCTCAATCCGCGCCCACTGCGCATCAGTCAACGGCACACCCGAACCAACGACCGACTGATCCAAACGAAACTGCCTAGCGGCGTGAAGGCATGCTCTTTGCGCACGTCTGCGGCCAACCGGCATATTGCCGGTGGGTACACCCCGCTCCCAACACCGCGAGTACGCCCGGTGAGCTTAGGACTCCCTTCTGTCGAGCGCGCGTTGGACACAGTCGATGTCTCCGGCCGCGTCTCTCTCCGACGGGATGGCCCGCAGCATGTGTGCCCTCCAGCGCCCACCCGCGGAAACGCATCTACAAGGTCTACCAGGAGCCGTGACGTTCCGGCACGTCACGCCAGGCAGATCGGTGCGCAGCATCCGAAGCCGACGTTGACGACGACGAACTCGCCGAGAACCCATGGCCGAGGCATCCCTGCAATGTTGTAGGTACCGCCCGCCGTGCGACTTCGCCACACTCGGGCAGGCGAGCAACGCCTCGCCCATAGGCCACGACGGAGAGAAACCATGATCATCACGAAGACCCCTCAGCTCATCGGTATCGGGATCGCGACCGTTGCCCTCGCGAGCACCGCCTTCGCCGGCTCGGCCCATGCCAAGGATGATCTGAAGGGGGTGCAGGTGACGGCCAGCGCGCCCTGCAAGGACCGCCACATCATCTTTACCGTCAACGGCACTCCCTACCACGGCTACGACTACAGCAAGACGATGACGACCATCATCTCCAAGGGCTCCCAGGGCAACACCGTCAAGGAGGCCCAGTGTCTGCTGGAGTACGTCAAGTGCAGCCCCGGCACGGTGGACGGCATCTTCGGTGACAACACCAGGGCCGCGACGATCCGTTTCCAGAAGAAGAACGGGCTGGTGGCCGACGGTTCTATCGGCCCGAAGACCTGGCCGAAGCTGCGTGACCTGGACCCCACGGTCTGCTGAGCCCTTCCTCTGATGGCATCCGTGGGCCGGTGCTGCGGAGGCAGTCAGGTGTGCCTGTCCGGACGTGTATCCACCCGAACAACAACACGGGAGCTGATGCCTTGTGCGCGTACGAGCGAACCGCAGGACGACCAAGCGCTTGGCCGTTGCGGCGACAGTGGCCGCTGCCCTCGCCACCACCACGATGGTTACGGCGCCGACCGCTTCGGCTGATTCCCGCAGGGGGTGCGACTGGCCGCGCGTCTGCTTCTATCTGACCTCCAGCGACTGGGACGACGACGAGCCCACGGCCGCGTTCCAGGACGTCACGACCTCCTACCAGAATCTCGGCTCCCGGAGCCGAGGCGCCAACTACGTCGTCAACACACGCAACGACGACCGGGTCTACCTGCGTTACATCCACAATGGCACCGGTGCGACGTCCTATCTGTGCGTGGATCCGAACCACAACCAGACCTTCAGTAACACCTTCACGGTGACCGGAATCCGCATCGACACCGCTTCCAGCTGCTGACGGACCGACGTAGCGGCGCACCGGTTGCCAGTCATAGTCGCGCATGACCTGGCAGCACGGGGCCGGACGCGTCCCTCGTCGCCCCGGTCGGGCCTGCCCGCGTCATCCAACGAACGCGTACCGATGTCCAGATCGACCACGCCCATCTCCAGGAGCCCTCCATGGCACTCTCCGCAACCCACAGGCGTACCTCGCTCGTGCTCGCCTCTCTCACCCTGTTGGGCGGCACGGCCACCGGCGGCGTCGCCGCCGCGGCCGAGAGCGGCGCCACCGCTGCCGCGGCCTACTCGTGCAACGTAAGCATGAGCTCCACCGGCCGCCTCTCCGCCGGCTACTACAGCGGCACCACTGTCGTTCCGTCCGCCTCGCAGGTGACCTCCGCCGGCAAGGAAGCCCAGTGCCTCCTCCAGTATCACGGTCACAACCCCGGGACGATCGACGGCATCTTCGGCCGCAATTCTCAGGCAGCGGCCAAGAAGTTTCAGAGCACCGTGAACTACGCCTGCGACACCAACCTGGCCGAGGACGGCAAGGTCGGCCCGCAGACCTGGCCCTACCTGCGTCGGCTCTACTGCTGACCGAGCCGTGGCATGGCGGTGCTCTCTTCCGAAGGGCCGGGTGTCCACAACGCGTCGCACATCTTCGACCGGCAGTGCTTGGTCTGCCTCGACCACCGAGGGGCCCCGAGTCTGGGGTATGGCTGCATCCGGGCCATGCCCCGAGCTGCCGGGGTGAGCGAGACAACGATCCGCGCACGTCCTCGGTGCCACGGTCACCGGCTCCGGTCTCTGGGCCACGCCTGCGGGGCGAACCTGGAACCGCGAACCGTGTGAAGCTGCGATCGCTGCCGTTCGGGACAGCGGCAGTGACCTGTTGTCGCGCCTGACGCGTGGTCACGTGCGCGGACGTCGATCATATGGCCAAGCTGCCTGCAAAGGCATCCGGCATCGCGGGCGAAGGTCGGCGGCCGGCCGCCGAGGGTTCCGCGTCGGTGGCGGTTCGCCGCCTGGTCGCGGCGCTCGGGGATCGTGGCAGCGATGCCCCGGCGCCTCAGCAGATGGCGGATGGCGGATGGCCCTGCTGGAATACGCCTTGTCACCCAGCACACGGTCCGGTGTCGTGCGCGGGCGGCTCGTGCCGAGGCGCGGGGTGCGGATGCCGTCGAGGACCTGGCCGAACGCCGTCGCATCGTTGACGTTGCCGGGCGTGAGCACAATCGACAGGGGCAGGCCCCGGCCATCGACGGCGAGATGGACCTTGGTGGTCAGTCCGCCTCGGGAGCGGCCGAGGGCCTGGCGCGCCTGCGAGCGGCCCGGATCCTCCAGTTCGTCCCCGTTCACATCCCCCTTTTGCGGGCGCCGACTGCGTGCTGGTGGGCTCGGTTGATGGTGGAGTCGACGGAGACGGTCCATTCCACCCGGCCCACCGCGTCATCGCGGACCTGATCGTGCTCCAGCAGCCGTGCCCAGGTGCCGTCCGCCTCCCAGGGGGCGAACCGCTCGTAGACGGTCTGCCACGTCCCGAACCGGTCGGGAAGATCCCGCCACGGAGCCCCGGCCCGCAGCCGCCACAGCACCCCGTTGACCACCTGCCGGTGATCACGCCACGGACGGCCCCGTCCGTCCACCTGAGGCAAAAGGGGCTCTATCCGCCTCCATGCCGCATCCGTCAACTCACCTCGACCTGCCACAAGATCAATTATCCGACCGGCTATAGAGTCCTGCCCGTGGCGAATCATCAGGACGAGACCAGGACGGCCTACGACGGTGTCGTCGAGCTGTACGCATCGCTGTTCGCAAACCGGCTGGAAACACAGCCTTTCTCCCGGGCCATGATCGGCACCTTCGCCGAACTGGTGCGCGCGACGGGCAACCTGCGGACAGCGGACGTCGGGTGCGGGCCCGGACATCTGACAGCCATGCTGCACGAACTCGGCCTGGACGCCTTCGGACTAGACCTTGCCCCCGGCATGGTCGACCACGCCCGGCAGGCCCATCCGGCGCTGCGCTTCCAAGAGGCGCGGATGGAATCCCTGCCGATCGAGGACGCCACGCTCGGCGGCGTGCTGGCCCACTACTCAATGATTCACACCCCTCCGGGGGAACTACCGGAGCTGCTCGCCGAACAGGTACGCGTCCTGGCACCGAACGGTCTGCTCCTGGTCTCCTTCTTCGGGACCGACGGACAAGTACCGGTCCGGTTCGACCACAAGGTGGCGCCCGCCTACAGATGGCCGGTGGATCGCCTCGCCGAACTGCTGGGCGATGCTGGGCTCGATCCCTTCGCCCGGCTGCTCCACGATCCATCCTCTGATCGGGGCTTCCTCGACACCCATCTACTGGCCCGCCGTTCGTAGCCACTGCCCAGTCCCCCAGCCGATCGGCGCACCTCCGGGTTGCCAGCTCAGCCGAATCTCGCTGATCAGACCGGAATTGTCAGACACCCCCTAGCAAGGTCTCTCCGCAGTGGGTTGTCAGGTAGGAACCACGGCTGTCCTTCCAGATGCCGCCCGAGCACCGTGCCAGTGCCGTGACCTGGTCCTCGAGGCCGTGCAGCAGGCACGGGGACGTCCTCGTGCGAGACGAGGACGCTTTTCTCCTGCCTGAGGACGACCACGGGGTGAAGAAGATCGGCCACGGCATCGCTTCGAGGACGGCAGCCGGGCCCGGTCGGTGGGCCCGTGAGCACTCGGAGGGCGTAGGCGTTCATTCCTCCGCCCCGTCGTCCTCCAGCCCGGGGCATCTGGGTCGCGCAGCGGTCGCAGGCCGCCGGCTGGGAGGGCGTTCTCCGGTCTGGCCGGCGTCGGCGACCTCATCGCCACCCTGAATGTCCCCGCTGTCCCGCAACCGCACCTGTGGCGAACACCTGGGCCGGGACATGACCGTGGAGGGAGGCGACGACGGCCACCTGACAGACCGCCGAGGGCGTGAAGTCGTCCGCGTCGATCCTGGCCCTCGCGCGGCACCACTGCGTGGAGATGCCAATCGCCGAGGTCGTCGCCCTCATCAACGGCACGCCGACCGTCGAAGCGGCCCGTCGGCTCATGAACCGCTCGCCCAAGGCCGAGCGTTACGACACCTGACGGCCTCCATGCGGAGCAGGGGGCCGAGACTGCCCCGCCCGGCTACCGCAGAGGTTTACCCGAAGCCCAACCCGGGGTTGACGCCGAGATGACCTGCGCACGACAGAATCTCGCGAGGTCGACGCTACCGTGGCAACGACAATCAAGGGGGAGTCAGTGAAGCGACGTGTACTCGGGCTGCTGGCCGCGGCCTTCAGCACGGTGTTGATCGCCACCACACCAGCCTCGGCGCACAGCACAAACGACTGGGTGAAGACCACCCAGGGTGCGCCTGCGGGATGGGCGCACAGGACCGCGAAGAGCTACGTCGGTGGTGTCCAGCAGGAGACGGACATCTACTGGCAGGACAACGGTGAGGTCTGGGTCCAGAGCAGGGTGTGGGACAGGTCGACCGACGGCTACTGCGCGGCGGTCCAGATCCGCTACGAGATCTCTGAGAGTCCCGGCAAGTGGGCAGGCCACTGGCACTACCGGCCCGTCGGTGGCGCCCTCGACTGCGCCTTCGCGGAATCCATCCCGCAGTACAGCGCGAACTGGATGGCGCGATACCCCACCCGCAAGGTCGCGGCACGGGCTTGTCACGCCAACTCGAAGGGCCAGATCGTCGAATGTGAAGGAACGTGGCACTGAACCTGCGGGATGCCGACGGCGACACGTGCTATTTGTCCGCCAGCGAGCATGAACCAACGGGGAGGCGTTCGAATATCTCCGCTATCTGTGGGACGAACCGGCCACCCAGCTGGCGATCAGCTTCGTCGGCGGGGAGTGCTGCCACACCGTGCTGCGCCGCGAGCCGATGCTGTCCTCCCGGATCTTCGTCTGGCTGCCAGGCGGTTGGTGCTGGTCCGTAGGATGTTTCGCTTCTCTGGATCAACAGCGGCTCAAGCGGGCTCGCCGCGCTGCTCGGGACTGGAACGCCTATCTGGCGGCTCGAACAACACCGAGACCGAACACAGGGCCGTTCGCGAAGACCACCTCAGCACCGAGCCCGCCGCATCACGAGCTACCAAGCCGACGCCATGGTCTACCCCTCACCCGGCCCGTCGCTGGACGTCCTGCCGCACACGCCCGAGGGCAGGCCGGCGCCCGGCACCTTCCGGCTCGGGGGCTCGCCCGGGATGGTCAAGCACCAGGGCACCAAGGCCGCCGCCCATGCGCTCGGGATCTCCCAGCGCACCGTGGAGCGGTACGTCAAAGGACAGCTCAAGCGGCCCCGCCAGGACCTGCGCGGCCGCATAGAGCGTGAGGTCAAGAAACGGTGGCAGCCGCAGGTGCGGGCCAAGGCCAAGAAGAAGGCGGCCTTCACCGACGGGCTGGTCGTATCCACCCGCGCCCGGTTTGGGTTCACTGCGGCGCCGGGCACCACCGACGACGCCCGGATCCGCGATATCACCCAAGCTCTGCCGCCCGAGTACGCCGACCAGCTGTTCACAGCCCGCGAGCAGGGCGCCACCGAGCTGCAGCTGCGGCAGATCGCCGCCGATGGCCTCGCCCGGATGTACTTCCGTGCCAACAACTCTCGCGCGCACGGGCTGGGCGTGGAGTTCACCGACGTGGAGCACATCGAGATCGAGCTGTAGACCAGGCCGTCCAGGAATGCCGCGTTCCCGGCATGTGACTGAGCACTTCAGTTGGCCAGTGAGCACTCCACTTGGACGTTCCAAGCTCGACGCGGTGCCATCGCTGTGACTGACGCGCGGTCGCCCGATTCGGGTGGGGGCCTCGCGAGTCCCACCGAATCAGCAGAACGGTCGGAACTCCTTGAAGTCCGGCGTCGGGCGCGGATCGGGCAACCGGTAGGCGCCGATCCGCGGCCGACCGCTGGCCGGGTAGGCGGTCCCGTCAGCCAGAGCGCCCAGTACCGGACGCCACCCCAGATTCGTCTCGAAGTACGCCACGGCAGCGCCGACCGATGGCCACCAGACATCGTCGAGCAGCACGACGCCGCCAGGTCGGACGATCTCGCCCAGGAAATGGAGGTCGACGAACACGTTGTGGAAGTGGTGGCTGCCGTCGACGAACGCCGCGTCTGCGGCGAAACCCGCGTCGGCCAACCGAGCAAGGAACCGCTGCGATGGCTCGGTCACCAGCTCAGCGATGTCGTCCAGGCCGGCGCTGCGCAGCAGCTCCCACCCGACACCGTCGTACGCCGTGAACTGGAACGGGTCGATTACGACATGCCGCGGGTTCCGTGAACCGGTGCGCAGCAGCGCCTCGCCGATCGCCAGCGCCGAGCTGGCATAGGCGAGCCCGATCTCGACGACCGTGCCGACTCGCTCGTCCACCAGGAAGTCACGTACCTGATCACAGTCGCGCTCCGGCAGCGTGACGGTGGCGAAGTCCGGACCGCCATCGGGACTCCGCGGCGGCCCGTTCTCGGCAAGCCCGCGGCGTACGGCGGCCACTCGATCTCGCCACTCGCCTGCGACTCCGTCCGGTTGCACGATCGAGTTCACCAAGCACGCTCCTTCTGGCTGAGGGCACGGGACGTGGCCAACTGTGACACGCAGAGCGGCCAACTGAAGCGCTCAGTCACATCCACCTACGAGCCGAAGCGCCCCAGGGCCCCGTTCCTCGCGATGGAGCTGGTTCGAGGCAAGGGCCTGGATACGATGCTGAGCCAAGGCACCGTCACCCGCCCGGACGAAGGGGCTTGGAGTGCTCAGATATGTGACGCGCTTGCACACGCGCACGACGCCGGAATCATGCACCGGTACATCAAGCTGTCCAACATCCTCATCACGCCTTCCGGCGTGGCGAAGGTCCTCGATCTCGGTGTGGCTAGAGCGGCCGACCCCTATGCGACCGCGGACCGGCTCACACAGACCGGCTTCATTGTGGGCACGCCTCCGTACATGGCCCCCGAGCAGGCACGAGGTCTTCCAGAGCCGCGCAGCGACCTGTACGCCGTCGGCTGTCTGCTCTTCGAGCTGATCACTGGGCGGCTGCCGTTTCAGGCCCCTGACACGGTGGGCTACCTCTCGGCTCACCCGACGCAGGAACCAAGGTCCACGGCGGTGTGCTGCCCGTTCCCACGACCGAGCTGGCGGAGCTTCTGCTCGGCGCCAGCCAGGCTGACTTGGAGGCCTTCGACTTTGCCGAGCCAGCCTTCCGTCTTGGCTTCTGCGATTTCGAGGCGTCGCGTCTGTCCTGTTACCTGCGTCTGTGTAGAGGCGGTCTTGCGGCCCATTCGGCAAGCTGCCGGTAGTCGAGGCCGAGCACCGCGGCAATCCAGCGGGATGGCAGGTCTGACGAGGGTGCCACGCGTGTGTGCGGGCGCTGCGCGACGAAGTCGCCCTGTTCGGGGTCGCGAGGAGCTCGCCTGAATCAACCATTTGGTGAACCAGGGTTCGCCGCTGCATTCGGCACCGCCGCCGTCGGCGCCGCGGACCTCGCGGCGGTCGGCGGTCAGCTCCCACTTGTAGGAGTTCTGGGCCATGTGCAGTCCTGAAAGCGTCGGCGATGCTGTGGCGACGCGGACGCCGTCGGGCATGACAAGTGTGTTGTCTTCTTCGAGCCATCGGGTCGGCATGCGGTCACCCCAGGGGAACAGGCTTACAACGGATAACAAATGGGCATTGGGGCCTGCGCTTACAGGTATCCCGGGTCACCGTCGGTTTTGAACCTTGTCAGGGAGCGCTCCAGCAGCACCAGAAACTGTCGTAGGTCATCGGCCACCTTGTCGAGCTCCGGTTCGTCCAGCGATGCCGTCCGCGTCCGGTAGACGGTCCCATCGGGCCCCGCGACATAGATCAGGCCGCCGCCGTTCGAGCCGATGACCAGGCCATGGGCCTTGCGGTCCGCGCCGACGTCGACAACGCCGTACTCCTGGAGCCGCAGCAGGACGTCACCGGCCGGATCGAGGAAGTAGCCGTTGCCGACGTCCGCCCAGGTGACATCGCCGATGCTTTCGTAGAAGGTGACCAGGTCAGCTGGTGTGAGGGTGACTTGGGCGAGCGTGCGAGCCGCGGCTTGATCGTCGTGGTCGGCCGGCCGGACCTGGTTGGTCCCAGGTGGGAAGCCGTGCCGATACTCGAACTCGCCTGTCATGGCCGTGAGAGTCCCGGAGACTCTGTCTGCCCACGAGGCCAGCCAGGCAGGTGAAAGCGATCGGTCACTCATGAGGCCGGATCATGGCATGAGCCATGGACAACCAGGGGGTACCCAGCGTTTCCGTCGTCAGCACAATGCCCTGAGTTGCCGATGGGTGATCAGACAGCAGGCGAGTTTGAGGAACGCTTCGTGGATGCCGGCTCGCCGTTCCCAGCGGATGCGCAGGCGACGGAAGCCGTGCAACCAGGCAAAACTCCTCTCCACAACCCACCGGTTGGCGCCCAGTCCGGTGCCGTGCAGGGTGCCGCGGCGGGCGATCGCGGCCACGATGCCGCAGGCGCGGACCTGGTCGCGGTAGATGTCGTGGTCGTAGCCGCGGTCAGCGAACAGCGAGTCCGGCTTCCGGCGAGGATGACCAACCCGGCCGCGGACCGGCGGGATCTCGTCGAGCAGGGGCAGGAGCTGGGTGACGTCGTTGCGGTTGCCACCCGTCGGCAGGACCGCGAGCGGGGTGCCGCGCCCGTCGGTGATCAAGTGATGCTTGGAGCCGGCCCGGCCCCGGTCGACCGGCGACGGCCCTGTGTGCTGCCCCCTTTTCCTCCCGGTCCGGCAACGGCCTGCGGCCCGGGTACCGGAAGCGCCACTCACGCTGCGGCAGCAGCGGCTCCAGGCGATCCCACAGCTCATCCGACACGATCCACGGCGAAGTCCCCACACCGCACCGAACGCTCAACTCCCGCCCCGGACACGGCAACCAGGGGCGAGCCACCTCATTGTGTTAGCCGCTGTAAACGTCGGGTTTCTCGCATGACGTTCCGGAACTTGGCCTGGCGCCCGTCAACCAAGGTGACACGGTTACCATTCATGGGTTGAATCCTCCTTGTCAGTCCTGTCAAGGGCGTATGGAAAAGGCGGCACAGAAAATTGGGGTTATATTGGTGTACAAGAGTGGTGGCGTCGAATGGAGCTGGGGTTGAATGACTGAAGTGATGCCCTACTGGGAGATTGCAACTCTGAAGATCCGGGAAGAAGTTCCCGGTGTGACCTTCTCGGTCTTTATTGGTGATGGGGAAGATGCGGCCGAGAATGGATTCTATTTCGACTTCCACCGATTCCTGAATGATTATCCAGACGAGCAGAACGTGAGGAATGGCACCGATAGCTACAGTGTCGTGAACGAAAGCCTCGGGGTCCACTATGGTGGAGTGGAAGGGGCCTCTCGGGCAGGGGATATCCTGACGCTAGAGTTCAGCGATGAAGCCATCGAGGTACTTAATCTGCCCTCTAGTGTAATCCCGCTACGGATTGCGCCAGAGGTCGCCCTCAATGAGCTGTTGTCAAGTCTGAAATACGTTCTTTTGTATGGGGGTCCGCGAAAGCGGCCTAGTTTGATCCTCGAATAAGCGTATCCAGAGTGAGCTCAAACTGAATCAGAGACAAGTTCTTCGGTGGATTTCTTGACGGGGTGATGGTGTGCGTTGCGTCCAGGGATTCGAGTGACGCCTCGCGCCGCACCAGCGACGCAGGGCCGCGGCGCGCGATCCTGCCGCGATCCGGCTCCTGAGAGCTCATAACACGATCACGAGTGGGTCTTCTTGAGGCGTCTCCAGCAGATGAGACTGCAGGCCAGGGAAACGAGGGCGTCGTGCAGGTCCAGGCGTCTTTCCCAGCGGACGGCCAGGCGCTTGAAGTGGTGTAGCAGCGAGAAGGTCTGCTCGACGACGTAGCGGAGTTTGCCCAGGTTCTGGATCGGGTCCCGCTCACCGTCGAGGCAGGCCAGCAATGGGAGCAGGGTGGCGTCGGCCTCCTCAGGGAACCAGCCGAAGAGGTACGCGGTCCTGGTGCGGATCTCCGGGTCCTGGTCGCCGAGCAGTTCGATCAGGACAGGAAGCTGGGCGCGGACCGCGTCGTAGGAGCGCAGTGCGCCCTCCCGGGCGTCGACGGGGTGCCCCGCCGCACAGTACGCCCGTCCCTCCAGGTTCTTCAGCCGCTCCTCGTCGGTTTCGGCGGCGATCTGCTCGTCGTGCCAGCACAGATTCTCTTCGGGGCTGATGGCTGCGGCGCGCCACGTGGCGGTGTCGATGCCGAGCGGGAGGTCGTACTCGTCGCGCCAATCAATGGCCAGACGGGTCAGCAGCGGCGCGTCGGCCCGGCGCCGACCGGTCCCGCGACAGCGATTTGTGTGAGGAACGGCACGGCGTACGGAGAGGCCGAGTACCGGGTGCCCTGATGGAAGATGTTGCCGAACAGGCTGCGGAAGGCGCTCTCCCGGGCCTCTTCGTCCAGCCCGCACACCGTCCGGAGCTGGCCGGGCACGTCCTCGGCGCTGCCGTAGGCGTCCCCCAGGGCTGCCCAGTCGATGTCGTCCAGCCCTGCCAGTAGATCGTCGGATCGTTTCATGATCCGTATGCTCGTAGGGACCGCTGACACCATTCCCGCAGGCGAGGTGTCTCCTTGAGCCTAGCGGTCAAACTCACCTGTCAATCGGTCGAGTTCGCCTGTCACAAGGCAGTGGTGAAACGGAGACGACGCGATGGAGCCAGCCGACCTGCTCACCCAGGCATCGACCCCGCCCGCCTGGGGCCGGCGCCGCATCCGCCCGGATGCGGTGCTGGGCTCACGGCATGGTCATCCGCCAGCGGTGTACCCTTCCCGGCGACGTTGGAGGACATCACCGCGGACCTGCGGGCGTGGCCCGGGAAGCCGGCCTGCCCGGAGCAGTCGACCCGGCGTTCTATTCTTCGACCGGGACGGCCGCCGCCAGCCGCCGGAACAAGGAATCCCGAGGACTTCCCCATACCACATGCCAGCAGTCCGGGATTGCATCCCGGCTGCCCGCCTCATGATCCGGCGCTTTGGGGCCGAGACCCTCGCTTGCCGCCAGGCGAGGGTCACCGATCCCGTGTTCAGCTGAGCAGGTTGTAGGCGTTCCAGCCGCCGCCGATTCTCGTGCGGGCGGCGTAGGGGGCGGATGCGCTGCCCGTTCCGCGGTACAGCCACAGGACGCCTGCACTGTCGCGGGCGATCAGGTCCGGCCTGCCGTCACCTGTCAGGTCACCGGCCGAGGTCAACGAGGTGTAGGTGTTCCAACCGCCGCCGATTCTTGTGCGGGCGGCGTAGGGGGCGGACGTACTGCCCGTTCCGGGGTACAGCCACAGGACGCCTGCACTGTCGCGGGCGATCAGGTCGGACTTGCCGTCACTTGTCAGGTCACCGGCCGAGGTCAACGAGGTGTAGGTGTTCCAGCCGCCGCCGATTCTTGTGCGGGCGGCGTAGGGGGCGGATGCGCTGCCCGTTCCGCGGTACAGCCACAGGACGCCTGCACTGTCGCGGGCGATCAGGTCCGGCCTGCCGTCACCCGTCAGGTCACCAGGGCTGGAAGGGCGGGCGGGGATGACCCAGGCGGGACGTCCGTTGCCCTGCACGTCATCGCTCGTGATCGCTGTGCCCGGGCCCCCGGCAGCGGTGGCGGAATGGACGGTGAGACGCATGTCCGTGCCACCGGCGAGGTAGGCGAGCTGGTTGCCGTCGGGCGACCAGGACGGGTAGATGACCCCGCCGGAGTCGTCCGTGATCTGGGTCTCCTTGCCGCTGGCCAGGTCGCGTACGAATACCTGTGGCCCGCTCGAGGCCGTCTGCCGGGTGAAGGCGAGCTTGGTGCCGTCGGGCGAGTACGCCGGCTGGAGGCCCGAGGTCAGCGGGGTGGGAGTACCGCCCTGGCGCGGGTCGTAGACCTGGATGGTGCCGCCACGGAGGAAGGCCAGCACGCCGTCCGGGGCGACCGAGGGCTGGCCGTCGAACACGTACGGCTGGTCGGGCAGCACGTAGTCGAGTCCGCTGCCGTCGAGGTTGACCTTCATCAGCCGGCGGCGGTCGTGGCCGGGCTTGGACTGGAAGCCCAGGTAGAGCATGTCGCCGTTCGGGCCCCAGGCGAGCTGGTCCACCCACCCGTCGGGGTCCTGGACGTCCATGACGACGGGCCGTGCCCCGCTGCCGTCGGGCTCGGCGACCCAGATGTCCCCGAACCCGTCCTCGCTGATGAACGCCAGGTGCCGCCCGTCGGGCGAGAAGACCGGGCTGACGTACTTGCCCCGCGGCAGTCCGTCTCCGGACGGCACCAGGGCCCGCCGGTCGGAACCGTCGGCGTTCATCGACACCAGAGAAAACGTCAGCACGCCGTCGACGGTCGCCGATTCCGTGTACACGATGCGCTGTTGCGGCTCCGCGGCCCGCGCCTCGGTCGCGGACCCCGCGACCCCGGTCCCGCCCAGTGCCAGCACAGCCGCGGCGAGGCCCGCACTCATGTACCGCCGTAGGACAATTCTTGCCCGCATGGATCCCCCCAGGATCGCCGTGACGGCGGTAACGCCGCGCTTCGCAGGGCTCCGGCCGTCCGAGAAGGGCACCTTACCCAAGGGGTCGGACAGTGCGGGTCGCTGGGTGGCCAAGGCCCGCTCAAGGTACGCGACAGCCGCTTGCGCGGCGTCCTGCAGGCAGGGTGGGCAAGCCGGGGAACGGCGCGGGCAAGCGCGACCAGAAGCCGACCACGGGATAGCCGCACCCCGACCCCGGCAGGTCAACGCCCTGTCCGCACGGTGAGCGTCACCGGGCGGCTGTGCCCGGCGCCATCGGACGGTGTACCAGCCTGAGTGACCCAGGCCAGGAACGCGACCAGGGCCAGGTGGGTCAGGGAGACCATGACCGATCCCTTCAACTGCGGGCGAGGGAACACCGGCTGTGCTCGGACCGGTTGGTCAGCCGTGGTGGGTGGTGTAGCCGTTGCCGTCGCGGTCGTTGGCCTTCTTGGTGCAGGCGTGGACGTCGGCGCGGGAGCCGCCCAGCTAGTAGAAATAGATGGTGTCCTTGTCGTTGTTTGAGATGAAGTTGCAGTTCTGGCGGTAGACGACGTTCTTCGCGTCGGAGTCGGTGCCGCGGCCGCCGCGCAGGCTCACCTGGTCGCCGGGCTGCAGGGTGTGGCTGTTCCTGAAGGTGAAGGTGTTCCCGGCGGCGTCCTTGACCTTGTAGCCCTTCAGGTTCACGGTCGCTGTCTTCGAGTAGTTCTTGATCGTCAGGTACTCGTTCTTGGTGTTGCCGCCCGAGCACTTGTTGGAGTCCCGGTCCGGGGCGTCGTACTGCACGCCCTTGATCTTCAGCGCGGAGGAGTACTCGGCGGCCTGCGCTGGAACAGCCGCGGCGAGGCCGAGTGCGGCAGCGGCCGCGGTGGCGGCAGTGGTCAGGGCGTAGCGGATGCACATGAGGAATTCCCCCTCAGCAGTGCGAATGGAGCGCCCGGAGCCTACCGGAAGTGATCACATCATGGAGTTGAAGTGAAGGAAGTGTGGCCGCATCAGTTGGTGGGCGGCCTGTTGCCGGGACGGCCCACGTAGACGGTGCGAGGCATCGGCTGACCGGTCAGCCGCAGACGGGTCCCGTCCGGGTGAACGCTGGAGGGCAGCAGAACCGGCCTGTCGGGGCAGGGCGTCAGGCGGGGCATGGAAGCGATCAGCGAAGTACACGTGTCGGAGCCGGGTCTGGTCGTCGTCGATGTCGCCGCGGCCGACGCCGAGACCGCGTTCGCGTTCCACACGGCGCTGGCCGTCGCACCCACACGGGCGGCGCACTCGGCAAACGCCTGACAGCGCCCCCTCGGGGGCCGTTCGGCCGTGGACGGCACCAATACGCAAGGCGCTACCCGATCAACGCATGACCGGCTTACGGTGATGCCATGCCCCCGACGCACCACCAGCCCCCGCCCCACGGCCAATCCGCGCACCACCCCGGCCACCACGAGCACACCGGCCACCACGAGCACGACGATCACGGACAGGCGGAGATCCTCGACCTGGACGCCCCGAGGTGCTCGCCGAGCACATCGCCTCCATCACCGCCTGGCTGCCGCTGACCAGCGAGCCGCGTCACATCGTCGACCTGGGCTGCGGCACCGGCGCGGGCACCTTCGCGCTCCTCGAACGCTTCCCCGACGCGGGGGTCACCGCCGTCGACAACTCGGCCGCACATCTGCGGGCCCTGAACGAGAAGGCACGCGCCCGCGGAGTCGAGGAGCGCGTACGCACCGTGCGGGCCGACCTCGACGCCGACCACTGGCCCGAGCTGGGCACGCCCGGCCTGGTGTGGGCCTCCGCCTCGATGCGCCACATTGGCCCGCCCCGACCACGCCCTGCGCGCCGTCCGCGAACTGCTCGCCCCCGGCGGCCTGTTCGCCGTCGTCGAGCTGGCGGGCTTCCCCCGCTTTCTGCCCGCCGACGCCCCGGAGAACCGGCCCGGCCTCGAAGAGCGCGCCCACGCCGCGACCGACGGCTTCCACGCCGAGCACGTGCCGCATCGCGTCGCCGACTGGGGGCGGCTGCTGACCGCCGCCGGTTTCACCGTCGAGGACGAGCGCACCCTCACCGTCGACATCGAGGGCGGGCGCAGCGAAGCGATCGGCCGCTACGCCCACGGCAGCCTGCAGCGCATCCGGGGCGTCGCCGCGCCCGTCCTCGACCCCCAGGACCTCGCCGCACTCGGCGAACTCCTGGACACGGACGGCCCGAACAGCATCCTGCACCGCACGGACCTCGCCGTACGCACCGAACGCACCGTCTGGGCCGCCCGCCGGGCCTGACGTCCTGCCCGCGGCGTGCGCCGCGCCCCGCTCAAGGCATTGCGCGTCCCCGCCCGGCGAGAGCAGTCTCATACGTGGCCGACGACGTGGCCGACGGGCCCGCACGTCGGTTCGGTGACGTGACAGCGAACAGGAGGCCGTGATGAGTGAGGCAACGGAACCCGAGAGCGTCGAGCCTCAGCAACAGGAGGGCGAGGAGACGGAGTCCGACACGCAGGCGGCCGTTGCGCAGGGCGCGGACGCCGGCGAGTCGCAGGCCGCCGCGACCGAGGACGAGGCGCACCCGGACGGCTGGCCGGGGATCAGCTGACGGCGCCCGCTCCCGCGGTCACCGGTGCGGGGGCGTCCCGTGTGGGCGCCCCCGCACCACCGGTGGGACGGCCGGTCAGGCCTTCAGCGTGTCCGGGGCGGTGTGCCGCTCGGCCGCCAGCAGCGCGGTGATCTCCTCGGCGAGGCGCGGACCGAGTTCGCCCCAGCCGTCCTTGTAGCCGTAGACCGAGGCCAGGGTCCGGGCGTCGTAGTCACCGTTGAGGATCTCGATGTCCGTGGCCGTGATGAGGCCAGGGTGGGCCACGCCGACGGCCGCCGAGATCTTCGTCAACTCCTTGCGCAGAGTACGCAGGTAGACGGCGGCACGGGTGGCCTTCGACTCCGGGTCGAGGCCGCGGGCCAGCCACGCGTTCTGGGTGGCGACACCCGTGGGGCACTTGTCCGTGTGGCACTTCTGCGACTGGATGCAGCCGATGGACAGCATCGCCTCCCGTCCCACGTTGACCATGTCGGCGCCGAGGGCGAAGGCGACCGCGGCGTTGTCGGGCAGCCCGAGCTTGCCGGAGCCGATGAACGTGAGGTCGTCGGTCAGTCCCCGCTCGGCGAAGGTGCCGTAGACCCGGGAGAAGCCCATCCGGAAGGGCAGCGACACGGAGTCCGTGAAGGTGAGGGGCGCCGCACCGGTGCCGCCCTCGCCGCCGTCGACGGTGACGAAGTCGACCCCGCGGTCGCCCCGCGCCATCAGCGTGGCCAGCTCGCGCCAGAAGTCCGTCTCGCCCACCGCGCTCTTGATGCCGACCGGCAAGCCGGTCTCGCCGGCGATCAGTTCCACGAAGTCCAGCATCGAGTCGACGTCGCCGAACGCGGTGTGGCGCGACGGCGAGGCGCAGTCCTTGCCCTCGGGGATGCCGCGGATCGCGGCGATCTCCGGCGTCACCTTGGCGCCGGGCAGCATCCCGCCCAGCCCCGGCTTGGCGCCCTGGGAGAGCTTGATCTCTATCGCCCTGACCGGGGCCCCCGCCACCACTTCCTTGAGCTTGCCGAGATCGAAGGTGCCGTCCTCGTTGCGGCAGCCGAAGTACGCCGTGCCGATCTGGAGGACGAGATCGGCACCGTTGCGGTGGTACGGGGACAGCCCGCCCTCGCCCGTGTTGTGCATCGTCCCGGCCAGCGCCGCGCCCTTGTTGAGGGCCGTGACCGCGGCGCCGGAGAGCGAGCCGAAGCTCATCGCCGATATGTTCACGACGCTGTCGGGCCGGAACGCCTTGGCCCGGCCGCGGGGTCCGCCCAGCACCTTGGCGGACGGCACGGCGGCGGGCAGGTCGGGACGGCCGTGCGACTCGGGCAGGCTCCGGGCGAAGGTGCGCTGCTTCACGTACGCACGCCCCTGCACGTGCTCGACGTCGACGTCGGTGCCGAATCCGAAGTAGTTGTTCTCCTCCTTCGCCGACGCGTAGATCCACGTGCGCTGATCACGGCTGAAGGGCCGTTCCTCCTCGTTGGACGTCACGATGTACTGCCGCAGCTCCGGCCCGATGGTCTCCAGCAGGTACCGGGCGTGCCCGACCAACGGGAAGTTCCGCAGCAGTGCGTGCTTCTTCTGGAGGAGGTCGCGGGCGGCCACCACGGCCAGTGCCGCTGCGGTCGCCGTGCCGATGCTCCGGGCGCGCATGAGTCTTCCCCTTCTCGTCGGCCGGCCCCGTCACCCCCGTCGGTGGACATCTGGTCATGCGGGCGGCGGGCACGGCCGGACCGGTGTCGGTGTCCGCCGAGGAACGCAGTGCGATGGTAGGGGGAGCCAGCAGGGCGGCACGCGGCCGGGTGCGACCGCGTGCGGACACCGTGCCGGAACCCCCGGGTCCGGCGCCCGGCAGGAGGGCTTGGCCGCCGCGGCCTCAGGCAGCCGCCCGTTTCTCCTGGGCGCCGGTGAGCGCGCGCACCATGAGACCGCAGGCCACCGCGGCGCCGACGACCGCGGCGTCCGCCACCAGCAGCGGAGCCACCCCCGTGTAGGCGCGCGCGATGACCTCGTCCGTCGAGTCCGCGTACATCAGGCCCACCCCGCTCAGCAGGCCGACCAGCCACAGCACCCACCATATGGTGACGACGCGGGGCAGGCGGGTGTCCCGAGCGCCTGCCCGGTGCACGTCGGCCACGACCCCGCGCGGTACCCAGAGGTTGGCCACGGGGACGATCCAGCCGAGGTACACCCAGGGCGAGGAGTAGCGCAGCCGTCCGCCGGACAGGAGACGCGCGTTGTCACGGGCCCGCGACAGCCAGGCCAGGAAGGCCACCGCGCAGAGCACCGTGGTGACGTCCCCCGCCGTACTGACGAGATGGTAGGCGTCCTCCAGGGCAGTCAGCGGGCGGTGCTGCCCGCCGCCCTGGTCCGGCGGGCCGGAGAGCGGCTGCCCGGCCACGGCGAGCCGGATCTGCCACACTCCTCTGGCAGCCCAGGCCACTCCCGCCAGGGCGAGGGCCACGGTCGCGCAGCGGGCGGCACCCGTCAGGGATTGCAGGGCAGGTGTCCTGCCTTCGTCGTTCACCCGGTCATCCTCCATCACGAGCGCCGGGACGGACCCGCCCGCTCCCGTCCTGCGGCTTCGTCCCGAGGGGCTATTCCGTCCGCAGGGCCTCCGGCCGCATCATGCGCAGCAGCGGCGGCACGCTGAGCAGGGTGACCACGCCGACCACGGCCCCGCCCCGCCGACCACCGTCGTGGACGCCACGGACGCCCTGCTCGGTACCACCGACGGCCTGCTCATGCCGCACGGCGTCATCAGCGACCTCCCCGCCACCGACCTCTACGAGGACCGGTGGGTCTTCCTCGTCGCCGAGGAGGAGCACCCGAGCGTCGGGGACCGGCTCACCCGCGAAGACCTGGCCCGGCTGCCCCGGGTCACCCACCAGCGCACCTACGACGCCCCGGCCGTCCGCCAGCTCGGCATGCTGGGCATCGAGCCGCGCGTGGAGGTCTCCGTCGACGGCTCCCAGAGTGCTTCACCCTGGTGCCGGACCGGCCGCGCCACTACCTGCGCCAGCAACTGCGCTGGATGCGCGGCACCACCGTGCGGCACCTGTGGTGGCTGCGCCACATGCCGCTGCGTTCACTGGGCTTCTGGATGCCCGTGGTCGAGTACGCCCACCTCGTCCTGGTCCTCCTGGTGCCCGTGGCGGTCCTCGCCACCCCGGAACTGCGCGAGCAGACCGGCTCGCTGCTCCAGTACACGCTCGTCCTGGCCTGCGCGATGAACTACCTCGTCAGCCTGCGCCTGTTCGCCATCCGGAGAACCGACGAGACGCTGCGCCACCAGGCACTGATGTTCCTGTTCTCCCCGCTGGCCGGGCTCTGGAGCCTGGTGGTGCTTCGCCCTCTGTACCTGAACGCCATGGCGACCTGCTGGCAGGTCGGAAGCTGGGGCACCCGGGCCAGGGTGGAGGTGCGTGCGGCTCCCGCCGGACGACCGCCGAGGGGGGCGTCCGGCGCTTCGGCTCAGGGACGGCGGGAGGACCAGAGCCAGGCCGATGTCCCGGCCACGACGGCGAGCGCGACCAGGTTGGCCACCAGGGCCGGGGTGTCGCCGGCCGGGGCGACGGTGGTCTCCCGCCAGACGATCCCGGCGACGGTGGGCGCGACGAGCGTGAGCACCACGCCGACGATCTTCCGGACCGGGGTCCAGTGCACCGAGGTGCACAGCAGCACCCCGCCGGCGATTCGGATCAGGCCGCTGCACAACGCCAGGCCGGGAACGTCCCAGAGGAACGTCGTGACGAGGTAGGGGACGGTGAGCATGAGCAGCGGCACCAGGGGGTGCACCCTGCCGCGCCGCACGGGTGCGCCCACGCCGCCGGGGGCCGCGGCAGGCCCCTCCCCGCTCCCGGACTCGGCCAGCGCCGTCGCGGCGATCGCGCGGGGATCGCCCAGCTCGGCGAGAATCTCGCCGGGCGTCGCGTCGGGGCGTTCGGCGCGCGTCACCTCGATGTGTTCGGCGAGGTCGGCGAGGAGTTCCTGGCGGCGCTCGGCGGGCAGCGCGGAGGCCTCGCGTTCCACGGCGGCGAGGTAGTCGCGGGTGGGGTCGGTCGGTGTCTTCATGTGAGGTCTCCGGCGGAGTGGTGCGGGACGGCCAGGAACGTGTCGACGGCGTTGCGGAAACCGGGCCAGACGTGGGTGAACTCGTCCAGCGCGGCCCGTCCGCTCGCCGTGAGCGCGTAGTAGCGACGGGGCGGGCCGGAGGCGGACTCCTGCCAGGTGGTGGTGACCAGGTCCTCCCGGCGGAGCCGGGAGAGCAGGGGGTAGACCGTGCCCTGGCTGGTGGCCAGGGCGCCGGACTCCTCCAGGGCGTGCAGGAGTTCCACGCCGTAGCGGGGGCGGTCCCGCATCAGGGCGAGTACGCAGTACTCCAGCACGCCCTTGCGCAGTTGGGTGGCTGCGCGGGCCTGCTTGGTCGAGTTGCCAGGTTCCATGCAAAGCAAGTTACCAGGCTGGGCAAGGCGGCTGTCCGGGTGCTGCGAGACGGCGGACCTCACGGGTTGTCGATGCCTCAAATGTTCGTATGGATGACTGTCAATCACATACGTGAATCTTGACCTGCTCATGCTGTATGGCTACGGTCCCGGATAGAGAGCGCTTTCCCCCCAGCGCCAGGGTCCGCGCTCCGGCCCTCGACCCACCCCCACACTTGGAGATCGAACGATGAAAATGAGACCTCTCGTCGCCTCCCTCGGCCTGCTCGCCGGCTCGCTCGCCGCCGTTGCCTCCGGCGCCACCGCCCAGGCCGCGACGCAGGCCGCGACGACGGTGTACGTCGCACCGTCCGGCACCGAGGGCGCCGCCGGCACCCTCGCCGACCCGACGACACTGGCCTCGGCGATCAGCCGGGTCGCCCCGGGCGGCACGATCTATCTGCGCGGCGGGACGTACGCGTACGGCCAGACCGTCACCGTGCCCGAGGGCGCGAACGGCACCGCGTCCGCGCGCACGACCATCACCGCCTACGCAAGCGAGAAGCCGGTGCTCAACTTCGCGGCCCAGAGCGAGGATTCCTCGAACCGCGGGCTGCAGGTGAACGGCTCCTACTGGCACATCAAGGGCATCGTCGTCGAGCATGCCGGGGACAACGGCATCTACATCGGCGGCAGCAACAACGTCATCGAGCGCACCGTCACCCGCTTCAACCGGGACACCGGCCTGCAACTCGGCCGGATCTCCTCCAGCACGCCCGTAAGCCAGTGGCCGGCGAACAATCTGATCCTGAGCGCCGAGTCGCACGACAACGCCGACTCCGACGGCGAGGACGCGGACGGTTTCGCCGCCAAACTCACCACGGGCCCGGGCAACGTCTTCCGCTACGCCGTCTCCCACCACAACATCGACGACGGCTGGGACCTGTACACCAAGACCGAGACCGGGGCGATCGGCCCGGTCACCATCGAGGACTCGCTGGCGTACGGCAACGGCACGCTCAGCGACGGCACCGTGAACGACAACGGTGACCGCAACGGCTACAAGCTCGGCGGCGACGGCATCGCCGTCGACCACGTCGTCCGCCGCAGCATCGCCTTCAAGAACGGCCACCACGGGTTCACGTACAACAGCAACCCGGGCAGCATGGCGATCTCCAGCAACCTGGGCGTCGACAACGCCGAACGCAACTACTCGTTCGACAAGGGCACGTCGGTGTACCGCTCCAACACCTCCTGCCGGTTCTCCGTGTCCGGCTCGAACGACAAGACCGTCGGGAACGCGGACAGCACCAACCAGTTCTGGACGGGCACGAACGGTTCCCGCTGCTCCTCCTACAGCGGTGCCCTCGGCTGGTCGTTCGCCGCGGACGGCAAGCTGGCCGTCACCCTTGGCGGCAAGGCCGTGACCTTGTAGGACGCCCCGCGACCGGACCGGCCCGGCGGATGCGCACCGCCGGGCCGGTCCGGCCGGTCGAGGCCCCCTCGGCGCGGACCGGCCCGCGAGTACGGGCACCTAGACTGGTCGGCGCAGAGCACGGAGCTGATGATCAGGCCGGAAG
This sequence comes from Streptomyces sp. KPB2, assembly GCF_003950055.1. Taxonomy (NCBI): domain Bacteria; kingdom Bacillati; phylum Actinomycetota; class Actinomycetes; order Kitasatosporales; family Streptomycetaceae; genus Streptomyces; species Streptomyces sp. KPB2. The sequence goes on from NZ_CP034353.1 coordinate 8,028,631, forward strand.
GGAGAAGGACCGTGGCGGCAGACGTCGGTGGGTCCGAGGACCCGCCCGCCGAGGTGCTGACGGAGGCGGCCGCCGCGTTCGGGCTGCTGGCGTCGTCCGCCCGGCTGCACATCGTGTGGGCGTTGTCGCAGGGCGAGAGTGATGTGAGTCACCTCGCGGACCGGGTGGGCGGGGCGCTTCCCGCGGTCAGCCAGCACTTGGCGAAGCTCAAGCTCGCCGGTCTGGTGCGCTCCCGCAGGGAAGGGCGACGGGTCGTCTACTTCGTCGACGACTCCGACGTGGTGACCGTGGTGCGCCTGATGGTCGGCCAGCTCACCGCCCGCGCCCAGGGTGCGTCCGCCCCGGTGCGCCGGCTGCGCGGGTCCGGTGCGTGAGACGGCCCCGGCGTCGCAACCCGGCGGTGAGGGGCCGGCCCACGGTGCCGCGCCGGCGCCGGAGGAGCTCTCGGCCGCCGGTGCGCACGTTCCGACCGTGCTGCAGGTGCTGCGGCAACTGGACAGCACGCCGCGAGGACTGACCGAGGCGCAGGCACAGGAGCGGCTGGCACGGTCCGGGCCGAACACGCTCCCCGTGCATCGCGGCGCCTCGTGGCCGCGGCTCTTCGTCCGCAGCCTGCGGGATCCGTTCACGGCAGTCCTGGGGTGTCTCGGCCTGGTGTCGGCGGCCGTCGCCTCCTGGGGCACGGCCTGTGTGATCCTGCTCCTCGTCGGGGTGAGCTGTGTCCTGCGGGCGACCCCGGAACTCAGGGCCGACCGCTCCATGGCCACGCTGCGCAGGATGGTCGCCACCACCGCCGCGACCCAGCGCCGCACGGAGGACGGCGCGGCTCCCGAACTCCGGGAGATCCCGGTGGACGAGCTGGTGCCCGGTGACGTGGTACGCCTCGGTCCGGGCGATCCGGTTCCGGCCGACGTACGGCTCCTGCGGGCTCGCGGGCTGACGGTGTACCAGGCCGCCCTCACGGGGGAGTCGGCCCCCGTGGCCAAGGACGCCCGCGACATGCCGGCAGCGGCCGGTTCCGGCACGGGCTCCCTCGCGCGACGCGCGAAACCGGGAGCGGGGGGATTCGACGAACCCCACCTCTGTTTCCAGGGCAGCAGCGTCGCCTCCGGCAGTGGCACGGCGGTCGTCGTGGCGACCGGGGCGCGGACCCGGTTCGCCGAGGCCCACGGCCGTCTCGCCGTGCCGCGGGAGGCCGGCGCCTTCGACCGTTCGGTGCGCGGCATCTCGTGGATCCTGATCCGGTTCATGCTGGTGACCCCGCCGCTGGTCCTGATGGCGAATGCCGCGCTGCGCGGGCGCGGTCTGGAGACGGTGCCGTTCGCCGTCGCGGTGGCGGTCGGGCTGACCCCGGAGATGCTGCCGGTGGTCGTCACCACCTGCCTGGCCCGCGGGGCGGCGCTGCTGGCCCGTACGCACGGGGTGATCGTCAAACGGCTCACGGCGCTGCACGACCTGGGCGCCGTCGACGTCCTCTGCCTGGACAAGACCGGCACCCTCACCCAGGACCGTCCCGTCGTCCACCGCGCCGTCGAGCCGGCGGGCACCGAAGACTCCGAGGTGCTGCGCTGGGCCGCGGTGAACGCCTGGTCGACCCTTCACCTGGCCGATCTGCCCGCGCCGGACGCCCTCGACGAGGCGGTCCTGGACGCCGTGGACGAAGACGAACTCATGCCGTACGACGCGGTGGCGGTCCTGCCCTTCGACCCGGTGCGGCGCCTTGCCACCGCGGTCGTCCGCACACCGGGCCGGCTGGGCACGCACACGCTGGTCGTCAAGGGAGCCGCGGAGGCCGTTCTGCAGCGTTGCGCGCTGGCGGACGACGAGCGCGACGGCCTGCTCGCCCGCGCCACCGCGCAGGCGGAGGACGGGTTGCGCGTGCTGGCGGTCGCCACCGCCGAACGCCCCGCCCGCACCCGCGACTACACCCCGGCCGACGAACGCGGCCTGCTCTTCCGGGGCTTCGTCACCTTCCAGGACGCGCCGGCGCCCACCGCCGCCGAGGCGCTGGCGGTCCTCGCGAAGCGAGGCGTCACGGTCAAGCTGCTGACCGGCGACCATCCGGGAACCGCTGTGCGAACCTGCCGCGATCTGGGCATCCAGGTCGGCCCGGAGTCCGTCCTCACCGCCGAGGGCGTCGACGGGCTCCGCGACGACGAACTCGCCGCCGCCGCGCGGCGTGCCACCGTCTTCGCGCGCTGCACTCCCGAACACAAAGCCCGGATCGCCGCCGCCCTGCGCGCCGGCGGGCACACCGTCGGCTTCCTCGGCGACGGTGTCAACGACCTGCCGGCCCTGCACGCGGCCGACGTCGGCATCGTCCACCGCGACGCCGTGGGCGTCGCCAGGGAGAGCGCCGACGTGGTCCTCGCGGACAAGGACCTCACCGCGATCGACCACGCCATCACGGCGGGGCGCCACTCCGGCGCCAACATCGCCACCTATCTGCGCATCATCCTGTCCTCGAACCTGGGCAACGTGATCGCGATGCTCGGCGCGGGTCTCCTCCTCCCCTTCCTGCCGATGCTCCCGGCCCAGGTCCTCGCGCAGAACCTCTGCTTCGACGCGGCCCAGCTCGCCTTCGCCCACGACCGGCCCGATCCGCGGGCCCTGCACCGGCCCACCCTGCTGCGCCCGCGCGGGCTCCTGCGCTTCATCACCGGCTTCGGCCTGCTCAACGCCGTCGCCGACCTGGCCACCTTCGGTGTCCTCGCCCTCACCCTGTACGGGCCCGACGGCCTGGACGACGAGGCGGTCTTCCACTCCGGCTGGTTCACCGAGAACCTGGTCACCCAGGCCCTGGTGATGCTGATCCTGCGCGGCGCGGGTCGCGTCCCGGGCCCGGTCGCCTGGGCGGCCGCCGCGCTGGCCGCCGCAGGGCTGCTGCTGCCGGTCTCGCCGCTCGGCTCCGTGCTCGGCCTCACGGCCCTGCCGGCCCTGTACTACGTGCTGCTCGCCGTCGTCCTCGTGTTCTATGCGGCCGGGCTGGCGGCGGCCAGGACGCGCTACGACGACCGGCGACGGCCCGGGGCCGGGCGCACCCGTCCGGCCCGCGGCCGGCGTCACCCGTAGGACAGGTCCGAGCACAGGTCGTCGTCGGCGGAGCGGGCCCCGTCCGCGACCGAGGAGGGCACGGCGGTCGGTTCCGGCGCGGCGGAACTGCCGTCGGCGGCGTAGGACGCTCCCAGGACCACCCGGACGCCGGAGCCGGCCCCGCCGGCGGACCGGAGCTGAGCACCGGGGAAGACCGCGGCGACCGTCCGGGCCTGCGCTTCGAGGCCCGCGCCGTACTCGATCACGGTGGTGGCGTGGTCCTGGCTGTTCGCGTTGGCGGTGCCGGTGACCGTGAAGCCGTGCTCGGTGAGCGTCGTCGCGGCCTTCGAGGCCAGACCGGGCACGGTGGTGCCGTTGTGGACCGCGACCTCGATGCCGTCGCCGGAAATCCGTTCCTCCCTCTCCGGCGAGGGGGAGGCGGAAGCCTGTGCCGTGTTCCTGCCGCTGGCGTCGGTGCCGTCGATGGTGCGGTCGGCTCCGAGCGCGGCCCACAACCGGTCGGCGTCCGGCTGGACGATCGCGACGCGGCTGCCCTCGTACCGCCAGGGGATGGTGACGAATTTCGTGCTGTGCAGGTCGACGTCCTTCAACGACATCGCGAAGGAGATCAGCTTGTCGGCCGTGCCCAGGCCCGGGTCGACGGTCATCGACTTGGTGGCCGCGTCGGCGAGGGGGAACAGCTTGGCCGGGGTGAGCCCGTTGCTCTTGATCTTGCCGATGAGGCTGGCGACGAAGGCCTGCTGGCGTTTGATGCGCCCTATGTCCGAGCCGTCGCCGATGCCGTGCCGGAGACGGACGTAGTCGAGGGCCTGCTGCCCGGAGACGGTCTGCTCGCCCTTCTTGAACAGCAGTCGGCCCTGTGTGGTGCGGTGGGGGTTGAGGTCCTTCTCGTGCACGTCGCCGGGGAGGCACACGTCCACCCCGCCCACGACGTCCGTCAGTGCCGCGAAGCCCTTGAAGTCGACGACGACCGTGTGGTCCACGCGCAGACCGGTCAGCTCCTCGACCGTGTTCTGAGTGCAGGCGGGGTTGCCCTTCGCCGTCTGGCCCACCGAGAAGGCCGAGTTGAACATCGCGTTGGTCTGCGTCGTCGTCCAGGTCCCGTCGGGAAGCCTGCATGGCGGGATGGTCAGCAGGGTGTCGCGCGGGATCGAGACGGCCGTGGCGTGCTTGTGGTCGGCGTGGACGTGCAGCAGGAACGCCGTGTCGGAGCGGCCGATGTCGTCCTTGCTGCCGCCGCCCAGCGCGCTGTTGCCGTCGGTGCGCGCGTCCGAGCCGATGACGAGGACGTTCTCGCCCTTGGAGGAACCGGCCTCGGGACGGTTCTTGGACAGGCCGTCGCCGTCGAAGGTGTCGATGTTGCCGTTGAGCTTCAGGTAGATCCACCCCAGACCGGCGGTGCCCAGCACCACCACGGCCAGCGCGGTCAGGAGTGTGATCCGCAGCGGGCTGCGCCTGCGGCGCCGCGCCGCGGCGGCGCGACGCCGGGAGGGCCCACCGCGGCGGGGCGGGTCCGCCCGGCGCCGACGGTGGGACGGGTTGGTGCGGTCGTGCGTGGCGGTCACTGATACGTCCTCATACGTCCTCATCCATCCGGCTCATACGGAGGGGACGACTGACCCCACCCCCATGGTTGTACAGTTGCGCAATATAGCAATTATTGGCTCCGTGCCGTCCGGCGCGGGCCGCCGACCGGCGACAAGGAGAGTGGGCGGGATGCTCCGCAACGGACTGGAACCCTGGCACCTGCTGATCGTGGCGATCGTGACCATCGCGCTGTTCGGGTCGAAGAAGCTGCCCGAGACCGCACGCGCCCTGGGCAAGTCGATGCGCATCCTCAAGAGCGAGGCCAAGGCCATGAAGGGGGACGAGGCCGCGCCGTCCGCCGCGGCCGGGGATGCGTCCACCCCCACCGCCGCGGTGCCGCGGGTGAGCGGCGCCGCGCAAGGGGAGGTCCGGCCGGCCGCCGGGGGCGACTCCGCCCGCTGAGGGCGGCGCCTCCCCGAATCAGGGACTGGCCGCGTCGAAGCCGTACCGCAGCGGCCGGTCCTTCACCCGGGCGTCGCGCCGGTAGACGTAGACGGCCTCCACGCGCACTCCGTCGGGCACGTCGTCCGGCGCGCAGGCGCGGGTCACCTGGATCACCCAGGGTCGCCCCGTCACCTTCATGTGCGCCCCGTCGGCCGGGCCTCCTGTGAGGACCGCGGTCTCCCAGCTCGTCGCTTCCGTAGTCTCCATGGCGACAGTTTATGGGTTGCGCAACTTTACGAGTGTCGTGAGGTGGATCACGGGAAAGCCGGCGCCGTCGCTCACTGCCCCGACAACGGGACGACGGTATCGGCACCGCGGTATCGGCGGCGATGGCATCGGCCACCCGCCCGACGGTGAGTCCGTCGGTGTCGATGCGCAGATTTCCGGCCCCGGTCCACCGCGGCCCCGTCGGTGCCGACGCAGGCACCGTCCGGAGGTGCGTGCCGGCGGGCAGCCGGGGGGCGCCCGGTTCGCGGACGCCGGACTAATCGGCTCCCGCGTGGTGGGACCGCCCCGGGTGCCCCCGCGTGAACCGGGACGGCGGGACGCCGAAGGTGCGGGTGAAGGCGGCGGTGAACGCGGCGGGGGAGGCGTAGCCGAGCCGGCCCGCGACCTCGCTGACCGAGTCGGACCGCAGCAGCGGCACCGCCGCGAGCAGGCGTGCCCGGCCCCGCCAGACGGCCGGGCTGTCGCCCGTCTCGGCGCGGAAGCGCCGCGTGAACGCCCGCTCGCTCAGGTGCGTACGCGCCGCCCAGGAGGCATTGGTGACCCCGGCGTCCGGGGCGGCCAGGTACTCCCGGCACGGCGCGGCCAGATCCGCGGACGCGGGGATGCGGACGTGGAACGGGAGCGGGGCGCGCGCCGCGATCTCGTGCAGCAGGAGGTCGGCCACGCTGCCGTCGCGCCCGGCCAGGCTGTAGTCGGCCTCGAACTCCACGGCCGCCAGGAGGAGTTCACGCAGGAGCGGCGGCACGTCCACGACCGTGCAGGTGTCGGGCCACCACGGTACGGAGTCCGGCTCGATGTACAGGCTGCGGGTGCTCACGCCCAGCATCCGCACCCGGTGCCGGGTGCCGGCCGGGACCAGGACGGCGCGCTCGGGCGGTACCGTCCAGGTGCCGTCGTCGGTGTCGACCACCATGACTCCGGTGGCGCCGTACAGGAACTGCGCGCGCCGGTGCTCGTGCCAGTCCAGGAGGTGCCCGGGCGGGTAGTCGGTCCCGATCGGCAGCACGGCCCGGTCCACGGCGTCGACGTCGGCCAGGGGGACGTTCTTCACCCGGCCAGGCTACGGCCGTCCTGGCCGGGTCGCGAAAGTCTCGTGCCGGACATCGAATGCGGGCGCCGCCGCCGAACTGGTGGAGTGGCCCGTGTGGAATTCGTGGCTCTGCTCGGAATCGGGCTCCTTACCGGTGTGACCACCGTCCTGTTCGGGTTCGGCGGCGGTTTCGTCACCGTCCCCGTCGTAGTGTGGGCGGACTCCGCGCTCGGCGCGGACGCGATGCGGGTGGCGACGGCCACCTCGGCCCTGGTCATGGTGGCCAACGCCGCCTTCGCCACCGCCGTCACGCCGCGGCGGGTGCTGGGCGTCCTGCGCGGCAGCGGCCCGCTGCTCCTCCTGCTGGGCGCCGGCGCCACGGCCGGCGCGCTGACCGCCCGCCACGCACCGGCCTGGCTGATCCGCTGGGCGTTCGTGGCGTACGTCGTCCTCACCGTCGTGGACCTGCTGCTGCGCCCCGGTTTCCTGCGCCCGCGCGCCCCGGCGGTGGAAGCTCCGGGTGCCCCGCGCCCCCTGCCGGCCGTCGTCGGTGCACCCGTCGGCGCGGTCGCCGCCTTCCTCGGGGTGGGGGGCAGCGTCATGACCGTCCCCGCGATGCGGCGGGCCGGTCACACGATGCACGTGGCGACCGCGCTGGCCAACCCGCTGACCCTCGTGATCGCGCTCCCGGCTGCCGCCGTCTTCCTGGCCGGCTCCGGGGGCCCCGTCGGCACCCGGGCCGACGTGACCCTGGTGGGCCTCGTCGACCTGCGCGCGGCCGGCGCACTGCTCCTGGGCGCCCTGCCGGTGATCGCGGTGCTGCGCCGACGCCCGCCGGGCCTCCCCGACCGCCTGCACGCCTGGACGTACGTCGCGCTGCTCGCCGCGGTGGCCCTCGCGATGGTGCGGTGAACGCCGGGCGGCCGCTCGGGCCGTGCGTGGATGAGATCATGAGTGCCTGACTACTACAGCCCTGTAGAAGGGGGACGGTTCATGTTCGACAGCCTGAAGCACCTCAAGGACAAGCTCGAGGATGTCGCCGAGGAGCACGGCGACAAGATCAGCAGTGGTCTGGAGAAGGCCGGCGACCTCATCGACGACAAGACCGGCGGCAAGCACAGTGACAAGATCGACGCCGCCGTCGACAAGGCCCAGGACTACATCGGGAAGCTGGGCGACAGGAAGGACTGACGGCCCTTCCCCTCCGTACGAGCGGCCCGGGGGTGTCCGCCCGGTGTCCGGCCGGCCTCCCGCGCCGAGCACCGGTCCGCCGGGCCCCCGGAGCGCCGCTTCGGCAGGACAGGCCCAGGGGCGAGTCGTTCAGCTCAGGTCCAGTTCCGGCCGGTAGAGGTCCAGCCAGAGGGCGAGGTCCAGGGCCCGTTCCAGGCCGCGCCTGCCCGCCTGACTGCTCGTCGGCTCCTCCCGCTCGGCGGCCCGCCGCAGCCGACCCGGGTCGACGAGGTCGAAGACGGGGTGGCCGGAGCGGGTGAGCAGCTCCCTGGCCTGGTCCTGCAGGGCTGCCGTGTACTTGGGGTCCTGGGTGGCCGGGTAGGGGCTCTTGACCCGGTCGTACACGGACTTCGGCAGCACGTCCGCGGTCGCCTCGCGCAGCAGTGTCTTCTCCCGGCCGTCGAAGGACTTCAGCGCCCAGGGAGTGTTGTAGACGTACTCGACGAGCCGGTGGTCGCAGAAGGGGACGCGGACCTCCAGGCCGATGGCCATGCTCGCGCGGTCCTTGCGGTCGAGCAGGACGCGTACGAAGCGGGTCAGGTGGAGGTGGCAGATCCGCCGCATCCGGTACTCGAAGTCGCTCTCACCGTCCAGGCGCCGGATGCCTGCCACGGCGTCGCGGTAGCCGTCGGCCACGTACGTGGTGAGGTCCAGCTTCGCCGCCAGGTCGGGGCGCAGCACATCCGTGTCCTCCCCCATGCGGCGGCTCATCGACACCAGCCAGGGGAACGTGTCGGCGCGGCGTGCCTCCTCGTCGAAGAACTGCAGGTAACCGCCGAAGACCTCGTCGGCGGACTCGCCGGAGAGGGCCACGACGGAGTGGTCGCGGATCGCCCGGAAGAGCAGGTACAGGGAGGCGTCCATGTCGCCGAGGCCGGCCGGCAGGTCCCGGGCGCGGACGACCTCGGCGCGGATCGCGGGATCCGCGAGGGTCCGGGCGTCCAGCACGATGTCCTGGTGGTCGGTGCCCGAGGCGCGGGCGACGTCGTGGGCGAAGGGGGTGTCGTGGGTGCCGCGGAGTTCGTCGGCGACGAAGTTCTCGGTCTGCCCCGTGAAGTCCACGGCGAAGCTGCGGACTTTCTCACCGCGTTCACCCAACTGCCGGGCGGCGAGGGCGGTCATCGCGGAGGAGTCCAGTCCGCCGGAGAGCAGAGTGCAGCGGGGCACGTCGGCGACGAGCTGGCGGCGCACGATGTCGTCGAGGAGCGAGCGGACGTGCTCGACGGTGGCGTCCCTGCCGTCGGTGTGCGGACGGGTCTCCAGCTCCCAGTAGCGACGCCGGTGCGGGCCCGAGCGGTCGACCGTGACGACGGTGCCGGGTTCGACCTCGCGGATGCCGTCCCAAACGGCGTGACCGGGCGTCTTGATCATGGTGAGGAGTTCCCTCAGGCCGTCGAGCCGGACCCGGCGGCGGGCCGACGGATGGGCGAGGACCGCCTTGGGCTCGGAGCCGAACAGCACCCCGTCCGCGGTGGGGTGGTAGTAGAGCGGCTTGATGCCCATGCGGTCGCGGACCATGACCAGTTTGTCCTCGCGGCCGTCCCACAGCGCGAAGGCGAACATGCCGTTGAGGCGCTCGGGGAGCGCGTGGCCCCACTCGAGGTAGCCGCGCAGCACCACCTCGGTGTCGGACCCGGTGGTGAAACGATGCCCGCGGTCGGCGAGCTCACGGCGGAGTTCGGTGAAGTTGTAGGTCTCTCCCGAGTACACGAGCGCGACCGTGCCGTGCGGGGTCTCGGTGCTCATCGGCTGCCGGCCGCCGGGCAGGTCGATGACGGCGAGCCTGCGGTGGCCGAGCGCGGCGGGCCCCTGCGCCCAGACGCCGCGGTCGTCCGGCCCGCGGCAGGCCATCGTCTCGGTCATCGCGTCCAGTGCCGCCCTCTCGGTGCCGAGATCGCGGTCGAAGGAGACCCAGCCGGTGATGCCGCACATACGCAACCTCCTGAGTCCGGCCCGCCGGCGACCTCGCCGATGCCAGTTGTTTTGCGACTGCGGGCGCGTCGACGACGAACCAGCTGTAGGTTCCATCTATATTTCGAGCGTGCGACACCGGAGTAAGCGAGGTCAACGCGGCCGCGACGGAACGGACATAGAGCATCTTCCGTTTTCAGCCATCCTTTGCGAGCGCGATACCGTCCGTCGCCCTCGGCCAGGGAGCGGCTCGCGCGGATTCGGCCACGCGCAAAGTCTTCCCCAACCACACGGTCCGGCGTCGCCCCGGACTGGGGCGCCGGCGTCGCCCCGTCGCTCAGTCGCGGCGGTACCTGGCGGCCATCGCGTGAAACACCTTCTTCGGTTCCCACCGGCTCTCGTCGAGCATGCGGACCACGCCGTAGGAGCCCAGGTCGGCCCTTCCGGGCCTGCTGTAGCCGGCGAAGGTGAACCAGAGCGCGGTGTCCACCCCTTCCTCTTCGAAGGCGTCCAGCAGTTCGGTGAGGTAGCGGACTTGCTCGTCCTCGTCCGGAACGGCGTCGTGGGGGACCTGCCAGGCCGAGCCGCCGCGCTCACCCGCGCCTCGGTAGGCGCAGGTGCCGTACTCGGTCACGGCGACGGGCTTGCCGTGTGCGCGGTGCCCCCGCAGTTCGGACCGGAAGGTGTCGGCGTTGTACGCGGCACGGTAGGCGTCGACGCCGACCAGGTCGAACGGGTGCCAGTCGACGAACTCCCAGGGCGCCGAGGCGTACGTGATGAGGCCGCCGAAGCGGGCGCGCACCGTCGCGGCCACCTGCGGGAGGAAGGCGTTGAGGCGTTCCTGTACCGGGCCGAGGCCGTTCCACCATTCCATGTCCGCCCCGGCCATGGTCCGCAGTCGGTCGCCGTAGGTCTCGCCCGGCATGAAGCCGCCGCAGAACGCGGTCATCTCACAGCCCGCGACGAAGACGACTTCGGCGCCACCACGTCGTAGGGCTTCGGCCCGGCGGGCACAGTCGGCGAAGAACGGCGGCAGCCGGTCGGCGGGAAGGTCGACGGGGAACGGGGCGAACCACACCTCGAGGCCCGCGGCTGCCGCGCACCGGGCGGCGATGCTCAGCCTTTCGGGATCCCGGCCCGAGACGCGTACGGCATCGCAGTGCAGCTCGTCGGATATCACCCCCATGTCGTGCCGGACCGTTTCGGGGTCGAACGTCTTGCGGGAGAGGTCCTGTCCGGGGAGGAACCCGGTGTCGTAGTTGATGCCTCGTGCGCGCATGTCGCCGCTCCTTCAGGTGATGACCGCCGTGTCCCGGCAGAGCGAAGGCGAGTTCGGTGACTCGGCCGGAACGCGGACCGCTTCGTGTGGTGGTGCGTCAACTGCCCCCCACTCTCTCCAAGTACAGCAGTGGGCGCCCGACGCTGCCGGTGGGGGCGGGGCGTTCGCGGCGCCGCCGGGACCGCCCCTCGGGATCCCGCATGGCCGCGGACCGACGGACGACGGAGAACTGGTCTTCGTCGCGGAAGACGTCGAGTCAGGCGGCGACGACGAGCTTGCCACAGCACGCGCAGCGAGCGGACATCGCCGGAGCCGACCGGGAGGCCGCCACGGCCTCAACGGTTGTGGTGGGCCGAGGTCCGCGATCGAATGTCCGTATGACGCCAAGGTCTTCACGCCGTCCGCGGTTGCGCCGACCCGCCCGGTCCACTCTCGTGCGGAGCCGGTTACGAGCGGCGGGGCGCGGCCCGCGGAACGGGTCGGGCGGCATGGACTGGGCACGGCGTGTCGAGCTGGTGTCGGTACTGGTGGCGTCCGCCGTGGCGGTGGCCGGCCTCTGGTACTCCAACGTCCAGGCACAACAGGCGTTGGACCAGGCGCGCCAAGAGCGGGCGTTGACGAAGGAGGGGCAGATCACCGACCGTTACACCGCGGCGGTGAGCAATCTCGGAGCGGACAAGATGGATGTGCGTCTGGGCGGCGTCTATTGCGGGTGGTGAGGACGGTCAGGGCCGCGTTGACGTCTGCCGGGACGTCCTGGCCGTGCGCCGGCGGCCTCGCGGCGTGGAGCCGGACGTACGTGGCGAGGACATTGGCGATGGTCGAATGGTCACGGGGAGAGTCCTGCATGATGCGCTCCAGGGTCTCTCACGACGGGGACTTCCGTCTGGACCTTCGCTCGGCCTGGCTCTTCGGAACCGAGATCGGGCGGCAGGTTCCCCATCAACCTGCGGTCCTGGCCCAGGCGGACCTGCGCGGCACGTACTTGCGGGGAACGAAACTGGGCTCCGCGGACTTGCGGGCCACCAACTTGAGCAATGCCGACCTGCGCAACGCAGACCTGACCAGTACCACGCTGTCCAGAGCGTCCCTGGTCAAGACAGACCTGCGAGGGGCGAAGCTGTTCGCCGCCGATCTGCGGCACTCGAGCTTTCCGGTACCGATCTGCGCTCCGCGGAAATGCGCGGTGCGCGGCTGCCTCGCGCGAACCTGACCGGTGCCAATCTGAAAGGTGCCGACCTGAGCACAGTTAACAAGGAACACCACGGCACACCGTTGGTGGGCGTGATCCTGGACGGCGCCAACCTGGAGGGCGCGAACCTGGCCGATGCGGACCTGACGGGCGCAGACCTGTCCCACGTGAAGAACCTGACGCGCAAGCAGCTCGATTCGGCCCGTACCGACGCGGAGACGAGGCTGCCCGCCGGACTCTCATAGCCCTGTCGTGTCTGCCGCCATTCCGGCCCGCACCGGTCTCGGCGGCTCCGTTTCGGCCGGGCCGCCGCCCGACTGCACATGAGCCAGCCGCCGCCGAGCCGGGCGATCAAGCAGTTGGAGGCCGAGGTCGGGGCTCTGCTCTTCGCCCCCTCGACGGCCGGCATCACGCTCACTCCGGTGGGCACGGTGCTGCTCGACGGGGCGCGGGCACTGCTCGACCATGCCGACCGCGTCCGGGTACCCGTGCGAGCGGCAGCCGGCGTCGCGACCGTCACCGTGGGCATCCTGGGCGACGGCACCGACCCGGGAGTGGCCGGGCCGGCCGCCGCCTACCGCCGTAACCACCCCGGAGTCGAGATCCGTGTCCGCGACACCGACCTGGCCGACCCGACGTGTGGACTGCGCGCCGGACTGGTCGACGTCGCCCTCACCCGGGCGCCGTTCGACGAGACCGCCCTGACAGTGCGAGAGCTGCGGCGCGATCCCGTCGGCGTAGTCCTGCGCGCCGACGACCCACTGGCCGGCCGCGACGGACTGCGGCTGGCCGAGCTGCGTGACCGCCGCCGGTTCCAGTTCCCGCAGGGCACCGACCCGGTCTGGCAGTCGTACTGGAACGATGGGAGGCCGCGCGGGGGACCAGTGGTGCGTGCCGTCCAGGAATGCCTGCAGGCCGTGCTGTGGAACGGCACGGTCGGCCTGGCCCCGCTCGGGCACGACCTGCCCGTCGAGTTCACCGCGGTGCCGCTGATCGACATGGGGCCCAGCCGAGTGGTGGCGGTGTGCAATGAACGGGACACCAATCCGTTGATCCGGTCGTTCATTCACTGGACCGGGTTCGCCACCCGGGCGTCGGCGTCCCACCACGCGCGGTGGTCCCGGTACCAGAGCACCGTCTGCGTCAGCGCCGACGCGAAAGCACGCCGGGGACGGTAGCCGAGCAGGCTGCGGGCCTTCGTCCAGTCGAGCGCGTAGCGCTGGTCGTGACCCGGCCGGTCGGCGACCTGCTCGACCCGGTCCCAGCCGGCGCCGCACGCCTCCAGGAGCAGGCCGGTCAGCTCCCGGTTGGTGAGCTCGGCACCGCCGCCGATGTGATACACCTCGCCGGCCGCACCGCGGGTGCGCACCAGCTCCACGCCCCGCACGTGGTCGTCGACGTGCAGCCATTCCCGCACCTGGGAACCGTCGCCGTACAGGGGCACCGTCAGGCCGTTCAGCAGCCGGGTGACGAACAGCGGAACGATCTTCTCCGGGTACTGGTAGGGGCCGTAGTTGTTGCTGCAACGGGTGACCCGTACATCCAGCCCGTGGGTGCGGTGGTAGGCCAGCGCCACCAGGTCCGCCCCTGCCTTGGACGCCGCGTACGGCGACCGCGGGCTCAGCGGCTGCCCCTCGGCCCAGGACCCCTCCGAAATCGTTCCGTACACCTCGTCGGTGGAGACGTGGACGAACCGCTCGACCCCGTGGCGCAGCGCCGCGTCGAGCAGCACCTGGGTGCCGAGCACATTGGTGCGCACGAACGCGTCGCCCTCGACCAGCGACCTGTCGACGTGCGACTCGGCGGCGAAGTGGACGATCTCGTCGGCGTCCCGGACGACGCGGTCCACCACGTCCGGGTCGCAGACGTCGCCCGCCACGAACCGCAACCGGGAGTCGTCCGTGACCGGCCGGAGATTGGCCAGGTTTCCCGCGTACGTCAACTTGTCGAGGACGGTCACCCGTACACCGGGCGCCGCGCCGCCGGACTCCCGGCCGAGCACCGTGCGCACGTAGTGCGAACCGATGAAACCCGCTCCGCCTGTTACGAGCAGTCGCGTCGGCATGGCCGTCACAGGACGTGGAGGTCGGGGACGTACAGGATCCACTTCCCGCCCTGCTCGCGGAACTCCCGTTCCTTCTCGACGATCTCGCCCGCGTGGTTCCACGCGAAGAGCAGCGCGTAGTCGGGATAGTCGCGGGAGAACTCCTCCAGGGGCCGGACGGGGATGTGCGAACCCGGCGTGAGCAGACCCTGCTTCGCCGGTGTCGAGTCGTAGACCACCGGGATGAGGTCCGGGCCGAGGCCGCCGTAGTTGGTGACGGTCGCGCTCTTCGCCGTGGCGCCGTACGCGGCCACGCGCGCGCCGTCCTCCTGCAGCCGACGCAGCAGCGATGCCAGGTCCTCGACGTTCCGCTTCACCTGGGTCGCGAACTGCTCCAGGGTGGAGATCTCGGCGATCCGCCGCTCCGTCTCCTCCCGCACCAGCGCTTCCACCCGCTGCGACGGCCGGCGCGCGCCGCTGCGGGCGAGGGTGTAGCGGACCTCCCCGCCGTGCACGGGGAGCCGCTCGACGTCGACGAGGTCGAAACCGAACCGGCCGGCGACGGCCCGTACCGATGTCGCCGAGAAGAGGTAGAAGTGCTCGTCGTAGATCTGGTCGAAGCTCGTGCGCTCCACCACGTCGCCGAGGTAGGGGTCCTCGAAGCAGAAGACGCCGTCGGGCGCGAGGAGCGCGTCCACGCCCCGGAACACCGAGTCCAGGTACGGGATGTGGCACATGGTGTTCGCGGCGTAGATCACCTGCGCCGGCCCCTCGGCCGCGGCCACCTCCCGGGCCAGCGACTCCTCGAAGAAGTCGATCCGCACCCGCACGCCCTTGGCGGCGGCCAGCTCGGCGACGTCACGGGAGGGGTCCACCCCCAGGTGCCGGACTCCCGCCTGGGCGACCGTGCGCAGCATGACGCCGTCGTTGCACCCGATCTCCACCACGAGCGGGTCGCCGTCGCGGCACTCGGTCTCCAGCAGGTGCCGCGCGGTGCCGGTGAAGTGCTCCCGCATCACCACGGACATGGAGGAGTGGTACGGGTAGTCCGCGCGGAACATGCGCTCGCGCGGCACCTCTTCCATGAGCTGCACCATCGTGCAGGAGCGGCACACCCCCACCGCGAGCCGGTAGAAGAACTCGCCCGACGTCTTCCCGGGCCGGAGGAAACCGTCGGAGAGGGGCTGGCGGCCGAAGTCGAAGAACTGGTGCACCGAGCCCTGACAGATGCGGCATGCAGTCATGACGTACACGGTGGCCGCCCGCTCTCGAAGGGAACTAGGCAGTTTCGTTTGGATCAGTCGGTCGTTGGTTCGGGTGTGCCGTTGACTGATGCGCAGTGGGCGCGGATTGAGCCGTTGCTCCCGGACCGGACGCCGAGGCGAGGTGGTCGCTGGCGAGACCATCGAGAGGTGATCGACGCGATCGCCTACAAGTTCCAGACCGGCACGCAGTGGGTTCACCTGCCGGAGAAGTACGGCAACTGGCGAGGGGTCTACAACCGGCTGCGGATGTGGGCCGTCGACGGCACCTGGGAGCGAGTCTTCACCGCCCTGGTCGCCCAGGCAGACGCGGACGAGGACCTCAACTGGGCCGTCTCGGTCGACTCCACCATCGTGCGGGCCCACCAGCACGCGGCCGGAGCCCGCAAAAGGGGGCCCCGGCCGGCGAGCCGACCGACCATGCCATCGGCCGGTCCCGCGGCGGACTGACCACGAAGATCCACCTCGCTGCCGACGCCCGCTGCCGGCCCCTGGCGTTCGTTCTCACCGCAGGCCAGGCCGGTGACGCACCCGCGTTCACCGACGTCATGGCCCGCCTGCGCGTTCCCCGCCGACGAGGACGACCCCGCACCAGGCCGGACCTGGTCCTGGCCGACAAGGCGTACTCCTCCCGCGCGATCCGCGAGCACCTGCGCAAGCGCGGCATCCGGGCAGTGATCCCCGTCCCCGCAGACCAGCGCGCACACCGGCTACGTCGGGGCAGCCGGGGCGGCAGGCCACCGGCCTTCGACCGCGAGACCTACAAGCAGCGCAACACCGTCGAGCGGTGCATCAACCGCCTGAAGCAGTGGCGTGGTATCGCCACCCGCTACGAAAAGACCGCCACCATCTACCTGGCCGGACTCCACATCGCGGGCATCTTCCTCTGGTCCGCCCGGTGATCCAAACGAAACTGCCTAGAACGCGACTGGACAGGCGCGGCGGCCCACGGGATCCACTCGCTGTCGAGCCGGGGTCGACGGCGGCCCGGATTAATTTCCACCGCTGTGTGCCACTCCCGAGACGAGAGCAGGAGACCGCTTGTGAAAGGCATCGTTCTGGCGGGCGGGTCGGGAACCAGACTCCACCCGATCACTCTCGCCGTGTCGAAGCAACTGCTGCCGGTCGGCGACAAACCGATGATCTACTACCCGCTGAGCGTTCTCATGCTCGCGGGCGTCCGGGACATCCTCGTCATCTCCACCCCGACCGACCTCCCCCAGTTCCAGCGGCTCCTCGGCGACGGATCCCACCTCGGGCTGCGGCTCGGCTACCGCGAGCAGCCCGAACCCAACGGCATCCCGGAGGCGTTCCTGATCGGAGCCTCCCACATCGGCGACGAGCCGGTCGCCCTCGTTCTGGGCGACAACATCTTCCACGGCCCCGCCTTCTACTCCGTGCTCGCCGACAGCCGCGCCGCGCTCGACGGCTGCGTCCTGTTCGGCCACCGGGTGAGCGACCCCCGCCCCTACGCCGTCGCCGAGGTGGACGGCGACGGCGCGCTGCTCTCGCTGGAGGAGAAGCCGGCCCGGCCGCGCTCCAACCACGCCGTCACCGGGCTCTACCTCTACGACAACACCGTCGTCGACATCGCCAAGAACCTCCGCCCGTCCGCCCGGGGCGAGCTGGAGATCACCGACGTCAACCGCGTGTACATGTCCCGCGGAAGCGCCCGGCTCGTCCACCTCGGTCGCGGCTTCGCCTGGCTGGACGCCGGCACGCCGGAGTCGCTGCTCCAGGCCGGACACTACGTGTGCACGCTGCAGGAGCGGCAAGGGGTGCGCATCGCGTGCCTGGAGGAGATCGCCCTGCGGATGGGCTTCATCACGGCCGACGCCTGCCACCGGCTCGGCAGCCGGATCGCGCACTCCGCCTACGGCCGCTACGTCATGACCATCGCCGAGGAGATCGCGGCCTGACCCGGACCGCCGTAGCGCGCGCCGGCGCCCGGCCCCCGCCCCCACGGCCGCCGGAGGGGAGAGGGCCGGGCGCCGGCCTGCGTTCAGTCCCGAGAGGGGGCCTGCGCGGCCTCTTCCGCGGGCTCCGGCCGCGCCACGAGGTCGTCGCGCAGCCGCCGGGCCAGCTCCGTCGCCGTCGGATGCTCGAACACCGCTGTCGACGGCAGCCGCAGCCCCGTCGCCGCGTTGAGCCGGTTGCGCAGTTCGACGCCCATGAGGGAGTCCAGTCCGAGCTGCTCGAAGGCACGGTCCTCGGCGACGCCCTGCGCGTCCTCGTGCCCGAGCACCGAGCCCAGGTGCATGCGCACCAGATCCGTCAGGGTCCGGGTCTGCGCCTCCTCCGACAGCGTGGCCAGCCGTTCGCGCAGCCCCGCGGGTCCGGCCTCCGGCGCGGGCCCGGCGGGGCCCGGCCGCTCCACCGCTGCCACGAGGGACCGCAGCACGGCGGGCAGCCGCTCTCCCCGCTCGCGCAGCGCGCGCTCGTCGAACGGCGTCACGACCACCACGGGAGCACCCAGGTCCTGTGCCTGGTCGAAGAGTTCCATACCGTGCTCGGTGGAGATCGGCACCAGCCCGCCCTCGGCCATGCGCCGCAGATCCGTCGCCCCGAGACCGCCGGTCATGCCGCTCTTCTGCCCCCACAGCCCCCAGGCCAGCGACACGGCCGGAAGACCGAGCCCCCGGCGGTGGCGGGCCAGGGCATCGAGGAAGGAGTTCGCCGCGGCGTAGTTGGCCTGCCCCGGCGCACCGGTGACGCCCGCGTAGGAGGAGTACAGAACGAACGCGGCCAGGTCCTGGTCCCCGGTCAGCTCGTGCAGGTGCCACGCGGCGGCCAGCTTGGGCCGCAGCACCCGGTCCAACTGCTCGGACGTCAGCGTGGTGACGGTCGCGTCGTCGAGTACGCCGGCGGCGTGCACCACGGCGGTCAGCGGCCGTTCCTGCGGCACGGACGCCACGAGCGCGGCGAGCTGCCCGCGGTCGGCCGTGTCGCACGCGGCGAGGGTCACCTGCGCCCCCAGCGCCCGCAGTTCCTCCGACAGCTCCCGCGCACCCGGTGCCCGCGCCCCGCGCCTGCCGGCCAGGATCAGATGCCGCGCCCCGTGCACCCGGACCAGGTGCCGGGCCGCCTCGGCGCCGAGGGCGCCCGTGCCGCCGGTGATCAGGACCGTCCCCTCGGGAGAGAGGGGAGCGGGTACCGTCAGGACGATCTTGCCCACGTTCCTGGCCTGCGCCAGGAAGCGGAAGGCGTCCTTGGCGCGCCGGACGTCCCACACGGTCACGGGCAGCGGCGTCAGAACCCCTCGCTCGAACAGGTCCAGTACCTCGGCGAGGATGTCCCGCAACCGTTCGGGGGCCGCTCCGGGAGTGCCCGGCTCCGTATGCGCGAGCGTGGTCAGGTCGTACGCCCGGTAGTCCACTCCCGGATGACCGTCCGCCACCTCGGCGGCGTCACGGATGTCCGTCTTGCCCATCTCCAGGAAGCGGCCGCCGCGCGGCAGCAGCCGCAGCGAGGCGTCGACGAACTCGCCCGCCAGCGAGTTCAGGACGACGTCCACGCCCCGCCCGTCCGTGGCCTCCAGGAACCGGTCGGCGAAGTCCAGGGTCCGCGAGTGCGCGATCCGGTCCTCGGGCACGCCCATCGCGCGGAGCACGTCCCACTTGCCCGGACTGGCGGTCGCGTACACCTCCGCGCCCAGGTGCCGGGCCAGCTGGAGGGCGGCCAGTCCCACGCCGCCCGCCGCCGCGTGGATGAGCACCGACTCGCCCGGCCGGACCCGTGCGAGGTCCATCAGCCCGTAGTACGCGGTGAGGAAGACGACCGGTACGGAGGCGGCCCGGGCGAACGTCCAGTCCTTCGGCATCTGCGCCACCAGCCGGCGGTCGGCGACGGCGAGTGGCCCGAACGCTCCGTCGAAGTACCCCATGACCCGGTCGCCGACGGCGAGGTCCGTGACGCCCGGACCGGTCTCGACGACCACGCCGGCGCCCTCGGCCCCCATGGTGACGTTCCGTTCGGGCACCATGCCGAGCGCGATCAGCACGTCCCGGAAGTTCACGCCCGAGGCGCGTACCGCGACCCGGACCTGCCCTTCGGCGAGCGGCGCGGTCCCCTGCGGCCAGGGCACCAGCGCCAGGTCGTCGGCCGCGCGATGGGAGACGGGCGCCAGCCGCCAGGACGGCGCTTCCGGCGGCGCCAGTTCCGCGGCCGCCCGCTCGATCCTGGGCGCCAGGACCGTGCCGTCCCGCAGGGCCACTTCGGGCTCCCGTGCCGCCAGCGCCGCAGGCAGCGCCGCGAGGGAGGACTCGCGCCCGTCCGTGTCGACCAGCACGACCCGGTCGGGGTTCTCGGTCTGCGCGCTGCGGACCAGGCCCCAGGCCGCGGCGAGGGCCGGATCCACCGGCTCCGCCTCGTCGGCGGCCACGGCGCCCCGCGTCAGCAGGACCAGGCGGCTGTCCGGGTGGGAGGACCGGGTGAGCCAGGCCCGGAGTGTGCCGAGCAGCTCGTGGAGGTGGCGCGGGGAGGGGAGGGCGTCGAGGGGTGGAGTGGCCAGGGGCAGCACGGCGGTGACCGGCTCGGCCGCGGGGAGGGCCGCGAGGCCGCCGGTGTGGACGGTGTGCGGGTGGGGGAGGGCGGACCCGGCCGTCCCGTCGCCGTCGTCGGTGACGAGCGTCAAAGGGGGAAGGTCTCCCGCTGCCGGCTCGGCGGTGACCGGGGTCCAGGCAACGGTGTGCAGCGCGGGCGGCCGCAGTCCGGCGCGGCGCAGATCTACGCCGTCCACCCGGGCGAAGGGGACGCCCTCCTGGTCGTACAGGGTGACGCCGCCCGTCGCCCCCGTCAGACGGGCCCGGACGGGGCCGCTCACCGGTTCGCCGTACAGGGTGACGCCGCTGAAGGAGAACGGCAGCCGCGTGGCTCCAGGGTCGTCGAGGGAGGACAGCAGGAGCGGGTGGAGCGCCCCGTCCAGCAGCGCCGGATGCAGGTGAAAGCCGCCGTCGGAGGGCGCGTCGAGGTCGAGGTGGAAGTCGCCGTCGGCCCGGTGGAGCCGGCGGGCCGGCCGGAAGGCGGGCCCGTAGCGGTATCCGGCGTCGGCGCAGCGCTCGTAGAAGGCGTCCAGATCGAGCGGGGCCGCGGTTTCCGGGACGCCCGGAGCGTTGGGCGCGGCCGGACGGTGCGTGCCGAGCGTGCCGGTGGCGTGCGTGACCCAGGCCCCTGCGTCGTCCGAGGGCCGGCTGTGCACGGTGACGGTACGGCGCCCGGCGGCGTCCGGCTCGCCGACCAGCAACTGCACGTCGTGGCGGGAGCCCTCGGCCAGGGGCAGGGGGGCGGTGAGGGTCAGCTCCTCGACGTGCGGGCAGCCGGTGTGCCGTCCGGCGTGGAGGGCGAGTGAGACGAAGAGCGTGCCCGGAGCCAGGATCGTCCCCTGTACGCGGTGGTCGGCGAGCCACGGGTGGTCCTCGACGGCGAGGCTCCCGGTGAAGAGCGTCGCGTGGTCGGCGGCCAGCTCGGTGGTCCCGGTCAGGACGGGGTGTGCGCCGGGGCCGGGCCCGGCCGCCGTGGCGGCCCGGGGCGGGTCGATCCAGTACCGCTGTCGTTCGAAGGGGTAGAGGGGCAGGTCGACGTGGCGGGCGCCGGTGCCGTCGAACAGACGCGCCCAGTCCACGTCGACCCCCCGGACGAAGGCCCGCGCCACCGACGACAGCAGGTGGGCGAGGCCGCCCTGGTCCCGGCGCAGCGACCCCACGACCACGGCGTCCGCACCGGCGGCCTCGGCCGTCTCCTCGATGGCCACGGCGAGGACCGGGTGCGGGCTCATCTCCAGGAAGGCGTCGTACCGCTCCCGCAGCAGCGTTCGCACGGCGTCTTCCAGCCGGACGGTCTCGCGCAGGTTGCGGTACCAGTACTCCGCGTCCGCCCCGCCGTCGGTGAGCCAGTCGCCGGTGACGGTGGACAACAGCGGTACCTCGGCCGGGCGCGGTTCGATCTCGCCCAGGAGCCGCGCCAGTTCGTCCCGCACCTGTTCGACCTGCGCCGAGTGGGAGGCGTAGTCGACCGGGATGGTCCGCGCCTTCACGCCCGCCTCGGTCAGCTCCCCGTGCAGTGCGCCGAGCGCGTCCGACGCGCCGGACACCACGGTGGACAGCGGTCCGTTCACGGCCGCCACCGACAACGTCCCCTTCCACCGGGTGAGCCACCGGTCGACCTCCGTCCGAGGCAGGGGGACGGACATCATGCCGCCCCCGCCCGTCAGCCGCAGCAGGGCCCGGCTGCGCAGCGCCACGACGCGGGCCGCGTCCTCCAGGGAGAGGATCCCCGCGACGCAGGCGGCCGCGATCTCGCCCTGCGAGTGACCCACCACGGCCGCAGGCTCCACACCGTACGAGCGCCAGACGGCCGCCAGGGACACCATGACCGCGAACAGAGCGGGCTGCACCACGTCCACCCGGTCCTGCTCGGCCGCCCCTTCGGCGCCGCTCACCACGGCCGTCAGGTCCCAGTCGACGTGCGGCGCGAGCGCCCGTGCGCAGTCGGCCATGCGCTGCGCGAACACCGGTGAGGAGTCGAGCAGTTCACGCGCCATGCCGATCCACTGCGAACCCTGGCCGGGGAAGACGAAGACCGGTTTGCGGCGCGGGGCGCCCCCCTCGCCGGTGGTGAGGTGGGGGTGGGGTTGGTTGGTGGTGAGGTGGTGGAGGGTGGTGGTGAGGGTGGTGGGGTCGGGGGTGAGGATGACGGCGCGGTGGGGTGGTGGGTGCGGGTGGCGAGGGTGTGGGCGGTGTGGGTGGGGTGGTGGTGGGTGGGGTGTTGGGTGAGGTGGTGTGCGTGGGTGTGGAGGGCGGTGGGGGTTTTGGCGGTGAGGATGTAGGGGGTGATGGGGAGGGTGGTGGGTTGTTGGGGGGTGGGGGTGGTGGGGGGTTCTTCGAGGATGAGGTGGGCGTTGGTGCCGCTGATGCCGAAGGAGGAGATGGCTGCGCGGCGGGGTCGGTGGGGGTTGTGGGGCCAGGGTTGGGGTTGGGTGAGGAGTTGGAGGGGGGTGTTGTTCCAGTCGATGTGGGGGGTGGGTTGGTCGGTGTGGAGGGTTTTGGGGAGGAGGTTGTGGTGGAGGGCTTGGATCATTTTGATGACGCCGGCGGCTCCGGCGGCGGCTTGGGTGTGCCCGAGGTTGGACTTGAGGGAGCCGAGCCACAGGGGGCGGGTGCGGTCTTGGCCGTAGACGGTGTGGAGTGCCTGGACTTCGATGGGGTCGCCGAGGGGGGTGGCGGTGCCGTGGGCTTCGATGGCGTCGATGTCGTGGGGGGTGAGGTGGGCGGTGGTGAGGGTGTGGTGGATGAGGCGTTGTTGGGCTTGGCCGTTGGGGGCGGTGAGGCCGTTGGAGGGGCCGTCCTGGTTGGTGGCGGTGGCGCGGATGACGGCGTGGACGGTGTGGTTGTTGCGTTGTGCTTGGGTGAGGGGTTCGAGGAGGAGGGCTGTTCCTTCGGACCAGCCGGTGCCGTTGGCGTGGGCGGAGAAGGAGCGGCAGTGTCCGTCGGGGGAGAGTCCTTGGAGGCGGCTGAATTCGATGAAGGTGCCGGGGGTGGCCATGATGGTGGTGCCGCCGGCGAGGGCGAGGGTGCATTCGTTGTTGCGGAGGGCTTGGGTGGCGGTGTGGAGGGCGACGAGGGAGGAGGAGCAGGCGGTGTCGAGGGTGAGCGCGGGGCCGGTGAACCCGAACTGGTACGCCAGCCGCCCCGAGAGCACACTGCCGAGGTTCCCGGTCAGCAGCAGCCCCTCCAGGTCCCTGGGCATCTGCCCCGCGGCCGGCGCGTAGTCGTGGTACATCATGCCCACGAAGACGCCGGTGTCGGTGCCGTGGAGGGTGGTGGGGTCGATGCCGGCGTGTTCGAGGGTGTGCCAGGCGGTTTCGAGGAGGCTGCGTTGCTGGGGGTCCATGGCGAGGGCTTCGCGGGGGGAGATGCCGAAGAAGTGGGCGTCGAACTGGTCGGCGTCGTGGAGGAAGCCGCCTTTGCGGGTGTAGGTGGTGCCGGGGTGGGTGGGGTCGGGGTGGTGGAGGTTGTCGGGCCAGCCGCGGTTGGTGGGGAAGTCGGTGATGGCGTGGCGTTCTTCGGTGAGGAGTTGCCAGAGTTGTTCGGGGGTGGTGATGCCGCCGGGGAAGCGGCAGCCGATGCCGATGATCGCGATGGCGTCGTTGTCGGGGTCGGTGGTGTCGGAGGGCGCCGGGGGTGAGGTGAGGAGTGCGGGGGCGGCGGGCCGGTCCCGGTCTGCGGGGTGCAGCAGTTCCGCGAGGTGGTCGGCCAGCGCCCGCGGCGTCGGATGCTCGAAGATCACGCCCGCCGACAGGTCCAGGCCGGTCGCCGTCGACAGGTCCTCGCTGAGCGCGAGCGCCGACATCGAGTCCATGCCCAGGTCGGTGAAGGGCGCGGAGGCGTCGACGGGCTCTGCGTCCGTGCTGCCGAGCACGGCCGCCAGGTGCTCGACCACCAGGTCCAGTACGGCCCGTCGCCGTTCCCGCTCCGGCAGCGGGGACGGGCCCCGCACGACGGAGGGGAAGCGGTCCGGCTCCTCCTCCGCCGGGGGACGCGCCGGGGCGGTGCCGGCGGCGGAAGGCCGGTCCGGGGTCTCCAGCCAGTGGCTGCGGCGCCGGAAGGCGTACGTGGGCAGCTTCACCCTCGGACCGCGGCGCGGGGTCAGCTCCGCCCAGTCCACCTCGGTGCCGCGCACGTGGACGGCGCCCAGGGCGGTCAGCAGTGTCTCCTCCTCGGGCCGTCCGGCGCGCAGCACGGCTGCGGCCATGCCGGGGGAGGGGTCCGGGACGCAGCGCGGCACGAGAGCGGACAGCACCGCGTCCGGCCCCAGCTCGAGGAAGGTGTCCGCCCCCCGTTCACGAAGGGCGCGGACGGCGTCCAGGAACCGGACGGGCCTGCGGACATGGCTCACCCAGTACTCCGGGGAGCACAGCTCCGTCCCGGCCGCGATCCGCCCGGTCACCGTGGACACGACCGGGACCCGGGGCGGCCGGTACGACAGCCCGGCGCACACCCGCCCGAACTCCCGCAGGACCGGCTCCATGAGCGGGGAGTGAAAGGCGTGCGTGACCGCCAGCGGTCGGGTGCGCACTCCCCCCTCGCGCAGCAGCGAGGTGACCTCCTCGACCGCCGGCCCGGCGCCCGAGACGACCACGTGCCGGGGACCGTTGACCGCCGCCAGCGTCACGCCCCCTTCCCGGCCCGCCAGCAGCGGCGCCACCTCCGCCTCCGGGGCGAAGACGGCCGTCATGGCGCCGCCCGGCGGCAGCGCTGCCATCAGCCGGCCGCGGGCCGCGATCAGCGCGCAGGCGTCGGGCAGCGAGAGCACGCCGGCCGCGTGGGCGGCCGCCACCTCGCCGACCGAGTGACCGGCCACCAGGGCCGGCCGCACCCCGAGCGAGCACACGAGGCGGTACAGCGCGGTCTCCAGGGCGAACAGCGCGGCCTGGCCCAGATCCGTCCGCGCGAGCGTGCCGCCCTCCTCGGCGAAGACCTCGTCCGCGAGGCGGACGCCGAGCAGCGGATCGAGCTCGGCGCACACCTCGTCGAAGGCGCCGGCGAACACGCCGAAGGACGCGTACAGCTCCCGGCCCACGCCCGGTCGCAGCCCGCCCTGACCGGTGAACAGCACGGCCGCCGCGCCGTCGCGGGCCCGTCCCGTCACCGTGCCCGGCGCCGCCCGCCCGTCCGCCACCGCGGTCAGCCCGGCCAGCAGGGTCTCGCGGTCGCGGCCCACCACCACGGCCCGGTCCTCGAAGAGGGCGCGGGTGGTGACCAGCGCCCGGGCGGTGTCCCCGGCGGTGACGGAGGCGTCGGCCTCGAGGAAGGCGGCCAGCCGGCGGGCCTGCGCCCGCAGCGCCGCCCCGCCGCGTCCGGACACCACCCAGGGCAGCACCCGGCGGTCCTCGTCCGGACCGTCGTCCCGGTGCGGACCGGCGGCCGGGGCGGCGTACGGCGCCGCCTCCGCGACCACCACGTGGCAGTTGGCGCCGCCCATACCGAACGCGCTGACCCCCGCCACCAGCGGCTGCTCCGGCTCCGGCCACGGGCCGAACCGCTGCCGCACCGTCAGGTTCAGCCGTTCCGGGTCGATGTCCGGGGGCGGGGCTGTGAAGTTGAGGCTGGCCGGCAGGCTCCGGTGCTCCAGGCACAGCAGCGTCTTGATGAGCCCGGCGATGCCTGCCGCGCCTTCGAGGTGGCCGATGTTGGTCTTCACCGACCCGACGTGCACCGGGTGGCCCGGCTCGCGCGCGCTGCCCAGGGCTTCCCCCAGCGCGGCCGCCTCGACCGGGTCGCCGGCCCGGGTACCGGTGCCGTGCAGCTCGACGTACTGCACCTGGGTCGGCTGCACCCGCGCCCGCGCGCACGCGGCGCGCACCACCTGGGACTGCGCCTCGGCGCTGGGCCGGGTGAGGCTGTCGCCCCAGCCGTTGTTCACCGCGCTCCCCGCGATGACGCCGTACACGTGGTCTCCGTCCGCCACGGCCCGGTGCAGGGGCTTGAGCAGGACGGCGCCGCCGCCCTCCCCGCGGACGTAGCCGTTGGCGCGGGCGTCGAAGGTGTAGCAGCGGCCGTCGGGGGAGAGCCCGCCCCAGCGGGAGGAGATCAGGGAGGACTCGGCGAGCAGCGCGAGGTTCACGCCGGCGGCGACGGCCGCCTCGGACTCCCCGCGGTGCAGGCTCTCGCAGGCGAGGTGCACCGCGACCAGGGACGAGGACTGCCCGGTGTCCACGGTCATGCTCGGACCCTGGACCCGCAGGAAGTGCGAGAGCCGGTTGGCGATGATGCCCCGGTGGATGCCGGTCTGGGTGTGCTGCGCCGCCGAGTCGCGCGCGGTGCGGTAGGCGAGGTACGCGTAGTCGTCCCAGATCGTGCCGACGAACACGCCGAGCCGGCTGCCGGCGATCCCGGCGGGCACGATGCCGGCGTCTTCGAGGACCTCCCAGCCCAGTTCCAGGACCAGCCGCTGACGGGGGTCCATGGCAGCGGCCTCGCGCGGGGAGATCCGGAAGAAGCCCGCGTCGAAACGGTCCACCCCGTCGAGGAAGGAACCCCACTCCGCGGTGCCGTCACCGCCTCTGCGGTTCTCGGGCGCCCGGCGCACCGTGTGCCCGCCCTCGCGCAGCAGCCGCCAGAATGCCTGCGGGTTGGGTGCGTCGGGGAAGCGGCACGCGATGCCGACGACGGCGATCGGCCCGACGGGAGCCGTACCGCCGTGGGGAAGGGATGGAGAGGAGGAAGTGCCAGACATCCGAGCGACTCCAAGACATGACGGGAGGGGAGAGGAAAGAAGGGAAGGAGCGCGTTCAGCGGGCGGCGTGCGGCGAGGCCCAGTCCGGTCGCCGTGTGATCTCCAGTACCGCGCAGCCCCAGCTGTAGCCCGCGCCGGCGCCGACCAGCAGACAGCGGTCGCCCGGCACTGCCCTGCCCGAGCCGGCCAGGTGGTCCAGGCTCGCGAACTGGTCCCCGGCGCCGAGGTGACCGACGGTGCGGCTCCACTCCCAGGCGGTGCGCGCCGGGTCGATCCCGAACCGTTCGTAGTACAGGGACTCCAGGCGCAGTCGGCCGAAGTGCGGCAGCACCACCCAGTCGATCTCCGGCAGTGCGAGTCCCGCGTCGGACAGTGCGTGCTTGATCACCGTGGTCTGACCCTCGGCGAGCCGGCGCAGCGCGAACGACAGGCCGTGCCGCCGGTTGAAGACCCGGGTCGTGTCCTCGAAGGACAGCGGCGTGCGATGGCTGAGCGGCGCCGCCGCGAACGGGTCGTCGCCGCGGTGCAGCGGCTCCAGCTCGGGGTCCGCGGACATCACCAGGGACGTCAGCCGGGCGAAGCCCTCGCGGCGGGAGAGGACGAGCGCGGTCCCGCCGTCGGCGTACGGCGTGCCCGGGTCCGTGCGCCAGCGGTCGAAGCCGGGCATGCAGTACCGGTCTCCGGTGGTCAGCAGCGCGTCCCGCCGTTCCGGGGCGCCCGCCAGATAGGAAGCCGCCAGATCCAGCGCGGCCATGCCGCCGTTGGACATCTGCCGGATCTCCACGGCCGGGCACTGGTTGGCCAAGGTCTCGCGCTGCACGTACGAGGCCACGGCCCAGGCGTCGTGCCCCTGGAACCAGGTGTCGGCGTGCAGGATCAGATCGACGTCGGCGGATGTGGACCCGGCCCGGGCCAGCGCGGTCCGCGCCGCCCGGACGGCCATCTCGGGCGCCGCGGCGTCGTCGGAGACCGTCACGGACTCCATGCCGGTGCGGGCGGCCACCACGGGCGGGCAGTCGCCCGCCGCGACGGCGTCGGCGAGCGAGCGGCGGGGCGGCAGCCAGGTGGCGGTGGCCCGCACATGGATGTCTTCGAACCTCACATCAGCCTCCTGGAACGGCGGACTCGTGCGGCGGGGGAGGGGAAGGGGGCGGTCCGAGAGCCGGCCGGGCCCGGTTCACCAGGCGACGTCCAGTCCCCACACGCCGTAGACGATCGCCCGTTCCTTGGTGCGCAGTTCGCCGACCGGCGTGGCCAGGCGCAGGGCGGGGACGCGCTGGAGGAGCCTGGTGAGCACGATCTCCAGCTCGAGGCGGGCCAGGTCGGCGCCGATGCACAGATGGGCACCGTGACCGAACCCGATGTGCCGCCTGCTGCCGCGGGCGAGGACCAACCGGTCGGGCCGGTCGAAGGCGCGCGGATCGCGGTTGGCCCCCTGGAGCAGGACCAGGATGCCGGCGCCCTCGGGGATGACCTCACCGCCGATCTCGATGTCCTCCAGAGCCACGCGGGGCACCGCGAGGTCGCCGAGACCGAGCCAGCGCACCAGCTCCTCCACCGCCGCGTGGATCAGGGACGGGTCGGCGACGAGAGCGGCCATCTGCTCGGGGTGCTCCAGGAGCGCGGCGACGCCCAGCGTGATGTGGTTGGCGGTCGTCTCGTGTCCGCCGTTGATCAGCATCCGGCAGGTGTTCACCACGTCCCGGACGTCGTAGTCGCCGTCCTCGGCGCGGTACGCGGCCACCGTCCTGCTGATCAGGTCGTCGCCGGGCTCACGTTCCTTGCGGCGCACCAGGTCTTCCAGGTACGCGCCCACCTCCACCACCGCCGCCTCGCGCTCGGCCTGCGAACTGGTGCCGCCGAACAGCCGTTCGCCGTGCTGCTGGAGGAACCCCCGGTCCTCGGCCGGCACGCCGAGCAGGTCGCAGATCATCGCCATCGGGGCGGGCAGGGAAACCAGCCGGTGCAGGTCGGCCGGCGGCCCCGCGGCCAGCAGGGCGTCGATGCAGGCGTCGGTGGTGCGCTCCATGCTCGCGCGCAGCCGCTGGACGTTCCGGTGCGTGAAGGACGCGGCGACCTTGCGCCGGGCCTCGGTGTGCCGGGGCGGGTCGTAGGCGATGAAGGAGCTGTCGGTGCGCATCTGCGGCGGCGCGTCGAAGTAGAACGGGTAGTTGGCGTGTGTGCGCGAGGAGCTGACCTTGTCGGTGGTGAGGATCTGCCGGGCCTCGCGCAGACCGCTCACCACCCATGCCTCGCGGCCCGTGGCGAGCCGCACCTTGGCCACCGGCCGCCGGTCGATCAGCTCCGCGTACTGCCGGGGCGGGGAGAACGGGCAGGCCCGCTCGTAGGGAAAGGTCTCCTGGGCGGGCTGCCCCGTGGACTCGGTGCTGATGTCGGCCGTGGTCATTGGTCCCCCAGACGGAAGCGTCGTGGCAGCGGGACGGGGCCGCGACGCCGGTCGGACGTCGCGGCCCCGTGAGCTGCCACCGAGTCTTCGTCTGCTCTCTCGGCCATGGCTGGAAGGCGACTTGAGCGTCGCGGCCGAAGGGGGGTCAGCCGCCCGCGCAGAACCGCCGCAGATGCTCGCCCGTGACCGACCCCTCGGCGGCCAGCAGCGCCGCCGGTGTGCCGGTGAACACCACCTCGCCGCCGTGCCGGCCGCCGCCGGGACCGAGATCGACCACCCAGTCCGCGCGCCGCACCACCTCCAGGTCGTGTTCCACGACGATCACGGTGTTGCCCCGGTCGACCAGGCGGTCCAGCAGCGCGACCAGGCCGTCCACGTCCGCCCGGTGCAGGCCGGTGGTCGGTTCGTCGAGCACGTACACGCCGTGCGAGCGCTCCAGCTGGCCCGCCAGTTTCAGCCGTTGCCGCTCGCCCCCGGACAGGGTGCTCAGCGACCTGCCGAGGGTGAGGTACGGCAGCCCGACGTCGACGAGACGGCTGATCCGGCCGGTGATCTCCGGCTCGGTGAAGAAGTCCAGGGCGTCCTGCGCGGTCATCTCCAGCACGTCCGCGACGGACCGGCCGCGCAGCCGGTGCCGGAGCACCTGCTCCTGGAACCGGCGGCCCCCGCACCCCTCGCAGGGCAGCCGCACCGGGTCCATATAGGCCAGCTCCGTGACGATCTCGCCCCGGCCCTGGCACGTGCCGCAGGCCCCGGCGGAGTTGAAGCTGAACAGACCGGCCGGAGCGCCGGTGGCCCTGGCGAACAGCTTGCGCAGCGGATCCATCGCCTGGAGGAAGCTCACCGGCGTGGACCGCGCGGAGGCCCGAACCGGGGACTGGTCGACGAAGACCGCGTCCGGGTGCGCCTGGCGGAACGCCCCGGTGACCAGGGAGCTCTTGCCGGACCCCGCGACCCCGGTCACCGCCGTCAGCACCCCGGTCGGGAAGGCGACGGACACGTTCCGGAGGTTGTTCAGGTCCGCTCCCTCCACGGACAGCTTCCCGGTGGGCCGCCGGGCCTCCGACTTGACCGTGCCCCGGCGCCGCAGGGCCCGGCCGGTGACGGTGTCCGCCCCGAGCAGCCCCCCGAAGGGTCCCGTGTACACGACCTCGCCGCCGTGCGGGCCGGCCCCCGGACCGAGGTCGACGACATGGTCGGCCAGGGCGATGACGTCCGGGTCGTGCTCGACGACGACCAGGGTGTTGCCCCGGTCGCACAGGGCCCGCATCAACTCGCCGAGCCTGCCCACGTCCTGCGGGTGCAGACCGGTGCTGGGTTCGTCGAAGACGTACGTCATGCCCGTCAGGCTGCTGCTGAGGTGCCGCACCATCTTCAGCCGCTGCGCCTCGCCGCCGGACAGTGAGGTGGAGGAGCGGTCCAGGGACAGGTAGCCCAGACCGATCGCCACCACCCGGCTCAGCCCTTCGCGCAGGTCGGCCGCGATCTGCGCCCCCACCGGGTCCGTGATCGTCTCCAGGAACGGGACGAGTTCGCCGACCTCCATCCGGGAGAGGTCGGCGATGGTGCGCCCCTCGATCGTCGACGCCAGGGTCGGCGGAGCCAGCCGGGCGCCGCCGCAGGACGTGCACGGGCCGAGGGAGACGAACCGCTCCACGTTGGCCCGGGCGCGCTCGCCGAGGGTGCTCAGGTCGCGCTTGAGGTTGGTACGGGCGAAACGGGCGACGACGCCCTCGTAGGCGAGGGTGGTCGTGGTGTTCGCCGTGCGCACGGTCACCGTGCCGCCGCTGCCGTGCAGCAGGGTGTGCCACTCCTGCTCGGTGTAGTCGCACAGCCGCTTGGAGGTGTCGAAGTGGCCGGAATTGGCGTACTGCTGCCAGTCCATGCTGCCCACCTTGTGGGTGGGCAGCAGGATGGCACCCTCGTCCAGGGACTTGGAGCGGTCCAGCATCCGCTCCACGTCCACCTGGCGCTCCTGCCCCAGGCCCTCGCACTGCGGGCACATGCCCTGCGGGTCGTTGAAGGAGTACGCACCGGGCGGCAGGGCCGGCTCGGCGCAGTGGGAGAACAACACGCGCAGCGTCGACGACAGGTCCGTCAGAGTGCCGACGGTGGAGCGCGCGTTGCCGCCGAGCGGCTTCTGGTCGACCACGACGGGAGCGGTCAGGTTCTCCACCGCGGTCACGTGCGGGCGGCCGTAGCGGGGAAGCTGGTTGCGGATGAACCAGTTGAAGGTGGCGTACAACTGCCGTTGGGACTCCACCGCCAGGGTGTCGAACACCAGCGACGACTTGCCCGAGCCGGACACCCCGGTGAACACGGTGATCCGGTTCCTCGGGATCGTCAGCGACACGTCCTTAAGGTTGTTCTCACGGGCTCCGACGATCCTGACGCCGTCGTCGGAACCCGTGTCCGGCATTGTCGTCACACCGCCTCGCCCTGCCGGCCGCCGGCCCCGCCGAGGTGGCGCTGCCGTTCCACGTACACGTCGGACTCACTGGTGGCCAGTCGGCGGAGTTCGCCGGCGTGGGCGCCGAAGTCGGGATGGGCCACGGCCGCCCGCAGGGAGCCGGCGTCGCGCCACACGGCGACGTTGACGTACTGGCCGGGCTCGTCGAGGTGCCGGGAGAGCGTGTGGCCGAGGATCCCCGGACGGGCCGTCATGAAGGCGGCCACCTTGGCGAAGGCGGCTTCGAACTCCTCGGGGTCGCCGGTCACGGTGAACCGGTTGATGAAGGTGACGGCGCCGGGCGGCGGGCCGTTGCGGTCCATGGTCTGTCTGTCCTCTCGTCGTGTTCTGTGCGTGTTCTCAAGCGGTCATGCTGTACAGGCAGGCCACCAGGCTGCGGGCCTGCACGTTGACGTAGTTGCTGTGGCGCAGCAGCCGGGAGAGCTGGGCCAGGGTCAGCCAGCGGTATCCGCAGCGGTCGGGTTCGAAGTCCTCGGGGGTCTCCACGACCACGTAGCGGTTGCGGGCGTGGTACAAGCGGCCGCCCTCCTCGGAGTGCACCGCGTCGAACCTGACCCGCCCGGCCTCCGCGTGCAGCACCTCGTCCAGGAACGGCGGACGGGCGGCCGGGGGCAGCACGGCGTAGTTCGACGGAGTGCACTGCACGGTCGGACCCAGCTCCACGACGTCCGTGAAACCGGGTTCGGCGCGAGCCTGCACCAGCACGTGCAGCACCCCGTCCACCGGCTTGGCGAGGAAGGCCGCGACCCCCTCGTCGCAGGGCTCCAGCAGCGGTTGCGACCAGGCGGCGACCTCCCGGCCGTCGGCGGTCACGCTGACCCCGATCACGTTGAAGAACAGCCCGCTGGCATGGGTGATGCGGCCGTCCCGGCGCTGCCAGTGCGCCACCTCCTTCAGCGGGACGCGCCGCGCCTCGTTGACCGTGCGGGTCCGCTCGTCCGTGATCCAGCTCAGGATCTCGGTCATGCCGTGCCGGCCCCCCTCCAGGCCGGAGCAGGACCGCAACAGAGCGGAGGTGAACGGGTCCCGGCCCGTTCCCAGGACCTCCGGCAGCCGCGGACCGACGTAGGGCAGGCAGGACAGGACCGTGCGGGTGTCCATGTTGACGGCGTCGTCGACGGCGAACAGCTCGTGGATCTCGCGAAGGGTGAACCAGCGGAAACCGTCGAGGACCGCCACGTCCTCGTCCACCTGTACCACCATGTTGCGGTTGCGCTTGCCGTGGAACCACGAGCCCTGCTCCGACTGCCGCACGTCGGCGAGCACCCCGTGCCGGGACGGCCGCCGGAAGAACTCCAGGTACGGCACCGAAGCCCCCTCGTGCACCCGCGTGTAGTTGCTGCGGGTGGCCTGGACCGTCGGCGACAGCTGCACGCGGTTGCAGTTGCCGGGCTCCGCCTTGGCCTGCATCAGGCAGTGCAGGACACCGTCGAACTCCCGCACCAGGATGCCCAGCACACCCACCTCGGGCTGCTCGATGACCGGCTGCTGCCAGGACGGCACGGGAGTGCCGGGCCGCTGCACGTCGAGCCCGGCGATCGCGAAGAACCTCCCCGACGCGTGCACGAGGTCACCGGTTGCCGGATCGGTGTGCCAGCCCGTCAGCCTGTCCAGCGGTATCTGCCGGACGTCCATCACCGTGCGCCGGCGCTGCTCGGCCAGCCAGCGCCTGGCTTCCCGGCCGCCGACCGATGGTCCGGACCGCACGGCCGCCGACTTGGCGAGCGACGCGGCCGTCTCGGCCGGCGTCCGGGTTCCGGCTTTCCGGCGATGGGTCGTCACGGCGGACCTCCCTGGGGATGCCTGGTGCGGTGGCGGGATGCTGCGCGGGCGTCGGCGGCCCGTACCGGAGGCCGGGCCGCACCGGTCCGTCATGCTGGGCGCGCGGGCTAGAACGTCCGTGCAGCCCAACTCGAACCGGCGCGACCCGGGCGGGCCTCCTCCCGCGGGCGTTCGCCGGCTCAGGATCCGAAGGCGGCCGCGTTCTCCCGGACCCACTGGGCGAAGGTGCGCGCGGGCTGTCCGGTGACCTGCTCCACCGTCGGCAGCACGGTGCGGCCCGCCTCCGGGGGATCGGTGCGCATCGTCACGAAGAACTCGATGTCCTCGTCCGAGTAGCCCTGCTCGCGCCAGGCCGCGACCATCTCGTCCTTGCTCAGCTCCACGAACCGGATCTCCCGGCCCAGCACCTCGCTGAGCACGGCCACCTTCTGCGGGGCGGTCAGGGCCTGGGGACCGGTCAACCAGTACTCCTTGCCGGCGTGCCCCTCGCCGGTCAGCACCGTGGCCGCGACCGAAGCGATGTCCGCGTCGTGCACCATCGAGCTGGGGATGTCCGGGAAGCCCTCCCGCACCACCCCCTCGGAGCGCACGCTGTCCGCCCATTCCAGGGTGTTCGACATGAACTCCACCGGGGCGAGGTAGGTGTACTCCAGACCGCTCGCCTCCACCGCTTCGTCCAGCCCGGTCCGCTCCGTGTCGCCCTTCAGGACGGTCACCTTGCGCACCCCGGCCTTCACCGCGGTCCCGGCGATCTCCGGACCGTTGGACAGGGGCGCGTAGTCGTCCCCGAAACTGATCAGGTGCGCCGCGGTCACTCCTTCGAAGGCGTCCGGCAGCGTCGACGTGACGGCCAGGTTGCCGGCCACCACCTCCGCGCCCTCCGGGAGGTTCGCCTTGGCGGGGTCGCGGGTCAGGGCCCGGACCGGGTGTCCGGCGGCCAGTAGCTGGTTGACGAGAGGGCGGCCCACGTTGCCGGTGGCGCCGGAGACGAAGATGGTCATGAGAGGTCTCCTTCCGTTTGTCGGCGTGACGCCCAAGTTAGGAGCAATCGCGGCCAGGTCGCGTCCGCGAAACCTGGAACACTGGTGGGCATGCTGGAGACCTCGGCACGGCTGCTGCGACTACTGGCCCTGCTCCAGGCGCGCCACGAGTGGGGAGGCGCCGAACTGGCCGAACGCCTGTCGGTGAGCCCCCGCACGGTGCGCCGGGACGTCGACAAGCTGCGCGCCCTCGGCTATCCGATCCAGTCCATCGGCGGCGTGGGCGGCGGGTACCAGTTGGCGGCGGGCGCCTCGCTGCCACCGCTCCTCCTCGACGACGAGGAGGCCGTCGCGGTGGCCGTGGGTCTGCGCACCGCCGCCGCCGGCACGGTGACCGGCATAGCCGAGACCTCGACGCGGGCGCTGGCCAAGCTCGACCAGGTGCTGCCCTCGCGGCTGCGGGCCCGCGTCAACGCCATCAGCTCCGCCCTGGTCACCCTGCCCATGCTCGGCTCCACCGTCGACCCGGGCGCGCTGACCGCGATCGCCACGGCGATCCGGACCCACGAGCGGCTGCGCTTCGACTACCGGGACGGCCGCGGCGTGTCCGAGGAGCGCGACGCCGAACCGTACCGGCTCGTGCACAACGAGCGCCGCTGGTACCTGTTCGCCTGGGACACCGCGCGGGCCGGCTGGCGGACCTTCCGGGTGGACCGGATGCGGCTGCGCATCCCCAACGGGCCCCGGTTCCGTCCCCGGCCACTGCCCGGGGAGGGCGTCGCCGAGTACGTCACGCTGAGCATGACGACCACCCGCCACCGCTACCACGCCGTCCTCACCATGCACGGCAACGCCCGCGACGTGGCCGACGAGGTCCCCGCCTCGCTGGGCCTGGTGGAACCGGTCGACGAGCACACCTGCACCCTGCGGATCGGGTCCGACAGCCTCGACCAGCTCGCGGTGTGGGTGGCCGCGTTCGGCTTCGACTTCGAGGTCCACGAGCCACCGGAACTCGTCGCCCACCTGCGCACCCTGACCGCCCGGCTGAGCCGGGCGGCCGACGCGAGCGCCGCCGGCCCGGGCCGGGCGCCGGCGGGACGCGCCGACCGCGGTCAGACCTCGCCGAACGAGGCCGCCACCGCGCGGGCCCGGGCCTGAGCCGCCTCCTGGCCGGCGCGCAGCGACTCCTCGGCCGCCCGGCGCTCCTGCGCGTCGCCCTGGCCTGCGGTGGCCAGGGTGCGCCACACCGTGATCGTCTCCAGGTCGTAGCCGAGCACCTGACCCAGCACGGTGGCGAGGTAGGGACGGCAGTGGTCCATGGACGCCTCCGGCACGTCCGCGCCGTAGTAGCCGCCGCAGGCCGTCAGCACGGTCGCCGGGCGCCCGCCCAGCGGCTTGTGGCCCGGGTCGTAGGGCAGGGTGCGGCCCAGGATCAGCGACTGGTCCAGCCACGCCTTGAGCCCCGAGGGCACGGTCCAGTTGTACATCGGCACGCTGACCAGCAGCGCGTCCGCGGCCAGGATCTCCTCCACCAGCCGGTTCTGCAGCGTCGCCGTCGCCCGCTGGGCCTCGGTGTACGGCTCGGACCACAGGGTGACGACCGCGTCCCCGTCGAGGTGCGGGACGGGGTCGGCGACCAGGTCGCGGTAGGTCACGGAGTCGGGCCCGTGTTCCTTGTCCCACACCTCACGGAAGCGGACGGCGAGCGCGCGGGAGACGGAGTCCCGGGCGGAGGACGAGTCGATGTGCAGCAGTCGGGCCATGGGGGAGCTCTCCAGCTTCGGGCGGGGGTGCCGCACGGCACCCGGGATGTGGGTCGTCACGCTCGCGCGGGCCGCTCGAAACAGGACAGAGCGTCACTCGTGGGCCGTCACCGCCCGGGGCGCACCCCCAGGAACAGCCCCCGCCCCGACAGCACCTCCGGGACGTACCGCGGCTCCAGCCCGGCCCGGCGGAAGCCCTCTTCGTAGCGTTCCCGGGTGAACAGCATCGCCCGGTGCACCTCGGTGAGATGCCGCACCCCGCCCTCGGGAGTGGCCTCCAGGTAGTGCACCTCCATGCGCGAGGCGTCGCCGTCGCGCACGGTGTGCGCCACCCGGGCCACGGTGGTGTCCTCCCACTTCACCGTGTCCGCGCTGACCCACCGGTCCAGATACGTCTGCGGGAACCACCACGGCTCGACCGCCACCACTCCGCCCTCCGCCGTGTGCCGGGCGAGGCAGGCCAGCGTCCGGTCCAGTTCGGCGGCGGACCGCACGTAGCCGATGGAGGCGAACAGGCAGGTGACCACGTCGAAGACCCGACCCAGCCGGAAGTCGCGCATGTCGCCGAGGTGCAGCGCCACGCCGGGATGCTTGTGCCGGGCGATCGCCAGCATCGGCTCGGACAGATCGACGCCCTCCACGTGCCCGATCAGCTCGCCGAACGGATCCAGGTGCCCGCCCGTTCCGCAGGCCACGTCGAGGACCGAGGAAGCACCGGGACGCAGGCGCAGGACATGCTCCGCGACCACCTCGGCCTCGGCCCGGTAGTCCTTGCCCCGCGCGGTGTGCTACGCCTCGTAGAACCGTGCCGAGTCGGCGCCGTACATGCGATACCGCCCTTCTGCCCATGGTCGGGGCCGGCTCCGGCCGGCCACGGGCCGAGCGGGATCCGGCGGGTGCCGGCCGCGGCCGGGCCGCGGACACCGCGGTCAGCTTCCCGCCCGCGCGTCGAGGACCGCTGGAGCGGCCGGGCGGCTCTAGCGAGGCCCGACCGAAGTCCGGCACGGTGGGCGGCAGGAGTGCCCCATCGCGCGGAAGAAGGACGCAATGCCTGCTCAGCCCAGCGCTCTGGTACTCGGCGGCACAGGCTTCGTGGGACGGCACGTGTGCGAGGGACTCGACAGGAGCGGTTTCGACGTCGTCGCCGTGGCCCGCAGACCGCCCGCCGATTCCGTGGGCGGCCGGTTCCGTCCCCTCGACCTCGGCCGGCAGCCGGTCGGGGAGGTGGCCGCCGTGCTGGCCGAGACCTCCCCCGCGGTGGTCGTCAACGCGGTCGGCAGCATCTGGGGACACAGCGACCCGGAGATGTGGGACGCGGCCGCGGCGCCGACCCTGCGGCTCCTCGACGCACTCGCGCTGTCCGGCGCACGGCCCCGTGTGATCCACCTCGGATCGGTCCTGGAGTACGGGCGGGTCGAGGCCGGCACCACCGTGGGCGCCGCCACTGCCGCCCGTCCGACCAGTGCGTACGGGCGCGCCAAGCTGGCGGCGACCCGAGCCGTCCTGGACCGGGTGCGCGCCGGCCGGTTCGACGGCATGGTGCTGCGGGCAGCGAACCTGGCCGGTCCGGGCAGCCCGGACGTGAGCCTGCTCGGCCGGGTGGCCACCCGGCTGGCGCAGGCCGGCCCGGACGGCGTGGCCCGGGTGGAGCTGGACCCGCTGCTGGCCCGCCGGGACTACGTCGACGTGCGGGACGTCGCCGACGCGGTGGTGGCCGCCGCCACCACCTCGCTCTCCGGCGAGCTGGTCGACATCGGCAGAGGAGAGAGCGTGCCCGTGCGCACGCTCGTGGACCTGCTCATCGCCCGCAGCGGGGTGCCCGCCCGCGTCGTCGAACGGCCGGGCGCCGGCATCCGGCACTCCACCGAGGAGTGGTCCCGGGTGGACATCGCTCCGGCCGCGCGGCTGCTCGGCTGGCGGCCGCGGCGCTCCCTCGCGGAGGCGGTGGAGGACTTCTGGCACGACTTCCTACGGCGACACCACACGACCGACCAGAAACGGAGCGCACACTGACATGACCGTCCACGTCTGGGACTACCTGCCCGAGTACGAGGCCGAACGGGAAGACCTGCTCGACGCCGTCGACACCGTCTTCCGATCCGGCCGGCTGATCCTGGGGGACGCCGTCAGCGGCTTCGAGACGGAGTTCGCCGCCTACCACGGACTGGCCCACTGCACCGGCGTCGACAACGGCACCAACGCCGTCAAGCTCGGTCTCGAAGCCCTGGGCGTCGGACCCGGCGACGAGGTGATCACGGTGTCCAACACGGCGGCCCCCACCGTGGTCGCCATCGACGGCGCCGGCGCGACCCCTGTCTTCGTCGACGTCCGCGAGGACGACTTCCTGATGGACACCGACCAGGTGGCGGCCGCCGTCACGCCCCGCACCCGTGCCCTGCTGCCCGTGCACCTGTACGGCCAGTGCGTCGACATGGCGCCGCTGCGCGAGCTCGCCCGCCGCCACGACCTGGTGATCCTGGAGGACTGCGCCCAGGCCCACGGCGCCCGGCACCACGGCCGGCTCGCCGGCACCATGGGGGACGCCGCCGCGTTCTCCTTCTACCCGACCAAGGTGCTCGGCGCCTACGGCGACGCCGGCGCGGTCCTCACCGACTCGGCGGAGACCGACGCCCGGCTGCGCCGGCTGCGGTACTACGGCATGGCCGAGCGGTACTACGTTGTGCAGACCCCGGGGCACAACAGCCGGCTCGACGAGGTGCAGGCCGAGATCAAGCCCGGCGACCAGGTCCGCGTTCTCGCGCGGACAGGCCACCAGCACCTCGTGTCCGGCGCTGCGGGCCGCCCAGGCCAGGGGAATGCCGGCGTGGACGGGCGCGGATCCGCCACCGGTGACGAACAGGAATCGCATGGCTCCTCCTCCAGGGGAAGTCCGGACCGGCGGCCGCGGCAGGACCCGCGCCCGCGGCCCGTCTACTGACTGACGGCCCGTTGGTAGCGGCGGATGGCCAGCGGCACGAAGACCAGCAGGATGACCGCCACCCACAGGAAGGACGCCGCAACCGGGTGCTGCAGCGGCCACGCGTCCGGCTCGGGCCAGCCGGGCGGGATGTTGCCGAAGAGTTCGCGGCATGCCGCGACGACCGTGGAGACCGGGTTCCACTCCGCGATCACGCGCATCGGGCCGGGCAGTTCGTCGCTGGGCACGAAGGCGTTGGACACGAAGGTCAGCGGCAGCAGTGCCATCAGCAGCACGTTGCCGAGCACTTCGGGGGAGCGGACGCTCAGGCCGATCGTCGCCGCCGCCGCGACCACCGGAGTCGCCGCGCGGGAGGCCGGAATGGCCTCCGGCCTCATGAACAGCTCACGCCAACTCGGCGGC
The DNA here is from genome assembly GCF_003950055.1 of Streptomyces sp. KPB2. Lineage (NCBI taxonomy): Bacteria > Bacillati > Actinomycetota > Actinomycetes > Kitasatosporales > Streptomycetaceae > Streptomyces > Streptomyces sp. KPB2. Next base: position 8,067,866 of record NZ_CP034353.1, read on the forward strand.
TCCATCGGGCTGGCCGTCCTGGCCACCCTTGCCGCGCACCACACCGGCACAGCAACCGACCCCGCCGCGCTCAACGACGGCTACGGCCTGGGGCTGGCCGTCGCCGCCGCCGTCTTCGTGCTCGCGGCGGTCGTGGCGATCGGTGTGCTGCCGCGCCGCCGCCGGCCCGTCGCACCCGTCCCGCAATCCACCGCTTCTGAAGAGAACGAGCTGGAAGGAACACCGTCATGAAGACCACCACCGTCGACCTGTTCGCCTCGGCGCTGCACTTCCGCCCCGCCGGCGACGTCCGAGCCGTCGAACGGCAGATGACGAGCAGCGACTCCGGCGCCTGGCAGATCGCCACGTTCCACGTGGAGACCGACGCCGACGTTCACACCGATTACTGGGAGATGCACCCGGAGGCGGAGGAAGCCGTGTGCTGCCTGGCCGGCGGCCTTGCTCCGGGGGACGAGGGCGGTCCAGTGGACGGCGAGTATGAGCCATCCTCGTCCGCGGACTCAGTGGTTGTCAGCGGTTCACGTCGAGTCAGGTTCGCGGCGGGGTTCGCAGCGTGTCGTCCAGCAGGCCGCCGGTGCACGGCAGTTGCGGAAGCCCTGGAATCCAACGCGAGTCGATGATCATTGCTCCCGCCGTCACCCTTTTGGTTCGGCCCGGTCGATGTCCCAGCTCGCTCCCGGGCTGGTGTCGTACAACGGCTGCTCAGGCGGGACGTTTCCCGCGGAGAGGGGCCAGACCACCCCCTGGAACTTGCCTGCCTCCGCGTAGCCGAGGAAGCTGTGGCGGGCGGACTCGCCCTTCACTGCGGCCTTGCCGTCCGGCGTGATCATCAGCCACTCCAGCTTCGTGGGCACGACTTTCAGGCGTCCGTCCTGCGTGGGAACGCTCGGTACGGCGGTCCTCGCCGGCACGGTGGAACCTGCGGACGGGTACTTGCCGGCCACAGTGAAGGCGCTGCCGTCGACAGTGCCGAGTCCGGTCAGCAGCCCGGCCCTGGGGTCGTGGGCAACGGCCATGGTCTGTCCGTTGTCAGAGCCGTTGTCGTCGTCCGCTGCCTCCACCTTGATCGTTCTCGTTCCGGCATGGTTGAAGCGGTGCCCGGCTTCGCAGGCACCGTCTGTCGCGCTGGAGGTGGACATCTGCCCGTTGTCCCAGGTGACCTTGCACGTGTGGGTGTCGTTGGAGCCGGGATCGGTGAACGTCGCCCGGACCGACGCCTCGTTCTTCACCCGGTGCACCGACCAGTCCTCCGGGCCAGTCACTTTGATCACGGGGGCGACGTTCTTCACGGTGACCTGCGCACTGTCGCTGACGGGAGGGTTCACGCCGTCGTCAGCGGTCAGTGTGACGGTGAACGTGCCGTCGTCGGTGCAGGAACCCGGTGTCCGCGCTCGACGTGTCCGTGAAGGCGCAGGTGGTTCCCGCGTCCGCATCGTCGCCCGCGGTGTAGGACCACTCGGTTTCCGGACGGCCGCCGTCGTCGGAGGCCCGTCGGGCCGTACCTGTGAGCCCTCGTCCCCGGCGGTGTCAGGTCCGGCGTGGATCATCGGGGATGCGTCGTCAGGGTCGCCGTTCACGGGAGGGATGGTGGGCAATCGGTCCCCGGTGAAGCCCCAGTTGCATTCGTGGTCCAGGACCTTGCTCGGGTCGAGCACCTCCTCCCACGGGATGTTCGGGTGCTCGGCCTCCAGATCCCACGTGGGGCCGCCTGTCTGCCCCGGTATGGCGTACAGCAGATGGCAGGCCAGTTGCTTGAGCATCGACTCGTTCTGGTCTGCGGTGATGCCCGGGGCAGCGGTGTGCGTTTCCAGGAGCTCGTCCCATCGCGTCCAACAGGGACACGTACCAGGTCGTCTCCTCCATGATCTCGGGGGCGTAGCCGGTCTTCACCGTGTGGGTGCGATAGGGGAAACCGGGCAGCAGGCACTCGTCCGTCAGTGTCGCGACGCGGGTCCTCGTGTTCTCCGTCCAGGTGACTTTGGGGGTCAGCCCGTCCCCACAACGGTCCAGAACCCGAAAGGAGTTCACTCCGGGACCGGGCTTGCCGTTGTGGTGGTAGTAGTGCAGCCCCGAGTTGAACTCCGCCTTCGCCAGGAACTGACCGTCCTCATTGCGCACGACATCGGACGAAGTTGCCGCGTGCGCCGATGGGCCAGGCCGGCGGGTAACGCCAGCAGTCCTGATGCCACGCAAAGCGTGACCAGTGTCCGCAGTGTTCGTCTTTGCGTCGGCATGAACTTCCCTTTGGAATGAGGTGACCCGTGGATCGAAGCGTTCGGCCACTGAAGCCGCCACCCCCCGCGCCGCCGAGGGAGAGGCCTTCACCGGATACGCCCACTCGGAGTGAGCGCTTCGCGCCTCGGCAACTCGACGCGCTGGGCGGACGGCCAGTGGCTGGCCAACGCCACACGGGAGTCGTGCTGGAAGGGCTGCGTCGCGAACCGGGCGGGGCCGCCCTTGCCCGCCCATCGACCAGGTGACCGGGCCGTGGACGACACATACGTCGGTCATTGCCTGTCCGTGTGCTCGCGGTCGGTGACATCCACGGAAGTCGGACTGCGGCCTCCCGGTTCTGGGCTTGGGCCAGCAACAAGTTCCGGCCCGGGCAGCAGTAGGTGCGCTCCGCGTCACCGGCGTGGAACCGCCGCTGCGGCCGTAGCGGTGGCGGACGGGTTCAGCGCGCGGAGGTCCGGCGCGGCAGCGTTTGTCCACGTAGTGAGACAAAGCCCAAAGGCTTGATAGTTAACCTGGCAACAGTTAGCGTGCTAACTATGAATGGATCGAGCAGAGAGAGCACGCTGGAGCTGATGCGGTGGGTCGTGTGGGGGCAGCGGCGCGTCGCTGAAGAGTGGATACGGGAACGCGGTCTCACGCACGAGCAGAGTGCCGTGTTGGCATACCTCTCGAAGAACCCGGACGCCATTCAGCGTGACGTCGCGCGGGCCATGCGCACCAGTGCGCCGAGCGTCTCGCGACTCCTCGCCGGACTCGAGCGGCGCGGACTCGTGGAGCGTCAGGCGCAGGAGAGTGACACACGCAGCCGCCGGGTGCGTGTCACTCCGGCGGGCTCCGGGCTGATCCAAGGATTCGAAGAGGCCATGGACGGCGTCGAGGAGTCGATCCTCGCGCCGCTCGGTGCCGCGGAGCGGGCACGGCTCCATGAATTGCTGGAAGAGCTCGTGTCCCGGATCGAGTCACCCAGCTCTCCCTGACCCGGTCCACTGCTCCGTACAGCGGCTGGGGCTCGCGGGCAGGTGTCGTCGCCCAGTCGTTCTGCGTGGCTTCTGTGGCTACGAGCTGGGGTTTCTCAGTTTTGTGGGTGGTCTTCCTGGTGGGCGGGGTCCTCGGCGTGCGGGGATGAGCGCGGAAGTAGCTGTCTGACCTGCGCTTATGCGCTGTGTGCAGGTTGATCGAGCGTAGTGCAGTTTTCCTGGGTCGCTATTTGAGGTGCCATTGGGGTGGCGCGGGATGCTCTGCGGTGTGGTGGCTAGAACCCCGGTCCTGGGTCGCCGCTGGCCTTTTGGCATTCCGTGGCAGCGTCGAGCCATTCACGTGCTGGTTCGATGGCCTGCTCGCGTTCAATGCCGGAGTCCACTTTTCCGTCAGCGGGGCGGGCTTCGTCGGCGATGTCGCGTGCCCGCTGGCACGGATCTGATGAGGGTCCGGACAGCTCAGAGAGACCGCCGATGACGCTGAACGACAGGGCGATGACCGCCGCCCCGGCCATCATCAGGCCCGCGCTCCGGTCCTGTATGAGGCGCGGGAAGTGGCGCTGCCAGCGGAAGTACGGGATGCGGTCCCGGCTGTTCACAGTGCTCCCTATTGGGTGGCAGGCGCCTTGAGGTATGGATCCTGCCGAAAGTACCTGCTCACTCGGGCGTCAGGAGGCGTCGGGGTTGGTGAGGTCGTCTCGGGTGAGGGTGACGCGGGTGGCTTTGCCGGCTTTGCTGGCGGTGGTGGTGGGTGGCAGAACGCGGACGTGGATGAAGTAGACGCGGACGCCGGAGAGTTCGGTGTATGGGGGCCAGGCTCCGGGGGTGCCGTCGGTCGGCAACTCGAGGAGCTTGTCGCTGATGTTGTAGATGACGAGGTAGGCCGTGTGTTGCCCGTAATCGTGGGCGTACTTGACGACCTGGTGCATGCCTTTGACGAGGTAGCTCTTGCCGCGGCTTTTGCCGTCGAAGATCTTGCCGTCGCAGACGAGGGGGTCGCGGCCGTCGAGGTCGCCGATGAGGTCGGCTTCGCCGGAGGCTGAGCGGGGCTTGGCGTGGGTGATGTGGTCGCCTTCGAGGAAGAGGAAGCGCTGCAGGTCGAGGTTGTAGACCTCCTCGCCGTTGGCGCGGTCGGCTTCGAAGCGGGTGTACAGCTCTTCGCGGTCGAACCATTCGATGCGGGTGCGGTAGCGCTCGAGGGTGTGAAGGATGCTGCTTTCGGCGCCGACGCGTTCGCTGAGGAAGTCGAACAGGGGCTGCAGGACGTCCTCGGCGAACTCCCGCCAGCTGTCCTGGAGGCTGCTCTTGGGGCTGTAGTCGCTCGCGACGCGCCAGCCGGCTTCTGGGTCCTCTGCTTCCGCCTTGGCGATGTCCTGCATCAGCTCCCAGACGAGCGAGGCCCGCCCTTCCTCGGTCCGGCTTGGCCAGAAGAACCGCCCGCTACGGGACAAGCCGGTCTGGAACTTCTCCCGGTCCAGGTCCGGCTCCTTCCGGGCTGCCTCTTCGAGGAGTCCTCTGAGGGCTGGCTGATTCTTGATCCAGGTGACGGCGAGGTGGACTTCGTGGCCGGCGCTGGAGAAGGGCGTGGTCATGAGTTTGCGCAGGCGTTCGCGCACGGCGACCTGGAGGCGCTGCTGGTACTTCACCGGAAGAGGCCTTTCAGAGCTTGGGAGATCTGTTGCTGGACGACGTCGCCCGCGTTCTGCGCGCTGCCGGTCTCGTCGACCAGCCAGATCTGGGCGTAGCAGCAGGGACAGATCACGGCTGTCTGAGCTACGACCTCCGAGTAGCGGATCCACATCAGGTAGCGGCAGCTGGGGCAGGCCGTCTCGAGGTCCGCGCTGAGGAACTGCGTCGCGAGGGATTCGCCCATGAAGGCATTGTTCCGCACGGGTCTGACAGTGCCGCTGTTGTCGGTTCTGCCCGGGCGGATCGACGGTGGAGAGTGCCGAGGGTGCCTGGCTACGGAGTGGGGTTGTCGTCGAGCCAGGTGGTGGGGATGAGTTTGTCGCCGTTGCGCCAGTTGTAGCGGATGGAGTCCTGGTACCAGTCGTGGGGCAGGTCCGCGTGGTCGCTGACGATCATCTGGAAGTTCGGGGACAGGTCCCTGACGACCTGGTGCATGAGTTCGAAGAGGCGGGTGACGGTCACGCGGTCTTCGTCCAGGGTGATGTCCTCCAGGCGTCCGCGCTGTTTGGCCATGTCGGAGGGGTAGTAGGGCTGGGTGGGTTGGTCGAGCATGAGGAAGCGGGGTACGGGCCGGCTGTTGGTGACGAAGTACTGGTGGAGGGCGAGATGCGTGGCCACGTGGTAGCCGACGTGGTTCTTGCCGCTGCCGATGCGGAGCAGTTCGGTGATGCCTTCGTCGGTGTCGGCGACGACGGTGAGATTTTTGAGGTCCAGACGGACCAGGCGGTCGCCGTGTTCGAGTCTCAGGGTTCGGGCGTGGCTGGTCATCTTGCCGCTGAGGTAGCTGAGGCCGTGGGTGAGTCTGTCGTCGAGGGTCTCGGTGTCGAGCTGCTCTTCGAGGCCTTGGACGAGCCGCTGGGCGACGGCGACGTCTGACTCCAGGCGCTGGAGGTGTCCGCTGTCGGAGGCGGCGCTGATCTGGCCCAGGTAGGCGCTGATCCTGCCGCGGGTGTAGGCCTGGGCTTCGGCCTGTCCAAGGAGACCGGCCTGCTGGTTGCGCTGCTCGGCGATGATGCTCAGGGCGCCTTCGATGCCGCGGAGATGTTCGCGTAGACGCGTCGCCGTCTGCTCGATCTCGCGGAGGGCCTGCTCACGGCGGGGCTGGACGGTTTGGACGCTGTCGAGCTGCCCTCGGAGGTCTGCGAGGGTGGTGTGCATATCGGCGACGGTGGGGTCGGGCTCGGTGAGCTCGTTTCCGCACAGAGGGCAGCTGTGTTCGCCGGAAAAGTGGTCGGGTACGAGGCTGAGCGCCGACAGACGTGACATGCCGCGGGCGACGGCGCCGGTGTAGCCGGCGGCCTGTGTCTCCAGGTCGTTTAGGAGTTGGCGTTCTTCTGCGAGGGAGCGCAGCTGCCGTCGGAGAGCGGATGACTGTTCGGTGAGGAGGAGTTCCTGCCGCCGCTGTTCCTCGTCTGCGTTGTCGGGGTGGGCCGGAAGGAGGCAGCCTGTTGCAGGGCCTCGATGACGGCTGCTCTGTCGGAGGTGTCGACGCTGTTGTCGGGGAGCAGGCCGTGGACGCGGGCTTCGCTGAGAAGGGACTCAAGGCGGGCCTCGATGCCTTGGTTTGCTTCCTGGGCGGCTTTGAGGTCGTTCTCGGCACGGCGGAGGGCTCGTTTGGCTTGGGTGAGCTGCTGCTGGAGCGTGGCCTGGTCTTCGGGGACCGCACCGAGGAAGTAGGGGATCGTGGCCTTGAGGCTCTCGGGGATGCCGCGCTCGTTCTGCCGGTGGAACAGGGCGCGTTTGGAAGCGACTTCGTCCTGGTTCTGGAGACAGAGCAGGACGGCGTGGCCGAGGTTGGCGCTGAGCGGGGAGAGCAGGCTTCCCGGCGCTGGTTCGCTGCGGGTATCTCCGATGCCGATCCGGCGTCCGAGCTGCTGGCGCAGCTGTGTGGAGTCGGTGTTGACGCGGAGGTCGGGCAGTTCCGGGATACCGAGGTCGTTGCCGACTTCGAGCATGGCGTTGGTGACGGATTTGGCGCCGGGGCGAGGCGCCGGCCGTGCGGCGAGGATGCGTGTGTCGGGCAGTTGCAGGATGACTGCATACCACGCGACGGTGTTGAAGATCGGGCTGATCGGGAGCGTGGCCTCGTCCCTGCCGAGGCAGAAGTCGACGATGTCGAGCAGCGCGCTCTTGCCTGTCTGGGAGGTGCCGGTGACGATGTTGAGCTCACCGAGCCGGAAGTCCAGGACGCGCTTTTCGCCGCTCTTGCTGTAGAGGATGATCGACCGGATCTGCACCGGCTCAGGGTCTCACGCCCAGCAGCGCAAAGATGGTGGAAGGGTTGTCGGACTTGGCAGTCCAGCGGCCTATCAACGATGCGGCCTTGATCAGATCGGCAAGTTCGCCCTCGATGCGGGACGTCGACGGAATCCTGCCCCTGAGGGACCCCTGCTCGATGGTGAGCATCTGATGGCGCAGCCCGAAGCGCAGGCCTTCCCGTACGGAGGGCGCGAGTGAGGTGCTGCGCGCGGCAAGGCCTGCGACGAGTGCCGGGTGGTCCGTCACCCAGTTCGTGAGATGGGTGCGCGTCGAGGTGGGCAGCGCTTGCCGCGTGGGCCGGTGCAGGACCAGCGGGGCCACGACGAAGGCCATCGGCCACGGCATCAGCCTGCCGGAGGCCTCCCGCTCATAATCGCGTGCCGCAGTGGCGGCGACGGCCGCGACGAGAGCAGGGTTGAGGAAGGCGGCGCTGGCTTGCGGCCGCTGTGTCCAGCTAGGCACGGGCGGCCCTGATCAGATTCTTCACCCGTGCCTCGAAGTCGGGGTGCCATCCGACCCGTCCGCGGTCGGCCAGCTCGTGGTGCTTGCCCCGAGAGAAGAACGCCTCGTCGTACGCTTCACGGATTCGGTACCGGGTCTGGTCCAGGGTTTTGCGTAGCAGCGCCTTGCCGGCCTGTTCCTGCTCCCGGTCGGTGGCATCTTCACCCAGGTCGTCAAGCATCCAGTCGAACTCCCGCTGCCACTCGTCGGCGAGGTTGTCCTCGAACCGTGCCAGCTCGTCGAGGTCCACCAGGTCGTCTTCGAGCCAGGCCACGGTCTGGGTGTAGGCGCGGTAGTAGTCCACCATCGCCTTGTTCAACTGGCGGCCGGCGCCCACCCAGCGCAACTGGTGGACGAAGCAGGCATCGGCCAGCTCGGTCTCGGCCTCCTGCGGAAAGTCCTCACGGTCCACCAGGGTGGGCAGTCTGTCGGAGGTGTAGTCGTCGCGGATGCGGCTGATGCGCTGCATCAGCCGGGTCACGGAGACGCTGGTGTGCCGCTTCTGCAGCATGTCCACGGTCTGCTCGTACCACCACGCCCACAGCTGCCGCATGAAGGAGTCGGCGTGCCCGTCGGGGAGCGCGGCCCTGAGCTTCACCCGTACCTGCGCGTCGAGGTCGTCAATGGACGGCGAACCGTCGATGACCCTCATCCGCTGTACGAAGACGGCACGCTGCGCCGGCTGAAGTGCCAGAAAAGCTGCTCGTGCGTCCTTCGTTCCCCTGGCCTCCGACTCCTGCGCGGCGGCGATGAGTAGGTCAAGGGCCTGTGCGGGTGCGGGATTGGGCGCCTTGAGCGCGGCCATAGCCGTGCCCGGCCTGGCCTCCTGCGTGGTGACCAGGGTCAGCATGGGGCCGTACTCGTCGCCAGGGGCGTGGGTGTCCATCCAGGACTGGATAGTCCGCCACACGTCATCGTCCTTGTCTCCGAGCGACCGCACACTGCGGATGTGGTGCTTGACCTGCAGGAGTTCCAAGGGCCGACCGTCTTCTTCCCACGCGACATCGTCGTGGAGCTCCAGGCTGATCGCCCCGTCCGGGCGATCCTCTTGTCCCCGTAGCAGCTCAAGGAGGGCGAGCTGCGCCTGGAAGATATAGCCCAGGGCTGACGCAGATGCCTCATGCGCGGAGGACGCCATGCCCACAGTCTCCCGATTCTGATGTTGCCCGTCCAGGACATCACAATAATCGAACACAAGTATGACGGCGGCGATGTTGTCGGCTCTATCCCGGGTGGATGCCCATAGTGGGGAGGAGATGCATGCTGGGGATGCGGGCCTGGCTTGGCCAGTCGCGGCGTTGACCTGGATCCATGAGGTGATCCGTGGCGGGTAGGGCGGCCGGTGCAGTGGCAGGACTGGGCTTGGTGGTACATGCAGTGCCAGTGGTAGGGCCAGGGTGGGTTCACCAGGGGCGATGGTTTCCAGCTTCGGGCGGTGGGAGGCAGGGCACCACTGCGCTCCGCGCGCACCAACTCTCACACATGGGCAGGCATCGGGCAGTGGGCAGGATCTGCACCGTCACAAAATTCTCGGGCGCAGGGGCACGTCGTCGGTGCCGCAGGGGTAGTGCAGGTGAGAGTAGCCGCTCCACATCCGCGCTACCGCGGCGTCGCTGGCAATCGGCTCAAGACCGACCGCAGTGAGCTCCGTCGGTCTGATCTCCGAGGCCCGTTTGTGACGTGAATTCGTGCACTCGCGCTGGAATAGCGGCTGGTAGGAGCGCTTCAGCAGATCCAGCCGGGACATGGCGGCCGGGGTGAGCCAGGGCCGGCTAAGCGCGTCCACCACGTCGCGACGGAGTGCAGTTTCCGCTGCTGCGAGCCTGCGTTCCCAGTTCGGATGGTGCCGTAGGGGTGCAGTCGTTGCCGGTAGCGCTGGATGATGTTGGCGACGCGGATAGTCTCGGGGAACGTGATCGGTTCCCTGGCCGCCACAGCCCATAGCTCACTGTCGATTCCGGCAGGCGTGAGCCGGCGGGCCCGCTCCCGCCACACAGCGTCGCTGGTCCGGTGTTCCAGCCACCAGTACTTCACCGCTGTGTAGGCACAGTTGACCGGTGAATCCGATGCGTAGCGCCAGTAGGCGGAATAGGATCCGCGGCTGGGCCGATAATGCCGGAACGCGGCGAAGACTTCAGGGGCGTTGCTGACGTCGGCGTGCTGGAAGTCGAGGACGGTACCGTCGGCGCTCTGCGGGCCGAGCATCCACCGGCGGTGTTTGGGGCACAGCAGGCTGAAGTATGTGCCGTAGGCGGTGACTTTGCTGCCGGCCTGACGGCCGGCGACACACCTGGAGCAGCGCGCCGATGGAAGGTGGGAGGGAATCCGGAACGTGGCGTGCCGGGGCCCTTTGCGCTGCGGCCGCTCTCCCTCCCGCCACGTGGGCAGTGCCTCGGTGAGCTTTTCATGAGGTATGCCGCACATGGTGACGATCGCCCACTTAGGCAGTTTCGTTTGGATCACCGGGCGGACCAGAGGAAGATGCCCGCGATGTGGAGTCCGGCCAGGTAGATGGTGGCGGTCTTTTCGTAGCGGGTGGCGATACCACGCCACTGCTTCAGGCGGTTGATGCACCGCTCGACGGTGTTGCGCTGCTTGTAGGTCTCGCGGTCGAAGGCCGGTGGCCTGCCGCCCGGCTGCCCCGACGTAGCCGGTGTGCGCGCTGGTCTGCGGGGACGGGGATCACTGCCCGGATGCCGCGCTTGCGCAGGTGCTCGCGGATCGCGCGGGAGGAGTACGCCTTGTCGGCCAGGACCAGGTCCGGCCTGGTGCGGGGTCGTCCTCGTCGGCGGGGAACGCGCAGGCGGGCCATGACGTCGGTGAACGCGGGTGCGTCACCGGCCTGGCCTGCGGTGAGAACGAACGCCAGGGGCCGGCAGCGGGCGTCGCAGCGAGGTGGATCTTCGTGGTCAGTCCGCCGCGGGACCGGCCGATGGCATGGTCGGTCGGCTCGCCGGCCGGGGCCCCCTTTTGCGGGCTCCGGCCGCGTGCTGGTGGGCCCGCACGATGGTGGAGTCGACCGAGACGGCCAGTTGAGGTCCTCGTCCGCGTCTGCCTGGGCGACCAGGGCGGTGAAGACTCGCTCCCAGGTGCCGTCGACGGCCCACATCCGCAGCCGGTTGTAGACCCCTCGCCAGTTGCCGTACTTCTCCGGCAGGTGAACCCACTGCGTGCCGGTCTGGAACTTGTAGGCGATCGCGTCGATCACCTCTCGATGGTCTCGCCAGCGACCACCTCGCCTCGGCGTCCGGTCCGGGAGCAACGGCTCAATCCGCGCCCACTGCGCATCAGTCAACGGCACACCCGAACCAACGACCGACTGATCCAAACGAAACTGCCTAGCTCCGGCCGACAGCGAGACTTCCCGGGTCTGTCCGGTGCGTGGGACAGCTGAGTGCTCAACACCCAAGGACTTCAGCAAGAGAGCCGGTTTGAGCCGATGGGCCTCGGCCAGCCGAGTGAGAAAGGACCAGGTCGTCTCGCCCCGGAAGGGACAGATGCGCACCACGCTCGGGGAAGGCGATATGTCCTCGGAGAGGATCACGTGAGCTCCTTCGAAGGGATGTGCGTACCGTTGAGGGCGCTGCGGACTGTGGCCTAGGGCTGGGGCACCCTCTCGCTCGCTGAGCGGCGGACGCGCCGCTTAGGTAGCGGGTGCGTGTGACCGTATCGGCCCACGCCGGTCTGCCGGTGGCGATACTGCCCTGGCAGTCTTGTCTGCCAGGCAGCCGCCCGTGCTGCGGGCCGGGTGACGAGCGCCCACTGATCCAGCACACCAGGAGCCTTGTGAATCCGATGGCATCCACTGCCGAGCCGTCCGCCAACCGTTGCCGGCTGCGCTGAGCAGGCTCAGGCTCACCCACACCCACCACGCGGACGCGTTCGAAGATGGGCACGGCGCACCGGACCTCTGGTACGTGTCCGCTGACATTTGGAACCGGGAAAGCGGGGCGACTGTCGAGCATGTCGCCAGCTTCGAGTTCGCTCGTGTCGAGCCGTTCGAGACAGACGACCTGCTCGGCGTTCTTGACGGGCACAGTGCCTCCTCAGCGCGATGGCCCGAGCCGTGATCGACCCGGCAACCGACGACCTGCGCGACGACCTCGACAAGTTCACCGAGCCGATCGAGCCAGCGCTGCTGTTCCTCACCCGTGCCCAAGTGCAGCCCTTCTGGCAGAAGCACGGCCTGGGCCCTGTCCTGGCAGCGCGGGCGATCCGCACCCTCAGGCCGGGCTGCCGGGCATCGCCTACCACCCCGCCTCCTTCACCGCCAGCCCCGACGATCCGGACGACGAGGAAGGCCAGCCCGTGGCTATCACTGCACGTCTCAAGGCGTGGGAACGGATCGGGTTTAGGCACTACCGCAACGGAGTCTTCGTCCTCAACCTCGGCACCACCGCCCTGGACGACTTCCTCAAGGCCGCGTCTAACCAGCCGGCAAACGCCCCGCAGGTCCGCGAGGCTCACTACCCGAGCGGACGCGGAACCACCTGACGACGCGGCTCCCGAGTTGTCCAGCAACGTCGGACAGCCAACGCTCACAAGGCCACTGCCGGTCTGGCCTGGCAGAGGACTGGTGATCGAAGCCTCAATACGAGCAATAACCAGGAGAGCGGCGGAGCGGACCTGCGCGCCCTTCGGCGGCGCGAGCACCGGCCGCAGCAGCGGCATAGTGATCCGCCACAGGTGCGGAAACAGTCCTGCTGCTGCCTAGGAGGGGAGCTGACATGTCCCGTGCCCTCGGGGTCCGCACGGGAAGAGAGGCTGGCCCGCACGGTGCGGGGTCATCGGCGCATCCATGGAGAACGCTCGTTCTGGCATTGCTCAAGGCGGTGCGAATAGGCGGACCACAACACCGAATGAGCCCCTTGGCGGGGCGGCCCTCATAGCCAGGACTTGCAGTTCCGGCACGTCCAGATCGCGTGGCACCCGCTGGTGGATCGGATGACGGCACGGTCGGCGGCCACGCTCATACCGGGGCTGAGGAAGATGATGTTGCTGCTCCGTATCAGATAGCGGCGGGTCAGCCACGGTCGGGCACATCGCGCCAGCACGCTGTCCTCGAACAACCTCTGTCGCGCTCTGGGATCTTCCCCGGGCAGTGTGGGTTCGCCGTAGTGGTGCCGGATCAGCAGACGCGTTAGGTTCACCGTCTCGGGGTACATGAGCACCGCCTGCGCCAGGATTCTCCACATCTCCGCGTTCACGGGGCCGTGAGCCAAAGATTGGGCGCGCGCCCGCCACACAGCATCCGAGCTGCCGTGATCGAGCCACCAGTACCCGACTGCCGAGTAGGCCCGGCTGAATGCCGTGCCACCGCGTCGCCCGGGTGCCGACGCAGCAGCCGACGGTACGCCCGGCTGGCGGCGGCTACCTCCGCAACGCCCGCACATCAGCGTGGGCGTAGGGCACCGGCTGCCCTGCCAGAGTGTGTTTTCCCAGCGACCACACCCCGTGTGCGCGGCACAGGAGGTGGTGAAACGGCAGGTACAGGGCAGGCCGAAGGCCGTGCACGCGGGCCGCGAGACATCGTGGGCAGCCCTGGGCGGTCAGCCGGAACGGCACGCGCATAGCCGTGGCTGCGGACTCCTCCGACCACCGCGTATTAGGTGGTGTGTGCGTCCAAGCGGGCAGCAGTCGCCGCAGACGCTGCTGGGGATCCCTGTCAACGAAGCGACCGTCGCCTGTGCGCCGGGCGACAGGTAGATCTCGCCTTCGGCCTGGAGCCGTGCCCTGTACCCCACCCGGATGCCCAGTTGAGCGAGCAACTCCGGCAACTCCCAGTGATGCGCTGCCGCCAGGCGTGTCAGGTAGGACAGTGTGGACTCCCAGCGGACCGGTGCCAAGGCGGCGGCACTGGCTCGCAGGGTGCGACCGTGCGCCCCGGGCTGGGACACCAGTCGGACACAGGCCGGAGCGCCTGCTGCGTGGCGGGGCGGGTAATTGTTCACAGGATTCCGTCTCCGAGGAGCTGTGGGGAAGACGCTGGCTGGCTGCCGCACCAGCGGGTGCAGGCGTGGCCTTGGATCGAGCTCTCCTCACGACGCACAGCGTTGCGGGGCCGAGCGCGCCTGGGGTGATCCACGGACGTCTGGGCGCGCCCCATGCCAGGTAGATGCGTGTGATGCGCGGCAGGTAGCCGTCGGGCGACCGCAGGGCGGGAAGCCGGTCGTGCGGCACCTGCGGCAGCCCGGGAAGACGGCCAGCCTGGCCATAGCTGGGCCGTTGACGAGCACTTCGCTTCCCGGGCGTGGTTGCCCCAGCGCACGCTGCCCAGTTCGGGAAAGCGCTGCCCCATCACGGCGCGGAGTAGGTCAGTGCAGGCCTGACCGTAGCTGCGCCGCGAGGCGGTCATCTCGCCTTGCAGCGGCATGGCCTGCATGACGCCGACCGGCGGTGGCGGCAACGACATCAGGCTTCACCTCCCGATTCTTTGCGACGACAGCGACACGCAGCCGCCTGGCGACAGCCCCGCCCGCCGTGCAGCGTTTCCGCCTTAGGCCAGGCGGGCTGGCGCTACCTGGTCCAAGGGCGCCACCGGCCTGCGGTAACCGTCGCCTCATCCGGCACCGTCGGCCCTTGGATGGTCCCGTGGCGGGAACCCATGTCACACGGCCCGGATGCGACCGTCCCTTCGACGGGCAGGGGAGTGGGCCGCACCTGACGGGTCCCTGCCGATGGGTGAACAGGCACCACGCTCGAGCGGGCCC